>NZ_JBJFLP010000001.1:0-2800000 GCF_045363165.1 Erythrobacter sp. GH1-10 | reverse complement strand
TGGCGACCCGCGCGTTTGAAGAGGTCGAGCGCGCGGATCATTTCCCCAAGCTCGTCCTTGCGATCGCTCCCGGCGATTTCAAAGTTGCGATCTCCCTTGGCGAGCCGGTTCATCCCGTGGGTGATCTCGGAGACCTTGCGTGAAAAGTCCCGCGACAGATAGTTCAGGCCGATCAGCAGGATCACCGAGCCGATCAGTCCGAGGGTGATGACGATCACGATCATCGTGAAGAAGTAGTCGGTCGCGTTCTGCTTGATCTGATCGCTGAAAGCCGAGAGGTCGGTTGCAAAGGCATCGGCCTGTGTGAACAGGGCGTCGCCCTGCTCGTTCAATTGGGAAGACAGCGCAGCCGTGTCCCGGCTGCGACCGCCGCGATCGAGACTGGCCACGAGATCTGTGAAAGTTGCCTTGTAGTCCTGGAGATTGTTTCGGGTGGCATCGAAGCGGTCGGCTAGCTCGGGAACATGCTTTCTCACCACCGCTTCGACATCGTCGAGCTGCGCCTCTGCGTCTGCAAAGTCTTCCTGCTGGAGTTCGCTGGCGTTTGCTTCCTGCCCGAAAACGATCCTGTCGGAGCTGTAGCGCAGTTCCCCGATGGTCCCGCGCAACGCGGTCGAGGCGATGACCCCGTCTTCAACCTCGGCGGCGGCCTGCGCTCGGACATAGATCTCGGTGAGGCCGATTGCGATGATGAGCGCCATTGCGAAACAGACAGCGAAAAACGTACCGAAGATCGCGTGGATCTTGCCCTTGATCTTGAGATTCCCGAACCATGCGAAGCGATCGAACAGGGTGCGCGAGGAAGCGGGTGGGGCCGTGCTTTCGTCATTCGCTGCAGGATCGGACTGAAGCTGGCTCATGAATTCGGGCACCACAGGCTCCGAATGCGCGTCTTGCTGGCTCATCATGTTCATGCCGGCATACCCCGCTGACCTTTCATCGGGGACAATTCCTGAACGAAAATCCTTTCCATTTCCTTTCCACTGAGGCGGAGAAGGCGGCAATTCGCCCAAGACCGGTTAACGCGCGCGCACCTTTGCAAGAAAGGCATCGACCTGGCTGCGCAGGGTTGTCGCCTGCGCTTCGAGATCGGTTGCGCTGGAAAGAACTTGGCTGGCTGCCGAACCGGTCGAAAGCGAGAGTTCGCGAACGTCCTCGATATGGGCGCTCACCTGTTCGGTGCTGCGCGCGGCGAGGTCGATGCTGCGCGCCAGATCCTGTCCCGCCACCGATTGTTGGTCGACCGCGCTGGCAATCGACACGGCCGTGGTTTCGAGCTGCTGAACCTGATCGGAGATCGACCGCAAGGCGGATACGCTTGCGCCGGTCGTGTCCTGCATTGTGCGAATTTGCTCGGCCACTTGCTCGGTGGCGCGGCTCGTCTGCATCGCAAGCTCTTTGACTTCGCTGGCGACAACCGCAAAGCCGCGTCCTGCCTCACCGCCGCGAGCCGCTTCGATCGAAGCGTTGAGCGCGAGCAGATTGGTGCGCTGCGCGATGGTCTGGATCAGCTCGACAATCTGGCCGACTTGCTGGGCGGAGTCGGCAAGTGCCGAGATCGTCTGGTCCGCCTCGCCCGCCGAAAGCGTTGCAGTGCGCGCCAATTCGGCAGAGGATGCGGCCTGACGGCTGATCTCCCCGATCGACATCGCGAATTCGTCGCTTGCCGCAGCGGCTGCGGTCGCACCCGAATTCGCCTCGCGCATCGAAGCCGAGACTTCCCCGGCACGTCGGCTCGAATCATCCGCGCTGGTGGCCATCAATCGCGACGTGTTCTGAAGCTGCGCCGACGCCGCAGCGACACCGCTCACGACGTCGCCGATCGTCCGTTCGAATTGGTCCGCAAGATCGCGCAGCATGGCATCGTGATCGGCCCGCGCCTCTTCGCGTTGGAGTTGCAGCCGGGTCTGTTCCTCAAGCTCGGCATTGGCCCGTTCCGCTCGCTCGCGATGGAGCTTCGACAGGACGATGCTGGATAGACGGATCTTTTCGATCTCCTCGCCAAATTGCCCATACTCGTCGATCCGCTCGCGGTGCGGCACAACGATATCGTGCTCGCCGCCTGCGATGCGCTGCATACAGTCGATCAGCTGCCGCGTAGTGCCAATGACGTCCATACGGATGAAGTTGAGCAATGCGAGCATCAGGACGATCCCGGCCACGACGGCGCCGACCATGACATAGCGGAGAGCGTCTGCCTGGGCGGCGGCTGCCGCGATTGCATCGATCCGTCCGCTGCGAAGCCCGTCCGATATCTGGCCGAGGCTGATGAAGGCGAACGCGGCGGTAATGCAGACAAGCGCGAGGGGTGTACCCACAGTGAGCAGCACCTTCTGGCCTGTGCTGCGACGGCGGAACCAGCCGACGAGCCAGCCGCCCTTTTCCTCATACCGATAGGCCTCGCCCGAAACGGCAGCGGCGGTCTCGTCAGCCGCGCTACTAGGGCGGGGCCCTACGTGTTCGTAAGCACTCATTGGGTTGCTCCCCCGGCGGCAAGTGCGGCCCGAACCCGGTCGGGAGCGGCCTGTTCCTCAATCAGCTGGTCGATTTCCTCCGCCGGCATGGCCTTGTAGTAAAGCCAGCCCTGGATCTGGTCGGCTCCGGCAAGCCGCACCAGATCGGCCTGTTCGTCGGTTTCGACGCCCTCGGCGGTCACGCCCATGTTGAGTGCGCGGGCCAGCGCGATGCTCGAAAGCATCATCGCGCGGCTCCCTTCGTCTTCGCCGGCCTGCACCACGAGGCTGCGATCGAGCTTGAGTTTTTGGAACCGGAACCTTCGGAGGAATCCGATCGAGGCATATCCGGTGCCGAAATCGTCGAGCGAAATACGGACCCCGAAGCCGCGGATCACAGCCAGTGTGCGCTCGGCAACCACCGGGTCGAGCACGAGGCAGGTCTCGGTTACTTCCAGTTCGAGCCGTTCCGGCGGAAACCCGGTCTCTTCAAGTATTTCGCCGAGTTTGACTGGGAATTCCGGATTGCGCAGCTGCGCCGCGGAAATGTTCACCGACAGGCTGATGCCCGCCCAGTGTTTGGCATCGCAAACGGCCTGGCGCAGGACCCACAGCCCGATTGGATTGATCAGCCCGGATTCCTCGGCAATCGGGATAAAGACGTTCGGTCCAATACGCTCCCCGTTGCGGCGATTCCATCGCAGAAGCGCTTCGACCGCGACGATCCGCCCGTCCCCGGCATCGACCAGCGGCTGGTATGCGAGTGCGAATTCGGAGTTGGCAAGCGCGCCGCGCAGCTCGTCTTCGATTTCGCGCACAGCTTCACGGCGCCGGTCGAACGTTTCGTTGAACCAGGTGCAGCGCATCTTTCCACCGCGCTTCGACATGAACATGGCGACGTCGCTCCGGCGCAACATTTCCGAAGACACCAGACGAGCATCGTGGGTGCTGCGAGCGAGGCCGACGCTGGCCCCGACCGAAACCAGGCGATCATCGGCCTCGAACGGTGAATGGAGCTGGTCGAGCAGCGACCGGCACATTCCTTCGAGAATTGTCCCGGCTGCACGGCCCGATATGACTGCCGCGAATTCGTCTCCGCTGAGCCGATAGCATCGCGCTTCTTCGCCCATAACCTCGCGCAACAGCGAGGCAAAGGTCTTGATAAGCCGATCCCCCATGGCGTGACCGTAGCGATCGTTGACCTGCTTGAAGGAATCGAGGTCGATCAGCGCGATCGCGACTTCATCTTCGGATGCGTGCAGGCGAGCGATATCCGAATGGAGCGCGCGGCGATTGGGGAGGCCGGTAAAGGTATCCTTGGTGACGAACTTTTCGATTGCGCGGACGTTGGCGAAACCGCTGCGTCCGAGAAGCACTATGGTACCCGCATAAACAAGCAATCCGGCGATGATCAGCGCACCGGGCGAGGCAAAGGCAATCCGGTCGCTGGCGATAACCACCAGTGTTATCAAGCCGAATACGAGCGAAAGGACCGCAAACGGCACGACGACGAGCCTGACAGCGTCCAGACCTTGTGGCTTGCTCTGTTCGGTCACGCCTGTTCCCTGTTACGCACGATATTTCAGGTGCTTGCCATCGAAAAAGTCGGCAACCTCCCAACCGCGACGGTTCCTAAAGCGCATTGGCTAATTTCCGGTAAAATCGTGCGCCGCTGCGGCGCTTCGGTCGCCGATATGGTTTCAATCGAAGTTGGCAGGGTTAGCCGGTGGCCAGCAGACGTAGACAGTCGGCTTGGCGGGCCAGGCGGTAAATGCTCGGGCGTCTCGGAACCGGCATAAAGGCATCGGTTTGGCCGACAACCGTTTCGCCGGCACCGAGCATCAGGAATCCGTCATCGGCAAGCGCTTCCGAAAGCCGCGAGAAGGCACGCTGGCGGGTCGGCTGGTCGAAATAGAGCAGAACGTTGCGGCACAGTATGAGATCGAAGCGCTGGCGCGAAGGCGGATCGTTCAGGACGTTATGATGCTGGAAGCGCGAATTTGCGCGCGTTTCCTCACGCACCTGCCAGCCTTGGCTGGTCTCTTCGAAATGGTTCAGCATTTGCGCAACCCCCAAGCCGCGCTGAACCTCGAACTGGCTGTACACACCGTTGCGCGCGGAGTTGATCGCGCGATGCGAGACATCGGTCCCGAGGATGTCGATCGTCCAGTCCTTCCAGCGCTCGGCTGCATCGGCAAACATCATCGCGATCGAATGCACTTCCTGGCCTGTCGAACAGCCCGCACACCAGATCGAGAGCCGCTTTGTGTCGGCACGGCGGCTCGCCAGCTCCGGGAAGATGTCCTCGGGCAGTTGGTCGAAGGTCGGCTTGTCGCGGAAGAAATAGGTTTCGTTGTTCAGCAGCGCCTCGACCACCTGTTGGGAAAGGTCAGGCTTGCCCGGGGTGCGCATCGGCAGGTCGAGCAGGCACACGAGCTGGTCGACATTGCTGATTCCGTGCTCGCGAAAGATACCCGACAGCGCGGTCGCGACTCGCCACCGGCGACTTTCCGTGAGGTGCTGTCCCGTGCGCGATTCCAACAGGTCGGCAATGATCTGGTAAGAGGCTTCGCTGACTTCCATTGCGGCTACCGCTTCGCTTTCATCTCGAGACCGGGAGGCGGGCGAATGAAGCGATCTCGCCAGCCAGAGCTTCGGGTGCGGCGACGAGGCTGGCCAGGCCGGCCTTGGCGACAGCGCCCGGCATGCCCCAGACGGCGCTGGTGTCGGCATCCTGGGCGAAGACCGTTCCGCCTCGCTCGACAAGATCCTGCGCACCGGATAGCCCATCTCGCCCCATGCCCGAGAGGATGACGGCGAGCACACGTCCGCCGCATGCGTGCGCCAGACTGTTCAGCATCGGATCGACCGATGGCATACAGCCGCTTTGTGCGGGTTCCGACGATACCTTGGCGATGAGTCGCTCGCCGACCCGGCGCACGATCATGTGACCGTGCCCGGCAGCAATCACGACTTCACCGGGGCGGATCTCGGTGCCGTCCTCGGCCACGACCGTCCGGCGCGCGCTGACCGTTTCGATCTGGCGCGCGAAGACCGACACGAAGGAAGCGGGCAGGTGCTGGGTAACGAGAATCGGCAGGTTGAATTCGGGCGGGATGGCGCGCAGCATCAGGTTGAGCGCATGGATGCCGCCGGTCGATGCGCCCACCGCGAGCACTTCGGGGCGCTTGCCGCTGCGCAAATGCGTTTCTTCACCGAGCCGCTCTGTTGCAGTCGGAGCACCTCCGGCCGCTTCGCTGGCGGTGCTACCCAGTGCCCTGATCTTGCCCAACAATTGCGTGCGATAGTCTTCGTTGAACCCTCCCGGACGCGGCTTGAGCATAGTGTCCGCCGCGCCCATGGAAAGCGCGGCCATTGTCGCTTCGGCACCGTCTTCGGTAAGCGAAGAGACCACCAGGACTTGAGCGCCCTCGGCGGTTTCGAGGATCGCGGGCAGCGCGTCGAGCCCGCCCATGCCCGGCATTTCGAGATCGAGCAGGATGACATCGGCGGGCGTGGTCCGCAGCTGGGCGATAGCCCGTTCGGCGCTGCTTGCGGTGCCGGCAATCGCCATGTTGCGGTCGCTTTCGACCATGCGCTTGAAGATCGTGCGGACTGTCAGCGAATCGTCCACAATCATCACGCGCACGGCCATTCGCCCGGAGCCGTATGCCCGTGCGAGCGGTTTTGGTTGGGGTGCAGGCCTCAGCAGGCGGCCGGGAGAGGAAGCGTCCGCATTCACGCGAAGCCGACCAGCTGCAGCTTGATCTGAAGCGTCTCGTGATCGAACGGCTTCATCACATATTCGTCTGCGCCGGCTTCGATCGCTTCGCGGATATGCGCGACGTCGTTCTCGGTGGTGCAGAACACGACCTTCGGTTTGTCGCCGCCGGGCCGCTGCCGCAGCTGGATTATGAATTCGATGCCGGTCATTACCGGCATGTTCCAGTCGAGCAGGACTACGTCGGGCATGGCGGTCTCGCAAATATCGAGACCTTCCTTGCCGTTTTCCGCTTCTTCCACCTTGAATCCAAGCGTTTCGAGGATGTGCCTCGAAACCCTGCGGATCACCCGTGAATCATCGACGATCAGACACGTTTTCATGCGAACCCCTGCTTATTGTGTCTCGAAAGTAGGTGAGAGCGGTAACTATTGGATTAAGCCGCATCCGGGATATCTCCGCGGGCGTCTTCCGGTCCGGCCACCAGTGCCGGAAGATCGATCAGCAGCGCAGGGCCGCTCGACGTTTCGATCATGCCGGTCGCGACCCGTGACCATTCGGGGCCGAAGCCCCCGGTGACCTGGGTCGGTTCGCCGGTTGCCGTGGTGATGTCCTCGATCGCGTCGATCATCAGGGCATACGAATATCCGCCCACCGAAACGACTGCCGCACGCGTGTCGGTGGCCCAATCGGCGCTCGACAGGCCGAGCGCCAGTCGCGAATCGATAACGGTCAGCGCCTGGCTTCGCATAGCTGTGATCCCGGCGATGAAGGAAGGAGTCTGCGGGACGGGCGTGATCGCGCCGAGTTCGATTACCGATTGGACGTCGTGCGCATGCAGCGCACAGCGGCGGTTGGCGATCTGGATCATGACCATGAGTTCGTTCATCGTCCGGTCCCTTCCGGTGTGCGAGCCTTGCGCAGCGCCTGGATCAGCGCGTCGCGATCGTAGCGGTATATCGTGTCCTCGCCGGGCGTGGCCTGTGGCAGGCTACGCAGGCGGATAATCGGTCCGCTCAGCGGCATTTCGAGCGCGGTGGCCGCTTCATATTCTTCTTCGAGCATGATCGAGACTTCGCTGCCATCGTTCACGGGCTCGCTTGTTGGATCGGCGATCTCGTAGCCGGCGGATTCGACCAGCGGCCCGAGGATGTTGCGCGCCCAATCGCTGCCGGGAAGGCGGCATAGCGGTTTGGCCACCGCTTCGGGCGCTTCGCCGTGTCTGGCGAACAGTTCGTGTCCGTCGAGCACTGAGACGGTGCGGTCATCAACCAGCGTCACGGCTTCGACCATCGGATCGTCCTTGACCGGCTTCAACTTGCCGGTGAGTTCGGCGGCGTCTTCCACCTCGCGCACGGCAAGGAGCAGTTCGCATTCTCCATCGCTAAGCCGCAGCAGACGCAGCTTTTCGGTCGGGAGCGGGCCCTCGGGTAGGCCGACCAGCGGCAGGATCGTGCTGTCGATCACGGCACGCGGTGCGGGGCCGCTGCGATCGATCACGTCGATGGTGGTGGTTTCGATGCGCTTGACCAGTTCGAGCCGCACCGCGCGGCGGCGCCCGTCGAAATCGGTGAACAGCATCGCGCGGCACACGTCGGCTCGTTTGGTCTCGGCGGTTTCCTCGACCGCCTGAAGGACCCGTGTGCGCGCATCGGAAACGAGACCGTAGCGACCGGCGATGTTGGTCACATCGAGCAGCAGGATCGGCTGGCCATCGTCGAGCAGGGTCGAACCGGCATAGATTCCGGCCTTCATGACCGCCGGAGCGAGCGGCTTGACCACCAGATCGCCATGCGTGTGGATACGGTCGACAGCGAGCGCGAACAGATCGCCGCTGGCGAGGCGCAGCAAGACCATTGTGTGGTCGCCTTCGACGATGTCGCCTGCAGGCAGTCCGAGCACCTCGGCGAGCAGCAGGCAGGGCACGCGGTTGCCTCGGAAGGTGACCAGGGCGGTGTCGCCCACGCGGGTGAAATCGAGCGCCTTGGCCGAGGCATGAATGATCTCTTCGACATAGCTTTGCGGTATCGCGAAGCGTTGCTTGCCGACCTCCACCGTGAGCCCGGCGATGATGCTGAGCGTGAGCGGGATCTGGAGCGTGAACAGCGTGCCGACGCCCGGCTGGCTCGACACCTTGATGCTGCCGCCGACCTTTTCGAGGTTTTCGCGAACCACATCGAGCCCCACCCCGCGTCCCGAGACATTGCTGACGCTTTCGGCGGTAGAAAAGCCCGGTTCGAAGATCAGCTGAAGGATTTTCTCCCGGCCCATCTCCTTGGCCTGCTTGGCCGTGATGAGGCCGGTGCTGACGCCTTTGGCGGCGATCCTGTCTTCGTCGAGCCCGCCTCCATCATCGCTGACGACGATCGAGATCGTGTTGCCCGATTGGCGCGCGGCAATCGACAGCAGGCCGATCTCGCGTTTGCCTTTTTTCAGCCGGTCGGAAGGCGGTTCGATCCCGTGATCGATCGCGTTGCGGATGATATGGGTGAGTGGATCGCGCACCATCTCGACCATTTCGCGGTCGAGTTCGACATCGCCGCCTTCGAGGTCGATCATCACCTGTTTGCCGAGTTCGGCGGAGAGATCGCGCACGAGGCGGGGCAGGGCCGCGAACAGCGTTTCGATTCGCTGCATGCGCATCCGGGTGATGGCATCGCGGACGTCGGACAGAATCGTGGTGAGCCGTTCGAACGGTCCGTCGATGGTCGGCTGGTTGCCAGCCTGCCGCAGCCGGTGACCGAGATCGTTGCGCGCGAGCACCATGTCGGAGACGCCGCTCATCACGCGGTCGAGAAGATCGACGGGCAGGCGGATGCTGCGCTGTACCGCCGGAGCGGCCTTGTCCGCCGCGAAACCGGAAGATTTGTCCGCGTCGCTTTCGTGACCAGCGGTATTCTGCGCGGGGACGGTTTCATCGTGCACGACGATTTCGTCGTCGTCTTCCCCATGGTTTCCGAGAGCTGCGATCAGCGCTTCGTCGCCGCCTTCGGGGAATTTCTCACCGGCCTCGATCGCGTCGACCATCTGCACGATCCGGTCGATAATCGCGAGCACCGCCGTAACCAGCTCGCTGTCAGGCTCGCGGCGTCCGGCGCGGCAATCCGCCAGCGCGTCCTCTGCGGCATGGCTGAGCGAGGCGAGCCGGGGAAAATCGAAAAAACCGCAATTGCCCTTCACCGTGTGGACGAAGCGGAAGATCGTATCGAGGCGTGCGCGGTCGGTCGGATCGGCTTCCCAGGCGATGATTTCGCCCTCGCTCGCCTCCAGCATCTCGCGTGTTTCTGCGACGAATTCCGCCAGCAGTTCGTCCATGGCCCGTGCGCCCCTGTTGCAATGCAGGACCGTCTATGGGGGAGGATGGTTAATGAAGGGCTACCGCTTGCCTACTCGGGAGCTCGGCAATGCAACACGTACCAGATCAGCACAACGCCGCTGATCGCGCCGAACAGGTTGGCGGCGAGTTCGGCGGTGTAGATCGCCTCGCTACCCCATGCGGATTGCAACAGCCATGCGACCGGCAGCATCACCAGGAACACGCGCGCGAGCGATTGCAGCAACGCGTATTTCGATTGGTCGACTGCATTGAGGATGCCGTTGGCGACGATCAGCAGGCCGAAACCAGCATACCCCCAGGCAGCAATGCTGAGATAAAGCGCGAACTGGTCGATCACCGCCGGGTCTTCGGTGAAGAGGTCGGCGAACCATTCGCCCGCTGCGACCATCGCGATGGCGATGGCGAGCCCCCAGGCGATGCAGAAGATTCCCGCATAGAGCGCCGCCTGCCGCGCGCGACCGAATTCCTTGGCCCCCCAGTTTTGGCCCACGATCGCGCCGATCGATCCGGATAGCGCCAGGAGCGGGACGGTGGCAAAGCTTTGCAGCCGTCCCGCCGCGCCGAAGCCCGCGACCGCGGCTTCGCTTTCCAGCGCGACGAGCGCAGTAAGGATCGAGAGACCGACCGGATTGATCGAGTTCGAAAGCGCCGCAGGGACGCCCACGCGCAGGATCGAGATCGCGGGGTCGACCAGGCTGCAATCTTTCAGCAGCATGGGGTTGATCGGAATGTCCGCCTTGCGCGCGAGGAACATCGCCATGGCCACCCCGCAGCCCCAGCCGATGATCGTGGCATATGCGGCTCCGGCAATCCCGAAGCCCTCGACGCCAAAAGCCCCGGTAATCAGGATCGGATCGAGCACCCAATTGGCGGCGGCAAAGGTGATCGAGACGAGGCTCGTCTTGCGTGCTTCGCCCTGGCCTCGCAGCACCCCGTTGAGCCCCATGATTCCGAGGATCAGCGGAAAGCCGAGCGCGTAGGGCTCCATGTAGATCCGGATTAGCGGCGCGATAGTGTCCGGCGCGTTCATCAGCGCGAACAGCGGTTCGAGCAGGGCGTAGAGCGTCAGTCCGATCGTGATTCCGCACAGGGCCGCAAAGACGATCCCGAAATTGGCGCGCCGCGCTGCCTTTTCGTCGTCCCCTTCGCCCAGCGCGCGGGCGACGACCGAATTGATCCCGACCATGACGCCGACCCCGAGGCTCGAGAGCGCCACGGATACCGGGAAAATGAAGGAAATCGCCGCAAGCGCGTCACTGCCGAGCTTGCCGATGAAATAGGCATCGACCAGCCCGATCGACATGATCGCCGCGACGCCGACGATCGCCGGAGCGGTCTGGCCGACCAGATGCTCCGGAATGCTGCCCCGCACCAGTTTGGCCGATGAATTCTCGGGTGCGGGATTGGCGTCGCTCATCGACGGCTCGCCTAGCCTCAGGGGCAGGAGAGACAAAGCGAAAAACTTCTGTGAGCCGCGCGCCTCATGCGTTAAATGCCCGCCCATGCCGCGCATGACTGTCAACGATCGACCGGTGGAATTCGATCTCGATCCCGAGATGCCGCTGCTCTACGCGCTGCGCGAGGCAGCCAACCTGACAGGCACGAAGAGCTGCGGTGGAGGCGATTGCGTTGGCGCGTGCATGGTGCTGGTCGACGGCACCGCGCTTCGTTCATGCCTTATCACCCTCGCCGAATGCGAAGGGCGCTTCATCACCACGATCGAGGGGCTGTCGCGCGATCGTTCGCATCCGGTACAGCAGGCGATGGTGGCGGAACAGGCGATCCAGTGCGGCTATTGCACGCCCGGTATCGTCATCGCTGCGGCAGGGCTTCTGCAACGCAACGCCTCACCGAGCAAAGTCGAGATCGAGGAGGCGATCACCAACCTGTGCCGCTGCGGCGTCTACCCGCGGCTGGTCAGGGTGATCCAGCGCGCGAGCCGGGTGATCCAGCGCGGCGAGAGCATCGGCGCTGCACCTGCGCCGGGCATCAGCGCTGCCGATGCCGCGGAGAGCGTGCCGGCGCTGCGACGACCGCCCGCCGAAACCGACGGCGGCTCCTAGAACCTTCCGGTGACCGCGAACCGGGCGTTGAACGGCGCGCCGACCGTTGCCTGGTGCGTAGCGTGCGCGTTGGGGAAGTAGAGCGTGTCAGTCAGGTTCTCGACATTCACCTGCAGGCGCAGATTCTCGCTGACTTCGAACCAGGCGGCAGCATCCACCCGTGTGTAGGCGGGCAGCACGGCGTTGTTGCCGTTGTCGATAAAGCTTTCGTCCTGGTGAGTGAGGCCGAGGCCGATGCCGACGCGGTCGGTCACTTCGACCTGGTTCCAGATCGAGAACATGTTTTCGGGCAGTTCGCGCGGGCGCAGGCCGGTCGGGCCCAGCCGGTCGACCTGTTCGCCATCGAGGAAGCTGTAGCCCGCCGACATGAACCAGCCCGGCGTGACCTCGCCTTGAAGCTGAAGCTCGAAGCCCTGAATGCGCGAATCGATCACGTCGAGCGTGGCGGGATCATTGTCGTTCGGCTGCGGCGAGCTTTGTTCGATCTCGAAGATCGCTGCGGTGAAGCTCAGGCCTTGGTCGAAATCCCATTTGAGGCCGGCCTCGAGATTGGTGAAGGTGTCGGGATCGAGCGCATTGGCCGAACCGTTGATGTCGGTAAACTGCTCGCCCGAGCGCGGCAGGAAGCTTTCCGAATAGCTCGCGTAGAACGAGATGTTCTCCCGCGGCTTGATGATGATGCCGCCGCGCGGAGAGAATTCCTCGTCCTTGCGGCTGCGAAGTTCGTTCGCGGGCACGTTGAGCACTTCGATGTCGAAGCTGTCGAACCGGCCGCCGATCACGATATCGAGCCAGTCGGTCACCTCGATCTCGTCCTGGATGTAGAGTGACAAGACGTCGATCTCGACCTGCGTGAAATCGTTGAGGTCGGCGGTGTAGTCGTTGGTGGTCGGCTGGCCGGATGCGTTCACGCCGACATTGCCGCGCAAGGCGAGCGGGCGCTCGACGGCGAAGATTTCGTTGTCGTCCTGCGTGGTGCTCCAGAAGGTGTTGAAGCGGTCCTGGTCCGACGAGGTCGCGATATATTCGCCGCCAATCAGCAGCGTGTGACCGATAGCCCCCGTTTCGAAGTCCCCGATGATGTTGCCAGTCAGGATCAGGTTCTGGCGCTTGGTCGTATCGATATAGCCATCGAGGGTCACGACATCGGGCGTATTGGCCTGATCGTAGCCGGAGACGTAGACGTTGGAATAGACCTTGTCGTAATCGCCGTAGAACGCGCTGAAAACGCCCTTCACATTGTCCGAGAACGCGTGCTGCAGGTTGGCGCGCAACAGGTGCGCCTGAAGATCGGTGAAGTTCTCTTCCGGATCGGCGAAAACGATGTCTTCGAACGCTTCGACCGGGCGACCGTCGGTCCCGGTCGGGATGCCGCGATCGACGAAACGGTAATGGTCGATAAATTCGTAGGACAGGTCGAGCAGCGTTTCCTCGCCGAGTTCGACCCGCGCGGTCGGGTTGAAGCCGATGCGTTCGCCGTCGTAGAAATCGCGGTGGTTGTTCAGCCCTTCATAGGCGGCGTTGATTCGGACTGCGGCGGTGTCTCCGACCGCGAGGTTCAGGTCGCCCTGGACGCCGAATTCGCCGAAGGTATCGACTGCCAGCTGGCCGCCGGCAAAGGTCTCGCCAATCACGCCTTTCTTGGTGACGCGGTTGAGCACGCCGCCGGTGCCGCCCCGCCCGAACAGGAGCGCGTTGGGTCCGCGCAGGATCTCGACCTGTTCGAGATTGTAGAGCCCGCGATAGTACTGCACGTCGTCGCGCGCGCCGTCGATGAAGAAGTCGGCGGTGGAGCGCACGCCGCGGAACACGATCGCATCGCGATGGCCTTCGCCCTGCGAGGTGTTCACGCCAGGGGTGTAATCGACGATTTGTCCGATGCTGGTGAAGCCGCGCTCGAGGATTTCCTCCTGCGTGGTGATCGTGACGCTTTGCGGCACGTCGAGGATCGGCGTCGGGGTCTTCACGGCATTGATCTGGTCGCTGTAGAGGACATCGCCGCGAACCTCGATGTTGCGGTCGCCGTAATCGACCGCCTCGGCGCTGGTCTCGGCAGTTTCGGGTGCATTCTCCGGCGCGGTTTCAGCGGCTGCGGGGAATGCGAGAGTTGCGCAACCAAGGAGCAGGGTGGTGCGGGAAATCGTGTGAATCATGAGTGTCCTTCCGTCTTGGCGAGAGTCGCTATTGCAACTTACTCGCAACTGCAAGACGGAATTTGAGAATTATTCTCAATTGAGGTTGCGTGTGGCGAAATCGCCGCCCGTGCGCTAGCGCTGCGGCGGCCAATCAACGGGAGATTCGGACATGAAAGCGACCATCTGGCACAACCCCAAATGCGGCACGTCGCGCAAGACGCTGGCGATCCTCAAAGAGATGCCGGGCGTGGAGGTGACGGTGATCGAATATCTCAAGAACCCGCCGACCCGCGCAAAACTCGCGCAGCTTTACAAGGATGCCGGGATCGCCCCGCAAGAGGGGCTTCGTATCCGAGGAACCGATGCCAGGGAACGCGGACTGCCCGATGCAGATGCCGACACGGTGCTGGACGCCATGGCGGCGGAACCGATCCTGATCGAGCGGCCGCTGGTCGAAACCGACAAGGGCGTGGCCCTGTGCCGCCCGCAGGACAAGGTCCGCGAGCTGCTCTAGATCCGTTCCCGCGTGAGGATTCGGTCGCTCTGCAGGGCTCGCCAGCCGTGCACAAACACCACCACGCACAGCGCGACGATCAGCCCGAAACCGAGCCAGTCCGAATGGCCGTATAGATACACGCCCAGCGCCGGGGCGTAGATGTAGCTTGCCCCCGCGAGCGAGGCGACGACGCCGGATGCCTGTCCCTGCTCGGCGCGGGTCACGGCCAGGGAAGTGCCCGCCGTCGTGCCCGGGCGGAACAGCCCGAATCCGAGTGAGGCGATGCCATAGCCAAGGGCAATGGTTTGAATCTGCTGCGAGATCGCCAGGATCACCGTGCCGAAGGCGGCTACCGCGATTCCCGACAAGGTCGCCGCACGCGGGCCGAGGTTGAAACGCGGGATCAATCCCCACTGCGCCAGCAGGGTCGCCGCCGCGCCGACCATCAGTACCAGGCCGACCGGACCCGCGCCCTCGGCAGGTGTGTCGCGCAAGCCCAGCCGGTCGAGCACGAGGAAGCCCGAAATGCCCAGCACCATCGCCTGCGCGTGCCCGCCGAAGAACCCCGCCACGATCCATGGTCGCAGGCGCTTGTCGAACCATCCAAGCCTGCCCGGCTCCCTCGGTTCCGATCCGTCTTCCTCGTCTTCGGAATCGAACGCTTCGCCGGGATCGCTCGGCGCGCCCGAGCCGCTCGAATAGGGCGCGGCAAGACCGCGCGCGGCGAATTGCGGCTCGTCGTTGGGCAGTCGCAGCCGCAGGACGACCAGCGCCACCACCCCGATTATCGCAAAGCAGATGAACGGGCCCGTCAGGCCGAGCCCGAGGAACGGCAGCACCATCAGCGGGGCGAGCGCGGGGCCGATCACGGTACCAAGACCGAAGCTCGACGCGATCAGCGACAGCGCCTGCGTGCGCTCGGCGCGCGGTGTACGCGAGGCAACATAGGCCTGAACGGCAGGCGGTGCGGCGCTGCCGAACCCGCCATAGAGACTGCGCGCGGCTGCGAAGGCGATCAGCGCCCAGAATGCCGTCATCCAGCCTGCCAGGCCCGCCCACAACGCCGCGCCGCACAACACCATCGAGACGATGAAGCCAATCAGCCCGAGCCCCATCATCGCCTTGCGGCCGCGCTGGTCGGAGCGCCGCGCCCAGATCGGCGCGCACACTACCCACAGCAAGGCCGACCAGCTGTAGGCGAGGCTGATCCAGAAATCCTCGACCTCGAGCGCGGTCCCGATCGAGGGCATCACCGATTGCATCGCGGTGTTGCCCGCTGCCGTGACCAGCATGACGGTGAACAGCAATGCCATGCGTCCGTTCGATATCGAACGCGGGGGTGCTTTCGCAGTCGAGGGATCGGCATCGGCCATGGTCGCGATTGGCTAAGCCAGCCGTGGGGGACTTGCAAACGGATATCCAGTCTGCGAGGCGAATGGGCAAACCCCGTTCGAACAGATGCGCCAATCGCGCAGGAGAAAGAATGACCGGCAATATTTCAGCAATCGGAAAACGCGGCGGCCTGCGCGCGCGATGGCGCGATTACACCGCGCAATGGGCCGTGTTCTTCCGCGGATTTCTGGAGCATCCGCGCATGGTGGGATCGATCATCCCGTCCTCGCGCT
This sequence comes from Erythrobacter sp. GH1-10, assembly GCF_045363165.1. Taxonomy (NCBI): domain Bacteria; kingdom Pseudomonadati; phylum Pseudomonadota; class Alphaproteobacteria; order Sphingomonadales; family Erythrobacteraceae; genus Erythrobacter; species Erythrobacter sp. GH1-10. Next base: position 2,784,170 of record NZ_JBJFLP010000001.1, on the reverse strand, counting down.
TCACGATCCGCAAGATGCTGGAACCGGTCGATTGGGGCAAATGCGAAGTGTTCGTCGAATACGGGCCGGGCGTGGGTACGTTCTGCCGCCCGGTGCTGGAAAAGCTGCGCGGCGATGCGAGGCTGGTCGTGATCGACACCAACCCGATGTATATCGATTATCTCAACCGTTCGATCCGCGACAAGCGCTTCCACGCGGTGCTCGGTTCGGCTGAAAACGTCGAGGAGATCCTCGCCGAGCTTGGACTTGAAAAGGCGGACTACGTCCTGTCGGGCCTGCCGTTCTCGACCCTTCCGGCAGGAGTGGCGACCAAAATCGCCAAAGCGACCCATGACGTGCTCAGCCCGGGCGGAGGCTTCCTCGCGTACCAGTTCACCTCGGCCGTGCGTGACGAATCGAAACCGTTCTTCGAGCGGATCGATGAGGGCTTCGAGTGGCTCAATGTCCTGCCCTGCAAGCTCTACTGGGCGTGGAAAGCCGAGGACGACGGCGCCGCCGCCTGAGGCACCAGCCTTAATCGAAAGTTGCTGCAATGTCCTTTTCGGACGGACCGGCGAGCTGTGCATGCATTGCCACGGCGAGCCCGCACAGGACCATGCTCACCACCATCGATATCAGCCCGTTCGACAGGCCGAGGATGAGCATGCCGGTGGTTCCGTCGCCGGCGAGCGCCGCGATCACTCCGAACACGCCGAGCAGCAATAGCGATATGACCATATAGGCGACGCCGAGGATCAGCCAGAACCCGAGCACGCCCCACTGGCTCGGGCCGGTCAGATCCCATGATCGCTTTACCGCCTTGAGCGGGTTGAGCATGTGCTCGACCACGATCACCGGCATCGTCAGCGAGAACCGCGCCATCAGGAACAGCGCGATCGCGATGACAAAGAGCGGTGCGATCGCCGCGAGGCCGGGCACGCCGATGGCGCCGGCCAGCATCGCGATCGGCGTGACGATCACGATCGCCGCCACCATGTAGAGCACGAAGAAGATCACGAACGCCCCGATCACGCTCAGCACCGATTTCGCCCCGGTACCCAGCGCTTCGCCCACAGTTGGCCGGTTCTCGCCCATCAGCGCGACCATTGCGCCATAGCCTACGAACTGGATCACGCTTCCGATCAGGCCATAGGTCAGCAGCGGACCGATAAGCTCGAGCATCCGTTCCTGCACCACTTCGGGATCGGCACCCGGCGTGACGAAAGCCTCCATGCCGGGGATGAGGAAATACATCGCCATGGTCGGCAAGAGGATGAACACCCCGGCAATCACCGCGAGCAGCTGGAAATTCTCGCGCACCAGCACCATGCAGCGGGTCCAGACCTTGTTCATATCGAGTTTCATGCGTCACCCCTCGCGCGTTTCGATGCGCCCATCCTGATCGTCTTAGCGCTTGATAATGGCCCGCAATGCCCCCACCAACAGGCGATGGCAAGCGTAGCTCGGAATTCCGAAGCGGATCGGCGGATCGAATGGCGGCAGTCGCACGCGCCCGTTCCTTATACGCATGCCCTTGCGGACATGGAGGCGCGCAACGCGGCAGTGGCGGCGGGCGAGGCCGACGAACTTGTCTGGCTGCTCGAACACCCGCCGGTCTACACTGCCGGGACCAGCGCCGATCCGTCAGAACTCGTCGATCCCCGCTTCGAAGTGGTCGAGGCCGGGCGCGGCGGGCGCTATACCTATCACGGCCCCGGCCAGCGGGTCGGTTACCTCGTGCTCGATCTCAACGAGCGCGGAAAGGATGTACGCTGCTTCGTCCATTCGATCGAAGGCTGGGTGATCGACACGCTGTCCGATTTCGGGGTCGAATGCTGGCGGTCCGAGGGCCGGGTCGGCATCTGGACCCGCGATATCGACGGGCGCGAGGCCAAGATCGGTGCGATAGGGGTGCGCGTGCGGCGCTGGGTGACGATGCACGGATTTTCGGTCAACCTCGATCCCGACCTGTCGCATTTCACCGGTATCGTCCCATGCGGCATCGACGAATTCGGCGTCACCAGCCTCGCGCGGCTCGGCAAGAGCGTGTCGCAGGACGAATGGGACCAGGCGCTGATGGCGCGCGCGCAGGATTTCCTTGACGCGCTCGACAAGTCGGGGCGAAAGGCGTGCCCGACATGATCCGACATCCGCTCCTTGCCCTCGCACCTGCACTGCTGCTTGCCGCCTGTGGTGACGACGATCCCGCCGGCGAGGAAGCCGTAGAGCAAGGCGGCGAGGCTGCCGGCGAAGTGCTTGGCGGCACAATCAGCGACGACATGCTCGCGCTTGAAGAACTGACTTCGCAATCGCCCCCCGCTGTTGGATCGGAGGTGACAGAGGAGGGTGAAGCTGCGAGCGAACCCGCCGAGGCGGACGAAGAGCCGGAGCCCGAAAGCGAAGAGGCCGAAGCAGCGCCTCCCGCTGCTCCGGCCCCTGCGCCAACACCTGCGCCTGCTCCGACACCGACGGTCGCCCCGCCGGTCGAGTGATCAGGCGGCGGTTTCCGCCTGCTCTTCCTCTAGCGTCGGATAGTCGATGTAACCTTCCGGAATCGGGAAGTACCAGCTCTTGGGCACGTCCTTGTTCGGGTTGAGATGCGCGCCTGCCGCGATCCGCTTTTCGAGATCGGGGTTCGAAATATACGGTCGCCCGAAGCTCACCGCGTCGCATTTGCCGCTGGATACATCGGCATCGGCCTCATCGGCGCCGTAATCCGAATTGAGGATCAGCGGGCCGGAATAGATTTGCCGGATCAGCGGGCTCTGCTTGGGCACGTCGGTCGCGCCGAAGGTGCCGTCCGGGCCCGGCTCGCGCAGCTCGACGAAGGCGAGACCCAGCTCTTCGCACACCTTTGCCGCCGCGCCGAAGGTTGCTGCCGGATCGCTGTCGTCGACCCCTTGGGTCTCGCCATTGGGAGAGAGGCGCACGCCGACCCGGTCCGCGCCCCACACCTCGATCAGCGCCTCGAGCACTTCGCGCAGGAAACGGGTGCGGTTTTCGGGGCTGCCACCGTATTCGTCAGTGCGCAGGTTCGAGGAATCGCGCAGGAACTGGTCGACGAGATAGCCGTTCGCGCCATGCAACTGGACCCCGTCGAAGCCGGCTTTCTTGGCGTTTTCGGCGGCGTGGCGGTAATCGGCGACCACGCGCTTGATCTCGTCTTTCGAAAGCTCGCGTGCGGTCCCGTACTCCTGCTTGCCGATCGGCGTGTGGGCCTCGCCGGGAGCTTTGGTCGCGCTCGCCGACACCGGCGGTTCGCCATCGAGGAAGTAGGGGTGGACCAGCCGGCCCATGTGCCACAGCTGCATCACGATCAGCCCGCCTTCCTCGTGCACCGCCTCGGTCGTCAGCTTCCAGCCTTCGACCTGCTCGTCGCTCCAGATGCCGGGGGCGGATGGCCAGCCGAGTCCTTCGCGGCTGATGCCTGTCGCCTCGGTAAGGATCATGCCCGCGCCAGAACGCTGGCGATAATACGTCGCCATCATCTCGTTCGGGGTGAACATCGGCTCGGCGGCGCGGCCGCGGGTGAGCGGGGCCATGAAGATGCGGTTCTTCGCTTCGAGGGCACCCATCTTGAGCGGCTGGAACAGAACGTCATGCATCGCGGAATCTTCTCCTGTTGCTTAGCTTGGCTGTTCACTTGGGGCTTTGCGGATTAGGGCGCAAGGATGGAAAATGACGGGGCCGCCCAAGAAAAGCTGTTCGATGCGCGCGCGGCGCTGCTGCTGGCGGCGCTGCTCGGCGGCAATGTCGCATTGGCGCTTGGGCCATGGTTCGTGCGCGAGGCCGATACCGGTCCGGTGAGCGCGGCGTTCTGGCGGCTGTTCCTCGCACTGCCGTTCCTGATGGTGTTCGCGCGGATGGCCGGACAGCGCCTCGGCGGCATGCCCAGGAAGACGCTGGTGCTCGTCGCGATCGGAGCGTGCGCCTTCGCGATGGACCTTGCGAGCTGGCACGTCGGGATCGGGATGACGCGGCTCGGCAACGCGACGCTGTTCGGCAATGCCGGGTCGATCATCCTCCTGTTCTGGGGCTTCATCATCGCGCGAATGCTGCCGCGCGGGCTCGAATGGCTGGCGATCGCCTGCGCGCTCGGCGGGGCAGGAATATTGCTCGGTCGCAGCCTCGAGATTTCGACCGAGACCTTCGTCGGCGACCTGTTCTGCCTCACCGCAGGGGTGCTCTACGCGGTTTACCTGCTCACGCTGCAGGGCGAGCGCGCCCGGTTCGGCTCGTGGAGTCTTCTCGTCTGGGTGAGTGTCTTTGCCTGCCCGGTCCTGCTCACTTTGGCGCTCGCGCTGGGAGAGCCTGTTTTGCCGACCAATTGGACGCCGATCCTGATCCTGTTCGTCACCAGCCAGCTGATCGGGCAGGGGCTGCTGGTCTATTCGCTCGGTCACTTTCCGCCGCTGGTGATCGGCCTTGCGCTGCTGACCCAGCCCGCGGTCGGGGCGCTCGTGGGCTATTCGGTATTCGGCGAAGTGCTGACCCCGCTCGACATCGGCGGGATGGTGCTGCTGGGCAGCGCTCTCGTGGTGGCCAGGGCGACGACGCGCAAGGCGGGTCCCGGGATGGTGCAGAAGCGGGGTTAGTCTTCCGATTCCGTCTCGCCGAACGTGCGCTCGAACCGGTCGAACCGTTCTCGCACCTTGGCAAGGTCGGGTCCTTTCAGATCGATCTTGGCCTGCTCCATCAATTGCCTGCCTTCGTCGATCAGCATCTGCCTGCGACCGTCATGGACGATCGGGATCGCCGCGTTCGAAATGGTATCGAGCATCACCAGCGCGGCGACCGGGCTGGTCGCGACGCCGCCACGGATCGATCCGAACCCGCGTGCGACGAAATGGTCGAACCCGTCCGAACGGGGGATGACCGGGCAATCGTCGGCATCGTCGTCGCACACTGTCTTGCGCAGATCGCGACGACCGATTTCCGAGATCGCCGCACCGAGCCAGTGCAACGCGGTGATCGCGGTGAACGGATCGTTGATACCCGGCGAAAGCGCGCGCAGCCCGATCTCCACCAGTTCGTCGATCAGGAATTGCGGGTCCTGTTCCGGCGTGCGGACCGAACCGAGTGTGAAGTCTTCGCGCACGCTCGCTTCGATATCGTCGACCGCGCAGCCCTTCACGTCGAGCAATGGCAAGCCGGGATGCACGAAATCGCCCGTCCGCACCCGCAGCGACAAGGTGCAGTCGTGCTTGCGAGCGGTCTTCACCAAATCCTCGAAGTCGATCAGCTGGACATAGCCGGTCGCGGTTGCGGGCAAGGGCTCTCCGCCTTGCGGTTCGCGGGCGTCGGCAAACGAGTCTTCGACCGGATAGGCGTCGCGCACCGCATCGAGCAGCCGCGTCCCGATCGATTCCAGCACCTTGTTGATCCGGATCGACGAGGGGACGTGGTTGAGAAAGAACACCAGCACCGCCACGCACAGACCCACGAGGATGTAAGCGCCAAGGAGCGAGAGCTGCGGAGCAAATCCGGGGAGCGTGGTGGCACTTTCGGCTCCGACACCGGCGGGCAGTTCGTCTCCCGCCCGCACCGATCGCAGCACGATCAGCGCATAGACGAAGGTGCAGATGAAGGTCGCGAGGCTGACCTGGTTGCCTTTATCCTCGAGGAAGTTGGTGAGCAGGCGCGGGCCGTAATTTCCGCTCGCATAGGTGACGGCGACCAGCGTGATCGAGAACACGGTCGAGGCGACCCCGATCATGGCTGCCGCCATGACCGAGAGGATGTCAGAGGCACCGCTGGGCCCGACCGGCACGAGCCATTGGGCCTCGCTCAGGAACGCGCCATAACCGTTGCGGTCGAGCCAGACGGTGCCGAACGCAAGGAGCGCCGCGAGGATCGCGAAGAGGGCGGGATAGAACCAGTAATTGGCGTTGAGACGCGCCCAGAAGAAGCGGATTTCGGCTTTCATCGAGGGGGAAACGCTTCAAGCGAGGGTTAGTTGCGGTCCTTGCACGCCGGTAGCGCTTCGAGGGAGGGCATCATCAGTTCCTTGCGTTCCTCTTTCGAGTAGGCGAGCCAGCCGCCATAGATCGCGTTAGCCTGCGCGAAATGCCAATTGGAGGAACTGCCCGCATCTGGCTGTCGATGAGAGGCCACGGCCCGCGCAAACGCGCGGTCGACCAGCGTCTCGCGTTTGTCGAGATGCGGTGCGTCGATGCAACTGAATACGGGCTTCTGGGTTGCTCCGCTCATAACCGCCGTTTGAACATCGAGCACGGCGTAGAGTGAGATCAGCCCGATCATGGCGATCGTCAGCATTATCGCTTTGCCGGCACGGCGGCGCAGGAAGCCTTTCCAGTTATACCTATGACCGCCGAATTTCACTCAATCCCCGCTTGGCACCTCGCCCTCGGGAACGTCTTCGATTTCGATCTCGCCGACATCGCCTTTGCCGACCGTATCGCTCGCCATTTCGAGCATCTTGTCGAGGCTGCGTTTCGCCTTGAGCCGCAGTTCTTCATCGATCTCGATGCGCGGTTCGAGGTCGCGCAGCGCGACGTAGAGCTTCTCCATCGTGTTGAGCGCCATGTAGGGGCAGATATTGCAGTTGCAGTTGCCGTCCGCACCCGGCGCACCGATGAAGGTCTTTTCGGGCAGCGCCTTTTCCATCTGGTGCATAATGTGCGGCTCGGTCGCGACGATCAGCGTGTCGCCTTCGAAATTCTTGGCGAAGTTGAGGATCGAGCTGGTCGAGCCGACGTGATCGGCATGGTCGATGATCGCAGGCGGACATTCGGGGTGCGCCGCGACGGGCGCATCGGGATATTGCTCCTTCAGCTTCAGCAGCTCGGTCTCGCTGAAAGCCTCGTGGACGATGCACACGCCCGGCCACAGTAGCATCTCGCGGTCGAACTTGCGCGAAAGGTATCCCCCCAGATGCCGGTCCGGTCCGAAGATGATCTTCTGGTCCTTCGGAATCTGCTGCAGGATCGTCTCCGCGCTCGACGAGGTGACGATCACGTCCGAAAGCGCTTTCACCTCGGTCGAGCAGTTGATGTAGGTGAGCGCGATGTGATCGGGATGCGCCTCGCGGAAGGCCTTGAACTTGTCGGGCGGGCAGCTGTCTTCGAGGCTGCAGCCGGCGTCCATGTCGGGCAGCACCACGATCTTTTCGGGCGAGAGGATCTTGGCGGTATCGGCCATGAACTTGACCCCGCAGAACGCGATCACATCCGCATCGGTTTCCGCGGCCTGCTGCGACAACTGCAAGGAATCGCCCACGAAATCGGCAATGTCCTGGATGTCGGGCGTCTGGTAATAATGCGCGAGGATCACCGCGTTGCGCTCCTTGCGCAGCCGGTCGATCTCGGCGAGCAGGTCCTCGCCCGATGGGATTTTGGTCTCGATGCTCATAGGTATGACCCCGCTATATCGTTCGCGCCCGATATAGGCGGTCGATCAGCTTTTTCGAGCAAAAACCGGGCGCTTGGTCAAAGCCCGGCGCGCACGGGCATGCCGACGCCTTCGGCGGGTTCGCAAGGCGAAGGTCCGTCCAGCTTCACAGGACGCGCCAGACGTCGTCCTCCACAGAAACTATCCCGCGCCTTTCGAGGTCGATCAGGTGGGCCGTCACGCTCATTTCGGCCGCCGGGATTAGGCGTTCGTCGAGCCCCTTGTACATGTGCGGAATGAAATCCGAGACCGGACGCGCCTCTTCGCCCAGGAGCCGCAGGATCTGGTTTTCACGCTGGCGGCGGTGGCCGATCATTCCGCGCACCAGCTGCCTGGGCTTGGTGATCGCTTCGCCATGCGCCGAGTGATAGACCGTGTCCTCGCGCGCCTGCAGTTTCTCGAGGCTCGCCATATAATCGCCCATGTCTCCATCTGGCGGGATGACGACACTCGTCGACCAGCCCATCACGTGGTCGCCGGTGAACAGCGCGCCGCTCTCTTCGAGCGCGAAACACAAATGGTTCGAAGTGTGACCGGGCGTCGCGACCGCGGTCAACGTCCAGCCTGTGCCCTGCATCGCCTCGCCGTCTTCGAGCACGCGGTCGGGCGAATAGGTCGTGTCGAACGCCTCGTCCGAGCGCGGCAAATCGGTCTTGATCACCAACGGTGCGCAGCCGACCACCGGCGCTCCGGTCATCTCCGATAGCGGCGCGGCAGCAGGCGAATGGTCGCGGTGGGTGTGGGTGCACATGATCGCGACGATCCGGCGCTCGGCCACGGCTTCCAGAATTGCGTCGATATGCGCGGGCTCGTTCGGGCCCGGATCGATCACGGCGCAATCCGGCCCGTGGCTCTCGCCGACGACATAGGTCTGCGTGCCGGTGTAGGTGTAGGGCGAGGGGTTGGGCGCAAGCACGCGCTTGACGAGCGGCTCTACCTGCTCGGCTTTGCCCGTGGGCCACGGTTTGGGAGGAATGCCAGCCATGCCCTTGCATATGGCGTGCGCCCGTGCACATGTCACGCCCGAGAAGGGGAGCCCGATGAGCGATTACATCCTTGTCCTTGACGAAGGCACCACCTCGACCCGCGCGATGCTGTTCGCGAGCGACGGGGTGTTGGTCGCCTCCGCGCAGAAGGAACTGACCCAGCATTATCCGAAAAGCGGCTGGGTCGAGCACGATGCGGGAGAGATATGGGAGAAGACGCTCGCCTGCGCGCTCGAGGTGATCCCCAAGGCTGGCGGAGCGGCCATGATTGCGGGCATCGGGATCACCAACCAGCGCGAAACGGTGGTCGCGTGGGACAAGGTGACCGGCGAGCCGCTGACCCGCGCAATCGTGTGGCAGGACCGGCGGACCGAACCGTTCTGCTCCGAACTGCGGCAGAGCGGGCACGAAGCGGAAGTGCAGCGCCGTACCGGATTGCTGCTCGATCCCTATTTCTCGGGCACCAAGATGCGCTGGATGCTCGATAACGTGGCCGAGGTCCGCGCGGCGGCCGCAAAAGACACGCTCGCCTTCGGCACGATCGAAAGCTGGCTGACCTTCAAGCTGACCGGCGGCGCGCACGTTTCCGATGCCAGCAACGCCAGCCGCACTCTCTTGCTCGAACTGGCGGGAGCGGGCTTCGATGAAGGGCTGTGCGACCTGCTGGGCGTGCCGCATGCCGCCCTCCCGCAGGTGATCGACATGTCCGGTACGCTTGGCGAGACCGACCCCGCGCTGTTCGGATCGGCGATCCCGATCACCGGTATGGCGGGCGACCAGCAATCGGCGACGATCGGGCAGGCTTGCCTCACTCCGGGAGAGACCAAGGCAACCTACGGCACCGGCGCCTTCGTGCTCACCAACCAAGGCGAGAACATCCCGCAATCGCGCAATCGCCTGCTTGGCACGGTGCTGTCGCAGATCGGCGGCAGGCGCACCTACGCGATCGAGGGATCGGTGTTCGTCGCGGGCAGCCTCGTCCAGTGGCTGCGCGATTCGCTTGGGATCGTCGAGGTGGCCAGCCAGACCGAGGAGCTTGCCCGCTCGATCCCCGACAGCGGCGGAGTGACGATCGTGCCCGCGCTTGCAGGATTGGGAGCGCCGCATTGGCAGGCCGAAGCGCGCGGGGTGATTTCGGGCCTCAGCTTTGCGAGCGGCAAGGCCGAACTTGCGCGCGCCGCGCTCGAATCGATGGCGCACCAGACCCACGATCTTGCGACGGCGTTCGCTGCCGACGGCACACCTTGGGAGACGCTGCGCATTGATGGCGGGATGGCGGCCAACAGCTGGATGGCGCAGGACCTCGCCGATGTGCTGGGGGTTCCGGTCGAGCGGCCCGATTTCGTCGAGACGACCGCGCTCGGCGCGGCTATGCTCGCAGCGGCGGGAGCGGGGCTCTATCCCGACCTTGCAAGCGCCGCCGAGGCGATGCGCGGCAAGCTGATGCGCTTCGAACCCGATATGGATGACAGTGTCCGCGAAGCGCGGCTGGCAAGCTGGAAGAAAGCGCTCGCGGCGGCTTGACCGGCAGAATCAGCCGCGCCGGAATTCCTGATCGATCCGGCTGCGCAGGGCGCGGGCGGGCGAACCCAGCTCGAAGCTTTGTCGCCACGCCGCATCGAGCCGCGCGATCCGCCGGTGCATGGCTTCGGTTTCTTCGATCAGGGCAACGGTTTCCGGCTCGAGCAGTTCGAGCTGCTCCGGATCGGAAGGGCGATCGGGCGGCAGCGCGCCGTGATTGCGCACCTGGTTTTCGGATAGCTCGCCCGAGAAGAAGGCGCGCTGGTTCAGCAGCCATGCGAGCAGGTGCATCATGCGCGTGGTGGTCTTGAGGCCCTCGGTCGAAAGCGCCAGCCGGACCATTGCATCCTCGCCGATATCCGGTTCCCTCGTGCCCAGCGCGAAAACCGCGCGAACATCGTCTGCAAGGACGAGCGCTTCGGTGTACAAAGCCTCGATAATCGGGCGTGAAAGATTGCCTGTGCGAGCCATAACTCACTGATTGCTACGCCGCATCCGCGCGCCGGGCCATGGCAGTAAGGTTATTATCCAAGCAGGATTTGAAAACGTCCCCGAGCGGGACAGAATCGACCGGTTCTTAACGAGACGAGCCGCGCTCCACATGCGACAATCGCACCCGAAGGCGCGCGAAGTTACGCTATGATATCGGGAAGCAGCGTGTCCTCGATAATCGCAATCTGGTCTTTCAGGCGCAGCTTGCGCTTCTTGAGCCGCGCGATCTGCAACTGGTCGGTCGACCCGCTCTCGGTCAGCGCCGTGATCGCCGCATCGAGATCGCGGTGTTCGGAGCGCAGCAATTCAAGTTTCTTCTGGAGCTCTTGCTCGTTCATGCAGCGTCACGCCTCTCCGTGTCGAACCCGATTGCGCGGATGATTCCCCGCGCCTGTGTGCAACTCTATCGTTTCACTCAAATGAAGGGGTTTGCAAGTTAACCTTCATATGGTTTCATCGAAATCAGCGGCTCGGCCGCATGGTGCCGAGTCGTTCCCCCGGGGGCAGCCCCCCGATACATAGGAGAACCTGTATGGCATCGTCTCACGTCAACGCGCTCCAATCCAAACACGCCGGCCTCGAAGCCAAGCTTCGCGAAGAACTGGCCCGCCCCGCGCCTGATGCAGCGACGATTCAATCCATTAAGAAACGCAAGCTGCGATTGAAGGAAGAAATCGCCCGCGCCTAGCGCGCACGGGGGCTCTTCCTCAGCCCAATCGCGGCGTAGTGATTCCGGTTCCGGGTGGGCACTGCACACTCCGGGCGCGGGCAGTCCGGCCGCATCGTGCAAATGCGCGCGGGCCGCACCGCTTCGCTTTGCTTTTGCGCGCCGGACTGCCTAAGCGTTGACCGACATGTCAGCCGCCGCTTCCGCCAGAAAGATTCTCACCCGCCTTCACGAGGTTATGGCCTCGCGCATGCATGCGCAGGGCAAGCTCGACAGGGTGGTCGACATCGTCGGGGAAAGCCTCACAAGCGAGGTGTGCTCGATCTATCTGCTGCGCGAAGGCATGCTCGAACTCTTTGCTACGCGCGGTCTGAACAAGAGCGCGGTCCATGTCACCCGGATGGCCATCGGCGAGGGCCTGACCGGCACGATCGCCGACCGTGTCGAAACGCTCAACCTTGCCGAAGCCAAGGCGCATCCGGACTTCGCCTATCGCCCTGAAACCGGTGAAGAGAAATTCCATTCCTTCGCCGGCGTTCCGATCGTCTACCGCGAGCGCGCAGTGGGCGTGCTGTGCGTCCAGCATGTCGATCCGCGGCGCTACGAAGAGGTCGAGATCGAGGCGCTGCAGACCACCGCAATGGTGCTCTCCGAACTGATCGCGAATGCCGAGCTGATCGACGAAGAGGAAGCGCGCGGGCTGAGCGAGGAACAGACCGGCCCGCAGGTCGTCAACGGGCTGACACTAGTCAAGGGCCTCGCGGTCGGCCAGGCGGTCTACCACCAGCCGCGCGTTCAGATCACCCAGGTCGTCGCCGAGGATATCGAGGCCGAACGCCAGCGGGTTTACCGCGCATTCGACAAGATGCGCGAGCAGATCGACAATCTTTCCAGCCAGGCCGAGTTCGGCGTCGGCGGGGAACACGAAGAGGTGCTCGAGACCTACAAGATGTTCGCCTATGACGAGGGCTGGTCGCGGCGAATAAACGAGGCGATCGACAGCGGTCTTACCGCCGAAGCGGCCATCGAGCGCGTGCAGCAGCACACGCGGATGCGGATGCGCGAGATCGACGACCCGCTGCTCGCCGACCGGATGCACGATCTGGAAGATCTCGCAAACCGGCTGCTCCGCATCGTCTCGGGTCAGCTCGGCACTGCGGCGCAACAGGGCCTGCGGCGCGATACCATCCTGATCGCGCGCAATCTCGGCCCTGCCGAATTGCTCGAATACGACCGGCGGCGGTTGAAGGGTGTGATCCTCGAAGAGGGCTCGCTCACCGCGCATGTCGTCATCGTTGCCCGCGCCATGGGCGTGCCGGTGCTGGGCCGCGCGAACGGCATTCGCGGGATCATCCGCGACGGTGACGAAATCCTGCTCGATGCCACCGCGGCGACCGCGACGATCCGCCCGACCCAGCAGGTTGCCGATGCCTTCGAAGCGCGCTTCGCGAAGTCTCGTGAAAAGCAAGCCGCCTATGCCGAGCTGCGCGATGTCGAACCCTTCACCCGCTGCGGTACGCGCATCCAGGTGATGATGAATGCAGGGCTGCGCGACGATATCAGCGCGCTCGCCATGACCGGCGCGGACGGCGTCGGGTTGTTCCGGACGGAGTTTCAGTTCCTCGTATCCGCCACGCTGCCGCAGCGCGAAAAGCAGTTCCGGCTCTATCGCGACGTCATCGATGCGGCGGGCGACAAGCCGGTGGTCTTCCGCACGGTCGATATCGGCGGCGACAAGTCGGTACCCTATCTCGCGTCCGAGATCGCCGAGAATGACGAGAACCCGGCGATGGGCTGGCGTGCATTGCGGCTCGCGCTCAACCGCGAAGGGCTGATGAAAGCGCAGGCGCGCGCGTTGCTGGAAGCGAGTGCTGGTCGTTCGCTTTACGTCATGTTCCCGATGGTGTCCGAACCGTGGGAATTCGACGCGGCCAAGGCCGTCTTCGACGAACAGCTCGCTTACCTGCGCAAGAACAAGAAGCTGCTGCCCGATGCGATCCATTATGGCGCGATGCTCGAAGTGCCGGCGCTCGCCGAAGTGCTCGACCTGTTGCTGCCCAAGCTGAGCTTCCTTTCGGTCGGTACCAACGACCTCACCCAGTTCCTGTTCGCCGCCGACCGCGCCAATCCCGATCTGGCCGAACGCTATGACTGGCTGTCGATCCCGATCATGCGGTTCCTGCGCCGCGTGGTGCAGTCGACCGTCGGCTACGAGGTCGATCTCGGCGTGTGCGGCGAGATGGGCGGACGGCGGCTCGAGGCGCTGGCACTGCTCGGCATCGGGTTCCGTCGCTTCTCGATCACGCCCGCCGCAGTCGGACCGATCAAGGAGCTGGTGCGCAAGGTCGATCTCAAGGAAATCGGCGATGCCATGACCGCCTGGCTGCTCGATCCTTCGGTCGATCTGCGGCGCGAGCTTTCGGCCTGGGCGGAAGAGCGCGGCATCGAAGCCGACTGAAACGGGCGCAGACAAGCTGGTCCGACCGAGTTTCGCGGCGACCCGTAAAGCGAATCCTTGACACGGGAACCGACAAAGTTTCTCTGGCGTTCAGAACAAGGTATATAAACCCACGTATACGTGGACCGGGTCATGGATAGCGAACAGGATAGCAGCGCAGACGAGCTGACTGCGGAGCCGGAACTGGCTTTGCAGACTGCAGGTCAGCGCCTGCGCTCGGCGCGTGAGGAGCAGCGCCTCGATATCGCCCATGTCGCGGCCGAAACCCGGATCCCGCAGCGCCATCTCGAAACGATCGAGGCGGGCGACTACAGCGAATTGCCGTCGCGCACCTATGCGATCGGTTTCGCCCGCAACTACGCGAAAGCTGTCGGGCTCGATGAGAACGAGATTGTCAATGCCGTGCGCGACGAACTGTCCGAAGGCTATTCGAGACAATCGGCGCTCGCTGGCGGGATGGAGCCGGGCGATCCGGCGAAACTGCCTTCTGCGGGCCTTGCCTGGTTCGGTGCATTTGCCGCGCTGATCCTCGTTGTCGGCCTGGTCGCTTTCTACAGCACCTATTTCGCGACGGGCGATGAGCTTCCCTCGATCGTCGCCGATGCCGATGAGGCGGGCGATACCAGTGCGGACCTCGCTGCGACACCGGCTGACGCGACGGGTGCAACGCCGACGGCAAACGGCCGCGCGATCGATCTCGGCGGGCAGGTGGTCTTCACCGCACTCGAGGACGGCATCTGGGTTCGTTTCTATGAAGAAGGCGGCGAGCGCCTGCTGGAAAAGCAGATGAATACCGGAGAGAGCTTCGAATTGCCCGCCGACGCGAGCGAGCCCCGGATCAACACCGGACGCCCCGACGCGCTGGCGATCACCATCGACGGGCGAAGGGTGCCCAAGCTCGCCGAAGAGCCGATCACCATGGGCGACACTCCGATATCGGCGGCGGCGCTGCTCGCCCGCGCCGAAACGCCCGATTCCGCACGGATCGAGACGAACTGAGCCTTTCCCACCGATTTGCTGCCCTGTGCGCTCGACTTGGATGGCGGCAGGCGGCACAGATTCGGCTCATATTCATGCGCGGTCCGCCAGCATGCGGACCTGTCAGACACGGTGCGATGCGCGAGGCGGATGAATCGGCATTCCGTCCAGTCATCGCAGAGAGGGAGCCCTAAGACCCATGACATTCGCTGTTCGAGCCGCAAGCCCGACCACCCTGATCCGAACCATCGCCGGGTTTGCCCTTGCCGCCACGGTGGCGACCACGCCGGTGCCTGCAATGGCGCAGGACGGCGTTTCCGAAGCGCGCATCCGCAAGATCGAAGCCGAAATCCGGGCGCTGCAGCGCAATGTGTTTCCGGGCGCCGACGGGCGCTTCTTCGAGCCCCAGATTTCCAGCGACGCGACCGGCCAGCCGACGCGCACCAACCAGACTTCGACCACGGCGGTGACCGACATTCTCGCGCGGCTGGACGCGATCGAACTGCAATTGCAGCGGCTCACCTCGCTGACCGAGGAAAACACCAACGCGCTCGGGCTGATGGAAGAACGGGTGGCCGCTCTCGAAGCGTCCCGCGAGGGTGGTTCGCCAGCCGGACCTGTCAGCGAAGAGCCCGCGACCGACAGCAACCTTGCCGCGATGACCGGCGGTGCAACCGAAACGACCGCGCAGCCGGAGGCCGAGTCCGCTCCGCAGACGGAGACCGGGCCAAGCGCCGCCCGGCTCGCTGCGGTTCAGGAAATCGCCAAGCCGCAGACCGACGATGCGGCGGATGACGAGTATTCCTACGGCTTCCGCCTGTGGAATGCCGGTTTCTACCCCGAAGCGCGCCAGCAACTGGCGAGCTTTATCGAACAGTATCCCGATCACTGGCGCATCACATGGGGCCGCAACCTGCTTGGCCGTGCCTTCCTCGACGATGGCTTGCCCGAAGAAGCCGCGCGCTGGTTCCTGCGCAACTACCAGGCCGATCGCACCGCGGCGCGCGCGCCCGATAGCCTGCTGTTCCTCGCCGAATCGATGATCGCGATGGACGATACGCGCCGCGCCTGCATCGCGCTCGCGGAGTTCGGCGAGACTTATCCGGCGGTCGCCAGCGGGCGCCTGCTCGACCAATACGAGGCCAATCGCCGCAAGGTCACCTGCGAAGGTTGATCCGCTGCGGGCAAGGGGGCGCTGATTGATACGGGTATCCATCCTGACCTGATTGCGCGGTTTCGCGCCGACTGCGCGCGCTCCGGTTTTGCCGATGCGCGGCTCGGCGTGGCTGTGTCCGGCGGTCCCGATAGCCTTGCGCTGCTCTTGCTCGCGCATGCCGCCTGCGGAGCGGACCGGATTGCTGCGGCGACGATCGATCACGGCTTGCGTCCCGAAAGCGCGGCCGAGGCGGATTTCGTCGCTGGGCTGTGCGCCGAACTGGGAGTGGCGCACACGACGATCCGGGTGGAAGTCGACGAGGGCAACCTCCAGGCCAATGCGCGCTCGGCGCGCTATCTCGCGCTCGGCCAGTGGCACGACGAAGCGCGGGTGAGCGCGGTAATGACCGCGCATCATGCCGACGACCAGGCCGAGACGCTGCTGATGCGGCTCAACCGCGGCAGTGGTGTGTCGGGGCTCGCAGGGATCCGTTCGACCGCCGAAATCCCCGGCTGGGGCGGCACGCTGTTTCGCCCGTTGCTGCGCTGGCGCAAGACCGAGCTTGAGGCGATCGTCGCAGGAGCCGGGATCGAGCCGGTCCGCGATCCGTCCAATACCGACGAGCAGTTCGACCGGGCCCGGGTCCGCCGCTTCCTAGAGGAACAGGACTGGATCGATCCGGCGATGCTCGCCGCAAGCGCCGAACATCTCGAAGACGCGTGGCGGGCAATCGAATGGTTCGCGGCGGAAGATTGGGAGACTCATGTCGTGCCCGATTCCGATCAGCAGGGGCGCGGCTTTCGCTATTATGCCAATGTCCCGCGCGCGGTCGCGATCGAAACGATTGGCCGGATCATCACCGAACTCGGGGGAACGGCATCGCGCGGCGAGGCCGCGAGGGCGTTCGACCGGTTGTGGCAGGGCGAGAACGCCTCGCTCGCAGGCGTGCTGGCGGTGCCCGGGACCGAGCGGCTCGAAGGCACGGGAATCACGATGCGGGTTTGGCGCTTCGCCCCCGAACCGCCGCGTTCCTCGACCTAGCTGATGATCTTGTCGCCGAGACCGATCATCTGACCGCGGGTGATAATGACCCGGTCGCCGCGCTTGGCGATTGCGAACAGTTTTTCCGCGAACGGATCGGGCACGCCGATGCAGCCGTGGCTGGCATAGCCGTTGATCACCGGCGAACCGTGGATCGCGATCCCGTCCCATGTCAGCCGCAGCGTCCATGGCATCGGCGCGTTGTTGTACTTCTCGGAAATGTTGTCCTTCTCCTTGGTCAGGATCGGGAAGGTGCCGAGCGGCGTCGGGTGCTTCTGCGTGCCGAGTAGCGCCACCGCCGTGCCGATCTCGTGGCCGTTGCGGAACACGCTGATGACGCGCGCATCGAGATCGACGGTCATCACCAGCTTGCCGGTCTCGGGCGCGCGGCTTTCATCCCAGTACCATTCGCCGTAGCGGATCGTGCCTTCGATCGGGAGGATGCTCTTGATCACGAACGGATCGTTGCTTTCGATCGAACGCGCGCGCGCCGGAGCGGGCTGCTCGAGCGGTTCGGCGATGGCGAGAGCCGGGGTCTCGCCGGGCAGAGCGGGCAGCTCGATTTCGGGCTGCGCTTCGGGGCCATAAGGTGTGGGCATGCTCGGATCGACCACCAGCGATTCCCCGCCGGTCGTCGGATCGATGGCCTGGATCGCGCCGTCGGCGTCCTGCCCGTTGGCCAGACTCGCGCCTCCCACCAGCGTCGAAAGCGCCAGCGCGGCGGCGAAACGAAGATGCTCGTGTGCCTTTTTCATAACCGCATTATGCCGTGAATCGGCGTTAGCTGCCAGTGGCTAACAGGAGGCCGTCCCTCGAAGGGACGAACGGGCGGGACAAGAGTTAACGTCGGGAGCAATCAACCATGCGCGCCGAACTGGTTGGCGATGCTAATCGAAAGCCGCAGCATCAGCGCGTAGGCGCGCTCGATCGGGTCGATGAATTCGCGCCCGATCTGCGCGTAGCCTTCGCTGGTCGCATCGGGATAGTCCGCCGATTCATCCATCGCGAAATCGTCGGGCGAGGGGAAATGCGTCGGAAAGGCGCGGCGCATCTGCGCGAGCGCGTCGTCGATCCGGAGCGAGAACACCATTTCGAGCACGTCTTCGCGGCTGATATCGTTGGCGCGGCTGAACACCGGCACGCTCACTGCTTTGAGGAAAATGTGCTGCATCAAAGCCAGGCGCACCGATTGCGCCGCGCCGATCATGCGGCGGGTGTTCTCGCGGTCCCGGTCATGCGCCTCGGCGGGCAGCAGGTCGAGCAGGCGGTAGAATTTGAGAGCATCGACGCGCAGCCGCGAGGCGAGCCGGCGATAGACTCCGGTGCGATCGTCCTTGGTGAGGAATTCGGCCAGCGTTTCGCAGGCGGCGGAAAGATGCGGTTCGGTTCCGCGATAGGGACGGCTCGCCCAATAGGCGGAATTGAACAGCTCGCCATGCGCGGCGACCGTCTTGATGCTTGCCAGCGCGTTCGAAGCGCGCGCCAGCGCCATCAACTGCCGCCCCCGCGGGCTCGATTCGAGCAGGCTGGCGATGTCCTCGTAATTGCCGTCCGACGCGCTGCCGATCCCGGAGATGACGTTCACCGGATAGCCGAGCTGCTGCAGGATCGCGTTATGCGGGATCGCGCGGATCTGGCGCAGGTTCATGTCGCGGTCGGCGGAAATGTCGGACTGACGGCGCGAAACGCGGCTGCCGGTGGAATTGAGCAGGCCGAGCCCGAACGCGGTCACCGCGCGGGCATAGGTCGAACTGCGCAGGTGCCGCCGCTGGTGGGCGCGGATCGCGCGGTAGAAATCGAGGCTGAGATCGGTGCGGCTGTAGAACGGATCCTCAGCCGCCTCGGGATCGTGGCGTGGTGCGCATGCGATCCGGCTCAGCGTCGCGAGCGCCAGTTCGGGGCGGGCGAAAAACAGGTATCCGTCGCCGCCCTGGAAGCTCACTTCGGGCTCAAGCGCGATGCCCTCGCTGGCGAAGCGGTCGCGGGCCCAGGCGCTCATCGGCCAGGTCAGACGATCCTCGAACCCCGCCGGATGCGCCCCGCGGCCCATGCTCTCGCCGTGGGTGTTGAAGATCAGCGCCGCGACATCGGCAAGGTCGTTCTTCGCCATCGCCTGCGCGAAGCGTCCCTGCAGACGCTCGATCGCTAGGCTTGCCGGAATCTGCCCCACAAAGCGCCCGGCGTCGGAAAAGCCGGTCTGGATGCAGGCGCGCCCGCGGGTGCGGACATAGTCGCGATATTGCTCCTCGACGCACAGCGCATCGAGGAACCGCCCGCCGTGCTCGAGCGCGCTTTCGGTCTCGAATAGCGGCGACACGTCGACCATGTCCTCGATCCCGAACAAACGCGCGAAATAGAGCGCGGCAAGCACGGTCGAAGGCTGCTCGCATTCCGCGATAAGCATGCGGATCGGGGTGTCGGCGTCGACATGCTCGAGGATCTGCGCCATCGCGAGGAACTGCCGGATCGCGGTCGAGCTTTCGATCGCGAGGCTGGCGAAATTGGTGCGCAGCGGCTCGCGACCCGCGAGCATCTTGCGCAGTGTCGCGACCGCGCCTTTGCTGGCGAGATCGAGATCGGGCGCGTCGGGGATGTGGCTGCGGATCGCGTTGTGCAGCTGCTTGGCGTTCACGCGGAAATGGATGTGCCCCATGCCGAGCCCGTCTGAGCGCATGCAGGCGGCAAGAGTCTTCACGGCGATCGCGCGATCCCGGTCTTCAGCGTCGCGCGCCTCGCTTTCCAGCTGCGCAATGATTTCCTTGAGCGAGGTCAGCTTGTCGGGATGCTCGTAGGTCAGCCGGTTGGCGGCCTGCGACAGCGCTTCGGGTTCGGACAGATCCTCGCCGAAATCCTCGGCGCTGCGGCCAGCGTGGTCGGCGCCGAGCCGCAGCCGCTCTATCAGCTGATGTTCGGCGTCGATCGCGGCAAGGTCGTCGGCAAAGCGCCGCAGCCGCTCGGCTTTCTCGGCGAGCCGGAAGCGGATCGAAGTGTACCACTTGATGTCGGTGCGCCCGTCCATGTCGTATCCGACCCAGGTCGCGAACCGGAACGGCAGCGGCGAGAGATCGAACCATTTGCTCGGCCAGGCCTCGGCCGCATGCGCCAGCGTGGCCTGCACGATCTTCGCACGGGCATCCTGCGCGTTGGCGAGCGCCTTCATCACTTCGCCATGCTCGTAATCGAGCGTGATTGCCGGGCGCTCGCTGCCGTCGACCGCGCACACCGCGCGGGTGATCGGGCCGTCCTGGCTCGCAGCTTCGGCCACAGCGGCGGTCTGGCCCGGCGTCATCAGGAAGGTGGGGTGGGCGGTGAAAACCGCGTGAAGCCGGGGCGATTCCCACTGCGCACGAAACTCGTCGAAATCGCCGGTCGCGGCCAGCACCTTGGCCAACGCGTCGTGATTGGCTTGCGGTGCAACCGGTGAAACCAGCCGCTGCAGCCGCGAGGCGCGCGCTTCGAGCCCTGCGCATTCGAGCTCCTCGACCAACGCTTCCAGTTCATCGAGATCGGTTGCGCCTGCCTCGAGCGCGCGCGACAAGTCCAGACCGAGCTGGAACACCGGGTTGAACAGCGGGGTCTCGCGGGTGCGGGCGTGAAGCTCCTGCAGGCGCGCGCTGAGATCGGCGGTGGTCTTGAGCGGCAGTGTCATGTGCTTGGGGCTCCGAGGAATTTCTGTGCATAGGCCGCCGCCGCACCGAGCAGGCCGGGCTGGGGGTGGGTGATGAGCTTGACCGGCAAAGTCGCCATCAATCCGGCGAAGCGCCCCTTAGCGGTAAAGCGCGAGGCGAAGCCCGAAGTCTTGATAGTTTCGCGGATCCGGTAACCAAGACCGCCCGCGATCACGACGCCTTTTGCCCCCTGGACCAGCGCTATATCTCCCGCGACCGAGCCTAGCGCGAGGCAGAAGCGGTCGACAGCGGCGGAGGCGAGGCTGTCCGAACCATCCATCCCCGCGGTCCAGATCTCGATATCGGTCACGTCCTTGACCGCACGGCCCTCCATCGCGGCGAGCGCCTGATAGATATCGACGATCGCGGGACCCGAGACGACGCGTTCGTCCGAAACGCGGGTGTGGCGTTTGCGCAGCCGGGCGAGGATTGCGTCCTCGATCGCGTCGACCGGGCCGAAGTCGCCGTGCCCGCCTTCGGTCGCCTGCACCCGGTAGGTGCCATCGGGGCGGCGATAGAAATAGGCGACGCCGAGCCCGGTGCCGGGGCCGAGCACGCTGATCGTGCCGCGTTCGGGCAAATCGGTATCGGGTCCGGCGAGATGGATGAACTCGTCTGTCGGCGCGCGCGCAGCGGCATGCGCCACCGCTTCGAAATCGTTGACGATCTTGTATTTCGAGCAGCCCAGCTTGCTGGCGATCAGCGGCGGACGGATGATCCACGGGTTGTTGGTGAAGCGGATGATCTCGTCGTTCACCGGCCCGGCGACCGCCATCGCGACGCCATCGGGCAGGCTGCCGCCCATGCGTTCGCGATAATCCTCCCAGGCGGTCTGGAAGCTGGCGTGGTCTTCTGTGTGCAGCGTGATCGGCTCGTCGAGGGTGATTGCGCCGTCCTCGGCGATACTGGCAATCGCAAAGCGGGCATGGGTGCCGCCGATATCGACCGCAACGATCTTTGTCGCAGCGCCCACGGGATTAAAGCCCCGCGCTGGCGAGCATGGCCGAAGCGCCCTTTTCGGCGCCGTCGGCGTGGAGTTGCAGCATGCGGTACATCTCCCGACCAACGCCCCAGTCGGGCTGCGGGTCCGGAGCCGGAGTGCGCCCTGCAAGATCGGCTTGGGTCGAAAGCTCGCCGGTTTCGGCGCAGACCTTCACCACGTCGCCATCCTCGAGCAGCGAGAGCGGGCCGCCGCCGAGCGCTTCGGGCGTGCAGTGGATCGCGCTTGGGACCTTGCCCGATGCGCCGGACATGCGGCCATCGGTGACCAGGGCGACCTTGTGGCCGCGATCCTGCAGCACCGCGAGCGAGGGCGTGAGCGAGTGGAGTTCGGGCATGCCGTTGGCGCGCGGTCCCTGAAAACGGACCACGACGACCACATCCTTGTCGAGTTCGCCCGCCTTGAAAGCGGTGACGACATCCTTCTGGTTCTCGAACACGCGGCACGGTGCTTCGACCGTCCAGCGCTCCCTCGCGACCGCCGAGGACTTGAAGCACGCCCGCCCGAGGTTGCCCTTGACCAGTCGCATTCCGCCATCGGGCTGGAACGGATCGCTGGCGGGGCGGAGCATGGTGTCGTCGCGGCTTTCGGTGACCGGCGACCAGTCGAGATTGTCGCCGTCGCCCAGCACCGGTTCGGCGGTGTAGGCTTCCATCCCGCCGTCCCACACGGTGAGGATGTCGGCATGCGCGAGACCCTCGTCGAGCAGCGTGCGGGTGACGTAGGACATGCCGCCCGCCTCGTGGAAGTGGTTCACGTCGCCCGAACCGTTGGGATAGACCCGCGCGAGCAAAGGCACGACGCTGGAAAGCTCGGCGACATCGTTCCAGTCGATGATGATACCGGCGGCGCGTGCCATCGCGGGGATGTGGATCGCATGGTTGGTCGATCCGCCGGTGGCGAGCAGGCCGATCACCGCGTTGACGATCGCTTTTTCGTCGACGACTTGCGCCAGCGTGCGCGTTTTGGTGCCCGCCAGTTCGGCGAGCCGCTGCACCGCCGCGCGGTCGAGCGCCTGCCGCAGCTTGGTCCCCGGCTGTACGAAGGCGCTGCCCGGAATGTGCAGCCCCATCATCTCCATCATCATCTGGTTGGAGTTGGCTGTGCCATAAAAGGTGCAGGTGCCAGGGGAGTGGTAGGAGCCAAGCTCGCTTTCGAGCAATTCGTCGCGCCCGATCTCTCCGGCGGCGTATTTCTGGCGGGTTTCCTGCTTCTGCTTGTTCGAAATCCCGCTCGGCATCGGGCCGGAGGGGACGAAGATTGCGGGCAGGTGGCCGAAGCGCAATGCGCCCATAAGCAGGCCCGGCACGATCTTGTCGCAAATGCCGAGGCAGGCGATCGCGTCGTACATCTGGTGCGAGAGCGCGACGCCGGTCGAGAGCGCGATCACGTCGCGGCTGAAGAGCGAGAGTTCCATCCCGTCTTCGCCCTGCGTCACCCCGTCGCACATCGCCGGAGTGCCGCCCGCGACCTGCGCGGTGGCTCCGGCTTCGCGCGCATAGACCTTCATGCGTTCAGGGTACCGGCCATAGGGCTGATGCGCCGAGAGCATGTCATTGTAGGCGGTGACGATGCCGATATTGGGCGTTCCACCCTTCTTCATCGCCGACTGGTCCTCGAGCGCCCCCGCAAAGGCATGCGCCAGGTTCGAACAGGCGATGTCCTTGTGCTCGGGCTTGCGATCGGCCTCGCGTCGCATCAGTTCGAGATAGCTCCCGCGAGGGCCCTGCGAATTGCCGATGATCCGCTGGGTCACGCGGTGGATCGTGTCGTTGAGATTACTCATGCCAGCTCACTCCGTCGCGTTCGGCCAGCGCGATCGCGGCGCTCGGACCCCACGAGCCTGCGCTGTAGGTCTTGGGCTTGATCTCGTTGTCGTCCCACACCTCGCGGATCGCATCGACCCACTGCCACTGCGCCTCGACCTCGTCGCGGCGCACGAACAGCGTCTGGTCGCCGTGGATCAGGTCGAGCAGCAGGCGCTCGTACGCGATCCGGCGGTGTTGGCCGACGAAGGCATCGGGCATGGTGATTTCGAGCGGCACTTCGCGCAGCCGCACGCCTTCCACCCCGAGGCCGGGCACCTTGGCCATGAGCGACAGCGTGATGTTCTCTTCCGGCTGGATCCCGATCAGCAGCTGGTTGGGACTGAGACCCGATCCGGTCGCCTCGAAGATCGAGTGCGGCACGCAGCGGAACTTGACCACGATCTCGGTCACGCGTTCGGGCAGGCGCTTGCCGGTGCGCAGGTAGAACGGCACGCCCTTCCAGCGCCAATTGTCGACATGGGCTTTCAGGGCAACGAAGGTTTCGGTGTCGCTGTCCTTGCCGAGCTCCTCGTCATAGCCGGGCACGGCCTCGCCATCGACGGCGCCCGCACGATACTGGCCGGTCACCGTCTCGCTCGCGCCGACCTTGCGCAGCGCGCGCAGCACCTTGACCTTCTCGTCGCGCACCGCGGTGGCATCGAAGCTGGTCGGCGGCTCCATCGCCACCAGTGCGAGCAATTGCAGCATGTGGTTCTGCACCATGTCGCGCAGCGCACCGCTGTCGTCGTAATAGGCGACGCGCGATTCCAGGCCGACCGTTTCGGCGACGGTAATCTGGACATGCTCGATATAATTCGAATTCCAGATCGGTTCGAACAGGATATTGGCGAAGCGCAGCGCCAGCAAGTTCTGCACCGTCTCCTTGCCGAGATAATGGTCGATCCGGAAAATCCGGTCCTCGCTGAAAGCACCCGCCACCGCATCGTTGATCGCGCAGCTGCTTTCGAGATCGGTGCCGAGCGGCTTTTCGAGCCCGATCCGCACGTGGTCTCCGGTAAGCCCGGCATGCTGCAATCCGGCGATGGTCGGGCCGAACAGGCTCGGCGCGGTCGACAGGAAGATCGCGAGGCCGCCGTCGGCGTCCGCGCTGGTCGACGGGCCGACCTTCTTGGCCAGTTCCTCATACCCTTCGAGCGTGGTCGCATCGAGCGCCTGGTAGTGCAGCCGGTTGAGAAAATGCGCCATGCTGCCGCGACGTTCGGCGGGCAGGAATTTCTCCAGCGCCTCGCGCGCCATGTTGCGAAACTCGCCATCGGTCATCTCGCTGCGCGCGGTGCCGACGATCCTGAGGTTTTCGGCCAGCAAGCCGTCGGCATCGAGCGCGCACAGGCTCGGCAGCAGCATGCGCCGCGCCAGGTCGCCGGTTGCGCCGAACAGCAGCAGTCGGTCAGCAGAATTAGCCGCAGCGGCCATGTAACGGATCCCCTTTTAATCCAGACAGGTTCTCACCCGAATTTCCAGCAGTTTGCCACAGTCCTAGCGCGATGCGCCATTGTCGGCCATAGCGCTGCATAGCTATTCAAGAGGGCGGGGCACCAGCGGCCCCACAGGAGAGGGCAGGAGATGGAAACACCGCGCAAACCGCTGCGGGTGACGAGCTTCGATGTGGCCGAACGCGCCGGCGTCAGCCAGTCGACCGTCAGCCGCGCACTTTCGGGTTCCTCGGTGATCAGCGAGGCAACCCGCGAAAAGGTGCTGAACGCGGCACAGGAACTCGGCTATTTCGTCGACGAGCGCGCCGCGCGGCTTCGGCGCGGACACACCGGCACGCTTGCAACGGTGGTGATCTGCAAACCCGGCGGGCGGGCGCGGGACGTCAATCCGTTCTCCTATGCGCTGCTCGGCGGGATCTGTGCCGCCGCATCGGAGCGCGGGCTCGAAGTGCTGGTCTCGCTGCAATCGGACGAAGACAAGCTGTTCGGCCATTATGTCGAACGCGGGCAGGCCGAAGGCATGATCGTGATCGGCACCACCGCCAACCGCACAGCGTGGGATTATTTCCGCAAGATCGGCGAGACCACCCAGCCGGTCGCATATTGGGGATCGCCGCTCGGCGATCTCGACTGGGTCTCCTCGGACAACGAGGCCGGCGCGCTGCTGGCTGCGGAACACCTTGTCGAGCGCGGGTGCAGGAACCTCGTTTGCGTCGGCTCGCGCACCAGCGTGCAGCGCCAGTTCGCAGAGCGGGTCGATGCCTTCATCGCCCGCGCCCAAGAGCTCGGCGCCACCGCCACGCTCGCCTCGATCGAGCCGGGCGGCGAACGCCGTGCGCAGGGCCGCATGGCGACCGAGGCGCTGCTCGAAAGCGGGGCCGAGTTCGACGGCATCTTTTCGGTCTGCGACGCGCTGGCTTTCGGCGTGATGGAAGCGCTTCAGGCCGCCGGGAAGGCAATGCCCCATGACGTCAGGCTGGTCGGGTTCGACGGCATCCCGGCAAGCGAGATGACCGCGCCGCCGCTGACCACGGTGGAGCCCGATCTCGACCAGGCCGGACGGCTGCTGGTCGAGGCGGTGGCGGGCGCCGAAGAGGGCGATGCCCCCAGCGTGCGCCGCGTTCCGGTGAAGCTGCTGGTACGCGGGAGCAGTTAGAAAGCCCTTTCCTTTTGGAAGCTTAGACGCGACAAGGCGGCGAATATTGCCGAACGATTTCAGGGGTCCGCACATGTCCATTTTCCGCGCAGGCGCGCGCGCGATTCTTACGACCGTTTTCGCGGCAGGAACGCTGGCAACGCCGGCCTTTGCTCAAGAGGACAGCGAACCGGAAATCGCCGATTTCAGCGGGATGCGTCCGCAGGACGTGTTCAGTATGTATCAGGAAACCGGTAACCGCTGGATCAGGGAACCCTGCACCTTCGGCGTGC
Organism: Erythrobacter sp. GH1-10; assembly: GCF_045363165.1. Classification (NCBI taxonomy): domain Bacteria; kingdom Pseudomonadati; phylum Pseudomonadota; class Alphaproteobacteria; order Sphingomonadales; family Erythrobacteraceae; genus Erythrobacter; species Erythrobacter sp. GH1-10. Next base: position 2,758,124 of record NZ_JBJFLP010000001.1, on the reverse strand, counting down.
CGATCACGCAGTACATGTCCCGGGCGGCTCCTGAAGATGTCGCGGTCAAGCGCGCGGAGTTCTTCGCGAGTGCGCTGTGTGCCGAGCAGCAGGAGCGATTTGGCGACGCGATTACCGCCCTGGACAAGCTCGATGCGCTCGGAATCGAGTATCTTGGATTAAGGCTTTATGTCCTGCGGCGCGCCGGGGACATCGACGCATTGCGCGACCTGTTTGCAGGCTTCGACGGAGAAGATTTCGGCGAGATCGACAACCAAGGATTCTGGGGAATCTACCGGGCCTTCGATGAAGCCGACCGGGTGGAAGAGATTGAGGATATCGCCCTGCGCTGGTGGAGCGAGGGGAAGTTCGAATCGATCCCGCTGGAGTATCGGGAGTCGGTGGCCACCACGGCTTTCGAAGCGGCAGTCCGACGCGGCGACGAGGCGCTCGCCCGCGATCTGTTGTCCGAACTCGCCAGCCCCCAAACCTATATCGAACTGCTGATCGACAGGGATTACGAAGCACTCTGGCCGGTCATTGCAGAGCGAGCCGGACCCAATCTGGTCCGCGTGGGCGAAGAAGCCGTTGCGAAGGCAAAGGCCGAATTCGAGGCCGATCCCGCCAACCGCGACAGCTTTTCGAACTATGCCTACATGCTGCACTTCAACGGTCAATTCGAGGCAGCGATCGAACTTGCGCAGCAGTGGCGCGAGCGCGAGTCAGACGGCGAGGGGATCGAGGAAGGCGACGCCTGGGCGCTAAACATCGAAGCCTATGCCTATGATTCACTGGGCCAGCCCGAAAAGGCGGATGCGGTGTTCGACCAGCTTGCGTCCTATGCACCCGAGCAGCACGATTGGGTCGTCAACTTCGTGATCAACCGCGGTTCGCGCCTCGTCGGGCAGGGACGCTGGGATGAAGGTCTCGAAGCCGCAGCCCTCGCTCGCAAGGTCGCCGAGGATTACGGTACGACCTATGCCCGGATGATCATCGCGCGCGATCATGCCTGCGGCCTGATGGCGTTGGGCCGCGAGAACGAGGTTGCGCCCGAACTCGAATTTCTGCGCGAAAACGCCTCCGAGGCGCTCGGCATGGCGATTGTCGGGCTCATCTGTGCCGGCGAAGAGGATGAAGCGGCGGCGATGCTGCTGAAGGGCCTGAAGAGCGAGGACGACCGCGAGGCGGCCATCGGCGCACTGGCATCGAGTGATCTCGACCTGTTCTACACCGCGAGCCCGGCCACGCCCGATCCGTCGGACCTCCTGTCCGACCGCCCCGAACTCGCAGCCGAGCTGGGCAAGCACTATCGCGACCTGCCAACCGAGCTTGTTCCGCGGGCCACCCTGCGGCGTAAGGAACTGGCTGCGGATTGAGAGCGTCCCGCGGCGTTTTCCTACTCCGCGGTGGGGCGTTAGGGTTGCTTCACGTCGATCGAAGCGAGAATACTGCACCGTGCGAAAATTTCATCGGGCAAAGTGTCAACTTCGTATTCTCGGCACAACCATCTGATTACACGAGGAAAAAAGACCAAATCGGCGGTTGACACAGTGTCAACTTCGTCACCTTTGCGGAAGGGCTAGTCCGCGATCACCCCGAACAGGTCGTGCGCGTCGGCGTCTTCGACCGCGACTTCCACGATGTCGCCGGGGGCGAGCGTTTCCGGCACGTTGCGCAGGTACACCGCGCCGTCGATCTCGGGGGCGTCGGCCTGTGATCGGCCGGTTGCACCGATGTCGCCGTCTTCGTCGGGCTCGCCGACCTCGTCGATGATGACGGGCAGCGTGCGGCCGATCTTGGCGGCGAGCTTCGCGGCGCTGATCCGCTCGGTCACTTCCATCAGCCGGGCGTAGCGTTCTTCCTTGACCGCTTCGGGCACCGCGTTCGGGAGGTCGTTCGCGGCGGCGCCTTCGACCGGCTCGAAGCGGAACGCACCGACACGGTCGAGCTGGGCTTCCTCGAGCCAGTCGAGGAGGTATCGGAAATCCTCCTCGGTCTCGCCGGGGAAGCCGACGACGAAAGAGGAACGGATGGTGATGTCGGGCGCGATTGCGCGCCAGCCCTTGAGCCGCTCGAGCACCTTGGCTTCGTTCGCCGGGCGCTTCATCGATTTGAGCACCGACGGCGCCGCGTGCTGGAACGGGATGTCGAGATACGGGGTCAGCAGCCCCTCGGCCATCAGCGGGATGACTGCGTCGACATGCGGGTAGGGGTAGACATAGTGCAGCCGCACCCACGGCGCGTGGCCCTCGGCGGTGCGCAGCTGGCCAAGTTCGCGGGCAAGATCGGTCATGTGCGCGCGCACCTCCCGAGCGTCCTGTCCCCTTGGCCATGGCCTCGCCTCGTGGCGGATATCGACGCCGTAGGCCGAGGTGTCCTGGCTGATGACGAGCAGTTCTTTGGTGCCCGCCGCAACGAGCTTCTCCGCCTCGCGCAGCACCGCATCGATCCGGCGGCTGGCGAGCTTCCCGCGCAGTTGCGGGATGATGCAGAAGGCGCAGGAGTGATTGCAGCCCTCGGAAATCTTGAGGTAGCTGTAGTGCCGCGGCGTGAGCTTGATATCGGGTTGCGGGATCAGGTCGACAAACGGACCTTGCGAGGGCGGGGCGTGGGTGTGCACCGCCTCGACTACCTGCTCGTACTGGTGCGCGCCGGTGACCGCGAGCACCTGCGGATGCGCCGCGCGGATCGCGTCGGCTTCTTCGCCCATGCAGCCGGTCACGATCACGCGGCCATTCTCGGAAATGGCTTCGCCGATCGCCGCGAGGCTCTCTTCCTTGGCGGAATCGAGGAAGCCGCAGGTGTTGACCAGCACGACGTCCGCGCCCGCATAGTCGGGGGACATCGCATAGCCATCGGCGCGCAGCCGTGTGAGGATGCGCTCGGAATCGACCAGCGCCTTGGGGCAACCGAGCGAGACCATGCCGACCTTCTTCTGGTCCGGGAGGGCGGTGGGGGTATTCATCTTGCGCGGCCCCCTACACCTGTGCGGCGCATTGCGCTAGCTCCTCCCGCATCAAAGGAGGGATCGGATTATGGCGGACTTTGCATTGTGGCCGGTGCTCGCGGGCGCAGCGGCGTTCTTCGTGGTCGGCGCGCTGTGGTACGGAGTGATCTTCGGCAAGGCCTGGCAGAAGGCCGTCGGGATGACCGACGAGCAGGTCCAGTCGGGCAATATGGCGTTGATCTTCGGGCTCACCTTCCTGTTCGAAATGCTGATTGCGATGGTCCTGTGGCACCTCGTCGCGCGCACCGATCCCGCACCTTTCGTGGTGATAATGATGGCGGTCGGCTTCGCGGTCGGGATCATGATCCCGGCGATCGGGATCAACTATCTCTACTTGCGCAAGACCTTCATGCATTTCCTGATCGACGCCGGGCATTTCCTGTTCGGGATGGCGGCGATGGGCGGGGTGTTCCTGCTCTTCAGGTAAGGCTGGCCTGCCTAGTCGAGATCGGACGCATCGTCGCCCTTCGACGTGCCGTTCTCGGTCGGGACGATTTCGACCACGACATCGCCCGGCTGGAGGCTCTGGCACTCTTCTTCCCAGAACCCGATGGCGCGTCCGTTGCGATAGAGCCGCAGCCCGCGGCCCCCGCTGCTGAGTTCCGTGATCGTCTTGCCACATTCGTCCTCGGTCACGACCCGCTCGACCAGCTGGACCCGGCCGGTGACCGAGGCAAGATCGGCGAGATAGTCCGAAATGTGTGCGCCCCTGGCCGACCCGGCGAGCAGCAGGCCGGTGAAGCGCACCGGGTTGATGACGTTGTTCGCTCCCGCCTGCCGCGCGAGCAGTTCGTTGTCGTCGGCGCGCACGACCACGCTGATCGGCACTTTCGGGGCGAGGTGTCGTACGGTGAGCACGATCAGGATCGAGGTGTCGTCGCGTCCGGCCGAAACGAGCACGGTCTGCGCTTCCTGGATCCGCACGGCCTTCAGCGTCTCGTCGCGCGTCGCGTCGGCCGCCATCACGTTGACGCCGAGCTTTTCGGCTTCGTTGAGGCGGTCCTCGTGCGGATCGACCACCACGATCTTGCGGGCATCGATCCCGCGCTCGATCAATTCCTCGACGCTCTGCGAGCCGGACACACCGTAACCCAGAACGACGACATGGTCGGACAGTTTTTCCTGGATTTGCGACATGCGCCATTTCTCCCAGCTGCGCTTGATGATGAAATTGTAGGCGGTGCCCACGAAGATGAAGAGGACCGCGAACCGGACCGGGGTAACGATCAGCGCCTCGACCAGCCTTGCGCGGTCGGTCACCGGCGCGATATCGCCGAAACCGGTTGTCGTGATCGAGATCATGGTGAAATAAACCACGTCGAGGAAGCTCACCTCGCCATCGACGCTGTCGGTCAGGCCGCCGCGGTCGAACCAGTGGATCAGAACCACCATGCCGATCAGGAACAGGGCCGCACCCATACGGATGCTGAGATCGCCCCAGACCGGAATTCTCACGGCGCGGCGAAGCGGTTTAAAACCCTTCCTGGCGCGCGGGGCAGTTCCGGGCTTGGACTTCTTTAACCGGTCGTGATCGAGCAGTGCCATTCGCCTTGCGCCTTACCCCTCGAACCGTTGCGCCATCGCGTCGAGCGAGGAATGGTGCGTCAGGTCGAGTTGCAATGGCGTCACCGCGACATAGCCTTCGTCGATCGCTTCGAGATCGGTTCCGTGGTCGAGCGTGTGTTCGATCGCGTGGAGGCCGAACCAGAAATAGCGGTGCCCGCGAGGATCGGTGCCCTCGACGATTGAGCCGCGCGAATAGTCGTGAAAGCCCTGTCGCACGACGCGAATGCCCTTCACATCGGCGGCGGCGCGCGGCGGGAAGTTGATATTGACCAGCGTACGGTCGGCGAAAGGCGCATCGAGCAGCGGCGCGATCACTTTGGGGCCCCATTCGAGCGCAGCAGCAAAGGGTTCATCGCTCTTGAGCGTTTCGCGGCTGTAGACCTGGCTCAGCGCAATCGAGCGCACGCCAGCCAGCGCGCCTTCGATCGCGGCGGAGACGGTGCCGGAGTAAGTGATGTCGTCGCCGAGGTTGGCGCCGCGATTGACCCCCGACAGGATGAGGTCGGGCGGTTCGTCGAGCACTTCGCGCAGGCCCATCATCACGCTGTCGGTTGGAGTTCCGGTCACCGCGAAACGGCGCTCGGCGAATTGCTGGAGCCGCACGGGATAGTGGAGCGTCAGCGAATGGCCGGCACCCGATTGTTCTTCCGAAGGCGCGCAAACCCAGATGTCGTCCGAAAACTGCCGCGCGATCGTCTCGAGGACCTCGAAACCGGGTGCGTGATAGCCGTCGTCATTGGTGAGGAGGATACGCATTACGAGACAGGTTCAAGCTTGGTCACGCCACCCATATAGGGCGCGAGCGCTTCGGGGACCACCACGCTGCCATCGGCTTGCTGGTAATTCTCGATCACCGCGACGAGCGTGCGCCCGACTGCGAGGCCGGAGCCGTTCAACGTATGGACGAACTCGGTCTTCTTCTCGCCTTCGGGGCGGTAGCGCGCGTTCATCCGCCGCGCCTGGAAATCCCCGGTGTTCGAGCACGAGCTGATCTCGCGATAGGCGCCCTGTCCGGGCAGCCACACTTCGAGATCGAAAGTCTTGCGCGCTCCGAACCCCATGTCGCCGGTGCACAGCAGAACGGTGCGGTAAGGCAGCTCAAGCGCTTCGAGAATGGACTGAGCGGCTTCGAGCATGCGCTGATGTTCGGCTTCGGAATCCTCGGGCTTGACGATGCTGACGAGCTCGCATTTCTCGAACTGGTGCTGGCGGATGAAGCCGCGCGTGTCCTTGCCTGCGGCACCGGCCTCGGAGCGGAAGCACAGCGTGAGCCCGGTGAGCCGCATCGGCAGCGCGCTCTCGTCGAGGATTTCGCCCATGACGCTGGCGGTCAGCGAGACTTCCGAGGTGGGGATGAGCCAGCGGTCGTCGGTCGTCCGGAAACTGTCCTCGGCAAACTTCGGCAGCTTGTCGGTGCCGTACATTGCCTCGTCCCTGACCAGCACCGGCGGGTTGCATTCGGTGTAGCCATTGTCGCGCGTCTGCCGGTCGATCATGAACTGTCCCAGCGCGCGGTGCAGACGGGCTATGTCGCCGCGCAGGAAGGTGAACCGCGCGCCCGAGAGTTTCGCGCCGGTTTCGAAATCCATGCCCAGCGCAGGCGCGATGTCGGCGTGTTCCTTGGGCTCGAAATCAAACGCGCGCTTTTCGCCCCAGGTCGAGACCTCGACATTGCCATCCTCGTCGGCGCGGTCAGGTACGTCGGCAGCGGGCAGGTTGGGGACCACCGCCAGCAGGTCCTTGAGCTGCTGATCGGCATTGCGCGCGGTGTCTTCGAGGGCGGGCAGCGTTTCCTTGAGCTCGGCAACTTCCGCCTTCAGGGCTTCGGCGGTTTCCGTGTCGCCTTTGCCCATGGCCTGGCCGATAAGCTTCGAGGCCTCGTTGCGGCGGCTCTGCGATTCCTGAAGACGGGTCGCGGCCGCGCGGCGGACCTCGTCTGCCTCGATCAACCTGGCGGCCATCGGCTCCGCCCCGCGCCGCGCCAGCGCCGCGTCGAAGCCCTCGGGATCGTCTCGTATCAGGCGAATATCGTGCATGGCGCTGCGCTATGCCCGAGCGAGGAGGCAATGGAAAGTGCCAAGATGCGGGAGCTGCCAGCTCGGCGAGGCGAAGCGCGGATCACGCCAATACCGGAACAATCGGGGCAGGTTATCGGTTCAATAAGCAAAGGAGATCAATCACATGCTCAGAAGCCTTATCGGAGCCGCCATCGGCTCGAAAATCGCCCCCGAAGCCCCGAAGGCAGCGGGTGCCGCCGGAGCCGCTGTTGCAACCGCGATCCCGTTCGTGCTTTCGCGTTTCAGCATTCCCACCATGCTGATGATCGGCGCGGGCGGATATGTCCTGAAGCGCTATCTCGACAAGCGGTCGGAAGACGAAACGCCGCCCGAGCAGAAGGATGCGCTCCAGACCAAACCGAAGAGCGCGCGGAGCAAGACCGCCAAAAAGGCGGTCGATGCGGGTGTCGTGAACCCGCCTCCCGGTGGTGCAACCAACGGATCTGGCGCCGCATCGGGCGCTGGCGCCTCGGGTTAAGCCAGTCCGGCCAAGAAACGAAAGGGCCCGGCTCTCGCAAAGGAGAGCCGGGCCCTTCGTGTTCGAGCAGCAGCGATCAGAAATTGACTTCGGCGGTGACGAACACCCGCCGCGGGTCGCCGTAAAAGCCGGTCAGCGTTCCTTCGAGGCCGAGCGTCGGCGTGAACGGCACCCCGCCGGTTCCCCCGGATACGAAGTTGTACCCCGCCACGATATATTCCTTGTCGAACAGGTTCTTGCCGTGGACACCGATCGAGAACAGCCCGCTGTCGAGCGTGTAGACGATGCTGGCATCGACCAGCACGAAGCTGTCCTGGTCGAGGAACGGGTTGGGCACTTCGAACTGGCTCGCATCGTCGCGCAGCGAGGCTGACCCGAGGAAATCGAGCATCCCGTCAGCCACCGGCACGCCGAGCACGAAGCCCATATGCGCGGTGATATCGGGCGTGTTCTGGAACACCCGCTGGTCGGCGACGTCGTTGCCGAAGGCGTCGATGAAGGTGTTGAACTTCGCATCGAGCACGCCGAGCGACCAGTTGACGTTGAGGCGGCTGCCCGGTCCTGCGAAGTCGCGGCCAACGAGAGCGTTGCCTTCGAACTCGATCCCGTTGACGTCGGCATCGGCGGCGTTCGACGTGATGCCGATGAAGCTGTCGTTGACGCCGTCATTGTTGGTGTCGAGCCCGACCGATCCGGGGATCTGCACATCGCTGTACTGGCCGAGGAAGGCCGCGAGCGAGATGTTGAGCCGGTTGTCGAGCAACGAGGCCTTCCACCCGAGTTCGTAGCTGTCGACCGTTTCCGGGGCGAAGCGCAGGAATTCGAACTGGTCGTCGAAATCCACGTCGCCATCGCCATCGAGATCGGGTGCGGCAGAGGTCTGCCCGCGCGGATCGAAGCCGCCGCCTTTGAAACCCTGCGAGTAGGTGAAGTAGATATTGTGGTCCGGTGTCGGCTTGAAACTGATCGAGGCGCGCGGGTTGAAATCCTCGAAGGTTTCCGAGCCTTCGAAATCGCTGGTGACCGCGATCGGGATCGCCGGGCTGTTGGGAATGAACAGGTCGGAGAACCCGCCGATGAAGGTTGTGCGCAGCACACGGCTGGTGCGCTTGTCATTGGTGTAGCGCCCGCCGAGCGAAACGCTCAGCGTGTCGGTGATGTCGTAGGTGAAATCGCCAAATACCGACCAGGTTTCGGTCCCGACATCGCCCAGCGTCTGCGCGTTGAGGCCCGGCAAGTTGATAAGGTCGCCGGTGGTGAACAGCGCCACATCGAATGCGGTGAATGCGCTCGCATCGAGATAGTAGAAGCCGAGCACGCCCGAAAGCCGGTCGCCTTCGTAAAGCAGTTGCAGCTCCTGGCTGAACTGGTCGTTCTCGTAGATCGCCGGGACGTCGAGGTCGGCTGCCGGCAGGCTGTCGAAGTCGATCGGCGTCGTCGACTTGTCCTCGCGATAACCGGTGATCGACTTGAGCGTCAGTTCGGGGCTTAGCTCGAGCGCGATGTTCAGCGCGCCGCCATAGGCCTCGACCTCCTGATCGACCACGTTCAACCCTGCGCGTGTGTCGAACACGCTGTCGAGCACCGGTGCGCCAGTGAACAGGCCCGGGATCAGGCGATGGCCCTGCCGTGCCTCGCTATTGTCCTTCACATAATCGCCCGAGAGGCGGACGAAGAGCGGGCCGTTGTCGAATTCGATCGTGCCGCGCGCTGCCCAGACATCCTTGTTGTAGTTCTCGACGCCGAGATTGAGGTTCTCGCCAAAGCCGCCGCGCGAGAGGCGCGCACCGCTGGCCCCGATCTTGAGGCTGTCGGTAAGCGGGGTCGATCCGGTGACGATGACATCCGCCTGGTCGTAGGATCCATAAGTGCCGCGGATCGACAGGCTCGGATCGTCGGGAAGCCGCGCGGTCACATATTTGATCGCCCCGCCGATCGTGTTGCGGCCGTAGAGCGTGCCCTGCGGCCCGCGCAGCACCTCGATGCGCTCGACATCGTAAACGTCGAGCACCGCGGCTTGCGGGCGGTTGAGATAGACGTCATCGACGTAGAGACCGACGCCCGCTTCGAACCCGGCGACCGGGTCCTGCTGGCCGACGCCGCGGATGAAGGCGGTGAGGGTGGTGTTGGTCCCGCGGCTGACTTCGAGCGTGATGTTGGGGATTTGCTGGGCGACCTGGGTGATGTCCTGGATGCCCTGCTGTTCGAGCGCCTCGCCGGAGATCGCCGACACCGAAAGCGGCACGTCGAGCAACGCTTCTTCGCGGCGCCGCGCGGTGACGATGATGCCACTGCCCTGCGTCGTCACAGTGGCTTCGGTTTCTTCCGCCTCGCTGTCCTGCGCGATGGCGGGGGCGGCGAAAGTGGCAAGGCCGGCGCACCCGGCAAGCAGCGCGGCACGGGTGGCGAATTTCGTATTCATAGGTTGGTCCTCTCCCAAAAACCTGTGTGAAGAGGAGCAATATTGAAAGTTGAACCAACTTTCAAGTTTAGACTTGTGCGAAGCGTTTTCGCTGCTTAGTCAGGACGCCGGGAGAGATGGGCATGGCGGTTTCCGAAAGCGCGGTAAACGACAGCAAGGCGCCGCGCACCGAGCGTGGGAGACGGACGCTGCGCAAGTTGCTGGACGCCTCGGCGATCGAATTCGGCGAAAAAGGGTTTCACGAAGCTTCGGTGAGTTCGATCACCCGCCGTGCGGGCGTCGCTCTGGGCAGTTTCTACACCTATTTCGACAGCAAGGACGCGCTGTTCCGCGCGCTGGTCGCCGATATGAGCGACAACGTCAAAACGAGCGCGCGAGCCGCGCTCAAGGACGACATGGGCGCGCTCGAAATCGAGCAGGCGGCGCTCGCCGCGTTCCTCGATTTTGCGCGCGAGCACAAGGAAATCTACCGCATCATCGACGAAGCCGAATTCGTCGATCCCGCGAGCTATCGCAATCACTACGAGACGATCGCATCGCGCATACAGTCGCGCCTCGAAGCGGGCTCGAAGACGGGCGAGTTGCGCGACGGCCTTGGCGAGCTCGAGGCCTGGGCGGTGATGGGAATGAACGTGTTCGTCGGCCTGCGCTACGTCGTCTGGGCCGACCGCGATGGCGAGACCCCGCGCACCTCGCAGGAGATCGCGGAGGCGATCAACCGGCTGCTGGCAAACGGGGTCGCCAAGCCCGCCTGAACCCTCCTCTGCTCGCCGTCCAACATGTCGATCTCGCTGGCCATGGCCTCCATATCGAACACCGCCTGCGGCTTGAGATCGAGCCCATCACGCGTAGGCTGCGCTCCAGCGCGACCACCAGAGATATCCCGATCGCCCGCTGAGCTGCTGCAAGAAATCCTTCCCTAGTGCCCTCTGCTGCAATTTTCATAATCCGGGTATGGCTGCCTTCGTGCGATCGCTGATCGCGCCAAGTCCAGCCTGAAGCTTGCGCTTCGGTCCTGCCTGCATCATCATGGCGACATGGATGGCGTTCGGACAGCCCGCTGGATCGAAAAGCGCGAGACCATTCTGGATGCCGGCGCGCGCGTGCTCAATCGTGCGGGTCTGTCGGGCCTTAGGCTTGCCGAAGTCGCTGCGGAGATCGGACTTCGGCGGCCCAGCATCGCGTATTACTTCGGCAATGTGGAGGAGCTGGCCGAGGCGCTCTACGAGCGAGCGCTGGAGCAGATCGATACGCGGATCGAGGTCGCCAGCCGCGAAGGCAGCACGCGTGAGCGGATCGCCCGTTTCCTCGATCTTGAACTCGAACACTACGCACTGGAGCGTCGCGGAGAAGCTGTCAGGCGACCGCAGCTTGGCGAAATCCGTGCGCTTTCGCTCGACCGGCGTCGCCGCCTCGGCGCGAAGTATGACGGCATCTTGCGGCGGCTGTCCGCCATGCTCGAAACGGCGGATGCAGAAGGCGGGCTGATCCTGCAACTCGGCCCGGCGCATTTCCTGATGGAAAGCGTCTTCTGGATCCCGGCCTGGATCGACGAATACGAAGAATGGATGTTCGAGCGGGTCCGCGACGCGATGATCGAGACCTATCTTCATGGCATCCGGATCCGGCCCTCAACCGATGCGCGACCGTCCCTCGTGAAGCTGGCGGCGACGACTGGTCCGGGCGTAGACCGCGATGCTTATCTGCGCGCCGCCTCGCGGCTGCTCTGCGACCACGGGGTGAGGGGTATGGCGATCGACATGATCGCCGCCGAGCTCAACGTGACGAAGGGTAGCTTCTATCATCACCACACCGAGAAACAGGAGCTCATCGAAGCCTGTTTTGCGCAGAGTGAGGCCCGCCTGAGCGAGTGGCAGCGCCAGGCGAGCAGGCGCGACCTGCCTCCGGAGGACCGGGTTTCGGCGGTGCTGCATTCGGTTGTCAGCAACCAGCTCGCGGGCAAGTTCCCGCTGCTGAGGACTTCTGCACTTCCGAGCGTCGGTGCCGAGGACAGGGCCAAGATTATCGCCCAGGCTAGGCGCAGCTTTCGCTGGTTCGCGTCCGAAATCAGCGCGGCCGTCAAGAGCGGTGGATCGGCTTCTCCCGATCCGTTCGTTGCGGCCCAGATGATCGGCGCAGCGGCCAACGCTTCATACGACCTGGGTCGAATGTATCGCGGCAAGATCTCGGCCAGGGACGCGCCGGTTTTCACCCTCATATTGGAGTGCGGTGCGACAGCCCTTTGAAAGGCGGTGCGGACTATCCCCATTCTCCACTTGAAATGGATATTTAATAAGCGCAGTATGCCCCTCGGTTGGGAGAGGCCAGATATAGATCGGCATAAGCCGACGACAGGCGGAATGAGTGGATTCCGCCACAATTCGATGACCTGTCCTGCCGGGGAGTAATTCCTGCTCTGGGGAGAGGACATGAAAAGCATTTTCTACAGCACTATTGCGCGCGGCGCGCTCGGCGCGGCGCTTCTTGCGGCACCGGTTTCTGCTTACGCGCAGGATCAGGAAGAGGCGGATTCGGCCGCCAGCGAAACGCAAGGTCGCACGATCGTCGTTACCGGTACGCTCATTCGCGGCACGCCCGAAGACGCGGCGCTGCCGGTGGACGTGTTCACCGCAGACGACCTTGCGAAGCAGGGCGTCGACAGCCCGCTCGAATTCATCAAGGAATTGCCTTCGGTCGGCGCGGTGCTGGGTGACACCAACCAGTTCTCGACAGCGGCTCAGGGCTTCCAGGGCGTCGGCTCGATCAACCTTCGCGGCCTCGGCCCGACCCGTACGCTGGTGCTGCTCAATGGCAAGCGCACGATCCTGACGCCGGGCGCCGGCTTCGTCGATACGCAGCTCATCCCGCTGTTTGCGCTGGAGCGTGTCGAAATCCTCAAGGACGGCGCAGGCTCGACCTACGGTTCGGATGCGATCGCCGGTGTGGCGAACTTCATCACCCGCAGCGACTTTACCGGGGTCGAACTGCAGGGTGACTACACCTTCATCGACGGGTCGGACGACGACTACAGCGTAAGCGCGCTGGCCGGCTTCAACCTCGGCAGCGATGCCAATCTCGTGATCGGCGCAGGATACCAGCACCGTTCCGAACTGCCGACGACGGCGCGCGAGTACACCGCTACCGATTATCCGACCAACCCCTCGGCCTATTCGGCACTTTCGACGCCCGGCCTCGTCGCAGTCACCTATTTCGACGGCGGCATCAACACGCAGGTCCGGCCCGATCGCGGGTGCAACGACCTCGGCGGTTTTCAGGACGGTGGAATCTGCCGGTTCACCTTCATCCCCTTCGACAACATCGTCGAGGATGAAGACCGCTATCAGGTTTTCGCCCAGTTTACCGCCGATTTGAGCGACAAGGTGCGCTTCCAGGCCGATGCGCTCTGGGCGCGCAGCGAACTGGACTCGCTCAATTATTCGCCTGCCTTTCCGCCGACGCAGGGCCCGAACGGCTCGGGCTTTCTGAGCGCGTTCACGACTTCGCCGCTGAACCCGGGCTTGCCGGCGTTCCTCGACCAGGTCGGCCTGCCGCAAAGCTCGGCGACGGCTCCGATCGTTGCGGTGACCAATGTGCTGTTCCGCCCGTTCGGCTATCTCGGCAATCCGCTCGATACCGATCGCGGTGCAGGACGTGGCGGAGCGACGAACGATGCCTTCCGGATAAGCGGCGGTTTCGAGATCGGGCTGTCCGACACGCTGACGCTCGATATCGGCGGAACCTATTGGGAATCCTATCGCGAGGCCTTCGCTCCCGGCATCATCGGCTCGCGGCTGCAAGCTGCGCTGAACGGGTTCGGCGGACCCAACTGCACCGGTGCAACGCCCGGCGCAAACGGCTGCCTATGGTTCAACCCGTTCGCCAATGCGGGCCCCGAAAACCCGACGCTCAATATCGCGAACCCGTTCTACGTTCCGGGCGCGGAAAACTCGCCCGAACTGGTCCGCTGGCTGCAGGTCCGCAACGGCACCATCGATGAGGAGCGTCAGGGCGTTTTCGATATCGTCCTGTCGGGTGAAACAGGTCTCGAGCTCGGAGGCGGCCCGGTCGCCTTCGCCGTCGGTGCGCAGTACCGCACCAACACCTACACCAGCGATCCGATCAACGATGAAGCGAACCTCAACATCAACCCGTGCTTCATCGAAGGCGATACGAGCTGCGTCGGAACGACCACCGACGGTGTCGGCTCGTTTATCTTCCTCGGCGGTTTCCGTCCGGTGAAGCTCGACCAGGATGTCTACGCGCTGTTCGCGGAGGTGAACCTGCCGATCACCGATAGTCTCGAGGTCAACGGCGCGATCCGATACGAGGATTATGGCGATCCGATCGGTTCGACGATCAATCCGAAGGGCTCTTTCCGTTTCGAAGCGACCGACTGGCTGACACTGCGCGGTTCGATCGGGACAACCTTCCGCGGCCCGCTTGCATCGGACGTTGCCGACAACTCGGTGACCGCGCTGCAGGGCTTCACCGCCGCGGGTGGTAACTTCAAGTCGCTCGACATATTCGGCAATCCGACCGATCTCGGCCCGGAGACCGCGCTGACCTACAACATCGGCGCGATCTTCAATGGTGATCTCGGCGGGGCGAACCTGACCTTCTCGGTCGATTACTGGGCGATCAATCTCGAAGACCGGATCACCACGACGCCGGGCGATGCGATTGCCAGCCTGGTTGCCAACGGCCAGACCACCGGCACCGCGCCGGTCGACTGTTCGAGCCCGCTTGTCGGCCTCATAACCTTCAGCGGTAACCAGTGTATTCAGGGCACCACCACCGGTCTCGATATCAGCCGCGTGCGGACCGATTTCGTCAATGGCCCCGATGTCGACATCTCCGGCATTGATTTCGCAGTCAACGTCGACATTCCGATCGGCGAAAGCCTGATGTTCTCTTTCGGTGGCAACGCGGTCTACAATCTCGAATACGCTTTCGACGATTTCGAGGTGCAAGGCGTCGTGGTCCTTCCGGCCTATGACGCTGTGGGGCTCGGAAACTACTTCCGCGATCCCAACACGCTACCGGAATGGCGCGCCAACGGTTACGCCAACGTCAATTTCGAGCCGGTCAATGTGCGCTACACGGTGACCTATATCGATGGCGTGCTCGACGATCGTTGCCTCAACGTCGATCCGTGCTTCCAGACCTCGCAGGGGCCGACCGATTACGGTGTCGTCAGCGGGTCCTACACCCAGCACGACATAGCCGTGACGCTCGATCTCGAGCTGGCCGGAGTGGATGTGCAGTTGCAAGGCTCCATCGAGAACTTCACCAACGAGGAGCCGGCACAGGCGCAATTGCCGCTCGGCTTCAACCCGTTCATCGGGAATGCGATCGGCCGGAATTACCGGTTGTCGCTGCGAACCCGCTTCTGATTGCGGATCACAAGGGGCCGGGGCGTGATGCTCCGGCCCTTTTTCTTTACTCCGACAAGAGCTTCCCAGCCCGATGAGCACCGCACCTGCCGCACCCGTTGCGGGAAGTCCGACCGGCCACCAGGACGTGAGCGCGAGAGCCCGCAACGTCACTCTGGCGCTGCTAACGGTCACCTATTTCTTCAGCTATATGGACCGGCAGATCCTCGCGATCCTGCTCGAGGATATCAAAGCCGACCTGCTGCTCAACGACACGCAACTGGGGCTGCTGTCGGGCTTCGCCTTCGCGCTGTTCTATGCGACGCTTGGCATACCGGTCGCCGCGCTCGCCGACCGGATGAACCGGGTGAACATCATCTCCATCGCGCTGGCCCTGTGGAGCGCCATGACCGCCGTCTGCGGGCTCGC
This sequence comes from Erythrobacter sp. GH1-10, assembly GCF_045363165.1. Classification (NCBI taxonomy): domain Bacteria; kingdom Pseudomonadati; phylum Pseudomonadota; class Alphaproteobacteria; order Sphingomonadales; family Erythrobacteraceae; genus Erythrobacter; species Erythrobacter sp. GH1-10. Next base: position 2,742,814 of record NZ_JBJFLP010000001.1, on the reverse strand, counting down.
GCAGAATTTTACCCAGCTGCTGCTTGCCCGGATCGGCGTCGGTATCGGAGAGGCAGGATCGAGTCCGCCCAGCCACTCGATCATCGCCGACATGTTTCCGGCCAACAAACGCGCGCTGGCGCTGTCGATCTATTCGCTCGGGGTCACGCTCGGCGCGGCGGCCGGACAGATGTTCGGCGGCAATCTGACCTACTTCTTCGACTGGCGGGTCGCTTTCATCGCCATCGGGCTGCCCGGTGTGGTACTCGCGATCATCGTCAAGGTGTTCGCGACCGAGCCGATGCGGAAAGCCGAGCCTGGCGCGGTCGAGGCGACCGAAATGCCGTCGATCAGGGACGGCTTTCGCACCATCTTCGCCAATCGCGCTGCGGTCTGGCTGGTCGCGGGCGTCACGCTGACGTCGATGATCGGCTATGCGCTGACCGGCTGGACGCCTGCCTACCTGATCCGGTCTTTCGAGCTGAATACGCTGCAGATCGGCAATATCGTTGCCCCGCTGCTCGCGCTTGCGGGGATTGCCAGCGGACTGGGCAGCGGGTGGCTGGCGAACCGCCTCTCGGATCGCTTCGGCCTGCACGCGCAACCTCTGATGATTGCGGTGCTCAAGACCATCGCGCTGCCGTTCCTGATTTGGTTCTACCTCGCCGAGGATGCGTTCTGGGCGGTCGGGGTGTACTTCCTCGCGCTGCTGTTCCAGTCCTGCTACCTCGGCCCGACCTTCGCTTTGATCCAGACGCTTGCGCCGCTCAAGATGCGTGCGGTCTGGGCGGCGATCACGCTGCTCGTCATCAACCTGATCGGACTGGGCGCAGGGCCGACGATGGTGGGAGTGATTTCCGACCTGTTCGTCGAGCGGTATGGCGAGGAATCGCTGCGCTATTCGCTGCTGGTCATCGCCTCGCTCACCCCGCTCGCGATCTTCGCCTACTGGAGGGCTTCGGTCGCCTTGAAAGCCATGGCTGCGAGGACGGCGGGGGCGAACTGATCCCGGTCTGCACCGGATCGATCATTCGGCCTCGAACAGGAATGGTGGGCGCGGCAAGGATTGAACTTGCGACCCCACCCGTGTGAAAGGTGGGAAAACGGGCGTTCGCGCCTTCACGCGGACAATAAAATCCAATAAAAACAGTCACAGGCGTTCGGACGTGTCCGCCTATGTTTTTCATGTTTTTTTCATGGATTTTGGAGTGCCGCGAAAATGCCCGATCTTAGCCGCATTGGAGAGCGCGAGAAGCTGAAGCCAAAGGCGGGGGATGAACCCCATTGGCAGCGGCTTCGCCAAGGGGTCTATCTCGGTTATCGGCCTTCGAAGAAGAAGGCGGGCGGCACATGGTTTGCGCGCTTCTATGACTCCGAAGCCAATCGAAATTCTCGCAAGCGGCTGGGCGACTATTGCACCCTCACCGGTCATGATGTCTTCAAGCAGGCTAAGGCCGATGCCGAAAGCTGGGCCGAGACGGTCGAAAGCGGGGGCGAGCGTGCCCGCAACATGGTGACGGTCAGGGATGCCTGCGAAGCCTATCTCGAGCAAAAGCCCGGATCGATTGCCGAAGGCGTCTTTCGCCGCCACGTCTATTCCGATCCACTCGCCAAGGTGAAGCTAGACAAGCTGAGGCGCCATCATCTGAAGACATGGCGCAAGCGGCTGGAAGAGGCACCGGCCTTGCTCACGCGCAGCAAGAAGTGCGAAAAGCGCTGGAAAGAGCGCGCCAAATCGACAGTCAATCGCGACATGGTGCCCTTGCGCGCCGCATTAGGCATGGTCCTAAAGCCCGTTGCGCCAAATACTGATGCGGCATGGCAAGAGGCGCTTCGCCCTTTCAAGGGAGCTGATAAGCGCCGCGAGCTGTATCTCGACCGGGATGAGCGCCGGAAGCTGATCGATGCGACCGGCGAGGAGGCGCGGGCTTTCGTGAAGGCGCTTTGCCTCTTGCCGCTTCGCCCCGGCGCGCTCGCAGGTCTGACCGTGCGCGACTTCGACAAGCGCACCCGCTCGCTCACGATTGGCAAGGACAAGAACGGCAATCCGCGCCAGATTTCCTTGCCGCCAGTGATTGCGGATTTCTTTGCTGCCCAGGTGAAGTCCAAACTGCCAGCCGCGCCGATCTTCGCCCGCTCTTGCGGTGAGGCATGGCACAAGGACGCTTGGAAATACCCGATCAAGGAAGCGGTTAAGGGGGCTGGATTGCCCGCTGCCGCTTCGGCCTACACGCTTCGACATAGCGTCATTACGGACCTGATCCGCTCACGCTTGCCGATCCTGACCGTCGCGCAACTATCGGGCACGAGCGTAGCGATGATCGAAAAGCACTACGGCCACCTAGTGCGCGATGATGCCGAGGAAGCGCTTGCTTCGTTGGCGCTCTAGGACGCGTTGAGGCTAACTGAGCGTCGGCTTAACCTACGGCTGGACGAAAAGCGGACTTTCCGCTTCCGACCCATGAACTGACTTTGTAGGCTCGGAGCTCATCCTGAAAGCTGACTGGCCGCTTTGCTGCGTTGCAGGCTGAAACCGACCCAATTGAGGACGCTTTTGCGAAGCCAAATATGTGCCACCGACGGTCAGTCAGTGTGACCCGCTTGGTGTGGCTAAACGCACCGGGTTTCAATGGCCAATCATGGGGTGCGTTCCCGACTTGATCCTTCTAAGTTTGAGACGGGCACAAAACCATGGCCAGACCAGGGATCAAGCTCGGCCCAGTATCCGGCACGTAGCTGTCGCGTGTGCATAGATCTTGCCGTCACCATCCTTCAGCATGGCTTGGGAGATTGCGGAAGTTCGGGTGCGATCGATCACCTCACCAACAGCGAAGAGTTCTTCATTGATCGGGACGGGCCGAACCATCTTCACGTTGAGGTCCACCGTGCCAAAGCCGATCCCCGCTGGAAGCAGGGTATGGACGGCGCAGCCGGTCGCCGCATCGAGCACTGTCGCAGCAAAACCACCATGAATGGCGCCCATAGGATTGGTGTGCCTCTCGTCCGCCCTCGCTGTGAACGACACACGTCCTTGTTCGGCTTCGGTGATCTTCATCGGTATAACGCTGGCGATACCTCGATCACCCATATTGCCGGGCAGATTCGCCCCCATCTGCATCAATTCAAGGCCTGTCATTTTAATCAGATTCATATTGGTTCTCCGTAAAGAGGGGGCACGAAGATCCTTGCTCGGCTAGCTCCGCGCCAGCGCCACGCCCATTCCGAGCATGAGCACGCCAATAATTCTTTGCGGGGAGATCGGATGTTTGATCGCTCCTAGGAATGCGAAGTGATCAATTGCGGTCGAGCAAACGATTTGGCCGAACAGGATCAAAATGACCGCATTGCCCAGACCAATCCGGGGCGCACCGAAGGTAATCGTGCCTAGATAGAAGACGAAAATTGTCCCTGCCATCAGCTGCGCCGGGTGTACCGATCGCAACTGCCCCCAATTCGGGTGCCCGGTAATGGTCAGCAAAGTAAGGCTGCAAAGCGCTGCGACTACCGATAGTACCAAAACCGCAGCTAGTGGGCTGTCGAGCCTTGTTCCCAGGGAAGCGTTCAACGCGGCCATTATGGGAATTCCGAACCCTGCAAGAAACAGGGCGGCGTAGATTGTGTGGGCCATAGAGGGCATGGGCAGTCAGCCTTTTGAAGGGTTTCCTCCCCCTCGTGTTGCAATACGAGGGGGAGGATGCAGCCGAGTAGCGTTCGGGGGTTGGGGATAGATGGCTACCGGCTACTTTTTCGCTCTGATCTTCTGAACAGAGCGTCCACCGATGCCCCAGGAGGAGAGAGGGACCTCGTCGATGACAACAAATGTTGTCGACGGGTTTTTCCCGAGAACATCGTGGAGGAGAGTTGTGACACCCGCGATCAGTTCGAGCTTCTCGTCGCAGGTCGGACCATCGCCGTTAGGTCCGCCTTCCTTCGTCACTTTTATATTGACGTATGGCATCAGACTTTTCTTTCTGAGGAGTGAGTGAATACCTTTGAGATTATCTTCCACTGCCCACCATCCAGGATGAGTGTGAGCGCGTCTCGATAGATGCGCCCCATCAGCCTCATGGAGGCCAGGATGACGATGATCCTGTCGTTCACGTGGCTAATTGCCTTGATCTTGGGATTGACCGAGCTACCGCGTTGGTCCTCGGGTTGTCGTTGGGCCACGTCCCAGAGATATTCTCCAAGCCCTTTTGACACGAAGGCGCCTTTCGTAGCGTTCACGTAATTGAGCTCGTCATGAAACACGGATCGCAGGATTTCCGGATCTGCGCGCCGCAATCCAACGAAGTAACGGCTCATTACATCCAAGACTTCATCTTCGACCCGATCTTTTACGAGAGCAGACATTAGATCAGACCTTCGGCTTTGAGGGCCATCTGGACGCTTGGTCGGCTCAAAACCCTGTCAATTAAGGCTGAGAGTTTTGGCCAAGCAGTGAGGTCGATGTCCTGGACGTTCGCCCAGTTTGCGACCACAAAGAGATAGGCGTCCGCCGCCGAAAAGGTGTCGCCTACAAGAAACTCTCGCCCATCGCTGAGTAGGCCTTCGATGTACGAGAACCTTTCTTTGATATTGGCTTTGGCCTGCTCGGCGGCTTCACCCTCAGCTCCCTTGAAGAGAGGTGTGAACGCCTTGTGCAGCTCGGAAGAGGTGTAGTTGAGGTGTTCCTGAAGCCGCGTTCGCTCGACCGATCCCGGCTTCGGCGAAAACGCCTTATCCGCAGCGGAGTCTGCGATGAATTGGAGCACGGCTGCGCCCTCAGTAAAGATGTCGCCGCTCTCAAGCTCGAGCGCGGGAACATGACCCTTTGGGTTGATATCGCGAAAGTTCTTGCCGGTACCGGTTCTCCCGGTTTCCGGTGATACCGGCTCAAGCTCAAAGTCCTGTCCCGTCTCGCGCAGCATAATGTGACTGGCTGCTGAGCAGGCACCTGGGATGTAATACAGTTTCATTGCATTTCCTTTGTTGGCTTTGCGTGAGCCATTAGGTATGCGGAAACATGATCTTTAGATAATATTGATTTTTCCCACTCATGATCTGAATTTATGATCGTTTAAGCGCTATGACCCTCGATCAAATCATCGCTGTTGAAGCCGTAGTTGCGACGGGAACCTTCCGTGCAGCGGCTGACAGACTGAACAAGGCGCAGTCGGCCGTAAGCCATCAGGTCCGAAAGCTCGAAGATGAACTGGGCTTCGAAATTTTTTCCCGTGAGGCATATCGCCCTGTCCTCACCGAGAGAGGCAGGGCCGTGTACACTCAAGCGACGCGTGTTCTCCATCACGTGCGCAGCCTCCAAGCGACAGCGTCTGGTTTGAGAGGTGAGCAAGAAGCCAGGGTGAGCATTTCTGTCACCGCCACTATGCCCATCGATCTTCTGCTGGAGCCTTTGAAAACCGTTGGAGAACTCTTCCCCGCGACGCACATTCGGGTCTATTCTGATATGATGGGTGGCCCGCTCTCGAGATTGATGAACAATGAGGCTGACCTGATCATTGCGTCACTGGCTGGTGTGCCGATCGACGAAGTAGATGCGACACCGCTAGGGAAGATTACGATCCAACCGGTCTGTAGTGCGCAACACCATTTAGCCTCGATGGAGGGGGTGCGCTCGATTGCAGAAATGCAAAACGAGTTGCAGATTGTCGTCGCCGATACCGTAGGCGGAGACTTCGAGCAGAGCAGGGATGTCACGCCCGGAGGCCAAGGGTGGACCGTATCCGATTTCAGTACCAAGAGAGCAGTTCTGCTTTCGGTACAGGGATGGGGCGGAATGCCGCTGCATCTTGTCAGGGACGATCTTTCTCAAGGAAGATTGGTGGCGCTTAATGTCGAAGGATTTCCACCGCGGATTACCGAGCTTTACGCGATAAGAAAACGCGGCAAGGAAATTGGGCAGGTGCAGGCCGAGATATGGCAAAGGCTGATTGAACTGGACAGCACTACCTGAGAAATTGCGCTTGATTGGTGAGTAAACTGGTTTCGTTGTAACACAAAAACGAATGGAACCTGTAGCGCAGATAGTCCGCTCCGATATCTTAGTTCGTAGCCGGACAACACCCGCCTAATCAGCAACCATCCTCGTCCGATTTTCACCCATGAGCAGTCTTTAGACAGGCTCGGAGAGCCTCCTAAAAGCCGACTGGCCGCTTCGCTGCGTGACAAGCCGAAACCAGACCTTCCGCTCTCGACCCAATTGCGGACATGAGCAAACAATGTTGGAAAAGTGTATTTCAATTTCGTGCTATCGAACGATTATTGACATCAAAGACGAGGTTCGGCTGTGCCCAAGCGTCAGGAAATTGTTCTACAGATCAAGACCATTGCCGAGAAGCATGGCCGACCTCCCGGGAGGGAGCTCTTTGAGAAGGAGACCGGCATACGACAGGCTGATTGGCACGGGGTCTATTGGAGAGCCTAGGGAGATGCGCTTGCCGAAGCGGGCTTCAAAGCCAACCGACTACAAGGTAAACTCAGTCCAGATGACCTATTGAGAAAATATGCGGAAGCCGTTCGCCATTTCGGCCGTGTGCCCGCATCGATAGATATTCGGATGTATTCCCGTGAGCGGGACGATTTTCCAGCACATACGACCTTCTTGAACCACTTCGGCAACAGGACGGGTCTTCTGGCGGCTCTGAAAGACTGGGCCCAGAAACGTCCAGAGTATGCTGATGTATTGGATATGATCCCGGAGCCAAAGCCAAGCCAAGGACCGCGTTCGTCTGGTTCATCAAAGGAAGGATTTGTCTACCTTCTGAAATCTGGCGACTTTTACAAGATTGGCCGCAGCGATGAAATTGAACGTCGCGTCAAACAAATCAGCATTGCGATGCCCGAAAATGTTGATTTGGAGCACACCATCCGGACAGATGATCCGCCCGGTATCGAAAACTATTGGCACCGGCGGTTTGCGGAAAGGCGAGCCAAGGGGGAGTGGTTTCGATTGGACGCAGCCGATGTCAAAGCGTTCAAGCGACGACGATTTCAATAACGTCCGCTTTCCACCCAAAAGCAGCCCTGGCGCGAACTAGCGCGTCATCCTGAAAGCTGACGGGCCGCTTTGCCACTTGATCTGTCAAAAGCAGACCGGCTGATAACGACCCAGTATCCGACACTTCATGGCGTTGTGCAGTTCAGGCCGCCAATCGCGATCTGCGATGGTAGAGCAATCGCTTATGTTTCCGATGCAGCAAGCCGAGACAGTTGCCGCGAATAGACCCAGCCGATCCCGATCAGGCTAAAGCCCAGCGCCATGAAGCTCGCGATCCGCAGCAGACCCTCGAGCCCGGCAGCATCGATCAGGAACACCTTGATCACCGCGACCAGCATCAGCACCAACGACCCAATGCGCCAGCTGCGCTCGCCGCGCCACGAACCCCACCACAGGAAGCCGAGTGCAAGAACGATGCCGAGCAGCGAGATCAGCAGGCTCTCAGTCTGCTCGATTGCGCGCGAGGTGAGGATCGATCCCGCAAACACCTGCCGCAGCAGCGAATAGGCGAGCAGCGCAATCAGCGCCATCGTCGCCGTATCGACGCCGATGCGAATGGGGGCGGGGGCGTCTTCCCATTGTATCAGAGCCAGCCACAGGCCGCCGATCGCGGTCAGGTAGGCGAGTGTCAGCCAGTTCGCGATCGGGGTAGGCCCGACATGCTGCACCGTGAGCAGCGGATTGTGCAGCACGAGCGTGAACCACACGAAATGTGCCAGCGAAATCGCGATGAGGCCGAGGCTGACCGGGCGGCGGAACCCATCGGGCATGTATTGTCGCGCACCATAGGCGGCGAGCAGCAGGGCGGCCTGCCATATCGTGCGCTCGCCCATGCCGTATTGCTCAAAGCGCAACAGTGAAGTGATCGCAAAGACCTGCTTGTAGAGGCTGTGCAGTGCGATCCCCGCTACCACGCCAAGCGCAAGCAGGAGCGCGGCCTTGAAATCTGTGCGCCTGTCCCGCCCCTTCCAAAGCAGCACAGCGAAGGTGGCGACAAGCGGCAGAATGCGCACGGCGAGATCGGCCGGGCCGATGGCCGATTCCACTTGGAACGGCGTGCCAAGGATCGCAAACGTGCCCGCTTCACCCCACTCCGCTAGCGGGACAAAGGCCCACAGGCTGGCAATGGCCAGCGCGGTCGCCCATGCCGCCTTACGCATTCGCTGGAGCACGAACAGCCCGATGGCGGCGAGGGCGGCGATCCAGGCGAGCGGCGCGCTTGGCACCACCTGAGCGATCACACCGTAAAACAGTGCCACCGTGATCGCTTCGCCAAAGCCAAGGGCGATTGGGTTGCGGCCGATGATCGCCATGCAGGCGAAGGGCAAGGCGGTTGCCGTCCAGCGCAGCAACGACCGCATCATGTCGACGCTTTGCGGCATAATGCCCAGCTGGGAGGCCTCGCTCTCGAAGCCCGGCGTCACGGTGAGCGCGATCACCGTCACCGCGGCGCTGCTCCAGCCGGCTACATGCAGCGCCAGCGCATCGCGTTTCCAATAGCACCAGATCAGCGGCGCGCTCACCAGCATTGCCATCACCGGAGCGAGCCATGCTGGCGTGAGCAGCAGGAGCGCCGCGAACGACAGGAGCGCGGCGGGCGCAAGCAGGGCCAGCGCCTTGCGCGTCTCGCCCTCTTCTCCGCGTTGCCACATCAGCACGAAGCCGAGGGCCGGCAGCAACGCGAGGCCCGCCATGCTCGCCGCGAGCACGGGTTCACTGTCGAGCTCGCCCCAGCTTCCGAAGCGGGTGTAGATCACGATCCCCATCACGAGGCTCACCGCGCTCAGTTGCGCGATATCGAGCAGCCGTGCGCGTCCCAGCCAGTGATAGGCGAAGGGAATGCCGGCGAAGATCACGACCTGCGCGGCGGCGATGAGCGCGAAGAATTGATCCTCCGGCTCGGGCCAGATGACGAGCAGCCACAGGCCGAGACCGGCGGCGACCAGCGTGCCGAGCCGCAGCGCGGGATAACGCCAGCCCAGCGCCGAGAGTGCCGCGCCGATCAGCAGGTAGAGCCCCCAGGTGAGCGGCGCGAAGCCGGCATCGCTCACCAGCACCGCCATTTGCAGCGTCGCGATCGCGCCCGCGGCAAGCTCTGGCAGGCTCGGCCCGCCCTTTGCGTGCAGGAATGCGGGCAGCACGGTGCCGAGCACGACGAGATAGATGCCGAGCGCTGCGAAGTCCGAACTGCTCGAGACGCCCGCGAACATCATCAGCGCGCCCCAGGCGAGGCCGGCGGCGAGCGCGGCATAGCCGAGCCACCTGCGCCCCTGCGCCTCGCCGGTCCAGGCAAGGCCGCCGGTGATGAGCGCGAGATAGAAGAAAAGCAGCGGCACGTTGGCGCTGTCGCTGTCCACCAGCAGCGGCGCCGCGAACCCTCCGACGAGGCCGATCACCGCGCTCGGCAGGCCGAAGCGGAAGGAGAGCGCGATGGCCGCGGCGGTGACCGCCGCGAGGCCGATGAACGCAGCCCCGGCGCCGATAAGGCCATAGGCGGTGCCGGCGAGATAGAACGCACCATAGAGCGTCGCGAGCCCCGCGCCCGCGAGCGATTGGCGCACGCGCGGATCGTGCAGGCGCTCCTCGAAGCGGAAGGCGCCTTCCGCGCCCGCCAACAGGGCGAGTCCGAACAGGAAGCTGAGCCCGACCCGCACCATCGGGGTGAGGAGGCCCGCTTCGATCGAGAAACGGACGAGGAAGATGCCCGCGATCGCGAGCGCGAAACCGCCGCCCCAGATCGGCAGGCGGCGACCGAAGATGTCCTCGAAGTCGAAAGAGAAGCCCTTGCCTGGCTCGTAGGTCTGCGTGTCTTCAGCGGCGCTCTCGTCGGCATAGGCGCGCACGGCGGCGACCGGCTCCGGTTCGGGTTCCGGTTCGGCCTCAGGTTCGGGCTCGTGCTCTGGCGGTTGGCGCGGTTCCTCTTCCGGCGAGAGTTCCTCGGCGGGCGCAGTCTCTGGTTCGTCGCTGCCGGGTTCCGGGGGAAGGGCGGGCTCCGCTTCTGCCGCGCTCACCGGGGCGGCGGGCGGGTTGAGGAAGTAGGTGTCGCGCAGGTCGTCGAGCAGGCCGGTAAGGTCCGCGACGCGGCGTTCGAGCTTGTCGATCCGGTGCCACGAAAACGCGACGGCACCGCCAAGCAGCAAGAGGATGAGAATGTCCATGACCCCGCTCGCAGCATTGCGCGCGCCAAGGCCTTTTTGCAATCGCCAAATGACTGGCGCGCCTGCGATTTCTCCGGCTGCGCGAGCGAGATCGCGAGAGGATCAGGCCTGTGTGTCGGCCCAGCAGACGTCGAACCGCGCGAGGTATTTACGCAGGCGATCGGCATCGTTGGTCGACTTGCGTTGCTGGCGCGACTTCTCGAACAGGACGCGCCCTGCCTCCGACAGGCTGCGGCTCTTGCGGCAGGTTGCGACCACGAATTCGAGCTGAACTCGGTCGAACGGGTCGATTGCGTCCAGCCGTTCGCTGCCGAGCAGGTCCTCGAGCAAAGCCTCGCGGCGTCCCGCATGCGATGGCGCACCCGACCAAAGGCTCTTCAGCCGGGTGAGTTCGGCCTCGACCGCCTGCCGGTCGATCCGGCCGCTCGGGCACAGGGTCGCCATGCGCGTGACGCTCGCGGCAAGGTCGCGGAAATTGCCCTGCCAGGCGGCGGTCGGCCCCTCGGCGAAGTCGAGATAGGCCTCGCGCGCCTCCTTGTTGAATGTCACCTGCGCGCCCTCGCGTTCGGCAAAGCGTTCGAGTTCGTAGTCGAGGTTGGGGGCGATATCCTCGCGGCGGTCGGCGAGGCCGGGCAGCGCGAAGGTCCACAGGTTGAGGCGCGCGAACAGGTCCTCGCGAAAGGTGCCGTTCGCGACTTCACCGACGAGGTCGCGATTGGTCCCGGCGATCAGCTGGAAGTCGCTTACCGCTTCGCTGTCTGCGCCGACAGGCAGGAAGCGCCCTTCCTCGATCGCGCGCAGGATCATCGCCTGTTCGTCGAGGCCGAGCTCGCCGATCTCGTCGAGGAACAGCACGCCCGTGTCCGCGCTCTTCAGCAGGCCCGCACGGTCCTGCGCCGCGCCGGTGAAGGCGCCCTTCTTGTGGCCGAACAGCGCCGACATCGCGCTGTCGCCTTTCAGCGTCGCGCAATTGACCTCGACGAAGGGGCCTTTGACTTGGTGGCGCAGTTTCTTCAGCTCGTAGATCTTGCGCGCAAGCTGGCTCTTGCCCGCGCCGGTCGGACCCATGAGGAGGATCGGCGCGCGGCTGCGGATTGCGACCTGCTCGATCTCCTCGATCATCCGGTTGAAGGCGGCGTTGCGGGTCTCGATCCCGCTCTTGAGGAAACTCGTGCTCTCCGCGCTCGCCTCGGCGAAGCGGGTGGCGATGGAATCGTAGCGCGACAGGTCGAGATCGATCGAGTTCCACGTTCCTATCGGTTGCGGCTGCCCGCGGCGCGGCTGGGTTTGTAGCAGCTTGCCCGGCAGGAAGCGTGCCTCGGTCAGCAGGAACAGGCAGATCTGCGCGACGTGCGTGCCGGTGGTGATGTGGATCAGGTAGTCGTGCGTGTCGGGATCGAAGGGGAAGTCGCGCGCGAAATCGAGGAGCTTGGTGTAGACCTCCTCGAAGTCCCAAGGATCGTCGAAATCAAGGATCTGCGGCGAGACCTCGGTTTCGGGCGAGACGTCGCGGATATCCTGCATGACGAAATCGGCGAGGCGTTGGTGCTGCTGGCCGTGGATCAGGACGAAGCGATCGACGCGCAGGTCCTCCTGCATGCAGATGCTGACCGTGGGCCGCCACTTGTTCCAGCGGCTCGGCCCGAACTTGGCGGCATCGAGCGTGGAGCCGAGAAATCCGATGACGGTGACGGGTTTCATACAGATCGTATAAATCTGGATAATATATTATACAAGAGGATTGATGCTGGCGTTTTCGGCCCGACAACGCGAGTGCACTCAGATCCGTTAAAATATTCATAATATCAGAGGGTTGAGTCGGTCTACCCTGATCCGAGGCGAGTTTGGCACGCCCCGTGCTGTGTATTGGGCGTCAGGATCGTCGAACTCCTGACGACAAAGCCGGGAAAAGGGCGGTCGGAATGGGCCGGCCGCCCAAAGGCCCGGCCAGAGAAATTCGAAGTGGAGTTGGACTATGGCCAACAAGAACCTGTTTTCCAGCGCGATGGCGAAGATCATGCCGCGCACCGATACGGTCAACCAGGCGGGCGGGATCGCCTATGCCTATGGCCCCGAAGCCAAGCTCGCACAGCTTGCCGCAACCGGCACGCTTGGCGATGGCTTCTATTCGGGAGCGCAGGCGCAGCTTGCCGACGTGCTCGATGCCGCGAACAAGGTCGATGCCGAATGGGTCGCGAAGTGCGCAATCTATGCCCGCCGGTCGGGCGCGATGAAGGACATGCCGGCGCTGCTTGCAGCTTGGCTGACGACCGCTGACCCGGACCTTTCGGTCCCGGTGTTCAAGCGCGTGATCGATAACGGGCGGATGCTGCGCAACTTTGTGCAGATCATGCGGTCGGGCCAGACCGGGCGGACCTCGCTCGGCTCGCGTCCGAAGCGGCTGGTGCGCGAATGGCTGGAGCAGGCTTCGTACCGCCAGCTGATGCAGGCGGCTACGGGTAAGGACCCGAGCCTGGCGGACATCGTGAAGATGGTCCACCCGGCTCCGAAGGATCCGACGCGCAGGGCATTCTATGGCTGGCTGATCGGCAAGCCGTACGATGTCGAAGCGCTGCCGGCAGAGATCGCAGCGTTCGAAGCGTGGAAGAAGGACAAGTCGCGTCCGCTGCCCGAGGTTCCGTTCGAATGGCTTACGTCGTTCGATCTGACCGCGAAGCAGTGGGGTGTGCTCGCTGGCCGTATCGGCTGGCAGGCGCTGCGCATGAACCTCAACACGCTCGCACGCAGCGGTGCGTTTCGCATGAAGGGTGTCACCAAGACGGTCGCAGACCGGCTCGGCGATGTGCAGGCGATGGCACGCGTGAAGCCCGCGCCCTACCAGCTGATGACGGCGCTGACGCAGGTCGGCGACGGCGTTCCGCTGGAGGTGCAGGCCGCGCTCGAAAAGGCGCTCGAGGCCTCGGTTTCGAAAGTGCCGAAGCTGAAAGGCAATGTCGTCGTCTGCCCCGACGTTTCGGGTTCGATGCAGTCCCCGGCGACGGGCATGCGCACGGGTGCGACTTCGGTCGTACGCTGTATCGACGTGGCGGCTCTGGTCGCAGCAGCAGTGCTGCGCACCAACCGGCAGGCGCGCGTGTTTCCGTTCGCGGAGCGCGTGGTTGATGTGAAGCTCGATCCCTATGCCCGGCTCGCGGTGAATGCCGAGAAGCTCGCAGGGATCTGGGGTGGCGGGACGAATGTCTCGGCGCCGCTGGCCAAGCTCAACCGCGAGCGTGCCGTGGTCGATTGCGTTGTGATCGTTTCGGACAACCAGTCCTGGATCGATAGCAACTATTACGGCCCGACGCAGGTGATGACCGAGTGGAAGAAGCTGAAGGCCCGCAACCCGGGTGCGAAGCTGATCTGCATCGACATCCAACCTTACGGTTCGACGCAAGCGAAGGACCGCAAGGACATCATGAATGTCGGTGGTTTCACCGACGCGGTCTTCGGCGCGATGGCACGCTTCGCGAATGGCGAGGCACGCGACTGGGTCGAGATCGTCGACGAAGTTGAACTGTAAACGCGCTCAAGCAGCGAAGCGGTAGCGTAAAAAGGAAGAATGAAGGTCACGGCGAATGCCGGGCGGGACTACATCTTGTCGCAGGTTCAAATCCTGCCTGCCGGGTAACCGGCAGTAGCTCAGTGGGTAGAGCGGAAGCCCCCGAGGGGGTCGTCTTGTCCAAACGCTGGTCGCCGTGACCTTCGAACGAAAAGAAACTCTTTTGGAAAACAGGCGTGGCGAATGCAGTTTGGGACTACATCCACCACGAAGAAGGCCCCGTCGGGAAAAGCGCTCCGGCGTCGCGCGAGCGGTCCGGAGAGATCGGGTTCAAATCCCGCATGTGGAAGTAGCTTAAGGGCCGACGTCTCTGACATTTCTTGTCGCCGCGACTGTTTTTTCAAATCCACGGCGAATGCCGCGAAGGACTACATCGTTCAGAAACGCCAGATGCGGGTTCGATCCCCGTCAGCTCCATCAGAATGCGGGGCTGTAGCTTAAATGGAAAAGCGGGAAACGTCTTTTGCACCAAACTTGTCGCCGTGGACCTGACTTTTGTGGCCGGGGCCACCCGCGCCCTCCACCTTTCCACCCGGATTATCACACCGGGTTACGATCCGGGCGAAAGGGTGGAGGGAGCGGGCGGCTTGGCAAACGCAACGAACAACGCTGGCGGATACCGGTGGGACTACATTGGATAAGGGTGGTTCGAATCCACCCCTGAGGAAACTCAGGACGTCTCACCAATCCTCGCCGCCGGCACTGGCGCTCAAGCAGCGAAGCGGTAGCGCAAGAATACAATCAATGCTGGCGAATGCTGGCGGGACTACATGGGTAAGAGCGCCTGCATCAGCAGGAGGTCGGTGGTTCGAGCCCACCCCCGGGAAACCGGAGTAGCTCAGGATAAATCGTCTCGCCAAACCCTTGTCGCCAGCACCAAAAATGCAAGAAAGGAGGTCGCCATGACCGAGACGAATTACGAATTTACACAGGTGGAAGGCGGCGCTCCGATCAAGTCCTGGACGCGCGGCGTTCCGGTCGATGACAAGGCCAAGGCGCAGCTCGCAAAGGCGGCGCAGATGCCGTTCATCTTCAAGCACGTGGCCGCAATGCCCGACGTCCATGTCGGGATCGGCGCGACCGTTGGTTCGGTGATCCCGACCAAGGGCGCGGTGATCCCGGCGGCGGTCGGCGTCGATATCGGCTGCGGCATGATGGCGGCGCGGACCTCGCTCGTCGCGAGCGACCTGCCCGATAACCTCGCCGGTATCCGGTCCGCCTTCGAAAGCGCGGTGCCGCATGGCCGGTCGTCGGGTCGGCGGCGGGACAAGGGCTCGTGGGGCGATCCGCCTCAGGGCGTTGTCGACGCCTGGGCCGCCCTCGCGGTTCGGTTCGGCAACATCGTCGCCAAGTATCCGAAGCTCAAGAACTCGAACACCGTCGTGCATCTCGGCACGCTCGGCACGGGCAACCACTTCCTCGAGCTGTGCCTCGACCAGGACCAGCGGGTGTGGGTGATGCTCCATTCGGGTTCGCGGGGCGTCGGCAACGCGATCGGACGGTTCTTCATCGAACTCGCCAAGCAGGACATGCGCAAGTGGCACATCAACCTGCCTGACGAGGATCTCGCCTACTTCCCGGAAGGGACCGAGCATTTCGACGATTATGTCGAGGCGGTCGAGTGGGCGCAGGATTTTGCTGCGCTCAACCGGCGGGTGATGATGACCCATGCGCTCGATGCGCTGCGGACCCAGATCGCCAAGCCCTTCGACGCGACATGCGAAGCGGTGAACTGCCATCACAACTACGTGACGCGGGAAAACCACTTCGGCGAGAACGTGCTGGTCACCCGGAAGGGCGCAGTGCGGGCAGCAAAGGGCACGTTCGGCATCATCCCGGGCTCGATGGGAGCGAAGAGCTTCATCGTGCGCGGCCTCGGCAACGCGGAGAGCTTTGAAAGCTGCTCGCACGGCGCGGGCCGGGTGATGAGCCGGACGCAGGCGAAGAAGCTGGTGTCGCTCGATGAGCACATCGCCGATACCGCCGGTGTCGAATGCCGGAAGGACGAGGGCGTGATCGATGAAACGCCCAAAGCCTACAAGCCGATCGAGGCGGTGATGTCGGCGCAGTCCGACCTCGTCGAGATCGTCCATACACTGAAGCAGGTGGTGTGCGTGAAGGGGTAACCTTTCGCTGGCATCACCTGCCTCACCTCACACGAAATCGAAGCAAGCAAGATGTCCGAGACACTACCCATCAAACCTGCCATTCGCAGTGAAATTGATCGCCGTCTGTCGACCCTAGCCGAAGAGGAGGGCGTGCGCCTGTTGCTCGCGGTCGAATCCGGTTCGCGGGCATGGGGCTTTCCTTCGCCCGACAGCGATTACGACGTGCGCTTTATCTACGCGCGCCAGCGGCGCGATTATCTCGCGCTGAAGACTCCGCGTGATGTGATCGAACGCCCGATCGTCGACGAGATCGACCTCAACGGCTGGGATATCCGCAAGACGCTGGGCCTCATGCTCAAGCACAATGCGGTCGTCTCCGAGTGGCTGGAGAGTCCGATCCGCTACATCGAACACGATCCCGTCATGGACGAGGTCGCAAGTCTGGCCGATCGTCACTTCAACCCTCGGGGGTTTGCAAAGCACTATGGCAGCCTTGGCAAGGGCGCGGTCAGCCGGTGGTTCGAGAATGGCGACCAGATTCCGGTGAAGCGATATTTCTACGCCTTGAGACCGGCGCTTTCGATCCGCGCCTTGCGGTCCGATCCCAAATGCCGTCCGCCGATGGATATGCAGGACCTGATGATGGCGGCCGGAATCGACGATGCGTTGGTGGGCCAGGTCAATGACCTGATCGCGCTGAAGTCCGAAACGAACGAGGCGGGAAACGCCGTGCGCATGCCCGAGATTGAACGGCTCGTCATGCAAGAGCTTGAATTGGCAGGCGACGTCCCAGAGCGGACCGATGCCGAAGGATTTGAACAAGAGGCGGAATGTCTCTTTCTTGAATTGGTTGAAAGACAATGATTACAATCGACGGCTCCGAGGGGGAAGGCGGGGGGCAGGTGCTGCGTTATGCGGCGGCGCTCTCACTGATTACGGGGGAGCCATTCTCCATCGAAAACATTCGCGGAGGGCGGGCGAAGCCCGGCCTGATGCGCCAGCACCTTACAGCGCTGGAGGCAGCGAGCGCGATCGGCAATGCCGAGGTCAGCGGGCTTTCCGTCGGCTCGGACGCGCTCACCTTCCGTCCCGGTTCGATCGCCCCGGGCGAGTACCACTTCGCCGTGGGCACGGCAGGCAGCACCTGTCTCGTGCTGCAGGCGGTGCTCGTTCCGCTGATGCTTTCAGCTGCGCCTTCGCGAGTCGTGATCGAGGGCGGAACGCACGCAATGGCCGCGCCGCCGTTCGAATTCCTCGCGCACACGCTCCTCCCAGTGATCGAGAAGATGGGTCCGCGCGTCTCGGCGAAGCTCGAGCGCCACGGCTTCTTCCCGCGCGGCGGGGGGCGGATCTTGGTCGAGTTCGAGCCCGCGCCTCTGCGCGCGGTCGAGCTGACCGAGCGCGGAGAATACCTTTCAGGCGAGGTCGAGGCGATCATCGCCGGGGTCCCCTTCGACGTTGCCGAGCGCGAGCTGGGTGCAATGCGCAAGGTGCTTGCCGATTGGCCGGAAGAGGCGTTCACCTCGCGCCAGCTTTCCGCCAACGAGGGCCCTGGCAACGCACTTCTCGCCACCGCGCGCTTCGAGCACGTGACCGAGGTGATGTCGGGCTTTGGCAAACTCGGACTTCGGGCTGAGAAGATCGGCAAGACCACCGCCAAGCGGATGGCCGGCTACCTTGCGAGCGGCGCCTTTGCCGGGCCGTACCTGCAGGACCAGCTGCTGCTGCCCTTCGCGCTCGCGCGCGGCGGGGCCTTCACCAGCGTAAAGCTGAGTCAGCACACGCGGACCGCGATGGACCTTATCGAACGCTTCACCGGCACCCGCTTCCGCATCGGCGAGCGCGAAGACAAGAAGCTGTTGGTGGAAATCGAACGCTGACTTCCGCAACCGGGACGGAAGCAGAATGACTGCTTTTAGTGTCTTCGAACCGAAAATCGGACCGACCGCTTACGACTCAATTGCGGACGTTAGCGAAGGCTGACAGGATACGAGTCATGCAAGAAAATCTCTTCTTGTTGTCACTTGGAGCAGCTGACGAAGCAGCCGTGATCGCACGCTGCACGGAGCTTTCGTCTTCAGACCCTCACTTGTCGATCCCATGCGTTCGAACGGGATCTCAGGAAAAGCCGACCCTCTTGTTTTTTGGAGCAACTTCGAAGTGAATAATTACGAGTCGGAGATCCACGCCGACCCATTCTCTGCGACTGTAAAGGAGGCACTTACTCTTCGGAATAATGACCCCTCGAAGGCTTACGAGACATTAGCTGCGGTAGCGGAACGAGGTTCGCCAATGGCCAATATGATCTTGGGCGATGCGTATCTAATGGGGCGTGACGGACTGGAGAAAGACGAAAAGTCTGGTGAAAGACTGCTCAAAAAAGCTTCGAAACTCGGTTCTGTAGAAGCATCATTTCGCCTTGCCCGTCATCTCGAAACCCAGAAGGCCAACAAGCAAGCGAAGAGCATATATGTGGCCCTCTGTGAGGTGAAATACGCTCCAGCTGCTTTCGTATTGGGGGTAAGCTATATGCGGGGAACTTTCACCGAGAAAGATCTGAACCTTGCAACGTCATATCTGGAGCTTGCTGCTGACGCTGGTCATTTGTATGCCAAGGATTGGTTAGCTCAGTCAGTGATCGATTCAGACGTGAGTTACTATCAAGCTTTGAAAGCTTTATTGACACGCTTCGTGTTGAAGAAGCGCATCGAAAAATTGTCCCGATATGATCCCAATAGCGATCTTATCCGACTGGGTTAGTTGTGGGATCGAATCGATTGCCCGCGCTGATAGATGCGCATCGGTTAGATGTTGTTTCAATTTGTCTTTCTCGACGAAACCCCCTCGCTTGACTGAGATTAGAGCTATGTAGCTCTGATGTTAGTGCCCAAAGTCCGCTTTCCACCCAATGAGCTGACAAATGCGGTCAAAGGAAACGACGCAGATGCCGGTAGCGGGGATGGTTCAAGAGATCTTAGGTCAAATCCCTTCCGCAGGCCCGACAGAACCTCTGGTCTTTAGCGTGCTTGGTACCGCAATCAGGGCAGAAGCCTGCTTTCGAGGGATCATCGCTGCCAGTTTTTACCAGGCCTGCGATCACTGTATCGATTGAGTCCAGTATGCCGGCGCCGTCTATCGACGCCAACCGAATATATTTCGGGCGCCCGTCTGCGTCGAATTGCCAAAGGCCCAGCAAGCTATAATCCCCGAGATGGAAGATTATCTGTGCATCGATGACGACTTTGTCTCCAATCTTGGCGATATAGGTGAGCCCGCTCTGCGCCGACGATTGCTGGAAAAGCGCGACGAGGCCAAGAACTGACGGATCGGGCGCGTCGTATTCATCGACGAGACCTTCTTGGCGAAGGAACAGCAGGCCTTGACGCACAAGATCGCTCGCATTCTCATGATTGATCATGCCACCAGTGAGCAGATTGATCCGGGTTATCGCGGAGCGAACATCCGGGTGGTCGCGCTCCGTACGGATCGCCTGAGCGAGCCGTTCCACCGATACGGGCTCCGATATTACGCCGGGATTCACGGGCCTTCGCTCGAGCACAGCGCGCGCTTGCTCGTGCGTCACCATATCGGCCATCGCAGCAATTACAGCAAGCGCCTCCAGCGAAAGATCGACCGCGAACCGATCGCCCGTTGTCTTGTACTGCGCGAGTCCGAGCGTTTCGTTGAGCGCGGCCAGGAGCGCATCGCGCTTGCCTAGCAAGGCAAGGTCCCACGCGAGTTCGTTTTTTGAAACTGCAACATACGGGCCTTCCGGTGTCTCGGCCAGAAAAGCTGACTGGGCGGCGAGACTCGAATGCGACGTGATATTATCCAGCCGAAACATCATGTTCGCCTCGGATAAGACTTCGAAAATCAGTTTGACTGGCAGAAGCAGGTCCCCCGCAGCATCAAGTACGAATGCAGGTGGCTCCAAAGGGGCCGGAGGGAGGTCAGAAAAGAGAGTGAGGAGTGGCGGGCTCCTGCCGATAGCGGCGAAGCAAGCGGACACATCGCTCGGCCGCAAGATGAAACGGCGGCTCTCCTCGCTCATTTTTTCTCCTCGCGAAATTCGTCTTGCCAGCCCTGAACCGGAAACGGGGAGCCACCGGTCTTCGGCCTGTATCCGCCCGGTGCGCGCAGAGTTTGAAGGCCTTCGACATAGGCGCTCATTTGACGGGCGAGCTGTTGCGTACTGGAGCCCATCCGTTTGAGCGCCTCCTCGCCCTGCGCGGGCGTGATCCTGCCCTGCTGTACCTGTCTGAGCACGTTGACCTTGTCGGCCATACCGGAGGGAATGCGGGCTCCTGGTGCGTTGCCGAACATTCGCATCGCCTCCGTCCGAGTGACGACCATGTTGCCATACTGCTTGACCAGCTGGCGCTGGGCTTCCTCCATGTGGGCGCTCGCCTGTTCGAGCAACTGGCCGCGGATGGCCGCGTTCTCCGGCTTGGCTGCCATCTCGCGCAGACGATCGGCATCCTGCATCCAGTGATCGACCTTGAACTCAATCGTCTTGGCGGTGCCCGCGGCATCGCTAAGATCGCGATGACGGTAACTGTCCTTAGTCGCAGTATCGAGATCGCCCTGACCGGTTCCGTAGGCTTCCGCATGGGTTCGGTCGGTTGTCGCCTGGTCTGATCGTCTCGCAAGGGTTTGGGGATCGTCTATCGCCGCCGGATCGGCGAGGAAGCCGTCTTCATCGAGATGAGTATGAATGAAGTCGGTCGAGGAATGTCTGTCCGGATCAAATGGCGGCGGTTCGCGCCCGGTCGCCGCGCGATAGAATTCCTCGTTGTATATCCTTCCGGTTACAGTCGAGGGGACGTCGCGGTAGACGACCTTGCCGTCGACCACGGTTCGCACCCGCATGGTCAGGTCGCGGTCCATGCCGGCCTTATCCCTGCGCGGCGGGCTCGGCTCGGGATCCGGCAGTCGGCCTGTTTCCGGCCCGTCGATCGTGCCGGGTTCCGAGCGCGCGCCGCGACCGTTTTCGATCGTGCCTTGCGGTGTCTTGCGCGAGGCGAGCCCGGCATCTGGTCGACCTGGCGATTCCCAATCTGCTCGAGGCCCTCCGCCCGCCTCGTTGGTGATGTTCACCACCTGTACGTCTTCAGGCCGGACGCCGTACATCTCGGCGAGCCGCTGTCGCACTGCCTCGTCCGTCTGGCCGTGCGTCGCGCCCATCTCGCGGTTGAAGCTTTCGATCGTGCGGTGGCCTGTGCCATCCACATTTCGCCCGTTGAGCGCATTCATCCCGTGCTTGTCGCCTTGCACGCGCAGCAGATTATCTCGGACATCCTGCTGCGCCTCGGCGATGGCAGCGGCATCGCCGCCTTTGCGCGCCTCCTCCAGTCGGGCGAGCGATTGTTCGAACTCGTCGACTTTCTGTTCGCCCCGCTGCCGACCAGAAGCATGGGCCTCGTCCATGTCCCCGGTGACACCTGTGGACTGGACCTCGTCGATCTTGGCCTGGGTATCGAGAGAGACGCGGCCTTCTTCGAGCTGGGCGCGCGCCTGGGCCGGACTCATCCGGTCGGGATTTCCGAAGCCGAAGTGCTCGCCTTGCCCACCGGTCTTCCGATTCAGCCACTCGGTACCGCGCGCCTCAAGGTCCTGCACTTTAGCAGCCAAGCCGGTAATCCCATCGCGGATTTCACCGACATTCGCACGCCCACGTTGATAGACATCGGTCGGCAGCACCTTCCTGGACACCGAATCGAAAGCCTCTCCCGGCGAAACGCCCGTGATTTTCTGTCCCGCTTCGCCCACATCCGCCATCGCCATCGCATCGGCAAACAGGCTCATCCCCAACTCCGCGCCGCCCACATTCTCGCCCTGCCTCATCCGTTCGAGCGCTTGGACTGTCGCAACCGGGAGGTTCTCGTTGGCGAGCTCGGCAAACACTATGCGAAGCGCATCGGCGCGCGACATGACCTCGCCTTTGTCCTCCGCGCGCTCGGCGGCTTCGCGGATCTTGTCGATGATCAGGTCCGCCTGGAAGATGATTTCGCTCCGGTTGCCGGTCAACGCGCCGAGACCGGCGCGGGCGATGAAACTGTCCCTGGCCTCGTCGAGCGTTTCGTCGAGGGTCTCGCGGACGATCCGGCTCCAGCTGTTATCCTCGAAATCGGGATCGGATGTCGCTTCATTGCGTCCAAGCCGGGCGCGGATTATCTCCTGCAACCGATCAAGATATTCAGTGTCGATCGAGCCGTCGGGGCGATAGATACGCTGCGATACCGTGCGCTCAATGAGATCTTCGTCGCCCAGTTCCAGTGCGAGATCCTGAATCCTGGTGAGACGTGCAGCCTCCTGCTCGCGCCGCACCTTGTCGCGCTTCCAATCCTCGCGGTCGCGCTCGGCACGTTCACGGGATTCCCTTTCGGCGCGCTCTTCTTCGCTTTCGGGGGGTGGTTTCTCTTGGGTTCCCTCCTGTCTCTCTTGGCCTTCGGGCGCAGACGCCTCCCGGTCGGTTCGGCCCCGCAAGGCATCACCGATCGCGGCCTGTATCTCTTCGGCGGTCATCTGAGCGCCCGCCTGCATGGCATTGGCGATCGCGGCTGCCACCGCCTGCGCCGTACTGACGGCGACACCGGCGGCGATCATCAGGGCCGTTGCGGCGGCGGTGACCGCGGCGATCTGGTCCTGATCTTCGGGCAAGGTCTGAGCATCGCCGACAAGCTCGACCAATGCGTCGACTAACGATTGTGACCCGGCCCCCGCATCCTCGCCTGATGCCGCTGGATCTTCAATCGGGATCGAGGCGTCGCCAGAGCTCGTGAGCGTATCCGGGCCGCTCTCACCGACCATGCCTCCACCCCCGGGGCCGACCGGGACAGCGCGGGTGGGGGGACGATTGAGGCAACCGACTGCAGTGTCGCAGTTCTCGTCGACGCCTTCGGAAGGGAGCGGCCTGACCGGCGTTTCCCCGAACGGGCAGGTGGGATCGATATCGGTGACATTGCGAGTTCGGATGTTGCCGTCGCGGTCATAGCATTCTCGTGTGAAGCTGCTCTGCGCTTGGACCTGATCGACGGGAGTCACGCCGGTGAAGAGCAATGCCCCGATCAGCACCGCCGTCGCGACCTGCGATCGCATCGCCCGGAAGCGCAACCAAATCACAACGCTGACAGCCGCGAGCATTGCGGTGCTGAAAGCGCCGGTCACGAGACCGGCTCTCGTTCCGAAACTGTCGACCGCAAGGTAGGCGAAAGCCTGCGTTGCGGCGTAGGCAACGACCCAGATGACGAGATAACCCGCTGTCCGGTCGGCCAGCGGAGCGCCTTTGTCGCCTTGCCGGATCGAGTGCGAATTCGCCCGGACATATCCGATCACGAGGCCAATCGAAGCGGCAAGAGCGATAAGTTCGAGCGGCGCGACCTCTCCGAACAACCACATTTGGAATGCATAGCAGGCCCCGGCCATGACCGGCGGTATCAGACAACTGATGAACCCGAGCCGCCAGGGTTTGCGGTATGTGCGAAGCATCAGCGCGAAGGCGGCGACAAACAGCCAAACCATCCCCGCCAAGCGATGCCCCATCCACAGCAGGACAAACCCCGGTGCCATGAGCAGCGCAGCAATGGCGAGGCTGGAAAGCATAGCCTTCGATCCGGCTGCTATTACGCTACGAGCGATGTCGGTGCGCGATGGCTGCTTCGTTGGAGGGAGCACAGTTGCAGTCTCGTAAAGCGCCTCACCACAATTGCGGCAGAAACGCTTGTCAGCGGGATTATCGACTTCGCAGCGAGCGCAAGTTTGTGCCAGCGTCCTGCCCCCCGTTGGACTCTTCAACTTGCTATCTGATATCAAGTTTTCCCGTGTTTGTCAGCGGAGGGGGCGATATGCGGAAGTGCCACAACTGTTCGGCTAATGTCGAACTGGAGGACCGCTTTTGCGGCTCTTGCGGTGCAAACCTCGGCGTGGCGAACGAACCGGCGGCTGAAGGGGCGACGCCACCTAGATCATCGCAACCCGCCTCGGGTGATTCGCCAACTGCGGCCCAATCCAAGTGGCTCATGCCTGCGTTGATCATCGGTGCCATAATGGCTGCGGGACTGGTGTGGTTGGTTGGAAACTGGTTCGAGCAGCAAAACCGGCAGAGTGCCTATGGCAGGATCGCGGACGCAGCGAATGCAGGGACGCGGGACGGCGGCATGCCTGAGAACCGCGAGGGAAGCCCGAACCGTGCGATCCAGCGCTCCGATGCTTTACGCGCAGGTTCGGCTTCGGATGGGAACACCACCGGGAGATACGGTGGAAGCGCGACGCCTGGCGCACCGATCAATGCGGGGCGCTGGCTGTTCGATTGGCAGATCACGAGTTTCGCCGGGCAGGGACAGGCCATGCCTCTCACACCACGGAACTCATTGCCTTTCGGACGAACCGGCCAGCAAGAATTCTGCCTGAGTGAGGCCATGGCCAGCGCACCGGGGAGCGTGGCGTTTCCGATTGCACCGGAAGCGAATTGCACTACCCGCGATTACAAGATGCGCGGTGGGGCGATCGCCGGAACGTTCTCCTGCAATTTCGAACGAATTCCGGGTCCTGTGGATGCTGCGATCGAGGGCACCTACGAAGCCAACTCGATCGATGTGACTATGCGAATGCGAATGCCTGCGGCAGCGATCGCCACGGGCGCATATGTCGAAGAAGTTCTCGATGTCTTTTATCGCTATCAGGGGCACCGGTCAGGTGGGTGCTGACGCGATCCATATGCTGGTGACCCAATACCGCTTTAGGCATCCAGACTCGCGTCACGGCCCAGGTTTCTCGGTAATTTTGAAGCGCACCAGCTACCGACCTACTGCACAATCGCAGCTTGGCCATTCCAGCAGCTAACAGCCGCCAATCTTGTTACGACCCAAGATCGGACATTAACCGGGATTAGAAGATAGGCTCGCTACATCGAGCAAATTGGGGCGGCGCCACGAAGACGTCGCCCCATTCATTCATTGTCCTTAATCGCTGCCGGCGTTCCAACCAGAAAGCGAAAGAAACTTCCATTCGCCGTCGGCCTTTACGAGCGTTTCGTTGATATAGCCGACGTTGCGCTCTGGCGCTTTGTCGCCTTCCTTGCTGACGATCACAGTGCTGTAGTGCACTACAGCGGTGTCTCCGGCGATGCTGATTGCCATCGGGAACAGCTCATATTGCAGCGTCTGGTTGGCCTGATAACCGAAGCGGGACCACTTAATGATCGAGTCCGCACCGCGTGGATTTGGCCATTCTGCTGAGAAGCCAATCGCATCCTCGTGCAAATATTCAGCGGGCCATTTCCCGTTCTCGGCGGAATCGTCAACCCAGCTCTGGGCGACTACGCCCCAGACTTCAGTCTGCTCGTCGTTCCATGAACGCTCCTGCGCCACGGCCACGCTCACACCACCGATGGGTAGCGCGCACGCGAGAACAGCGGCGCCAATTACGCCCTTCAAGATGTATTTCATGATTTCCCCCTGTTTGTCGGAGCATACCGACGCTGCGGAGGTATCAGCAATCGCGGGGCAAAGCGAGAGTTCAGAAACCCATCCCGCCGCCCTTGCGATCAGCCAAGAACAGACCGACAACTTTCGACTTGAAAGCAGCTGTTGGGTTCCATCGATGATTCCGTGGCGATTGGGCTAGAGCATTCGCTAGGCCGGCTGCTAAGGATGCCGCGTGCGACCAGCAGAAGACGGGGTGGTGATGGGAGAGGAAATTGCGAGGGACCATTTCGCAGAAGCGGATTTTCTCAAGTTTCGAGAACACCTCGCACGCGAAACGGCCTTGCTTCGCAAAATACAATCCGAAGGCGGCCTTTCCGATGAAGGCCCTGTCATCGGCCTTGAGCTCGAAGCCTGGCTAATCGATCACAACTTCTTTCCGGCGCCTCATAATCAGAGCTTTCTTGATCGGCTTTCTGGCGAGAGTGTCGTGGCCGAACTCTCTCGCTTCAATATCGAGATCAACACGCCCATCGAGGAAATCGCTGGCGAAGGGCTGGCGCGCATGCACGACCATTTGAGCGAGACTATGCGACGCTGCGCCAGCAATGCGAATGAGGATGTCGATACGGTTATCGCCATCGGCACTTTGCCGACGCTGCGCGAAGGAGACCTCTCGATCGACATGATGACACCCTCCAATCGCTACGCCGCGCTCAATCAGGAGGCAATGCGCAGACGCGGCGGGGCGCCGATTTCGCTCGAGATTGACAGCTGCCGCGGGGGCGTCGGCTTTTCCGCAACTTACCAGAACGTCATGGCCGAGGCCGCAACCACCTCGCTGCAATTGCACCTTCAACTCGCCGACGAGAAGATGGTGGCCGCTTATAACGCCTCGCTTATCCTGAGCGCGCCTCTCGTCGCCATATCGGCCAATGCACCCTTCCTGTTCGGCAAGCCATTGTGGCACGAGACGAGGATTCCGATCTTCGAGCAGGCGCTGGCGCAGCCAACAGGGCTGCAACGCGTGACGCTCGGCACCGGTTACGCGAAGGATCACCTGGTCGAATTGTTCGAGGAAAACCTCTCGGACTATCCGGTGCTACTGCCGATGTGCGACGACAGCAAAGACGACGCCGAATTCGCCTGCATCAAGCTGCACAACGGAACCTTGTGGCGCTGGGTCAGGCCGCTGATCGGGCACAGCTCCGACGGGAAACCGCACATCCGGATCGAGCAACGCGTCATGCCCGCAGGCCCCAGTGTGCTCGACATGATGGCCAATGCCGCGCTGTACTTCGGAGCCGTCGAAGAGATGAGCCGGTATATTGACACTGCCGTCGCGGAGCTCCCGTTTGAAACGATGCAAGTCAATTTCTACGCCGCGGCGAGGGACGGCCTGAATGCGCATATCGATTGGTTCGGTAAGTCGGCTGTTCGCCCCGTCGCCAGCGTGCTGGAGGATCTCATCCCGCTGGCCGAAAGCGGTCTTCGCAAGCTCGGGATGGCAGAGCGCCTGATCGACAAATATCTCTCGACCGTGTCGATGCGGCTCGAATCGCGCCAGAACGGAGCAAACTGGCAACTCGAGCAGTTTGACCGTCATGGCGATTTTCATCGTCTGACCGCCGATTACCTCGCAAACCAGAGGTCCGGCCTTCCGGTTCACGAATGGCCCAATTGAACTGTGCGCTTTCGATGAAGAAGGTCCCGCTGCGAAAAGGTCGCTTTTCCACCTCATAAGTGGCCTCTAGACGGGCCCGGAGCCCATCCAGAAAGCCAACTGTTCCATTCCCAGCCTTACTGACCGAAACCAAGCCTTCCGCTCGCGACCCAGATCAAGCCGCGCACGATGTGGCACTCGAATAGATGGTGCCAGCGAACACCTCGCCGTCTTGACGTCACTCGGCACCATCTCTCTTTCGCCGAGCCTGATCCTGGATACGCCAGTTTTGCAGGACATCGCCAACCTTGCCGAAGCGACAGATGATCAGATTGGCGACTTGATACATTCCCAGTCCTGGGACTGCGCAGCGGCCAAGAGGTCAGGGTTGGGACATTTGCTCAATTGCGTGTCGATTGATCGAAAACAAGGATCGTGTTGTCGGCTCTTTCCTCCTGTTTGACTCCGCCCGACAATGGCGTGTCGCTTGTCTCGTCGCAGGTGACGAAATTCCTCACAAATTCCAATGGTGCTACCGAATCCGCATTGAAGCCAAGATGGACGAATTGGCCGGGAAGGGCTCTGCGTGGGCAGTCCGCGTTGGTCCTGAAGACATAGTGGTACGATCCGGTATCGAGCTGGGTCTCGCTGGACCACTTCCCGCAAAAGTCCTTGCTCGACGCAGCAAGATCATCCGCTTCGCTGGTCAGCGGCATTCGAATGAGCCTCTGGCCGGAGGCGTCGACGATGGAACCGTCGTGATCCACATGAAAGCCATCCGCGTCCTCGAAACACGGATCAACCACCGGAGATACCGATACCTGTGCAGGTGCGGGCTCGCTGTCGGCCGCCGACATCGCTACCGCAGGGCTGGATTGCGTCTCGTCGGGGCCGCATGCGCACAGCGCGAGGAGAACCATGCAGGAGATGCAACGATCAAGAGTCATGCGATCATCTCCTCATGCCGATCTACCGTTGGGGTTGTCCGCAATTGTATGGTGGCGAGGCCGCGTCGCCTGCAGTGTAGATGCCGCGATAGCGAGTATCCTCAAGCGACAGCATGTTGAGATATTCCTCGATATTGGGATAGCCGTCGCCATCGGGATCATCGTTGGCATCCCAGACATTGGGATCGGTCGCACTGTACTGGGCCTCCCAAGTATCAGGCATCCCGTCATTGTCGCTGTCTAGCAAGGCCGGTCCGGTACTTGTCAGTTGCGCATAGCCGCCGGTCGCGGCGACAGTCGAGGTCCACGCATTCTCGAAGAGGCGCGGCGCCGCGTCGCATGTCTGGACATCTTCGATAAACATCCGGTCGACATTGTCGCGGCAGGCGCCATCGCGGCACAGGTCGGCGCCGGCAAAAGAGAGGACGTTACGACGCGCTTGCTCGGCGGAAACGATCATCCAGCTCTCGAGCCAATTGGTCGGCGCGCCGGGCGCGGTCACCAGCGTATTATTCTGGATCAAGTCGAGGCCGGTTGTCGAACAATCCCGGGCAAGGAATGGGCTGGTCGTGCAGACCGTCCACGGCGTCGTCGCGCCGAACAGTCCGAAAGGCGATTGGAAATCGGCCGGATCGCTGTTCCAGGGGCTGATATTGTCGCGTGCATGGATCGAGAACCCGAAGCCGATCCGGTCCTCCAGGATGTAGAGCGCACCCAGGTAATTGCCGTTGTTGTTGTTGAAGCGCGGACCCTCGAAGAACGAATTCGAGATGTAATTGGCATAGACCGCTCCCGAGCCGTTGGAGAGCAAACCGCCTTCTTCCACGAAATTGTAGAGGAAGTTGCCGATGAGGTCGGCCTGCGAACTGGTTCCGCGCACGGGAGCCTCCACGCCGGGGGCAATGTTGAGACCGCGGCGTTCGCCATGTTGGCTCAGATTGTAGGCGACGGTCACGTAGTCGGCTGGCTTGATGAAGAGCGAATTGCAGTGCTGGCCTTCGCTATGGCCAGCATCTTCACAGATGTTGGGCCCGATGATCGACCATTGCACAGTGCAATTCACGCATCCCGCAAGGTTCAGGCTCTCATCGGTGGCGAACATCGCCGACACGTGATCGAATATCTGGAAGCTCGTGCCATTGGTCCGAACCGCATCCCCATTGTCGGACATCCGGCCAGGATGCTCTCCCAGCCTCGCGCGAATGTGCCGGACGACGGCATGGTCGCCTCCACCGCGCGTATCGATGAGCGAATCCACCGGACTGTACTGCGAACCTAGACGAAACTCGATCCCGCCCGGCGATGTCTGGCCAGCGATGTAAATCTTCGGCTGGCTGATCTGGGCAGGACTTTGCAGAGTGATCGCACCTGACACCTCGAACACGCAATATCTCGGTCGCCCTGCGGGGATGGCGTAGGGAGCGGTGACTTCGAGTGCGAGGGCGCATTCACGATAGGTGATCTTGCCATCATCGGGGATGGCGGAATCCTCGAGACTGTTGATCTTGTACACGACCGCATTCGGTGAACGAACCGAGGCTTGGGCACCGAACCCGATCGCGGTCGGGAATGCCAGGGGATGCTGCGCAGAATCAGGAATATCCCCGTCGTCCGGATTGGAAAACGCTGATCCGGGGGTCGGACCCGGTGTCGGTGTCGGAGTAGGATTGGGAGTGGGACTTGGAGTCGGTGTCGGTGTCGGTGTCGGCGTTGGTGTGGGCGTAGGTGT
This sequence comes from Erythrobacter sp. GH1-10, assembly GCF_045363165.1. NCBI lineage: Bacteria > Pseudomonadati > Pseudomonadota > Alphaproteobacteria > Sphingomonadales > Erythrobacteraceae > Erythrobacter > Erythrobacter sp. GH1-10. The sequence goes on along the minus strand of NZ_JBJFLP010000001.1, from coordinate 2,713,246 downwards.
AGGTGTGGGTGTTGGCGTAGGCGTAGGTGTAGGTGTGGGCGTCGGTGTCACGGCCCCTGAAAGAATGAGGTTGCTCTGCGTCACCCAACCGTCCGCGCCTGTCGCAAAATCGACCTGCCACCAGGTATTTCCATCCTGCGAGAACGGTCCTGCCGTGATTGACCCGGTCGCCCCCGGAGCCTTGAGTTCAAGCCGCGCTCCGCCCGGATTGGACCGGACCCAGACATGACTGGCCACCTCGATATCACAGGCTACGGCAAAGGATGCACAGGACGGTGACGGTGACGGTGTGGGAGTAGGAGTAGGAGTAGGAGTAGGAGTGGGAGTTGGTGTGGGTGTCGGCGTCGGCGTCGGCGTCGGTGAAGGCGTGGGCGTCGGACTGGGAGACGGAGTTGGTGATGGTGACGGGGTGGGCCCGGGCTGGGTACTGGTACCGATATGGCTGTCTGGGACCCATCCGTCGGCTCCGTCGTCGAAATCGACGTTCCACCAGACACGGCTAGCCGTTGTGACCGGTCCTCCCACGACCGTTCCGAGCGATCCAGGAGCTTTGAGATCGACTGTCGCGCCGCCGGGACTCGCGGTTACCGAAACCCAGCGCTTGACTTCGATCCGGGTGCTGATCGCGATTAGCGAGGACTGCAGGAGCATGGTCAGCATCGGCAGAGGGGAAGAAAGGGCTTGGATGTGCGCTGTCGACGCCAGCGCCGTCGCGCCGATGGATATGGCTCCGATTGGCGCGAGTGCGAGGAAGACGGGCTTCATGCGCTTGCCCGCTGCGGTACTTCGGAGCGATGCCGCCACACACGCGAGGTGCGGCCTGTTTTCTGTCCTGTCCTTGCCATCCGGAACCGCCTCAGCTTTGCAGGGGAATTGCCAATTCCCGCGTCAAAATATTGTATTGCGGCGACCCAGTTTTCTGTGACCTCTCGCCGAGAAAAGCAGCCTCGGCCCGATCCGAGACTAAACCTTCCGAGTGACCGGGAGCAATTGGCGCAGCGTCTGGAATTCTGGGTCATTCGGGTTACCCCGGATTGGCGCCCGCCGCGCGGATTTGTGCGGGCACTTCCACTCCACTGCGAATTTCGTGACGCAATCGCTCCAGCAATTTCGCCCGCAATCAGAGCGCCATCTCTTCTAAGTCATTGAAAAAATGGTGGGCGCGGCAAGGATTGAACTTGCGACCCCACCCGTGTGAAGGGTGTGCTCTACCACTGAGCTACGCGCCCGCCCCGTTGCATCCTCGCAAGGGCAGGGGCGCGCATCTACTGCGGGCCTCGGCGCATTGCAAGTGCTCTCGCGGAGGGTCTTACTACTTTGCCAGCACAGCCCGCAGCGTCTCGAACAGGCTCGCCGCCCGCCTCGCGCCGATCGGGCGCGGCTCCGCAGGACATTCGAGGCAATAGGCCTGGATGCCGCGCGTGCCGGCGAGAAGTTCCGCATCGGCCGCGAGCCGCGACAGCGTCGCTTCGCGATTGGTCGCAGCCATGGCGAACAGGTCTGCATTCTTGGCCGCCGGTGCCGAGGAGCCGCCGAGCAATTGCCGGATCAGCGAGTCATAGTTGGGCGCCTGCGAACCGAGGAACGTCGCCCGCCAGTCGTCGTCCTCGAGGCCCGCTTCGCCCGCCACCCAAGCGAGTGCATCGTCGAGCCCGCCGAACTGGTCGACCAGTCCGTTCTGGCGCGCCGAGCCGCCATCCCAAACGCGCCCCTGGCCGATGGCGTCGATTTCTTCCGCAGACTTGCCGCGCGACGTGCTCACCCGCTCGAGGAAGTCGGCATAGGTATCGCCGACCGAGGCTTGCAGGATCGCGTCCACTTCCGGTGTCAGTCCGCCGATGATGTCGGGCTGGCCCGAAAGCGGCGTGGTGCGAAAACCATCGGCGTTGACGCCGATTTCGCGGGTCGCGTTCTCGAAGGTCGGGAGCACCGCGAAGACGCCGATCGAACCCGTGATCGTCTCGGGCTGGGCGAAGATCCGGTCGCCGGCGGTCGCGACCCAGTAGCCGCCGCTCGCAGCGACATTCGCAAAGGAGATCGCCACCGGAATGTCTTTCGCTCGGTAGCGTTCGATCGCGCGGCGGATTTCTTCCGATGCGAGCACCGATCCGCCGGGCGAATTCACCCGTACGACGAGGCCCTTGAATCCGTCCCCGAGCCCGTCGTCGAGCAGTTTTGCAATCCGTTCTCCGCCTGCGGTGCCGGGGCCGGCATCGCCATCGACGATGGTGCCGGCAACCGTCACGACCGCGATCTGGTTGTCGGTGCCGCCGAGGCTCCTCAGGCTCGATCTGGTATCGGCGAGATAGGGCGCGAAGTCGCTCTTGGCGTAGGCGCCGGGGGCCTTGCTCCAATCGTCCTCACCGGCGATTTCGGCCACGCGCTCGCCGAACTCCACGCGGCCGCCGAGCTTGTCGACCAGCCCTGCCGCCAGCGCGGCCTGGGCGAGATCGCCTTCGCTTTCCTGCACCCAACCGACCGGATCGCGGGTCACGCGGTCGAGATCGATCGCAGGGCGCGCCTTCTTCACGTTGGCCTGCCATTCTTCCCACAACGCGCCGTAGAGCGCAGAGATGTTTTCGCGCGCGGCATCGGACATCGAATTGCGCGAATAGGGTTCGACTGCGGCCTTGTAGGTGCCGACCTTGTAGATACGGGCATTGACGCTAAGGCGGTCGAGCAGGTCGGCATAATAGAGATTGCTGCCGCCTGGTCCGGCAATCACCGCACCGCCGAGCGGATCGGCCCAGACTTCGCTCGCGTGCGCGGCAAGGTGCATGTGGTCGTCGCCATAGGCGAGCGCATAGGTGAACACCGGCTTGTCCGCCTTGCGCACCCGGTCCATCGCTTCGCCGATTTCCTGCATGTGCACCTGACCGCCGCCGATGAAGGCGGTGAGATCCATGACCACCGCCTTGATCCGGTCGTCCCCGGCAGCCGAATCGAGCGCGCGAACGAGATCGCGAGCCTGGTGCTCCAGCGGCGGCGTCTCGCCGCTCAGCAGGACTGCGATCGGATCGACGCGCGAGCGTTCTTCGACCACATAACCCGACATGTCGATGTAGAGTGCGCCTTCGCGGACCTGGCCGGGGTTGGGGCTGGCCGACAGGATGCTGAACAGCGCAACGAAGAACAGCAGCATGAAGACGAGGACGAGACCATCCTTGATCCCGACCAGAACCTTCCAGACTTTGCCGATAAAACTCATGTAACCGTGTGTCCTTGCTGCGCGTGGGTCTGCACCCCGCTTGTTGCACCCGATTTAGGGGCTCTGGTACGAATTTTCCATTGAGAAGCGCGCAAGCAATGGGTTGAGCAGACGACAGCGCTCGACTAAGGGCGTTGCTTTAATGACATCGACGCAAACTTCTTCGGGATCGGGCCGCTTTCCGGCGGGGCGCCTCGCATTCCCGCATCGCGACATCACCGGCATCGGCCAGCTTGAGCGGCACGAAATCCTCTATCTGCTCGACCAGGCCGAGGAATGGGTCGATTTCAATCGCCAGCGCACGAAGCACGCAGGGTTGCTCGAAGGGCTGACGATCATCAATGCCTTCTTCGAGAATTCGACGCGCACGCTGCTTTCGTTCGAAATCGCGGGCAAGCGGCTGGGCGCGGATGTCGTCAACATGCACGCGGCGCAAAGCTCGGTGAAGAAGGGCGAGACGCTGATCGATACCGCGATCACCCTCAACGCCATGCGCGCCGATGCGATCGTGATCCGTCACGGGTCGAGCGGCGCGACGCAGCTGATCGCCGACAAGGTCGATTGCCCGGTGCTCAACGCGGGCGACGGCAGTCATGAACACCCGACGCAGGCGCTGCTCGATGCGCTGGCGTTGCGGCACAAGCTGCGCGAGCGCGGCGACAGCGGTGAGGACTTCACCGGGCTGACCGTGACGATCTGCGGAGACATCCTCCACAGCCGCGTTGCGCGCTCCAACATCCTGTGCCTTCAGGCACTGGGGGCGAAAGTGCGTGTGTGCGCGCCGCCTGCGCTGATGCCGTCGGGCATCGAACAGCTCGGGGTCGAACCGTTCCAGATCTTCGATGCAGCTCTGGATGGCGCGGACGTAGTGATGATGCTGCGGCTGCAATCCGAGCGGATGGCGGGCCAGTTCATCCCGTCGGCACGCGAGTATCACTTCCTTTACGGGCTGACGATGAAACGCCTCGCGCTCGCCGCGGACGACGCCATCGTCATGCATCCCGGCCCGATGAACCGCGGCGTCGAGATCGACAGCGAAGTCGCCGACATGCTCGACCGCTCGATCATCACGAGGCAGGTCGAAATGGGTGTCGCGATCCGCATGGCGGCGCTCGACATCCTGACGCGCAGCGCGCGCGGGGTGGAGGGCTGGAAATGAAGCAGTTGCGCGCCCTTACCATCACCGGCGGCAAGCTGGTTACGCCCGAAGGCGTCATCGATGGCGCGATCCGTCTCGAAAACGGGCTCATTGCGGCAATCGGTGGCGATGTCGCGCCGCAGGATGGCGACGAGACGGTCGATGCGAAGGGTATGCTCGTTGGCCCCGGCCTGGTCGATCTCGGGGTCTTCTCGGTCGACAAGCCCGCGTTCCACTTTGGCGGGATCACCCGAGCGGCGCTCATGCCCGATCAGTCGCCGCCGCTCGATTACCCGAGCCGCATCAACTACATCGCCAAGAGCGGCAAGCCCGACCTGTGGGTCCACCCGCTGGCCGCTGCGACACGCGGGCTGGGCGGGGAAGAACTCGCCGAAGTCGCGCTGATGAAGGAAGCCGGGGCGCGCGGGATTGCGACCGGGCGCAAGTGGATCGCCGACAGCGGCGTGATGCTGCGGCTGCTGCAGTATGCCGCGATGCTTGACCTTGTCGTGGTCGTTCATGCCGAGGATGGCGGAATTGCGGGCGAAGCGGCTGCAACCGCGGGCGAGATTGCAACCCGGCTCGGCCTGCCGAGCGCGCCCGCCGAAGCCGAAACGCTGGCGCTCGCGCGCGATATCGCGCTGGCAGAGATGAGCGGCGCGAGGGTGCACTTCCGGCAGGTCACGACAGCGCGCGGGTTCCAATTGGTGCGCGAGGCGAAGGCGCGCGGCGTCACGGTTACCTGCGGTATCACGCCCGCGCATTTCATGCTGTCCGATCTCGCCACCGCCGATTTCCGCACATTCACCCGCCTTTCGCCGCCGTTGCGCAGCGAGAGCGACCGTCAGGCGGCAATAGCGGCGATCGGGGAGGGCGTGGTCGATGTCGCATCGAGCGGGCACGACCCGCGCGGACCGGAAGGCAAACGGCTGCCATTTGCCGATGCCGAGCCGGGGATGGCCGGTGCGGAGACGTTGCTGGCGTTGACGCTGGGGCTGGTGCGCGACGGGGTGATCGATACCAAGCGGGCTTTCGAACTGCTCGCGACCAATCCAGCACGGTTGCTCGGCGTCGACGCCGGAGCACTGGTCGAGGGGCACGAAGCCGACATCGCCCTGGTCGATCCAGACGCCCCCTGGTTCGTCGACCGGACCAAGATGGAAGCCACCGCCGACAACACGCCGTTCGATCGTCAGGGCGTCCAGGGCCGGGTGAGGGTGCTCTACAAAGGCGGCGTGAAGATAGAATCCTAGCCTCTTTGCTCGATTGGTCGACTGCGAAGAAGCCGCAAGGGCGACCGCCCGCCCGCAGCGGAATCGAAGCGTAGCGAAGATGGCCGTCAGGCCACCCGACTTTCAGGTCGCATGAGCGAGGAAATCGCGGCGCGGATGCGCTGCGCAGACAATAAGAAAACCCCCGGAGCGATGGGCTCCGGGGGCAGTCTCGCTGAAACTCTATGCGAGTGGAGAAATCCTAGCGGGTGCGCGCGGCGACGCGGACGTCGCGCTTGACCGCGCCAGCCGGCGGGCTCGAAGCGGCATAGGCGAAGCAGCCGGTGCCCTTCGACTTGGCGGTCGAGCACATCGAGCGCGCGCTCTTGCCGGTAAAGCCGGTCGCGGCGACGCGGAAATAGGTCTTCCCGTTCACCTCGGCTTCGGTGATCACGGCATCGCGACCTTTGAGCGAGGGGAACTTGCGCTGCAGTTCTTCCCACTTCGTTTCGGCGACAGCGCGGCTGTCGAAGCTGCCGAGCTGGACGAGATGGGTGGCCGAGGCGCCCGAAGCGACCGCCATGCGGCGCTGCGAAGATGCGCTGGCCACACGGGTCGGAGCCTTCTTGGCGGTCGGTTTGGCCGTTGCCGGTACCTTCTGGATCACTTCGTTCGAGACGAAACGGACACCGGCAGGACGCTTGGATCCGGCTTTCGGAGCCGGTTTGGCCGCTGCGGTGTCGCTCTTCGGCGCGGCGGGCTTGGCACCCGTTGCCGCTGCGATGCGAGCGACCTTTGCATCGGTGGACTCGGCGTTTTCAACGCCGTCCGGGCCGATCGCGATCGATGCAGCGGTGTTGGGAACGGTTTCGACTTCCGGCGCGGCAACGGCCAGCGCCTCGGGAGACTGGTCTTCGGCTTCGGCGACCATCATCTGCTGACTCGGGAAGTTCGTCAGAGCGAGATATTGCGGCTGGCCGCCATCGCTCACCGGAGTCACGTTGAGCAGCGACGCGACGCGAACCTGGAAATCTTCCGGACGCGCGATCGATGCCCAGTCCGAAAGGCGAGCATCGACCTGTCCGGCCGGTACGTCTTCTGCGACCATGACGCGGGCTGCAGGCCAGTTGCCGGCCAGGGCATAAGTGTAGGCGAGGTTCTGGCGAACCTTGGCGGTGTTCTCGCCGCCGCGCAGCGTGTTGGTCAGGATGTGAACCCCGCGCTCCGGATTGCCTGCGAGAGCATAGGCCAGTCCAAGATCGGCGGGGTTGATCGCGCCTTCCCATTCGCCGAGCTTCGCACGCGCCGCTGCGCTGTCGCCGGTGGCGACCTTGGCGAGCGCGTAGCTCAGCACGGTGCGGGGATCTTCGTCACCCAGTTCGAGGGCATCGCCAAAGCTCGTGGCGGCCGAATTGAACCGGCCCGATTCGAGATAGGCAGCGCCCAGCATGGCACGGAAGCCTGCATTGCGCGGCTCGGCGAGAACTGCAGCCTCGGCATGGGTGATGGCCTTGTCGACTTGACCCTTCTCCAGCGCGACCTGCGCTTTCGCAAAGGAAGTCTCCGCCGGTGCTGCCGACGAAGTCGTGCAGCCCGAAAGAGCGACACTGGCAAGCGCCGTGGTCATGATGAGGCCGAGTTTCGGCGCGCTCATGCGGCTATTTGTGCTGCGATCCATGGTCCTAAATCCCCTGTTTCGTATCGCTCTAAGAATTTCAGTCGCGTTTCATGCGCTCGGCGAGCGCGTCGAGTTCGTCGAATTGTTCCAGCATGGCATCGAGCGCTTCGGTCACGAGGACCTGTGCGCTCTTGCCCTGCATGGTCGATGCAAGCCGGAGCTTGAGATGGCGGTCGGCGTCGAGGCGCAGGGTAAAGGCGGCGCGCTTGCCGTCCTTTGCCGCGCTCTTCTTTTTGTGTTGCTTCTTCGGTGCATCCGCATCGTGCGTTGCCGGCATTGCGGCTTCCGCTAGCACACGCTCCGAAAGGTCTTTCTGCTGGCGGCGTACGATCGGGCTATCCGATTCGGAGGCGTCCTCGTTGGCAGCCTTGCCGGTGATCGAAACGATCTCGGCGCCTTCGGTCTCGTCGTCCGAGCCCATGTCGTTCCAGCCGAGGTCCTCGAGCTGTTCGTCGGCCAACGCCGCCATCGCCGCAGCATCCTGCGGCATCGGCGCGACCTGCGGACGCATGGCGGGCTTTGCGCCGCCCTTGCGAGCGAGCAATGCCGGGTTGAGTGAGGCAAAGCTTGCTTCGGACATCACCCGTTCAGCTCCTTACTGGGCCACGCGGCGACCGAAGCCGCCACCGGGACGCGAAGCACCACCGACTGCTTGTGCCGGGCTGCCGGGAGCGGCGAACACGGTGCGGCGGAAGTTCTTTTCAAGGCGGTCCGAGATATATTTCCAAAGCGCGGTGATTTCCGCCGCGCTGCGACCCTCGGGCTCGACTTCCATGACCGTGCGACCGTCGATCATCGAGGCAGCAAAATCGGTGCGGTGATGAAGCGTGATCGGAGCGACCGTGCCGTGCTGCGAGAGCGCGACGGCGGCTTCCGAAGTGATCTTGGCTTTGGGGGTTGCCGCGTTGACGACGAACACCAGCGGCTTGCCGGCGCGCTCGCACAGGTCGACCGTTGCGCCGACAGCACGCAGGTCGTGCGGGCTGGGGCGGGTCGGGACCACGATCAGCTCGGCAACGCCGATCACCGACTGGATAGCCATGGTGATTGCGGGCGGAGTGTCGATCACCGCGAGCTTAAAGCCCTGTTGACGCAAGACCTGAAGGTCGTTTGCGAGGCGCGAAACGGTGGTCTGCGCGAAAGCGGGATATTCCGCCTCACGTTCGTTCCACCAATCGGCCAGCGATCCCTGTGGGTCGATGTCGATCAAGACGACCGGGCCAGCGCCTGCGCGCTGTGCCTGGACGGCAAGGTGTCCGGACAGGGTCGTTTTCCCCGATCCGCCTTTCTGCGATGCCAAAGCGAGTACACGCAACGCCTGGTCCCCCTGGTTTGAACCTTTGGATGCCGCACGATTGCGGCGTGGTGACCATGGGATCGCAGGATACCCCTAATTTTGGGTTAACAGGGTCGGAAAGCGGCAGAATTCTGTTTCCGGCCTTGGCGACGCCGTGCGGGCAACGATTTCCTAACCGTTCGTTCACTATAAGCCCGGCGGTGAAAAATTATTGCCTAGCCATTCAAGGGCTTGGCCTGCGTGCGAAGGAGTTTGATGCCAATGGTCACCCGTGTCGCAAATCGTTCTACCGACCGAAACGCAATGATTCGTGGCGCCTTCGCTGCCGGAGCGGCGACGCTGGTCTGGCTGGCTGGCCCGGCATTGGCCGATGTGAAATCCGGCGTCGATGCGTGGAGCGCGGGTGATTACGATCGCGCGGTTGCCGAATGGCAGGGACCCGCTGCGGCGGGCGATGCCGATGCAATGTTCAATCTGGCCCAGGCCTATCGTCTGGGGCGCGGGGTCGAGGCCGACATCGCGCGCGCGAAAGAGCTGTATGCCCAGGCCGCGGAGCGAGGGCATGTGAAGGCTGCCGACAATTTCGGCCTGCTGCTGTTCCAGCAGGGCGAGAAGCGATCGGCGATGCCGCTCATCCGCGCTGCCTCCGACCGCGGCGATCCGCGCGCGCAATACGTCCTGGGTCTCGCCCACTTCAACGGGGACTTTGCCGAGAAGGACTGGGTGCGCGCCTATGCGCTGCTGACGCTGTCGCAGTCGGCCGGGCTGCCTCAGGCGGTCAATGCCATCGCCCAGATGGATGGATACATTCCGACCGAGCAGCGCCAGGAAGCGCAGCTGCTTGCCCGCAAGCTCGAGGCGGAGGCAACGCAGCGCCGCGCCGCGGAACTCGCGGCCATCGATCTCGGTGCGCGTCCGGCTGTCGAAGACGCTGCTCAACCGTCGGTGCAGCCTGCGCGCGTCGCAACCGCCGTTCCGGAGGCTCGCAAGGTTCCGCAGTCGATCCAGCCCGTTCCCGTTCCCGCGTCGCAAACCAAGCCGAAGGCCAGGAGCGACTGGAAAGTCCAGCTCGGAGCCTTCGGCGTTGCCGGAAATGCCGACCGCTTGTGGGCCAGGCTTTCCGGCAATGCTGCTCTCTCCGGGACCAGCAAGTTGCTCGTCCCGACCGGCAAGGTGACCCGGCTTATGGCGGAAGGCTTTTCGAGTAAGGCAGAGGCGCAATCCGCCTGCGCGCAGCTCAAGCGACAGGGCCAGGGCTGCCTCGTGACCAAAGGCTGATTTCGCTCGACAATTTCCGCTTCCCCTGGACCGTGCGGGTGCTAGGCTTGCCGCACGTGGTCGAACCAAGGGACAAGCATGGCTATCAAATCGCCCGCCGGTGATGCGGAAGCGGTCTTCGGAGAGGGAAGCACGCCGGACGAACTGGCTCCCGTAACAGCGGGCGCTCGCATCGCGAGCCTCGACTTCATTCGCGGGATCGCGGTGATGGGCATCCTCGCGGCCAATATCATCGCTTTCGGTCAGCCACTGATGGCGACGATCTATCCGCCTGCATTCCTCTCCGCCGACGGCGATTCCGATCACTGGTGGTGGATCGCGCAGTTCGTCCTGATTGACGGAAAGATGCGCGGACTGTTCTCCGTGCTGTTCGGCGCGGGGCTGTATCTCTTCATCGAAAAGGCGACCGAGCGCGGAGCGACGACCGGCCTTGCCGTGCGGCGGCTCGCCTTTCTCGGCATGTTCGGCCTCATCCATTTCTACTTCATCTGGATCGGCGACATCCTGTTCCTCTACGCGGTCAGCGGGCTGGCGCTGCTGGCGTTCTACACACTGAAGCCGGTGAACCAGCTGATCCTGGGCCTGTTGGGGTATTTCATCAGCGCGCTGATTTTCGCCGGTTTGTTCGGCGGGCTGTACTGGCTCGCGAGCTCCGGGGCGATGGGCGAAGGCGAAGCCGCCGAAATGCAGTCGAAGATGCTGGCCGGGATGGAGGCGGATACGCAGATGGCCGCCGCCATCCAGTCGGGCGATTATTTCGCTTTCGTCGGCGCCAATTTCACCGAAAACCTGCTCATGCCGGTTTCCACGCTGTCGCAGGCGATGGTCGAGACGATCGGGCTGATGCTGATCGGAATGGCGTTGCTGCGGATGGGCTTCTTCAGCGGCGAATTCGATCACCGCAAGATGGTGCTGTGGGGCTGGCTCGGCGTGATCGGCGGAGCGCTCGGCACGCTGGCGATCGGGTTGTGGGTCCGCTCGACCGATTTCGACGTGCTGGCGGCGATGCTGGGATATATCGCGGGGTCGGCCTTCCCGCGACTGCCGATGATCCTCGGGCTGGCGGCGCTGATGGTGGTCTATTCGCCTTCGTGGACCGGCTGGTTCGGCCAGCGAGTGGCTGCCGCAGGCCGGGCGGCCTTCACCAACTATCTCGGCACCTCGATCCTGATGCTGTTCGTGTTCCACGGCTGGGCGCTGGGCCTCTATGGCGAACTCGGCCGCCCGCAGCTCTATCTCGTAACGCTGGGTGGATGCATCGTGATGCTGCTGTGGTCGAAGCCGTGGCTCGATCGGTTCAAGTACGGCCCGCTCGAATGGTTATGGCGCTGTCTGACCTATGGGAAAAAGTTTCCCATCAGGCGCTAATTTCCTTGCTATTGAGAATTGTTCGCATAAATTGCTTTTGCAAACGCTTCGCAGGAGTGATTCGAAAGCGCCATGTACATCTGCATCTGCAATGCAATTCGCGAAGACGAGCTTCGCAAGGCGGCCCTGGGCTCCGGTGGCGATGCAGAGGCAACCTATGCGACTCTCGGCAAGCGGCCCAATTGCGGGCAATGCCTTGGAAAGGCGGGCGAAATCATCGACCAGGAACGCGCTCTCGCCGGGGGGCTTCCTTCTTGCGAAAAAGTCGCAATCTAAATTGCGCGACCGCTACTGCGAATGCCTCGCAAATAGCTGATTCCTAAAGAAAAATATTCCCTACAGACCTTGCCTGCGGGGGCGAGGGCGCACATATTGTGCGTGCTCCATCATCACATTCGCCGCGCGTTGCCGCGGCCCGAAAGCAAGGGAACCAACCGCCATGAAGGGCGATCCGAAAGTCATCGAATTCCTCAACAAGGCGCTCACCAACGAGCTGACCGCGATCAACCAGTATTGGCTGCATTACCGCGTGCTCGACGACTGGGGCGTGACCAAGCTTGCCGAATACGAGCGCAAGGAATCGATCGAAGAAATGGAGCATGCGGACAAGCTCGCCGAGCGCGTACTGTTCCTGAACGGCCTGCCGAACTTCCAGGCGATCCACAATCTGCGTGTCGGCGAGACGGTCGAGGAAATCCTCAAGGCCGACATGGCGCTGGAAGAAGACGCGATCCCGCTGCTGCGCGATGCGATCGAATACTGCGAGAAGGTGCGCGACTATGTCAGCCGCGATCTGTTCGCGATGATCCTCGACAACGAAGAAGAGCACGTCGACTTCCTCGAAACCCAGTTCGACATGATCGAGAAGATGGGCCTGCAGAACTACGTCCAGCTGCAAAGCAAGGCGGCCGGCGAGGGCGAGGGCTGACCGCCCGGCCGGCAGTGTCCGGCTCGCACAAACGAATATTCAGGAGCGGCCCGCAATCTCGTTTGCGGGCCGCTCGCCATTTGATCGACAGTCGCGCCGGCAGATCGCTGCCTCCTTCGCGCCGTTGACTTTGCGCGCCTGCAGGAGCAAGCCTTTGCATGGGAGCGGGGAAATCAGGGGCTAATCACAACACGGTCGCGCCTTTTGAGGGGTCGCACGCCTTCCAAATCGATTGGGTCGCATATCCACTCGACTATTGGGGGTACTACATGACACTTATTGGAAAAACGATCGCTGGTGGCGTTGCAGCAGCTGTTCTGGCCATGGCGACACCGGCCACGGCGCAACTGCAGGTCTGGGAAGACTACGAACCGCAGGAAACGGTCATCGAACTCACCTATGTGAAGGTCGATGAAGGCCAGCTCGATTTCTATCTCGAAGGGCTGCGGGACACCTGGGTCAAAGCCAATGAAGCGGCCAAATCGGTCGGTCAGATCACCGACTATGGCATCTATGTCGTTCCATTCGGCAGCAACGAGGTCAACCTTGTACTGCGGGTCAACTATCCGAACATGGCCGCGCTCAATGCCGACAAGGCCGAATACGACAAGTTCATGGAGGCCTGGGGCAAGGCCAACCAGGAAAGCAGCAGCAAGACGGTGCGCGAGCTTTACAACAAGATCCGCAAGATCAAGGGCACCTATCTCCTGCGCGAGCTTGAGATGAAGATGTAATCGCGCTTGCGGTGAGTTTGGACGGGGCGGGGCAGCAATGCTCCGCCCCTTTCGATTCCTCAGCTGCCTTCGTCCTCGGCACCGGTTTTCGATTGTCCGCTCGCCGCGACGTAAGTCTCCGCTGCGAAATTGACCAATCCCGAAATCAGGAAAACCATTGTCAGGATCCACGCTATGGCGGTGATGGTTCCGATCTGCGGGGTAATGAATGCACTGATAAAGAGCAGCGCGATCACCACACAGATCGTCAAAGCCGCAAGCGTGCTCAGCATGACCGCACGCTGCGAGAGCTTGCGTCGCCGACGAAGACGGGCAAGTTCGCGCGTATCTTTTTCGGTGCGCACGTCTGCCATTTTCTCCTCAAGCCGCTCGATGCGATTTGCGATCCAGATCAGGCGAGCCATCATGACGTTCATGACCGCGCCGATTGCGGCAAGAAGGAAGGCCGGGGCGAGACTGAGGCGAACGATTTCCTGCACGCGCAGGGTTGATGCTGTTCGCTGCAGCAAGTCCTCGGCGATGTTGGTCGATGCAATGAATTCGACAATCACGACCGGTCCTTGCCGCCAGAATAGTTTCCCCCGCCGCCCTTGTTGGCGTTGTAGGGGTTCTTGGGACTTTTGAGCACGACACGCACCGGAACAGCCTCGAAGCCGAGCTTTGCGCGGATGCCGTTGACGAGATAGCGCTCATAGCTTTTCGGCAAGTCGTCCAGCCGCGTGCCGAACACCACGAAGCGCGGCGGGCGGGTGCTAGCCTGGGTGATATAGCGCAGCTTGATCCGGCGACCTCCGGGAGCAGGGGGCGGGTTGGCTTCGAGCGCGTCGTCGAACCAGCGGTTGAGTGCTGCGGTCGGCACACGGCGCGACCAGCTTTCGCGCAGTTCGAAAGCCGCGCCGAGCATGGGGTCGAGCCCTTTGCCGGTCTTGGCCGAGACCGCGAGCAGCGGGAGCCCGCGCACCTGTGCAAGCCCGTCATCGAGCGCGGCGCGGATGCCGTTGAACAGGCCGGAGGCGTCTTCGGCCACGTCCCACTTGTTGATCGCGACCATCAGCGCGCGCCCCTCTTCGAGCACCATGCTGGCGATCTTGAGGTCCTGGTGTTCGAGGCCCTGCGTCGCATCGAGCAGCAGGACCACCACCTCGGCGAAATCAACCGCGCGGCGGGCATCGGCGACCGATAGCTTTTCGAGCTTCTCGACCACATTGCGTTTCTTGCGCATGCCGGCGGTATCGATCAGGCGGATGTCGCGCTCCTCGCCGGTCTTGGGATCGGTCCATTTCCAGTCGATCGCGATCGAATCGCGGGTGATCCCCGCTTCCGGTCCGGTCAGGAGGCGGTCTTCGCCCAGCAGCCGGTTGATGAGGGTGGACTTGCCCGCATTGGGGCGCCCGACGATCGCCAGCTTCAGCGGGCCGAGCGGAGCGTCTTCGTCTTCGCTTTCTGCGAATTCGGCGGCGGCCTCGGCTGCTTCGGCCTTTTCGCCGATGATCGGCCAGAGCCCGCCGAACAGGTCGGCGATGCCTTCGCCGTGCTCGGCGGAAAGCGGCACCGGCTCGCCGAGGCCGAGCGAATAGCTTTCGAGCACGCCGCTCTCGCCCGCTGCACCTTCGGCCTTGTTGGCGACCAGCACGATAGGGACGTCATGTTCGCGCAGGTAGCGGGCGATTTCCTCGTCGAGCGGGGTCAGGCCCGCGCGCGCGTCGATAACGAACAGCGCCGCATCCGCGCCTTCGAGGCTGGCTTCTGTCTGCTTGCGCATCCGTCCGGGGAGCGAGAGTTCGTCCTCGTCCTCCCACCCGGCGGTATCGACGATGGTGAACTGGAGCCCTGCGATCTCGGCGTCGCCCATGCGACGGTCGCGCGTGACCCCCGGCTGATCGTCGACCAGCGCGAGCTTCTTGCCGACGAGCCGGTTGAACAGCGTCGACTTGCCCACATTGGGGCGACCGATGATGATGACCTGAGGCTTCATGCTGGATGCCAAGTGGCCCCTGCGAGCCGCGATGGCAAGCAGCGGACGGGATCAGCCTTTCTTGGCAACCGGAGGATTGTCGCCGAGATCCTCGTACCATGCCTCGACCGGGCCGGTCAGCTTGATCGTCAGCGGTTGGCCCTTGCGATCGACAGTCTTGCCTGCCTGCACCCGCACCCAGCCTTCGGAAATCGAATATTCCTCGATATCGGTGCGCACGCGGTCTTTGAACCGGATGCCCACGCCGCGCTGCAGCACTTCGGCGTCGAATGCCGGGCTGCGCGGGTTGACCGAGAGGTGATCGGGCGGAACGTCGTTTTTGGTATCGTCTGACATGCGCGGCCCTTTAGTCGGGTGTTCGCGCAGAAACAAGCGCGTTACGCTTGCCCTTTTGCCAGAGGCGGGATAGAGGCGCTGCGCAGATGCGCGCGGGGGTCCTTCGGGTTTCCCGCGCGGCTTCGTTCGGGCATGCGGGCGTGGCGAAATTGGTAGACGCGCCAGATTTAGGTTCTGGTATCGCAAGATGTGGGGGTTCGAGTCCCTTCGCCCGCACCAATTCCTCGTCCCTGTCGCAGCCCGGATGAGGATACCCTACACACGAATTGCTCAAGAAGGCTCCAGTTAGAACCCCATGCAAACCAAGCAGACCACGAACGAAGGGCTCAAGCGGGCCTATGTGATCACGATCACCGCCGATGAAGTGGCGGCGAAAGTCGACAGCGAGATCAAGAAGATCGCGCCGCAGGTGAAGATGCCCGGCTTCCGCCCGGGCAAGGTGCCCGCGAATCTCGTCAAGAAGATGCACGGCGAGCAGCTCCATGCGCAGACCGTCAACGATCTGATCCGCGAATCGGTCGACAAGGTGATCAAGGACGAGGAACTGCGCCCGGCGATGCAGCCGCAGATCTCGCTCGGCGAAGGCTATGAAGAAGGCAAGGATGCCGAGGTTACGGTCGAGCTCGAAGTGCTCCCGCAAATCGAGGCTCCGAAGGTCGAAGGCCTGAAGCTCGAAAAGCTGGTCGTTCCGGTCACCGACGACCAGATCGACGAGGCGATCAAGAATATCGCCGGCCAGAACAAGAGCTACAAGGACGCCGCCAAGACCAAGAAAGGCGCCGAGGGCGACCAGCTGATCATCGATTTCGTCGGCAAGCTCGACGGCGAAGAGTTCGAAGGCGGCAAGGCCGAGGATGCACCGCTGGTGCTGGGTTCGGGCACTTTCATTCCCGGCTTCGAGGAGCAGCTGGTCGGTGTCAAGACCGGCGACGAGAAGACCATCACCGTCACGTTCCCCAAAGATTACCAGGCCGAGCACCTCGCCGGCAAGGAAGCGACCTTCGACGTCACTGTGAAGGCGGTGAAGGTCGAAACCGACACCAAGATCGACGACGAGTTCGCCAAGCAGCTCGGCCTCGATAGCATCGACAAGCTCAAAGAAATCCTGAAGGGCCAGCTCGAACAGCAGACCGCCGGGCTCACCCGGACGCAGATGAAGCGTTCGCTGCTCGACCAGCTGGCTGCGGGCCACGACTTCGCCGTGCCGGAATCGATGGTCGATGCCGAATTCGAGCAGATCTGGGCGCAGCTTCAGCAGGAAGCCGCGAACGAGGAGAACCCCGAAGAGGCTCTGAAGCAGATCGAGGACGAGAAGGACGATTACAAGGCGATCGCGGAACGCCGCGTGCGCCTCGGCCTGCTGCTGTCCGAGATCGGCCAGGCCAACGGCGTCGAGGTTTCCGGCCAGGAAATGCAGATGCTGATCCAGCAGGCCGCCTCGCAGTATCGCGAAGAGGATCGCGAACGCTTCATGCAGTACATCCAGCAGGAGCCGATGGCGGCTGCCCAGCTGCGCGCTCCGCTATACGAGGACAAGGTCGTCGACTTCCTGTTCGATCAGGCAGAAGTCACCGAGCGTGAAGTGACGCAGGAAGAGCTGCAAGCGGCGATCGAAGCCGAGGACGAGGCCGAAGCCGAAAAGGCCAAGGCTGCGCCGAAGAAGAAGGCTCCGGCGAAGAAGGCTGCTGCCAAGAAGCCTGCCGCTAAGAAGGCACCGGCCAAGAAAGCCCCAGCGAAGAAAGCTCCGGCCAAGAAGGCAGACGCCGAGGCGAAACCCGCCGCGAAAAAGGCGCCCGCGAAGAAGGCTCCGGCCAAGAAGCCCGCTGCCAAGAGCACGGCTGCAAAGAAGGCTCCCGCCAAGAAGCCTGCTGCGAAGAAGGCACCGGCGAAGAAGTAATCGACCGGCGCAGCGGAATTTTATTCCGCGGGTGACCAGGGTTCGAATGTGGGCGCGGGCAGCGTGGCTGTCCGCGCCCTTTCATATGCAGCGCCGGCTTTCAGGACATCGTGGTCGGCCCATTTCGCTCCGAAAAAGCTGATCCCCACCGGCAGCTTCTCGACCGCGCCCATTGGCACGGTGAGGTGCGGATAGCCTGCAATCGCCGCCGGGCTGCCGAATCCGATCGAACCGTTGAAATTATCGCCGTTGACGAGATCGCTGACCCATGACGGTCCGCGCGTCGGAGCGACGAGGAACTGCACGTCGTTGTCGGCCAACAGCGTGTCGAGCGTCTCTTCGCCCGCGATCCGCACCGCATTCTCGCGCGCCTGTTCATAGGCCTCGCGATCGGTAGTTGCTTCCGCCTGCTCGAAGAGATCCTGTCCGAAGAAGCGCAGCTCGATATCGGCGTTTTCTTCATTGAAGGCGATCAGGTCGGCGAGACTGCGCGGGGTCTTGCCGCCGGGCATCTCCGGGATCGAGGACAGATACTTGCCCATTTCCTCGCGCAGCTCGAACATCAGCACCGTAAAGCTGTCGCCATACATCTCGCGGTTCGGCTCGAATTCGATGTCGACCAGTACGGCGCCCGCGCGTTCGAGATCGCCGAGCGCCGTTTCGAAAACAGCACGCACGTCCGCGCGATTGCCGATCTGGTTGCGCATCACGCCGATCCGCACGCCTTCGAGCGAGAATGTATCGAGGCCTGCGGTGTAGTCTTCGATGCGGGGCACGCCGAGGGTCGCAGCGTCCGCCGGATCCTCGCCCGCAATCGCGCTCAGCAGCAGCGCGGCATCATGAACGTTCTGCGTCATCGGCCCGGCGGTGTCCTGCGTGCTCGAAATCGGCACGACATGCGTGCGGCTGACCAGGCCGACGCTTGGCTTGAAACCCACGATGCCGTTGATCGATGCAGGGCAGGTGATCGACCCGTTGGTCTCGGTTCCGATCGCAGCCCATGCGAAACCCGCCGCCACCGCCGATCCGCTGCCCGACGACGAGCCGCACGCATTGCGGTCGGTCGCGTGCGGGTTGCGGGTCAGCCCGCCGACGGCGCTCCATCCGCTGGTCGAATCGTTCGAGCGGATATTGGCCCATTCGGACAGATTCGCCTTGCCGAGCACCAGCCCGCCCGCCTCGCGCAGGTTGGCGATCAGCGGTGCGTCGCGGCGGGTGAAGTTTTCGAGCAGCGCATAGCTGCCCGCCGTCGTCGCCCATTCCTCGGTTTCGATATTGTCTTTCACCAGCACGCTGCGGCCCTTTAGGATACCCGCATCCGCCAGCTCGCGCGCTTTGAACCCGGCGGTTTTGGAATAGACGATCACGGCGTTGAGACCGTGCGGGCCGCTGTCATGGGTTTCGATCCGCTCGATCCGTTCGGCAACATCCGTCACCGCGTCGAAGCCGGTGCTGGAATGATCGTCGGCAAGGGCTATGGAACCGGCAGCAAGCAGGGCTGCGAGGCCGGTGGTCGAAGCGAGTGCGCTCATTTTCATGCGCGACGGATTGCGCGATTTTGCCGACAGCGCAAGTGCGCGCATGCTGGATTCGTCCGAGGCTGGCCACAGGACGAAGGAGCTTTCCCCAAGGCGAATGGTTAAACCCCTTGAATCCTGCCAGCGGTGCTCCGACATTGCCCATCCGACATCAAAGAGGAAATACCCCACATGATCGACCTGCTCGGCAATAACGGCGAAACCTACGGCACCCAGGGCCAGTTCACGCGCGATCCGCTTACCGGCGCACTCGTGCCGGTGGTGGTCGAGCAGACCAGCCGCGGCGAGCGCAGCTTCGACATTTTTTCGCGCCTGCTGCGCGAACGCATCGTGTTCGTGACCGGACAGGTCGAGGACGGGATGGCATCGCTCATCACCGCGCAGCTGCTGTTTCTCGAAAGCGAAAACCCTTCGAAGCCGATCAGCATGTACATCAACTCACCGGGCGGCGTGGTGACCGCGGGCATGGCGATCCACGACACGATGCAATACATCAAGCCGCGCGTTTCGACCGTGTGCATGGGGCAGGCCGCATCGATGGGCAGTTTCCTTCTTGCTGCGGGCGAGCCGGGCATGCGCGTCGCGCTGCCGAACGCCCGAATCATGGTCCACCAGCCTTCTGGCGGTGCGCGCGGTATGGCCTCGGACATCGAGATCCAGGCCCGCGAAATCCTGCGCATCAAGGCGCGGATGAACGACCTCTATGTGAAATACACGGGCCAGACCCTCGACGAGATCGAAAAGGCGATGGACCGCGACACCTTCCTCGAAGCCGAAGAAGCCAAGAAATTCGGCATCGTCGACAAGGTGTTCGAAACGCGCCCGGAAAACGAAGAAACGGGCAATGAAGAGGGATCGGGCGGCGCGCCCGAGTAACCGGTCCAACAGGCCTTCATCTCCCCGCCCGGACCCGCCCCGATGCGGGACAGGGGCAAGAACGAACCCGGTTTTGCGCCGCTCAGGTCAGATTTTAGTCACCTGTGCGGACCTAAAAAGCGTGCCTATGAGTTGATTCATACGGCGCCCAAGTTACATTCGGCGAATCCCCTGCGGGAGCACGATGTGTGCACTGCGGGAGATTCGAGGACTACAGGATGACGAAATTGAGCGGAACTGACAGCAAAAGCACACTCTACTGCAGCTTCTGCGGGAAGTCGCAGCACGAAGTGCGCAAGCTTATCGCGGGGCCCACCGTCTTCATCTGCGATGAATGCGTGGAGCTGTGCAACGATATCATCCGCGAGGAAACGAAAGCGGGGATCGCCGGCAAGAAGGAAGGCGAAGTCCCCACGCCGCGCGAAATCTTCGAGACGCTCAACGATTACGTCATCGGCCAGAATTCCGCCAAGCGGAACCTCTCGGTCGCGGTCCACAACCACTACAAGCGGCTGAAGCACTCGGGCAAGGCGGGCGATGTCGAGCTCGCCAAGTCGAACATCCTGCTGGTCGGTCCGACCGGCACCGGCAAGACGCTGCTCGCACAAACGCTCGCGCGCACCTTCGACGTGCCGTTCACGATGGCCGATGCCACCACGCTGACCGAAGCCGGTTACGTGGGCGAGGATGTCGAGAACATCATCCTCAAGCTGCTCCAGTCTTCCGACTACAATGTCGAGAAGGCGCAGCACGGCATCGTCTATATCGACGAGATCGACAAGATCACCCGCAAGGCGGAAAACCCCTCAATCACCCGCGACGTGTCGGGCGAGGGCGTGCAGCAGGCGCTGCTCAAGCTGATGGAAGGGACCACGGCGAGCGTCCCTCCGCAGGGTGGACGCAAGCATCCGCAGCAGGAATTCCTGCAGGTCGATACGACCAACATCCTGTTCATCTGTGGCGGCGCGTTTGCGGGTCTCGACAAGATTATTGCCGACCGCTTGCAGAAACGCAGCATCGGCTTCGGCGCGCACGTCGCCGATCCCGACAAGCGCAAGGTCGGCGAGTTGCTCGAAAAGAGTGAGCCGGAGGACCTTCTCAAGTTCGGCCTGATCCCCGAATTCGTCGGCCGCCTGCCGGTGATCGCGACCCTGCACGATCTCAACGTCGATGCGCTGGTGACGATCCTCAAGGAGCCGAAGAACGCGCTGGTCAAGCAGTACCACAAGCTGTTCGAGCTTGAGGACGTCGAGCTGACCTTCACCGAGGAAGCGCTGAAGGCGATCGCCGAACGCGCGATCAAGCGCAAGACCGGGGCGCGCGGCCTGCGTTCGATCGTCGAAGGCATCCTGCTCGATACGATGTTCGAACTGCCCGATATGGAGAATGTCAGCGAGATCGTGATCGACGATGAAGTGGTGGCGGGCAAGAAAGACCCGATCCGCGTCGTCGCCAACGATGACGAGGGCAAGAAGGAAGCGGCTGCTTGAGTTCGCTCGCAGCGCTCGGCGCGGGAGCGCTGACGCTGGCCTCACCGCTCGCTGCGCAAGACGCGGCCGGGTCCCAGCCCGCACCCATGAAGTGTGAACGCGGTCCGGTGGAACGGTACTTCGACAACGTCCAGTGGTATGTCTTTGCATGCGAAGACGAAGCAAGCCTTGTCTTCTTTACCGGCCCCAAGTCTCCCGCAGACCTGCAATTCTACTTTCTCGTCTATCCCAAGGACGGGACTTACAAGGTCTACGGCGAAGGTAAGGGGGACAAGGCGCTTACGAAGCCCGCCTATGACGCCATTTCCAGTATGACTGCGAGCGATTTCCGGGCGCTCCATTCCGAAGCATCCGCGCAGGGCCGATAGGCTTACCAGCTCCGAAAATGCAAAACCCCGCCCGGCACTGGAGTGGCCGGACGGGGTCGCTGTTTGCGCCGCCCCGGATGGGAGGGGTGGGGAACGGTGGAGCGGCGCTAAGTTGTAGGCTTCGCTCAGGCCGGGAGGAACACCCCGTCGGTCACGTGGATCGTGCCGTTCGACGTGCTTACATCGGCCTGGGTCACGGCGGTCGCGCGGCCCTTGCCGTCGGTGATCACGATCGTGTCGCCCGAGAGGCGCGCGGTCAGTGTCTCGCCCGCGACGGTGTCGATCGTCGCCGATCCGCCATGCTTCTTGATCAGCTTCACCAGGTCGCCGCTGGTCACGTTACCCGTGACGGCATGATAGGTGAGGATGGTGGTCAGCGTGCCCTTGTTCGCAGGCTTCACCAGCGTCGAGACGGTGCCATCGGGCAGCTTGGCGAAGGCGGTGTCGGTCGGCGCGAAAACGGTGAACGGGCCGGGGCTCGAAAGCGTATCGACGAGGCCCGCGGCCTTTACGGCGGTCACGAGCGTATTGTGCACGCCGGTGCTCTGCGCGGTTTCGACGATGTTCGGAGCCGATTTTGCGGCTTCCTTGTGGTGTCCGGCCATGGCCGGAGCCGCGCCGATAGCGGCGAAGCCGGTGGTTGCGGCGAGAGCAGCGAAGGCTGCGGCTTTGAATGAATTCGGGGTTACAGGCATTGGTATCTCCTTTTCCTGCAAGCCCCTCCCAGATCTTGCATGCACAGCTACGCAGCGCGCGGCGAGCCGGATGCGGGAAAATCGCAAAATCTTGAAACAATGGATGAAAGGCGGGGTTTCGGCGCTGAGACGAGCGCGCCAGGCTCAGACCTTGGAGAACGCGCCCTCGGCCACGACCGGTCCGGCATCGACGCCTTCGGGCTTCCCGCCGATCGGCTCGCGGGTCAGCAGGATCTGCACCCCGTCGCCAAGGTTGCGCGCAATGGTCTCGGGCAATTCCATGGCTTTCACTTCGCCCGGCGCGACCACGCCGAGCGACTGCAATTCGCCGCCGTCGGCGGGCACCAGCCAAAGCTCGTGATCGTGCAAGCCATCCGGCGTCAGGCCGATCGCGGCGACGAGCATCCTGTCGCTTTCGGGAATGTAGGTGACGTCGAGCCGCAGCCCGGTGTCGCCGATCGGCACGGTCGCGACCAGCGGCTCCGCGCTCGCAAGCACAGGCGCGTCGGTCGGTCCGGGGACGGGTGAACCGCCGCCGCCACCGAAAGCCAGGAAAGCGAGCGCCACGGCTGCCGCTGCGGAGGTGAGTCCCGCGGCCCATTGCCAGCGACGCACCTGCGTCTGCAGCTCGATCACATTGGCGGCGGAGCCTCCACCGCCCGCGAGCTCGACTTCGGCCTGGGTTGCGCGCAAACCATCGATGCGCGCTTCGATCTGGGGCCAGATGTCGGCAGTCGGCTCCACCGGCCGCACGTCATCGAGCAGCGGAGCGAGATGCGCTTCCCACTGCGCCACTTGCGCTGCGAACGCGACGTCGGTTGCCTCGCGTCCGCGCGCCGACAGCAGCTCCTCGCCTTCGAGCAGCCCGAGCGCATATTCGGCCGCGAGCGTCGCGTCGTCACGCATGGTATCGTCCCCGCCGCTCATTCGCCCGCCTCCAGACATGTGCGCAGCTTCATGAGCCCGCGCCGGATCCAGCTTTTCATCGTGCCGAGCGGGACGTCCCGCTCCTCGGCGAGTTCGGCATAGGTCTTTCCATCGAAGAATGCCGCGCGGATGTTGTCGCGCGCGTTCTCTTCCAGTGTCTCGAGGCATGTGTGAACGCGTGCCGCCCGCTCGCCGTCGATCAGCAACTGGTCGGCCAGCGGGGCGGCATCTGGCAGCGGAGCGGCTTCCTCGACCGGGACGGCGCCACCCCGCACCTTGCCGGTGCGCAGGCGGTCGATCGCGCGGTTGCGCGCAAACGTCGCCAGCCACGAAATCGGGCTCGCCCGTTCGGGGTCGTAGCGGTTGGCCCGCTGCCACAGATTGACGTAGACGTCTTGCAAGGCGTCTTCTGCCTCCTTCCTATCGCCCAAGATACGGAAGCAAATGCCGAAGAGTTTCACTCGGGTCGCGGTGTATACCTGCTCCAATGCGGCGGTGTCACCCTCGGCGAGCCGAACCATGGCCGCGCGCAGCGCTTCGCGGGCCTCTGGCGAGGCCGGGGTCGGCGAATTCGCCATCAGCAGCCGGTCCCGCAATCGTCTTTTTCGCCGCGTTCGACCTGGATCGTCGCGTGATTGATCCCGAAACGGTCTTCGAGCGAATGGGCGATCTCGTGCAGGAATTGGTCGCTGCAAGGGGCGCCGGGCATCACGAGATGCGCGGTCAGCGCCGTCTCGGTTGTCGACATCGGCCAGATATGCAGGTCGTGCACCGCTTTCACCCCTTCGAGACCCGCCAGATGGCCGCGCACTTCGCTCACGTCAATCCTTGCAGGAACTGCAAGTAACCCCATGCGAATACTGTCTTTCGCGAGGCCCCACGTGCCCCATGCAATCATCGCGACAATGGCTAGGCTGACCAGCGGATCGATCCACCACAGGCCCGAGACAACGATCGCGAGACCCGCCACCACGACGCCGACCGAAACCAGCGCATCGGCGGCCATGTGCAGATAGGCACCGCGGATATTGAGATCTTCCTGCCCGCGCAAGAACAGCATGGCGGTGCCGGCGTTGATGATGACACCGATCCCGGCGACGATCATCATCACCTCGCCTTGCGGCTCGCTCGGTTCGAGCAGGCGGTGCATTGTCTCGAACAGGATCGCTCCGATCGCCACCGCCAGCAGCAACGCGTTGGCGATCGCGGCAAGGATGGTCGAGCTCTTGAAGCCGTAGGTGTAGCGCTCGCTTGGCGGGCGTTTGGCCGCGATATTGGCACCCCATGCAAGCAGGAGTGCGAGCACGTCGGAGAGGTTGTGGCCTGCGTCGGCCACGAGGGCCATCGAGCCGTAGAGGAAGCCGAACAGGGCCTCGACCACGACGAAGCCGGTGTTGAGCACGACGCCGATCAGGAACGCGGGGCCGAAATCCTTGGGTGCGTGATGGTGGCCGTGATGGTCGTGCAGCCCGTGACAATCGGTATCGCCGTCGCCGCGACCGGGCGCGTGGGAATGATGATGTGCGTGCGAATGACCCATCCGGGGTCAGTCATAAACGCATGAATCGAGCCCGTCACCCTTCACGACGTTGATCCGGCGTTCGACCGAATTGCCGTGGCGAGCGAGCCAGCCGCCGGGATTGACCACCGAGCGGGTCTTGGGGCTGGGCAGGGCGACCGCCATGCGGCTTGCCTCGTCGCGCGAAAGCCGCGCGGCGGACTTGCCGAAATAGCGCTGCGCTCCGGCCTCGGCACCGTAGGTCCCGATCCCGGTCTCGGCGACGTTGAGATAGACCTCCATGATCCGTTCCTTGCCCCAGACCGCTTCGATCCAGAAGGTGAACCACGCTTCCAACCCTTTGCGGAAATAGCCGCCGCCTTGCCACAGGAACACGTTCTTGGCGGTCTGCTGGCTGATCGTCGAAGCGCCGCGGATGCGTCCGCCGCGCGCGTTCTCTTCCATCGCCTGTTCGATCGCCTCGGTGTCGAACCCCCAGTGCTCGCAGAATTTCGAATCCTCCGCCGCGATCACCGCCGCGACAAGGTTGGGATCGATATTGTCGAGCCTTTCCCAATCCTTGGTGATGCCGTTTTCGTCCATCAGCATGGTCGCTGTGACGGGCACGGGCACCCATTTGAAGACGATCACGAGGATCAGGCTGATCCCGACGAACCACAGGATAGCCTTGGCCAGGAATCGGGTTGTGAGGGAAAGGGCGCGGCGCATTGCGAGCCCGCATTTACTGCCGCTTTTGCGAGGGCGCAATCGCGCATGTCTTGCGGTAGAGGGCGCAGCGTGCTTGGAAGCGTGCCAAGAACATCCACGAGGAGAATCCGATGCGCCTGTTCCGTTCCGCCACCGCCGCCCTCGCGCTGGCTGCAGCGACCGTTGCCGCACCCGCCATTGCCGACGATCACGACGTCGCGCATGCGATCGCCGCCGATTACGAAGGCTATCTCGCGGACCTGTTCGTCCACTTCCACAAGAACCCCGAGCTTTCCTTCCTCGAAACGAAGACCGCCGCGCGCATGGCCGCGGAACTGCGCAAGGCCGGGGTCGAGGTCACCGAAGGCGTCGGCGGGACCGGCGTGGTCGGGATGCTGCGCAATGGAGAAGGGCCGCTGATCCTGTTGCGCGCGGACATGGACGGGTTGCCTGTGCCGGAGAAATCGGGTCTCGAATATGCGTCCACCGCAACGCAGGTCGGGCAGGACGGCAAGGAATACCCGGTGATGCACGCCTGCGGTCACGATGTGCACATCACTTCGATGGTCGGCACCGCGCGCTGGCTGGCAGGCAACAAGGATGCGTGGTCGGGCACCGTAATGTTTGTCGTCCAGCCCGCAGAGGAGCGCGTCGGCGGGGCCAAGGCGATGATCGCGGACGGGCTTTACGACCGCTTCGGCAAACCCGATTACGCGCTCGCGTTTCACGTCGCTGCGCAATTCCCGACCGGCAAGGTCTCGGCCTCGGAGGGCATCCAGTATTCGAGCGCGGACAGCGTCGACATCATGGTCCCCGGCGTCGGCGCGCACGGCGCGAGCCCGCATACGGGCCGCGATCCGGTCTACATCGCCTCGCAGATCGTCACCGCGCTGCAATCGATCGTCAGCCGCGAGGTCATGCCGCTGAAGCCTGCCGTGATCACGGTCGGCGCGTTCCAGGCGGGGACGAAGCACAACATCATTTCGGACCGCGCCGACCTGCAGCTGACGGTTCGCGCGAACGACGAAGGAACCCGCGCGCAACTGCTCGAGGCGATCGAGCGGATCGCGGTCGGCATCGGCAAGGCCCACGGCCTGCCCGACGAGCTTCCGGTCAAGGTCACCGTGAGCGAGGGTACGCCGGTCACGAACAACGATCCCGGGCTCGCCAAGCGGCTGAACGGCGTGATGAAGCGCGAACTGGGCGAAGACGCCTTCATGCCGTTCGAACAGAAGGGCATGGGCGCGGAGGATTTCGCCTATTTCGTGACCGAGGAACTCGACGTGCCGGGATACTATTTCGCGGTTGGCGGTACCCCGCAGGAGGCCTTCGACGCAGCCGAGAACGGTGGTCCGCCGGTGCCGAGCCACCACAGCCCGTTGTTCAAGATTGCGCCAAAACCAAGCGTGACGCTGGGCACCCGCGCGATGATCGCGGCGGTCACGGATCTGGCTCCGACCGAGTGAGGCGTAGCAGCAGCTTTAGGGCTGCTGCGCGGTGAGCGCCGACCAGTCAATCTGCGAGAACAGGCGCTCGGCCACGCCGTCGAGCTTCCCGGTGTCGCGGTCGAAGAACGAGCCGCGATATTTCGCGAGCCATTTGCCGTCGGCCATGCATCCGACCCACAGGAACGAGATCAGTTTCGGGTGCTCGAAACCATAGCCGTTCTGTTTGACTGAAAACTGCGCGGATTTCTGGGTCGCGCCAGGAAAGCCCGGGATCGTCAGTTCCGGCGCATTCTTCACCAGTTTGCCGTTGCGTCGTTCGATCGCAGTCTTTGCTCCGTCGAACTCATCCTGGCACGAGACCCCCCGCGCAGGGTAGAGGTACAGTGTGATCTCACCCGGAAGTCCCGCAATGCTGTATCCGATGCCGACATCGGTACCATCTGCGTTGAATTCGGTGACCTTGTGGCGTTCGAATTCGCCCGCCGTTTCCGGGAATTCCACCGCGACGCCTTTATGCACATAGGGGTCGGGCGCGTTGGCAACCACGCCTTGGGCCACAACAGGGGATCCGGCGCCGACAACGGCAACCAGCGCCGCAAAAGCGGCCAGACGAAAACGTGCGAACATATGAAAAACCTCCCGAAGCGGCGTTAGCGCGACGGGAGGTTATTCAACTGTGGCTTTCGCCGCAATGTATGGTTTCGCGTTATGCGACGCCCGGCAACAGCCGCTCGCCAGCGATGCGCTGCATCGCCTTTTGCAGCTTCTCGAACGCGCGCACTTCGATCTGGCGGATGCGCTCACGCGAAACGTCATAGACCTGCGACAGCTCTTCGAGCGTCTGCGGCTTTTCCGTCAGGCGGCGTTCGGTCAGGATGTGCTTCTCGCGGTCGTTGAGCGAATCCATCGCTTCGACCAGCATGTCGTGGCGCACTTCGGCCTCTTCGGCGTCGGCAACCATTTCATCCTGCAGCGGACCGTCATCGGTCAGCCAGTCCTGCCATTCGCCCGAGCCTTCCTCGCCATTGCGCATCGGCGTGTTGAGCGAGCCGTCGCCGCCCATCATCATCCGGCGGTTCATGTTGACGACTTCCTGCTCCGGCACGCCCAGATCGGTCGCGATCTTGGTCACGTCCTCGGGCGACAGGTCGGTGTCTTCGTAGGCCTCGAGCTGCTTCTTCATCCGGCGCAGGTTGAAGAACAGCTTCTTTTGCGCGGCGGTGGTGCCCATTTTCACGAGCGACCAGCTGCGCAGGATGAATTCCTGGATCGAAGCCTTTATCCACCACATCGCATAGGTCGCGAGGCGGAAGCCGCGATCGGGCTCGAACTTCTTCACGCCCTGCATCAGGCCGACATTGCCTTCGGAAATGAGGTCGGACACGGGCAGGCCATAGCCGCGATATCCCATCGCGATCTTGGCCACGAGCCGCAGGTGACTTGAAACCAGCTGTGCGGCCGCTTCCGGATCCTCGTGTTCGGCATAGCGCTTGGCGAGCATGTATTCCTGCTCGGCCGTAAGCACCGGATATTTCTTGATTTCCGACAGGTAGCGATTGAGTCCCTGCTCACCGCCCAGGGCGGGTACCGTCGGCGTCTTCGTTTTGCTCACTTCTTCCCTAACCTTTCTTATGTCGACCTCGCTCCCCGGACCCCTGATGGGCATCCGGCATTTCGGGCCACGCGGTTACATATAGACCAGTTTTACGCGATTTACGCGCATTTCATCGATTAAAACGCCCAAGTTGGTCGATTAGTTCCCTCATATCGGGGGGTAAATCGGCCTCGAAACGCATGGTTTCCCCGGTGATCGGGTGGGTGAACCCCAATTCCGCCGCGTGCAGCGCCTGACGGGCGAATCGAAGCTCGGAAACGATGGGTTTCAAGGGCTTGGGCGTCCTGCCGTAGAGTGGATCCCCTAATAGCGCATGACCGATTGATGCACAGTGAACGCGCACCTGGTGTGTCCTGCCGGTTTCGAGCCTGCATTCGATCAGCGAAGCCGATTCCAGCCGTTGAAGACACTTGTAATGGGTGATGGCGGTTTTCCCGCGTGAGGAATTCTTGTCGAGCACCGCCATTTTCTTTCGATTGGCGTCGCTGCGCCCGATTCGCGCCTCGATCGTGCCCTCGGCCGGGTTGGGATGGCCCGCGCAAACCGCGAGATAGCGGCGGTGGATCGAATGGTCGGCGAACTGCTTTGCGAGGCCTTCATGCGCGGCATCGGACTTCGCCACGACCAGCAGGCCCGAGGTGTCCTTGTCGATCCGGTGGACGATGCCGGGGCGTGCGACCCCGCCGATCCCCGAAAGCCGGCCCACGCAATGGTGCAGCAGGGCATTGACCAGCGTGCCATCCGGATTGCCCGCCGCCGGATGGACGACCATGCCGGCGGGCTTGTTGACCACGATGAGGTGCTGGTCCTCGAACACGATATCGAGCGGGATATCCTGCGGCTGCGCTTGCGGTTCGGCGGCGGCGGGCACGGTGATGCGGAACTGCGCGCCTTCGACCACCTTGGCGCTCGGCGACGACGCCACGACGCCATCGACCTCGACGAGCCCTTCGCCGATCAGCGCCTGCACCCGCGCGCGACTGAGCGCGGTCGTATCGGCCAGCGCCTTGTCGAGGCGGGCCGGGGCGGTCACATGTCCTTCAATCACTTCCGCTCGTCCTGAGCTTGTCGAAGGACCGTCCTTCTTTCTTGCGTGACGTGACACCGCGTTCCAATCCCCGCGAATTAGCGCGAGCTTCTTCGCCCGCGACCAGCCCTTGATCTTTCGCTCGGCTTCGAAAGCCTCTTGCCTCGTCTGGAACCCCTCCGACCAAACCAGTTCGACCGGAAGCCTTTCGGATGTGAATGTCGAACCGCCGCCAGCCTTGTGCTGTGCGACGCGATATTCCAGATCATCTGTATGTCCGGTGTAAAAGACACCGCCTCGGCAATGAAGGATGTAGGTCCAGAACGGCATGGCAAGCGCTAGAAAGGAAAAACGGTCCTTCGACAAGCTCAGGACGAGCGGGGAAGGGGAGGTGATGCTGGCGCAAAGTGTCCTGGACGCCATGCTCTCCGCCGCCCGCGCTGCGCATCCGCGCGAGGCTTGCGGCATCCTGCTCGGCGATGGAACGGGCATCACCCAATTCACCGAAACCGCCAACATCCACCCGACCCCCGAAACGCATTTCGAAATCGACCCGCAGGCGTTGATCGACGCCCATCGCGCCGCGCGCACCGGTGGTCTCAAAGTCATGGGATATTTTCACTCGCATCCGGTCGGCGATCCGGAACCGTCCCGGGCCGATCGCGCCGAGTCCGCCGGGGACCGACGGGTCTGGGCGATTGCCGCGGGCGAAACTGTCCGCTTTTGGCGCGACGATCCGGACGGTTTCGAGGCGCTTTCCTACGCGTTGGCAACGCGCTAGAGGTATCACTCCAACACGTTTGGCACCTGTGACATGGGCCAGGGATTTTTTTTGAAAAGCGCCGAAGTGTCAATTTCAGCGGGTCGACAGGGACAGAATATCAACAATGACAACGACTTATCACTGGCTTGCGAAATTGACGCAGGTGTCAACTTCGTCACCCGAATTCGTTCAGGTCTAACACGGAAAAGCTGAATGACCTCGCAAACCGACCTCGCCGCCCTGCTGTGTTCGCGCCTTTGCCATGACATGCTCTCGCCCGTCGGCGCGCTGTCGAACGGGCTCGAGCTGCTCGCCGACGAGCAGGATCCGGAGATGCGCAAGCGCTGCATCGAACTGCTTGAACAGAGCGCAAAGATCAGCACTGACAAATTGAAATTCTTCCGTCTTGCCTTCGGTGCCGCCGGCGGGTTCGGCGAAAACGTGCCGGTCGAAGAGGCGCGCGATGTCATCGACGCGCTTGCGGGCGACAACAAACGGGTCGAGATCAACTGGGCAGTCGGCGAAAGCAGCCTGCCCAAGCCTGCGGTGAAAGTGCTGCTCAACCTCGCCCAGATCGCGCTCGATGCGCTGGTGCGCGGCGGCACGCTCGATATCGGCGCCGAGAAGCGCGAAGGCAATGTCGAGATCGTCGCGCGGGCGCGCGGGGCGAAGATCGCTTTCGACGAGACCATCGGCCATGCCTTGCAGGGCGATATCGCAGCGGTCGAGGTCACCAGCCGGACAGCGGCGGCGCACATGATCGCGCTGCTCGCCGAGGAACTGGGCGGCGGACTGCAATATGCTCTTACCGACGATGCCTTGGTGCTGGGGGCGATCATCCCCGAGCCCGAAGGCATGATCGGCTGAACGATGAGCACGCCGTTCGATCCCAGCTATTACACCGGCAAGGACGATGCCGAGCTGGTGCACCGGACCGAGCTTTCGCCCAATTTCGACGAGCGCAACACGCCGATCACCATGGCGGTGATCCACTACACCGAGATGAAGCCGGTCGAGACCGCGCTGGAACGGCTGACCGATCCGGAGGCCAAGGTCTCCGCGCACTACCTCATCACCGAAGAAGGCGAGGTCATCCGCCTGGTGCCCGAGGAGAAGCGCGCCTGGCATGCGGGCGCTTCCTACTGGCGCGGCACCAAGGACGTGAATTCGGCAAGCATCGGGATCGAGCTCGACCATCCGGGCCATGCGCTGGGCTATCGCGAGTTCAGCGATGCGCAGTTCGAAGCGCTGGTGCCGCTGCTGGCGCGGATCGTGAAGGACTACGACATTCCGCGCGCCAATGTCGTCGGCCATTCCGACGTGGCGCCGTTGCGCAAGGTCGACCCCGGAGAGCTGTTCCCGTGGGACCGGCTGGCCGAATACGGGCTGTGCCTGCCGCGGCCCGCCAAGCTCGAAAAGGGCGATCCGTTCCACAATGAAGGCGCTTTTATCCTCGCGCTCGAGCGCTTCGGCTACGACATCACCGAAGGGCGCAAGGCGATCGAAGCGTTCGAGCGGCGCTGGCGGCCCGAGCGGATCGAGGGACGGGTGGACGCACAACTGGGCGCGATCCTGTGGCACCTTCTGCTCGAACGCGATCGCGGCGCGGCGCGATGAGCCGATATCGGTAAAGCTTTCCTACATGTGGTTTCGGGTATAAGCGGCATCTGTCAGGGGGCCGAGGCAGCCGCGTTACCGCGAGGTACCGAGGAAAGTCCGGGCTCCACGAAGCAGAGGTGGCGGGTAACGCCCGCCGGGTGCCTACCTCACGGGCGGCATTCAGGGAAAGTGCCACAGAGAGTATACCGCCGATGGACCCTAAAGGTCACAGGCAAGGGTGAAAGGGTGCGGCAAGAGCGCACCGGGGCTCTGGCAACAGCGTCCGCATGGCAAACCCCACCTGGAGCAAGGCCAAATAGGGGCCTCGCGTCCGCTTTCGGGCGGGCAGTGGCGTTTCGCCGCGAGAGGCCCGGGTTGGCTGCTCGAGCCATTCGGCAACGGATGGCCTAGACGAATGGCTGCCGCCGCAGCGCTGATCTTCGGATATCGGCTCGCGGAGACAGAACCCGGCTTATGACGCCCCCTGACATCCTTTCTGCCCTACCGCTTCGGTGCTTGAGGGCGGGTCCATTTCGGCTTTTAAGCTATCGATTCAGGCGACCTGTTGGACCGGCGGATACAATTCATCCAGTGGGCGGGATCGCCCGTCGGCGCACACGAGCCGCACGTGGTAGCGCTTCATCTCGCGCGGGTTCTTCACGCCGACCGAATGCGCGATCGTGCCGACTTCCTCGCGCATTTGTTCGACGAAGTTGGCGACCCGCACCGCCTTGTCGGCCGGGTCGAGCCCGCGCTGCAGCTTGGGATTGTGCGTGGTGATGCCGGTGGGGCAGGTGTTCTTGTTACACTTCATCGCCTGGATGCACCCGAGCGCGAACATGAAGCCGCGTGCCGAGTTGATGAAGTCGGCACCCGCGCAGATCGCCCAGGCGACTTCGCTCGGTGTCACGAGCTTGCCGCTGGCGACGATGCGGATGCGATCCCTGAGGCCTGCCGCATCGCGCAGGTCGACCAGCATCGGCAGCGCCTCGCGCAGGGTCAGCCCGACATTGTCGATGAGGGCAAGCGGGGCTGCCCCGGTCCCGCCATCGCCGCCGTCTACGGTGATGAAATCCGGCGCGCTGTCGGGGCCGCGGCGGTTGATCTCGGCGAACAGTTCCTCGATCCAGCCATAGGCACCGATCACGAGCTTGATCCCGACCGGCTTGCCGGTGACCTCGCGAATGTGCCCGATCATGTCGAGCAACTCGGAATTGTTGCCGATCTCCGGATGGCGATTGGGCGAGATCGAGGCCTCGCCTTCGGGAATGCCGCGGATCGATGCGATCTCGGCGTTGACCTTCTCGGCGGGCAGGATGCCGCCCTTGCCGGGCTTGGCTCCTTGAGAGAGCTTGAGCTCGATCATCCGCACCTGTTCGTGGGCCGCGACCTCGCGCAGCCGTTCGTCGGAGAGATTGCCCTGGCCGTCGCGCACACCGTATTTGGCGGTGCCGATCTGGAACACGATGTCGCACCCGCCTTCGAGATGGTAGGGCGAGAGACCGCCTTCGCCGGTGTTCATCCAGCACCCTGCCTTGGCGGCACCGTTCGACAGCGCGCGCACCGCCGGCTTCGACAGCGCGCCGTAACTCATCCCGGAAATGTTGAAGATCGACGGCGCGTCATAGGGAAGCCGCGCGGAGCCTTCGCCGATCCGCATCGGCGCAGCCTTGACCGCGTCGCGCTTCATCGTCGGCCATGGGCAATTGACGAAGATCGGCGTGCCGACCGCTTCGAGATTGCGGGTCGATCCGAAGGCGACATTTGTCGATTCGTGCTTCGCCGCTTCGTAGACCCAGTCGCGTTGGGCACGGTTGAAAGGCATCTCCTCGCGGTCCATCGCGAAGAAATACTGGCGGAAGAACTCGCCCAGCTCGGAAAAGATATACCGCGCCCGGCCAATGACCGGATAGTTCCGCCTCACTGCGTCGCTGGTCTGGTTGCGGTCGATCACGAACAGCACAATCGCCGCGAGGACGATCAGACCAACGGAGAAGACGAACAGATTGACAAGCCAATCGAGCAAAACGGTCATGCGTGTGTCCTCCCGCTAGCCTGTTCGGGCGCTGCTGACGGCAGGTTACACTATGGACGGCTGCACCCAAGCCCTATCGTGGATCGTCAGACCCGATCGAGCGTGCCCTCGTGGTCCTCATGCGAAACCGTGATCGAGCCGTCGACATCGCCGGTCTGGATCACCCGCTTTTCTTCGCCTTCGAGCACGAGCGCGGTGAGAACGCCCGAACGGAAGGCGCCGGTGTCGATCCCGATGCGGTTTCCGCAATCCATCACCTTGTCGAAGATCGTGTGCCCGTGGACCACAACTTTCTCGAGCGGACCCTGATGGTTGAGAAAACGGTCGCGGATCCACAGCATGTCGCTGCGCTTTTGATCGGCAATGGGCAG
The DNA here is from genome assembly GCF_045363165.1 of Erythrobacter sp. GH1-10. Classification (NCBI taxonomy): domain Bacteria; kingdom Pseudomonadati; phylum Pseudomonadota; class Alphaproteobacteria; order Sphingomonadales; family Erythrobacteraceae; genus Erythrobacter; species Erythrobacter sp. GH1-10. The sequence goes on along the minus strand of NZ_JBJFLP010000001.1, from coordinate 2,679,240 downwards.
CGACGGGTCGATACCCGCATGGACGAACAGGTAATCTCCGGCGACGATCAGTTCCTCGAAGGATGCCACGTAGTCACGGTCCTTCTGCGGAATAAGCTTTGGCAACAGCTTGAACAGCTCATCGAGCGTCATGGCGTTGAACTGCTTTTTCGAAAGCCCGTAGCTCAGGATGGTTTCGCGCCCACCATGCTTGAGGAAATGGCGCAGGATATCCTCCTTTTCGAAGGACTGCAGGAACATCTCCTCGTGGTTTCCGGCGAGCACGCGGACGTTACGCTTCTTCTGCCACTTGCGCGTTCGCTTGATCACCCCGGCGCTGTCCGGCCCGCGATCGACCAAGTCGCCGAGCAGGATGATCCGGGTGTCGGCCGGAGTGCTTGCGGCATCGTCGCGCTCGATCGCCTCGATCATCGCCTCGTAGAGATCGAGCCGGCCATGGATGTCGCCGATGACATAGTATCGCGCCCCCGCCGGAACGGCAGGCTGGCGCGGCTGCGGTCGGCGCGCGAATATCTTGCTCAGGGCGTTCAGCATGGTGCGACTGTCATATAAATCGGCAGTGTCGGGGACCGTTCCCTGAAGGGGGCAAGGCAACGGCCTAATGCCCATAGACACGCGCGAGCTTAACCGCAAATGAGTGATTGCTTCGGACGCAACTGATGCAAATTTCCCACAATTCTGTGTCCTCGTGGACGCTTGCGCAATTTCTCTTGTGCAGTGCGGCAAAAGTGTGCACGATTGTTTCGCATTCGGATGAGATTGCCCACAAAAATGGCAACCGGCGAATGTGCAGGTGGGACGAAGCAACAACACAAACAAGGAAGTTGTCATGCTAACGTCCATCCGCGGCCTCACGGCCGCAACGTTCTCTGCGGGTCTCCTCCTCTCGGCTGCACCCGCATTCGCCTCCGACACTACAGAAGAGGCCAATACCAAGATTCAAGCCGGCGAAGTCGAAGTCAGTGAAGAACTGCTCGCTGCTTCCGCAAAGCTGGATGATATCGTCGAAGGCGAAAAGAAGCTCGCCCTCACACCATCCATCGATCGGGCTTCGGCTCCGGTCGACGAGGCAAAGTCCAGCGGTTTGCAGGATGACGGCGAATCGAGCGCGATTTCGTTTTCCGCCAATATCGCTTTCGCCACCGAGTATCGCTTCCGCGGTGTCGCGCTCACCGATGGTGAATTCGCGGTCCAGGGCGGTTTCGATATCGGTCACGAATCGGGTCTCTACATCGGGACCTGGGCATCGAACCTCGATGAACAGACGGTCGGCTACGGATCGGCCGAACTCGACCTTTACGGGGGCTGGGGCGGTGACCTGACAGACGGCGTCAGCGCGGACGTTGGAGTTATCTACTACCTCTATCCCGACGCAACCGGACCCGGCGATTTCGATTACATCGAATTCTACGGATCGCTCGGTTTCTCGCTCGGCCCGGCATCGTTGACCGGCGGCATCGCCTATGCGCCGGACCAGGATTCGCTCGGCGGCACCGATAACCTGTATCTCTACGCCGATGTCGGCATCGGCATTCCGGATACGCCGATCACCATCAACGGCCACATCGGCTACACCGACGGGTTCCTGACCTTCACCACCGACAGCGAAGCGATCGACTGGTCGATCGGCGCCGATCTTGCGGTCGGCCCGGCAACGCTCAGCGCCGCTTATGTCGGGGTGGAAGGCGACGTGCTGATCGATCCGACCGGAACCTTCACCGACGATGCTTTCGTGGTGACGCTCAGCGCGAGCTTCTAACCGTTTGCTCAGTCGCAGGAGCGAACGCCCTAACCGCGCATAATGCGGAATAGCGGGACCTCATGAGGGGCGCGGGACTTTCGGGTCCCGCGCCTTTTATTCAATCGAGGCTGAAATTGACGGTCGTGACTACGCGGACCTTCTTGTAGGGGCTGTCCGACTTGCCCCAGCCCCCGCCATCGCCGTCACGCGCGTCGATCGAGAAATACCCCTGCGTCGCGTCCTTGATCGCGCCGACCTGTGCGCCGCTGTCGGTGGCGAATTGCTGGGCCGCTGCACGCGCATCCTTCGTCGCCTCGGCCACCATTTCGGGCTTGATATCGTTGAGCCTTGTGAAGGTGTAGCTCATACCCGAACCTTCCTCGAGGAACACGCCGCGTCCGACCAGGTCGAACTGTTGCGCGACCGCCTTTTGAGCGCGCTCGATGTCGTTGGTGCGCAGTGCGAGACGCTGCCGGACGGTGTAGGTCGTGACACCGCGATTGGTGTAGCTCGAAACATTGGCACCCGTCGGTTGCAGCGCATCGTCGGGAAAGCCGAGTCCGCTGAAGAATTCCTCGATGCTCTCGGTGTCGCGCCGGACCTTGCCCTGCGCTTCGGCAAGGCTCTCCGAGCTTGCCGAATAGGAGATCGTCCAGGTGGCGAGATCGGCGGTCACATCGCGTTCGGCCAGCCCGCGCACGGTGACCGAACGTTCGGCTTCCTTCGCGCGCAGCAATCCGTCTCCTAAAAGGTATCCGCCGAGGATCATGCCGATGGAAGCGATTGCCGCGGTTCCGAACCAGCGGGTCGTGATCGGGCTCAATCCCGCCTTGCGTCCCGTCTCCGCACCCGCCATGTCTTGTCCTGTATCGCCGCTCATCGTGTCCTCCTGCTTGAATGTATGATGCGACGAGTTGTGCAACACTGTCGATGAACCGATTTTGAATTGCTGCGAGATGAACATGGTCAAATACCTGCACTCGATGATCCGCGTGACCGATCCCAAGGCGACGGTCGATTTCTTCAAGCTGATCGGATTGGAGGAGGTGCGGCGTTTCGATGTCGAGGCCGGGCGCTTTACGCTGATCTTCCTCGCCGCTCCGGGTCAGGAGGGCGTCGCCGAGGTCGAACTTACGTACAACTGGCCGCCCGAAGATGGCGGCACGCCGGAGGAATACGATGGCGGGCGCAATTTCGGCCACCTCGCCTATCGGGTCGAGGATATCTATGAGACCTGCCAGAAGCTGATGGATGCCGGCCACACGATCCACCGCCCGCCGCGCGACGGGCATATGGCCTTCGTCAAATCGCCCGACGGGATATCTGTCGAGTTGCTCCAGGACGGCAACCTCGAGCCCAAAGAGCCTTGGGCGAGCATGGAAAACACCGGCAGCTGGTGACGGCTCAGGCCTTGCCCGGTTCCTCTCCGCGGTCGTCGCACTCGGCTTCGGGATGGGTCGTCGTGAGGCGAAGCACGATATAGCCGAGCACGGCCGAGATCGCCGACCCTGTGAGGATACCGATCTTCGCCTCTTCGACGAGGACCGGATCCAGCGGGAAGGCTAGCCCGCCGATGAAGAGGCTCATCGTGAAACCGATGCCGCACAAGATCGATACGCCCCAGATCTCGGTCCAGTTGGCATTGTCAGGGCGCGGCGCAAAGCCGGTCTTGTCGGCAAGGAAGACCGTGGTGAAGATACCGAGCTGTTTCCCGAGCACCAGACCGGCCGCGATGGCGATCGGCAGCGGATCGATCAAGGCCTGGGCCCCTAGTCCTCCCAGAGCCACGCCGGCATTGGCGAAGCCGAAAACCGGAACCACGAGATAGGCGCTCCACGGAGCGAGACCATGCTCCAGCTTCTCGAGCATGGAGTTGCCGTCACGGCGGCGCAGCGGGATGGTGAGGGCGGCAACGACGCCTGCGATGGTTGCGTGAACACCGGTATTGAGCACGCAATACCACAGCACCAGCGCCAACAGTATGTAAGGCCAGAACACACCTACCCGCATCCGGTTGAGCGCCATCATCAGGCCGAACACCACCGCCGCAGCGAGCAGCCAGGCCATCTTGATCGTCGGGGTGTAGAAGAATGCGATAACCAGCACTGCACCGATATCGTCGACGATCGCCACCGTAAGCAGGAACAGGCGCAGCGATGCGGGCACGCGGTTGCCGAGCAGGCCGAGCACACCCATGGCGAAAGCGATATCGGTGGCCGCCGGGATCGCCCAGCCGCTGGTGTACTGTCCGCCGCCCGAGACGATCATGTAGACAATCGCGGGCACCACCATGCCGGCCGCAGCGGCCAGCATTGGAAGCCGCCGCGCTGCCGGATCGGACAGCGAGCCGGAAATCATCTCCCGTTTCACCTCGAGACCGACGACGAAAAAGAAGATCGCCATCAGCCCGTCATTGATCCAGAGGTGAAGGTCCTTGAGCTTCGCAATCGGGGTCCACGGCAATTCGCCGTAGAACAGCTGCTTGTATTCCGCAGCGAACGGTGAATTCGCAGCCAGCATGGCCGCAGCCGCAACGACGATCAGCAACACCCCTGCCGAGGCGTCGCCGACGAACAGCGCGCGCACCGGCGCAAAGATCGTGCGGATGGGTTTGCGGACGGGTTTGGGAAGAGGTTCGAGAGGATCGGTCATCTTGGCCGCTCTCTTTGAGAAATTGTGAAGCGGTTGCAAGGGCTATCGGGCCACGTTAGGCTCTTTTTCTGACGGGGAACGGGGGTCGCCTTGGCGCTATGGGGCTTTGATTTCTGGCAGTGGCTGGCACTGCTGCAACACGAACTGCTTTTGTTTGCAGGCGTGTTTTTCCTCGTCGGAGCGATCGACGATATTGCCGTCGATCTTTCTTGGCTTTGGCTCAAGCTGACAGGACGGGCCAAGACGCCCCAGTTCAGGCGGTTTGAACTGCAAGGCCGGGCCTTGCACGCTCCCGTCGCCATTTTCATCCCTGCCTGGCAGGAAGCCGAGGTGATTGGCGACACGATCGGGCACACTCTTTCAAGCTGGCCTCAGCGACAATTGCGATTGTACATCGGCTGCTATCGCAACGACCCGGCAACGATTGCTGCCGCGATGTCTGCGGCCGATGGCGACCCGCGCCTCAGGATCGTGATTCATGACCGGACAGGGCCGACTACGAAAGCCGACTGCCTCAACCGTCTTTATGAAGCGATGTGCGATGATGAACGGCGCAGCGGACGGAGTTACGGGATGGCGGTGTTTCACGACGCCGAAGATCTCGTCGATCCGGCCGCGCTGGGCCTGCTGGATCGGGCTGTGGGCGAGGGGACTGACTTCGCCCAAATCCCCGTCGAGCCGCTGCCGCAGGCGAAGAGCCGCTGGCTCGGCAGCCATTATTGCGAGGAATTTGCCGAGGCCCACGGAAAAGCAATGGTCGTCCGCGACGCGCTCGGCGCTGCACTGCCTGCCGCGGGCGTAGGCTGTGCAGTGTCGCGCAAAGCCCTGCATCGCCTGTGCGAGCGGCACACCGACCAGCGACCCTTCTCGTCCGAGTCGCTGACGGAGGATTACGAACTGGGGCTGTCGGTGGCCGAAACCGGGGGCACATGCCGGTTCATCCGGGCGCGGGGCGATGACGGGCTGCTGATCGCGACCCGCGCGTTCTTTCCGGCGCGCCTCGATCATGTTGTCAGGCAAAAGACACGCTGGGTCCACGGGATAGCCTTGCAGGGCTGGGATCGCACCGGTTGGGGCGCGGGGCTGGTCGAGATCTGGATGCGAGCCCGCGATCGCCGAGGTCCGATGACGGCGTTGGTGCTGCTGTTCGGCTACACCCTGCTCGCGCTCACAGCGCTCAGTTGGGCGGCGATCGGGCTGGGATATGGCGAACCGGTAGAGCTTTCGCCGTTCCTGAAATGGCTGCTGGTCGCGAACCTCGTCTTCTTCGTCTGGCGGGCGCTCTTCCGCTTTGCCTTCACTGCGCGCGAGTATGGCGTGGGCGAAGGGTTTATGGCTGTCTTGCGGATACCGGTCACGAACATCATCGCGATCATGGCGGGGCGGCGGGCGATCTTCGCCTATGCGAAGACGCTAACGGGCAGCGCGGTGGTCTGGGACAAGACGCCGCACACGACCCACCCTGCACGCATCGCTCCAGCGTCGGCGGGTGCGGCGTGAAGGGCGATCGGGATACGATGCGGCGCGGCAGCCCGCTCGCCATGCTGGCACTGGTTATGGTCGCATGGGCAGGCGGACGCGCGCTGACATGGGAGAATCCGTTTGGTGTCCCCGCGTTGGAACTTCCCGAAGCCGGTGCGCTCCTTGCCGAAGGGGAAACGGCGCCCCCAAGCAATCGGGGCGAATTTTCGAATGACATAGTCGTCGATCCGTTCGCGAGAACGACGCGCGGAGGACACAATGCCAAAGCCGGGACGGCCACCAAGTTCGCTCTGCTGTCCAGCGCGGGAATGGCACCGGCGTCCTACAGGCCGGGTCGACCCACTGGTGTGGCATACGGACACAACCTGCTGTGGCAACGCGCGCTGGCGACCGGCGGTGGCCCGCGCGGCGAAGGGACCGCATCCTTTCAGGCTGTCGACGAGACCTTGCGGCGCGCGGGAATCTCTCCGCTTGCCCCGGCTTTCGAGGAGCAGGGCAGGCAGGACAGGTGGTCCTTCGATGCGTGGGGGTTCTGGCGCGACGGATCCGACTCCGCGCCGATTTCGCAAGGGCGCGTCCCGATTTATGGCGCCAGCCAGTTGGGCGCCCGGCTGGAATACCGCGTTGCGCCGGGATCGCAGCGCGACCCGCGGCTTTACGCACGAGCCTATCGCGCCCTGGTGACCAACGGCGAAACCGAAGTCGCGGTTGGCGCGTCCGCGCGCCCGATCGGCCAGGTGCCCGTGCGCGTCGCGGCAGAACTGCGCGTGACCGAGCGACGGTTCGGGACCGATCTGCGCCCCGCTATTATCGCCATCTCCGAATTGCCTGCGCAGACCTTGCCGGGTCAATTTCGGCTCGAGGCCTATGGCGGGGCGGGCTATGTGGGAGGCGAGGGCGCGACCGCCTTCGTGGATGGACAGGCATCGCTGACCCGCGAACTGGCGAGTTTCAACGGCCCTTCGGACTCGCAAGCCCGCCTGAGCATCGGCGCTGGAGCCTGGGGCGGGGCGCAGGAGGATGCGAGCCGTATCGACGTGGGGCCGACCGTCCGGGTCGATCTGACATTGGGCGATGTGCCCGCGCGTGTTTCTGTCGATTGGCGCGAGCGCGTGGGCGGGGATGCGTCGCCCGATTCCGGGATCGCAGCGACGCTTTCGACGCGCTTCTAGCGGACACTGCCCACGCCGCCACGGGCCCGGATGCATCGGGCCGGGAACAGCACGCTTCCGCGGCTATCATCAAGCGCTCCGGTGAGGTATCGGCAAGAGCATGGACGTCTACCTGCCAATCGCGAATCTCTCGGTGAACGGACTGTTCATCGTGCTGCTTGGCGGGTTGACCGGTATCCTTTCGGGACTGTTCGGTGTGGGCGGCGGTTTCTTAACCACGCCGCTGCTGATCTTTTACGGCATTCCCCCCACGGTCGCCGCGGCCTCGGCGGCTACGCAGGTTACGGGCGCGAGCGTTTCGGGCGTGCTCGCCCACTCGCGGCGCGGCGGGGTCGATTACCGCATGGGTGCCGTCATGGTTGGAGGCGGTATCGTCGGCGCGCTGATCGGGGCGGTGCTGTTCCGGGCACTGCAGGCGCTAGGCCAGATCGATGTCGTCATCAACATTCTCTACGTCATTCTGCTCGGATCGATCGGTACGCTGATGATGCGCGAGGCGGTCGATGCGCTGAGGCCGGGCAAGGCTTCGGCCAATGCCCAGCCTCGCAAGCGACGCCACCACCCGCTGGTGGCGGGCCTTCCGTTCCGTTGGCGGTTCTATCGCTCGGGTCTGTATATTTCGCCGCTCGCACCGCTGATCCTCGGCACCCTGGTCGGCATCCTGACGATGCTGATGGGGGTCGGAGGCGGGTTCCTGCTCGTCCCTGCAATGCTCTATCTTCTCGGCATGAGCGGCAATGTCGTGGTCGGCACATCGCTCTACCAGATCCTGTTCGTGACCATGGTGACGACCATGACCCATGCGCTGACGACCAAGGCAGTCGACATCGTGCTGGCGGGCCTGCTGCTGCTCGGCTCGGTCCTCGGCGCGCAATTCGGCACTCAGATCGCGATGAAGGCGCGGCCCGAAATCCTCCGCCTGGTGCTTGCCGCAATCGTGATCGTGGTGGCGCTGAGAATGCTTTACGGGCTCGGCATCCAGCCCGATGAAATCTATACGGTCAGCCCGCTATGATCCTGCGGATCGGCAGGATCGCGCTGGTCGCCATCGCTGCGATGACGCTGACCGCGCAGCGCGAGCCTGTCCTCGTTCCGGAAGTCAGCCAGTCGCGTATCGAGGTCCGGCAGGGCTTCACCGGCGCGAACCTTTTGCTTTACGGCGCGGTGATCGATCCGGCGGGCACGCGGGATAACCCCGAATACGACATTGCCGTCGTGCTCAAGGGGCCGACCGAGCCCATTCGCCTGCGCGAAAAGGAGAGGATCGCCGGCATCTGGATGAACGCGGGATCAAGCGATTTCCGCTCGGCACCGTCCTTCTTCGCGATTGCCTCGTCCCGCCCTATCGAACAGATCGTCGATGGACGGACAGCCGCGATCTATGAACTCGGAACCGAATTCATCCAGCTCAGCCCCAGCGGGGAGATCGAGCCCGAGGAGCAGGCGCGCTTTGCCGCAGGTCTGGTCGAAATGCGCCAGCGCGCCGGGCTGTACCAGGAAGATCCCGATGGCGTGCGCATCAGCGAAGGCGTGCTCTACCAGGCGCGGATTGCGTTGCCTTCCAACGTGATCACCGGAACCTACACGGCCGAGACCTTCGCCATTGCGAACGGGCGGGTGCTTGCCTCTGCCACGGCGGAAATCGAAGTCGAGAAGGTCGGGCTGGAAGGCGAGGTGGTCGATGCCGCCGAGCGCAATTCGCTGCTATACGGCCTCGGTGCGATCCTGCTCTCGCTGGCGATGGGCTGGGTTGCCGGGCGCTTCTTCAACCGCTCTTGACCAATCTTCGTCTCTCCACCGGGTGTCATCGTTGACGCGATCTTAACCCAAACTCCCTATCCGCATCGAGTGACGGAATGTGCCGGATTGTGCGCAGCTTCCGGTGCGAACGATGCAGGCAAGGGACCGCCGAAATGAACGATATGGGTAGCCAGAATTTCGACCCCGCAGGAAGCGAAAGCGTCGGCGCGAGCGAGGCCGATCTCGACAATGCGGGTATGCCGATCGGGGTCGTACTCGAGATTTCGGGTGCAGGCTCGCAGATCGCGCTCGATATCCAGCGCCTGAATGAATGCATGGACGATTCCGACCCGTCGATCGCACTCGCGGGGCAGGTCGGCAGCCAGATCAAGATCCGCGTCGGCGACGCTTGGTTGCTCGCCAGCGTTCGCGACCAGCGCAAGGACCGCCGCAGCGAGACCGGCATCATAGCCCACATCGACTTCCTCGGCGAAGGCAGCGAGGAAAAGCTGACCGGACGGATCAACGGGTTCAAACGCGGTGTCACCCGCTATCCGGTGCCCGGGGCGATGGTGTTCCCCGCGAGCACGCAGGACCTCGAGCAGATTTATGCCAGCGACGGGCGGGCCAACATCACGGTCGGCAGGGTGTTCCCGACCAGGGACATCAAGGCCGGGCTCTATATCGATGCGATGCTGGGCAAGCACTTCGCGCTGCTGGGATCGACCGGTACCGGTAAATCGACCAGCGCGGCGTTGATCCTTCACAAGATCTGCGAGGCTGCGCCGAACGGCCATATCGTGATGATCGACCCGCACGGCGAATACTCCGCTGCGTTCCGCCAGACCGGGCAGATCCTCGACGTGTCGAACCTCCAGATGCCGTACTGGCTGATGAACTTCGAAGAGCACTGCGAAGTCCTGCTCACCAGCGACGGCAACGAACGCCAGGTCGACATGGACATTCTTGCCAAGTGTCTTCTGCATGCCCGCTCGAAGAACCGGCTGGCCGAGACCATGGGCAAGATCACGGTGGACTCGCCGATTCCCTATCTCCTGTCCGACCTTTCGAACATCATCCAGGACGAAATGGGCAAGCTCGACAAGGCAACCTCCTCCGCGCCCTACATGCGGATCAAGAGCAAGCTCGACGAGCTCAAGGCCGATCCGCGCTACCAGTTCATGTTCTCGGGCATGCTGGTGGGTGACACCATGGCCGACTTCATCGGCAAGGTGTTCCGCATGCCGGGCAACGGCAAACCGATCTCGATCATCGATGTTTCGGGCGTGCCTTCGGACATCACATCGACCGTGGTCGCGGTTCTCAGCCGCCTCGTGTTCGACTTCGCGATCTGGGGTCGCGAGGAGAAGACCCGCCCGATCCTGCTGGTCTGCGAAGAGGCGCACCGTTACGTCCCCAGCGAGAAGCATGCCGACGGCTCCTCGGTCGCGGGCGTGCTCAGCAGGATCGCCAAGGAAGGCCGGAAATACGGGATTTCGCTCGGTCTCATCACCCAGCGTCCGTCGGACCTCGCCGAAGGCGTGCTCTCGCAGTGCGGCACGATCATCTCGATGCGTCTCAACAACGATCGCGACCAGGCCTTCGTCCGCTCGGCAATGCCCGAAGGCTCGCGCGGCTTCCTCGATTCGATCCCCGCCCTGCGCAACCGCGAATGCATCATCTGCGGCGAGGGTGTCGCGATCCCGGTGCGTGTCACCTTCGATACGCTCGAAGAGCACAAGCGCCCGGCTTCGGAGGATCCGAGCTTCGTCGAACTCTGGACGGAAGGCGGCGAGGAGGAAGAACTGGTCGAGCGCGTGGTCCTTCGTTGGAGAAGCCAGGGCTAGGTCCCGCGAGTATCCCCGTACAAGTGAATATGCATCCGGTCGCTCATGCGGAAACCGTGTTCGAGGCAGAGCGGAGCGAGCCATGTCTCGCGCTCGCGCAGGGTCGCGCTGTCGGTGCCTTCGGGCATCAGGAACACATGGCCGGGCTTGAACCGGTGGCGGCGGTGCAGGTCGAGCACCTCCTCGACGTCTTCCGGCGAAGCGATCACGAACTTGAAGAACGCGCGCGGGTCACTGGCGTAGAAATCGAGCCGTTCGGGAATCAGCGCAAGCTCCGCCGGGTTGCCCGAATGCGCCAGCTTGGGGCTGACATTGTACTGGTCGACACGGATATCGACATGGCTCGATGCCTTGGTGGTTCCGTTGGTTTCGATCTCCACTTCGATGTCGGGCAGGATCGCGAGCATGTCGGCCAGGGGGCCGCACTGCATCAGCGGCTCCCCGCCGGTGATCACGAGGCGTTTCTGCCCGAGCGCGGCGATCTTCGCCGCTGCCTTGGCGGGCGAGACCTCCACCTGGTTGGCCTTGCGATCGAACGTCCGGTCGTCGCGATGCGGGCGATTGTCGCCCTCGAAATGCCAGGTGTAAGCGGTGTCGCACCAGGTGCAGGCGAGGTTGCAGCGCGACAGGCGAATAAAAGCGACCGGCGTGCCCGCGCTCGGTCCTTCACCCTGCAGCGAGGCGAAGATTTCCGGACCGCCGGTGTCGTCGGTCGCCAGGACTAGCTGCGCCATGCTGCACCTGCACACGAAGTTGACAAAACCGACACCGTGTCACCCGTGTCCAACAGGCCCGAAACCCGCAGAAAAGCGTGCGAAATCGCTCCAAAAGCGAAGTTGACACTTTGCAAATTCAAAACGGGTCTGGCGGCACTTCTCACATAACGGCCATGCCACGAATTGCGCGGGTAGGAAATGCCTGCCCATCCGTGGCGCGAACGGTGTCGCAAAGCGGTGAGCCTAGTCCCAATCCGCAGGATCGAGCGCCAGCAGCTGTGAAAATTGCGCATAAAGCGCTGGCACTTCGCGGCGCAACTCCTGCGGCCTCTCGAAGAAAGTGACGATCGCTTCGGCAAAGAATTCCTCGTGATTGGTCGCACCGTAAGGATCGATCAGAGTGCGGCGTCCGCTCTCCACCCGTTCGACATGGTCATGGTACGCGTCCAGCATGGCTTTCTCCCAGCCCGCATAGGCCTGCCCCTTGCGCAGGACGGGAATGCCGTTGGTGTGACCCGTCAGCGCGTCGAGCTGGTGGGCGAATTCGTGGATGACGACATTGAACCCGTCTTCCGGGTCGAGCCCGCTATGCAGCGCCTGGTCCCATGACAGGATCACCGGCCCCCGCGCCCAGCTTTCGCCTAGCATGGCATGGCGGTCTTCGCTGACAACGAACCCGTCATGCGTGTCGCGCCTGGTGACGAAGGCCGAAGGGTAGATCAGCACGTTCCTGATCGTATCGTACCAGACCGGACTGTTGACGATCAGCAGGCAGGCCTGCGCGGCGATGGACAGCCGCATGTCGTCGGTGACCTCGATACCGTTGTTGCCTCGAAAGGTCACCTGATCGAGAAACAGGTTGATTTTGCCCTCCAGCTTGAGCCGCAAATCATGCGGCAAGCGGCGGGTGATCGGGACAAGCCGGGCGATCACGGCACGCTGTTCGGGCGTGAGCCGCGTTGCCAGAAGCGCCTTGCGCCTGCGCTTCCGCATCTGCGCGCGATACAGCAGGAAAGCGGCGACGAGCAGCGGGACGGCAAGGATCAACCAAGGCGACATGTTCGGGAAGTAGGATCGACCAAGCGCGATTGTTAGGGTGACGGCGTCGCACTGCGGGATGCGGCCATTCGGCTAACGACCCAATTGCGGAGTTTGGATCATCTCAAAGCCTGTGGCATCAAGTAGGCATGCAATCGCCCCGCAACCCCACGCGCCGCAACAGAAACATCGGGACCGCAAAACAGGGCCACGGCAAAGACAACGAGCTTGTCATACCCGACAGGTCGGATGGTCTTCATTGGCTGGATCGAATTGGCGAGTGCCGAATAGAAGACCGTGTCGTTTCCAATCGGTCTGTACGCTTCATCGTCGAAGAGAACGCACTGGGCTGTGTTCACCCATGCACGGTCTCGGATATCGTCCGCATGCTGGAGGCGCTGCCACAAAGCGACTGGGTAGGACTGGATAGTTTTGTTTTTCGCCAACCCACTCGCAAGCAGCTGACGCTCTCGCCTGTTTGGGGCCGCTTGCTCTACTATTCCGAAGTTTCGACTGCGAAAGGCAGACAAATCGCGAAGGGACCAGCTATCTTTCTCGATGCGATTGAGCCAGACAAAGTCATGGTCTGGAGCACGTCCCTTGACCCAGACGATAGTCACGAACTGCAACGACTGCGTGAGGACGGACACACTGTTTTGAGGGAAGGACGCAGGTACCGTATTGCCGTCTCGGCGTCATCTGCTCGACACACACAACTTTACCGAACCTTGCTGCATGAGATTGGGCATTGGTTTGATTGGTTGTCGAAGGTTGAAGAGCCTGCATCAAAAGGCGGTGACTGGATCGATCTGGAGCGGGGATACTTTGCGCGCCCGAAGACTGAACGTGAGGCGTTCGCACATCGATATGCTGATGCACAACGTGCGCTTCTCGAAGCGAAGGGTATCATTCCATTCCCTCAAGAAGAGTAAATCGCAAACGTCCGCTTTCCATCCAATCCCAGCCATTCACGACCCAAGTGGCTCGCTCAAAAGCTGACGCGGTTCGTGGAGGCGAAAAGGCGAACCCTACCCCAGCCGTTCCAGCGCTGCCGTCAGCCGCTCTACCTCCGCGCTATGGTGCGCGAAATCGGCCTTGGCCTTTTCCACCGCCTCGGGCTTGGCGCGTTCGACGAAGTTGGCGTTGGAAAGCCTGCCTTCGAGCGATCTGGCTTCCTTTTGCGAGGCGGCGAGCGCCTTCTCCAAGCGCGCCTTTTCCGCGTCGATATCGATGATCCCTTCGAGCGGGATAGTAAGAACATCGCTCGCTACATTTACCTGCATAACAGCACCTGTCGGGGCGGGTTCGAACTTAAACTCGGAAATCCGGGCGAGACGACCGATTGCTGCAGAATTGCTGGTCGCAAGGTCGACGATAGCCACGCTCGGATCAGCCACGTTAGCTGTAACAACAACGTTCGGTGGTACACCTAACTCATTCCTTGCGCTTCGAACTTTAGTTGTAAGCTCAATCAGTAAATCGACTTCTGCTTTCGCGTTCGAGTCGACCTTTGCGCGTGGATTTGGCCACTTTGCCGTGATAATATCGTAGCTTCGTTCACCTTGGGCGTGCCAAAGTTCCTCTGTTATGAAAGGCATGAAAGGGTGCAGCATCACTAAGATTTGGTCGAGTACCCAACCAGTAACAGCGCGGGTTTCTTCCCTGCTACGAGTACCTTCTTCAGCTTCGCGTGTTTGGTCGTCGATTTTGGCCTTTAGGTCGTGGGGTAGATTACTGCTGTCACCGATCACGGCTGGTGAAGCAGTAAGGCTCCCCAAGATCGGTTTGATCAATTCCAGATACCAGTCGCAGAACCGGCTCCATGTGAACTGGTAGATCGCATTCGCCGCCGCATCGAAGCGCAGGTCGGCCATCGCCGCGTCGATTTGTTCGACGCAGTGCTGGACCTCGCCGATGATCCACTGGTTGGCGGCGAGCCGCGCAGCCGGAGCCTTCAGTGTGGTCGAGGCTCCGATCCCGTTCGACTGGCAGAAGCGCGTCGCGTTCCACAGCTTGGTCGCGAAGTTGCGATACCCCTCGACCCGCTTCTCATCCATCTTGATGTCGCGGCCCTGGCTTTCCATCGCCGCCATGAAGAACCGCAGCGCGTCCGCGCCGTACTGGTCGATCAGGCCGAGCGGATCGACCACATTGCCCTTGGACTTCGACATCTTCGCGCCATCGGCGGCGCGCACGAGGCCGTGGAGGTACAGGCGCGGCCACGGGGCCTCGCCCATATTGTACTGCCCCATCATCATCATCCGCGCATCCCAGAAGAACAGGATGTCGAAGCCGGAAATGAGCAGGTCGTTGGGGAAGTGCTTTGCCAGCAGGTCGGACTTTTCCGGCCAACCAAGCGTGGCGAACGGCCACAGCGCGGAAGAGAACCACGTGTCGAGGACGTCGGGGTCTTGTGTCAGTTCGACGCCTTGCCCCGCCTGAGCCTGCGCTGCTTCCTTGCTCTCCGCGACGAAGACATTGCCGTCCTTATCGAACCACGCCGGGATCCGGTGCCCCCACCACAGCTGGCGTGACACGCACCACGGCTGGATGTTCTCCATCCAGTTGAAGAAGGTCTTTTCCCAGCTCTTGGGGACGATTTCGATCGTGCCGTCGCGGACCTGCTCGATCGGCTTGGCCGCGAGCTTTTCGGCGTCGACATACCACTGGTCGGTCAGCCACGGCTCGATCACCACGCCGCCGCGGTCGCCGAAGGGCGTCGCGATCTGACGCGGCTCGGCGTCGTGCTCGACCTCTTCGCCTTTCTTGGTCTTGGCGATGTGCGGGATCAGGTAGCCCTGCTCCTTGAGCCGCTGGACGACGAGTTCGCGCGCGCCATCGACACCATCTCGCTTGAAACGGTGCAGCCCGATGAATTCCTCCGGCACGAGGTCATCCGCCGTCTGGCAGACGTTCGCTTCCCCATCGAGCATGTTGAGCATCTGCGCGGGCTCGATCCCAGCGCGCTTGCCGACCTCGAAATCGTTGAAGTCGTGACCCGGCGTGATCTTCACCGCGCCCGAGCCCAGTTCGGGATCCGCATGCTCGTCGGCGACGATGGGGATGCGGCGACCGGTGATCGGCAGGATCACGTGCTTGCCGACGACGCTCTTGTAGCGCTCATCGGTGGGGTGGACCGCGACCGCCATATCGGCGAGCATCGTTTCGGGGCGCGTGGTCGCGACCTCGATATAATCCTGTCCGCTATCCAGCGTGACGCCGTCCGCGAGCGGGTATTTGAAGTGCCAGAAGCTGCCCGGGATCGTCTGCTGCTCGACCTCGAGATCGGAGATCGCAGTCTTCAGTTTCGGGTCCCAGTTCACCAGCCGCTTGTCGCGGTAGATCAGCCCGTCATTGTAGAGGTCGACGAACACCTTGAGCACCGCCTTGGTGAAGTGCTCGTCCATGGTGAACTGCTCGCGCGACCAGTCCATCGAACAGCCGAGCCGCCGCAGCTGCTTGGTAATCGCGCCGCCGCTTTCGGCCTTCCATTCCCAGACCTTCTCGACGAATTGCTCGCGCGAGTAATTGGTGCGCTTGTCCTGACGCTCCTCCATCTGGCGTTCGACCACCATCTGCGTGGCGATCCCCGCATGGTCCATGCCCACGACCCACAGCGCGTCCTTGCCGCGCATCCGCTCGTAACGGATCACGATGTCCTGCAGCGTGTTGTCGAGCGCGTGGCCGATATGCAGGCTGCCCGTCACATTGGGCGGCGGGTTGACGATGGTGAATGGTTCCGCGTCCGGGCGTTCGGGCCGGAATCCGCCGGATTCCTCCCAGTGTCTGTACCATCGCGCCTCGATCTCGGCGGGGTTGAAGGTGGTGTCGAGTGTCATTTCTTTCGGCTCGCTAACGCTCGCGGTGCAGGCCACCCGCTCCCTCCACCCTTCCACCCGGAGCCTACCGGGATACCATCCGGGTGGAAGGGTGGAGGGAGCGGGTGGCCTGGCACCCAAGATAAGATCCTTCACCCCATGCCAAGCCGCGCGTTGCGGTGCAACATCTGACACACCCACTTGTGATGACCGCGAAATCCCCTCATAGCTCGCTGCGATGGATGGGGTCGCGGAATTTTCACTCGACGAGGACGCGGACGGGCGCAGCCGGATTGCGTTTTCCGGGCCGCTGGTCATTTCCACGATCGGGCGGATCGAACACGAACTGAGGAAGCTCTCTTCCGATGTCGCGGTGATCGATCTCGCCGATGTCGAGCATATCGATACCGTCGGTGCGTGGGTTACCTGCCGCCTCGCTTCCGAACATGGGGCCGAGATCGTCGGCGCATCGGCTCGGGCGCAGCGGCTGCTCGACGCGGTCGAGGGACTGCAGTCGGATGTCGAGGTTCAGCCGCCGCGCCTGCCGGTTTGGGAGCGCGTGCCGGTCGCGATGGGCAAACAGGTTTTCAATGCGCGTGCAGGCGTGATCGGGGTCGTCGGCTTCCTCGGCCAGATTCTGCTCGGCTTTGCCAGCCTGATGCGCCATCCGACCCGGTTTCCGGTGAAGGCACTGGTGCGGCAGATGGAGCTGGTCGGCGTCGCGGCGCTGCCGATCATCGGGCTGATGAGTTTCCTGATCGGCATCGTGATCGCGCAGCAGGGCGCGGTCCAGCTCGAACAGTTCGGCGCCGAAGCGCTGACGGTAAACCTCGTCGGCCGCATCACCTTGCGCGAGCTCGGCGTGCTGATGACCGCGATCATGGTGGCAGGCCGATCGGGCAGCGCGTTCGCGGCGCAGATCGGAACGATGAAGCTGACCGAGGAAATCGACGCGATGCGCACCATCGGCCTCTCGCCGATCGAGCGGCTGGTGATCCCGCGCATCGTCGCTTGCACCTTCATGATGGTGCTGCTCGGCTTCTATGCCTCTGTCGTCGCGATCGTCGGCGGCGCGGTGGTCGGCCAGTTCGCGCTCGGCATCCCGTTTTTCACCTTCCTAGAGCGAATCCAGGAAGTGGTGCCGACCTACGATCTGTGGGTCGGCCTGATCAAGGCGCCGGTGTTCGGCCTGATCGTCGCGCTTGCGGGCTGCTATCACGGCATGCGCGTGCGCGGGAATTCGGAGGAAGTCGGCCTGCGCACCACCATGGCGGTGGTCTCCGCGATCTTCGCCGTAATCGTGCTCGACGCGTTCTTCGCGGTGTTTTTCACCGAGATCGGGTGGGGCTGAGCGATGGCGCAGGACAACACCCATATCGCCCATCTCGGCACCGAACCGCCCGTAAAAGTGCATGGGCTGGCCAACCGCTTCGGCGATTTCACCGTGCACGAGAACCTCGATCTCATCGTCGAGCCGGGCGAGATTCTCGGCGTGGTCGGCGGATCGGGCAGCGGCAAATCGGTGCTGATGCGTTCGATCATCGGCCTGCAGATCCCCGCCGAGGGAAGCGTCGAGGTGCTCGGCCATTCGATCACCGACGCCGAACCCGACGAGGAATTGGGCGTGCGCAGCCGCTGGGGCGTGATGTTCCAGGGCGGGGCGCTGTTTTCGACCCTGACGGTGGGCGAGAATGTCGAAGTGCCGCTGCGACAGTTTTACCCCGAAATCGATGACGAGCTGCGCAAGGAAATCGCGCGCTACAAGGTGCTGCTCTCGGGCCTGCCCGAAGATGCGATCGCGAAGTTTCCGTCCGAGCTTTCGGGCGGCATGAAGAAGCGCGCCGGCCTCGCCCGCGCGCTCGCGCTCGATCCCGAGCTGCTGTTCCTCGACGAGCCGACCGCCGGGCTCGACCCGATCGGTGCCTCGAAATTCGACCGGCTGACCAAGAACCTCAAGGAAACGCTCGGCCTGACCGTGTTCCTGATCACCCACGACCTCGATACGCTGTTCGAGATTTGCGACCGCGTGGCGGTCCTCGCCGAGAAAAGGGTAATCGCCGTGGGGACGATCCCCGAACTGCTCGAAACCGGGCATCCGTGGATCGAGGAGTATTTCAACGGCCCGCGCGGACGTGCAGCGCGCGACACACATGAACGCGATCGTTCGGGCGAGACGGGATAAGGCGATGGACAAGCCGAACCAAGAGCGGCCATAGGGAAGCCACATGGAAACAAGAGCTAACCATCTTTGGGTCGGTGCGGTCACGCTGGTGCTGCTGGCGGCGCTGGCGGCGTTCATCATCTGGATCGCCCGATTGGGGCAGGGCCAACAGAACGAATACGACATCTTCTATGCGCAATCGGTCTCCGGTCTCGCGAACGGCAGCCAGGTCTCCTACGCCGGCGTCCCCGTCGGACAGGTCACCGAAATCGCGCTGTCTGAGGACGATCCCGAATTCGTTCGCGTGCGCGTGCGGGTGAAGGAAGATCTGCCGATCCTCGTCGGGACCGAAGCGACGATCCAGGCGAGCTTCACCGGGGTTTCGACCATCCTGCTCGACGGTGCGCGCAAGGATGCTCCCGCGATCACCTGCGAGACCACCGCCTGCCCCGAAGGCCGCCCGGTGATCCCGCCGGGGCGCGGCGGTATCGGTGAACTGGTCGCAAACGCGCCGCTGCTGCTCGAGCGGCTGGCGACGCTGACCGAGAACCTGAACAACCTGCTCAGCCCCGAGAACCAGCAGCAGCTTTCCGCGATCCTGCGCAATTCGAACCGCCTTACCGAGGAACTGGCGCAGGCTGCGCCGCAGCTCGAAGGAACCTTCGCCGAACTGCAAGTTGCGCTGAAGGAAGCGGGCGAAGCGCTCGACGCCTTCGAACAGGCGACCCAATCGACCGACCGGCTGATCAATCAAGAGGGCCCGCTGCTTGCGGAGGAACTGCGCGGCACGCTGAAATCGGCCAACACCGCGCTGGCTTCGCTTTCGGCGACGCTCGAGGATACCCGTCCGGCGGCGCGGCAATTCCGCGAGACCACGCTGCCGACCACCGAAGCGACGATGCAGGATCTGCGCGCCACCAGCCGGGCGCTGCGCGCGCTCACCGAGAAACTCGACAACCAGGGCGTCGGCGCGCTGGTCCAGGGGCAGTCGCTGCCCGATTACGAGCCGAAATAGGATGCGCATGACCAACCGTTTCATCCCACACTCGCTGCGCGCCGGACTGATCGGCGCGGTATCGCTCGCGCTCGCGGGATGCGTCAGCTTCGAAACCGAATTGCCAACCAGCCTTCTCACGCTCACGTCGACGGCCAGCGCGCCCGCGGGTTCGGGCGCTGTCGCAGGCGGCGAGGGCGAAGATGGCGCGATTGTGGTGCTCACGCCCGAAGTACCCGCGAAGCTCGACGTAGTGCGGGTCCCGGTCACCGTCTCGGATACCGAGCTCGCCTATCTCCAGGACGCGATCTGGGTCGAAAAGCCTGCACGGCTGTTCCGCACCCTGCTCGGCGAAACGCTGCGCACCCGCACCCCGGCGCTGGTGGTCGATACCGACGACACGCCAGCGGCAGCCGAGCAGAGCGTGCGCGGCAAGCTGCTCGAGATGGGCTACGACGCGCGGACATCCTCGGTTGTCGTCCGCTACGAAGCGATCGTGGTCGACGCCGATGGCCGTGCGGTCTCGCGCCGGTTCGAGGCGAGCGAAAGCGGCGTTTTAGCCGAAACCGCATCGGTCGGCCCTGCGCTCAATCGCGTGGCCAACACGGTTGCGGATGAATTCGCCGACTGGCTGGTCGAACAGAATTAATCGCGCGCCGCGCGCGCGAATTCCCACGCCATCAGGAAATCGCGCTGACGCTTCGCGCGGCGGTCTTCGGCTTCGGAATCGCGGCCCCAGAGATCGGCCTGCCATTCTTCTTCAAGGCTCGCTGCCTGCCATAGCGCCGCGGTGTCGGCCTCGCTCTCGCTATCGATGGCGGACAATCCGACAACCAGCGAAGCCGCGAGCGAGGTCATGGCCTCCAGCGGGGCGAGGGTGAACGGATCATGCCCGGCCAGCCGTTCGCGCAAGGTGCCGAGCGCGGTCTCGCTCTGCGATTTGTGGATGATCCCGCTCACACGGATCAGCTCGATACCCAAGCGGTTCTCGAATGCGCTCACCAACGGCTCCCACACCTCCTGCTGGCGCGCGAACAGCGGCTCGTCGGGATCGGCGCGGTAGAGCAGTGTGTCGGTGTCGCCATAGGTCACCACCTTGTCTGCCACCGCCGAAGGATCGGGTGCGACGATATCGATCGCATAGTCTGCCATGTCGCGAAACGGGAATTGCGCCGGGTCGAGCTCTTCGCCCTGCACGTCCCATTCGGAGGCCATCAACCGGGCAAGCGTTTCGGTGGGTGCCACTTGTTGCGATCCCTTGACCGTCCTGATCCCGCGCCCGTCGAGCGTGACCTGCCAGCCGCCGGCTTCCTGCCGCACGTCCACCGCATCGTAAAACCGCTTCACTGAGAGCCGTCTCCGCCCGATTTCCATTTCCGCGCGAGCAGGCGCGGGCCAAAGAAGAACCCCAACAGACCGCCGACCGCGAGCACGACGGCAATCGCGATCGGCGCGTCGATCACCTTGCGGGATATCGCTATTCCGACAAGCACCGCGGCGAGCGAGCCGATCCTGAGGCCGTTCATCAGCAAGTAGCGCTGCTGTGCGAGTGTTTCCTTTTCGTCGGGGAGTTTCGTCACAGCGCGCGCTCCAATGCGGCTCCGAGATCGGCCACCGCATCGACCACCTCGCGCGCGCCGGTGGCCTGCAATTCCGCGGGGGGATGATATCCCCACGCGACGCCCACGGCCTGGACGCGCGCTGCGCCCGCCATCTGCATGTCGAATGTGGTGTCGCCGATCATCACCGCTTCAGATGGCATCGCTCCCGCTTCGAACAAGGCCGCTTCGAGCATCGCGGGGTGCGGTTTCGACGGATGGCGATCTGCGGTCTGCAAGGAGACGAACAGGTCGGTGAGGCCATGCCCGTCGAGGCAGGCGTTGAGGCCGCGATCCGACTTGCCGGTTGCGACAGCCAGCTGCCAGCCGCCTGCGTGCAGCGCGTGGAGCAGTTCGGCGATCCCTTCATAGAGAGGCTCGTGGAGCAGCCCTTCCTCGCGGCGCGCGCGAAAGCTCGATTTGTAGAATTCGGTGACCGCGCTCGCCTGCCCTTCGTCGAGATCGGGGGCGAGGTGGCGCACCGCGACCGGCAGGCTCAAGCCCACCATGCGCCGCACCGCATTGCTGTCGGGGGGCGGCAGGCCGGCCCGCTCGAAGGCGCGCTCCATCGCCCAACACACATCTGCCTGCCCGTCGACCAGCGTGCCATCGCAATCGAACACCGCGAGTTTCACTTGCGCTTGCCCTTGGGCTTGCCCTTCGCCTTCTTCTTTGCGGTCGCTTTCGAGATCGTGCGCGAGCGGCGTTCGCCCCGGCGATCCTTGCGAAATTGCTTCGCGTGGCGGCGCGCGGCCTGTTTCTTCTCGGCAGGCGTGCGCTCGGGCGGCTCGTCGCGCAGCGGAGCTGCGTCGGACAGCGCGAGGTCGAATCCGAGCGCCTCCATGCTCGCAGCGAAGTGATCGGGGAGCTCGGCGGTGACATCGAGTTTCCCGCCCGCACCCTTCGTTTCCGGAGTGCCGATGATCAGGCGGCGGGCGTGGAGGTGCATCTTGCGGCTGATCGTACCGGTCAGGAACGCATCCTGCCCGCCATACTTGCCGTCGCCGACGATCGGGTGTCCGATTGCCGCCATGTGAACGCGCAGCTGGTGGGTGCGCCCGGTGAGCGGCTCAAGCTCGACCCACGCCGCCCTGGTCCCGGCGCGCTCGACCACGCGGTAGCGGGTCTTTGCTGTGGCGCCGTTTTCCTCGTCGACATGCATTTTCTCGCCGCCGGTGCCCGGCTGCTTGGCCAGCGGCGCGTCGATCGTGCCCTCGCGCACTTCGGGTACGCCGACGACCAGCGCCCAGTAGACCTTGCGAGCACTGCGGCCGGAAAAGCGCTTGGAATAGGAAGCGGCGCTGCCCGGAGTGCGGGCGACCAGCAACACGCCGGAGGTATCCTTGTCGAGCCGGTGCACGAGGCGCGGGCGGGGATCGTCCTCGCTGCGAA
The DNA here is from genome assembly GCF_045363165.1 of Erythrobacter sp. GH1-10. Classification (NCBI taxonomy): domain Bacteria; kingdom Pseudomonadati; phylum Pseudomonadota; class Alphaproteobacteria; order Sphingomonadales; family Erythrobacteraceae; genus Erythrobacter; species Erythrobacter sp. GH1-10. The sequence continues at coordinate 2,656,889 of NZ_JBJFLP010000001.1, read as the reverse complement.
CGAAGGCGTCGAGCAGCCCGTCGACATGTTTGGTGGTCTTGCTCCCGCCCTGCGTCGCGAGACCCGGAGGCTTGTTAAGCACGATGGCGGAAGGCGTTTCGCGGATCACCATCGCCTGTGCCTCGGCGATTTCGTCCTCGGTCAGCTCGCGGCGCTTCTTGGGCGCCTTGTGCTTTGCTTCGCCGCCCGGCGGCACGCGCAGCACTTGGCCCGCCTGCAAGCGGTCGTCGGGCTTGGCGCGCCCGCCATCGACGCGGATCTGCCCGGTGCGTGCCCATTTGGAAACGGTCGCGAACCCGATTTGCGGCAGGTTGCGCTTGAACCAGCGGTCGAGCCGGATGCCGTCGTCGTCGTCGGAAACGGTGAACTGACGAACCTTATCGGAGGGTTTCATGCCGCCCCCCGCATCACCAGGAGCCCGGCATAAAGCGCGCCAAGTCCGGCCAGCACCGAAACTCCAGCATAGGTAACCGCAAGCCCGGCGGACCCTCGCTGGATCAGCTGCAGCATTTCGAGGCTGAAGGCGCTGAACGTCGTGAACCCTCCGAGCAGACCGACGCCGAGGAACAGGCGCACGGTCTCATTCGTCCCGGTCTTTGCCAGCCAGCCGAAGAGCACGCCCATCGCAAGGCAGCCGAGCACGTTCGCGGCGAGCGTCGGCCAGGGGAAATGCATGGTCGGCCCGACCCAGTGCGTAACCGCGCGGCCCAGCTGGAAGCGGCCGAGCGCGCCCAATGCCCCGCCGAAAGCGACGGTGGCGGAAGCGGCGATAGGAGAAAGCGCGGCGGTCATCGCTTGCCCCCTTAGCGACCGGCGAGGCCCCTGCCTAGCGGCGAGCAACACTGATATCTTGCCAATTTCCGCCGGTTTGGGTATAAGCAGCCGCAATACAGCGCGTACCGTGCCTTTGAAAGGCGGGTTTCGCGCCGTTTTTAGCGTCAAATTTTCGCGTCTGTCCCGCGATTCGAACGAGCGGGCTGCAGCGCTTTTGAATTGGAAAGAGGTAGTAGTCGTTTATGCAAATCATGGTTCGCGATAACAATGTCGATCAGGCCCTCCGCGCTCTCAAGAAGAAGCTGCAGCGTGAAGGTGTGTATCGCGAGATGAAGCTGCGTCGCCACTACGAAAAGCCGAGCGAAAAGCGCGCCCGCGAAAAGGCTGCCGCCGTTCGCCGCGCCCGCAAGCTCGAGCGCAAGCGCATGGAGCGCGACGGCATCAAGTAATGCCGGTGTTCGGGCGTTTCCACGCTTGAACGCACACCTGCGATAAGCCATTAGGGCGCGGCGTTGATTCCGCGCCCTTTTGCTGTCCGAATTCCTTGTGGACAGGCGCTCACCCGATCAGGATATTTTCATGACCGAAGTTACCCGCGTTCCGATCCAGCCCGTCGCCAAGGGCTCGCTCACCAAATTGTGGCTGGGCGTGGTGGTCGCCGTGCTGCTTGGCGCAGGTCTCGCTTGGGCGGCGATGCCCAAGGGGCTGAGCATCGACACCATCACCGCCGGCGAAGGCCCGACGCTGAAGGAAGGCGATGTCGCCTGGATCAAGTACAAGGGCTCGCTCGCCGCGACCGGCGAAGTGTTCGACCAGACGCAGGAACTGCCGCCCGGCATCCGCGAGCGCGTCGCGGCGATCTTCCCCGAAGGCGCGCCGATGGAGATGGTCGACGGGGCGATGATCCCGGGCTTCTTCAACGGCCTCAAGCAGATGCAGAAGGGCGGCAAGTACGAACTCTACATCCCGGCCGAGGAAGCCTACGGCGCCGAACCGCCTCCCGGAGCGCCGATCCCGCCCAACGCCGATCTCGTGTTCGAGATCGAAGTGGTCGATATCATGAGCCAGGAAACCTACGAGCGGAACATGATGATCCTGCAGCAGATGCTGCAAAGCCAGGGTCCGGGCGGGCCCGGCGATGCGCCCCAAGGCGCTCCCCCGCCGCCCGACGCGCTTCCCATTCCCCCGGCCGAATAACCGAAGGCGAAAACCGATGTCGGTAGACAAGCAGACCGTCGCCAAGATCGCGAGCCTCGCACGCATCCGGATGACGGACGAAGAACTCGAACGCATGGTGCCCGAGCTGAACGGGATCCTCAATTGGGTCGAACAGCTGGGCGAAGTGGATGTCGAAGGGATCGAGCCGATGAGCGCGGTGATCCCCAACACGCTGCGGCTGCGCGACGACGTGGTCGATGCCGATCCGCTGACCGGGGGCGGCAAGCGCGACGACGTGCTCGCCAACGCTCCCGCCGCCGAGCACGGTTTCTTCGGCGTGCCCAAGGTGATCGAATAATATGACCGACCTGACTTCTCTTGGCGTCAAAGCCATCCGCGACGGTGTGCGCGAAGGTGAATTCACCGCGCGCGAGGTGGCGGAAGCCTTCAACGATGCGGTCGCGCAGGCGGCCGAGCTCAACGCCTTCATCGTCACCACCCCCGACCACGCGCTTGCTGCTGCCGAGGCGACCGATGCGGCGCGCGCCGAAGGCAAGGAGCTGGGCGCGATGGCAGGCGTGCCGATCGGCATGAAGGACCTGTTTGCGACCCACGGCGTGCAGACCACCGCCGCGAGCCACATCCTCGAAGGGTTCGAGCCGCGTTATGAAAGCACCGTGTCGCAGAACCTGTGGAACGCAGGCGCGGGCATGCTGGGCAAGCTCAATCTCGACCAGTTTGCCATGGGGTCTTCGAACGAGACCTCCTATTTCGGCAATGTTTCCTCGCCGTGGCGCAAGAAGGGCAGCAACCAGCCGATGAGCCCGGGCGGCTCCTCGGGCGGCTCGTCCAGCGCAGTCGCCGCGCGTATCGCGCCTGCCGCGACCGGCACCGACACCGGCGGATCGATCCGCCAGCCCGCCGCCTTCACCGGCATTTGCGGGATCAAGCCGACCTATGGCCGCTGCTCGCGCTGGGGCGTGGTGGCGTTTGCCTCTTCGCTCGACCAGGCGGGCCCGATGGCGCGCAGCGTCGAGGACTGCGCGATCATGCTCGGCGCGATGGCTGGCTTCGATCCCAAGGATGCGACTTCGCTGCAGATGGACGTGCCGGACTGGGAAGGCGCGCTGAACGCAGACCTCAAGGGAAAGAAGGTCGGCATCCCGAAGGAATACCGGATGGAGGGGACCGACCAGGCGATCCTCGACAGCTGGGAGCAAGGCAAGGCGTGGCTGAAGGATGCGGGCGCCGAGATCGTCGATGTCTCGCTACCGCACACCAAATACGCACTGCCCGCCTATTACATCATCGCGCCCGCCGAAGCCTCGTCGAACCTCGCCCGCTATGACGGCGTGCGGTATGGCCTGCGTGAACTGCCGGATGGGGCGGGGCTGCAGGACATGTATGCCGAGACCCGCGAGCAGGGCTTCGGCGACGAGGTGAAGCGCCGCATCCTTATCGGGACCTATGTGCTCTCGGCGGGCTTCTACGACGCCTATTACAACCAGGCGCAGAAGGTGAGGGCGCTGGTCGCGCGCGATTTCGAGCAGGCGTGGGCGCAGTGCGACCTGATCCTCGCTCCGACGACGCCCACGGCTTCGTTCCCGCTCGGCAGCCTCAACGACGATCCGCTGACGATGTATCTGAACGACGTCTTCGCGGTTCCGGCCTCGCTCGCAGGCCTGCCCGCGATGAGCGTCCCCGCAACGCTCAACGAAGACGGGTTGCCGCTCGGCCTCCAGCTGGTGGGTAAGGCGTTCGACGAGCAGACCGTGCTCGACGCCGGTCTCGCGATCCAGCAGCGCGCCGGGTTCGATCACGCGCCGGAGAAGTGGTGGTGACCATCGAGCGGCCGGCGGCCGATGCGGTGATGCGTTTCGATGTGCTCGATGCGCTGCGCGGCATCTGCGCACTGGTGGTTGCGCTCTACCACTTCCAGTCGAACGGCTACATCTCCAGCCTCGCGCTGGTGAAAAACGGCTGGCTGTTCGTCGATTATTTCTTCGTCCTGAGCGGCTTCGTGATCGCGCATTCCTACGGCACGCGGCTGGCGAACCGCGAGGTGTCGGTCGGGCGTTTCATGGGTCTGCGCATGGGCCGGATCTATCCGCTGCACATCGCCGTGCTGCTCGCTTTCATCGCGCTCGAAATGGTGCTGGTCCTCGGCGGAGAGACGATCGCGCAGTATGTTTCGCGCGAGGCCTTCACCGGCTCGCGTTCGCCCGAAGGGCTGTGGCAGAGCGTCTTTCTGCTCCAATCCTTCGGCCTCGGAGAGGCGCAAGGCTGGAACATCCCGGCGTGGAGCATCGCAGCGGAAATCTGGACCTACTTGTTGTTCGCAATCGTGTTCCTCGCGCCCAAGCGGGCGATGCTGGGTATCGCGGCGGTGCTCTCGCTCGGATGCCTTGCGTGGATGACGAGCTATTCGGACGACCTCCACATCACCTTCGACGGCGGCATCCTGCGCTGTATCTTCGGCTTCGGGATCGGCGTGCTGACCTATCACGCCTTCCGCCGGTTCGGCGGGATCGGTGGCACCGCGTGGGAACTGGCCGCGCTGCTGGCGACGGTCGCCTTCGTGTCCTTCACCACGCGCACGCTGACCTTCGCCGCGCCGTTCGTGTTCGCGGCGATGATCTTCGTGCTCGCGAGCCAGCGCGGCGCGGTGTCCAGAGCGCTGGGCGCAAAGCCGTTCCAGTTGCTCGGGCTGACGAGCTATTCGATCTACATGATCCACATGTTCGCACAGGGCCGCATCGGCGAGGTGCTGCAGGTGACCGGGATCGTCGATCTCAGCGTCGATAGCATGGGGCGCACGGTACTCCAGGGCACGCCGCTGGTGTCCGACGCGATCACGCTTGCGATGCTCGCGATCGTTGTCGCCGGGTCCTTCGTGACCTATTATCTGGTCGAGAAGCCGGGGCGTGACCTGTCGCGAAGGCTGCTGTCCCGGCCGACAGAAGCGCGCGTGGCGCAGGGAGCGGCCTGATGCTGTTTGCGACGATCTTCCTCGTGTGCTTCGTGGTCCTCGGCGGGGTGGTGATGTACCTTTCGCAGACGATCGACCACGGCGAAGCGCGCTTCGACGCGGACGGCAAGGTGATCAAGGATGAAGAACCGAAGCGTGACGGGCCGGTCGAGCCTGCGCGACGGATCGAGAAGGACGTGAGAGACGATACATGAGCAATTACCGCATCCAGGGCGCAACCGGCGAATGGGAGGTCGTGATCGGCCTCGAAGTGCACGCGCAGGTCACCTCCAACGCCAAGCTGTTTTCGGGCGCTTCGACCGCGTTCGGTGCCGAGCCTAACAGCCAAGTCAGCCTCGTCGATGCCGCGATGCCCGGCATGCTGCCCGTGCCCAACCGCGAGTGCATCCGGCAGGCGGTGCGCACCGGCATGGCGATCGAGGCCGAGATCAACACATGGTCGCGCTTCGACCGCAAGAACTATTTCTACGCCGATCTCCCGCAGGGATACCAGATCAGCCAGCTCTACCACCCCTTGGTGGGCGAGGGGCAGCTGCTGATCGAGGCGGACGAGAAAGCCGGAATCCCGGAAGACAAGGTGATCGGGATCGAGCGCATCCATGTCGAGCAGGATGCGGGCAAGCTGATGCACGACCAGCACCCGACCATGTCCTATGTCGATTTGAACCGCAGCGGCGTCGCGCTGATGGAAATCGTCTCGCGCCCCGACATGCGCTCGCCCGCCGAGGCCGGAGCCTATGTGCGCAAGCTTCGCTCGATCCTGCGCTACGTCGGATCGTGCGACGGCAACATGGAGGAAGGCTCGATGCGCGCCGACGTCAATGTCAGCGTGCGCAAGCCGGGCGAGGAATTCGGCACCAGGACCGAGACCAAGAACGTGAACTCGGTGCGCTTCGTGATGCAGGTGATCGAATTCGAGGCAAACCGCCAGGTCGACGTGATCGAGGGCGGCGGAACGGTCGAGCAGGAAACGCGCCTGTTCGATCCGGGCACCGGCACGACGCGCACGATGCGGTCGAAGGAAGACGCGCACGATTACCGCTATTTCCCCGATCCCGACCTGCTGCCGCTGGTGCTGGAGGATGACTTCCTCGAGGAATGCCGCGCGTCGCTGCCCGAACTGCCCGATGCCAAGCGCGCGCGGTACGAGAACGAGCTTGGTCTCACCCCCTACAACGCGCGCGAGCTGACCGCCGAGGTCGAGACCTTCGCGCGCTTCGAAACGCTGCTCGCCGCCACCGCCGCCAAGATCGGCAAGTCGGAAAAGGACGTCGCGACCCAGGTTGCCAACTGGGCGCTCTCGGTTGCGCCGGGTGTGATCAACGCAGTCGGCGACGAAGGCGATGCCTCGAACGCCACCGCCGAAGCGCAGGCCAGCATCCTAGCGATGCAGGACAAGGGCGAGATTTCGGGCGGTCAGGCCAAGGAGATCTTCGAGATCGTCCTCAAGGAAGGCGGCGACCCAGCGGCGATCGCGGACGAAAAGGGGCTCAAGCAGGTCTCCGACACCGGCGCGATCGAAGCCGCGATCGACGAAATCCTCGCGGGCAACTCGGACAAGGTCGAGGAATACCGCGGCGGCAAGGACAAGCTGTTCGGGTTCTTCGTCGGCCAGACGATGAAGGCGATGCAAGGCAAGGCGAATCCGGCGGTCGTCAACCAGATCCTGAAGGACAAGCTCGGCTGACAATCGTCATCCGGCTTACGGGATCAGCGTATCCACGGTCCTGGCGACCGGGGATTCCTTGCCCCAGCCGGACACCAGCCTGTCGGCGGCGCGCAGCGTTTCGATGAACTGCTTGTAGTCGGAATCCATGCACCCTGCGTTCCAGGCGATCTCGGTGGTTGTCGCGCCGCGAGTCAGGCGAATCGTCCCGTACGGCGCATCTGCCATGAAATCGGTGCAATCGGCGGCGTCGGGTGCGGGATCGGGGAGGCTGCGGACCAGCGCCGCGAGCTCGGCGTAGCGCGCCGGGTCGGCGTCGATGACGTGATAGGCCTTGGTCCAGACGCGCCGGTCTCCGGTGTCCTCTTTGCGCTCGACCTCGATCCAGACCCCGCCATATTCGGGGGTGTACTGCCACTGGGTGATCGTCTCGCCCCAGCTCTTCACAACGAAGGCGATTTGGTCCCACCTGGCAGCAGGCTGGGTGTCGGCAGCCTCGGGTTCTTCCCTAGCGGCTATGGTGCTGGACAGTGCAAACGCGATGGGGGACAATGCCAGCGCAAGAAATCGATTGGGGGAGGAATTGCGGGCCATGAAATGGGTCTTCTTCGTATTCATTGCACTCTATGCGGCGGCGCTTGCCCTGCTGGCGATCGGCACCTTCGGCTGGTTCGGGCAGGAGCAGGATCCGCTCTCGGGCATCTTCCTGATGCCGCTCGGCCTGCCATGGAACCTGATCGGCGACCGGATCGGCCTGACCGGGCCGTGGTTTGCGATCCTCGCCCCCGCGATCAACGCCGCCATCCTGTTCTGGCTCTGGCGGCGCTGAACGGCGCAGGCACTCAGTCGCGCGCGAAGATGTAATCCGCACTTTCGGCGCGGATCACCAGTTCGCTGCGATCGTCGAGCAGGGTGAAACTTGTCGCCCCCGGCAATTCCGCTGCCAGTTCCTCGCCGAATGTCGGACGCGGGCACAGCGCGCGGGTCGAGGCGACGGGTCCGATCGAGATCGAACCGGTTTCGCCGCGCGGCTGCGAGGCCGACCAGTCGGCGTTGCCGCGATTGCAATCGAGCTGCATCGCGAGCCGCCCACCACCTTCGAAGGTCAGAGTGTGACGCGATGACAATTCGGTCGTGAGGCTGGTCGAGGTCCCCGAGGTCTCGACATTCACGAGCCGCCAGCTGGTCCCGTCGAGCGGATGCGGCGCTCCGAATCCCTGGCAGGCGGCGAGCGAGAGCGAGGCTGCGGCCAGCAATGCGGTGTGCTTCAGCATGGGTTTCTGTCCTTATCCGCCGGTGATCATGGCATCGACGATAACATAGGTCTCCGGCCCGTAATTGATCGTGATCCGGTCGCCGTCGCGCGAGGATGTGAGATCCCATCCCGCAGAGCCGTCAGCCTCGGCGCTGTCCGCGCCATAGGGCTCGGTGCCGTTGAAGAAGATCGCGCGCTTGAAGCCGTCGGGCTTCTGCACTTCGACGAGCGTCGTGCCGTCTTCGCCCCAGTTGCGGATCACCCCGGCATCACAGGTCTCGGTCGGTGCAGCGCCGCCAAAGCCGCAATTGACCGGGGCTGTGGCGTTGTATTCGGTGCCGGGAACCTTGGCGTCTTCGACTTCCACCGGTTCGGCGTCGGTGCTGTCGGGCGCGGTCTCGGTGGCGGCATCACCGGCAGCATCGTCGCTGGTGGCTGTGTCGCCGGAGGCGCCGCATGCGGCGAGGCTGGCACTCGCAAGGCCGGCAAAAATCCATTTCTTCATCGATTCGATCCCTCGGTTTGTGAACCGGGCAGGCATAGTCCGCCCACCCGGCTCCTTTTGCATAGACTCAGAGCGCGCCTTCGTCTCCGGTGAACATTACTTCGCCGATCGTGCCATCGCGATAGGCGAGGCAGCGCCACGGGGCGGTGGCTCCATCGACATTCACATAGATGCCGATGGCGGCTTCGGATTCCTCGATCCGGTTGGTGCCGATGACGCGCGCTCCGGTTTCTTTCGCAACGCGGTCGGCGCAGCGGGATTCGAGGCTGTTGGGTCCGCGGATTGCGACTTCCGTCGGGGCGGCGGGCGCGGCTTCGACCGGTCCGTTCTCGCCCATACCGGCATTGGCATCGCCCATCGGGACCGATACCAGCCGAACGCCCTCGACATTGCCGACGATCTCTCCACCCAGCGCTTCGGCCGAAGCTTCGCTCGGGCAGCCGACCAGCGCCGCGCTGTCGTCGAGATAGTTCGAGGTCGCTTCGGATTCGCCGAGCCTGCGGCACGGATCGCCCGCTGCGGGATAGCCGTCGCCGAACGGTGCGAGGCTCTCCGGGATTTCGGCCAGCGTTTCCTCGACCGGCTCGTCGGTCGCGGTGTCACCCTCTGCTGCTCCGCCACCGCAGGCGGAGAGGGCCAGGGCTGCTGCCCCGGCCATCAGTACATGGATTTTCATGTCAGGCTCTCCCTTTCGATCAGCGGCAACGCGGGTGGCTGCCGATATCCATCGCGGAATCGACCCGGCCATTGACGACAATCATCTGGACGCATTGGCGGGTCGATCGGTTATACCAGACCGAACCGGATCCATTGCGGCCCGAACGGAAGCTGTCCACCGGGCGGAATCCCTGGTTCTCCATATACGTTCCGGCGCCATCGCCTGCCGCTCCGACGAGGCGACCGATCCATGCGTCATCGCGCGAGCTGCTGGAGGAATTCGTGTTGCATTTCGGGTGTGTACGGATGTCGCGGATGTCGTAGAAACGCCCATCGGCGATCGTAACCTGAAGACACTGGCGTGTGCTTGGATGATACTGGATCGAGTAGCGGGTGTTGCCGCTGGTGAAATTGTCGACCTGGCGGAAACCGCGCTGTTCGAGTTCGCTCATCCCTCCGCTAGCGCGGGCATTCCTGAGATCGTTGAATTGTACCGTCTGGACATAGCCCCCGCGACCCTTGTGATGGCGCAAATTGGCTTGGCGTTCATCGGTGCCCTTTTCGTAGCCATGCGAATAGGCATCGGAACGCGAGTAGTTGTGATACGGTGCGTTGTGCAGCCCATCGGTATATCCGCGATCGAACTCGGCGGTTTGATCGCGGTCGTAGTCTCGACCTTCCTTGTGGTGTGACTTGCCGCCCGAGAGCAGCGCGCCGAGCAGCGCGGTCGCGGCGATCGCGCCGACGGCAACCGCGGCATCGCCCTTGTGCTGGCCGCAATCCTGGTCGGATGCGTCCTTGATGCTCTCGACCCGGTTGCTGCGCTCATAGACTTCGACGAGCACGCATTTGTCGTCGGCCTTGTCCCACCAGTAGCTGTAGACATACCCTTGGGTGTTGCGGTGGCTGGAGATGCTCTTGAACCCGCGATCGATCAGCGCGCGTTCGGCGCCGTAGACATCCATCCCGTTGATGTCCTGCAGCTGGCGCGCTTTCTCGGCCAGCACAGGGGTGGCGGCAAGCGCAGCCACTGCGGCGGCGGCCGTAAGTTTCGTCGAAATTCCGGATCCCATGACAATTCCTCCTCATTTTCCCAGGGGCGAGGTCCAACGTATCGAAGGGTCGTGTGACTGAATATCGACCGTTCGCGCCATGCCATTGACATTTTACGCCATTCAATTTTGAACTGGCGAAATGAGCGGATTCGTCTCTTGGCACCTGAATCGATTGATCTTCTCCTGCCTGTCGGGAGCCGAACCAGCATGATGTATCGCGAGGCCGTAGAAAAGCTGGAGCGAGATTATCCAGAATTGGCTTCAACCCAAGTGCCTGCGGGCATTACGCGCTACTGGCTATCCGCCCTTCCGGTGGACCGCGGTTGGAAGAGGGTGACCGGCATCCTGCCTGTGCAGCGACTTTCGCGCGAAATCCGCCTCGCCGACGATCTGCACATCATAGGTGAGCTCTTGTCGGCAAACGATCTGGAGGATCTGCTCGCTCTGATGCTTGAATTGCCGCGCTTTCCCCGGGAAGCGGCGGTCATCGCGGCGCCGGATCTTGAAGCGGCGCTCATCTACCTCGAACGATCCTTGAGCATCGAGAACCCGCATTATTCGCTCCACTTCGAACGGAAGCCGGACGGTGGCGCGATACGATTGACCTTTCACGAGGCGCTGGGTGTTTTTGCTCCTTTTCTCGAAATCGGATTGCACGTCTATCTGTACCGGTTCATCGCCGCTTTCGTCGAACCGGCTCTGGATCGCAGGGCAGCGCTTTCACGCCTCCGCGTGAGTCTCGGGCATGCCGAAGACCGACATGCCGCCGCAGTCAGCAATCTGTTGGGCTGCGAAGTCGAGCAGGGCAGGGGCCAATCGGTCATGCTTGTTCCCGACGAAATATTTGCGGCCTCGAACCTCGAGCACGATCCGGACGTTTGGGCGCAAATGGAAAGAGCGTTGGAAAAGGCCCGTCGCAGGCAGCCCGTTTTTCAAGATGATTTGACTCGCCAAACCCTGCTTGATCGTATTGGCCAGATTCTCGAAGATGAAGGCAGCGTTCCGCAGTTGCCACGCATTGCGGCCGAATTCGGATTTTCGGAGCGCACATTCTCGCGAAGACTGACTGAGCAGGGACTGGCAATGAAGCAACTGGTTGCCAGCGCGAGGATGAAATCGGCTGCGCGGCACCTGAGAATGAGAGGAAGCTCGGTCGGATCGGTCGGGAGAAAACTCGGATACGCAGACACATCGAGCTTCGTCCGCGCGTTCAGGAAGTGGTACGGCGTATCCCCGGGTCAATGGCAAGGATAGCCGGTTCTGAGATTCCGGCCGTTCTTCTTCGTGCCGGACCAATCCTTTCCTCCAAATTCGCTGGAAATGTCTCTGGGATACAACTGAAATAATCCCGAGCGCAGTAACTCTGCGCTCGGGATGGTTTGACGGGGTTCTCTCTAAATGACGAAAGGGGTTGCAGCTCTGGTGGGCGCGCCCCTGCTTGCGCTCGCCTACAGCCGCGACGAGGTGATCGACGTGCAGGCCGAACTTGCCCGTAAGCAGGCCGAGGAAGAGCGGCTCGCGCGGGAAGCTGCGGTCGAAGCCGAGGCGAAAGCGAGGGCCGAAGCCGAAGCTGCTGCGATCGCCGCTGCCGAAGGTGAGGCAGAGGGCGCAGCCTGAGAAGCGGGAAGCGCTTCCGAAGACTGATCCTTGCTTGATCCGAACAGAAAGGGCCGCCGGAGCGACGTGCTCCGGCGGCCCTTGTTTATTCGCGTGAAGCGGCTGCCTTAGGAGGCCTTCGTGCCCGTCAGCGGCATCGCGCCGAACGCGCCGGCGTTGACGTTGCCTGCGATCGTGTCGCCTTCGACAGTGGCTTCGCATTCGAGCGTCATCGGCATCGGCACCGTCATGTTCATCTTCCAGGTGAGGGTGTTGCCGTCGATCTTGCCGTCTTCGACGTCCATCGAGCCCATGCCGCCGGCCATGTTGCCGGAGAAGGTGCCATCGCCATTGTCGACCACGGTGAAAGTGCCGCTCTGGTCGCCCATCGGGCTTTTGACGGTGGTGTTGTAGGTGCCGGAAACGTCAGACATTGGTGTTCTCCTGTAATCAGCTGTGTTCCTGGGGCCGGCGCCAGGCGCGACCCGCGGGGTGGTTCGAGCGTAACCGGCCCTGCCGGCCGCAAAACTCTAATGCGTTGTTTACACGTGTGTCAGTGGCGTTCAACCCGATTCCCGTTGCGGCAAGCCCCGAAAAACAAAGGGCGGAAGCCGCATTTCGCGTGCTCCCGCCCCTCGTACTCCCGGTGCCGTAGCGTCAGTCTTCGGAGGGCATCTCGCGCACTTCGAGCGGCAGGCCGAGCGCTTCGAGCTGCGGCTGCACCTTGCTGGCATCTCCGACCACGACCCACACGAAGCGTTCCAGGTCGAGCGCTTCGCGCGCGGCGGCGTCGAGGCTGTCGGCGGTCTGCGCCTGGTACTTCTCGACCAGCGTCTCGTAATAGTCGTCCGGACGGCCATAGAGTGCGTTCGACTGGAGAGCGCTAAGGACGGCCGGCGAAGTTTCGAACCGGCCCGGCAGTTCGCCGATTTCCGAGGCGACGTTGCGTTCGAGCTCCTCGGCAGTGACGCCGCTGGTAGTCAGGAACTCGCTCACCTCGCGCCGCATCTCGGCGACGGAATCGCCGGTCCTGTCGGCCTGCACGCCGCCCGAAATCGCATAGACCACCGCGTTCTCGAAGCTCTGGGGCCCGCCACGCACACCGTAGCTCCAGCCCTTGGTCTCGCGCAGGTTCATGTTGAGCCGCGCGAGGAAGTTGCCGCCGAGCGAATTGTTGGCGTTGGTGAAGTCGATGAAGTTCTCATCGCTGGCATCGAGCGGGGTCAACTGCGCGCCGAGGATGAAGCTCTGCGGGCTGTTGGGCCGGTTGACGAGGATGATGCGGTTGCCCGGCGTCGCCTGACCGGCGGCGTCGAAGCTCTTTTCGCCCTTATCCATCGCCGGAGCCTCCCAGTCGCCGAAGACGGCGTTGAGCGAGGTCACGATTTCCTCGATCGGCTTGTCGGAGATCACGAAAACCTCGCCATTGTCCGGGCGGATCCAGGTGTCCTTGAAGCTGACGAGATCGTCGCGGGAGATCGAACCGACAGACTGCACCGTCGCACTGCCGCCATAGGGGTAGTCGCCGCCGAACACTTCCGGGCCGATCGCGCGGAAGGCGATGCCCTGCGGCGATTTCATCTGCTGCTTGATCCCGGTGATCGTCTGGGTGCGCACGCGTTCGAGGTCGCTTTCGTTGAAAGCCGGCTCGCGCACGATGTCGCTCAGCAGTTCGAGCGAGGGTGTGAGGTTGGACGACAGCGCCGACAGGGTGAAGGTCGAACGGTCCGAGCCTCCGCCTGTGCTGATGGTCAGGCCCAGCCGCTCGCGCTCTTCGGCGATTTCCTGGCTGGTCATGTCCGCCGTGCCTTCGTCGAACAGGCTCATGGTCAGGTCTTCGAGACCGCGCATGTCGGCCGGATCGGCGGCGCTGCCCGCATTGAAGGACATCGTGACATAGGTTGCCGGCACGGCGTCGCGCTGGGCGTAGGTCAGCTGCATGCCGTTGGCGAGCGTCGCGCGTTCGACATCGGGGAAGTCGAGCGTCGCGATCGTGTCGATCGGCGGAGCGGGCCGTTCGACCGAGACGGTAATCTGCTCGGCTTCGCGGTCGCGTTCCGAGGCGTTTTCGTCTTCGGCTTCGACCGAGGCGGCTTCTTCGTATTCGGCGTCGCGCTCGCCGGGCTCGAGGACAAGAGTGAAACTCGGCTTCGTCATCCAGCGCTGCATCGCGTTCCTGACGTCGTCGGGCGTAAGCGTGGCGAGCACGTCGAACTGTTTCTTGTAGAAGCCCGGATCGCCCGCGAGCACTTCGCCGCGTGCGAGGGTCACCGCCTTGCCGCCGAAGCCGCCGACCTGTTCGAGCCCGCGGATCGTGCCCGCAAGGTCGCTGGTGGCCGCACGGCGGACCTCGTCCTCGGTCGGGCCGGTGGCGATGAATTCCGCCACCAGTTCATCGAGGCGCGCTTCTAGCGTTGCCAGCTCGACGCCCGGTTTCAACGTGGCGCTGACGCCCATAATGCCGACGCGCTGGAAATCCGCATTGAATGCGCCCACTCCAACGGCGAGTTGTTCGTCACGCACGAGAATTTCGTCGAGGCGGCTCGAAGCCAGACCGCCAAGGATGCTGGTGCCTACGTTGAGTGCAGTCAGCTCTTCGCTGGTGATGCCAGGGGCCGGCCAGTATTTCGTGATGGTAGTCGCAGCGACCTGGTCCTTCATCACCGAACGCTTGTCTTCGGTAAGCGTCGGAATCGGAGCCGCTGCCGGATCGTTGACCGGACCCCGCGCGATCGGGCCGAACCATTTCTCCATAAGCGGACGGGCTTCTGCAGCGGAAATGTCGCCAGCGAGCACTACGGTTGCGTTGTTGGGGCCGTACTTGTCGCGGAACCACGCCTGCACATCTTCCATCGAAGCGCTGTCCAGATCGGCCATCGAGCCGATCACCGAGTGGCCATAGGGGTGGCCTTCGGGAAACATGTTTTCGAGGATCTCGTAGAACACGAGGCCGCCCGGCTGGTTGTCGCCTTGACGCTTCTCGTTCTGGACGACGCCGCGCTGGTTATCGAGCTTCTCCTGCGTCACCGCTCCCAGCAGGTAGCCCATGCGGTCGCTTTCGAGCCACAGCGCGCGCTCGAGCGCGGGGCGCGGCACCGTCTGGAAGTAGTTGGTGCGGTCGAAATTGGTGGTGCCGTTGTAATCGGTCGCCCCCATTTCCTGCAGGTACTGGAAGTAGTCCGCCGGAGCGTTTTCCGAACCATTGAACATCAGGTGCTCGAAAAGGTGGGCGAAACCGGTCTTGCCTTCGGGCTCGTCCTTGGAGCCGACATTGTACCACACGGCGACGCCGACCACGGGTGCCTTGCGGTCCTCGTGGACGATCACGGTCAGGCCGTTTTCGAGCTGGAATTCCTCGTAGGGGATCGCGACCTGATCGACGAGTTCGGTCAAATCTCCGGCTTGCGCCGTCTCTTCGGCGGCATGGCCATCGGCATAGGCGGGAGCGAGCGGAGCGACTGTCGCCAGCGCGATGGCGGCGAGGCTGGTGGAAGCTAGGCGTAGTGACATGAAGATACTCTCTCTCAAAGTGATCCAGTTGCGGCGCGCACCCTGATGCGAGTCGCGGCGCATTACAAGATTGAATCAGTTGGCGTTCGTGACCGAATATCGGCGCTTAGCATTGGCGAGCACCTCGTCGCGCCAGAAATAGACCGGCTTCAACCTGTGATCGACGAATAGCTGCATCTGGTCTGTGTGGTGCGGGCTGTCGGGCCGGGTGATCGCCGCGCCGAAAGGCTGGATCGATCGCGAAGTCACGCGCCCGCCGTCGCGAGGCCATTCGGTCCACTGGATGAAGCTGTCGCCGTGAACGAGGCTCAATCGTCCGTCTTCGTCGACCTCCCATGTGGTCGAGGCGCGCAGCGTGTCCGATCCGCCATCGAGCGGCAGGTCGACATCGCCCTGGCGCAGACGGAGCAATTCGGACATCGGCGGGTCGAGCCTGCCGAAGTGTTCATTGAGATGGTCGACCGCTTTCTGCAGGTGCTCCGCGATATCGGGCAGCTCGGGCTTGTTCTGGTATTCCGCCGACATGTAATCGCGGATCATCAGCAGCGCGAGGCTGTCCGCATCGCCCTCATTATCAGCGGTGAAATCCCAGCCGAGCAGGAGGTCGCGCGCTTCGGCGAGCTCGCCCTCGGCTTCGAGCGTCTCCAGCGCATCGAACATATCCGCCACATAGCCTTCGCGTTCGTAGGCGGTATCGTATTTGATTCGCTCGAGGCTTGCGCGGTCGAGCAGGCTCGCCTCGGACAGCAGCTTGTAGGCGCGGCGCGAGCGGTTGGTCTGCTTGCGCTCGACGCCCAGCACCGGCGAGAACTCCGCAGGATCGAGATCGCTGCCTTCGCCCGCGGCGGTGAAGGGCTCGTTATTGGCGTTGTAGAGCCACCCGCTCGCCGGATTGATGACCTTGGGGATCTCGGCGTAATCGACTGCGCCCTCCCAGATCAGCTCGCCGCGATCGCCAGGCAGGACGCTGCGCCAATTGGCTTTCACCTCTTCGAGGCCGGGCCGATCGGGTATTGCCGCATTATAGATATAGGCGATGTTGCCGTCCGCATCGGCATAGATGAAATTGGTCGAAGGGATCGCCATCCGCGCGATCTGCTTCTGCCATTCCTCGAAATTCGTCGCCTTGTTGATGCGATAGTACGCGTCGAGCTGTTCGACGCTTCCCATCCCGCCATAGCGGATGGCGAAGAAACCGCGCTCGTTCTTGATCACCGGGCCGTGAACGCTGCGATAGATTTCGCGCGGGATCGGCAGGATGATCGGCCCTATCTTGACCGGCAGGAACACGGTCTTGCTCTCGAGCTCGCGCCATTCGCCGTCGAGCCGGTATTGCGTCCCGTCCTCGTTCATTTCCAGCCGGTAGATGTCCGCCATGTCGGGGCGGTTGACGGTGTTGGTCCACCCGAGATGTTCGTTATGGCCGAGGAAGGGGTAGGGCGATCCCGGGAAGTTCGCCCCGGTAAAGTGCCAGCCTTCCTCGCTCTCCACGGTCAGCTCGTACCACGCCACGCCGCCCCGCAGTGGCTGGTGCGAGTTCGAGATCAGCGTCGTCGGTCCGCCCGACTTCTCAGGGGCGACCGCAAAGGCGTTCGAGCCGAGCAGCGCTGCATCCTCGCCCCACGGCAGCGGGTGGATGCCGGTCATCGCCTGCGCTTCGGCCTCGGCGTCTGCTGGTGCTTCGATACAGGCACAGTCTTCTTCGTCGCGCGGGAAGCCGGGGATGTCGGGCCCGAATTCGCGCCGCAAGTCCTCGCCGGCAACCAGCGGGCCGACCACATTGCCGAGGCCATAGAAGAACGGCTGGCGCAGCACGAACCCCGCGGCGACATCCTCTCCATGGACGGGAAAGAGGCCGGTCAGCTTGATCTCGTCGGGGTTTTCCTCGGCATACTGGTTGAGCCCGGCGGCATAGGCCTCGAACAGCGCGCGCGTGTCGTCGGGCAGCTTCGGGTATTCGCGCTGCGCCGTGCCGCGCGCATCGAGGAGATAGTAGACGTAATCGAACTGCGCGCCTTCTTCGCCCGCGATCGCGCCGTAGCGCCCGCGGCTCATGGCGACCACGTCCTGCAGGGTGAAGAAATCGTCCTCGGCCTGTGCGATGGCGACGCCGAAGGCGACATCGGCATCGGTCTTGCCGTAGATCTTCGGCACACCGAATTCGTCGCGGACGATTTCTGCGGTGTAGATCCGTTCGGGAGGATGCTTTGCGGGATGGGCCATGAACGGCTCCCACGCCGCGAGCGCGACAAACGATACGACCAACAATCCCAGCAGCGCCCACGCGCCGCGCTTTACCCAAACCATCGTCAATCCGTCTCCGAAGGAATTCTTGACGCGGATCAATGCGCGGCTGCCAGCGCGAGGTCAACATGAGGCTTGCAATGCGACTTGCCGCACCCACCTAGTCGAGTAATACACCGGCGACGCGAAAATTCGTCGACAACACCTTGTGTTGCTAAAATGCAACACTATCTGGAGTAGGCCAATTCTGTGAGGGGTCTCTAGATGAATCTCGAAAAGTTTACCGATCGCGCCAAGGGTTTCCTGCAAAGCGCGCAAACCGTCGCGATCCGCATGAATCACCAGCGGATCACGCCGCTGCATATCCTCAAGGCGCTGCTCGAAGACGAGGAAGGCATGGCCGCCGGGCTGATCCAGCGTGCGGGCGGCGAAGCGGCGCTTGCGGTGAGCGCGGTCGATGCCGCGCTGGCCAAGATTCCGCAGGTGACGGGTGGCGGTGCGCAGCAGACGCCGGGTCTCGATAACGATGCGGTGCGCGTGCTCGACCAGGCCGAACAGGCCGCCGACAAGGCGGGCGATTCCTACGTCACGGTAGAGATGATGCTTGTCGCGCTGGCGCTCGCGCCCGGCGCGACCGGCGGGGCGTTGAAATCCGCGAGCATCACCCCGCAAAGCCTCAATGCGGCCATCGACCAGCTGCGCGGCGGGCGCACGGCCGACAGTGCCAATGCCGAAGCAAGCTACGACGCGATGGAGAAGTATGCCCGCGACCTCACTCAGGCTGCGCGCGATGGCAAGCTCGATCCTGTGATCGGGCGCGACGAGGAAATCCGCCGCACGATCCAGATCCTCGCCCGCCGGACCAAGAACAACCCCGCGCTGATCGGTGAGCCCGGCACCGGCAAGACCGCGATCGCCGAGGGCCTTGCGCTGCGCATCGCCAATGGCGACGTGCCCGACAGCCTCAAGGGCCGCACGCTGATGTCGCTCGACATGGGCTCCCTGATCGCGGGCGCGAAGTATCGCGGCGAATTCGAGGAACGGCTGAAATCGGTGCTCGACGAGGTGAAGGGCGCCGAAGGCAATATCATCCTGTTCATCGACGAGATGCACACTCTGATTGGGGCAGGCGCAAGCGAAGGCTCGATGGACGCCTCGAACCTCCTCAAGCCCGCGCTCTCGCGCGGCGAGCTGCACTGTATCGGGGCCACGACGCTCGACGAATACCAGAAATATGTCGAGAAGGACCCCGCGCTGCAGCGGCGGTTCCAGCCGGTCTTCATCGACGAGCCGAGCGTGGAAGACACCGTCAGCATCCTGCGCGGCATCAAGGACAAGTACGAACTGCACCACGGGGTGCGGATAACCGACGGCGCGATCGTCGCCGCCGCGCGCCTTTCCGACCGTTACATTTCGAACCGTTTCCTGCCCGACAAGGCGATCGACCTGATGGACGAGGCCGCGTCGCGCATCCGCATGGAAGTCGAATCGAAGCCCGAGGAAATCGAGGCTCTCGACCGGCGGATCATCCAGCTGAAGATCGAGGAATCGGCGCTCGCCAAGGAGGATGACGACGCTTCGCAGGAACGCCTCGCCAACCTGCGCAAGGAGCTCGCCGAGCTCGAGCAGGAAAGCTCGGAACTCACCACCCGTTGGCAGAACGAGCGCGACAAGATCGAAGCCGAAGGCAAGATCAAGGAAAAGCTCGACCACGCCAGGCTCGAGCTCGAACAGGCGCAGCGCGAGGGCGATCTCGCCAAGGCCGGCGAGCTCTCCTACGGCACCATCCCGCAGCTCGAAAAGCAGCTCGAAGAAGCCGAAGCGATGAGCGAAAATGCGCTGCTGCGCGAGGAAGTGACAGAAGAAGACATCGCCAGCGTGGTCTCTCGCTGGACGGGCATCCCGATCGACAAGATGATGGAAGGCGAGCGCGACAAGCTGCTCGATATGGAGAACATTCTCGGCAAGCGGGTGATCGGGCAGGAACAGGCGATAAAGGCCGTGTCCAAGGCGGTCCGCCGCGCGCGTGCCGGCCTGCAGGATCCGAACCGTCCGCTGGGCAGCTTCCTCTTCCTCGGGCCCACCGGGGTCGGCAAGACCGAACTGACCAAAGCGCTCGCCGAATTCCTGTTCGACGACGACCAGGCGATGGTCCGGATCGACATGTCGGAGTTCATGGAGAAGCACTCGGTCGCCCGCCTTATCGGCGCGCCTCCGGGATATGTCGGCTACGACGAAGGCGGCGTGCTGACCGAAGCGGTGCGGCGCCGTCCGTACCAGGTGGTGCTGTTCGACGAGGTCGAGAAAGCACACGGCGATGTGTTCAACGTGCTGCTGCAGGTGCTCGACGACGGGCGCCTGACCGACGGGCAGGGCCGCGTGGTCGATTTCTCGAACACGCTGATCATCCTCACCTCGAACCTCGGCAGCCAGTACCTGTCGAACCTCGGCGACGACCAGACAGTTGCCGATGTCGAGGACCAGGTGATGGATGTCGTGCGCGGGCATTTCCGCCCCGAGTTCCTCAACCGGCTCGACGAGATCATCCTGTTCCACCGCCTCGCGCAGGAGCATATGGCGCCGATCGTCGAGATCCAGGTCAAGCGCGTGCAGAAACTGCTCGACGACCGCAAGATCACACTCGATTTGACCGACGCCGCGCTGCGCTGGCTCGGACGGGTCGGCTACGATCCGGTCTATGGCGCACGTCCGCTGAAGCGGGCGGTGCAGAAATACCTGCAAGACCCGCTCGCCGAGATGCTGCTTGAAGGAAAGGTGACCGACGGCACGACTCTCAAGATCGATGAGGGTGACGGTGAACTGAAAATGGTGGCTGCCTGACCGTTACCCGAAGGCGCAACGATCTGACGCTCGAGGGATACCATGAACAGCAGGGACGGATTGTTTCACACGATCGGTCCTTCTTTGTATTTAATGGAAAGCCACAATAGTGCCAGATTTCCTGACCGCATCCTGTCTGTGGGATTAACGCAACACAGCGCTGAAAAGTTTGGGTGGCGCACTCGGCGCTTTGACATCAAACTTTCACTATTGCACACAGCCGACACCGCAGGGGCTTTGTGGTGAATCGAGCAGGGGCTTTCCTGTCGAGACCGAAATTCGGTCGCGGCAGGAAATTTAGTTCGTTGACCTGACAAAGCTCCGGTTGTCGCAACTGGAGTGATCATGAAAAAGTTTCACAGCAATTCGGTGAAGGCGCTGGCATTCTCCGCGTCCGCACTCGCATTCGTAATCGCCGGTCCGGCCTACGCGCAGGATGAAGGCGAAGATGGCCAGGAAGAGGCCGAGGAAGAAGAAGAGGTCGATGTAACGACCGATGCTTCGGGCCAGCCCCAACCTTCGGGCGGCATCACCGTCACCGGTTCGCGTATCGTTCGCGACACCTACAGCTCGATTTCGCCGCTGCAGGTCCTGACCACCGAAAACCAGCAGTCGGTCGGTGCATTCGACCCCGCACAGATCCTGCAGCGCTCCGAAAGCGCCGCCGGTCAGCAGATCGATGCGACCTTCCAGGGCTTCGTGCTCGACAACGGCCCGGGTTCGCAGACGCTGAACCTGCGCGGCCTTGGTGCCGACCGTACGCTTCTCCTCGTCAACGGCCGCCGTCTGGCGCCTGCCGGTGTGGAAGGTGCGCCGACCAACCCGTCGCTTAACCTTATCCCCTCGACTCTGGTCGACCGTTACGACCTGCTGCTCGACGGCGCGTCATCGGTTTACGGTTCGGACGCTGTCGCCGGTGTGGGTAACCTCATCCTGCGCAAGGACTTCGACGGCCTCGAGCTTCAGGCCAACGGCAACGTCAACGAGCAGGGTGGCGGCAACGACTATGTCGTCAGCGCGGCGTGGGGCTTCAACACCGACCGTGCCTTCTTCGGCATCGGTGCGGAATACGCCTATCGCGATGAAATCATCCAGGCCGACCGCGACTTCCTTTCGGGTTGTAACACTGAGTATGAAATCGACGAAGACGGCAACATCTACACCTTGGGCAAGGCGGACAACGCAGTCGTCCAGGACCGCACGCCGGGCGTGTCGGTTTCGGAAAGCCCGTGTAAGATTGGCGGCATTTCCGGCCGTATCTTCCAGCCATACGCCCGTTTCGGCTCGGTTTACTTCCCCGCCAACGGCAACATTGCCAACTTCCCGCTCGATCCGCGCACCGGTCGTCCGTTCAACTTCGGTGAATCGACCAACGCCCGCGGTATCGATCTGGACACGAACAATGACGGCATCCGCGATGTCGACTTCCAGAACGTCAACACCAATGGCGGCCCGACCGAGCTGAACCGGACCTTCATTCCGGAGCAGGAACTCTACAACGTATTCGCCTACGGTGAGTATACGTTCCCGGGCGAAGCCAACATCACGCCGTTCTTCGAAGCACAGTATTCGCGTGCGGAAATCTTCCAGCCGCGGGCTGGTGCTCCGCAGATCTTCCCTTCGGTTCCGGCTGCAAACCAGTTCAACCCTTGCAACTGGACGACGAACCCGAACGGCGTCGACTGTCGCGCGATCGACAACGCGCTTCAGGCAGCGACCTCGCCGAACCCGCCGGGAGCGCTCTCGACCGGTTTCGATCTGCCGACCGTTCCAATCGCATCGATCGTGGGTGACCGTAACAACTTCGAAGTCACGCAGGAGCAGTATCGCGGCGTTCTCGGTGTTCGCGGTGACCTGCCGTTCATCGGTTCGAGCTGGACCTTCGAAATCGCAGGCGTCTATTCACGCTCCGAAGGTAAGTCGTCGCGCGACGGCATCCGTGAGGACCGCCTTGCTCTCGCACTCGGCCTCGACCCGACGGCCGATTACGATGGCGACGGCATCGTCGATAATGACGGCGATGGCATCGCGGACGATTACGATAACGGTGTCGATGTCTTCCGCGGCAACCCGCTCTTCATCGGCGAATGTAACACGGCCGGTCTCGCCAATCCGGACTTGGCCGCACCCGATCTGGCCGCGGGCTGCGTACCGGTCAATCTCTTCGCTGCCAGCGTTCTGACCGGCGAGCAGGGCGATTTCGCAACGCAGGCCGAGCGTGACTATGTGTTCGACCAGCGGACGTTCGATACCACCTACGAGCAGACCCTGCTCTCTGCGTTCATCACCGGTGACCTGTTCGAACTGCCGGCTGGTCCGGTCGGTGTCGTGGTCGGTGGCGAATATCGCAACGACAAGATCGAATCGGATCCTGCGTTTACCGCGTCGAACGGACTGTTCTTCGGCTTCTTCTCCGACGGCGGTGCCAGCGGCTCGCGTTCGGTCGTGGAAGCGTTCGGCGAAATCGACGTCCCGCTCATCGCGGGCGAGACGCTGGTCGAAGAGCTGAATGTGAACTTCTCGGGCCGTATCACGGACGACGAGTTTTACGGCACCAACGGCACCTACTCGATCAAGGCGGGTTGGCGTCCGGTCGCGCCGCTGCTGCTGAAGTTCAGCTACGGCACATCGTTCCGTGCGCCGAACCTGCGCGAGCTTTTCCTCCGCAGTCAGTCGGGCTTTGGCACTCTGTTCGATCCGTGCGCGGTTCCGGATGCCGCCTTCCAGAACGGGGCGTATGATCCAAGCCTGGATCAGCGTGAAGCGGTCGTTCTCGAAAACTGCATTCGTGAAGGACGCGATCCGACCAGTGTGGGTATCGATGACGAAGGTCTGAACACTCAGCAGGCAGTCAGCGGCGAAATCTTCGGCGGTGGCGTGATTGCCAACGGTTCGAACCTTGATCCGGAAACTTCGACGTCGCTGACCACTGGTTTCGCCTTCGAAGAGAGCTTCGCAAGCGGTTTCGACTTCTCGTTGAACTTCAACTACTACGACATCCAGTTGAAGGACTCGATCATCGAGCCGAATGCGCAGTTCGTCATCAACGACTGCTTTACCCGCGACGATGGGACCCGCAGTCAGTTCTGTGATCGTATCTTCGTGGACAGCTTCGGTCGTCAGCTGATCAGCGGCGTGTTCCAGGGCTTCCTCAACCTCGATCAGGAATCGGTTCGCGGTATCGATATCAACGCCAGCTTCGGCTATCCGCTCATGATCGGCGGTTCGGAGTTCGACCTTGGTCTGAACATCCGTGCGAACCACCTGATCGAACGTTCGAGCCTGTTCACCAATGATGACGGATCGATCTCCGAAGAAGATTTCGCGGGCGAGTTTGGCTTCCCGAGCTGGACCGGTCGTGCGACCTTCACCGTCGACTACGATGACTTCCGCTTCACCTGGCAGACCCGCTACATCGGCGACGTCGAACAGGATCCGGATGGGATCGACCCCTTCGACGACGTGTTCGGCAACCTCGGCACCGGCTTCTTCTCCGACACCTGCACCGGTGCCGGTACGGCCAACGTTACCGGTGACGGTAACTTCTGCCGCGACGTCGGTTTCGCCGAAGAGTGGTTCGAGCACACCGCATCGATCCGTTGGGACAACGGCACGATCCGCATCATCGCGGGTGTGACCAACATCTTCGACACGGCTCCGCCGCTGATCGACACCAACGAAGTGTTCGGTGTATCGAACATTCCGATCGGTAACGGCTACAACCTCGACGGTCGCGAGTTCTTCGGTCAGCTCCTCTATCGCTTCTGATTGAAAAACGCTCGTTAGAGCCAAAAAAGGCGGCCTCTCGCACTTGCCGAGAGGCCGCTTTTTTGTTTTATTGCAACTCGTTCGAGCCGCTGGACGGGAGGCCAGGCGACTCAGTTGAACGCCCATCCATTCTCAATCTGGAAGAGTTCTGAAGATGAAGCTTTTGAAAGCCCCCCTGATGGCCGCAATGGTCGGCGTGTCCGCGCTCGGCCTTAGCGTCGCTGCGCCCAGCGACACCCAGGCGCAAGCATCTGTCCCGGTCGATGTCTGGGCGCTGCGCTCCGTGGTCAACGCGGTGCAGGTTTCGCCCGATGGCAAGCACGTGCTGGTGCACAAGGTGGAAAGCCGTGACGGCGAATACCTGCTGGAAATCTACTCGACGGATGACCTTTCCAAGCCGCTGCGTCGGCTGAATGCGGACCCGATGGAAATCGTCAGCGCGCAATGGGTCAGCAATAATTTCATTTTCGGCACGGCGTGGCAGGTCAATCGCAGCACCGTGAAGCGGCCGGAACAGGACGTGCGAGACTACCTCGCCTATTCCTACAACCTCGAAGAAAACGAATTCAGCAAGGCGGCGGGTGAGTTCCAACTCATCGGCACTCTGCCCAAAGAGCCGAACAAAATCCTGATCGCTGAAGGGAACGCGATCCCGGACCCGACTGGTGTCGACCCCTTCGCGGCATTCCGCCCGCGTGCGTATTACAAGTTCAACCTTGAATCCGGGGGCAAGGAACTCGTTATGAAGGGGAACAGCAAGTTCCCCACCGTGCAGCGCTGGGATAGCGACGGGAACCCGCGCTACACCTCGGTTCTTGATGCGAATGATGGCAAGCTGAAGGAATACTACCGCAAGCCGGGCGACGGTTCCTGGACCCTTTTCCAGGAAACCGACATGGAGGACCAGGGCAACCTGTATCGCATTCTCGGCGGTATCCATGGAATTGCGGGCTTCAGCGCCGACGATCCGAATATCGGGTATCTGATCGATAACCGCGACGGCGAAGACAAGGCCGCGCTCTACGAGTTCGACTTCAACACCGGGTCAGTCGGCGAAAAGCTCGTCGCGGTGGAGGATGCCGACATTATGGGCCTCCAGCTTCATTCGATCCCCGGCAACGACAAGGTTGTGGCCGCACGCTATCCTGGTGCCAAGATGGAGCGGGCTTGGTTCGACGCTGACGAAAAGGCGCTCTACGACGCTCTCGAACAGCAAATTCCCTACGCTCACCAGGTGACGATCACCAGCCGGTCGGTCGATGGCAAGACGATGATCGTCCAGAACGTCGGTCCGCGCGATCCCGGATCGTTCTGGATGGTCAAGAACGGTCAACTCGCGAAACTTGGAAGCCGCAATCCGCTGGTCAATCCCGAGCAGCTCTCCGACGTGAAGTACATCCGCTACAAGGCGCGCGACGGACTTGAGATCCCGGCTTACATCACCATTCCGAAGGGCGAAGGTCCGTTCCCGCTGGTCGTCCAGCATAACGGCGGCCCGCACGTGAACGGCATGGTTCTCTATGACGAGATTGGCCAGATGCTGGCCAATGCCGGTTATATGGTTCTGCACCCCGAAAACCGTATTTCCACCGGCTGGGGCCAGAAGCACTTCGACGCCGGCTATGGCGAGCACGGCCTTGCCATGCAGGACGACAAGGACGACGGGGTGAAGTACCTGATTGAACAGGGCCTCGTGGATCCCGACCGGGTTGCTTTCATGGGTTGGTCGTATGGTGGATATGCTGCGCTCGTGGCGGCCAGCCGCGAGAACAATCTCTACCAGTGCTCGATCGCCGTGGCGGCTGTCGCCGATGCGGAAAAGCAGTACATGGGCCGCCGGAACACCGATCTCAAGGCGCTCGACGAATGGTCGAAGCGGCGCGGGACGATCGGCGTAAACCCGATCAATGAGGTGTCCAAGGTCAACATTCCGCTGCTGATGGTGCACGGCGACGTCGATCGGCGCGTGATGTATTATCACTTCAAGGACTACAAGAAGGCATTCGAAGCGGCAGGCAAGAAAGGGCAGTTCGTGACTCTTGAAGGCGCGGACCACTTCTCGAACACGCTGATGTTTGATCATCAGCAGCAGCTGTTCACGAAGGTGCTCGATTATTTGGCGAACGATTGCGGCCCGGGCGGCCTTTGATCCGGAGCCTGATACGATGACAAGGGCCCGCGTTCTCCAACGAGAACGCGGGTCTTTTGATTGGAGCGGGCACGGCGATGGTCCCGACTCTTTCCCCGTTCTGCATCGCTCGCGGTACTTGCCGGGCTGGTTGCGTCCTGTACGCCTCTTCGGACGAAACGCGCCAGACCCAGCCCAGTACTCGCAGCTCATGGCTGCGGTGCCCGACTTCCGTCCCGAGGCTGCCGCGCAGCGTGAGGCTTAGCTTCGCTCCGGAAGAACGCGATTGGCGTGCAGGCCTGGTCGACTACCGGACGTGGATCGCAGCTGCGGCCTGTTATGAGCCGACGGATATCGGAGGCAGTGCATGGTTCGAGGACCGGGGAGGGCGCGAGAAATTCGGACGAGGCCGTCCCGCTGGGTGCGAAAGATGCGGCAGGCGAAAGGCTCGGGAAGATATTCCGGCATCATTCACCCGATCATCTGCGCTGGGACAGCGCGTTCTCGCACCGCCCGAGCTGTGTACGGTACGCTTTGGCGGTCCGCGCCACTCTGGTGAGCGCGGCTATGCCTTTCTCGAAGACAACTCGGCGACCTATCTCGCGTGAGGGATGATCAGGCTCGCTTTCGGCAAGGAAGGCTAGAAGTTCTTCGTGGGCGAGGAGCCGCACGTGAATGCCTGAGTATCGCCGATGTCGGGCATGGATTGGAACACTCGACCGGCGCAAAAAAAAAGAGCCGCGGTCCGAAGACCGCGGCTCCTCTTGTTAGGTAGACCTTCGGATCAGAAGCTGAACCGAATGCCGCCAAAGACCGTACGAGCCGTGTCGTAGATCGTCGGGAAGGTGTTACCGTTACCGAGCGGCGGACCCGAAGAGGTCGAAACCGGCGGTTGTTCGTTGAGAACGTTGAGAACACCGCCACGCAGGCTAACGCCGTCTGCAATGTCGTAGAAGAACGACAGGTCGACGTAGTTCACAGCAGGCAGGTTGTCGTCAATCTCAGGGTTGGCCGCAACGGTTTCGTTTTCGGTCCCCGAGAAGTGACGCCATGCCACGGTCGCATCGAGACCGAACATGGTTTCCCAGCTCACCTGAGCACGGTGACGATACTTCGGGTTCACCGGAGCAACGCAACCGTTGTTGAGGAAGCCAGCGCACTCGATCGGCGTGTCACCCGGGAACGACGCAAAGTCGAACTTCTCGAGGTAAGTAGCCGCGTAGTCGAGACGCAATCCGCCGAGCGAACCGATATCAGCCCGATAGTTGAGCTGGACATCGATACCCGAGGTTTCGAGTTCCGCGATGTTGAGGTTGGTCTGTGTGAAGCCAACTCCCGGGATGCCGGCGATAAGCGAACCGTTCGACGCACGGTTGATCAGGTCGCAGAACGTCGGGTTACCCGTCGCAAGGCACTGATCGAGAGTGGTCTGGGCCGCGATACCGGCAGCGATGAACCCATCAACCGAAATGCTGAAGTAGTCCACCGAGAGCGTCAGATCCGGAAGGAACCGTGGCGTGAGAACCGCGCCGAAGGTCCAGGTATCCGATTCTTCCGGGTTCAGGTTCGGGTTACCACCTGTGATCGACTGGGTCTGGCCCGAGATCACATCAGGGATGTTACCGTACTGGGCTGCAGTCACGCCGGTGTTCGCACATGCCGCCTGCGAAGCAGTCGGGAAGGGCGTTGCACACGGGTCGAAGATCTGATCGCCGTTCGAGTTCACGTCCGAGTTGAGGTTCGGCAGACCAGTGTTCTGGCCCGTGAACAGCTCGATCACGTTCGGTGCACGAACAGCGCGCTGGAACTGACCACGCAGGGTGATGTCCTCGACCGGAGCCCAGGTCAGCTGTACACCGAATGCATTGGTGTCGAAGCTGTTGGTCGTGCCGTTACCGTCGGTGCTGTAGCTCGAGTAACGATACTGGCCCGAAAGCGTGAGTTCCTGGAAGCCAGGGACGTCGGTCACGAGCGGGATCTGGAGTTCCGAGTACAGTTCGTAGACATCGACCGCGCCGGCGACAGGAAGCGTTGCGCCGCCCACACCGGTGAAGCCACCGCCCGGAACCTGGCTGATTTCGTCAGGGATCGATTCGAGAGTATCTTCTCGATACTCGACACCGACGAGGAAGCCGATGCCCTCTTCGGAAAACGGCGACTTGAAGCCGTATTCGCCAAGGTTGGCCTGAACGTTGGCACCAACCACAAGCTGCGACGTTTCACCGATCACGATGCCGACACCCTGGATGAAGTCCAGAGCTTCCTGCGTCACGCGGCTCGTGCCGTCGGCGTTACGCTGGAAGATGTTGTACGGCACACAGCCGCCCGACGGATCGGAGCAAACCACGTTGCCGTTGCCATCGTCGACAGCAAGCAGGGCCTGCTGCGTGTTGGCGATGATGAAGTCGTTGGTCGAAAGCGAACTGTCTGAGGTTTCGGCATACTGGCCGAAGACTTCGTAGGACCACACGCCGTCACCGAAGTCGCCACGCAGGCCACCCACGATACGGAATGCCGAGTTCTCGAGGCGCGAGTTACGCGGACCGCCTTCGACGTTACGGTGCGACATGAACTGGTTGGCTTTGATAACGCCATCAGCAATGTCCTGAGCCGAGCAGCCGAACACCTCGGTTGCGAGGTCGATACCGGGAGTGCCCTGGATCAGCGGGTTGTCGCAGTTGATGTTCCAGACACCGAACGAAGCCGACTCAGCGATCTGAGCGTCCGAGAAGACATCGGTATAGCTGATGTCGAGGAATGCCTCGATGTTGTCGGTGATGTCATAGTGACCGCGGCCATACAGCGTGAAACGCTCTGAAGGACGCTGGAAGAAGTTACGCTGACCGAAGTTGTAGGTCTGCGCAGGTCCACCAACGAACGGAACAAGCGTACCGTCTTCGAGCTGGAAGACGTCATCGTTGACGCCGTCGCCGTTGAAGAAGTCTGCAAAGCGGCGGAAGTTGGACGAACCAACGCAACCAGCACCACCGAAACTCGTCGAAGAACCCGACTCACCAATGGTACATGCCGAGAAGGAACGGTTGTTCTGCGTAACCTGTTCGCGGCGTTCGTAGTTTGCGTAAATGGTCACGTTACCGCGACCGTCAGCTGTGTTGGTGCCGATCATACCCGTGAAGGAGTACTCGGCGCCGTCCGTAATCGGCTGAGCGACCGGCTGCAGAGCGGCTGCGGTCACGTTGTTGAAGAACTCGTTGCCGTTGCCGGTCTGCTGGAAGTTGCCCTGGATATCCAGTTCAACGCCCTCGAAGTCGCGACGCAGGATGAAGTTGGCAACACCGCCGACTGCGTCCGAACCGTACACAGCCGAAGCACCACCGGTCAGCACGTCAACGCGCTCGACCAGCTGGGTCGGGATGAGGTCAAGGTTGGCCGACGAAATCTGCGACGAACCGTAAGGCAGGCGACGGCCGTCGATCAGAACCAGAGTGCGGACCGAGCCGACACCGCGCAGGTTCAGGGTTGCAGTACCCGAAGCACCGTTCGAGACTTCACCGGCCTGACCGGCGAAAACCTGCGGCAGCTGGTTGACGAGGTCTTCGATACGGACCGTACCCTGCTGCTGGATCTGTTCCTGGCTGACGCTCAGGACCGGGCTTGCACCCTCGAGGTTGGGGTTGACGTTGAGACGCGAGCCGGTGACCAGAATCTGGTTCTGCTGGCCTTGTTCGAGGTTGGCGGCGGTCGTGTCGTCCACACCGACTTCTTCATCCGCATCTTGTGCGAAAGCCGGTGCCGACGACAGAACCAGACCAACCGCCAGTGTACCGGCGCTCAGTCGGAGCTGCTTGGAAAATTTCATATGGTTTCTACCCTCATGATAGGCGACCCGCATGAAGCGAGGACGCGTTGAGGATGGCACCGACCCGTTTCGCAAGCGCGACACAGCCAATTGCCATCCATTTCATCGGGCTAAATCGGGCGAAATCCGAGCGTTTCGCTACCCGGAGTCCTCCCGTCCAGTCCCTACCTCAGGGCCTACGCCTATTACAGCGACCAAGAAAGCGATCCGAGGCGTTTTCGCCAAATTGAAATATGGGTGTAGCGCACTTGCAACAGTGGGTGTGTCTGGCAAATTTGCCGCCAAACGGTGTGGTGCAGCGCTTACATACCCTTCATAAGGGGTTTCGCCGACCAGTGATCATGCTAGCGCTGACAGAAGTGCTCCGACGATGCCCTTGATCGAGAGGAACGACGATGCGACCAACTCACTGTAAATATGCAATCCTCGCGTTCGCCGGTATCGTGGCGACAGCGTCTGTGTCCGCTCCTGCAGCCGTCCGGGCGCAGGACAATCCTAGTGGGCTTTCCGAGACGCCGGAAGTGGTCGACAGGCTGTTCGCCTGTCGTGAAATCAGCGATCCGGATGCTCGGCTCGCCTGCTTCGACCGCGAAGCCGATGCCGTCTACGCAGCGCGGGAATCGCGCGAGCTGGTCATCGCCGAACGCGAGGATATTGATGAAGCCAGACGTGGCCTGTTCGGTTTGAAGCTGCCAAATATCCGTCTGTTCGGAGGAGGCGATGACGATGAAGGCCTGAACGAGATTTCGGCTACGCTGGCTGGTGCCACCAAGCTGCGCAACGGTCGCCACATCTTCGAGCTGGAGGACGGCGCGCGGTGGATCGAAACCGAGGACGTCTCCGGTTACCGCCGGTTCCAGGCTGGGGATACGATCGTGATCGAACAGGCGTCTCTCGGCAGTTACAAGGCCAAGGTCGACGGCAAGCGCGCGGTTAGGGTCCGCCGGATCAACTGAGCGGCGCGCTCAATCTGTCACGACGTCGAATGCGACCGTGATGCGTTCGGCGGAATCGAACGCTGTCGTTCCGTGATAAAGGCTCGAAGGAAACAGCGCGAGGTGGCCGTGGCGAGGCTCGATTGCGATTAGCGGTTCGAGGTCGAGACCGAGATCGCGGGGAGGGCGGCCCAGTTCGAGCCAGCCTTTGCGGCTGCCCGGTTCGTGCACCTCGTCGGGCAAGACAAGGTAGAGCGCGCTGGAAACGATACC
Organism: Erythrobacter sp. GH1-10; assembly: GCF_045363165.1. Taxonomy (NCBI): domain Bacteria; kingdom Pseudomonadati; phylum Pseudomonadota; class Alphaproteobacteria; order Sphingomonadales; family Erythrobacteraceae; genus Erythrobacter; species Erythrobacter sp. GH1-10. Next base: position 2,625,715 of record NZ_JBJFLP010000001.1, on the reverse strand, counting down.
ATGGGGATGGATATGCGCGGCGTGGTGATCGCCTCTGCCGGTCAGTCGCACCGACCATGATCCGGCGAGACGCCAGCCGGTATCGCGGTGCCTCAGCAGCGGGTGGGCGGGATCGTGCTGCGGCAGGTTGGAGCGGTATTCTTCCAGCGTTGCGAGGATGGCGCGGTGCAGTTCCAACAGAATACTCTCAGACCGATGAAACAGCGTTCCGCGGGTCTGCGTGCCGCCGCGCAGGCTTTGCCCGAGCGGCATCGGTGCAGTCGCGTGGAGAGTGCGCAGTTCGGCCACCGCATCGTCGACAAGACCATCCCTGCCGACGAGCTCACGCAGTTGGACGAGCCCATCCTGACCGTGCAGCCATTGCGCGCGCTCATCGCCGGTCAGCCGCCAGAGGATATCGCGCAGGGACCACGCCCCTATGTCTCCCGGCGCGCGCTGAAGCGCTGCGTCGAGCAGGCGCCCGGCGGCGTCGAACTGACCGAGGCGCAGGCGATGGCGTGCCTCGTGCCTCACCCGGTCGAGGCTTTCGTTGTCGAGCCCGGCGAAGATCGCTTCGGCGCGCTCGTTGTCGCCCGACGCTCCGGCGTACACTGCTTCGAGCAGCGCGAAATGCGCTTCGGTCGCGCCGGGTTTTTGCGCCGCGGCGGCAATTTCGGCGGCCTCGGCAGTGAGGTCGAGCGCGGCGAGCGTCTTGCACCAGGTATCGGGAATGTTGGGATCTTGCGGGACTCGCTGCGCGGCGGTTGCGAAATGCGAAGCAAAATCCTCGTCGCCCCGTGCATGACGCAATTGCGCGAGATAGCGCAGCCCGTCGGTGAAGCCCGGTGCCTGATCGGCGATCTGGCGCATGATAATGAGCGCGCCCTTATGGTCGCCCTCGACATCGAGCGCTTGCGCCATTCCCATCCAGAGATAGGGATTGCCGGGATCGACCTTCAGCGCGCGGTCGAAATGGCGCACCGCCCGCGGTTCGCCGCGTTCGATCGCGACATTGGCCCGCCCGGTGAGCGCCTTGGGCCGGTTGGGCTCTATCCGCAGCGCGCGATCGTACCACTGCGCCGCCGCCTCCATATTGCCCGCGCTGCGCTCTGCCTTGCCGCGCGTCGAACAGTACTGCGCATCCCCCCTGGCTTGCTGCTCGATCGTTGCGAGGACCTCGACCGCCTCGCGACTGCGTCCCGCTGCTGTCAATGCGATCGACTGATCGACGGCGTGTTCGTGATGGTTCGGAGCAAGCGCGAAAGCCTCGGCAAATTGTTCGGCCGCGTCGTCGGCCTTGCCCTGCGTTAACAGCGCGCGGCCTGCCGCGTGCCGCAGTTCGGCGTTCTTGGGATGCGACCGGATCCCGCTGCGCAGCGCTCGGAGTGACCCGGCTTGGTCGCCTGACTGCAAGGCGGCGGCAGCCTTCTCGAGAAAGTCTTGGGGCGTCGATCCGGTCATGGCCTCTGCCGCTAGCCAGGCGGCCCTTGCCCGGCAAGGGGTTGCCCCGGCCGATTAGCCATTTTGATCGCTTGATTCCGGCCCCGCGCACCCTTAGGCGAGTGGCAAACAGCAACCGTTTACGTAAACGAGAGGATACCCCCGATCATGCCCACAGCTTACATCGTCGAAGCCGTCCGCACCGCCGGTGGCCGCCGCGGTGGTCGCCTTGCCGGAGTCCACCCGGTCGACCTGCTTGCAAAGTCGCTCGATGCCATCGTCGAGCGCAGCGGGATCGACCCTGCCGCAGTGGATGATGTCGTCACCGGCTGCGTTACGCAGGCGGGCGAGCAGGCGATGCAGATCGGGCGCATGGGTGTGCTCGCATCAAAGCACCTCCCGCAATCGACCCCGGCCGTGACGATCGATCGCCAGTGCGGTTCCTCGCAGCAGGCGATCCAGTTCGCCGCGCAGGCGGTGATGAGCGGAACGCAGGACGTGGTGATCGCAAGCGGCGTCGAAAGCATGACCCGCGTGCCGATGGGCACCAACGCGACCTTCCACATGAAGGAGGGGCTAGGGCACTACAAATCGCCGGGCCTCGAAGAGAAATACCCCAAGGTGCAGTTCAGCCAGTTCATGGGCGCCGAGATGATCGCGAACAAGCACGGCTTCTCCAAGGAACAGCTCGACGAATTCGCGCTCGAAAGCCACAAGCGCGCCATCGCTGCGACGCAGGCCGGTGCGTTCGAGAACGAGATCGTCCCGGTCGAGATCGAAACCCCCGATGGCACCGAAATGCATACGGTGGACGAGGGCATCCGCTTCGACGCGACGCTCGAAGGCATTGCGGGCGTCAAGCTGATCTCGCCCGAAGGCAAGATTACCGCCGCCTCCGCAAGCCAGATTTGCGACGGCTCATCGGCGGTGCTCGTCGTCAGCGAGGAAGCGCTCAAGAAATACGGCCTCACCCCGATGGCGCGCATTCACAACCTCACGGTGACCGCTGGCGATCCGGTGATCATGCTCGAAGAGCCGCTGTTCGCGACCGATCGTGCTCTTGAGCGTGCAGGGATGAAGATCGACGACATCGATCTTTACGAAGTCAACGAAGCCTTCGCCCCGGTCCCGCTCGCATGGCTCAAGCACACCGGCGCCGACCCGGACAAGCTCAACGTTCACGGCGGCGCGATCGCGCTCGGCCACCCGCTCGGCGCGTCCGGAACGAAGCTGATGGCGACGCTTGTCCACGCACTCAAGCGTCACAACAAGAAATACGGTCTCCAGACGATGTGCGAAGGCGGCGGCGTCGCCAACGTCACCATCGTCGAGGCCCTCTAATTCGATGTGAGTCCCAGCGAGGGCTGGGACCTCCCGCGATACTGAAAGAGGCCCCAGCCTGCGCTGGGGCTCACCCTCTAGGAGAGAAGAAAAATGGAAGTTTCAGCCAATACCCCCGCTGTCGTTACCGGCGGTGCATCGGGCCTCGGCGCGGCGACAGCCCGCGCGCTTGCCGCGAAGGGCGCAAAGGTCGCGATCTTCGACATGAACGAGGAAAAGGGCAACGCCATGGCCGAGGAAATCGGCGGCGTGTTCTGCAAGGTCAACGTGACCAGCGACGGGGACGTCGACGCCGGTTTCGCCAAGGCGCGTGAGGCGCATGGGCAGGAGCGGATCCTCGTCAACTGCGCGGGCATCGGCAACGCGATCAAGACCGCATCGCGCGACAAGCAGACCGGCGAGATCAAGCACTTCCCGATCAGCGCGTTCGACTTCGTGATCCAGGTGAACCTTATCGGCACCTTTCGCTGCATCGCCAAGTCGGCGGCGGGCATGATGACGCTCGATCCGATCAACGAAGACGGCGCGCGCGGCGCGATCGTCAACACCGCTTCTGTTGCGGCGGAAGACGGGCAGATGGGCCAGGCGGCCTACTCGGCGTCGAAGGGCGGGGTGGTCGGCATGACGCTGCCGATCGCGCGCGACCTGATGCGCGAAGGCATTCGCGTGAACACGATCCTGCCGGGCATTTTCAACACTCCGCTGATGAACGCCGCCCCGCCGCAGGTGAAGGAAGCGCTGGCCGCATCGGTCCCGTTCCCCAAGCGCCTCGGCTACCCGGAAGAATATGCCAAGCTGGCGATGTGCATGATCGAAACCGGATACTTCAACGGCGAGGACGTGCGCCTCGACGGTGCGATCCGGATGGCGCCGCGGTAAGCTCTTCTTCCGTCTTGATCGACGCGAGAAATTGGAGTCGCCGCTCGTGCACACGGTGCGCGGGCGGCGATTTCGTTCTGGCTTGTGTCCGCGAGTTGACGCCGGATCAATTCTGCATCGGTGCGTGCTCGTCCCAGCGGAATCCCAGGCCACCGCCCTGCCATACTCCATCGGAACCGAACGGGCTTGGCCCATAGATGTCGACAAATTGCGGAAGCGCGTCTTGCGGAGACAGGTTGTGAACTCCGCGAATTGTGCTTCGATGCATGATCCGAAGGCCTTGCTTGTCCGCTGGCGCGTGAGCTTCCGGCGCGGCGCGGTGGGCAACGGCCAGATTGTCGATGAACAGGCAATCGTTCGCCTCGTATTCGAAACGGATCGCATAGCCGCGGTCCAACCCTTCATTCAGCAGCTCGTTGTACCTGACGCACAGATCCCGGAGTTCATTCGCACTCAATAGCCTGTAGCCCTCGCGATCGGGGAGCTGTTCGATCACAGCCCCAGTCATCCCGAGATGCAGCCACACGCATTCCTGACCGGACACCGGATGGCGGTGCACCATGGGATGCACAACGCCCGAATTGGAGTTCACCGAAGACAGTCGGCTCCAATGCTCTTGCTGGGCGGGCGACATCGCATCGTATGCCGCACCCTGATGCGCGAAATGCGTGCCGCCGCCGTGCTCTGCCGGCCTGATGATGTGGTAGCCCGAGTGCGAGAATGTCTCGGCGAGAAAGCTGCCATCGTTGTGCCATTGCGGCCCCACGGCTGGAATGCCGTGGCGGCGATCGTTGGAGAGCCGGAAAATATGGCGATTCATATCCGGAGTGGCCGGATGGACGCCGTGAGTGCTGTGCAACTGCCTGCCACCCCACCAGCAGCTTGCGCGAAGAAAATCGTCGGGTTCGAGCTGCTGCTCGTTTTTGAAGACCAGGAAACCCCGGCTTGCCATTTCTGCTTCCAGAGCCTCCAGGACATCGGCGGGCGGAGCATCCGGCGATGAAAGATCGATGCCGGAAACTTCCGCACCAATCGGGTCGAGTGGCTTGATCGTGCCGCCGAACGCTTCGATGATCGAAATTCGGGAAGGGTCGAGGGAGGCGATCGTCGGGGCGTGCTGGCTCGCTGGCTGTTCCATCGCACTACGGAAGTAGTGATTGGAGCGGCGCATTCAATTCGGGCCCGAGCGTGATCCGCTGCGGGGCGCCTAACTACAGGACGGCTGGCTTCGCTAGCAGCTCGCTGGGCTAAACGATGGTTTGGTCGCGCTTTGGCAACCGCGAAGCTACCCCTCGCGTGCGACGCGTCGGGTGTCCGACGTGACCTCTAGCCGTCCATCCGCCTGTGCCACGCGGCACTGGCCGGTGTCGGTTCCGAGATCGCGCTTGCCGTAGCTGTTGCGGCGGGTGAACTGGAGCGTCGTGCGGTCGATCCTCAGATCTCCGAAGGCCCACCGGATCTCGTTCGCCTTGAACACCGCAGGATTGGTTTGTTTGCCGTATTGGTGGGCGAAGGTGACAGTGCGCGAGCCCTCGTTGAGGTTGACGGACCAGTCCTGCCGCCCTTGCTCGGTATCGAGATAGCATTCAAGCTCGACCGTCTCCGCCATGGCGGGGGTCGCAAGCAGTGCAATCGGCAGCGCAATCAGAGCGATTTTCACATTATCCTCCTCTGGATCAGGTCGGGGATAATGTCAGAGAGTTAATTTACTGTTTCGAAGTTAGAACTTCGTTAACCATGGCTAAATCGAGGTTGGTCGCGGGCTATCGAATATGTCGATGAAACCTGCGGCTGCTTGTGCCAATGGTGGGGCCAAGAAGGAGAAAACCGGGATGACCGAATACACCCAGATCACGCTCGAGAAGGCCGACGGGATCGCCACGATCACGCTCAACCGGCCCGAGAAGATGAATGCCTACACCCGGAGGATGGGTCGGGAGATCATGGCGGCGATGGACGATATCGATGCCGATGACGGCGTGCGCGCAGTGATCTTTACCGGGGCGGGGGACCGCGCCTTCTGTGCCGGAGCCGATTTGACGCCGGAGGGAGGGGGCCATGTGTTTTCCGATCCGACCGAGGTCGAGGATCTCTCCGATCCCAAGGTGCGCGATGGCGGCGGGATGCTGACGCTGCGTTTGTTCGAATCGAAAAAGCCTCTGATTTCAGCGTGCAACGGCGTTGCTGTCGGAGTCGGCGCTACCATGCAGCTGGCGATGGATATCCGGCTCGCGAGCGAAAATGCGCGCTACGGTTTCGTCTTCGCGCGGCGCGGTATCGTGCCCGAGGCGGCGTCCAGCTGGTTCCTGCCGCGCATCGTCGGGATCAGTCAGGCGCTCGAGTGGTGCTATTCGGGCAGGGTGTTCGACGCCGCCGAGGCGAAAGCAGGCGGGCTCGTGCGTTCGGTCCATGCGCCCGGAACGCTCCTGAGCGCGGCGCGCGAACTCGCCCGAGAAATCGCGCAGAACACCAGCGCGGTGTCGGTCGCGATGACCCGCGCCATGATGTGGCGGCTGATGAACACCGACCACCCCATGGAAGCCCACAAGATCGACAGTCGCGCGATCTATCGTCTCTCGCGCGGTGCCGATGCCAAGGAAGGGATCGCAAGCTTCCTCGAAAAGCGCGCGCCCGATTACCCGGCCAAGGTCAGCGAGGACATGCCCGATTTCTACCCCTGGTGGGACGAGCGGACCTATAGCTAGCAGGTAGCTAGCAGCGGTAGCGGTCTGCGGGGACTTGCCAATCGCAATGGTTTCAGCTGATACCATTTGCCTATGAGCGACACCACGACCGAAACCGATGGCGATTGGAGACTCGCCGGCTTCCTTCCTTACCAGCTTTCGATTGCCTCGAACGCCGTGAGCAGCCTGATTGCCGAACGCTATCGCAAGCGATTTGGCCTCAAGGTTCCGGAATGGCGGGTCATGGCGGTGCTCGGCGACGGCGAGAACCGGGCGTGCACGCAGCAGGCGCTGACCCAGGTCACGCTGATGGACAAGGTCGCGGTAAACCGCGCGTGCAAGGTGCTCGAAGAACGCCGCCTGATCCAGCGCGTGCCGAACGAACGCGACGGTCGTTCGCACCTGCTCGAGCTGACCGAAGAGGGCCGCTCGATCCATCGCGAAGTCATGCCGCTGGCGATCGCGACCGAGCGCGAATTGTTCGAGGGTTTCGCTCCTGCCGAGCGCAAGCAGTTCCGTGATCTGCTTGACCGGATGTATGCGCGCGCGGCGCGCCTGTCCGAAGACGCGTGATGCAAAAAGGGCCGGCCAGGCGAACCTGACCGACCCTCTTTCTGGTTGCGAGCTCTCGTGCCTCGATTCGCTCGCGGAGTTTAATCCTTGTTGATGAGTGCATCGCTGATCGAGCAGGCCGCCGGCCCAAGGATCACGATGAACAGCACCGGAAGGATGAACAGGATCAGCGGAACCGTCATGATCGCGGGCAGACGCGCGGCCTTTTCTTCGGCGCGCATCATCCGCTCGTTGCGGAATTCCGCCGAAAGCACACGCAGCGCGGATGCCAGCGGTGTACCGTAACGTTCGGTCTGGACCATGGTGGTAACCACGCCCTTCACCGCTTCGAGATCGACGCGATAGGCGAGATTGTTGAACGCTTGGCGACGCTCGTTAAGGAACGACAGCTCGATCGCGGTCAGGGCGAATTCGTCGCCCAGTTCGGGATAGGCACGGCCCAGTTCCTTGGCGACGCGGTTGAACGCAGCGTCGACGGTCAGACCGGCTTCGGCGCAGATCACGAGCAGGTCGAGCGCGTCGGGGAGGCCCTTCTGGATCTCTTTGGTGCGCTTGGCCGCCATGTTCGACAGGTAGATTTCCGGACCCTTGTAGGACAGGAAAAGCACAGCCGCCATTGCGCCAAGCCGCGTCATCGGCCCCCAATCGGGGAAGGCTTCGAAAACGTAGATCGCCAGGAAGCCGACGATCCCGAACACGATCGGAAGGATCGCGCGCGCACCGATGATGTAGACCGCCAATTCCTTGTTACGGATCCCGGCGTGGGCAAGCTTTTGCTGCACGGCCTCGAGCTGGCTCTGCTGCAGCACCTTCATGCTGTCGAGCCGCTGTTTGACCTTGTCCGTACCCTCGGTCTTGCGCACCAGGCTGGCGCGCTTCTTCGTACCCGAAGCGATGATGCCGGCCTTCAGCTCGTCGCGCCGCTCGTTGAGCGATTTCACGCGCTTCGCCATCGGATCCTTGATCGTGACTGCGGCATAAATCGCCATGATCACGGCAAAGGCTGCGAGGCCGGCCAGCACGGTCCCGACGAGGATGACGTCGAAGCCGAGGAGCGTTGGTCCTGCGGGTTGTTCAAGCATGACTATTCCTTCCCCGCCTAGATTTCGAAACTGACCATCTTGGCCATGATGAAGACCCCGATACCCATCCACACGAGGCCACCGAGGCCTGCGACGATCAGCCGATCTTCGTAGAAGAACCCGTCAATATAGCCCGGATTGATCATGTAGATCATGACAAAGACGATGAAGGGCAGGGCACCGACGATATAGGCCGAGGCCTTCGATTCCGAGCTCATCGCCTTGATCTTGAGTTTCATCTGGGCGCGTTTGCGCAGCACGTCTGCGAGGTTCGAGAGCGTCTCGGCGAGGTTACCGCCGGTTTCGCGCTGGATCGCGAGCGTGATGCAGAAGAAGTTGAATTCCGGGATGCCGAGACGGTCGGCCGTTTCCTGGAGCGAGTCCTCCATGGTCTTGCCGATCTTGATCCGCTCGACGATGCCTTTGAATTCGACGCCCACCGGGCCAGGCACTTCCTGTGCCACCACCGCGAGGGTTTCGGTCACCGGCAGGCCCGAGCGCAGGCCACGCACAAGCAGTTCGATTCCGTCGGGAAATTTCTCGTTGAAGCCATTGGTCCGCTTGCCGATGAAGTAGCCGACGACCAGGTGCGGCAGGCCGGCGCCGATCAGCAGGCCGACTCCGATCGACAGCAGTGGTGCTCCCGTCTGCAGGAGCATTGCCATCGCAATCAACACGGCGAGGCCGAGCGAGGCGTAGACATACTGTGTGACGGTCCAGCCCTTGCCGGTGCGGTCCAGCCGCACTTCCAGCGCCTCGAGCCGCGAATCCGATCCCTTCACGCGGTGTGCCTTGGGCTTGCGCGCGGCGATCGCTTTTTTCAGCTGCGATTCGACCTTAGTGTCGGTGCTTTCGGAGTGGCGGTAGCGCAGGGCATCAAGCCGGCGCTTCTGTGCCTTTCCGGGGCCGAAGCCGGTGAAGACCGTGTAAGCGGCCACGATCACGGCGAACAGTCCACCGGATACGAGCAGGGTTTGGGTAAAGTCCATGCTGTTGCTTCCCGCCTGGTTCCTAGTTTGTGCCGCGCCGGGCGCGACTGCGTTTCATCGCCACCGGAGTGGCTGGTCGACGCCGGGACGGAGCGTGATCGCACCGCCCCGGCGAGAACGGGGTTGGGCTATTCGGCCGCAACGTCCTCTTCGACCTTATCTTTCTTCGAGAGCAGCGACTTGAGGTCGAACCCTCCAAGCAGCGACTTCTTCTCTTCGGTGATCGAGGAGAGATCCTCTTCGCTTGCACCCATGATGCGCTCGCCGATCTGTCGGATCGTCGCGCTGGCGCGGCTCGAACGGTTTGCCTCGACAAAGGTCTGTCCAAGCTTGGCTGCGTTCGATGCGGCCTTGATGTCATAGGGCACAATGAAGTCGATCTTGCGTTCGATCGATGCTTCGAAATCGGCCTTGCTGATCTCTGCAGCGCTCGACTGGACCTTGTTCGCGACGATCATCGGATGAGCGTGCGCGGCATTGGTCTTGAGCCACGAGAGGATGCGGATCGTGTCGCGCGCCGAAGCCAGCGTGAGTTCGCAGGTGAGAAGCACCAGGTTCACGTCCGCCAATAGGTGCGGGAAGTTGATCAGCATGTTGCGCGGCATGTCGATGACGGTCATTTCGAACGCCTGGCGGAATTCTTCCTCCAGTTGCACGAACGCGGCACCATCGGTCATCAGCGGCTGGCTGATCGGAGCTTCCGCCGAAAGGATCGAGAGCTTTTCGTTGGCGCGCGTCATGGCGCGTTCGATGAACAGCCCGTCGATACGGCTCGGATTGTCGATCGCATCGGTGAGACCGCGACCCGGCTCGAGATCGAGCGCGAGCGCGCCTGTCCCGAAGTGGATGTCGAGATCGAGCAGCGCAGTCGGCGAATTGTGCTCGCTGCTGAACAGCCATGCGAGCGAAGTCGCGAGCGTCGAGGCGCCAGCCCCGCCGCGCGTCCCGACCACTGCGGTCGAGATGTGGCGTTTCACGGCTTCACCGTCCGCAGTGCGCGGCGAGGTGAACACGTTCAGCGCCTGATTGAGCGCATCGTGCAGCTGCTGCGCGTTGAGCGGCTTCAGCAGGTAGTCGTGAATACCGCTCGCGATCAGGTCGCGATAGAGACGCACATCGTTGACCTGGCCGATGGCGATCACCACCGTACCCGGCTCGCAGACTTCTGCGAGCGCATTGATATCGTTCAGCGGGTCGCCGCTTTCCGACAGGTCGACCACGAGGATCGCCGGGCTGGCGCTGACGGACAGCGACTGGATCGCGTTGCGAAGGCCACCCTTGTTGCACTTCTCCGGCGGCCAGCCCATCTCGATGACGACCGGACGCAGGACGTCCAGAGCGGCATCGTCGCAGATGAAGGCTGCAAACGGATCACGATTGCCGGGCAGGCCCGATTTCCAAGGAGCGTTCATGGATCAGTTCCCTCCGCTATTAGCGTTGCCGAGACCGCCGGCACCCGAAGGCTCGGCTTCACGATAGGTGTCGATGGCCTTGGTTCCGGTCGAGATCACAGTCTCGCCCGAGCCTTTCTGGCCCTCGAGCAGATCTTCGGGGTTGGCGACCATCGCGGCGAGATTGCCGTTGGTGGCGCAACCGAAGCCGGGGCTGCCGGCGTTCATGTAGTTCGAGTCCGAAGCAGCCGACCAGTTGGGGCAGTTCGGGACCGATGCCGAAGAGCGGGTGATAACCACGCGCGCCTGGCCCGGCTCGAGATAGCCCGAAGTCGTCGGTGCGACCTTGCTGACTATGAGCCCGTATCGACCCGCCAGTTCGTTCACGGCTTCGGAGACCGCGGTGGTATTCGCCGGAGCTTCGACGGAGACGCGGTCGCCGTAGCGAAGATCCATCGCTTCGAACCAGCCGTTCAGGCGCGACTGCTCTCCGATCGGGAGGCCCGACGAGTCGGTCTGCACATCGAACGTGAAGTTCGTACGCTCCACCACCGGTTGGTTCGGACTGTAGAGCGACGTGTTGGTCGGCATCCCTGCGCAGCCTGCGGCGGCGAGGCCGATCGAGAGTGCGAGAGCTCCCGCGAGTTTGCTTTTGCGTGCCATGAGCATTGTTCTCACCTTTCTCGAATTAGAGGCTGAAGCCAGGAGCCGCGGCGTCTGCCGAACGGTCCTTCTTCTTGCGGTTCTTCTTGTCCGCACTGCGCTGTTCCGGCTGCGGATTGCCCGGAACGATCGCGGCCGGATCGGCATCGCTCACATCAGGGGACGGAGCCTCCTGATCCTTCGCGGTCGGGCCGGGGCGACCTTCGCCCGAGACACCGGAATGCTCCTGATATCCGAGCAGCTGCTCGAACTCGTTGGCCGAACGGAACCCGTCGGTCGGGAGCTTGATGTCCTTGGCGTCGACAGGCTTCACCAGATACGGTGTCACCACGATAACCAGCTCGGTTTCGCCGCGACGGAAATCGCGCGAACGGAACAGATTGCCGAGGATCGGCACATCGCCGAGGCCCGGAGCCTTATCGAGCGCGTTCTGCGAGCTGCTGCTCATCAGGCCTGCGATCATGAAGCTCTGGCCCGAACCCAGTTCCACGGTGGTTTCGGTGCGACGGATCGTCAGCGCCGGAACCTGGAAGCCGTTGAGCGTGACCGACCCCTGGGTCGACAGCTCCGACACTTCCGGGCGGACGCGGAGCGAAATCCGGCCGTTCGAAAGCACTGTCGGAGTGTAGGACAGGCTGACACCGAAATCGCGGTATTCGATCGCAACGTTGCCAAGGCCCTGACTGATCGGGATCGGGAACTCGCCGCCGGCCAGGAAGGTGGCGGTTTCGCCCGAGAGCGCGGTCAGGTTGGGCTGTGAAAGCGTGGTGATCAGGCCGAGGCGTTCGGACAGATCGAGCGCGCCGAGCACGTCGAGGCCGAACAGGCGACCCAGACCGCCGAGCGTGGTGTTGCCGGCGCTATCGACGCCCGGACCCTTAATCACGATGTTTTCGCCGGTCGTCGGATCGACACCGACGATCAGGCCCGGGTTTTGGACGCCGTTCCCGACTGCAAGCGGCCCGTCGAGACGAAACTCGCCGCTGCCGAGCGAGCGACCTGTACCGATCGCTCCGCGGAAACCGCCGGTCGAGAAGTCGTAGGTCGCAAGGTTGCCGCCGATCTGGCGAACAAGGCTGCGGCTGACTTCGGCAAACCGCACCTGCAGGTTGACCTGCAGCGGGGTCGCCGTTTTCAGACGGGTGATGACATTGGCTTCATCGCCAAGGAAGGCCTGGACGAGACGCTGCGCTTCGGCGGCGTCTTCCGGGGCGGCAACGGTGCCGGTCAGAAGCACGGTGTTTGTGCCCATAGTGGCGACGTTTACCTTGGCTTCCGGCATGGCGAGGGCGAGCATCTGGTCGACGCTGCCGATGTTGCTGCCGACGCGGATGTTGGCTGCGAAGATCACGTCGCCGCGAGCGTTGCTGGCGTAGATCGTGGTTTCACCGCCCGACTTCCCGAAGACGTACAGCTGGCGCTGCGACTTCACCTGGACGTCGGCGACATTCTCGTTGGCAACGAAGACATCGGTCATCGAGCCGGGGATCGTCACCAGTTCGCCCTTGCCGATCGACAGGACGATTTCCTGCGAGGGCTTGACGACCTGCTGCGCCGTGGCGGTGGCCGCCGGAACCGCAGCGAGCGGTGCCGCAGCGATAGATGCCAGCAGCAATTTGGCAGTAAGTTGGCGTTTCATTTTCCGGCCCCCCATGGGTTTCCCTGTTTGCGCGGATGCGAAATTCGAGCGGTTGTTCGTGCGAAGCATGGTCATTCCCCTCAGCGCACGATCAGCGAACTGGTTGACGAGACGGTGCGACCGGCTTCGCCGACATTGTCCGACTGCTGGCGCAGCATCGAGTTGGCTGCCGCCGCGCCGCCGTTCACCGGAACTTCGGTGGTCGACTTGCCACGGGTGACGCGAACCGTCGGTCCGACGTTAACCGGAGCTCCGTTTCGGGTAGCCGAGACGCCCGGTGCGGCCGGTGTAACACGTGCCTTCGAGCCTTCGCTCGGCGGCGGGTTTTTCGGCTGGAAGCGCGAGACGTCGCCGCCGGTCGCGTAGGTCGTGCCCTTGTCGTTGGGACGGCCCATCGCGGCGCGCAGCAGGCGCTCTTCCTCTTCGGGCGAGGCGCCCTCGGGGATCGAGACATCGCCGGACGCGATGGCGCGTTCGAGTTCGACCTGGTTGTCGGCGATCGAGCGCAGCACGAGGCTGAGCGTGCCGACAGTCTGGGCGACGGCGACCTTTTCGGCGATCTTCGGCGTCACCTCGAGGGTAACGGTACGGAACGCGCGAACCACAGTCTTGCCGTCTTCGGTCTGGGTCTGTTCGGTCGACTGGTCGGTGGCGAGCACGCGCAGGTTGCGCAGCACGGTTTCGGCAGCCTTCAGCGCCTTGCCTTCGCCTTCGACAGTCTGGGTCAGGACGAGGTCGACGCGGTCACCCGGGAAGACGAAGCCTGCAACACCCGTGCGGGCCGAGACCGGAACGGTGACAGCGCGCATGCCCGGGCCAAGCGCCGCAGCGAGGAAGCCGCGGTCGCCAGGGCTGACGAGCGAGCCTTGCGTGACCGGCTCACCTGCGGTGACCGGATAACGCACGACTGTGCCAAGCAACTGGTTCACATCGGATTCGCCATCCAGGAAGTAAGCATCCTGGACGAGCTCTTCCGGCCACTGCTGGTAACCCAGCGCGTCGGCGGTGATGATGGTACCGGCCGGCAGAGCCCGGTTGGCAACCAGAACTTTCGGGCCCTGTGGCTCGGCGGCCGCAACGGCCTCCGGTGCGGTGCCCTCGGCGAACATGCTCCGTGCAGCAAATGCAGTACCGATCGCGATGACCAGCGCTCCAAGCAGCAGAACCAGCTTCTTCCTATCCATGGCTAATAAGCCCCCTCGTTTCGGCCCTTACATTGGTTAGCGGGCGGGTATGGTTGCGATGCGTACGTCCGAATTGGTTAAAATGAAGTTCACGCCACTTGAATGTTGTCGGGAATGTAGTTGACGGCGAGCACCCACAGGCCGCCGAAAGCGATGGCGACTCCGTAGGGAATGGCGAGACGTTCCTTCTGCCGGCGCAGAAAATGCCAGCCGCCCATCACGATGGTGAGGACGCCGCCGGCGAGCGCCATGATCACAAGCAACTGGAGAAAGGCGTTGGGTTCGATCCAGAGCGCCAGCGCGGTCAGCAGCTTGACGTCACCGCCGCCCATCAGGCCCAAGGCGAACATTCCTGCGAGAACTGCGAAGGCAGCCAGCGCGACGCCGAGCTGGATTGCGATATCGGGCCACAGCGCCAGACCGCTGGTCCACCAGAACAACGGAGCACCGATGGCGATGGCGAGGTTCAGCTTGTTGCTGATCTGACGGCTGCGAATATCGGTAAACGCGGCAAACACCAGTGCAATTGCCAAGGCAATCAGCAAGCCGTAGTGAACATACGTCGTAAGCATGTGGCCCCCAAAGGTCGCCTGCCGGACTGCCCGCCAGGTCCCTGTTAAGGCCTTTGCTACAGGGGAGTGCTTACCAAACAGTAACCAAACCCGAAGGTGCGATGTTAGCCACGTGAGTGAAGCAGTTTCCGAAAGCCGTTTACCGATCGATCGCCGGGCGATCCCCCCCGCCGCGCGCGAAAGCTGGTGGAAGGCGAAGGACGGGCACAAGTTGCGGCGGATCGATTGGCCGGGCGGTGAACCGCATCCGCGCGGATCGATCCTGTTCCTTCCCGGGCGCGGGGACAATTACGAAAAGTACCTTGAAAGCCTCGAGCAATGGCACCGCGACGGCTGGCGGGTCACGGCTGCAGACTGGCGCGGCCAGGCCGGCAGCGGCCGGCTCGGCAGCGACGAGGTCACCGGACATATCGAGGATTTCGGGATCTGGGTCGAAGACCTTGCCGAGCTGTGGCAGGCATGGAAAGCCGAGACTCCGGGTCCGCATGTGCTGGCAGCGCATTCGATGGGCGGGCATGTCGTGATGCGGGCTCTGGTCGAGAAACAGGTCGATCCGGATGCGGTGTTCCTGAGCGCCCCGATGCTGGGGATGAGCGGTCCGCCCCTGCCGTTGACCATACTCCATGGCGTGGCGACGATGATGACCAAGGTTGGCGATCCGACACGGCAAGCATGGAAGTGGAGCGAGAAGCCGGGCGAACTTCCGATCGGCCGCAAGGTCCTGCTGACCCATGACGAAGATCGCTATGCCGATGAACAGTGGTGGCGCGAACACCGCCCGGAACTGGTCATGGGACCGGCAAGCTGGCGCTGGGTCGAGCGTGCCTATGCCTCATGGAAGATCCTCGAGGCCCCGGGGGCGCTAGAAGCGATCGTGATTCCGGTGCTGATCGTATCGACCCCGGCGGACAAGCTTGTCAGCCACGCAGCCAATGTCCGGGCGGCAGAACGTTTGCCGCATGGCGAGCTCCTCGAACTGGGGAATGAAGCTGCGCATGAAGTGCTGCGCGAGACCGATTCCGTGCGCGATCAGGTGATGGAAGCGATCGCCGATTTCCTCGACCGCGAGGCTCCTGCGCAGACCGGCTGAAGACTGATGGACTCCACAATCTACGATTTCGCCGTCATTGGCGCAGGCATTGCAGGCGCGAGCATCGCCGCCGAACTCGCGCCGCATGCGAGAGTGCTCGTGCTCGAAGCCGAGGACGCGCCGGGATATCACTCGACCGGACGCTCGGCGGCATTCTGGGAGGAATGCTATGGCGGGCCGGGAGTCGTGCCGCTCACACTGGCTTCGGGCACCTACCTGCGCGAGCATGGCTTCCTGTCTCCGCGCGGGGCGCTTTATGTCGGGCAATCCTCCGACAAAGCGAAAATGGACGATTTCGTCGAGACCTTCAGCGGAACCGGCGTGACAATCGAGCGGCTCGACGGCGCAGGCCTGAAGCAGCGGGTCCCGGCCATTCGCGAGGATTGGTGCGATGCGATCTGGGAGCCTGCCTGTGCCGATATCGACGTTGCCGGCGTTCACCAGCATTACCTCAAGGCGATGAGGCGAGCCGGAGCGGATCTGGTCTGCCGGGCGCGCGTCGCCAAGCTGGATCGCACGGCTGGCGGGTGGACGATCGCCACCGAAGACGGGAAGGCATTTCGCGCGGCGGCCATTGTCGATGCGGCGGGTGCCTGGGCCGATACTGTCGCTCGAATGGCCGGGGCCAGGCCTCTCGGGATCGATCCCAAGCGCCGTACCGTCGCGCAGCTTCGGGTTTTCCCCGAGGCACCGGGAGACCTCCCGCTGGTGCTCGACATCAACGGGGCATTCTATTTCAAGTCCGACAACGGTCGACTGTGGCTCAGCCCGCATGACGAGATTCCGACGGAGCCATGCGATGCTGCACCGGAAGAAATCGATGTCGCTCGCGTGATCGACCGGTTCCAGAAAGTGACCGACTGGCACATAGAAGCGGTCGAGCGGCGCTGGGCGGGTCTCAGGAGCTTCGCCCCCGATCGCCTCCCGGTCTACGGGCCCGACCCGGTGGTCGAAGGCTTTTACTGGTTCGCGGGGCAGGGCGGCTTCGGAATCCAGACCTCGCCGGCGGCGGCACGGCTCGGGGCGCAGATCATGCTAGGTCAGAGCGCGGATGCGCTGACCGCCGGTATCGATCGCCAAGCCTATGCGCCGGCGCGATTTTTCGAAGCCGAAGTGGGCGCCGATGGCTAGCCAATCGCAATTCAATCTGTAAGGTGGCTCGCGTGTTCAACGACACCAATCAAGGGGAGACGACCCATGGCTCACAAGTTTGAAATCTATAAGGACAAGGCCGACGAGTATCGCGTCCGCTTCAGCTACAATTCCGAAGTGATGTTCTCGACCCAGGGCTATTCGAGCAAGTCGAGCGCGCAGAACGCGATCGATTCGATCAAGAAGAACGGCCCGGACGCTCCGGTGGAAGACAACACCTAAGCCACGGTCCAGTTCATGGATTGAGCGGGCGTGCCCTTTGCGGGGTGCGCCCGCTTCGATTCAGCCTTCGCGCGCGATCCGCTCGGCTTCGGCACTGGCGAGCTGATCGACCCGTTCGTTTTCCTCATGGCCGTTGTGGCCCCTGACCCAGTGCCATTCGATATCGTGACGGCCTGCGACGTCGATCAGCTCGTGCCAAAGGTCGGCATTGCGCACGGGCTTCTTGCTGGCGGTTACCCACCCCTTGCGCTTCCAGCCTTCGACCCACTTGGTGATCCCATCGATCACGTATTTGCTATCGGAGTAGAGATCGACCTTGCACGGCTCGATCAGCGCGGAGAGCCCTTGGATGATCGCCGTCATTTCCATCCGGTTGTTTGTCGTGTCGGCTTCGGCCCCGGTCAGCTCTTTCTCGTGCTGACCCATTCGCAGCAGCGCCGCCCAGCCGCCCGGGCCGGGGTTGCCCTTGCAGGCACCGTCGGTGAAAATCTCGACCTGTTTCATCGGGCGCTTCATGGCCGCAGGCCTAGCATCAGGCAAACGCCTTTTGGCCCAATTCGTCGTAAACGTGCCAGCGTGCGACGAATTGCATCGGGTCCTTGCGGGTGACCAGCGCATCCTCGGGGGTATCGAGCCAGTCCTCCGCCCGGCTGGCGACGAAGCGCAGCGCGGCCCCCTTGGCGATCTGGGGCAGCAGCTCGCGTTCCGCTTGCTCAAGGGGGCGGGCGCTCTCGTATCCGGCGACCATTGCCGAGCCCAGTTCGGGCCGGAAAGCGTTGTCGCTGCCGAAGCACCAGGCTGCGTGGGTGGTCGCAAGGTCGAGCGCCATCGCTCCGGTACAGGCGAAGTAGAAATCGATCAGGCCGGTGACCCGGTCGCCGAGCATCAGCACATTGTCGGGAAACAGGTCGGCATGGATATTCGCCTGTGGGAGGGCGGCGAGATCGAGCGCGGCAGCGGCGCGGGCCGGGCCGATCATCGCCGGAAGATCGGCATGGATCGAGGCCAGTCCGGCCTCGCCGCATTGTTCGAGCAGCGCTAGATTGTCGGCAAAGCCCATCGTGTTCGCGCGGGTGAGCGCGAAGTCCCCACTGGCGAGATGCATCTTGGCAAGCACTTCACCGACCGAACGCGCCTGCGCGGGTGAGGGTAGGGTTGGCGAAACGCCGGGCAGGAATTCGATCAGCGCGACCGCTTTTCCCTGCTCCATGCGAAAAGCTGCACCGTCGCGATCATGGATCGTCTGCGGCACGGGGCTACCCTTGGACGACAAGTGGTCCAGCAGTCCAAGGAAATACGGGAGATCGGACAATTCGATCCGCCGCTCGTACATGGTGAGGATGAAGCGTGCGCCGCTGCCGCCCTTGCCGGTCGTTTCGATCAGCCAGTTGGAATTGGAAACGCCCTCCGCGATGCCCTTGGCCGAAACCAGCTCGCCGACATCGTATTGCGCCACCAGATCGGCAAGCTCTTCGGCACCGAGATGGGTGTAGACTGCCAATCCGCCCGCCTGTGCGCTGTTACTCGGTCAGCTGGCGTGGCAGCTTGAAGACCATCTTCTCTTCGGCGGCGGTTATCGTCCGCTCCTCGACGTTGCGAAGCTTTCCGATTGCATCGACCACTTCGCGCACCAGCACTTCGGGAGCGGAGGCGCCTGCCGTCAGGCCGAGCGTCTCGACCCCTTCCAGCCATGCCGGATCGATCTCTCCGGCGCGCTGGATCAGCTTCGCCGGGGTACCGAGCCGTTCGGACACTTCGACCAGCCGCAGCGAGTTTGAGGAATTGGGCGCGCCGATTACCAGCACCAGGTCGCAATCGGGCGCGAGGTCCTTGACCGCAGCTTGACGATTCGATGTTGCGTAGCAGATGTCCTCGGCCTTCGGTCCGCGGATATTCGGGTACCGCCATTCGAGCGCCTCGATCACTTCGCGCGTGTCATCGACCGACAAAGTCGTCTGCGTGAGATAGGCGAGCGGTTCGTCGCTCTCGAACGGAAGCTTGTCGACGTCCTCGATCGTTTCGACCAGCGTCATTTGTCCGGGCTCGACCTGGCCCATCGTACCGATCACTTCGGGATGGCCTTCGTGGCCGATGAAGATGATATGCCGCCCCTTTTCGATCTGGCGTTCGGCCTGGCGGTGCACCTTGGAGACCAGCGGGCAGGTCGCATCGACATAGAGCAGTTTGCGGCGCTGGGCCTCGGCTGGCACCTTTTTGGGGACGCCATGCGCGCTGAAAACCACCGGCGCATCGTCGGGCACCTCGTCCAGTTCCTCGACAAAAATGGCGCCTTTGGCCTTCAGCCCCTCGACGACGTATTTGTTGTGGACGATTTCATGCCGGACGTAGACCGGCGCGCCATAGCGTTCGAGCGCCTTCTCGACGATCTCGATGGCGCGATCGACCCCGGCGCAAAAGCCGCGCGGTGCGGCGATGAGGAGGTTGAGCGGTTTCCGCTCTGCGGCGGTCTCTGACGTGGGAAATGGCGCGTTCATATGTCACCCTCTAGCGCTTTGCCGCGCGCACCGCTAGGGCGTGATCGATGGCTGCCCCGCTTGTGTCGCAGCCGAGTGGATCGAATAATCAAGGACGTCATTTCCCATGCTGTTTCGCACCCGAGTTCTTCCTGCCCTCGCACTTGCCGCCGGCCTTGCCGGGTGTGCCAGCGAAGGCGAGCTGGTGGTGGACCAGGGTGTCGGCATCACCGCGGTGCTTTCCTCGTGCCCTGCGGTCGGCATTCCCGATTATACCGGAGACGTGACGGTCTTTCGCACCGCCGGGGATTCGAGCTTCGCCAATCTCGATATGACCGCTTCGATGACCAACCTGCGTTCGACTTGCAACGACACCGCAGAGCGGGTCTACAGCGAGGCGACTTTCGACGTGCATGCGCGCCGGACCGACGTGCGCGGTAGCCGCACGGTAACGCTGCCGTATTTCGTGACAGTGCTACGCGGCGGCAGCGCCGTCGTGACCAAGCGCGTGGGGCAGGTGACGCTCACCTTCGCCGACGGGCAGGAACGCGCCAGCGCGAGCGGTCGGGCTGGGGCGTTTGTCGATCGTTCGGCGGCGACGCTGCCGGAGGATATCCGCGAAAAGATCACCCGCCGCCGCCGCCCCGGGGATGTCGATGCCGCGCTCGATCCGCTGGCCGATCCGGAAGTGAAGGCTGCGATCCAGCGCACGCGCTTCGAAGTGCTGGTCGGCTTCCAGCTGACTGAGGACCAGCTGGCGTATAACGCGACGCGCTGACGTTTGTGGCAGCCCATCCGGGCTGCCTCCTCGCCTCGTCTCCTTCGCTTCGCTACGGAGCGGCTGCGGACGGCCAGTCGGCCTTGCGGTCGCATGGCGACCGAGAAACGAACCAATCGATTAGTCGTCCCGGGCTTGACCCGGGACCCCGCTTCCTTTCTTGCAACCGCTGAATTTTCGCGGAAATCCACGAGATAGTGATGACCGATAACACAACCCTCTACGCCGCCTATGCGGCCATCGTCGAGAAGACTCTTATCGGCTTGCAGGCCGATGGAGTTCTGCCTGCCGACGCGAGCTTCTCGAATGTGACCGTCGAGCCGCCGCGCGATCCCTCGCATGGCGATCTTGCCACCAATGCGGCGATGGTTTTGGCGAAGCCCGCCAAGACCAATCCGCGCGCGCTGGCCGAGGCGATTGTAGGCAAGATCGGAATTGTCGACAAATTGCTGAATAGCCCACCAACAGTAACTAGCGCCGAAGTGGTTGGGCCGGGCTTTATAAACCTGCGGCTCGATCCCGCCGCATGGCTAGGTGAACTGGCCGCCATCGCTGATCTCGGCACCAATTACGGTCGCTCTTCGATGGGCTCCGGGCGCACCGTGAACGTGGAGTACGTCTCAGCCAACCCGACCGGGCCGATGCACATGGGCCATTGCCGCGGCGCGGTGGTCGGCGATGCGCTCGCCAGTCTGCTCGAAAACGCTGGGCACACAGTGATCCGCGAATACTACATCAACGACGCCGGCGGGCAGGTCGATACGCTCGCGCGCTCGGCGCACCTCAGGTATCGCGAGGCGCTGGGCGAGGATATCGGCGAGATTCCCGAGGGCTTCTATCCCGGCGATTACCTCAAGCCGATCGGCGAATATCTCGCGCAGGAACTCGGCGACAAGCACAAGGACGAGCCCGAGGAGGAATGGCTCCCCTATTTCCGCGCCGAGGCGGTCGAGCAGATGATGGAGCTGATCAAGTCCGACCTCGCGCTGCTCGGTATCCACCACGATGTGTTCGCCTCCGAGGCGGCGCTGCAGGCGGCGGGCAAGCCGGAAGAGGCCGAGGCGTGGCTCCGCCAGCACGATCTCGTTTACGACGGCGTACTTGAAGCGCCCAAGGGCAAGGCCCCGCCGGAGGACTGGGAGCCGGTCGAATTACCGCTGTTCCGCTCGACCAAATTCGGCGACGACCAGGATCGCCCGATAAAGAAGTCGGACGGCAAGTGGACCTATTTCGGTGCCGATCTCGCTTATCACATGCAGAAGGCCGAGGACGCCGACGAACTGATCGATATCTGGGGCGCGGACCACGCGGGTACGGTCAAACGGATCAAGGCTGCGGTTGCCGCGCTATCCGAAGGAAAGGGCGAACCGGTCCCGTTCGACGTCAAGCTCGTCCAGATGGTCCAGCTGATGCGCGCCGGCGAGCCGGTGAAGATGTCCAAGCGTTCGGGCAATTTCATCACCATCGCCGACATGGTCGAGGAAGTAGGCAAGGACGTGGTGCGCTTCACCATGCTCACCCGCAAGCCCGAGGCGCAGATGGAATTCGACTTCGCCAAGGTGGTCGAAGCCTCGAAGGACAATCCGGTTTTCTATGTGCAGTATGCGCATGCGCGGATTCGCTCGACGCTGCGCAAGGCGGCGGAGGCGGGATTTGCGCCCTCGGCGGACAACCTTGCTCAACTAGGCGACGAAGAAATCGCGCTTATCCGCATGGCTGCGCAATTCCCGCGCATCATCGAGGCAGCTGCCAAGGCGCGCGAACCGCACCGTGTGGCGTTCTATCTCTACGACCTCGCAGCCGAACTGCACGCCTTCTGGAACCTGGGTAACGATAACCCGCAAAAGCGCTTCATCGTGGAACAGGACAAGGCTTTGTCGGAGGCGCGGCTTTTCCTGGCTAACGCAATCGGGCAGGTTATCCGCAACGGGCTGGCCGTCCTCGGGGTAGAAGCCGTCGAATCGATGTGACGGTAAGCTAACTTGGCGCTAGGCTAGAGTTTTGAAAACAAGGACGCGAAGCAGTGGTTATCGACGCTGAATTCGAGGAAATCGAAGACGACGGGAGTGATGCCGAAAGCGAGCTCGACCTGACCGGTGCCGACAGCCTGCCGTGGCTTGAGGCGGACGAGGAGGACGAGGACGCTGGCGGTGTCGATACCGCGCAAATCTTTGCCTTCGGCGCGATCCTGCTTGCGGTGCTGCTCGGCGTGGTCGGCGCGATCTACATGCTGACCAAAAGCACAACCGACCCGGCGCTGGTTGCCGATGGCAGCACGATCGAAGCGCCCGAAGGCCCGATCAAGGAGCGGCCCGAGGATCCGGGCGGGAAGGAATTTGCCGGGACCGGCAATGTCGCGCCTGCCGTGGGCGAAGGGCAGACCCGCGAGGCGCAGATCGACAGCGGCGACAGTACGACCTCTGCTCCCACCGCAAGCGAAACCGCCACCGGCACGGCGGCATCGGAACCCCCCGCTCCTCCAGCAACAGGTGGTGCCTATGTCCAGCTGGCTGCCTATGGCACCCGCGATCGCGCCGAAAAGGGTTGGAATGACCTGTCTCGCCAGACGGGTGCGCTCTCTGGGAAACGCTATCGCGTCGTAGAGGCCGTAGTCGGCGGGGCGACGGTCTATCGCCTGCAGGTGGTCGCCGGAAACCGTTCCGAGGCGACGCAATTGTGCCAGGCGATCAAGGCCGACGGGCTCGACTGCGCCGTCAAATAAACCACGGGCGATCCACAACCTGTCGTGCCTTGCGGGCGTTTTCCCCCACTATAGGTGGTTAGCGCGCTTGCACGGGGCACAGCCAGCTGTAACTCTCGGCGCATGATTCCGGCGATTTTCGGATGCAGCGGCCTCGAACTGACGGCCGACGAGCGCGCCTTCTTCCGCGATGCGGATCCGGCGGGATACATCCTGTTCGGTCGGAATTGCGCGGGCCCCGAGCAATTGCGCGCGCTGACCGACGATCTGCGCTCGATCCACGGGCGCGACCGCCTGCTCGTTTCGATCGATCAGGAGGGCGGCCGCGTGGCGCGGCTGCGTCCGCCGCACTGGTCGCCCTATCCGGCGGGCGAAGCGTTCGACCTGCTCTACAAGGTGGCACCCGCCAGCGCGATCGAGGCGGCGCGCGCCAACGCCCACGCGATGGCGCTCGAGCTTTCGGCGATGGGGATCACGGTCGACTACCATCCGCCGCTCGACGTGCGGCAGGAGGGCGCGCACGACGTGATCGGAGACCGCTCGCTAGGCAGCGATCCGATGCAGGTGGCTGCAATCGGCAGAGCGGTGCTCGACGGGCTGGCGAAGGGCGGAGTGACGGGCTGCATCAAGCACATGCCGGGGCATGGGCGGAGCACTGTCGACACGCACAAGGAAATGCCCACGGTTCATGCCAGCGCCGAGGAACTGGAAAGCGATCTCGCTCCGTTCCGTGCGCTCAACTCGGCGAAGATCGGTATGACAGGGCACCTGCTGTTTCCTGTGTGGGATGCTGACAATCCCGCGACGCTTTCGGAAACGGTCATCCGCGACGTGATTCGCGCGCAGATCGGCTTCGATGGACTCCTGCTCACCGACGACATCGACATGAAAGCGCTCGACGGGACCATCCCCGAGCGCTCGGCTCGCGCGCACGCCGCCGGATGCGATATTATCCTCAATTGCTGGGCGAAGATGGACGACATGCAGGGCATCTGCGAGGTGCTCCCGACCATGTCCGAAACAACCGCAGCCCGGCTTGAACGCGCACTGGAAGATACGCGGATCGCGCCGTCGATGGCCGAGGAGCAGCCCGAACTGCTTGCGAAACGCGACGCTTTGCTGGCGCTCGCGGGAGAAGCCGCATGAGCGAAAGCGAACCTTCGGATGACGGCTTCATGATCTCCGGCGAATCCCTCGGTGCTGCCGAGCCGACCGCCGACATGGGGGAAGCATGGCCCGAGGACGAGGTCGGAAAGCAGGGCGCCAAGTCGGGCGACAAGGCACTGTATCTCGAACTCGACGGGTGGGAAGGGCCGCTCGACCTGTTGCTCGACCTCGCGCGGCGGCAGAAGGTCGACCTGAGACAGATTTCGATCCTCGCGCTGGTCGACCAGTATCTCGGTTACATCGAGCGCGCGCAAAACCTGCGGCTCGAACTCGCCGCCGACTATCTCGTCATGGCGGCGTGGCTCGCATACCTCAAATCGGCGCTGCTGCTGCCCAAGGACGAGCAGGAAGACCCAAGCCCCGAAGAACTCGCGCTGCGGCTGCAATTGCGACTCCAGCGCCTTGGCGCGATGCGCGAGGCGGCGGCGCGGTTGATGGCGCGCGACCGGATCGGGCGCGATATCTTCCTGCGTGGCAAGCCCGAGGGCCTGCGGATCGACCGCAAGACGCAGTGGAAGTCGGACGCCTATTCGCTGATCCAGGCCTATGGCCAGGTCAAGGCGCGTACCGCACCGCGCATCTACCATGTCTCGAACCGCCCGGTGATGACGCTCGACAGCGCGCTGGATCGAGTTTCGGCGATGCTCGGCGTCACGCTCGACTGGATGGATATCCGCGACTTCCTGCCCGCGCATGCCGGACCGGCGCTGCGCAAGTCTGCACTCGCGTCGAGTTTCGTCGCGGCGCTCGAGCTCGCGCGGCTGGGCAGGGCGGAGATCGAACAGGAAGAGGCCTACGCGCCGCTGCGCATTCGGCGGCTGAAGGAGGGAGCAAAGGCATGAGCCAGGACTTGGTCGAGGACAGCGTGCCGAGCGACGACGTTTCCCCACAACGCTCCACCGACGAGATCGAGCGGGCGCTCGAGGCGACGCTGTTCGCGTCCGAAGAGCCGATGAGTGTCGATCAGCTGGCCAAGCATCTTGGCGGGCTGGAGAATACTGCCGTGCGGGAGGGGCTGAACGCACTGGGCGAGCAATATGAGAAACGCGGCGTGCATCTGGTCGAGCGCGGCAAGCGCTGGCACTTCGAGACTGCGCCTGACCTGGCCCACCTGCTTCGCCGCGAGCGCGAACAAGTCCGCCGCCTCAGTCGCGCCGCGACCGAGGTACTCGCGATCATCGCCTATCACGAGCCGGTGAGCCGCGCCGAAATCGAATCGATCCGCGGGGTGCAGACCAGCGCGGGCACGCTCGACGTGCTGATGGAGGCAGGCTGGATCAAGCTTGCGGGCCGGCGCGAGGTTCCGGGCCGCCCCGTGATCTACGCCACCACGCCCGAATTTCTCGATCATTTCGGCCTGTCTTCGCGACGGGACCTGCCTGGCATCGACGAATTGCGTGCGGCCGGCCTGCTCGATCCGGTCGACGATGCCCTCGAAGAGGCAATGGAATCCGTCGGGCAATCAGAAGAATCCTGCGAATCGTCGTCCGACGAGGACAGCGAGGAATAGCGCCGGCTTAGTCTCGACTGGCGCTCGGGCCGCTTCGCTCCTATATTACGCTCAGCACTTCAATGAGAGAGACTTCGCATGGGCGGTATCGGCATCTGGCAAATCATCATCGTGGCGGTGGTCGTCCTGATCCTGTTCGGGCGCGGCCGCATTTCGGAGATGATGGGCGATTTCGGCAAGGGCATTTCAAGCTTCAAGAAGGGCATGAGCGAAGAAGAGGCTGAAAAGCCCGCTTCAAAGGCCCAGATCGAAGCTCCTGCAAAGGACCCTGCCGCGACCGAGACCAAGACCGGCGAAACCTCCGATTCGTCCAACTGACTTTTCTCGGACGCGCCAGAACCGGCGCGCTTGAAAGCACATCATGTTCGATATCGGCGCAGCTGAACTCCTGGTTATCGTCATCGTCGCGATCATTGTGATCGGGCCGAAAGAGATGCCGCGTGCGATGCGCACCGCCGGGCGCTGGATCGGACAGGTGCGCAAGGTCTCTGCACATTTCCGCACTGGTATCGACGCCATGGTCCGCGAGGCCGAGCTCGAGGACATGGAAAAGAAATGGAAGGCGCAGAACGAGGAGATCATGCGTCGCAGCGCGATCAACGCCGAGAAGGATGCCGGCGAACCGGTCATGACCGGCCCACCGCCGATCGAGACAGGAGAGACCGGGCCCGATCCCATGGCCGACGATCCGGCTCCCGACACTCAGCCTGCGCCGAAGAAGGCCGACGAGGCGGCACCTGAACTCCCGCTGCCCCCGCGCCAAGAACCGAAGGACTAGGCGCGCGATGGCGTTCGAGATCAAGGATATCGACGAAACCCGTGCCCCGCTGCTCGATCATCTCGTCGAGCTGCGCACCCGGCTCGTGCGGTCGGTCATCGCACTCGCGATCGGCTTCGGGGTTTGCCTCTACTTCGCCGATCCGATCCTCGCCTATCTCGTCCAGCCACTGAAGGACGCCTTCCCCGAGGGGAAGGGGCAATTGATCTTTACAAGGCTGCCCGAATTGTTCTTCGTCGACCTCAAGGTCGCGCTGTTCGCGGGCTTCATGGTGAGCTTCCCGATTATCGCCAACCAGCTGTGGGCGTTTGTCGCGCCAGGCCTCTATGCCAAGGAAAAAAAGGCATTCCTGCCTTTCCTGATCGCAACACCGGTGCTGTTTCTGGGCGGTGCGGCGCTGGCCTATTACGTCGTCATGCCGACGGCATTTCGCTGGTTCCTCGGCTTCGGCGGGGATGCGGGCGGACTTGCGGTCGAGGCCTTGCCCGCTGCGGGCGATTACCTCGATCTCGTGATGCAGTTCATCCTCGCCTTCGGACTGACATTCCTGCTTCCCGTGCTGTTGATGCTGCTGCACCGCGCGGGGATCGTCACCCGGTCACAGATGGCTGGCGCGCGGCGTTACGTGATCGTCGGGGTGGTTGCGTTGGCGGCAATCGTGACGCCGCCGGATCCGGGATCGCAGATCATTCTCGCTCTGCCGCTGCTCGTCCTGTTCGAAGGTTCGCTTCTGCTGATGCGTTTCCAGGAGAGAACGAAGAAGAAACAGGCCGATGCGGATGAAGAGCAGACCACGGCCGAAGCCGAAGCTGGGTCGGATTAATCCTGTGCCGACGGAGGCGCGCTTTTAAGTAAGAGCACGTCCACCCGGTCGCGATCCTGTCTATCGCGGACAAAAAAAGGACTCCCGAAGGAGCCCTTTCGAATCTCTTTTCGACCGAGCTTACGGGCTGGTCGGAGCGTCTTCGCCACCGTCGGCTACGATGATGATGCCGGCGATGATAGCGGCGGACGCGAGGATCGCGATGAGGATACCGCTCTCACCTTCCAGTTCGCTTTCCCCTTCGACCGGTGCGTTTGCACGATCATAGGCGGCTTCAGCGATGGCGGGCGATGCAGCGAGAGAAACTGCAGCGGTTGCCAGTGCGAGAGTGCGGAATTTCATCGGATCGTCTCCTGTAGGTATTAACTAAGTCTATTTCCATCTTGGGATAGCGCAGCCTTCCGGTCGTGACAACCCCCTAATTTGTATTCCGAAACCGTTCGTCGCGGTTCGAGTACGATTCGTATTCAGAGCTTTATATCGGACACCCGGAATTCCCGCCAGACCGAATACGATTGCAGCGCGAAAGACTTTCTCGCAGTTGCACAATTGCAACCCTGATTCTCTTTCGCCGACAGTTCCTTAGGCTTGTTTGCCCATATCACCGAAGGCGTACCGCCTGATAGCGGCCGCAAATGGCTGTTTGGTTAAACTTGGTCGGCGAATCAACCTGATACGTGCGAACACCTAGGCCGCCGATACGATCCGGTAAGGCTCGCGCACTTGCGAGGCGAATTCGGGGCGTGGAGATCAGCGCATTCGCTTCCCACCGACCCACACTTCGAGGATTTGCGTGCTGCGTATATCGCTCGGCGAGGCGAGCAGCGGATCGCGGTCCACGAACAGGAAGTCCGCCTGTTCGCCGGGGATCAGGCGTCCGAATTTGCCATCGGCGAAACCCGCGAAGGCGGCATCGGCGGTGAACGCCTTGAGCGCGGCCTCGCGGCTGACGGTTTCATCCGGTAACCATCCTCCAAAAGGCTGTCCGTCGGCGTCGGTGCGACTGATCGCGACCGCGAAGCCGGCAAATGCATCCGCAGGTTCGACCGGAGCGTCCGAGCCGAAGGCGAGTATGCCGCCCACCTTGAGCACGCTGCGCCAGGCATAGGCTCCATCCAGACGGTCCGGCCCCAGCCGTGCCTCGGCCATCAACCGGTCGGACGTCTGGTGAAGCGGTTGCATCGAAGCGATCACCCCGTGCTCGCCGAATTCTTCGAGCTCTGCGGGATCGACGACCTGCGCATGTTCGATCCGCCAGCGGCGGTCGCCTTCATAGGTTTCGGAGAGCTCCTCGATCGCGCGAAGGACGTCCGAATTGGCGGCGTCGCCGATTGCGTGGATCGCAGTCTGGAAGCCGTCCATTGCCGCGCGACTCATGATGTTGCGCAGCTGCGCGGGGGTAAGCAGCGGAAGGCCGCGTGTCTGCGGCTCGTCGGAATACGGCTCCTTGAGGGTCGCTCCGCGCGAGCCAAGCGCGCCGTCGAGATAGAGCTTGATTCCGCCCATCCGCAGCTTGTCGTCATACAGCCACGGGGTCGGACCGGGACCCGCAATGAGGTCCATGGTGTCGGCATCGGTGGCGTAGGACATGATACGGATGCCGAGCTTCCCGGCATCACCGGCCCGGCGGAAGGTCTGCCAGTCCTCGATGCTGGTGCCCATGTCCGCAACAGCGGTTATGCCGTTGTCGAGAAGGATTTCCTGCGCCTTGGCGAGGGCGGCGTCGCGGTCTTCGGGGCGCGGAGCAGGAACGACTTTGGCGACCAGTTCTTCTGCCGCATCGACGAACACCCCTGCGGGTTCGCGGCTCCCCGGCTTGCGGATGATCCGCCCGCCGGATGGATCGGCGTTGGCCGCAGTCACGCCCGCGCGCTCCATCGCCATGGTGTTGGCCCAGGCCGCATGGCCATCGACGCGCTGGAGCCAAACGGGGCGGTCGGAAACGACGGCATCGAGTTCCTCGACGGTCGGGAAGCGCCCGAGGCCCCATTTCTCCTGGTTCCAGCCGCGCCCGAGGATCCACGGGCGGCCCGGGTTCTCCTCGGCAAACGCCTTGATCTTGGCAAGCGCCTCTTCGAGCGAATTGGTGTCGGACAGGTCGAGCAGCAACGCGCCGAAACCGATGCCCATGACATGGACATGCGCATCGATCATACCCGGCAGCATTACCCGTCCGCGCCCGTCGATCCCGTAATCTGTCTGCGGGCGTTCCTCGCCGCGTTGGAGGATCTGTACGACCTTTCCGTCATCGTCGAAGACGAGCCCGGTGAAGCGGACGACTTCGCCGTCCTCGCCAATGGTCACACCGTCGACATTGTCGACCAGCGTGTCGGCCATGGCCGGGACGGAAGCGAATGCGGCGAGCGCCGCGACGGCGCGGAATGCGGTGCGAATCATCGTTTTCCTTACTCGGGTCTTCCTTTGGGCAGGCGGGTGATGAGCGCGCTCGTGTCGCGCCTCCCGCCCCCTGCGGCCTGCACTTCGGCATAGAACTGATCGACCAGCGCACTCACCGGCGAGGACAGGCCGAGCCGCTTCGCTTCGTCGAGCGCGTAGCCCAGGTCTTTGCGCATCCAGTCGATTGCGAAGCCGAAATCGAATTCGTCCTGCATCATGGTCTTCCAGCGGTTGTCCATCTGCCAGCTCTGCGCTGCGCCGCCCGAAATAGCCTCGTAGGTCTTTTCCAGATCAAGCCCCGCGGCGGCTGCCAGCCGGATCGCTTCGGACAGTCCGCCGAGAACGCCTGCGATGCACATCTGGTTGGCCATCTTGGCGGTCTGGCCCGCGCCGCTCGGGCCGACATGGACGATCGCCTTGGCATAGCAATCCATGACCGGGCGTGCGCGCTCGACCGCTTTCTCGGTGCCGCCACACATTACCGCGAGTTGGCCGTTGACCGCGCCCGCTTCGCCGCCGCTGACGGGCGCATCGACTGCGGCGATCCCGCGCGCTTGCGCTTCGGATGCCAGTCGCCGCGCCATGTCGGCGGACACCGTGGTATGGTCGACCAGCAGCGCGCCGCTTTTCATCGTTGCGAGAACCCCTGTGTCGCTAAGCGCCACTTCGCCAAGGTCTTCGTCGTTCCCGACGCAGATGAAGACGATGTCCGCCTTTGCCGCAGCCTCGGCGGGCGTTTCGGCAAAGGCGACTTCCAGTCCTTCCTCGCTCCATGTCTCGCGCCACTTGTCCGCGCGCTCCTTCGAACGGTTGTAGGCAGCGACTGTATGCCCCGCCCGGGCGAGGTGACCGGTCATCGGGCCGCCCATGACACCCAGTCCGATGAAAGCGATTGATTGCGGAGAAGTCATTGCGGCAGCCCTAATCAGATTTCCGATTGAATGCCAAGGCGAGCGGGGCGTTCCCACGAAAGGTACTCCAGCATCCCGCCAGGCAATTCTTGCGCATCGATACCCAAATCGGTTTGCCCTTGCGGCGCTGAAGCCTTAATCCGCCAAGCATCATGACCGCACAGTCCGCCTCAGCCGCGCAGACAAGCGCCGCAACCGCCAGCCTCGATGAGCTGACCCTCGAAACCGTTCGCGCCGCCGCCGCGCGCATCGAAGGCGCGGTGGTCAAGACGCCGATGATGCACTCGATTACGCTTTCGGAAATCACCGGCGCGGAAATCTGGCTCAAGTTCGAGAACCTCCAATTTACTGCGGCTTACAAGGAACGCGGTGCGCTCAATGCGCTGCTGCACCTGACCGACGAGCAGAAACGGCGCGGAGTGATCGCGGCGTCGGCAGGCAACCATTCGCAGGGTCTGTCCTACCATGGCACCCGGCTCGGCGTGCCGGTCACCATCGTGATGCCTAAGACCACGCCGACCGTGAAAGTGATGCAAACCGAAAGCGTGGGCGGCAATGTGGTGCTGCACGGCGAGACTTTCGACGACGCCAACGCCCATGCCCGCGAACTTGAAGCCGAGCGTGGCCTCACCTTCGTGCATCCCTTCGACGATCCCCTGATCGCTTCGGGGCAGGGCACCGTTGCGCTCGAGATGCTCGAGGTTAAGCCCGATCTCGATTGCCTGGTCGTGCCGATCGGCGGTGGCGGGCTCATCTCCGGCATGTCGACGGTCGCCAAGGCGCTCAATCCGGATGTCGAAGTTGTCGGCGTGCAGGCGGCCTTGTTCCCGAGCATGTTCGACCGGATCAAGGGAGAGAGTCACGACTGCGGCGGCGATACGCTGGCCGAAGGGATCGCGGTTAAGCACCCTGGCGAATTCACCGCGCGGGTGATCGCCGAGCGGGTCGACGACATCCTTTTGGTCGACGAACCGTCGCTCGAGAAGGCGGTGTCGCTTTTGCTCCAGATCGAGAAGACCGTGGTCGAGGGCGCGGGCGCGGCAGGGCTTGCTGCCGTGCTCGAAAACCCCGACCGGTTCGCCGGGAAGACCATCGGCCTCGTGCTGTGCGGCGGCAATATCGACACCCGATTGCTTGCCAACGTTCTGCTGCGGGATCTTGCGCGGCAGGGTCGTCTGGCGCGGCTGCGGATCACCCTGCAGGATCGGCCCGGCGCGTTGTTCAAGGTGATGAGCCTGTTCAACGAGCATAACGTAAACATCATCGAGATCTACCACCAGCGCATCTTCACCTCGCTTCCGGCGAAGGGCCTGATCACCGATATCGAGTGCGAGGCGCGCGATGCCGAGCAGGTCGAGCGGCTGGTCGCGGCTTTGCGGGCAAAGAACTACAAGGTGCAGATGGTCGAACTCAACTGACCGGCTAGCCCGGCGAATCGCCCACGCAAATTCGTTCAGGACCGGTTCGGAGACTGTCCCGCATTGCTCCAATATGGACCTTTCCGGCGGCTCGAGATGTGCAAAGTAACCCTATATTCACCGTGAATTGTGGTTAAGGGTCTTTTACCGCGGGCGGCGAAAAGGCATAACACCGTCTTAACAGGCGCGCTGCCGATTCCCGTAACCAAGAGGACCCAGCAAGACCCGTGACGGCCCCGATCCGCTTTCCCCGCTTCTTTGTAACGAGCCCTGCGCCGTGTCCGTACCTTCCCGGTCGGCAGGAGCGGAAGGTGTTTACGGAGCTTAAGGGGCCGCATGCGGACCAGCTGAACGAGGCGTTGGGGCGGATCGGCTTCCGGCGCAGCCAGACGGTCGCGTATCGCCCGAGCTGCCTCGATTGCCAGGCTTGTGTATCGGTGCGGGTGGTGACGGGCGAGTTCAAGCCGTCGAGCACGCAGAAGCGCGACATCAAGCGCAACCGCGACCTCGTGGTCACCGAGTGCCGTCCTTGGGCAACCGACGAGCAATTCGAACTGCTCAGCAAGTATCTTGCGGTGCGTCACCCCGATGGCGGTATGTCGCAGATGGATGAACTCGATTATGCCGACATGGTCGAGCACACGCCGGTCACGAGCAGTCTGGTCGAATATCGCGAACCGACCGAGAACGGCGAACCGGGGGCACTTGTCGGTGCCTGTCTCACCGACCGCCAGGGTGACGGGTTGTCGATGATCTATTCGTTCTACGATCCCGATCACGCGGATCGGGCGGGGCTGGGCAATTACATCATCCTCGATCACATCCAGCGCGCCGCGCAGAATGGCCTGCCGTATGTCTATCTCGGCTATTGGGTCGAAGGTTCGCCGCGGATGCAGTACAAAGTGCGGTATCGTCCGCTCGAACGGCTTACCCGCGACGGCTGGCAGCGGATGGATCGCAAGGAACAAAGCAAGCTGATCGCCGAAGCTACGGCACCGCGCGGCGAAAACAGTGGAACCATGGGAGCGGCAAGGGGTAAGGACGGACAACCCGTTAAATTTCCTGCGAGCTGATATTTGCCACGCTTACAATTGAATCTGGCCTTCATGGCTGGGCTATGCGCCGTCGGGGCGCTTGTCCCGGCCGAAGCGTATGCTCGCCAGCAGGAGCAGCAGGAAGAGCCTGACGAGGTCGAGGAAGATGTCGTCGAACAGGCTCCCGCCGAACAAATTCCCGCACCAGCACCTCCACCTGTACCGCCGCCGACACCGCGTTCGCTCGAAGAGCTGATCCCCGAAGCCGCGCTCGGCAATACCGAGGAATGGGCGCAGCAGGGCATCGCAGCGACTTCGGCTGCGGAGCCGGAGCCAGAGGCGGAAGCTGATGTCGAAGACGTGGCCGAAGCGGTCGAAACGCAGATCGAGGAGCCCGCTGGACCGGCGGTTGCAACGAGTTTCGACGATTTCCAAATTCCGGAGATCGAGCGGCTGGAGACCGATCCCGAAGTCGAAGCGCTTGTCGCGATCGATGCGCCGGATCTGATCGAACTGCCCGAGCTCGAGGAATTCCGCGTCAGCAACGAGCTGATTCTGGCATTCCCGGCAGACAATGATCGCTTCCCCGAGCGGACCGATTTCGTCACCCGCTTCAGGGCACTTTCCACTATCGAGGCGCTCGAGAGTCGCGCCGATACGGTGCCGCAACTCGCGGCGCGGGCACGGGCCGACGAACAGCTGCTTGCCGACATGCTGCGCACCTACGGCTATTACAACGGCGAGGTTGCGCGCCAGCTTTCGGGCGGTCGGCGCGGAGACAATGGCGAGGGCGAGCGGGTCGATACCGATCCGCAGGTCCGGTTCGATATCCTGCCGGGCGATCGCTATGCCTTTGCCGATATCGATCTCGGGGCCCTCGACACTGCGCCCGATTACGATGCGCTTCGCGATGCCTTCGGGATTCAGACAGGCGACCCGCTGCAATCCGACCTGATCGTGGCCGAGGAAGCCGATCTGCGCCTTGCGCTCGGAGAGACCGGTTATCCGTTCGCCACGATCGAGGCGCCCGAACTCCTGATCGACCACGCTCGCAAGGAGGGCGACCTGTCGCTTCCGGTCGAACCGGGCGGGAAGTATGTCTTCGGCGGCATTGCAAGCGAGGACCCGCGTTTCCTGTCGAACCGGCACCTCGCCCGCATCGCCCGCTTCGAGGAGGGCGAAGTCTACCAGGCTAGCTTGCAGGCAGATTTGCGGCGGGCGATCCTTGCCACCGGCCTGGTGACGAGCGTTTCTGTCAGCCCCCGCGAGATTGTTCCGCCGGAGGAAGGGGAGCCGGGTGAGGTCGAAATCGACATCGAATTCGACCGCGCGCCGCTGCGGACGATTGCTGGGGCGATCGGATATGGGACCGAAGACGGCTTCAAGGTCGAGGCAAGCTGGGAACATCGCAATCTCCTCCCGCCCGAAGGTTCGCTGAGGCTGCGCGGCATTTTCGGCACGCGCGAGCAGCTGGCGAGTATCACCTACAAGAAGAACAACTTTCTCGGCCGCGACCAGATACTCACCGTCGATACCTATGCCAGTGACATCGTGACCGAGGCGGTCGACGCCCGCACCGTCGCTGTGCGCGGCTCGTTCGAGAAGGTCTCCAACCTCCTGTTCCAGAAACCGTTCAGCTGGCAGGTCGGGGCCGAGGCGCTCTACAGCGACGAGCGCAACCGGGTCATCGGCGGCGTCCCGCGTCCGCGCCAGACCTACACCATTTTCGGTCTGTTCGGCAGCGCGACGCTCGATACCAGCGACGATTTGCTCGATCCGTCGGAGGGTTTCCGCCTGACCGGCTTTCTCGCGCCCGAAGTCTCGCGTTCGCTCGGCGAGGAAACCTTCTATCTGCGCGCGCAGGGCGACGCGAGCTACTACCAGTCGATCGGCAGCACCGTCCTCGCCGGACGCATACGGGCAGCCACCATCCAGGGCGCCGAAGTGTTCCGCATTGCGCCTTCGCGGCGGCTCTATGCCGGTGGAGGCGGATCGGTGCGCGGCTACGGGTTCCAGGGGGTCGGCCCGCGCAACGATTTCGGCGAGGCGACCGGCGGGGCGTCGCTGGTCGAGGTCGCGGTCGAAGCGCGAATCCAGACCGGCCTGCTCGACGGCGCGGTCGAGATCGTGCCCTTCTTCGATGCGGGTTCGGTCTCTATCGAATCGATTCCGGATTTCCGTTTCATCCAGTACGGTGCGGGCGTCGGCGTGCGCTACAAGACGACATTCGGCCCTATCCGCGTCGATGTCGCTGCGCCGCTCAATCCGACCCAGTTTGATGCGCCGGTGGTGGTCTATGTCAGCCTTGGGCAGGCGTTCTGATGGCGGACGATCCGGACATTCCTATCGACGAAGACAACACGCCGCCGCGCAAGCGCAAGCGTCGGTGGTTGAAGCGGTTTGGCTGGCTGCTCGCGATCATCCTGCTGCCGATCATGGCCGCCGCAGCCTTCCTGAGTTCGCCGATCGGAAAGCGCTGGGTCGCCGATCAGATCGCGCAGGTTTCTCCCGCGTCTGGCCTGCGGTTTCAGGTCGGTCGCATCGAGGGAGACATTTACGGTGCGGCGGTGCTGCACGATGTGGTGGTGAGCGACCCAAAGGGTGAATTCCTTGTCATTCCCGAAGTCGAACTCGATTGGCGCCCGCTCGCCTGGTTGTGGAGCGGGATCGACGTGCGCGAGTTTATTGCACGCAGAGGACGCTTGGAGCGCCTGCCCGAATTGCTCCCGGGCGATCCGGATGCGCCTTTCCTCCCGGGCTTCGACATCAGGGTGGACGAATTCGCGATCGAGGATCTCGTCATCGCCCCCGGCATCGCTGGCGAAAATGCGCAACTCGTAAATCTCGGCGCCAAGATCGATATCCGGTCGGGCCGGGCACTGGTCGATGCGCAAGGCGCGTTCGGTCCGGAAGATCGCATCACGCTGCTGCTCGATGCCGAGCCCGATGGCGACCGCTTCGATCTTGCGCTCGATTACCGCGCAGCCGAGGACGGACCGATCGCGGGCCTTGCCGGACTTGACGCCGGATACGAGGCAAGGGTCGAGGGCGAGGGCACCTGGACCAAATGGCTTGGCCACGCGCTCGTCACGCGAAACCCCGGAGCCGACGATCCCCGCCGGGTCGCGGCATTCACCCTCACCAACGATTCTGGCACATACAGCCTGCTCGGGCAAATCAGGCCGACCCTGAGCGATGGCAGCATTCTCGACCGCGCGCTTGGCGATGCGGTCTCGCTCGCGCTCAGCGGAACCCTCGAGGACAGCGTTTTCGATGGCAACCTTGCTGCAGTGACTTCCGCACTCGATCTGCGGGGAGTTGGCGCGGTCGATCTTGCCGGCAACCGGTTCGACGATTTCTCTGCAGACGCTGCGCTGCGCGATCCTGCTTTGCTGGGCGAAAGCGTTTTGCTTCGCGGCGCAACCGCGAGCGCAACCCTCGACGGCCGGTTTCGCGATCTCGCGATCGAGCATCGCCTCACCGTTACCGAGCTTGCGGCAGGCACCACCGTTTTCGAAGGGCTCGCGCAAGCCGGAACGGCAAGCTTCGACGGCGCGACATTTACCGTCCCGCTCGATGTAGATGTGGAGCGTGTCGTTACGGGATCCGAGTTGATCGATCCTCGCCTCGTAGGCGGCTCGCTGGTCGGCAGGCTTACCTATGGCGGGACGCGACTCGACGCCGACAACGCGCGGCTGACCTTTCCCGACCTGTCGGCGAAGCTTACGCTGCGCGGAAATACGGCGCAGGGAGTCTATGCACTCGCCGGGCCGGTTGCTGCACGCGGCCTCGCGCTTGAAGACATCGGCACGGTCGATGCCAATGCCAAGCTGCTCGCCAAGTTCGGGAGCGACATCCCCTGGAGCGTGCGCGCCAATCTCGCCGGACGGCTCGGCAATGTGAGCAATGCAACCGTTGCCAATATTGCGGGCGAGGAATTGACCTTTGCAGGAGCCTTCGGCGTCGCCGCAAACGAACCGGTCGTGCTGCGCGACGCGACGCTGGAAAGCGAGCGGCTGAGCGCGCAGTTCGACAGCGAGTTGGTCGGCGAACGGACGACGCTGGCAGGAAGCGGGCGACACAGTCAATACGGCCCCTTCACCGTCGATGCCGAGATCGCGGCAGACGGCCCGCGCGCCACGCTGGTGCTTGCCGATCCGCTGCCCGCTGCCGGTCTCAGCAATGTCCGCCTGGCGATCGCCCCGAACGATGACGGGTTCGCGATCGACACCGAAGGCGGCTCGTTGCTCGGCCCGTTCGAAGGGGAACTCGACCTTGTCCTCCCCGCGGATGCGCCGACCCGCCTCGCGATCAACCGGCTGAGGGTTTTTCGCACCAATATCAACGGAGCGTTGGTGCTGCGCGACAGCGGAATATCGGGAGACCTCGCGCTTCAGGGAGGGGGACTCAACGGAACCGCCTCGCTCGCTCCGGCTGCTGATGGAGCGCAGGCATTCGATCTCGATCTTCGTGCACGACAGGCCAGGTTCGGCGGCGAAACCGTGATCGGATTGGCAGTCGCCGATATCGATGCAAGTGGCACTTTCCGCGAAGGAAGCAGCCGCATCAATGCCGATGTCTCGGGTTCGGGGCTTGAATATGGCGAGCTCAGCGTCGCGCAGTTCGCCGCCAAGGCGGAAATCGTCGACGGACGCGGGGATGTCACCGGTTCGATTGCCGGTCGGCGCAGCGATCGGTTCGCGCTCAAGTTCGACGGAAACATTGCACCCGAGCGCATCGCCGTGCTCGCCCGCGGAGAATATGGCGGACGGCGCATCACCATGCCGCGCCGCGCGGTGCTTACCGCGCGCGAGCAAGGCGGTTGGAACCTCGCCCCGACCCAGATCGGATACGGGCGCGGGTTTGCCATCGTCGAAGGTACGCTCGGTGACGAAGAGACGGCGCTGAAAGCACAGCTTTCCCGCATGCCGCTGCGGCTGGCTGATCTTGCGGGGAGCGAGCTGGGCCTGGGCGGCCGGCTCTCGGGGATTCTCGACTGGCGGCAGAGCGGCTCGGCGCCGCCGAGCGCCAGCGCGAGGGTGCGGATCGACGACTTTACCCGTTCGGGTCTTGTCCTGTCTTCCAAGCCGATAGACGTGCTGGCGGTCGCCGAGCTGACGCCCTCGCAGCTTACGATCGGGGCGCGGCTGCGTGAGGACAGCGAGCCGCTCGGTCGGCTCGATGCAAAAGTCGCCCGGCTCGGTGGCGGTAGCGATTTGGCGGCCAGGATCATGAATGGGCGGCTCGATGCGAGCTTCGCCTATGACGGTGCGGCGAGTTCGCTGTGGCGTCTCGCCGCGATCGAAACCTTCGACCTCACCGGCCCGGTCTCGCTCAACGCCAAGGCCACCGGCACGCCCAACAACCCGCGCATCACCGGCAATCTCGCCAGCGACGACCTGCGGTTGCAGAGCGCGGTTTCGGGAACAGACATCGATGATGTCACCGCTCGCGGGCGCTTCGTCGGATCGCGGCTCGAGCTCACCCGCTTTGCCGGGACCACCCGCGGCGGCGGAACCGTGAGCGGCAGCGGCACGGTGGACTTCGCCGCGATGAGCAGCACGCGGGGGCCGCAGATCGACCTGCGCGCCGCCGCCAACAACGCCAACCTGCTCGCCGCCAACGGGCTAGATGCAACGATCACCGGCCCGCTGCGGATCGTCTCCGACGGGGTGGGCGGCACGATCGCCGGCCGTGTCTCGGTTGATCGCGCAAGCTGGAAACTCGGCGTCGCGGCAGAGGACCTTTCGCTGCCGCAAATCGCCACGCGCGAGGTCAATCGTCCCGACAGCACCGGCCCGACCCAGCGGGTCGCTGACGGATCGTGGCGTTACCTGATCAACGCCTCGGCCCCGAGCCGGGTCGCGGTCGATGGCATGGGTCTCGACAGCGAATGGGGGATCGACATCGCCTTGCGCGGCACGGTCAACGATCCGCGCATCGGAGGAGAGGCGCGATTGGTGCGCGGCAGTTACACCTTCGCCGGAGCCCGGTTCGAATTGACCCGCGGACGCATCGCCTTCGACGCCAGTGTTCCGATCGATCCGCGGCTTGACATTATAGCAGAGACCGAGGCCAACGGCACCGACGTCTCCGTGACGATAACCGGCAACGCGCAAACGCCGCAGATCGCTTTCACCTCGGTGCCCGCGCTGCCCGACGAGGAGATCCTTGCGCGGCTGCTGTTCGGCGGGTCGGTCACTTCGTTGTCCGAGACCGATGCACTCCAGCTTGCCGCAGCGGTCACGGCCTTGCGCGGCGGGCAAGGCGGGCTCGATCCGATCGGCGACCTGAGGCGCTCGATCGGGCTCGACCAGCTCCGCATCGTCAGCGCGGACCCTGCGATCGGCCGCGGCACGGGGGTCGCCCTGGGCAAGAATATCGGTCGCCGGGTGTATGTCGAAATCGTCACCGATGGGCGCGGCTACAGCGCAACGTCTGTCGAGTACCGCGTCACTCAGTGGCTTGCTTTGCTCGGTACGGTTTCGACTATCGGTCGCGACAGTGTGCTGGTCGAGGTCAGCAAGGATTACTGAGCCGAATAGAGACTGGCTTCCTCTGCGCGCCTGCGGACCAGCCCCTTGAGCACCCGGCCACCCGCCTTGTTCCAGCGGGCAAACTCGGCGGCGGCGCCTTCGAAATCGCCCGCGCGGTGTTTCCGGGTAAGCGTCGCGCGGGCGATTGCACCCGTATTGTAGTGGAAGCTTACCATCGCGTCGAACTGCGCTTGCGACGTCGGCGCGTCGCCGAGCGCGCGCGCGACATCGGCGGCATAGCGTTTCAGGTCCTGTTCCAGCCGTTGGTCGCACTGCGCCTGCGTCCACACCGTTTCCGGCCCGATCCGCCCATGCAGTCCATCGCCGGTCGCGCCCCAGCCGATCGTCCACGGCTCGCCCCCGGTGCCCGGGTCGGGATAGGCCTCGACCAGCCCGTCGCGCCGCAACCGGGCGCAGCCCTCGAAACGCTTGATCAGCGCTGTTCCTTCAACACCGACTGCGGCGGGTCTTTTTGATGAAGTACATCCCGAACCATCACCCAAGGAGGTATCGATCGCCTTATCGATCGCGGCAACTTCGGACGGGCGAAAACTGCGCTTGAGGATGGCGCGAACAGTATCGAAGATCGGTTTGCGTTGTTCTGGCATCGTGGAGTCTCCGGGAAAGCGGGAAAGGAGACCCGCCAATTAGACACAATTGTGGTGAGTAGGAAAACGCCTTGACCACAACTCGACCGGGTTTCACCACTCCAAGATGCGATTTTTCAAACCGAAACCGCCAATCGATCGAGAAGAGTTCGAATGGTTGCTCGCTTGTTTTGCCTGGTTGCGGAGAATTTTGGGCGATGCTCATATCAAGCCGGAATTCGTGCTGCCGGGCAATCCGTCTCTTTTGGCCGCCCGAACCGGTCCCGATCTGTTCGAGGCAGTGCGCGGCCTTGCCGGCATGGAGGATTGGCCGTGTCGTCTTGAAAAAGTCGAAGTCGACGATCCATTGGCAGATCCTCAAGTCAGAACCGAAGGAGGATCGGCTTGCGGCACATTCTCTATCGAGAATGGCGAGGCTGTCATTCGCTATTCCTCGCAAATGCTCCGCGATCCCGATGCGCTTACTGCGACTTTCGCGCATGAACTTTGCCATTACCTACTTCTGCAGGCGGGCGATCCGCCAGGCGGACCGGATTTGTTGGAGCACGCGACCGATTGTGCGGCGGCATACATTGGATTCGGGGTCTTTCTGGCCAATTCGTCACGAACCTTCGAGCAATGGACCGATGGCGAATGGGCGGGGTGGCGGTCCTCTGCAAATGGTTACCTTTCGGAGCAGGCACTTGTGACCGCGACGGCGCTGTTTGCTGCACTCCATGGCTACGAGACGGACGGTGCCACTCACGCATTAAAGCCTTATCTGCGCAGCGACCTCAAGAAAGCGGAGAGAGCGATTGCCAGCGAGCATCCCGATTTAGCCGGCTCGCTCGAAGCGGTGAACATTCTGGATTGGAATTACACCTGAAGCTACACTGTTCTGCGGGGCGCTGGGGGACACGAAGATGA
The DNA here is from genome assembly GCF_045363165.1 of Erythrobacter sp. GH1-10. Taxonomy (NCBI): domain Bacteria; kingdom Pseudomonadati; phylum Pseudomonadota; class Alphaproteobacteria; order Sphingomonadales; family Erythrobacteraceae; genus Erythrobacter; species Erythrobacter sp. GH1-10. The sequence continues at coordinate 2,584,794 of NZ_JBJFLP010000001.1, read as the reverse complement.
TCAAGAAGTTGGGCATCGGTTTTGCAGCCGTCCTCGTCCTGATCACAGCCGCATTTCTTCTGTTCCAGGTGGAGATCGGGCGCGCGGTATTCGAACGCGCCGTCGCGACCAATGCAACGCGTAATTTGACCGACGGACTGCCCGACGGGTTGCATATCGGCCTATGCGGCACGGGGTCGCCCATGCCCAACCCCGAGCGTGCCGGTCCGTGCAACATCGTGATCGCGGGCGGGCAGATGTTCGTCGTCGACATCGGCGAGGGCGGCAACCGCAATATCGCGCAGATGGGCTTCAACGCGGCGGATATCGACGCGGTGTTTCTTACGCATTTCCATTCCGACCATATCGACGGTCTTGGACCGTTGCAGCTGTTCCACTGGACCCGCGGGGCGAGCAAGGCACCACTGTCGGTCTACGGCCCGACCGGGGTGGAGACCGTGGTCGAGGGATTCAACAGGGCCTACGAGATCGACTATACATACCGCATCGCGCATCATGGAGAAGAGGTCGTCCCTTCGACCGGTGGCGGCAGCATCGCCCGGCCTTTCGTCATGGAGGCCCCGACTATGGTCGTAGTCGAAAAGGACGGGGTGAAGATCACCGCATTCACCGTCGATCACTCGCCGGTCGAACCGGCGCTTGGATACCGGTTCGACTATAAGGGGCGCTCGCTCTGTATCAGCGGGGATACGGTGCGATCGACTAATCTCGAAACGGCTTGCGAGGGTGTCGATCTGCTGGTCCACGAGGCGTTGCAGCCCGCATTGGTTGGCGAGGTCGAGCGGGCATTCGCCTCGATCGGAAATGCGAATGCGGCGAAGATCATGGCGGATATCGTCGATTACCATGCCTCGCCCGAAGATGCCGCCGATAGCGCGAAGGTGGCGGGCGCGAAGATGCTGGTGTTGAGCCACCTCGTGCCGCCGCTGCCCAGCACCGCGCTTTACCCGGCCTTTCTGGGCGATGCCGAAAACCGGTTCGACGGCGAGTTGGTGATGGGAGAGGACGGAATGCTGTTCTCGCTGCCCGCCGGAAGCGAGAAGATCGAGCGCGATGAATTGATGTAGGAGAGGGAGGAGTACGAATGGCGACACCGGAAGAACAACTCGCGACAATGCTGGCAAACCTGCCGGACAAGACCGGCAAGCCACTCGACGAATGGCTGAAGCTGGTGGCCGCGGAGGGATTGGAGAAGCACGGACAGATCGTGAAGTTCCTCAAAGGCGAGCACGGCGTGACCCACGGGTTTGCGAACCTGATCGCGGCCAAAGCGCTTGAATCCCGCGGCCCGGACGATCCGGTGGCCGAGCAATATTCTGGAGCCAAGGCTGCCTTGAAGCCGATCCACGACTCGCTTGTCGATTACGCCAAGTGCCTCGGCAGCGATGTCGAGATCGCACCCAAGAAGACCAGCGTAAGCCTGCGCAGAAAAAAGCAGTTTGCGCTGATCACCCCTGCCACCAAGACGCGCGTGGATTTGGGATTGGCTCTTAAAGGCGACGAGCCGGGCGGGCGGCTCGAAATCTACAACGCCATGTGCTCACACCGCGTCCGCCTCGAAAGCGTCGAGGAGATCGACGACGAACTGCGCGACTGGATGGCCGAGGCTTACGCGCGGGCCGGGTAACAAAAAAGGCCGCCCGGTTTCCCGAGCGGCCCTTTCTGTTGTCTTGCTGATCGAAACCGAAGGTTTCGCAAGCCCGTCCGGGCCCCCGCAGCGACGCGATCTGTGATCGCGTGAGCGAGGACGCGAGGGCCGGGTGGCCCCCGCTCTCCCGATCAGGAACTGTAGTACATGTCGAACTCGACCGGGCACGGAGTGGTTTCCATGCGCAGCTGGTCTTCCCACTTGAGCTCGGCATAGGCCTCGATCTGGTCCTTGCTGAACACGTCGCCCTTGAGCAGGAACTCGTGGTCGGCTTCGAGCGCTTCGAGCGCCTCGCGGAGCGAACCGCAGACGGTCGGAACATTGGCGAGCTCTGCCGGGGGCAGGTCGTAGAGGTTCTTGTCCATCGCGTCGCCTGGGTGGATCTTGTTCTCGATCCCGTCGATCCCCGCCATCAGCAGCGCCGAGAAGGCGAGATACGGATTGGCGAGCGGATCGGGGAAGCGGAATTCGACGCGCTTCGCCTTCTCACCCGCGCCGTACGGGATGCGGCACGATGCCGAACGGTTGCGCGCCGAATAGGCAAGCAGCACGGGAGCCTCAAAGCCCGGCACCAGACGCTTGTACGAGTTGGTGGTCGGGTTGGTGAAGGCGTTGATCGCCTTGGCATGCTTGATGACGCCGCCGATGTAGTAGAGGCAGGTTTCCGACAGGCCGGCATATTCGTTGCCCGCGAAAGTCGGCTTGCCGTCCTTCCAGATCGACATGTGGGTGTGCATGCCCGAACCGTTATCTTCCTTGATCGGCTTCGGCATGAAGGTCGCGGTCTTGCCATAGGCATGGGCGACCTGCTGCACGACATACTTGTACACCTGCACCTGGTCGGCGGTCTTCGTCAGCGTCGAGAAAGTGATGCCGAGTTCGTGCTGGGCCGCGGCCACCTCGTGGTGGTGCTTGTCCATGTTGAGGCCCATTTCCATCATGGTCGAAACCATTTCTGCGCGGATATCCATGCAGCTGTCGACCGGCGCGACGGGGAAGTACCCGCCCTTGGCGCGCGGGCGGTGGCCCATGTTGCCCATCTCGTATTCCTTGCCGGTGTTGGTCGGCAGCTCGATATCGTCGATGGCGTAACCCGAACCGGCATAGCCGTCTTCGAAGCGGACATCGTCGAACATGAAGAATTCTGGCTCGGGGCCGACATAGACGGTGTCGCCGATGCCGGTCGAAGCGAGATAGGCCTCGGCGCGCTTTGCGGTGGTGCGCGGGTCGCGGCTGTAATCCTGACCGTCGGAGGGCTCGACGATGTCGCAGAACAGCGACAGCATCGGCGTGGCGCTGAACGGATCGACATAGGCGGCGTCGAGGTCGGGACGCAGGATCATGTCGGATTCGTTGATCGCCTTCCAGCCTTCGATCGAAGAGCCGTCGAACATCAGGCCGTCCTCGAGCGCGTCTTCGTCCATGGCGCTCGCCGCCATGCTAAGGTGCTGCCACTTGCCCTTCGGATCGGTGAAGCGCAGGTCGACCCATTCGATTTCCTCGTCCTTGATCTTCTTGAGGATGTCTTTGGTCTTGGACATGGTTGTAATCTCCAGCTGGTAGTTCGAGAGGTGCCCGCCGCGATCGGCGGGTTGATTCAAGCAGGTTCAGATAGCGTCGTCGTTGGTTTCGCCGGTTCGGATACGCAGCGCGCTTTCGATCGGCGAAACGAAGATCTTCCCGTCGCCGATCCGACCGGTCTGTGCGGCAGCGGCTACCGCCTCGACCACGCGATCGGCCTGGTCATCGGAAACGACCACTTCGAGCTTAACCTTGGGGAGGAAGTCGACGACATATTCGGCGCCGCGATACAGTTCCGTGTGGCCCTTCTGCCGTCCGAAGCCGCGGGCTTCGGTGACAGTGATGCCGGATACGCCGATTTCGTGCAGCGCCTCCTTCACCTCGTCGAGCTTGAAGGGTTTGATGATCGCTTCGATCTTCTTCACGTGTGGTTTCCCCACCCCTGATGTGTTTCTTGACCTTCTTGTAACCAAGAATCGTGCCAAGCGGCACGCAACACGGGGTTAGTCGATCTGCACGCAGGCGCAAGGGTCTTGCTGCACTGCCGCAGAAATTGGCAACAATCGATTGCGCCGCGCGAACCTGCACAAAGCGGCGGCTTTTGCTGCCTGTTTTTTAGGCAGACTGCCGATTTCAGAGCCGCAGCCCGGTCGTCTCGGGCAGTCCGCACATGATGTTGAGGTTCTGGATCGCGGCCCCGCTGGCGCCCTTGCCGAGGTTGTCGAGCCGGGCGATGAGGCGGGCGTTCCAACCGCCTTCGTTGCCGAACACGCGCAGCTCCAAACCGTCGTGCGGTTGAGCATCGTTATGGAGCAACAGCTCGCTCACAGCCTCGTCTTGGACGACCTTGACCACCGGCGCTTCAGCGTAGAATTGGCCGAGTGCCTGGCGCAGACTGTCCGAGTGTGGCCGGGCCGCCATCGCGCCCAGATGCAGGGGAACCTCGACGATCATGCCGCGATGGGCGGGGACCACCGACGGTGCGAACAAGACCGGATGTTCTAGACCAGCATGCCGCTTCATCTCAGGAAGGTGCTTGTGATCCAGGTCAAGGCCGTAAGTCCGAAATGCGATGTCGGGATGGGAATTGAACCGCTCGATCAGAGCGTTTCCGCCACCTGAGAAACCGCTGACGGCATTAACGGTGTAGGGCCAGTCGGCAGGCAGCAGGCCCGCCCTTACTAGAGGCGCGACCAGCGCGAGAAACCCGGTTGGATAGCACCCGGGATTGGAGACGAACCGAGCCTCGGCAATCTTCTCGTGCCCGATCAACTCCGGAAAACCGTAGGTCCAGCCATCCGCCACACGATGTGCACTCGACGCGTCGATGATCCGAGTGTTGGATCCCTCCGCCAACTTCACCGCCTCGCGCGCCGCATCGTCGGGCAAGCACAGGATGGCGATGTCGGCTTCGTGCAGAGCTTCCCTGCGGGCGGTCTCGTCCTTGCGCTGCGCATCGTCGAGCACGAGCAGCTCGAACTCCTCGCGGCCCTGCAGCCGGTCGCGGATTTCGAGGCCGGTCGTCCCGGCGGCTCCGTCGATGAAAATGCGCGTCGTCATGATGCCCGCGCTTGTAGCCGGATCAGTCGGCGAGGCAACTCGCTTTCATGTAGCCGCTCGGGCCGTCCGGGCCGAGGCAGCCCCAGATCCAGTCGCCCGCGACATCCAGCACCTCGATCCGGGTGCCGGGTTCGAACCGGGTGATCACCGGGGAATCGTCGCGGGTGTTCTCCATTACCTCGACGCCTTGCGCGCCGACGGTGCGGATATGCGGGATCACGTAATGCGCTGCGAGATGCGTGCCCGCGAGCGCGATATGGGCAAGGTCGCCGCGCAGCGGCAGCGTTCCGGGCGCAGGCTTCTCGACCGGGCCTTTCAGACCCAGCACGCCCTCCGGCACTGTGTATTCGCTTGCTTGCACGTCAGTGCCGCTCATTCAGACTGTATCCTTAGCCCCTGATCGCGCGCTTAGCCGCCCGATGCTCGGTGGGCAAGCAGTCGGCAGGTGAACGTCCCCAACGCGGCAAGCGGTCAGGGGCTTCCGAAGCGCGCCTTGAGCATGTGCCAGCTCGCCCGAAGGCCATAGGCACCGCCGCCCTTGGGACGCCCCGGCTTGGCGAACGGGCGCCAGGCGAAGGTGTCGAAGTGAACCCAGTCGATCCCTTCGCCGACGAACCTGTCGAGGAACAGTCCGGCGACGCTTGCTCCGGCATAGGGGTTGGTGTGCGCGTTCGAGATGTCGGCGATGTCGGAGCTGAGATACTCGCGATAGCTGTCCGGAAGGGGCAGCCGCCATGGCTCGTCGTCGTTTTCCCTGCCGGCGTCGATCATGGCCTGCGCGGTCTCGTCCTTGCGGGTCATCATCGCCGCGTAGTCGGGGCCGAGCGCGACCCGCGCGGCCCCTGTCAGCGTGGCGAAATCGACGATGAGTTCGGGCTCCTCTTCGCTCGCTCGGGTGAGCGCATCGCCGAGGATCAGGCGGCCTTCGGCATCGGTGTTGTGGATCTCGACCGTCAGCCCTTTGCGGGTCGAGAGGATATCGCCCGGGCGGAAAGACGGGCCCGAAATCGCGTTCTCAACCGCGGGAATAAGCAGGTGCAGCCGCACCTTCAGGCCTGCGCCCATGATCAGGCCCGCCAGCGCGATCGCATGCGCCGCGCCGCCCATGTCCTTCTTCATCAGCCGCATGCCGCTCGCGGGCTTGATGTCGAGCCCGCCGCTGTCGAAACAAACCCCCTTGCCGACCAGCGCGAGCACCGGGTCGTCTTCCTTGCCCCAGGTGAGGTGCATGAGACGCGGCGCGTGCTTGCGATCCGCTGCGCGGCCCACGGCGTGGACCATCGGGTAACCCTGCTCGAGCGCGTCGCCCTTGGTCACTTCGAGCTTGGCGTTATGCGCCTTGGCGAGTTTCTCGACCTCGTCCTCGAGCGCGGCGGGGCCCATGTCTTCGGCAGGCGTGTTGACGAGATCGCGCACCCACATCTCGGCCTCGGCCTCAGCGACGAAGCCGGGCAGCCGCCCGACCTGATCGGTCAGCAGCACACGCGGGCCGACCGGTTTGTCCTCGTCCTTGTAGCGAGTGAACTTATATTGCCCAGTGAGCCAGCCGAACATCGCGGGGCCGGGCTGGCGGCCCTCGACCCGGTAGGTGCCTTCGGGCAAATCCTCGGCCAGTTTCGCAAGGCACCAGCTCGAAAGCTCCTCCGGATCAGCCACCCCGCCAACTGCGAAAAAGCTGTCGCCATCGGGCACGATCCCGACCTGATATCCACTGCCATCGAATTTCTGCGCGGCCAGCTGCGCGCGCTGCCCGGCGGAGAGCGTCTTGGCGAAATCGTCGAACCCCGCCTTGTTGACGAGGTGGATGGCAATTGCGTCTTGCCCGCGATCGGGCTGGATCAGATCTTTGATATCGGTCATGCTGGGGTAATTAAGACCGATCTATCAGTTGTCACGCGCGAATTGGCATTGGGGAGGGCGTAGGCCATGATGAAAGTATCGACGTTTGCAGCGGCGGCATTGAACATTGCGGCCTGTTCCGCGCCCGATCAGATCGCCGAAAAGACCGGCGTCGCCGTCGCGTCGGCGCAGGAGAGCGGGGCGGAGGCCGAATCCGGTCGCTACGAATTCAAGGACAGCGAAACGGTCGAGGGCGGAGAGCGCAATTTCCTATACGCCTGGCCGAAGACAGTCGCAGACATACCGAAGCTTGCGGCCGAACTCGACGAAAGACGCAAGAATGCGCTCGCCGAGCAGAAGGACTACTGGGCCGATGCGATCGAGAGCTGTCCCGAAGATGCGATCGCTTGTCGTAACAGCGAGTTCGAGCTTGAATGGAAGGTGGTCGCCGATACGCCGCGCTTCCTGAGCCTTTCTAACGGGATGTACACCTATTCGGGCGGCGCGCACGGCATGTATGGCCGCGGCGCGCTGGTGTGGGACCGCGAGGCCGAACGCTCCATGAATCCGCTCGAATTCTTCACCACGTCGCAGGCGCTCGATGATGCGATCGGCGCGGCGGCCTGCGACGCGCTTAACGAGGAGCGGGCAGAGCGGCGCGGCGAACCGGTCCCCGACGGAGCGAGCGAATGGCCCAACCAGTGCGTGAGCATGGAAGAGACGGGGATCTTCCTCGGATCGTCCGACGGGCAGGTTTTCGACAGCATCGAGGTCTATTACGGTCCGTATGTCGCAGGCGCCTACGCCGAGGGGGATTTCCAGTTCACCCTGCCGGTCACGCAAGCGGTGTTGGATGCGGTCGAGCCGGGGTATCGCGCGGCATTCGCGATCAAGTAGCATTTCGATGCGGTAATCGCTAAATAGCGCCGCATGACCGAATACCAGCTCATCGAAGGCACCGAGACCGTCTATCGCGACGGCACGATCAAGCTCCACACCCCAGAGGGGTACGAGGGAATGCGGAAGGCCGGACGGCTTGCCGCGACCATCCTCGACGAAGTGGCCGACCTCGTGCAGCCCGGCGTCACCACCGAGAGCATCGATACCGCGATCCGCGAGATGATGCTCGATGCCGGAGCGGTGCCTGCGACACTGGGCTATCGCGGCTACACGCACTCGAGCTGCATCTCGATCAACCACGTGATCTGCCACGGAATTCCGTCGGAAAAGGTGCTGAAGGAAGGCGACATCCTCAATGTCGACGTCACCCCATTGCTCGATGGTTGGCATGGCGACACGAGCCGGATGTTCTTCGCGGGCGAGCCCCCGCTGAAGGCGAAGCGGCTGGTCGACGTCACTTACGAATGCCTGATGCTCGGGATCGAGGCGGCGAAGCCAGGCGCTCGGCTGGGCGATATCGGTGCCGCGATCGAAGAGCACGCCAAGCAATTTCGCTATGGCGTGGTGCGCGAGTTCTGCGGGCACGGCCTTGGCCGCCTGTTCCACGATGCGCCCGAAGTGGTCCACGCTGCGAGGGCGGGGACCGGACCGGAGCTGAAGCCCGGCATGTTCTTCACCATCGAACCGATGATCAACCTCGGCAAGCCGTGGGCGAAGGTGCTGGGCGACGGCTGGACCGCAGTGACGCGGGACAAATCGCTGTCGGCGCAGTTCGAACACTCGATCGCGATCACCGAGGACGGGAACGAGATTTTTACAGCCAGCCCGACGGGGCGGGACAAGCCGCCTTATTGAGGCAGGCCGACAAGCAGCAGCAAGCCAGCGGCCATTACGATCACTACGGTGACCGAGAAGGCCAGCATCGACAGCACCGGTCGCGTCAGTCGCGCCAACACCAGCCAGTCATAAGCTAGCGCGATAGCAATTGTGATCGGCGGCTGGATGCCGATAGCGATCGGGTCCGGCAGTCCCAGCACTTGCACCACCCGCGCATAAGCGGGCGTCATCAGCGCAAGCGTAGCAATCAGCATCGCCTGTCGGTGCTCATGGATACGCTTGCCCCTCGCATAGTGCACCGCAAGAATATACAGCGGCACGAACGTGACGAAGGCGGCGACATTGACGATCGTAACCTCGATACGCCCCAATTCCTCGCCGATGTTAATCGAGATGAGGACCCCGGTGGTCAGCATCACCAGAACGAGCAGAATCGAGGCTCGTCCCAAAGCGCGATGAACGACGAATCTGTTAGCGGCGGCAAGATAGGCCTGGCTCACGAGCAGGCCGAGCCATGCGATCATGGCGGCGGCATGAACGACCACGATTGGCGTGAAGCGCGCCTGCACTTCCGTGTGAATCAGCGACTTGGCGCCGAAAGCGAGCACGGTGAAAACCAGCAGGCCAAGGGCAATCCGGCCCAGCAGCACGTTGGCCGCTCGCTGATGCCGGGGTGCTTTCACTTCAAACCTCCCGAGCAGCCCTGATCGCCGCCCCCGCTGCAAAGGGCGCGATCGCCACCAGCAGCAAACTGATCGCTGCCACAAAGCCCAAACTCGCCGCATCGCTCCTTGCCAGCGCGCCTGCGCCGAAGATCAGGATCGGCAATGCTAGCGGGATCAGCAGCAGGCCCGACAGCGCGGCTCCGGCGCGCAAGGTTGCGGTGAGCGCCGCGATCATCAGGCCGATGGCGGCGAGGCCCGGCGTGCCCGCCAGCAGGCCGAGCAGCAGCAGGCGCAACGCGTCTCCATCAAGCGCCAGCAGTGCGGCAGCGGGAAAGGTTGCGAGCAGCAGCGGCGGGCCGAAGCTCAGCCAGTGCGCGAGCAGCCGCACCGCCATCATCACCTCTTCGGTCAGCCCGCGCAGCTTGAGCTGGTCGAACACGCCAAGCTCGATATCCTGCGCCACCAGCTTTTCGAGCGGCAGCACCGCCGCGAGCAGCGCCGCGATCCACACCACTCCGCCGCCGGACCGCGCGAGCATCGCCGGATCGGGCCCGACGGCAAAGGGATAGAGCATGGCCACCGCGACGAAGAACACCACCGGCAGCGCCGCGCCGCTCCCGGTGAAGGGGAAGAACTTGGCGAGGTCGCGTTTGAGAAGCGCGGCGATCACCCTGCATGCTCCTGTGCAGGCGCGAAGTCCTCGATAGCGAGGGTCTTCAGACCCTCGATTGCGAGCGGCTGGTGCGAGGCGATCAGCGCAATCCCGCCGGCGCCGATATGCAATTGGATCAGCGACGTGACCTTGGCGATCGTCTCGGTGTCCAGCCCTGCAAGCGGTTCGTCGAGCAGCCACACTGGCACGCTGCGATTGAGCAGGGCCGCCATTGCCGCGCGCTTCCTCTGTCCGGTCGATAGATACCGTACCGGGACATCGAGCAGCGGCTCCAGCCCGAGCACTGCCAGCGCGCCAGCGGGATTGCCGCAGCCATCGATCCGCTCCCAGAACGCCAGTGCCTTGCCCAACTGCAGATCGGGATCGAGCCCGGTGCGCTCGTCGAGCAATCCGAGTCCGCCCTCGATAGAGACGCTTCCGGCAAACGGCGTCAGCAACCCTGCCAGCGCGCGGATCAGCGTCGTCTTGCCGGTCCCGTTTGCGCCCGTCACGTGCATCGCCTCGCCAGCACCAAGCGCGAAAGACAGCCCGCGAAACAGCAGCCGGTCGCCGCGACGGCACGCGAGATCGTTTGCAGAGAGGGAAGGAGTCTGAGAACCTTGCATGCATTCACGCGTTAGGCAAAAGCACGCCCGCTCACAACAAGATGAAGAGGAAGCCTGCCATGGCGAATGTCCCCGAACTCGACGAGAAAGAACGCGAAGAGCTGCTCAAGGACCATCCGGACTGGGAGCTGGCGCGAGAGGGCAAGGCGATTTCCCGCACCTTCCAGTTCGAGGATTTCTCCGAAGCATGGGGTTTCATGAGCCGGGTGGCGCTGATCGCGGAAAGCCACGATCACCATCCCGAATGGTTCAACGTTTACGCCAAGGTCGAGATCACGCTGACCACACACGACGCGGGCACCAGCGGCGGCCTGTCGCAGCGCGATGCGAAGATGGCGCGGGCGATCGACCGGATCGTGGAGTAACTACTTGCCCAGGAGCGAAGCCGACATACGGCCCTGCTTGCGGACCTTGCCCGGCATCCAGCGCTTGGCGAAATTCAGTTTCCGAGCGGTCTTGCCGACGAGATAATGCAGATCGTGGCCGTGCACCGCGTTCCAGATCGTTTCAGCGACCTCCTCCACCGGCGTAATTTCGAGACCTGCCGCTTTCACCCGATCGCGCACCGGTTCGTTCGACTTGCGGTTGCCGGTCCCGTCGAGCAGCGGAGTCTCGATAAAGCTCGGACAAATCGAGCAGACCTTGATCTCTTCCGGCGCCCATTCGGCATCGAGGCTTTCGGCGATCCCGCGCACCGCGAACTTGGTTGCGCTGTAGACGCTCAGCCCGGATCCGCCGTTGATCCCGGCTGCGCTGGCGATGTTGACGAGGCACGATCCCGGCGCGGTTTTCTGGAGGTAGGGATAGGCCGCCTGCGCGCCGAACAGCACGCCTTTCAAATTGATGTCGAGGCAGCGCTCGATCTCTTCGGTTTCAAGCCCGGCCAGCGGACCGCCGGTGGCGATCCCGGCATTGTTGACCACGACATCGATCCGCCCGCCGGCAGCCGTGGCGAAAGCGGCGAGGGCGGTTTCCCATGCCTCACGGTCGCGGACATCAAGCTTGTGGGCGTATTTGAAGCCGCCCGGGATCAGGCCGAGCGTGTCTTCCATGCCCGTTTCGTTGACGTCGCCGATCCCGACGAACCAGCCGCGCTCTCCGAAATAGCGCGCGGTGGCGCGGCCAATCCCCGAGGCTCCGCCCGAAATGAAAATGCTGCGGCGCTGATCCGATGCGCTCATGTGATCCCTCTCCGATTGCGATTTGCAACCCTTTTTAGAGAGCGTGAGCGCGCTTGTCATCCACCCAAAGCGGCTTCCAGTCCTTTCACGTGGGGCGCGCCTTCGGGAACCTCGGCAGACGAGGGCTCGAGCACCTCGCCCAGCGGCTCGGCCCTTCCGCCGATGCATTCGGCAAGGAAGTTCTCGGCGATACCGTAAAACGCCATGTTGTTCGCTGGCTTGGCGAAGCCGTGGCCTTCGTCGGGATAGAGGACGTAGGTTACAGGAATCCCGGCCTCCTTCATCGCGCCCACGATCTGGTCGCTTTCCGACTGCTTGACGCGCGGATCGTTGGCACCCTGAGCAATCAGCAGCGGCCTGGTGATCTTGTCGGCTTTGTAGAGCGGGCTCGCCGCCTTGAGCATTGCGAGACCTTCTTCGGTCCCGGGGTTACCCATGCGTTCGTGGAAGATCTTCACCATAGGTGCCCAATAGGGCGGGATGGTGGAGAGCAGCGTTTCGAGATTGGAAGGGCCGACGATATCGACCCCGCAGGCGAAGACATCGGGCGTGAAGGTCAGCCCGGCGAGCGTTGCGTAGCCGCCGTAGGAACCGCCCATGATCGCGACTTTGTCCTTCTGCGCGATACCTTCGGCGATGGCCCATTCGACCGCGTCGATCAGGTCGTCGTGCATCGCGAGGCCCCACTGTTTGTTGCCTGCATTGATGAAGTTCTTGCCGAAGCCGGTCGAGCCCCGGAAGTTCACCGACAGCACTGCGTAGCCGCGATTGGCGAGCAGCTGGTGGTTCGAATTGAACCCGTATCCGTCGCGCGCCCACGGGCCGCCGTGAACCAGAAGCACCATAGGCACCGGGCTTTCGGGGCGGCCGTCGCCATTCGTATCCGATCCCGGCGGAAGGGTCAGGTAAGACGGCAGGGTGAGGCCATCGCGGCTCGCGATCTCGACCGGATGCATCGGTTGCAGCGGCGCGCCCTCGAGTTCGGGGCGGGTGACGTAGAACGGCGTCAGCGTGCTCGCATCGCGGTCGTAGATGTAGGTCGCGATCGGTCCCGTCATGGGATCGTTGAAGACGATCCAGGTGCGGTCGTCGTCGGTGCGGCTCATCACCCCGTATTCGCCTTCGAACTGGTCGCGCAGCCAATCGAGCGAGGCGCCGATGTCCGGATCGATCGTGGTCCATTCGGTCTTGAGGTAATTTACCGAATAGGCCTGCACTTCGCCGGTCTGCTGGTGGCGAATGGTGCTGCCGATATCGGCCTTGTCGTTCTCGGCGATGAGCGTGCGTTCGCCCGATGCCGTGTCCTGAGCATAGAGCGCGGCAGTGTTCCGCCCGCGGCTGTCGAGCCAGTAGAGCACCGATCCGTCGACGGTGTAGCCGGCAGGCGCGGTGGTCAGCGAGTATTCCATCGCCGTGGTTTCAAACGGCTCATCTTCGACGACGTTGGCGCTGACACGAAAATAGTCTGTCCCGCCGGCCTCGTTCTGTGCCATCGCCATGCGTAGCGTAAGGCTGTCGTCGGCTAGGAAACCCGCATAGGCGTTGTTCTCGTAGACCAGTTCGAGAGCGCCGGTGTTGAGGTTGAGCCGGTGGACATCGTGCCACTGCGGATCGCGGTTGTTGAGGCCGACGAGGATCTCGTCCTTGATCGTCTCCGAAGCGCCGACGACCTGCACCCGGGTGTTCTCGAACGGGGTGAGGCAGGTTTCCTCGCCGCTCGCGACGTCGATGCGGTAGAGCAGGAAATTTTCGTCTCCGCCCTTGTCCTGGATGTAGCCGACGCTCTTCGCATCGGGCGCCCAGAAATGCTCGCGGATGGGGCGGTCCGTGGCAGAGGTGATCGCCTTTGCGGCTTCGGGATCATCTGCAAGGGCGAGCCAGATGTTGAGTACGCCATCGAGCGGCGCGAGCCAGCTCAGCCACTTGCCGTCGGGGCTGATCTTGCCCTGCGCGCGGGTCGGATTGCCGAACAGGTGATCGCGCGGGATTAGAGGGGCGAATTCGGTTGTCTGGGGGGTCATTTTGGCTCCGGTTTGAGCGTGGTGGTCTGCAGAAAGTGTCGCGGGCGCAGCAAGCGCCAGGGCTGTGACCGATGCGACAGGTGCGCGGGTGGTCTTGGTGATCGGTGACCTAGCTGTGATCCTCTCCAACTCAAGCATTTGCGGGTAGGTGTGTTGTCCAAGCAATACACGCTCTGGCGAGCTATTCAACCTTAACCCCCCTTTGTTTGAGGGGTGGGGTCGAGAACCGGCCCTTCTGATGCGATTTTCGCCAACACCTGGGTTCGTAGACAAAGGTGCACGGTCGTGCCACTACCGTAATTACCTGATTCGGGTCGCTCCTTTTTGGGGGTATTGATCGTGGGTCAAGGAATGGAGCTGATCGGCCGTTCGCGCAGGAAACTGCGATTCAAAAACGGAACGGAATTTCGCAACGCGATCGATCTACAGAAGAACGCGATCTATCAGGGACCCGGCGGCACGAACCGCCGCTCGACCGCGCTGAATTCCATTGCCGATCAACTCGACAAGATCAGCAATACGCGAAAGATCGAGATCTCCGCATATCTCGCCGCCCTCGAGAACCTGGTCTTTTTTTGCGACGTCTACCTTAATTCCCAGTCGAAACTGAAGAAGGCGCAGCAGAAGCTGAAAAAGAACAAGAGCCGCTCTCTCGAGGCGGTGGCCGGGCTTAAACAGGACGCGGCCCAGCGTCTGACGGACATCAACGATTCGATCGATGCATACGAAGCTCGCATCCAGACCATGGCGAAAGACCCGGTTCGAGATCCCAATTTAGGGGTCAATTCGGGTCGTCATTTCTTCCGCAAGGCAGCTGGCCGCGCACTGAACGAGCATGAGCTCAACGAGCTGGTGATGGAGGACACGCGCGCTTCGTTCCCGGACAAGAACATCCAGGGTTCGGCGGCAGCGGCCACAATTCGCTACCAGCGAAGGCAGGCGATCGACATGAGCAACGCACCCGGCACCGGTGGGCAGCCTGCCACCAACAAGGAGAAGAACGACTTCCGTTCGGACCAGCTTAGGAAGGGCGGGCTTTGGCAGATCCGGCGGATCATCAAGACTCAGCCGGAATTCCTGATTGGGAATGACAAGAACCCGGTAACGCAGCTGACCTATCTGCGCAGCCAGACTGATCGAGATCCCTACCACATCACTTTCGAGGAAGGGACCAACCGGGTCACCAAGGCCAATGGTCAGCCGCTTCATACGGGAGGAGAACCTGGCAAGTTCTGGATCTTCGCCGTGGATAATGCGACGGGCGATTTCTACGCGATGCCCGGTGGCCGGGACACCGCCCACCACAGCTCCTTTTTTGCCGGAATGCCGGTGATGTGTGCGGGCAATATCTACGCAAAGAACGGCCGGCTCATCTCGATCGACAACGGCAGCGGTCACTATCAACCGACCGCCGACCACCTGTATGACGCATGCCTGTTCCTCAAGCACGAATGGAACGTCAATCTCGGCAGCGAGGAAAACAATAACTGCGTCTGGGCGATGATCATGCAAGGCGATGAGAAGCCCACTTTTGTCATTCCGGCGGCTGAATACCTCAACGCCTCGCACGCGCGGCCAGCGAACCGTCGGTTTAGGAACCTGGCAGAGGGCCAAAACAGGCTGGAAGAACTGTTCGATAACGCCTGAGCTTCAAAGAGCCGGGTTCGCGTAATAGTGCCAGGTGAAGATCGCCATCGCCCCGCGGTGTGGCGACCATCGGCTGCCTATCTCGCGCGCTTCCTTTTCCTTGGGGCGCTCGTCCATATCGAGCAGGCGCTTCACGCCCTCCTGAACCGCAAGGTCGCCCGCAGGCCAGATATCCGGGCGGCCCTCCGCGAACAGCAGGTAGATCTCCGCCGACCAGCGCCCAATGCCCTTGATCCGGGTGAGTTCTTCGATCGCTTGCTCGTCATCGGCGGGCAGCGCATCGAAATCGAGTTCGCCCGCCTCGACCAGTTCGCACAAGGACCGCGCATAGCCCTGCTTCTGGCGCGACAACCCGCAGGCGCGCAGCGTATCGAAATCGCGCTTCAGGAGGCAAGCGGGCGTGAAGTCCTCTCCCAGTTCGGCTTCGAGCTTGTTCCACATCGAACTCGCTGCCGCGACCGAGACCTGCTGGCCGACGATCGTGCGCAGCAGCGTCTTGTAGCCACGCGGGCGGATGCGCGGCTCGGGGTAGCCGACCCGCGCCAGTTCGCGCGCCAGCACTTCGTCCTCTCTCGCCAAGGCGTCGAGACCGTCCTGCATCTGCTTGGCGGTAAGCCCCACTAACACATCCCCTAGCTTGCCTTGGCTTTCGGAACGTCCTAGCAGCGCGGCGGTTCTATCGATAGCGCGCAATCTTGCGCTCAATGTCACTGCCACGAAAGAGGAATTGCAGCCCATGCCCAAGCTGGTCGTCACCAACCGTGAAGGCGAAACGAGCGAGATCGAGGTCGAAGACGGCCTGACGGTGATGGAAGCCATCCGCGACAACGGCTTCGACGAGCTGCTGGCGCTGTGCGGCGGGTGCTGTTCGTGCGCCACCTGCCACGTTCACATCGATGGCGGCGCGACCGACAAGCTTCCGGCGATGAGCGAGGACGAGGACGACCTTCTCGAGTCCTCCGATCACCGCAAGGAAAACTCGCGCCTGTCGTGCCAGATCCCGTTCACGGCGGAGCTCGACGGGCTGCAGGTAACTATCGCCCCCGAAGATTAATGTTGTTCAAGTCCGGGTTGCGTACGCCCGTCCGGGCGTGCGATCTCCTCGCTGCCGCGGCCTGAAGGCCGCATCGCTGCGGGCGGGCAGTCGCCCTTGCGGTTGCTGTGCAACCGATAGCCGCTCTGTTTGGGCGAATACGCAATCTTCGTTGCGGCATCTTGTATGACAGCCTAACTCGGACCGCATGAACATCACCAAACCTTTCGGCGATACGCTCGCCCTGATCGGTAACACTCCGCTGGTGCGGCTTGCGGGTCCGAGCGAGGCGGCCGGGTGCGACATCTGGGGCAAGTGCGAATTCGCCAATCCCGGCAGCAGCGTGAAGGATCGCGCGGCGCTGTTCATGATCCGCGATGCGGAAGCGCGCGGCGAACTGCAGTACGGCGGCACCGTGATCGAGGGGACGGCGGGCAACACCGGGATCGGCATCGCGCTGGTCGCCAACGCGCTTGGTTACAAGACGATCATCGTCATGCCGGACAACCAGTCGAAGGAGAAGATGGACACCCTGCGTGCTCTAGGCGCCCAGCTGGTGCTCGTCCCGCCGACCAAATACGCCGACCCTGCGCATTTCCAGCACGTCTCGCGCCGCATGGCGGAAGAAACCGAAGGCGCGATCTGGGCCGGTCAATTCGATAACGTCGCCAATCGCAAGGCGCATATCGAGGGCACCGCGCAAGAGCTGTGGGAGCAGCTCGAAGGCCGGATCGACGGCTTCACCTGCGCTGCCGGTACCGGCGGAACGATCGCCGGCGTCGGTATGGGATTGAAGGAGAAGGACGAGACCGTCCGCATCGCGCTTACCGATCCGCATGGGGCGGCGCTCTACAATTACTACGCGCATGGCGAACTGAAGGCCGAAGGCTCTTCGGTCGCCGAGGGGATCGGGCAAGGGCGGATCACCGCCAATCTAGAAGGCGCGCCGATCGATACGCAGTTCCGCATCTCCGACGAGGAAGGGCTGGTCTGGGTCGCGCGGCTGCTGCGCGAAGAGGGCCTGTGTCTTGGCCTTTCGAGCGGGATCAACGTCGCGGGCGCGATCGAACTCGGTAAGCAGCTGGTTGCCGAGGGGCGCGAGAACCCGCAAGTGGCGACGATCCTGTGTGACACCGGCTTTCGCTATCTTTCGACTCTCTACAATGCCGATTGGCTGGAGGCGAAAGGCCTGCCCGTTTTCGATTGGCTGGTGCGCGGCGATGACGCCTGATAGGATTGCCCTATGCCAGTGAAAAATCCTTTCGAGCGCTTCAACGGCAACCGGCAGGTCGACACCGCGCCGCCCGAAGGCGCGCCGCTGGGCGGTACGCGCGGCGAGGCGGTGCAACGTCTGCAGATCGGTCTGTCCGGGATTGCGGCGATGGTGCTGCTGGTCGGCCTTGCGAGCATTATCGGGAGCCAGGCCAACCTGACCGAACAGTCCGCTGTCCCCGATGCTGCACCGACCACCGAGCCGACCGCTGCACCGCAGCAGCGCGATCCGCTCGCCGATGCGGGCGTCGTGCCCGATATTCCGGCAGAGCCAAGCCCGACTCCGACCACCGGCACCGTGCAGGCACAACCCACCGGAGCCGCGACCCCACCGGCCGATGCCACGCCGCAGCCTTGAGCTTTTTATCGGTGCCACCTTCCTGCTCGCGCTGATCGTGGGCGGGTGGATCGCGTATCAGGAATACACCAAGGCGTGCTGCGCCTTCCCCGACGAACCCGAACCGCGCCCGACCGAGAAATTGGGCCTGATGACGAGCCTGCCGATCTACTGGCCGCTCGATGCCGACATGGAGGACATCGCCAGCGGCAATGCCGAGATGCCGTGGCAGCGGCGGATACTTGAAAGCCGATACGAACTGGTCCCGCTCGACACCCTCTCGCCGATTCCCGCGCTTTCCCCGGATGAGCCCGACACCGATCCGCTGGCGGGTCTCGAACGACTGGCGGTGATTCAGCCGCGCGGGCTGTCGCCTGCGGACAATGTCGCGCTTGACGACTGGGTACGGGAGGGCGGCCAGCTGCTGCTGGTGCTCGATCCGATGCTGACCGGCGACTACGATGCGCCCCTCGGCGATCCGAAGCGTCCGGTCGATACTGCGCTGATCCCGCCCGTCGTTGGGCGGTGGGGGCTTACGATTTCCTTTGATCCCGATGGGCAATACGAGCGCCGACCACTAAAAGTGGACGAAGAGACGTTCTCAATCTTTGCAGCGATCACGGGTAGGATTGAAGTTGTTGCTCCCGATAGCGCTTCTTGCGAGCTGCGTGCCCAGAATATTGTCGCCCAATGCAAGGTAGGCGCGGGACACGTTACGCTGATGGCGGATGCTACAGTCTTCGAGGTTTTGGTTGAGCCAACCATTCGGCCGCCATCAGGGGATACGCAGCTGGGGCAACTGCTTCGATTTGCTTTCCCCTGATAACCAATCGGGGAAATCGCGGGAAGTGCGAGCGACTCCAAGGGACTCGGCGCGGGAATCTCGGGGATTCGGCGCGATTTCAGCCCATTAATGTGGGTCTTTGGGGGATTCTCGGTGGGGCCAAATCGTGCTAACGATGGCGCATGGGATGGTAAACATACAATAAATCAATTATTTACCATGTAATCCCTAGAAATCCCGCAAAAACCCCTTCCATCCCGCTCCTATCCCCGATATTACCGGGTTCCATCAAACATGCCGGTTTGTCTCGCGTCGCCCGCATGGGGAGGCGCGCTGCCCCCACTTGCGCGAGGGTGGCGGCGAGAAAGGCGTGTCTGAGGAGAAGGCCATTCAGGAGGTTTTTGGCCGGGGAACACCCCGTTCGGGGAATTGAGGGGATCGAGGCGCGTGACTGCCTTTGGAGGATACAGTGGACAGGCCTATTCGCCCGCGGGCGATAAGGGTCGTTTCGTCCTGCCTCCGGCGTTCCGCAAAGCCGTCAAGGAAAGCTCCGACGGGTCCAAGACGCTGTGTCTTGCCTCCCACGACAAGTTCGATTGCCTCATCGGTTTCGGTCTCTCGCGCATCGAAAAGCTTCACAAGAAGCTCGATGACGAGGAAGAACGCGCGATCCGTCTCGGGATCGGCGACTTCGACCGCGATGTGCGTGCGCAGCAGCTCTTCGGGTTCGAGCAACTGCCCTTCGACGACAGCGGACGCTTCGTCATGCCCGATCACCTGCGCGATCTCGGCAAGGTCGGCGACGGGCTCTATTTCCAGGGCGCGGGCGATTTCTTCTTCATCTGGAATCCCGAAGAACTGGCGCGGATGGACGACAGCTGGCGCGGCGCGAAGGCGGCGTGCGACAAGCTGATCGGCGATCTGCAGGCCAAGGCCAAAGGGAAGGGGGCGAAGAAATGACCCAGCCCCATATTCCCGTCCTGCTCGATGAAGTGATCGCCGCGATCAAGCCGCGCAAGGGAATGGATATCGTCGATGCGACTTTCGGCGCGGGCGGCTACACCCGCGCGCTGCTTGATGCGGGTGCGCGCGTCTATGCTTTCGACCGCGATCCCAATGCGATCCGCGAGGGGCAGGCGATGGTCTCCGAATATGAGGGCCGCCTGTCGCTTCACCAGGAACGCTTCGCAAGCATGCGCGAGGAACTGCTGCGCATCGGCGTCCCGCAGGTCGATGCGGTCGTGATGGATATCGGTGTTTCCTCGATGCAGCTCGACCAGAGCGAGCGCGGGTTTGCATTCTCGGCAGATGGCCCGCTCGACATGCGCATGAGCCAGAGCGGCGAAAGCGCGGCGGACTTTCTCAACACCGCCGACGAAGCCGCGATCGCCGACGTGCTCTACCAATATGGTGAAGAGCGCCAGTCGCGCCGCGTCGCCCGCGCGATAGTGAATGCGCGCCCGCTCGAGACCACCGGCGAACTCGCTCGCGTGGTGCGCAAGGCGCTCGGCCACAAGCCGCACGACAAGAAGGACCCCGCGACCCGCACCTTCCAGGCGGTGCGTATCCACGTCAACGACGAGCTTGGCGAGCTCAAGGCGGGGCTGAACGCTGCAGAAGCGCTGCTGAAGGAAGGCGGCGTGCTCGCCGTGGTCAGCTTCCACAGCCTCGAGGACCGCATCGTCAAACGCTTCTTCAAGGAAGCGAGCGGGGCGGGTCGCGCGGTGTCGCGGCACCTGCCGGGCGAAGTGCCCGGTCCCGAGCCGGTTTTCACCAAAGTTTCCAAGGCGATCCGCCCGTCAGAGGCCGAAATCGCCCGCAATCCGCGCGCGCGATCCTCGACGCTGCGCCACGCCATCCGCACGGCAGTACCAGCAAGGGAGCAAGCAGCATGATGACCACTTCGCAAATGCGTTCGCTCGGCTGGATGGCGGTGCTTGCGGTCTGTGTCGGCCTGTTCGTCGTGCTGAGCCTGCGCGTCCATGCGGTGAAGAGCGAAGTGCTGCTTGCCGAGCGAAAGATCGTCTCGCTCGAGCGCCATAACAAGCTGCTTGAAACCGAATTCGAAACCCGCGCCAGCCAGCGCCAACTGGCCAATTGGAACGCGGTCGAGTTCGGCTTCGAGGCGCCGCGCGCGGACCAGTATCTCGAAGGCGAGCGCCAGCTTGCCGCTCTCGGCCAGCCGCTCGGTCCCGGTGCGCCGAGCCCGATCCGCGTCGCCCGCGCCGATACTAGCGAGCCAGTGCCGTCCGATCGCGAAATGGTCTCGCCGATCACCGGGGAGGCGATCACGCTTGCCGCACTCGGCGAAGAGGCCGACGCCGGCGCGGTGTTCGCCGATGCCTTCGGCGACTTCCTGATCGAAGCTTCGCCTATCCGCGCAGCCAATGCCCAGACCGGCGACGCCGCCTCACGTCTCGCCGCCGAAGCCGCACGAGGTCGCGAATGAACGCCTACAGCCCTGGGCTGGGGCTGCAATTCGGCGAGAGCGCCTTCCTTGACCGCGATCCGCGACCGGCGCGTCAGACACCTTCGCCCGGTCCGGCCATCCCGGCGGGCCGGGGCCAATTGGTGCAACTGCGCTTCCAGACGGTCCTGACCGCACGCCAGCGCGTGCTGCTGATTGCCTGCATCTTTGCGCTCGTCGCGCTCGCCGCACTCGGCCGGATCGCGTGGTTGGGATTTGCCGGATCCGCCCCGAACCAATCGAGCCTCACCGAGCAATTGCTGCCACCGAGGGGTGAAATCACCGATCGTCACGGGACGCCGCTTGCGCGCGCTTTCCCGGCCTATGCGTTGTGGTATGATCCCGATGCGATGGGCGACGGCGGATCGCCGCTGGTTCGCAGCCCGCAAGAGATCTCGGGGGCGTTGAAGGCGATATTCCCCGACCTCGACGAAACCGAGATCACGCAGCGGCTCGCGACGGGCAAGGCGGGATACCTGCGCCGCCGCGTGCTGCCCGAAGAAGCGAACCGGGTGTTCGAGCTGGGCGAGATCGCTCTCCAGTTCCCGCAGGAAACCGACCGGCACTATCCGCAAGGGTCGCTCGCGGCGCACATTCTTGGCTACACGGTCGAGGGCGAGGGTGGCAGGCTCGGCATGGAACAGGTGCTCGAAGAACGGCTCGCCGATCCGGACCTGCGCGGCGAACCTGTCGCGCTGTCGATCGACGTGCGGGTGCAGGGCGCGCTCGAGGACGAGCTTCGGCGGGGCATGCTATCGACCAATGCGATCGGCGCGGCAGGCGTGGTTCTCGATGTCGACACCGGCGAGGTCATGGCAATGGCATCGCTGCCCGAATTCGACCCGAACGTGGTCGGGGCAAGCGGCGCGCCCAACGTCTTCAACCGTGCGACCAACGGGCTGTACGAGCTCGGTTCTACCTTCAAACCGCTGACCGTCGCCGCCGCGATCGACGCCGGAGTCGTGCGCGACCTCGGCCGGAACTGGGATGCGCGACCGGTGACCGTCGGCAACCGCACCATTCGCGATCTCAAGCCCAAGGGCGACGTGCTCAACGTGCCGCAGGCGCTGGTCTATTCCTCGAACACCGTCACCGCGCGGGTCGTCGACGAGCTTGGCTCGAAACGACTCCAGCAAATGCTGGTCGATCTCAACATGGACAGCCGTCCGCAAATCGAACTGCCCGCGCGTGGCAAGCCCCTGTGGCCGCAGAACCCGGAAAATCGCCATACCAACATGGTGATCGGCTACGGACACTCGCTCGCCGTGACGCCGCTGCACCTCGCCAACGCCTATGCCGCGATGGTCAATGGCGGGATCTGGCGCCCGGCGACCCTGCACAAGCTCGATCCCGCGGATGTCCCGCGCGGCAAACGCGTGTTCAAGGCGTCGACTTCCTCGCGCATGCGGCAGATGCTGCGGATGATCTCGCTCTATGGCACCGGACGCAGCGCCGATGCCCCCGGATACCGTGTCGGCGGCAAGACGGGATCGGCGGAAAAGCCGGGCAAGGGCGGCTATTCCGAACGCAAGATCATCTCGACCTTCGCCGCGGCCTTCCCGATGGACCGTCCACGCTACGTGATCGTCGCGATGATCGACGAACCGCGCGGAACGATGGCAAGCTCGTTCCAGCGGACTGCGGCGTTCAACGCAGCACCGGTCGTCGGACGGCTCGTGCCGCGGATCGGGCCGATGCTCGGCGTGCGCCCCGACGCCAATCGCGATGTCGATATTTCCGACCTGCGCTATCTCGTCGAGAAATCGAAATGAGGCTCGCTAGGCTGATCGAACAGGCGGGGATCGCCGGTATCGAGTCCGGCGACGCGACGGTGACCGGGTTCGCGATCGATCATCGCAAGGTCGCGCCCGGAACGGTGTTCGGCGCCTTCCAGGGTGCGAAGTTCAATGCCGAGGATTTCATCCCAGCCGCTGTCGAAGCCGGCGCGGTCGCGGTGGTCGCCCGGCCTGGCGTCAAGGTCGAAGGCGCGATCCATGTCGCCTCCGAGGAGCCGCGCAGGACTTTCGCCAATCTCGCCGCACAGTTCTTCACTCCCGTGCCCGCAACCGTGGTCGCGGTGACGGGGACCAACGGCAAGACCTCGACGGTCGAAATGACGCGCCAGATCTGGCGCATGTGCGGTGAGCGCGCCGCGAGCATCGGCACGCTCGGCGTGACCACGCCCGACGGCAGCGTCTCCACCGGTCTGACCACACCCGACATCGTCACCTTCCTTTCCAACATGAGCGGACTGGCGCGCGAAGGCGTGACCCATGTCGCCTATGAGGCTTCGAGCCACGGCCTTTCGCAATTCCGCAACGAAGGATTGCCGGTGGCAGCGTGCGCCTTCACCAATTTCAGCCGCGACCACCTCGATTACCATGGCACGATGGAGGAGTATTTCGCGGCCAAGATGCGCCTTTTCGACGAAGTCGTGAGCGAGGGTGCACCGGCCATCATCTATTGCGGCGGGGACGATAGCGAGTGGACCCGCCGCGCCGTGGAGCATGCGACATCCCACAATTTGCGCGTGCTCACAGTGGGCGAGCGAGGTGCTTTCCTCCGCCTCGCCGCCCGCGAGGCGACCCAGCTCGGTCAGACGCTGACTGTCGAACACGAAGGTCAGGCGCGAACCGTCAAGTTGCTCCTGATCGGAGAGTACCAGGCGGCGAACGCGCTGGTGGCGGGAGGGCTCGCGCTGGCGACCGGGGCCGACACCGCGCAGGTATTCGACGCGCTCGGACGTTTGCAGCCGGTGCGCGGGAGGCTCGAACGCGCGGTCATCACCGCCAGCGGCGCGCCGGTCTATGTCGATTACGCACACACACCCGACGCGCTCGAAGCTGCTATCCATGCCCTGCGCCCGCATGTCGAAGAAGACAAAGGCGGTCGGCTTATCGTCGTTTTCGGTGCGGGTGGTGATCGCGACACTGGAAAGCGCGCGCCGATGGGCGCAGTCGCTTCGGCGGCTGCGGACGTGGTGATCGTCACCGACGACAATCCGCGTGGAGAAGACCCGGAGGCCATCCGTGCGGAGGTTCTCTCGGGCGCAGGCGACAATGCTGTTGAAATCGGCGGGCGACGGGAAGCCATCGCGGAAGCAATCGGGCAGGCGGGGGCGCACGATATCGTCCTTGTCGCAGGAAAGGGCCACGAAGAGGGCCAGATAATCGGGTCGGGAGAAGCTATGCGGGTATTGCCGTTCAATGACGTTCAGGTCGCACGCGAATGCGCAGCAGAGGTTTCGGCATGAGCGCCGCGCACGCCCTGCTTCGTGCCTGGCCGGTCGATCCGCGCGACAACCTCCCGCTTGCGCTGTGGGATTCAGCGGCCATCGAGGCCGCGACCGGCGGCACCGCCAGCCATGCCTTCCAGGCCTCGGGGATCGAGATGGACAGCCGCGATGTGCGCCCGGGCGACGTCTTCGTCGCTTTGATCGGGGAGGCGATGGACGGTCACAAATTCATCCCCGCCGCCTTCGCCAAGGGCGCGGTAGCGGCGATCGTCGATCGCCCGGTCGATTTCCCGCATGTACTGGTCAAGGACACCACCGAAGCGCTGCACGCGCTCGCCCATGCCGCGCGCGACCGCAGTCCGGCCAGGCGTATCGCGGTCACCGGTTCGGTCGGCAAGACCGGGGTCAAGGAAGCGATTTTCGCGAGCCTCGACCGCGCAAGCCGCGGCGCAGCGCATCGCAGCGTACGCAGCTACAACAACCATGTCGGCGTGCCGCTCAGCCTCGCCCGGCTTCCCGCGCGCGCGAAATTCGGCGTATTCGAAATGGGAATGAACCATGCGGGCGAGATTGCCCCGCTGGCCGACCACGTGCGCCCGCATGTTGCGCTTATCACCACCATCGCGCCCGCTCACATCGAGAACCTCGGAAGCATGGAGGCGATTGCCGACGAGAAGT
The DNA here is from genome assembly GCF_045363165.1 of Erythrobacter sp. GH1-10. Classification (NCBI taxonomy): domain Bacteria; kingdom Pseudomonadati; phylum Pseudomonadota; class Alphaproteobacteria; order Sphingomonadales; family Erythrobacteraceae; genus Erythrobacter; species Erythrobacter sp. GH1-10. The sequence goes on along the minus strand of NZ_JBJFLP010000001.1, from coordinate 2,559,891 downwards.
CGCAGATTTTCACCGGCCTGGTCGAAGGCGGCACGGCGGTGATCCCGGCGGACAGCGAGTATGCGCCGCGCATGATCGAACACGCTCGCAAGCTCGGCGTAAAGATCGTCACCTTCGGACGCAGCGCCGATGCCGATGTGCGGCTGCTCGATGCGATCCCGAGCGCCAATGGCGGTTCGCTCGTGACAGCCGATCTCGGCGACGCGCGGGTGTGCTATTCGGTCGCCGAGCCGGGCGAACACTGGATCGCCAATTCGCTTGGCGTCATGGCGGCGGTTCGCGCGGCTGGCGGGGATCTGGCTTCGGCGGGCCTCGCGCTTGCCGAAATGGGCGGGCTCAAAGGACGCGGCGCGCGGTTCGATATAGCGGTGGCGGGCGGCAAGGCATTGCTTGTGGATGAAAGCTACAATGCCAATCCGGCGAGCATGCGTGCGACGCTGCGCCAGCTCGGTCAGACGCCGGCACATCGGAGGGTGGCCGTGCTCGGCAGCATGAAGGAATTGGGCGATTTCGCCTACGACTTTCACCGCCAGCTCGCCGAACCGATCGCCGAGGCGAAAATCGACCACGTGATCCTCGTTGGCGACGAGATGCGCGTCCTGGCGGGGGAACTGGGGAAACCACGAAGCAATTCGCTTGGCATTCGCCCCGGCTTCGCCCATTGCGAAGGTCCTGACGAAGCGATTGAGGCGCTCGAAGCGTTCGGTCTCACCCACGGCGATGCTGTGCTCGTGAAGGGCTCCAATTCAGTCGGCCTCGGCAGGCTGGTGAAACACTTTACGAGCGCCCCGGGGTAAGGCGGGGGCGAGGGATCTGAATGCTCTACCTACTCGCCGAATGGCTGGGCTTCGAAGGCATACTGAACCTGATTCGGTACCAGACGTTCCGCTTCGGCGCGACGCTGATGACCGCGCTCGTCATCGGCCTCATTATCGGGCCCCGGTTCATCAACATGCTTCGCGTGCGGCAGGGCAAAGGCCAGCCGATCCGCGAGGACGGGCCGCAATCGCATCTCGCCAAGCGCGGCACCCCGACGATGGGCGGGCTGATGATCCTCGTTTCCCTGACGATCGCGCTGCTGCTTTGGATGGACCTGAAGAGCCCGTTCGTCTGGGCCTGCCTCGCGGTGACGATCGGCTTCGGGATCATCGGATTTCTCGACGATTACGACAAGGTTTCCAAGAACAGTCACGCAGGGCTTTCCGGACGAGTCAGGCTTCTGGCCGAATTCGCCGTTGCCGGCGTCGCATCCTACCTGATCGTCAGCCAGATCAGCACCGATCTCTATGTTCCTTTCTTCTCCGACCGGGTGATCCCTCTGGGCCCGGCCTATTACGTGTTCGCGGCCTTCGTCATCGTCGGCGCCGGAAATGCGGTGAACCTCACCGACGGGCTGGATGGCCTTGCAATCATGCCGGTCATCATCGCCGCCGGGACATTCGCGATCATCGCCTATCTGGTCGGGCGTACCGACTTCACCGAGTATCTCGGTATTCCGTATGTCGAAGGTGCGGGCGAGCTCGCGATCTTTTCCGCCGCGATCATGGGGGCGGGGCTCGCCTTCCTGTGGTTCAACGCGCCGCCCGCAGCGGTGTTCATGGGCGACACCGGATCGCTGGCGCTCGGCGGAGCGCTGGGTGCGATCGCCGTTGCCAGCCATCATGAGGTCGTGCTCGCCATCGTCGGCGGGCTGTTCGTGCTCGAGGCGGTCTCGGTCATCATCCAGGTCTTCTGGTTCAAGCGGACCGGCAAGCGGGTGTTCCGCATGGCGCCGATCCACCACCATTTCGAACAGCTCGGCTGGAGCGAAAGCAAGGTCGTGATCCGGTTCTGGATCATCTCGATCGTGCTCGCGCTGATGGGCCTGGCCACGCTCAAGCTGAGGTAAACGACGCTGCTGTGATCACATCCCCTGCCTTTGCCGGAAAACGCTACGCCGTCCTCGGCCTCGCGCGCTCCGGCGCGGCGGCGGTCGACGCGTTGCTTGCCAGCGGAGCGCAGGTCACGGCATGGGACCGGCAGGACGTCGCGCGCGAGCCGTTTGAAGGACGCTGCGAAATCGCCGATCCGCTCGCGACCGACCTCAGCGGGTTCGATGGTGTCGTGGTTTCGCCCGGCGTGCCGCTCAACACCCACCCGATCAAGCCGCATGCAGACAAGTTCGGCGTGCCGGTGATCGGCGACATCGAACTGTTCGCGCTCGCCCGCGGCGATCTCCACGAACACCGCGTGATCGGCATCACCGGCACCAACGGCAAGTCGACCACCACCGCGCTGGTCCACCATATCCTGTCGATGGCTGGTATCCCTTCGGTCATGGGCGGCAATATCGGCGAACCGATCCTGTCGCGCGAACCGCTCGAGCCGAACGACAACGGCGTCGGGGTCTATGTGCTCGAGCTGTCGAGCTACCAGATCGACCTGACGCGTTCGCTCGCCTGCGAGGCGGCAGCGCTGACCAATATCACTCCCGACCATCTCGACCGCTATGACGGTTTCGAGGGATACGCCTTTTCCAAGGGCCGCCTGTTCGCAATGCAGGGCACAGACCAGTTCGCGGTGTTCGGATCGACCACGGGAGCTGCGGGCGCGATCATGCAAGCCGAGCAACAGCGTCGCCCGATCGGGCGCGCGGTCGCCGCCGATCTCGAACGGTTCGCGCCGATGCAGGGCGAATGGCCGAGCCTGCAGGGACCGCACAATCTCGAGAACGTCGCGGTCGCAGTCGCGTTGGTCGAAGAATTCGGCATCACCGAGGCGCAATGGCGTCACGCGCTACCGCGTTTTCGCAACCTCCCGCACCGGATGGAGCTGGTGTGCGAGGATGAAGGCGTGCTGTTCATCAACGACAGCAAAGCGACAAACCCCGCCTCGACCGCACCCGCGCTAGCCGCCTTTCCGCCCGCTCAGGATATCCGCGACGGAGCGCGCCGTGTGCACTGGATCGTCGGCGGCCTCGCCAAAGAAGACGGTCTCGGCGAATGCGCAGCTTATCTCGACAATGTCGCTGCCGCCTACACGGTGGGCGAAGCGGGGCCGCGCTTCGCCGAACTGCTCGAAGGACGCATCCCCAAGGTCGAGCGGTGCGAGCTGGTTAGCGAAGCGGTGAGCCGTTCGCGCGAGGCCGCACAGCCGGGCGACGTAGTGCTGTTCTCGCCTGCCTGTGCCAGCTTCGACCAGTTCCGCGACTACGAAAAGCGCGGAGAGCATTTCCGCCAGCTCGTCGGGGTTATGACCGACACGCCCGAATGCGCGCCCGATGATTCATTTCCGTCAGAATTTGCGAAGGACCCAGCCGCATGAGCGGGACAGGAGCCTATGTCCCCTCGCGCGGCGGTCGTTCGATGCAGTCACCTGCGATTGCGGGGCGCAAATATCGCGACCACCTGCGCATCTGGTGGCGCGAGCTCGACAAGGGGATGCTGTTCCTGATCCTGTTGCTGATGGCGCTGGGGACGGTCGCTGTCGCAGCGGCGGCTCCCGCAGCATCGGAACAGCTTGATCGCCGCGGGATCGAGGTCGCCGAATTCCACTACTTGCGCCAGCACATCATGTTCCAGGCGCTCGGTATCGTCGGGATGCTCGGTGTCTCGATGCTCGACCGTGACAGTGCGCGCCGCCTCGGCATCCTTGCCTTCGCCGGCTTCCTGTTGCTGTTGTTTCTCGTGCCCGTGATCGGGGTTGAAAAGAACGGAGCGCGGCGGTGGCTCGAATTCGGCATGTCACTCCAGCCGTCCGAATTCCTCAAGCCCGGGTTCGCCATCGTGCTTGCATGGATACTCAGCTGGAAACTGCGCGACCAGAACCTGCCAGTCCTGACGTTCGTAACCGCGATCATGGCGTTGATTGCGGGCCTGCTGATGCTTCAGCCCAACCTTGGCGCGACGATCCTGTTCGGAGGCATATGGTTCGTCCTCGTGCTGCTTGCCGGGGTCTCGATCCAGCGTATCGGCGCGCTCATCGGAGGCGGGCTGGTGGCGCTGACCGCGACCTATTTCCTCTATGACAACGCCCGCTACCGGATCGACAGCTTTTTCGGCGGCGGAACCGCCTTCGACCAGGTCGACCTTGCCCAGCGCACGCTTCTGGCAGGCGGCTGGACCGGTAGCGGCCTGTGGCTCGGCATCCGCAAGATGAACCTGCCCGAGCCGCACACCGACTACATCTTCTCGGTCATCGGCGAGGAGTTCGGGCTGTTAATGTGCGGGCTAATCGTGCTGCTCTATCTGGCGATCATCGGCAAGGCGCTGATGCGGCTGGTCGATGAAGACAATCTGTTCGCGCTGCTTGCAGGGGCGGGCCTTGTCACCCAGATCGGGGGACAGGCGTTCATCAACATCCTGGTGAACCTGCAGCTGTTCCCGTCGAAGGGGATGACCCTCCCGCTGATCAGCTATGGCGGATCGTCGACGCTGGCGGTGTGCTTCACGGTGGGGCTGCTGCTTGCCATCACCCGGCGCAACCCGTTCCTCGAACGCGAAAGCTCCGGGCTGAGAGACCTTTTCGAGCGCCCGAGAAACGAGAGCAGGGAGGAGCGCACATGACGAACCAGCCGAGAACCGGAGCGAGCCGGCATTTCGTGCTAGCCGCAGGGGGCACCGGGGGACATCTGATCCCGGCATTCGCTCTGGCTACGGAGTTGCTGGCGCGTGGACATCACGTCGCGCTGATCACCGATGCGCGCGGAGCGAACATTCCGGGCAAACCCGACGGCCTGACGGCCCACATCCTGCCCGCCGGTCGGTTCGGCAAGAACCCGTTGAAGTGGATCCGCGGTCTGCGTTCGGTGATGGAAGGTCGCAACATGGCATTGCGGCTATTCGAGAGCTTCGAGCCGAGTGCCGTTGTCGGCTTCGGCGGCTATCCCGCGCTGCCGGCTCTGTTGGCTGCAACCTCCGCCGGTATCCCGAGCGTGGTTCACGAACAGAACGCGGTGCTGGGCCGGGTGAACCGCCTGCTCGCGGGGCGGGTGGATGCGATCGCAACCTCCTATCCGCAGGTCGAGCGACTTAAACCCAAGTTGAGCGACAAGGTCCATCTTGTCGGCAATCCGGTGCGCGAGGAGGTTCTGGCGCTGCGCGACGAGGATTTTCCTCCGTTCACAGAAGACGGCCTGCTCCGGGTGCTCGTTACTGGCGGCAGTCAAGGAGCAAGCGTCCTGTCCGATGTCGTGCCCGACGGTCTTTCCATGCTTCCCGACGGACTGCGCGCACGCCTGCAGGTCACCCAGCAGTGCCGCAGCGAGGACGTAGACCGTGTGCGCGAGCGCTACGCCAGCCACGATATCCCGGCCGAACTGGGCACCTATTTCGAGGATATGAACGAACGGCTCGCCGATGCGCACCTGTTTATCGGGCGCGCAGGAGCCTCCACCATCGCCGAACTGACCGCCGTCGGTCGCCCCGCGATCCTGATCCCGCTGCCGATCGCGACCGACGACCACCAAGCCGTCAACACTCGCGAAATCGTCAAAGCGGGCGGGGCGCGGATGATCCGGCAGGAGAAATTCCAGCCCAAGGAGCTCGCCAAGCAGATACAGGCCATGGCGCAAAACCCGGCGAGCCTTGCCAATGCAGCGCATGGCGCGTGGAACTGCGGTCGGCCCAAGGCTGCGAAGGATCTCGCCGATCTGGTCGAAAGCATGGCCGGGATCGACCTGATGGACATCGTCCGTGTCACAGAGACCAATCCGCGCGCGGCGCAAAAGGCCAATCGGACCCAGACTGCGACCCGCGACAAAACCGAGGACGTCGCTGCGTGAAGGGCGTCGGGACCGACATAGGCACGATCCATTTCGTCGGCATCGGCGGCATCGGCATGTCCGGCATCGCCGAGGTGATGGATAACCTCGGTTATTCGGTGCAGGGCAGCGACATCAAGGAAAGCCCGGTGGTGGAGCGACTGCGCTCGCGCGGGGTCAAGATCGCCATCGGTCACGCCAAAGAGAACGTCGAGGGCGCCGCTGTGGTCGTTACCTCGACGGCGGTGCGCCGGACCAATCCCGAAGTCGTCGCCGCGCTCGAGAACCGCATCCCGGTGGTGCGCCGCGCCGAGATGCTGGCCGAATTGATGCGTTTGAAATCGACCGTCGCGGTTGCGGGAACGCACGGCAAGACGACGACGACCAGCATGATCGCCGCGCTGCTCGATGCGGGTAACGTCGATCCCACCGTCATCAATGGCGGCATCATCGAGCAATATGGCTCGAACGCGCGGCTCGGCGACAGCGACTGGATGGTGGTCGAAGCCGACGAGAGCGACGGCAGCTTCCTGCGTCTCGATGGCACCATTGCGGTGGTCACCAATATCGATCCCGAGCATCTCGACCATTATGGCGATTTCGACGGCGTGAAGCGCGCCTTTGTAGAGTTCATTCACAACGTCCCGTTTTACGGCGCGGCGATTTTGTGCGTCGACCATCCCGAAGTGCAGGCGGTGATCGGGCAGGTGCGCGATCGCAAGGTCGTGACCTACGGCTTCTCGCTCCAGGCCGATATCTGCGGGGTCAATATCCGCCCGGAGGACGGCGGCAACACCTTCGATGTGATCGTGCGCCAGCGCGGTGCGGAGGACCGCCGGATCGAAGGCGTGCACCTGCCGATGCCCGGGCGCCACAACGTCCAGAACGCGCTCGCCGCGATCGCGGTTGCGATCGAGATGGGGTGTTCTGACGACGTGATCCGCGAAGGCTTCGGCAGTTTCAGCGGAGTCCGCAGGCGTTTCACCAAGGTCGGCTCGGTCGAGGTCGGGGGTGCCAAAGTTCACGTAATCGACGATTACGCGCACCACCCGGTCGAAATCCGCGCGGTGCTTGGTGCCGCGCGTGAGGCCGTGCAGGCCAACGACACCGGGGGCCGCGTTATCGCGGTCGCGCAGCCGCACCGTTATTCGCGTCTCAATGATCTGATGGAAGACTTCCAGACCTGCTTCAATGATGCGGACATCGTCTATGTCACGCCGGTCTACGAAGCGGGCGAAGACCCGATCCCCGGTATCGACGCACAAGCGCTGGTCGACGGGCTCAAGTCGCGCGGGCACCGCGCCGCCGCCACGGTCGCGGGCGAGGATGACCTTGCGGCCACACTTGCCGGAGAAATCGCACCCGGGGACATTATCGTGTGCCTCGGCGCGGGGGATATCACCCGCTGGGCCGCTGGTCTCGCCCGAGCGATTGACTCAAGACGGGGCGCATGAGCGACATGGTGCAGCCCGACGACTGGTTCGACATGGATGACGGCTCCGCCCCGACCTGCGCGGTCGAAGGGGCGGTCGATGCGCCCGTGCCGATCGAAGGGATTCGCGGCAACCTCACCTGCAAGGCGCCGCTCGCCAAGATGGTGTGGTTCAAGACCGGCGGCGAGGCGGACTGGCTGTTCGAGCCCGCCGATATCCAGGATCTGAAGCTGTTCATGGACCGGCTCGAAGGTCAGTTGCCGGTCATGGCGCTGGGCCTCGGATCGAACCTCATCATTCGCGATGGCGGTATCCCCGGAGTGGTGATCAGGCTCGGCAAACCCTTCGCCAAAGTGGAGGTGACCGACGACTGCACCCTCACCTGCGGTGGTGCTGCAAGCGGAATTCTCGTGGCATCGACTGCGCGCGATGCCGGTATCGCCGGGCTCGAATTCCTGCGCGGCATTCCCGGCACGGTCGGCGGCTTCGTCAAGATGAATGGCGGCGCCTACAACCGCGAAGTGAGCGACATCCTTGTCGATTGCGAGGTGATCCTTCCCGATGGGAGCTGGGTCACCCTGCCGCTGGCGGATCTGCAATACTCCTACCGCCATTCGGTCCTGCCGGATGGTGCGATCGTCGTTTCGGCGCGGTTCAAGGGCACGCCCGGCGACCCCGCAGCGATTGGCGCGGAAATGGACCGGATCGCCAAGGCCCGCGAGGAATCGCAGCCGCTTCGGACCAAGACCGGCGGATCGACCTTCAAGAACCCCGAAGGCATGAAGGCGTGGCAACTGGTCGACGAAGCCGGATGCCGCGGCATGAAACACGGCGGCGCGATGGTGAGCGAAAAGCACACCAACTTCCTCATCAACGCCGATAACGCCACCAGCGCCGATATCGAGGAACTGGGCGAACTGGTGCGCCGCAAGGTCTACGAGCATTCCGGCGTGATGCTCGATTGGGAGATCAAAAGGGTGGGGCGCCCATGAGGACTTTGGCGTGAGCGACACACACCACATCGCGGTGCTGATGGGTGGCTGGGCCAACGAGCGCGAGGTATCGCTCATGTCCGGACACGGTGTTGCCGATGCACTCGAGAGTAAGGGCCACCGGGTCACCCAGATCGACATGGGCCGCGACGTCGCAGCGCGCATCGCCGAGGCTGCGCCCGATGTCGTGTTCAACGCGCTCCATGGCGTCCCGGGCGAAGACGGGACGGTTCAGGGCATGCTCGAACTGATGGGTATCCCCTACACGCACTCGGGCGTCGCGACGTCGGTGATCGCGATCGACAAGCAGCTGACCAAGCAGGCGCTGATACCCCATGGCATCCCCATGCCGGGTGGCCGGATCGTCAAGTCGGAGGAACTCTTCGAGCGCGATCCGCTGCCGCGCCCCTATGTGCTCAAGCCGGTCAATGAAGGCTCGTCGGTCGGCGTCGCAATCGTGACCGAGGACAGCAATGTCGGTAATCCGATCGCGCGCGACGCCGCAGGGCCGTGGCAAGAATTCCCGGAATTGCTCGCCGAGCCATTTATCAAGGGCCGCGAACTGACCACGGCGGTGATCGACGGCCCCGATGGTCCGAAAGCGCTCGGCGTGACCGAGCTCATCATCGATAACGGCTTCTACGATTTCGAGCACAAGTATACCGAAGGCCGCACCCAGCATGTCTGCCCGGCGCAGATCCCGCCCGCGATTGCCGCGCTGTGCGAGGACTATGCGATCCGCGCGCACAAGCTGCTCGGCTGCCACGGCACCAGCCGCACCGATTTCCGCTGGGACGACGAGGCGGGCGAAGAGGGGCTGTTCGTACTCGAGACGAACACCCAGCCGGGCATGACGCCGCTGAGCCTCGTGCCCGAACAGGCCAAACATGCCGGGATCGACTATCCCGATCTGTGCGAGATGATCGTGCGCGAGGCGCTTCGGGTGCACGCTGCGAATGGAGGCGCCGATGGCTAGGATCAAACGTTCGGGAAGCAAAGGCGTACGCCGCGCCGCCAAGTCGCAGGGCCGCGCCGCAGGAGCGCGCCGCGCGAAAGCGAAGACCGGCAGCCTCGTCGACAGCGCGATGGGCGTGCTGCCCTTCACCGAGGAACAGTGGAGCCGCATCTGGCTCGCGGTGATCATCGGCGGAGCGGTGGCGCTCGCCTGGGTCATCGCCAACCTCGCCGGCGTCCCCGCGATGGCGCAGCAACAGGTTGCGGCGATGGCATCCGACGCCGGGTTCGAGGTCAAGCATGTCCGTGTCACCGGCACGGAGCGGATGGACGAGCGTGAAATCTACGCCCGCGCACTGGCGCAGCGCGATCAGCCGATGCCGCAGGTCGATATCGAGGCGCTGCGCGCCGAGCTGATGGAACTGCCGTGGGTCAAGGATGCGCGGGTTTCGGTGCAATTGCCCGAAACGCTCGCCATCGACATCGTCGAGCGCGAACCGCACGCGGTGCTCGCCAAGCCCGACCGGCTCGTCCTGATAGATGCCGAGGGGCATGAGCTCTCGCCGATCGCGCCCGAGAAGGCGGAGGGGATGCTGCGCATTTCCGGTCCGGGTTCGGCCAAACAGGTCGCCCAGCTCGACCGGCTGCTCGCCGCTGCCCCGGCACTCCAGCCGCAAGTGGTCGCTGCGGAGTGGATCGGCAATCGTCGCTGGAATCTCACTTTCAAGACCGATCAGGTGCTCGCGCTGCCCGAAGGCGAGGACGAGGCAGCATCGGCGCTGGTCAAGTTCGCCCGGATGGACGGGCAGAACCGCCTGATCGGCGGCAAGGTCGCGAGTTTCGACATGCGCGATCCGCCGCGCATCTACATGCGTGTGCCGGGCCGCGCGGATGCGGTCCAGACATTGGCGGAGAATGCACCGTAATGGCGAGCAAAGCCGCAGCGTCGAAAGCGCGTCTGTCCAAGGTCTTCGGCGCGGTCAATATCGGCAGTTTCCGGATCTCGGCCATGATTATGGGCGAGACCGAGAACGGCGACCTGATGGTGCTGGGTTCCGGGCACCGCGCCAGTGCCGGGGTCAAGCGCGGCTACGTTACCGACATGAAGGCGGCGACTTACGCGATCCGCGATGCGGTCGAACGGGCCGAGAAGAACGCCGGACAAAGCGTCCAGAGCGTGTGGATCGCCTGCGCTGGGGCGGGGCTGAAAAGCCGGGTGACCAAGGTTGAAATCGATATCGGCGGGCGCCGGATCGAGGAAGACGATATCGAGCATCTGCTGATCGCAGCGCGGGACATGATCCAGCCGGATGGGCGCACCGTGCTTCACGCTCAGCCGGCGCATTACACGCTCGATGGCGCACACGGCGTCGCGAACCCTCGCGGTCTGCACGCCGAGCGGCTCGGGGTGGACGTCCATGTCATGCTCGCCGATGGCGCCCCGGTTCGCAATCTGATGGAAGCGGTCCAGAGCGCGCACCTCGAAGTCGAAGGCGTCGTCGCGGCCCCTCTCGCTTCAGGCTATGCCTGCCTGTCGGAAGAGGAGCGCGAACTCGGCGTCGCGTTGGTCGAGATCGGATCGGATGTCACAAACGTCTCGGTTTTCGCGGGCGGGATGCTGCTTGGCTTGCGCGCGATCGCGATGGGATCGGGTGATATCACCGATGCGGTCGCATCGGCTTTCGGCATAAGGCGGTTTCAGGCCGAGCGGCTCAAATGCGTCTCCGGTTCGGCCATTGCCAGCCCGTCCGACCATCGCGAAATGATCCCGGTCAACGGCCCCAATGACGGGTGGGACGAGGAACACAGCGGGCCCGTGGCGCGCGGCGCCGACGAGAAGAACCGCATTGCGCGTGCGGAGCTTGTTTCGGTGGTGACCCAGCAGCTTTCGGCGTTAACGACCGAGATCGGCAAAGCGCTGAAGGAGCTTGGCTTCTCGGGCCCCCGAGCGGGGCAGGTCGTGCTCACCGGGGGCGGAGCGGAACTCGCGGGACTTGCCGAATTCGCACAGTCGGCGCTCGGGATGCCGGTACGCATCGGTCGCGCTCCCGCACTTACCGGACTGCCCGAAGCGCACTCTACGCCGGGCTTTGCGACGCTTGCGGGCCTGTGTCTCTATGCCGCAGACGATCCCGTGGACATTCGCGCCGTTGGCTCCCGCTACCGCGAGGCTCGCGGGACCGTCGGAGCGTTACCCGGTTCGCTGGCCTTCACACGGCTTTTCCGGGCGCTGAAAGAGTATTTTTGATGGATGCCGGCCTCGTTACGCGGCCACGCGTGGTGTATGAGGGTTAATAAGCCACTGTGGATAAGGAATTCTGCGGTATAACGGGCCAGTTGCGTATGTGTCACAAGCGAGATGAGCAAAAAGCACGACCAGGCGGATGAAATAACAGGGACGCCCCGTCTGCTTAGAGGAAGAGCGAAATGAGCATCAATATCGGACCGGCAGCAACCGACGACATGCGGCCCCGCATCACTGTGATCGGGATCGGTGGTGCGGGCGGGAATGCCATCGCGAACATGATCGAGGCGGAGATCGAAGGGGTCGAATTCCTCGTTGCCAACACCGATGCGCAGGCGCTGAGCACCAGCCCGGCGGAGAAACGCATCCAGCTCGGTCCCGATATCACCGGCGGCCTTGGTGCGGGCGCACGTCCCGAAGTCGGCAAGGCGGCAGCCGAGGAAACCGTCAAGGATATCGAGGACGCGCTCGAAGGCGTAAACATGGTCTTCATCGCTGCCGGCATGGGCGGCGGAACCGGGACCGGCGCGGCGCCGGTCATCGCCGAGGCCGCGCGGCGTATGGGCGTGCTCACTGTCGGTGTCGTGACCAAGCCGTTCCTGTTCGAAGGCACACGCCGGATGCGCGCAGCCGAAGCCGGGATCGCCGAGCTTCAGGAACATGTCGATACGCTGATCGTCATTCCCAACCAGAACCTGTTCCTCGTCGCCAAGGCCGAGACGACCTTCAAGGAAGCCTTCATGCTCGCCGACGAGGTGTTGCAGCAGGGTGTCCGTTCGATCACCGACCTGATGGTCATGCCCGGCCTGATCAACCTCGACTTCGCCGACGTCCGCTCGGTGATGAGCGAGATGGGCAAGGCGATGATGGGCACCGGGGAAGGCGAGGGCGAGAACCGCGCGCTCGACGCCGCCGAACAGGCGATCGCCAATCCGCTGCTCGACGGGGTCAGCATGCAGGGCGCGAAGGGCGTCATCATCTCGATCATCGGCGGTGAGGACATGAAGCTGCTCGAGGTAGACGAGGCCGCCAACCACATCCGCGAACTGGTCGATGAAGATGCGAACATCATCTGGGGCAGTGCATTCAATCCCGATCTCGAAGGCAAGATCCGCGTATCCGTGGTTGCCACCGGGATCGAACAAGGCGCGGCGGGGCACGCCGAAAGATCGGCTCCGGTGACGTTGTCGAGCGCGCGTGCACCCAAGCGCCCGGTGCTCGAACTCGGCGGAGAAGACGCTCCCGCAGACGAGACCGAGGATGCCGCCGAGGAAACGCCGCTGACCCTCACGGCCCCGGAGATCGAGTCCGAGCCGGAGCCCGAAGAGGCTCCCGAACCTGCGAACGAGGCGGAGCCCTTCGACCTGACCGGCATGCAGGCCGGAGACGATATGGGCGAAAGCGAGGAAGACGACGACGTCGACGGGATCGTCGATCCGCTCGCAGGCCTTCGGGGCGCCGAGGAGGACGAGCCCTATGAACTGGACGAGGAAAGCGACGGCGGACTGGAAGATCCTGCCGACGACAGCGCTTACGCGCCACCGTTGGGCGATGGCTCCGGCGATGGCGATGCCGAAGACGACTCCACGCTCGACCTGACGGGCGACTATGCCGAAGCCGATGATGCCGATGGCAGCGACGACCTGCTTGCCGATGCCGACCGGCTCGCCGAAGAAGACAAGCCGGTCGAAGCGCGAACCGGCGGCGGCCGTCGCCGCACCCTTTTGGGTGGCGCTGCCGAAGGCGGTGAAGGATCCGGGAACGCTGGCGATGGAGGAACCGCAGGCTCGTCAGGAAGCGGATCGGGCGCTGGTGGATCGGGCGCTGGTGGATCGGGCGGGGGCAGCACCTTGTTCGAACGCATGGCAAACCTCTCGCGATCTGGGTCCGACGACACGGACGACGAGGATGACGAAGACGGCGACGATTCGCCTGCGCTCAGCATCCCCCGTTTCCTGGGACGCCAGAACAACCAGTAATCCTCGCGGACGGAGTGCATGCCCGCCCGCGGCTCTTCCGCGCTTCGGTTCAGCCGGAGCTTGACCCCGTTCGCCTCGCGTTCAGAGCGCGGGGGCTAGCAGGCATTTCAAGATGGGCTAGCTGAGACCCCCGCAATGATGATTCCGGCACGTTCCATTCCGATCCGCTTCCGCACGCTGTTGCTCGCGCCAGCGATGGCCGTGCCCGTCATGGCGGCGGCTCCGCTTGCCGCGCAGGACACCACTTCGCGCGAAGTGGTTCAGCCGCTGCCGTCCAAGGAGGTCCAGCGTCTCAACCGCGCGCTGATGCAGCTCGCGCGGCGCCCGCGCAGCGTCGACGCCCTGCTCGAGGCGGGCGATGCCTCGCTCTCGGTGGGCGATCTCGATGCAGCGATCGGTTTCTACGGTCGCGCGGAGGACATCTCCCCCAACAATGCGCGGGTGAAGCTCGGAATGGCGCGGGCCTTTCTGCGCTCCGGCCGGCCGACCGATGCGTTGCCGCTGTTCGCCGCTGCGCAAAGCGCGGGGGCCGAGGCGCGCGACCTGCTGAGCGACCGTGGTCTCGCTTTCGATCTGGTGGGTGACCCCGCCAGCGCGCAGGCCGCTTATGCCCGCGCCATCGCCCTGAACAAGAACGATACCGAAGCGAAGCGGCGGCTTGCGCTAAGCTACGCGATCTCCGGCAATCGCGCGGGCTTCGAGGAAACCCTGCGCCCGCTTCTCGAAAAGCGCGATTTCGCATCCTTCCGCACCCGTGCCTTCGGGCTTGCGATCCTGGGCGAACAGGGCCGCGCGACTGCGATCGTCGACGCGGTGATGCCGCGAGATCTGGCTGGGCGTATCAATCCCTATCTCGCCTACATGCCGCGGCTGACCAAGGCGCAGCAGGCCGCTGCCGCGAATCTCGGAATCTTCCCCAAAGCAGCCGATATCGGTCGCGAGGATCCGCGTATCGCCGCCTATACCAGTGCTGCCACCTCGGGTGCTTCCACGGCTCGCAGCGCCGACAGCCGGTTGGAGCCCGCAGGCGAGCCCCTGGGGGCTCCGCCCAGACAGGCCACTGCCGCACCCGAACCGGGCTTCGACCTTGCTCGCACGGGTGAGACAAGCTCTCCTGCCGATAATGCCAGCGTCGCCGATGCCTTCGCGGATCTCGGCGGAGACGACCTGCCTGATGTCGAGGCTGGTAACGGCGCGGTCGATATTGCCGCGATCGAGGTTCCGCGCGAGACTCCGCCCGAGCCCGAGCCCACGGAGCCGGTCCATCCCAGCCGTATCTGGGTCCAGCTAGCGACGGGTCGCGATGTTTCCGCGCTGAAATTCGACTGGCGGCGTTTTGCCCGCACCGCTCCCGACCTGCTCGGAAAATTCGATCCGCATGTGACGCCCTGGGGCGAGGCCAACCGGCTGCTGGCCGGACCCGTGAAGGACCGCGCCGAAGCGCGCGAATTGATCAATGCATTGAAGGCGAAGGGCATCGACACGTTCCGCTACACCAGCCCCGAAGGCACGGAAATCAAAGAATTAAAGTAGGCGGCCAGCGTCATCCCCGCATTTCTGTGCACAAGCTTTGAACAAGCGAAACCGGTTCTCCCCAGCCGCAAGGGGGAGGGTGGATTGCCAAAGGCACGGCAGTGCAGGCATCCCTCCAATCGATGATCCAGCAGGCCCCCACCCGATGAGACCGCGCGAGAACGATTACTCGTCGCAGGACGACGCCGCCCCGGTCGACATGCTCGCCGCACTGTTCGAAGCGCGCGGCTGGGATTGCGAGATCGTCTCTGACGACGAGATGGTCGGTGAAGTGCAGGGCAGCTGGGCGAAATACCAGCTGCGCGCGATCTGGCGCAGCCAGGACAACGTCCTGCAGTTCCTCTGCCTGCCCGATATCCGCGTGAGCAAGGAAAAGAAGCAACAGGCTTACGAATTGCTCAGCCTCGTCAACGAGCAGATGTGGCTGGGCCATTTCGATATCTGGTCGAACGGCGATGTGCTGCTTTACCGCCACGGCGCGCTGCTCGGCGATGACGGTATGCTCAGCCTGATCCAGGCGCAGGCGCTCGTCGAAAGCGCAATCGACGAATGCGATCGTTTCTACCCCGCTTTCCAGTTCGTATTGTGGGGCGACAAGACCCCGAAAGGCGCATTGGAGGCCGCAATGGTTGACGCGGCGGGGGAGGCATAACCATGTGAAGCCCCGAACAAGGGGATTTGCATGTCAGATATCAAACAACTTCTCATCATCGGTTGCGGCAACATGGGCGGCGCGATGCTCGCCGGCTGGCTCAAGGCGGGGATCGATCCGTCGCGGTTCGCGGTGCTCGATCCGATGCTGGAGGAAACGCCCGAAGGCGTGGCGCTGTATCGCTCGCCCGAGGATGTTCCGGGCACGCACGATGCGGTGATGCTCGGCTTCAAACCGCAGCAGCTCGGCAAGCTTGCGCCGGGAATGCAATCGGTGACGGGCGAAGGCGTTGCGATCTATTCGTTGCTCGCGGGCATCACGCTTGCGCAGCTGAAAGAGGCGTATCCTTCTGCGAGCGCGCATATCCGGGTGATGCCCAACCTCGCTTCGCGCATAAACAAGTCGCCGATCATCCTGCTCCAAAGCGGGCTGCCAGACGGAGATCGCGACGCCGTCTTCACATTCTTCGATGCGCTCGGCACTGCGGTCTGGCTGGAGGATGAGGCCAAGTTCGATCTCGTGACTGCACTCGCCGGATCGGGGCCGGGCTTCGTCTATCGCTTTATCGATGCGCTCGCCTCCGCCGCCACCGAACTGGGCCTCGATCCCGATCAATCGGAAGCGCTCGCACTCGCCATGGTGGACGGCGCATCAAGCCTTGTCGCGGGCGAAACCATCTCTCCCGGCGAGCTTGCGGACCGCGTCGCCAGCCCCGGCGGAATGACCCGCGAAGGGATGAACGTGCTTGACGAAGGCGGGGCGCTAAAGACGCTGCTTGTCGAGTGCCTGCGCGCCACCCGCGATCGCGGTGCGGAACTGTCTGCCGGAACCGCCTGAATTGATTGCAAGAAATGCAATTGAAACCGGTTAATCCCTGTCAATAAATCGCTTCCGGTTTCGCTTGAAATCGACTCGCAAAATGCCGATATTGTGCGGGACAGGGCGCAGCTCTTCGCGCCGCTATTGGAGACTAGGGATCCATCATGTCTGATTGGAAAGACACACAGCGCACCGGTTTCGGCTCGGTGCCGCGCGCCGGTGGCGACGTTGCCGGCGTTACTTATGACGAGGGCCTGCGCAAGCACATGCTCTCGATCTACAACTACATGGCATCCGGCGTGCTGCTGACCGGCATCGTCGCGCTGCTGTTCGTCAACTCGCCGTTCTTCCCAATGGCGTTTGAAGTCGTGCAGACCCCATACGGGAATGGTATCCAGGCGAGCATGCTCGGCTGGATCATCAAGCTCTCGCCGCTGGCGGTGATGCTGTTCTGGTGGTTCGGAGCCAGCAAGGCTAGCCAGACTGCGCTTCAGATTGCTTTCTGGACCTTTGCGGTCACATTCGGTCTTTCGCTGTCGACGATCTTCGTAATCTACACGGGCGAGTCGGTTGCCGCCGCGTTCTTCTCGACTGCTGCCGCTTTCGCCGGTCTCTCGCTGTGGGGCTACACCACGAAGAAGGACATTTCGGGCTGGGGCAGCTTCCTGATTATGGGCGTGATCGGCCTGATCGTGGCGATGCTTTTGAACGTCTTCCTGTTCCAGTCGGGTGCGATGGCGATGGTCATCAGCGTGCTCGGTGTGCTGATCTTCGCGGGCCTCACCGCCTACGATACGCAGCGCCTGAAGAACGAATACCAGTATGTCCGGGGCACCGAGATGGCTGGCCGCGCGGTGATCTTCGGCGCGCTCAACCTGTACCTCGACTTCATCAACATGTTCATCTTCATCCTGCAGCTGCTCGGCAACAGGGAATAGGTGACTCGCTTCGGCGGATCGATTGCACGATCCGTCTGCCAAACGGTGAAATCCTGAATGCCCGGGGCCTTTCGCAAGGCTCCGGGCATTTGCTTTGTCGTCCAAGGCGACTATCGAATCGTACTTAATTCGGGAGCAAGGCTGCGCGTGGTATGATCGCGCGGCGATAACGAGAGAGAACATCGATGAGACAAGCGGGGCGCAGCATCGCTAATCCCTTCGGACTGAAGATAACGACCGTCGCAGTGGCGGCGACACTGCTGGGTGCCTGTGCGACCCCGGCTCCGCTTCCGCCGCCTCCGCCGCCGCCTCCGCCGCCACCCGCGCCGGTGGCCGAAGTCATCCCGTTCCGGCCGCTGCCTCCCGGCGGCGCAGCCTATGTGATGAATATTCCGGCCAAGGATTCCTACGGGCGTCGCGAGACGGTAAACCTCGACCTTACCGACGATGAAAAGGTCTGGCATTTCCGATCGGCATGGAACGTTGCGGCGCTCAATTGCACCGCGGCGCGGTATCAGCCGGTGCTCGATGCCTACAGCGTTTACATCAAGGATCACGCTCGCGCCCTGAAGCGCGTCAACGACCGGATTGATGCATCATACCGCAGGGAGCACGGCGCGCGCCGTGCGGGGATCGTAGCCCGCGAGGGGCAGATGACGAGCGTGTACAATTTCTTCGCTCTGCCGCCCGCCCGCAGCGGGTTCTGCACCGCCGCGCTCGATCTTTCGAACCGCGCGCTGGCTGCGCCGCCGAGCGATCCGATCGCCTTTGCGCTCGAGAATTTCGCGCTGCTCGAACAGCCGTTCAGCACCTTCTTCGACGAATACGAGGAATATCAGCAGCTCTCGGCGCGCTGGGATGCGAAGTACGGTGCGAATTACGGCGCCTCGCAGCCCGGCTACCTTGCGGTCCAGAATGCCCGCAATAGCGGGATCGAAGTGCCGACCGTGGGCGAAAGCGATCCGACCGAAACGCTCGCCAGCCCGACGACACCGGCCGGATTGGTGACCGACAGCGAAACCGGCGAAAGTGTACCTGTGGTCCCGGTCCGGGAGGACTTCGTTTCGCAGCCGGTGGTCGAGCCCATTCCGAACGCGGAAAGCACCGACGCGAGCACGCAGGATCCGACCCCGACGCCGCGCGGAATGCGCTGAATGCAGCTTGGCAGGGCCGCGCGTCCTGCGCTAAAGCGCCGATCCGCACTGTGGGGCCGTAGCTCAGATGGGAGAGCGCGTCGTTCGCAATGACGAGGTCAGGGGTTCGATTCCCCTCGGCTCCACCATTGTCTTCTTTGGCCTCAAGCGCCGGCGCGCGCATCCGCGCGCTTGGCTATCCTACGGGGTCCCGCCGCCTTCGGCGCCACCCCTTCGGACGCCCGGTCGGGCTTGCAGACCCTCACGGGTCTGATCCTTCAAAGCACTTCTTGCTAGGTCGCGGAGCACGGTTGCGTAGCGTCCGCAAGGGCGACCGCCCGTCCGCAGCGACGCGGCCTTCAGGCCGCGTGAGCGGGGATATTGCACTCGCGGATGCGAGTGCGTAACAGCAAAGAACGCCTCGGTAACGGGAATGCGGTGAGAATCCGCGGCTGTCCCTGCAACTGTAAGCGGTGAGCGATTGTTTCGCGCCTCCTGATGGAGGCAACCACTGGGGGAAACCTTGGGAAGGTGAAACAAGAGCGGCGACCCGCGAGCCAGGAGACCGACCGGAGCGTGTCGCTTGGTGCTTGGCTCAGGGATTGGCCCAGCGCGTAAGACTCCGCGGAGGAGACCTTTCGTTTCGAGCGACGACTGAGATGGCCGTGCGGGCATTGCCTGCGCGGTCGATGATGTTGCTCGATCGGGAGGGATACTGATGAAGAATTACCTGCTGTGCGGGGGCGCAATTTCGGCGCTCGTGCCGTTTGTGCCTGTTTCGGCGCAGGAAAACGACGCTGGCGACGAACGTTCGCAGCCGATCGTGATCGCAGATCTCGTGCGCGAGGATGCGATCCTTGTGAGCGGCGACCGCGAGACCGGCGGCGTCGTCGTGTATGACTACCCCGGCTCGGCGACCATCGTCGAGAAGGACCAGATCGAGCAGCGTCAGGTTCGCGATGTCGCCGAAGTCCTTCGCGATGTTCCGGGCATCGCGGTCGGGGCGGTGCCCGGCCAGACGCAAGTGCGATTGCGCGGCAGCGAGGGCAATCACGTGCTCGTACTGATCGACGGGATCGAGGTGTCCGATCCCTTTGCCGGGGAATTCGATCTCGGGACCTTGCAGGCCGAGATCGGCAGCTATGTCGAGGTGCTGCGCGGCCCGCAGTCGGCCCTTTACGGCTCGGATGCGATCGGTGGCGTGATCGCTTACCAGTCCGGATCTTTCGACGGGCTTTCCGGGCGGATCGAGGGCGGGAGCAATGGCACCGTCAACGGTGCTGTACGAGCGGGCTCGAGCGGCAGTGGCTGGCAAGCTGGGCTTTCGGCAAACGTGGTCAGCACCGATGGCGAGCCCAATGCTCGCGGCGGAGTGCGGGATATCGGGCGCGACAGCTATTCGCTTTCTGGAACCGGCACACTCGACCTGGCGGACAATCTCTCGTTGCGAGCCGTCGGGCGCTATGTCCGGACCGAGGGCGACTTCAACGATCAGGACTTCGACCCAGCCAGCCCGACCTTCGGGTTTGTGATCGACAGCCCCGATACGCGCTATGAGAATGAAGCGATCTACGCCTTGGCGGGTGCCGAGTTGAAGCTGTTCGACGACCAATGGTTGCACGATCTTTCGTTCCAGATCGCTGACATCCGGCGCGACAGCTTCGGGCCGTTTGGGCGAACATTCGGCAATGAAGGCGAGCGGCTCAAGGCATCTTACGTGTCCTCGTTGAAGTTCGAAGGTTCCGGCGCGGAGCATACGATCACGGTTGCTGGCGACTGGGAAGAAGAGCGCTATCGCAACACCGATCCGTTCGGCTTCGCCTTCACCGGAACGCGGACGAACGAAAATGTCGGTTTGGTCGGCGAATACCGGTTCTGGAAGGACGGGTTCACGGTTTCGGCAGCAATCCGTCACGACATCAACGACAATTTCGCCGATACGACCACGTTCAAGGTCGCAGCCGCCGGCAACATTGCTTACCGGACACGGCTGCGCGGCTCGTTCGGGACTGGGATCAAGAACCCGGGCTTCTATGAGTTGTTCGGCTTCGTCGACGGACGCTTTATCGGCAATGCCGACCTGCGTCCGGAGAAGTCGACCGGCTGGGAGATCGGCATCGATCAAGGCATTGCCGGAAACGATATCACGCTTTCGCTCACATATTTCGAAAGCGAGTTGGAAGACGAGATCTTCACCGATTTCCCTCCGCCCGACTTTGTCGCCACCCCGGCCAATCGGGATACGATGAGTACGCGGCGCGGCGTCGAATTCTCGATGAAGGCGCGGCTCGCGGACACGTTGACGTTCGACGCCGCCTACACCTATCTCGATGCCGAGGAAGACGGTGTCACCGAGGTGCGCCGCCCCGAGAATATCGCCAGCGCGGCGCTCAATTGGTCGGCACGAGACGAAAACGCAAGCGCTTCGCTGGTCATCCGTCACAATGGCGAGGCGCAGGATCTCGCCTTCACCGATCCCAGCTTCATTCCGGTGCGCGTGACGCTGGAAGATTACACGCTGGTCAATCTCTATGGCGAACTCGAACTGATCGAAGGGGTCAAACTGTTCGGCCGGGTCGAGAACCTGCTCGACGACCGCTACGAACAGGTGTTCAGCTTCGTCTCTCCCGGCCGGACAGCCATTGCGGGGATTCGCGCCGAGTTCTAATCCACTCGCAATTTCCCGAGGAAGTGCATAGGTGCATCCCATGCACTTCCTCGATCAGGCCAAAATCTATCTCAAATCGGGTGCGGGCGGCCCCGGCGCGGTCTCGTTCCGGCGCGAGAAATATATCGAATATGGCGGTCCGGACGGCGGCAATGGCGGCAAGGGTGGCGATATCATCTTTGAGGCCGTGCCGGGCCTCAACACCCTGATCGACTTTCGCTACGCCCAGCATTTCAAGGCGAAGCGTGGAAATCACGGGCAAGGCAAGGACCGGACGGGCGCCGCTGCGCCCGATCTTGTGATCAAGGTGCCGGTCGGGACGCAGGTCCTTTCCGAGGACAGGGAGGAGGTCCTCGCCGATTTCACCGAGGTGGGGCAACGCGTGACGTTCCTCGAAGGAGGAATGGGCGGGCGTGGCAATGCATCCTACAAGAGCGCGACCAACCGTGCACCCAGGCAGCACCAGCCCGGTGAGCCGGGCGAAGAGATGTGGGTCTGGCTGCGGCTCAAGCTGCTCGCCGATGTCGGCCTCGTCGGCCTGCCGAACGCCGGCAAATCGACCTTCATCAACGCGGTGACGAACGCGCGGGCGAAAGTCGGGCATTACGCCTTCACCACACTCATTCCCAAGCTCGGCGTGGTGCGCCACAAGGGGCGCGAATTCGTGATCGCCGACATTCCGGGCCTGATCGAAGGGGCCGCAGACGGGGCCGGGATCGGCGATCGCTTTCTCGGCCACATTGAGCGCTGCCGGGTGCTGATCCACCTGATCGACATCGCCGGTGACGATCCCGCCGAAGCGATGCGGATCGTCCAGGACGAGCTGGCGGCCTATGGCGCGGGACTCGAGGACAAGCCGCAGCTGATCGCGCTCAACAAGCTCGATCTCGCCGACGAGGAATTGGGCAAGGCCTTCGCCGAAGAACTCATCGCCGGGGGAGCGGATAAGGTTTTCACCGTCTCCGGCGCGACCGGAGAAGGGATCGAGGAACTTATGGACGCCGTGCTGGGTTATCTTCCTGACCGCACGGCGACCGAAACCAACGCCGCCGAGGTCGAAGAGACCGACGAGGGGGACGGCGAGTGGTCACCGATCTGACCAATCACTTTAAAGTGGCACCGAAACGTCTTAGGTGCACTGCAACATGACGATAGAAACCCTTCTCGATTTCCGCGACGTCGACAAATGTCCCCGGCTGGTCATCAAGATCGGATCGGCTCTGCTGATCCATCGCGATGGCGAGCCGCGCTTCGACTGGCTGCGCACCGTGGCGCACGAGGTCGCGGGTGCGCGCGAGCGTGGGCAGGAAGTCATTGTGGTGGCCTCGGGATCGGTCGCGCTCGGCGCGGCGATGCTCGAACTGCCGGGCGGCGGGCGTGAAACGCTTGCGCATGCACAGGCTGCGGCGTCGGTCGGGCAGGTGTTTCTCGCATCGACCTGGGCGCAAATGTTCGCCGAGCACAACCTCAAGGCAGGTCAGGTGCTGCTCACGCTCGACGACCTTGAGAACCGTGGACGCTACCTCAATGCCCGCGAGACCTTGCGCGAATTGCTCAAGCGCGGCGCGGTACCGATCATCAACGAGAATGATACGACCGCGACCCACGAATTGCGCTTCGGCGATAATGACAGGCTCGCCGCGCGTGTCGCGCAGGCGACCGATTCCGATGGTGTGCTGCTGCTCACCGATGTCGACGGACTCTACAACAAGCATCCCGAGGAACCGGGTGCGGAGCTGCTGACCGAAATCCGCGGCGTCACGCCGGAAATCCATGCGATGGCGACCGGCGGATCGGGCTCCGGCATGGGTTCGGGCGGCATGTCGTCCAAGCTGCTGGCAGCCGAAATCGCCGAACGCGCCGGGATTGCGCTCGCGATTATCCGGGGGGTCGAAGATTACCCCATTGGCCGCGCGCTCAGCGCCAATCTGGGCACGGTGTTTCTTCCCAAGCGGGACGACAACGCGTTCAAATCGTGGATCGGCGGAAGAATGCGCTTCAACGGTTCGCTGCGGGTCGATGACGGCGCGGCACGGGCGCTCCAGAATGGCAACAGCCTGCTCGCGGCCGGGGTCGTGGCGGTATTCGGCAAGTTCGAGCGCGGCGACGTCATCGCGGTCGAGGATGCCCAGGGACGCATGATCGCCAAAGGGATGGTCGAGTACGACAAGGCCGAATGCGAGAAGATCATGGGCCTGAGAAGCGAGGAAGTGGCGCATACGCTGGGCCATGTGCCCCGCTCTGCGGTGATCCATCGCGACCAGATGGTCATGCTCTGACGCCATGGTACGGGTCGCGATCACCGGGGCGACAGGCTTTGTCGGCAGCGCGGTGCTCGACACGGCCCGGCAAAAGGGCTTTGACGTCCGCGCGCTCACCCGTCGCAACCAGACCGACGAAAAGCGGCTGACCTGGATGCGCGGCGCGCTCGACGATGCGGTTTCGCTCGGCAAGCTTGTCGAAGGCAGCGACGCGCTGATCCATGTCGCAGGCCTAACCAGCACGCCTAATCCCGAACGCTTCGAGGCCGCCAACGTCACGGGAACGGCCAACGTGATCGCCGCAGCCAAGGCTGCGGGTGTCGACCGTTTCGTGTTCGTCTCTTCACTTTCGGCGCGCGAGCCGGACCTGTCGGCCTATGGCGCGTCCAAGGCGCGGGCCGAGGAACTGGTCGAAGCTTCGGGACTCGACTGGACGATAGTGCGGCCCCCGGCGGTTTATGGGCCGCGGGACACCGACATTTTCGAGCTGTTTCGCGCGGCCAAATTCGGTCTTGTGCCAGTTCCTCCGAGAGGGCGCACATCGATCATCCATGTCGAGGACCTCGCTCGGTTGCTGGTTGCGCTGGCAACGCCCAATCCGGCGACAAGCAGGCAGACCTACGAACCGTGGGACGACAACGCCTTCGGCTATGAGCATTCCGAGCTAGCCAAGATGATCGCGGAAGCGGTTGGCAATCCCAACGCCATTGCCGCGCCGCTCCCGGCCCCGGTCATGCAAATCGGTGCGAAGCTCGATGGCCTGATCCGCGGCGCCAAGGCCAAGCTGACAACCGACCGGGTCGGCTACATGCTGCATCCCGACTGGGTTTGCGACCTGAAGAGGGCGCCGCCGATCTCGGTGTGGCAGGCAGTGTGGGACGGGCAGTCGGGTCTCAAGATGACCGCCGAATGGTACAAGGGGGAGGGCTGGCTCTAAGGCTGACCGAGGCTCTTCCAGACGAAGATGAAGCTGTAGGCGAACATGGCGCGCTGTAGGAGCCCGCGCCATTCGGGCAGCCCGTTCATTGCCAGCGGGATGGCAACGGCGATTACCAAGCCGAGCGCGGCGAGCAAACGCATCCGGTGCGCACCGGGCGCGAAGAGGCTGGCGGCACAGGCAGCGGCAAATGCCGTCCCGACGACCCCCGAGGCAATGGAATGCAGCCAGTCTTCATGCATGTCCGCTGGGAGGCCCGGGACGACCGGAGCGTTGGACCAGATCGCCGTTGCCAGTAATCCGCCGCCGAAGCAGAATAGTGCGCCGTTCACCCAAGGGTTCTCGCGCCAGAGCATTGCCGCCGCGATCACTACGCCGAGACCGTAGGCGACGAAGCCTGCCCGCATAATCCATGCGCCGTCCATGTGCTGACCGGCCTGTTCTGAAGTGCTGTGTGCCTGCCAGTTGAACTCCGGAGGCGACAGCATCGGCCCGAACAGCATGGCGCAGACGATGATTGCGATCCCCGCCAGCAAGGCCAGCCGAGCTTTCGAATTGGGAACGACAGGGTGGGAGGAGGCGTAGCGCATCCGCGGAGGCTGCAGCGCACGAGCGAGTCCTGGCAAGCGGATATTTCTGAACCGAGATATCGCGTGAACGTCGAGCGTCGAGGCAATTGATCGAATGCCTGTCCTTCGAGGATCATCCGAACAAAGGACTCGGGCGTGCAATAATGTGCTGCTATGCTGCTCAATGCATTGGGGAAAGGGAGCGGTATGCGCGCGATCAATCAGGAATATTTCGACCGTCCAGAAACCTTGCAGATGGCGCGAGGCAAGCAACTTGGCAGGCTGACGCATTTCCCCGATGGTGATCGCTACTCGAATAATGGCGGTCGGAACGGCGGCATGCGCGCGCCCAAGCCGCGCCTTATTGCCCCGTCAACGCTTCTCGTGCGCTTCGGTGGCTCGCCGTATCGTGACGCGCGCCCGTTCGCGGCCAAGGTCGCATCGGGTGAGTGGTGGCTAGACGATTTCCGGTTCAAGGTGCTCGAGGCCTGGGCCAATGCCAGAGGTGAATCGATCACGTACGCCGTGCGCCAGCTTTGCGCAGTGCCCGACGAATGGAGCGACATGAGCTATGTCGTCAAGGCGCGGACGCGGTCGCCGTTGATGGCCTACACCGGCTATGGTCGCCCTGCGACGGCTGGCAAGACCCGGATCGATCCGCGTCACGACCACAGAGTGGATATCGAACAACTGTTCATCCCCGGCCTCGCTTCGCCGGACCTGCGCAAGGCGGCAATTATCGTTTACGAGGATAGGTTTATCGATCCCGGTATGTCAGGGAAAGGCGCGCGCCGCGAAGCGGAGACGGAAGCAGCAATGAGAGCAAGGCTGAAAGCAGCCGCCAACCGTTAAAGGAACGGTTCTTCGCCGGGCTTGTGGATGCCGCATTCGGTCTTGTCCCAGCCTTTCCACCGGCCCGAGCGCGGGTCCTCCCCGTCGACGACCTTGTGCGTGCATGGCTCGCACCCGATCGAAGGGAATCCCTCAGCCACCAAGGGGTGTCGCGGGAGATCGTGCCGCTCGAAATGATCGGCAATGCCCTGCGCCGACCAGTCGATCAGCGGGTTGATCTTCAAACGACCGTGCTCGTCCGAGGTGTCGACCTCGAACCGCGGCAGATTCGCGCGCGACTGCGACTGGAACGCCTTGCGACCGGTGAAGCTGGCATCGAAACCGGCAAGCGCCTTTGCGAGCGGCTTGACCTTGCGGATTTCGCAGCACCCGTCCGGATCGTAGGACCAACGGAAGCCGGTTTCGTCTTTGGTCGCGAGTTCGGTTTCGTCCGGAGTAAGGACGCGCAGGTTCGTGAGGCCGAGGCGCGCGACCACTTCGTCGCGGTATTTGAGCGTCTCTGCGAAATGCTTGCCGGTATCGAGAAACAGCACCGGCACATTCGGGTCGACCTCGGCGATGAGGTGCAGCAGCACAACACTCTCGGCGCCGAAGCTGGACACGACTGCAACATCGCCCGCGAGGCTGTCCTTGATCACGGCTTCGAGCATTTCCTGAGTCGAGGAGCCACGGAACATGCGGTTGAGGCGCACCGCGTCGTGATCGGAAAACCGCGGCGATGCGTCGATCCGGTCGATCTTGCGGACTTCATTCATGGCGCAGCTCCGCGATGGTTTTGCGAGCGTCCGCGGCGCTCTGGTATACGTCTTCCCATGTCGCGAAGGCGCGCCTGGCGTCTTCTTCGTCGAGCGGCTTGTCGGGCGCGAAGGCATCGAAGCCGCAGCGGCGCATGTGGCTGAGCTGGTCGACCAACACATCGCCGACCGCGCGCAATTCGCCCTCGTATCCGGCCTCGCGCAGGATCCGGGCGGCGGAATAGCCGCGCCCGTCGGCGAAGGTGGGAAAGTTAACTTCGACGAGTGCAAGGCGATCGAGGGAAGGCAATAGCAGCCGCGCATCGTCGCCCGGTTCGATCCGCACTGCCGTCGCGTTGGTCTGCTCGAGCGCGGAATCGACCGTCACGGTGCCATGGTCGACCGTCTCGTCGTCGCGGAAGCGGAATTGGACTTCATCGGGCGAGGTGCCGAGATCGGAATCAGCCATAGAGCGCCTCCTTGAACGGCTCCATGCCGATGCGGCGATAGGTGTCTAGAAACCGCTCTTCTCCTTCGCGCCGAGCAAGGTAGACATCGGTGACGGTCTCGACCGCGTCGATCACGCCGTCTTCGGTGAAGCCGGGGCCGGTAATCTTGGCGAGGCTCACGTCCTCCGCCTCCGAACCGCCAAGCGATAGCTGGTAGTTTTCGGTGCCCTTCTTGTCGACGCCAAGGATACCGATATGGCCCGCATGGTGGTGGCCGCAGGCGTTGATGCAGCCTGAAATCTTGAGCTTCAGTTCGCCCAGCTTCCCGGTCTTGCCGGAGGCATCGAAACGTTCGGATATGCGCTGTGCGAGCGGGATCGAGCGGGCATTGGCGAGGCTGCAATAATCGAGCCCCGGACAGGCGATCATGTCCTCGACCGTGTCCATGTTGGGCGAGCCGAGACCGGCGGCTTCGAGCTCGGTCCACAGGGCGTGGAGGTCGGCGATCTTTACATGCGGCAGGACGATGTTCTGGGTGTGCATCACGCGCAGTTCGTCGAGGCTGTATTGCTTGGCGAGCCGCGCCATCAGCCGCATCTGCTCGCCGGTCGCGTCGCCGGGAATGCCCCCGACGGGCTTCAGCGAAATCACGGCGCTGACATAGCTGTCGTGCTTGTGGCGATGCGTGTTGCGATCGACCCACAGCGCGAAATCGGGATCGGAACGGTCGAGCGACTTGGGACCGTCTTCGAACGCGGGATCGGCGAAGAAGGGTCTGATACGTTCGAGCTCTTCACGCGGCGGCTCGACGCCCTGTTCGAGCAGATGCGCGAATTCTTCTTCGACCTGGCGGGTGTATTCCCCCGCGCCAAGCTCGTGGACGAGGATCTTGATCCGTGCCTTGTACTTGTTGTCGCGCCGACCGTAGCGATTGTAGACCCGCAGACACGCCTCGGCATAAGTGACCAACTGGTCCAGTGGGACGAACTCGCGGATCATCGGTGCAATCATCGGCGTGCGGCCCATGCCGCCGCCGACAAAAAAGCGCGCGCCGATCTCGCCGTCCTGCTCGACGATCTGGATGCCGATATCGTGCAGCCGCATCGCCGCGCGGTCTTTTTCGGACGCGATCACGCAGATCTTGAACTTGCGCGGCAGGTAGGTGAACTCGGGGTGGAAGCTCGACCATTGGCGCAGCAACTCCGCATAAGGCCGCGGGTCGACAAGCTCGTCATGCGTCGCGCCGGCGAAATGATCGGAAGAGATGTTGCGGATGCAATTCCCGCTGGTCTGGATCGCATGCATCTCGACCTTGGCGAGGTCGGCGAGGATATCTGCGGCGTCCTCCAGCTTGATCCAGTTGTATTGCAGGTTCTGGCGCGTGGTGAAGTGGCCGTAGCCGCGGTCGTACTTGTCGGCGATATCGCCGAGCGCGATCATCTGCTCGCTGTTCAGCGTGCCATAGGGAATGGCAACGCGCAGCATGTAGGCGTGGAGCTGCAGGTAAAGCCCGTTCATCAGCCGCAGCGGCTTGAACTGGTCTTCGGTCAGCTTGCCTTCGAGCCGCCGACGCGCCTGATCGCGGAATTCCTCCACGCGCGCCTCGACCATGGCCTGGTCGTAAGTGTCGTATTTGTACATCAGATCACCCAGTCGATCGCTTCGGGGCTTTGGGGCTTGAGCGTCAGGTCGGGGCGCACGGTCGGACCCAAAGCCCGCACGCGGTCCTTGATATGGGCCGGACGAACTTTTCCGTCGTCTTCAAGCGACGCTTCGAGCGCATAAGGAACGTTGACCCGGCGTGCGGCTTCCTCGCGAGCCATGATTTCCTCGGCCTGTTCGCCGACATCGACCGCATCGTCGACATAGAGCGACCATTCGGTGCCGTCCCACCACACGACTGCGCCCGATTTGAGGTCGTTTCCGGTCAGGATTTTCATGGCCGGGCCTCCATCGCGAGCTGCGCGACGTGAGCGTCTTCGCGATTGGTCACGTCACCGATAACGATGAGAGCGGGGCTCCTGATGGCGTGATCCTCGACGAGGTCGGGCAGCCCTGCCAGCAATCCGCGCACCACGCGCATCTCCGGTCGCGCCGCGTTCTCGATCACCGCGAGCGGCATTTCGGGAGCGAGGCCATCGGCCATAAGCTTCTCGGCGATTTGCGGTGCGGTCTTCACGCCCATGTAGATCACGAGCGTGCGGCCCTTGCCGGCGAGGCCCGACCAATCCTGGTCGGAGAGCCCCTTGCACTGGCCGGCGACGAAGCTGACGATGCTCGCCGCGTCGCGGTGGGTGAGCGCGATCTGCGCTGCCGCCGCCGCGCCGTTCGCAGCCGAAATGCCGGGTACGATCTCTACGGGCACGCCATGAGCGCGCGCCAGCTCGGCTTCCTCGCCGCCGCGTCCGAAAATCAGCGGATCGCCGCCTTTCAGACGAATGACATCACGGCCCTTCCGTGCTTCGCTGACAAGCAGGAGATTGATCTCTTCCTGCGGCAGCGTGTGTTTCGATCGCTGCTTCGCCACCGAAATGAATGTGCAGCTGGCGGGAGCAAGCGCGAGGATTTCGCGGCTCACAAGGCCATCATGGACGACGATCTCGGCCGATTGCAGAAGCCGCGCCGCGCGCAGCGTCAGCAGGTCCGGATCGCCCGGACCCGCGCCGACAAGAAAGATTGTTCCGGTATTTCGCATGCAGCCGAAATGATCGACCCGCAGAACAATCGCCAGCGAGAATGGGTTTGCACCCGGTTAGGAAAGCTTTCGCCGCCGACTAGCTCTGCTTCGTCGCGTTGGCGGACAGCGCTTCGATCAGGCGATCCATCTGCTCGTTTGCGCGCAAATTGAGGTCGCGCTGCGGGAACGGGATCTCGATGTCGTTTTCTTTGAACAGCTGCCACATGCGCATGTAAACGTCCGAACGGATGTTTGCGATCCCCTCCTCGGGGTCCTGGATCCAGAATCGCACATCGAAATCGACGGAGCTGTCGCCGAAGCCCATCAGGTTCACCCGCGGCTTGGGCCTCTTCTGGATACGCGGGGTGTCGTCCACCGCCTTGTAAAGCAGCTCGGTCACCAGTTCGAGATCGCTGCCGTAGGAAACGCCCACCGGTGCCTTCACGCGGACATCGCGAGAGCTGTAGGACCAGTTGACCACCTGGTTGATCATCAGGTTTTCGTTCGGGATCAGGTGCTCGGTCTGGTCGCGGGTGATAACCGAAATCGCGCGGATGCCGATCTTGCGGATCTGCCCGATCGCTTCGTTGCCTGCCTGATCGGTGACCGAAATCACGTCGCCCGGCTTGATCGACTTGTCGAGCAGCAGCAGGATTCCCGAAATGAGGTTACCGAAGGTCTTCTGGAGACCGAAACCGATCGCGAGGCCAAAAGCACCGCCGAAGAAAGCAAGCGCGGTGAGGTCGATGCCGAGCAGATCTATCCCGATGAGGAAGGCCAGCGCCCAGATCACAATGGTGCTGAGCTTCTCGGCAAGCAGTTTCTGGGTGCTGTCGAACTTGGTGATGCGCTTGATCAGGCTGCGGCTGACGCGGGTGAGCGTCCATGCGACCGTGATGACAAGGGTGATAACGGCAATTACGAGGAATACGTCGAGCAGCGTGATCTTGAGATTGCCGACTTCGACATAGATGTCGCGCATCCATGCGAGGAACGCACCCGCGGTCTCATTTTGGGCACCAACGCCTTCGACGAGGTTTTCGGACGCTTCGATCGCCTCCACCGGCTCTGTCGGGGTGGGTGTCGGTTCCGGTGTTGGCACCGCATCGAGACCCGCTCCACCGTCCGCAGAAGTGGCAGCCCCTTCTGCTCCGGCCTGTGTCGCTGCTTCGGCGTCCTCCTGCAACGCTTCCATGGCTGGCGTAGAAACGGCGGCAATTCTCATTCTGGGTCCATCATCTTTAGAGCGCTTGCGAGGTCTTCGATAAGGTCGTCGGTGTCTTCCAGACCGATCGATAGTCGAATGGCCGGCCTTGCGCCAGAGCCGCCCTCGGGCAAGGTAGGGGAAGACATCACCGTGCGATGCTGATGCGGCACGATCGGCAGGGCGAGACTTTCATAGCCGCCCCAGCTGTAGCCGATGCCGAACAGGTCAAGCGCTTCGGCGACACGTCCGCTTGCATCGGGATCGTCGTTGTCGAGCATGAAGCTGAACAGGCCGCAGCCTCCGGTGAAATCTCGCTTCCACAGCGCATGTCCGGGATCGGAAGGCAGAAGCGGGCACATGACCTGCGCCACCTGTGGTTGTTTGCCGAGCCATGCGGCGATGCGCGCGGCGCTTGCGGTCGACTTCTCAAGCCTTAGCCCCATCGTCCTCAGGCCACGCGCGGCAAGCGCGGCGTCGTCGGGCGAGACGACCTGGCCGAGTGCCTGTGCGGTCCGGCGCAGCGCGCGGTACCAGCGTTCGCCTGCGCTCGACGATCCCATCATCAGGTCCGAATGGCCGCCGACATGTTTGGAAAGGCTCATAACCGAGATGTCGCAGCCATGGTCGAGGGCGGCAAAGCCGAGCGGACTCGCCCAGGTGTTGTCGATCATGGTGACGGCGCCGTGTTCACGCGCGATCCCGGCAAGCGCGGGCACGTCGCACACTTCCATCGTGAGGCTGCCCGGATTTTCGAGCCAGACCGCGCGGACCTTTTCTTCGAACAGCGCACGATAGGCGTCGATGTCGAGCGGGTCGAAGAATGTCGTTTCCACACCCAGCCGCTTGAGCAGTCCGGTCGCCATGCTCCGCGAGGGATCGTAGGCGTTGTCCGCCATCAGCAGTCGGTCCCCAGGACGGAGCACCGCAAGCATGGATCCTGCGATCGCGGCAACGCCGCTGGGATAAAGCATGGTGCCATGCGCGCCCGGTTCGATCTGGGTCAGCGCTTCGGCGAGCGACCACTGCGTCGGGGCGCCGCGCCGCCCGTAGAAAAACCCGCCGTCGGCATTGTCCTTGCCAGCGGCCTTGCGATCCGCCTCGGTTGCATAGAGGTGCGTGGACGCCCGCCAGACGGGCGGGTTGACCACCGGCCCCGTCCATTCCTTGCGCCGGCCACCAAGAGCGAGGCGGGTGGCGGGACGGAGATCTTTCGGGTCCTTGCCGCTCATGCTGTTGCTGGCTCCTCGGGCCCCTGCGCCTTGGGTGTATCGGGATCGGCTGCCCATTCGCTCCAGCTGCCGTCGTAAAGCGCGGTGTCGTGCTTGCCGATCAGGTGCAGCGCGAACAGGAGCACACTGGCAGTCACCCCGCTGCCACAGGTGGTCACGACCGGGCGGTCGAGGTCGATCCCCGCCGCCACAACGACATCGCGCAACTCGGCAGGAGATTTGTATGTGCCATCCGCGTCGAAGACCTCGCCGAACGGCAGGTTTAGCGAACCCGGTATTCGGCCGTTCTCGCCGCCGTGAACCGGATCGATCCCGGCACCATAGACACGGTCTGCCCCGCGTGCATCGAGCACCTGTTCAGTGCAGCTTTCGAGATTGACAAGCATGTCGGATTTGAACCTGACATTCCTGCATTCCGACAGGGTAGCCGCTGCTGTCGAAGCGAACTCCTGCATACCGCTTTCCATGGGGCGATCCTCCGCCCGCCATTTGCCGAGGCCGCCGTCGAGGATCGCTACGTTGCGGATGCCTTGTGCGGTCAACATGAACCACGCCCGTGCCGACGTTTTCACCGCGCTGTCGTCGTAGATAACGATATCATCGGCGACGCCCACTCCGAGGCCTGCGAGGCGTTCGGCAAGCTGTGCTGCATTCGGCAATGCAGCAGGAACCGGCGAGGAGGCGTCGGTCAGGCTTGCCAAATCCAGGAAGCGGGCGCCGGGAATATGCGCCCCCTCGTATTCGGCGCGCGGATCGCGTTTCGCGGCAGGAAGGTGGTGCGAGGCGTCGAGCACCACGAGCCGGGGCTCGCCAAGGTGCGCAGCAAGCCATTCGGTCGACACAAGGCTCGGAAAACTTTCACTCATGGTCGCAGCGGTAGCGCGGCCTATCGCCTGCGCCAA
Organism: Erythrobacter sp. GH1-10; assembly: GCF_045363165.1. Lineage (NCBI taxonomy): Bacteria > Pseudomonadati > Pseudomonadota > Alphaproteobacteria > Sphingomonadales > Erythrobacteraceae > Erythrobacter > Erythrobacter sp. GH1-10. The sequence goes on along the minus strand of NZ_JBJFLP010000001.1, from coordinate 2,526,988 downwards.
GTCTGCGCCGCGATCAGGCTGATTGCCGCACAGGGGCTTCCTTGATCTCCTGTGCGCGCAATCCGACGATGCCGCCCGGCGCCGTGTCGAGCGCAATCGGGTGCAGTCGCGAGGCGCTCGCCGCGCTTGGCGCACCGATCACATAGCGATAGGTCTTCGATGGCCGGCCAGCGGCCTCGATCCGGATTTCGAGCAGCGGAATGAACACCGGGGTCGCACCCTGACGCATCGGGTTCACCTCGCGCAGCGGCAATTGCAGCGTGCCCGAAAGGCTGCGACTCTGATGCGGCCCGATCCTTTCCACCAGCTCGAGCGGCTCGTCGCCGCCCATGGGTGCCTTGGCTGCCGCGCCGCGGGCGCAGACGAGGCGGGCGCTGATCGCCAGGTCACGCAGCGCCTGATCCGAGCGATTGGCAATGCTGAGCCGGTAATCGATGGAGAACATCATCAGGCTGCGCGCCGCGCCCGCCACATCGAGCTGGATTGCAACGGTAACTGGCGATGGCGATGCTACGCCGCTGCTGTGCCCCTGGGCCGAGGCGGGAGCGACCTTCGGCTTGGCGTTGCCTTTCGGCGGGTTCGTCAGGGCGGATTCATGAGGTTCGGGCATGGAGCTTCGGACTCCCGCCGCAAGCGTCGGAGCGGCCATTGTCTTGGGAGCCGCAATCGGGGTCTTTCGCCTTCTCCAGATCAACCATCCTGCCAGGCAAGCGAGGAAAATGAGAACGAGGCCGAGCACCGCCTGGAAGCGCACGTCGGCGAGATCGAACATGCTATCCGAACCGGACATAACATCCAGATTTCCGGTGTTCGCAGGTCGTTCTTCCTCGCTTTCTACGCCTGTCGCCCGATCGGTCGAATACCAGCCTTCATCCGAAAATCCCGGTGCGGGCGCATCGTTGGCCTCTTCGGCAACTGCGCTTTCTCCTTCGGAGCCGTCTTCTTGTGTCTGAGGCGGTGTCCGTCCGGCAATCGGCGCGGTATCCGAGCCGGTGGGCCGATCGGGGCGCGCGGAATCGCTGCGGTTCGGCGAAGCTGCAGGAGACGTCTCGCTGAGCGTCGGCTCGGGGGCAATCGAGGCGCTGGGTGACGGGGCGGGAGAAACCGAAGGCGAGGGCGCAGGCGTGGGTTCGCGGATCGTGCGCGGCCCGATCACCACGCCTTCGCGAATGTCGACCGGGCCCTGCGGCGCAGAGGAGGGCGTCGGCGTGGGTTCGGGCAGGGTGAAACTGCCCGGAGGCGATTGTGATGCAGCAGGGGCGGCGAGGAAAGATGCCAGCGTCAGGCTCGCGGGGATTGCAAGCACGGCTGCTCGCCGCGCCGGGCTGGCGGAATTGGGTGGTGAAGATTTGTGCGCGCGCATCATGCGGGTCTGGGGCGTTAACCGGCTAAACGATCTGGCGGCCTTCGGGGATGGCCATCCCACCGACATAGATATCGCTGCGCGCGCGTCTAGGTCCCCGCTTGCGCCCGGGCCACTTTCGCGGCAACAGCGCGGCATGGAAAGCACACCCGAAAACGAACTCGATCCCGCCTTTCTCGGGAAAAACAGCCCGCTTCCGGCCTCGCCGGAAGAAGCGCAGCTCGATTATGTTCCGAACCCGCGCAAGGGCGCGCTGTATCTCGTGCGGTTCGTCTCGCCCGAGTTCACGTCGCTTTGCCCGGTGACCGGCCAGCCCGATTTCGCGCATATCGTGATCGATTACGCACCGGCAGATACGATCGTGGAATCGAAGAGCCTCAAACTGTTTCTTGGCAGTTTCCGCAATCACAACGGGTTTCACGAGGATGTGACAGTCGGGATCGGTCAACGGCTGGCCGAGGAAATGCAGCCGCGCTGGCTCCGGATCGGAGGATATTGGTATCCGCGCGGGGGCATTCCCATCGACGTCTTCTGGCAAACGGGTGAACCGCCGCAGGGCCTTTGGCTGCCGGATCAGGGCGTGCAATCCTATCGCGGGCGCGGATAGTCCGTTTGGGCTTTCACCTCACCGATTTATCAGCGGAATTTCACGGAAAATCCGATAAATTCTTGAGAGTCTTTCGATTGACTGCCATCTACTTATGCCCATTCGGCTAAGAGGCGCAGCACAGTTCATGCCTAAGGCCCTTCGATCCATGATCGAATTCCCTGATTAAGGACCCCTTAGTTGACAGTTCCTACATTGTCAGAACCGCTCGATTGATGGCGCATCCGCGCTCGCTCTGACCATCGGCCTTGCCGCACCGGCAGTCGCGCAATCCGCCACCTCACCTTTGGCAGTGCCGTTGGAACCGACCCGACTTCTCAATATCGAACGGTGCGTTGAAACCGCGCCCGATTTGATCGTCTACGAACTAGGCACGGATTCCGACCGAGCAGGCAAAGATCCGATAACATCAGGTGCCGTGAAAGACCCCACAGAAATTCGCATCGAAGACGGTACCAACATGGCGGGGTCGACCGGTTTTGGGCCCGGTGTTTCGGTAATCGGCAGAACCAATACGATCGTAAAAAAACAGCGGATCGATTGTAGGTGGTAACAACCCGGCGCTGATGCTGGACGATGCTGGGTCGTCAACAACGATGGCTGGATCAGCTCCGATTTCGTCGAGGGAGTCCCGACGAATGATGGCTTGACGACTCATAGTATCGAAACGATACTTGGTCTCTTTCCGACTGCGCCCATTAGCAGCTCGAACACTGTTAATATTGCGAATTCCGGTTCTATCCAGAACAGCACCGGCGAGGTCGTGCGGGTCTTTAGTTGCGGGGCGACGATCGTCAACGAGGTCCCGGAACAGAATTTTTGCGACAGCGGTTGACGCCGACGTTTTCGATACTTTTTCCGACACGAATTAGGCTAACGACAGTCTGGTTCTGAGCGTTGAGAATAGCAGGGGTCGTCGATTCCGGTAGGCTTGCGAAGATCCTCAAATACGGGAACATTACAGCAATTTGAGTGGTATCCATCGCCGTTAAGTCAGGCGCTGCTTCAACCGTCATCAACAACGGCTTGATCGGATGCCGTCGGAATATTCGGTCGAGTGGGAACGAAAGTAACATTACTTTAATCAACACCGCGAACGGTTCGGCCATCGTCGAAGGCTTTGGTCCGGGTGTCGCCTTCGGGGCCAATCGTGTGCTCGATAATGCAGGCCTGATCCAGACCAATGCCGATAACGCATCGGGTGTCCGAGTCTGCACGAATGCCATCATCGACAATAGCGGTACGGTTCAATCGGCTGGAAAAGGTCATTCGGCGTGATCGGAACTAGTGATCTGATACTAAGCGAGGTTGGTTTGATCTGAGCTGACGCCACAAATTCGGTCCGGCCGAACGGCCCTTTCGAATTCACGAACGATGCTGCGGGCAAGATTTCGTCCGGCGTCGACCACCTTATTGCCTTTATCGGAAATGGTTTAACCCTCTTCAATTTCGGCACAGTCGAATCCGAAACTGACAGCGCGGTTTCGTTGATGCGGCGACGACCGGCATCGCCATCATGATCCAAAGGTCGATTACGGGGGATTTCGCCACGATCTGCACGGGTAACGGTATCCGTTTGATCAAATGTGGCACGATCCCGTCAGCAACAATTTTGCGATCGCGAGAGCCGATGGCTTCGAACTGACCAACCAGGGCGACTTTACCTCCTCGGGACGTGAAGTCCTCGCGAGGGGAGATGCGATTATCAATAACAGCGGAATCATAGTTTCTTCGAATAACCTCGCACCGTCGCGTGGTGATACTTTCATCCTCAACCATGCAGCGGGCGGTTTGATCAATGGCCAAGTCGCAGTTGGAAGAAATTTCGCCACTGCTTGGTAGTAGTATTGCAATTTCCGCTCGTTCTTGGGGCTTTAAGGCGATGCATTCGTAGGTGATTGTGTAGATGCATTACAGCATTGGAGCTGCGCCAGCGTGACTGGTGACATTAATTTCTTTGCAGGCGACGACACTTTCGTGCTCGAAGGCAGCATGTCCTCGATCAACGGTATTGTGGCCGGCCAGGCCGGCAACGATACCGCGATACTCGGCGGCATCCTCGATGCGGACAACCTCGTGCTGTTCGAAACCAATACGCTCGGCACGCTGTTCGACCTGCAGGTCTCCGGGGCGCGCTCGCTCACTGGCACGACCATCTTCGATGGCAACGTGACCTTCGGCCTCGGCGTCGATACGCTTGCGGTTGATGGCGATGTGACCTTCGAAAGCGGATCGGTCATCACGGTATTGACGCCGCTTGATGAGGCGCTGCTTGGCCAGACGGTCGCAGTCGTGACCGAAACCGGAACCTTCACCGACAACGGGGCGACCATCAACATGGTCGACGACGACCTACTGATCGATTACACACCGATCGTCGGTTCGCTCTCGGTGCTCATAGGCTTGGTCGATCCGCTCACCACTTCGGGCGATCCCAACGTCGTGGCGATCAGCAACGCCGTCCAGAACGGGATTGTTGCTGGCAGCCTGAGCGCGGGCAACTTTGCCGCGCTCAATGCTCTCGACCAGGCAGGCTACCAGACCGCCCTGCTCGATGCCCTGCCTTCGCTCAGCGAAGGTCCGGGCCGCGAGATCTTCGAAACCTCGAGCGCGTCGAGCCAGGCGCTCGATAGCCACCTCGCTGGCGAGGGCTCGTCGGTATGGGGGCAGTTCATCATTCGCGGTGCCGAGCAGGATGCGCTCTCGCTTTCCGCCTCGGGCTATGAAGCCGATGAGCTGATCTTCACTATCGGTGGCGATTTTGCTGTCACCGAGGGCGCTAAGGTCGGCGTGTTGGCCAGCTATTCCGATATCGACATCGATGACGGTGCGGCCAATTCCACGAGCGAGAACTTGCAGGTCGAGAGCATCAAGCTCGGACTGTACACCGCAGTCGACCTGTTCGACCGTGGCTTCTTCAACGCCGAAGTCGCCTATCTGACCGGCGATGTCGAAACCGCACGCAGCGGCTTGCTCGGGCCAATCACTTCGGGCTTCGATTTCGACGGCATCTTCGCCCGCGCGACGCTCGGCTACGACTTGCTGCCCGACGAAAACGTGTGGCTGACGCCGAGCATCGGAGTGAACGCGGCGAACATCAAGTTCGACGACACCACCGAGGCCGGCGGGTTCGGCTTCACCGTCGAGCGCGGCGATGCCGAGTTCATCGAGCTGCGCGGCGGCATCGAACTCGGTGCACAGATGTCCGAAGGCGTGGACGCCTTCGTCAAGGGCACTGTGATCCATGACACCGTCGATACCGTCCGCAGCTTCCGCCTGAGCTCGACCCAGCTTTCGACCTTCTTCGTCGATCTCCCGCTGCGCGAGCAGGATCGCTTCGAGCTCGCCGCCGGAGCGAATATCGATGTGTCGGAGAACTTCTCGATCGAGATCGGCTATCAGGGCGACTTCAACGAAGGCTACAGCGGCCACTCGGGCCGTGCGACTCTGCGTATCGGCTTCTGATCGCTACACACACTGCAAATCAGCGGAAGGGCCGGTGGCGCAAGCTGCCGGCCCTTTCTCATTGTCGGCCGGCTTCCTACCTAGGTAGTCGATGAAAGAAGCGATCGCATGATCTACATCCTCCAGAACATCGTCCCCATCGCCACAGCGATGCTCGCCGGCTTGGCGATCGGAATAGTGTGGCTGCGCGTCTCGGCAATCCTGTTGCCAGGCCTGCAAGCTCTGGCGCTTGCCGCGATCGCCGAATTCTGGCTGGCCTCGATCCTCGCAGGCGCACTGATCCTCGCGCCGCCCGAAGCGGGTGAGTGGACGATGGCGCTCGGCAGTGCTTTCGTGATCTGGATCGGTTTCGTCCTGCCGGTGCTGGCGGTTACCTTCATGGTCTACGAGATGAAGACGCGGGCGGTGCTTTCCGCCGCGCTCCACTGGCTGGTCGTCATGCTTGTGCAGGCGACGATCATGCAAGCCATCGGGCTGACCGGGCCATAGCTACGGCATCGAGGGCGTGCGGGCCCTCAACGCACCATCCCAGGTCTCGCGAGACGAGGTTTCGCGAAAAACTTCGTGTTTCGAATCGTGCCGCTCGAACTCGCAATTTCGCCGTTGTTGTTCGCGCAGGCAGCCGACGGACGAGCTGATCCTTAGACGACGTTCGAAATTGGGGAGTCCGACTCGGCGGAGCGATCTTCCCGGGATGGTGCCGGCTGCAGGAGTCGAACCCGCGACCTGATGATTACAAATCAACTGCTCTACCAACTGAGCTAAGCCGGCACACTTGCTCTCGGACTGCGGCCCTCTAGGGCAAAGCGCGCGTGCCCTCAAGTGGTTGCGACGCAATCCTTCCCCAATGCTCGCCGAACCTTATCGGCGCTTGGTCGATCCCGCGCGGATCGCCCTTGCACTCGTCTGTCGATCTTTCCAGAATGGTAGCGTAAAGGGACGGGCTATGAACGAAGACATGCACAAACAGATGGTATTCGAGGCGAACCGCAAATCGGTCGGGATCGCCTATTTGCTGTGGCTGTTCCTCGGTGCCTTCGGCGTTCACCGTTTTTACGCCGGCTCGACCAAGACTGGTATCGCGCAGCTGCTCTTGGCGATTTCGATCGTCGGGTGGCTTGTCCTGATCCCGTGGCTGCTGGCGGATCTCGTTCTGATCCCCGGGCTCATCCGTGACCGGAACATGGAGACGATCAGCCTGTTGACCCATGGCGATCCCGCCGGCCCTGCTCCGCCGCAGCCCAAGGCCCAGGCAAAGCTGGATCCCAAGCGCGAGGCTATGCTCGAAGACCTGCGCGCCACCGGCTATCGCAAGGAACGCCGCGACAGCTCGCACCTTTATCGCTGAGGTTGGCCGCTATTTCCTGACCCGCCAGTCCTTCCGGTAGGTCGATTCCTCGGTATATTTGCGGGTGGCGGCGGCCTCCTGCTCTTCCAGCTCCTTTTCGGTCGACGCCCGCACGCCTTGCTGCTTGACCAGTGTGTCACGCCGGACAGGGATCAGCTGGATGATCGGCGTGCCTGCGGGCAGCAGGAAATCGCCGGGACCGCCAGTCCAAATGAAGGGAAAGTTGATCGTCGTCGCGAAGCGATCGCAGTCGACGAGGCCGGAGAAGCAGTAGAACGGCAGTTCGGGCCGGTTCGCGAGCGGCTGAAACATCACCGAATAGCCATCCGGCACCTTGATCCGCCACGGATTGATGAACTTGAGCGGCATGACCTGCGCAAATGGCGGTTTGGGCGCTCCGAGCTGTGCGGGGTGATGCTGTTCGATCGGGTTGAACGCGCAGCTTTCCGGCCATCCCATCGCGATGTTGATCCCGTCCGGCGGGACACGCAGCTGAACGTCGTAGGGAAGCGGGATGACGAAGCCCAAGGAGAACGCGTCGGTCATCGGCAGACACGCCTTGGCTGTCATCCCGGGCATGCCGAGCGCGTCCTTCATGTCCAGTTCGGGCTTGAGATCCCGGAACCAGTCGGGCGCGAAACGGATCGCGCGCTCGGGTGCCGGAATCGTGCCTTCGAGCTCGGGATCGCACAGGAATTCGATGGTCGGCGCTTCGCTCATCTGCGGGAGCCTGACCTAGAGTGCACCGAAGGTCCAGCCTTCGGTGTAGGCGATTTCGGCTGTCAGGCAACGCGGTTCCCAGCGCTCCTTCTCGGGCGCGACCTTGCGCAACCATGCAGCGGTGAGCAGAGCGTCGGAAGAATGGTCGTCCACCTCGCCGGTGCGATCGACCGGCGGGCAATCGAGCACCGCCAGGGCGGCGTTGAGATCGGCGTAGGTAAGCAGTTTGGTGCGTCCGCCCAGAGCTGCCGTCTCTTTCGAGGCGAGGCCGGTGTAGATTTCAACCAATAGCGATCCGCCCTGCTTGATCCGCTTTTCGGGGATCGGATCCATCGGCCACACGGGCAAGTGATCGCGCAGGCGGTGGAGCATCCGCATTCCGGTGAGCGAGGACTTCCCGACCTGTGCCGCGCCGACAAGGTTGAAGTTGGACACCGGGCGGCAGCGCTGCGCGCGTTGTGCAACTTCGGCTTCACGAAATCGCCCTTCGCGGGTGACAGCACCGGGCAGCAGGAAACGGTCGCCCTCGCGATCCTTGCCATGACGGAAATAGCGCGAGGCTTCGGGATGCTCGACAAAGCTTTGCGCACCGAGGTGCTCGTCCTCGGCGCAGATTGCGTCGATCAGCGCCCACAGCCGCTTGGCGCTCCTGGGGCTTTCTTCCCATCCCGGAAAGAACGCGCCGACATCGTTGAACGGCAGGCTGATGCCGAGATCGAGCCCGACCAGCGAGTTTGCGGGCAGGTCGTCGCGCAGGATTTGGAGCACGTCATTGCGTGAAAAGCCGCCGCGCGGCGGGTCGACCAGCACCGGTGCGCCGCCTTCGCGCTCGGCGATAGCGATGGCGATGCCGTGATGCCGCTCCCCGCGCGCACCCGACCAGTCGATCGCGACGAAGTGGTCGAAACGATCAGGTTTCACGTTCTTGCCTCAGCCGGTTCCAATAGGCGATCCGTTCCCTCACCTTGCGCTCGAATCCCCGTTCGACCGGCTCGTAATACACCTGCGGTTCCATCTCTTCGGGCCAGTAATTGTCGCCCGAAAAGCCGCCTTCCGCGTCGTGATCGTAGGCATAGCCTTTGCCGTAGCCGATGTCTTTCATCAGCTTGGTCGGCGCGTTGAGAATGTTCGCGGGGGGCATCAGGCTGCCGGTTTCCTTCGCCGCTTTGAAGGCGGATTTCTGCGCGGCATAGGCGGCGTTCGATTTGGGGGCGGTAGCGCAGTAGAGGCAGGCCTGAACGATGGCGAGTTCGCCCTCGGGGCTGCCGAGGAACTCGTAGGCGTCCTTGGCGGCAAGGCACTGGGTGAGCGCCTGCGGATCGGCGAGGCCGATGTCCTCGCTCGCGAACCGGACGAGGCGGCGCAGCACGTAGAGTGGCTCCTCGCCCGCGGTCAGCATGCGCGCAAGGTAATAGAGCGAAGCCTGCGGATCGGATCCCCGCAGCGATTTGTGCAGCGCGCTGATGAGGTTGTAGTGCCCGTCTCGGTCCTTGTCATAGACTGCCACGCGGCGTTGCAGGAATTTTGCAAGGCCTGCCGGATCGAGTGGTTCAGCGATCTTGGCGTTGTAAAGCGTTTCTGCCTGGCCGAGCAGGAACCGTCCGTCGCCGTCTGCGCTGGCGATCAGGGCGGCACGCGCTCCTTCGGTGAGCGGGAGGGCGCCTTCGAGTTCCTCCGCGCGGGCCAGCAGCGCCTCGAGCGCCTCAGCATCGAGCCGGTTGAGGATCAGCACCTGCGCGCGGCTGAGCAGCGCGGCGTTGAGCGCGAAGCTGGGGTTTTCCGTGGTCGCGCCGACCAGCGTCACCGTTCCGCGTTCGACATAGGGGAGGAAACCGTCCTGCTGCGCGCGGTTGAAGCGATGGATCTCGTCCACGAACAGCAAGGTGCGCTGGCCTGCCTGCGCCATCTTGTCCGCCTCGGCAAAGGCTTTCTTGAGATCGGCCACGCCCGAGAACACCGCGCTGATCGAGACGAACCGCATTCCCACCTCGTCGGCGAGCAACCGGGCGATGCTGGTCTTGCCGGTGCCCGGCGGCCCCCACAGGATCATGCTCGAGAGCTTGCCCGCTGCGACCATGCGGCCGATCGCGCCTTCTGGCCCGGTCAGATGGTCCTGCCCGATCACTTCGGCCAGCGCGCGCGGCCGCAAGCGGTCGGCCAGCGGCGCGTCCTCGCGCGGGGTATCCGTGCTTGCGGGTACGGGGTCGTCTGCGAACAAATCTGTCATTCATGGATCGAGATAAGGCGCTCGTCGGAAAATGCCATCCGGCTCTTGTATCGATAGCTCCAAGATATATCTTAAGCGACATAAGAAATATCAGGAGACGAACTATGACATGGCAAAAATACGGTCGCGGCGGCTGGAACAATCTTGGCCCTATGATCGCGATGATGGCCGCATCGGCGGCAAGCGAGTGGGACGATGGCGATTACGGCCGACGTCGCTCGCGCAAAGGCCGCAACTGGCAGGATGGCAGCGCGCGGCGCAAGCGCCGTGGCCGCATGTTTGCGCAGGGCGAGCTACGCCTCGCACTGCTGGCGCTGATCGAGCGCGAACCGAGCCACGGGTACGAACTGATCAAGGCGATCGAGGACATGACCGGCGGCGCCTACGCTCCGAGCCCGGGTGCGGTGTATCCGACGCTGCAGATGCTCGAGGAAGAAGGTCAGATCAAACCGGCCAAGGTGAAATCCGCGGACGAGGACGGCGAAACCGGCGGCAAGAAGCCGTTCAAGGCGACCAAGTCGGGCAAGGCCGAACTCGCCGAGCGCGCCGATGAAGTGGAAGAGCTGATGGGTCGCCTCGGCGAACACGGCGACCGCGCCGAGAAGGTGCGCGAGAAATCGCCCGACCTGTTCCGCGCGATGGGCAACCTCGCTTCCGTGCTCAAGAATCGCGCCAAGGCGGGCAAGCTTGACCAGGGCACGATCAACGAGATCGTCGACATCATCGACGAGGTCGCCAAGCGTATCGAGCGATTGTGACGCCAACAGCGCGGCAAGCGCGCTACATCGTTAACGCGTTTGCCTCATTCGCAATGGAGGCATAGTATCCCTCTCCGGATCGGGTCGCACCGATTGGGGAGGGATTGCCGTGAACGCATTGTCGCGTCCGAAAACTCCGTGGCACCTCTGGGTGCTGGGTATCGTGGGACTGATCTGGTTTGCGGGTGGCGCGAACGATTACGTCCAGACCAAGCTCGAAAATGCGGGATACCTGCAGATGATGGCCGATAGCGTCGGTGTCTCGTTGCAGACCATCCTCGACTATTACGGCAACTTCCCGCTCTGGGCGAATGTGATGTGGGCGCTAGGCGTCTGGGGATCGATCGCGGGCGGCCTGCTGCTCCTGCTCAGGAGTAAGTTTGCATCCCACTGCTTCGTTGTTTCGCTCATCGGCCTGCTGGGGACGACGATCTACACCTACACGTCCGACATGCCGCCGGAACTCAACACCACTTTCAGCCTCGTCTTCACGATCATCATCTGGGTGACGGTTGCAGGCTATGCCTACTACTCGCATCGGATGACACAGGCGGGTGTTCTAAGATAGTGATCAGGAGGAAGCGGCTTCGGCAGCTTCCGCTTCCTGCAGCGCGCGGCGGTCCTCGACCAGTCGGACATAGGTGTCGGCGACCACCCGGTTGATCGCTTCCCAGTCATACTCCTTCGACTTGGCCTCGCCTGCGGCGCCGTGGCGCGCACGCAGATCGTGATTTGTGCAGTAGGGCTCGATCGCTTCGGCAAAGGCGGCGGCGGTCGCGATCTTGTCCTTGGCAGGCGGAACCAGCCGACCGGTTTCCCAATCGTCGACAAGGCTCGCCGCGCCGGTCGCGCCGGCGGCCACGACCGGCAGACCGCAGGCCATCGCCTCGAGCGTCACATTGCCGAAAGTCTCGGTGATCGAAGGATTGAAGAATATGTCTCCGCTCGCCGTCGCGCGGCCGAGATCGGAACCGGTCTGGAAACCCGCGAAAATGCCCCCTGGAAGGTTGTCCTCGAACCAGCCGCGCGCGGGACCGTCACCGATCACCAGCACCTTGTGCGGGACCTGTCGCTTCCTCAGTTGCACGATGGTTTCCGCGAAAACGTCGAGCCCCTTTTCCATCACCAGTCGACCGAGGAAGACGATCGCGATGTCGTCATCGGCAAGGCCGAGCGAACGCCGCCACTCCATGTCGCGTTTTTCGGAAGAGAAGATCTCGCGATCGACCCCGCGGCTCCAAAGCGCGATGTCGTCGTGCATGTCCATCGCCAGCAGTTCGTCGATCATGCTCTGCGAGGGAGCGACCAGCGCGTCGCAGCGATTGTAGAATCGTCGCAGCAGCCAGACGACGAACGGCTCCATGAAACCAAGCTTGTAATAGCGCGGATAGGTTTCGAACCGCGTGTGGACCGAGGCGAGCACCGGAATGTCGTGATCCTGCGCCCAGCGCAGCGCCGCGTGTGCGGCAAAGTCGGGCGCGGAAAGGTGGATGAGATTCGGCGCGAATTTTTGGAGATCGCGCTTGACCTTGCGCCCGAGATGGGTGGCGAGGCGGTATTCTCCGCGCCCGAACGGTACGCCCATCGAAGGCACACCGATCAGGTCTCCGGTCGGCTCGAAGGCGGGTTTTTCAACCGTCGGGGAATAGACGCGCACCTTCGCGCCGAGTGCGAGCAGAGAGCCGACCAGGCGGTTAAGCGCCTGATTCGCCCCGTCGCGGGTATAGTTGTAGTTGCCGCTGAAAAGGGCAATGCGAAGGTCGGCTATCTCCATTATGTCGGCACGTTTAGGCCACTCGACCGTAGATTGCGAGAGCCATGCATCGCCGGTTTGATCGTTACAGCGGTGCATTCTGTCGAACATGCGCGATTCCAGATTGACTATTTGGCGCGCAACTTTAGTGCCGCGCGTGGGCCACGCGGTCCCAACGCCGCGCGAGCTCTCTGGAAGGAGAGAATACATGACTGCATACGCACGCGGGCTGCTCCACGAGCCGCCTGTAAAACCTGAACGTCCCCAATTTTCCTCCGGCCCCACGGTGAAATTCCCGGGCTGGTCCCTCGACAAGCTGAAAACCGAATCGCTCGGGCGCTCGCACCGTTCGGCGGTGGGCAAGTCGCGCCTCAAATACGCGATCGACCTGTCGAAGGAATTGCTCGGCATTCCCGAGGACTATCTTGTCGGCATCATGCCCGCATCGGACACCGGCGCGCTCGAATGCGCGATGTGGACGATGCTCGATCCCGCGCGCCCGGCGACGGTCGCCGCGTGGGAAAGCTTCGGCAATGTCTGGATCCAGGATGCGGTGAAGCAGCTGAAGCTGCCGAATCTGCAAACGCTGAGTGCCGATTACGGCGAGATCCCCGATCTCACCACCATCCCGCAGCGCAACGATGTCGTCTTCACCTGGAACGGCACGACGTCTGGCGCGATGATCCCGAACACCGACTGGCTTGAAGAGGGCCGCGAGGGCGTGACGATCAACGATGCTACCAGCGCGATCTTCGCGCAGGAGATGGACTGGCCCAAGCTCGATGCCACGACCTATAGCTGGCAGAAGGTCATGGGGTCCGAAGCCCAGCACGGCATGCTGATCCTTTCGCCCAAGGCGGTCGAGCGGATCGAAAGCTACGATCCGGCATGGCCGCTGCCCAAGCTGTTCCGCCTGAAAAAGGGCGACAAGATCAATCAGGGCATCTTCGAAGGCGCTACGATCAATACCCCGTCGCTGCTCGCGACCGAGGATTATATCGCCGCGCTCGAGTGGGCGAAGTCGATCGGCGGGCGGAAGGCGTTGTTCGAGCGGGCCGACAAGAACGCCAAGATCGTCAAGGACTGGATCGAAGCCAAGCCGTGGCTGCGCAACATGGTCTCCGACCCGGCCAAGCGCACCAATACGGGCGTGTGCATGATGTTCCAGGGCGACTGGTATGAGAGCCTTTCGACAGAGGATCAGGCCGCGGTGCCGAAGAAGATCGTCAAGCTGCTCGAAGAGCGCAACGTCGGCTACGATTTCAACGGCTATCGCGATGCCCCGCCGAGCCTTCGCATCTGGTGCGGCGGTACGGTCGAGGCGGAGGATATCGATCGCCTCCTGCCGTGGATCGAGTGGGCATACGAGACCGTCAAGAACGGCTGAACCATTGAGTGTGAGTCCCCGCGAAGGCGGGGACCTCCTTCGAACAAGCGATTTCCTGACTGCATGAGGTCCCCGCCTTCGCGGGGACTCGCACTGGAGCAAGATCAATGACCAAACCCAAAGTACTCATCTCTGACAAGATGGACCCCAACGCCGCGCGCATCTTCGAAGAGCGTGGCTGCGAGGTCGATGTGATCACCGGCGAAAGCGCTGAAGAATTGAAGGGCCGCATTGGCGAATATCACGGCCTCGCGATCCGCTCTTCGACGACGGTGACGCCCGAAATCCTCGACGCCGCGACCAATCTCAAGGTTATCGGCCGCGCGGGGATCGGAGTCGACAACGTCGATATCCCCTATGCCAGCGGCAAGGGCGTGGTGGTGATGAACACCCCTTTCGGCAACTCGATCACCACGGCCGAACACGCGATCGCGATGATCATGGCGCTCGCTCGCCAGATTCCCGACGCCAACACTCGCACCAAGGCGGGCGAATGGCCCAAGAAGGACTTCATGGGCGTCGAGGTCACGGGCAAGACGCTGGGCCTGATCGGCGCGGGCAATATCGGCTCGATCGTCGCCAGCCGCGCGCAGGGTCTCAAGATGAAGGTCATCGCCTACGATCCCTTCCTGACCGAGGAGCGCGCGATCGAACTGGGCGTGGAGAAGGTCGATCTCGACGAATTGTTGAGCCGCGCGGATTTCGTGTCGCTGCACACCCCGTTGACCGACCAGACGCGCAACATCCTGAGCCGCGAGCGGCTTGAAAACGCAAAGTCGGGCATCCGTATCGTCAACTGCGCGCGCGGCGGGCTGGTCGACGAGGCTGCGCTCAAGGACTGCCTCGAAAGCGGCCAGGTTGCCGCAGCTGCGCTCGATGTGTTTGCCGAAGAGCCGGCGAAGGCGAACCCGCTGTTCGACGCGCCCAACTTCATCTGCACCCCGCACCTCGGTGCTTCGACCACCGAAGCGCAGGTCAATGTTGCTCTGCAGGTGGCCGAACAGATGGCGGATTATCTCGTCAACGGCGGTGTCACCAACGCGCTCAACATGCCGAGCCTCAGCGCCGAGGAAGCGCCCAAGCTGCGGCCTTACATGGCGCTGGCGGAAAAACTCGGCTCGCTCGTCGGCCAGCTGGCGCACGGCAATCTGACCAAAATCAGCATCGAGCGCGAAGGCGCCGCGGCAGAACTCAACGGCAAGCCGATCACCGGCGCGGTGCTGGCGGGCTTCATGCGCCGCTATTCCGACAGCGTGAACATGGTCAACGCGCCCTATCTGGCGAAGGAGCGCGGGCTCGATGTCAGCGAAATCCGCCATGAGCGCGAGGGCGCGTTCAACACGCTGATCCGCGTCACGGTCGAAACCGATGCCGGGCCACGCTCGGTTGCGGGCACGTTGTTCGGGAGCGACAAGCCGCGACTGGTGGAGATTTTCGGTATCGGGATCGAAGCCGATCTCGACGGCAACATGCTCTACATCGTCAACGATGATAAACCCGGCTTCATCGGGCGCATCGGGACGCTGCTGGGCAGCCACGGGATCAACATCGGCACCTTCAACCTCGGCCGCCGCGATGCGGGCGGGGAAGCCGTGCTGCTGCTGAGCCTCGACGAGACGCCCTCTGCCGATGTCATGGCGGAGGCCGGACAGGTCGAAGGCGTGAAACTTGTGAAGTCGCTGGTATTCTGACGATAGGTGCGCTCCGGGCTTGACCCGGAGCCGCGATCGGCACAGTCGGGCAACCGAAATGAGCGACAACACCGACCTCCTGCCCGAAGGTCTCGAAGACCGTCTGCCGGCCTCGGCCGCGCGGATCACCACGGCCATGCGAGCCTGCCTCGATGTGCTCGATTCGCACGGCTACGACCGGGTGCGCCCGCCGCTGCTCGAGTTCGAAGGCTCGCTCGCCCAGCGGATGGAGGGATTGCACACGCGGCAGATGTTCCGCTTCGTCGACCCTTCCAGCCTGCGCACGCTGGCGCTGAGGAGCGACATCACCCCGCAGATCGGTCGCATCGCGGCGACCAGCATGGCGGGCGCTCCGCGTCCATTGCGGCTCGCCTATTGCGGCGACACAGCGCTGATCCGCGCAAACCAGCTCGATCCGGCGCGCGAACGCCTGCAACTCGGCGCGGAACTGATCGGTGCGGACACCGCAGCGGCGGCGGCGGAGGTTGTCGCGCTGGCGGTGAAAGCGCTGACGGCAGCGGGGCTGACCGGTATTTCGGTGGATTTCACGCTTCCCGATCTCGTCGACACGCTCTCTGCCGAAGCCATGCCGCTCTCGCCCGACCGGATCGAGGCCGTGCGGCGTGAGCTCGATACCAAGGATGCGGGCGGGCTGAAGGCCGCCGGGGGCGAGGCCTATCTGCCACTGCTCTACGCAACCGGGCCATTTGCCGAAGCGATGGCCACGCTGCGCGAGCTCGACGCGGGAGGGGTTTTGGCGACACGGCTAGACGGCCTCGAGACCATCGCCGGTCGTCTTGGCGATGCAGCGCGCATTACCCTCGATCCTTCGGAGCGCCATGGGTTCGAATATCAGAGCTGGTTCGGCTTCACCCTCTACGCCCACGGCGTGCGCGGTGCGGCTGGGCGCGGCGGTACCTACCGGATCGGCGGAAGCGGAGAGCCCGCAACGGGCTTCACGCTCTATGTCGATAGCGTCGCCGAAGCCGCTCCGGCCCCGGAAGGAGCACGGTCCGTGTATCTTCCGACGGGGTTCAGCGAGGCCAAGGCTCGGCGGCTACGCGCCGAGGGATGGCGCACGGTCGAGCAGCTCTCCAGCGACGAAGACCCGAAGGAGCTGGGCTGCACGCATGTGCTGGCAAATGGCGAGGCGAAGCCGCTTTAGTCGAATGCCTGCGCAAGAAACGCAGTAATCGCCTGCGTCTGATGCGCGCCGGCCTCGGTGCCGAGCTCGCGGTTCATGCGGCCGTGGTCGGTGTTCTCGATTCCGATCGCCTGAGCCTTCACGCCTGCATCGACCAGCGCCGAGACCAGCCGCTCCGACTGCAGCTTGGACCGGTCACGCTCCGCGACATACAGCGCCAACCAGTTGGGAGCATCCGGCCCGCCGATATGTGTGACCGGGGAAAGCGCCGCCTGCCGTGCCGGGTCGCTGCCGAAAGCGCTGTCGTAGAGCCGCGCCGCTCGCGGTTCGGCATTGGCCATGCTGTCGGCGACGTCATAGCCCGCGCCATCAAGCAGGATCACGCCCTTGATCGCTGCGAACGCATCGCCGGCATAGGTCGGATCTGTTGCGACGAGCGCGGCGAGATGTGCGCCCGCGCTGTGCCCCATCAGAACGATCCGGTCGGGATCGAACCCGATGGCCGTCGCCTGCCCACGCAGCGCCTTGACTGCTGCACCGATATCACTCGCTTGCTGCTCGACCGGAGATTCGGGGAGCAATCGATATCCGGTCGAGGCGAAATAGTAGTCCATTCCGGTGAAATGGGCGGGCTTGGCCTGCACTAGCTTGTGATTGCCGAACGACCAGCCGCCGCCATGGATGAAGAGCACCAGTGGCAGTTCGTCGACGGCGCCTGCGGGCTCGAATACATCGATTTGCTGGCGGGGGTGCTCGCCATAAATGACGGTGCGGTCTGGCCGGACAACGGCCTGCGGTGCGTTACCCGGTTGGCCCGGCTGCCCGCGACGCTGCTGCATCCGCTCGCGCAGCTCGGCGGAGCATGTGTCCGAAAGCTCTGCGGATTTCTCGCGCAAGCAAGCGCGGATCTTCGAGCGATCGCGCCCGCACAATTGCACAATCTCGCGCACACATTCTGGGGAGGGGCGTTCGCGCTCCAGCGCCAGCAACGGCACCGCGATCAGCGCAATCATCACCGCGATGATCAACGCGATCGCGAGGGGTTGGTAAATCCGGTTCACGCGGAATCTCCTGTTTCAATCCCCTGTGAACGCCACTCTCGTACAAACCCTTTGCCGGGCCAACCTTCGAGATGTCGCAAATTGTAATCCTGCGCCTTGTGATCGGCGCGGCAAACGCCTAACCCCGCGCGGTTTGTTTACCCGGAAGTGAAAGCGAATTCATGGCCAACGTCACCGTGATCGGCGCCCAGTGGGGCGATGAGGGCAAGGGCAAGATCGTCGACTGGCTCGCCAGCCGCGCCGATGCCGTCGTCCGGTTCCAGGGCGGGCACAATGCCGGGCACACGCTGGTGATCGACGGCACCACCTACAAGCTCTCGCTGCTGCCCTCGGGCATCGTTTCGGGCACGATGAGCATGATCGGCAACGGGGTGGTGCTCGATCCGTGGGCGCTGCGCGACGAGGTGCAGAAGCTCGAAGGGCAGGGCGTCACGATCAACGATGACAATCTCGCTATCGCCGACAACTGTCCGCTGATCCTGCCGCTGCATCGCGATCTCGACGCTCTGCGCGAAACCGCGGCTGGCAAGGGCAAGATTGGCACGACCGGTCGCGGGATCGGCCCGGCCTATGAAGACAAGGTCGGCCGCCGCGCGATCCGTGTGTGCGATCTCGCGCATCTCGACGATCTCGAGCCGCAGCTCGATCGCCTGTGCGCGCATCATGACGCGCTACGCGCGGGTTTCGACCAGCCGCCGGTAGATCGCGAAGCGTTGCTCGCCGAGTTGCGCGATGTCGCGCCCTTTGTCCTGCGCTTCGCCCAGCCGGTGTGGAAGCGCCTGAAGAAGGTCCGCAAGGCGGGCGCCAAGATCCTATTCGAAGGCGCGCAGGGCGTGCTGCTCGATGTCGATCACGGCACCTATCCCTTCGTGACCAGTTCCAACACCGTCAGCGGCACCGCGGCTGCCGGGAGCGGTCTCGGCCCGAATTCGACCGGTTTCGTGCTTGGCATCGTCAAGGCCTACACCACACGCGTCGGCAGCGGCCCGTTCCCGACCGAGCTCGAGGACGATATCGGCCAGCGCCTCGGCGAGCGCGGCCATGAATTCGGCACCGTCACCGGGCGCCAGCGCCGGGTCGGCTGGTTCGATGCGGTGATCGTGCGCCAGACCTGCGCTATCAGCGGCGTGACCGGCATCGCGCTTACCAAGATCGATGTGCTCGACGGGCTCGAGACGGTGAAGATCTGCACCGGCTATCGCCTGCGCGGCAATGTCTACGATTACCTGCCGAGCCACGCGGGCGACCAGGCGGCGGTCGAGCCGATCTATGAGGAGATGGAGGGCTGGAGCGAGAGCACGGCGGGCGCGCGCAGTTATGCCGACCTGCCCGCGAACGCGATCAAGTACATCCAGCGCATCCAGGAACTCATCGAATGCCCGGTGGCCCTGGTCTCGACCAGCCCCGAGCGTGACGACACCATCCTGATGCGGGACCCCTTCGTCGACTGATCGCCTGGCCGGTCCCTGCATGGGAAACGAGGCGGACTTCGGAATTGTGCGAAGCGTCGCAGCGGGTTAGCTTCCCGCGCATGCAACGCCTGCTCGCCCTGTTCCTGCTGATGCTGGTTGCCGCCTGTGCGGCGCCGGCCAAGCGGGTTGGCGAAGCGCCGGTATCCGATGCCCAGCGCGTTGGTTCGCGCGCGATATCCTCGCCCGTGGTCCAGCCGCTGCCGCTCACCGCCGACTACCTGATCGTCGACAAGTCCGAGCGGCTGCTGGTCGCCTATCGCGACGGCCGACCGATCCGCGCCTATCGCGACATTCGCTTCGGCGATGCGCCAATCGGGCACAAACGCTTCGAAGGCGACGAGCGCACGCCCGAGGGGCTCTACACAATCGACCGGCGCAATCCGCAAAGCCGGTTCCATCTCTCGCTCGGCATCTCCTATCCCAACGCGCGCGACCGGGCCTATGCCGCGCAATACGGGCGTTCTCCGGGCGGAGACATCTTCATCCACGGCCAACCGACCGGCTATCGCGGCCCCCCATTGAGAGGCGACTGGACCGACGGATGTATCGCGCTGACGAATGCAGAGATCGAGGAACTGTGGCGGATCGTGCCCGACGGAACGCCGATCGAAATCCGCTCCTGAACACGCTTCAATCTTGACCTGATCCTGTTTTGTTCTACTCTCGTTCTCACCAGCAGGAGGCGATTCGATGACGCAGGCGGATTACACGGTCGAGGATTTCGCATACGAGGGTCCGCGCGATGCGGCCGGGCTGCCTGTACGGGTGGCGATCTTTGCCGACCGGGCGAGCACGCGCGCGCAGATCCATCAAGATCTGGCAGGCGCGGGATTCCGGGGTCTCGACGGCGGGGAAATCGCCGTTTTGCTCGATGGACCGATTGCGGTGCTCGGCGATGTGGTGATGGTCGATTGCCCGGTCATCGACGCGCAGCGCATGGCGGCGTTGATGCGGCTCGATATGCGGGTGGCACGCTCGGACGCGCGCTTGATCGTGGCGACCTCGATCGAGGCGCTAGACGAGGTATTTGCCGCCTTCGACCAGTCGCAGCCCGAGATTCTGGTCGAGCCGAGCCGGGCGGAGCGCGTGGTCGCCGTCGGGCGGGTGCTCGCCGACATCGGCAAGGCACGCGTCCGCGAAATGACAGAGGAAGACCGGCTGGCGCTGCTCAGGCTTTCGCAGCAGGTCGATGCCATCGCGCAGGAGCTCGACCGCATTTCGGAAGGCAAGGATTCCACCAGGCAGCGGCTGAGCGAGTTCAAGCAGGAGTGGCACGCAGCCGACCCATCAGTCTCGAAGCTGGCCAAACCGAATTCCGGAACGGCAGCGCTTCCCGATCCGCGCATGGTACGGCGTATGATTAGAGCGCGGCAGGCGCGCGCGAAATTCTTCGATGCAGAGCTGTTTGCCGATCCGGCGTGGGACATGCTGCTCGATCTCACCGCCGCGCATGCCGAGCACAAGCGCGTTTCGGTCACTTCGCTGTGCATCGCTTCGGGCGTGCCGGCGACGACTGCGCTGCGCTGGATCAAACAGCTGGTCGCAAGCGGTGTGTTCGAACGGATCGCCGATGCCAGCGACGGCCGCCGCGCCTTCATCGCACTGAGCGAGCGCTCGTTGCATGCAATGGCGCGCTACTTTGCCGAAGTCGAGACGCCGCTCATGCGGGCAGCCTGACGCTCAGTCGTCGGGTCGCCAACGCAGGATGACCGTGATCCCGTCGGCCCACTCTTTCTTGGCTTCCTCGCTGTAGGGAAGCCGCCGCGCATCGGCGCGCGCTCGGGCGAGGATGGTATCGGGCACGTCGCCGTCGATGAGAATGGTGTCGGCCATGCCGAGTTCGCGCGCCTGTCCGACGGTGAGAAAATCGGGGTTCTCGTCACGGACCGTGAACGAGACGGTGCAATTGCCGACGCGCAGCGACTGGTCCGCGCTTTCAAGGATCACTTTCGCCATTCCGCCGGTGGTCGGATTCAACGGATCGAGCGCACCGCCTTCCCCGAGCAATCCGTCGATCGCCCGCCGCCGCTCGCCGCCATCGGGAAACAGATCGCGCAACTTGTCGCGCGCGGCGAAAAGCGCCTTGGCAAGGTCGCCGAGATTGGTCGGCAGGATCCGCTCGAGCCTCAGCCGGATATGCTTCGCGAGCCCGGCCGATGCGCCGCCGGTGCCGACCGCGATCAGCACCGGGTTGCGATCGAGGATACTCGGGGTGGTGAAATCGCACAGTTCCGGGCGGTCGACGACGTTCACCAGCAGCCCCGCGCAGCGCAGGTTGATCGCCGCAACTTCGCACGCCTTTACATCGTCATAGGCGACGAATGCCAGCCGCACGCCTTCGTCGATCGCGCGCTGCATATCGTCCACCACGACGCCGCCAGCGCGCTCGACCAACCGCCGCTTGGGTTCGGCAGCCTCGCCTTCTCCGAGCACCAGCACTTGCTGGCCCTCGATCCGGTGGAACAGTGGGAGGCTCTGGAGTTCGCTCATGCGAGCCAGTCTGGCCTAAAGCCAATCGGGGACGCGCTCGGCATCCATGATCGCGCCCGCGTCGATCCGGTCGGCGACGACTGCGAACTTGTCGCCATCGACCAGCACTTCGGCGACGAAACCGCGCGAGTTGTAGGAGGACGCCATCGTTGCGCCGTAGGCGCCCGCAGTGCGGAACACGGCCAGTTCGCCCCCGCCAACCGCATCGCATTCGCGGCCCATCGCGAAGGTATCGCCGGTTTCGCAGATCGGGCCGACGATATTGGCGACCATCTGCTCGCCCGAGGGCTCGACCGCTTCGAAATGGTGATAGGCGCCATAGAGCGCAGGCCGTGCGAGGTCGTTCATCGCCGCGTCCACTATCACGAACGGATTGTTGAGCCCGCGCTTCACCCGAACAACGCGGGTCAGCAGCACGCCGGCATTGCCCGCGATCACCCGTCCGGGTTCGAAGATCAGAGTGACACCCCAGTCCTTTGTCACGCGCGCGACCATCGCGCCATAGTCGGCGGGAAGAGGTGTCACTTCGTCTTTCCGATAGGGCACACCGAGACCGCCGCCGAGATCGACATGGGTGATCGTGTGGCCCGCGCTGCGCAGGGCTATGACGAGCTCGCCCAATTTCTCGAATGCGCGTTCAAGCGGCGCAAGCTCGCCCAGCTGGCTGCCGATATGCACCGCGACACCGCGCAAGTTCACGCTTGGCATGCTCGCAAGCTTGCCGAAAATCTGCCCGGCCTGGTCGATCGGAACGCCGAACTTGTTATCTGCCTTGCCGGTCGAGATCTTGTCGTGCGTGCCCGCATCGACATCGGGATTGATCCGCAGCGCGCATTGCGCGGTGAGGCCCATATCGGCGGCGATCTCCGCCAGCTCGAGTCCTTCTTCCTCGCTCTCGATGTTGAACTGGCCGATCCCCGCTTCGAGCGCGGCGCGCAGCTCTGCGGCGGTCTTGCCCACGCCCGAGAACACGATCTTCTCGGGCGAAATCCCTGCGGCGAGCGCACGGCGCATCTCGCCGACCGAGACGCAATCCGCGCCGTAGCCCTGCCGTTGCAACACCTTGAGCACCGCAAGATTGGGATTGGCCTTGACCGCAAAGGCGATCAGCTTGTCGGGCACATCGGCAAGCCCGTCGCGGAACACCTTCGCATGGCGTTCCAGCGTCGCGCGCGAATAGACGTAGACGGGTGTGCCCACTTCGTCCGCGATGCGCGGCAGCGGAACATCCTCGGCGTGCATCACGCCGCCCTTCAGTGCAAAATGGTCCATCGTTACGTGTGCTTATTCTGGCGGAAGGTCGAACGGGTCGTCCGCGCGGTCTTCCGATCGGCGTCGCAGCTCGACGCTTCGTTCGGGCGCGGCGAGGGCATCGAGCTGGAGCAATTCCTCGGACGTCGGCTTTTCATTGGTGCCGTAGGGGGCCACGGGGAGGCTGGCGTCCTCGGGCGGAGTCAGCGGCGCACGCGTGCCGCAGGCGGCGAGTGCCAGTCCGAGGCCACAAAGGATGAGCGTTCGCATCATTGGTCCATTCCCAGCGCAGCGCGCGCGCGTTTCACCTGACTACGTACCTGCTCGGGAGCGGTTCCGCCATAGCTGGACCGCGCAGCGACCGAAGCATCGACGCTCAGCGCTTCGAACACCCGCTCGTCAATCCGCGTATCGATCTTTTTGAGCTCGCCAAGCGGCAGTTCGGCCAGCGCGCATCCTTGATCTTCGGCCAGCTTCACCGCGGCACCGGTGATGTGGTGCGCCTCGCGGAACGGGATATCGGCCTCGCGCACGAGCCAGTCGGCCAGATCGGTCGCGGTGGCATAGCCGAGCTCCGCCGCCTCGCGCATCCGCGCGGTGTTGAACGTCGCATCGGCGATCATTCCGGTGGTCGCAGCGATGCTCAGCGCCATGAGCCCGGCGGCTTCGAACACCGGCGGTTTGTCGTCCTGCATGTCCTTCGAATAGGCGAGCGGCAGGCCTTTCATCGTGATCATCAGCGCGGTCGCGCAGCCGACAACGCGTCCCGCATGGCCGCGCACCAGTTCGGCAGCGTCGGGGTTCTTCTTCTGCGGCATGATCGACGAACCGGTCGAAAGCGTGTCGGGCATCCGCACGAAGCCATAAGGCTGGCTCGCCCAGATGATGAGTTCCTCGGCGAGGCGCGAGAGATGCAGCGCGCACAGGCTCGCTGCATGCAGATAATCCATTGCGAAATCGCGGTCGGACACAGCGTCGAGCGAGTTCGCGGTGGGCCGATCGAAGCCAAGCGCTTCGCTGGTCATCTCCCGGTCGATCGGAAAGCCGGTCCCGGCGAGCGCTGCGGATCCGAGCGGGCATTCGTTGAGCCTCGCGCGGGCGTCGGCGAGCCGCGAACGATCGCGGCGGATCATCTCGTAATAGGCCATCAAATGGTGGCCGAGAGTGACGGGCTGCGCAGTCTGTAGGTGGGTGAACCCGGGCATAATGCTTTCGGCATGTTCGCCCGCTCGGGAAACAAGCGCCCGCTGCAGAACTGCAAGCCCCGCGTCCATCTGGTCGATCGTCTCGCGCACCCACAGGCGAAAATCGGTCGCGACCTGGTCGTTGCGGCTGCGTGCGGTGTGGAGGCGGCCAGCGACCGGACCGATCAGTTCGGCAAGCCGCGCCTCGGTGGTCATATGGATGTCTTCGAGGTCCCAATCTTCGGGTACGCCATCGGCCTCGTATTCGGCGGCGACCCGGTCGAGCCCGTCTGCGATCACCGCCGCATCGGTTTCGCTGACGATGCCCTGATTGGCGAGCATCGCCACATGCGCCTTCGATCCGGCAATGTCCTGCCGCCACAGCGCCTTGTCGAACGGGATAGAGGCATTGATTTCGCGCATGATCGCGCTAGGCCCGTCGGCGAACCTGCCACCCCACATCTGGTTGGAGGCACTATCCGGAGAATTCGGGATGTCGCGCTTTTCGGTCATTCTTACTGTGTCGATCCTTGCCTTGACGGGCTGCGATAGTGCGCCCGGGGAGCAAGCGCAACGCGGGAGCGCGATCGACGCGCCTGCGCCGCCTCCGCTGCCGGGCAAGATCGTGCGGGTGCAGGCGGGCACGGCGATGCCTGAAATGACCTTCACCGACCCGTCCGGGGCGGCATTGAACACGGCGGAACTGATCGGAACACCGGTGCTGCTCAACATCTGGGCGACGTGGTGCGCGCCCTGCGTCGTCGAGATGCCCACGCTGGAGGCACTCGCGGGCGAGATGGGCGACGATCTCAAGGTCCTGACCGTCAGTCAGGATGTGCGCGGGGCAGAGGTGGTCGCCCCCTTCTTCGCGCAGCGCGATTTCACCCATCTCGAACAATGGCTCGATCCCGACGCGAATCTGTCCGCCGAGCTCAACGAGGACGGGTTGATGCCGCTTACGATCCTCTTCGATGCCGAGGGGAAGGAAGTCTTCCGCGTCGCAGGCGGCTACGAATGGGATTCGCAAGAGGCGATCGCGCAGATCAGCCAAGCGATCGGCAAGTAATCCTGGGTGGAGGTGCCGTGGTGGAAGCAGTTCTGAGCGACCCAGTCTCGGCTGCGGATTTCCCAGACAACCAGGTAATCTAGAGGGAAATTATGGGTTTCCGACCACGAATTGCCGTCATTTTGCCACCGGATTAGTGGAAATCCGCGAGCTCTGGACCGCATCTCCCTAAGTTGTGAAACAGGGAATTAGCAGGGGAACCTGAAGGAAACTTTCACTCCGATGCGGTAAAGGCTATTCTTGGTTCAGAATGGAATAATCGTGCCTCGTCCTCGCGCATTAGATCCCTTAAATCTTCCGGTTGAGCTCAACCTGCCGACGGAACCGGCACGCGTGAATGAGCTATTGGAGCAGTTCACTGATCGACTGGCATTCGTGAGGTAGAGCTTTCTCATTGGAAGAAAGGCTCTTGGGGGACAACAAAGCTGTCTTCAAGGATTCACTTAAGCGACTTAGGCGCAGCCTTGCACGAAAGCGGAAGGCTAAGCATCGTGGAAGACGGCTCCATCCAGAAGTCGAGATGGCCGTAATGCATCTCGCTAGAAGACTGGCTGCCGAAGAAGGTGTCGAGATTAGCCAGAGACACATCGGGTTGGCAGGATATAAGACACTTGAAGTCTTGAAGCCACGTCGAGGTCTTGGCGATGATAGATTGTTGGACCACCATGTTGCGGGCTTGGTTGCGCTCATCCAGCAATATTCTGCACAGCCCGTACTGGCCTAACGGACACGAGATAGCGTT
The DNA here is from genome assembly GCF_045363165.1 of Erythrobacter sp. GH1-10. NCBI lineage: Bacteria > Pseudomonadati > Pseudomonadota > Alphaproteobacteria > Sphingomonadales > Erythrobacteraceae > Erythrobacter > Erythrobacter sp. GH1-10. Next base: position 2,501,259 of record NZ_JBJFLP010000001.1, on the reverse strand, counting down.
TACGAGCCTCATTTCGCTGAGGGATATAGCAGCTCCGTGCCTTTGATCATGTATGATTGGGACCCGAACATTACCGTGACGCGCCTTGTAAACAGTGTTCGCAAGACGCCACAGGAATAAGCTGTAAAGCCGCTGAGATTTTCGGATCTGTTTCCGTTCTATGGCGCCAAGACCGGAGACGATAGCCAGATCGAGCACCAGCCCGGCTATCGCCTCAAGTGGTTTGGAGCGAATATCCCGATTTATTGTCCTTAGCGCGAAGCCAACAAGGCGATAACCGGTGAGCCTTCTTTCTCGAAGGAGGCACACGTGGGAAAAATAGACCGTCTCAAACCGATTATCTCCCGAGCTCAGTGCTCGCTGAGGATCCGGACAATGCGCGCACGCACAGTAACATGCAGATTGGGCTGATCGCCGGAAGCATTGAACGCTTTGGCTTTTACGCGCCAATCGTTGTTGACGAGAACAATATGATTCTGGCGGGCAACGGTAGGTATAGGGCTGCAAAGAAGCTCGGCATCAAGCAGATCCCTGGGCCGCAGGTCAGCAACCTTTGTGAAGTTGACCGCCGCGCGTTGGCACTAGCTGACAACAAGATTGCTGAACTGGCTGGCTGGGACGATGCCGCTGTCCAGCGCAAGCTCAATCGCCTGTTTGACGATGGCTATGATCTGGAAATCACCGGCTTCTCGACGACCGCTCTTGACTTTACGATTCCAGAGGCTGCGGGCGAAAAGCCTGATGCGGTCGAAATTCCTGATGATGAGGTATAGGCCGCCAAGTAGGCTGGTGACCTTTGGAACCTGGCCAGCACCGTATCCTGTCCGGCGATGCGCGTAAATTCGAGGACAGGGAACGCCTGCTTGGCGATGACCGTGCGGCCATAGTGTTTGGCGACCTGTCCTATGACGTACCAATTGTTGGATTCGTTTCGGGCATTGGCAAGAACCGCCGCCGAGACTTTCTCGTCGGCGCTGGCGAACTTTCGCCCGCCGAGTTCTCCACATTTATGCGGGCGATCTTTCGCTATTGCGTCTCTTTCGACAGAAGGCTCAATCGACTATCAATGTATGGATTGGCGCCACATTCGTGAAATCCTCGATGCAGCAGGCGGTGTTTACGACCAGTTCAAGCAGCTGATTGTCTTGAATAAAGGCGTAGGACGGCAGGATGCCTTTTGCCGCAACCAGCACGAACTCGTATTTGTGTTCAAGGCGGGCAGGGCCAGGCACATCAACAATTTCAGGCTTGGCGAGGGCGGTCGCTATCGTACCAATGTCGTTGACAATCCGGGTGCAAGCACCTTCTACAAGGGGCGCGATGCCGACCTGGGGGCTCACTCGACCGTCAAGTCAACGGCAATGGTGGTGGATTCCTGCTTGATTGTTCAAACCGCAGTGACGTTGTCGTCGATCCCTGCCTTGGCTCTGAGACCACGGTTCTCGCAGCGGCAATGGCTGGCCGGCGTGGTGCGGGCATGGAGCTCGATCCGCTCTACGTTGACACGGCGATTCGTCGCATAACCGCGGCTACCGGCTTGAACGCCGTTCTCGACGGAGATGGGCGCACCTTCGATGAGATCGCTCAGGCAAGCCATTCCGAAGTCGAGGAGGAATGAGCCATGTCTGATGACAACGACGACTATGAAGTGGGCTACGGTAAGCCACCTAAAAACACACGCTGGCAGAAGGGCCAATCTGGCAACCCCTCTGGCAGGCCCAAGGGCGCGCGAGGTCTCAAGACTGATCTCCACGCAGAATTGGTCTCGAACTTGGAGATACAGATCAATGGCCAGCGGATCAGCGGGACCAAGCAGCGGCTGATGCTCAAGACATCAAGCGCCCGTGCTGCTGATGCAGGTGTTTGGGCCTGAAGACCGCGGAGATGGAACCAAGCGGCTTTCTAAAAAAGATAAGCAGATCCTCGACGAGCTGCTTGGTCGACTTCCCAACGAGGAAGGGCCCAAGGTAGTAGACACTGAGACCGATGACTGAACATGCATTTGAAGACCCGCAGGACTTGCTCATTGAGCTCTGCCAAGAGGATTTCTCGGTCTATGTCCGCACGGCCTGGCCTTGGATCGATGGTCGCGACTTAATCGACTGGAACTCGAAAATCGATGCCATGGCATATCGGCTTGAGCAGGTGCAGTTCGGCGAGATTCGCCGTTCGCTTATCAACCTGCCGCCCCTTAATGCCGAGACGAAGATCGTCTCCGTGCTTTGGGTTGCATGGCGGCTTGACATGGATCCTACACTCAACTTCGTTTCTGTGAGCTATTCAAACGGGCTTTCCGCGAAGATCGCACGCGATTGCCGATCGGTTATGGAGTCCCGTTGGTATCGCGAGATATTCTCCGGCACGATCATCTCGAAGTCGCGTTCCGCTGCTTATCACGTTGAAGTCACCAAAGGAGGAGGGTGGTTGGCCACCTCGGTGGCCGGCACGCTGACAGGGCGCGGCGGGGACATCATCATTCTGGACCATTTCATCAAGCCCGATGAAGCCCATTCTCAAGCCGCACGAAAATCGGTCAACAAATGGTTCCAGTCGACGTTCGCTTCTCGGCTAGATGACAAGCAGAAGGGCGTGATCATCTTCGTGTTGCAGCGCCTGCACGAAGTCGACCTCTCTGGCATGCTTCTGGAGAAGTGGGCAGGGACCATCTCTCGTCGTCAGCCATTCCAACGCAGGATGAAACAATCATGCTCGCGAGTGGCGGCGTGCATCGCCGCCACGAAGCCGATGTGCTTCACCCCAAGCGAGAACCACACGAACTCTTCAGCTACATTAAAGCGGCAATGGGCTCGCTAGCCTTAGAGGTCCAATACCAGCAGCCAATGCCTTCAGACGGTAACCTGACTTAGTCGGCATCGCTCAAGGCATGCAGTGAGAGGCCCGAAGAGACGTACGCGAAATCGTGCGGGCGAGGGCTCGCCCGTTGCAGGATGGCGGGCTACGGAGCGGATTTTCAGGCGACTAACACGGACTAATTCGATGTGCACCAAATTGAGACAGTGTACCCGATATCACCTCTAAAGAATTGAAATAACAGGTTTGTATTTCGGGCTGATGGCGATAAGTTGCATCTGACTAACCCGGAAGCGCCTTCATCGTCAGAATCTGGGTCGACTAGTCTGATTCGAAGTGCTAACAATTGCTTACCGGGGGGTTTATCCATAACGATCAGGCCAAGAGGCCTTGCATCCCCTCGGGTCAAAAAAATCAGGGTTCGCGTACCACTCTCACCGCTTTGCGAGGTACTCGAAAATGATGCATGAAGAAATCAACGTTTCGATCGTCTGTCCCAACTCGCTTGTGAAAGAAGGCTTGAGACGGATCCTCTCCGAAGATACTTTCTCAGTTCGTCACTCACTCGGAAATGCTGCCTCTCTCTTGAATGATGAGAGCGAGGGCGCGTTTCTCGATGACGGCGAGTTAGTCCTGTTCGAATCGTCAGGGCCGGATATCGATCAGGATATTCGCGCGCTGCATGAAAAGCATCCCAACTGCAAGCTCGTGCTGCTGGCGGATTCATTCGATTTCGACGGCATGATCGACGCTTTCCGCGCAGGTGCGGATGGTTACATCATCAAAGACATTGAATGCCAATCACTCATTGAATCGCTCAAGCTCATTGCTTTGGGTGAAAAGGTGCTGCCAAGCCAATTGGTGAAGCATCTGCCGTTGCGGAGCGCGATGGAGAACGGAAGCCTGGCCGATCAATCGGAGTTGCTCGATTCTTTGTCCGACAGAGAACTCGAAACGCTGCGATGCCTCATCATGGGCTATCCGAACAAGGTGATTGCCTACCGGCTCGACATAAGCGAGGCGACGGTAAAGGTCCATGTGAAGGCCATCCTTCGCAAGCTGGGCGTTCAAAATCGCACGCAAGCCGCGATCTGGGCGGTCAATAACGGGCTGGATGCCAACGCAGCATGCGCAACTCTTGCTGCGAAGTCTCCCAACGACAACGCAGAAGAAGGCGATATCGAAGCGATCAGCGCCGGGGCCTGATTTGCAGGGCTGCTGCGGGCCGTTCCCGCACTCCCCGCCTACAGGAATCGGCGATCGCTGGCGCGAAAGAGACAACCCTTTCGCGTGCGTTCTACCCATGTGGTTGGCTTGACGCCGATCCCAAGCCTGCACAATCCTTGAAGGGTGATGCAGGATTGAGGCGGAGGCTTTTATGCGGATCGCTATGATCGGTGCTGGCTATGTTGGTCTGGTCTCTGGAAGCTGTTTTTCCGACTTCGGGCACGAGGTCGTGTGTGTCGATAATAATAGCGACAAGATCTCAGCTCTCAACTCAGGGAAAAGCCCTATATTCGAACCGGGCCTCGATGCGCTGATTCAGCGTAACGTCGACGCTGGTCGCTTGGCATTCACGAAGGATCTTCACGCGGCGGTCGCGAGCGCGGAGGTGGTCTTTATTGCAGTCGGCACGCCATCGCGCCGCGGCGATGGGCACGCCGACATTTCCTTTGTCGAGCAGGCTGCGAAGGACATTGCAGCGGCCATGGATGGCTTCACAGTCGTCGTGAACAAGTCGACCGTGCCCGTCGGGACCGGGGACACGGTCGAAAAGATCATCCGCGCAATTCGCCCCGACGCCGATTTCGCAGTCGTATCCAACCCGGAGTTCCTCCGCGAAGGCGCTGCGATCGAAGACTTCAAACGGCCGGATCGCATTGTGGTTGGCAGCGACGACGAGCGCGCACTTGCGGTCATGCGGGAAGTCTATCGCCCTCTCTACCTGAACAAAGCTCCCTTGGTCGAAATGAGCCGTGCCTCGGCAGAACTGGCCAAGTATGCGGGGAACGCTTTTCTGGCCACCAAGATCGCCTTCATTAACGAGATCGCGGATGTGTGCGAACGCGTCGATGCGAACGTGCAGGATATCGCAAGGGCGATCGGTCTCGACAAGCGCATCGGAAAGAAGTTCCTCAATCCCGGGCCTGGATATGGAGGGTCGTGTTTCCCCAAGGACACGAGGGCATTGCTACAGACGGCAGAGGACGTCGAAAGACCGCTTCATATCGTGGAAGCGGTGGTTTCCTCGAACGAAAAGCGGAAATCGGCGATGGGGAGAAAGATCGTTAACGCCGTTGGCGGAGATGTAAGAGGGAAGCGCATCGCTATCCTCGGACTGACGTTCAAGCCAAATACCGACGATATGCGCGAAAGCCCCGCGATTGCGATCATCAGCACGCTGCAGCATGGCGGGGCTCAGATCGCAGCATATGATCCCGAAGGGATGGAGCAGGCGAGAAACTGGCTGGATGATGTCGAATACTGCGATTCTCCTTATGCAGCGGTCGAACGGGCGGATGCCGTTGCGATTGTTACCGAGTGGGACGAACTGCGCGCCCTCGATCTCGCGAGGGTGAAGGAATGCCTTGCGGACAATGTTCTGGTTGACCTGCGCAACATCTACGACCGCGAGGAGATCGAAATGCTCGGAATCAAGTATATCGGGATCGGACAGTAGTCGGTGCGGTACGACGCGTCGCATCCCGTGAGCCGTGAAGCGGCGAGGATCGTCCGCTTTATCCTGGTGGGAATGTTCAACACCCTGCTGGGTTACGGCTTCATTCTCGCAGGCCTGTTCCTGGGGGCGGGCGACTATCTTGCCAACGTGGCAGGGTTCGCCCTCGGAATGCCGATCGCGTATGCACTTCACCGCAGATTTACTTTCAAGGCTACGGTTGCCCCGTCTCGCGCTGAGGCGATGCAGTTCATCGCCGTATTCTTGGTCGCGTATGGCACGAATCTTGGCGTGGTGGCAGCTGGCCGGGCGATGGGATACGTGGAAAGCCCCCTGGTGCAACTGCTGGCGATCTGCACCTACGCAGCTGTTCTCTACGTGCTCAATCGACTGATCGTATTCCACGAAGCCGGTATGGCACCGGATCCTCGAAATTGAGCTTTTTTTCGATGATCGGATCTGCGTCGCTGCGCGACTGGATGAACAGGCGGCCGATATATTCGCCCAGGATACCCATGAACATCGCGTTGATTGAAATGGACATGAGCAGGAGGATGGTCGTCGTAGCGAAACCTGCTGGCCATGCTTGGCCAAACAACAACCTCCCTATGAGATAGCCGAATGTGAGCAGAAGGCTCAGAAATCCGATGAAAAGGCCGGCATAGGAGGCCAGCCGGAGTGGCAGCATCGAATGGTTCAACAACCCGTCTATGGCCAAAGAAACCATCGAACGAAGAGGAAACTTGCTTTCCCCTGCAATCCGATCGGCGCGGTCGTATTCGAAACCGATTTGCGAAAATCCCATGGAGCTGATGAGGCCGCGCAAATATGGCGCAGTGTCGTCCACCTTGCGCAATTCGTTGAGGATCACGCGGTCGCACAGCCGGTATTCCCCTGCATTGATCGGGAGGTCGTCCTCGCTGACGCTGGCGAGCAGCTTATAGAAACTCCGCCGCAGTGAAGCGATTATGAAGCCATCGGCGAGGGTGCGGCGGATCCCGAAGACCACCTCGTGCCCCATCCGCCATAATTGCAGCATCTTCGGGATGAGCTCGGGCGGATCCTGCAGGTCGCAATCGATCTGGATCGAGCAAGCGCCCGAGGCCGACTTGTAGGCGCACAGCAGGGAGCGCTGGTATCCGAAGTTTCGCGAGAAGCGGATGACCTTCAGCTTTTCGTCTTCTTTGGCCAGCCGCTGGAGGATGTCGAAGGTGCGGTCGGTCGAATGATTGTCGGTGACAATGATCTCGTAATCGTAATCGGGCAGCCGTTCGAACGTCTTTACGATCGCTTCATAGGCGCGCTCGACATTGTCCTCCTCGTTATATGCGGGGACGAGCACCGAGACGAGTGTGTTCTCTTCTTTAGCCATAGGCTTTCGCCGAGAGTCCGGTTTCTCCGGCACCGATTTGCGCGCGGCGTGCCGAGATGAGTTGCGACAGGCCCTGTCGTAAACCGATTGTGGCCGACCACGAATAAGTCTCGCGAGCCAGGGAGGTGTCGCAGCGCAACTCGTTGATAGCCTCTCCGGGCGGCGAACGGTGTTGCTCTACCAGCGCCGGGTCGCATTTCGTCGCCGCAATCACTTCGGCGGCGACTTCGCGCATGCTCGGTGCAGAACCCGTTGCGACATTTATGACACGGCTGCGGACGTTGCGCGTCTCTGCAAAGGCGAGAAACGCCGAAACGACATCGTCGACATGGATGAGATCGCGTCGGTCGTCGGGCCGCTTGATCTCTATTCTGCGCCCTTCGAGGCAGGCATCGACCAACTGCGGGATAAGGAACTCGTCCGACTGACCGCTCCCATAGGTAAGCGCCAGCCTTGCCGTTATGGCGCGAAAAGGGAGATTTCGCTGGAGCATCTCGAGGTAGTGTGTCCCCGCAAGCATCGCCGCCCCGTATGCCGTAATCGGATTCTCGCGCTGACGTTCGCGATAGGGCAGGGCAACCGCGCCGTACTCGGCAATGGTGCCAGAGCGAAAGAACGCCCGCGGCGGCGTCTGAAGCGCTGTTGCCGCATCCACCAGCCCGATCAGCGGTTTGAGGATATCCTCGATCGACTTGCGTGTCGGCTCAAGGTCTGCGGAGTTCGCTCCGCGACTTGGGCTCGCGAAGTGGAACACGAATTCGGGCTTCGCCGAAGCGAGCGCTTCGCGGGTCGCCGCTTCGTCGCGCAGATCGGCATAATGCAGGCGAACCTTGCTGCGGCAATCGGCGAGACGATCAAGCGACGAACTCTGTCGCACCAGCACATCGACCTTGGCTCCCAGCGCGACGAGACGCCGGACGAGATGGGAGCCGATGAACCCCGCGGCCCCGGTGACTAGGCAGGCGCGACCTTCCAAACGCTGTCTCCTACGAGATCAGGATACGAGTCGCGGTTTGGGATACGGGACCAGGAACTGGCCGCCCCGCGCACGAAAAGCTTCCTGCTGTGCATAGATCTCGTCGAAGAAATTCCATGCCAGCATGAACAGCACGTCGGGCTTTTCTTGCTCGATCGCCTCGACCGGCTTGATCGGGATACGTGTGTTCGGCGAATAGAGACCCTGCTTCAGCGGGTTCTTATCGACCAGGAAGTCGAGGTGTTCGGCGCCGATCCCATAATATGTGATCGTCGTATTGCCGCGCGCCGATGCGCCGTATCCGGCGATTTTCTTACCCTGTGACTTGAGCTCAGCGAAGATCCGACGCAGTTCCTCGCCGGTGGCGTCGAATTCGGCCTTGCGCGCATCGTAGGTTGCTTTGTCGAGCATGCCGACGGCCGCTTCTTCGGCGAGCATCTTCGCGACATTCTCGCCGATCGGGAAAGCTGCCGATTTGCGAGTCATGAAAACGCGGATCGAACCACCATGGATGCCCTTCAGGAATGTCACGTCGCTGACTTCGAGGCCGAATGCCTCCGCGAGTTTTACCATCGACAGGACGCTGAACTCGGAGACGTGTTCGTGATACATGTTGTCGAATTCGGCGCGCTCGAGCATTTCCTTCGCCCATGGAACCTCGACAATGAAGGTCCCGTCATCGGTCAACAGGATGCAGACGGCTTCCATGAAGTTATGGAGGTCGCCGATATGGTTGAAGGTGTTGGTGGCGGTGATGACCTTCGCCGGACCATATTTTCCGAGCACGTCCTTTGCAGAGGCCGGATGGAAATAGTCGATATAGGTTTCGACGCCTCGCTCGGCAGCGATTGCGGCGATGTTCTCAGCTGGATCGAAGCCCAGCGTGGTGCAGCCGCGAGCGTTGCACGCCGCGAGAAGGAGCCCGTCATTGCTGCCGACATCGACGATCAGCTCCTGCGTGCCCGCGCGCTCCGCAATCACGCCCGAGAACTCATCGAAGTGGTTGTGCATCGTCGCCGCGCCGGATGGCATGTAGAGATAGTGCTTGAAGAAGTCCTCCGGGATCTGGTCGGCGACGGCGATCAGGCCGCATTCGAGGCATGCCTGAGCGTTGAGCGGGAAGGACGGCTGCGGCTCGTCCATATTTTCCGGGCGGACCAGCATCTGAGCCGGAGAATGCTCGCCATACTCGAGGAACAGGTACGGATCTTTCGCGCCGCAAGCGCGGCACTTGTCCATGGTCGAACTGGGTATCTTCTGGGTCGATTGCGGATCAAGCATGGATTGCCTCGCTGTTTTTGTGGGCGGAAGTCGATCTGGCGAATTCTTCGAAACACTCATGCAGATAGTCGAGCTGCTCGTCGGTCAGGCCATGGTGGCAGGCGAGGAGGATGCCCCCGCGCATGACTGCATCCGAAACCGGGTAGCCCTCGGCGCTCGTCTTGCACTCGACGTTTTGCATCGCCGGTTGGCGCAGGATGTTGCCAGTGAAGACCACACGGGTCTGGATGTCGCGCTTTTCGAGGAATATCTGCATGTCGCGGCGCGTGAACGGCGCATCATCGCGCAGAGTCAGCGGAAATGCGAGCCAGCCCGTGCGCGATTGTTCCATTTGCCGGGGCAATACGAACCAATCTTCATACTTGCTGAAGAATTCGATCTGACGTGCGTAATTGTGTTCGCGCAACGCGATGTTTTTCTCCAGCTTGCCAAGCTGGACCAGCCCGAAAGCAGCGCCCATCTCGGACGGCTCGACGTTGTAGCCAAGGTCGGAGAAAACAAACTTCGCATCGTAGGGAATTCCGTCCAATTCGATATTGAACCGGTTTTCGATGCTCTCTGAATCCGCCGCTTCCACAAACAGCGATGACGAACGCCCCCAGGATCGCAAGAGCAGCGCCTGTTTTGCGAGTTCGGGATCGGACACGCACAGCATGCCGCCATTGCCGGCGGCATTGATGACGTGACTGCCGTAAAAGCTTGTCGTACTAATGTGCGAGCGCGTGCCGGTGCTGGAGCCGCGCAATGTGGCCCCCAGGGTATCCGCACTATCTTCGATCACCATCAATCCATGCTCGTCGGCAATCTCGCGAATGCGGTCCCAATCGGGCAGGTTGCCGATCAGCGAGGGGATCATCATCGCTTTCGTCTTCGGCCCGATCATCGCCTCGATCTGTTCGACGTCGATATTGTAAGTGCCCTCAGACGCATCGACGAAGGCTGGAACCAGCCGGCTCCGCACGATCGGGGCCACAGTGGTCGCAAAGGTAAGGGCCGGGGTGATGACCTCGCTGCCTTCTGGCAGGTTCAGAAGCTCCATGGCCAGATAGTTGGCCGAGGATCCGGAATTGACCATGATACCGTGATCCTTGGCGAAAAGGGCGGAGACGCGCTCCTGCATCTCCCGCACTTTTGGACCCATCTGGGTGGAGGTGCGAAGCACATCGACGACGGCCGCGATCTCTTCCTCGCCGTGAACGGTCTGTCCGTAATTTACGCGCATAGAGTGAGCTTTTCTTCCTGAGGTTGGGACTTGGCAGTGAGGTTTTCATAGTGCCGGATCTGTGTTCGGGTGACGGTGCCCATGTCGGCATTTCCATCGGCGAAAGCGCGATACCATTCTGCGGTCATTGCTATGGCTTGCTCGGTCGAAAGCATGGGCTTCCAGTGAAGCCGCTGCCGCGCCTTGCTGCTGTCGAGAGTGAGCATTCCTGCTTCGTGAGGATCGCCGTCTCTTTTGCCGAATTCGATCTCAGCGGCACCTTCCCCCCAGTGGCGTTGGAGGCCCCTGGCGATAGTATCGACTTCCATGAACGCATCTGAAGGGGGGCCGAAATTCCACGCTTCGGCATAGTCATCGCCATCACCGGACATCAGATGCGCGCCAAGCTCAAGATAGCCCGAGAGCGGTTCGAGCACGTGTTGCCACGGCCTCACGCTTGACGGATTGCGGATTGTCACCTTTGACCGGGAAAGCGTGGCGCGGATAATGTCGGGTATCAGGCGATCGACCGCCCAATCGCCGCCGCCGAACACGTTTCCAGCCCGCACGGTGGCGACAGGAGCGCTGCCCGGCGCGGAGAAATAGGATTGTCTGAACGCGTTTGCGACAATCTCGGTACAGCCCTTGGAAGCGCTGTAAGGGTCGGCGCCTCCCAGCTGGTCATTCTCGCGATAGGGCCAGGCCCATTCGTGGTTCTCGTAACACTTGTCGCTGGTCACCACGATCACGCCTTTCAGGCGTGACATTCGGCGCGCGCGGTCAAGGACGACCGCAGTGCCAGTCACATTGGTGGCGATCGTTCCGATCGGATCCTCGTAGGAAGGACGGACGAGCGACTGAGCCGCCATATGGATGACCAGCTCGGGATCGCAATCGGCGGTCGCACGCTCGAATTCCTCCACGTTGCGAATATCCGCAAGGCGGTGATCCACGACATCTTTGATCCCCGCGCTTTCGAACAAGGACGGCCCATCGGGCGGAGGAAGGGCAACCCCTGTTACCTCCGCACCCATCTCGGACAACCACAGCGACAGCCAGCCGCCCTTGAAGCCCGTATGCCCGGTAACGAGCACGCGCTTCCCACGAAACGCATCGGCTGTCGTCTTGAAGGCCGCGTCCGACATTTACTCAGGCGCTCATCAGTTCGGAGGGCATGTCGGTGCTGGTGACCGCCTTACCATGCTCGAAATCCATCCATGGTGGCAGGTCCTGCGCGCCGAGCTTTTCGAGCGTCTCGCGGTCGCGGATTGTGTCCATCGGATGCCAAAATCCATGATGTTTGAAAGCCATCAGTTGGCCGTCACGCGCAATCTTGGTCAGCGGCTCTTTCTCTAGCGGTTCGTCGTCTCCGGTGAGGTAATCAAGCACGCCCGGATCGAAGACGAAGAAGCCGCCATTGATCCACGTCTCATGCTTGCGCACCTTCTCGGTGAACTCGGTCACCTGATCGCCCGTGAGTTCAAGGTTGCCGAAGCGGGCAGGCGGCTGGACCGCAGTGACGGTTGCCAGCTTGTCATGAGAGTTGTGAAATTCGACCAGCTTCCCGATATCGATATTTCCCACACCGTCGGAGTAGGTGACCATGAAAGGTTCGTCGCCGATCCAGTCGCGGAGGCGCCGGACGCGGCCGCCCGTCATGGTCGTTAGCCCGGTATCCACCACCGACACGCGCCAGTCGAGCTTGCTGGTTGGTTTCAGGCTCATTTCGCCATCGCCGATCCCGATGGTGAAATCGTTGTTCATCAGGTGCAAATCCTGGAAGAACTTCTTGATCAGCATCGCCTTGTATCCGCAGGCGACAATGAAATCTCCGAAACCGAAGCGGTCATAGATGTCCATGACGTGGAGCATGATCGGTCGCCCTGCGACCTCGACCATGGGCTTCGGAATCCGGGTAGTTTCTTCGGCCAGGCGTGAACCCAGCCCTCCAGCTAATAGGACAACCTTCATCGCCTTTCCCCTTGATGCGCAGGTGAAGTTGGCGCGGACGCCTGCGAGATGCTCATGAATTCTAGGGGAGAGGCCCGTTCCTTCGAAGGGGGCATCCGGATTAGGCTGCTTGAGCCAGCGAATTGACCCTTGTGGCTAGTTATGGCGAGCGGATATTTCTTGCCGGTACATAGAGGTCGAAACCCTGTGCAACCGAGGTATTGGTATAGGTTTCGTAGCCCCGTGATCTCGCATAATCGGCGAGCGCGCGCTCGATCGGCTCTGCGCGGTTCACCAATATCCCATCTGGTTGATCCGCATCCAGAAAGGCCTCGAGTCCAGTAGGCGAGGTTGTGCGGTAATACACTCTATCCGCTTCGGATATGTAGGGCGCGACACGGAACACGAACTGGCCCGCCGCGAATTCCGGATAGATCGAAAACCCGCCCTCAAGGGCAAAGACCGGTGTCAGTGTGGCAACCCGTGCACCACGGGCGAGGCCCGCTTCATCGGCCGTCTTCATGACCTCCCTTTTGAGTGCCAAGGTCTCCCAGGCAGACGTTTTGCGGAATTCCATGAGTCCGGGCACAATTCGGGATGCGCCCGTGAGCACTCCGAGCAAGGCCACCGCTACCATGATCGGAAGGATCGCGTTGCGACCGTCCTCTCGCGCTACATCTGCTAGCACAACAAAAAGCAGCACGAGGAAGGGGATCGGGGGCACGAAGTACTGTGGAAATGAAGGAGTCGGTACAAACGCGACCACTCCGCCGCCGATCAGCAGGCTCGATAGCACGATCAGACGCCAGTCTAGCAGCGAGCGCCAGCTGGATTTCAAAAGGATTTTTGCGGTCAAGATTGCCGATGCCGCAATCGCCAGCATGAATGTGCCACGAAACCAGATAAGTTCGGCAAGAAGCACCTTCTCGGCCGGATTTACGGTCTGTGGAACGTCTGCGTCCCGCCAATACGCGGTTTGCAATTCGGTGAAGTACCGCAAGGTGTGCGCCAGAAATCCTTGAGGATCGAGTGCAAGGTGGACGAGCACAGGCGCGCCTCCAATCACCCCGCCGATTGCGAGCGGCACGAACGATCGCATGATCCTTTCCCGCCATGATCTCTGCTGCGGGGAAAAGAGCGTCGCAAGGGCGAAGAGGGGAGCCACGATCACGAAATTGGCTTTCATGCCGATTGTCAATGAGACCAACACTCCGGCAAGGAATGCGCTGCCGCTGCGCGGCATTTCATCGTCAAGAGCTCCCAAGAGGAAGTAAAAAGCGAAAAAGACGAGGGGGATGGGCAGAAAATTGTTAGAGGCGAGCATACCCGAGGGGCCGAGCAAGAGCACATTTCCGAGGATCAACGCGGCGGCGGCAAAGAACACCTCAACACCCAACCGCAATCGCCTGACGATCAGCCAGAGCCCGAGGATGGCTGCAATCCAGCCCGAAAAAACGACAAGGCGCGCGACGAAAAGGAAGTGATCGGTCCCCGTGAGGGAAAACACACCCGCCATCAAATAGGCGAGGTTTGGCAGGTGGTTGTAACCCAGATCGCGATAGAGATCGCCATTTCCTACCTGGCTGGCGACAGAGACGAACATATTCTCGTCGCGGTTATGCGGATAGGCAAGCAAGCGGCCTGCCAGTCCCAGAAGAACCATGCCAAGCAACGCATATCCCAATACAGCGCCTTTGGGATCAACCGAGGGTTTGTCTTCAACGGCCGACACGCACTACATCTCCGGTTGACGCGATACTGTTCGATCACTGTGATGCCCCCGCCATCCGCCACTTACGAGGACAATGACGAGTTAACTACTCTGGATGGGTAGACGGCGCTCATCACGAAACCGCGCAGGTTCCCAAATGGGTTAGACCCAATGCACTCGCGTGTTCCGTCCCGCTGTCATGCTAGGCTGGGCCCCAATTCATAAATTACAGGAGCCTTGCGCTTTGAGCCCCCGTAAGATCGCGATCCTTGTTACAGGCCTCGGCCCCGGTGGAGCAGAGCGCGTGATCGCGCAACTGGCGGAGCACTGGTCTAATCGCGGCCACGAGATAACCGTTTTCACATTCGATGCTCCGGCGGATAAGATCTTTCACCCGCTGCCGGCATCAGTCAGGATTCGGCGGCTCGATTGCCCCAAGGCCGGGTTGGCGGGATACTTGCAGCGATTGCTCCGACTGACGCGTGCGCTTCGAACGGTCAGAGCCGACATTCTCGTCTCGTTTCTGACCAAGAACAACTTGCTCGCCTCGATTGCCAAAACAGGCACGCATCTCGATTGGATTCCTTGCGAACGAAACAATCCGGAACGGCAGAAAACGCATCCGATGTGGAACAGGATGCTGCATTTTGCATATCGTCGGGCCGATGCGATCGTTTGCCAGACCAATGGTGTACGTCGTTGTTTTCCTGCCGCTACTCAGGACAGGATCGCTGTCATACCCAATCCGATCAAGCCCATGGACCGGCGAGAGCGCGGTCGGGGAACCAGGATCGCCGCGGTGGGCAGGCTCGATCGACAAAAAGGTTTCGACCTGTTGGTCGATGCCTTTGCCCGGATCGCGCCCCGACACACGGAATGGTCGCTCGATATCTGGGGCGAAGGGCCTGAAAGACACTCGCTCCAGAGGCAGATTGAGTCACGAGGCATGACAGGTCGGATACATCTTCGCGGGGTATCGGATCGACCGGGCGGTTGGATGGAGGAATGCGACATCTTTGTCCTCGCTTCACGCTATGAGGGATTTCCCAACGTCCTCGGCGAAGCGATGTCCGCAGGCTTGCCGGTGATCGCGACGAATTGCGATTTTGGCCCCTCCGAAATGGTCAAGCACGGGCGCAACGGCTTGATCGTATCTCCGGGTAACAAAGCGAGCCTCGCTGCGGCACTGGATCGGTTGATTTCCGACGAGGCCCTGCGCCGCCAACTTGCGGAGGAAGCGCCCGCAGCTGTGAAAGGATTTGCTACCGCCGATGTGATGAGGAAATGGGATCGCCTCATCGCTGCAGTTGCTGATGGCCGCAATTCATCGGATCGGATTGTGACCGAGGCTCACGAGGTACATCCGGCACAATGAGCGACGCAACGCTCCCGATCCTTTTCACGTCCGCCGGACGCAGGGTCGAATTGACTCGATGTTTCAGAGTCGCCGCCGAAAAACTCGGTCTCACGATCGATGTGCACGCGTGCGATATGGATCCACGATTGAGTGCGGCATGCAATGATGCAGATCATTCCTTTGCAGTTCCACGTTGTGACGCGCCGGAATACATCGACGTTCTCTACGAATACTGCCGGGAACATTCGATCCGTATCCTCGTACCGACGATAGACCCTGAATTGATGCCTCTAGCCCAGGCGCGGAAGCGCTTTGCGGATATCGGGACCTGGTTGCATGTCAGTGGTCCCGACACGATTGCGATCGTGCGAGACAAAGCCAAGACTGCCGAGATATTGGGTCGGGCCGGTGTCCCAGTGCCAAAGACCGCCTCGGCGGAAGTCGCTCGCGGCGCACCTGATGAGTGGTCATGGCCCGTATTCATGAAACCTTCCGGAGGTAGCGCGAGCCGGGGGATCGGTCTCATCGAGGACCCTTCGCAGATCGCACGACACTATCCCGAGCCCATGATCGTGCAGGAGTTTCTGCAGGGCGACGAATTCACAATCAACATTTACGTCGACGCGAATGGCGAACTCGTCGCTGCTATTCCGCACAAGCGCCTTTCGGTTCGCGCCGGCGAAGTCGAGAAAGGGTGTACCGTCTCGCGCCCTGATATCTGCGAGATCGCCGAGAAGCTCGTCGCTGCGTTGCCCGATCCGACCGGCGTGATGTGTTTCCAATTGGTGGATGACCATCAGCGCGGGCCTAGAGTATTCGAGATAAACGCGCGTTTTGGCGGAGGATATCCGCTGGCCGATCACGCTGGCGGCCGCTTCGCTGAAAGCCTCCTAGCAAGGGTCACGGGAAAGCCGGAATGCGCGAGCGATGATTGGCGCGCAGACGTCCTCATGACACGCTACGACGCGGCGATCTTCAGTGGTTGAGGGAGTCCGGATCGATGCGAGAGTGGTGGTCTTCGATATGGACGATACGCTCTACCTCGAACGAGATTTCGCGCGCAGTGGTTTTGCAGCCATCGGGCGGGAATTCGGTGACCGGTTCGATGGCGACGCATTCGCGCAGATTTGCGCGGCATTGCTCCTTGCGGGAGCGCGCGGGAATATCTTCGATCTCGCCTTGCGCGAACTCGGTGTCACTCCTCCTGATGGCCTTATCGGGGAGATGGTCGATGCATACCGCCGACATCGGCCGGACATACGCCTCTGCGCGGACGTCGAGCGCTTCCTGTCGCAGCTTGGATCAGCTCCGACAGGATTGATCAGTGACGGTCCAGGTCAAACTCAGAAGGCCAAAGTCGCGGCTCTCGGACTGGCGGGACGGATCGATCACATAGTTCTTACCGGCGAGTGGCCGGAAGGCTTTGGCAAGCCCCATCCGCGCGCCTTCGAGCATGTGCAGAATTCGACCGGATTTCCAGCGTGCGAACACGTCTACATAGCCGACAACGCAGCAAAGGACTTCCTCGCGCCGAAGGGACTAGGCTGGCAAACGGTACAGATCCTGAGGGAGGGGCGGGTACATACGGGTCTGCCACCCAGCTCCGATCATGCTGCCACCCATCTGATCTCAAGCTTTGACGAATTGCGTATCGTAACGAGGCAGGGCGCAGACTAAGCTCTGACGTTCCCGCTCAGGTTCGATCGCTGGTCCCTTTCGGCTTGAGCGCAGGGCGCGTCTCTCTTTCACCGAAGATCATGACCGCGAAGGTCCGCATGAGGATCTGTAGATCGAGCCAAATATTCCGGTTTTCGACATACCAAAGATCCAGCTCGATCTTGCGATCGAGCGAGAGCAAGGTGTTGCCATTGACTTGCGACCAACCGGTTAGGCCGGGACGAACTATTCCCCGTTCGACGCCGCGAGCGCCGAGTTGCTCGATTGTCTCCGGTAAAAGAGGGCGAGGGCCGACAAAGGCGAGCTCGCCGCGAACTATGTTCCACAGGCCGGGCAATTCGTCGAGCCGACTGCGCCTCAAAAACATACCGATTGCGGTTACGCGCAGCTCGTCCGGTAACAGCGAGCCATCATCGGCCCGACTATCCCGCATGCTGCGCAGTTTCAGCATGACGAAGGAACTTCCGTTGAGACCCGCTCTTCGCTGGCGGAACAATACGGGCGAACCCATGGAAATGCGCACCCCCAGCGCCAGAACTAGGATCAGTGGAGCGGCGGCAAGCAGGAGCCCCGCAGCGGCGATCCTCGACATCAGGTTGCCCATGGCTCAGGCCCCTCCTTCAAGATCGGGATTCAGGCCGCACGGTTAGCCTTGCCGAAGAACCGCGCAATTCGCTCTCTCAGAGTTTCGAAGCGCGTTGGCGGATCGTAGTAGCTCGAATAGTAATCGGAAGAATCGACGTAGAACTGAACTGAATCACCATAGCGACGACGCGCATGTTCAGCGTAATCGACATGGTCGAAGATCACTCCTTTCGGGCGAAAGCTGAGCAGTTGCAGCGCCGCGCGCATCTGTTCACTCGTTGTCCGTCCCCAGCGCGCGACCATGATGGTTTGGTCGGCAAAATCGCACAGCGCCCGCGCATCGCGCACGGCCAGCGTTGCCGGTGCGTTGATTACGATGAAGTCGAACCGTTCGCGCAGGGCCGTAATAAGTTCGCTCAGTTTGCGAGACGCGATCATGGAGTTTGGATGATCGACTTTCCGGCTGGCGCTGAGGACATTGACTGCGTTGAGCGGCTCAGATTCGACATCCCCGTTTTCCAAGGTGTTCAGTGTGAGCGGAAGCAACGTATCGAGTTCAATCTTCCCAGCGATCAGATCGAGCAAATCGGGAGCATCGATCGTATCCTGCAACTGCTGAACCATACCTCGTTTTCTCAGGTCAAGATCAAGCACCAGGGTCTTGTCACCGACCGCAGTGCCGGCTGCTGCCAGAGTAACGGACACAGTCGACTTCCCATCCCCAGGCAGGGGCGAGGTTACCAACACGACCTGTGACCCACTGGTCTCTCGCAACCCGCGAACGTCGCTGTATGCGGACCGAGCTACCTCGGCGAAGAGCGAATGCGGATCTTCGATGACCGGGTTGTCGTTCGGATCGTCCTCGGACAGTTCCTTGGGCATCAAGGGCAACATGCCAAATGTCGGAAGATTGAAATAGCGACTGATATTGGCTGCAGTCCGCAGCCGGTCATCCAGGAATTCTCGCGTGAACGCGACCATGAATCCCATAGTAAGCGACGCCAGAAGGGCAAAGAGCGTAGTCTTGATGGGAGTTGGCGATACCGCATCGAAACTCGGCACAGCAGGCGAGACCATCGAGGACGACACCCCTTCAAGCTGCATTTGTGCCTGAACCTGCTCAACACGTGCGGCAATGGACTGGAATGCTTCGTCGGCAAGTTCCGCTGTCCGGACGAGCTCGTTCAGTTCGACGGAATTGGCGACATTCTGAAAGGCCCGATTCTCGAGAGTAGACGCAATTCCAGCGAGGCGCGCGGCGGTTGCGGCATCCCGGGATGCTTCGCTCTGGGCCAGTCCCACCATCCGATCCGCATTCGCGGCGTTCACCTCTGCAGCAGCAGCACGAGCCTGCTGACGCTCGATGTCGATATTGGCCTCAACAGCCGAAAGTTCTGAAGTCACGCGGACCATATCCGGATGGTTCGGTCCGAAGTTGGGAGCCATTCGCGATTGTTCGGCGAGCAGCTGCGCCCGCTGGCGTTGCAGCTGTTCGAGTGCCGGAGAACTTGCCTGCGCGGTGCTCGATATCGAGGATGCTGCGGAGACCCCGCTTGCCCGTGCGGCCGAACCTGCGCGAGCCGAACTTGCAGTAGCCGATGCCGCCGCGATGCGGTTCAGTTGGGAGAAATCCTCAATTCCTCCTGCGCCGACAAGCATCCTGTTTTCCTTCCGGAAATCGGCGACCTTCTTGGAGGCTTCGAGCGCGGTACGCTCTCGTTCGCTAAGCTCTCTTTGCAGTTCTTCCAAAAGCTCCGCGCGGCGCTCGTTGACAATCGAATTTCGAACCGTCCCCACCGACTCCGGTAGCTGGTTTGCAATTTTGGCGGAAAGTTCGGGCGATTGCGACGACACGGTAACCTGCAAGAGGTCGGAGTTCGGTTCGGTCGTCACATCGATCATCGACAAAAGCGTGTTCGTGGCGCGCTGCCGAAGCTCTGCTCTCGTTCCGCTCGTGTCCTGCAGCTCATTAAGGAACGCAGGGTCCTCAAGCAGATTAAGATCGTCGAGAACCCGCTCCGCAGAAGAACGCGAGCGATGCAGGCGCACGGAATTCGAGACACGCTGATTATTGCGAGAACCGATATCTGCCTGGTTCAGGCCGACCTCGTCGATGAGCTCAACCTGCACATGCGCCGTTGAGCGATAGATCTTGGGCGATAGCAATTGCTGGGCGAGGACCGACAGCGTCACGATCGATACGATGGCAATGATCATGAACTTGTGTCGGTTCGCAATGCGGATCAGATCGCGTAGCGTAACCGGCGCATTGTTGGCCGGCATCATTCCGTGCGGATCGATGGGGAGATTGGGCGCAAGCGAAGCCGAAGGCTGCGGTGTCGGCGTTAGCGCTTGTGACATTGATCCATCCCGTGTTCTCGAACAATTCCAGGCGCGAATGAGAATGCGTTGGGCGATCCCCGTAGCTCGCGCGAGAGTTCACGGCATTATGCGGACAAACGACCGCCATTCATAAAGGGCATACGGGGGACAGGCGGGGCATTAATCGTAGCCCTTTCGGCTCAGGCATTACCCTTTCGGGGCAAGCGAGTGGTAGAGTTCAAGGTGCATAGCTGCGGTCTTTTCGACCGAGTGCAGTTCACCTGCCTCCCGTGCACCCTTAGAAAGGGCTGCATAGAGCTGCTGATCTCCGACTAAACGCATGATCGCATCCGCGAGGGCTTTCGGCTGGTTGTGAGCAATCAGGAGGCCGTCAACTTCGTGCGAGATCAGGTCGCGGTTGCCCGGAACGTCGGTTGCAACCACCGGCAATGCCATGGCCATCGCTTCGAGCATCGCTACCGATTGGCCCTCATAGTTGGAGGTGTTCAGAAACACATCCGCCTGCGCGAGCAAGTCCGGGACGTCGGATCGCTCGCCGAGAAACTCGACAACCTCGCTCAGGCCTAGGCTTTCGACCTTCCGCCGAAGGCCTTCGAGACCATCGCCCGCGCCTGCAATCTTGAAGCGTGCAAGAGGGCGGTCCTCAGCACGCGTATGCAATTCGCAGGCCGTCGCGATCAGGAGGTCATAGTTCTTCTGTTCGGAAATCGCCCCCACACTGATGATTCCAAGGGGTTTTTTGGGCGCGCTGCGATCTGTCTTCGTAAGGAAGCTGCTTGAGACACCGTTGGAGATACGCCTAGCCGGTGTGCGGCACTGCGATTTATAGATTTCTTCTGTTTCGGCGCTGATCGCCACGTAGCCATCCACCACACTGTCGATGTATCGGAAGAAGGCCTTGGGGAACGACAGCCGGCTGTTGTGATGGGTGAAGACAATGGGGCCGTCAAAGCGGGATAATGCCAACATCGGTATCGCGCGGACCGTATGGGCGTGAACGATGTCGGGCGTATTCTGGCCAAGTAGTCTGTTCAGTGAAAGCATGCCTGAAATCGGATCGCGCCAACGGTTGAGATCGAGCGAAACGAAGCGTCCGCCATCCTCAGCGATCTGGGTCGCCATTCGGCGCTCGGTTTCGGGTGAATTCCCGACTGCGCTCGCATTGCACAGAGCGATAACGGTGTGATTCACGCCCATGTCGGCGAAACAGCGGTTCAACCCCGACACAAGGCTCTCCGCCCCGCCGGTCGTCAGGCTGGTGATGATCGACCAAAGCTCGAGCGGTTGAGTAGCGGGCCACGCTTCCCGTTCTTCCGAGGCCATCTGCGACACGGCAATATTCACCGTTCCGCCTCCTTCCCGGCGAGCTTTAGGTCCCGCCAGAGAGTGGCATCGAGCAACCCTGCGGTCACAAGTCCAAAAGCAATATGCGCAAAGTTTGCTCCGATCGCCCCGAAATGAGGGATCATTACGAAAGCGGTGATAAAGAAAATGGCCGTCGAAAGAGCGGCGACGGCAAGCACGAATGTCGGGCGATCCATTGCGAGCAAGGCGGACCGCGAAGGCGCAGCGTGCAGGATGAGCATCACCGCGACCAACTGCGCTATCAACAATGGGAAGGCAGCCACAAACTCAGGCCCGAAAGCGAAACCGAGGATCGGCTTGCCAAGCAGCCAGATTCCAACGATCGCCGCCACTGCAAACCCGCCGAGAAGCACCTGGACCCATTTCACGATCCGCGAGAAGTCCCTGAGGTCCGCGCGTGCCCACAAACGCGCGAGGTCGGGATAGGCTATCATCTGCACCAAATCGCCGACCTGCTGGGCAACTTTCGCAATACGCCTCGCGAGGAAGTAAAGGCCGGCCCCGGCCGGCCCGACAAAGAAACCGACGAGCAAGGTATCTGCCTCATGCGTGAGAGTTCGCAAGGTAGAGGAGAGATTGGTCGAGAATGCGAACTTCAAAAAGCCTGGGAAGCTTTCCGGCAGGCCGCGCCAGCTTACCGAAAAGAGGCTGGGAACGCTCTGTTCCTTCAAGCTCCGCCAGCCCATCACATTGAATATTGCCGCGTCGAAAATCTGCATCGCAGCCCACAGGACCACGAAGCCTAACAGCCCGAATCCGTTGACCAGAAGTACGAATGCAATTCCCAGTCGCGCCAGACCGGAAATTGCCTGGATATAGGCCAGCGTCTTGAACTTGCCTGCCATGCGCAAAGCAGCGCTCGACATGCCGCGAATATTGCACGCAATTGCCACAGCGTAGATCGCTACAAGCCCGGACTGGTCGCTCTCAAGCCCGATCAAGGGGCCGATCAGGAATCCTGCAGCAATGGCGACCAGAGCTGCTGCGGCAGCGGCGCCGATGTCCAGCAGCAAGCCATAGGCATACAGGCGAGCGATTTTCGAGCCGTCGCCCGTGATTTCCTCGGCAGCGACAAAGCGGACCAGCGGTTGCCAGGATTCGAACCGCAAAAGACGCTCGCTCACTCGACCGATAGCGAGAATCAGAACGAAGGCACCAAAGTCTTTTGGGCCAAGGGCGCGTGCCGCGAGCGAAATGCTCCCGAACATGATGATTGCAACGCCGACATTGCCCCCCAGCAAATGGAGCAGGCTCTCGAAACGCTGGCGCAGGAGTTTTTTGCCTCCTTCTCCCCGCGCTGCACTTGCTTCGTTCGAAACCGACCCGGGCCTCTTCGCAGGCACCCCTCCTTCAGACGCGGTTATGCTCATTTCGGCACCGATCCGGGCTGCAAGCCAGGTCCGTGTGGCGAATGAACATCCTGAGATGTCGGGTGAGGGGAAAACGGCAACCGTTTCGTCGCCATATAGAAGGAAAAAGTCAGAACCACCGGACCGAACCAGTGCCTGGCATACATGTGCGGCAAAGACATCGTGTAAAGCAGGATCACGACAAGAACCGCGAAGCACGCCGCCCCGCCCACATGGTCCGTACGGCCGACCATGATCGAAGCAGAAAACAGGCAGAGTAGGAGGGTTGTGAGACCGATAAGGGAAATCGCGCCCCCTTCATTCAACAACAACAGAGCGAGATTGTGAACGGGGGCTCCGTGGATGCTCGCTTCGCGAAACTTGTCGACACCCATGCCGATAAGGAGGTGAGGATCGGCAAGTGTCCAAGCCTCGGCGATGAGAGCCGATCGACCTGCAAAAGTGCCCGCCTTGCTCAAATCCAGCCCGACGACCGCCTCGGCCACCCGTTCGACGAAGATCTGAGGCAGAGGCCCACCCAGTCCGATATAGAGCACTGCAATGACCAGCAGCGGCATCCCGATCGACTTGAATCCGTTCGACCAGGTCAGGATCCCGATCAGACCGAGCGAAGCGGCGAGTGCAAGCAGCGACGTGAAACTGGCGCTGAATAGCAGGCCGGCGCCGACAATCGCAGCAATGAGCGCACCAAGGAACGGATGAATGCGGCGGTCGATCATTGCCAAGACGAGGAAAACCAGAGCGAAAACGCATACTGCCCCGTTGGCGTTGGGTTCGGCAGTCATCGCACCGATACGATCATTTCCACGAACGACCGTTCGTCCGACATAGGGCACCACCGCATCGTAACCGAACCATTTCAGGGCAATGATGCCCAGCACCTGTGAAGTCGCGACGCCATAAGTGAACGCAAGGGTCGCCTTGCCGAGGAAATCGCGATCGAAACTCGTCAGGACGAGTGGGACAAACAGGAAGACGATCAAATATTGGCTCGCGACGATGGACCACCGCAGCGTCTGATCGTGGACGATCGAACCAACGAAGAGCCCCCCGATCAGCATCAAAACACCCACCATCCAAAGCGAGGTAAGGCGCCCGAAGAATGCCGGGTTCAGGCGGCCCGCAAGCAAAAGGGCGACGAGCGCGAGAATAAAGGCACCATCCGACAACGTGAAGTTGAGCGCGGGTATGCGCACCAACTGCCACGACAAGAAGAAGCAGGCGATCAGGACTATCCAGCGCGCCGCCGAGTAGATCGTTGCGAATCCATCTGGCGCATAGGCCGCGGGCGGAAGTGGCCTTCCACCAATTTCCAGTCCAAGACCCCGCTGCTCCGTCGCAGTTAACATCCCCCGACAGTGCCCCGATATTTGCGCTTTGGCAAAGGGACCTAGGGCCAACGGCTGGGGCATTGGCAGTACATCATTTGGCGGTTGGGGGCAGCTGTGCATCTCTAATTGAGGACTGTCGACGGAGGAAAGCGAAGCGTAATCATGAGTGATCTTTGAGATTTCTGAGAGACGCGCCAGTCGAGCGGACGCGCCGAGACGATGGACGGT
This sequence comes from Erythrobacter sp. GH1-10, assembly GCF_045363165.1. Classification (NCBI taxonomy): domain Bacteria; kingdom Pseudomonadati; phylum Pseudomonadota; class Alphaproteobacteria; order Sphingomonadales; family Erythrobacteraceae; genus Erythrobacter; species Erythrobacter sp. GH1-10. The sequence goes on along the minus strand of NZ_JBJFLP010000001.1, from coordinate 2,477,024 downwards.
TTGAACAGGTTGGATTCCTCTATTCCGGGTAAATTTGCTGCCTCGGTCCAGCTTGCAGTCTTGCTGATTGCGCTCGCGGCAGCGTCCTGTTCGAACGCCGCAAACCAGTCGCCCGAATTCCCGGAAGTGGAGGCGACCGATATTTCTTCCGCTCCTCCGCATGCGGCCGTTTTCCCAGCAGCGATCGGATATGGGGCCTCCAGTCGCGGCGGCGAGGGCGGCGCGATAATCGCGGTGACAAACCTGCGTGACAGCGGACCCGGATCTTATCGGGCATGCGTCGAGGCCTCAGGTCCGCGGGTTTGCGTCTTCCGCGTCGATGGCGTGATCAGGTTTACCGGGCGTCCGCCTATCATTCGCCAGCCCTATCTCACGATCGCCGGGCAGACGGCACCAGGAGTCGGCATCACGCTCACGCATTCCGGCGGGAATGACGGTCGAACACCCCTGGTGATAAAGAACACGCATGATGTGATCGTTCGGCATATCCGTGTTCGCCTTGATCGCGATGGGGGCGACCGCCGGGCAGAAGACGCCATCACGATCGAAAATAGTCGCAACGTGATCATCGATCATGTCAGTGCTTCAGGAGCGCGTGACGAAATCATCAATGGACACGGGAACAACGACAACATCACGATCAGCCACTCGATTTTTTCGTACGGCGTGCCGCGTCACGACAAATGTGCGCTTCTGGCCAGCGATCCGGTCGACCCGGTCAATCTGAGCTTCGTCGGCAACGTCTGCGCCCACAATGGCGATCGCAATCCCGACGCCAATTTTCCACCCGGCTCCTGCGTGGAGGTGATCAATAACCAATTCTACAACGCGCAATCCGAATTTGCGGAAGTGTGGGAAGGTGAAGGCGGCACTCCCATTTCCATTGTTGGCAACAGCTTTATCGCTGGGCCGGACACCCGCCCGTCGAGCGTAGGCATCGAGAACGATCACCGAGGGTCGACCGGAAGGGCGAAGATATTCGCTGCGGAGAACCGGTTTGTCGGGGAATTCACCCGGATAAGCGCGAATGCAATCGAGGTCCTGACCGATGCCCCACCATGCAAGCTCACGCTTGCCCCCATCGCGGCAACAACCGCCTCCGAGATCGTGCTCAAAGGCGCGGGAGCATACCCGCGCGACGCAATCGACCGCCAGGTTGTGGACGAGATCAGGACCCGCTCGGGACGTATTGGCTACCTTCCCCGCAACTTCGCGCAATCGAGCGGCGCGAAGGCTTACCCGGACCGAGATCAGGATGGAATGGACGACGATTGGGAGCGTCAATCAGGCGCAGACCCGAACCGGGCGGATTCCTGGGAGATCCCCGACGGTGACGGAATATCGCGTTTCGAGGCATTCCTCGCATTTCGGGAAAAAGAGTTGCAACGGTGATGCAAGCCTCCGCCGCATCCTCCCGATCGAAGTCCGGAGCCAGCGTTGGGGCGGTGCCTGTCTCGGATCGGCGCCTGACGGTATTCTATCCAATGGCCGGGGATACGATGGGGGGAAGCCATGTCTCGCTGCTTGGCTTGCTCGAAGGCCTCGATCCCGCAAATGTTCGCATCATCGTCGGTCTTGAAGTACCGGACGGCAGGCTGGCCGAGCATTACAGCGCATTCGAGCAAGTCAGTGATCCCGCGCCGCCGAAGACACCATTCAAAGCCGGAGAACCTTTCGGAATAAAGAGCGCTCTGAGCACGCTAACAGGATTGCGGCAACGTTGTGCGTTCCTCAAAGAGAACGACATCGATATCGTGCACACAAACGACGGACGCACGCACGCGACCTGGGCCTTGGCAACCAAGCTCGCGAACAAGAAGCTGCTCTGGCATCATCGCGGCAATCCCAATGCACGTGGTTCACGCCATGTCGCGCGCTGGCTCGCGGACCGCATCATCACTGTCTCCTCTTTTGCGATGCCGACCCAGGAATTGGTCGCGTCCGGCAAAGCAAGGGTAGTCCACAGTCCATTCGACGTTTCGATCAGTGTGGACCGCGAGCTTGCGCGAAAGCGGATTTGCAATGAATTCGGGTTGGCCGAAGACACAATAATATGCGGGTATTTCGGCACGTTTATCGATCGAAAACGCCCGCTCGCCTTCGTCGACGCCGTTGTCGAATTGAGCAAGCTGACATCGCGTCCGGTCAAGGGGTTGCTTTTCGGTGAAGCGACCAATGAAATCGAAGCATTGTCCATCGCCGGCAAGATCGCCGAGAGTAAGGGGCTGGCTTTGGACGTTGGATACCGGTCGCCGGGGCATGAGTGGATGAGCGGGTGCGATCTCTTATTGGTCCCTGCGATCGACGAACCGCTTGGGCGCACGTTGGTGGAAGCGATGCTGGTGGGGACCCCTGTCGTTGCAACGAATTCGGGAGGAAATCCCGAAGCGTTGGCCGGCGAATGCGGCGTGCTGGTGCCGGATCTAAAGGCTCAGACAATGGCCGAGGCAGCGATCCAGCTGTTGAACGACGATGAGCGACGGCATTCGATGCTCGAAAGGGCCAAGCGCGTCTCGCGCGAAAAATTCTCGCGCGAGCGCCATGTGAACGAGGTCTTGGAGGTGTATCGCGAATTGATAGCTCGCTGAGATACTTCCTAGAATCGAAAGCGAATTCCGAGACTGCCCCGAAAACGATCGAATTGCTCAAGCGGCAAGTCGCTATCGCGCGATCCGTAGCCGAGCTGTCCGACCAGCGAGAGATTGCGGCCGACCAAATATTCGACATCTGCCCGTGCAATCACCGTCTGTTCGCTGATCGCAGCATCGACGAATGCGCTGTCGCGATAGCCGACGCTGACGCTGGAGAAGAGGTTGTGACGGATTTCCTGCTGCCAGGTTATCCTTACGGTCGTGTCGGTTCGGCCGCTTGCACCACCCCGAAAAGTTGCCACGTCTCCCCGCGAAGCGTCGAGAATCAACGCCATCCGGCGTGTTGGTCGATAGGTGAGCATTCCCTCCAACGAGAGCCCGGTGCGTGCGTCGAGAAGAGGATCGGAAGGCTCGCTCCTAAACACGCCGCCGGAGATCGATCCTTCGAAGAATCCACCGGGCAGTATCTCGACGCCAACGCGCCCGCCGTAAATAGTCGCATCGCGATCGATCCCCTGGCTGGATACCGCTAAACGGAAATCGCGTTTGGTAACGAATGCTGAAGCTGTCGCGAACATCCGCCCTCCGACTTTGAAGCCGAGTTTTGCGGTTCCGCCGTAGACGGTGAAGTCGCGATCATCATCGATTGGCGCTCGCGCGTCGAACTTGGTCGCTTCGGCGCCGACATCGAGCAGCAGTTTGCCCTGCGCTCGGCGATAACCGACGCGCGCAGATGAAATATCGATTTGCCTCGGGCCCAGCGCAGTCGATTGGCGTGCCTCCGGGTCGCCCCTGTCCTCTATGGCGCGTTCCCAACTTGCACCAAGGCTTAAGGTCTCGGCCTCGCGAGGTTCCCAAGTCAAACCGAGTCTGAATAGCGCGGCGTCGGAGTTCTGTTGAATCTGATCCATGAATCGTCGTGCTGTGATGCCAGCGACGAAGCTCGTTGTGACGTCTCCGGTTCGATGGGTCAGTTCGGTTTGGGTCGAAAGGACGAATACGCCATCGCTCGTCGGATCGTCCGGCAGCGCGAAGACATTGTCGTCGTATTCGATCCGGACATCACCTTCGACGCTGAGTTCGACCGTACCGAGGAAGATTGGCGCCGGGTCGAACTCCGGATCGTCGCGCGGGATGGCAGGCGCAACATCCGGCATGGATTGCGCGCTTAGCGTGGCTGGTGTAGCGGCGATGATGACCGCGAGCGCCTTGATCGGGACGCTTTGCAAGTTCTTCAGAACCATTTTTCGAGAACGCGGATTCGGTCGCCCGGTGTGATCGGCGTCTGGTTGGTCGCGGTGCCGACCACATCGCGCCCATCGATTGTCCGGGTAATCTCGACCTCGTCGCTTTTCGCCCGGTAGGTATAGCCGCCCGCGGCCGCAATCGCAGCCTGAACCGTCATTCCCTGACGATACTCGAATTCACCGGGGCGGTTTACCTCACCCAGTACGTAATATGGGCGCAACTGGGCGGGTTGAACGTTGACTTCCGGTTCATTGAAGATGCCAGCCGCCCGGTAAGCCTGTTCGATCCTTTCCTTCACTTGCGGAATGGTGAGGCCGCGAACCTGCAACTCATCGATGTAGGGAAGGGAGATCGTGCCTGCCCCACTGACGGTGTACTCGCCATCCGTGTTGTCGATGTCGTCTATGGCAATCCGGATACTGTCGCCGGTTTCCACCTGCTGGGGACCGACCGGCGCCGCAGGAATTGGCTCGAGGCTCGCAAGGCCGCTGCTGCAGCCTGCTAATGACATAGCCATTGCGATGGGGATTAGCGCTACTCGCGCTCTAGCTGCGATCCATCCCATTGTGACCTCCCCGAGAGTTGGCTCCCGCCCGTTTTCTGCTGCCAAGGCTAGACCAACTCGGCCGCAAAGTGTGTGCGCATTTGGTGAGTTTCAGATTCAATCGTCTCTGCTTCGACCCTTTAGGTGAATCGCTTCCATTCTTTTGGATTAGCCAGACCGAATAGGTGTCTCAAGCGGCTTCGGCCTTGTTGCCGTCTTCGCGTTTGGCGCGCCAGTCCGAAAGGTCGAGTCCGAGAAGGACTTCGGTTTGCCGGATATCTTCCCGATAGAAGTTCTCAAGATCCGAATGCAGATTATCGGATAGGGGCGGGTAAACTATTTCGCGAGCGAGAAGCGAACGAGCGTTTTCGAACCAGGGACGCCCGCGAAAAGGCTTCGCGCTTTCCTTGAGCGGCGCGAGCAGATTGCGGACGGGAAGGGGGAGTATGCGGGCTTTGCTGTCGTTCTCACGCCTTTTTGCAAGATCGTGGTCGAACACCGGATCAACGCCGATGTGTCGAGATACCTGCTCGACGATGGTGCGCGGATCCGATTTCACATCCTCGAAACGAAAGGCCAGGATCTGCTCTCGTGGGAAATGATCCAGCCAACCGCGGATGTGCTGCCCATAGAGGCCATCGAGGAGAAAGCGGGGATACTCATTGTTCGGGAATGAAAGGTATTTTTCCGGCGTACCGTCGACCAGGCCTCGTCGAAAATACATCTTATAGTCGGAATAGGCGCGCTCGATCGGATTGCGCAATTGGACCACCAATCTTGCATTCGGAACCAAGCCGGCAATCCGTGAGGGGACTCGCGGATCGGAAAGATAGTCTGCAGACTTCTCGCCCAGAATGGTGGCCCCTGCAGGCGCTCCCGCGAACCAAGCTCGGTAGTGAGCTTCACCCTGATGATATTCTCGCGAGAAGAAGTGAGGCTCCGGGTCGGGCATGAAGATCGCGGGGTTCGATTGCAGTTGCGTCTGGATCCAGGTCGTAGCCGCCTTCGCCGCTCCGATGACGATGAAATGAGGCAGCTCGTTTCTCGCTGTCACGGCTTTACTCCTCCAGCGCCGCGAGCAGCGCGTCGGCGATGCGGTGCATGTCATGCTGCGACAAGGTGTGGTCGACAGGGACCATGATTGTACGCGTTCCAAGTTCACGAGCCACCTGAAGTTGGCCGTCTGCTATCACCTCCATTCCCGCAAATGCCTTTTCCCGGCTCATGTCCGGGCAGGAACCGCTTCCTGCCGGAATTCCGCTCGCATGCAATCGATTGATCACCTGCGCTCGATAACCCTCGACATCCTCGGGAAGGGTGAGCTGCACGTAGAACTTGTACCATGCGTGGTTGATTTCCGGTGCGGGCAGGGGAAGCCGCAGTCTTTCGTCGCCGGCAAATCTTGAGAGGAGCACCTCGGCATTTTTCGAGCGTTGCTCTAGCCAGATCGGGAGCTTCTCCAGCTGCCGCAGGCCGATGGCGGCCTGGAATTCGGTTAGGCGAAAGTTCGATCCCGGCAGATCGTGGATAAAGCGGAATTGGCCCGGTTCTCCCTGCCCATCGCTCATCTTGGCGAAATTCTTGCCGTGGTCTTTGTAGCTTCGACCAGCCTCGTAATGCGCCTCGTCCTTGAAAAGCACGAGGCCGCCTTCGCCGGCTGTCGACATGATCTTGTCGGTGCAAAAAGAGAATGCCGCTGCGTCGCCGAACGAACCGACGCGTTTTGAAGCGATTGACGCCCCGTGGGCCTGTGCGCAGTCCTCGACGAGAAGCAGATCGTGTGCGTCGGCGATTTCCTGAAGCGCGGTCATTTCGCAGGGCCAGCCGGCGAGGTGGACGCATAAAATGGCTCTGGTCCTGTCGGTGACGAGCCTTTCGACCGATGCGGGATCCAGATTTTGGCTGTCGCTCGACACATCGGCAAACGCCGGTCTTGCTCCGACCGCCAGAATGGCGCTTGCAGACGCGAAGAACGAGCGTGCGGAAACGATTACCTCGTCCCCCTGGCCAATTCCAAGCGCTCGAAGTGCCACTTCGAGAGCAAGCGTGCCGTTCGCGACACAGAAGCCATGCTTGGCACCGCAGTATTGCGTGAATGCCTGCGCAAATGCGGCTGTCTTTTCGCCGTGAACCAGGCCGTTCACGCGCCCCGATCTCAAAACGAGCGTGGCAGCCTCAATCTCGTCCGGTTCAAAGCGGGGCCATTGGCTGTGCACCGGAGCCAGCGCCTCCTGTGGGCGGAGTTCCATCGCGATTCCCGCATTCTTCATGATCAAACCGGATCCAGCGAGCGAGCTACCCTGCTTGAGCGCTTGGGCATCCGCAGATCGAACTTCACGCCGCTGCTGGGAAGTCTGGCGAGATGGTGCGTAATGCGCTTCGCTTCCTCGCGATCGCCTTCGCGTACCGCCATTTCGAGCCGTTCGAGGCTCTTTTTAATGAATGGCAATGGGATAGGCTGCGAGCGCGCTTCGATAATCCCCTCGAGCCGGGAATCGACCTGTTCTTCGCAATTGTCGAACAGTTCTTCGAAGAGCTTTTCGCCTGGTCGCAATCCGACAATTTCGATCGGTACGTCGACTTCCGGCTCGAGCCCGTAGGCCGAGATCAGTCGATATGCGAGATCGATGATTCTAACGGGGTTGCCCATATCGAGCACGAAAATCGTGCCGCGCTCGGTATCTTTTTCCAGAGCAAACGAGCTGCTTTGTAGAATCAGTTGCACAGCCTCGCGCACTGTCATGAAGAAGCGCTCGATGTCTGGATGCGTGACAGTCAGCGGTTTTCCTTGCTCGAGTTGCCGCTGGAACAAGGGCAGGATCGAACCACTTGAACCGAGCACGTTGCCGAACCGGACAGTCATGAAGCGGGGAGCGTTGGGGTCGTCTACGCCGCACATGTCCAGCGCTTGACTGTAGAGCTCTCCGACCCGCTTGGTCGCGCCCATCATGCCGACCGGGTTGACGGCCTTGTCCGTAGACACTTGAACCATCGCGCGCGCTTCGAATTCGCACACGGCATCGGCGATGGTCTTGGTCCCGAGTACGTTCGTCAACACGCCTTCGCAGGGATTGGATTCGACAATCGGTACATGCTTCAAAGCGGCAGCATGGTAGACGATCGCAGGGCGGTGCTCCGCGAAGACCCTCCGAACTTTGCGTGCATCGCGGATGTTGCAGACTTCCGACCGGATATCGAGATCGGGAAATCGCTCTCTCAGCGTCATCTCGATCTCGTACAAATTGAATTCCGAATGATCGACCAGCACCAGCCGCGATGGCTTGAAGCTGGCGATCTGTCGGCAAAGCTCGCCTCCTATCGTGCCTCCTGCACCCGTGGTCAGCACGCAATTGCCTTCAACCTGACCGGCAATCAATTTGTCATTTGTCTTGTACTCGTTGCGTCCCAGCAGGGATTTCACGTCCAGTTCCTGAGGGCGATTGGGGTGGGTCTTGAGCAGGATTTCGCTCCAGCAGTCCCGAATGCGCGAAAGCTCGAGACCCAGTTCCTTTGCCCGGTGAGAGAGGCGCGCGATTTCCCGTTGGCTCAGATGTATTCCGTCATCGCTTGCGATGACGATCGTCGGACGGCGTCCCTGCAACGCAAGCGACTCCACTACCTCGACAAGCATGTCGTGGCTGCCGAGCACCTTGGCCTTGCCCACCCGGTCGATCGGGTCACTGATCGAGGGCAAGAGGACCCCTGCGACCTCGAAATTTGGGCTGTCTTCGGCCTTGATCAGATCAAGAACTGACAGCGCCCACTGCGGAGATCCGACCAGAAGTGCAATTCCCTGGTTTTCGTCCAGCGGCTTTGTCGACAGCGCTTTGGCGACGGTCTTGGGCTTAAGCCCTTCCTGCACCGACCGTCGCAACGAACGCGCGCCCATCATGAGCGCAATCGTTAGCAACCAGTGCGTCAGCGCGGCTGCGAAGAACCCGATACCCGGGGATTTCGCAAGCATTGTCAGTGTTGCCGACCACGCAATCGCGTTGGCGATCAAACTCACCAGCACGACCATCATCGCATGCCCGAAGCCGAAGAACCGCCAACTGCGATTGTAGAGGCCAGAAATGTAGAAGACTAAAGCCGCGGATCCGACGAAGATCGCGGCGACGGAGGAAGAGAAGAATTGCTCAGCCAGGCTTGGAGCGAAAATCAGGGAAGCGGTTATGTAGAGGCTCGTCAGGACCGCAAAGCAGTCGACCCCGCCAAGAACTACCCGGCGCAGCAATCTCCGCAGGCTTGCCCTTCGCTTTCCGATTTTCGGTTTACGACGGCTTGGCCGAAGCCCGACAATCTTCTCGATGCGAGCGGGTTCAGAGTGAGGTTTCGGAACGGGACCAGTCGAAGACTTTCGCTCCATCTTCCTGTTCCTCCACTAGCCAATGGCGATTGATGTTCGTGACCCGAGGGACCTCGGTGCTTCTCGACTCTGGAGTGATACCGAAACGTGGCGCTGCAAGGCAGGCGGGCAAAGTGGCGATAACCAAAATGGTCGGATATCCGCCGAAGGGGGAAGATCGTTCGGCACCATCGGTCATTCATCGTTGCACCAAAGACCTCCCGGATTCCCGCCGGACGGGCTGATATCGGATGGATATGATCCGGAATGCCGATTGCCCGCAGGAACCCGTCCCCGATAAACATGGACTTATTGCGATGCCGACGGCGCCGACGGGGTCGGTGCGTATCGGCTCTCTCGCGGACAACAAGCTGGTTGGAAAAGGCAAACGTTTTTGTGAAAGTCGTCGTCCTCTCCAGTCTCGCTTTCTCACTTACGAATTTCCGCGGCAACCTTCTCCGTGAAATGTTGGCCAATGGCCATGAAGTGATCGCTGTCGCGCCGGATCACGACGATGCCGTCGCGCGCGAGCTTTCCCGAAGCGGTGTCGACTACAGGGTCATTCCGATGCAGCGGGCCGGGACGAATCCCATTGCCGACCTCCGGCTCTTCGCTGCTTATGTCTGGTTGATGTTGCGCGAGCAGCCCCAGCTGGTGCTTGCTTATACGCAAAAACCGATAATCTATGGCGGGCTGGCCGCGCGGTTTGTCGCTGTACCCCGCTTCTTTGCTTTGATGTCGGGACTTGGCCACGTCTTCAGCCCCGGAAGCAAGACGAGCTCTCTGCTAAGATGGGTGACCAAGAGGCTCTACAGGGAAGCGGTCAGGCGCGCGCGCGCCATCTTCGTCTTCAACGCTGACGACCGACAGGACATGATTGATCTCGGGATCATCGACGCTCGGCAAAAGGTGATCCAAGTTCCGGGTTCTGGGGTCGATCTGGCCAAATTCGAGCGGCAACCCTTATCGCAAGATGGCACCTCGTTTCTCATGATCGCGCGGCTCTTGCGAAACAAGGGAATCCCAGAGTTTCTCGAGGCATCGAAACGTGTCTCGGAGCAGCATCCCGAAAGCCGTTTCTTGATCCTCGGTCATGTCGACGATCAGAATCCGGAAGGCATTACAAAGGCGGAGATTGAGCAATACGGCGAGCAATATCCGGTCGAATTCATTCCGGGCACTGCGGACGTTCGCCCGTATCTTGCGCAATCGTCCGTCTTCGTGCTCCCGTCCTATTACCGCGAAGGTCTCCCTCGCACGATACTTGAAGCGATGGCGGTTGGTCGCCCGATCATCACTACCGATCAGCCGGGTTGCCGGGATCCGATCGAAGAGGGCCAAAATGGCTTCATCGTGCCTCCTCGCGACGCGGGATCGCTGGCCGATGCTATGGAAAAGCTGGCGTCCGATCCCATGCTTGTCGCACGGATGGGCAGGCGCTCAAGAGAGCTCGCCGAGGAAATTTACAGTGACGCCAAAGTGAATCGCCAGCTTCTCGATGCAATGGACCTTTCGGCCCTGAACCCACCACGGGGACCGTCTTCGAACCGCCCAAGCGTGGACCAAAGTGAGCCCACCGCTCGACCGGGCCAACCAGCAATCGATCTCGCGGCAAACGAAGGCGCAGCAAACTGATGCGCGCAGCGGTGGTAGGAGCGGTGGGAAGCACTGCAATACTTCTCGAGGAGCTGGCCAACTCGGACCAGTGGGACGTTCCGATCGTCGTGACGCTGCCGCAGGAGCTCTATAGAAGGCATTCCGATCTGGTCGAACTTTCTCCCTTCGCCGAGCGGCTCGGATCGAGGCTCTTCCGCACCGGGAAAACCAACGATCCCGGAACGCTCCAGGCAATCGACGAGGCCCAGCCCGACTATGTCTTTGTCGTCGGATGGTCCCAGCTTTGCTCCGCTGATTTTCTCGCAATTCGCCCCGGAAAGGTGATTGGCTACCACCCGGCACCGCTCCCGAGATTGCGTGGTCGCGCGGCGCTTCCATGGACGATTTTGCTGGATGAAAGAATTACAGCAGGTAGCCTGTTTTGGATGGGTGAGGGCACCGATGACGGTGACCTTCTGGCTCAGCACTACTTTCATCTTGCAGGCGACGAGACTGTAGCCGAGCTTTATGATCGCCACATGCGGTGCCTCTCCCGGATGCTTCAAGAGGTTCTGCCTTCGTTGGCTGCAGGGGATGAAACCCGAACCCGGCAGGATGAGCGTTGTGCAACATGGGCTGCCAAGCGAACACCCGCGGACGGTCTGATCGACTGGCACGACGACACCCGATCCATCGATAGACTCATTCGGGCCGTGGGTCGGCCCTATCCTGGCGCCTACTCGTTTGTTGGCAAACGCAAGATCACGATCTGGCGTAGTGAGATCGTGACGCAGCCGAGCAGGTATCACGCGAAAGCAGGACAGATCGTTGAACGCGAGGAAGGGACCCTTCGCATCGCAACGAAAGATGGTCTGCTCGCGTTGACTGATTGGGAAATCGAAGGCGAAAAGCCGCCCTTGCTGCATTCCATCCTTAGGAGCGAGCGTGCCACTGATTGAGAATTTCGGGCGGACTTTGGTGATCGCGCCTCACCCAGACGATGAGGTTTTGGGATGCGGAGGCACGATTGCACGACTGGTTGCCCAAGGTGATGAGGTGCAAGTCCTGGTTGCCACCGAGGGAAAGCCGCCGCAGTTTCCGCAGGATGGGGTAGAGCGGGTGCGGGAGGAAATGCGCATAGCCCATGCGACGCTCGGTGTAACGCAAACGCATCAACTCGATCTGCCTGCCGCAGCACTCGACACCGTGCCTGCAAGCAAGGTCAATGCAGCGATCGCCGAGCGAATCGACTCGATTCGTCCTGAGACCCTCCTGCTTCCCTTTTTCGGCGACATTCACAGTGACCATCAGATCGTCTTCACTGCCGCAATGGTTGCCGCAAGACCCCGTAGCGCGCAGGCTCCGCGACAGATCCTGTGCTACGAAACCCTTTCGGAAACAAACTGGTATGCGCCGCCGATGACGCCCGCCTTTACCCCCAATGTCTTTGTCGACATCAGCGATACCCTTTCGAAAAAAATTGAAGCGTTCAAGAAATTCGAGAGTCAGGTGAGGCCATTTCCCGAAGAACGTTCGGTTGAAGCGATTGAAGCTTTGGCACGGCTACGGGGATCGACGGTCTTCCTAAAAGCTGCAGAAGCCTTTGCAACTGTTAGACAAATAGTCAGATAATCTCTGCCTAAGTTCGCATCCAGTACGCTTGCGAAACCGTCAATTTTCCTCAGACATTCCCGATTTCGGGCGAAACCATTTGGAAAGCGTAGTTTTCAACTCCGCCTTAACCAAGCTCGTCGATAAAATCGCAGCTTAGCGAAAACGAGCCACATCTTGTCCGAGTTTCGACACCACGCGTCAAATCGGGATTCCGGCCTTGCCGTTCGTTGGACTAAAGAGCGCTCCGCCGAGGCCCCCCTTCGCGCAGCAGCAAACTCGATGCCAATAATAAGTCGCCAGGTAGAAAATTTGATGACCCGCAGCTTTCTCTGTTCAACGTCGATGCTCGTCTCCGCGCTCGTGGCTTTGACGGGCTGTGGCTCCGATGAAGCGTCGCCCAGTTCCGGTGTGGCGGCTGCTCCATCGCCAAGCCCAAGTCCGTCGCCGAGCCCGAGCCCGAGCCCAAGTCCGTCACCGAGCCCAAGCCCAAGTCCGTCGCCGAGCCCGAGCCCGTCTCCGGCTCCTCCCCCGAGTGCAGGAGCTGCCAACGCGTTCGTCAATCCAGACGACGGGAGCATTCCGGACCGGGCGAACCATCCCATCGCGTTCCCGACGGCTATAGGTTTCGGGGCGCAAACCCGGGTGCGTTCGCCAAATGCCGTGGTCTACAAGATCAACAGTCTCGAGGATTCGGCCAACCCCGGCGACGGTAAGATCACCTATCGTGAGTGCGCGCTGGCCCTGTCGGTGACGTCGCCCTATCAGATCCCTGCGGGTCGCCCACGTTATTGCGTGTTCGAAGTCTCGGGCGCGATCGAACTGCAAAGTCCTGCGTTTATCCAGACACCGCACATCTACATTGCAGGACAGACCTCTCCCGGGGGTATCGAATTCAGACTTGGGGCAAACTACGCTCCGGCAGACTCGCTGATCGATACGCGCCGCGGAGGCGATCATGCGATCATCCGTCATATCCGAGCCCGCCTTGGCGAGCATCCGGATAGGCCTTCTCCGAATGGCGATGCCATACGATGGAACTCCACCAACTTCCAGATCGCCGACCATGTATCGGCAATGTTCGGGACTGACGAAAGCTTTGAAGGCGGATGCCAGACCTGCACAGTTCAGTGGTCGATAATTGGGCCGAACATCTGCCGTGATGCGGGACATTCGAGCACGTCGTTCCACTGCAAGACGTTCTTCTTCAAACCGGCCAAGGACCTTACCCTAGCCTACAACCTCTCGCAGCATGGTGAGCAACGCGGTATTAACATCGCCCCGGGTTCTTTCCCGTTCAACTATGGAGAAGAAGCCCAGATCGATGTGATCGGCAACTTCGTCTACAACTTCGTGCAGGAAAGTGGGCTGGTTTCGAACCAGTATGCACATCCGATCGTCAACTACATTTCCAATACGACCTATGAGGGGCCACGGTTCGTCACTGGTGGGAATGGAAATTTCGGAGCCGCGCTCTACACGAACGTTGACACCTTCGGACATGGTTTCCGGATCAATGCGCAGGATAATATCAGTCCTTTCAATTCCAGCACGGCGGATTTCAAAGGATATTTCGGCTTTTTCAAAGGCACCACGCCAGGTTCGGTTTGCAATGCCTCGAACGGACTGAAGGATTGTTCCGTGACCGGTCTCGACGTCGTGCGTTCTGGTCGGATGGTTTCTGCCAGGGGCGCGGCGAGGAACTGGCTGCAGTCCTGGATGCTGGTGGATTATCGGCAGGCGCAACGGAACGTGCTGAGCTTTGCCGGGGCCGATCGGTGCCGCGATGGACGGTGCCGGGACAACGTCGATGAAATGTTCATTGAAGATGTCCAGACTTGCGACAGATCGCCACGCCTTTTCGAAAGTGGCTGGACTTCGACCGTTGCGGCGACCGGTGGCTACGCGAGGCTGAGAAGCACCGGCGGTCCTTCCGTAGATAGCGACAATGACGGCATGCCCGATGCTTGGGAAAATCAATTTAGCGGCACAAATGCCAATGTCTGGGATGCCAATGATGATCCAGACGGGGACGGCTATCCGAACATCGAGGAATACCTCAATTGGCTCGCGAACGATCACACGCGGTACCGTGATATCTACAATTCGGGTAACGCTACACTTCCACCCTACAATTGCGGAAAGCCGCGCAGGTAGCCGGCGGCTGCCAATTCAAAAGGAAACTTAACGCGTTCTCCAGATTTGGGTTCGCCTGAGCATTAGCTTCCGATTATATACTTCGAGTACTTGCCGGTGGCGGTCTTGATCGCCCACACAATGAGCGTGGTCGAGACAAGCGATATCGCAAATGTCACGAGCACCGCCGCCGCGAGCGCCCAAGACGGATTTCCTTCCGGAACGAACCAACCGACCACCTTTACGATCGGGCGAAGCAGCGGTGCGTGCAGGAAGTATATTCCGAAGGAGTAAGCTGCGATCAGCTTCAGCGCTCTGTTGGTAAGTGGCCCGAAGCGGTCGGAATACGCTCGCAATCCTATCAGCATCAGCAAGGCCAACGCTATGCGTAATACGTAGATTGCGCTTTCTCGGATCGAAGTCGGTCCGACGAATTCGATCCCGGACCGGTCGAGCGCCCAGACTGTCGCTGCGGCAAGAAATGCGACAATTGCGATAGCGGTCGTCGATCGCTGCAACCGCTCGAGTGAATTCTCGGGATCCCTGCCAATCAAGAGGCCGACGGTATAGACGCCGGCGAAGAACAGCAGCATCGAGGGGGTCACCTCAGTTCCGGTCCTCGAGATGACAAGCGGTAAAAGCACCATCAATGCCGCGAACGGTAAGCCAAAGTTGCGATCCTCCAGGAGTCTCAATAGCAGAGGGCTGATAACGTAGAGGACGGCGATGACCGGAATGTACCAGAGGGTATTCCACGCTTCGCCGAACAGAATGTTGTAGGCGATCTGCCCGGCGAGATCGCTCGGCTGAATTGCACCATCTCCCCTCAGCGTCGCAATCCCCGCTAGCGCCAGAGTCAAAACGACGCTCACAAGGATATAGGGCACAACCACTGCCTCGATGCGGGATCGCAAGAACACGCCATGCGGTTTCCGATGCAGGTGATAGGCATACAAGACACCGGAAATCAGCGCGAAATAAACGGTCGAGTTGTGAGACAGGATGTGAAAGGTCGTCCAGACCCATGAGAAGTCACCGGTCACGCCTTCGACGCCTCGCTGGAGCATGGCGTTGTTGGCATGGATCATCACGACGAAGATGATCGCCATGCCGCGAAATCCCTCAAGATATCCGAGATAGGCAACTTTGCCCGGACTTTTGCTCTGGGCTCCACTGTCACGAGACATCGAGATCGAATGATCGCCGCTCATCTCGGCATCTCGTTGTCCGCCCGGAATTTTTCCAGTGCGCTGGGATATTCGCGCGGAAGCATGCTGGCGGGCGGGTTTGGGCAACAGGCTTCGGGGTTGGATGTGCGAGGGTGGTGCAGCGGAGCGATGTTGACGGACAAACATAGCGTCGCGCCAACCCCTGCCCAGATTGCAGCGCCACGAAAGCTGGGTGCAGCGGCGAAGAAGAGGGCGGCCAGCCATTGAGGGCTGTAAAGCAAGGCCTCGTCGGGATTGAAGTAGAGGTAGAAAAGGAGAATGCTCGCAACGGCTCCCAGAAGGCCGAGGGCTTCCGGGCGCCGACTTCCTTTCAGCGCGCGGAAAATCCCCGTTGCAACCAGGGAGACTGTCGTCAGATACGCCATTAGGGCAAACGGGCGGGATATCATCCCCGCCAGCTCCGAAGCGACATATCGACACTGAAGGTAATCGAGCGGTGCGACAAAGGAAAATACGAAAGCGCTTGCAAGGTAATCTTTGATGGTCGCCGCATCGGTGAAGTTTGCGAGATCTGAGTAGCGCCCTAAGTAGTCGTTGTGCCAGCTGGTGCCCGCAAGGCCTTCCGCTGCGATTGCAGGTGAAATGACGGCCAGGGAAACCATCGCGAACGGGATCGCGACGGCGACAAATACAAGCTTGCCAGCCTTCCCGCGTTTCCAGACAGGGGCAAGGCATGCGTAGTAGATTAGCAGAAACGCTATCGAGGGCGCGTTAGCCAGTGCCAGTCCGGCACCAATTCCGCCAGCCATCGTCGCACTGGCGATCATGTATCGTTCTGCGATCTGTGCGATCACGGGCAACAGCAGGACTGCGACGCCGATCATAAGCAAGGTTGCGCCGTAGGTTTCGGCGATGCCGGAATGCGTAGCGGTTCCGAAAGCAGACATCGCCAGAACGGTGAATGCGAGTGAGGCCCATTTCGTTAGTCCGGCCTGTCGAAAATACACAAAGGAGACCGCAGCGACGCCTCCCCATACGGCGGCCATTCCCAAGGCTACCGCGGTCGCATTCGACATGCCTAACCAAACGAGAGGGTGGGCAATGACTGCGGTCAGAATGACTGACAGGGTGTGCTTGTGAACGCCGAGACCGAGATAATTCCCTTCGAGAAGCCATCGCCAAAAGGTCACTGTGTCGG
The DNA here is from genome assembly GCF_045363165.1 of Erythrobacter sp. GH1-10. Lineage (NCBI taxonomy): Bacteria > Pseudomonadati > Pseudomonadota > Alphaproteobacteria > Sphingomonadales > Erythrobacteraceae > Erythrobacter > Erythrobacter sp. GH1-10. The sequence continues at coordinate 2,460,586 of NZ_JBJFLP010000001.1, read as the reverse complement.
TTCCGAAGATGCAATTGTTGACCAGTGTGGCGGCCTGGGTCGCATCGATCCTCCATGCCGAAGCTGCCGCCACGGCGAATGCGAGAACTAGAGCGGCCCAAAGGTCGGACCAGCGCAGATGCGTGAATCGTTGCCTGAGTTGGACCAAGATCTCGGTCGTAAGTTGCCGAGATCCCGTAGCCTCCGTGTTCTCCATGTCCGATGTCACCAAGCCGCTAGCGTGACCAATATAGCCGCAACGGTGCAGATTTGGCTTTTGCCGTCCTTCAAGGTGAACAGCACGGGATCTTCCGTGATCTTCCCACGGTTCGCGAGAAGAATTGTGCGCACCAGCCAAAAGACCAGGATCGGAACCATGAGCCAAAGCGTGTCCGGGGCACTGAAGCTCTCGGTTACGGTGGAAGAATCGATATACCGCATAAAGATCACGATCGAGGCCATCGCCGAGGCAACCGCAAAAGCGAGCATCACCGGATAATCTTCCACACGATACGCCCTTCCAGGCATTCTGGCTTCGAGATCAGTGAGCTCATTCGCAAGCTCGGAACAACGTTTCACCATCGCCAGCGAGAAGAAGAACAGGCACGAAAAGCCGAGAATCCAGTTGGAGGAATCGATGCCTTGGAACTCGGCTCCAATGGCTTCGTCACCGGCGATGACCCGCAGAACATAGAGGCATGCGATAACAATAACGTCGAAGCCGAGCATACGCTTGAACAAGAGCGTATACGCAACGGAACTCGCAACATAAGTCAGGAGGACCAGGCCGAATTGCCAAGGCAGTTGTGAAGCAATCACACCGCTCAGCAAGAGCAGGATCACAATCATTGCATAACCCGTACGTGCCTCCAGGCGATTGTCGGCAAATACACGAAAACGCTTTTTGTGATGGCTGCGATCAGACTTCCGATCGTTCAGGTCGTTAAACACGTAGGTCGCCGAAGCCGCCAAGGAGAATGCGAAAAAAGCGAGCGTAGCGCTGGTCAATGACGCAGGATCGAAAGAGTGGGTGATGAGGGTCGGCAGGAAGATCAGCAGGTTCTTGGACCATTGCGGAACGCGTAGCGCGGCGAAGACATTGCCGATGAGAGTCATCGGGAATTTCTCTCGCTCCGATGCTGAAAAACCAGCGATCTCTTGTTCGGACTTGTGCACCATTCACTCAGTTTCCGCTGCCCCGTTCGCAACATAGCCGATGTTCGACACGCGCCTTTGACCATTTAGTATTATCGTCCGATTTCCAGCGGCATCACGCAATCAACCTTGCAAGAGTAGGCGAATGCCCGATTGGGGTGGGGCCGAGTGCGTCGATTTTTCAGTACGTTGGACCGAGTTGTGCAAATGGTTTGCGAGACTGTCGGTTGCTCTCACGGTGTCGCGCTTAGTGAGCAGGAGTGGAACTAAAGCATTGAGAGTTCGAGTTCCGATGTGCAGACGAAGGAGCACAGGCTCATGCTTGTGAGAGCTGAAGAGTGCCTTGAAGACCTGAGGTGCCCGATCTCCCAATCCAGATTGGTAGAAACTGGCGATGTTCTCGTCTCCACAGATGACCGTTCAGGGATCAGGCGCGAATACCCGATTGTTGATGGAAAGCCTGTTCTCATCGACTTCGACAATTCCGTAGTGGATCGAGAAACCGTTACAAAGACCAAGGGCGCAAGCGAAGTCGCGCGAAACGAATATTCCGGGCCCGCAGGGTTGCTGAAACGGATCCTCTCACCCGAGAATCGCAACACGCGCGCAAACATCGCAAAGCTACGGGAAATGCTGCACTCGCTTCCGCAGCCTGCCCGCGTCCTGGTTATCGGCGGAGGGTCGGTGGGTCGCTCTCTCAACCCACTCTACGATGACGAGAAGATCGAGATCTACAGCTTCGATATCTATGCGTCGCCCACAGTTCAGTTCGTCGCGGATGCCCACGCTCTTCCGCTTTGCGATGAATTCTTTGATGCCGTCATCGTGCAAGCGGTGCTCGAGCATGTGCTCGAACCTCAAAAGGTCGTCGCCGAGATCTGGAGAGTCCTCAAGCAGGATGGATTGGTTTACGCAGAAACCCCCTTCATGCAGCATGTCCACGAAGGCGCGTACGACTTCACGCGATTCACCGAAAGTGGGCACAGATATCTCTTCCGTCGATTCAGGCTTATCGATTCAGGTGTCTGCGGTGGGCCGGGAATCCAGCTCATGTGGTCGGCGGACTATTTCGCGCGCTCACTCTTCCGGTCCAGATTGGCCGGCAAGATCGCAAAGCTGGCATTCTCTTGGGCGCAAATCTTCGATCTTGTGATTCCACGAGATTTCGCGATCGACGCCGCGAGCGGAACGTATTTTCTGGGAAGGAAGTCGCTGGATACGATCGGTCCACGGCAGATCGTTTCACACTATCAAGGCGCGAGCGGCTAAAGCGCTCAATTTCATACTCTTTCTTGCCCTCATGCCAGAGGGGGCTGGCTCGCCAATGAAGCTGAGTTTCTGCGAATTGGAATCCTGCTTACGACCTTTTCGTCCAATGCTCCTGCTCGATTGCGTTCCTTGGAACTCGGATATGATTAACAAGCAACTCGGTTCTCTAACGAGTAAGGCCATGGAATGCAGCCCCAATCAGTTTCAAGTGCCATGTAAAGTCATGCACTTGTTACGCGTATGTAGAGGCCATCCTTGGCCAGGAATGAGCCCAAATGCACAGCAGAATTCTAAAGCTTGGGATGGTTATCGCGTTGCCAGTATTGGCAGCTGAAAGCGCCTGCATGGCCGCAGTGCGATGTTCAACAACCGCGGTAGAGGCGATGATTGCCACTGCACGATCTACCGCGTCACTCACCTCATTCGCCGCGGCTCTTGCAATGTCAAATAAAACAGCAGCCTGAGCCACGCTTAGTGGATCACTATTGTCAAGATTTGCTCCGAAGTGGTTATAGGCATTCCTTGCAGCCGAGCCGTCGGCGCCGCGAGCAGCAGCCGCAGCCGAAAAATTGTTGGCTTGTGCGGGTTCGTTTTGTGCGTCTGTTTTGCGCGCACTGGCATTGAGGATTGCTGTTTCGGCCTGATCCAGCGGGAATAGTAACCGTGTAGTGGAAAGTAGCGTGTTCGAAACGCAAACCCTCTCGTTTAATGCACAATCTGAAGTGCAGCAAATGAGCGTCAAATCTGCAGCGAACGTGCAATGCGTCCTCCGACCGCAAAAATCGGCAGCTAGAGAGCCGGGACTAATTGTTGGACTGCCTGCGACGACCAAAAGTGTCTCTTGCGAGAATTGTAAGTTATTGAACTTACGCGTGTCGATTGGAAGTGGTGCGATAAGACCACGCAGTCAATTCTCCTCAAGAAATCGAATCCAAAGGAGAATTGACTGCGTGGTGGGCGATGACAGGCTCGAACTGCCGACCCTCTCGGTGTAAACGAGATGCTCTACCAACTGAGCTAATCGCCCTACGGCCTCGCGCTCCATCGGAGCGGGTGAGCGCTATCTAGCGGCAAAAAGCTCAAAATCAATTGCGCATGTGGTGGATTTCGCAATGCGCGGCTAAAGGCAGCGGGCATGACCGACCCGCGCATCCTCGTTCTCGGCACCGGCGGAACCATCGCCGGGAGGGCCGCAAGTTCGACCGGCAAGGCCTATGCTGCGGGCGAAGTGCCGCTCGACACGATGCTGGGCGAGATTCGCGCGCTGGGATTGGAGGCAGAGTTGCTGCCCAAGGCCGTCGCCCGGATCGGCTCGCAGGATATCGGCTGGACCGAGTGGGATGCGCTCCACCGCGAAATCACCGTGGCACAAGACGATACAGGCGTCGACGGCATCATCGTCACCCATGGCACCGACACCGCCGAGGAAACCGCTTACTTGCTCGACCTGACGCTGGCGGCGGGCAAGCCGGTGGTGCTGGTCGGGGCCATGCGGCCCGCCGATGCGGTCGGCAGCGACGGCATGCGCAATTTCGCCAATGCGGTACGGGTCGCGGGCGATCCGAATGCCGCAGGACGCGGGGTGATGGTGGTTATGGGCGATACCGTCTTCGCCGCTGCCGACGTGCGCAAGGCTGCGACCGCGAGCGTCGATGCGTTTCGGGGCTTCCCGCGAGGACCGCTGGCAAGGGTGACGCCGTCGAGTCTAGACTGGTTCGCGCCGCCACATCGTACCGCACAACCGCCCCGTTTCGCATGGCCCGAAGCACTGCCCCGCGTCGCGATCCTCACCGCCGGGGCGGGAATGGACTCAAAACCGGTCGAGGCGCTGCTCGGCATCGGCTGCAAGGGTATCGTGATCGCGGGGATGGGACAGGGCAACGCGCCGCGCGTGGTGCTCGATGCTCTCGAAGCCGCGGTCGATGCGGGCGTGCCGGTGGTCCGATCGAGCCGCGTCGACGAGGGCATGGTCGATCGCAATGTCGAGGTCGACGATGACGCGCGCGGTTTTGTCGCCGCGCGCGCGCTCGGCCCGGCCAAGGCGCGCATCCTGTTGATGGTCCTGATCGCGAACGGGGTCACCGACCCTGCGGCGATCCAGGCAGCATTCGATCAGCCGTAGGCGTCCAAAATCCAGAACCGCTCGTGCCGAGCGCGTCGAAGCACCGTCTTTCTTGCTTGCGGGCGTCGCATTTGAAGAAAGTACGACCCTTCGACAGGCTCAGGGTGAGCGATGTGAGAACTAGCCCCAGGGCGTGACGAGGTACTTTTCGCCGGTCTTCATCTGGCGATAGTCGGTGATCGCATCCTTCGTCAGCATGCCTTCGAGATCGACCTTGGTCTTGTAGCTTGAAGCGAACGTCGTCGTCAGGTTTTCGAGCACACGCTGGCGCATCCGCATCACGGTTTCCATCCCGGCGTTCTGCAGGAACGGGGTCAGCAGCCAGCCCGAAAGCGTCCAGCCGAAACCGTAGCTCGGGGTCAAAGTCGTAGGTCCGAAATCGAGGCGGCCATAGATGAACATGCGCTTTTGCTGGTTCGATCCGTAGCGCGAATATTCGGTCATCTTGGCGACTGCGACCTGTTCCATCGCCTTGAAGCAGGTATCGACCATCTGCCCGCCGCCGATCGGATCGAAACCGTAATAGGCATCGGTCTCGTCGATCGCGGCTTTCAACTGCTCCATGAAATCGGGGTCGGACGAGTTCACCACATGGGTTGCGCCCTGGTCCTTGAGCAGCTTCATCTGCTCGTCCTTGCGCACGATGTTGACGAGGCCCATGCCGTCTTCGAGACAGATGCGGTTGAGCATCTGGCCGAGGTTCGAGGCCCCGACCGTGTGGAGAATCGCCTTTGCGCCGTCCATCTTGGCATTCTCGACGAAGCCGAGCGCGGTCATCGGATTGACGAAGCTCGAAGCACCTTCCTCGGCGCTGTGATCGCCAAGCGGCAGGCACATCATCGCATCGGCGATGGCATACTGGCTGAACGCGGTACCCGGCACGCAGGCGACCCGCTGGCCCATCAGCGCCTTGGCAGCATCGCCGTCTCCGGTCGCGACAACCGTGCCCGCGCCTTCGTTGCCGGCGGGGAGTTTCTGTCCGTGGCGTGCCTTCTGGCCGGAGAGGAACGGTTCCGGCATCTTGGCCACGACCTTGCCGGTCGAGTAGTCGGCATGGTCGAAATCGGCCGCACCGGTCAGGATTGCGAGGTCGGACGGGTTGATCGGAGCGGCTTCCATCTTGACCAGCACCTGGTTGCCTGTCGGCTCGGGGAAGGTCTTTTCGTCGAGCTCGAGCGTCAGTTCGCCGCCTGCGTCGAGCGTGGTGAAAAGTTGCTTGCCGGTATGGGCCATGATCCGTCTCCTGTTGCTGTTTGTCCCGGAGGTAGGCCCGCCAATCCCGCTTGGCTAGGGTGACGTTGGATCAATCGGCAGCGGGATAGACCGCTTCGACGAAATAGAGCCCGTGGGGCGGTGCGTTGAGACCCAGTTCGGCGCGATCACGCGCGGCAAGCGCTTTCCCGACCTGTTCGACCGCCCATGTGCCCTGGCCGACCAGCTTCAGGCATCCGACCATCGAGCGCACCTGGTGATGCAGGAAACTGCGGGCTTCGACATGGAAGTGGATCTCGGGGCCGAAATCCGCTTCCGCCCGCACCACGTCCAGCCGGTCGAGTGTTTTGACAGGGTCTTTCGCCTGGCAATGGACCGAGCGGAAGGTGGTGAAATCGTGTCGCCCGACCAGCGCTTGCGCGGCGTTCTGCATAGCCTCGATATCCAGTTCCTGCGCGACTTGCCACGCACGGTCGCGGGCAAGCGCAAGCGGCGCGCGGCGATTGACGATGCGGTAGAGATACTTGCGACCCACACAGGAAAAGCGCGCGTGCCAGTCATCGGCGACGACTTCGCAATGGTTTATCGCGATCGGATCGGGGCGCAGGTGCGCGTTGAGCGCTTCCATCAGGCGGAACGGCGCGATGTCCTTGTCGAGATCGACATGGCTTCGCATCGCCAGCGCATGGACACCGGTGTCGGTGCGGCCTGCGCTGTGAAGCACCGCTTTCTCGCCGGTGGTACGGTGGAGTGCGTCTTCGATCGCCTGCTGCACGCTTGGCCCGTGCTTCTGGCGCTGGAGCCCCTGAAACGGCGTGCCGTCGAATTCAAAGGTGAGCGCGAAACGGGTCAATCGAGCACCGTGCCTTTGGCTACTGCCCGCCCGCGCAAGAAGGCCTCGCGCGCCATGGCCGGTTTGCCGGCGCGCTGGAGGCGGGTTGGGCGGATTGCGTCTTCACCGCACGCCACGGTGAAATCGTCGTCGAGGACTTCGCCCACCTGCGAGCTCCCGCGTAGGCGGGAGCCTCCTTCATCCGGCACAAGGTCCCCGCCTTCGCGGGGACTCGGGATTGCTTCCGCGCCCAACAATTTGATTCGTTCCTGTTCCAGTTCGAACCACGCGCCCGGGAAAGGCGCGAGGCCGTGGACATGACGCACCAGTTCGCGCGCCGGGCGCGACCAGTCGATCCGCGCTTCGGCCTTGTCGATCTTGGGAGCGTAGGTGGCAAGCGCGTCGTCCTGCGGTTGCGGGGCGTAGCCGTCGAGATCGGCCAGCACTTCGACCATCGCGCTCGCGCCCAGTACGGACAGCTCCTCGGTCAGTTGGCCCGTCGTCTTGTCGTCGATCGGCGTGCGGACGATGTGCAGCATCGGACCGGTATCGAGCCCGGCCTCCATCTGCATGATCGTGACGCCGGTTTCCTCGTCGCCCGCCATGATCGCGCGGTGGATCGGCGCCGCCCCGCGCCAGTGCGGCAGGATCGAGGCGTGGATGTTGAGGCAGCCATGCCTGGGCGCATCGAGGATCGGCTGCGGCAGGATCAGGCCGTAAGCGGCGACCACCGCGACATCGGCATCGAGCGCGGCGAATTCGGCCTGCGCTTCCTCGCCCTTCAGCGATTTCGGCGAGCGTACCGGAATGCCCAGTTCGTCCGCCTTGGCTTGCACCGGCGAGGGGCGCAGCTTCTTGCCCCGACCCGCCGGGCGCGGCGGCTGGGTGTAGACGCACACCACCTCATGCCCCGCTTCGTGCAGCGAAACCAGCGCCGGGACGGCGAAATCGGGCGTTCCCATGAAGATTATGCGCATAGCAAAAGCCTTGAAAAAATATCCGTTCGCCCTGAGCTTGTCGAAGCCCTGTCTTTTCTTCTAGCGCGGCCCATAAAGAGAAGTGCAACCCTTCGACAAGCTCAGGGCGAGCGGAAAGAGAGATTGGCGCTTTGGCCTCACAGGAAATTGAACAGCTTTCAGCGGCGCTCGCCCGGCTTCCGGGGCTCGGTCCGCGTTCGGCGCGGCGCGCAGTGCTGTGGCTGGTGAAAAACCGCGAACGGGCCTTGCCCGCGCTTCTCGAAGCACTGGATGCGGTGTCCGAGACGCTGGTCGAGTGCCAGACCTGCGGCAATGTCGACACGCGCGATCCGTGCGGCATCTGCGCCGATCCCAAGCGCGATGCGAAATCGCTTTGCGTGGTCGAGGATGTCGCCGACGTCTGGGCGCTCGACCGGGCGCGCCTGTTCCAGGGTCGCTACCATGTGCTCGGCGGCAGGCTGTCGGCGCTCGACGGGGTGGGGCCCGAGGACCTCAACATCGCCTCGCTGCTGGTGCGGGTCGAGGAGGGGGCGGTCGATGAGGTGGTGCTCGCCATGAACGCCACGCTCGAAGGGCAGACCACCGCGCACTATCTTGCCGAGCGGCTCGAACCGTTCAGCCTGCGCATCACCCAGCTGGCGCACGGCCTGCCGGTGGGCGGAGAACTGGATTACCTCGACGAAGGAACGCTGGCGCAGGCGCTCAGGGCGCGACGGCCTCTTTCGTAGACGTGAGCTCCCGCGAAGGCGGGAGCCGCATTCTGGATAGCACTGAGGTCCCCGCCTGCGCGGGGACTCACTTGTGGTTTTGATGGCGCGGCACTAAATTCCTCCCATGGCTATTCGCGAAATCCTTGAAGTGCCGGACCCCCGGCTCAAAACCGTGTCCGAACCGGTCAAGCCGGAAGAGTTCAACGCCGAGCTGAAGACGCTCGTCGAGGACATGTTCGAGACCATGTACGACGCGCCCGGGATCGGCCTCGCGGCGATCCAGGTCGGCGTGCCCAAGCGCGTGCTGGTGATCGATCTTCAACCCGAAGACCCCGATGCAGAGCCGGTCGAGTGCGAGCATGACGGGCACAAGCACACTCATCCCGCGACCAAGAAAGAGCCGCGCATTTTCATCAATCCCGAGATCGTCGATCCGGCGGACGAGCTTTCGACCTATCAGGAAGGCTGCCTCTCGGTCCCCGAGATCTACGCCGATGTCGATCGCCCGGCGACCTGCACCGTGCGATATCAGGACCTCGACGGGAACAGCCACGAGGAACACCTCGAAGGGCTGCTGGCGACCTGCCTCCAGCACGAGATGGACCACCTCGAAGGGATTTTGTTCATCGACCACCTTAGCCGGTTGAAGCGCAATATGGCGCTGAAGAAGCTCAAGAAACTCCGGCAAGCGGCTTAGTTCTCCGCGCAATCCACAGAGGGTCGATTACGCCTGTTGGATTCTTTCGGCCATTGTGGCACGTTCATCCTCTGTTCTCACTGAGTCGGAGGAGCCTTACGATTACCCGAAACGCCGCGAGGGCGATTAAGCTCATGAACTGTGGCTTGGCGTCACCTGAGCTGGCGAACCGACACGAGTATGGCCTTGCCTGTTTGAATGCCCGAAAGAAGGCAGATGCATAGCAGGTCTGAAAGTGTGAATCTTCGTCCGACACTCAACTGAAGCCATCCACAAAATCAGTAAATCGCAGTGAAAAGGAGAGCGGCTATGTTTGGCCGACCCTACGTGCTGCGTTGGATTGATGGCCTTTGCTACTGGGTGGCTCTGTCTCGTGATGGAAGCCGGTGCGTGGCTCAGTCGTCTGTTGGGTTTCTGACAGAAGAACTAGCAAAGGCTGACATTGTCGGGCAACTCGCCTGACACCGACGCGAGGGGGCGAACACGTCCGCCCCCTCAAGCGTCAGGGGAAATGTATGGACAGTCAGCTTTTGCCATTGATCGCTTTGATACTCGGTATTGTTCTAGGCGCTGCTGGCGTTTGGTTCTTTCTGTCTCGTAGAGTTGCCGAGCTAGAAGATCGAGTTGCAGATGCTGAGGAATTCGCGGACGAGAGAGAAGACGAATTCAAGGCCGCGATCGCCCAACTGGGCGAAGCGCAGATCAAGGTCGCCACGCTCGAGGCCAACGCTGCAAGTTTCGACAAGCAGATGGCGCAGATGAAGGAAGCGCGCGAGGAGATGCTCGCGCAGTTCAAGGCGGTCGGCGGTGAGGTGCTCTCGCGCAGCCAGGAGGAATTCCTCAAACGCGCCGAGGAGCGCTTCAAGCAGTCCGAGGAAACCGGCGAGGCCAAGATCAAGGCGCTGCTCAATCCGGTTGGCGAGCGGCTGAAGAAATACGAGGAACAGGTCGAAACGCTGGAAAAGCAGCGCGTCGATGCCTTCGGGCAGCTGAACGGCCTCATCCAGTCGATGCGCGAGGGGCAGGAGCAGGTCCGGCGCGAGGCGCAGCGGCTCGGAAATTCGCTCACCAACGCGCCCAAGGCGCGCGGGCGGTGGGGCGAGCAGCAGCTCAAGAACCTGCTCGAACAGGTCGGTCTTGCGCAGCACACCGATTTCGAGCTCGAAGCCTCGATCGAGACCGAGGACGGACGGCTGCGCCCCGATGCGATCGTGCGCATCCCCGGGGGCAAGGTGCTGGTGATCGACGCCAAGGTTTCGCTCAACGCCTATCAGCAGGCGTTCGAGGCCGACGACGAGGAAGCGCGCGATGCCGCGCTCGCCGATCATGTCCGCTCGATGCGCAATCACGTGCAACAACTCGGTGCCAAGTCATACCAGACGCAGTTCGAGGACGCGCCCGACTATGTCGTGATGTTCGTTCCCGGCGAGCATTTCGTCGCCGCCGCGCTCGAACACGATCCGGCGCTGTGGGACTTCGCTTTCGAGCGCCGCGTGCTGCTCGCGACCCCGACCAACCTCGTCGCCATCGCACGCACCGTTGCGCAGGTTTGGCGGCAGGACGGGCTGGCGAAAGAAGCGCAGGAAATCGGCCGGATGGGTGCCGAGCTCTACGACCGCCTCGCCACCGCCGCCGAGCACCTCAAACGTGTCGGCGGCGGCCTTGAGAGCGCGGTCAACAATTACAACAAGTTCGTCGGCAGCTTCGAACGCAACGTGCTGTCCTCGGGCAAGCGGCTCGCCGAAAAGGGAATCGAGATCGGCAAGCGCGAGATCGAGGAAGTGCCGCTGGTCGAAGCCGCACCGCGCTACAACGCCGCGGACGCCGAAGAGGTTGACGCTCTCGAAGACAAGCGGGATGCTGCCGAGTAGGGAGACTCAGAGGGCATCATGAAAAAGACCGTCTTGGCTGTCGTCGCCGCATTGGCGTTCGCCGTTCCTGCTCACGCCGAGCATCTTTATCCGCGCAATGCGTGCGGAGAGCTCGAAGGCGCGGATGACTTTCGGATGGCTCTGGTGACCGCAGTCGCCAATCGCAATGCGGATATGCTCGAACCGCTCGTCCACCCGCAGATCCTGCTGGATTTCGGCGGAGGGGCCGGTTGGGACGAATTGCGTGCGCGCCTCAAAGCCACCGATTATGATCTGTGGGCCGAACTCGACGAAGTCACCCGGCTCGGCTGCGCGGTGGGATACGAGGATGCGATCGTCATGCCCTATTACTGGTCGCAGGATCTCGGCTTCGACGATCCGTTCTCGACCTATGTGGTGATGGGCGGCGACGTCCCGCTTTACTCCGAACCGGACGAAAACGCGCGCCTGATCGACAGGCTAGGCTGGGAGAGCATCATGGTGCGGATGGAACTGGAGGAACCCGGCCAGATATATGCCCCGGTGCGCACCCGCGACGGCAAGGAAGGGTTTATGAAATACGAGCAAATCCGCTCGCAGATCGATTACCGCCTGATCGCCGAACGTCGCGAGGGGCGCTGGGTTATCACGACTTTCGTCGCGGGCGACTGATCCGAAGGTCGTTCTTCATGCCCCGACCCCGAGAGCGATTCGGCCTGCGACCATGAGCGCCAGCACCACGAGGATTCCCGTCCACAGCGCGAGGATCCCGCCGGTCATGCGCCAGCTCTTGGGCGGGAGGCCCTGGAACAGGAACATCGCGATCCCGGCGACATTCACGCATACGAGGTTGATCGCGAACAGGAACAGCGCAGCGCCTCCGGATTGCGGGTAGCCCGCACCGAAGTACATTCCCGCAGCCGCGAGTGGCGGGACCAGCGCGACCGCGATCATCACCCCGACCAGCGACAGCGACGCACCGCGGCTGAAGGCGAGAACTCCCGCCGCTCCGCACGCCAGCGCCAGCGCGATGTCCGCCGGTTGCACCAGCGTGCGATTGCGCAGTTCGGAGACGAGCGGATCGATCTCGACCGCGATTCCCAGCGCCCAGCCTGACAGCAGCGCAAAGATACACCCGATGGCGAGGGTTGCGGCGGCACGCAGGCCGAGCCGATTGTCGCCCACCGTGGCCGCCAGTGCGAGCCCCATGGTCGGCCCCAGCAGCGGCGCAATGATCATCGCGCCGATGACCACCGCGACCTGGCCAGCGTTCATCCCGAGCCCGGCGATAATCGCAGAGAGCGTCACCGTCAGCAGGTAGGACGGACGAATGTGAAGGCTCTCGTCGATATCGTCGTTGATCTCGTCGGTGCTCAACCGGTCACGGCTGAAGAAGCGTTCGAGCGCGTTGGGCGGGGGCAGGTCGGTATGGAGGCGAAGCTCGGTCTCCGCGGTTTCCTCTATCGTGGGAAAGGCGGCTTCGAGTTGCTGGACGGTAAGCAGGAAGCCCTCGACCGAGCCCAATTCGGTCTCGAGTTCGTCAAGCAGTCGCTCGGTGTAACGCTGCTGGACGATGCAGGAGTATTTCTCCTGTCCGCCGGGTATGGTCTCGCGCCAGAACCGCCGTGAATGGCGCGGCAGTATGTCTTCCACCCGCACAATATGGCTTTCGGGAAGATAGATCTGAACCAGTCGTGCGGACATCGCGCCCCGTGCTGAAGCTGTGTGGTTGCATCCAGCCTAGCAGCAATTGCACACTATGCCATTTGCGGTGGATCAATCGTCCAGGCTTGCCAGCACCTCGTATGCCAGCACCGCCCCTGCAACCGCCGCATTGAGGCTGTCGGCGCGCCCTTTCATAGGCATGGTAACGCGCAAGTCGCACGCCGCCTCGTAGTCTTCCGGCAGGCCCTGCGATTCGTTGCCGACAAGGATGAAGCACGGGGCGGCGTAGGGCGCTCCGCGATAGGGTACCGCATCGCGCAGGGACGCTGCGACCAACTGCCCCGATCCGCTCCGTAGCCACGGCAGGAATTCCTCCCACCGCGCCTGCGCGAGCCCTTGGGTGAAGATCGCCCCCATGCTCGCGCGCACGGCTTCGGCGCTGAACGGGTCGGCGCAGTCGTCGATCAGGATCAGCCCACCTGCGCCGACCGCGTCGCCGGTGCGCAGCATGGTGCCCAGATTGCCGGGATCGCGCAAAGCCTGTGCGACCAGCCATATCGACGCGGTGCCGCAGTCGAGCGCGCCGAGCGAAGTGTCCCATTCGTCGAACACGCCAGCAACGCTTTGGGGGTTCGACTTGCCGGTGATCTTGGTGAGGATATCGGGCGTCGTCTCGATCACTTCGCCACCTGCCGCGTCGACCTCGGCTTCGAGTCGTTCGAGCAGCGGGTGCGGATCGCGTCTGTCGGCGAGTACCAGCTGGCGGGGCAGGCGTCCGCCTTCGCGCGCATCCTCAAGCAGGCGAAGGCCCTCGACAAGAAACTGTCCCGCGCGTTTGCGGTGTTTCTTGTCGCGCAGGCTGCGAAGGTATTTCACCGTCGGGTTGGAGAATCCGGTGATCTGCTTGCGCATGGCGAACCGGTGCTATTCTTCGCCGAAGCCGTCTTCGATCAGGCCTGCCAGTTCGCCGAGCACCGCCTCGGCATTGTCGCCCGAGACGATCACTTCGACACTGTCGCCCTTGGCAGCGCCGAGCATCATGAGCCCGAGGATCGAGCCGCCCGCCGCCTCGTTGGCATCCTTGGCCACCTTGACCGAGACGCCTTCGGACAGCGCTGCCACGGCGCCCACGAACTTTGCGCTTGCCCGCGCATGCAGGCCGCGCTTGTTGACGATGGTAACGGTCCGGCGCAATTCACCCATCGCTCGTGCCTCAGCCCCCGGCGGCCTTCTTGCCCGCATCGTCGCCGAGAAGTTCGCTGGCGACGGTGATATAATTCCGTCCGGCCTGCTGGGCCGCCTCGACCGCCTCGACCACGCCCATGCTCTTGCGCGCTCCGGCGAGGCGGATGAGCATCGGCAGGTTGATACCGGCAATGACCTCGACCCGGCCCGCATCGAGCAGCGAAATCGCGAGGTTTGATGGCGTTCCGCCGAACAGGTCGGTCAACACGATGACGCCGCTGCCGACATCGACCGAGCCGATCGCCTTCGCGATCTCTTCGCGGCGCAGTTCCATGTCGTCATTGGGGCCGATGCAGACCGTGGCGATGCCCGATTGCGCTCCCACGACATGTTCCATCGCTTCGACGAACTGGTCCGCAAGGCGGCCGTGGGTGACCAGGATCAAACCAATCATACAGGGATTTCGCGTCCGTTAGTTACCTGGCTTCGATGTACCGGCGCGCTTGCGTTCGATTTCGTCTGCGGCGCGCGAGCCCAAATTGCGGTGGCGGACAGTGGGCGAAAATCCGGCGTCACGCAAGCCTTGCGCCATGCGTTCGGCGGTAAATACCGAACGGTGTCTTCCCCCGGTACAGCCGAAGGCGATGTGAACGTAGCTCTTGCCCTGCGCCTGGTAGCGCGGAAGCAGCGTCAGCAGCAGGTTGTGGATCTGCTCGAACGCGCTCGTGAAGGCCGGATCTTTCTCGATGTGCTCGCCCACCGGCGCATCCTGTCCGGTGAGCTCGCGTAGGCCTTCGACCCAGTGCGGGTTGTCGAGGAACCGCATGTCGAACACGAGATCCGCCAGCGGCGGCATCCCGCGCGCGAAACCGAAACTGGAAACCGTGAGTGTCATTTCACCCGTTTCGCTGGCCTCGAACAGGTCGCGGACATGGTTCTGCAGGTCGTTCGCGGAAAGCGCACTGGTGTCGATCACGATATCGGACCAGCGACGCAGCGGTTCGAGCAATTCGCGTTCGGCGGCAATACCGTCCAGCAGCGGGCGTCCCTGCGTCATCGGGTGGCGCCGGCGGGTCTCGTTGTATCGCCGCTCAAGCTCGCTGTCGGCGCAGTCGATGAACATGAAACTGACGGTCAGGTCGTCGCGCTTGGCGAGGTCCTTGAGCAGGGCGATCATCTCGGCAGGAACGAAACCGCGGGTGCGCGAATCGAACCCTATCGCGAGGGGTCTGCGCGACTGCCCCAAAGGTTGGCCGGACTGGCCGACCAGACGCTTGAGGAGCCTTACCGGGAAATTGTCGATGGTTTCCCAGCCCAGGTCCTCGAGTACATCGAGCGCAGTCGACTTGCCCGCACCCGACAGCCCGGTGACGAGCAGCAATCGCTGCGCGGCGTCGGGCGGGGATGAGTCGGCGTTCGGCGCGCTGGTCATACCTGCAATCTCGCTATGATCGCGGCGAATGGAAAGCGCCTTTTCTGCAAGGCTTGTGGATTCTCCCGCCTAGGTGAGCGGAAGACCGTGCTCGCGCAGCGCCCATTCGGCTCGCACGGCGGGCGCGATAGCGCCGGGATCGAATGGCAGGACCGGGATCTCGATGTCGAAAATGGTGCGGGTGGCGAGGGTTTCGGGAAGGCGTTCGCTTTCGCCGCCGAGCGTCAGGATCAGAGCCAAAGGAGCTTGCTCTGTTGCCGGCAGTCTGACGAGCCCCACGCCGCGCACTTCGATCAACCCGGCGATATTGGGCGGGCATGCCGCGAGCACCGTGCCGGATTCGGGCATGAGGCTCACCCCGTCGTCCCCGATCAGGCCGGCACCGCGATCGATCAGCGCGAGCGCAAGGCTGGATTTTCCGCTGCCGGGTGGCCCTTCGATCAGCAGGGCGCGCCCGTCGATGGCGACCGCGCTCGCTTGGACGAGGGTGTCCGGTGTATCGGTCATGCCGCAGGCAGGCGAAGGTGGAGGCATGCCCCCGGAGCGCCGTCAGAGCGGCTTTCGGCAAGCAGCGAACCGTCATGCGCTTCGGCGATCGCGCGGGCGATCGCTAGCCCGAGCCCCGAATGATTGCCGAAGTCCTCCTGCTCGGGCCTCACCGAATGGAAGCGTTTGAACACCTTCTCGCGCGAATCCTCCGGAATCCCGGGGCCGGAATCGCACACCGTCACCGAAACGCAGGTCCCGTCATTGTCGACGGTCACTTCGATCGCGGCCTCGGGCGGCGAGAATGACACGGCGTTGTCGAGCAGGTTTTCGATCACGCGTTCGAGCCGGGCTCCGACGCCCAGCACATTCGCCGCAAAGCCGCGCGTGGTCAGTTCGATGCGATGGTTCTGGTTTTCCGCGCGGTATTCGCGGCTGCCGATGATCGAGCGGATCAGGTCCGCCATGTCGATCCGCTCCAGCGTCGCGCGCGACATTTCGGCATCGATCCGGCTCGCGTCGGAAATTTCGGTGACGAGGCGGTCGATCCGGCGCACGTCGTGGGTGGCGATCTGCTCGAGCTCGCGGCGCAGCTTAGGATCCTCGACCCGCGGGAGCGATTCGATCGCGCTGCGCAGGCTCGCGAGCGGGTTCTTGATCTCGTGCGCGACGTCGGCGGCGAAGCTGTCGACCGCATCGATGCGCTGGCGCAGCGCTCCGGTCATGTCGGAGACGGCGCGGGCGAGCAGGCCGATCTCGTCGCTGCGATCGGGCAGGCGCGGCACTTCGACCTCGCGCTCGCGCCCCTGTCGGACCTTTACAGCAGCATTGGCAAGCTGGCGCAGCGGGGTCACGATCGTGCGCGCGAGATAGAGCGAGAGCATCGCCGAGGCGAACAGCACGAGCAACACTGCCGTGACCAAAGTGGTCCGCGCGGCGCGGACCGTCGCGGTAATGTCGACTGCGTTTCGCACGGTGAGCAGTGTCGCCCCGTTCAGCCCGACCGGCGCGGCAGCGGTGATCACCGGCGTGCCGTCGCGCCAGTCGTAAAGGTTGACCTGGCTCACCCGCTCTTCGCGTGCGCGGACAAGCTCGGGCCAGGCTTCGGCCGTGTCGCTCTCGGGCTCGACATAGTCGGTCACCGTCTCGGCCGCGACAATCGTATCGACCGTGCGATCGAGCCAGCGCGCGAATTGCTGGTCCCAGGTATCGTCGGTGATGTCGTCGAAGGTGAAAGCCGGTTCGTCGAGCGCGAAGCTATCGGCCCACAGTCTGCCTTCGGCGTCGAACATGCGGAGCCGCATCCCCTGCTCCTTGCCGATCTGGACCAGCAGCGCTTCCTGCCGCTCGCGGGTGGCGCCGGCCAGCGCTTCGGCGGTGATCTGCGCTTCGATCCGCGCCAGCTTGAATCGCTCGTTGATCAGCTGGGTGCGATAGCTGTCGAGGTAGAACAGCCCGCCCCCCAGGAACACCAGCGGCAGCATGTTGACCAGCAGGATGCGTGCCGTGAGCGAAAACCGCCCGGTCGTGCTCAGCGTTTCGCCGCTGCTCAGTTGCGGCGCTTCCTCGCCGGATTTTTCAGCCATCGTTGAAACTGTACCCTGCGCCGTAAAGCGTATCGATCGCGCTAAACTCGGGATCGACGCTGCGGAACTTGCGCCGCATCCGCTTGATATGGCTGTCGACCGTGCGGTCGTCGACGAAGATGTCGTCGGGGTAGGCGGCATCCATCAACTGGTTGCGGCTCTTGATTACGCCCGGGCGCGCGGCGAGCGCTTCGAGGATCAGGAATTCGGTGACGGTCAGGCTGACCGGCTTGCCGTCCCAGGTGACGTGGTGGCGTGCGGGGTCCATTTGCAGACGGCCCCGGGCAATGCCCGGGCTGGCCGGATCGCTTTCGCCGCTTTCGGTTGCCGGTTCGCGCAGCGGGTCGGCGCGGCGCAGGATCGCGCGGATACGGGCGATCAGCAATCGCTGGCTGAAAGGCTTGGCGATGTAGTCGTCGGCGCCGAGCTCCAGCCCCGCCTCTTCGTCGGCCTCGTCGTCCTTGCTGGTCAGGAAGATCACCGGCAGCGGCACATGTTCGCGCACGCGCTTCAACAGCTCCATCCCGTCCATCTTGGGCATCTTGATATCGAAAACACCGAGCGCTGGCGGGTTCTCGATCAAGGCTTTCAGCGCGGTCTCGCCATCCGAATAGAGCCGGGTCACGAATCCCTCGGCCTGCAGCGCGATCGATACCGTGGTGAGGATATTGCGATCGTCGTCGACCAGCGCGATGACCGCCGCGTCCTCACCGCCCGGCTCGTGGCCGGCGGATTGTTCGCCCTGCATATCGATCATGGCTGTTCCTCCCGCGAAATCGACGCGTCCCGTTCGCCCGAGAGTTAGCGGGTTCTTGAAGCGGAGACAACGCGGCGGATGGCCACAGGCGGTTTCAACGTCCGGTCGCACCGATGCCACCTGTCCGGAGGATTCGCGGCACTCCGGTTTGACGTGCAGATTGCAGCGCTTTATGCGCGCCACCGACGGGATCGGGCGGTTCATGCACGACTCTTTTTGGCCTGTTTTTTGGCGTATTCCGTGTGCTAATGCATACGTATGCAGAATCGGTGCCGATGAGCTGCAGCCGTTCGCCGCACGACAATCCTTCGATGGAGAATTCACGTTGACGCCTCTTGCCCAATCGCTGTCCAGTCAGGGGATCGAAACCCAGGCAGAGATCCATCCCAACCTCGGCACGCCCGCGCTGGTCGAAGCTGCGCTCGCCGCAGGCGAGGGCGCGCTTTCGAAGCACGGCGCACTGGTGGTGAAGACCGGCGCCCACACCGGGCGCAGCGCCAACGACAAGTTCATCGTGCGCGATGCCACGACCGAGGACACCGTGTGGTGGGGCAAGGTCAACAAGGGCATGACGCCCGAGCACTTCGCCAATCTGAAGGCGGACTTCATGGCCGCGGTCAAGGACAAGGAAACGCTCTACGTCGCCGACCTGTTCGGTGGTTCGCAGCCCGAGCACCGCGTCAACGTGCGGGTGATCAATGAACTGGCCTGGCACAATCTCTTCATCCGCACGCTGCTGGTGCGTCCTACCAAGGGCGAACTCGCTGGCTTCGCGCCCGAATACACCATCATCGATTTGCCGAGCTTCCGAGCCGATCCCGAGCGCCATGGTACCCGCAGCGAAACGGTGATCGCGGTCAACCTCACCGAAAAGCTGATCCTCATCGGCGGCACCAAATACGCTGGCGAGATGAAGAAGAGCGTGTTCGGCATCCTCAACTACCTGCTGCCGACCAAGGGTGTGATGCCGATGCATTGCTCGGCCAATATCGGGCCCGACAACAAGACGGCGGTGTTCTTCGGCCTCTCGGGCACCGGCAAGACGACGCTCTCGGCAGACGCGAGCCGTACGCTGATCGGCGATGACGAGCACGGCTGGTCGGACACGGCGGTCTTCAACTTCGAAGGCGGCTGCTACGCGAAGATGATCCGCCTCAGCGAAGAGGCTGAACCGGAAATCTACGCGACCACCAAGATGTTCGGCACGGTGCTCGAAAATGTGGTGATGGACGAGCAAACGCGCGAGCTCGATTTCGACGACAACTCGCTCGCCGAGAACACCCGTGGCGCCTATCCGATCGAATATATCCCCAACACGAGCGAGAAGAATCTCGGCCCTGTGCCGTCGAACGTCGTGATGCTCACCGCCGACGCGTTCGGCGTTCTGCCTCCGATCGCAAGGCTCACGCCCGATCAGGCGATGTATCACTTCCTCTCGGGCTACACAGCCAAGGTCGCCGGCACCGAAATCGGTGTGACTGAGCCCGAAGCGACCTTCTCGACCTGCTTCGGAGCGCCTTTCATGCCCCGCCACCCGAGCGTCTATGGCAACTTGCTCAAGGAACGCATTGCCAAGGGCGGGGTGCAGTGCTGGCTGCTTAACACCGGCTGGACCGGCGGCAAGTATGGCGTCGGCAATCGCATGCCGATCAAGGCGACCCGTGCGCTGCTCAATGCGGCGCTCGACGGCGATCTCGACAATGTCGAATACCGCAAGGATCCGAACTTCGGCTTCGATGTGCCGGTGCACGTGCCGGTGCTGGCCGAGCAGGGAATCGATCAGACGATCCTCGATCCGCGCAGCACATGGGGCGACAAGGCCGAATACGATGCGACCGCGCACAAGCTGGTGCAGCTGTTCATCGACAATTTCACCGAGTTCGAAGCGCATGTCGACGAAGGCGTTCGCGAAGCTGCGCCCGAAGCGCCCGTCGCCGCCTGACGAATTTGACCCGTTGGAGAGGAGAGCCCCGTTCGGCATGCAGCCGGGCGGGGCTTTTTCCTTGTTTTACCGCGGCTTTGCGGCACACTCCGCAAACGACTCGCAAAGAATGGAGAACGAAATGAGCCTGCTCGACGGAATTCTGAAAAGTATCGGCGGCGCGCCCGATGATGTGGCCAATCTCGCAGAGAAGGTCGGGATCGACCCGGCAATGGCGGAAAAGGCGATCGCGACACTCGGGCAGACCCACCAGATGCAAGGCGACACTGTAGAGCTCGCCTCGGCCAAGACCGGGCTCGATACCGGTGTTCTCGGCCAGATCGTCGAACAGATCGGCGGCGAAGGGTCGCTGATGGAATTCGCCAATGCGATCAAGAACGATCCGACGAGCTTCTCGAAGCTGCTCGACCGCGATGGCGATGGGGACGTGATCGACGACGTTACCGACATGGCCAAGGGCCTGTTCGGCAAGAAATAGTCGACCCGGCGACGACGAGGGGAGGGCAGGCCATGAGCCTTGCACAAATGCTGCAACAGACCGGTGCGATTTCTTCGATGGCACGCGAACTGGGTGTCGATGAAGGCACCGCCAAGACCGCCGCGGGGGCACTGCTCCCTGCCATCGTTGCAGGAATGGGGCGCAGCGCCACCGGCGGAGCGGTCACATCCGAACCTATGGGAGGCCTCGGGAGCCTTGTCGGAGCCATCGTCGGAGGCGGCGGCTCTTCTTCTGCCTCACTCGGGGGCTCGCTTGCCGGAGGCTTGGGCGGTGGTTTGCTCGATGCCGTGCTCGGCACCAGTCCGACACCGACCCAGCCCGGCAACGACATTCTCGGCAACATCTTCGGCAGCAAGGATGTGAGCCGATCGGTCGCGGGCGAGGTTTCGGCGATGACCGGCATCGATGAGGGCCTGCTCAAGAAGATGCTGCCGATCCTGGCGATGGCGGTCGCCGGGTATCTGGCGAAACAGGCTGCCGGAGAGGTTCCGGGCGAAAGTTCACCTGCCGGCGGGGCGCTCGGCGGTATTCTCGGCTCGATCGTCAGCGGCATGATGACCCGCTGAATTACTGAGGCAGGCCTGCGCGATATCATGAGAAATCCAGTCGTGTTGGCAGGCATCGGCCTGCTGTTGATCTCAACCGGATTGGTCGCCGGGCAAACTCCGCCGCCCGCTCCGGCACCCGGCGCGGAAGCGCCGGTCTACACTGGGCCCAAGGTCTATCGCGCCGAAGTCCTCGCCGAGTATCCGCACGATTCCGAAGCCTTTACACAGGGCCTGCTGTGGCACGAAGGCGCGGTCTACGAGAGCACCGGCCAGGTCGGCCAGTCGCGCGTGCGAAAGGTCGAACTCGAAACCGGCAAAGTGCTGGCCGAGCGTGCGATCCCGCCAGAACAGTTCGGCGAAGGCCTGGCGCTTTGGGAGGATGAATTCATCAGCCTCACCTGGCAGGACGGGGCGATCCATCGCTGGAAGGCGGACGACCTTTCACCGATCAGATCTTTCTCGGGGTTCCCGTATGAAGGGTGGGGCCTGACGACCTTCGAGGAAGGTCTGATCCACTCGGACGGCAGCGCGACCCTGCGCGTGCTTGAACCGACAACCTATGATGTCGAACGCAGTGTGGACGTGACACTCAACGGACGGCCGCTCGGCCTGCTTAACGAGCTCGAATTCATCGACGGCCTCGTCTTCGCGAACATCTGGCAAACCGGATACATTGTCGCGATCGATCCTGCGGACGGCAGGGTCCACAAGCTGATAGACCTCCGCCATATCGTCGCGCAGGTCCCGGTCGACTATCACGGGGCGGTGCTCAACGGGATCGCGTGGGACGCGGAAAACCGGCGGCTGTTCGTAACCGGCAAGCTGTGGCCAAGCCTGTTCGAAATCCGGTTGGTCGAGACCGACGCGCAAGTGCGCTAGATCGGCGGGACCTGTGCGGCCTTGGCCGAACTGCTGGAGGTCATCCACGCGGCTGTCCGAGAAGGTTACGAACCTCGCGCTTTCGGCCTTGTGCCGTTCTTCTGAAGCCGGTCCTCCAGGTAAGACCAGATACGGCTGACCACGACAGAGCCTTCGCCCACTGCGCTGGCGACGCGCTTGACCGAACCCGCGCGCACATCACCGACCGCGAATATCCCGTCGGTGCCGGTTTCGAACGGGGACGGGCGACCGACTTCCGCTCCGGTAAGGACGTAGCCCTTGTCGTCGGTCTCGACGAGGCCGGAGAGCCAATCGGTGTTGGGCGCGGCGCCGATCATGATGAACAGCGCGCGGGTATCGACGCGGCGTTCGCCGTCGGACCCGGAAAAGGTGACGCCTTCGAGCCCGCTCTCGCCTTGGAGTGCGCTCACCTCGGTGTGATAGTGGATCGTGACCTTGGGGTCGGCCTCGAGGCGGCGGCTGAGATAGCTCGACATCGAAGCGGCGAGGCTTCCAGAGCGTACGACAAGATGCACATGCGCGGCTGCGCGCGAGAGATACATCGCCGCCTGCCCGGCCGAATTGCCGCCACCGATCACCACCGCTTCGGTGTTGGCGCAGAAGCGCGCTTCCATCTCGGTCGCCGAATAGAAAATCCCCGCGCCCTCGAGTTCCTCCAGCCGTTCCAGCGGCAGCCTGCGATATTGAACGCCGGTGCTGACGAGGATCGCGCCTGCGCAGATTTCGTCGCCATCGTCCAGCGTCGCACAGAAAGAGCCGTCTTCGCGCTTTGCCAGCCCGACCACCCGGCGCGGCATCACGAAGCGGGTGCCGAACTTCAAGGCCTGGATCTGCCCGCGCCAGGTCAGGTCCGTACCGCTGATCCCGGTCGGAAAACCCATATAGTTTTCGATGCGGCTAGATGTGCCCGCCTGACCGCCGATCGCAGTGTCCTCGATCACCAGCGCTTCGAGCCCCTCCGATCCGGCATACACTGCCGCAGCGACGCCCGCAGGTCCGCCGCCGACGATCAACAGGTCGAAATCGCGCTGCGAACAGATGTCGAGGTCGAGCCCGAGCACCTTTGCGATTTTGCGCGGGGTGGGATCTTCGAGCTTGTGCTTGCCCGCAAGGATCACGCCGGGCTCGTGGCCGAGCGCGGAGCACAGCTCAAGGCTCTCGGGGTCGCGGGCGTCGAGATCGTAGCTCTGGAACGGCAGGCGGTTTCGCGAAAGGAAGCGCTCGACCGCCTGGACCTTCGCATCGCGGTCGGCACCGATCACCTTGATCGCTCCGTTCGACATCTCGAACTGTGCTCGACGCCGCGCCGCAAACACTGTGATGATGTGGTCAGACAGCTCGGGCACCCGGCTCATCAGGTCGAGCATCGCCTCGCGCGGGACGGCGATGGCGCGCGTTTCCTTCGCGGCGCGCATCGTCAGATAATTGACGCCGCGATTGAGGAACCCGATTTCGCCCATGAACTGCGTCGGGCCGAGGCTGTGTTCCAGAAGCCGGACACCGGTATTGGGATCGATCACCTCGAGCTCGCCCTCGATGATATAGACGAACCAATCCATCCGATCGCCGATTTTTGCGACGATATGGCCGTCGGGATAGGTTCTTTCCTCGCCGATTTCGCGGATCGCGGCGACATGCTCGTCCGCAAGCGGCACGCGCCGCATGGTCTCAAGATCTTGTCCCAGCTGTTCCATGCGCGCCTCCCGAGGTGTCCCGGAAGGCTAGATGGGGTCAGCCGCGGGCATTGGCAATGTAGCGGCTGACTGTCTTCCCGACCACGTCGAGCGGGGCGTTGCCGCCGAGGATCACCGCAGTGTTGAACGCCTTGAAGTCGTAGGCGCTGCCAAGCTCGGCCTCGGCCCGGGCACGCTGCCGAACGATTTCGCTGTGGCCGATCTTGTAGCTGCACGCTTGGCCGGGCCAGCTGCAATAGCGATCGACTTCGCTGGCGACTTCCTCGTATTTCGAGCCGTTCTCCTCGACGAAGAACTTGCGCGCCTGTTCGCGGGTCCAGCGCTTCGAGTGCAGGCCGGTGTCGACCACGAGGCGGCAGGCGCGGAAAGCGAGGCTTTGCAGGTATCCGAGCCGCCCGACCTTGAAATCGTCATAGGCGCCGAGTTCGTCGGCGAGCTGTTCGCCGTAGAGCGCCCAGCCTTCGGAAAACGCGCCGAAAGCGAGGATCGAGCGGATCAGCGGCAGACGGTTCGAATACTCACCTTCCCACACATGCCCGGGGATCGCCTCGTGATAGGTGAGGTCGGCGAGGTCGTATTTGCGGTGCAGGTCCGTTGTGCGCAGATTGATCCAGAACCTGCCGGGTATCTTGCCGTCCTTGCTGCCCGCGCCGCCATAGGCGCCGGGTGCTCCCGCTTCCTCGTTGATCGGGATGCGGGTGACTTCCATGTTGGGGTCGACCAGCCGGTTGAACGCGCGCGGCATCTGCGCCTTGATCCACTCGATCCGCTCGTCGATGAAATCGAATATCTCCCTGCGGCCCGGGTCGCCCTCGGCGAATTTGTAGCGGGGATCCTCGCTCAGAGCTTGCATACGCTCGCCGACGCTGCCCTTGGTGTAGCCGATTTCGCGCAGGATCGGATCCATCCGTCCGTGCAGTTCCGCCAGTTCCTCGCGCCCTTGCCGGTGGATCTCGTCGGGCGAAAGCGAGGTCGTGGTCGAGGCACTGGTGGCCCAGGAATACCATGCCTCGCCCTCGGGCTGCGCCCACATGCCGGCATCGGACCCGGCAATTTTGCGCTGCGAATACAGTTCGGCCAGCTGCGCTTCCAGCGCGGGCGCGATGCGGCTGGTGATGATCTGCTTGGCCTGACGGCTTGCGGTCGTCGCGGCTTCGAGATCGGAATCGAGCAGCGGCTGCAGCAGCGAGCCGCCTTCCATCGCGTCTTTCACCGCCGCCTGCATCTGCGCGACGGTCTTGTCGAGCAGGAAATCGGGCGGGACCAGCCCGAACGCCCGCGCTTCCTTCACGCGCTCGAGTTCGCCATCGAGCACGGCGGGAACTTCGTTCAGGCGACCGAGATAATACTCGACATCCTGCGCGTCGCGGAGCGGCTGGGTCGCGCCAAAAAAGCGCGGGAAATCGATATAGCCACCGACATTCTGGATGATCAGATAAGGGGCGTTGCGCCAGCTGCCCACGGCGACGTCGCCATAGGGAAGGTCCATGCCTTCGAGCGCCTTTGAAAAGGCACTTTCGACCACGTCGAACCCGACCTGCTGGTCGGGAGTGAGATTATCCTTGGGATAGGAGCGCGCCTGTTCGAGCGCCCAGCGCAAGGTGGCCTTGTAATCGGTCCGACCTGCTTCGCCCGGCGTGCCGAAAGTCCCCCGCCAATCGGCATGCTGGCCAGTATCGACGCCGAGACCGGTCGCGCGCCCCGGCTCGTGTTTGAGCATCGCATAGGCGATCTCGTCGAGCATCTCGTCGGGCGTAAGCGTGACGGGCTGGTTGGCCGCCTGATAGGCCGCCCCCGCACAGCCGGGGACGAGCGCCAATGCGGAAACGCCGCCAAGCCCGTAGAGGGCCTGACGGCGCGTGATTTTCGTGTTTGTCTCTCTCATGGCGAGCGGGTCTACCGCGCACCGGGGAGGTGTCAAACCCGTTCTTTGAGCAATCAGTCCTTGAGGTCGCCCGGCACGACGCCGCCAGCCTCGGCGATCTTTTCCATCACCGCTTTGTGCAGCGCGATATTGTCTTCGGCGGTGCCCGAATAATCGGTGTTACCCATTTCCTGGGCGAGTTCCTTGCGGTTGGCATAGCTCGGATCGATCTTCACCAGCTTCAGCAGGTCGACGATGGAGGTTTGCCAGTTGAGTTTTTCCGCACCCGGGATGTTGGATATTCGCCGTTCGACCTCTTCCATGCTGATGGGCGCCGGGGT
This sequence comes from Erythrobacter sp. GH1-10, assembly GCF_045363165.1. Lineage (NCBI taxonomy): Bacteria > Pseudomonadati > Pseudomonadota > Alphaproteobacteria > Sphingomonadales > Erythrobacteraceae > Erythrobacter > Erythrobacter sp. GH1-10. The sequence continues at coordinate 2,434,884 of NZ_JBJFLP010000001.1, read as the reverse complement.
TCTGGGGCCGGTCGTCGCAGTGGGAGCGCCCTTGGTCTCCGCTTTGGCCTCGTCCTTGTCGTCGCCGAAGATCGCGTTTTTGATCGAACTGAAAATACCCATTAAGTCCCTCCCGTGATGGTCGTGGTTACGCTATCCGCCAATCGTTCAAGCCGTATGACGGACCAACAAGTGACTGATACCACAAGCGAACGGAACTGTGCATGAATATTGTCCTGTCACTCGTAATGCTCACCGCCTTTGCCCTGATCGCTGGGGCGTTCGTCTATTGGCGGCGGACGGGTGAGATCAAGCAGCCGGCGTTGATGCTGTTGCTGGCGCTGATCGCGATCGTCAATGTGCTGATCTGGACGATTCCGGCTGCGGACGGCACCTCACCTGTCGAACAGGCCGAGCGGGCGGGAGAGGGTTAGCCCGCCCGCTCGAACGCGTTACTCGGGGATCTTCCAGTTGACCGAATTGCGGTAGGTTCCAGCGATCGGATTGCCGTAGCTGTCCTTGGCCGGGTCGAATTTCGCGCGGCGTTCGATCAACGTGCAGGTCGCTTGGTCGAGTGCGGAATGCCCCGTCGATCGGGTGATGGTGCAGTCGCTGACCTTGCCCCGCGAATCGATGGTGAGCGCAAAGCTTGCGACACCCGACATTTCCTGCCGGATCCAGGTGCTGCGATAATCGCTGTCGGTCACCCAGCGGCCCGGATTGTTGGCGGGCGATGCGGCGATCGGATCGGGCAGTGCGGGCATCGGAGAGGGGATCCCGATCGGTCCGCCCAGTTCGACCGGACCGGTAATGACTTCGCCGGAGAACGGCAGTGTCTCGATTGGTGAAGTGGAGCCGAGAGTGAACTCCGTGTCGGGCAGCACCGGCGGAGTGATGGGCGTCTGCTGCTGGGAAACGCTTTCGGTTCGCTGGTCGGTCGGCTTGGGCTGCGGAGGCGGTTCATCGGGGATGGTCGGGGTTACGAAGACAGTATCGGGATTCTCGAGCTTCGGCTCGACGATCACTTTCACTGCCAGCCCAAGGACGAGGATCGCCCCGAAGGCCGCCGGTACCCCGAGGGCGCCGAGCATCGCGGCGGGGTTCGCGCGATTGGCGGTTTGTGCGTAGCTCATGATCAGGTTCCTCTCTCGTTATCTTGCGAGAAGGGGCCGGCGGCCATGAATTACAGGAGGACGTCACCGACACCTTCCATACGCAATGTTACAACATAACATTATGAGGTCAAGGACTATCGCGTTGCGATTGACCACCGAATTCAATGGTTTGGTTTTGCCACTCGGTCGGCTCAGCCGACCGTAAGCCCGACGGGGTGCCCGCAGCGATGTGAGCTTCAGGTTGCGAGAGCGAGGATATCGCAGCCCGGACGGGCTGCGAAACTCAGAGACTCATTTGATCGGGCAATCCGGGGAGAGGCGGAAGTCGAGATAGTTGTCGACCGACTTCATCATCTCTTCCATTTCGTTTTCGAAGAAATGGTTCGCGCGCGGGATCTCGTCGTGGTGGATCGTGATGTGCTTCTGCGTGCGGAGCTTGTCGACCAGCTTCTGCACCGCGCTGGGCTGCACAACCGTGTCCGCCGCGCCCTGCACGAAGATGCCGCTCGCCGGGCAGGGGGCGAGGAAGCTGAAGTCGTACATGTTGGCGGGCGGCGCGATCGAGATGAAGCCGCGCACTTCGGGGCGGCGCATCAGCAATTGCATGCCGATCAGCGCGCCGAAGCTGTAGCCTGCAACCCAGGTCGTCTGCGCCTCGGGGTGGATCGACTGGACCCAGTCGAGCGCCGAAGCGGCATCGGACAGCTCGCCGATCCCGTTGTCGAAACTGCCCTGGCTGCGGCCCACGCCGCGAAAGTTGAAGCGCAACGTCGCGAAACCGCGGTCGGCAAAGGTCTTGTACAGCCGCTGCACGATCCGGTCGTTCATCGTGCCCCCGCCTTCGGGATGCGGATGCAGGATCATGGCGACCGGCGCGCGCGGGCGCGGCGGCGGAGAGAAACGACCTTCGAGACGGCCTTCGGGGCCGGGGAAGATGACTGACGGCATTTGTGGACCTTGCTAAATGTGGATGTCGCGCGCACCGGGTGGCGCGGCTGAACGCGCGCTCTATATAGGGCTGCATGCAAAATTCGCAATTTTTTGTGAGCGTCTCCCATTCCTGAACGCATCTATCTCGATCACGCGGCGACGAGTCCGCTGCGCCCCGAGGCAAAAGCCGCCATGGACGAGGGTTTCCGCATCTGGGCGAACCCCTCCTCGCCGCACGCGGAAGGACGCAAGGCCAAGGCCGCGCTCGAGGATGCGCGCGAGCGGATCAAGGCGGCGCTTGGGTGGGACGGCGAGCTGATCTTCACGAGCGGTGCTAGCGAGGCGCTGTGGATCGCGCTCAACCGCGCGAAGGCGAAGCGCCGGATCGTGAGCGCAGTCGAGCACGACGCTGTGTTCCGTGCGGCACCTGATGCTGAGGTGGCTCCTATTGTTCCTAATCGGCTGGCTCAATGGATCGATGTGAACTGGCTCGACGATATGCTGCAAAAAGACGGAAAAGCTCTTTGCGCAATTCAGTCAATCAATTCTGAGACCGGTTCATATATGTGGTCCGAGGCCAACTCGCTCAGTGAAGTTGTCCGCAGTCATGACGCCCTCGTCCTGACAGATTGTTCGCAATCTGCCGGAAAGTTTGGCATCGAACTAAACCCAGACTTTGCGGTTGTCTCAGCCCACAAGTTTGGTGGTCCCATTGGGGTAGGCGCCTTGTTGGTACGTGACTTCAACTTGCTAGAGCCCATTGGCGGTCATGAACGCGGCTATAGGCAAGGCACGGAAAACCTCCCAGCTATCCTAGGTATGGCCGCTGCGCTTGAATGTGGAGGGACCGAGAACTGGAAAACAACAGATGCGCAGCAGTATCAATTCAGGCAGTCACTCTATGACTCGATAGGTGATTACGCCGACTCTATCGAATTGGCGACAGCGCATCCGTTCTTGTCCTGTCCTTGGATCACAGCGATTGCACACCCTACCATGAGCGCCCAAGCCCTCCTGATCCGCCTTGACGCCATGGGATTTGCCGTTTCGGCTGGCAGCGCGTGTTCCTCGGGCACACTCAAGAAGAGCCGCGTGCTCGATGCTTTCGGCGTGCCCGACGATGTTGCCGAGAGGACGATCAGGGTAAGCCTCGGGTGGTCCACGACGCCGGATGAATTGGAGCGGTTCGCTGAAGCCTGGCGCTCCCTCACTTGATTCGTCATTGCGAGGAGCCGAAGGCGACGTGGCAATCCATCGACCAACCTGGCGCAGAATAGAGCCGGCGGGCGTTGGATTGCTTCGCTTCGCTCGCAATGACGATCGGGTTTGGTAAGAGGACTCCTGATGATCTATCTCGACTACCAATCGACTACCCCGCTCGCGCCCGAAGCGCGCGATGCCATGCTTCGCTGGCTCGACGGGCCCGACGGGACCGCTTTTGCGAACCCGCATTCGCCGCACAAGCTCGGGCGGCAGGCCAAGGCCTCGATCGAGCTTGCGCGGGAGCGGGTGGCGGCCTTGCTGCCGCCGGGCGGGCGCATCATCTTCACCGGCAACGCCTGCGAGGCGCTGAATCTGGCGATCCGCGGATCGGGGACGGGCGGCTCGGTCTCGATCTCCGCGATCGAGCATGCGGCGGTCTACGAAACCGCCGAGGCGCTCGGGGCCGCGCACGTCCTCAACGTTTCGAAAGAAGGGCAATGCAATACAGCGCAGGACCTTCCCAACGATTGTCGCCTCGTGGCGGTCATGTCGATCAACAACGAGATCGGGACGATTCAGCCGACGGTCGACTGGCATCGCAAGGCTAAGGAGAACAACGCGCTGTTCCTCGTCGATGCGGTGCAGGCATACGGCAAGATCGAGATCACGCAGGCCGATATGATCGCGATTTCCGCGCACAAATTCCACGGACCGAAGGGCATCGGCGCGCTGTGGGTGCGCGACGGGCTCGAGCTGGAGCCGCAGATCACCGGCGGGCTGCAGGAAGGCGACCGGTCGGGCACGCTCAGCCCCGCGCTCGTTGCCGGAATGGGCGCGGCAGCAGCGGTCGCGAAGGAACGCATGGCTGAAGACCACGAGCACGTCGAAGAGTTATGGAAGCGCGCGCGCGACCTGTTCTCCGATTGGGAACTCAACGGCTCCGAGGATACGCGCTATCACGGCAACCTGAACGTGCGGCGCAAGGGGCTGGATGTGAACCGCCTGATGAGCGAATGCCGCGATGTGATGTTCAGCGCCGGAAGCGCTTGCGCCAGCGGATCGGGCAAGACCAGCCACGTGCTCAAGGCCATCGGGCTCAGCGACAAGCAGGCGAAATCGTCGATCCGGGTCGGTTTCGGGCGCTACACCTCGCTCGAAGATCTCGAAGCCGGAGCCAAAGCGATCAACGAAGCGGCAAAGGCGCAGGGTCTGTGACCGCGTCCCGTCCCATCGGCGTGACATTCATCGACCCTTACGGCGACCGGATCGAGGCGCGCGGCGAGGAAGGCGACAACCTGCTGCGCATCGGGCAGGCGGCGGGGCTTCCGCTGGAGGGCACGTGCGAAGGGCAGATGGCGTGTTCGACCTGTCATGTGATCGTCGCTGCCGAATGGTTCGACAGGTTGCCCGAGGCGAGCGAGGAAGAAGAGGATATGCTCGATTTCGCTGCCGGGGCCCGGCGCACGAGCCGCTTGTCGTGCCAGATCGATCTCACGGCGGAACTCGATGGCCTCACGGTGACAGTGCCCAGCGAGAGCAACGACGCGCGCAAGATGTGACGCGTCGCCGCTTGATTTGACACCATGCCGCGCGCTTGCGAGACTCGCGCGCGAACCCGAAATGGCGCGATCAACCGATGCGCGCCGCCGTGCCCCGCACGGATCATTCCCCTACGAAAGGAATTCCATGACCAATCCCAAAACCGGCGATACCGTCGCCATCGACTACACCGTCACGACCAGCGAAGGAAAAGTCGTCGGCGGCACCGAAGGGCAGGGCCCGCAGACGATCGAACTCGGCGCGGGCCAGATCTTCCCGCAGATCGAGCAAGTCCTGACCGGGATGGAGGTCGGCGGCGAGCAGACCGTCACGATCCCGAGCGACAACGCCTTCGGCCCGCGCCGCGAAGAGCTGATCGTCGACATTCCCCGGACGCAGCTGCCGCCCGAATCGGAGCCGCAGCCCGGCATGGCGCTGACCGCGCAGCAGCAGGACGGCCAGTCGATGCAGCTCATCATCACCGACGTGAACGAAGAGGCGGTCCGCGCCGACGGCAATCACCCGCTCGCGGGCGAGGACCTCGTCTTCGGCCTTACCCTCGTCGACATCAAGAACGCCGCCTGAGGCTTCAGCGCACCCGCGACGGCGCAACCAGCACGGCGTTGGCCAGCATCAGGTCCAGCCCGTCGAGAAACGCGCGCGTCGTGGGATCGTGCGCGAAGCCGATCGTCAGCCCGTCGCCCGTCGGCTGTGCCATCAGGTACGGCTTGAAGGCGAGCTGGCGGCGGTTTTCGTCCCAGACATAGCCGCTGGCGATTAATTCGTCGGCGGCAGCAAAGCGCATGACATTGGTCCCCGCCGCCCGGTCGAGCGGTGTGAAGATGCTCGATCCGGCGGCAAGCACCACCGCGCCATCGTCGTAGCCTGCCGAGAGGAAATGGTCGGTGTCGGCCACGGTGTTGAGCAGCGCGCCCGGCAGAGTGTCGGGCAGCGCGGCCTCGTCCCGGATCGCAGCGCGATACTCGCCTTCGCTGGTGATCTCGGTCGCTTCGGCGAGCCTCGGCGCTTTCTCGTCATCGTCCCCGGCTTCGGACGGATTGCGCCCGAGCGCCGCTTCGCGCTTGATCGATAGCAGCGGGCTGTCCCCCTCGGCGAAGGCCGAGATCGAGCTTTCGAAAGTTACCAGCACGCCCCCGCGCTTCACGAATTCGCGGATGGTCTCGAGCCCGCCCTTGCCGAACGCGTCGGCGGGGCGGCCATCGGGCACAATCAGCACATCGTAATCGCTGAGGTCGGCGCGCGCGAAGCGGTTGGTACGGATCGGCACGACCGGCAGGCCGAGCCGCCGCTCGAGCACATAGCGGGTCGATCCGGCGCTGAGCTGCGAAAGCCCCTCGTCCCACGCCATTGCCACGCGCGGCAGCGTCAGGCGGACGAAACTTTCGCTCCCGAGATTGGGGCCATCGTCGACCCAGCTGGATTCGAGCGCGACCGTGTGCGCCCCGACTTCGCGCGCCAGTTCTGCGAGCCGCGCCATCCTCTCCGGCGTATTCGCTGCGGTTTGGAACAGCACGGTGCCGCGCGGATAGGTGCGCCCGTCCTTGACGAACGCCTCGTCGGTCACCCGCGCCTCGATCCCTTCGCGCAGGGCGAGCGTCACAAATCGGGCCTGACCGCTGTCGGTCCATGGCACGGCGATGGCGAAGCTGCCTGCACCTTCGGCAACCGGAGCGATGGGCGCATCGGCGGCAAGCGGATCGCCCCCCACGGCACCGTTGCACAGGGTCACATCGACGCCCGACATGAAGCCGACCGACCACGCGGTAACGTCATAAAGTTCGTGGCCGAGATCGCGTTCGCGGCGCCTTTCCTGTTCCTCGACGAAGTCGCGCGCCAGCGGGGTTTCCTTGTCGAGCAGGCTGCGCACCAGCCGCGCGGCGGGCTGGGCCTGCGGCACGGCGAGATAGCCCGCCGGATAGCTTCTGCCGCAGACGGTAACGGCGCCCTCGCGGCGCAGCACCGTGATGCCCTGTGCAACCAGCCGCCGCCCGAGCGCTTCGGCATTCCAGCGGCGCGAGGACAGGTCGATCAGATAGGTGCCGCGACCGGCGGCGCCATTGGCGTTGGCAGCGCGATAGGCGGCATAATCGGCGAGGAAACGGCCGGCATTCTGCGACACCGCCTCGGCGGTCGAAAGGCTGGCGATGAAATGGTTGCGTATCGTCTGCGCGTAGGTGAGCTCGGTCCCGTCGCGCCGTTCCCACACGAGACCCCGCGAGGATCCTTGCTCGTAGGTGGAGCCTATCGCGCCCTGATGTGCGTTCCAGGTGTCGCCATAACCCGGATAGAACAGGTCGTAGACCTCGCGGGTGAAGTACGGTTCGCCCATGCGATCGAACCACGCGGCGTTGTTGCGCCCGATCAGTTCGTAGGCTTCGCGCTGGCGGGCGGTGATGTTGGGATTGAGCGGACGCGCGGCGGGGCTGAAGAAATAGGTGTCGTCGCCCCCCATTTCGTGGACGTCGACCACAACCACCGGGTTCCAGGCCCGCATTGCAGCGACCTTGCCCCGCGTTTCGGGCTGGCTCAGCGTGAACCAGTCGCGGTTGAGATCGAACATGTAGTGATTGACGCGGCCGCTCGGCCAGCGCTCGTCATGCTCGGCGGCCTGCCGGTCGCCGACCGGTTCGATCCCGAGCGCGGCGCGGAAGTGATTGACGAAACGCGCGCGCCCGTCGGGATTCTGCATCGGATCGAGCACGACGATCGTTTCGCCGAGGATCCGCTCGACCCGCGCATCGCCGCGCGCGGCGAGCAGATGGTACGCCATCATCAGCGAGGCGTCGGTCGAGGAAATTTCGTTACCGTGGACGCCATAGGTCAGCCATGTCACCGGCAGCGCCTCGCCGTTGCCGGGGCGGCCTGCAGCGATGGTCGCAAGATCGGCCTGAATCGCATCGATCCGCGCCATGTTTTGCGGTGCTGTGAGGATCACGTAATAGAGCGGACGGCCCTCCCAGCTGGTCGCGTACCGGACCATCTTCATCCGGTCGGGCGCGGCCTCGGCCAGAGCCTTGAGGTAGGCGACGGTCTCATCCGGCGAGGTGATCCGCATGCCCGGCGCGTGGCCGGCGGTCTCGGCCAGAGTCGGTATTTCGGGATCGAAGTCTGCCTCGAGAAAGGATTGCGCCTGTGTCGCCATCGGCAGCGCAACCAGTGCCGTCACCAACGCAAGAAGTTTTCCAAGCCAAACACCGCGCATCGCGAATCCTCGTATTCAGTACCGTCGGAGAGGCTGCTCTCTCCGCCATGCGAATGCCGGGGTCAAGCAGCCGTCACCGATGGAAGCGCACGGGGGTATGAGCGGTTCCGAAGCCGCTGTCAGCCGGCAGGATCGCCCGGTGCATTCTCCTCGACCGCCTGACTGCTGCCGATGCTTGAATTCCGGCGCATCCAGCGCCAAACCCGCACGCCGACGTAAACGAGGATGCCGATCGGCAGGAGCACGGTGAAGGCGAGCATCAGGAACGCGATCATCGAACCGAGGATCGAACCGAGCGAGTTCCAAGCACTTCGGATCGGCTCGCTGAAGCTGCCCGAGCTGCGCGCGCCCGATTCGTAGCTGATCGCCATCTGGCTGAAGGCAACCCGGCCGCGCATTTCATTGAGCCAGCTGCGTGCCTGGTCGATCTCCTGGTTGACCTGCGCAACCCCGCGCTCGGCCTCGACCAGTTCGGCGACGGTGCCCTTGCGGGTGCGCAGCACTTCCATCAACCGGTCGCGCAGCAGTGTGCGGGCGCGCAGTTTCGCTTCGGTGTCGACGATCGCCTTGGACAGGTCCTCGCCCTCGATCGAGGAGGAGACCAGTTCGGCATCGACGCTGCCCGAGCTCGATTCGAGTTCCTTGCTGAAGTCGCGGGCAATATTGGCGGCGACCGCGATGCGCAGGTTGCCATAGGCGTAATCGCCGTCGCTATCGGCCTGCCGCATCGAGATGATCCGGCACACGTTGGGACCGCGCGCCTCGCACATGTCGGCATGGCGTTCCTGCAGCGGCTTGATCGCACCGGCGGCGAGCCGGAAGCCCATTTCGTAGCGATAGGCGATCTGCGGCGCGGCGACGGCTGCGTCAGGTTCGACAGCCGTGGATTGGGATGCGTCATCCGCTCCCGCCTCCATGGCATCCGCTGCCGCTTCATCGTCGCCGGTGAAAAGATTGGAGATGCCGCCTTCTTCGCGGGCTTCCATGAAGCCGAATTCGTTGCTGGGAGCTTCGGCGGCGGCCTCGACCGCGACGTCGGCGCTCATTTCCTCATAAGCCGGTTCGCTTTGGCCACAGGCGGCAAGGGCAAGGGCGGCAGTTCCCGCCAAAATCATGTGATTGCGCATTTCTCTCTCCTCTTGAACCTCGCGACCAGGTCCGCCTTCTTCCGAGTCGTGCCTTAATTACGCCTTAATCGTGCCACATTTTCGCCACAATACAACCACCATCAATGATACGAAGTATCATTGCGGCCCTAAGGTCAAGAGAAAAAAAGAAAACCCCGCCACGCATCGCTGCATGACGGGGCTCTGAGTCAGCCAGATGACGGGAGGCCATGGCCGGACTCATGCAAGCTACGGATCAGGCGTTCTCGGGGATGCGTTCCATCATGAGAGCGTCCTGCAGTGCCTTGGTGAAGGCCGGGATGTCATCCGGATTGCGGCTTGTGATGAGGCGCGCGTCGACGGCGACTTCGCGGTCGACAACCTCCGCTCCTGCATTGCGCAGGTCGGTGCGGATCGACGGCCACCCGGTCACGACCTTGCCCTTGACGATATCGGCTTCGGCAAGCAGCCACGGTGCGTGGCAGATTGCGGCGATCGGCTTTTCGGCGGTGTAGAATTCGCGGATAAGTGCGATCACGCGCTCGTTCATGCGCAGAATATCGGGGTTCATCTGGCCGCCGGGAAGCAGCAACGCGTCGTAATCGGAGCTTGCGACTTCATCGACGGTGATGTCGACCTTCACGGCCTCGCCCCAGTCGCCTTTGTCCCAGCCCTTGATCTCGCCATCGTCGAGCGAGGCGGTCACGACCTCTGCGCCCGCTTCTTCGAGCAGCGCCTTGGGTTGCATCAGTTCGGACTGTTCAAATCCATCGGTTGCGATGATCAGAATGCGTTTCATGATCTGGTATCTCCTTGTATTTCTTTTGTTAAATCAATGAGCAAAACGGGGAATCGTTCCGAGGGGCACGGTGAGGCGTGGCTCAGCATCGACCGTTCCGGAATTTGACTCCCGTTCGCGGTGACGACACTCTTCGCACCGGTTCGCGTGCTTTCGGGGGAAGTCGGATGATCAGGATGTCTTTGGCAGCGGCGGCTCTGGCCATCGGAGCTTATTCGCCGGTTCAGGCGGAGGATTACGCCAGGACCGCGGCCAATGCGGGCAATGCGATCCTCACCGGGGATATGACCACACTCCGCGAGATGCTGCCGCCTCTGACCGAGACCGAATACGCCGAACTCGCCAAGCTTTCAGGGTGCGACGCATTGCTCAATCGCGGCGGCGGGGATCGCGTAGTGATCGTCAACTGGGTGTGCGGCGAGGGGACCGACAAGCCGGGGCTCGCTCGCACCACGGCCATGCTGTTTCATGAGGATGGCAGGCTCTGGGGGTTCTCGATCAATCGCATGCTGCAGGATCTCTCCAGTCCCGCCGCTGTGGGGAAGCCGCCCGACGGGGTCGAGCCACGCGCGATCCTTCGTGAATTCGGCAAGGCAGTGACCGACGGCGGCGATATGACGCTCGGCGGACGGATCGTACTCGACGATTTCGACCGCGCGCGGCTCGAACCTTATTCGAAGGGCAATTTTCGCGTTTCGCGCCGCAACCGCGACGGGCAATACCGGATCACTCTCTACGAAGGTGGCGGCCGCTTCAGCCCGAGGCGCATGGCATTGCTGCAATATGACGAGCAAGGCCGCCCGAAGGGTCTGATCTTTACGCCGACATTCTTTAAGCGCGAACGCAAGATGGGTGACAGCGTGGCCGGGAACAATACCAACTACCAGCCCAGGGCGCGGCCCGTCGCCACGGGCTGCGTGATTTGCTGATGGAAATGTAACGCTCTTTGCTGTGGAAATGCCCCTCCCGTGTAGCGCGGGGCGTTGCTAAGCGGAGAGCATGTCCGAAGCCGATACAACCGACGATTCTGATCCGTTCGACGCGATTGTCGATGCCCCGTTCGATGCCGCGCTGTCCGAGCGTTACCTCGTCTACGCCCTTTCCACGATCACCGCGCGCTCGCTGCCCGACCTGCGCGACGGGTTGAAGCCGGTTCACCGCCGTCTGTTGTGGACGATGCGGCAGCTGAAGCTCGACCCGTCGAGCACCTTCAAGAAAAGCGCGCGCGTCGTCGGCGAGGTGATCGGCAAATACCACCCGCATGGCGACACCGCCGCCTATGATGCCATGGTCCGCCTCGCGCAGGATTTCGCGCTGCGATACCCGCTGGTCGAAGGGCAGGGCAACTTCGGCAATATCGACGGCGATAACGCCGCCGCCTACCGCTACACCGAGGCCCGGCTGACCAAGACCGCGATGCAGCTGATGGACGGGCTCGACGCGGGCACGGTCGATTTCATCCCGACCTACAATGGCGAAGAGCAGGAACCCGAGCTGATGCCGGGTCTGTTCCCGAACCTGCTGGCAAACGGGGCAAGCGGGATCGCGGTCGGTATGGCGACCAACATCCCCTCGCACAACGTCGCCGAGATCATCGACGCGACGCTCGAACTCATCGATAACCCGCATGTCGAGCATGAGCGGCTGATGGAGCTGTTTCAGGGTCCTGACTTCCCGACCGGCGGGCAGATCATCGACACCGCGGAAGCGATCTCCGAAGCCTACGCCACCGGGCGCGGCAGTTTCCGCGTGCGCGGCGTGTTCGAGGCCCCCGAAGCGGAGAAGGACGAAGACAAGGAGGCGGGTATCGAGCGGCTCGGCGGCGGCCAGTGGCAGCTCGTCATTTCCGAAATTCCCTACCAGGTGCAGAAAGGTAAGCTGATCGAGCAGATCGCGCAGGCGATCGCCGACAAGAAGCTGCCGATCCTCGACGATGTCCGCGACGAAAGCGACGAGACGATCCGCATCGTGCTCGTCCCCAAGAGCCGCAACGTCGATCCGGAGCTGCTGAAAGAGTCGATCTTCAAGCTCACCGACATGGAGACCCGCTTCGGTCTGAACCTGAACGTGCTCGATGCGACCCGCACGCCGATGGTGATGGGGCTGAAGGAACTGCTCCAGCACTGGACTGCTGCGCAGATCGAGATTCTCCAGCGCCGGACCCGCCACCGGCTCGACCAGATCGCCAGACGTCTCGAACTGGTCGAAGGCTACATCATCGCCTTCCTCAACCTCGACCGGGTGATCCAGATCATCCGGACCGAGGACGAGCCGAAGCCGGTGATGATGGAGGAGTTCAAGCTCACCGACCGGCAGGCCGAGGCGATCCTCAACATGCGGCTGCGGAGCCTCCGCAAGCTCGAGGAAATGGAGCTGCGGCAGGAGAAGGACGAGCTGCTCGCCGAGCAGGACGATCTCAACAAGCTGCTCGACAGCCCCGCACGCCAGCGCACTCGCCTGAAGAAAGACCTTCGGACGCTGCGCAAGGACTACGCCGAGGATACCAAGCTCGGTGCGCGCCGCACGCGGATCGAGGAAGCCGAACCCGCAGTCGAATTCTCGATGGATGCGATGATCGAAAAGGCACCGGTCACGGTGATCCTGTCGCAAAAGGGCTGGATTCGCGCCGCCAGCGGCCACGTGCCGCTCGATCAGGAATTCAAGTACAAGGAAGGCGACGAGCTGGCCTTCATCATGCACGCGCAGACCACGGACAAGCTGCTGATCGCTGCGGGCAACGGGCGGTTCTACACGCTCGGGTGCGACAAACTTCCCGGCGCGCGCGGCTTCGGCGAGCCCGTGCGCTCCATGATCGATCTCGAGGCCGATACCGGCATAGTCGGCATGCTGGTGCACAAGAAGGGCGGCAAGCTCTTGCTCGCCTCAAGCATCGGCAAGGGCTTCGTTGCCGAGACCGACGAACTGCTCGCGGAAACCCGCAAAGGCAGGCAGGTGGTCAATCTCAAAGGAGACGCCGAACTGCGCGTCATCCACGAGATCGCGCCCGAGCACGACCACGTCGCCTGCGTCGGAGAAAACCGCAAGCTGATCGTCTTCAACCTGGAAGAAATGCCTATCATGGCGCGCGGTCAGGGCGTGATGCTGCAACGCTACCGCGACGGCGGGCTTTCGGATGCGACGACGTTCAAGCTCGAGGACGGTCTCAGCTGGCAAATGGGCGGATCGGGGGAACGCACCCGGACCGAGACCGAGATCTGGCAATGGAAGGTCGCGCGCGGGGCCGCAGGAAGGCTCCCGCCGCAGGGCTTTCCCAAGGACAACACCTTCACCTGATTTCCGGTGCGCAAAGAAAAACCGCCGGGATCGCTCCCGGCGGTCTTTCGTATTCGGTTTGGGACTTGTGGCTTAGCCGCCGACTGCTTCCAGCGCAGCCATGATGTCGTCGAGGTTTGCGCGTGCCATCAGCTGGCCATCCTCATCCGCCCACATCAGGTTCTGCGGCAGAGTCACCAATTGCTCGTCTTCGGTCTTCACGATGACATTCGCTTCGGTGATTTCATCGACCATGCCGAGCGACTGCTCGTCGGCAGTGATCACCGGCGCGCCAACGACCAGAGCCGCGGCGAGACGTTCTGCGGCTTCGGCTTCGGCCTTGGCTTTCGCTTCAGCGGCTGCGGCTTCCTGCTTAGCGATCTGATCGGCCATCATCGCGTCGATCTGTGGCTTCGTGGCGTTGATGGTCCAGCCGGTCTTCCCGGTGTCGCCGATCGGTCGCTCTGCGAGATAGTTGCCGGGCAGCGGTGCCTTGTAATCGCCTGTGTCGACCACAACGGTGGTGCCGTCATTGCTTTCGACGGTGCCGACGACGCTGTCATCGACCTGGCTGTAGATGGTTGTGCCGGCGTCCTGTGCGTTCGCAACGAACGGGGTGGCGGCGATTGCAGTGGCGAACAATGCCAGCTTTGCGAATTTCATGATGTGTACTCTCCGTTGTTCAGTCTCGTCGGGTCGCCGCCACAAACGGGAGGGCAGCGCACGCATGATTGGCGACCGGAACCGGCAAGCTGGACCAGCGATATGGACGCCATGAGCGATGGAATGCGCGCACTCAGGTAATGAGCGACACGCGCGGTTGGTTCCCTAGGGACCCAAAAGCCACGTGGCAAGCACCCGGCCCGTGACCTCCGTATGGCGCACCGCAACTGAAGCTCGCCTTAACGTAAACGTTAACCCGAACTTATCTCTTCTTCGAGGATTTCAGCCACTCTGGTGGCATCCGGGAAGTCTTCGGCGACCCAGCGACGCTCGACCGCTTTCAGGATTCGCGCGACTTGGGGACCCGCCTCGACGCCGCGTTCGACGATCGCTCCCCCTTTAAGCGGGAACACCGGGGCTTCCCAGTCGCGCAGAGGCTGTGCGTCCGATCCGAGGAGTAGCAACCGGTTGATCGCGACTGCATTTCCCTCGGTATAGGCGAGCGCGTGAATATCGTCGGTGTCGCGGCCCAGCCGTTCCGCCGTGGCCACAAGAAGCGCCCTTTGCGCTTTCGACAGTCGCAGACGTGCAGAGACGATCTCGGCCACATCGGGCGAGGGCGGCAGCAGGGCGGCAAGTCGCCGCAGCGGATCGGCGGCGAAGCCTTGCGCGCTTTCGCGCTCGATCAGGTCGCGCAGCAGCTCGACATGGCGCAGCCCTGTCTCTGGCAGGATCACCCGCAACACCGCGCGGTTGTACATTCGCTCCACGGTTTGTCCGGGATCGGGAAGCGCGAGCAGGCGCAGCAATTCGTCCGATACGCGCTCGCGGCTCAATCCCTTTAGCGTGTCGGCAAGTTCGGCGCAGGCTTCTTCGGCTTCGTGATCCAGCTCCGCGCCGAAACGCGCCTGGAACCGGTAATAGCGCAGGATCCGCAGGTGATCCTCGGCGATGCGTTCGTGCGGGTCGCCGATGAACCGCACCCGCCGCGCCGCAAGGTCATCGAGCCCGCCGAAGTAGTCCGAGATTTCGAGCGTCTCGGGATGGGCATAGAGCGCGTTGATGGTGAAATCGCGTCGCGCGGCGTCTTCGCGCCACTCGCTTGCGAACGCCACGGTGGCGCGGCGCCCGTCGGTCGAGACGTCATGGCGCAGTGTCGTGATCTCGACCGGTCCGTCGTCGAACACGGCCGTGACGGTGCCATGGTCGATCCCGGTGGGGACGACCCTGATGCCCGCCTGCTTGCAGCGATCCATGACCGTGTCGGGAAGCAGCGGCGTCGCGCAATCGACGTCATGCACCTCCGCGCCCAGCAGCGTGTCGCGCACCGCGCCGCCGACAAAGCGCACGTTTTCGATGCCGAGGGCGGCGGTGAGCGCCGCAAGCCCTTCGCGCTTCGGCCAGTCGGCGCGGGCCAGCGAGCCGGGAAAGGTGGGGGTGTTCACGCCGACCGCTCCAGCGAAATCCGCCGCGACAGGTTGGCGATGATCGCTGCGGTCACGCCCCAGATGCGAAAGCCGTTGTAATCCATTTCCAGATAGCGCCGGTTAGCCCCTCGCCAGAACACTTCGTTAGTGGTCCAGTTACTCCGATCGAGCAGCAGCGCAAGCGGCGCTTCGAACCAGGCCTCGACTTCGCTGGGGTTGGGGGTGAGGTCCAGCCCGGGAGGGACGACCCCGAGTACGGGGGTGACGGCAAAGCCGGTGCCGGTCTGGTAGAGATCGCTGGTGCCGATGACGCGCACTTCTTCGCGAGGCAGGGAAAGCTCCTCCTCGGCCTCGCGCAGAGCGGCGGTCACCGCGTCCTCGCCCGCGTCGATCTTGCCGCCCGGGAAGGCGACCTGCCCCGGATGGTCGCGCATGTCGCGCGGACGCTGGGTAAGGATCACCTGCGGATCGTCATGGACTTCCGTAACAGCAATCAACACCGCCGCCGGTGTTGCGCGGCCATCGGCGAATTCGGCATCGGTGAGCAGGTCGGTAATGTCGCGCGCATGGCCTTCCTCGAACGCGGCCTTCAGCTGATCGAACACTCTGCTCATATGTCGGGGCGATAGGGGCTTATGGCAATAAAGAGAAGATCGCGCCCTGGCTGGTTACCATCAGGCCCTGTTCGATATCGTCGCCGCTCGTCTCCATCGCGATCTGGACCAGCTGTTCGTAGGTCGAGCGGTTGAGCCGCGCCTCGCAGCCGCGCCGCACGTGGAGATAGATCGCCGGTGTATCGGGATCGCCCGCCGCGCGGATCGCGTTGTCGGGCCCGGCGACGACCAGTTCGTCGGTGTTGAGGCGGAAGGCGATCTCGCCATCCTTGAGCACGCAGTCGACCGCGACGAACGCCGCGTCGTCGACTTCGATCGACAGTTTCTCGAACGGCGTGACGAGCCAGTGCTGGCCCGCATCATCGCGGGTGAGCAGGCCCGAGAACGCACGGACCATGCCGGGGCGCCGGATCACGCCGCCCTGATGATACCACGTGCCGTCGGCAGCGATGCGCATTTCGCTGTCGCCGATCTGCTGCGGCGCCCAGCCTTCGACCGGCGGCAGCTTGCGCTGCGCAACCTGCTCGGCGATTTCGGCGAGGGTGAGTTCGGCGAGATAGGGGGGAGGTTCGTAGGGCATATCGGGATAACGCGATGCCAGAGACCGGCGTTCCCGTGAAGACATCGCAAACTAGTCGCGTCCCGCAATTCCGCCCTTGGGATCCCACGGGCCGAGCATCCCTTCGTGGGGCATCGCCGAAAGCGCTGCTCCCCGCGCAAGCAGGCGATTCTGCTCGTATGGGCCGGGGCAGCGCCATCCGCCGGTTGCGGCCGCCGAAAAGCCCCAGCGGCCATAATAGTCCGCATCGCCGATCAGCACTTGCGGAAAGGTCGGCGAACCGCTCGCCGTCATGCGGGCCTCGGCATCGAGCATCGCCGCCATAAGGCCGATGCCGAAGCCTTCGCCCTGCCGTTCGGGCACGACCGCGACCGGTCCGACCATGACAAGTGGGACGGGCCGCGCATCCTCGCCGATCAGCGCGATCGGCCAGCACTGGATCGTGCCGACCAGCAATTCGTCCTCGTCGAGCGCAGCAAAGCTGAGCGTTTCCAGCCACTCCATCCCGGCGCGGATACGATAGGCGGTACGCGCATGCCGATCTGGCCCGAAGGCACGGTCGAGCACTGCCTCGATCATGCCGGGTTCGACCGCCGAAAGCGGGATAAGGGTCGCGGAATCGCCTGCCATTGGGCGGCGCGCTTAGGGGTTTAGGCGCGCCTTTCCCAACATTTTATTCGGCGGTGAGCCTGAGCACGCGCCCGCCGGGACCATCCTCGGCGACATAGATGCTGCCGTCGGGGCCCTGTTCGATCGAGCGCAGGCGGTTGTCGAAATCGTAGCGCGCGGCTTCGGTGGCGGTCTCGCCGTCGAGCGAAACGCGGATGATCGCCTGGGTCTTGAGACCGGCTATCAGCGCATCGCCCTTCCACGGAGCGAACATGTCGCCCGAATAGATGATCATGTCGCCCGGCGCGATCACCGGGGTCCAGTGGATCGCGGGTTTGGTGAAGCCGTCATCCTCGGTGTGATCGGGGATTTCATCGCCATTGTAATTGTCGCCATAGGAGCGGGTCGGCCAGCCGTAATTCGCGCCCTTCTGTACAAGGTTCAGCTCGTCTCCGCCCGCCGGGCCGTGCTCGACCTCCCACAGCCTCCCTTCGGTATCCCAGTCGATGCCGAGCATGTTGCGATTGCCGTAGGTCCAGATTTCAGCGGCAGCCCCGCCTTCGTCGGCAAACGGATTGCCTGCTGCAGGGGTGCCGTCGAGATTGAGCCGCACGATGGTACCCATCGTGTTGCTGCGATCCTGTGCGGGCGTCTGCTTCTGACGGTCGCCGCTGGTGACGAACATGTGCTGCTCGTCGGGCGAAAAGGTGATGCGGTGCGAATAATGACCCTTGCCGGTGACCTTTGGCGTCTGACGCCAGATCACTTCGAGCCCTTCGAGAGCGCAAGCGTCGATCTCGGGGCACATCAGAGTCGCCTTGCCGACCGCCGCGCCGCGGGTGTCGCCTTCGCCCGCCTCGGCCCAGCTCAGATAGACGGTGCGCCCGCTCAGGTCTGCGTCCGCCTCGCTTTCGAGGAAAGCGATGTCGCCGAAGCCGCCCTGTCCGCCGTAATCGACTTCCGGCACGCCTGCGACGGTCCAGATCGCTTCGGTCTTTATGTCCATCAGCTTGAGCGTGCCTTCCTTCTCCGTCACCGCGAGCAGGGCGGTGCCGGGAATGAACTCGATTGCCCATGGCTCTTCGAATTCGCCCATGGCGGTGGTGGTGAAACTGACCGGCGTATCGGCGGCAGTGTCCTGACTATCCCCGGTTTCGGCCTGGGCGCAGCTTGCGAGCGCGAGGGCGGACAGGGAAAGTGCGAACGATAGATTGGTTTTTTGCTTCATGGTTCTTCCAACTCACGATCTCGAATTCGGTGCCCCGCCATTTGTAATCGGCGTTGACGAGGCGGGGCGCGGGCCGCTGGCGGGGCCGGTCGTGGCCGCCGCCGTGGTGCTGGGAAAGGGCTTACCCAAGGGGATCGACGATTCCAAGAAGCTGACCGCCAAACGCCGCGCCGCGCTCGACGAAGAGATCCGCAGCCGCTGTGCATGGGCCGTGGCGGTGGTCGAGCCGGAAGAGATCGACCGGCTCAACATCTTCCGCGCGACGATGGAGGCGATGACCCGCTGCGTCGCCGATCTGGTCCAGCAACTCGATGCGGAGTGCAAGGTGCTGGTCGATGGCAACATGACGCCCGAGGGGCGCTGTTCCGACTGGCGCTGGCCCGCTCGGGCGATCGTGGGCGGGGACGGGATCGAACCGGCGATCGGCGCGGCCTCGATCGTCGCCAAGGAATGGCGCGACCGCCTGATGATCGCCGCCGCCGAACGCCACCCGCATTACGGCTGGGAGCGGAACAAGGGCTACGGAACCGCCGAGCACATGGAGGCGTTGCGCGTGCATGGACCTTCTCCCCTGCACCGCCATTCCTTTGCCCCGGTCGCGCAAGCGACTTTGCTCTGACGGCGGTCTCGCCTAAGCGCGCGCCATGCTGAACGCGATTCTCCTGAGCGTAGCCGGGCTTGTCGGGCTTGCCATCGGCGGCGAACTGCTTGTCCGCGGGTCTGTCGGGATTGCGCAAAAGCTCGGTATTTCGACCCTGATCACCGGCCTCGTGATCGTCGGCTTTGCAACCTCGATGCCCGAGATGGTGGCAAGCGTGCAGGCGGCACTCGCCGGATCGCCGGAGATTGCGTGGGGCAATATCGTCGGATCGAACCTCGCCAACACCTTGCTGATCCTCGGCGTCGCGGCGCTGGTGATGCCGATCTCGCTTTCGGGGGCGGGGCGGCGTGACGCGGTGGTCGCGCTCGGCGTGACGCTGCTGCTGTGGGCGCTCGCAGTGTCGCAGCTCGGCGCGCGCTGGATCGGGTTGGTGCTGCTCGGCGGGATCCTCGTCTACATCGTGTGGCGTTATCGCAACCCGGGCCAGATGCAGGTCGAGGAAGACGAGGACGAAACCGGCCCTTCCAGCGGCGTTGTCTCGGCGATGCTGTTCTTTGTCGGGCTCGGTATCCTCGTCGCAGGAGGCAACGCGTTGGTGGTGGGCGCGATCGATCTCGCGACGATCTTCAACGTGCCCGAGACGGTGATCGGCCTGACCGTGGTCGCGGTCGGCACTTCGCTGCCCGAACTCGCCGCCTCGATCGCGGCGGCGGTTCGCGGCAAATCGGGTCTCGCTCTCGGCAATGTCGTCGGTTCGAACATCTACAACATCCTGCTGATCGGCGGTGCGACGATGAGCATCGCCCCGTCGGCCTTGCCCGCGGATCTCGTGGGCCTGCAGATGGCGCTCCTGACCGGAAGCGCGGTGATCCTGCTCGCGCTGCTGTGGCAGGCGAAGCGCATCGGGCGTGTTGTCGGCGCGGTGCTGGTCGCCGCCTTTGTCGGGAATGTCGTTCTCGTATTCAGCTGAGTCCTCGCGGCAACACCCCTCCATATCGAGTCCCGCGATTCGCGGGGGACTCAACATCTTGTGCCGGTCTCCTTTCGTTCCACGCGAAGTGTGGTGCGGTTTACGGCCCGTTAACCATACCGCTTCACAATTCCCGCTTGACGCGGAGTCCGCTTGGACTCACCCTGTGGATAACTTTGCGCCGCAAACCGGCGTGATTCAATTCGGGGAAGAGTGATGGGTGTGATGGAAACCGCCAAGATGCGGGCAGAGGCGGCTGTTGCGGCGCCCAAGAAGGCACCCGCCGCAGAGCTTCCGCTGGGCCGGATTCTCGACGGTGACTGCATCGAGGCGATGCGTTCGCTGCCCGACAATTCGATCGACTGCGTGTTCGCCGATCCTCCCTACAACCTCCAGCTCGGCGGCGATCTCAATCGTCCCGACGGCAGCGAGGTCGACGCGGTCACCGATCACTGGGACCAGTTCGAAAGCTTCCGCGTCTACGACGATTTCACCCGCGCCTGGCTCACCGAAGCGCGCCGCGTGCTCAAGCCCGATGGCGCGCTGTGGGTGATCGGCAGCTACCACAACATCTTCCGCGTCGGCGCGATACTGCAGGACCTCGGATTCTGGATCCTCAATGACATCGTGTGGCGCAAGACCAACCCGATGCCCAATTTCAAGGGCACCCGTTTTACTAACGCGCACGAGACGCTGATCTGGGCGAGCATGGGCGAAAAAGCGCGCTACCAGTTCAACTACCGCGCGATGAAGACGCTCAATGACGAGCTCCAGATGCGCAGCGACTGGGTGCTGCCGATCTGCTCGGGCGGCGAACGGCTGAAGGAAAACGGCAAGAAAGCGCACCCCACGCAAAAGCCCGAAGCGCTGCTGTACCGCGTGCTGCTCGCGACGACCGAGAAGGGCGACGTCGTGCTCGATCCGTTCTTCGGCACCGGCACCACCGGCGCGGTCGCCAAGCGGTTGGGCCGCAATTGGATCGGCTGCGAACGCGAAGAATTCTACCGTTCCGTAGCGGAAAAACGCATTTCCCGGGAACTTGCGCTGGACGAAAGCGCTCTTGCAACAATGCAGAGCAGAAAGTCCGCGCCCCGGGTCGCCTTCGGGACGCTCGTCGAAACCGGACTGATTGCTCCCGGCAGCAAGGTGTTCGACAAGAAGCGCCGCTGGGTAGCGATCGTCCGGGCCGACGGCTCGCTTGACTACGAGGGCCAAACCGGATCGATCCACGGGCTCGGCAAGGACCTGCAAGGCGCGCCGAGCTGCAACGGATGGACCTTTTGGCACTACGAGATCGACGGTCCCAATGGCAAAGACGTGAAGCCGGTCGATCACGCGCGGCAGCTGCACCTGCTGGCGAGTGAGGACGGCTGACCCTTTATCGGTTCATCGTTCCTGACACACCTGCGCAACAATCTATCTCAAACTCGATGCAATCCATCGCAAGTGATGGATATCTTGCCATAATTCCCGGTTTTTCTCGCAGACGGGCGTCTCCCTAGGACGTCTGCACATGAGAAAAAGAGGAATAAATGACCAATAAGATCAACCGCAGTCTCATCCCCGCTGCTGCAATAGCACTCGCCGCCATCCCGTCTGCAGCGCTCGCAGATGGCCCCTATGTCGGGGTGAGCGGCGGCGTCGCACTGCCCGAAGACAGCACCAATGCGGGCGAATTCGACGCCGATGTCCCCGCCACCCCCGATTTTGGTGCCATCCCCGCAGGCACCGAGCTCGGCTGGAACACCCAGTTCGACACCGGTTTCGCTATCGGCGGCCAGGCCGGTTATGCCTTCGAAAACGGCTTCAGACTGGAAGCCGAACTGGCCTATTCCGAATACGACGTCGATAGCCACTCTGGCCTGACCGTCGGCGGAACCAATATCGACGGTGCGGACGTTGCAGTCCTGACGCGCGGTCCGGCAGATGCGGCCAACCCCACCGTGGGAGACGTGATCGCCGACGGCCAGGGGAAGGTCAGCAATTTCGGCGTTTTCGGTAACGTCTATTACGACATCGAGACCGGGAGCGCATTCAAACCCTATGTCGGCGCCGGCATCGGATACCAGTGGGTGGATGTCGACTATTCGCCCTCCGGAGTTGCGGTCGGGGACGACAATGACGGCACATTCGCCTACCAACTGATGGCAGGCGCTAGCTTCGAACTGAGCGACAGTGCCGAAGTGTTCGGCCAGTACACATGGCGCGACACCACGGAAGAAGCGGACGTTCCATTGACACTCCTCCCGGCAACTCTGGGCGTGGAATCTTCGCAGTCGATCGTTTCGGCAGGCGTGCGCTTCCACTTCGGCGGCTGATCGAAAGCTTCCGATGACATTCGTTCAAGGGCCGTGCCGGAAGGTGCGGCCCTTTTCGCGTCAGAATTGGATAAGCCGGGACGCATCAACAGCCCTCGTGCGGTGGCCCCCGCTCCCGCTCCCGGACAAAGCTCCGGTCGTTCGAGCGATCGTCGCGCCGTATTTCGTAGGGTGGGCACCCGTATTCAAAGGGCACTTTTCCCGGAGTGACCGGGGTTGAATTCCGCATCCCGCTCCAGCAGTTGGCAAATCGCCCGGGCGGTTCGCCCTCCCATGTCCGCCAATTCGTCCATCGACGCGCCAGCTTTCGCGCGGGCCGAGAATGCAATCAGGGTATTCGACGCGAGGTGCTCGGCCGCCTCGATCCGGTCGCTCGGTGCGTTCGGGAACGATTGGCCGATGCGTTGACGCATTGCATCGTCGAGGTGCTGGATTGACGAGGATAGGCGCAATTTGACAGGGGGCAGGTCCGCACTGCCCGGCGCCGTTCCGTAAACGAGGCACCCTGGGGCAACCGGATCATCTCGAAAATAGATCGAGAGCACACTCCTGTAGAAATTTGTCAACGCCAGTTCCAGATCGGCGTCTTCCTTCAAGGCGTGCATTGCCCCTTTGGACACTTGCGAGGCGAACGAGTCCATGGCGCCGAGATACATCGAGAGCTTGTCGCCAAAGGCGCGGTACAGGCTGGGACGGCTTAGTCCGGTGGCTTCCGACAGGTCATCAAGCGAGACAGCCGCAAATCCCTTTGCGCGGAAGAGTCCGATTGCCGCTTCCATGGCAGCCTCTTTGTCGACCGAAGGAGGGCGACCGCGCTTGCGGGGCGTTTGAACCATTTTCGTACCGTTTCGCATTTAATTATTGACGACGCGCGATTTAAATACGAAACGGTACGAAATCTCAAGGGGAGGGCTCGTATCGTGCTGATCCAATCGCTCGTCTATCCAGGCTTTACGACGCTGGATCTCATCGGGGCCCTGCAGCCCTTGTCGCAGATCCCCAATTCGAACACGGAGATCGTGGCGGAACGCAAGGGAGCCTGCGCAAGCGATTGCGGCGCTGCGATCATGGCAGGCGCCACCTACGAGACTGCCTCGGCCGAGCCGGACGTGCTCTTGGTGCCTGGCGCAGGCACACCTTCGATCGACATTCTCGACGATGATCGCACAATGGATTTCCTCGCGCAGAGAGGTTCAAGGGCGACTTGGATTGTGGCGGTCTGCACCGGCTCGCTTCTGCTCGGAAAGGCCGGGCTGCTGGATGGCTACAAAGCGGCGAGCCACTGGGCCGTGATCGACACGCTCGAGGTGTTCGGTGCCATACCGGTCCACGAGCGTGTGGTTATCGATCGCAACCGCTGTACCGGTGGCGGGGTGACGGCCGGGGTCGATATCGGATTGACGGTGGCCGGCATGATTGCCGGGGCCGATACGGCGCGCCTGATCGAACTGATTATCGAGTACAATCCGGCGCCGCCTTTCGGATGCGGGCATCCGACCATCGCTGATGCGGAAACGCTGAAGCGGGCGCGCGCCCTGACCGATGCAATGCTGCCGGTAGACCGCATTTCTCGCATTGCGTCTGCGTAGCGACGGGACCCGGCCATTCGCACCGATCCGTGGATTTCCGCACGGTTGGCTATCCTCCACGTCCCGCCGACGCTAAGGCGGATCGCATGACTTACGCCGGCTCGATTACCGCTCCACGATCCCCCGGAAACCTGGCTCTCCGACCGCGCGCCATGCCGTGTCCATCTCCTGTCACAGGGGCCCCGAAATGACCGCGTCCGTCTATCTCCACCCCATCGCTTTCGCCTCCGGCCCGCAGGCCGAGGATGGTGCGGCGATCCGGCTCGCCGGTTCGATGGTCTATGCCAGCCGTTTTGCCTTGGTGGTGCGCGACGAGGGGACCGCAACGCAGCGGCTGCTGTTCGGCGCGCGCGGGTTCGAGGCGGCAGCGACCAGTCTCGACAGCGCGCTCGCCGCCGAGGCGCAGCGGCAATGGGCCAACCTCCAGAAGACCCACGCGCCGCTGCAGCTGGGCGAGCGCACGATCCGTTTCGACCAGCCGCAGGTGATGGGGGTGCTGAACGTCACGCCGGACAGCTTCAGCGACGGCGGCGAGTTCCTCGAAAAGCCCGATACCGGTCGCGCGCACGCCGCCGCCATGCTCGAAGCGGGGGCGGCTGTGATCGACATCGGCGGCGAGAGCACACGGCCCGGCGCAGCGGCGACATGGGAAGGCGACGAGAAGGATCGCGTGCTCCCCGCGGTCGAATATTGCGCGGCGATGGGCGCAGCGATCAGCGTCGACACCCGCCGTGCGGGTGTGCTCGAAGCGGCGCTTGCCGCGGGCGCGCACATGGCGAACGATGTGTCGGCGCTGCGTTACGATCCGCGCAGCCTCGAACTGGTCGCCAACAGCCGGTGCCCGGCGGTGCTGATGCATGCGCCGGGAACAGGCGACGACCTGCATGAGGGCGGCATTTATACCGACGTGGTGAGCGATGTGTTCGACTTCCTCAAGCACGCCCGCGAAAAGGCGATTTCGGGCGGCATCGCCGAGGACCGGATCATGCTCGATCCCGGTATCGGCTTCGGCAAGACGCTTGCGGACAATCTCGCGCTGCTCAATGCGCTGCCGCTGTTCCATGCGCTCGGATCACCGCTGCTACTCGGCGTCAGCCGCAAGCGGATGATCGGCGCGCTCTCCAACGAGGAACCCGCTCACGAGCGGCTCGGCGGCTCGATCGCGCTGGCGGTGAAGGGGATGGATGCAGGCGTGCACATGCTGCGCGTCCACGACGTCAAGGCAACGGTGCAGGCGCGCAACGTTTGGCGCGGGATGCGCGATGCGGCCTTGACCGATTTCTCCCAACTGCCGATGGACTGACGCGCTGCCGTCGCCATAGAGTCACGCTTGACGCGCATGGGACTGCGCGAACCAACAACAGGGAACATGCCAATGCGCCGCTTTACCAGCCTCGCTCTTGCCACCGCCGCTATCGGTCTCGCGACCGGCCCACTTCTTGCCGACAATCACGGCGGGATGAAGGGACCGCACAAGCATCACGCGATGATGGGCGACGGCCACGTGCCGATGTATGCGGAGGACCTGCTGGCGGCCTATTACGCCAAGCTCGAAAAGCGCGTCGAGCTTCCGGTCGCGCCCGCCAACGCCGCGATCGCGCTCGAGACAACCATCACCCGCCTCGCATTCGGCAGCTGCAACCACCAGAGCCGCAGCCAGCATATGTGGGCGCAGATCGCAGCGACGAACCCCGATCTTTTCCTGATGATCGGCGATAACAATTACGGCGACAACGGCTGGAGCGGCGATGCCGCGCTCACGTCCTTGCGCGAAGCCTATGGCGTGATGGCAAAGACGCCCGAGCTGGCCGATTTCCGCGCCAGCGTGCCGATGATGGCGATGTGGGACGATCACGATTACGGCTTCAACGATGGCGGAGCGAGCTTCGTGTTCCGCAGCTGGTCGGAGACGATCTTCGAGACCTTCTGGGGGTCGACCGACGAGGTGAGGTCGCGCCCCGGCGTATACGACAGCCGGATGTTCGGCGCGGACGGCAAGGTCACGCAGGTGATCATGCTCGATACCCGCTTCTTCCGTTCGGACCTCGACCGGATGCCATATCAGGACGAACGTCCGCCGCTCGGACCGTATGTACCGAGCAGCGATCCCTCCAAGACCATGCTTGGCGAGGCGCAGTGGCAGTGGCTCGAGCAGGAGCTCGCGAAGCCGGCAGACCTGCGTATCCTCGTCTCCTCGATCCAGGTGATCACCGATGCGCACGATTACGAAAGCTGGGAAAACCTGCCGCTCGAACGTGCGAAGCTTTACGCATTGCTGGCGGGGCGCGAGGACAGCGGGCTGGTGATGCTTTCGGGCGATCGCCATGCAGGCGGGATTTACAGCGACAGTCCCGAGGCTGCGGGCGGCGAACAGCTGTGGGAGCTGACCAGTTCCTCGCTCAACTACTCGTTCTCGTCGACCGAGCGGAACACCGCGCGCGAGCCCGATCCCAGGCGGCTTACCGATTTCATCTCCGAGGAAAATTTCGGACTGGTCGAGATCGATTGGGGGGCGAAGAGCCTTACTCTCAGCCTGCGCGGCGCCGAGGGCGAAGAACGGGTGACGCGGACGGTGCGCTGGTAAGCGGCGTCAGTCGCCCGGCGCCGCAGCGCTTCCGGCCAGCAGGCCGCCGTCGAGCGTGAGTTCGCTTCCGGTCATGTAGGCGCTTTCGTCGCTCGCGAGATAGACGCAGGCCTCGGCGACTTCCTCGACCGTACCGAACCGTTTCAGCGGCGTGTCTTTGACCATGGCCGCCTTGCGTTCCTCGAGATCGGGGCCGTCGCCGAGCAGCGTTTCCCACATCGGCGTGAGGATTGCGGCCGGGTGCACCGAATTGCAGCGGATCGCCCAGCCGTTCTGCGCGGCGTAGAGCGCGACCGATTTCGAGTGATTGCGGATCGCAGCCTTGCTGGCGGCATAGGCGGCGGCACCGGGAATGCCGACGACGCCCGAGCGCGAAGACATGTTGATGATCGAACCCGCGCCTTTCGCTTTCATGGCTCTCAAGGCGTAGCGGCAGCCGAGAAAGGTCCCGTCGGTGTTGACCGCGTGGACCCGGTGCCAATCCTCCAGCGAGGCGTGTTCGGGATCGTGCGGGCCGGGGCTGTCTTCGAAACCGGTAATCCCGGCATTGTTGACCAGCACATCGATCTGCGGGTGCGACACAGCGAGGTCCGACCATGCGTCTTCCCTGCGAACGTCGAGCACGGCAAACTCGCAGCCGATCTCGCGCGCCGACTTTTCGCCTTCGTCCTCGTCGATGTCGGTAAGCAGGACACTCGCGCCCTCGCGGACGAATGCTTCGCACACGCCGCGCCCGATACCGCGCGCGCCGCCGGTTACGACACACAGCTTCCCTGCCAGCCTGGCCATGATCGATCCCCCAATCCTTGCAATTGGGAGACCCTGACCCGATTACGCCGCGTTGTCGATCCCGAGATCGGAGAGTTTGCGGTAGAGGGTGGAGCGACCGATCCCGAGCCGCCGCGCAACCTCCGTCATGCGTCCGCGATAATGGCCGATGGCGAGGCGGATCACGTCGGCCTCGATCTCTTCGAGCGGGCGCAGGTTGCCGTCTTCGGTGTAAAGCATCACGCCCACGCCCTCATGCGCGTTCGAGTGCGGATCGCTCTCCACATCGCCGAGCAGTTCGGACAGCTGCGGGAAGCTTTCGGCGGTCAGCGTGTTGCCTTCGCAATAGACTGCCGCGCGGAACAGCACCGATTGCAGCTGGCGAACGTTGCCCGGCCAATCGTAGGCGGCGAGCAGGGCCAGCGCGCTGTCGGAAACTGACAGGTGCTTGAGACCGGGCTGCTCTCCGATCCGGCCGAGGAAATGACGGGTGAGCGCCGGGATGTCGCCCGTGCGCTCGCGGAGCGGCGGCAGGGCGATGCGGGTTGCACCCAGCTTCTTGGCAAGGGCCTCTTCGAACTGGCCACCCTTAACCAGAGTGTCGAGCTCCATATTGGTCGAGACCAGCAAACGCACATCCACGCGGAACCCGTGCTTGGCGCCGATCGGGCGGACGATGCCGGTCTCGAACACGTCGGCAAGACGGGTCTGGAGATGCGGCGTCAGGCGCTCGACCTCGTCGAGCACCAGCGTTCCGCCGTCGCAGTGTTGCAGCGCGCCGATCTGCCGGTCGAATGCGCCGGGAAAGGCATTGGGCTCGTGTCCGAACAGAACCGACTCGATCGAATTGGGCGGAACGCTGGCGACGTTGATGAAGCGCAGCGATTCCTTCGCGCGGGGGGAGGCGGCGTGCATCGCGCGCAGCAGCATTTCCTTGCCGGTGCCGCTTTCGCCCTCGATCACCGCATGGCCGTGCCCACGCGCCGCCTTGGCCGCCTTCGCCAGAGCAGTGCGGAATTTGGGCGCGGTGCCGATCATCGCATCGAAATCGAGGCTGGCCGACATCTTCTCGGTCAACGGCGCAAGTTCGTCGCGTGGAGCCTCGCGGGTGGTGACCGTGCGCAGCGCTTCCATCAACCGGTCGGGAGAAACCGGTTTCACGAGGTAGTCGCTCGCGCCCGCGCGCATCGCCTCGACGGCGAGCAGCGGCGAGGCGCTGGTGGTGAGCATCAGGATCGGCAGGGCGGGGCGGCGCTGTTTGAGTTCGGCGATCAGCGAGCAGGCATCGTCACCCGGAACCCACTGGTCGAGCAGGATCGCGGAAAGCTGCATGCCCTCGCGCGTGCCGAGCATTGCGATCGCGGTTTCGGCATCGCTGGCAACGATCGTGCGCCAGCCGTCGCGCGCGGCGATGGCCGAGATCAACCGGCTCTGCGCCGGTTCATCGTCGATCAGCATCACGAGACGCGATTCGTCCCGCGGGCCAAGCTGCGATTCCAGGTGCGAATCAAGATCCGCCATAGGCCGGTCCGCGCATCCTCTGCTGCCCCGGCACTCGTCCCGGGGTGAAACGTCGCTCGACCGTAGGCAAATCGGGTAAAGACCCGATTAAGGCTGATCCCCGATGCGCGGGATTTCGTCGCGTTTTCGTTTCCACCCCTCTCAATAGAGCGGGCTTGAGTGCGGCTGCTCTCCGCGATACGGGCTTCAGCAGCAACTTTCCGGCAACTTTCTGCCGGCTTCAACGTTTGGGATCCAAGGGAAAGACCAAAGTCATGGCTACGCACGATATGGACAAGGCTCGCGCAACCTACAGCGGCTTCATGGGCGCGCTGAAATGGGCGGTGCCGGTCATTGCGATCATCACGCTGTTCGTCATCATGCTGATCGCGGAATAAGGGCAGGCAATATCACGTGAAAATCGCTGTACTGAAAGAGCGCGCGCCGGGCGAAACGCGGGTGGCCGCAACGCCCGAGACGGTGAAGAAGTTCATCGGCCTGGATAACGAGTTTGCCGTCGAGACCGGCGCAGGCGCCAGTGCTGCGATTTCCGACACTGCCTTCGAGGAGGCAGGCGCAACGGTCGGCGATGCGGCATCCTGCGTGAAGGATGCGGACATCGTCCTCGGCATTCAGGCGCCCGAAGTGGCCTTGCTCGAGGGCGCAAAGCCCGGCGCATGGGTCGCGGCGCTGTTCAATCCGTTTCAGTCGAAAGAACTGGTCGATGCGTATGCACAGGCCGGTTTCGAGGCGCTGAGCATGGAATTCATGCCGCGCATCACCCGCGCGCAGTCGATGGACGTGCTTTCGAGCCAGTCCAACCTCGCCGGGTACAAGGCGGTCGTCCACGCCGCGGACACCTATGGCCGCGCTTTCCCGATGATGATGACCGCCGCGGGCACGGTGAACGCGGCCAAGTGCTTCGTCATGGGTGTCGGCGTTGCGGGCCTCCAGGCGATTGCGACCGCGCGGCGTCTGGGCGCGCAGGTTTCCGCGACCGACGTGAGATCGGCTACCAAGGAACAGATCGAAAGCCTTGGCGCGAAAGCGATTTTCGTCGAGGAGGTCGAAGGAATCGAAGGCGAGGGCTCGGGCGGCTACGCCACCGAGATGAGCGACGAGTACAAGGCCGCGCAGGCCAAGCTCGTTTCCGAACACATCGCCAAGCAGGATATCGTCATCACCACCGCGCTGATCCCCGGACGCGCGGCTCCGGTGCTGATCACCGACGCGCAAATCGCGACGATGAAGCCGGGCAGCGTGATCTTCGACCTCGCGGTCGCGCAGGGCGGCAATGTCGAAGGCTCCAAGGCCGACGACGTGGTCGAGAAGCACGGCGTGAAAATCATCGGCTACGCCAACACACCGGCACACCTAGCCGCGGACGCCTCCGCGCTGTTCGCGCGCAACCACTTCAACTTTCTCAGCGCCTTCTGGGACAAGGAAGCGGGCAAACCCGAACTCGATGAGGAAATCGGCGACGCGATCCGCCTGACCAAGGGCGGCGAGATCGTCAACGAGCGGCTGAAGGGAGCCTAAGAGATGGATTTCATCAGCATTCTCTCGATCTTCGTGCTGGCGTGCTTCGTCGGCTATTACGTCGTGTGGTCGGTCACTCCGGCGTTGCACACGCCGTTGATGGCGGTGACCAATGCGATTTCCTCGGTGATTATCGTCGGCGCGCTGATCGCTTCGGCTGAGGCGGGGAGCGCGATTGCCAAGTGGCTGGGCCTTGCGGGCGTGGTGCTGGCTAGCGTCAACATCTTCGGCGGCTTTGCCGTCACCGAGCGCATGCTCGCGATGTACAAGAAGAAGGAGAAGAAGTGATGAGCTTCTCCATTCTCGCCGCCGGCGCCGACGCCGCGACGCCGACCTGGGTGCCGCTCGCCTATCTCGTCGCGGGCGTGTTCTTCATCCTCGCGCTGCGCGGGCTTTCCAGCCCCGCCACAAGCCGGGCGGGCAACCGCAACGGGATGATCGGCATGATCATTGCGGTGGCGACCACGCTCGTCACGCACGACATCGCCAACATCGTCGAGATCGCGATCGCGATCTTCGTCGGCGGCTCGATCGGGTTCATCATCGCGCGCAAGATCGCGATGACGCAGATGCCCGAACTGGTCGCGGGCTTCCACTCGCTGGTCGGGATGGCCGCGGTGCTGGTCGGCTGGGCGGCCTATCTCAACCCCGGCGCGTTCGGGCTGCTAGTGGGCGGTCAGGATATCATCCATACTGTATATGTTGATCCCCCGTCAGGCTTGGTGCCGATGGCTATTTCGCCCGTCAGCAAGATCGAGATGGGCCTCGGCATCGCCATCGGCGCAATCACGTTCTCAGGCTCGGTCATCGCCTTTGCCAAGCTCTCAGGCAAGATGAGCGGTGCGCCCATCCTGCTGCCGGCGCGCCATGTCATCAATCTGGGTACGTTGGTCGCCATTCTCGTGTTGACGGCGCTGTTCGCTTACACGCCGGGGTCCGAAGCGAACCTGCCCTATATCGTCGCGCTGACCGTGCTCGCCTTCCTGATCGGCTTCCTGCTGATCATCCCGATCGGCGGCGCGGACATGCCGGTCGTGGTTTCCATGCTCAACAGCTATTCGGGCTGGGCCGCGGCGGCGATGGGCTTCACGCTCGGCAACACAGCGATGATCATCACCGGCGCGCTGGTCGGCTCGTCCGGCGCGATCCTGAGCTACATCATGTGCCGCGCGATGAATCGCAGCTTCATCAGCGTGATCGCGGGCGGCTTCGGTGCGGATGGCGGCTCTGCCGGAGACGGCGAGGCGCGCGAGCAGCGCCCCTACAAGCAGGGCAGCGCCGACGATGCGGCGTTCATGCTCGAACAGGCCGAGAAGGTCATCATCATCCCCGGCTACGGCATGGCGGTGGCCCAGGCGCAGCACGTGCTGCGCGAGATGGCCGACCTGCTGAAGGAAAAGGGCGTGGACGTGAAATACGCGATCCACCCGGTCGCGGGCCGCATGCCGGGGCACATGAACGTGCTGCTCGCCGAAGCCAACGTGCCCTATGACGAGGTGTTCGAGCTCGAGGACATCAACTCCGAGTTTGCGCAGGCCGACGTCGCCTTCATTATCGGCGCCAACGACGTGGTGAACCCGGCGGCCAAGACCGACAAGTCCTCGCCGATCTACGGCATGCCGGTGTTCGACGTCGACAAGGCCAAGCAGGTGTTCTTCATCAAGCGTTCGATGGGCGGCGTGGGCTATGCCGGGGTCGACAACGACGTGTTCTACATGGACCAGACGATGATGCTGCTGTCCGACGCGAAGAAGATGGTCGAGGAAATCAACAAGGCGCTCGACTGACGGTTCGATGCGCGCGGCTGTGATCCTCCTCGCCCTTCTTGTGATAGGCGGCGGCGCATGGTTCGTCCTGCGCGACGACGGCATGCTCGAGCAGGTGACCGCCGCGCGGGTCGAACAGGCCTTGCTCGACAACCGTGTCCCGCCCGAAATGGCCGGCTGCATGGCACCGCGCCTCGCCGACCGTCTCAGCATCAACCAGCTCAGGAAACTCGAGCGGATCAAGCCGCAGGACGGGGAAAGCCGTGTCCCGCTCTCGACCGGCGAAGCGATGGCGCGCCTTCGCCGGGTCGATGACCGCGAGGCGGTCGAGACCGTGGTAACTGTCGCAGGCGGCTGCGGGGTCGAGATGATGATTCAGGGCCTCTGAGCCCACTTGCGATCCCGACCGATTGTGCGAAACTGGTCGCAGTCGAGGGGGGAAACGATGAAAATTCTGAAACTGACGCTGGCTGCGGCCTGTATCGCAACGGCAGCGCCTGCTGCGGCTGAAACCGTGGAGCCGCGCGGCGACGGGGTCGGCACCGAGTACATGGTGCTGGAAGTCGAGGCCGATGAGGAAGCGAAAGCGCATTTCCTGCGCGGGCTCGCGCTGCTTCACAACTTCGAATACCGGCGCGCCGCAACAGCCTTCGAGTCGGCACAGAAAGCCGATCCCGATTTCGTCATGGCCTATTGGGGCGAGGCGATGACCTACAACCACCCGCTGTGGCAGGAGCAGGATCGCGACGCCGCCTTGGCCGTCCTCGCGCGATTGGGAGCCACGCCGGAAGCGCGGCAGGCCAAAGTCCGCTCGCCGCGCGAAGCGATGTGGCTGAACGCGATCGAAACGCTCTATGGCGAGGGTACGAAGGAGGAACGCGACCACCTCTATCTCGCCAGGATGCGCGCCCTGTTCGAGGCCGATCCCTCGGACATCGACGCGCGCGCCTTCACCGGCCTTGCGATCCTCGGGACCTCGCACGGCGGGCGGCAGATCCCGATCTACATGGAAGCCGCCGGACTGCTCGAACCGGGGTTCATGACCAACGAGATGCATCCCGGCATCCTGCACTACCTGATCCATTCCTACGACGATCCGGTCCATGCCCCGCTCGGCAAGCGCGCGGCGGAGCGGTACGCCAAGGTCGCGCCGGACGCGGGCCATGCGCAGCACATGATCAGCCACATCTTCCACGCGCTCGGCGACTGGGAAGCTTCGGAAGCCGCGAACGTGCTCGCCGATGCAGTGGTCGATCGTCAGCGCGCCGCGGCAGGGCGTGACCCGTCCGATTGCGGGCACTACAACGAGTGGCTCGTCTACGCGCTGCTGCAACAGGGCAAGGATGCGAGCGGCATTGTCTCGGCTTGCCGCAAGCAGGCCGAAGCGCAGATCGCGCAAGGCGCGGATAACCGGCTCGGTTGGGGCGCATCGTCGAGTTACGCGGTCATTTCCACCTGGCAAGGCGTCGACACGGGCAACTGGCCCGATCCTCTGGCGGGGACCGGCGACGGATTCATCCTGGCGCGAACGAAGCTGGCGCATGGCCGAGCGCTGGCGAGTTTCGGCAACGAGACGGAAGTCGAAGCCGCGCTATCGGATCTGAAGAGCCTCGCCGCCGACTATGCCGAGATCCTGCCGCAGGTCGAACCCGACAACCGGACAAGCATCAACTGGCTCGATCGGGCCGTTGCTCAGGCGGAAGCGGTCCTGACGCTTTCGAACGGCGATGTCGACGCGGGCCTCGCCATGCTGCGCGCCGCTGCGGAGGCGGAAATGGCTCTGCCCAAGGCATTCGGCCCGCCGCGGATCGCAAAGCCGAGCTACGAATTGCTGGGCGAGCAATTGCTTGCGCTGGGCCGCAAGGAAGAGGCCGCGGAGGCGTTTCGCAGGTCGCTCGAATTCGCGCCCGGGCGTCGCCTTTCCCTGGCCGGATTGGAAGCGGCGGGGGGCCTCTGAAGTCCCCTTGCAATCACTTCGACTTGCGCCACAATGCGCGCCGGAGAGGGAGACACGCATGATCAGGATTACCGCTGCCGCGCTGCTGTTGGCGAGTGCATCGCCGCTACTGGCCGAAACGCACACGATTTCACCCGGCGAGGGCGCGCAGGAGCGCTTGCAGGAAGCGCTGATCCTCGCCGAACCGGGCGACGAGATCGTCCTCGAAGCGGGGCGTTACGAACTGACCGATGGGCTCAGCCTCGATGTCGACGGTGTAACGCTGCGCGGCGCCAGCGCGGATGATACGGTTTTGGATTTCACCAATCAGCAGGGTGCGGGCGAAGGCTTGCTCGTCACCTCGGACAACGTCACCCTGCGCGATTTCCGGATGGAAAACCCCAAGGGAGACGGGATCAAGTCCAAGGGTGCGGACAACATCGTTTACACCGGGCTCATCGTGACCTGGACCAACGGCCCCGATGCATCGAACGGGGCATATGCGATCTATCCGGTCGAAAGCACCGGCGTGCTGGTCGATGGCGTGATCGTTTCGGGCGCGTCCGATGCCGGGATCTATGTCGGCCAGTCGAGCAAGATCACGGTGCGCAACTCGATCGCCAGGGAGAACGTCGCCGGGATCGAGATCGAGAACAGCCGCGACGCGATCGTCGAGAACAACATCGCGACCGAGAACACCGGCGGTATCCTCGTGTTCGACCTGCCGGGCCTCCCGGTGATGGGCGGCGGCAACGTGATCGTGCGCAACAACATCGTCAGCGACAACAACACGCCCAATTTCGCGCCTCCGGGCAATATCGTCGCCGGGGTACCGAGCGGAACGGGCATCATGGTGATGGCCAACGAGAACGTCTGGATCGAGAACAACATCGCGAGCGACAACGCGACCGCTCCCTTCATCATCGTCGCCTATACGCAGGCCTATGACGACCCGCGCTACAACCCTTATCCGCGCAATGTCGTGATCGGGGAGAATATCGCCGAGGATGGCGGGACCAAGCCCGACCTGCCGGGCGGCGAGCAGTTCGCTGCAGCCTTCGGCGGGGCGATCCCGCCGATCCTGTGGGATGGCCTTTCCGACGACAGCGCACCGCCACTATTCGTCACTGCCGAAATACCCGGCGTGTCGCTGAACCTGACCAAGCAGGGCCAGTCGATGGCCGATGCGCAGCCCGGCCCGATGACCGCGCCGAGCGCAATCGAGAAATGGGACATAAGCGGGATCGGGGCTCCCGCAGAACTGGAAGCGCGCCTCAAGTGAAGCTCCCGCTCGCCCTGTTGGCCGCGTCCGCGCTGGCGCTTGGCGGGGCAATGGCGAGCCGCGCATTGCCTCCGCCGAAGGTCAACGACACGTTGATTGCGGGCGACAGCCTGCCGAAAGAACTCGCCAATTTCGGGTTTTTCCTCGATGTATCGGCGCGGGAGAGATCGCCAGGTGTGATCGGGTACGAGCTGCGCACTCCGCTCTATTCGGACATGGCGGACAAGCTGCGCTACGTCTACATTCCCGAGGGCACGCGGGTGGTCGCCGACGGCGACGGTCTGCTGCAATTCCCGGTCGGCAGCGCGATCATCAAGACCTTTGCCTTCGGAGAGGGCGCGGAGCAGCGCTACATCGAAACCCGCGTGCTGCTCCACCGCGCCGATGGCTGGGTCGCGCTGCCCTATCGCTGGAACGAGGACCAGACCACGGCCACGCTAGCGCTCGCAGGGGCGCGTCTGCCGGTCACCACGCCCGAAGGTGAGGAAATCAGCTACCGCATTCCCAACAAGAACCAGTGCAAGACCTGCCACAGCAAGGATGGCGAGGTAATCCCGATCGGTCCGAAAGTGCGGAACCTGCCCGGGATATTCTTCAGATCGCTGGGCGAAGGCGGACGGATCGAGCGTTTCCCCGAGACCACCGATCCGCTCCCCGTCTGGACCGAGCGCGGCTCGATCGACGATACCGAAGCGCTCGCGCGCGCCTATCTCGACGTAAATTGCGCGCATTGTCACCAGCCGGGCGGCGGAGCCTCGAATTCGGGGCTGGACCTGCGCTGGGAGCAGGACGATCCGCACAAGCTCGGTATCCGCAAGCCGCCGGTCGCCGCCGGGCGCGGAGCGGGCGGGCACCTCGTATCGATCGCACCGGGCGATCCCGATGCCTCGATCCTTGTCTACCGGATGGACTCGGCCGAGCCCGGGATTGCGATGCCCGAACTGGGCAAATCCACCATCGACCATGACGGCGTCGCGGTGGTGCGGCGCTGGATCGAAGAGATGGACGAAAGGCCCGGCGCACCATGAAGAAATGGCTGATCCGCGGCGTCTTCCTTGTCCTCGCCGCGCTGGTGATCGCATTCGTCGTATTCCGCACGCCCGACACCGATCCGACGGAGATGCGCGCAAAATACGGCACGGCGCCGTCGCAATTCGTCCTCCTTGGCGATAGCCAGCTGTTCCATGTCCGCGACGAGGGACCGGAGGATGCACCGGCCATCGTTCTCCTGCACGGATCGAACTCCGATCTTCGCACCTGGGACGAATGGGCTTACGGATTGAAGGACACGTACCGGGTGGTTCGGTTCGACCAGGTCGGCCACGGCCTTACCGGGCCCGATCCGGACGACGATTACAGCCGGGCCAGCTTCACCGAGGATATCCGCGCGCTGACGCATAAACTCGGGTTGAGGCGCTTCGTGCTCGGCGGCAACTCGATGGGGGGCAAACACGCTCTCGCTTTCGCAGCGGCCTTCCCGGAAAAGGTCGAGGGACTGGTCCTTGTCGATGCGAGCGGTCCACCGGACCTGCGGAGCGAAGAAGACCAGGATGGCGGCAATCTCGGCTTCACCATCGCGCGCACGCCGATCGTCAATTCGCTCGCCGAACAGATTACCCCGCGCAGCCTGATCGAGCGGAGCCTGATGCAGTCGGTCTCGAACAAGGCGGTGGTGACCGATGAAATGATCGATCGTTACTGGGAGCTCCTGCGCTACCCCGGAAATCGGCGGGCCACGATGAAGCGCTTTTCGACCGGATACGATCCGCTGGTCGAAGGCGAAATCGCCGACATCGCCGCGCCGACGTTGATCATGTGGGGGAGCGAGGACCGCCTCATCCCGCTCGCGGCGGGAGAATGGCTCGACCGGACGATGCCTAACAGCACGCTTGTCGTTTACGAGGGAATCGGTCACCTGCCGCAGAAAGAAGCGCCCGAAGCGACGCTTACAGACCTGAAAAAGTGGCTGATTAACCTCGAATTCACCACTTAACCCACGAAAATCTCGGCCTGAATACCACCCTATGGACGCGGTTCACGGTTCCCGCGTAGTTCTCGGGTGAATTGTGTGTGAGAATCAGGGAAATGCCTTTGCGCAAATTGGGATTGATCGGCGGCATGAGCTGGGTGTCGACCGGTATCTACTACGACCGGATCAACCGGATCGTCCAGAAACGCGCGGCCCCGATGGCGAGCGCGCCGATGCTGATCGAGAGCCTCGATTTCTGCCAGCTCTATGCGCTGCGCGAAGACCGCGAGTGGGAACAAGCCGCTCGCGTGCTTTCGGACAGTGCGAAGCGGCTCGAACAGGCAGGGGCCGAGGCCATCATCATCGGCGCGAATTCGATGCACAAGCTGTATGACGATGTCGCCGATGCTGTCGATGTTCCGATCCTGCACATCGCCGATTACGTCGGAGTGGCGCTCAAGCGAGCGGGGCACAAGAACGCGGCGCTGATCGGCACGCGCAACGTCATGACCGAAAGCTTCTATCGCAAGCGTCTGGTCGCGCACGGGATCGACCTGCTGCCGCCCGACATGGGCAATGTCGAGACGCTCGACCGGATTATTTACGACGAACTGATGGTCGGAAAGGTCAGCCGCGATGCCGAGCGCAAGATGAAGACGATCATCACCAACAAGGCACAGGAAGGCGCCGACGCGATCGTGCTCGCCTGCACCGAGCTGGACCTCGTCGTCGACGTCAATGCCAATATCCTGCCGGTGTTCGATTCCACCAGAATCCATTGCGAAGCCGCTGCCGACTGGATCCTGCAGCAGGAATTGGTGGACTAACCGGCGACTCACCTCTTGCGCGCCACGGTTGAGCGCAATGCAACATAAAAGGTGGTGCATCTCGTTAACGAGCCGCCTAAGTGCGCGGCGAATTTGTCATGGATTAGTAACATGCAGATTCCGGGTCCTCGGGTCGCTAAGCCGGAGGCCCTCGGGGCCGCTTTCCACCCCCCCAATGCACCCGGAAAGCGGCCCCGCTTCGCTCCTTACATATCAATTCGGCGGCGAAACGGTCGCTGTCCACGGCAATCCATGCAGGTTGCCGATCTGTTCCTGTTGAGCGGCTAGGCTGCCTCACCTAATCGCATGATGGTGATTACCCGCGCTCCTTACGCTGCCGACCCGGCCCGCCATGGCGGGCGCGAATTCGGCCCCCAGCGGCGTGCGGGCGAGAGCGGTGGCCCGCCCGACATCGCCGGGGAGACGCGCGGGCCGCGCAGCGAGTTCCAGCGCGACCGCGACCGGATCATCCATTCGATGAGCTTCCGACGGCTGAAGTCGAAGACGCAAGTCTTCATCGCGCCCGAAGGCGACCATTACCGCACCCGGCTGACGCACAGCCTCGAAGTCGCGCAGATCGGGCGGGTGCTGGCGCGTGCGCTGCGTCTCGACGAGGACCTGACCGAGGGGCTGTGCCTGGCGCACGATCTCGGCCACCCACCCTTTGGCCACGCGGGGGAGAATGCGCTGGCCGAGGCGATGCAACGCCATGGCGGGTTCTGCCACAACGCGCAGGCGCTGCGCACGGTGATGCGGATCGAAAGCCCCTATCCCGAAAACGAGGGGCTCAACCTCACCTGGGACCTTCTCGAAGGTCTGGCCAAGCACAACGGGCCGGTGGGGGCGCCCAATTGGGCGCTCGCCGAACTCGACGAGGCGTTTCCGCTCGACCTCGGAGCCTGGCCCTCGCTCGAAGCGCAGATCGCGGCCGTGTCGGACGACATCGCCTACGACAATCACGATATCGACGACGGGCTGCGCGCGGGCTTTCTCGAGCTCGACGACCTGCTCGAGCTTCCTTTCCTTGCCGACCAGTGGCGCGTCGTCGAGCGGCGTTTTCCCAACGCCCCGCGCGACCGGCAATTGCGCGAGCTGGTGCGCGACCAGATCGGGCTGATGGTCAACGACGTGATCGACCACACCGCGAAGCAGGTCGTAGGTATGGGATCGGTCGATGATGTCCGCAATGCGAACCGCCAACTCGGCGGCTTCTCGCCGGAGATGGCGGCGCACGAGCGCACGCTGAAGAAATTCATGTACGACAAGCTCTACTACCATTCGGACCAGGTCGCAGGGGCCGAGCGCGCCCGCGATGTGGTCGCCCGCCTGTTCGCCGCCTACTCGCAAGATTCGTCGCTGATGCCCGACGATTGGCAGGCGCGTCTGCCGGAGAAAGACCCGCAGCGATCGCGGGTGATCGCCGATTTCATCGCCGGCATGAGCGACCGCTTCGCGATTCGCGCCTGCGAGGAAATCTATGGCGAAAGGCCGAAGGGGCTTAGCAATGTCTAACCTGCACAGGCCCGCAGCGAACCGGCGCACGATGGGCCGCAAGACGGTCGAGCGGATCGGCATGGTCGGCGCCACCGGGTTGATCGGACGCCGCGTGATCGAGATTTCGAGCGCGAGCGATTACACCCGTATCGTCGGCATCGCCCGGCGCGAGATCAGGTTGCCCGAAGGCGCACGAATGGAGATGTTCGTCGCCGAACCGTCGAAATGGGGCGAGGTCTTCGAAGCGATCAAGCCGCGGTCCTTCATCTGCGCGCTTGGCACAACCTGGAAGAAAGCGGGCCGCGACGAGACGGCCTTCCGCGAGGTCGATTACGACCTGATCGTCGAAACCGCGCAGGCGGCGAGGGATGCGGGGGTTCTCAACATGGTGCTGATCAGCGCCGCAGGTGCCGATCCGAAGTCGAAGCACTTCTATCTCAAGGTCAAGGCGGAGACCGAACAGGCGGTGTCGAAGATCGGTTTCAAGCGGCTCGATATCCTGCGCCCCGGCCTGCTGCGCGGCGCACGCGAGGGCGATTTCCGCTTTGCCGAGAAAATGGCCATGACGGTCGCACCGCTGGTCGAACCGCTGCTGCCGTCGAAATACGAGATGTACCATTCGATCGATGCGGACCTCGTCGCCGAGGCCGCGCTCGGGCTGGCGATGCGACGGGCGGCGGGGCGCTTTACGCACGACAACGAGGCGATGAAGCGCGCCGCGCGCGAATGGCGCGCCAAGGCCGATGCGACGCTGGAGGAATGATGGACTGGTCCCTTGTCTTCAACGCGGTCAACCTGCTCGCTCTCGTTGCGTGGATAGCGCTGATCGCCTTGCCGCGCTGGCCCGCGCTGCTCTCGGGCATCCTCTACCTCGGCGTGGGGCTGTTATGCCTGATCTATTCCGGCGGACTGATCGCGGTGCTCTCCGGGCTGGTCCCGGCGGGCGAGGGCGGGGCGGACTTCACCACCATCGAAGGCGTGCGCTCGATTTTCTCCAGCGATGCGGGCGTTGCGATCGGATGGACGCATTACCTCGCATTCGACCTGTTTGTCGGGCTGTGGATCGCGCGCGATGCCGATGCCAAGTTCTTCTCGCGCTGGCTGCAGGCACCGATCCTGCTGGTGACTTTTATGGCGGGGCCGCTCGGCCTGTTCATCTGGCTGCTCGTGCGCGAGCCGAGAGCGCGCGCTTCGGGCCGCTGGCAGTAGCGTAAAGCTCTGGACCGCCACTGCGCGGCATGCTTTATCCCTCTGTAAACGCGCATTGGGAGAGAATGCATGACGTGGGAAGGCACGGTCGCGGGCGATCCGCATCACAGCTTCGTCACCTTCGATGAGATCCTGGACTTCTGGGCTACAGAGCGCCCCGATGGCCCGGCGATCGAACAGGATGGCAGGATCACCACCTATTCCGAACTCGACGCAAACACGCGTCGGCTGATCGGTTTCTTCCAGTCGCTTGGTCTTGCCAAGGGAGACAGGATCGCGTGGCTGGGGAAGAACTCAGATCTTTATTGCCACATCTATCTCGCCGCCGCGCGGATGGGTGCGGTGATGGTTCCGATCGGCTGGCGGCTCGCCGCGCCGGAAGTCGCCTACATCCTCAAGGATACGGGTGCCAAGCTGGTGTTCGTCGAAGAACAGTTTGCCGAAACCGCGCGCACAGTCGCCGCAGACCTGCCCGCGAAGCCGACCGTGATCGAGGAGGCCGAGGCGCGCAAGGCGATGGCCGAAAGCGAGCCCGGCGATTACCATCCGCCCGATCCGGGGGAGCCGATCCTGCAACTCTACACGTCGGGCACGACCGGAAATCCGAAGGGTGCTGTTCTGTCCAACGCGAACCTGCTGGGCCTGCGCAATCCGGGCAACGAAGCCGGGTTGGCGTGGAACTTCTTCGAGCCCGACGATTGCTTCCTTGTCGCGATGCCGTGCGCGCATATCGGCGGCACCGGACTGATCAATATCGCCATCGCCAACGGTGTCCGCTGCCTTGTGCAGGCGGAATTCACACCCGTCGGCGTGCTTCAAGCGATCGAGAACGGCGCGACGCACATGTTCATCGTGCCCGCTGCACTGCAAATGGTCGTCCAGCACCCGCAAGCGGCGGAGACCGATTTCAGCCATCTCAAATACCTGATGTACGGCGCCGCACCGATGCCGCTCGAACTG
Source organism: Erythrobacter sp. GH1-10 (assembly GCF_045363165.1). Classification (NCBI taxonomy): domain Bacteria; kingdom Pseudomonadati; phylum Pseudomonadota; class Alphaproteobacteria; order Sphingomonadales; family Erythrobacteraceae; genus Erythrobacter; species Erythrobacter sp. GH1-10. The sequence continues at coordinate 2,393,305 of NZ_JBJFLP010000001.1, read as the reverse complement.
CTCAAGCAAGCGGTCAAGACCATGCCCAACGCAGGATTCCTGCAGGCCTATGGCATGACCGAGACGAGCGGGACGATCTCGCTGCTGCCGCCCGAGGACCACACGCTCGAAGGCAATCAGCGCATGCGCTCGGCAGGCAAGGCGGTGCCGGGTGCCCAGATCGAAGTGCGCGGGCCGGACAATAAGGAAGTCCCACGCGGCGAGATCGGGGAGGTCTGCATCAAATCGCCGTCCAACACCGAAGGCTACTGGAAACTGCCCGAAGCGACCGCGAGCACGATCGATCCGGACGGCTGGCTCCACACCGGCGATGCCGGGATCATGGACGAGGACGGCTATGTCTATATCCAGGACCGGATCAAGGACATGATCATCTCCGGCGGCGAGAACGTCTATCCGGCCGAGGTCGAGAATGCGGTGTTCGGCCACCCTGCGGTCGCCGAAGTCGCGGTGATCGGCGTGCCCTCGGAACGGTGGGGCGAAGAGGTGAAAGCCTGCGTCGTGTGCAAGCCGGGGCAGGAAATCGACGAGGGAGAGATCATCTCCTACACCCGCGAACGCATCGCGGCATTCAAATGCCCCAAGAGCGTCGACGTGATCCCCGAAATGCCGCGAAATGCCTCGGGCAAGATCCTGCGGCGGGAACTGCGCGCGCCCTATTGGGAAGGGCAGGAACGGCAGGTCAACTGACAGGCGGCTTCGCGAATGAAGAAACACGCCCCCGCTACCGAGCGGAACCGCGAAGCGATTGCCGAGGTGCTTGCGGACGAACTGCCGCCCTCAGGCACAGTGCTGGAGGTGGCGAGCGGTTCGGGCGAGCACGCGGTGTATTTCGCCCACCGTTTCCCGCAGATCACATGGCAGCCGAGCGATTGCCAGAAAGAAGCGCTCGCTTCGATCATTGCCTGGCAGAAAGATCACGGCGCCGCCAACTTGCGGTTTCCGACGGTGATCGATGCGTCGCGTCCCGAAAACTGGGAGGTTGATCGCGCCGACGCGATTGTGTGCATCAACATGGTCCATATCAGCCCGTGGGAAGCGACCGAGGGACTGTTTGCCGGAGCAGCGCGAATCCTGAGCGAGAGCGAGGCTCCGCTGATCCTCTACGGTCCGTACTTCGAGCGCGGACGCGAACCGGCACCGTCGAACGTCGCGTTCGACGCCAGTCTGCGGGCTCGCGACGAGCGCTGGGGCCTGCGTAATGTAGAGGATCTGGACACTCTCGCGGACGCCGAAGGATTCACCCGTACAGCACGCCGCGAAATGCCGGCGAATAACCTGATGTTGGTCTATCGCCCGGGTTGAGCTCTCTGCTCAGTCGATCGCCTTTTCGCCGGCCTCGCCGACGGACTTGATGTCCTCGCCGAGCCCTTTGACGGTGTTGCATGCGGAGATCGAGGCGAGCAGCGCGCCCATCAGGACCGCATTCAGAACTTTACGACTCATGTCGGTAACCCTTCGTGGTTGATGGCCCAAGATCGCCGCTCCCGGTTAACTTGGCAATAAAAAAGGCCCGCACCGTGGAGGGCAGGCCTTTTCCGAGTGGGGATTTGCACCGTCAGTCGATAGCCTCTTCACCGGCCTCGCCGACGGATTTGACGTCTTCGCCCAGACCTTTGACGGTGTTGCAGGCGGCGGCAGAGAGGGTCATTGCGCCGAGGGCGAGTGCGATCATGGTCTTGCGGATCATAAGTGTTCCTCTTCAGATGGTTATAATCAATCGACTCAGGCGCGGGCGGGGGGTTCCGGTTCTGCGACGGGCTGCATCCTGGCTCGGGCGAGTTGCCGCTCGCGCCACGCGATCAGCACGCCTGCGCCGATGATCAAGGGGGCTCCCAGCCACAGGCTGGCCGGAGCCGCGCGGTCGAACACCGCATATCCATACCATGTCGCCCACAGCAGCGATGTGTAATCCATCAGCAGGATCACCGCCGCCGATCCGAAGCGGAGCGAAGTCGTCAGCAGGATCTGCGCCATTGCGCCGCACACCGACATGGCGACCAGGATCGCCCATGTTTCGGCGGTGTGCGCGGTGAAGACGAATGGCAGGGCCAATGCGATCACCGGCGTAGAAAGCAGGGTGAACCAGAAAATGATCGCCCAAGGGCTTTCGGTCTTGTTGAGATCCTGGATCTGGAAGCTGATGAGCGCGACCATCGCCGAGGCGATGAGCCCGACCACTACGCCGAGAATGTTGACCCCTGCACTCGATCCCGGCTGCACCAGCACGATGACGCCGCAGAAACCGACGGCGACCGCCGCCCAGCGATAAAACCCCACCTTTTCCCCGAACAGGATGACCGCGAGGAATACCGCGAAGAACGGCGTGGTGAAGTTGATCGTGGTCGCTTCGGCGAGCGGGAGCAGCAGGACGGTGCCATAGGTGAACATCATGCCCACCAGCCCGAGCGCCGCACGGCGTGAATGCGCGCCGAGCCGAGTGGTGCGAACCGTGGCCAGCTTGCCCAGCAGCAAAAGGCCGCCTCCGATCAGCACCAGAGTGATCGCCTGCCGCCAGAAGATCATCTCGAACAGGTGGACCCCGCGCTCCCCGCCGAGTTTCACGAGCATGCCCATGGTCGCCAGCGCGAAGGCGGTCACGAGCCTGATGCCGAGCGCGAGAAACGGGCGGGGGGAGGCGATCGAACCGTCCATCGACCGAGCGCTTGGCGCAGGAGGGGGGATTGCGCAAGTCGCCCTGCGGTCTACATGCCCGTCATCATGCACCTGTGGCTCCAGTTCGAACTCCTGAGCGATGCCGCTCAGCTCGCGATCGCCGGTGGCGCATTCTGGGTGCTCGCTGCTTTCTGCGCACTGATGGAACGACGCCGGAACCGCACACGCGATGTCGCGCGTCTCGAACGCGTGGGTTTCATGCCATGGACGACCTTGTTCGTGCTGTTCGCGGTGATCGGCGGCGGCATGCTCGCGATGAGCCTGCCAGTGGTCCTGGGGAGTTTGTGAAGGCCGCTTTCCTACACGGTACCGTCCGTGCGATCAGGATGGCGTTCTTTGACAGTCGAATTCCACCATCGGTCGAAAAATCTTTTCGGCAAAGTGTCAACTTCGATTTTTCGAAGCAAGATCCTCTAAATAAAAGGATATTATGTCAATTCGCCGCTTGACACGGTGTCAACTTCGTCACCTTTGCGCGAAGACCCACCCCGAGCCGAAGGCGAGTGCAAGCGCGACGGCGCGCCCGCAGCGACGCGGCCTTCAGGCCGCATGAGCGAGGATATCGCACGCCCGGATGGGCGTGCGCAGGCGTGTTACAAACACGCCTCCAGATACGCCTGGTCGAAGCCGAATTGACGGGCCTTTTCGAGCGTGTAGGGGCGCAGGCCCGACGAGCGGAATTCGCCCATGATCTTGCCGTCCTCGCTCTCGTCGAGATACTCGAACTTGAACAGCTCCTGCGTCACGATCACGTCGCCTTCCATCCCGATCACCTCGGTGATGTTGGTGGTGCGGCGCGAACCGTCGCGAAGGCGCTTCACCTGAACGATCAGGTCAACCGATTCCGCGATCTGGCGCGAGATGGCTTCCTTCGGGATCTTGATATCGCCCATCAGGATCATGTTTTCCATACGGCCAAGGCACTCGCGCGGCGAGTTGGCGTGAAGCGTACACATAGACCCGTCGTGGCCGGTGTTCATCGCGGCGAGAAGGTCGAAACATTCCGCGCCACGAATTTCGCCCAGAATGATGCGGTCAGGACGCATACGAAGGGCGTTCTTCACGAGGTCGCCGATGGTAATCGCGCCCTGGCCTTCAAGGTTCGGCGGACGCGTTTCGAGCGGCAGCCAGTGCGGCTGCTGCAGGCGAAGTTCGGCGGCGTCCTCGATGGTCAGCACGCGCTCGCCCGGGTCGATCATCTTCGACAGGGCGTTGAGCATGGTCGTCTTACCCGAACCGGTACCGCCCGAGATGACGATGTTCATCCGGCATGCGCCCGCGATCTTGAGCGCGGTGCACATCTTTTCGGACATCGAACCGAATTCCTTGAGCATGTCCAAGGTGATCGGCTTCTCGGAGAACTTACGAATCGAGATCGCGGTCCCGCGCAGCGAGAGCGGCGGCACGATAACGTTAACACGGCTGCCGTCCTTCAGACGGGCGTCGGCAAGCGGCGTGGTCTGGTCGACGCGGCGGCCGACCTGGTTCACGATGCGCTGCGCGATCTGGAACAGGTGCTGTTCGTCGCGGAACTTGATCGGCGCGACAACCAGCTTGCCCTTCTTTTCGATGTAGGTCTGGTCGGGGCCGTTGACCATGATATCGGACACGTCCGGATCGTTCAGCAGCTCTTCGAGCGGGCCGAAGCCCAGCAGCTCGTCGATCAGGACCTTTTCGAGCGCGAACTGTTCGCGGCGGTTGAGCGTGACCTTGAGCTCGGCCAGCACTTCCATGATGATCGGACGGAATTCCTCCGACAGCTCTTCCTTGGTCAGGGTCGCTGCGGCTTCCGGATCGACGCGTTCGAGCAGGCGCGGCAGCACCTGTTCCTTGATTTTGTGGACCGAAGCTTCGAAGCCGCCGGCTTCTTCCGGGGTGTGGACCGAATTCATGCGCTCGGCGAGGCGGTCCATCGCATCGGCTGTGTCTTTTGGCTTGGAGGAGGGCGGCGGCGCTTTGGATTCGGCCTTTTCGCCTTGGTCCGGCAGCGGCGGGAATTGCTCGCCACCCTTCGATTCCTCGCCGGAGGGTTTTCCGGATTTCATCGGGCGCGCCACGCCGAAAGCCGGCCTTCCGCCCGTCTTCATGCCGCCAGCGCCGCCTTTTTTGCCGAATGCGCTCATTCGTAGCCCCCAGGGTCAGATCACTTAAAAAGGGCTTCGACGCCCCATGCAGAATGATCCCTATCCGGGAATGGTTAACAATGAGGAAACTCCGCACATTCTCCGCAACGAATGCTTATCGGAATCATCGATTTGTGGCGGTCGCTCGAAAGCTGGTGATAATCCTCCTTCAAGACCCCTCCTTGCGGCCATTGCCATGTAATCGATAAACGGAACGGTGCGCATTGCGCGCAGCGAATGGGAATATCGATGTCTGTCCTGCGCGAAACAGTTAAACGGATACCGCTCGTGCGCGATGTCGCGCGCTGGGCTTCGACCAGATTTGCTGCGCTGGGGCGAGATGATTTCAATTCGGCCGAATACTGGGAAAACCGGTATTCCAAGGGGCGAAATTCGGGCCCGGGGTCCTACAACCGTCTCGCCGAATTCAAGGCCGAAGTGCTGAACGCTTTCGTCGAGAGCCACAAGGTTCAAAGCGTTCTCGAATTCGGCAGTGGCGACGGGGCGCAGCTCGCTTTGGCGGAGTATCCGAAATACACCGGCGTCGATGTGTCTCCGACGATAATCGAGCAAGCGCGGGCGAGGTATGCGGGCGATGACAGCAAGAGCTTCGTGCTGCTGGGCGACCTGACCGACGAACGAGCCGACCTCACCATGTCGCTCGATGTGATTTACCATTTGATCGAGGACGCAGTGTTCGACGCGCATATGCGGGAATTGTTCGAGCGAAGCACCCGCTATGTCGTGATCTATGCCAGCAATACCGACGAGTTGGCCGACAGCGTCCATGTCCGACATCGCAAATTCAGCGACTGGGTCGAGGCGAATCGCAAGAATTTCGCTCTGATCAAGACGATCCCGAACGCTTATCCCTTCGATCGATCTGATCCCGACAACACTTCGTTCGCGGATTTCTACTTTTACGAACGCACCGACTGATACCCATATCGGGCCATCAACGGCGCGCACATTTCCTCGACCAAGGCTAAATCGTCGTCGGACCAGTTTTGCCATGCGTCCTTTTGCGCGGAACTGGCATTTCGTCGGTTTGACAGCAGCCCTTCGGTTGATCCCACGGTGTAGCTCTTGTCCGGAAAACTGGATGCGTCGTTGCACAGTCGGGACAACGCATCGGTTTTCGGATCGAAGACCTCCTCGAACCGATACATCGTCATGTTGCCCATCTGCACGGCGTCATCCATCACCGAATAGGCATAGCTCCATTGCCATGCGAGCTGACCGATCTGGCTAAGCTTGTCCCACTTGTCCGCCCAGCGTGCATCGCCGACGGATTCTGCTGTGAGCGGGCCCGGCGGAAGGCGATGCGCGAGTACGCCGCCGGGTCGGCCGTGGAAGCCGGCGAGATGGCTGCGGACGCTCTCGATCCAGGCATGGGGTTCGCGGATGAGCCCGATCGACTTTGAGCCCGGGAAAATATCGCCTAGCTCCCTGGCGAACATCCACCACGATCCATAGCTTTCGATGAGCAGCCCCTGCGGAACGGAGGCATGAAACCTGGCCCGCTGATCGCGCAACTTGCCGGTTGCTCGATCGAGAGAAATCTGACCGTTGAGGTAGCGGGTGCCGAGCACCCGCACGCCGGATTGGCCGAGCGCACGGCCTATCAGCATATGCCAAAGCCCGAATTCCCTCAGCCGTTGGAAGGAGACGGCATCGAATCCGTGAAAGACATCGGGTTCGTGCTCGGAGTGGCAATCTTCTATCGCGCGGCTCATCAGGTCGCCGAGAAACTGCGTGCCGGTGCGCCCGGTCGAAATGATGAAGGTGAAATTGTCAGCCATGAGAAGGTGCGCGATAGCCGTCAGCCAATTGGAAAGCTGCAAAGAAGACGCCGCTCACCGCAAAACTTACGATGCGATTGATCGCAACCGCAAGGAATGCCGCTCCCGGTGTAACCGCGGAAAGCGTCGCCATGCCGGCGGCCAGCGCTTCACTGATGCCAAGGCCTCCCGGGGCGATAGACGATGCGGAGCCGAGTATGGAAGCGAGAGCGAAGGGATAAGCCTGCAACAGCGACATCGCGACCCCAAGGGCCAGGAAGGCAGCAGCAAGCCTAAGTCCGACCAGCACCAATCCGGCGATGCGAATGCCGAGCGCGGCCAGCATCCAGCGTATCCCGGCAGCTTTTGCAAGAATGGCACAACACAGGAATACGCCCAAGGCGCCACTCGCGCCCAAGATTGCTCCTGCCTGAGAAGCGATGCCGAGGCTGAAACCTGCAGCCAGAGCCGCGCAGCCAACCCAGAGCAGGGCGTTTGTCAAAACTAGGGTGGTCGCCATGCTGGCACCGGCCCCGCGCGCCACAAGCGCTCCACCGCGGACGATTGCTCCGCCGGGGATCGGCAATATCTCCGCCAATTGAGCAAATACGCAATAGTAGGTTGCGTCGCGCAAACTCATCGGAATGTTCGTGCTACGGGCAAGCACCACCATGTTGAGCGCCCCAAGCAGCACTCCGAGCGGTGCAAGAACGAGTGCGAGCAGCGCGAAATAGGCCGGATCAAGGTCGGTCCAGGTGACGTCGAGCGTGAGGATAGAGGCAATGATGCCTCCCGTGAACAGGAGCGCGGCAAGGATCATCAGCAGGCGAGAATATCGCTTGGTAACTGCGCGTAGGCGCAGCGCAGCTTTCCCGGCGAATGTCAGCGCGGCGTTCACGCAAGCCCCCGTTCGGTCGTAAGCGAAGCATATTCGGCCTGGGTCTGTTCCGAAACACGCGTCCAGTTGTAGAATTTGCGAGCATTTCGAGATGCCTCGCTGGCGAAGTCCGCGCGTTCCAGGGCTGTCCATCCTGCAATCTCGGAGATTTTTTCCGCCCAAACCCGTGAATTGGAGTGGGGCAACAAGAAGCCAGTCTTCTTATCGCGCACGGCGGAGGAAAGGCCGCCGTAATCGGAGGCGAAAACTATGCCGCCCGCAGCCGCCGCTTCGCAAGCGACAAGGCCAAAGCCTTCGAAACTCCCGTCCCCGAGATCGATATTGGGAACGACGACGCATAGCGCCTCCGCGTAATGGCGCGCCAGACGATCCTGCGGAATCGCTCCGAGATACCGCACACGCTCGGAATCCAGTGCCGCACCTTCGTCGGCATCGACCACGGGGCCGGCAACTTCGAGAACGATTTGGTCCGGAACCAGCGGCAAGACCTCTTCTACAAACCACGAAAGCCCCTTTTGCCGGATCAGGCGGCCCGCAAACAGGATGGTGTTGGTCCGCAGCTGGGCTCCGGCCTGCAGCTCCATATCTGTGGCGAGGGGACACACCGATACGCCGCGCCAGCCGACGTTGCGGCATGCCTGGGCCGTCGCATCGGAATTGGCGATGATACGAGCGCTCGAAAGCAGCGTCGCGCCGATCCGCTGGTAGACACGATAAAGCCTTCCTCTGACGGTAGGGCGCAATGCATAGGAAATGTCGGTCCCGTGAGCCGAGACCACGATCTTCGCATTGGGGGCGAGCAGCCATCCGGGCAGAGCGAGCGGCCAAACTGCGAGATCGCCGATATGAATGATCGCCGGAGCGTCGCTCAGGGCCAACCATTTGCGCAAAACTGTAAACGGGAAGAGCAACAGCGCGATCAGCGATGGCGGGCGCCCGTCGATCCGACCGCGAAGCGCGATTACGTCCACCGGCCTATCCTTCCGAAGATATTCGGCCAACTTGAGGCAATAGGTCTCCATCCCGCCGATAGCGGGTGCCCATTTTCGCGTTATGAAAAGGACGCGGCTCGGCTGCATCAGAACGCGGTCCAGATTTTTTCGGGCGGGACTGTTTCAGCGATGTGCGGGTTCTTCCCCCAGACCAGGGTCGCGGATGTTTGTCCGGTGTTCCGAAGAACCGCGTTGCCACGGTCAAGCGCGATCAGATCGCCGTTCGAATAGGTATCGCCCTCGATCGCGATCTCGCCGCGCACCGTGTACGTGCCTGGAACCAGCACATCCCATTCCAGCGTTTCGCCCGGGCTCAATTCCCGCCCGGCGAGGTAAACCTGACCCCAATAGTGGATAAAGGTGTCGCCGATCGCGGCCGCGTCCTCAGGATGAATTCCGGTCTTTTCCTCGCTGCCGAAGGCAGGCTGGAACCAGGACTTGTTGTCGATCAAGAGCGGGACAGGCACTTCGCGCATCGTTTCAAGCAGCACCGGGCGGTCTTCGGCCATGTAGGCTTCGATCCCCCAGCTTGTGAGAAAATGATTTGACTTCGGGTAGCTGCCGATCATCCCGCAGCAGTCGAAATAGTTGACCGGCTCGGGCACGATTTCGTGGACTGTTTCGACCAGATGCTGCTGCTTTGCGGTCACGCCCCGGGGATCGACGATCCACACGGCAAGCGCGCTGAGCAGGATGATGCCGGCGAACGTCAGCTGTCCATAGCGGCGGACCATCGCCGGAATGCTGAATGCGCAGGCTACCGCGACCGGGGGCAGGATGAAGCTGTAAAAATACGGATAGGCGTTATAGTAATAGATGGGAGTAAGGACGGGAAACCAGATCCCGATCAAGGCGACCTTGCGGGTCCAGGGCGCATTCATTTTCAGGGCATGCCACGGAACGAGAGCAGCGGCGATGGCCAGCGGCAAAGCAGTGGCCAGTCCCTTGAGAACGAGCGGGTAGTTGGGATTGGCGAGCAGTCCGAACATCTTGCCGGACGAGCGCGAAAGCGTGGCCGCGGCTTCTTCCGACGCGGCTTCGCCCGCGATGTCCATCCCGTGCCAGGCGTAAAGCAGCCCGAAGACCCCGATTGCGACCGTCCCGGCGGCAATCCATCGCAAGGGGTAATGCCAGTCCCATTCCTCGTCCTGCCAGCGCCACAATGCAATACCGGCAAATGCGGGAGCCCAAAGGACGAACTTGATGGTGACCATCGCCGCGATGCCGATGACCGCGCCGAGAGCGAGGATTGAGGGAAGCGTGAGGCGCGTCCTGGCCGCTATTGCGAAACCTGTCGCAAGGAAAGCGGTGACGATCGGATCGACGCGAAACGATGTGCCGTGCTGCAATACGTAGCCCGCGCAGAGAAAGGCCGCCACCGAAAGCAGCGCGGTGCGTTTGTCAGAAAAGGTCTCCGCTGCGAGAAATATTCCTACCGAAGTGACCACCAGGCACGCCAGCATGAAGAAGCGCGCGATGAGAATGTGCGTAACCTCGGTCCCCGGCATCGCGGGAAGCCACCAATAGAAGAACCGCGTATGGATTGTTTGCAGGGGCCTCAGAAATTCCCCGCGCGCGGCGGTTTCCACCTGGGAATAGAACCAGAACTCATCCCAGTTGATCGATCGGCCGAGAACCATCGACAGGTGCATCGCCGCCAGCACGGCGAGCAGCGCGTAGATCCAAACCAGCGAAACGGACGACGGTGCAGCCGATGCCGGGCGCGAAGCACGCATATCGGCGGACACAGCGTTGGCGTTCATTTCAGGAGGCTCTGCGTTTTGACGCGCGTGCCGTCGGAACGGCGACAGAGGGAGCGTCTGGGGCGGCGATCGCTTCCAGCGTATCGAGCTTTTCTTCGATCCTGCGCAGCTTGAGCATGCTCGCTTCCATGAGCTTGCGGTTGGTGGCGATCAGGTCGGCGAGGATGCCCAGCGTGGCCACCAGCACGCCTACGGTAAGCAATGCTCCGCCAATCACCAGCGACTGTATGTGCCCGTCGCCATTGCCTTGGATGAAGAACCAGACGAAGCGCGCGATCGGCATCAGTCCGATCAGGGTCAGCGCCGCGCCGAGCAGGACGAACACGCGCAGCGAATTGAACGTGGTGTAAGCCCGGGTGATCGTGATCCCCGTGTTGACGATGAAGCGCGGGATCGACTTGAACAGGCGTGAAGGGCGGGTCGCCGCGTTGGTGCGTACCGGCACCGAAGTGATCGCCAGCCGCTTGCGCCCGGCCTGGATCAGCATGTCTGTGGTGTAGCTGAAATCGGTGGTGATGTTGATCCGCTGTGCCGCGTCGCGGGTCATTGCGCGGAAACCGCTTACGGCGTCGGTGATATCGGTCGCGGAGAGGGTGCGCACCACATAGGATCCGAGCCGCTGCAAAAGCCGTTTGAACGGGCCGAAATGCGCGTTGTCGGCTACCGAGCGATCGCCGATGCAAATGTCGGCTTCACCGGCGACGACCGGTGCGACGATGGTGGCGATGTCTTCGCCCGCATACTGCCCGTCGGCATCGGTGTTGACGATAATGTCGGCACCTTCGGCGAGGCACTTGTCGATCCCGTTGCGGAAAGCTTCTGCAAGGCCGCGATTGCGCCGATGGCGGACGATGTGATGCACGCCCCAGCGGCGCGCGACGCCCGACGTGTCGTCGCTCGAGCCGTCGTCGATCACGAGGTATTCGATCACGTCGACGCCGGGCAGGCTGCGCGGCAGCTTGGCGAGTGTCTCCGGCAGCACCTCGGCTTCGTTCAGGCACGGGATCTGGATGATCAGTTTGGTCATTCTGTTCGGCTTGCCCCCGAAACGCGCAGGAGATGCACGTCTTTGATGCCTCGTTACCGGCTGGGGTTTAAGCAATCGTAAACCATGACAAACGGCCCCAGGCTTTGGCTTGCGTTTCATCGGGCTTAGGTTCACGGGGCGCGGCAGGTTCGATGATCGAGAGTGTCCGATGACGGGTGAGGAACGTGCAGGCTTGGCCTATGCGATTGCGGGGTTCGCGACGCTTTCGGTCGGCGATGCCGTGGTGAAGAGCATGGCGGGCGATTGGCCGCCCTATGCGGTCGCCGCGCTGCGCTTTACGATCGGTGCGCTCGGATTGTCGCTATTGCTGCTCAAGAGCGAAGGACCGCGTGCGTTCAAACCGCAAAAGCCGTGGCTCCAGGTCGGCCGCGGGGTTTGCCTTGCGATGGCGTCGGTGTGCTTTTTCTCGGCGCTGTACCTGATGCCGTTTGCCGATGCGATGGCAATTGCCTTTCTCGCGCCGGTCCTAACGCAACTACTGGCTGGCGCTTTGCTGGGCGAGAAAGTGCGTCCGGCGGTCTACGGCGTTTCGCTGGTCGCGCTTGCAGGAGTCGCGATCATCCTGCGCCCCAACGTCGCCGAACTCGGCTGGGCGGCGTTCCTGCCGCTCGTGTCCGCAGTGTTTTTCGCGCTGATGATGGTCGCCAACCGTGCGAGCGCAGGGCAGGGCAGTGCGCTTTCGATGCAGGTTTTCGTCGCCGCCGCCTGCGCGCCGATCCTGATCGTGATCTCGTTCGGGTTGAAGACGAGCGGCGTGCCCGGGCTTGATTTCGGCTGGCCCAGCTGGGACGTGGTCATGCGCTGCACCATCGTCGCAGTGACCGCCAGCACGGCGCACTGGCTCGCCTATATCGGTACGACCAAGGCGGGCGCAGCGCAGGTCGCACCGGCGATCTATGTGCAGATGCTGGTCGTGATCACGCTTGGGTGGGTGTTCTTCGACGAACGCCCTGATGCGCTGACTTTGGCGGGGGCGGCTCTCATCATCGCAGCCGGGCTCTATCTCTGGCGCGACGGCCTGCGGGTTTCAACGCCGCAGCCGGTTGTGTCCGAAGGCCCTTGAAGAGTAGAGCAGCGCGATGCTGCGCAAGCCTGTGTTCACAGGTCTCGCGTAAGGGGCGGCGGGAACAGTTGCTGCGCACCAAAGGGGGATTTGTTCGAGCATGTGCGGAATTATCGGAATTGTCGGGAAGGAAGAAGTCGCCGATCGTCTGGTCGACGGCCTCAGGCGCATGGAATATCGCGGCTATGACAGCGCCGGAATCTGCACGCTTCACGATGGAAAGCTGGTGCGCCGCCGCGCGGAAGGCAAGCTCGCCAACCTCGTAGGCGTGCTCGCCAATGAGCCCGCGCCAGGGACCGTCGGGATCGCCCACACCCGCTGGGCCACCCATGGCGCACCGACCGCCGGCAACGCGCACCCGCATGCGACCGGCGAAGTCGCCATCGTGCACAACGGCATTATCGAGAACTTCAAGGAATTGCGCGCCGAGCTTGCTGCCGAGGGACGCACCTTCGAAAGCGAAACCGACAGCGAGGTGATCGCGCATCTGGTTTCACACCAGATCGAAGCCGGGCTCGATCCGGTCGCGGCGGTGCGCGAGGTGCTTCCGCGCCTGCGTGGCGCATTCGCCCTCGCAATCGCATTCCGCGAGTATCCCGATCTGCTGATCGGCGCGCGGCTCGGTTCTCCGCTGGTGGTCGGCTACGGTCCGGAAGGCGACGATGCGGAGATGTATCTCGGCTCGGACGCGCTCGCGCTTGCCCCCCTGACCCAGCGGATCGCCTATCTCGAAGAAGGCGACTGGGTGGTGCTTGGCCGTTCGGGGGCGCAGATCTTCGATTCCGAGAACAACGAAGTCACTCGCGAAATCCAGGCCTCGGGAGCATCGGCGGCGGCGGTCGAAAAGGGCAACTATCGCCACTTCATGCAGAAGGAGATTTTCGAGCAGCCGACGGTCGTGGCGCAGACGCTCACGTCCTATCTGAGGCGCGACAACAACTCGGTCGCGCTGCCGCAATTCGATTTCGATATTTCCTCGGTGAAGCGGCTGACGATCGTCGCCTGCGGCACCTCCTATTACGCGGGGATGGTCGCCAAGTACTGGTTCGAGCAGTTCGCGCGCGTTCCGGTGGACATCGATGTCGCCAGCGAATTCCGCTATCGCGAGCCGGTGCTCGAGGATGGCGGCCTAGCGCTGTTCATCTCTCAGAGCGGCGAGACGGCCGATACCCTCGCGGCGCTGCGCCATTGCAAGGAAGAGGGCCAGACCATCGGCGTGGTCGTCAATGTGCCTACGAGCACGATGGCGCGCGAGGCGGACTTGCTGCTGCCGACCCATGCCGGCCCCGAAATCGGCGTCGCTTCGACGAAGGCCTTTACCTGTCAGCTGGCGGTGCTCGCCGCGCTCGCTGCGCACATGGCGGTCAAGAAGGGCCTTATGAGCCGCGAGGAAGAGATCAGGGTGGTCGAGCACCTGCTCGAAGCGCCCGCCGCGCTCAACGCCGCGCTCGATCATGACGACGATATTGCGGCTATGGCACATCTGATTTCGCCGGCGCGCGACGTGCTCTATCTCGGGCGTGGGCAGGATTTCCCGCTTGCGCTCGAAGGCGCACTGAAACTCAAGGAAATCAGCTACATTCACGCCGAGGGCTATGCTTCGGGCGAGATGAAGCACGGCCCCATCGCGCTGATCGACGATGAGGTGCCGGTGGTGGTGATCGCGCCATCCGGTCCGCTGTTCGAGAAGACCGTCTCGAACATGGAAGAGGTCCGCGCACGCGGCGGCCAGGTGGTGCTCATCTCCGATGCCGACGGGATCGCGCAGGCGGGAGAGGGGTGCATCGCCACCATCGAGATGCCCGTGGTTCACCCGCTTATTGCGCCGCTGGTTTATGCCATACCGGTTCAGCTGCTCGCCTACCATGTGGCCGTGGTGAAGGGCACGGATGTCGACCAGCCGCGCAATCTCGCCAAATCGGTGACGGTGGAATGAGCGATTTCGTCACCGTCAAAGGTGGCTGCCATTGCGGGGCGGTGCGGTTTACCGCGCTTTCCGATCCCGAACCCGAGATGCTCGACTGCAACTGCTCGATCTGCGCGGCAACCGGCTACCTTCACCTGTTCATTCCGCATGAGCGTTTCACGCTTGATAGCGGCGGCGATAACCTCACGTCCTATCGTTTCGGGAGTGGCGAGGCCGAGCATCTGTTCTGCAATACCTGCGGTATCAAGAGCTTCTACCAGCCCCGTTCGCATCCGGATTGCTGGAGCGTCCATTTCGCCTGTCTCGACCAGCCTGATGCGTTAAGGCCGAGCGTCATGAAATTCGATGGTCGAAGCTGGGACGAAGCGGCAGCGGAAAAGGGTCTGGGTTAAGTTACAAATGCCTGAAACATAGGTATAAATACTAGCGGTCGCGACGTGCCGGAAATTTCGCGATCGGCCCCTCCGCTTTACGTCGCCCTAACCTTTACCGGTTAATTCGCTTTCACTGTGAGCAAGCCGGTTCGTTCCTCTCCCCCGAAGACCCCCCCATCCGGTCTGTCGGTCTCCGCAGTTCTTGGTCTATCGGACAGGGACAGCGTCGATTGGTCGCGCCTGCGCGGTCTGCAATATTCGAGCGCGGCCCAGATCAGCTTTGCGCGCGCTGCCTCCCACCCGGTCCTCGGCCTGCTCGTTGCCCGCATCTACATGGATGTGATCGCGCTGACCTGGCTGGCGGCCTGGGTGCTCGCTCTCGCCTTGGTACAGGCGCACAACTTCTTTGCCGATCGCAAGCTCGTCAACGCCGACAGTCGCCAGGTCTCACGTGATGAGATCTCCAGGCAGACGCGCTCGTCGGCGCTTGCCGGAGCCTTCTGGACGATACCCATCCTTGTATTCGCACCGCTGGGATCGACGTTCGACCTTGCGGCGCTCCTCATGATCAACGCGATCCTCATTTCCGGCTCGGTATTCTTCCTCTCGTCGGCTCCAATGAGGGCCCTTTCCTTTTCGGTCGTGCTCGGGATTGCGACGCTAGGGTATTTGGCCGTCAACGCGCATTGGGTACTGCTCGCGGCAACGGGCGTCTTCGTTGTCTCCGCCTTGCTCGGCACCATCGAAGTGGGGCGCGTTCGCCTCGTCGCGCGAATTGCCGAAGAAACCGTCTTCGAAAAGGAAGAGGTGGTTTCCCTTCTTTTGCGCGAGTTCGAGGAGAACGAGGCCGACTGGCTGTGGGAAATCGATACGATGCGCCGTTTGCGATCGGTGAGCCCCCGGTTTGCCTTTGCGCTTGCGGCCAACCAGTCGGAAGCGGAAGGCAAGCCGCTGCTGGAAATGATTGCGAAAAAGAATTCTCCGCCCGAGAAATACCCTCCGAGCCTGCGCGAACTCGCGGAGCGATTGAAGAACCGCGAAAATTTCTCGAACCTGCTCGTGCAGGTCTCGATCCGCGGAGAGGCTCGCTGGTGGGAACTTTCGGGCACACCGATGCGCGACGAGCGCGGCAAGTTCATCGGCTTTCGCGGGGTCGGTTCCGATGTCACCACGCAGCGCGAATCGAGCGAAAAGATTGCCTATCTCGCGCGCTATGACACGCTCACATCGCTGCCCAACCGGCTCCAGCTAAACGAAGCGCTCGGCGAGGCCCTCCGCTATGCCGAACAATGGAAAGGCCGCTGCGCCCTGCTGATGGTCGATCTAGACCGGTTCAAAGCGGTCAACGATTCGCTCGGCCATATGACCGGCGATAAGATGCTGGCGCAGGTTTCTTCCCGTCTCCAATCGATTGTCGGCGAAAAACACCTTTGTGGACGGCTCGGCGGGGACGAATTCGCTATCGTCATCCGCGATGCCAGCGACAGTCCGGAAATCGACACGATTGCGCGTCGGGTTATCGCCGCCTTGTCCGAACCCTACGAAGTCGATCACCATACGCTTTATGTCGGGGCCAGCGTCGGCTCCGCAGTCGGACCACGCGACGGCAACACGGTCGAGGAACTGATGCGCAACGCCGACCTCGCGCTCTACCAGGCGAAAGATGTTGGCGGCGGCGAGCATTGCCGCTTCGAGCCGGTTCTCCATGCTACCGCGGAGGAGCGCCGCCAGCTCGAGGTGTCGCTGCGCAAGGCGGTTCCCGCTGACGAATTCGTGCTGCATTACCAGCCGGTGGTGGATGCGCGCAGCGAAAAAATCGTCAGCTTCGAAGCTCTCGTGCGCTGGAACAGCCCCGAACACGGTTTCGTCAGTCCCGGCAAATTCATCCCACTTGCGGAAGATACACGCCTGATCGTTCCGATCGGCAGGTGGGTGCTCCAACAGGCCTGCGAAGAGGCGCGCACCTGGCCCGAACATGTGAAGGTCAACGTCAACGTCTCGCCCGAGCAGTTGCTTGAGCCCGATTTTCCGCAGGAAGTGGTCGATGCGCTCGCCGCCGCCGCGCTGCGGCCCGAGAGACTCGAAGTCGAAGTGACCGAAAGCATCTTCCTGCGCGACGCGACCACCGCGCGCACCGCGCTCGAGCGGATCATGGCGCTCGGCTGTTCCGTCGCACTCGACGACTTCGGTACCGGCTATTCCTCGCTCGGTTACCTGCGCAAGCTCAAGTTCTCGACCATCAAGGTCGACCGGACCTTCGTGCAGGGGGCCGCGCAACAGAGCAATGAGAGCCTGGCGATCATCAACGCCGTGGTCGCAATGGCGAAAAGCCTCGAGATGACGACCACCGCCGAAGGGGTGGAAACTGCCGAAGAAGCCGATCTGATCCGCAGGCTCGGTTGCGACAAGATCCAGGGGTTCTATTTCGGGCGCCCGATGTCGAAGGAAGAGGCGCGCAGGCTGTTCGCAGCCGACGGAAGGCAACTAAAGGCCAGTTGACGAGAGTTGTCGGCGTGGCGCGTACCCCGTTTACGCGTCGACCAGCGCTCCGACCACGTTTTCGAACAGGCGCCTGCCATCCGCGCTGCCCAGCGAGGGATGCGCGGCAGGTTCCATCGCACGTTCAGGGTGCGGCATCATGCCGAGCACCCGGCCGTTTGCACTCAGGATCCCGGCGATATCGCGGCGCGATCCGTTGCAGTTTTCGGCATAGCGGAAGGCAACACGGCCTTCGCCTTCAAGCCGGTCGAGCGTATCTTCGTCGGCGAAGTAATTGCCGTCGTGGTGGGCCACAGGCACCCGCAGCGTTTCGCCCTTCTCGAAGCCGCGGGTGAAGATCGAGTCGGTGTTTTCGACTGTCAGCGGGACGGTGCGGCAGATGAAGGTCTGTCCGGCGTTGCGCATCAGCGCACCGGGCAGCAATCCGCTTTCGGTGAGGACCTGGAAGCCGTTGCACACGCCCAGCACCGGAACACCGCGCTCTGCCGCCTTAACGACTGCGCGCATGATCGGGCTCTTTGCCGCCATCGCACCCGAACGGAGATAGTCGCCGTAGGAAAAGCCGCCGGGCAGGGCGAGGAAATCGAGACCTTCGGGAAGGTCGGCGTCGCCATGCCAGATCCGGATCGCGGGTTCGCCCGAAACCGCTTCCAGTGCGACCGCCATGTCGCGATCGCAGTTCGATCCCGGGAAGGTGATGACCCCCGCCCGGAAATTGTTGGACGGGAAAGCCATCAGGCGGGCTCCTGCTCGAGCTTCTCGATGGCGAAGTCTTCGATCACCATGTTGGCGAGGAGTTTCTCGCACATGGTCCTGAGCGCCTCGTCGCTGGTGTCGTCCGCGACATCCATTTCGATCATCCGCCCGACCCGCACGTCCTCGACCCCGTCAAAGCCGAGACCTTCGAGTGCGTGATGCACCGCGCGGCCTTGCGGATCGAGTACACCGGGCTTGAGGCGGACGAGGATGCGGACTTTCATGGTCGGGTTCCCGATGCTGTGGGTACAGGGTGTTCGTCGCCGCTATAGCGGCCCTGAAACCTGGTGCAATCGCTGTCGCGGCGGTTTCCGCAACCCTCGCCGCGGTCGGTTTCCCCTCACATTGTGTATCCAAACCGCAACAATTGCGTGCCGCGCGCGACAAAAGCGCGCGAGTGCCGCCGGATTTCGCACCTGCAAACTCGCGAGAATCGTTCGAATCTGCCACGCGCTGCTCAGCTTCAAAGCTTTGCACCCTTTCCTATCCGCGACCAGACAAGGACCCCGTTCGATGTCATACCGCTTCCTCACCGCTCGCAGCTTGCTCGCAAGCTCGACCATTCTCGCCGCAGCCGCATTCGGACTTGCAACGCCTGCCGCCGCGCAGGACAGTGAAACCGCAGCGGAGGCCGCTAGCGGCCAGTTGCCCTCGATTATCGTCACCGCCAACCGGCGTGAGGAAAACCTGCAGGACGTCGCCGTTTCGGCCGACATCCTCGACCAGGGCCGGATCGACAACATTTTTGCCGCCGCCGCCGACACGACCGCGCTCGCAGGCTCGGTCCCTGGCCTCAACGTGGAAAGCTCGAACGGTCGCGTCGCACCGCGTTTCTACATCCGCGGTCTCGGCAACACCGATTTCGACCTTGCCGCATCGCAGCCGGTTTCGGTGATAATGGACGATGTCGTGCTCGAAAACGTGACGCTCAAGAGCTTCCCGATCTTCGACGTCGAGCGTATCGAGGTTCTGCGCGGGCCGCAGGGCACGCTGTTCGGCCGCAACACCCCGGCCGGTATCGTCAAGATCGACACGGTCAAGCCGAGCCAGGAAACCGATATTCGCATGGGACTGTCCGCCGGTGAATACGGCACGATCTCGCTCAATGGCGCGGTCGGCGGCGCGATCGTCGACGACATCCTGGCGTTCCGCGTCTCGACCCAGTTGCAGCGTCGCAGCGATTGGATCGACAACGGATTTACCGGTCAGGAAGACGTCCTTGGCGGCTACACCGACTTTGCGATCCGCGGCCAGCTGCTGCTCACCCCGGGCGACAACACCGACATTCTCGCGCAGGTCCAGTTCCGCGATCTCGATGGCAGTTCGACCTTCTTCCGCGCCAACGTGCTTGGCCCGACCAACGAGCTCAACGGCAACTACGATCGCGATACCGTGTTTTACGATGCCGGAGGCGGCAACCGCGCCGATTACCAGCAATGGGGTTCGACACTGAACATCAGCCACGATTTCGGCGGTGCAACCTTCACCTCGATCACCAGCTATTACGAGAGCCAGGGATCGAGCCGCGGCGACGTAGACGGCGGTAACCTCGTGACCGGACCGGGCTTCATCCCGTTCCCGTCGGACACGCAGGACTCGATCGATCTGTGGCAGTTCACGCAGGAAGTTCGGCTCGCTTCGAACACCGACGGTCCGCTGACCTGGCAGGTCGGCGCGTTCTACTTCGAAAGCGATTTCGACGTGACCACGGTCGGCTTCACCTTCCCGCCTCCCGTTACGGTCAACCACACCAACGAAGCATGGGCCGTGTTCGGACAGGCGAGCTACCAGCTTACCGATGCCGTGCGGCTGACCGGCGGTCTGCGCTACACCGATGACGAGAAGAACTTTATCGTCGTTTCGGGTGCGGCCCCGCAACCGGTAAGCGTCCAGGATGACCAGCTCGACTGGGATGTGAGTTTGTTTGTCGATCTGTCCGACGATTTCAGCGTCTACGCCAAGGTCGCCGACGCATTCCGCGGGCCGACCATTCAGGGCCGCGACGTCGCGTTCTTCAATCCGCCAAGCGTCGCTCAATCCGAGAACATCATGTCCTATGAAGCAGGCTTCAAGACCGAGCTTGCCGATCGCAGGGTGCGCCTCAACGGGTCGGTGTTCTACTACACGGTCGACGATCCGCAATTCACCGCTGTCGGCGGAACGGGCAACCTCGTCCAGCTGATCAACGCCAATGAAGGCGAGGCGTTCGGTTTCGAGCTCGACAGTGCATTCCAGATCACGCCGAACTTCGAGATTTCTCTGGGCGTTGCTTACGCGGATACGCAGATCAACGACACAGCGCTTGAAGTGGGCACCTGTGCGCAGTGCACCGTTACCGATCCGACCCGCACCATCGCGGGCCCCTTCGGCCCGGTCGTTTTTGCGGCGGTGGACGGCAACCCGTTCCCCAATGCACCAAAGTGGAGCGGCGATCTGACCGCGCAGTACACGCTGCCGATCGGCGATAACGACGAATTCTTCATCTTCACCGACTGGACCTATCTCGGCGAGACCAACTTCCTGCTTTACGAAAGCGTGGAATTCAACGCCGACAGCCGCATCGAAGGCGGCCTGCGGGTCGGGTATCGCGGCAACGACGGCGAGTATGAGATCGCCGTTTTCGCCCGCAACATCACCGATGAGGACAACGTCCTGGGCGTGGTCGACTTCAATAACAACACGGCGTTCGTGAACGAGCCGCGCGTTATTGGCGTTTCGCTCGGTTTCAATTACTGACGGATATCCAAGGGGGCCCGGCTAACGCGAAAACATAACCGGGATTGAAGATCGGGGCTGGCAGGAGGCGACCTGCCAGCCCCCTTTTCTTGGCAAACCTACTCTTCGGTTTCGGATTCCTCCTCCGGCTCGGCCCGAACGTCACCGGTCGCCCGTGCGTTCGGACCGGGGACGACATGCACCTCGACTGCAGCTGCCGGATCGAGATATTGCAGCGCCTCCTCCCGAATATCGTCGGGCGTAATCGCGGTAAGAAGATCGGGCGCGGCAAACCAGCGGTCGAGCCTCTCCGGTTCGCTCTGGGCACGCACGGCAAGGCTCATCCAGCCACCATTGCTCTTCAGCGCATTGTCATAGGATTCGAGCAGCGGCTTGCGTGCGCGTTCGAGCACGTCGGGATCAACCGGCGCGCTGCGCAGGTCTTCCACGAGGTCGAGGATGGCACCGCGCACCGTTTCGACCTGGCCGACGTCGACCGAGGCGAGAATACGGAAGGTGCCGTAGCCCTCGTAAACGCTGCTGGTCGAGCTTGATGCCGACGGAGAATAGGCCTGTCCCAATTCCTCGCGCACGCGCTCGGTCAGTTCGAGCCGGACGAAACGGGCGAGGATCGCCAGACGCAGCGCCTCGGCGAAATCCTCGTCGTCGGTGGTCGGCCAGATCATCCGCACCTGCGCCTGATCGGCTTCGCCCTCGTGTTCGATCACGGTCAGGCCGCGCTTGTCGGTAAAGCTGCGCTTGCGGGCGTCCTCGCGCGGCAGGAAGTCCGTCTCGCGTGGGGGCAGGGCTCCCAGCGTCGAAGCGACCGCTGCAATCGCAGCGTCTTCATCGAGATCCCCGACCATCGCCACCTCGATTGCGCCGGTGTCCAGCCGGTCTCCGATTGCGGCTTCCAGCTTGTCGTAATCGAGCGCGAGGTAGGCTTCCTTGGGCTGCAGCGAAAATCGCGGGTCGCCGTTTGATAGCAGCGCGCCGGAAACGGAGCTATAGGCCCGGCTGGGTGAGGATTTGAGCGTCTCGAAGAAATTGTCGATGCCCTTGCGAAACCGCTCCACCCCTTCGCTGCGATAGCCGGGATCGGTAAGGATTGCGGCGATCACCCGCATTTGCAGATCGAGATCGCGCGGAGTGGTGTTGCCGCCCATCGTGAAACGGTCGGAGCTGGCGCCAAAGGAATAGACCACGCTGCGACCGGCCAGGGCGCTTCGCAATTCGTCGGAGCTGTGCTTTTGAAGCCCGCCTGCGAGCAAGGACCCGGCGAGCCGGACCTTGAGAGGGTCCTCGCGGGTCTGCATCAAAGTCCCCCCATCGACATTCACCGAAACACGGATGCGATTGGCGGCGAGATCGGTCTGCTTCAGATTGAGCCGTACGCCGTTGGCGAATGTCAGCATGCGAATACCGAGTCGCTCGTCGGTATCATCGGCGACAATCACTCCCGGTTCGCCGAAATCGCCGTATCCGAACTCGATCGGGCCGGATTCCTCCGGTGGTGAAATCGGCAGCGCCATGGCTTCGATGAAGGCGCTCCGCAGCGCTTCCTCCTCGCCTTCCGGAGCGGTTCGCCCGGTAAAGCGGATAAGCGGATCGTCGAGCGGGACGGCGTGCTCGCGCAGGGCCGCCAACACCGCTTCCGGCGTAATCGAAGGCGCAAGTTCTTCGAACCGTGCGAGCGAATAGGACGGCGTCACCGGCACCCGATCGATTGAAACCAGGCCGAGCGCCTGACCCATGAAGTAATTGTTGCTGAAGGTCGCATAGCCCGCAACGGCATTCTCGCCAGCGGTGCGGCGGCTGCGCACCTGCTCCTCGACTTCGGCCTCGGTGAAGCCGTGGGTGAGTGCCTCGTGGACCACCTGCACGGCGGCCATCATCCCCTCGCGCCATTCGCCATCGACGCTGCTCACCGAAATGCTCGTGCTCCGCGCGTTTTCGAAGAGGTCGCCCGTGCCGAAGCTGGCGCCGCGGAACGGAGCATCGGCCTCGCGTGCGAGCCGGGACAGGCGCCGATTGATGATCGCGTAACCGATCCCGTGAAGAACCTGCGCGTTCCGATTGGCGATCGTATCGGGTCTGTCGATCCACGGGCCGAGCCGGGAAACCCTGACGGCTTCGGACAGCGCGGGATCGAGGTATATGCTGGTCAGCCCCTTGCGTGTGACGTCGATTGGGCCGGTCTCGGGATCGACCGGGGCGGGGGCGGCTTCCCAGTCGGAAAACTTTGCACGCACCGCCGCTTCCACGACCTCGACGGGAAAATCGCCGACGATCACAAGCACCGTATTGGCCGGCGTATAGGTGCGTTTGTAGAGCGAACGCAGCTTGTCGGCATCTGCGGCTTCGAGGCTCTCGAGCGTGCCTATCGGCAAACGTTCGATAAAACGCGCACCCGGAGCGGTGAATTCGAGACTGTCCTCGCGGGCGCGCTGGGCATAACCGGCGCGGTCGCGGCGCTCGGCAAGCACCACGCCCCGCTCGCGGTCGATGGCGTCGGGATCAAGCGTGAGCTCGCTTGCGGTTTCGCGCATCAACATCAGCGCTGTATCGAGCAGAGCCTCGTCGTTGCGCGGAAGGTTGAGCATGTAGGTGATCGCCTGATAGCCGGTCGAGGCGTTGGTATCGGCGCCGAAAGCCAGACCTTCGCGTTCGAGCAGCTTGACCATTTCGCCTTCGGGAATGCCCTTCGATCCGTTGAAGGCCATGTGTTCGAGATAATGTGACAGCCCGCGCTCATACTCCGTCTCGTCGAGCGAGCCGGAATCGATCCGCATCCGGACAAGGGCGGTGCCTTCGGGGGTCCCATTCTGCCGCAGGATGTATCGCATGCCGTTATCGAGCTGCCCGAAGACATAGCTGGAATCGACTTCGAGATCGCTTTCTTGGAATGGCCAGACTGGTTCTGTCGCTTCAGCCGTGACGACCGCTACCGGTTCGCGTTCCTCTGAGGCATGGGCGGGGATGGCGATGTTGGGCAGGGCGAGGGCAAGCCCTGCCGCCCAGGAATAAGCAATGGATTTCATCTATTCAGGCTGACTTCTTGCATCCTCATGTATCAGACAGCTTAGCGGATGAACCGGACGTGTCAGGTGTTTTCTAGGGTTCCAGCGTCGCGAAAGCGTCTGGATCGTCCACCCCGATCTGGTTGAAGACGAGCTTGGTGGGAAAGGGAAAGGTCGACGCGCGATAGTCGAGATTGCCATCGCTCCTGATCTTGAGGGTCATCTTGGCCTGAAGGACCTGATCAAAGCCGACAAAGGCGCCATCGTCTCCGCTCCTGAGATCGGTCAGCACGACTTGATCGGGTTCGACCCGCAGGACGCCGAGGTGGTTCCAGCCGTCGACCGCGAAGGCCCGGCCGCCTTCGATGCGGATACGCTTGTCGATCGAGGTGATGGTCCAAATCCCGTCGATAGCGAGTGGGTCGCTGCGCGGGACATCGTAGCGATCCGCCAGGGCGGAGCGGGCAGAAATTAGCCCGCGTTTCGAGCCGGTCACCTTGCCGCCGTGCGCTGTGGGGTCGAGCAGCTGTGCGACATTGGCTCGGGCATATTCGGTGAAAAGGCCGGTCGGCCATTGGCGCAGATAGGTGCGGTAACCGGCAATCGAATCGAGCGCGAGGGCAGCGTCCCATGCCGCGCGATCGGCTGCGCTGTCGGGCGCTGCAACAGCCCCAGCCTCCTGCGGACCCTCCACCAGGTAAAGCGGTTGCCCGGTAATGGAAGCGGATATGAACGGCCGCTGCCTGCCCTTGGTCTCGGCCAGCACGTCGTCGCGCACCATCCCGCCGAGCATCTGCACCGGCAGCCCCGGCTGTATCAGCCGGCGGGCAAGGGCCTTGGCGAAGGGCGAATTGCCGTCTTTGCCGTCATAGGCGACTGCACCGGGCGCCGCGGCATAGATCACAAGCACGTCGTCCACCTCGACCGGCGCGAGACCTTGCGTCGTGCTGCGAGTCGTCGAGGACCAATTATTGGCGAAAGGGTTGTTGCGGCACGCATCGAGCAGAGCGATCTTGAGCCGCGCGCCCGACAGCGCTTCCATCGCAAGTTGAAGCTCGATCGCTTCGAAGGGGAGATCCTCTTCCTGGCTGGGCGCGGCATCGACCGGCAGCAGCCAGTTGCGCCCTTTACCCTCTATGCCGTGCCCGGCAAAATAGACCACCGCCGTATCGGCACCCTCGGCCAATTGTCGAAAGTTTCGCAGTTGGGAAACGAACTCGTCAAAGCCAAGGTCGTTGGCGATCGTCACGGTTTCGAAGCCCACCTGCTCAAGCGCCCCGGCAACCAGTTGCGCGTCGGACGGCGGATTGGTGAGCGATTTTGTGGCGGCGTATTGAGAATTCGCGATAACCAGCGCGACCTGCCTCGCGTGTGCGGCAGGGGCGAGGACGAGGCCGAAACCTATCGCGATCAACAGTATGAAGCGCGCCATGCAGTGCCCCTCCCGGCGCGATAGTAACCCGTTGGCGAGAAACATCAACGAATGCGCTTGATCCGGCTCCGCTGTCCTAATCGAGCATGTCGGGCGGCAGGCAGGGGACGTCCTTCGCGGTCCAGTCGATCTCGTCGGTGGCGGGCACGGGCCTCAGGTTGCCCCATGGCTCCATGGTCTCGTTCGGATCGTAGCTCAGGATCGCTTTGGAATTGTCGAAATCGGCCAGCCGCCCGTTGTCGCGCTGGGCGCGCTGTTGATCGATCTCGAAGGTTTCTACCCGGTTGCCGCGGACCATACGAAGCGTGCGATCGTCTCGCCGTTCCATCATGCGATAATACACTTCGCCGAAAAGCATCGTGTCGAAGGTCGAGTTGAAGCCCCAGTTTTCGAGCGCAGTGTTGTCAGGCAGCCGGACCGTGGTCACGTAGCAAGTGTAGATAGGTTCCTGATAGAACGGGATGTCCTTGTCGGCTTCTTCGCTGCGCTGGCGCCGCGTGGGCGGGCTGAAGCCGCCGCCGGGCAGGAAGAAATACCGACCGTCAATTCCGTTTTCCTCCCATTCGACCGGTCCGGTCCCTTCGATGGTCAGGATGCTCGCCTGGGTTTCCCGATCGTAGCGGTAGGTGACGTCTTCCACCGTGTCCCATCCCTGACTTCCGGCCAGCTGGTTGCGGAACGCAGTCTCAAGTTGGTTCGGTGCGACTGCGGAGAAGGCAAAATACTCCTCCAGTCCGGCAGGCCCGCGCTTGATCGTGGTGTAGACCTGTCTCGCGGGAGCTTCGAAGCCGGCTCGGGCATCGACTTCGTAAAGGCCCATGTCCTGCGGAAATTCGAATGGCTTTTGCGGGAGCTGTTCAAGCTCGGCTCCGGTCTCGGTCAGTGGCAGGACCCATTTGTAGGGCAGGAAGGGGGCGCCGCGTCCCTCGATCACCTCGGGCAGCGTGCCGTCGAGCCAGATCCATTCTCCGCCGATCCGCGCGCGCACCAGCACGTGGTCGAACAGGCCCGGATTGGCGAGGCGATCGTCGAGCCCATCGGTCGATGCGGAATTGTTGACCAACACAGGCTGAGCCTCGATCCCCAACTCGTCGAGCAACGCAAGCAGCATCGCCGTCTTGCCCTTGCAGTCTCCGTAGCGGCGTTCCCACGTCTGCTCGGCGGTTGCAGGCGTGAAGTTGCCGCCGTTGAGCCCGATGTAGATGTAGCGCACCTGCTGCTGCACGAGTTTGAGCGCGGCCTGCGCCTGCGCGAGCTTGTCGGTGTGGGTTTCCGCGATCAGCGCGGCCTCGTCGCGCAAGGGAGACTTCGGTGGAAGAGCGCGCGCTTCGTCGAAGAGCGCGTGAAAACGGCGCGAGACGGCCGGCCAGTTCCCGAAGTCCGAGTATTCGAGAATGCGTGACCAGCCAAAACGCGGCGGTGCGTCGCGCGGGGGGCTGAGCACCTCCGGATTGTCGAAGGTGAGCGCGATGCGGTTGTCATCACGCTTGGCGACCTTGGCGAATTCGGGGGTGAGCCGGATGGTCGGCTTCTGCTGCTCCGCCCATTGCAGTTCCAGATGGAAGCGACCGCTCGGCGGAGATTCGCCTAGGAACAACAATCCGTGATTTGTCGTGCGCAACGTCGGATCGTGCGAGGGAACGGTGAAAGCGAGTTCGAGATCGTCGCCGACGCGCAGATCGGGGACCTGCAGGACTGCTGTGAGCATCCCGTCGAGCATCGCCGCCTCAAGCTGGTCCTCGCGGCGGAGGATTTCGAATTCGGTGCTTTCAAGCACATCGATCACGCGGCTGCCGCGATAGATCTTGAGCGAGTGGACCTCCGCCTCGCCCGCTGCAGGGTTCCAACTGATCGCGACATTGCCCGCTTCGAGCGCCTGCGGCTGGAGGATGCGCACGACCTGCGCCTGGTAGGCGCGCTCGCCGTCTTCGGTGAGGCGCACGATCGAGGCCTGCTTGCGGAAAAAGATCCCTCCCTGAGCGCCATCGGGAACGGGCAGCGCCTCGGTCGGCGTCACCCATTCGGGCGTCGGTGTGATCGCGATCTCCGAATTGGAAGCGTGCGCGGCATGCGCCGCTGTAGCCATCAGGATGGCTGTGAAACCCCGTTTGAAACGCATGAATTACCCCGGTGTGCGACTCTTGATCCCCTATTCCTATAGAGGGACGAGCGGTGAACAAACCGTTTTGTTCGCTGGGTTTTTCTTTCCTGCAGCGCCCGAGCGCCACAAGAGAAACGGCCTTATTTCTTCGGCGGGGGAGTGCCACGCAAGCGCGAGCGGTGGTGCGAAAGATCGAACACTTCGCCCGGGCCGCTGTCTTCATCGTGCAGCAGGCCGAGCCGGCGGGCGACTTCCTGATAGGCTTCGCTTTCGCCGCCGAGATCGCGCCGGAAGCGGTCCTTGTCGAGCTTCTCACCCGTTTTCATGTCCCACAAACGGCAGCCGTCGGGGCTGATCTCGTCGGCAAGGATCACGCGGCTGTAGTCGCCATCGTAGAGTCGTCCGAATTCGAGTTTGAAATCGACCAGACGGATATCGATCCCGGCGAACATGCCGCACATGAAATCGTTGATCCGGATCGCCATCGACGAGATGTCGTGCATCTCCTCGTGGCTGCACCAATTGAAGCAGGCGATGTGCTCCTCGGCGATCAGCGGATCGCCCAGCGCATCGTCCTTGTAGTAATACTCGATCAGCGTGTGGGGCAGCGGTTCGCCTTCTTCGAGGCCCAGCCGCTTGCAGATCGACCCTGCAGCGACATTGCGGACAACCACTTCGATCGGAATGATCTCGACCTGTCGCACCAGCTGCTCGCGCATGTTGAGGCGGCGGATAAAGTGCGTCGGGATGCCGATATGCGAAAGGCGGGTGAAGACGTGTTCGCTGATGCGATTGTTGATCACGCCCTTGCCGTTGATCGTGCCTTTCTTCTCCGCGTTGAACGCAGTCGCATCATCCTTGAAATACTGGATGATCGTGCCCGGCTCAGGACCCTCGTAGAGGATCTTGGCCTTGCCTTCGTATATCTGGCGGCGACGGGACATGGCAACGATCCTTCAAAGCCGGTTCGCTGTAGGGAAAGTGGTGCCTCGGGGCGGGATCGAACCACCGACACTACGATTTTCAGTCGTATGCTCTACCAACTGAGCTACCGAGGCAACGCGCCATCTCCGGTGCAGCGCGCACCGGCAAGCGAACGAGTGCGGGCCTATGGCGAAAGGCCGCCCGCTTGGCAAGGGGAAATCCGGGTAAATTCTACTCTTGTGCATCCCAATCGGATTGCGCGATTTCTTCCGGGTTGGCGGGGCGACCGGGCACGGCATAGCCATCGCCGAACCACTGCGCGAGATCGCGATCCTTGCACCGCGAGGAGCAGAAGGGCGCAAATTCGGGCACGCGCGGTTTCTTGCAGATCGGGCAGGGCTTCGCAGGTTTGGTCATAGTGCGACTAACTGGGCTTGAGAGGCTTCCAGCGCAAGGCCGGGTTCGGTCTCGATCCGCACCTGTTTGCCGGTGCGGCGGGAGAGTTCCTCGATCCATTCCGGCTTGAGCTTTGCCTTGATTGCTGGGTGGACTGTCAACAGCAGCACCGCGCCTGTGCCTTCGACCATTTCCGCCCGGCGCAGCGCCATACGGGCGCACATCCCGGTGCGTGAAGTGGCGAAGCGGTGGAGCAGCGATGGCCCTTCCAGCCGCGCGACGATCTGGACGAAGCCAAAGCCGTTCATCGCGATGCGTTCGTGCGGCCAATCGGCCAGAGCCTCGCCAAGCGCTGTATCGATCGCCTTGCGATCCGCCTTTGCCTCGATCGTCGGGAAGTCGATCCCGATGTTGCCGCCGAGGTCGAACAGTTTGAGCCACGATGCAATGCAAGGGACCGCCGCAAGCGCGATCTCACGAGGCGATCCATCTCCGTCGACATCGATCAGCGTCATGGCGGGCGTGACGCTGAAGACCAGCGATCCGCCCCCGAATTCGACTACAGCGGCCGCAGCGGCGTCCCAGATATCCTCCCAACATCCGCTGGCGAACTCGCGGACACTCTGCCCATGGTGACGCCATGACGGGGCTTGCGACGCAGTTTGGGGCGCGTAACGGCCCTGAGCCTTCTTGAACCTGCCTTTTTCGGCAATCGGCGCACGGACAATTGCGACGGTGAAGTGCTGACCCTCGGTCAGCTCCTCTGGCAGGTGATCGACGAGTATCTCTTGCCCTGACGCTGTCGTCGCAGTCCCTCGGCGTTTCCCGCCCCGTTTTACCGTGAGCTGGGCTTCGACAAGCTCGCCCGCGACCATTTCTCCTGGCCAATGGATTTTGGCGGCGAGAACCCGCCCGTCTATCGTCAGAAGCGCACGGTCTTCGCCAATGCCGCGCTCGATAATCCAGTCCTCTGCTTCAGCTTCACGCAATTGCAAACCCCGCCGACCTGAGCAGCGCACGCGTTTCGTAAAGCGGCAAACCCATTACGCTCGAATGGCTACCGCGCATCCACTGGATCAGCGCTTCGGCGGACCCCTGGATCGCATATCCGCCCGCCTTGCCGTGCCATTCGTCGCTGGCGAGATAAGCGTCGATCTCCTCGCGGCTGAGGGATTTGAAGCGCACCACGTTTTGGCTGAGCCGCGTCTTCATCGAGCCGTCCGGTGCGCGCAGGACGATGCTGGACAGCACATCGTGCCGTCGCCCCGAAAGAAGTTCGAGGCAGGCCCGCGCTTCTTCGACGCTTTCGGTCTTCGGCAGGATTCGGCGCCCGGCAGCAACCACGGTGTCGCCCGCCAGCACGAACCCGAGGGCTTCGATCGCAGCGGCTTTTTCTTCGCCCATGCGCAGCGCATAATCGCGCGGACGTTCGCCCTTGAGCGGCGTCTCGTCGATATCGGCGGGGGTCACGACGTCAGGCGCAATGCCCAGCCGCGCGAGCAATTCCCTTCGGCGAGGGCTTGCGGATGCAAGGGTGAGGTGCGGCGCGCCCATCAGCGGCGCTGCGGTTTACTGCGGGCCGGGACCGCCGCGGCCCGGCATGAAGCGATAGGTAATACGTGCCTTGGTGAGGTCGTAAGGGGTAAGCTCGCACAGCACTTCGTCGCCGACCAGCACGCGGATGCGGTTCTTGCGCATCTTGCCCGCCGTGTGGCCCAGAACTTCGTGACCGTTTTCAAGCTCGACCCGGAACATCGCATTGGGCAGCAGCTCGACGACGCGCCCGCGCATTTCGAGGAGTTCTTCCTTGGCCATGTAGTTCCTTTGCGAATGAATGTGCAAAATTGCACCGGATAAAAGCCGCTCGTCGGCTCTGGGCGGGCATTTAGCGATGCCGAGAACAAATTGGAAGTCTTGAGCGTTATGTGCCTGCAAGACGGGAACCGGCACCGATGCGTCCGGTTCATATCCCAAACCGTACACTCCGGTGCAATTCGATACAATTCAGGTGGTTGTCCGCCTGATCCAAACGCTCAAAAGGGCACAGATGATCCTCTCCCCCAGTCCCCGCGCGATCCTGCGCACCGGTGTTGGTGCCATTTCGCTCCTGGCTTGCCTGGCGGCGATGCCCCTTTCCGCCGCGCAGCAGGATGCGGACAATACCGAACGCCCCGCACCCGCACCTCCTCCTCCGGCGCGGGGCGGCGAGATCGTGGTCCAGGGCGAGAGACTCAAGGGGCAGCTTGATGTTGATGTCCCGCCTTTGCTGGAGCTGGATGCGGACCAGATTGCAGCCGAGGGCGTATCGTCGATCCAGGAACTCATTACCCAGATTACCAACCAGACCGGATCCTCGCGCGGACGCGGCGAGGGTGGTCGCCCGGTGATCCTCATCAACGGCATCCGCGTCGGCTCCTTCCGCGAATTCTTCCAGTATCCGCCCGAAGCACTCGAACGGGTCGAAGTGTTCCCCGAGGAAGTCGCGCAGCGTTTCGGCTTTTCGCCGGACCAGCGGGTCGTCAACCTGATCCTCAAGGAAAACTTCGCCAGCCGCGAAGTCGAAGTCGAATTCGAAGGGCCGACGCGGGGCGGTTATTCGGTGAACGAACAGGAGCTCGGGTATCTCCAGATAAAGGACGGGGGCCGGATCAATTTCAATTTCGAGGCGCGGGACACCTCGCCGCTGCTCGAGTCCGAGCGCGATCTCATCCAGACCCCGGGTTCGGTTTCCGATCTGGAAGATGACCCCGACCAGGCGGAATATCGAACGCTAGTGGGAGATAGCCGCTCGCTCGAGGCCAATCTCAGCTGGGCCAAAGCCTTCCTCGACAGCGGGACCTCGGTCTCTGCCAACCTCAATTACGACCGCAATGACAGCCTGAGCCTGTCCGGCCTGAATACGGTGACGCTGACCGACGCGGGAGGCGATAGCGCAATCCGGACCTTCGCGGAGGAGTCTCCGCTCGAGCGTCGCAGTTCGACGGATGCTCTGTCTGCTTCGGGTTCGCTCGGCAAATCGATCAACGGTTACCAGTTCACCAGCACGTTCGACGCGAATTTCAGCGAGACCGAGACCGAAATCGATCGCCGTTTCGACACGAGCGGGTTGGAGGCCGATGCAGCGGCGGGCCTCTTGGCGCTTGATGCTCCGTTGCCCAACGCGGTCGATGCCGGGTTCGATGTCGCCAACCGGCGCACGATTACAGGTGTTTCGCAGACGACCCTACGAGGTCCGATCGCTTACCTTCCGGCGGGCGCACTGAACGCAACCTTCGATATCGGGGCCGATTGGCGCCGGATCGAAAGCGCCGATACGCGCACGCTGCTTGAAACCCGGCTCACCCGCCGACGTCTCTCATCCGGCGCAAACCTTATCATCCCGATCACCAGCCGCCGCGAGGGCTTTGCCGATGCACTGGGGAGCTTTACGCTTACCCTGCAGGCAGGTTTCGAGGACCTGTCCGACTTCGGCATGCTCGGCGATTACAACGTCGCCCTGAACTGGGCGCCGACCGACCGGCTCAATTTCACTGCCAACTACATCGTGCGGGAAGTCGCGCCTTCGCTAAGCGCGTTGGGCGATCCGCAGGTGATCGATTTCAATGTCCCAGTGTTCGATTTCACCACCGGCGAGACGGTTCTTGCGACAGTGACTTCGGGCGGCAATCCCGACCTGCTCGCTGAAACGCAGCGTGACTGGCGCTTCGCGGCCAACTGGCAACTCCCGTTTATCGACAACACCCGCTTCACGGTCGAATACACCCGCAACCGTTCGGAAGACGTCACACGGGGGTTTCCGCAGATCACACCCGAGATCGAGGCCGCGTTCCCGGATCGCGTTACGAGAGACGCTGGCGGCAGACTGA
This sequence comes from Erythrobacter sp. GH1-10, assembly GCF_045363165.1. Lineage (NCBI taxonomy): Bacteria > Pseudomonadati > Pseudomonadota > Alphaproteobacteria > Sphingomonadales > Erythrobacteraceae > Erythrobacter > Erythrobacter sp. GH1-10. Next base: position 2,360,951 of record NZ_JBJFLP010000001.1, on the reverse strand, counting down.
CCGAGCTCGATCGACGCTTTGTCACCTATGCCGAGACCAAGTCCGACCGTTTGCAGTTCAACCTCTTCACCCGCGGCAATTTCGGGAGGCCCGAACGCGGAGAGAGCGAGCGGGGCGGCAATGGTGCGCCGCAGCGCGGTCGCGCGGGTAGCGGTGGACCTCCCGGCGGCGAGCAGCGTGAGCAATTCATGCAGTTCCGCACCCGCATCTGCGCCGATGACGGGCTCGCCTTCCTCACCCGCCTGATGGAGCGCGTCGAAGCGGGAGAAGACGTCTCGAGTGAAGTGCCGGGCTTCGACCGCGAGCGATTCGAGCGCATGCTTGCTCGGGCTCGCGACGAGGACGGCAACATCTCTCCCGAACGCCTTGCTGCTTTCCGCGAGCGCCTGTGCAGCATTGATCCGGCGATGTTCGGCGGGCGTGGTGGGCCGGGCACAGGCGCTGGCTCGCGTCCGGATAGCGAACAAGGGCCGGGCAGCGGCATGCGCCAGGCCTTTGCGGGATTGCGAGAGAAGATCTGCGGCGATGATGGTGCCGATCAGCTGGCGAAGATCGTCTCCGCGATAGAGAACGGCGAGGATCTGTCCGAACTGCTTCCCAGGATGGATCCGGAGATACTGAAGCGCATGCTCGATCGTGCTCGCGGCGAAGACGGAACAATCTCGCCCGAAGCGCTCGACCGGTTTCGTGAGCGTGTTTGCTCGGCGCAAGGCGGCCAGGGCAGCGACACGGTCAGAGGCCCGTTGGGGGGTGGAAATCCCTTTGCGCAGGGCCGCCGGCCGGGCTGGGGCTACTTCGTCAGCCTCACCCACAACATCAATCTTGAAAGCGAAATCCTGATCGCGCCGGGCCTGGAACCAATCGACGAGCTTGAGGGCGACGCGCTGAACGCTTTCGGCCTTCCGCGACACAATTCCCGCCTGGAGGCCGGTCTCTTCGGACAGGGTTTGGGCGTGCGGCTGTCGGGCGTTTACACCGGTTCGACCAGGCTCAACGGATCGGGGCTGCCGGGAAGCACCGACCTGTTTTTCGACGATCTGGTGACTTTCGACCTCAGGGTCTTCTCCAACCTCGGAGAGCTGTTCGACAAGAACGAGGGCGTGCTGAAGAACCTGCGCGTCAGCCTGCGCGCGGACAACATCTTCGACGCGCGGCGCAGCGTCACCGACGAAAACGGCGACACACCGGTCAATTACCAGCCGTTCCTGATCGACCCGACAGGTCGGTACGTCGGGATCGATATTCGGAAACTGTTCTAGCGAACCGGCAGCAGCGGTGTGCCTAGTTCAGGCTGGGCCGCGGAAACAGCAGGCGCTGGTGCGGCTTCGGCTCGAACGGCATCCATTCGCCTTCGTCTTGCGCAAGCCTGTCTGCGAGCGCGATCATCACGCTGGGATTGACCCCGAGCCCGCAGTGGCTGGCATAGACTTCGATATTCTCGCTCGGATGCTTGGCAGGGGTCTTGTGGGGATGCTGCACGCTGCCACGCCAGTGGACCACGCCATCGGTCTTGGTGAAGATCGAGGTCGTTGGTACGGGCGGCGCGATGTCGAGACCCTTGAATTGTCCGTCACGCAACCGTTCGGGCTCGTCGCCGTTGAAGAACTTGAACAGCCGCGCCGCATTGGTGTGATTGCGATCGTCTGAAATCGGACTGCCGAGGCTCACCACCATGCGGATCAGGTCTGGATTGAGTTTGGCAATCTCGCGCGCGAGCACACCGCCAAGGCTCCAACCGATCAACGAGATCTTGCGACCGCTGTCGTCGCGGAGCCGCTCCAGCTGCGCTTCGAGACGAGAGATAAGCGCTTCGTTCACTCTTACATTTCGTCCCGAATCCCAGCCATGCGCGTCGTAGCCGAGCTCGCTCAGCAACCGTCGCATTGGCGCGGTCGAATTGTTCGAAGCCATGAAGCCCGGCAGGACGACCACAGAGTGGCCGTCGCCTTTGGTCAGCCCGGAAAGCAGCGGTCGCATTGCGTAGAAGGCGCCGAGTTCGAAGAAGGCCCGGCCTTCGGCAAAGGTCCAGAACCGGTTGGGCGGAACCGCCGCTGGCAGGTCGTGCCCATTGGCATGGGGGCTCGGTGCGATGCTTGCCATCAGTTCGTCTCCTTCTTGCGACCGATCGTTGTCGTTGGCTTCCGCTTCGCCGGTGTCTTGCGCGCGGTGGTCTTTTTCGTCGTTGTCTTTGCAGTGGCGGCCTTTTTGGCCGGGGTCTTCTTCGCCGCCGGTTTTGCCGTCGCAGCCTTCTTCGCGGCGGGTTTCTTCGCGGCAGGTTTCGCATCGACCGCTTTTGCCGCGGCCAGCATCTCGTCGAAGCTGTCCTGAATGCACTGCGAATAGAATTCGGGATCGGGCATGATGTCGCGGCATGCGGTGAAGCTGATGATCGCTTCGTCGACATAGCTCTGGACGATGTGCGCGAGCCCCAGACCGTCGGTAAGGCAAATGAGCGAAAGCGCCATGCTCTCCATCCGCGCGCCGGCGGAGTAGATGTGCACCGGCGGGCCGGGCACATTGGTGACGACGGTGTTGAAAGGCATCGCGTATTTGTGCGCGAGGCCGACACGGCTGAAGAGCTGTGCGCCCAAGGCCATGTAGAGCAGCGGGTTGACCTTGCTCACTTCGGTCATGGTGCGCGCGCCGAGCGCATTGGTCAGCGCCTTCGAATTGCTCGTCTGGCCGTAAACATACTCGAGCCGTTCCTTGGGATCGGCGATATGGGTTCCGAGCGGAGCGATCATCGCCGCAACCTGGTTGCCCATGTCGCCTTTTTCGTCCTTCGAGCGGACCGAAATCGGAGCCATCGCCGTCATGGTCGATTTGGGCAGGTCGTCCTTCGCGGCAAGATATTTGTGCAGAGCTCCGCCGATGATCGCGAGCGCAACGTCGTTGACCTTGGCTTCGGGCAGCAGGGCGCGGATCGATTTGAGTTCGGTCAGCGAGAAGCTGCGTCCTTCGACCACGCGGTGCGGCGAGATCGACTGGTTGAAGCGAGTGCGCGGCGGGACGTAATCGGTCGTAAGCTTGAAATCGCGCGACAAGAGCCCGCGGATCGCCTTTGCCACGCCGGGGACCGCCTGCGCGGCCACCTGCGCCTGCTTGAGCGGGTTCAGCAGCGAATTGACATAGGATTTCCCTAGCAACTCGACCGCACTGGGCACCTTTTCGGGCTTCCAGTCATCGGGTTCGTTCGGAGGCGCGGTGTTGGGCGAGATCGTATGCAGCGCCTCCATCAGGTCGATGCCGCTCATTCCGTCGATCGCCGAGTGGTGGACCTTGGTGACGAACGCAAAGCAACCCGGCGGAAAATCGCGGACGTTGTCCAGCCCTTCGACCACGGTGAACTCCCAAGGCGGTCGGGTCAGGTCCATCGGTCGCGCATGAATGCGCGCGGTAAGGATGCACAGCTGGCGCCAGTCGCCGGGCTTCGGCAGAGCAACGTGGCGGACATGGTATTCGAGATCGAAATCGGGATCCTCGATCCAGTAAGGATAATCGAGATCAAGCGGGACCCGGACGAGACGTTGGCGCATCGTCCGCGAAAGCTGCATCCGGCTTTCCATGAAGTTCAGGATGTCCTTGAACCGCACAAATCCGCCCGGGGCGGTGGCCGGATTGTAAATCAACAGATTGCCGATATGCATCGGCGAATTCGGTGATTCCATCGCGACGAACGAGGAATCCATGCCCTGCAATTGCCGCAAGGTTCTCTCCCGCAGGCGAACCGGAAAGCTGGCTCGCTTCGGCCCGTTTTCGGGCTCTGTCAGCCGAGGTAGGCACATTTCATTGACAAAACAACCTCACGCGCGCGTGAGGCATTGCCGCTACGGAAGGGTCTTGCGCAACTTTATTACGTTGCGAGCGCCTGCGCGCAGGCGACGCCGCTGGCCCATGCCCATTGGAAATTGTAGCCGCCGAGCCATCCGGTGACATCCACCGCCTCACCGATGGCATAGAGGCCCGGAACTCTCCGGGCCTCCATCGTCTGCGAGGAAAGCTCTGCGGTGGAAATGCCGCCGATCGTCACTTCCGCCTTGGCGAAGCCCTCGGTGCCTGTGGGCGAAAAGCGCCAGTCGGCGAGCTTTTTAGCCGCGTCCCGCAAAGCTTTGTCGGGAACATTCCCCAACTCGCGCTCAATCCCCAGCTTTTCCGCAAGCGCGTCGGCCAGGCGGTCGGGCAGGTGCTCGCGCAGGGCGCTGCGCACGGTAGCGCGCGGATTGTCGCGCTTGAGATCGAGCAGCCAGTCGGTCTCGGCCTGCGGGACGAAGGTGATGCCGATTTCTTCTCCCGGTCGCCAAAAGGACGAGACTTGCAGGATCGCCGGACCAGAGAGCCCTTTGTGTGTCAGGAGCGCGGCCTCGTCGAAGCTCGCTTTTCCCGCGCGCGCCCGCACCGGAGTGGAAACGCCCGATAATTCGCGGAACAAGACATCCTCTCCGCCGAGGGTAAGCGGGACAAGGGCGGGGCGCGGTTCGACAACCTTGAGCCCGAATTGTCTTGCGAGCTCGTAAGCGAAACCGGTTGCGCCCATCTTGGGTATCGAGGGGCCGCCGGTCGCAATCACCAGGTTGGGAGCGCTGTAGACCTGACCGTTCGCCAAAACGCCGAACCGGTCGCCGTCTTTCGCTACCGCCGTCACATCCGCGCTACAGATGACATCCACGAACCCGTCGGGGCATTCGTCGAGCAGCATCTGGACGATCTGCTTCGCCGAGCCATCGCAGAACAGCTGGCCGAGCGTCTTTTCGTGCCATGCGATGCCGTGCTTCTCGACGAGATCGATGAAGTCCTGCGGGGTGTAACGTGCCAGCGCGGACTTGGCGAAATGCGGGTTGGCGGAGAGGTAATTCCCCGGCCCGGCGTCGATATTGGTGAAATTGCACCGCCCGCCGCCCGAAATCAGGATCTTCTTACCTGGCTTCTCCGCCTTCTCGAGCACCGCAACCCTGAGGCCGCGCTGCCCGGCAATCGCCGCGCACATCAGACCTGCCGCTCCTGCGCCAAGGACAATTGCGTCATAGCTCTGAGGTGTATCGGCCATCGTGCCGCGATAGGGCCGCGGCCCGGTCTTGCCAACGGGAGAGACGAAAAAGGGCGGAGCAGAGCCGCGTTGGGGCAGAACGTGGGCTCTGCTCCGCTCAATGTGACGGTGGCCGGTTAGGGCTGTGCCACCGTCTCAATCCCGCGAAGTTGCTGCCACTCCATGCTGGAGGCGACCGCTTCGCTTCACCTGAAATGCGCAAATAATCATATTACGACATTACAGGCCGTTAGATAACGCTGTGCAACCCGTTATTGATCGGTTCGCGACGTAAATATGAAATAGTGCAGAAATCAGCGATAAGATTGCGACTTACTGTGCATTTTTGCCGATAAGAGACCGTTCATTTCTTGTATTTCATAGCGAACCGGCGATTCTGGTGCCGCCAATCGCGGCGCTTCCATCTCGCCGATGTGCGTCCTATCTGTCAGCCTATGGCTAAAACCCCCGCCGGTTCTCCGCACGATCCAAGAGGGGCCGAACGTTTCAACGAGGAGCGCGCGGCCTATACCGTCGCTCGTGCGCAGCCGAATCTTGACGTCGGAGTCAATGCGATCCGGGAGACGGTCAAGACCCTGAAGCCCGTGCCAGGCGTTTACCGCATGTGCGATACGCGCGGCGATGTGCTCTATGTCGGCAAGGCGCGGAGCTTGAAGGCGCGGGTGGCCAATTACACGCAGGTGGCGCAGCTGACCAATCGGCTGCAGCGGATGGTCAGCCAGACTCGCAGCATGGAGATCGTCACCACCAATTCGGAAGCCGAGGCGCTGCTGCTGGAAGCGCAACTGATCAAGCGCTTCCGCCCGCCGTTCAATGTGCTGCTGCGCGACGACAAGAGCTTCCCTTTCATCCTGCTTCGCGCAGACCACGCATTCCCGCGCATTCACAAGCATCGCGGGGCGAGGAAGGCGAAGGGCAATTACTACGGCCCTTTCGCCAGCGCCGGGAGCGTCAACACTACGCTTAACGCCCTGCAAAAACTCTTTCTCTTAAGGTCCTGTACCGACAGCTTTTTCAACAATCGCGACCGACCTTGCCTGCTCTACCAGATCAAGCGGTGCTCGGCGCCGTGCGTGGGCCGGATCAGTGTGGACGATTACGACGCGCTTGTGAGTCAGGCGAAGGATTTTCTCGCGGGCAAGTCCAGCCAGGTTCAGGCCGATCTCGAAAAGCAGATGGCCAAGGCCGCCGAGGAACTCGATTTCGAGACCGCCGCAATCCTGCGCGACCGACTCCGCGCGGCGACATTCATCCAGGGCAGCCAAGCGATCAATGCGAAGAGTCTGGGCGATGCCGACGTCTTCGCGCTTGCGGCCAAGGGCGGGCATATCGGCGTGCAGGCGTTCTTCGTTCGCGGAGGGCAGAATTGGGGGCACCGCGCCTTCTTTCCCAGCCATACCAAGGACGTGGAGGAGCCGCAGGTGCTCGCGAATGTGATCCTGCAATTCTACGAGGAAGTGCCGCCCCCGCCGACCGTGCTGGTCGACCGCGAATTGCCAGAGGTAGAGCTGATCGAAGCGGCGTTGACCGAATTGGCGGATCGCAAGGTGCAGTTTTCGGTCCCCCAGCGCGGCGATCGGCGCAAGCTGATGGCGCAGGCGAGCCGCAACGCGGTCGATGCGCTCGACCGGAGACTGGCCGAGACCGGCACCAAGGCGAAAATAAACCGCGAGCTTGCCGAATTCCTTGAGCTCGAGGCCCCGCCGCAGCGGATCGAGGTCTACGACAACAGCCACATCCAGGGCGCGAAGGCGGTTGGCGCGATGATCGTGGCAGGCCCCGAAGGCTTCGAAAAATCGCAATACCGCAAGTTCAACATCAAGTCCGCTCAGACCAATGACGATTTCGGCATGATGCGCGAGGTGATGGAGCGCCGCTTCACCCGCGCGATGAAGGACGATCCCGACCGCGAGCGTGAGGGCGTGTGGCCCGACCTGGTGCTTGTCGACGGCGGCAAGGGGCAGTTGTCGAGCGTACAGGAGGTGCTGGGCGAACTCGGCATCGACGACGTGCCGGTTATCGCCATCGCCAAGGGCCCGCACCACGGGCGCGAGGGGCGCGAAGTGTTCCACTTTCCCGATGGCCGCGAAAAGACGCTGCAGACCAATTCGCCGTTGCTGTTCCACCTCCAGAACCTGCGCGACGAGGTGCACCGCTATGTCATCGGTGCGCACCGTGCCAAACGGTCGAAGGCGATCACCGCATCGCCGCTCGACGAGATCCCCGGCATCGGTCCGGCGAGGAAGCGCGCGCTGTTGCTCCATTTCGGAACTGCCAGCAAGGTCCGCGCGGCGGCATTGGAGGACCTGCGGCGCGCCCCAGGGGTCAGCGACAAGGTCGCCAGGCAAATTTACGATTTTTACCACGCGAGCGGGTGAAACCCCTGATCGTTGGCGTCGCGGGAGGTCTCGGGCGTCAAGGAAGTTCGTGCCGCACGGTCCGAAGTGGCTGAAATAATGAAACTTAAATCCCCGACTTGCATGAATGGCAATGGGAAACGGCATATTTACCTTCGTGTCGTAGGAATTCCGCAGCTGAGGATTGAATGCTGCTGGATAACGTTCAACGCGACTTCGCAAATGTGCGAATACGTCATGCAATCGTCGCCATTGTCGTGGCGGCGCTGCTGGCTGTCGTCACAATCTTGCGTCCGCTCGACGTTGCGATCTGGTCGCTTCAATCCAAGCTCTTCAGCAAAGCACCGAGCGGGGAAATCGTGCTGGTCGAGAACCAGTCCGGGCAATACGATAATTCGCGTGAAGCCATCAATCGCCAGCTTCTCAGCGCTCTCGACCAGCTCGACCGGGACGGGGTCGACCAGATTGTTATCCATTCCTCGCTGCAGCGCAGCGGCTCCGACGAAATCGACCGCGAATTGCGGGCGGCGCTCGAACGCAATGCAGACCGGATTTACCTCAGCCGACCGGTCCGCAATGACATCGACGAAAACGACCTGGTCGAAGCGGGCAGCCCCTATTTCGAACGCGGCATGCGTATCGCCAGCAGTGACATCCAGCCCGATTTCCTTCGGTTGGTTTGGGGGATCGAGGCCATCTACCAGGATGACGGCCGCGCTTACCCTGCAGTCTGGAACGTGCTCGCCTACCGTGGCGAGGGTGACGAGGCGGTTTATCCCGATTACACGATCGATACGACAGCACTGAAGCGGATCGATCTGGCGGAGCTGGGCTCGTTGGATCCCGACATTGCGGATGCCGTGCGCGGCAAAACAGTCGTGATCGGCGGTCTCCTGCGCGACAGGCGTTCGCTCAAGGCGCCGGACGCGAATGACGGCGATGTTTCCGCGAGTTTGATCCAGGTGGTCGCTGCGGAAACCGCGCTACGCGGAGGAGGCCAGTTTTTCGGTTCGCTGATCACGATTCCCGCGTTCGGATTGCTGTTGCTGATTGGTCTCATGCGCTTTCGCGGTATGACAAACCGTCGGCGCTTCTACGCATTCTGGATTTGCAGTTTCGGCGCGGTCTTCGTCATGAGCGCGCTTGTCGGTTGGCGGATCATGCTGGCCGAGCCGATGTTCGTGGCCATCTTCTTTGCGATCGCCCGCATGATCTACAATTATCGCAGGCGCCATCTCTTCATCGATCCTCGCAGCCGCCTGCCCAACTTTGCTGCGCTGCGCCGTGATCTGGAATCTTCTGATGAAGTTGATGGCACTGCGATCGTCGTCGCCAAGATCGCCCGCCTCGATGCCATCCTCGCAAGCCTCAACCAGTATGAGCAGGGACAGTATCTGCGCCAGATCGCATCGCGGCTGACGCTGGGCGACGCCGCGCTTACTGTTTACCACGATGGCGGGAAGTACTTCTCCTTCCTGCTCGCCGAAGTGGACTACCCTGATCTGCAAGCCCACCTCGAAGGCTTGCGAGCTGTCGTTTCGCAAGCCGTGACGATCGGCAAGCGGGCGATCGATGTATCCTTGACGGTCGGGGTCGACCAGTCGGACAACAAGGCCCCTTCGAGTCGTATCAGTTCGGCAATCGCTGCGGCGGACCAGGCCCGCGAGGCCTATCGCCCGGTTTTTATCATCACCGACTTCGAGGCTGATAGCGAAACCTGGGACTATTCGCTGCAATCGCGGCTGGAAAACGCTCTCTCCGACAACCGAATCTGGATCAAGCTCCAGCCGCAGGTAGATCTGCAAACGGGCCTGTTCGTGGGCTCGGAAGCGCTTGCGCGCTGGGTCGACGAGGAACGCGGCGAAATCTCGCCGGCGCGCTTCATCCTGCAATGCGAACGTGTCGGAAGGCTCGACGAGCTAACCAAGCGAGTCCTCCGGCTGAGTTTTGAAGCGTCGCGCTCGCTTCAAGACGAAGGGTTGCCGCCACGGACATCGGTCAACGTTTCGGCTATCCAGTTCGTCGACCAGCGGATTGCCGATCTCGTCGAACGCACCTTGGTCGAAACCGATGCCGATCCGAGCCAGATCTTCATCGAGATCACGGAAACAGCCAGATTCGAGGACTTCGCAGTTGCGCGCGATATCATGGAACAGATCGGCAAATCGGGAATCCGATTCTCTATCGACGATTTCGGCGTGGCCAGCGCGAACTATGACGCGCTGTACAATCTTCCGTTCTCCGAAGTGAAGATCGACCGTATGTTTGCCAATTCGGTTGCGAGGGACAAGAGCGCCCGCGCGATCGTCAGCAACATGCTGCAACTCGCCCGCGATTTGGGGATGGAATCGGTCGCCGAGGGAATCGACAACATGGAGACCTTCGAGATGTTGCGCGACATGGGCGGAGATCTTGCTCAGGGGTTCTGCATCGCCCGACCGCAGACATTCTCGCTTTTCCAAGAAACCATGCGTTTACAGAGGGGTAGCGGTATCCAGCGAAGCAGCCAAGGTTAATACTTTACAAAGACCTATTCTTAACGTAATCCTAATGCTCCTTTTGCAACAGGAGATAGGATCATGCTGCGTTCAATTTGGGACTGGATTTTCCGGTAAGACGCTAATTGACTACAACGATTAAAGGCCTCCTCGCGGAGGCCTTTTTTTGTTGCAGGCTACGTTTCGGCGCACGTTTCCTTGGGATCGCCGCGTGTGAGTACTTCCTGAAAAGGTTAACGCGCGCGATCCATATTTGCTGGCGAAACGAATTACTTGAAATTTGTCTCATGCGGCGCTTGGGCGCGGCGCGATTCTACAAAGAAAAGGCCCGGGCTGCGAGATGCAGGCCGGGCCGTTCTTCTTGCCAGGGGCAAGATTCTCTGGAGGATTAGTTTGGATAGGTCCAGGTTGTGCCGCGCGCGAGATTTTCGCTGGCGAATGCCCAGTTGATTTTCGAACCCACGACCGCATCGAGGTAAGACGGGCGCGCATTCTGGTGGTCGAGGTAGTAGGCATGCTCCCAGACGTCGATCACAAGCAGCGGGTTGACGCCGTCCTGATCTGCCAGCGTATCGCCGTCATGGGTTTCCTCGATGGAAAGCTCGCCGCCCTTTTCGGCCAGCCAGACCCAGCCGCTGGCGAAGTGGCCTGCGCCGCGTGCTTTGAGTTGGTCCTTGAGCGCGTCGACCGAGCCGAAGGCGGCGTCGATTTTCGCCTTGAGCTCGTCTGACGGGGCGGTTTCGCTACCCGCCATCGAATGCCAGTAGAACCCGTGGTTCCAGCTCTGCGCGGCGTTGTTGAACAGCCCCTGGTTGCTGCCACGGGCAGCCGCGATGATCGCTTCGAGCGAGGCATCGGCATGGGCCGTGCCTTCGATCGCATCGTTCATCTTCGACACATAGGCATTGTGGTGCTTGCCATGGTGAAACGACAGCGTGTTGGCGGAGATCGCCGGTTCGAGAGCGGTGTCGGGATAGGGAAGATCGATCAGTTCGAATGCCATTTTCGGGGCCTTTCTGTTGAATTTGCGATGTCTATAGTAACAATGCGTCGGGGCGACAAAAGTTGCATATTCGTCGCTTGCAGGCCGGTCAGACGGCCACTTGCGACCGCTGCAATTCCCTGTCCGCGCGAAGGAGCGCATGATCGACCCAGGTCGAATGCACCCCGCTCGAAATCTTGTGCGGGAGCGCAAGGCGGCAGATCGGGCCTTTCGCGATGTCGGAAGCATCGAGAATTGCGCATTCGGAGGTGCCCGAGTTCTCGTCGATCAGGAAGGTGATCAGATACCCGTCGTCCTCCGACGAAGCGCCCTTGCTCGGCACCATCGGGCTTTCGCTCGCGTAGACGCCTTCGGGCAGCTCGTAGACCTGCTCCTCCCCCGTCTCTGTGTCGTGGCGCACGTAGCCGTTGAACAGAAACCAGCCGGGCCGGGTCGTAGTCGACCAGATGTAGCGACTCTTCTTCATGAGATAATCGGGATTGATCATGCCGAATTCGACGATGCGGTCCGAGAGACGCTCTTCGATGGTCTCGCCGGTTGCGAGATTGAAGCGCCAACGGTGCAGCCGCGACTGGAACGAGTGTTCATCGACATAGGCCATCATGTGGCTGTACTCGCCCGCCTCCTTGATCGGATCTGGCATCGGCTTGTCCTGATAATAACCTTCCAGGACAACCTCGTCGCTTTCTTCCCATGCATTCGTCCAGTGCAGAACGTAGGTTGGCGAAGCTTCGAACCACCGGATGTCTTGCGCCTGGCCATGACGCGGGATCAGCGCGAAGCGGGTTGGCACGCCCTCATGGATACGAGCGGCATGGATGTCGCGCTTGAGCAGTTCTTCGTCCCAGAACAGCGGCATGTCGTTGAGGATCGACCAGTTCTTCGTAATCGCCATGTCGTGCGGCAAGCGCGGCCCGGGCAGGGGGATCGGCACGTAATGCACCAGCTTGCCGGCGCGATCGACCACGCCGTAATGCATGTGGGGCGCATGCTTCGAGTAATTGAAGAACATCAGCTCGCCGGTGGCTTCGTCCACCTTGGGATGGGCGGAAACCCCGTCGATCGGGCCCCACGGGGCTTTGCCGAGATTCTCCAGTGTGACCGGATCGAGCATCCAGGCCTCGCCACACTGGTAGAAGGTTGCGTAGGCGATCCCGGCGTGGACGATGATGTCGGTCGAGCCGGTGTCCTTCAGCGAGCCATGGGCACCGAAACCGGAGCGTTTCGAGAGCGCGGGCGGGTCCATCAGGCCGCCCCACAGCGCGCCGCCTGCAATTTGCTCCTCGGTGAAACAATGGGTTCGCACGAAGCGATTGCGGTAGCTCGCCTTCTCGCCCGATAGACTGACCTGGTGGATCATCGCATCCCCATCGAAAGGATGATGCCGTCCGAGCGGCTGGTGCACCGGGTTTTCGGTGTTTCTCAGGTAGATCCCGTCGATGTCGGTAGGGATCTGACCCTCGATCACCTCGAGCTCGTCGACGTCGACTTCCTCGTGAAGCGGCGTCCACGGCCCCGAAAGATAAGGGTGATTTGACGGCTCGAGCGTCGTTTTGACCGGCGGCTGGCGTGTGATCTGCATGAATTGCTCCCAAGCGCGAGGATAGCGGTTCGCCGTTCCGGAGCAAAGGGTATGAATGCGTTCAAAGATTGACGTGGATCAATGCAGCTACTTACCATCACGCGCATCGTCTCCGGGTCAGATAAGGAGAAGCCCCATGAAATCGATTCTCGTTCACGCCAATGACGACAGTTCGATGGAAGCGCGTATGCAGGTTGCGCTCGATATCGCGCGGGCGTCGGGCGGTCACATCACCTTCCTGCAATCGGTGAGCTACGAAGTATTCGCGCCCGGCGATTTCTACGGATCGGCGATGGCCGCTGCGTTGCCGCAGATCAAGGAGGCGGCCGAGGAGTTCCGCGCCAAGACCGAGACCGACCTCGCCAACGAGGACGCCAACTGGGAATGGAAGTTCCTCTACGGCATGGCCGAGAGCCGCCTACTCGAACAATCGGCTCTGCACGATATCATCATCGTCGGACCCGACGATGTCGGCGAGGACGGGATGCATCGCCCCTCGGCCATGGTCGGCCAGCTTGCGCTCAAGGCTCCGGCGCCGGTGCTGGTCGTCCCTGCGGACACCAAACGGATCGATATTCGCGCCCCAATTCTCGTCGCGTGGAACGGCTCCTCCGAAGCTTGTGTCGCACTGCGCGCAGCGGTGCCGCTGCTGTCGCTCGCAAGCGAGGTCTATCTCGCCAGCGTTTCGGAGCCGAATGACAAGAATCGCGCCGATTTCGGTGCCGACGAGGCTGCCGAATATCTAAGCCGCCACGGGATCAGGGCAGAGATTGTCGAGATTCCGCGCGGCGAAGCGAAGATTTCGGACACATTGTTTTCGGCAGCGCAGATGCGCGAATGCTCGATGATGGTGATGGGTGCCTATGGCCATTCGCGGCTGGCTGAAATGCTGCTTGGCGGAGTGACCCGGCGGTCGCTGACCGATCCGCAGCTACCAATATTTCTGGCCCACTAACCCAGAATGATATGCGGCAGGAAGCGGGCCAGGTCCCTTGTGATCGGGCTCGCATCCTCGCGCACCGACATGCCTGCCGGATCGTCACCTACGAGCCAGCTGCCGATCACCGCGTGGTTGTCGCCGTGCCGCGCGATCGGAGCATAGGCCTGGACGATGCCGCCTTCCTCGCCATAGCCCTGCTCGGGACCTGAGTGATGGCCTGAGCCGTCGAACAGCTCGATATCCGCGCCCTCGCGGCTGAAGAACGGTTTGGTGACGTGCGGCCCTTTCATCAATTCCTTCGCGCCATCCGATCCTGCGACGAATGCGGGTAGCAGGTTGCGGTGTCCGCGATGGCGCTCCCACAGCAGCGGCAGCATCGCCTTGTTCGACAACAGCGCCTTCCATGCGGGTTCTATGAACGCCGTATCCGACCTTGCCACCTGTGCAGCGAATTCCTCGCGCACCATGTCTTCCCACGGATACAGCTTGAATATCGCTCCGATCTTGTAGCCGTCCGGGTCGATGAACTGTCCGGTTGCATCGATCCCGACCCGCTCGATATCTAGGAACTTCGTCTCGAGACCGGCCTGCCCCGCAAGGTCCTCGAAATAGGCGACCGTCGCGCGATCCTCGACATGGTCCTCGACCGCCGAGAGATGCAGCAGGCTCCCGGGGGCGAGCATCTGGCCGAATCGTTCGACCAGCGCCTCGTGCAGCCGGTTGAACTGGTCTGTTTCTTCCGGAAGCAAGCCCGCCGCGATCATGTCTTCCAGCCAGCGCCACTGGAAGAACGCGGTTTCATAGACGCTGGTGGGCGTGTCGGCGTTGAATTCGAGCAGTTTGGCCGGGCCGCTGCCGTCATAGGCGAAGTCGAACCGGCCATAGAGCGAGGCTTCGCCGCCGCGCCATGAATGGGCGATCACGTCCCACATCGGCTGGGGGATGGCGAGCCGTTCCATCACCTCCTGCGAGCCGCAGGCCTCGTCGACCAGTTGCAGGCACATGGCGTAAAGCTCGGTCGTGGGGTCCTCGATTTCGTCTTCGATCTCGCGCAGGGTAAACTGCCAGCAGGCGCGCTCGTCCCAGTAGATCTCGCCATCGACGTGGTGGAAAATGAAACCGTTGGCTTCGGCAATGGCCTGCCAGTCCGGGCGCTCGCTCACCGATCTGCGCAGCATAAATCCCTCTTTCGGCGGCAAAAACGGACCGCGTCCATCTAATGATAACCATTTCTCCCTAAGCCAACCTTCATATCCGTCTGGACGGGGGAAAATCTGATGCAATTACCGGTCTCGCCGAAGCGTTCCAAGCGCTCTTCCAAAGTCGCCTTGACCACGATGGTCGCGTTGGGCGGCGGCGCGATGCTGTCGGCCTGCGGTGGCGGTGGTGCGCCCTCCGCCAACGCCAAGGACTCGGACAAGACCGAGGTCCAGGTGTTTGAGAACGCATTTGTTTGCGCCAAGGTGACCGGCAAATCGCGCGAGGAATGCGATGAAATGCGCGACGAAGCGATCGCGCGCGCCGAACAGGAAGCGCCGCGTTTCGAAGCGCTGCAGGATTGCGAGAGCGAATACGGTGCCGGGCAATGCGTTGAAAACGGCGTTGGCGAGGAACAGGCGCAGAGTGGCCGCCGCCACTATTCGCCCTTCGTCGTCGCGTGGTTCTCGAGCAAGGGCAATTCCAGTGCGCCGCTGTTCAAGAGCAAGGCGGGCGGATACCAGACCGCCAATGGCGCGCGGCTGGGCTATGCCGGAGCGCCGGGCAAGTATTTCGCATCGAACCGCGCAATGGAGCGGGTGAAGTCCGTGCCCAAGGTCAAGGCGGCGTCGAAGCTGGCCAAGGCCGGCGGTTTTGGCACGCGCAACGGATCGTGGAGCCTCGCCTCGCGCGATGGTGCATCGACCACCTCCAATTCTTCTACGAGCGGCAAGAACGGGTCGCGCAGCAAGGGCGGTTGATCGCGATTAAGGCTTTTTGCCTTTCCGCCGCCGCATCATGCCTTCCTGAGCGACGCTCGCGACCAGCTCGCCCGCGCGATTGAAGATTCGGCCCCGATTGAAGCCACGTCCGCTTCCCGACCACGGGGCGTCGGTGGCGTAGAGAAGCCACTCGTCGGCCCGCGCTTCGCGGTGAAACCAGATCGCATGGTCGAGGCTCGCGCCGACCAGTTCACCGCGCATCCACGACAGGCCGTGCGGCAGCGCGCTGGTGCCGAGCAGCGTGAAGTCGCTGGCATAGGTGATGACCGCGCGATGGAGCGCCGGATCGTCGGTCAGTGGTGCCGCGGTCTTGAACCAGGTGTGGGCCCGGGGTTCGCGCGGTTCGGCATTCATCCAGTGCAACCGGTCGAGCGTGCGCATTTCGATCGGCCTTGGACGCAGCATCAGCTTGCGTTGCACTTCGGAAAGCTTGTCGCCCATGCGCTCGGCCATCTGGTGGCGCATCTCCATGTCGGATTTGAGTTCCTCGGGCCCGGCGACGTCGGGCATCGGCGAATCCGCATGCTCGAGCCCATCCTCTGGCGATTGAAAGCTCGCCGTGAGGTTGAGGATCGGAGTCGAGGAGCCGTCTTCGTCTTCCTGCGCGGCGACCACGCGGCGGTTCGAAAAGCTGCGCCCGTCGAAGTCGCGCTCGATCCGGTATTCGATCGGAATGCCCTCTTTACCCCCACGCAGGAAATAGGCGTGGAGCGAGTGGGCCTGTTTTCCGTCCGTGACGCTTGCTTGCGCGGCTTGCAACGCCTGCGCGAGCACCTGCCCGCCGAACACCCGTCCAACGCCGCCCTTTTGCGGGTTGCCCATGTAGATGTCGGCGGCGCGTTTTTCGACGGTCAGCAGGCGGACCAGCCCGTCGACCAGTTGCTCGGGAGATGGAGTGTCGCTCATGTTTCGGCCATGCGAGCGACGGACGGCGAGGTCAAGCGGGTCTCAGCGGCTCCAGAGCGGCTTCAACAGCGCAGCCAAGAGCTTGCCACGCACGAACAGCAGGTCGGCCACCGGCGAATCCTGGTGCGCACCCATCTGGCGCTTGTACCCGCCATCGCCGATACCCCAGTCGATGCGTGCGATCCCGCGCGAGGCGGCATGGGTGAAGTCGTCGTAAAGCAGGACGCGGCCCGGAGAGTGCTTGTTGAAGCGTTGGTCGAAATTGTTGGCGATCAGATAGCGCGTGTCGCCGCAATCGAGGCCGAAAGTAAAGGCTGCAGGGGCTTCGCCGACAGTGAGCAGGCTGCCGCGGATCATCGCGGCGATTGCCGGATCAGCGGCGATGCCTTCCCAATAGGCGCGCAGTTCGGGGTTCAGGAATTTGGTATCGCCACCTTCATAGAGTTGGCCGACCCACGAATTGGCCTCCACCGTCGCAATGGCGTCGCGGGTTTCGGCAGTCCAGTCCAAGCCGGTAAAGCGCGTGATGGCGACCGGTCCGGTCTTTTCGAGCTGGCGGACGCGCCAGCGGTCCTTCTGCTGGCCCTTGGTCGACGGCCAGGTGCCGCTGGCGGTGAGGGTTTCGAGATCGAGCGCAAAGATCGAGCCGACCGGGCGCTTGAGGACGCTCCATCCCGACGATTGCGCGGCTGCGATCAATGTCTTGAGCGAGAGGTCGTCCTCGATCACCGGGCCGAGCCGCCAGACTTTGCCGAGTTCCCGCGCGACAGCGGATTGGCGCATCGCATCGGTCAATTCGTTCGCGCCGCAGGAGGCATCGACGGGGACGCCGCGAAACGGCCAGTAGGCTCCGGCAACCTCATTGATAGCGAGTGGCCCGATTGGCTTGCGACGCAGTGGGAAAGTGGCGAGCGGAACTCCATGAGCATTGCGAGCCGTTACCACTTTGCAGGCAGGCTCTTTGCCCGAGCGGAACCACGCCGAGCGGAAAAAACCGCGCTGCGGAAGATCGGCAGTTCCAGTGAGGTCGGCCGCACTGGCCTCAGCGATGGCAAAAGGAGCGTTCATGGATGCCCATGGGGTGCTGGCGCACCAAACACGCGGCGATAGGCGCGGAAGCCGATATCCTTGGGGCGGTTGTCGCCCGGCCAGCGGCGCGGGGGCTTAGGCACTATGCCGGCACGCCGCAGCAGCGCGTTGAAACACCGCGCCCCCGCCTCGGCATAGCTCCATTCGCTGCGCCAGGTGATCGACAGCGAGATCGAACTTTCCGGCCCATTCTCGACGAAGTGTGGAGCCATGACCGGCACGTAGAGGGCATCGCCGGATCCGAGCGCGAAGCGGGTCCCCTCTTCGGCGAAAGCATCGTCCCAGCGCAGTTCGCGCGGCCCGCCCATGTGATAGCTTTCGTGCATCGCGTCGGGTGCGAAGCGCGGATCCCCGGCGGGGAACTGGGTCATCACCTTCGAACCTGCGATCTGGAGCAGGATGTTGTACTCAGGGTCGAAGTGGTAGGGTGTGACGGCGTTTGGGCTCGAGATGAAGATGAACGCCTGAGGCGTCAGCAGTTCGCCCGTCGCGGCCTCGATTTCCGCCCGCAACTCGCCGAGCAGGTCGGTCAGCAGGGCGCGGTAGGCCGGAACTTGCTCGACGTTTTTCAGCGCCGCCCAGCTATTGGTCTCGTGCACCCGGCGGATCGTGTCGCCGATTGCCAGCCCGGTGGCCTCGGGCTTTCCATCGATGCCGATCGGAAGATCGCCACGATTGTATTCGACGCTCGTTTCCGGAAGCTGCTCCGCGAGGTCGGCCAATGCGCCGATTTCGAGCAAGGGGTGCCGATCGAGACCGTGGCGCAAGGTGTGCGGCTGCTCCGGGTAATGCCGTCCGAAACTGTCGCGCGAGTCAGGACCGAAAGTGCACGGCGCAGATTTGGCCTCCCAGTGGTGGGTAGGGGCGTTCATGATTGGCTTCTCCGGCGAGTTGCGAGGGCCGTAAGCTGGCGGAACGCAGCGCGGCGCAGCGATCCTCCGATAGCGATATTTCGGCTGACCAGCGTGCGGCGTTCGGTCCAGAGCCGGTCGATCATGGGATGTCCTTCGGCGGCGCAGCTGTCCGACCAGGCGATGCCCGGCCGATCGAGAGTGGCGAGGTTCTCGATCTGCAACTGCATGCCGGGCGAATGCGCGGCGTAGCTCTCGTCGAAGGCGGTCTTGAAGCTGTAGCAGCCCGGCGATGCGACAAAGCTTGCGAGCATGGCGATCGGTTTTCGGTCGAGCCTGAGAGCCAGCCGGTCGAGCTTTCCGGCCTTGGCCGCACCCCGCATGACACCGGTGAAGAAACTGCGCGTTTCGGTGGTATCGGCGAGCGATGAGGCGGCTTCCCCCTTCCACCCGGCCGCTTCGAGCGCGAGAAACTCGGCAATCCACTCGTCCAGCGCGAAGGCATCGTCGCGGCGCTCCAGCGTCAGCTCGCCTTGTTCCGCCAGGCGGCGGCGCTGGCGGCGCAATTCCTTGCTGTGCTTCTTGCTGAGCGACTGCGCGAGATAGTCGGCAGGTGACAGCGGCGAGCGCAGCATTGCACGATCGAGCCGATGCGCGATCGCATGTTCGCGTCCCGAGCCGTGGAGGACAGCTTCGAGCGCGACGTTGAGCGGTCCATCGGCATCGAGATGTGCGAGATGGAGGAAGAGGGCGAGGCCGGGTTCCCGATCGAGATGTTCAAGCAGCGTCGTCCAGAATCGAAGCTCATGCCCGGCTTCGACCAGCGGCGCGCCGTAGAAGGCGTTGTCGTGGAGCCACCCGGCGACATTTGGCACGGGATGTCCGTAATAGTTGCGCGTGCGTCCAACGGGTATCAGCCCGGTCAGCGCGCCATCTCCGCAGCAGGCGATGAGGGCGATGCGTCGATCGCTACGCGCAAAGGCTTCGAGCGAAGGAAGCAGAAACCAGGGTTCGTAGAAGGGATTGGGTTCGCTCGCCCGATCGGCGAGCTTCGTCCACGCGGCCAGGAATTCGGGGTCTTTCGCCTCGGCCACGGTGAGCGCGCGTATGCTCGCGGGCAGGCCGATCTCGCCATCCGCGCGCTCGGTCAGTTTTTTCAGGTCGGGCGTTCCCGCCAGATCCATCGCATTTGCCCTCCTGCAGCGCACAGGGTCGCGCGCCATGAGAGCACATGCCATTGCCCGGTTAACAATGCTTCTGCCGTGCGGGCGCTGTCCAAAATCTGGACGTGCATTCGTGAAAGGTTACCAAGCCACCCGCGCCCTCCACCCTTCCGCCCGGAGCCTACCTGGATACCATCCGGGCGGAAGGGTGGAGGGCGCGGGTGGCTGGGCTGCCTCTGTAAAGCCCAAAGATTAACCCCGCCCGGATCGCTCCGGACGGGGTCAAATCAATTGAGTGGTCTTATTGATCCCGGTTGCTTCAGCAACCGCAAGGGCGACTGCCCGCCCGCAGCGAAGCGAGGAGGAGGCGGCCCGGATGGGCCGCCTTCCTCAAAATCAATGCGCCCCGCCAGCCAGCGCGGCGAGCAGCAGCAGCGCCACGATGTTGGTGATCTTGATCATCGGGTTCACGGCCGGTCCCGCAGTGTCCTTGTAAGGATCGCCCACGGTGTCGCCGGTCACGGCAGCCTTGTGAGCTTCCGAGCCCTTGCCGCCGTGATTGCCGTCTTCGATGTACTTCTTCGCATTGTCCCACGCGCCGCCACCGGCGGTCATGGAAAGCGCGACGAACAGGCCGCCGACGATCACGCCGAGCAGCAGTGCGCCGAGTGCGGCAAAGGCGTTGGCCTGGCCCGCAATGAAGAAGATGCCGAAATACACCACCACCGGAGCGAGCACCGGAAGCAGCGACGGGACGATCATTTCCTTGATCGCGGCCTTGGTCACGAGGTCGACCGTGCGGGCATAGTTAGGCTTGCTGGTGCCTTCCATGATGCCCGGGTCACCCGCGAACTGCTCGCGCACGTCCTTCACCACGTCACCGGCGGCGCGGCCCACGGCGGTCATGCCCATCGCACCGAACAGGTACGGGAGCAGCGCGCCGAGTAGCAGGCCGACGATCACATAGGGGTTCTCGAGACTGAACGAGACTTCGCCGTTGGTAAGATCACCGTCGAGGAAGGTCGGGAAGAACACCCGGAGGTCGGTGGTGTAAGCGGCGAACAGCACCAGCGCGGCAAGGCCGGCCGAACCGATCGCATAACCCTTGGTCACGGCCTTGGTGGTGTTGCCGACCGCGTCGAGCAGATCGGTCTTCTCACGCACGCTCTCGTCGAGACCCGCCATTTCGGCGATGCCGCCGGCGTTATCGGTCACCGGGCCATAGGCGTCGAGGGCGACGACCATACCGGCCAGCGCCAGCATCGCGGTCGCACCGAAAGCGAGGCCGAGCAGGCCGGCCAGCTGGTATGCGCCGATGATGGCGGCGATAATGACCAGTGTCGGCAGCGCTGTCGATTCAAGGCTGATGGCGAGGCCCTGGATCACGTTGGTGCCGTGGCCCGTTTCCGAAGCTTTGGCGATCGAGCGCACCGGGCGGAAACCCGTGCCGGTGTAGTACTCGGTGATCCAGATGATGATGCCCGTCAGCGCGAGACCGATCAGCGAGCACAGGAACAGGTCCATGCCGGTAAACTCGACCATGCCGAGGCCCGGGTTGATTACGGTGTTCATGTCCGTGCCCACAGTGCCGAGCGCATATTGCGTGACGAGGTAGATCAGCGGGATCGCGAGGATAGCGGTGACAAGGAAGCCCTTGTACATTGCGCCCATCACGTTCGTGCCGCCACCAAGGCGGACGAAGTAAGTGCCGATGATCGAGGTCACGATGCACGCCCCGCCGATCAGCAGCGGCAGCGCCATCAGCGGCAGCAGCAGCGCGTCGAGCGAGGTCAGCAGCAGAGCGGTCAGCACCATGGTGGCACCGACGGTCACGACATAAGTCTCGAACAGGTCGGCGGCCATGCCCGCACAGTCACCCACGTTGTCGCCCACATTGTCGGCGATGGTGGCGGGGTTGCGGGGGTCGTCTTCGGGGATGCCCGCCTCGACCTTGCCGACGAGGTCGGCGCCGACGTCTGCGGCCTTGGTAAAGATACCGCCGCCCAGACGCGCGAAGATCGAGATAAGCGAAGCGCCGAAGGCGAGGCCGACGAGGCCGTCGATTACGGTGCGGTCGCTGGCGGTGAGGCCCATCGGACCGACCATGACGTAGAAGAACACGGCAATGGCGAGCAGCGCGAGTCCGGCCACCAGCATGCCGGTGATCGCGCCCGCGCGAAACGCCAGAGTGAGGCCTTCCTGCAGGCCTTTTTCAGCCGCTGCCGCAGTGCGCACGTTCGACTGCACCGAGATGTTCATGCCGATGAAGCCCGCGACGCCCGACAGCACCGCGCCAAGCACGAAGCCAACCGCCGGAACAACGCCGAGGAAGACCGCGACGATGATCGCGACGACCACGCCGACGATGGCGATGGTGGTGTACTGGCGCTTGAGGTAAGCCTGCGCGCCCTCCTGAATGGCGCCGGCGATTTCCTGCATCTTGGCGTTGCCGGTGCTCTGCGCGAGCACCTGGGCGCGGGTGACCACGCCGTAGATCACGGCGAGCAGTCCCAGCCCGATAGAAATAAGAATAAGGTTCACGAATTATCCCCTCTCGTGACGCGGAAAAATGTTTGGGAAATGCGCCTGTTTAAGATCCCGCTTATGTTTTGCGGCGCAAGGGCGCACAGTCATAGGGGCTTGAGGGCGACTGACAAGCCCGAAACAGGCGGTGAAACGCCCGTTTCACCAATTTTCGGGAGGGTATCTGCGCTATGGCGCGCTCAACCGTGCTGGTAGCCAAGGCCTTCGGGGTTAGCGACCGGCTCCCCATCGACGAAGAGCGGGACGAAGCCTTGCGGTTCGACCGTTCCGATCATAGTCGCCTCGACCGGAGGAACGATCCCGTCCGGAAGCGTAAAGAGCAACTCGTAGTCGTCGCCCCATTGCATGCACTCGGTCCTGCGGTCCGGCGCGGCCACGGGAACGGCCGCGCTTTCGATGGCGATCGTCACCTTGCTTGCCTGCGCCATGCGGAAGGCATCGAGCAGCAATCCGTCGGATACGTCCATCATGCCGCCGACCAGAGAGGCCAGTGCGAGGCCCTCTTCGATCCGCGGTCGAGGGCGATTGAAGGCTGCGACGTGGGCGGGATCGCCTTCGAAACCGAGCATGGCGCGTCCGAAAGAGCCGGTTGCGAAAACCGAGTGGCCTGCCTCCGCCCCGCCGCGTGACGGTACCGGCGCGGAGGTCGCTTTTCCGATGGCTGTCAGGCTGTATGTGCTCGCGCCGGTCGCGGCGATCGTGTCGCCTCCCATCAGCGGCACGTCGTAGGCCGCGAGCACTTCGCGTAGCCCTTCGACAAATCGCTGGTCGTTGCCGCCAAGCGAATGGCCCAGCAGAACCCCGACTGGTTTCGCCCCTTTGGATGCCAGATCGGAAAGGTTGATCGCCACCAGCTTCCAGGCGACGTCGGCAAGGTCCGCGTTCCGCCGGAAATGCGTGTCTTCGGCCATCATGTCATGATTGAAGACGAGCGTTTCTCCGCCGATCTCGATCAGCGCGCAGTCATCCTCGAGCCCGCGCGAGCCTGTGTGCAGCGGCAAGGTTCGAAGTGCCGCCAGAAACTCGCGTTCGGTCATCATAATTCAGGCCCTAACACGTGCGAGGGCCACGCGCGAACTCAGGAGCGCACATCCCTGGACACGGCATCGAGAATGCCGTTGACGAACTTCGCCTCGCGATCGTCGAAGAACGCCTTGGCGACATCGACATATTCGCTGATTGCCGTTGCGGTCGGGACATCGGCACGCGCGATCAATTCGTAGGTTCCGCCGCGCAGTACCTGCAGCATGGTCTTGTCGAGCCGTGCGAGCGTCCAGCCCTGCGCCAGTTTGGCAACCAGCAGGGCGTCGATTTCGTCGCGCCGCGCGTCGACGCCGCGCACGATGTCGTCGAAGAAGTCGACTTCGGCATCTGCGAAGACTTCGCCTTCGTGGTCCTCGTCATCCACCTCGCGGCCGAGGCGATGCTGGTGAAATTCATTCAGCAGCTTGTTGAGCGCAGTGCCCTCCATTTGCTGCTGGTACAATGCCTGGACGGCGGCAAGGCGCGCGGTCGAGCGGGCCTGGGATCGGGCGGGGCTGTTCATTTGATGCGAAGCTCTACGGATTTGGCATGTGCGGGCAGGCCCTCCGCATGCGCGAGCGCTGCGGCCGCCGGTCCGATCTTGGGGAAGGATGTCTCGTCGAGGCCAAGGAAGCTGGTGCGTTTCATGAAGTCGAGCACCGACAAGCCGCTCGAGAACCGCGCGCGCCGGCCGGTCGGCAAGACGTGGTTCGGCCCCGCGACATAATCGCCGACCGCTTCAGGGGTCATCCGACCGAGGAAGACGCTGCCTGCATGGCGGACCGAGCGGAGGAACGGTTCGGGATCGTCGACCGCGAGTTCGATATGCTCGGCGGCGAGACGGTTGGCGAGCGCGGGCGCTTCGGCTTCGAGGTCGTTGACCACGATGATGGCTCCGTGGGCGTCCCAGCTGGCCTTGGCGACCTTGCCGGTAGCGAGTTGGCTCAATTGCAGATCGATGCAATCGCTGACCAGAGCGCCGAACCCGGCATCGTCTGTGATCAGGATCGATTGCGAGGTCGGATCGTGTTCGGCCTGAGAGAGCAGGTCGGCGGCGATCCAGTCGGGATCGTTCTTGCCATCGGCGATCACGAGGATTTCGGAAGGACCTGCGACCATATCGATCCCGACCACGCCGAACAGCTGGCGCTTGGCCTCGGCGACATAGGCGTTACCCGGGCCGGTGATGACATCGACCGACCTGATCCGCTCTGTGCCATAGGCGAGCGCGCCGATCGCTTGCGCTCCGCCGACGCGCCAGATCTCGTCGACACCGGCAATATGCGCCGCAGCGAGCACCAGCGGGTTGGAATTGCCCTTGGGTGTCGGTGTCACGACCACCAGTCGCTCGACTCCCGCCACCCTGGCGGGGATAGCGTTCATCAGCAGCGAGGAGGGATATGCCGCGCGGCCTCCGGGCACGTAAAGCCCTGCGGCATCGACCGGACGCCAGATCGCGCCGAGGCGTACTCCCGCATCGTCGGTGTAGTCGCGATCCTCGGGAAGCTGCGCCTGATGATACGCGCGGATGCGGTCTGCCGCGAGTTCCAGCGCATCGCGCAACTCGGCCCCCAACTCGTCATACGCCTGCTTGCAGCTTTCGGGCGTGATGACCCAATCGCTCTCCGCTGCGAGCGTGTAATCATCGAAGCGCTGACTGTATTCGACCAGTGCATCGTCGCCGCGGTTCTTCACTTCGTTCAGGATGCCCGTCACCCGTCCCGCGACATCGACATCGGACTCGCGCCGCGCATTGACCAGACGAGAGAAGTCCTTTTCGAAATCGGGGTCGAGGCTCGTAAGCGTCTGCATTACGCCGCGTCCCTTGCCCGCGCTTCGGCATCGGCCCGGAACGCTGCGACCAATTCGGCTACGCGCGGGTCCTGCTTGAGCGCCGCGCGGTTGACGATCAGGCGGGCGGAAATGTCGATGATACGGCTCACCTCGACCAAACCGTTTTGCTTCAAGGTTGTGCCCGTCGAAACGAGATCGACGATCTGCCGAGCAAGCCCGAGTGAGGGTGCGAGTTCCATCGCGCCGTTCAGCTTTACGCATTCGGCCTGGATGCCCGCTGCCTCGAAATGCCTGCGCGTGAGGTTTGGGTACTTCGTAGCGACCCGCAGGTGGCTGACCCCGGAGCGTTTCTCGGTATCGTCTTTCAGACGCGCGACCGAAAGCCGGCAGTGGCCGATATCGAGATCGACCGGCGCATAGAGATCGGCGTAGTCGAATTCCTCGATGACGTCCGAGCCGACGATCCCGATTTGCGCCGCGCCATGCGCCACGAAGGTTGCCACGTCGAACGCGCGCACGCGGATCAGCCGCATGTCGTCGCGGGTCGTGTCGAACGAAAGCGAGCGGTTGGCCTTGTCGTGAAACGCCTCTTCGGGCACCACGCCCGCGCGCGCCATCACAGGCAGCGCTTCGTCGAGAATGCGTCCCTTGGGGACAGCGAAGGTCAGCTGCCCGAATGTTTCATTGGCCTGGTCGGTGGTCATTGCGGGCGGCAAATAGGCACTCGGCGGTGAAAGGGCAATGAAAAGGGGACTTGATGACGGGCGACAACATCATGGCGATCGAAGAGTTTACCAGGGCGCTAGACTGGCAGGCGACCCATGCCGAGGAAAACGGCGCGCCGTGCACCGCCCGGGTGATCCGCGCGCTCGCCAAAGTGCGCGAAAGCGACACGGCCACCGGCCGGCGAATTGCCGCGTGGGAAGGGCTCACACTGAAGGATGCGATGCCGCTACGGATGACGGGCGGATTGCATCACTTGCTTTTGTCGGGCGAAGACGACCGGCTCGCGCGGGTCTATTCCGGACAAATCAGCGACCAGGGGCAGGTCGACAAGCTGGTGTGCGAACTGGTCGAAACTTACGACCATCTTCTGCTTCCGTGGCTCGACGGGCCGCCGCAAACCAACGAAGCCGGTCGCGCCGCGAGCATCATGGCGGGTTTGTTGTGGCTCGCGCAGCGGGTGGCGCCGAAGTTCGAGCTGTTCGAACTGGGCGCGAGCGCCGGGGTCAACACGATGCTGGATCGCTATCGTTTCAAGCTGGGCGAAACCGAGGTTGGTCCGCCAGCTTCGCCGATGCGGATCGAGCCCGAATGGCGGGGCGACGCTTCACCGCCGGCGCCTCCGGCAGATTTCGAGATTGTCTCCGTGAAAGGCTGCGATGTCGCTCCGATCGACCTCTCGGACCCCGCAAGTGCGCTCAAATTGAAGAGCTATGTCTGGCCGGATGCGCCCGGTCGAATGGCGCGGATCGACGCGGCAATCCAACTTGCCGGCGACGATCCACCCGACCTCGTGAAGCAGGATGCGGGCGGTTTCGTTTCTCAATTCCTCGCGCAGCCTCAGTCCGAGGGGACGACGCGCGCGATGTTCCATTCGATCATGTGGCAATACATGCCACCCGCAACGCAGCAGGCCATCACCGAGGCGATGGAACTGGCGGGGAACGCCGCGACGTCCGTGCGGCCGCTCGCCTGGGTTGCGCTCGAAACCGATCCCGACACCTTCCGGCATGAACTCAAGGTGCGATACTGGAATGGCGGCGACCGCGACGGTGAAACGACGCTGCTCAGTTTCGCGCATCCTCACGGTGCATGGGTCGAGTGGATCGGCGGTTAAGCCTTCGGACTAGCCGTTGAGGAACTTCTCCATCGCGGCGTTGAACGCATCGGGGGCCTCCCAAGGGACGAAATGGCCGCAATCGGGGACCTGCACGATGGTGAGCGGGTCTACCAGTTCATCCATTCCCTCGAGATTTTCCGGGGGCAAGGCGATATCATCCATCGCCCAAATGACGAGTGTCGGGATGGTCAGCTTGGGCAGGTCCGGAGGAGAATAGTCATCGGGGATTTCGAATGGTGCGTCCATCGGCGGCACGTCGACAGGGCTTGCGCGATAATAGTTCAGCATTCCGAACGCGGCGTCGCGGTCTTGCCAGTCTTGCAGCAACGCTTCGCGTTCTTCGGGCTCCATAGCGCCGGGTCGATCCCACCGGACTTCCTTCAGGAGAATGCCGGTCAGGCCGCGTTCCCTGACCAGCGCATCGTTCGCCCTGTCGCGAAAGCCGCGCATATACTGGCTCGCCGCGCGCTGGCTCTGGCTGGTGTAAAGCAGTTTCGGGAAGATTGCCGGGTGTGGCGCGTTGGCCAGAACCGCCCGCTCGACCCGCGAATGCTGGCCTGCCAAGGCAACGCCCCAGGCGATGGCTCCGCCCCAGTCGTGTCCGACGATTGTGAATTTGGAGATCCCGAGCGCATCGGCCAGCAGGAACACGTCGCCAATCAGCTTGTCTGGCGTGTAAGCGTCCACGTCCTGCGGCTTCGACGATCCACGATAGCCGCGCATGTCTGGCGCGATGCAACGAAACACGCCCGAAAAATGCGGGATCTGGTGCCGCCACGTGCGGTGGCTTTCGGGAAAGCCGTGTAGGAAGATCAGCACAGGGGCATCGGTTGGGCCTTCATCGACCACATCGAGATGGATTCCGTTGGCCAGTTCGATGCGCTTCTGTTCCATTCGGCTCAATCTTTCTCTTCCATCTTTTCCATGTAGCCCGCCGCGACCATCGCGGCGACCTGTTCGAACAGCGCATCGGGCGTGCGCCGCATTTCACCCATTTGTTCTTCCATGCCCCGCGCAACGATGATCTCGCGTTCGTCCGCGGCGATTGCGTCGAGCATCGTTTTGGCGGCATCGGCGACCGGGATGCCCTCGTCGATCACCTTGTCCGATCGTCCTCTCTTCGTACCGTCGCCAACCAGAGCGTTGCGT
The DNA here is from genome assembly GCF_045363165.1 of Erythrobacter sp. GH1-10. Taxonomy (NCBI): domain Bacteria; kingdom Pseudomonadati; phylum Pseudomonadota; class Alphaproteobacteria; order Sphingomonadales; family Erythrobacteraceae; genus Erythrobacter; species Erythrobacter sp. GH1-10. The sequence goes on along the minus strand of NZ_JBJFLP010000001.1, from coordinate 2,333,186 downwards.
GCGACATCGGTCGCAACCGAGCCGGGATAGATGACATGTACGCTGACACCGGACTGTGAGAGCTCGGCGCGCAGCGAATCACCGTAACCTGCAAGGCCGAATTTGACCGCGCAATAGGCAGTGCGCATCGGCACGCCGACCTTGCCCGCGATCGAAGAGATGAATGCGAGACCGCCCGAGCCGCGCTCGACCATATGGCCGATCAGCCCTTGGGAGAAAGCGATCTGCGCGGTGAGGTCGATATCGATGATATCGCGATAGACCTGCATGTCCGTTTTGAGCGCGCGGCTGCGCTGCGATACGCCGGCGTTGGCGAAAGCCAGATCCACGCCTCCCTTCCACGCGATCGCTTTGGCCGTGGCATCGGCGAGGGCCGCGTCGTCGCGTACGTCGAAGGGAAGGATCAGGGTCTCGCCGCAATCGGCTGCGACTTCCGCGAGCCGCGCCTCGTCGCGCCCGGAAAGCACCACATTTGCGCCGCGCGAAGCTGCATCGCGCGCCAGCGCAGCGCCGATACCCGAAGACGCGCCGGTGATCCAGACGGTCTTGCCTGTGTAATCCATGTCTCTCTCCCCAAATTCCGTCTCAGGGATAGCTGACGGTCTTGGGCTTGTCGGGCAAGGGAATAAATTCCTCCTCGTCCCCCGGGACGATCGGGAAACGGCCCTGCTGCCAGTCTTCCTTTGCCTGCACGATGCGGTCGCGATCGGAGCTGACGAAATTCCAGAAAACGTGCCGTTTCGTCGCGAACGCCTCCCCGCCGAGCAACATCACGCGACCGCCGCGTTCGCTCGAAAGGGTCATGGTCTTGCCCGGTGCGAGCACGGCGAGCTTATAAAGTTCGAGCGCGATGCCATCGACGCTCGCCTCGCCGCTCACCAGCATCACCGCGCGCTCGTCGGCGCCCGCATCGAGCGGCAGGGCCCCGGTCGCGGCGAGCACGATTTCTGCGTAGATCGTGTCGGCGTAGGTCGTGGTCGGCGCTCGCTTGCCCCACAATTCTCCCATGATGACCCAGGCCTTGGCGCACCGGTCCTCAATGACAGGGAGGTCGGTGACCGCCTCGAAAGCCGGATCGATCTCTTCCTGCCCGTCGGGCAGCGCGAGCCAGGTCTGCATTCCGAACATGCCGGGATTGGTCGCAAGTTCGCCCATGGGGCTGCGCTCCGAGTGAACGATGCCTTTGCCCGCAGTCATCAGGTTGACCTGTCCGGGGCGGATTGTCGCATAGCTGCCAAGGCTGTCGCGGTGGTCGATTGCGCCCTCGAACAGCCAGGTGACGGTCGCGAGGTTGATATGCGGATGCGGGCGGACTGCCATGCCGTCGCCGCTCAGTTCGCCGGGGCCGAATTCGTCGACGAAGATAAACGGACCGACCATCGTGCGCTCGCGCGATGGAAGGACGCGGCGCACCTCGAACTGGCCGAGATCGTGCGTTACGGGAGTGATGGTCTGCGTGATCATTGGGCATGCCTTTCGATCATTCGTGCGAGGTTCTCGGGAAAGAGGGTCTCATGCCAGCTCGAAAGCTCGCCGAGCGCGAACCAGCGGTGCTCCGTCATGACCTGTTGTTCGAGCGCGGTGTGGCGGGTTGTGTCGATCTGCGTTTCGTTCACGCGGATGATGAAATAGCGTTCGTCGGCCTGCACCGGTTCGCCTTCGGGAGTGACGAATTCGGGTGTGGTTCGGGCAATCTGGCACCCGGGATCGGCCTTGATCCCTGTCTCCTCGAACAGCTCTCGGCGCGCGGCGTCCTCGAAACTTTCGCCCGGATCGCATTCTCCGCCGGCGGTTGCCCAGAATGGCTGGCGACCCGCAATGTCGAACCGAAACATCAGCGCGCGCGGCTGCGGGTCGAGCACGATGATGCGGGACGAACGGCGCAGGCGCAGGGTGGGGTTGAGTTCGACCATCAGGCCGGTGCGCTGGCCTTGATCGCGACCGCGTGGACGCGCTCGCCGACGATATCTCCCAGCGCCGCGATTACCGCGCGCTGCCGCGCAAGGCGGTTCATGTCGGAGAATTCGGCGGCCTCGATCACCACGGTGAAATGCGACTCGCCCGATCCGTCGTCGCCCGAATGGCCGGCGTGGTGCGCGCTGTCGTTGATGATGTCGAGCTTGGTCGGCGCAAAACGCTCGGTCAGCAGCCGCTCCATTTCCTCTGCGATTGTTCCGGTCATTCAGACTCTTTCCCTTTTTGCAATGTTGGCAATCGCGGTTTCAGTCACCATTCTCAACCCTTATGGCTTCCACCAAGTTCCATGGCCGTCATGAAACCGACGAGCGGGTCTGCGAACACCCGACCTGCCGCGAAGCGGGCGAATTCCGCGCGCCGGGCTATCGCCCCAGCGGGTTCGACGGGCCGGGCGAGTGGCGCTGGTTCTGCCTTGATCACGTGCGCGAATTTAATGCCGGGTATGACTGGTTTGAAGGGATGAGCGCCGAGGAAATCCTTGCCGCGCAATCGCCCGCCAGCGGATGGCGCACCGAAAGCCCGGCCTTTTCGCCGCGCGCCGTGATCGACGGGATGCCGCGCTGGAGCGATTTCGACGATCCGCTCGATGCGATCTCGGCCCGAGCGAACGGCATTCGCACCCGCGCCGAGCGGACCGCGCGGATGGCGATGGACGGACGTTTCTCGCGCGAGGAGGCGGAAGCTCTGGAGACGATGGGCTTGGGCAGCAACACCGACAAACGGCGATTGAGGCGGCGATATTCCGAACTCGTCAGGCGATACCACCCCGACCGGAACGGCGGCGATCGCCGGCACGAGGCGCGCCTGAACAAGGTCGTCGAAGCCTATCAGCTGCTGCGCAAGAGCAGGGCGATCGCTTAAGCTTGTGCTGCCTCGATCAGCCGTGCATCGATGGCGTTTGCCGCGGCGTAGGCGGGGCGTGCTGTCAGCCGGTCGACATAGGCCCTGAATGTCGGCGTTTCGGGAATCGAGCCGAAGCGAAGGCCCCAGATGAACTGGCTGCCGACATAGGTATCGGCCATCGTGAACCTGTTGCCGGCCACGAAATCATTTGCTTTCAGCCATCTTTCGATCGCCCCGAGAGCCAGTTCGAGCGAGCCGAACCCGGCCATGCCGGTCTTGTCGGCGGGCACTTCCCATCCCATCGCCTTGCCGACCACGGCTTGCTCGAGCGGACCGGCCGCGAAGAACAGCCAGCGGAAATAGGGCGCCATCTCCTCCGCTTCGGGCAGCAGTCCGACATCGGGATGGGTTTCGGCGAGGTAGTGGTTGATCGCCGCCGCTTCGGTAACGACCAGATCCTTGCCCCCGAGATGATGGACCAGTGCGGGGACCTTGTTCATCGGATTGATGTCCCGGAACTCTTGGGGCCGCGTATCCCAGTCCATGACCACGTGATCGTAATCTGCACCCGCTTCGTGCAGCGCCCAGCGCGAGATCTGCCCGCGGCTCATCGCCACCGTGTAGAATGTGAATTCGGCCATGCTGCGTCCTCCCTCAACGTCCGTTGGCGTAGATATTGTCGAACGTGCCGAAGATCATGCGCTTGCCGTCGAAGGGCATGTCGGAAGGCATTTCCTGCATCCGTTCGTCCTGCATCATCTTCTCGTGCGCGGAGTCGTGCGTCTCCTTGTCGGGCCAGACGATCCAAGAGAAGACGATTTTCTCGCCCGGCTTGGCAGCAACCGCGCGGCGGAAGTCGGTGTGCTCGCCATCGGGCACGTCATTCTCCCAGTTCTCGGTCACTTCCAGCGCACCGAATTCGCGAAACATGTCTCCCATCCAGCGCGCCATTTCGAGGTATTCGTCCCTGCGATCCTCGGGCACGGCCAACACGGCTCCCATCACATACATTGGCTTTCTCCTCCCAATCCGTCTTGCCTTTTGCCGCGCGAATGTGGCGAAGGCGCGTCAATTCTGGCGAAACGCCCAGCGGAGCGTGCGGCCGACGCCCCAGGTCGCCGCGCGCGCGGGGAGAGCGGTCAACACCGGCCGCTGTAGCCGCAGCATCGAGCGTGCCCAGTCGGGCAGCATTGCCACTGCCTCTGCCCCGATCATGGTCTGGAGCGCGGGCGGCGTGCCCTTGGGGCGCTGGCTCAGCACCAGCTGCGCGACCTCGCGCGCTGCGGGCGAGGTCTTCAGGTCGTGACGAAGTTCTCGGAAGATCGCGTCGGCCTCATTCACGGTTTCGGGCACCGGGTCGGCCCCGAGTGCGCGGGCGATCACCGCGAACTGGCGATAGTATTCGTCGCGGTCGGCATAGGGCATGTCAGGACGGACATGGCGCAGATATCCCGCGAGGAAGCTTTGCGCTTCGGTGACATGCACCCACGCAAGAGTGCGCGGATTGGTCGCGTTGTAAGGCGCGCCATCGGGCAGGGTTCCGCCGACCTTGGCGTGAATACGGTTGACCCGCTCGATGGCTTTCATCGCCTCGTCGCGGTGGCCGAATGTCGTGACCGCAATGAACCGCGCCGTGCGACGCAACCGCCCATGCATGTCCTCGCGGAAGTTGGAATGGTCGAGCACGCCCTGCAGCGCATGCGGGTGGAGCATCTGCAGCAACAGCCCGCGGATGCCTCCGGTCATCATGCCCACGAGATCGGCGTGGACCATGCGGATCGGCGTATCGCGCTCGAACAGCGCCTCGTCCGATGGGGGCACCGGTTTTTGGCCGTTCGAAGTATCGTTGAAAACGCCGCGCACCTGCTCGACAAGTTTCATGCGCAGGGTTTCGATCGGATCGGCCATGAGGTCAATGTAATCACTGAAATCGAATAATTCGAGCGCCATGCGCCTTAATTGTCACGCGATCGTTCCCATGTGTTGCGCATGGAGATCAACGCGCGTTTCGATGAGCCCGTGGTAGTCCGGACGGACCAACTCGATTGGACACCTTCGCCAATGGCGGGGGTGGACCGGCGCATGCTCGATCGCATCGGCGAGGAAGTCGCTCGGGCGACCAGCATTGTACGCTATGCCGAAGGGTCTTCGTTCTCCGAACACACCCATTCGGGCGGCGAGGAATTCATCGTGCTCGACGGTGTATTCCAGGACGAGCATGGCGACTATCCGGCCGGGACCTATGTTCGCAATCCGATCGGAACCCATCACGTCCCGCGTTCGGGGCCAGGCTGCACCATCTTTGTAAAGCTCTGGCAGTTTCAGGACGGCGACACCGAGCAATTCGCTGTCGATCTGGGCAGTCTCGAAACCAAACCGCTGCCGGAGCGTCCCGGCGTGCGCAGTGCCGTGCTTGCCGCGCGCGATTACGAGCATGTTTCTATCGAAGACTGGCAGCCGGGCTCCGAATATACTCTGGCGGATAAGGGTGGAATCGAAATCCTCGTCCTGACCGGCGAGATCGAGCATGATGGCGAAGCTCTCGGGCGCAGCGACTGGCTACGATGGCCCGCAGGCAAGTCGCTTGCAGTGAAGGCGGGACAGAACGGAGCGCGCCTCTGGATCAAGCGCGGTCATCTGTCGGATCTCCGGGTTCCCGCGCAATGAACCACACCGGTTCCACCGGGTCTCCGCAAATTTGCTAGACGGTTCGGCTTGCAGGGTCGTCAATCGCCCTCTAACCCGTGTCCCCGATGAACGACATGACAGACAAATCATTCAACCCCTCCAACCAGACCGTCCTCGAATCGCCCGATAGCACGGTCGATGTCCGCGACACTTTCGGCATCGATGTCGATTGGCAGGTTCCGTCCTTCAGTGTGCGCGACGACCACGTGCCGGATATCGACAAGAGCTATGTGTTCGATCCGGACACGACGCTCGCGATTCTGGCAGGCTTCGCGCACAATCGCCGTGTGATGATACAAGGCTATCACGGCACCGGTAAGTCGACTCACGTCGAACAGGTCGCCGCGCGCCTCAACTGGCCGAGCATTCGCGTGAACCTCGATGCGCATATCAGCCGTATCGATCTGGTCGGACGCGATGCCATCGTGCTCAAGGACGGGTTGCAGGTTACCGAGTTTAAGGAAGGCATCCTGCCGTGGGCGTTGCAGCACCCGGTCGCGCTTACCTTCGACGAATACGATGCGGGCCGCCCGGACGTGATGTTCGTGATCCAGCGGGTGCTCGAATTCGACGGCCGGCTGACGCTGCTCGACCAGAACCGGGTTATCACGCCCAATCCGTGGTTCCGCCTGTTTGCGACGACCAACACGGTCGGCCTCGGCGACACCAGCGGCCTGTATCACGGCACGCAAGCCATCAACCAGGCGCAGATGGACCGCTGGAACATCGTCGTCGCGCTCAATTATCTGCCTGCGGAGACCGAGCAGGCGATCGTCAAATCGAAGTCGCCCGAGACCGACGACAAGTTGATCGCCGACATGGTCAAGGTCGCAGACCTCACCCGGCAGGGCTTCATGAACGGCGATATCTCGACCGTGATGAGCCCGAGGACTGTCATCACCTGGGCGCAGAATGCGGCGATCTTCAATTCGGTCGGGTTTGCCTTCCGCCTGTCGTTCCTCAACAAATGCGACGAGGCCGAGCGCACGCTGGTCAGCGAATACTACCAGCGCGTGTTCGACGAAGACCTGCCCGAAAGCGCGGCGCAGGGCACCTGAGTCCGGGCCGCCAGTTCGGCTTGCGTTCAGGTGTTATAGTCTGATAACACAGCCTGCATGGGCCTGTTCTCGCGATTCCTGAAGCGTCCCGATGGGGATCACGCCCGCAACGGCGAGAGCGGCTTCTATGCGCTCTACGAATCGCAACGCCCCTATGATCCGGATGACGACTTCGAGCCGGTTCGGCAACCGCGCACATCGCCGGATTTCGGAACCTGGGATCAACGGCTTTCGCAGCTTGATACGCATATCGATCGCGAGGAACGGCGGCGCCTTCCATGGTGGAGGCCCGCGCATTATCGCGGTCGCCGAAAGCGCTGGTGGGCTGTGCGCCTCGTCGCGGCGATCATCATGCTCTTTATCGCTTTGGTCGCGTGGCTGGCCATCACTGCGCCGCTTTCCAAGAGCCTCGAGCCGATCGCCCCGCCACAGGTTACGCTGCTTGCCAGCGACGGAACTCCGATTGCGCGCAGCGGTGCGGTGGTGGCCGAGCCGGTCAAGGTCGCCGACCTTCCACCGCACGTTGTCGAAGCTTTCATCGCGATCGAGGACCGGCGGTTCTATTCGCACTGGGGCGTCGATCCTCGCGGTATCGCACGTGCGGCATGGACGGGCGTTGGCGGTGGCAGCACGATCACCCAGCAGCTCGCCAAGTTCACTTTTCTCACTCCCGACCAGACGCTGACCCGCAAGGCACGCGAGGCGCTAATCGCGTTCTGGCTCGAAAGCTGGCTGACCAAGGACGAGATCCTCGAGCGTTACCTTTCCAACGCCTATTTCGGCGACAACCAGTACGGCCTGCGCGCGGCGAGCCTGCACTATTTCTACCGCCAGCCGGAAAACCTCCGGCCCGAGCAGGCGGCGATGCTTGCGGGCCTGTTGCAGGCACCGTCGCGCTACAATCCGACCCGGCACTATGACCGCGCCAAGGCGCGCATGGACCTGGTGGTCGGAGCGATGGTCGATGTCGGCTACCTGACGCAAGCCGAAGCCGATGCGCTCCCCGCCCCGCGGCTCGATGTGCGCACCCGCGACGATCTTCCGACCGGCACCTATTTCGCCGACTGGGCGCTGCCGATGGCGCGCGAGGGCATGGAAACGAGCTATTCGAGCCAGGTCATCGAAACCACACTAGACGCCCGGTTGCAGGCGCTTGCTGGCCGGGTGACGAGCCGCGCGGCGCTGGGCGATGCGCAGGTCGCACTGGTCGCCATGCGCCCGAGCGGCGAGGTCGTGGCGATGGTCGGCGGGAAGAACTACGCAGCCTCGCCGTTCAACCGCGCGACGCAGGCCCGCAGGCAGCCCGGTTCCACCTTCAAGCTGTTCGTCTATCTCGCCGCGCTCGAGGCCGGATGGGAGCCGGATGACACCATCGCCAACACCGCTATCGAAAACGGAAGCTACCGCCCGAAGAATGCGCGCGAACGCTATTCGGACACGATCACGCTCGAGGACGCTTTCGCCTCCTCCAGCAACGTCGCCGCAGTGCGGCTGTTCAACGAGGTCGGCAGCGAGAACGTCATCCGCACCGCGCGATCGCTCGGCGTGACATCGCCCTTGCCCGAAGGCGATCCAAGCATGGCGCTCGGCACATCGAGCATGACCTTGCTCGAACTGACATCGGCCTATGCCGGCGTTGCGGCGAATTCCTTCCCGGTAAAGCCATACGCCTTTCCCAAGGAGGAGCAGGGCTGGTGGGAGTGGCTTACCACCTCGGAGGACAGCGTATCGAGCCGCGCGCACGCCGATCTTGAACAGATGCTGCGGGCGGCGATCAATCGCGGAACGGGAAGGGCGGCCACGCTCCCGATCGCCAATTACGGCAAGACCGGCACGACCCAGAATTATCGCGACGCGCTGTTCGTCGGCTACGCCGGCGATCTGGTGGTCGGCGTGTGGGTCGGCAATGACGACAATTCGCCTCTGAACGGGGTGACAGGCGGTGGCCTTCCCGCACGCATCTGGAAGGATTTCATGCGCAGCGCACTGGCACTGCCCGCACCCAAGCCGAGCGCATCGCCCGATCCCGAAGGCCCTGTCCAGCCTTTCGATATCGAGGAAGGCCAGGAAATCCCGCTCGACGAGAATGGCTCGACGATCCGCTTCGAAGGCGACGGCGTGATCCTCAACACCGAAGTCGAAGGGCTCCCGCTTGAATTCCGGCTCGATGAAAACGGGTTGGCGATCGAACCGCGCGAAGCGGAACGATAATCGTCAGGCCATAAGGATGTTCATGATCGCGGTCGCAATCGGACGGTCGCGATCCTTTTGCCAGGCTTCGACCGCGATATTGGCATTGCGCCGACCGAGACGGGTGATCCGGCCCTTGGCGAAGCTCGGCTGCGCCTTGCCCGCCGACAGGTACTGGACCGTGATGTTGACCGGCTTCAATTGCGCCTCGCGGCCTTCGTCGATCAGGCGTGCCCGCAGCGCCGCATAGCCTGCGTTTTCCAGCAAGCCGGCTGTCGCTCCGCCATGGTAGTGCTGCGGGCGCCCCTCGACCGCAGGGCCGAATTCGACCGTCAGGATCGGTACGCCGTCCTCTTCGCCGGAAACGCTGATGCCGAGGGCGCGCGCATAGGCGGGCAATTCGAGATCATGCATCGCCGGTCCCCGCCTGGCTGCCTTCTCCGTCGCTGTCCGAAGGAACTTTCCCCTGCCTCGGATCGCGGTCGATCGTCATGAACACGCCGGCGACATTGGCGACCGGATCGTTCCGGTCGCCGTCGTGTGCGATCCCGCGCACGAACGCGGCCGAGCGGGTGATCCGGTAGCATTCGACCCGGCCCCAGACGGCGCTGCGCTCGCGGGCCGGGCGTTGGTAATCCACCCGCAGATCGAGCGTCGCGATGGGAGTGAAGGTGCCCTTTGCCTGCCAGATCGACATCCCGCTCGCCATGTCCATCAGGCTGATGATCGGTCCCGAGGCAAGCACATGCCGGTCGGCCTCCCCCAGCAGGCCCTCGCGCCAGGGAAGCTCGAGCTCGACCCAGTTGTCGGCATGATCGGAGTATCTGAGACCAAGCCAGCCCGAGTGGCCATGGCGAAAGAAAAACTTCGCTGCCTCGCTGGGATCGAACGGGGGGAGGGGGCTGCTCATGCCCCGGACCCTTGGAATCCTGCGGCTTGCATTACAATCATTTAATTTCTCGCGCGATCGTGGCTCGGCCAGTCTCCCGTTTGCGTGGTCGGCAATTCCGCCGCTGCGCTTCCAAAAAGGGAAACAGCAATGGACCTTCCAAAAATCGATCTTGCATCGCTTCCGGGCCTCGAAACCGCACAGGGACTCTTCGGTTCCGCCACGCAGCTGGGGGCGACCTACGAGGATTCCGTCGTCTCCGTCATGGTCTATGTCTACGACACAGGCTCAATGGCCATCCTCGCCTGAGGCGGGTGCAAGCCGATGCATGTGCATCCCGACATTGCGGCGTTGCGGAGCGACAGGCTCGCGCAGCGCCGCGTGCAGGCCAGAATGCGCGAGGCGAGCGTTGCATGGCGGGGCAAGACCGAGGTCGAGGAACTCGCTACCGAAATCGACCGGTATGGGGAGGCGGCGCCCCTGGGCGACTGCTCCCGCCTGTGCGCGACCATTACGGAGCAGGCCACGGGGCGTTCGCTCGCCCAGGCCTGGATCGGGGCATTCCTAGAAGCGCTCGAAACAGAGCCGCTGGGCGAAGTGCCGCATGTCTACCGGTGTGCCGACGGCTTCACGAGCGTGCAATTGCTGCGGTCCGGTGCCGCCTCGCTGAATCTCGTCGCCTACGAGCGCCGCGCCGCTCGGCCCGCAACTGGCCCCGCCAGCGTCTTGTTCTCCGACCGTGAGTGCCATGAGCTGGTGCTGGCGGGCGCGGCTCGCGGAACGATCCATCGTCGTCGGGTCGTCGCGACGGGCGCTACGGAGATCGAGACAATCGAGACCGACTGGAGCGAAGGTGACTGCATCGCCCTTTCCGGCTCCGGGACCGCCCGTCAGATCGCAGCGGTCGATGACGTCCTCTTGCTGCTCCAGCTTGTCCGGTCGCCCGAGCGGCCAGCGCCGTCGCGCGAATTCAGCCTTGCCGACGGCACGCTGCTCGCAACCACCAGCGGCGACAAGCGTGCGAGCCAGAAAGTTATGGCGCTCGCCGTGCTCGGAGCGATGGGCGAGGCGACTGCCCTGAGCGCCATAGAACAGCGCGCGCTCGATGCCTGCGAAGATTGCGATGTCCGCTGGGAAGCGGCGCGGCAGGCGCTCGCGCTCGATCCGGTCCGCGGCATGCGTTTGCTGTGGACAATCCGATCGAATGGCGACGAGGGGCTGGCACGCGCCGCATCCAGTCTGGAGCGGCAACTCGTCGCCTCGTACCCGCAGCTTGCTCGGCATCGCAAGGAGGCCGCGTAATGCCGGACGTTATCGAAAATTCCACCCGCCAATCGTGCTCGCTTGGCGAATGCGCCGAGGCTCTGGCGGAACTCGAATTCGATCCGCGCGATCCTCAAAGCACCATCGAGGCGGCTGTCTGGCTGGAGCGGCTCACAAACAACCGAACATTCCTCGCGGAGCTGCTGATCGACCGGCTGGCGGGCCGAACCGAGGGCGAAGTGGATAGCGGTTTCGGTCCGCAGGCAATCGTTCTCAGCCCGGTGAGAGGCAATGTCTTTCTGCGGGCGAATATCTGGCCGGCCGAGCACGACCTGTGTTTTCGCACCAGCGGGGCATCGAGTTTCGTCTACGGCGTTCCGCACGACCATAACTTCTCGTTCTTGACGAGCGGTTATCTCGGGCCGGGATACCGCAGCGACTATTTCGAGTACGACTACGGATCCGTGGCCGGCTATGCGGGTGAACCCGCATCGCTGCGGTTCGTCGAGCGGTCCGCGCTGAGCGAGGGGAAGTTGATGCTCTACCGTGCGAATGTCGATGTGCATTCGCAATTGCCTGCCGAGAGCCTGTCGGTTTCGCTCAACGTGATGCATCTCGACCCGGCGCAGTGCTGGTACGACCAATACGGCTTTGACCTGGAGCGCTGCGAAGTGAGCCGCGTGCTCAGTCCGAACGCGACCGAAGCCTTCCTGCGCGTGGCGGTGGCAAGCGGGGCTGAGAATGCGCTCGACTTCGCCGACTGGGTCGGGCGCACCCACCCGAGCGAGCGGTTGCGGCTGGCGAGCTTCGAGGCGAGAGCAGCGCAGGCCGGAGACCCGGTGAGTGAAGACTCGTTGTGGCGCAAAGGTGAGAGTTCGGGCAGCCTGATGGTCGCCGCGGTGGCGACCCGCCGCAGGGCTGCCTTGACGGGTTAGATTACGCCGCCTGCAAGCCGGTCGATCGCGCCTTGAAGGATCACCGCCGCCGCGTGGCTGTCGATCGCCTTGGCGCGTTTGGCGCGGCTCATATCCTGTCCGACAAGCGCAGCCTCGGCGCTCTGGGTCGACCATCGCTCATCCCACAGCAGCACCGGCAATTCGAAGGCTTCCGCGCAGTTGCGGGCAAAGGCGCGGCTGGCCTGCGCGCGGGGGCCTTCGCTGCCGTCCATGTTGCGCGGCAGGCCGAGCACGATGCCCTTGATTTCGCGCGCGCCGATCAACTCGGCCAGCACCGCCTTGTCGCGGGTCCATTTGCCGCGCCCCAGCGTCTTGCCGTTGGTCGCGAAACGCCAGCCTGCGTCGCAGGTCGCCGTGCCGATGGTTTTGGTGCCGAGATCGAGCCCGAGCAACACTCCGCCATCGGGCAGCTCTTCGCCGAATTCGGCGGCGCTTTCGGTAATCAGCTTGCCGGTTCCCATGCCTGCACGCGCCGCACCACATCCGCCTGCGTGTTCGCCCAGAACAGCGGGATATCGTAAACATGATAATTGTTCCCCGGCAGCACGTACGATCCCATCTCGGGCGGGGCGCCGATCAGCAGCAGCCCGCGCTCGTCGCAGCGGGCCGGTACCGCGCCGGGCACCAGTTCGCCATTCTCCATGCTGTCTTCAGGCACGAGCGTTCCGATGTTGGCACTTTCGGGTGCGGAGCCCCCGCGCGTTCCGGTGAGCGGGTTGGTGCAAAGGATGGTGCTGTCGCCGCGCTTTTCGCCGTCGAAAGCGGTCGAATTGGCATAGGTTTCGATCACTCGCGAGGGATCGGCGGGTTCGGCGAAACTCGACCACGACAGGATGCATCCGGTCTCCTCGGCGGTGGTGCAGGCACCGAAGCCCATCGCGGGAACATCGTGTTCGACCGAGATCGGCCAGCCGATGATGTAAGCAGCGACCAGCCGTTCCGCCACGGGCGAGCCTTTAACTTCATCCTTGAGCAGCCGGATCAGGTGCAGCGCCCCCTGGCTATGCCCGGCGAGCACAATCGGCGTATCTTCGTCGAGCGAGCTGAGGAAATAGCGATAGGCTTCGAGCACGTCGGAATAGGCCGCGTCGATCGCCTTCTGGCCTTCGGGTTCGTCGGTGAGAAACGCACCCATCGTCGCCTGACGATAGCGCGGAGCCCAGATCTCGCTCGCCTTGTTGAACGGGCTTGCCATGCCGCGCAGGTAGGTGCGGGCGATGCGTTCGGCCTCCTCTTCGCCGATCGGGGCATTCCAGTTGTCGCGGCTCAAATAGCTGGTCGGATGGACGAAGAAGACCGCGAAATCGGGGGTTTGCGTTTCGTCTGCGTCCTCGCCCGTTGCCGCTTCGGCACGCCCTTCGATGAGGCCTGCGAGGTTATCCAGTTGGGTCTTGCTCATCGGCGCATAGGCGGGCTGCCAGCGGGCCGGATCGTTCACCCCGATGCCCGGGCGGGAATACCACAGGCCCGGGTCCTGATACGCGTTGACCGCCAGCGGTTCGGTCGGGGTGAACTCGGTGGAGGGCACAAACGCGAATTCAGCCAGCTCGTCCTGGAACATCTCGTAACCGATCCGCCCCACGAGAAAGATGACGATGCAGATCGCGATGAAATAGAGGAATTTCTTGGCCATGGCGGTCAGGTTTCCAGAGGGATCAATCTGTGGTTTCGGGTTGTTCCGCGATCGGCGGGCGCAGGGTCGTCCAGGCGCGATCGCCGCGCAGGCTCGAGAACCACGATGCCGGGTTCCAGGTGGTCGAACCGTCGAGCGAGAAGGTGATGAACTCCGCGCGGCCGCCGATATTCTCCATCGGAATACCTCCGCCCAGTCCGCGCTCTTCGGCTGCTGCTCGGCTGTCGGCGCTTTCGTCGCGATTGTCGCCCATCACGAAAACTTCGCCTTCGGCCACGGCGTAGGGGCCGTAATTGTCGAGCGGCTGGTTTCGGTGATCGATCACCAGATAGGTCGCGCCGTTGGGCAGCGTTTCGCGGTAGGTTTCGACTTCGAAGTAGTCCCGCCCGTCTTCGCCGGTCCGGCGGTAGGGCTCGAAGCTTTCGAGGCAGGGTCGCGGCCCGGCATAGCTCTGGCACATCAGTTCGGGTTCGAACGGGATGCGTACGTCGGGAACCTGCTCACGCTTGACCGGCGTGCCGTTGAGGATGATCCGCCCGTCGCGCACTTCGATCGTATCGCCGGGCAATGCGACGACGCGCTTTATGTAATCCTCGTCGCGGGTTGGGTGGACCGGGATCACGACATCGCCGTATTCGGGTGTTGCGGGCCAGACCCGCCATTCGCCGCGCGGGAGCAGGTGGAAACTCGCCGAAGCCCACGACCAGCCATAGGGATACTTGCTGACCACCAGCCGGTCGCCGACCCAAAGGCCCGGCATCATCGAGGTCGAGGGAATGTAGAACGGCTTGGCGACGAGGCTGTGAAATGCGAGCACCGCCAGCAGCATGATGGCGAGGCCGCGCAATTCGGCCAGCCAGTTGATCTTTTCTTCTTCCTCGCCCTTCGCCTCCGCAGCGTCTGCCTCGATCTGCGCGGTTTGCGCAGGAGACTTGCCGGCAGTGGCCGGCGTTTCGGTCGAGGTGTTGTCGGTCTGGTTCACGGTCTGCTTGTCTTCGAGAGGGAGTAAGCGGCTCTAGCGCGCATGCGCTTCGATGATGACGAAGGCCTGCGCCCAGGGGTGATCGTCGGTTAGGGTCAGGTGGATGAATGCCTCATGGCCGGATGGAAGCAATTCTTCAAGCCGCAATGCCGCCCCTCCGCTGAGCGCCAGCGTGGGCGCGCCGGAAGGGGCGTTGATGACGCCGATATCCTTCATGAACACGCCGCGCCGGAATCCGGTGCCGACGGCCTTGCTGAACGCCTCTTTGGCAGCAAAGCGTTTGGCGTAGGTGCCGGCGATGGTGAACGGGCGTCGCCGGGCCTTGGCGCGTTCGATATCGGTGAACACGCGGTGCTCGAACCGCTCGCCGAAACGGTCGAGCGAATTCTGGATGCGCTCGATATTGCACAGGTCCGAACCCAGGCCGATGATCATGCGGGTCCCCTGAATATGAGAGCCATGAGCAACATTACCGCGATGACGTGGAGGAAGACCTGGCTCTTGAACAATGGATGCGCAAAGTCGCCCTTGCCGAATTTGAGCGCACCGGCGAAACCGAAAAACTGCAATGCCACCCAGCCTATCGCGAAGGTTATCATTGCGCCCTCGGCAAGCGCGTAGCCGAGGAACCCGACTGCAGTCAGGAACAGCGTAGAGGCGAAAAACGCCCAGCGCTTCTGTTCGGGCGCGAGATCGGGGGCTTGGCCGGTGTCCATCGGGCTGCTGTCCATCCTAGCGCGCGTCGTCCATCAGGTCGCGCATCTTGAGCACCGCAGCCTCGAGGCCGGTGAATACCGCCTCGCCGATGAGGTAGTGCCCGATATTGAGCTCCGCGAGTTGCGGGATGGCCGCGATCGGCTGGACATTCTCGTAAGTCAGCCCGTGGCCGGCATGCGGTTCGATCCCGTTCTTCGCGGCAAGCGCGGCCATGTCGGCGATGCGCTTCAGTTCGCTCGAAGTCCGCTCGGCATCGCCATCGAGGATCGCGTGGGCGTATTCGCCGGTGTGGAACTCGACTACCGGCACACCTAGCTTGAGCGCCGCGTCGAGCTGTCGCTCGGTCGCCTCGATGAACAGCGATACGCGGATGCCTGCGCCCTTCAACTCGTCGACGATCGGGACGAGGGTGTTGTGCAGGCCCGCCGCGTCGAGCCCGCCTTCGGTGGTCCGCTCCTCGCGCTTTTCGGGGACGATGCAGGCGGCGTGCGGCGCATGGCGGAGCGCGATCTCGAGCATTTCCGGCGTTGCTGCCATCTCGAGATTGAGCGGCAAATTGGTTGCCGCCTGGATGCGCGCGAGGTCCTCGTCGCGGATGTGGCGCCGGTCTTCGCGCAGGTGCGCGGTGATTCCGTCGCCCCCGCAACGCGCGACAATCTCCGCCGCCCGCACGGGATCGGGATGATCCCCGCCGCGCGCGTTACGGATGGTCGCGACGTGATCGATGTTTACGCCGAGCCGCAAGGGGTGGGGGTGGAGAGATGTGCTCATCGGTTACTCCTTCCGGCTGCCCGGCTTGGTGATCGCGATGGCGGCCAATTCGGCGGGGACCTCGTCTTGGGCATAGGTGGGGAAGTCGAACGCGGCGAGCGGGTAGAACGGCACGCCGAGGTCGACGGTGCCTACCGAACGGTCGATCAGGGCACATTCGGCGACGACTTCGCCGCCTTCGCGAGCCACCGCCTCGATCGCCTCGCGGCTGGAAAGTCCGGTGGTCACCACGTCTTCCACCATCAGGACCTTGGCTTCCGGCTCGAGCGCGAATCCGCGCCGCAGGTGGAACACGCCATCGGGCCGTTCGAGGAACATCGCGTCCTTGTTCAGCACGCGGGCGGCTTCCTGGCCGATGATGATGCCGCCCATTGCAGGTGAGACGACCACGTCGATCTGTTCGAGGATATCCGTCGGGATGCCCGCCACCATGGCCCGTGCCAGCCTTTCGGCGCGCTCCGGGTTCATCAGCACTCGCGCGCACTGAAGGTAATGCCCGCTGTGCTTGCCCGAAGAGAGTTTGAAATGCCCTTCGAGCAGGGCACCGCTTGCGCGAAACTCTTCCAGAACCTGGTCTTGCGTGAAGGTCGATATGGCAGTTGCATTCATGGCGGAGCGGATTCCGGAAAATTGCGTAAAATGAAGGGCCCTTGCGCGCGTCACACGCAGCATTGCATAAATTTCTCCCTAGAAGCGCTTGAGGCACTCGGCAAGCACGGCTAATAGGCACGCAAAGCTGACACCAGTGTCGGCATTGGCGCTGTCCGAAACGACCCGCATCAGGTCGGCAAGAGGACAGCATGGGATTGAAATCGAAAGCGATTTGGACACATTTATGATGGGTCACATGCATACCCGTATGAAGTTTGGACTGATGGCACTTCTGGCAGCGGCTCTCGCCGTGATGGCGCCTCAGGCTGCGTTTGCGCAGGAAGTGGTGGGCGCGGAAGTCCCGGCCAGTGCGGAGCCTCTCGAAGTTCCCGCCGGCGAGACCGAGCCGGCTGAAGCGACTGCCGCCTACACGCCCATGGCGCCGACCGAAGGCAAGGGCATGCCCACCGATCCCCGCGACGACATGCTCGCCAGCATGACCTTTCAGGACCAATATACGGACGACGGTGCGTACGCGCTTGGCATGCACAACTACATCCTGCTGCCGGTCATCACGATCATCAGCCTGTTTGTGCTCGCCCTGCTTCTGTGGGTGATCGTCCGGTACAACCGCCGCGCCAATCCCGTTCCGTCGAAGACGACCCACAACACGCTGATTGAAGTGATCTGGACGATCGTCCCGGTTATCATCCTAGTCATTATCGCGGTCCCTTCGATCACGCTGCTTGCGCGGCAGTACGAAACGCCGCCCGAGGATGCGATCACGATCAAGGCGACCGGTTACCAGTGGTATTGGGGCTACACCTATCCCGACCACGGCGAGATCGAGATCATTTCGAACATGCTTTCCGATGCCGACGCGATCTCCAACGGCGAGCCTGCGCAGCTGGCGGTCGACAACCGCATGGTTGTTCCCGCCGGCGTTCCGTTGCGTATCCAGACGACCGGAGCCGACGTGATCCACGCTTTTGCGGTGCCGTCGCTGTGGTTCAAGATGGACGCTGTCCCCGGGCGCCTCAACGAGAAGCTGCTGACGATCGAGGAGCCGGGCGTGTATTACGGCCAGTGCTCCGAGCTGTGCGGTGCACGCCACGCTTACATGCCGATCGCGGTCGAAGCGCTGCCGATGGAGGAATTCGAGGCGTGGGTGCTTGCGCAGGGTGGCACGCTGCCCGGAGCGGAGGAGGCAGCCGAAGAGGCTCCTGCCGAAGAACAAGCGGAACCAGAGCCCGCTGCCTGATCGCGCACGATACGAACCGAATACGATAAAAACGAACCCGAGAGACTTAAACGATGGCAACCACCGCTGATAACTTTGCTCCTGCCGCCGGACATGGCGGGGATCACGGCCACGATCATGCGGACCACAAGCCGGGCTTCTTCGCCCGGTGGTTCATGTCGACCAACCACAAGGACATCGGCACGCTCTACCTGATCTTCGCGATTATCGCGGGGATCGTCGGCGGCGCGATCTCGGGCATCATGCGTCTCGAGCTCGCCGAGCCGGGCATCCAGTACCTGCAATGGTGGGCCGGGTTCATGGGCGGTGCGGAGGACATCAACACCGCGCTCCACATGTGGAACGTGTTCATCACCGCGCACGGCCTGATCATGGTGTTCTTCATGGTTATGCCGGCGATGATCGGCGGTTTCGGTAACTGGTTCGTCCCGCTGATGATCGGCGCGCCGGACATGGCGTTCCCGCGCATGAACAACATCTCGTTCTGGCTGACCGTCGCCGGTTTCTTCAGCCTGCTGTTCTCGCTGTTCGTGCCGGGCGGCACGGGACCGGGCGCGGGCGTCGGCTGGACGGTCTACGCACCGCTCTCGACCTCGGGTTCGGTCGGTCCGGCGGTCGACTTCGCGATTTTCTCGCTCCATCTTGCGGGCGCTGGCTCGATCCTGGGTGCGACCAACTTCATCACCACCATCTTCAACATGCGCGCGCCGGGTATGACCCTGCACAAGATGCCGCTGTTCGTGTGGTCGGTGCTGGTCACGGCATTCCTGCTGCTGCTCGCGCTGCCGGTTCTGGCCGCCGCAATCACCATGCTGCTGACCGACCGTAACTTCGGCACGACCTTCTTCGATCCGGCCGGTGGCGGGGACCCCGTTCTGTATCAGCACCTGTTCTGGTTCTTCGGCCATCCCGAAGTGTACATCATGATCCTGCCGGGCTTCGGCATGATCTCGCAGATCGTCGCGACCTTCAGCCGCAAGCCGGTGTTCGGTTACCTCGGCATGGCCTACGCGATGGTCGCGATCGGCGTCGTCGGCTTCATCGTGTGGGCGCACCACATGTACACCGTAGGCCTCGACGTGAACACGAAGATGTACTTCACCGCTGCGACCATGGTCATCGCGGTGCCGACCGGCGTGAAGATTTTCAGCTGGATCGCGACGATGTGGGGCGGATCGATGGAATTCAAATCGCCGATGGTCTGGGCGATGGGCTTCATTTTCCTGTTCACGGTAGGCGGCGTGACCGGTGTCGTGCTGGCCAATGGCGGCATCGACGACAACCTCCACGACACCTATTACGTTGTGGCGCACTTCCACTACGTCCTGTCGATGGGCGCGGTGTTCTCGATGTTCGCGGGCTTCTACTACTGGTTCCCGAAGATGAGCGGCAAGATGCACTCCGAGCTGCTGTCGCACCTCCACTTCTGGGGCTTCTTCATCGGCGTGAACGTGATCTTCTTCCCGCAGCACTTCCTGGGCATGAACGGTATGCCGCGACGCTATCCGGACTATCCCGAAGCGTTCGCCTTCTGGAACGAAATCAGCTCCTACGGCTACCTGATCATGGGCGCTTCGATGGTGCTGTTCTTCGTCAACATCGCCTACGCGTTCCTGGCGGGCAAGAAAGCCGGGAACAATCCGTGGGGCGAAGGCGCGACCACGCTCGAATGGACGCTGACGAGCCCGCCGCCGTTCCACCAGTTCGAAACGCTACCGGTGATCGAGGATCATCACGACTATCACGATCACACGCCGCGCGGAGAGAAGCCGGCTACGGCCTGATCGTGCATTGCAGGGACGGGCGGACCTCCGGTCTGCCCTCCTGCTAACCAAACAAGGGGAGGGCGCGCTGCAATCGGCGCGCTCTCTTTCGAATAGAAGACCGCTACGAAACACCGAATGGATACGCTTTTAACCCCGACTGCCAGACCGCAAACGATGCCGGCCGATTGGCGTGATTTCTTCACGCTGACCAAGCCGCGCGTGATGACGCTGGTGATCTTCACCGGCATCTGCGGGTTGCTGGCGGCTCCGGGCAGCATTCATCCGGTGCTCGGCTTCACCGCCATCCTCGCGATCGCGATGGGGGCAGGCGGTTCGGCGGCGCTCAATCACTGGTGGGAAGCCGATCTCGACGCAGGGATGAAGCGGACCGCCAATCGCCCGCTGCCGACCGGCCGCCTGCGCCGCGAGGACGCGCGCGATTTCGGCATCTTCCTTTCGGCCGTATCTGTCGGGATCATGGGCGTTGCGGTGCACTGGCTGGCCGCGCTCAGCCTGCTCGGCGCGATCATCTACTACGCGGTTATCTACACGATGTGGCTCAAGCCGCGCACGCCGCAGAACATCGTGATCGGCGGCGGCGCAGGCGCGTTCCCGCCGTTCATTGGCTGGATCGCCGTCACCGGCGAAATTACGCTGATGCCGGTGCTGCTGTTCGCCATCATCTTTTTCTGGACGCCGCCGCATTTCTGGGCGCTCGCGCTGTTCGTGAAGTCGGACTACGCCAAGGTCGGCATCCCGATGCTGCCGGTGGTCGCGGGCGAGCGTGTGACCCGTCGCCAGATCATGCTCTACACGGTCCTCCTCGCGCCGATCGCGATTGCGCCTTGGCTGATCGGCGGTACGAGCTGGGTCTATGGCTCGGTCGCGGTGGCGCTCTCGCTGCTGTTCCTCGCGCTTGCGGTTCCGGTGCTGTCCGAGAACCGTTCGGGTGCCGATCCGCTCAAGCCGGAAAAGACGCTGTTCAAATTCAGCATCTACTATCTCTTCATCCTGTTCGGGGCGCTGGTTGCCGACCGGCTGCTGGCGAAGGGTGGCCTGATCTCGGGGGGCATGTTCGCATGACGCCCGAAGAAGAAGCCGAAATCAAACGCCGTCAGAAGGCGCGCAACTACGTGCTAGGCGGAACGCTGCTGTTCTTCGTGATCCTGTTCTACATGATCACCATCGCGCGGATCGGAGGCTGACATGGCGGCAGCTGACGCAACCCTCGACAACCGCAACCTGCGCACCGGCGCGCTGGCAATTCTCGGCGCACTCGCGATGCTCGGCCTCGGCTATGCCGCCGTGCCGCTCTACGACCTGTTCTGCCGCGTGACCGGTTTTGGCGGGACCACGCAGGTGGCAAGCGAAGCCGACGCAAGCCGGGCCGCCGCAGCCGGGGTGAACAGGCAGATTTCGATCCGTTTCGACGCCTCGACCGCGCGCGACGTGCCGTGGAGCTTCCGGCCCGCGCAGGCGACCGATACCGTGCGGATCGGCCAACGCGACCTTGCGACCTACGTCGCTCGCAACGACAGCAAGGAAGCGATCACCGGCACCGCGACTTTCAACGTCGAACCGGCGCAGGCGGGCAAGTACTTCCAGAAGATCCAGTGCTTCTGCTTCACCGAGCAGACGCTTGAGCCCGGGCAGGAAGTCAACATGCCCGTGCTCTATTTTGTCGACCCGGCGATCCTCGAAGACGAGTTCATGGCCGACGTCGAACAGATCACCCTGAGTTACACTTTTCACCGCGCGAAAGAGCCCGTAGAGACAGGCTCGTAACGCTTACACAGACTGACCACGCATCCTAAGGGACGGGAAAGCAAGACCATGGCTGGCAAAGCAAACCACGATTATCACATTCTCGAACCCGATATCTGGCCGCTGATCGGCTCGATTTCGGCGCTCACCTTTACGAGCGGCATGGTGCTGAGTTTCTACCCGGACCTGTTCGGTGCTGCGAGTAAGATCGTGATCTGGGCCGGTCTTGCCGGCCTCATCGCGACTTTCTTCATGTGGTTCAAGAATGTCGTAATCGAAGCGCAGCGCGGCGATCACACGCCGGTGGTGCAGCTTCACATGCGCTACGGCATGATCCTTTTCATTGCTTCGGAAGTGATGTTCTTCGTCGGTTGGTTCTGGAGCTTCTTCGACTTTGCGTTGTTCCCGACCGCGCTCGAAGTGAGCAATGCGGGCACGCCCGATCAGACCACCACCAGCCTGTTCGGCCAGAGCGGTGCTGCCGCATCGCTCGTGCCCGAGGGCATGGAAGTGCTCGATCCGTTCAGCCTGCCGCTGCTCAACACGCTGATCCTGCTGTGCTCCGGCACCACGGTCACCTGGGCGCACCACGCACTGATCCACGGTGATCGCGAAGGCCTTAAGCAGGGCCTGTGGGCGACCATCGCGCTCGGCGTGCTGTTCAGCGCGATCCAGGCTTACGAATACAGCGTCGCGCCGTTCAACTTCGGCCAGAACACCTATTCCTCGGCGTTCTACATGGCGACCGGCTTCCACGGTTTCCACGTGCTGATCGGCACGATCTTCCTCGCCGTATGCCTCTATCGCGCCTATCTCGGCCACTTCACCCCGCGCCAGCACTTCGGTTTCGAAGCCGCGGCGTGGTACTGGCACTTCGTCGATGTGGTGTGGCTGTTCCTGTTTATCGCCATCTACATCTGGGGCGGCTGGGGCGCACCGGTCCATTGATGCCGACGGACGAAAGTCCGTCACACGAGAAGGGGCAGCCGGGAATTGTCCAGGCTGCCCTTTCTGGTTTGTGCCCGCGCTGTAAGGCACCGACCCTGTTCGATGCTCCCGCACGCGTGGCGTTCGAATGCCGCAAATGCGGGCTCGACTTCACACAATACGAGCGCGGCGCGAGGCTGGCAGGTCTGCTGACGCTGTTGATGGCTGCGCTGCTGATTGGCCTCGCTATCGGGATCGACGTAGCGCTTGATCCGCCACTGTGGCTGCAGCTTCTCGTCTGGGGGCCGCTCACCGTTGTCGTCGTTATCGGCACGCTTCGGTTCTACAAGACCCTCTTGCTGTATGCTCGCTATGAGAAAGACACCGCGCGATGAAGCGCATTCCGATCATTGCGACGATCGTCGTGCTCGCCGCGGCGGCAGTGATGGTCGCGCTCGGCATCTGGCAATTGGGCAGGGCCGACGAAAAGGCGGCGATGATCGAGCAATACTCGGCGGCTCTGGAAAGCGGCGAATTGCAGCCGTTTCCGGCAGACGAGGGCGGTGCGTTCAGCGAAGATGATCTCTTCCATCCCACTGCGTTCGAATGCACCGAAATACTATCGCGAGAAGCGATTTCTGGCCGCAGTGCTCGCGGCCAATCCGGCTACGCGCATATCGCGCGCTGCCAGACGGGACGCGGACCTGCCGATGTTAAACTGGGGTGGTCGCTGAGCCCACAGGCCCCCGATTGGAATGGTGGCGTGGTGGAAGGGCTGATCGTCAGAGGCGGACAGGATGGGGCACGCGTGCAGCTGCACGAGCCCGTCGCAGGACTTGCACCGCTCGCCAAGCCCGATCCAGGCGACCTTCCCAACAACCACCTCGCCTATGCCGGGCAGTGGTTCTTCTTCGCGCTGACCGCGCTGCTGATCTACGGGTTTGCGCTGCGGTCGCGGTGGAGGAAGCAAGACTAGGGCGGGGCAAATTTCCGCTCGCTTGCCGAGCGCCGCCCGCGCGGCTATTCGCGCTCGCACAATGGAATACATCTCCACCCGTGGCAGCGCACCGGCGCTCGATTTCGAAGGCGTTACGCTGGCAGGCCTCGCCAGCGATGGCGGGCTCTACCTGCCGCGCGAGTGGCCGCGCCTGAGCGAAGCGGAAATCCGTGCGCTGCGGGGCAAGCCGTATCCCGCGCTCGCCGCTACGATCATGCGTCCCTTCGTCGCGGGCAGCCTGACCGACGACGAACTCGATGCGCTATGCGCGACGGTCTACGGCGATTTCGGGCACGCGGCCGTGACTCCGCTGGTGCAGCTGAATGAACGGCAGTGGCTGCTCGAACTGTTTCACGGCCCGACGCTGGCGTTCAAGGACGTGGCGCTGCAATTGCTCGGGCATTTGTTCGAGACATTCCTCGCCCGCCGCGACCAGCAAATGATGATCGTGGGCGCGACCAGCGGCGACACCGGCTCGGCGGCGATCAACGCGGTTGCGGGCCGCGACAATGTCGAAATCGTAATGCTCCACCCCAAGGGGCGCGTGAGTGACGTCCAGCGCCGCCAGATGACCACGGTGCGCGCCGCCAACGTCTTCAACCTCGCGATAGACGGCAGCTTCGACGATGCGCAGGCGCATGTAAAGCGCATGTTCCGCGATCCCGATGTCACCGGCAGGCTCAAGCTCGGCGCGGTCAATTCGATCAACTGGGCGCGGCTGATGGCGCAGGTGGTGTATTATTTCTATTCGGCGCTGCAACTCGGCGCGCCCGACCGCACGGTCGCCTACAGCGTCCCCACCGGCAATTTCGGCGATGTCTTCGCAGGTTATGTCGCCGCACAGATGGGCGTGCCGATAGAGCGGCTGATCGTTGCCACCAATGTCAACGACATCCTCCACCGGGCACTATCCGAAGGCGATTATTCGGCGGGCGGCGTTACGCCCACGATCACCCCCTCGATGGATATCCAGGTCAGCTCGAATTTCGAGCGCCTGCTGTTCGATGTCGGCGGGCGAGACGGGAAGGCGCTGGGCGAACAGATGGCGGCGTTCGAAGCGTCGAAGGCGATGCGGCTCACAAACGCGCAGGCGCAGGGCGCGGCGGCGCTGTTCACCAGTATGCGCGCCGACCAGGACGAGACCTCGCGCGCGCTGGCCTGGGCCTATCGCGAGACCGGGCAGGTGATCGATCCGCACACAGGCGTGGGTCTCCACGCCAGCCTTGCCGCGAGCGAGGCGGAGATGATCGCCAAGGATATTCCCATCGTCACCCTCGCCACTGCGCATCCGGCCAAGTTCCGCGACGCGGTCGAGCGCGCCATCGGCGTGCGCCCGGCGCTGCCCGCACGGGTTGGCGACCTGTTCGGGCGCGAGGAGTTCTTCACCGAGATCGGCGGCGATTACGAAGCGACTCGCGATTTCGTGCTCGAGCACGCCGCGCGTTGATGGCGGTGATAGCGCCCCAACCGCTGGTGATGGAGTGCACCGGCTGGCCCGATGCCCACTCCTATCGCCTGCTCGACAGCGGAGCAGGGCGCAAGTTCGAGGCATTCGGTCCTTGCAGCTTCATCCGCCCGGAGCCGCAGGCTCTTTGGCAACCCCGCCTTGCCCAATGGTCCGCTGCCGGCGAATTTATTCCCGGTTCGGATGAGGACGGCGGTGGTCGCTGGCAGCTTGAGGAGGAACTGCCCGAACAAGGGTGGGAACTCGAATGGAACGAGGTCCGCTTTACCGCCCAGCCGACCCCGTTCCGCCACCTCCAATTCTTCCCCGATATGGCTCCGGTGTGGGACTGGATGCGCGAACAGCTGGCGGGTCGCGACGATGCCGAGACAATGAACATGTTCGGCTACACCGGCCTCGGAACGCTGGCGCTCAGCCGCCACGGCAAGGTGACGCATGTCGACGCGTCGAAGAAATCTGTTGCGCAGGCGCGAGAGAACGCAGCGCTATCCGGCATGGAGGACCGCCCGATCCGCTGGCTGGTCGACGACGCCGCGAAATTCGCCGCGCGGGAAGTGCGGCGCGAGCGGCGCTATGACGGGATCATTCTCGACCCGCCCAAATTCGGGCGCGGTCCTAAGAACGAGACATGGCGGCTTGAGGAGGGCCTGCCCGGACTGATCGAGGATTGCGCAAAGCTTCTCGACAAGGACAGCGCTTTCCTGTTCCTTACCGTATACGCCGTGCGGATGAGCGCCGTCGCGCTTGCCGGACTGCTCGAGGAAAAGCTGCGCCACTTGCCCGGCACGATCGAATTCGGCGATCTCGCCGTGCGGGAAGAACCGGTCGACGATGCACCTCGGCGACTTATGCCAACCGCGATTTTCGCACGATGGAGCAATCCCCGCTAAGGCCGCGCCCGGATGACCACAACAATGACCGATTCGCTCACCCTCGAAGTCGCCGATCTCGAAGTCGATGTTCTCACCGGCATCTATTCGGAAGAGACCGGCAAGCCGCAGCCGCTGCGGATAACCGTGCAGGCGCGCTACGACGTCGCCGACCGTTACGATCCCGATACGCCGCTCGATGCGAGCAAGAACTACATGGATCTGAAATTCGCCATGTCCGAAGGATTGCCCGAAGGCGTTCACTTCAAACTGATCGAAGCGGTGGCGGATCACATCTGCGAAAGCCTGTTTGTGCAGGACGCGAAGGTTCAGGCGGTGACGGTGAAGATCGTCAAGCTCGCGATTGCCGAGGCGAATGAGAAGATCGGCATTACCCTCCACCGCGAGCGTCCGGCCGACTGATGCAAAGGGTGCTCGCAGTCACGTCGTTGCCCGATAGCGCGATCGAGGCGAGTGCCGCATTCTTTGCCGACTATCTCCTCGAGGCGCGCAGCATCCTTCGCGAAGGCGAAAGCGATGCGCTCGCCATCATCTTGCCGCCAGCCCCCAGAGACCACGACGATTGGCGCCGGGCTCTGGCGCGCGATCTGGCCCGCGAAAGCGCGCCCAAGAGAGTCAACGTGATCGGTGGAGCGGGCGAGGGCCTGGACGAAACGCTCGCATATTTGGGGAATGCGCCCGGCGTCACGGGCCAGTATTGTCCGCTGCATGAGTGACGCCGTAAACACCGGGAATATTCGCCAGCCCGACCTGATAACCGTCGGAGGCTCCGATGCGCCGCTGGTCGATCGTTTCAAGCGTTCGATTTCCTACCTGCGCTTGTCGGTCACCGATCGCTGCGATTTGCGTTGCACCTACTGTATGCCCGAGCGGATGAAGTTCCTCCCGCGCAAGGAAGTGCTGACGCTGGAGGAGCTGTACGAACTCGCCTGCGGGTTCATCGATCGCGGCGTCACCAAGATCCGCGTTACCGGCGGCGAGCCACTGGTGCGAAGAGATATCATCGACCTGTTCCACGCACTGGGAAGGCGGATCGGCAACGGTCTTGAGGAGCTGACGCTCACCACCAATGCAACGCAGCTGGCCGAGCATGCCGATTCGCTGGCGCGGGCCGGAGTGCGACGGGTCAATATCTCGCTCGACACGCTCGACCGGGAGAAATTCGCTGCGTTGACCAGGCGCGATGCCCTGCCGCGCGTGCTCGAAGGAATTGCGGCGGCCAAAGAAGCCGGACTGAGAGTGAAGCTCAACGCGGTCGCGCTCAAGGGCGTAAACGAAGAGGAACTGCCCGATCTAATCGCCTGGGGCCACGCGCAGGGGCACGATGTAACGCTGATCGAGGTCATGCCGCTCGGCGATATCGAGGAAGAGCGGCTCGACCAGTTCTTGCCGCTGAGCGACGTCCGCGCGCGGCTTGAGCAACGCTGGACGCTTTCGGACAGCGACCACAAGACGGGCGGCCCCGCGCGCTACGTCGATATTGCCGACACCGGCGGCAGGCTCGGCCTGATCACCCCGCTGACGGGAAATTTCTGTGCGGGCTGCAACCGCCTGCGGGTGACCGCGACCGGGCAGCTTTATCCCTGTCTTGGCGGCAGTGAGCGGGTCGACCTGCGCGCTGCGCTGCGATCCGGGGATCCCGAGCGCAATCTCGCCGAGGCGCTCGCGCAGGCGATGATGATCAAGCCCGAAAAGCACCACTTCCGGATGGACGAGCGCGGCGCCGAACCGGCTCAGCCGCGCCACATGTCGATGACGGGCGGTTGAGCGATGGCGGTGACGATCGTCTTCCTGGGGCCACTGCGCGAGATCGCGGGCGAAGACGGCCGCAAAGTCGCTGCGCCGCTCGACTGGGCGGGATTGCTCGAATCGGTCGGTCCGGATGTCGCCGAGCAATTGAACTCCGAACGGGTGAACGTGGCCTGCGCTGGCAAGGTCTTGGGCGACAAGACAGCTCTGCAGGCCGTCGATGGTGACGAGATCGCTCTGCTACCCCCCGTCAGCGGCGGATAGGGTGCCGGAATGCGGGACATCCGCCTCCTTTTCGAATCGTTCGATCCCGCCGAGCTGATGGGCTCCTTCACCACTGCCAATCCGGGTCTGGGCGGGGTCTGCACCTTCGTCGGCCACGTGCGGGGCGGGGACGGTGTCGAAGCCCTCGAGCTGACGCATTACGAGCCGCTGACCCTTCCGGGCATGAACGAGCTGGCCGACGCGGCGTTCGAGCGGTTCGACATTTTGGGTCTGTTGCTGGTTCACCGCGTAGGACGGATGCATCCGGGCGAGCCGATCGTCTGTGTCTCGGCGGCGGCAAAGCATCGCCGCGGCGCGATCGATGCGGTCGATTTCTGTATGGATCACCTCAAAAGCGCAGCGTGGTTCTGGAAGCGCGAGTTGAAGGACGGCGAATGGCGCTGGATCGAACCGCGCGAGCAGGACCACAGCGATCTCGCTCGCTGGAAAGCAGGCTAATTCCGCCGGTTTGATTTCGATCAAGGTGCGATGCGAATCGCCCGGCTAATTCTCCTTTCATCGAAGGAGAAGCCCCATGAGCAAACTGGTTCACGATCACCTCAGCCGCGGCGAAGCCCGCATTGTCGATGCTCCGCGCAAAGCGCCGGAGGTCGATCGCAGCTTCGGAATTCCGACCGGGTTCTATGCTACGACGGTTGCCTGCTATTTCGCATTCATCGCGCTGATGGCCGCCGGGTTCGGCAATCCGGGCCTGGTGATCCCGATGGTCATCTTCGCCGTGTTCATCGTCGCCGGATTTGGCGTCCCGGCGATTTTTACCCGGCTCAAGGGTAACGACAGCCAACCGCTGACCATGGGCAAGTTCGCCCAGGAAGGCATCATGACACACACCGGACGGCTCGCCCCCCGAGACGCAGCAATCCAAATGCTGATCCTTCCGGTGCTGGTAGTCCTTTGGGCCTGCGCTGCAGTGACCATCGCCGCCCTGGTATGATCGAGGGGCTTCGATAGCCCGGGAGGGTGGTCTCAGGCTTGAGCAGCCTGGCGCCCGGAGAGGGCCTGAAGGAGCGCGGGATCGAGCACTTCGATCCCGCGCTTTCCTTTGCGCGCTATCGCCCCGGTTTCCTCGATTTCGCCGAGCTTGCGGCTGACCGTTTCGATCGTAAGTCCGAGCATGTTCGCGATCTCGCCGCGCGTGAGCGGAAGTTCGAATTCGCTTGCGAGATGGCAACTGGTGTGGCTCGCGGCGGCGGCGAAATCGTGCAGCAGGGCAGCAAGCCGCATTTCGGCGCTGCCTTGTGCCGTCAGCTCAAGCAGGCTGCGCGTTGCCAGAAGGTCCTCTTGCGACCGGCGTAGCAGCGCGCGGGCAAGCGCCGGATACTGTTCGATCGCACGCTCGATGTCCTTGCGGGCAAATGTGCAGAGGCTGCTTTCGGTCAGCGCGACGACATCATGGTGCGCAAACGGTGCAAACAGCTCGCCGATAAAGCCCGATGGATGCACCAGCGCGAGGATCTGCTCGTTGCCGTCGCGATCGATCGCGGAAACCTTGAGTGCGCCGGCGACGAGCGTGGCGCAAGCGGCGTCCTCGTCACCCGCGGCGAAAAGCATTTCACCGCGTTTCAGCACCCGCGTCCTTCCTGCTGCGGCGAGGGCATCGCGCTCTTCTTCGGTCAGGACGGCGCAGGCGGCACTGTCTTTGACGGGACAACTGGCGCAGGTGAGGTTCATCGCGACAATTCACTCCAGAGTTCGTCAAGCGCGCCTTCCTGTTCGGCGAGCAGAGCGAGGATCGAAGCGCGCGCAGCTTCTATCGCTTCGGTCGGGGCGAAAGAGGTGGCAGCCTGTGCGTTCAGCATATCGAGATCCGACATGGGTACGGCCGTATCGCCGTGCAACGCGGTAAGGTCTGCGAGTGCGACGAGCGCCCGCTGCCGTGCGTTGGTATCGATCCCTCGTCCGCGAGCCTCGCCGACGAGAGCCATGGCTTGCGCCTGTGCAGACCTGAATTGCGCGTGCGAGGCCTGCGCCTGATCGACCAGCGCTTCGATCTCGCTTGCGGATGCGACGGGTCGAATCGGAGCGCGATCCGATGGTGGTGCAGGTGTGAACCGGCCCTGGACCCGCTCGGCATCGCGGATCGCGAGCGACGGGTACTTGTCGCCGCTGCCCGCGCAAGCGGAGGTCAGCAGCGCCGCGCAGAGCGCTGCAAGAATTGATGGTGTGGCCGGTCCCATAGTCTGGGAAGCGAATATCACGATGGTTTCGCAGCGCAAAGCCGATTGCGTCCGACCTTGAAAAGAGTCGCCCGAAACGCAAAATAGTGCGCGAACCAACGTTGACTTGCAGCGGCGTTTCCCTTAACGGCACCCATCTTTCCGGCGCTGCTTGCAGGCGGCGCCGCAATGTCGTTCGATTGACGCGGGGAATTCGCATCCATTCGGACACGCCAAGAGATTGAGAGTACAGACCATGTTCGCGATAGTGCGCACAGGTGGCAAGCAATATCGGGTTGCCGCCGGAGACAAGATTGCCGTTGAAAAGCTCGCAGGCGAAGCCGGCGATACGATCACGCTGGATGACGTCCTGCTGGCAGGCGAAGGCGACAACATCGCCGACGCTTCGAAGGTAGCCGTATCGGCCGAGATCATCGCCCAGGCCAAGAGCGAGAAGGTCGTCGTTTTCAAGAAGCGTCGCCGCCACAACTACCGTCGCAAGGCCGGTCACCGCCAGCAGATGACCCTGCTGCGCATCACCGATGTCGGCACCGGCGCGAAGAAGGCTCCGGCCAAGCAGGCCGCCGCTCCGAAGAAGGAAGCGACCGAAGCCAAGGCGGAAACGGCCAAGAAGCCTGCCGCCAAAAAGGCGCCGGCCAAGAAGGCTCCGGCCAAGAAAGCGGCTCCGAAGGCTGCGGCGGCTGACAAGAAGCCCGCGGCGAAGAAAGCACCGGCCAAGAAGGCTCCTGCCAAGAAGGCAGCGCCCAAGGCTGAAGACAAGTAAGGATCAGGACCCATGGCACATAAAAAAGCAGGCGGTTCATCGCGTAACGGTCGCGACTCAGCGGGTCGTCGTCTTGGTGTGAAGAAGTTCGGCAGCGAAGCAGTCGTCGCCGGCAACATCATCGTGCGCCAGCGCGGCACCAAGTTCTATCCGGGCACCAATGTCGGCATGGGCAAGGACCACACCCTCTTCGCGCTCGAAGACGGCGTTGTGCGATTCCACACCGGCAAGCAAGCGCGCAAATACGTGTCGGTAGACGCGATTGCGGAAGCAGCCGAATAACCGGACGGTTCGATAACGGGATCGTCCAAGCGGGACGGTCCCAGCCGGTTACATAACCGGCAGACGAAGAGGGAGATGGGGCCGACCCGTCTCCCTCTTGTCGTTTCTCCCTCACAATCCGGCGAAATACCCTTTCGCCGCAATGCAATTGTCACGCATGAACCCTAACGGGGCGATGCGGGGCCGATGAGGAGAGCTTCGATGTTCCATCGCAGTGAAAGATTGCTGTTGAGACCCCCCTGGCCCGAGGACTGGAATATCGTCCTCGGCGGCATCGCCGATGAAGGCGTGGTGCGAAATCTCGCCCGCGCGCCATGGCCCTACAGTGCCGAAGATGCTCGCAAGTTCGTCCAGCTTCCGATCGATCCGATGCACCCGCGTTTCCTCATCACGCGGGCCCGCGACGCCGCTCTGGTAGGCTGCATCGGGATCGACTCGATGGAGAGCGGCGAAGTCGAGCTGGGTTACTGGATTGCGCGCCAGCATTGGGGGCGGGGCTATGCCACCGAAGCGGGCCGTGCGGTCCTCGAGATCGCGCGGACTTTGGGTCACGAGCGGATCGTCGCCTCCCACTTCCTCGACAATCCGGCCTCGGGCAAGGTCCTGAAGAAACTGGGATTCGAGCCTACTGGACGGGTCGTGGAGCGGCATTCCTGCGGGCGCGGAGAGAAGGCCCCGACGGCCGAGTACGCGCTCTCGCTCTTGGAACAGGTTGGAATGGCCGCCCAACATGCGGCGTGAATTGCGATTGTCGGATCGGAGCAGCCCCGTGCCATCCTAAAGCGTGGCGCGGGGCCAGCTTGTTCGCGCAGCATCTTTTCCCTACTGAGCAGAGCACATGGCAAGCCGCAAGAGACTGA
This sequence comes from Erythrobacter sp. GH1-10, assembly GCF_045363165.1. Taxonomy (NCBI): domain Bacteria; kingdom Pseudomonadati; phylum Pseudomonadota; class Alphaproteobacteria; order Sphingomonadales; family Erythrobacteraceae; genus Erythrobacter; species Erythrobacter sp. GH1-10. The sequence continues at coordinate 2,301,442 of NZ_JBJFLP010000001.1, read as the reverse complement.
CCCCCGAAGAATCGCGCAGCTCTGCGCTGGAAGCGGCGCGTTCGCTGCTGATCGAGACTGGACCGCAATCGGTCACATTGAAAGCGGTCGCGGGGCGCATCGGACGCACGCACGCGAACCTCCTGCACCATTTCGGCTCGGCATCGGGACTGCAAAAGGCCTTGGCCGAGCATCTCGCCAAGACCGTGTGCGAAACGATCATCGAAGCGGTGCATGCGAGCCGTGCGGGGCTTGGCTCGGCACGCGAGGTGGTGGACCTCGCCTTCGACGCGTTCGACCGCGAAGGGGCGGGCGCACTCACCAGCTGGATGCTGCTGACCGGCAACGAGGACGCGCTCAATCCGATCGTTTCGACCATTCACGAACTGGTCGACGAGATCGCGCCGGGCGAGGCCGAGACCCATGCCGACGCAATGCATGTCCACAAGGACACGCTGAGCCTCGTGCTGCTGGCGCTTGGCGATGCGCTGATCGGCGCGGCGCTGGCGAAATCGCTGGGCCTGCCGCGCGATACGGCGCGCGAACGGGCGGCGGCGAACCTAGAAGCCTCGCTCGCCGAACATTACCAGCGCTAGCCGGAAATCCCCCTGGCCTGCCACTCAGGCAGGGTTTCGGGGTCGAGATCGGCCACGCGCAGGTGATCGACCGCAAATCCGAGATCGGGATAGGCGGCCTTGCGCCGTTTCTCGTCCGAGTGTTCGAACGGGACCACCACCAGCCGCCGATTGACCTTTTGCCGCCAGTTCATCCGCGCGGTGTTTTCCTGACCGATGTAACAGCCCTTCTCGAAGCTGACCCCGTTCAGTTCGACCGCGTTGGTCTCCAGCCAGAGGATGTCAGCCAGCTCATCGCGACCCTCGGGAACGCCGAGCGAAAGGCGGTGTGCGAGGAACGCTTCATCCCCGGCTTCGCCGCCGCTGTCGTGCGCCACGGCGCGGTGGCCGAGCCCCGGCAGACGCGGATCGGGTGACGAACCCTTGAACGGCTCTGGATTCCAGTACGCGGCAAACGTTTCATCGCGGGCGATATCGATTTGACGGCGCAGGCGGTATAGCGACAGTCGCTTGGCGAGATCGTCTGCCACCTCGGCTTCGCAATCGAGCAGCAAGGCATCCCCGTCGCGCCAGACCAGAAAGTCGAACATCGCCTTCCCCTGCGCGGTGAGCAGCGCGGCGTAGACCGGCAGGTCGCCTGTCACATTGTTGGTGACGAGACCTTGCAGGAAGCCGGCGACATCCTCCTCCCCGCTGCGCGGTGAAACTCTGATGATTGCTCGATTTTTCAGCCGATTGGCGGTCATTTGGAAGAAACTCTCGTTGCTATCGCGCGGGCCAGCCGGTCACCCAGATCCGGCCCCTGTTCGGGATAGAGATAGGGTTCGATCAGCTCGGCTTCCATGACCATCAGCGCACCACTCTCGCCGCGCAGCATGTCGATGCGGGCATATAGCGGCCGATCGAAGGGCAGCGCCTCAACGATTGCGCGAGCAGCCGCGGCCTCGTCGGAGGCCGGCGCGTGGACGCTCTCGGTCCCGCCATAGAGCGACTGAATGCGATAATCGCCTTTGCCGGGTAGCTTGCGCAGCGCATGGCTCAATTCGCCGTCGATGAAGATGAAGCTGAGTTCGCCCTCATCGCGGATTGCAGGGAGAAACGGCTGGATCATTGCGCGATGGCCAAAGCGCCAATCGCGTGGAGGCAGCGCGTTGCGATCAATCAATTCCTGGTCGAGCGCCCCCGCGCCGACCTGGCGTTTGACCACCAGGCGGTCGCAGTCGAAGTGGTCGAAAGCTTCTTCTAGCTCTGCGCGGGCGACATCCGAGCGGCAAAGTGTCGGCACGGTCGCAGCGCCGCCTTCGGCGAGCTCGCGCAAATAGGTTTTGGTTGCGTTCCAGTGCACCGCTTCGGGCGAATTGCACACGGTGATGCCGCGCGCTGCAAGCGCCTCGAGCCGGGCCAGAAAAGCTTCCGCCTTATCCTGATAGTTCCACGCTGTGCCGAGCATGACCAGCTCGAACCCGTCGAACGCCTCCAGCGGCGCTTCCCAGTCGATCACCTGCAGGTCCAGCCCCTCGGCGGCAAATGCCGGTTCGAGCGCGGCAATCATCAGGTCGTGTTCGAATGCGTCGCCGCGCCGTTCGCCGGCGGAGGGCATCGTCGTTTCGCAGGCGAGAAATCCGATTGTGCTCATGAAAGCGCTCTATGGCGATGCGGCGGGACTGGAAAGCCCTCCAAAGCACGCTTATGGGACGCGCATGACCGATATGCTCACCATCCGTCGCCCCGATGACTGGCATCTTCACTTCCGGGATGGCGAGGTGATGCGCGGCGTGGTTCCCTACACGGCGCGCCAGTTCGCCCGAGCGATCGTGATGCCCAACCTGTCGCCGCCGGTAACGACCGCCGAAATGGCTGCTGCCTATCGCGAGCGCATCCTCGCAGCCGTGCCCGAAGGCGAGCGCTTCACGCCGTTGATGACCTGCTACCTCACCGACACCACCGATCCCGACGATCTCGCACGCGGGGCGTCGGCGGGCGTCTTCACCGCGGCCAAACTCTATCCCGCCAACGCCACCACCAATTCTGCGCACGGTGTGAGCGATGTCGCTAAAATCTACCCGGTGCTCGAGCGGATGGAGGCCGAGGGGATCGTGCTCTGCGTCCACGGTGAGGTGACCGACCACCAGATCGACGTGTTCGACCGCGAGGCGGAGTTCATCGAGCGGCACATGCGTGCGATCGTGCGCGACTTCCCCAAGCTCAAGGTCGTGTTCGAGCACATCACCACTGCCGATGCGGCGATCTTCGTGATGGAGCAGGGCGAAAATGTCGCGGCGACGATCACCCCGCAGCACCTTCACATCAATCGCAATGCGATGCTGGTCGGCGGCATCCAGCCGCACAATTACTGCCTGCCGGTGGCCAAGCGCGAGACCCACCGGCTGGCGCTGCGCAAGGCGGCGACGTCGGGCAATCCGAAATTCTTCCTCGGCACCGACAGCGCACCGCATCTGCGATCGGCAAAGGAAAGCTCGTGCGGGTGCGCGGGCATTTTCAACGCGCCCTATGCGCTCGAAAGCTACCTCTCGGCGTTCGACGAGGAAGGCGCGCTCGACGCATTCGAGGGATTTGCTTCGCTACACGGGTCTGCCTTTTACGGGCTGCCCGTCAATAAAGAGACGATCACGTTGGAACGCGCCGAAGTGCCCGTGCCCGAAAGCCTGCCACTGGTCGATGAAGAGATCGTGCCATGGCACGCCGGGCAGGTGCTCGGCTGGCGGATTGCCAGTTAAGCGGCGACTCTTGCCCTGCGGCGCTTCGACCAGAGATCGCCGACGAAGATTGCAACCGCGATCCAGATCAGCAGGAAGCTGCCCAGCTTGACCGGTTTCAGCTCCTGCTGGAAAACCGTGAGACCCAGAATGAAGACGATCGTCGGCGCGAGATACTGGATGAAACCGAGCGTCGAATAGTCCATCCGCTTGGCCGCGATCGCGAACAGCAACAGCGGAACGGCGGTGACCACGCCCGAAAAGGCGATCGCCGCACTGAGGCCCAGGTCGGTACCAAAGGATGGCCCTGCGGGGCTTTGCGCATACCACCACGCTATCCCGCAGGCAGGAAGCAGCAGGATCGCGCTCTCGATGGTAAGGCCGGGTAGCGATCCGACCGGAACCTGTTTGCGAACAACGCCATAAAGGCCGAAGCTGAAAGCGAGCGTCAGGCTGATCCACAGCGTTGTCAGCGCGCCTGCGGCCAGCAGCGCAACGCCGCTGGCCGCAACCGCGACCGCGAGCCATTGCCACTTCGACAGCCGCTCCCCTAGCAGCAGCGTGCCGAGCAGGACGTTGAGGAGCGGGTTGAGGTAGTAGCCCAGGCTGGCCGCATAGACCTCTCCCTCCATGATCGCCCAGATGTACACGAACCAGTTGATCGCGATCAGCACGGAGCTGGCTAGCAGCGCCAGCATTGTCCGGGGATTGAAAATCGCCTGACGAAGCGCCGGGTATTGTTTCCGCAGCGCGACGATCAGCAGGCAGAATGGCAGCGTCCAGATGATCCGCCAGCCGACGAACTCGAATGGCGGAACTTCGGTAACCAGCAGCAGGTAGAGCGGCAGGAATCCCCAGATGATGTAGGCCCCGAGCGCGGCGGGAAGCCCCGATGGCTGGGTGCTGTCCGCCGGGGAGAGGGCTGTGGGTGTGCTTGCCATGGAGCATCGCCCCTAGGCCCCGCGCCCATCCCGCGCAAGCGCGCTTTCTTGCGCTCAAATCCGCGCCGAAACTGAACGACAACTTTCCGGGCGGATTGCAGTTCGTTCATGTTTGCGCCTGTATAGATGAACCAACAACTCGGGCGACGCGGGGTATCCTCCCTTTCCCCGCGCTCGCTCCAATCTCTTGGGCCCTTCCCACCAAAGGCCCGGGCGCGGCAACCACCAGCCGCGGAAAGCGCCTCCACGCCACCGGCATGGGGGCGTTTTCATGTGCGGCGATACCGTAATGGGAAAGGCCGATATTAACCTTGTTGCGGCATGAGGCGGGAATGATCGGCAACCTGCCTCTTTGCGCTTCCAGAAAGCTTTACGCTTCCTTGGCGCTGCTCGCACTCGCCGCGTGCGGCGAGGAGCCAGTGCCGGACACGGAAACGGAAATTGCAGCGACAGACCCGCTGCTTGCCCGTGCGCTGGCAGACCCGCTGATGAGCGATCCGGACCTCGCGCATCGCAACGAGGCCAGCGCCGCGGTGACGGTGCGATTCGATCACGCTCTCCCGCCGCTGGTCGCTACCCGGGAGCTTGCGGACCGGGCGCGCGATGCTGCACGGGTCGAATTGCTGGCAGGCGGCTCGATACCCGATCTGCCGGATCCTTCGGAAGACGATCCTCCCGCCAGACTGGCGGCAATCGAGACGGCCGCGGACATGGTCGATGCCGTCGGTGGTCCCCGGGCCTGCATAGGCCAGCTTCGATCGGGCCTGCGCTGGGCGACCGACCTTCCCGATCCCGCTCGCATCATGCCGCACGCAATGGTCCAGCAAGCGGCGGGAGTGGAGAATGCCGGATGCTCGCTGAGAGTCGTGCGCTATCTCATCCCGGTCGGGATGGAGGACGTGCTGCAATACCACTACGCGCTTGCTGGACGCGCGCAGTTGGAGCCTGCCTATTATCGCGATGCCGAGGGCGCGATTGTCGGCGACTCGGGGACCGAAGCGCTCGTGGTGCAGGCACGTCCGGGTCCTGCGGGATTGAGCGCTGTCGACCTGATCTACTGGACCAAATAGGCCCGACCGCTTCGGTCGCCTACTCCTCGAGGCCGATCTCGATACTGGCGCGCGGCTGTCCCAGCTCGGTGCTTGCCACCGGGTAGGCGCAGTAATCGGCGGCGTAGAAGGCGGCGGGGCGGTGATTGCCCGAAAGCCCGATTCCCCCGAAGGGCGCAGCCGAAGACGCGCCGTTCGTCGGGCGGTTCCAGTTGATGATGCCGGCGCGAATATTCGCCCAGAAACGCGCGTAGTCATCGGGCGAGCCGCCGATCAGCGAGGCCGAGAGCCCGAACCTCGTATTGTTCGCCTCGGCAATGGCGGCATCGAAATCGGGCACCCGGATCACCTGCAGGATTGGGCCGAACAGCTCGATATCGGGGCGGTCCTCGATATCGGTCGTGTCGATGATCCCCGGAGTGAGGAACGGTTTGTCGGGATCGTTGCGCCGCAAATGCGCCAGCGGTTTGCCGCCCGCGGTGACCAGCGCGAGGAAGCTTTCACCGAGCCGGTCGGCGGTGTCGTTGTCGATCACCGGCCCCATGAAGGGCTGCGGATCGCCGAGCGGGTCGCCGACGATGACCTTCCGGACCAGCGGGATCAACTCCTTCATCAGCGGCTCGAACAGGTGCTCCAGCACGATAAGACGGCGCGCGGCGGTGCAGCGCTGGCCTGCGGTCGTGAAAGCGCTCTGGATTATGAGCGCGGCTGCATCCTTGAGCAGCGGCGTGTCGATCACCACGATCGGGTTGTTGCCGCCCATTTCGAGCGCGACGATCTTGCCCGGATTGGCGGCGAGCTTGCGGTTGATCGCGATGCCCGCTTGCGCGGAACCGGTAAACAGCACGCCGTCAATGCCCGGATGCGCGACCAGCGCCTTGCCCTCATTCGGGCCGCCGACCACCAGCTGGACGACGCCTTCGGGAAATTTCGCCTTGTGAAAGCACCGCACGAGTGCCGCGCCGACCGCCGGTGTTTTCTCCGAGGGTTTGAACAGGATCACATTGCCCGCGATCAGCGCGGGGATGATGTGGCCGTTGGGCAAGTGAGCGGGGAAGTTGTAGGGCCCCAACACCGCCATCACGCCATGCGGCTTGTGACGCAGCGCGGCGGTGCCGTTGAGCGCGCTGTCGAGCTTCTTCTTACCGGTCCGCTCGGCATAGGCGGTGATCGAGATTTCCACCTTGTTGATGACCGCTTCGACTTCGGTTTTCGCTTCCCACAGCGGCTTTCCGGCTTCGCGGGCGATCAGTTCGGCGAGGCCGTCTGCCTCTGCGCGAACTTCGTTGGCGAAGCGGCGAACCATTTCGATCCGGTTGGCGAGCGGCTTTGCGGCCCAGGCGGGCCATGCCCGGCGGGCGGCGCTGACGGCAGCATCGACATCGCCGTGCTGGCCGCGCCACAATTCTTCGCCGGTAGAAGGGTCATACGAAATCAGGGTAGTATCGCTCACGCCTCGATCATGGCCCCCAGTTTTGTGTTCCTCGGATGGCGGCGCTCTTGCTTGGAGCCCCCGCTCGCTCGCGACATCCGGTAATGCGACAGTTCGGGAAAAGATAGGGGAAACACGAATCTAGCCCGCTGCGCAGAATGATCCGGCCTTCAACCGCAATGCCCGGCCGGGACCGGAGGCTCGCCGTGGGCCTCGCCCATGCGCCGCAACTGTTCCACCTTCTCGAAAAGCGGTTTCCAATCGTCGCGCTCGTCGATGGCCGACCAGATCGCCTCGACCTCGTCGATCAGCATGCTCTGCGGTTCGGGATCGTCCCAATAGGGATGGGCGCTCTCGACCGGTTCGTATTCGGCGAGCGCATCGCCAAGCTCGCCATCAGGATCGCCGCGCCCGCCGCGATGCGCGAAGAAGAAGGCGTCGGGGCCGGTCTCGCTCTCACGCATCTCCTTTTCGCAGGCAGCAACGAGCGCGGTGTCGGCCTCGGTTCCGCGCGATTGCACGCCCAGCCGCCAGCACCAGCGGCGCGCGACCGCCTCCATGTAGAGCGGGCCGAAGCGGTTCATCGCTTTCACCAGCGGCTCGCTATCTGACAGCAATCTCAGCGCGACGGCAAACTGCGCGCAATTCCAGTGCAAAGCCTCGGGCTGACGACCGAAGGCATAGAGCCCGGCGTGGTCGAAATAGGCGGCGGTGAACCCCGGATCCCAGGTCGGCAGCCAGCGCCACGGCCCGTAATCGAAGCTTTCGCCGGTGATGTTCATATTGTCGGTGTTGAGCACGCCGTGGACGAAGCCCGCAACCATGTAGCTCGCGGCGAGATCGGCGAGGCGTTCGACCACCTGGTGCATCAGGATAACTGCCGGTTCGTCGCTGCCAGGTGCATCCTCGGGCGGCCGGGGGCCGGGGAATTGCCTTAGGCAATACTCGACCAGCGACTGCATGTGCTCGCTTTCCTCATGCGCGAGCAGGCGCTGAAAGGTGCCGATGCGGATGTGCGAGTGCGACAGGCGCACCATCACCGCCGAGCGGGTCGGCGAAGGCTCGTCGTCGCGCCACAGTTTCTCGCCGGTTTCGATTACGGAGAATGTCTTGGAGGTGTTTACACCAAGCGCCTCGAGCATCTCGGTTGCTAGGATTTCGCGCACCGCGCCTTTCAGCGTCAGCCGCCCATCGCCTGCGCGGCTGTAGGGCGTCTGGCCGGAACCCTTGGTGCCGAGATCGAGCAGCCGACCCGCCCCGTCTCGCAATTGGGCGAAGAGAAATCCGCGTCCGTCGCCAATCTCGGGATTGTATACCCGGAACTGGTGCCCGTGATATTTGAGCGCGAGTGGCTTAGAAAGGTTGTCGTCGAGCGGATCGAAGCGTCCGAAATGCTTCGCCCATGCATCGTCATCGAGAACGCCGAGGCCGACGGCATCGGCCCAGCGATCGTTGCGGAACCTTACTTTCGCATCGGGGAAATCGGCGGATTCGACCGGAGACCCGAGCCACTCGGAAAGCTCGTCGATCGCGGTGTCGGGAGTGTATCGGGAAGGTTGCGGTTCTGCGCGCATCCCGCGATAGTGGGGGCAAGCGGCAGCATGCGCAAGCGTGGATGCCGGACAATTCTGTGAGGGAACTTCGCCCAACATGGCAGCCAATTACGAAGACCGGTCCTGGACCAGCGCCGACGGACTGAAACTGCACTTTCGCGACTATCCCGGACCCGACGGCTATGACGGACCGCCGGTGCTGTGCCTCCATGGCCTGACCCGCAACTCGCGCGATTTTGCTGCTCTGGCCGACCACCTGAGCGAAACGCGGCGGGTGATCGTTCCGGAGATGCGCGGGCGCGGAATGAGCGATTACGCTCCCGATTCCTCGACCTACAATCCGGTGCAATACGTCGCTGACGTCGAAAAGCTGCTGGCGGAGGAGGGCATCGAGCGCTTCATCGCCATCGGGACATCGATGGGCGGATTGATGACAATGCTGCTCGCCCAGGCCAAGCCGGGCCGCATCGTCGCCGTCGTGATGAACGATATCGGGCCGGAGATCGAAACTTCGGGCGTGGAGCGGATCGCGGGCTATGTCGGGCAGGGGCGCAGCTATCCGACCTGGATTCACGCTGCGCGGTCGCTGGCGGAAGTCCATGGGAGCGCGTTTCCCGATTTCGATCTCGACCAGTGGCTCGAAATGGCCAAGCGCACCCTCGTCGTCAGCCAGAACGGGCGCATCAGCTACGATTACGACATGGCGATCGCCGAGCCGTTCAAGCAGCCGGGCAATGCCGCGCCGGCCAACCTGTGGGCGGGATTCGATGCTCTCGGCGAGGTCCCGATGGTGCTCGTTCGCGGGGAGCTTTCCGACCTGATCTCTCCGGAGACGGTAAAGGAGATGGGCGCGCGCAATCCCAATATGCGCACCGTGACCGTGCCGCGCGTGGGCCATGCGCCGACGCTTGACGAACCCGAAGCGCGCGAGGCGATCGACGCCCTGCTGGCCGAGATCTGATGAACGAAACCCCGAAAATCCTGCACTGCCACTCGACATTTTCGGCAGGCGGCAAAGAGGTGCGCTGCGCGCGCCTGATCAACGCCTTCGGCAAGGGACTGTCGCATCACATCGTTTCGGCCATGCCGGATCGGATGGGTGCGAGCGAGCTGATCGACCGCACGCAAACGAAAGTAACCTATCCCACCAATTTTCCCTCGCTCAAGGGTAGTCCTACCCCAGGGCGGCTGGCGACCCTTGCGCAGGCGATGAAGCCCTATGACCTCATCCTGACCTACAACTGGGGCGCAATGGACGCGGTGATGGCGCATACGATCTTCGGGCGCCATTATGGCCTCGCGCCGCTGATCCATCACGAGGACGGCTTCAACGAGGACGAGGCGGACCAGCTCAAGTGGACGCGCAACTGGTTTCGGCGGATCGCGCTGACCTATACTGACGCTCTCGTCGTGCCCAGCACCACGCTCGAGACGATTGCGGTGGATATATGGAAGCAGCCGCGCGAGCGCGTCGTCCGCATCCCCAACGGCATCGATACCACCGCGTTCGCCCGAAAGCCCGACCCTTCGCGGCTGCGCTTGGTCAAACGCGAGAGTGAGCGCTGGGTGGGGACGCTGGCGGGGCTGCGCCCGGTCAAACAGCTCCCTCTGCTGGTCGAAGCGGTGCGCGACCTGCCCGAAAACTGGCACCTCGTGATCTTTGGAGAAGGCGAGGAGAAAGCGGTAATCCAGCAGGCCGCGCTCGATCACGATATCAGCCACCGGGTTCACCTGCCCGGGGAAATCGATGATCCTTCGGCCGTGATCGGCCTGTTCGACATTTTCGCGCTGTCCTCCCGGTCCGAGCAGTTTCCGCTGTCGCTGGTCGAAGCGATGGCGGCGAGCCTTCCGGTCGTGGCACCCGATGTCGGCGATATCCGGTCGACCGTCGCTGAGAGGAACCGCGCCTTCATTGCCACACCGAACGATGCAGGCGCGCTCGGGGCATTGCTTGCCGAGCTTGCCGAAGCCCCTGAATTGCGTGAAGAAATCGGCCGTGAAAATCGCGAAAAGGCAACCAGACTGTTCGACGTCTCGGCCATGGTGAAGCGATATTCCGATCTCTATTCGGGCGCGCTCGGGGAAAAGTGGGGCGCTCCGGCCTAGGTGCCGCGCCAAGCGATGCTTAACCCGGCATTCAACTTGGGCCGGCCAATTCAGGCGGGGAGAGGCGCACGGCACGCGCGAGCGCGGCATTGCGGAAGGCCGAATGCCCGCCTAAAGACGCCCGCAAACACGCAAATTGCATGAGGAAAAGAGCCCCGTGGCGCTCACCCCAAAAGGTACGAAAAACCCCGATCCGAACAAGCTGCCGGCCGAGAGCAAGATGGCGCCCGAGGATGAAGTCCTCATGCGCGAAATCGACGAGGCTGTGCGGCAGGACGACACGACGCAGTTTTTCCAGAAGTACGGCGTGGCGCTCGGATCGTTGCTGTTCCTGCTCCTCGCGGGTTTCGGCGGCTATCTGCTGTGGGACAATTACCGCGAAGGCGATCTCGAGGCGCAGTCCGAAACGCTGGTTCGTTCGCTCGATTTTTCGCAGGCGGGCGATTTCGCCCAGGCGAGCGAGACCGCTGCCGGGCTGACCGATGCCGAGGAAGCCGGGCCCCGCACGGCCGCGCGCTTCATGCAGGCGGCGGCTGCGCTCGAGCAGGACGACACGGAGACCGCTGTCGCGATGTTTGCCAAGATCGCCGCGGACTCCGACGCGCCGCCCGCTCTGCGCGACCTCGCCCGGATCCGCGAGGTCGCCACCAATTTCGACGATCGCGAGCCGGCCGAGGTGATCGAGAAGCTCAAGGACCTCGCGGTTCCGGGCAATGCCTTTTTCGCCAGCGCCGCGGAACTCAGCGCGATCGCGCATCTCGAAGCGGGCAACCGCGCCGAGGCGGGCGCGTTGTTCGGCCAGATCGCGAAGGACGAGGAGGCGCCCGAGACGCTGCGTATCCGCGCCCGCCAGATGGCTGGCTTGCTGGGTGTCGACGCGATCGAGGATGTCGATCAACTGCTTGAGGACGAGGGGATCGACCCTGAAGCGGGGTTGGCTCCGGTACCGGGCGCAGCACCGCAGCAATAAGCGGGTTGGGTCGCAAGAACTGAATATTTGGACGGACGGATGATGAACAGCTTTTCCCGAATTAGAGCGGCACTGGTCGCAGGCGCGCTGGCCGCGACGGTCACGGCATGCGCCGGTGGGGACAAGACCACCCCGACGGTAGGCGAGCGGACCCCGATCCTGTCGCGCATCGAAAGCGGGGCGCAGGTCGATCCCGCGCTTGTCGGTGTCAGCGTCGTCCTCCCGCCCGCGCAGGCGAACGGCGAATGGGCGCAGGCCGGCGGTTCGGCGAGCAAATCCTACGGTCACCTCGCGCTTTCAGGAAACCCCGCGAAAGTGTGGAGCGCGAAGGTTGCAGGCGCGAGCAATTCCGAACGCCTCGCTGCCGCTCCGGTGATCGGTGGAGACAGGCTCTTCGCGGTCGGTTCCAACGGCACCATCCATGCCTTCGACAAGAACACCGGCGCGACGATCTGGCGTTCGGATGCGGTGATGGAAGACGACATGCGTCCTTCCGCCTTCGGTGGCGGTGTCAGTTACGACAATGGCCGTCTCTACGCCACCAACGGCGCCGGTGAAGTCAAGGCGCTGGTCGCCGCAACCGGTGAGCAGATCTGGAAGGTGAAGCCCGCAGGGCCGCTGCGCGGTTCGCCGACCATCGCCTTCGGCCAGATCTACGTCATGACCCAGGACAACCAGATCATCGCGCTCAACGCTTCGGATGGCACGCTGGTTTGGGACGAATCGGGCTCGACCACCCAGTCGGGCGTGTTCGGGGTGGCAGCGCCCGCAGCCGGACAGGGCACCGTGATTGCGGGCTACTCCTCCGGCGAGCTTACCGCCTACCGCTATGAAAACGGTCGGACTCTGTGGGCGGATGCGCTCGCGCGGACGAATATCTCCACGCAGGTCGGATCGCTGACCGATATCGATGCCGATCCGATCATCGATTCGGGCCGGGTCTATGCGCTCGGGCAGGGCGGCCGGATGGCGGCCTACGAACTCGTGACCGGCCAGCGCATCTGGGAACTCAACCTTGCGGGCATTTCGACCCCGGCGATCGCGGGCGAATGGATCTTCACGCTGACCGACGATGCGCGCCTGCTGGCGATTGCCCGTTCGAGCGGGCGGGTGCGCTGGATCACCCAGTTGCAGCAGTTCCGCGACGAGAAAGACCGCGAAGGCCCGATTTTCTGGACCGGTCCGGTGCTCGCGGGCGGCCATCTTTGGGTTGCAAGCTCACGCGGCGAAGTCTGGAAGATCAGCACGGGCGAGGGATCGTCGCAGCTGTTCGCAGATATCGACCAGCCGGTAAGCTTGCCGCCGGTCGTCGCCGACAACCATCTCTACGTCCTCGACGACAGCGGGACGATCCACGCCTGGCGTTGACGTTAACCTGTTGCGGGGCGCTGTCCCGCCGCTGGACGCGGTATCCTTTGGCACGGTGCGGTTAACCCTTTTGCGCTAAGCGCCTTCGGGCAATGAGCGCAAAGGCAAACAGCACTGCGGCGGCCCCTGCCGCGACGCTTCCCAAGAGCGATGTTTCGGCGGGCGTGGGCCTTGCCGGGCTGCTCGGCCTGTTCGCCTGGATCCTGTTCTGCCGGACCTACCCGTTGATTGCCGAGACGCTGGGTTTCACGGGCGAGTTCTCGCCGGAGCGGGGCGTGTTGTCGGGCCCCTATGCCTCGCTTGCGGCGATGCTGTTCACGGCCGGTCCGATGGTGGTGTGGTCGGTCCTCGTCGACCGGGTGCACCTGCGCCCCTCGACCGGCATCGACTGGAAGCTGAAGCGCAGGGTCGAAGACGTCATGCCCGTGTCGGCGGTCAAGATCGTCGGATTGTGGGCAACCTTTGCGATCCTGGCTGCGCTTTACGGTCTTTGCCGCTGGTATTGGGACGGGCAATATCTCTTCGCGATGGAGGTGCTCACCGTAGCGGTGCTTCCGATCGCGCTGCTCGCCGTCCCCTATGTCGTCTGCCTCGACCGTCACATGATCGAACCGCGCGACGCGTCTTGGCATTTCGGCGCGATGCTGTTCGGACAGGACGGATGGGATGCCGAGCAGGTCAAGAAGCATTGGCGCGCGTGGATCATCAAGGGCTTCTTCGGCGCGTTCATGATCTCGATCCTGCCGGGCGGATTCGCCTATGTGGTCGAGGCCGACGTGTCTGCGATCGTCAGCAACCCGGTCGAGATCGGGATGCTGCTGGTCTCGCTGCTGTTCGTGATCGACGTGCAGATCGGCACAGTCGGATACCTCGTGACCCTGCGCCCGCTCGATGCGCATATCCGTTCGGGCAATCCGCTGCTCGGCGGCTGGATTGCTGCTCTGCTGTGCTACCCGCCGTTCGTCTGGGGGCTGATCGGCAGCAATAGTCAGGTATTGAGCTATGAGAGCAATGTCGCGGGCTGGGGGCACTGGCTGGCGGGCAACGAGACGCTGCTGTGGGTATGGGCCGCGTGGCTGGTGTTGCTCACCGCCGCCTACGCCTGGGCGACCGTCGCGTTCGGCATCCGCTTTTCGAACCTCACCTATCGCGGGGTGCTGACCAACGGCCCGTACCGTTACACCCGCCATCCGGCATACCTTTCGAAGAACCTCTACTGGTGGTGCTCGGTGATGCCGTTCCTCGTCACCAGCGGGTCTCCGGCGGACATGATCCGCAACACCTTCTTTCTGCTGATGGTCAACGCGATCTATTATTGGCGCGCGAAGACCGAGGAAGCGCACCTGCTCGCCGAGGATCCGAAATATCGCGAATACTACGACTGGATGGAGCAGCACGGGCTCATCACCGCGCCGCTCGCGCGCCTCAAGCGCAGGCTGAAAGGCCGGGTGACGGGGAGCCATGGCGGCGTGGCAGAACCCGCCGAATAACGCCTTACATCACCGGCGAACCGTCATCCGCCTCATATTTCGCCAGTTCGGTGATCTCGATATCGAGTCCGGATAGCGTCTTCTGGAACGCAGCCATGTGCGGGGTCTGGAAGTGATAGGCGAGTGCGTCGTTATCGACCCATTTCTCGACGATGATCAGCTTGTTCGGATCGAGTACATCGAGCGCGTAGGAATAACCGATACAGCCTTCCTCGGCGCGCGATGCCTCGATCATCGTCGCCATCGCCTCGCGTCCGGCATCGAGCGCGCCTTCTCCCAGCCGGGCTTCGGCGAGTACGAACAGCATAGGTTTCCTCCCGTCAGAAACTGTACTTGTAGACCCGTGTGACGTCTTCGCCCCATTCGCCGTAATAGGCATCGAGCAGGCGCTGCGCGGGGACTTTCCCGGTGCTGACGATCTCGTCGAGGGTTTCGAGATAGCCGGTTTCGTTGTCGCCGCTGGCGTTGAGGCGTGCGCGCGAGGCGAGGCCCTGATGCGCGATCTTGAGCACTTCCTTGCCGAGGTCTTGCAAGGTGCCGCCGTCGGGCGATTTGGTTGCGAGCGCGAGCCTGGGCACTTCGTTGCGAAGCCGCTCGCGTTCTTCCATCGACCAGTCCTTGACGAGATCCCACGCCGCATCGAGCGCGCCCTGATCGTAGAGCAGGCCGACCCACAGCGCCGGTAGCGCGCAAATCCGGCTCCACGGCCCGCCATCGGCGCCGCGCATTTCGAGGAAACTTTTCAGGCGGACCTCCGGAAAGGCAGTAGAGAGGTGATCCCACCAGTCGCTTGCGGTCGGACGCTCACCGGGAAGGACCGAGAGCTTGCCGTCGAGAAAATCGCGGAAAGAGAGCCCCGCCGCGTCGATGTATTTTCCGTCGCGGAACACGAAATACATTGGCACGTCGAGCATGTATTCGGCCCAGCGGTCGTAGCCGAAGCCGTCCTCGAACACGAAGGGCAGCATGCCGGTGCGATGCGGATCGGTGTCCGACCAGATGTGGCTGCGATAGGAAAGGTAGCCGTTGGGCTTGCCCTCGGTGAAGGGCGAGTTGGCAAACAGCGCGGTCGCCAGCGGTTGCAGTGCGAGGCCGACGCGGAACTTCTTCACCATGTCGGCTTCGGACGAGTAATCGAGGTTCACCTGGATCGTGCAGGTGCGCAGCATCATGTCGAGGCCCAGACTGCCGACGCGCGGCATGTGCCGCATCATGATCTCGTAGCGGCCCTTGGGCATGATCGGCAGCTCTTCGCGGGTCTTGTCGGGCCACATGCCGAGGCCGAGATAGCCGACGCCGCAGCGCTCGCCGATTTCCTTCACCTGCGCGAGGTGCCGCCCGGTTTCGGCGCAGGTCTGGTGCAGGTTTTCGAGCGGCGCGCCCGAGAGCTCGAGCTGGCCTGCGGGTTCGAGGCTGACGGTCCCGTCCTCGCCCTTCATCGCGATCACTTTCCCGCCTTCCTCGACCGGCTCCCAACCGAATTCGGTGAGGTTCATCAGCAGGTCGCGGATGCCGCAAGGCTCGTCATAGGAGGGCGCGCGGCGATCCTCCTTCTTGTAGACGAGCTTTTCGTGCTCGGTGCCGATGCGCCATGCGCTTTCCGGCTTTTCGCCGCCCGCCATGGGGGCGATCAGCTGCTCACGGCTTTCGATAACCGGATCGTCGGCGTCGGAGGATTGGCGCGTGCTCATTCCGGTGGCCCTACGCAACCGATTTCGGAGAGGGAAGCGCAAAATGCGTTTGCCTTCGCGAAGTCATTCTTGAGGGTTCCAGTCGCCGGAAGTGCCCATCCAGACCGACAGCGCGGCAATCGCTGCGGTCTCCCCGCGCAGGATGCGCGGACCGAGCGTGATGGCGCGGGACTGCGGATGCGCGCGGATCGTGTCGCGCTCGGCGTCGTCGAACCCGCCTTCTGGGCCGATGATCAGGGCAGCGGGACCCGTGTGCGCCGCGAAAGCTGCGGCGGCAGGCTCTCCGCCGAGTTCGTCGGCGAAAAATAGCGCTCGCTCGCTCGGCCAATCGCGCAGCAGCGCATCGAGCTTCACCGGTTCGGCCAGTTCGGGCAGCGCGGTGCGCGCGCATTGCTCGGCGGCTTCGGTGGTGATCGTGCGCGCGCGCTCCATGTTGAGTTTGTCGGCGACGCAGCGGCGGGTGACGAGCGGCTGGATACGCCGCGCGCCCAGTTCGGTCGCCTTTTCGAGTACGAGGTCGAAACGATCCTTCTTGAGCAGGGCGGGGCACAGCCACAGGTCGGGCACGCTTTCGCGGTTGCGGAGTTTCTCGACCACTTCGAGCGCAACCGAGCGTTTTCCAGCGTCGACCACACGCGCGGCCCATTCGCCGGTCACATCGTCGCACAGGATCACGGCATCGCCGGCGCTCACCCGCATAACTCGCCCGAGATAGTGCGCGGCATTGCCCTCGATCGATACGGCAATCCCCTCGCCAAGCGGTTGCTCGACAAACAGGCGCGGTGCGCTGCGGGGCGGCCAGGCGGGTGTAGCGGGCATGGCTTCCCACTAGGCGCGGGCACGGCTAGGGAGCAAGCCATGAGCGCACGAACCGCACAATTCGGCATCGCCGCCGTATTCCTCATCCTCGGCGGGTGGGCGCTGCTTGCTCCCGGCAATGTGATCGACCTTGCCTTCACGCCCGACTATTCGGAAAACACTTTCGTTACCCGCTTCATGGTTGCGTGCTTCGGAGCGCAGGCGGTGCTGTTCGGGACCATGGCGCTGGTGGTGCGCTGGTCGGCGACCGGATTTCTGGTCTTTGCCGTGCTGCTGCTGCCGTTCTTCTGGTTCAACTGGCACTTCCACTACGAAGTGCCGGTGCTGAGTTCGATCGGGATGCTCGATTTCGCGGGCAATGTGACGATGCTGGTGCTCGCACTGATCGGTTTGCGTGCAGCGCGGCGCGAGGAGTCGGCGTGAGCGAGCAGATCGTCCCCGACAGCGAACATCGCGGGCTGGTCGCGCGTCTGCCGCAATTGCCGCGCGACCTCGCGCAACTCGCACGCTTCGACCGGCCGATCGGCTGGTGGCTGCTGTTCTGGCCCTGCGTCTTCGGCGTGTGGCTGACGGGCGCAGGGTGGCAGTTGCCGCTGCTCGGATGGCTTCTATTGGGCGCCATAGCGATGCGCGGGGCGGGCTGCGTCTACAACGACATCGTCGATGCCGATCTCGACAAAAAGGTTGCGCGAACCGCCGCACGGCCGGTGGCGAGCGGGCGAGTCTCGAAGAAGGTCGCGTGGGCGTGGCTCCTCAGCCTGTGCCTCGTCGGCCTCGTGGTGCTGCTGCAATTGCGGATCGAGGCGCAGATCGTCGCTCTCGCCAGCCTCGCGCTGGTCGCCGCCTATCCTTTCATGAAGCGCATCACCTGGTGGCCGCAGGGGTGGCTGGGCATGGTGTTCAATTGGGGTCTGCTGGTCGGCTGGACCCAATTGCGGTTCGACAATTGGGATGCGCTGGCCGCGATCTACGCCGGGTGCATTTGCTGGGTGATCGGTTACGACACGATCTACGCGCTGCAGGACCGCGAGGACGATGCGCTGGTCGGGATCAAGTCCTCGGCGCTGCGGATGGGCGAGCGATATCACCTCGGCATCGGCCTTTTCTACATTGCCACCATCGGCCTGTGGGGGCTCGGCATCTGGCTCTACCGGCCCGATTGGCTCGCGGTGCTGGCGCTGCTGCCGGTGGCGCTGCATCTCTTGTGGCAGGTGGCGACGCTGGATCCGACGGACCCGGCCAACCCGCTCGAACGCTTCCGTTCGAACCGTTGGGCGGGCGCGCTGATGGCGGCGGCGTGCTTCGTGGTGGGGAACGCCTGATGTGCAACCTCTACCGCATGACCAAGGGCAAGGACGAAGTCGCCAAATGGTTCGAGGCGATCGAAGCGCTCGGCGGAGCGAACTTCGGCGAAGAGGTCTATCCCGGATATCCCGGCCTCGTCGTGGCGAGCGGTGAACTCAGGCAGATGACCTGGGGTTTCCCGCTGGTGATGAAGGGCAAGAGCGGCCAGCCGCTGAAGCCCAAGCCGGTGAACAACGCCCGAACCGACAAGCTCGACAGCTTCTTCTGGCGCTATTCCTTCGAGGAACGGCGCTGCCTGATCCCCGTCTCCGCATGGGCCGAGGCGCAGGGGCCGAAAGGGAGCAAGACCCGCACGTGGCTCTCGCTCCCCGATTCCGAGCTGTTTGCGGTCGCGGGCGTGTGGCGCGACAGCGACGAATTCGGCCTGTGCTATTCGATGGTGATGACCGACAGTGCGGGATCGGCGGCGGAGGGCATTCACAGCCGGATGCCGGTGCTCCTCCGCCCGTCGGACTACGAGGGCTGGCTTTCGGGATCGCCGGAGGAGGCGAAATCGCTGTGCCGGGCATGGGACGGTGAGGTGAATATCGATCGTACCGACCAGCCCTGGGTGAAGGGGGCGGCGAGCCAGAAAAACCTGCTCTGAGCGCGCTTGCCGCCGCTTTTGGGAGGAGAGCCGAACAGCGGTTCGCGGGGCATGATCTCGTTCATGCGGCGTCTCCTTCGTAGCTGACGACTTCGAATTCGATCCCGTCCCAGTCGAAGAAATAGAACCGCTTGCCGGGCTGGTAATCGTCGTGGCCGAAGGGTTCGAGTCCAGACGCGACGACCACTTTCTCTGCATCGTCCAGATCGTCGACCAGCAGGCCGACATGGTTGAGCGGCTGGCCCTTGGAGTAGTCTCCGGTCACATGGTCGCCGGTATAGAGCGCGAGATAGCTCGCGCCGTTGCCCGGTTCGCCGACATGGATCGTGTCTCCGCCGTTTTGCGACTTTCCGCGCCAGCGTTCTTCCCAGCCGCACAATTGCTTGAACAGCTCGGCGCTACGTTCGGGCCGGGTGACGGAGAGGTTGGCGTGTTCGATGCGGCCTCTGGACATGGAATGCTCCTTGAAATCGATGGGTGCGAATCATTGGACTTGAGCATCGTGCAATCTCAACCTAACTTGAGGTCAAGAAATTTCGACAGGAGCGCTTTCATGGCGGCAACCTTGCGCAAAACGGACCTCATCCCCATCGGCGACGTTGCCCGCCGTACCGGGCTTTCGGTGTCGGCTATCCGGTTTTACGAGGAGAAGGGGCTGGTCGAGCCGGTGCGCACCGGCGGCAACCAGCGGCGTTTCCTGCGCTCCGATATCCGCCGGATCAGCTTCATCCGTATTGCCCAGGAACTGGGTCTGACACTGGGCGAGATCGAAGCCGAGTTCGCCAAGCTGCCCCACGGTCGCACACCGACGGCTGCCGACTGGAAGAAGATCAGCATGACGATCCGCAAGACGCTCGATCGCCGCATCGAGGAATTGCAGCGCACGCGTGACAGTCTCGACGGATGCATCGGTTGCGGCTGTCTGAGCCTGAAGAAATGCGCGATCTACAATGTCGACGATCACCTCGGCGAACGGGGTCCGGGACCGCGCCAGCTGATCGTGGACTAGCTTTCGGGTCCGAGCTCCGGATCGAGATCGCGTGGGCGGGCGAAGTGCTTCACCTCGGCGCAATAATTCTTCAGTCCGGCCCAGCTGTCGATCCGGCATTCGAGTACCGCGAAGGCGGCGGTCGGGAACTTGATCGAGGCTTCGCGGAACAGCTCGTTCTCGCGTGCAGGCGACACCAGGTCGAGCAGCACTTCCTGCATGCCGGGATTGTGGCCCGATATCAGGATGGTCTCGGGTTCTTCGTCGGCCTGCGCGGCATGGTCCTGGATGGTTTCGAGGATCGTGTCCGAACTGGCGAGATAGAGTCGCTTGTCGAAGATCGCTTGTAACTCGGGCACCGCGCCTTCGAGCGTCGCGGTGACGCGGACCGCCGGGCTGGCGATCAGCATGTCCCATTCGATTCCATGCGCGCGGATATGATCACCGATCACTTCGGCCCCCTTGCGCCCGCGCTCGTTGAGACCCCGATCGAAATCGCGCTGGGAAACGTCATCCCAATCGGATTTGGCGTGGCGCAGCAATCCGAGGATTTTCGTCACCCGCTCCAACTCCTGTTCCTGGGTCCCATCGCGAGCGCCGCGCGGCGCCCGATCCCCACAACACGATATGACGGCGTGTGTAAAGCAATTGCGGCAGCCTTGTTATCTTGCGCCGCCGGGGAACCGCACAGCTGGATCAGACCTGTTCGGGGAGCGCCGGTTTGGCCGATCCGAACATGATGAACGGCTTGGCGTTCTTGCGGAACTCTTCTTTGTAGCGCGGGTGCTCGGTGCCCATCCAGCGATCCCACCACGTGAAGTAGAACCCGTAATTCGCACGGTCGCTGTGATGCAGGTCGTGATGGGTTGTGGTCGCGATCCAGTCGGTCAGCGGATTGTCGACCCAACCGGCGGGAAACAGCTCGCTGCCCGCATGCGCCATCACATTGCGGATGATCATGTGCCAGAGGAAGAACAGCACGGCGAGGCCCGAATAGGCGACCCCCATCAGGCTGGTGGCAAGCAGGAACAGCGGCATAAAGGCGGCTTCGAACACCGCTTCCCAAGTGGTGAAGCTGTACGCGGCCCAAGGCGTCGGCGTGCGGGACTTGTGATGGTGGAGATGGGTTGCGCGGAACAGCCGCTTCGAATGCATCGCGCGGTGGATCCAGTAAAACCACGCATCGTGCAGCACAACGATCAGTGCGAATTGCCAGACGAAAGTGAACAGGCTGACCTGATCGAGCTTGAAATGGATTACGCCGATTTCGCGGCCCAACAGCGTGGCGAGGGTGGTCACACCGAAGACGAAGACCGTGCGGATCGAGGAGAGGAATTCGCGCTTGTAATCCGCCCGCGTTGCTCTGCGTTTCTGGATTCGGCGATTGCGCGCCCAGGTGCCGAAGACGAGCAGCAGGATGCTGAGCACCCCGGCCGCGACAAGGTAGCGCCCGAGATCGAAATACATCACGTCCATGAAATGCTCGGCCACCATGTGCATGGCGTAGCTGAATGTATCCTGGTGGGCGGTCTGTGCGGTCGTCATTACATGCTCCCGAGAGGTTTCAGCCACATGTCTGGACGACTATCGTATTCTTCGCGCCTCATTGGCGAAGAATGTGCGTCGATTTCGAAATCGACCGGCCTTTTTCAGTTCTGTTCGGTGCGATCCTGCGCTTCGCCGTTGAAGGATTGCTTCCTGAATTCGCTGGGAGTCGTGCCGGTTTCGGCGCGGAAGGCGCGGTTGAAGGTCGGCAGCGAGTTGTAGCCAAGGTCCATCGCGATCGTCAGCACCGGCAGGTCCACATCCTCGCGGCTCGCCAGTTTCTCGCGCGCTTCGGCGATGCGATAACGGTTGAGAAATGCGGAAAAGTTGCGGTGGCCGAGCCGCCGGTTGATGAGCGCGCGCAGCCGGTGTTCGGGCGTATCGAGCTTGTCGGCGAGCGCGGCGATCGTCAGCCCCGTTTCGCGATAGGCACCGTCTTCCATCGCGCTCGTCAGCTTGTCGTAGAGCACCTGTTCGGACGGGTTGAGATCGGGCGCGTGGGCAGGCTCTTCCGGGTCCGTATCGCCTTCGCTTTCGAGCAGCAGCTCGGTCTCGGTACGCAGCAGCGCCATGCCGACGAACAGGGTGATCAGCAGGATCAGCACCGCATTGGCCAGCTGGATTGCGGGCGAACCCTGCCGCGGCCCTTCGGCGAATTCGTAGATCAGGATCCCGGCCGCCTGCGCCGCCACCAACAGCGGCAACCACAGGCGGATGAGACGACGCTGCTCGACAAGGTCGTCCAGCCGATCGCGCATCGCCACCCTGACGAGGTCGGCGATCAGAGCAAGCGCGACGATGTGGATGAAATAGAACGGGAGTCGCCCGACCGACGGCACGAAATTGCCGAAGAACCAGCCGGCCGTGAGTGCGACCGCCGCGCCGATCAGGATGCGGCGGGGCGGCTCGCTTTCGAACAGCCGCCGCGCGAACAGCCAGATCCAGAACGGAGTAGAGATCGAAACGAGGTCGATCAGCGGATCGGCGAGCTCCGAGGCGGGAATCGCGGTCGAGGAATTGATGAGATAACCGATCACTCCGACGACGAGCCCGACCAGGGGAATCTTGATTGCGGGGCGCGCTTCACCCGCGACCAGCTGCGCGATCAGCAACAGGCTCGCACCGATTGCGAGCACCCGGACAAGGAAATCGGCCTGTTCGATCATGCCGGCCTATCTGGCCCTTCATCGGCCATGTTTCCAGCCGGCTCGACCTGCGGGGTCGGCTCTTCGCCGATCAGGCCATTCTTCACGCGGCTCAAAGCCTCGTCGAGCGTGACGCGATGCACCGCGGTGCCTTCGGGAAATGCGGACAGGAGGCGGCTGGGGAAAGCGGCGGAAAGGACGACGAAATGGCCGTGATCCTCCTTGCCCCGGATCAGCCGCCCGAATGCCTGCGCGAGCCTCGCGCGGATGATGCGATCGTCATACTGGCTGCCGCTATCCGAAGCAGCGCGGCGCGCCTTGTGGAGGATGTCGGGGCGGGGCCATGGGACGGCTTCGAGCACGACGCAGCGCAGCGAGCGCCCCGGCACGTCCACCCCGTCGCGCAGGGCGTCGGTCCCGAGCAGGCTCGCGTGCGGATCGTCGCGGAAGATGTCGACCAGCGTGCCGGTGTCGATCGGGTCCACATGCTGGGCGTAAAGCGGCAGGCCCGAACGCGCGAGCCGGTCGGCGATGCGGCCATGCACCGCACGAAGGCGGCGGATCGCGGTGAACAGTCCAAGCACGCCGCCCTCGCTTGCCTCGATCAGGCGCGCATAGGCGCCCGCCAGGCCGGGCAGATCGCCCTTCTTCACATCGGTGACGATCAGCACCTCGGCGCGGCTGGCGTAATCGAACGGGCTTTCCGCTGCGGTGAGGCGCGGTGCGCTTTCGACATGCGCTGCGCCCGAGCGGGCGATGGCGGTCTCCCACGGATCGCCCGGTTGCGCGCCGATCCGGTCGGTGAGCGTGGCGCTGGTAAGCATTACGCCGTGCGCGGGTTCGAGCACCACCTTGGCGAAGGGCTTCATCGGATCGAGCCAGCGACGATGGATCGCGACGTCGAATTCGCGCGCGTCCGAGCGGTCGACCGCCAGCCAGTCGACAAACTCGGGGTCTGCCGGTCCGCCGAGCCGTGCGAGCAGCGATTCCCATGCGCCGATCAGGTCCACCCGCCATTGCAGCGAGTAGCGCGCGCCCTCGATCCGGTTGCGGCCCTGCCCGTCGAGCCAGTCGGGCGGGTCGGCCATGATCGCCTCGAGTCTGCCGCCGAGCTTGATCAGCGGGGTGCGAATGGCGGCAAGGGCTTCCGCCGCTGCACCGGCCGCTTCGATCACCTCGCCGGGCAGGCCAGAAGCTTCGGTCTCGATGCCGTAGCCCGCCTCCTGCCCGCCGCTCTCGTCGCGGGCATAGGTCGCCGTGCGGACGGCGGAGAGCAGCGTTTCGATGGGGCCGAGCGGCTCGCCTTCGTTGAGCCGCTGAAGCCAGCCGTCGCCGGGAAGCAGCGTGCCCGCTTCGCAGGCATCCTCGATCGCCTCGCCGCCTTCATCGTCATAACTGGCGACATCGGCAAGCCGCGCGGCCAGCCCGCGCCTGCGCCCGCGGTTCTTGCGCTCGGGCCCGATAATCCAGCGGCGCAGTTCGATCGCCTCCTGGCCCGAAAGCGTCGCGGCAAACGTCGAATCCGCGGCTTCGAACACGTGATGGCCCTCGTCGAAGATCAGGCGGGTGGGGCGCTGCGCATGGTCGCGCCCGCGGGCGGCGTTGACCATCACCAGAGCATGGTTGGCGATGACGAGATCAGCCTGAGCGCTATCGCGTCCGGCGCGCTCGATGAAGCATTTCCGGTAGTGCGGGCACCCGGCATAGATGCATTCGCCGCGCTGGTCGGTGAGCGCCGCGATCCCGCGCTTGCGGAACAGCGTGCCGAGCCAGCCGGGCAGGTCGCCGCCGATCATGTCTCCATCGCGGGTGAACGCCGCCCAGCGCGCTACAAGGTGGGCAAGGATCGCCGGGCGACCTGCGAACCCGCCCTGCAGCGCGTCTTCGAGATTGAGCAGGCAGAGGTAATTTTCGCGCCCCTTGCGCACCACCACCGGCGGCGTGTTATCGGGGCGCTTGGGCGGCCAGGCGCGGCGGCTTTCGGCGCGCAACTGGCGTTGCAGGTTCTTGGTGAAGGTCGAGACCCATACCGTCCCGCCCGAAGCGCTTGCCCACAGCGAGGCAGGCGCGAGATAGCCCAGCGTCTTGCCGATCCCCGTCCCGGCCTGCGCCAGCGCGATATGCGGCAGATCGCGCTTGTCGCGCGGCGCAAAGATGCGCGCCGCGTCGGTCGCATAGGCTTGCTGGCCTTCGCGCTTTTCGGACCCTTCGCCGGTCAGGTGGTCGAGCTGCGCCAGCACGTCCTCGGGCGGCAGTTCGACCTGTCGCGGCGGGCCGCGTTCGGGCGCTTCCTCCCATTCGGGCAGCGTCGCGAACAACCACTTCTCCGCCTTTTCGGGCCGCGCGATGTGCGGTTTGAGCACCTGGGCCCACGGCCAGCGAAGCCGTTCGAGCGATTGCAGCGTGCTCCAAGCACCTTGCCGCTCGAACCATTCGGGGTCTTCGCAGGCTGCCACCAGCGCTCCGCCGGCGCGCTGGAGGAAAGCGGGCACATCCTCATCGCCTTGCGGCTCGTCGATCTCGAGCGCTTCAGCGAGACCCCGGGGTGTCGGGACGCAGAAGCGGGCCGGGTGAACAAAGGCGAACAATTCGAGCAGGTCGAGCCCCGAGAGGTCGGGATAGCCGAGCCGGTTGGCGACCAGCGGGGCATTGAGCAGCAGCACTGGAGTATCCGCCGCGGCCATGATCGCATCGCCCTTCGATACCGCTCCGGTCTCGCCGTTCGGCGGACGCAGCCAGTTGCCGCCATGGCTCGCATGGAGCGCGGGCAAGGGCAGCGGTTGAGTGGAGGGCTGGGGCGGGGTGTTCACATTGTCAGGAATGCGCAAACGAGAACGAAAAGTAAACGCTCGGCCGGGAGGTTTGCTCGGTCAATTGCCTTGCGATGGGAGAACGGTCGGCTGCAGTTACGCAGGAGGTTTGGCGACGCAGCCGAAACCGCGCCGCCTGTTCCTCAACTCATGTTCAGCACTTGCCGAACTTCTTGGTTATGATCGTGACGCCGCCCACGGAGACCGTCACTTTCACCCCGGTCGGTATTCCGAACGTGGTGCAAATGTGCAGGCAAGCCTTGGCGAGCGTTCCATTCGGTACCGAAACCGGGATCGGGATGCAGACCTTGCCGATGCCCAGCGGCAGTTTGAGGCAAACCTTGTGGTCGCCAACGGTTACTTCGATGCACTCCGCCAGTGCCGAATATTCGCCCCCATGCATGATGTTGGGCGTGCCATCTGAACCCATCGTGCCCATCGTTTCATTATGAGCGGCAGCAGCATCCAAAGCGTGCTGGACTGCCTTGTCGTCGAATTCATAAGCGTCAGACATAATTATTCCCCTTACTTGCAATAAAGCGAGTCGAACGAATCGCTAATACTATTAGAAAATGAAAATATGTCTCAATTGTGGAGTCAAAGATGAATCTTCATGATTCCGCAATTTCATAGATACTTTTACGTATGTAGAAAATCCGGTCTTCATTCGAAATGAATGAATGATCTGCAGATTTTGATACGTAAGAATGGGGCGAGCAATCGAATTGCCCTTGATACAATTGCTCCCGAGCATTGACGGTTGGGACGAGTTCACGCTTCATCGGCGGCGTGTCCGGCCAACCCGCTGGATTGACGGGAGAACGAGAAATAAACCTTTTGGTCTGATGCTTACTCGTGACCGGGCTGCTTGCCTCAAGGGAGGACATTGTGCGTTCAGCGATGATACCCGCCGCAGCGGCGATGCTGTTTGCGACACCCGCCGTCTTCGCACAGCAAGACGACGCGCAGGCTGCAAAGGCCCGCGCTGTTCAGGAGCATGTCGATGCCTATCGTTCGGGCGATCTCGACCGCTTCGTTTCGACCTTCACCGCCGATGCGACTGTGGTTGCCAACGGGATCGTCGCCAGCGGTCGCCAGGAAATCCGCGCGCTCTATTCGTACAATTTCGTGCCCGGCGCGCCGCGCGTCGAGATCGTCGAAAGCGGCATGAACGGCGATCGCGTGTACATCACCGTCAGCTATGTCTTCGAGGATGGCGGGGAGCGGTGCTGCTCCTATTCGGAATACACGGTGAAGGGCGGCAAAATCGCCCGGCTCGAAACTAGCGGGTAAGCGCGGTCAGCGACGCTTTTCGAGCAGGTCGACCAGCTCTTCGAACTTGGCGCGCTGTTCGGCCTCGTCGCCGCTGGCGATCGCTTCGTTGACGCAGCAGGCGGCGTGGTCCTTCAGGACCTGGCTTTCGACCTTGGCGAGCGCCGATTTGATCGCCGCCATCTGGTGCAGGATGTCCATGCAATAACGATCGTCCTCGATCATCTGCGCGACGCCGCGCACTTGCCCGGCGATGCGGTTGAGGCGATTGAGTTTTGCGGTCTTTGCATCCGACATTGCATTCGATCCTGTTGAAATACCCTGCGGGGGTATATATGGGGTGAAGCCGATCTGCACAAGTGAACGTATTTCCCCTATGTCCCGCACCATCAATCGCCGCCATTTCATCGCCAGCACCGCCGGCCTCGCCGCCGCGACCTCGCTGCCCATGCCCGCCTGGGCCAGGGGCGCGTCGCTCAGCCATGCGAAGCGCGGGTTCGGAGAGCTTTCGGGCGAAGATATCGAGCTTGCGATCGGCGATCACCATTTCACCACTGGTGCGCGTTCGGGGCACGCGATGGCGGTCAATGGCACCGTTCCGGGGCCGCTGATCCGCCTCAGGGAAGGGCAGGACGTGCGCCTGCACGTCACCAATAACCTGGATGAGGACTCCTCGATCCATTGGCACGGCCTGTTGCTGCCGTTCCAGTTCGATGGTGTGCCGGGCGTGAGCTTTCCCGGGATCAAGCCGGGCCAGCGCTTCACCTATGAATTCCCGATCCGCCAGCACGGCACATATTGGTGGCATTCGCACTCGGGCCTGCAGGAGCAGGCGGGGCATTACGGTCCGCTGGTGATCGAACCGGCCGAGCCGGACCCGCGCTACGACCGCGACTATGTGGTGCTGCTCAGCGAATTCACGCCGGTGCATCCGCACGAAATCATGCGCAAGCTCAAGGTCGGCGAGCATTACTTCAACCGCCAGATGATGACCGCGACCGAAGGCGAAATGTCGGGCGAAATGCGCCGGATGTGGGGCCAGATGCGGATGAATCCGCGCGACATCGCGGACGTCACCGGCTCGACCTACACCTACCTCATCAACGGCCACGGCCCGGCGGACGATCTCCAGCTTGAATTCAAGCCGGGCGAGCGGGTGCGCCTGCGCGTCATCAACGGCTCGGCCATGACCTTCTTCAACGTGCGCATTCCCGGCGTGCCGATGACGGTGATCCAGGCCGACGGCAAGGACGTCGAGCCGGTCGAGATCGACGAATTCCAGATCGGCACGGCGGAAACCTACGACGTAATCGTGCAGCCGGGTGACGGCAGCCACGCGCTCGTTGCCGAGGCGATGGACCGCTCGGGCATGGGGATCGCCAGCCTGACCAGCCACAAGGGGCACATCGCCACTCCGCCGGCGCTGCGCGAAACCCCGACGCTGACCATGACCGACATGGGGATGATGGATCATGCCGCGATGGGGCATGACATGGGCGACATGGGCGGAATGGACCATTCGATGCGCGACAAGTCGCTCGTTCCCGACGATGTCAAGGTCGGCGCGGGCGTCGACATGATCGCGCCGATGCCGATGGACCGGATGGATTTCCCCGGCCTAGGCCTCGACACAGTCGATCACCGCGTGCTGCGCTACACCGACCTCAAGGCGGCGAAGATGAACCCGCACCGCGAGGTCGAACGCGAGATGGAGATCCATCTCACCGGCAATATGGAACGGTACATGTGGAGCTTCGACGGCAAGAAATTCACCGCCGTCACCGACGATCCGATCCGTTTCGGCTTCGACGAGCGCGTGCGGGTCAAGCTCGTCAACCAGACGATGATGGCGCACCCGATCCACCTGCACGGCCACTTCTTCGAGCTGGTCAACGGCGCAGATCACATGCACCAGCCGCTGAAGCATACTCTGGTCGTGCAGCCCGGAAGCACCGCGACCTTCGATCTCTCCGCGAATGAGCCGGGCGACTGGGCGTTTCACTGCCATCTGCTCTACCACATGCATTCGGGCATGATGCAGGTCGTGACCGTGCGACCGTTCCCGGCCGAAGGGAAGGCGTGATGCGTGCCCTGTTCCTTGCCGGCGCCGCTTTGATTGCAGCGCCGCTTTCTGCGCAGGACCATTCGGCGCACAAGCCGCAGGCGCAGCAGCCCGAGGCGGAGATGGATCATTGCGCGATGGGTCACCTGCCGCCCGAGCAGTGCCCGCCAAAGAAAGACGAGGCGGAGCCAAAGCCCATGGAGGACATGGGCGACCAGATGGATCATTCGGAACACGACATGGGCGGCGACAAGTCCGCTCCCGGAGCCGCTCCCGAAAGCGCGGTGCCGCAGCGCGCCTTCGAAGGGCCGCGCCACGCCGCCGACGCGATCTGGGGCGAGCAGGCGATGGCTTCGGCGCGCCGGCAACTTGCGCAGGAAAACGGCGGGATGAAGACCGGCATGGTGATGGTCGAGCGGCTCGAGGCGCGCGTGCCCACCGATGGCGGCGACACCGGCTACGTCTGGGATGCGCAGGCCTGGTACGGCGGCGACATCAATCGCTTCGTGCTCAAGACCGAGGGTGAGGGCGAGTTCGGGGGCGAGCTCGAAGACGCCGAGGTGCAGGCGCTCTTCAGCCGCGCGATCGGCCCGTTCTGGGACCTGCAGGCAGGCGTGCGCTTCGATCCGGAACCCGATACGCGCGGGCATCTTGTGCTCGGCGTCCAGGGCCTTGCGCCCTACATGTTCCATGTCGACGGCGCGCTGTTCCTGTCCGACGAGGGGGACCTCACCGCGCGGATCGAGGCCGAATACGACCAGAAGATCACCCAGCGCCTGATCCTCCAGCCACGGATCGAGATTGAAGCCAGCGCCCAGGATATCCCGCAGCGCGAGATTGCTGCCGGGATCACAAAGGTCGAACCGGGCGTGCGGCTGCGCTACGAGATCGAACGCGAATTCGCCCCCTATATCGGCGTCGAATACGAAGCGAAAACCTTCGGCACCGCCGATCTGGCGCGGGCGAATGGCGAGGATCCGGACGGATTGAAACTGCTCGTGGGCCTGCGCGCTTGGTTCTGATTGTCCCTGTCCTACAGCGGCCGTTGCCGCTATTCAGGGAACCGGGACCCAGGATAAACGCTTCGGTTTTTGTTTCGGTGAAGTGTCAACTTCGACTTTCAGGGCTTAAGATGATGATGTTGCTGCGAAAACGGGTGCGAAAACACGGGTGACACCGTGTCACCTTTGTCAACTTCGCTTCGGCTGAAATGCCGCGACGCTTGCAACATCCTTTTCCATCCACGAAAGCCCGCACCACCATGACCATGAACGATCTCATCGACGCCGCCCGCAATTCCAAGGCCTGGCCGTTCCAGGAAGCGCAGCGCCTCTTGAAGCGCTATCCCGATGGGGCAAAGCCGGATGGCTCGCCGATCCTGTTCGAAACCGGCTACGGGCCTAGCGGCCTGCCGCATATCGGCACGTTTCAGGAAGTGCTGCGCACCACCTTCGTGCGCCGCGCGTTCGAAGCGATGATTGGCGCCAAGCCCGAAGACGGCAAGACGCGCCTCGTCGCGTTCTCGGACGATATGGACGGGCTGCGCAAGGTCCCCGACAATGTCCCGAATGCCGACATGCTGGCCGAGCATCTCGGCAAGCCGCTGTCACGCATTCCCGACCCCTTCGAGGCCGGGCACGAGAGCTTTGCTGCGCACAACAATGCGATGCTGCGCGAATTCCTCGACCGGTTCGGATTCGATTACGAATTCGTCGCCGCGAACGACATGTACAATTCGGGCCGCTTCGACGACGCGCTGCGGCAGGTGCTGCGCAAGAACCAGGACATTCTCGACATCATGCTGCCGACTTTGCGCGAGGAAAGGCGGCAGACCTATTCGCCGGTGCTCCCGGTCTCGCCCATCAGCGGGCGCGTGCTGCAGGTTCCGGTCGAGGTGGTCGATGCCGAGGCCGGGATCATCCGCTTTACCGACGAGGACGGCAGCGAGGTCGAACAATCGGCATTGGGCGGCATGTCCAAGCTGCAATGGAAGGTCGACTGGGCGATGCGCTGGTACGCGCTCGGCGTCGATTACGAGATGTACGGCAAGGACCTGACCGACAGCGGAGTGCAGTCGGGCAAGATCGTGAAGGTGCTGGGGGGGCGCAAGCCCGATGGCCTGATCTACGAGATGTTCCTCGACGAAAAGGGCGAGAAGATTTCCAAGTCGAAGGGCAACGGCCTGTCGATCGAGGAATGGCTGCAATACGGCAGCGACCAGAGCCTTGGCTTCTACATCTTCCCCAACCCGAAGAGCGCCAAGCAGCTCCATGCGGGGGTGATCCCGCGCGCGATCGACGATTACTGGCAATTCCGCGAGCGGCTGGCCGAACAGCCGCTCGACAAGCAGCTCGGCAATCCCGTGTGGCACCTCGCCCGCTCCAATGGCGGGTTCGAGGGCGCCGAGGCGCCGGGCGCGGGCGACAGCCTGCCGGTGCCGTTCAGCCTGCTGCTCAACCTCGTCGGGGTGCTCGGTGCCGAAGCGACGCGCGAGGCCGTGTGGTCCTATCTCGGCAGCTATATCGACGATGCCGATCCGGCTGCGCACCCGGCGCTCGACCTGCTGGTCGACAAGGCGATCGCCTACAACCGCGATTTCATCGCCCCGACGCTGAAGAAGCGTGCGCCGGTGGGCAGCGAAGTGGCGGCGCTCAAGGCGCTCGATGCCGGGCTAGCTGAAGTGCAGCCGGGAACGTCCGCGGAGGATATCCAGACGCTGGTTTACGAGATCGGCAAGCTCGAGGAATTCGGGTTCGAGAACCTGCGCGACTGGTTCCGGGCGCTCTACGAAACGCTGCTCGGGAGCGAGCAGGGGCCGCGCATGGGCAGCTTCATCGCGCTTTACGGGATCGAGCCGAGCCGCAAACTCATCGCGGAGGCTCTGGCGCGTTCTTGAGCCCTAGCGCCAGGTGCGCGTGCGATACCACTTGGTGATGACGTATTTGCTGCCTTTCACCACCGGAGTGCCCGCGTGCATGGTGTCGAGGTTGGGGCTGCCGTCGGGCTTGGCGTTGTTCCAGACGAGCAGCACGCCGGGCTTGGGTTCGATATTGATGCCGATTTCGGTGAAATGCGTGCCGCCGCCTTCCTCGACCTCGTTGAGATAGGCCATGGCGGTCCAGCTGCGTTGCCCGCCGCGCGCTTGCTCGAGCTCCCAGTATCGCTCGGTGACATAGAACCAGTCATTGTGCGGCTTGAATTGCTGGCCCGGGAGATAGCGTTGCCCCTGCACCGCCTCGCCGAAAGTGGAATCGATCCCCAACAGGTCGTCGATCCGCCGCGAGATGCCGCGCACGAAGCTGTCTTCGGGATCGAGATCGCCCGAATAGGAAGTGCGGAAGCCGGTTTCGTACCCGACCTCGTGCAACGAAGACGGGCGCGCGACCTCGTCGATCATGGTGCACAGCCGCTCGCATTCGGAAAGGCTCAGGAAATCGCCGATGGCGTAGAGATCGGCGAGATCGGTGGGGACGCGGTATACGCCCGGGTCGGCCTCCAGCCGCTCCTTCACGCTCTTGCCCAACCGCTTCAGCGCG
The DNA here is from genome assembly GCF_045363165.1 of Erythrobacter sp. GH1-10. Classification (NCBI taxonomy): domain Bacteria; kingdom Pseudomonadati; phylum Pseudomonadota; class Alphaproteobacteria; order Sphingomonadales; family Erythrobacteraceae; genus Erythrobacter; species Erythrobacter sp. GH1-10. The sequence continues at coordinate 2,269,443 of NZ_JBJFLP010000001.1, read as the reverse complement.
GCCTGGTCCGGAATCGTCTCGGTCTTGCTCATCGGCGCTGCTTACCAACTCGCGCTCGCGGTGCAAATGCGCGGAGAAAGCAAAACGAAAGCCCCCGCCGGATCGCTCCGGCAGGGGCCTCGATATTGATTCCGGTCTCGTTACCAGAAGAAGTCGTGGATCACGTCGACCACTTCGCCGGTGTAGATATCGACCAGCAGCACGTCGTCGTAATAGCGGACCCAGCGATAGGGGCCGTAGACGGCGGGCAGGCGATAGGCCCACGGGTCGTTGATCCAGTATCTCGAGCTGAAGAACAGGCTATCGAGATAAAAGCCGATCCGGATCCGGCTGTAATAGTGCGACCGGTAAGGTGCATAATAGCGGCCGAGACGGAAGATGCTGCGGTTCGCGTGGCGATAGCGCGACCAATTGTAGCGGTGGTTGTTGCGCCACTTGCGGTTCCAGCGGCGGAAATCACGCCGTCCGTCCCGATAGCCGCGACCGTAGCTGTAGCGCTGGTCGCGATAGCGGCGGCCGTCCCGATAGCGGTCACCGCGCTGGTCGCGATAGCGGCGACCGTCCCGGTAGCCATCGCGACGCTGGTCGCGGCGGAAGTCGCGGCGACGATCAGCCCGGCGATCGGCGCCGTAGGACCGGTCGCGGCGTCCGTCGGCATAGCGGTTATTGCGGATCCTGTCGGCCCGGCGGTCTCCGCGCCGTTCGATACGGTTCGCATTGCGATCGCCGCGACGTTCGATGCGATCAGCCCGACGCTCGCTGCGGCGGTCGACGCGATTGGCAACCCCGTCACGGCCTCTGCGTTCGAAGCGTTCGGCGCGGCGATCGCCACGACGCTCGACCTGGTTGGCCCGGCGTTCGCTGCGGCGGTCGACGCGATCCGCTCTGCGTTCGCTCTGGCGACCGACCTGACGTGCGCGCTCGCCGCGGGTCTGCCAGCGATCGCGAGCATCGACGCGCTCGACGCGGCGCTGGACTGCACGGCGGGCTTCCTGCCGCTGGCCGCGATCGCGCCTGGTTTCCTGTCGCTGCCGCGCGGGCCGCTCAGCACGCTGTCGCTGGGGGCGGCTTTCCTGACGGGCCTGTGCGCGCTGGCCACGGTTCTGCGAGCGTGCCTGACGCCGTTCGCTGCGGCGCTCCCCGCGTCGGTCGCGGCGGCCCTCGGGTTGGGCGGAATCGCTTTCGGCGCCGGCTTCGACCGAAGCGGTCGCGGCCTGCGCTTCCTCGGGCGGTGCGACCAGAGCCAACGCGAATGCGAGGGCGGACAGCGCACTACCCTTGAGCAAAAGGGATAGGTTCATGAGTGCCTCCTGTGTCGCCGCCCCACCACTCACGGCATGATTGATACGTCTTGATACGCTTTGATACCCCACCTTCTAGAGACGAGTCGCTGTCACGAGCCTTAACCGGTCGTTTAGACTGCCGTTAATGTTGAGGACGGTTTTTATTAACGGCTTGACGGCACGCGCAAGAGGTCCAATTGCCGCCGCCATGTTCGAAACTCTCGAAGACGTCCGCCGCGATTGCGCCAACCGCCTGATCCGCGCGGCGAAGGACCGCAAGGTCCCGATGCACACCCCGGCAGTCGTCACCAGCGATGTCGATGCGCGTACGATGGTGCTGCGCGAATTCGACGCCGAGGCGTGGACGCTGCGCTTCCACACCGACACCCGCGCGCCCAAGGTCGCCGCGATCGAAGCCGATCCGCGCATGGCGGTGCTGTTCTACGACAAAGGCGCAAAGGTGCAGATCAGGGTGCGCGGCACGGGCCGCATCCTGCGCGACGATCCGGTGACGCAGGCCGCGTGGGAGAAGGGCACCAATTTCGCCAAGCGCTGTTATCTCGGCAAAGGACCGGGCGCGGTGTCACAGGTGCCGACCTCGGGGCTGCCCGCCGCATTCGAAGGCGTCGAGCCAAGCGACGAGGACTTGCATCCCGCGTGGGACAATTTCGCAGTGCTGCTGGTCGAACTCGAAGCGCTCGACTGGTTCTACCTCGCGCACACCGGCCATGTCCGCGCGCAATTCGAGCGCGAGGGAGGCGAGTGGAAAGGCCGGTGGGTTTCCCCCTGAGCGCTCAGGCGGCTTTGGCTTGCGGGGCGGGGAGGAGCAGCACTTCCTCGTATTCATCGTAGTCCCCGGTCGCGACGGGTTCCGGACCTCTGATGGCAGGCGGATCGAGAAGGATGAAGCCTTCGCCCTCCAGCCACACCTGCACTTCGCGGATCAGTTGCGCATCTGTCTCGGCCCCGCGCAGGACACTGGCAACGTTATGGACGGTGTCGCGGCGCGAGCGCTGGGCGCAGACCCCGGCAAGCTCGGTTTCGAGCGTATCGCGGCGAAACAGGCCCGAAAGCGCGTGCTGTCCGGTGCGGACATCGCCACGGGCGCGGGCGGGGCGCATGAGCAGCCCGGCCAGCAGGATCGCGCCTCCGGCAGCGGCGACAAGCCCCGCGAGCGGATCGACCCCGACCGCCTCGAACACTCCCGGAATTGTCGCGACGTCCCACACGGTGACGCGTGCCCCTCGGTTGCTTGCCCCTGACGAGGAGAGGGGATGCACCGTGTATGGTTAACGGCGAGTAAAGCGTGTTCAACGCCGCTCGAACGTGTCGAAGCCTTCGCCCGGCACTTCGCGCGTGTCGATGTGTGTGGGTGCGGCGCGGGGAGGGCCGCCGCGCATGGCCTCGATCATGCGGGCGATGGTTTCGCGTTCGCCCTCGAGCTGCGCCTCGACCGTGCCATCGGGCAGGTTGCGCACCCAGCCGGCGATGCCGAGCGAACGCGCGGTCGCGACCGTCCAGTCGCGGTAGAACACGCTCTGGACCTTGCCATGGATGATGCAGTGCGTGGCGGTCACCCTGCCCGCTCCTGATCGCGCGCCTCGCGAAACATCAGGATCGCCTGCAGCGCGAACCCGCCGGTCATCGCGAGGAACACGCCGAACGAGGCGTTCGCGCTCATCCCGAAAGCGTCGGTGACAAAGAGGATCGCGGCGATGGGCATGATCGTCCGCCCGCCCCAGCGCATCAGCCACGTGACCAGCCCGTCCTTCGGCAAAATGAAGGTGAACACGACGAGCGAGAACGCCGCGAGGTGCAGCTTCATGCCCGACACGAACACATGCAGCGCGATCCGCTCGCCGGTGATTTCCTGCCCCGCACCGGCAAGGCCGAGCGAGCCCATCATCATCAGGTTTTCGGAGATATCGAGCAGCATGGTGGCGATAATCCCGAGCCCGCTCGCCCAGGCGGCGAGCGGGCAGCGATCGTAAAGGGCGAGCACCGCGAACACGACCGCGCCCGCATAGGAGAGCGCGAACAATCCGTCGAGGAACAACGCCGTCCGCAGCGCCGGATTGGCGGCCTCGAGGATGGCGGTGAAGGTAGCGGGGTCCGAGGAGACCTCCAGCGGATCCTGCGCCGCCGTGCCCTTGGAGGACAGGATGACGCCAGACCCCATCAGCATGAGCGCAAGCGCGAGCAGGCTGAACACGCCAGCGACGCGAAACGATGCGGCTTTGGTCATGGCGTGGCTTTGCGACATGGGGCGGAGGATACACGTATCGCAGTTCTCGTCACCCCGGGCTTGACCAGGGGTCCCGCTTGCCCTCAACCATCTGAAATGTATCGCGAAGCACATGGCGGTTGGGTTTGCATGATGGCGGACCGCTATCGAGGCATGATCTACGTGGGCGTGACGGCGGACCTGGCGTCGAGGGTAACGCAGCACCGAGAGGGGCGCGGTTCGGATTTCTGCGCCAAGTATGAATTGAAGCGGTTGGTCTTGGCGGAGCGGTTTGCGACTATCGAAGAGGCAATCGCCTTCGAAAAGCGCCTCAAACGCTGGCGGCGAGAATGGAAGATTGAGTTGGTCGAAAAGTCCAACCCCAGCTGGGACGACCGGTTCGATCAATTGATGTGAGAATTCTCCCCAACGTCATCCCGGCCCCCGAGCCGGGATCCCGCTTACTTCTTACTTTGCGCAAACAAGCAAGTAGCGGGACCCCGGATCAAGTCCGGGGTGACGCCATAAACAATCCCCAAGCAATTTGTACTCATGTTGCCAGCATGTTCCAGTTCGTCTAAGCAAGAAATCCGGTCTGAAGCGGAGCGTCTGGTAAACGGCCACCGATTTTTGGATCGAGAGGCGGGCGGTATTCCCAGTTCCTTAGCGGTCCGGTGGACCGTCGAATTGGCTCCGCGCACCAAACCGCCAGACCGAAGCATACGCGTGTGTCGTGGTCAGCCCGGAAGCTACTGACGGAGGATATCCGAAACGTAGTCGCGAATTCCGTCAACCTTTCACGTCGGCGGCGCGCCGCGGCCTGGGAGATCGGTTATGCCGAAATTCCAAGTCGAGGTAGAAGTTAAGACTACGGTCAATATTGCAGCCGTCATCCGATGGACCGCTATCGCGATCTGGCTCTTAGCCTAACCAAGGGGCGGGGAAACCCGCCCCTTTTTCGTCAACGCGTCAGCTTCTTATAAGCCAACCGCGTAGGCCGATCAGCCGCGTCGCCAAGCCTGCGCCGCTTGTCTTCCTCATACGCCTCGAAGTTGCCCTCGAACCACTCGACGTGCGAGTTGCCCTCGAACGCGAGGATGTGCGTCGCTAGGCGGTCGAGGAAAAAGCGGTCGTGCGAGATTACCACGGCGCAGCCGGCGAAGTTCTCGATTGCGTCTTCGAGCGCACCGAGCGTTTCGACGTCGAGGTCGTTGGTCGGTTCGTCGAGCAGCAGGACGTTGCCGCCCTGCTTGAGCATCTTGGCCATGTGGACGCGGTTGCGTTCGCCGCCGGACAGCTTGCCGACATTCTTCTGCTGGTCCTGCCCCTTGAAGTTGAACGCGCCGACATAGGCGCGGGTCGACATGTCGTGGCCGTTGACCTTCATGTAATCGAGCCCGTCGGAGATTTCCTCCCACACGTTATTAGTCGGCGTCAGGTCGTCGCGCGACTGATCGACATAGCCGAGGCGCACGGTGTCGCCGATCTCGATCGTGCCGCTGTCGGGGGTTTCCTGTCCGGTGATGATCTTGAACAGCGTCGATTTGCCCGCGCCGTTGGGGCCGATCACGCCGACGATCCCGCCCGGGGGCAGCATGAAGGAGAGGTTTTCGAACAATAGCTTGTCGCCATAGGCCTTGGTGATGTTCTTCGCCTCGATCACCTTGCCGCCCAGCCGCTCGGGCACCTGGATGACGATCTGCGCCTTGCCCGGCGTGCGGTTGCCCTGCGCTTCCTGCAGTTCCTCGAACTTGCGGATACGCGCCTTCGACTTGGTCTGGCGCGCGCTGGGCGTCTGCCGGATCCATTCGAGCTCGCGGTTGAGCGCCTTTTGCTTGCCGCTCTCTTCGCGGCTTTCCTGCTCGAGCCGCTTGGCCTTCTTCTCGAGATAGGTCGAGTAGTTGCCTTCATACGGGTAGTAGGAGCCGCGATCGAGCTCGAGGATCCATTCCACCACATTGTCGAGGAAATAGCGATCGTGGGTGATCATCAGCACCGCGCCGGCATATTCCTTGAGGTGGTTTTCGAGCCATTCGACGGATTCCGCGTCGAGATGGTTTGTCGGCTCGTCGAGCAGCAGGATGGAGGGTTTCTGGATCAGCAGGCGGGTGAGCGCCACGCGGCGCTTTTCACCGCCCGAAAGGTTTTCGACGCTGGCATCCGAAGGCGGGCAGCGCAGCGCTTCCATCGCGATTTCGAGCTGGTTGTCGAGCGTCCAGCCATCGACCGCGTCGATCTTGGTCTGAAGATCGGCCATTTCATCGCCGAGCTTCTCGTAATCGGCATCGGGCTCGGCCATCTGCGCGGCGACCGCGTTGTAGCGTTCGACGAGGTCGGCGGTTTCGCGGGCGCCGTCCTTTACGTTTTCGAGCACGGTCTTCGAGGTGTCGAGCTCCGGCTCCTGCGGCAGGTAGCCGACGGTGATGTTCTCGCCCGGCCATGCCTCGCCCGAGAAATCGGTGTCGATCCCGGCCATGATCTTCATCAGGGTCGATTTGCCCGCGCCATTGGGGCCGACGATGCCGATCTTTGCACCTTGGTAGAATTGCAGGTTGATGTTCGAGAGCACCGGCTTGGGAGCACCGGGGAAGCTCTTGGTCATGCCTTTCATGACATAGGCGTATTGCGCGGCCATTTGGGGTCGTCCTTGTCGGTCGGAAGTCTGGAAGAGATTGCTTGCCAGGGCAAATAGTGCGCGCGCGGGGCAAGGGCAAGGCGGCTTGGGACCCGTAGTCGCGGTTAGCGGTGCCTTAACCCGCCCCTGCTACGAGAAAATCCTGATTTTCAAAGGGGTCGTACGTGCCGGAACAGGTGCTCGGGCTGATCAATCCCGGGATGTCATTGATATTCGCGGTCGGCGCGCTGATCCTGTGGTTGAGGGACCGTGGGAAGCGATACCTGCTGGGCTTTGTGCTCGCCCCGTTGGCGATCGGCGTGAGCCTTTCGATAAACCATTTCACGCCAAACCCCGAGGCGCTTCTGCCGCGGGTGGGCATGCACACATTTAGCCTGCTGGCGAGCATTTCCTTCGCGTGGGCGGCCTGCACCCGCCTGGGCAAATCGACCCCGCTCAAGACCTGGCTGGCAACGGCGGTCTTCGTCGGCATCCTGAACGCGATTGCCGTGAGCGTGGAGAGCTTCGCTGCCAGCCTGTTTGTGGTCAATGCGGCCTGCGGCATCGTGTTCGTAATGGCAGCGCAATTGCTTGCGCAAGCCGGCTCGCGCGCGATAGTCGATCGGGTGCTGGTTTGGCTGTTCGCGCTGATCGCTGCGCAGTTCTTCGTTCGACCGGTCGTCGTCATCATGATGGAAGGTGCGATGACGGCCACCGAGTATCGCGAGTCCGTCGGCTATGCGATCCTTACGGCGAGCGCGGCGATCATGACCCTGTTGCTCGCATCTGCCGTTCTCGCAGCCGTCCTCTCTGACCAGATTCGCGATCTGCAATTGCGCTCGCAAAGCGACGCGCTGACGGGTCTTCCTTTGCGTCGCGGGTTCGAAGAGCGGGTCGAACGCACGCTGGGCGAGAGCGAAGAAGTCGAGACGCCGCTGAGCCTGATCCTCGCCGACATCGACCATTTCAAGCAGGTCAACGACATCTGGGGCCATCAGGTCGGTGATCGCGCGATCGCAACCTTCGGGGAACTCATCGCCCGTACGATCCGCAACACCGACCACGCCGGTCGCATCGGAGGCGAAGAATTCTGCGTCCTCGTTTGGGATTGTACGGCGAGGGAAGCGGAGGGGCTTGCGGAGCGCTTGCGCAAGTCATGGGCCGCGATGGCGCATGAAGGCATCAGCGAAGATGTCCGTCTGACCGCGAGCTTCGGGGTGACGGCGATCAATCGCGGAGAGGGGTATGCGCGCGCCTTCTCCCGTGCCGACCAGGCGCTGTACGAGGCCAAGGAGGCAGGCCGCGACAGGGTGGTCGTGGCCGGTGAAAGGCGTGGAAGAAGTGTCGAGCCGATCCATGCCTCTGGACGCGATTTGGAAGAGCGCGTTACGAGCGCGGCCTAGCGGACCGACCGCATTACCGGTTTACAGCGTCGGCGCCCTTGCCTAGCTGCCTGCCTATGAAAAAGACCGTCTTCGCGCTCGCCGCGCTCTCGCTTTCGGCCACTGCAGCCATCGCGGTTCCCCCGCCCGCTCCTTCGCTGGAAGATCAGGCAGAGGCCGCACTGGAGCGCGACGAGGTTGCATGGGATTTCGTCGAGGGGATCACCACCGAGGTCGGCCCGCGACAGGCTGGGACCGAGGCGGAAAAGCGCGGTCGCGACTGGGCTGTCCGGTGGCTTGGATCGAACGGTTTCACGAATGTCGCGGTCGAGCCGTTCGAGATGGACACCTGGGTTCCTGGAGACATCCACCGCGCTCGGGTGACTGCGCCGTTCACGCAGGATTTCGTGATACAGCCGCTCGGCAACAGCGCCGCGACGCCCCCAGGCGGGCTGACCGCGGAACTGGTGTTTTTCCCGACGCTCGACGATCTGCAGGCGGCCCCGGCAGGCAGCCTTGCGGGCAAGATCGCTTATGTCAGCCACGAAATGCGGCCGGCGCAGGACGGATCGCATTACGGCTATTATGGAGGGGCACGGTTCGTCGGACCCGGTATTGCGGCGAGCAAGGGCGCAGCGGGCATCGTGATAAAGTCGATCGGCACCGATTATCACCGCAACCCGCATACCGGAGTCACGCGCTTCCCCGAAGGCGTGGACCCGATCCCGGCGGGAGCGCTGAGCGTGCCGGACGCTGAAAACCTGGAAAGGATGTTCGCTCGCGCCGGCGATGCACCGGTGATCTTGGAGCTCGAGCTCAATCCGCGAATGATCGGCAAGCAGCAGAGCGGCAATGTTGTCGCCGAGATAGTTGGCCGAAATCCCGAGCTGCCGCCGGTTTTGCTCGCGTGCCATATCGACAGCTGGTGGAACTCCCCCGGCGCGTTCGATGACGGTGCGGGCTGCGGGATCATAGTTGCCGCTGCCAAACACGCGACTGCCTATGGCCGGCAACTGCGCACCGTGCGGATCCTGATGGCGGGTGCCGAGGAAGTCGGCCTTTACGGCTCGATCGCCTACAGCGCGGCCCATATCGACGAGCCGATCGCTGTCGGGCTGGAAAGCGATCTCGGAGCCGACCGGATCTGGCGCTTCGAGAGCAATTTCCGCGAGACCAATCCCGGCCTGCACGCGAAGATTGCCAAGGCCATCGCCCGTTTCGGCGTGGCCGATTCGACCATCCGCGCAAGCGGCGGCGCGGATCTGAACATCGCGCGCGACCAAAAGGCGGCAATCATCGACCTCCAGCAGGACGGGACGCGCTATTTCGACCTTCACCACACCCCCGACGACACGCTCGACAAGATCGACAAGGCGCAGCTTCGCCAAAATGTCGCGGTCTGGACGATGGTGGTCGGAATCCTCGCCAACGAACCGCGTTCGATCCTGACCGGCGGGGTCATTCCAAGTGCGCCGCCCGTGATGGAGCAGTAAGACGCGACAATCCGTCGCTTTGTCGGCGCCGGGGTTTAACTTCGGGCGTCCGGCCCTATCTAGCCGCGGAAATTTGACGCCAGAGCGTGCGATTTGTAGGGGACGCGCGCCGATCCGGTCGTGTGTTCGACGCAACTAAGAAAGAACAGTGGTCTCATATGACGCGGAACCGCAGTCCCATCGATAACGTGGAAGGGCAGTCCGAATTGGACGATGCGGTTCTGGGCGCATCGCTCCCGTTCATGGACGATGCGGTCGCTTCCGGGGCAACGACCTCGGCGGGCGTGCAGAGCCTGCCCGAGAACACCCTGATCTGCGATCTGACGCAAAGCTGGTCGGCAAGTGGCGGGGGCGGGATATCCACCTACCTCAAGGAAAAGAAGCGCTTTTTCCAGGAAAATACCGGGCACCGCCTGCTCCAGATCGTGCCGGGGCCCGAAGACAAGATCACTGTCGAAGGGCGCACGATCTTTGCGGAGGTCGGCGCGCCGCAAGTGTGGGGAAGCCCCAATTACCGTTGGATCAACCGCAACGACGCCGTGTTCGAGCTGCTGCGCGAATACATGCCGAACATCATTGAAAGCCAGTGCCCGTGGGTCCTGCCGTGGCTGGCGATCCGGCATCGCTGGAAATATCCCGATACTGCGCTCGTAGCCGGTTACCGGACCGATTTTCCCAACGCGCAAATCTACCGCGTGATGAAGGATCTGTCGGGCCACTACCCCGCGACTTTCTTCAAGAACGTCGGCTATTTCTATGCCTGGATGACGTACAACCGGTTCGACCGGGTCTACACGCTCAACCGCGAGGCGGAGCGGATGATCAACAAAGTCGGTCAGACAAACACCGGCGTCCTCGGCCTGGGCGTGAATGTCGACCAGTTTTCGCCGGCTCATCGCGATCCCGATTATCGCCGCAAGGTCGGCCTGCCCGAAGGCAAGGGGCCGCTGCTGATCTATGCCGGGCGGCTGGACAACGAGAAACGCGCATACACGCTGGTCGAGATGTTCAAGAACCTGCCGCCCGAACTGGGCGCGGGGATGGTGCTGCTGGGCGAAGGCAAGCTGCGCGAAAGCCTGATCGAACAGTCGCAGGGGCTGCCGGTCGCATTTCCGGGCTACATCACCAATCGCAAGGATCTCGCGACGGCGCTCGCCAGCTGCGACATCTATGTCAGCGGCATGGCGGACGAGACTTTCGGCATTTCGGTGCTCGAGGCGCAGGCTTCGGGACTTCCGGTGGTCGGCGTCGCCAGCGGCGCGATGCCCGAGCGTGTGCCCGACGGCACCGGTGCGCTCGGCCCGGTCGACGATTGCGTGGCCATGGCCCAGAACGTCGTAAAGGTATGGCGCGGCGACTATGCGGGAATGCGCGAGCGTTCGATCGAGCTTGCCAATTCGCACAACCGCTGGCAGCAAACATTCGAACAACTGATTAATGTCGAATATGTCGAGGCGTTGAAGGCACGCGATGCGCGCCGGAATGGGTCCATCGCCGAGCCATTGAAACGCGCCTTGAGCTTCGCATCGTGACCCAAACCAACCCTAGCGAAAACGAAACGACCCGGGTGGAAGACCCGGCGGTCGATCATCTGCGCAACCTGCCGCGCAGGACGCTCACGATTGCGCTTTCGATCCTTCCGATCGTCGCGCTCGGGAACGTCGCGGTGCTGGTCTATTCGCTGGGCGGAATCGACATCAGCGAGAAGGTGAAGCAGCCGGGCATGCTGTGGCTGGTCGCCGCGCTGGTCTTCGTGCCGATGATCGCCAATTCGGTGCGGCTGTCGATCTGGGCGCGGTTTCTCGACCTCAAGCTCGGCTTTCGCGGCTCGCTCAAGGTGATCACAGGTACGATGGTGGCCAACTCGGTGACGCCATCGGCGACCGGAGGCATGCCGATCAAGATGCTGTTCCTGATGGGCGAGGGGGTCGATTCCCGCCGCTCGGTGACGCTGATATCGTTCCAGGCGGCAGAAGACACCTTCCTGCTGGTGGGTATGCTTGCCGCCTGTCTCGGCATCACCGGGTTTGCGATGTTCGAATTCTTCAGCTCCGATCCCGAGCTGCTCGCCAGGCTTGATGCTTCGCTACGGACCGCGAGCATGGTCGTGCTGTGGGTGCTGGTGACGCTGGCGGTGCTTGCGCTGGTGATCGCAGGCGGTCTGATGGGCAACAGCGTGCGCGACTGGGCGCGGCGGTTTTCCCGGCGGGTCAAAGGATGGATATTCCAGATCGCCGAGGATTGGCTGGCGGTCTTCAAGCGCGGCAAGGGCGTTGCGCTGGTGAACCTCGGCTTCTCCGCACTGCAGTGGGTGGTGCGGTTCTCGATCGCCGGACTGGTGCTCGCGGCGTTCGGGGTGGAATGGCAACCGGCGCTCTTCTGGTTGCTGCAATACCTCGTCCAGACGATCAGCTCGATTGTCCCGACGCCCGGCGGCGCGGGCGGTGCGGAGGCGGCCTTCCTGCTGCTGTTCGCGCCTTTCGTGGCGATGGGTGTGCTCGTCCCCGCGATGAGCACGTGGCGGCTGATGCATTTCTACCTGCCGCTGGTCGGTGCCGCATTGACATTTTTCCTGCTGCACCGGTTGGACCGCGCGAAGGCCAAGGCCGAGCCGGAAATCGAAGCGGACGACGCGATACCGCAGCCGGCCGAATAGGCTGTGTCAGCTGCGGGCGATGCCCGTCAGTGGCGCGTCGGCATGGTCGGGGAACAGGCGTTTCATCGTCGGCTTCGCATCGAGCCCGAGATGTTCCGCAGCGGCTCCTGCAAACAGGCTTTGCAAGGCCAGTGTGGGCTTCACGTCGCGCCCCTCGTAGAGCTGGTGATTGGCGAGTCCGGGCCAGTCCGAGATCGTCCTACCTCCTCTTACATTGCCGCCCATCACGATTGCCGCTCCGCCGGTCCCATGATCGGTGCCGTTGGTGCCGTTGAAGCGCGCCGTGCGCCCGAATTCGGTTGCGACCAAAACCATCGTATCCTGCCAGCGCGCTCCCATCCCCGCGCGATAGGCCCCGAGCAGCGTATCGAGCTGTGTTGCCTGGCGGCGGAAGATGCCCCCTTGGTTGGCGTGGCTGTCCCAACCGCCGATTTCGATAACCCCGATGCGCGCCCCGGCATCTTCGCGCATCAGCGAGGCGGCCAGTTCGCCCGCCCGCTGAGCATCCTGCAATCCGCGCATATCGCTGTCGTTGGCCATTTCGCGCGTCTCGAGCGCTTGCTCCCATAGGCCGGAAAGCTGCGGATCCTCGGCGTAGAGTTGCCCGACACGTGAGCGGAAATCCTCGCTCGCCCCGCGCAAGGCGGAAGGGGCATAATTCGATGCGGGCGCTTCCCCTCGCAACACCAGCGGCATCGTCGGCGAGATCGCCAGCGCGCTCGGTACCTGCCCGGTCTCTTCAGCCTTGAGGGCGACGAGGCGATTGAGCCACCCGTCGGTCTTGGCATAGGGCACTGCGGCCCCTGTCTCGAGCATGTTCTGGCCATCGAAGTGCGAGCGTTCGCGGTAGGATGTGGCCGCCGCATGGACGAACAGCGCCTGTCCCGCGGAATAGGCAGCGCCGATGTTCTCCAATGTGGGATGTATCGCGAAGAAGCCGTCGGCGCGTCGCGCGCCTTCGTAGTCGGGCAAGGCCCGTTCGCGGAGGCGGACGAAATCCGGATCGCCGACCGGAGCGAGCATCGCGAGGCCGTCCGCCGCGCCGCGAAGGATCACGAACAGCAGGTTCCGCGTACCCGAACCCTTGGCGAAGGCCAGCCGGGGCGCTCCGAGCGCGATCGATCCGGCCAGACTTCCCGCAAGCACGGCCCGGCGGGTGATGGAGCTTTTGGTCGCCATGTTACCTCCGCATCATTTCAGGCGAGACCAGCAGAAGGCCGAGCGCCTGACCGTCGCTTTCTGCCCGGCTGAGCCAGAGCCTGGTGTGGTCGCTCAAAGCATCGGGAAACGCCCGCTCGGCGCGTTGCAACAGCCCGTCTGCCGGAACGATACGAGCGATCCTTTCGGCAAGATCTACCCTGCGAAACAAGGCATCGGGTCCGGCCCAGCTGCCTTCGATATCGTCGTAGCCGGCGGGCGAGGGCGCTCCCCATGGCAACTGCCCCAATTGCTTAAGCGCGTTGGCAATCCGGCGATCCTCGAGAGCTCCTGCCCCGGCGAAGCGAAGCACAGATATCAGCCATTCCTGCGGCTGGCGGTATTTGACGGGTCCGACGGTCCAGCATTCGGGTGCTTCGACCAATCTTCGGGTGAGGCTGGCGAGATCGCCGCCGGTCCGGTTGAAATCGTTTTCGAGCCGCGAAACGAGGCTTTCCGGCGGCTCGTCTCCCGCGAAATGTCGCGCCAGTTTGGTCGCAATGAAGCGGGCCGTCGAAGGGTGGGTCGCGAGATCGTCGAGCACGTCGAGGGCTTGCTGCGCGCCCTCGCTGCGATAGGTCTTGCCGAGGATGGTGCGGGTGCCCGGCTCGTGCGCGACAACTGCGAACACCGCACCGCCCGGCTGCGGCTGCGCGATGCGATCGAGCCGGGCGAGGCCGGAGATCGACCAGCCGGTGAGCGCGCGGGCGAACCCGGTCACGTCATCCTGGCTGTATCCGCCGTTCACGCCGAGCGTGTGCAGTTCCATGATCTCGCGCGCCAGGTTTTCGTTGAGTCCCCGTCGACGAAAGCGGCGTTGGACCATCGAATTCGGTCCGATCGACTGGAATTGGTCGAGGTAGATCAGCATCGCCGGATGGAGAACGGCGGCCTTGAGCAGGTCGGAGAACTTTCCCAGCACACGCGGACGAATCGCCGAAAATTCGTGGTTGCCGACCTGATGCGGGGTTCCGGCTTTGCGTGCGCTGACACTGAAATGGTTCGACCAGAAGTGGACCAACCGCTCGATAAAGGGAGTATCGCTGGCGACAGCTATGTTGATCCTCAGCGCGATGTCGCGGCGCACGATGCGCCCGCCATCGAGAAACGCGTTGCGCAGGTCCTCGGGCAAATCCGCCAGTGGCCCGGCACGCTCCCGTGCGGCCATCAGCTGTTTCTCGGACACCTGCTGTACTGCGTCGTCCGCCATCGTCCGAAGGCGCATCGCTCGGCGCTCGAGCCGTTGGAGGCGCAGCGTCTCGAGGATTTCACCAGCCCTGTCGGATGTGTCCTCGCGTCCGGCAAGCGCGGCGGGCGAGGCCTCGAAAGCATCCATTTCACGCAGCAGCGAGCGTTTGGGATCGTCAGGGACAACTTTGCCCTTCCTTATCCCGTAGCCGAAGCGATTGAGAGCGATGTGGGTCGTGCTCATGGCCGATCTCGCGCAATCCTGTGCTGCTCCTTTAAGAACCACTGTGAACCCCAACGATCGGCGTGTCACGTACAGGGGTGTCGCAAATGGTCGCAATGGTTGGCCTAACGTCGCAGGGCGGCAAACCCTTCGCGATCAGGCCCAAAACATCGATCAACCGGTCACACCGATTGGCAGTGCTGCGCCAGGAACTGCTCATGGCTGGGGAGCGGATGCACGGCCTTTTCGATCACCGTGCGGACGTTGCCGAGGAATTCGTCGAGCTGCGCGTCAGACATGGAATCGGCCATCGGATCGTGGCTGGCGGGCGTGAGCCCTTGGCCCAGCATCACCTGGACCCAGCTCGCTTCGCGGAAGAGATCGTCGGCATCGCGCCCGACGCGTCCGGACGACGCGAACAGCTCCTGCTTGTGGCTGACGCTGTCCGGCACATCCATGTGGCTGCAATAGTTCCAGAATTCGGAATCATCGCGCTCGGTCTGCTTGTAGTGGAGGATCAGAAAGTCGCGGATTTGCTCGAATTCCTGAGCGCAACGGCGATTGTATTCGTCGCGCTCGGCGCTGCCGCCGCCTCCGCGTGGAAACAGCTGGATCAGGCGGCTGACATGCGACTGGATGAGGTGGATGCTTGTCGATTCCAGCGGTTCGAGAAAACCGCTCGACAGTCCGATGGCGACGCAATTGTGCGACCAGAAGCGCTCGCGCCGACCGGTTGTGAACCGGATCGGGCGCGGATCGGTGAGCGGCTTGGTGTCGAGCCCAGCGAGCAGGGTCTGGCCGGCTTCCTCATCGGAGATGAACCCGCTGCAATAGACATGGCCGTTGCCGGTTCGGTGTTGCAACGGGATGCGCCATTGCCAGCCCGAGGGCTTTGCCGTCGCGCGGGTATAGGGCACCAGCGTATCGAGCCGCTCGCTCGGCACCGCTTGCGCGCTGTTGCAAGGCAGCCATTTCGACCAGTCGCGATAGCCCACGCCGAGCTCCTCGCCGAGCAGCAGGGCGCGAAAGCCGGTGCAGTCGATGAAGAAGTCGCCCGCAACCTCGCGTTCGCCCTCGAGAGTAATCGAGTCGATGTCGCCGCTTTCGGGATCGCGCGTAACCGATGTGACGATACCTTCGGTGCGGGTGACGCCGAGCTGTTCGGCAAAAGCGCGCAGATATTTCGCATAAAGCCCGGCATCGAAGTGATAGGCATAGGCGAGGCCGGTCATGGCCGTGCTGCCGACGCGGTCAAGCTTGCCGAATTTCGCCTGATCGGCGGCGAGACGATGCAGCGAATAGTGCCAAAGGTCCTTGGTATGCCCTGTCGCAGAGGCGCGTTTCCAGTATTGGTGGAATGGCACCCCTGCGAGGTTGAGGCCCGCATCCCCGAACGTGTGCAGGTAGCTTGAGCCTATCCGCCCCCAGTCGACGAACTCGATACCGAGCTTGAACGTGCCGTGGGTGTGTTTGAGGAAATCGTATTCGTCGAGGCCGAGGATTCCGTTCAGACGGATGATCTGCGGGATCGTCGCCTCGCCGACACCGACCGTGCCGATCGCATCGGATTCGACCAGCTCGATTTCGATCGTCCTGCCCAGCAGCCGGGCGAAGGCGGCGGCGGCAATCCAGCCTGCGGTACCGCCTCCGACGATCACCAGTTTCTGAAGTTTGGATTCACCCATGGGCTACAATGGCCGGAAGAAGGCGTTGATAGTCAAGCGCCCGGTGCGCGGATCGGCGGATAGTTCGGCGTCGTTGTCGATGATCCCGGAGTGCAGCAGGTTGCCGCGATAGAACACCGCCTGGTTGAAGGCGCCGCTGGTCGCATGGATCCGCTCGAAGTGCGGCGCGCCGTCGGTGACGTAGCGGGCAGGGGGCAAGCCCGCCTTGCGGACGTCGTCCTGAAGCGCGGCTGCGTATCGTGGATAGGTTTCGTCGGTCAGCGCTTCGAACCCGGTCGATCGGTGGCGGAAGAACGCGGTGCCGCCGTGACCGGTCTGATGCAGGTAAAGCATCATTGCGAGCTGGTCGGGATCGGTTCCGTCGACATGCGGAAAGCACTGCAGCGGCACGAGGTCGCGAGGAGGCGTCGTCACGATTGAATACCACGCCTGGATCGCCCAACCTTTTCCGGCCTTGCCGAATGTGTCCTCCATCAAAGGCGAAAGCTGCCGCAGCCACGCATCGGCGACAGCCGAATCGAGCGGAGCGCGGATACCGGGATATTGCGGCGTGATCTTTGCAAAATTTTGCAAACAAGCACTGTTCATCGCAGTATCCGGCGACTGAAGAAAGTCGTGGATCGTGACAAAATTATGATTTTGCTGGGAAAAGGTTCCGGCCTGCGCACCAGTCGGTGAAATCGCCCAGCTTCCCATTTGCAAATTCGCCTGCTGCGCTCCGTTCCCGTGTTGTTTTGACGGTATCAAGTGCGCAGCCGATTGCCAACAAGATACCATTAAAATGCTGAAAAATAGACGTTAAAATGCATTTGTTAGCAGAGCTCCTCCGCCGGATTTAGGGTGTTTTGCGGGATATGGAGCGCAAAAGTGTGACCGGAGTGCCACAAATTGTTGATAGTTCGCGTGGGCCCGGTGCTTACAAGTCCCATATTCGCATACGAACGCCGAAAGGTAGAGGAAAAATAGATATTTAAGGGGAGTTCGGCCAGTCAGAGATTGGCGATTTACCTTATCGGTTTTCTCCGCTATGAAAAAAACTGCAAACACGTACCAAGCGTGATGCCTGGGGAGGACTGAATGGGACTTAAGCGTTACTCTGCCAATGCCCGGCTGCTCTGCGGAGCGGCGACCGGACTGGCCATGATGGCAACGGCGATGCCTGCCGTTGCCCAGGACACTCAAACCGAAGATGTCGCCGAGGATGAAGGCAACGTCATCATCGTCAGCGGGATCCGCGCGTCGATCGAGACATCGCTCGATGCCAAGCGCGAAGCGAATTCCATCGTCGAGGTGATCTCGGCCGAGGATATCGGGCAGCTGCCCGATCTCTCGATCGCAGACTCGCTGGCTCGCCTGCCCGGCGTCACCGCGCAGCGTGTTCGCGGTCGCTCGCAGCAGATTTCGATCCGCGGCCTCGGCCCGGATTTCTCGCTCGCGCTGCTCAACGGCCGCGAAGTCGTTTCCGCCGGTAACAATCGCGGCATCGAATTCGACCAGTTCCCGTCCGAACTCATCGGGCAGGGTATCGTCTACAAGACCGCCGACGCGCGTCTCGCGGCGACCGGTATCGCCGGTGCGGTCGATCTGCGCACGGTGAGGCCGCTCGATTTCAATGAGCGCACGATCAACGTCTCGGCACGCTACGTGCTCAACGACCAGGGCAGCCTGAACCCCGATTTCGCCGACGACGGATATCGCTTCTTCGCGTCCTACATCGACCAGAATGCCTCTGGCACGCTGGGCTGGGCGATCGGCGCAACCGTGCAGTCGAACCCGACGCAGTTCATCAGCCGCGAGTTGAAGACCAACCAGTTCCAGGTCTCGCGCGATGCGAACGGCCTTATCTATCCGGCAGACAACCCCCGCCAGGGCGTGGTCAGCCGCGAATTCGAACGCGTCTCGGTCGCAGGCACGCTGCAATTCGAGCCGAGCGACCGCGTCGCGATTACGCTCGACGGTCTTTACAGCGACACCAAGGATTCAGGGATTTTCCGCGGAACGGAAACGCCGATCGCTTCGTGGTCGGGCGCCAGCTTCGACGGCGCGCAAGGCTCCGGCCCGTTTGCCGACAGCGCACAATATTCGGCAGTCGTCCCGATCCTTCGGACCGACACCGAAGGCAACGAATCCGAAATCTGGGCCGCCGGTATCAACGTCGATTTCGCTGTGAGCGACAATCTCAGCTTCGTAGTCGATTACGGCTATTCGAAGCTCGATCGCAACGACATCGACTACGAAAGCTACGCAGGCACGGGTCCGGCCCGCTCGGGTGCGCAGGACACGCTGAATTTCACCTTCCCGGAAAACGGCGAATACACGATCGACGGCCTGCTCGATTACACCGATCCCGCCAACGTCCTGCTCACCGATCCGGGCGGCTGGGGTCAGGTCGGTTTCATCAAGCAGCCGATCATCCAGGACGAACTGCACCAGCTGCGTGCCGAGGCCGAATGGGAATTCGACGGCGGTTTCCTAGACAGCATCCAGGTGGGTTGGCTGTACACCGACCGCGAGAAGAATTTCGATTCGAACGAGAGCTTCCTGCGCCAATCGGGAGCCTTCGTGAACGGTGCGTTCATGCTTCCCGCAAGCGCGATTGTCGGCACCACCGATACGAAGGATCTCGGCAACGATATCCTCGCCTACGATCCTTCGAGTTTCCTGACCGATGGCACCTACACTGTCGAAAAGGCGACCTTCGACACGCAGTGGACGGTCAACGAAAAAGTCCACAATTTCTACATTCAGGCCAATATCGACACGATGTTGGGCGATGTCCCGCTGCGTGGAAATATCGGCCTGAAATACGCCGATACCGAGCAGTCGTCGACCGGCACGATCGGGGGCGGCGTCAATTTCGTCGAGGACTCTTACGACGACTGGCTGCCGAACCTGAACCTCAGCTTCGAGGTCGCTGATGGCACCTTCTTCAAGGTTGCCGCGGCGAAGACGATTACTCGCGCACGGCTCGACCAGCTGGCAGCCAACCAGGATATTTCGACAAATCCGCTCGCGTGCGCGGACACGGACAACGATCAGATTCCGGATACGGTGCTTGCCTTCAATCCGCCGTCGGTGGTCTGTTTCAACCTGGGTGGCGGAAACCCGTTCCTGCAACCTTACGAAGCAACGGCATTCGATCTTTCGTTCGAAAGGTACATTTCGCGCGGGTCGGCGCTGGTCATCGCCGCCTTCTACAAGGATCTGTCGGACTGGGTTATCGATTTCAATGAGACGATCGATCTCGAGCAGCAAATCGTCAATGCCGGCTTCGGTTCGATCCTCAACACGGCACCCGAATTGTCGACGGGATCGTTTTCCGGCCCGGTCAACTTCGGCAGCGGGTCGATCTACGGGATCGAGACGACATTCCGGCTCGACTTCGCCGATCTGACCACCGCGCTCGACGGGTTCGGCGGAAGCTTCAGCTACACGCTGGCAGAAGCCGAAGTGCAGGACCAGAACGAGGATTTCCTGCCGATCCCCGGTTATTCGGAAGAGGTGTGGTCGGCCGATCTGTTTTACGACAAGAACGGTCTGCAGGCCAAGGTCAGCGCACGTTACCGCAGCGGCTTCCTGTCCGAAGTTCAGAACTTCGACGGGAGCCTGAGCGGCGCGGATGCGCTGAGCGAGACGATTGTCGACGCCCAGATCGGCTACACGTTCCAGGAAGGCGCTGGGGTCCTCGAAGGGCTTGGCTTCCAGTTCGAGGTCTTCAACCTGACCGACGAACCGTTCGTGACACAGAACGACTTGTTCAGTGCCTCGGGCAATCAAGTCGGCACCTTCCCGAGCCGCCACGAGATTTACGGGCGGACATTCAACTTCACCGTCAAGAAATCGTTCTAACAGAGTTGGGTCGCAACTCTCCAAGGAGGGCTCGCCGGAAACGGCGGGCCCTTTTTTTGTGCCCTATCAGACGGCGAGCGGAGAGGCGCAGTGCCGCGCAAGGAAATCGGCGTGGGCGGGCATTTCCGCCACCGCCTCGCGCATCGCATCACGGATCGCCCTCATGCGGTCGGCAACGGGCACCACGTCGCGCATCTGGGCCAGCGCGGGCGCGCGCTGGGGGACGATATCCTGGCCGAGATAGACTGCGATCCAGCTGGGGTTGGCGAACAGTTCGCGCTCGTCGGCGACCAGCATTCCGTGATTGCGGAAGTGGTCGATCTTGTATTGCAGGCTGTCGGGGATCGCCATGTTCGCGCAGTAGCGCCACAGCTCGGAATCGCCGCGTGTGGTCGCCTTGTAGTGCAGGATCAGGAAGTCGCGGATGCGCTCGTATTCGGCGATGGTCTGGCGATTGTACTCCCGCGCCAGCAGCGGAGACATCTGCGTGTCGGGCAGCAGCGCGATCAGGCGCAGGATGCCGTACTGGATGAGATGCAGGCTGGTCGACTCCAGCGGCTCCATGAAGCCCGCCGACAGCCCGATCGCGACGCAGTTCTTGTCCCAGAACTTGCGCCTGCGCCCGGTGACGAAGCGCAGCGTGCGCGGATCGCCGAGCGCCTCGCCGTCGAGCGAGGTCATCAGCTCGGTCGTCGACTGATATTCGTCGATGAAATCGCTGCAATGGACGTAGCCGTTGCCAGTGCGGTGCTGGAGAGGGATACGCCACTGCCACCCGGCGGACTTGGCGGTCGAGCGGGTGTAGGGCGTGATTTCCGCCTGTTTGGCGCAGGGCACCGCGACGGCGCGGTCGCACGGCAGCCAGTGGCGCCAGTCTTCATAACCGGCCTTGAGCGCGTCTTCGATCAGGAGCCCGCGAAAGCCGCTGCAATCGATGAAGAATTCGGCCTCGATCTCTTCGCCGCTGTCTAGCGTCACGCTCTTGATGAAGCCGTCTTCGGCGCGCAGCGTGGCATCGACCACGCGGCCCTCGATCCGCGTGACCCCGCGCGCTTCGGCGTATTTGCGCAGGAAGGCGGCGTAGAGCCCGGCATCGAAGTGATAGGCATAATCGAAGGTCGACTGGATCCTGCGCCGATCGGCCTGCGGGTGCGCGAACTTGCCCGCCTTTGCCATCGCCCAGCACATCGAGAACTCGTCGATCGGCCCCTCGATCCGCCCCGCGAGCTTCTCGCGCATCCAGTAGTGGTAGAAAGGCACGGTATCGAATTCGGCGCCATATTGGCCGAAGGGATGGAAGTAGGAGTGCCCCAGCCGCGACCAGTCGACGAACTGGATGCCGAGCTTGTAGGACCCGGCAGTCTCCTTGACGAAAGTCGCCTCGTCGATGCCCAGCCGCTGGTTGAATTGGCGGATCGGCGGGATGGTCGCTTCGCCTACCCCTACGGTGCCGATCGCTTCGGATTCGATGAGTGTGATAGCGCAGCTTTCGCCCAGGGCATCGCTCAGCGCCGCCGCGGTCATCCATCCGGCGCTCCCGCCTCCGACAATGGCGATTGTCTTCAGGGCTCGGGCGTTGTGCGCCATTTCAGCCTCCGCAACTGTCCCGAATAAGCAGGCTGGTTTCGAGACGCTCCGAGGTCGCCTGTCCGCCCTGCGTATCGATCAGCTTCGACACCAGCATCCGCCCGGCAAGGTTGGTGTCCTGATCGATGGTGGTAAGGCGCGGGGTGACCAGCCGCGCGGCGGGAATGTTGTCGTACCCGACGACCGAGACGTCCTCGGGGACCGACCGGCCGCTCAGCGTTAGCGCGCGGATTGCGCCGATCGCGATCAGGTCGGATGCGGCAAAGATGCCGTCGAATTCGATCCCGCGATTGATCGCCGAACGTGTCGCGGCCTCGCCCGATTGCACGTCGAAATGCGCCGGGATCGTGAGCGCGTCGTCGAGCGCGACGCCGGCCTCATCCAGCGCCTGGCGGTATCCGCGAAACCGCTGCTCGGCCTCGGGAGCCTCGGTGTCACCGAGGAACAGGATGCGCTTGCGGCCCAGCCTGAGGAGGTGCGAGGTCGCCCGGCGCCCGCCCGCGACATTGTCCGATCCGACCGAGCAGTATTTGGCGTCGGGAAATTCCGCGCCCCAGACCACGAAACGGTCGTCGCGATCGGCAAGCGCGTTGAAGGCATTGTGAAGCGAACTCTGGCCGATAAAGATCATGCCGGTCGCGCGGCTGGTGGTCATCGCGAATTCGAGATCTTCGTCCGAGCGCGGGAAGATATGGCTGATGACGAGATCGGCGTTGCGATCGCGTGCGGCCTCGGTGATGCCGGCCAGCAATTCGAGGAAAAACGGGTCGGCGACGCGGGAGTCGCGCGCCTGAGGGGCGGGAACGATGACGGCGATGGTCGCTTCTGCGCCCACCGGGCCATTGGGCATGGTGCTGCGGAAATCGTAATCGTGCGCCCGCGCGATCTTCCAGATTTCCTGCTTGGTCCGGCGCTTTACCGCAGGGCTGTCGTTGAGCGCCCGCGACACGGTGGAAATCGACACGCCCGCTTCGCGCGCGATGTCTTCCAACCGCGCATTCTTCTTCGCCTTGGTGTCGCTTCCCTGCATGCCGCCGGTCGTTCCCCTATTTCGCCCAATAGCCGGATCGGGCTTCGATCCGATCGCGAATCGCGTTGCCGCCGTTCACGGTGTCCTGATCGGCAACCATCCTGGCTGAGGCAAATTCCTCCGGCGGCGCCCAATCAATCGCCTGCTCGCCGAGATTGAATGCGCACAGCACATCGCCTTGATCCGATGTCCGGACGAATGCGACGATCTCCTCGGGAGTGTCAAGCAAGCGGCTCGCGCCATCGACAAGCGCGGGAAGCGAATTGCGCAGCGCCAGCAGTTCGCGGGTGTAGCTCACCATCGATCCGGGATCGCTCCGCTGGCGATCGATTGCCCGCTCCTTGTGCGCTTCGTCGAGCTTGAGCCAGGTCCGGTTCGCGTTCGAGAAACCCGCCTGCGGCGCGTTGGCTTCCCACGGCATCGGCGTCCGGGCCCCGTCGCGCCCGAGCGTGTGCGGCCAGTTGGCGATGGCTTCGGGGTCCTGCAGATCCTCGAAGGCGACATGGCCCTGCGGCAGGCCCAGTTCCTCGCCCTGATAGATGATCGGGTTGCCCCTCAGCGATAGCAGCAGGAGCATCGAAAGCCGTGCCATTCGGTCGACATCGCCATCTTGCGCCCAGCGGGTGATCGCGCGCGGAGCATCGTGGTTGGAAAACGCCCAGCTCGGCCAGCCTTCGCCGGGCGTGCCGTCCCAGTTGGAAAGGCTGCTGCGGACGCGGTTTGCCGTAAGCTCGGGGGCGTAGAGAAAGTCGAAATTATACGCGGAATCGAGCCGCTTGCCGTCCTCGGTGAAGGCTTTCATTTCGGCAAGCGGATCGGGGCCGCCAACCTCGGCCACCGTGAAGCGCCCCGAATACCCGTCGATCGTCGCGCGGATGCGTTCGAGGAAGGCCGGAATATCCGCGTGGCTCTGGTTGTAGACCTTGTCCTGCATGTCGAAGGGGCGGGTGACTCGCTCCATCGGCACGCCCGAAGGCGGATTGTCGCGCAATTGCGGATCGTGCATCGAGAAATTGAGCGCATCGAGCCTGAACCCGTCCACCCCGCGATCGAGCCAGAACCGCGCAACATCGAGCAGCGCGTCCTGAACCTCGCGGTTATGGACGTTAAGGTCCGGCTGCGAGGCCAGGAAATTGTGCAGGTAATACTGGCGGCGCGGGCCGTCCCATTGCCACGCCGAGCCGCCGAACACCGATTGCCAGTTGGACGGGGGCGAACCGTCGGGCTTGGGATCGGCCCAGACATACCAGTCGGCCTTGGGGTTGGTGCGATCCTGACGGCTCTCATGGAACCACGCGTGCTCGTCAGACGTGTGCGAATAGACCTGATCGATGATGACCTTCAGCCCGAGATCGTGCGCCTTGGCGATGATCGCGTCGAAATCCTCGAAGGTGCCGAAGCTCGGATCGATCCCGCAATAGTCGGCGACGTCGTATCCGAAATCCTTCATCGGAGAGGTGAAGAAGGGCGAAATCCAGATGCCGTCGACGCCCAGATCCGCGATATAGTCGAGGCCCTTCACGATCCCGCGCAGGTCGCCGATCCCGTCGCCATTGGTGTCACGAAAGCTGCGCGGATAGATCTGGTAGATCACAGCGCCGCGCCACCAGTCGTCGTTTGCGGCAATATTCATCTTGCCGGTCATCGGCAGCGTCTCGTTCATTTATCTGTCTCTGATAGGCGGGCGAGGCACCAGCCGAAGGGTGCGAGCTGCAGCTTGAGGCTGCCCGGGGCGTCAACAGCATCCGGGCAGGTGCCGTGAAGGGTTTCGATCGAGCGGGCAGTGTAGCCGATGGCGGTTGAAGCCCCGAGCTTCTCGCCCGACGTGTTGAATGCAAGCAGGTACTCCGCGCCGGTCTCAGGATCGAAGCGCGAAAAGCTGACGAGGCCGGGTCCGGTGTCATTGTAGCTGCGCACGACCTGCCTGCCGCTCCGCAAGGCAGGGTGTCTGGCGCGGATTGCGGCGAGGTCGCGGACCAGCATGTAGATCGGGTGGGCGGTGTCGAAATTGGCTTCCGCCGTCGTCGCATCAGTCCCGATCAGGTCGTTGTCGTTGTAGCTTGCGGTCGCGCTCGGGAACATGTCCTCACGCGCGGCCTGATCGTTGCCATCGCCGACGAAGCCCTGCTCGCTGCCCGAATAGATTACCGGAGATCCGCGCAAGCTCATCAGCATGGCGTGGCCGAGCAGGGTGCGGGCCAGCAATTCTTCCTGCGAAATGCCGGGATTTGCGGATTTCACGAGGGTCGAGAAGCGACCCATGTCGTGATTTCCGAGGAAGGTGGGCATGGCGAGGGCAGCGTCTTCGCCGCCCTCGTAGTTCACGTCGCCTGCGAACATGTCGACCAGCACCGCCGGGGGCTGGTTGCCGCCGACGACATCGCGCACCGCCGCCTGGAAGGCGAAATCGAGCACGGCGGGGAATCCGTCGCGGTTGGTGAACTGCGCAAGAAAGCCGCTGTTCGGGCTGTCCGAATAGACTTCCCCGAAGATATGGAAGTTGGGAATGCCCTCGGCCTCGGCCGTCTCGAGCATGGCGGGGACGAATTTCTGCCAGAATTCGGGATTTACGTGCTTAGCGGTATCGATGCGAAAGCCGTCGATGCCGAAGCGGGTGATCCAGCTGGCGTAGATTTCGATCATGCCGTCCACCACGCGCGGGTGTTCGGTGTAGAGATCGTCGAGCCCGGCGAAGTCGCCGTAGCGACTGCTCTCGCCGCTGAAAGTCGTGCTCCCGCGGTTGTGGTAATAGATCGGATCGTTGAGCCAGGCGGGGATTTTGACTTGTCTTTCGGCTTCGGGGACGACCGGGGTGTAGGCATAATCGGGCGATGTGAGCCGCGCGAAATTCTCCACCGTCAGCACGTCGTCGCCCATGAAGCCCTGATTGATCGGCTCCCCGGTCGAGGCGCGGCGCGAATAGGGATAGTCGGCGAGTCTGCGATAGGAATAGTCGCCATCGGCGTACTGGATCACGTCCGCCGTGTGGTTGGTGATGATGTCCATATAGACCTTCATCCCGCGAGCGTGCGCAGCCTCGACGAAAGCCTTGAATTCCGCGTTGGTGCCGAAATGCGGGTCGATGCTGGTGAAATCGGTCACCCAGTATCCGTGATAGCCCGCGCTCTCATTGCCTTCCGGCCCCTGGACCGGCTTGTTCTCGAAGATCGGCGCAAACCAGATCGCGGTGACGCCCATGCCCTGGATGTAGTCGAGCTTTTCGGTCAGCCCTTTCAGGTCTCCGCCGTGGTAGAAGCCCTTGTGGGAAGGGTCGAAACCGTGCGTCAAGCGATCACCGGCAATCCCGCCGGTGTCGTTCGACGGGTCGCCGTTTTCGAAGCGATCGGGAAGGACGAAATAGACCACCTCATCCTCGGGTGCGCGGTCGCGGAAGCTCTCTTCCGCAGCCGGCGGTTCTTTCATCGCCCACGCCGCACCGGCGATGCCGATGCAGGCGGCCGCTGCAGGCAGCAAGATTCGTCTCAGCATTGACCCCTCCTGCAAAACTGAATGCCATCATCCGCGATATTTTGCAAATCTTTGTAAACGACAGAGATCGATCCTGCGCTTGCAATGAAGACATGTAAAATCAGTGGCTTCATTGGAGAACATACGAATGCTTTGGCGATTGCTCTCCCCAATCCACAAAGATTCTTGCAAATTTTTGCAGAAAAGGCACACTGTCTGCCCGAAGCGCATGGAGAGTGCGCCGGGTGCGCCCTGTGATAGGGTGAAAGAGGCCCGTAAGTCACGTAGGAAGCGTGCGCAACGGGCGGGAGAGGGATTTGGCAATGCAAATGGATTCGTCCAGCCTGACCGGGCGCAAGCCGGCGATGAACCCGATGCAGATCTGGAACATGAGTTTCGGATTCCTCGGCATCCAGATCGGCTTCGAACTCCAGAACGGCAATGTCAGCCGCATCTTCCAGACCCTAGGCGCGCAGGTCGACGAGCTCGCGATCCTGTGGATCGCCGCACCGATGACCGGACTGATCATCCAGCCGATCATCGGCCATATGTCCGACAACACATGGGGAAGGTTCGGGCGTCGCCGCCCTTACTTCCTGATCGGTGCGATCCTCGCCAGCCTCGCGCTGTTCATCATGCCCAATTCGCCCGCATTGTGGGTGGCGGCGGGGATGCTGTGGATCATGGACGCCTCGCTCAACATCACGATGGAGCCGTTCCGCGCTTTCGTCGGTGACAACCTTCCGGACCGCCAGCGAACCCGCGGCTATGCCATGCAGAGCTGTTTTATCGGCATCGGCGCGGTCATCGCGGGCGCGCTGCCGTGGGTGATGACCAACTGGATGGGGCTGTCGAACACTGCGCCTGCGGGACAGATCCCGCAAACGGTCCAATGGGCATTCTATATCGGGGGTGGGGCGCTGCTGCTGGCGGTAATGTGGACGGTCTTCAGCAGCAAGGAGTATAGCCCGGAGCAGATCGCCGCCTTCGAAAAAGCGCGTCACGAGGCGCTCGGGATCGTGCCGCAACCGGTGTCGACCGTCCGGCGGCTCGCAGGCCAGTTCTTCATGGGCGGTCTCGTGTGGATCGTGATCGGAGCCGCATTCGCCGCCTTCATCCTCTACGCGCGCGGCGATCCGCGCCCAGAATGGCTCGGCGAGATCGAAGTGGCGAAAGAGCTTCACGTCCTCGCCGGTCTAATCGCGGCATTCGGAGTGATCCAGATCGCGGCGGGCTTCCTGCGGACGAACGAGATGGACGACAACGGCTTCATGGAAGTCGTCAACGACCTGTTCGCCATGCCCAGGACCATGCGCCAGCTCGCCGTGGTGCAGTTTTTCAGCTGGTTCGCGATGTTCGCGCTGTGGATCTACGGCACGCCCGCCGTCACCGATTTCCACTTCGCCGCTCCCGATCCGACGACGCAGGGCTATCAGGACGGGGCCGACTGGTGGAGCCTGATGGGTTCGGTGCGCAACGGGCTTGCGGCCGCAGCCGCACTCGGGTTCGTGCTTATCGCGGCGAAGATCGACCGGCGCATGCTGCACAGCCTCAACCTTGCGATCGGCGCAGTCGGCTTCGCGCTGATGATCGTGATCCGCGATCCGGCGCTGCTGTGGGTTTCGCAGATCGGGCTCGGCATTGCCTGGGCCTCGATCGTTTCGCTGCCCTACGCGATCCTCGCAGGCTCGGTGCCGGCGCGGAAAATGGGCATATACATGGGCATCTTCAACATCTTCATCGTCGTGCCGCAGCTGATTGCCGCGACGCTGCTCGGTTTCCTGCTGAGCGCGTTTTTCGACGGGCAACCGATCTACGCGATGGCGATCGGCGGGGTGTCGTTCGTGCTGGCGGCGATCGCGACCCTGTTCGTCACCGACGGGGCGAGCGCGGTGAGAGAGATGCAGGAACGGCTGGCGGAGACGCAATGATGAAACTCGCAAAACTCCTTATCGCTGCTGGCGCGGCGATGGTCCTTGCCGGCTGCGATTCCGCCCCGGCGACAACCAGCTACGAGCCGCAGCCTTACGTCGAATTCGAGAATGCCGAGTGGACCCGCGATGCGGTGCTCTACCAGATGAACACGCGGCAGTTCACGCCCGAAGGCACCTTCGCCGCCGCGCAGGAGCAACTCCCGCGGCTCGCAGAATTGGGGGTCGATATCGTGTGGCTCATGCCGATCCACCCGATCGGCGAGGAGAAGCGCAAGGGCGGGATGGGCAGTCCCTATTCGGTGAAGGATTATCGCGCGGTCAATCCCGATCTCGGCACCGAGGAGGAATTCCGCGCCTTCGTCGACAGGGCGCACGAGCTCGGCATGAAGGTGATCCTCGACTGGGTCGCCAACCATTCGGCGTGGGACAATGCGCTCGTTTCGGAACACCCCGAGTGGTATTCGCGCAATCCCGAAGGCGAGATGATGCCGCCCGAGGGCACCGACTGGTCCGACGTGGTCGATTTCGATTACTCGCAGCCGGGCCTGCGCGAATACATGACCGGAAGCCTCGCCTACTGGGTGCGCGAATTCGATATCGACGGTTATCGCGCCGATGTCGCAGGCTATGTCCCGCTCGACTTCTGGGAGACCGCGCGCGCCGAGCTCGACGCTATCAAGCCGGTCTTCATGCTCGCAGAGTGGGACGCAATCGATCTGCACGCGAAGGCATTCGATGCCACCTATGGCTGGTCGTGGAAGGACAGGTTGCAGCAGGTTGCCGAGGGCGAGGGCAACGCGGCCACGATGCGCGACTACTACATCACGCAGAAGGTCAGCTGGCCGCACGCCGCATATCGCATGAACTACACCGACAACCACGACCAGAATTCGTGGGACGGCGTGGCCTCGGAGATTTACGGTCCTGCGTATGAGGCGGCGATCGCGCTGAGCTTCGTCGGCCCCGGCATGCCGCTTATCTATAACGGGCAGGAGGCCGATCTCGACAGACAGCTGGCCTTCTTCGAGAAAGACGAGATCGAGTGGAAGGAGGGCCGCTATGATGGCCTGCTGCGCACGTTGATCGCACTCAAGACCGAGGAACCGGCATTGTGGAACGGCCGCCACGGCGCGCCCTATGTCGATGTGCCGAACAGCGCGCCCGCCGATGTGCTGAGCTTCGTGCGCGGAGAGGAGAGCAATCGCGTCTTCGCGATCTTCAACCTCTCGCCGCGCGCGCAGGACGTCACCTTCGAGAAGGCGCGGCACGAGGGCACCTACACCAATGCGCTCGACGGGACCGAAGCGGTTTTCGGACCGAACGAGGGCGATGCCTACGGCGTCTCGCTCCAGCCATGGGGCTACCGCATTTTCCGCGAAGCCGAGTGACCGAAATCCGGGAGAAAACCATGATCACACGCTTGCTCAAGGCCATTGCCATGCTCGCCATGCTGCTCGCAGCCGCCCTGCCGCTGCGAGCCCAGGGGATCGATGTCAGTTCGCCCGATGGTCGCATAACAGTCACCGTCTCGGATGAGGGCGGACACGCGACCTACACCGTCTCCTATGACGGCGAAGTCGTTATGCCCGCCGCGCGCCTTGGCCTGCTGTTCGCGGATCATCACGGCTTCGAGGACGATCTCGAGATCGGCGCGGCAACCGAGATCGAATTGGTTGATGAAGTCTGGGAGCAGCCCTGGGGCGAGCGTCGATTGGTGCGTGACCATTACAATGCCCTTGAAGTTGCATTCATCTCGACCAGCGGCCCGCGTCGCAACATGCATGTGCGGTTCCGCGTGTTCGATACCGGGGTGGGCTTTCGTTACTTCATTCCCGAACAGGACGCTCTGCAAGGCGATCTGCGGATCACCGACGAGCTGACCCAGTTCAATATCGGCCCCGATGCGAAGGCGTGGTGGACGCCGAGCCGCCAGTTCAATCGCTACGAATACATCTATCGTACCGGCACCGCCGCTGTGGTCGACGATGCGCACACGCCGGTAACCTTCCGCCAGCCGTCGGGCCTTCATATCGCGATCCACGAGGCGGCGCTGGTCGATTACTCGGGCATGTCGCTGCTCGCGTTGCGCCCCGGCAGTTTCGAAGCCGCGCTGCGCCCCGGATCGGACGGGATCAAGGTTCACACCACAGCCCCGTTCACATCGCCGTGGCGCACGATCCAGATCGCGCCCGATGCGCCCGGCCTGATCAACTCGGATATCATCCTCAACCTCAACGAGCCGAACAAGCTTGGCGACGTTTCGTGGGTAGAGCCGGGCAAATATGTCGGCATCTGGTGGGCCATGCACATCCGCGACCGCACCTGGGGCAATGACGGCATCCACGGCGCGAACAACGAGGACACGCGGCGCTATATCGATTTCGCTGCCGAAAACGGCTTCGCGGGCGTGCTGGTCGAAGGCTGGAACACCGGCTGGGATGGCGACTGGTTCAACAATGGCGAGCTGTTCAGCTTTACCGAGGCCTATCCCGATTTCGACCTCGAGGCTCTAGCCGCCTACGCGCAGTCCAAGGGCGTGCGCATCATCGGCCACCATGAAACGAGCGGCAATGTCGCCAATTACGAAGCGCAGATGGACGCCGCCTTCGATCTCTACGAGCGGGTCGGGGTGACGCAGGTCAAGACCGGATATGTCGCCGATGCGGGCGATATCGTGCGCTACGACGCGGATGGCGTGAAGCAGTATGAATGGCACGACAGCCAGTTCATGGTGGGCCATCACCTGCGTGCGGTTTTGGCCGCTGCCGAGCGCGGCATATCGATCAATGCGCACGAGCCGGTGAAGGATACAGGCCTCCGCCGCACCTATCCCAACTGGATGACGCGTGAAGGCGCGCGCGGGATGGAATTCAACGCCTGGGGCTCGCCGCCCAATCCGCCCTCGCACGTATCGACGCTGGCGTTCACGCGGATGCTCGCAGGGCCGATGGATTTCACCCCCGGCATCTTCGATTTGAGGCCGAACGAGAAGCCGCCGCTTCGCGAAGACATGCAGCGCGGCGATCCCTCGAACCGGCCGCAGACAACGCTGATGAAGCAGCTTGCGCTCTACGTTGTGCTGTACTCGCCGCTGCAGATGGCGGCCGACCTGCCCGAGAACTACCTCGCGCGGCCCGATGCCTTCCAGTTCATCAAGGATGTCGCCGCCGATTGGGAGGAAAGCATCGCCTTGCAGGGTGAAGTGGGCGAATATGTCGCGATTGCGCGGCAGAAGCGCGGCAGCGAGGAGTGGTTCCTCGGCGCTGTGACCGACGAGACGCCGCGCGATCTCGACATTCCGCTGACCTTCCTCACGCCCGGCGTGACCTACACCGCGCAGATCTATCGCGATGGCCCGAACGCGCATTGGGACACCAATCCCTACGACTACGTGATCGAGGAACGCGAGGTGACCGCCGCAACGGTGCTCGAAGCGGGGCTCGCGTCATCGGGCGGGGCTGCAGTGCGGTTCGTGCCGAAAAACTGAGACGAATGGTCGGGGAGACTGGATTCGAACCAGCGACCCCCTGTACCCAAAACAGGTGCGCTACCAGGCTGCGCCACTCCCCGACTCTCGTCTCGTCCGTTCGCGCGCGTCCCGTGTCGGGTGTGGTGGGCCCGGCAGGATTCGAACCCGCGACCTAGCCGTTATGAGCGGCCAGCTCTAACCGCTGAGCTACAGGCCCATTAGTATCCGCGAGCGAACGAGCACGGCCCCTACAGCGGCGCACCGCGTGACACAAGCACGAAGCGCGGGGCTGTCCCGCGAAAATTCAGCGTTCCACCGCCGCGATGACATCGGCGACGCTGGCGGTGCGAACCCCGCGTCGGTCGAGATAGGCGTAGACGGTGCGAAACCACTCGTAGAGCCGTTCCAGGTCGGCTTCGGTCCTTACATAGGGCGTGAAGCCGGGCGCGAGGCTCGGGCTGTGGAACGACAAGACCAGCAGCGGCAAGCCATCGTCGAGCGCGATGTCGATCCCGCGCAGCGCCTCTTCGCTGGTTACGCCTTCGGGTGTGAGCGCGATGCGTTCGAGCAGGCTGAATTTCGAAAGCGCCGAATAGAAGGTCGGCACATGCCGTTGAAGCCGCTGGATCTGCTTGCCGAGTTGGCGCAGCACGCCCCAATAGACGCTCGTGACCGGCAGCTCGAGCAGGCTGCGGTCCTCGTCGACCCAATAGGGTGCGAGCGGGTGGTGGGTGTAATCGGCTCCGTGCTGCGGGCTGTAATCGAACAGCGAACGCACCGAAGTGTCGATCGCGATGCCCGTGTCCTTGAGCAATTCAGCGGTGTGCTCGCCGAGGCCGTAGCGACCGGCGCGATACATCAGCGGCGCCTTTCCGAACGCCTGCTCTATGCCATCGCGCAGTGTCCTGAATTTTGCCGCCTCGAGCTCTCGCGGCAGGTTTCCTGCATAGGAATTGCGTGAATTAACCTCTTCCTCGAACGGCGGATTGACCCACGGGTGGAGTTGCACGCCGATATCGGCCGTGCCGCGTTTCACCGCATCGCCGATGATCTCGACCGAGCGCGCGTCCTGCACGATCGGCCAGTCGACAAGGTAGACCGGATGCGCACCGATCTCTTCGCAGAATGCCTGGAAGCGGGGGATCGCGGCAACATGATCGAGCCCATGGCGATCACGAGTGAAGGGGCCCTCCCAGTCGAATTCCTCTTCGGTGTCGACCGTCAGCAGCACGCGCTGGCCGAAATCGCTTGCGAAGCTCGCTTGCGAGCCTTTGGCGGGCGGTTCCAGCATCGATGCCGTAGCCATTTCGGATCATCCCCCGGATCGGAGTTGCTCAGGCGGCGTCGCCCGGGTCCTCGCGCTCCATCGGGCTAGGCAGCGCCCCTTCGCCGGTCAAGAGCGGCAGGGTGAGCGTCACCGCCTCATCGCCCACATCAAGGCCACCGCCCGCAGCACGCGCCTCGGCCCGCGCGAGCCGCAGCGCGAAACCGGCGCCGAACAGGCCCGCCTGCACCGCCGCCCCGACCGGCTTGGCCTCGGCGGCGAAAATATCCTCCACGGCGCGCAGTTGGGCGGGTAGCGCGCAGGTCAATTCAACCGTGCCTTTCGTCGCCTCGATTTCGGCCGCGAGCATCTCGCCGGAGTCGCAACTCCCTCCGAGCGTCGCGAGCAGGCGCCACACCAGCCCTTCGGCTTCAGCCGGATCGAGCGCGACCTTCAACGGTTCCTCCGGCACTGTGCCAAGCTGGATACCCGCGTTGCGCGTGCCGAGCACTTGCGCCAGCTGGCGGGTCGTCGCTTGCACGATGGCTGCAAGATCGGCCTCGCCTGCTTCGATTGCGATCGCACCGGTCTCGAGCTTTGCCAGCCGGTCGAGTTCCTCGAACCCGGCGAGGATGCGCGCGGCATCGGCGGCGATTGCGGCGGCGAGCGCGCGATATTCGTGCGGGGCGGGCCCGAACAATTGCTGCTGGATCACTTCGGCATAGCCCTGCACCGCCGTGACCGGTGTGCGCAGCTCGTGGAGCAGTTGGCGGATGCGGTCGGCCTCGCGCGCAGCAGCGCTGGAGGCATCGGAGCCGGTCCCGGCAGGACGCCGGAAACGGCCGACATAGCCGGCGAAATTGCCGTCATCGGTGAAGCTCGGCTGGGCGTCGACCAGCCATTCACCCTCGATCGCGGGGGCGCCGCGCAAATGCATCGCAGCCTTTACGATCGGCTGGCGGCGGACGAAGGCGCGTTCGAGCGGGCTTTCGTCGTCATGGCCGCCCAGCACCGGCGGGCGCGCCAGCCGGGTCCCGATCACCATCGCGTCGACCTCTCCGGTGGCCCATTCGATGCGCCCCGCCGCATCGGTTGCGAAACCGAACGCGCCGACGCGCCGCTCGGAGCCCGGCTCGCCGTCTTCATGCGGGTGGCCGAAGGGCAGCTTGGGCGAGCGCTCGGCGTCGGCAGCAGAAACGTCGCGGCTGCGGCGAAACTGAGCGATCCGCTCGACCAGCGCGGAGATTTCGCTGCGCCCGGTGTCGTCGGGGTCGTAAGGCGTTTCGGCACGCGAAGGAGGCTCGGTCTCGCGCCTCCCTCGAGCTTCGGCTTCGGCCTTTGCCTCGACAGGAGGCGTGACGGCAGGCTGGTCTGGCACATTTTCCGCCGCCGGGGAGGGCAGGCCGCGATCATAGACGCCCAGCCGTTCGAGCAACTGCTCTGTATCGACCGGCAAGTCGCGTCGGAGCCGCAGGAAGCCGCGGGCACGCACCGGCAGGCGCGGGATCAGCGCGCCCCAATCCTCGGTGGTCAGCTGCGCGCGGTTCAGCGCGGCGGAGGCAACGTCGGGTTCGTGTTCGGCCAGATGGGCTGCCAGCTCCGGGCTGCGAAACCGCCAGCCGGGCTCGCGGATCATCGCTGCGCGGTCCTTGACCGGGATTTGCTCCGCCAGGGCATCCATCCGCAGCCATGCTGCGGCAACGAGGCTGCTGCTGCGTTCGTCCTGCCCGGGAAATTTGCGATTGCCGAGGATGTCGAGCAGCTGCCGGAACTGCGTGCGCGCGCCCGCCTCGCTCGCTGCGCGCTGGCGCAGGACGGTGGCAAGGCGGTCGTCGAAGAACATCGCGGTTCCGGTCTCCTATGGGCGCGCACCATCCTTCGGGCGCACCGACTCCATCGTCGCTCTACCAGCATGGGGAGAATGTTACAGGTGAACAGTGTCCCTGCGTTGCAAAGCGGGACAATTGCTGTCAGACATAATAATATTAGCATCGCGCGCATGCTTGCGGGCGTGTTCTTACGTTTGAGGGTTACAGCATTAGCGGCGGGAACAAGGATTTCCGCTTATGTGTCGGGGAGTTAACCACCAATGGCCAATCTGGACGAGATCGACAAACGCCTGCTGGCGGAATTGCAGGCCGAAGGGCGAGTGACAAACGTCGAACTGGCGCAGCGCGTCGGGTTGACCGCGCCACCGTGCCTGCGCCGCGTCCGGGGGCTCGAAGAAGACGGGGTCATCCGCGGTTATCACGCCGATCTCGATCCTTCGAAACTGGGTTTTGCCATCACCGTCTTCGCGATGGTGAGCCTCAAAAGCCAGGCGGAGAGCGCGCTGCGCGAATTCGAGGAGCATATGAAGGACCTGCCCGAGGTTCGCGAATGCCACATGCTCAACGGCGAAATCGATTTCATCCTCAAGATCGTGAGCAAGGACCTCCAAAGCTTCCAGGAATTCCTCACCGGTAAGCTGACGCCCGCACCCAATGTCGAAAGCGTGAAGACCTCGCTGACGATCCGCACGTCCAAGCACGAGCCCGGCGTCCCGCTATGAGTGAGGCCCCGCACTTGGCAGAGCCGATCGCCGGGCACTGCCTGTGCGGCGCGGTGCAGATCACCGTCACCGGAATGCATCGCGAGGTCGATGTGTGCCATTGCGACATGTGCCAGCGCTGGGGCGGGGCATTCTATGCGGGGGTCGAAGGCGAGGATTTCAGCCTCGCGGGCGAGGAGTCGATCGCGACCTATCGATCGAGCGACTGGGCCGAACGCGCATTCTGCAAGACCTGCGGCAGCAACCTGTGGTACATATTTCTGCCGACGGGAAACCGGACGTTCCTCGCAGGGCTGTTCGACCTGCCTGAAGGCTTCCCGATCAAGCACCAGATTTTCGTCGACGAGAAACCCGACTGGTATGATATAGCTCAGGAAAGTGCGATGAAGACCGGCGCCGAGATCATCGCCGAAGCGAAGGCTGCGGGTTTCGAATTCGATTAGGAGGAGAGGGCGGAATGCTGATCGACGTACCGCCGCCGCCTTCGCCGGATGCACCGATCACCGAGATCGTCGAGCCGCATTTGCCGACCGAAGAGCGCGCGGACGGATCCCTTGTCATCGACCTTACCCCGCTCGCGCCGACGCCGACCGAATGCGCGAAGGAAGAACCCGATCCCTTCAATCCCGAGATCGTGGTTTGCCGTGAATCCGTCACCTCGCCGCGGCTGGGCGCGGATTACGGGCCGACAGCGGAAGAGGTTATCGAGGGCAGCGCAATACCCCGCGCGCGGCTGAAGCTTTCGGATAATGCCGAGCTTCAGGCCAACACCGTCAACAAGGGGGTCGGCGGATTCAACGCCAATGGCGGCGAAGTGCGGCTGAAGATCGATTTCTGACAGCGGCTAGTGCAGCTTCAGCTTCGGTCGCACGATGCGGTTTACGCGGCCGATCAGCATCAGGAACAGCCCCTTGATCCAGCCGTGGATGCCGATGAGGTGCAGGCGATAAAGCGAAGTGTAGATGAATCGCGCCATCCGCCCTTCGATTGCGAGGCTGCCGCCGACCAAATTGCCCATCAGGCTGCCCACGGTCGAAAACCGGCTGAGCGAGATCAGCGAACCCTTGTCTTGATAGGTGAAGCTCTTGAGCGGCTTGCCCTTCAATGAGCGGACGATGTTCGCATAGACGGTGCCCGCCATCTGGTGCGCTGCCTGAGCGCGCGGGGGGACAGGAGCCTCGGAACCCTCGGGCGTGTAGGAGGCGCAGTCGCCGAGCGCGAAGATGCGGTCATCGTCGAGCGTCTGCATGGTCTCGCGGACGATGATCTGGTTGCGGCGATTGGTCTGGAGCCCGAGTTCGCCGAGGAAATCCGCGCCTTTCACTCCGGCGGCCCAGACCATCAGGTCGGCTTCGATCTCCTCGCCTGCGCTGGTGGCGAGGGTGCGTGGCCGCGCTTCGATCACCTGGGTATCGGGCTTCACCGTCACGCCCAGCTCGGTGAGCTCATGCCGCGCGGCATTGGCCAGCTTTTCGGGTAGGGCGGGCAGGATGCGCGGCCCCGCTTCGAGCAGGGTCACGTTGAGGCGGCTCTCGTCGAAGACTTCGAGGCCGTAGTGCCGCAGCGCGCCCGCGGCGTTGTAAAGCTCCGCCGCGAGTTCCACCCCGGTTGCGCCGCCGCCGACGATGGCGATCTTCACCTGTTCGTCGGCATCGGGATTCTTCATCATCGCGCGGCTGACGCGGAGGCAGTGGTTGAGCAGCTTGGTGCGGAACCGGTCGGCCTGGTCGCGTGCGTCGAGATAGATGCAGTGTTCCTTCACGCCCGGCACGCCGAAATCGTTCGAGATCGAGCCGACCGCAAGCACGAGGTAATCGTAGCGGATCGTGTGCCCGGCGATCACTTCCTTGCCGGTTTCGTCGAGCATCGGGGCGAGGCTGATCGTGCGCGTTTCGCGGTCGATCCCGTCGAGACTGCCCTGAAAGAAGCGATAGCCCCAGCGATAGCAGTGCCCGCGATAGCCGACCTCGTCGAGATTGGCGTCGAGCGAGCCGGCGGCGACCTCGTGCAGCAGCGGCTTCCAGATGTGCGACAGGTTCTTGTCGACGAGGATGATGTCGTGATGCTTGCGCCCGAATTTCGCGCCCAGCCTGCGGACCAGTTCAAGCCCGCCGGCACCGCCGCCGACGACCACGATCTGCGTCTTGCGGGTGCCTCCCGCTTCGCGACCGCGCACCTCGACAGGCGCTGCGAGCGCATCGCCCGCGGCCATTTCGCCCGCTTCGGCATCGAGGAGGTTTTCGTGCTTCACCAATGTGGAACGGGCAATACCACCTTTTGTGCCCGAAGCGCGAGAGGCATAGCTATGCGGAAGTTACCCCTCGCGCTCTTTTAGCCATTCTTCCAGCCACTTGATCGTGTAGTCGCCGTTGAGGATGTCGTCCTGCCGTAGCAGCTCCTGGTGCAGCGGGATGTTGGTCTTCACGCCTTCGACCACCATTTCCTCGAGCGCGCGGCGCAGGCGCATGATGCACCCTTCGCGGTTGCGGCCGTAGACGATCAGCTTGGCGATCATGCTGTCGTAGTAAGGCGGGATCGAATAGCCCGCATAGAGCCCGCTATCGACGCGGACGTGCATGCCGCCTGCCGGGTGGTAATAGGTGACCTTGCCCGGCGATGGAGCGAAGGTGAACGGGTCTTCGGCGTTGATCCGGCACTCGATCGCGTGGCCTTTGAACTCGAGATCCTCCTGCGCGACCGATAGCGGCTTGCCCGCCGCGATGCGGATCTGTTCGCGTACGAGATCGACGCCGGTGATCGCTTCGGTAACCGGGTGTTCGACCTGCAGGCGGGTGTTCATCTCGATGAAGTAGAACTCGCCGTTTTCCCACAGGAACTCGATCGTTCCGGCGCCGCGATAGCCCATGTCGCGCATCGCCTTCGAGCAGACCTCGCCCATGCGCATCCGCTCTTCGTCGCTGATGACGGGGGAGGGGGCCTCCTCAAGCACCTTCTGGTGGCGGCGCTGGAGCGAGCAATCGCGCTCGCCCAGATGGATCGCGTTGCCATTACCGTCGCCGAACACCTGGAATTCGATGTGGCGCGGATTGCCGAGGTATTTCTCGATATAGACCGTGGCGTCGCCGAACGCGGCCTTGGCCTCGGACCCGGCCTGTTTCATCAGCGTTTCGAGCTTGTCCTCGCTCTCGCACACTTTCATGCCGCGCCCGCCGCCGCCCGAGGCGGCCTTGATGATGACGGGGTAGCCGATCTCGTCGGCGATCGCCTTGGCCTCTTCGACCGTTTTGACTTCGCCATCGGAGCCCGGGACCAGCGGCAGGCCGAGCGCGCCTGCGGTGCGCTTGGCCTCGACCTTGTCGCCCATGGTGCGGATGTGCTCGGGCTTGGGGCCGATCCAGGCGATGTCGTGCGCTTCGACGATCTCGGCGAATTTGGCGTTTTCCGAGAGGAAACCGTAGCCGGGGTGAACAGCATCGCACTGCGCCACTTCGGCGGCGGAGATGATGTTGGCGATGTTGAGATAGGAATCGGTCGCGGATGGCGGGCCGATGCACACGGCATGGTCGGCCAACCGCACATGCATCGCGTCGGCATCGGCGGTCGAGTGCACGGCGACCGTCTCGATTCCCATTTCGTGCGCCGCGCGGTGGATACGCAGCGCGATTTCGCCGCGGTTGGCGATCAGGATGCGGGAAATGCTCATGGGCAGCCCGCTTATGCGATGACGATCAGCGGCTGGTCGAATTCGACCGGCTGGGCGTTCTCGATCAGGATCGCCTTGACCGTGCCCGACCTGTCGGCGGCGATCGGGTTCATCACCTTCATCGCTTCGACGATCATCACCGTGTCGCCCTCGCTGACCTTGTCACCGACCTTCACGAAATTGGGCGCGCCCGGTTCCGCAGCGAGGTAGGCGGTCCCCACCATCGGTGATTTCAGCGCATCGGCGTGGTCCTCCGCCGGGACCTCCGGTGACGGAGCAGGGGCTGCCGGTGACGGTGCCGAAGCGGCTGCGGGCGCCGCCGGGGCAGGCGCTGCGAATGCTGCAGGCGCAACGCCGCCAGCTCGCGAAACGCGGATCTTGCGGTCGTCATCCTCGACTTCGATTTCGGTCAGCCCGGTCTCGTTAAGGAGCTCGGCGAGCTCGCGGACCAGGGAAGTATCAATATTCATGCCGGAAGATTTCCCGGCTGCCGGCTTGCTGTTAGCCATGCATACCCCTCGTTTTGGTTTCGCGTGTGACTATTCACGCCAATTGCGGCTGGCAAGTGGCAATCCGTGCAAATTCCGCAATGGCGCGCATGGTTCAGACCTCGCCAGAAGCGATCGCTTCGAGCGCGATACGGTAGGAATCCGCGCCGTGCCCCTCCACCGTCTTGGCCGCCGCCATGCCGACATAGGAGATGTGGCGGAAGGCTTCGCGGGTCTTGGGATCGGACAGGTGCACCTCGACTACCGGAGTGGCGATCGCCTTGATCGCATCGAGCAGCGCGATCGAGGTATGGGTGTAGGCTGCCGCGTTGAGCAGCACTGCGCGCACCCCTTCGGCCTGGGCCTCGTGCAGCCAGTCGACCAGCATGCCCTCGTGATTGGTCTGGCGCACGTCGATTGCGAAGCCGAGCTCGCGCGCCCGGTCTTCGAGCATGTCGGCGATCTCGTCGAGCGTCGTGGAGCCGTAAATCTCCGGCTCGCGCAGGCCGAGCAGGTTCAGGTTCGGCCCGTTGAGGACATAGATCGTGTTCGACGCGTCAGCCATGCGCGCTGGTTAGCGGCAGCGGCAGGGATAGGGAAGCGCTAGCTGCGCGCGGCGCGCTCTCAGAGCCGCAGCTGATTGGCCTCGCGCTCGATCCGGTCGAACGCATCGGTGTGCAGCGCAGCGAGCTCCGTCTCGCCGTTGCGCGAGAAGATCGCGGCAGCGGTTTTGTGGAAATCGCGGAACAGCGCATTGGTCTTGTCGAGCGGGTGGTCGGCGAAAGTCTTCGCGATGTGTTCTTCCGCAAGCACGAGATTGCCGCGATCGAGTTCGATCTGTGCCAGGACACCATGGACAAAAGGCTGCCAGCGGGGTGCATGCTGATTTGCAATGGCCAGCGCGCGGCGCGCGGTGTCATCGGCTTCCTCGACCGCGCCGCCGAGCAATTGTGCGGAGGCGAGATTGGTCAGGATGCGCGCTTCGAGTAACTGGCTCGACATCTTCTGCGCGATCGCAAGGGCCTTTCCGAATTCAGATTCGGCCTCAGAATATCGCTTCAAACCCTTGAGGGCATTGCCGATATTGTTGTGCGCAGAAAGCGAAAGCGGACCTTCGTCGGTGAACACTTCGGCTGCTTTTCCATAGTATCCGATTGCCTCTTGGTAGTCGCGGGCTTCGGAATAGATCGAACCGATGTTCTGGAGCACGATCGCACGGCTGCGCGCGTCTCCGAGTACGGCGTAACGCTCGCTCGCCAGTTCGAAATGCGCCAGCGCAGCCTTGAACTTGCCCGCCCGGGCTTTGGCCGAGGCGGAAGAGCGCAGCAGGTCGGCGTAGATCTTCTCTTCCTGGAACGATGCCGAAGCTTCGGCCAGCGCGGTGTCGATCAGGCTCCGGGCCTCTTCGCCGCGGTTGAGCCGCATCAGCGCTTCGCCCTCAAGCCAGCGGGCGGTCAACTCGCTGCGTGCCGCCGCTTTCGAATCGCCTTCGACCTTGGTCTTGGCCGCGCGGGCCAGGTTCAGCGCAGCAGCCGGATCGGCCATCATCTGCGACTTCGCCTTGGCGATCGTCGTTTCGAAATCGTCGGTCCCGAGATCGCTGCCCGCGAATGCCGGTGCGGAAAGCCCGAGAAAGAGTGCGGCGGCCATTGCTGTCAGCGGCCTTTGTGCTCCCTTGATCACGCCCCAGTCCCCTTGTTTGTGTTCTTGATCCACGGCTTGTTTGCGACCCAGCCGTAGTGAAGCCCCAATCACTGCGCTTAGAACCGCAGTCCGAAGTTCGCGCCGATGGTGAAGCTGGGATCCTGTCCTTCGACCCCGCCGCTGACATAGCGACCGATGAGGCCGAATTCTGAGGTTTCGGTGACCGGCGTCGCGTAGACGAATTCGCCGGTGTAGCGCCGCTTGGTCTCGATACCGATCGTCTGGGTGACGATGCCGAGCTCGCCGGTTTCGCGATCGATCACCTGCTCGCTGCGCAGCTCGAGATCGCCGCGTTCGATGGTGAGCGGTTGGCCGACCGACACCCGCAGGATGTCGCGCTGGCCGAGCACACCGCGCTTGTTGACCGAGAACTGGCCTGCGGTGCTGAGAGCCCGCTGTGACGTTGCCAGCAGCTGGCCTTCGTCGGCTTCGGTGCCACCGGCAGTGGCCGAAAGATCGAACGACAGGCCGTCGCCGAGGTCGATATTGGCCGACATGGTAACTGCATCGGTTTGCGAACCTTCCCCGAGGAAGGCCGCGATCGAAGTCTGGGCCCCGAGCAGGGCGTCCTTCTCGGTCAGGCGGGTCCACTGGGCGTTCAGCGTGACATTGTCGGTGACCTTCTGTTCGATCCCCACAGTCATCGCTTCGGCTTCGCGGGCACCCAGCTCGCGCTGGATCGAGCGCTGAAGCTCGGAAACGCCCTGCAGGTCTTCCCAATCCTCGCGGGTCTGGCTGAAGCCGACGGTGAGCTTGGTGGCCTTGGCCGGCATGTAACTCGCTGCGGCGAACAGGTCGCCCGATGCAAAGCCCAGAACCGGGTTCACGCCGCCGACTTCGTAATCGCTGTCGCTCATCAGGCCGTAGCTGTTACCGGCCAGCGCGAGTGCGCCCTGGCCGTGGCCGAGCGTGAACGACATCGCACCCGAAGGATCGGTCAGAGTCGCGGCGTTATGGACCGGGCGCAGCGCGCCATCCTGGCCGAAGTTCGGCGCGATCGCATCGTAGCGCATGGTCCACTGGCCGCTGGTTTCGGCCATGTTCGAGCGGATCTGCGCGATGCCGGCCTTGCCGTCGCCGTCCGAGTCCTTGCCGCCGCTCAGCAGCCAGTTGGCGAAGCGCCCGCTGATGAAGTCCTGCAACCGCTGGTAGCCGTGGCCGAGCGCATTGGTGCTCTTGCCGTATGTGTAAGACGACATCGGGATCGAGAAATCGCGATAGGTGTCGCCGATCTTCTCCTGGGCGGTGAAGAACACGTCGTCGGTTTCCCACCACTCGGGGATTCCACCAGTAAGCAGCGAGGTCACCGATGTAACCGAAGGAACCCAGAGGGTGCCGACACGCTGGTAGGTCGTGACCGTCAGGTCATTGAAATTCAGCGGCGACTGCGATGCGGCCACATCGAGCAGGCCCCAGCCATAGACTTCGTCCGGACCCGGAGCGCCGAGGTCCTGCGCCGAGCGGAAAATGATCTCCGCCGACTCTTCGGGATGCTTCACGAGCCACGGCCAGCGATCGTGCAGCAGCGAGACCGCGCCCGATACAAGCGGCGCCGCGAAGGATGTGCCCGAAACGCGGGTCACGCCGCCCTGGCCATCCGATACGAGGATCATCGACCCTGGAGCAACGACCGTGCGCATGTAGAGCTCGTTGCCCGCGCCGCAATTGCCGTACTGGTCGACCAGGCAGGTGCTGCCCGGACGGTTCGAGAAGCTCGAGATATTGCCGTTGGGATCGACCGAGCCGACGAGGATGAAGCTCGTGCCCTTGCTGTGGTCCCAGGTGATGTCTGTCGTCTGCGTGATGCCGTCGTTGCCGGCGGCCATGACATAGAGCGTCTCGTGGCTGTAGGCCGAAATGTTGGGGCGGGCGAGAACGTCTGCCATGCCTTGCGACAGCGCCCACCCGCTCTCCCCGAGCGAGAGGTTGATGATGCTCACATACCCCGTC
The DNA here is from genome assembly GCF_045363165.1 of Erythrobacter sp. GH1-10. Classification (NCBI taxonomy): domain Bacteria; kingdom Pseudomonadati; phylum Pseudomonadota; class Alphaproteobacteria; order Sphingomonadales; family Erythrobacteraceae; genus Erythrobacter; species Erythrobacter sp. GH1-10. The sequence goes on along the minus strand of NZ_JBJFLP010000001.1, from coordinate 2,226,540 downwards.
TCGTTGCCGCCGACATAGGCGTACATGATCGACTCGATGCCCTTGGCGACATCGTCCCAGCTTGAGGTGCCGGTGGCGTCGAACGGGTTGTAGGTGGCGATCTTGACCTTGGGCGCGATGCCCATCACGCCTTTGCCGTCATGCGCACCGGCGACGAGGCTGGCAACGCCCGCGCCATGGCCGCCGACGGTGTTGGTGCCGCCGCCCGACCACGCGATGTTGTCGCCGAGGTCGCTATCGGCAGCGAAGCTGCCATCGACGAAGCCGATGATGGTCTGCTTGCCTTCACCCTGGATCTGCGTGATCGACGGGGTCCAGTTGACCGTGCTCATCCAGTGGTCGACGTGGTCGATGCCCGAATATTCCATCAGGCTGTCGTGCCAGTCGAGGAAGAAGGCGGCGCGTTCGGCCGCAGTCATCTTGCGCATGGCCTCGTGGTTCTTGAGCGAAAACCCGTGCCGGGCCATGATCGCGTCGCCCATTTCCTTGGTGAATCCCGCTGCCCCGAATTGAAGGACCGCTGAATCGCGCAGCTTCTTCAGGTCTTCGTCGATCGTCTTGTAGGCATCGCCGATCGCGCCGGTTTGCTGGTTGGCGGTCCATTTCGCATCGATCTGCGAGATAAGCGAGCCACTGGATTTCCAGAAAGTGCCGAGCGATTTGATGTGCGCTTCGAACGCGACGATGTCGCCGTAGAAGGCACCGATGTCGCCATAGAAGGGGCTGATATCCCCCCAGAACGCGCCGATGTCGCCATAGAACGGGCTGATGTCGCCCCAGAAGGCATCGATGTCGCCGTAGAACGGGCTGATGTCGCCCCAGAAGGCATCGATATCGCCATAGAAGGCGATGATGTCGCGCCAGAAGGCGTCGATGTCGCCATAGCGCGGATCGATGCTCATGGTGGTGACGACGCGGTCATCCGATGCGCTGATCCCGGCTGCCAGGTCGCTATTGGCCGGGAGCCGCAGGCCCTGGGGCGCCTCCAGCGAGAACGCCGCGTCCACGAGAGCGACAGGCACTTCGGTGGTCACGCCGAGCGGCTCGTTCACCTGCACGGCGACCACCGGGGCGGTCTGCTGCGTCGCAGGCGCTTTGCTTTCGAACAGTCCGTCCGTTTCGGGCGCGATATACGGCGCCGTCTCGTTCGCCTGCGCCGTGCTGGCGAGCGATACGGCGACGGCGAAAGTCGCGGTACTGATGGACAATGACTTCATGGCTTCAAATCCGTTCGTTCGGGGTGCAGTCGATGCACCGATCACGAGCGTGTTGTAGCCGGAGAGCTTCTGGAGTTTCGTTTGCGGAGAAGGTTAAAATAGTAAGAAGTTTGAAGCTTTGGTGAAGATCGGTCGCGGCACAGTCGATCGCGACAACCGACCGCAGAAAGCCGTTCGCAAAGCTTAAGAATGGGTAAATTGCTGCCTCGACCCGGGCGAGCGGCAATTCTTACCGGTTTAGGAATTCGGCGCAGGTGACGTCAGATCGGACGGTCCGAATCACCCGATTCGCAATCGCCTGCCGGTTTGCGGGAGCTGGTCCCGGATACTGCCGCAGGGCCAGTGCGGCGACGCCCCTTGGTAAGCGGTCGGGAGAATTCAGATGATCGGAATTCAATATAATTTAAAGCAAGTAAAAACAGATATATAAAAGTCATTTATCATAAATGGTATGAAATTTACCTCTCCACACCCTTGATCTTACCCCACTGCCGCGCGGCGGTGTAGCCGAGGTAGCCGGTGCCGAACAGGGCGTAGAGCGGTTCGGGCAGCCCATTGAGATAGGCGTTCATCCCCTCGGCAATTTCGCGCGCCATACCGGGATTGAAAGCGGCGAGAACGCCCATCGGCAGCGCCCACAGGATCATCACATACATGACGTAGAGAAAGCTCGGACGGGCGCGGCTGGTCCACGGGTCGGAGCTCTGCGCTTCGGCTACGATCGCCTGCAGACGCGCCTCGATCAGCTTCATTTCTTGCGTGCCTTCGAGCTTGATCAGCTCCAGCTTGGCCTGCGCCCGCGCTTCCTTGTCGGGGATGATCTTGTCGATGATCGAGGCGATCGGACCGATCAGGGTGTCGAGAATGGCCATAATGTGCACTCCGGCAGGGATGAGTCGCACGGGTTCTAACCAAATCGGTTAGTGTAGGAAAATATCCTATTGCCTCAGGCCTCGTCCGCTTCGGCCAGCAGCCGCTGCGCCAGCGCCAGGTGCGGGCGATCGAGCATGTTGCCATCGAGCGAAACCGCCCCCGCGCCGGGGTTGTCGGCAAAGGCCTGCACGACTGCACGGGCATGCGCCAGCTCTTCCGCACTCGGGGTGAACGCCTCGTTGATCGGCGCGACCTGCGCAGGGTGGATTGCCAGCATCCCGCGAAAGCCCTGCGCGCGGACCCGGCGGGCGCGCTCGGCAAGCTTGTCGAGATCGCGAAATTCGGGCTGGACCGTTTCGATCGGCGCGACGCCTGCCTTCACCGCGCCCAGCAGGCACAGGCTGCGCGCCAGTTCGAACACGGGAAGGTATGCGCCGTCGGCCCCGCGCTGTTCGCGCGCGCCGAGTTCGCTCGACAGGTCTTCCGCACCCCAGCTCATCGCCACCAGTCGCGGTGCGCCGTCATAGCTGCCGGTGGTGAACATCGCCGCAGCGGTCTCGGTCACCAGTGCCGCCACCTTGATCGCACCGACATCGAGCCCTGCCTCGACTTCGCGGGCGGTCAGCATTGCATCGAGCGCTTCGACGTCGTGACCGCCCTCGGCCTTGGGCAGGAAGATGCCGCCCGGACCGGCGCGCACCACCGCATCGAGATCGGCTTCGGTCCATTCGCCAGAGAGCGGATTGACCCGCACCCAAACGCGCGCCCGGTCTTCCGCCTCGGCGATAGCAGCGGCGACCAGTTCGCGCGCCGCACGCTTGTTTTCAGGCGTCACCGAATCCTCGAGATCGAGCAGCGCGATATCGGCTTCGCTCGCGATCGCCTTGCCCATCTTCTTTTCGCTGTCGCCGGGAGCAAACAGCCATGAACGCATCTTCGGCGGGCTTTGGCGGGGAAGGGCGGTGTCGGTCATTCGCTGGCTCCTCTCGGCGCTCCGGTTAGGCGGTGGAGGATGTGGGCGCAACCTCGACAGGACTGGCGCTAGAACGATCCCTCGATATCGAAGGAATAGATCACCCCGAAATTGCGGCGGCGCTCTTCACGAATGTCGACCAGCCCGGCGAGCCGGTCGACAAAGATCGTCCGGTCGAAATTGTCTTTCTGGTCGATCAGGTTGCCGACCCGCAGCCGGGCGGTCATGCCCGCCACGTCCTTGTGCTCGACGAACACACGGGCGAAGCCGGGGCGTTCAGTGCTTAGCGACACTTCGTTGAGGCGTACGCTCGGTCGATCTTCCTGCGTGCGGAAATTCCCGCCGATGGCCCACGGCGTTCCGACAAAGTCCTGCCGCAGTTCGATGCTGAAGTTGAAATACCGCAGCCCCGAAAGGTCGCGCGGCGTGCCCAGCAACGGGTCGAGCAATTCGCTGTCGGATAGCGAAACGGCGGAATCCAGCCGCAACCCGCGCGCACCGACCGGATCGAACAGCAAGGTGACTTCGCCTTCCAACCCGCTGCGGGTCGCCGAATCGATATTGCCGGGAGCCTCGCCGCCGCCATCGATCGGGATTTGGTCTACGATATCGCTGATATCTTCATGAAAAGCGCGGATATTTAGCGATCCAAACGATCCGAGGCTCTGCGTCGCCTCGATCTCGAACAGCCAGCTTTGCGGAGGCACGAGATCGGCGTTCGTAACGTTGACGCGGTCCTGGTCGAGATTGGTGCTGGCGATGAAATCGAAGAAGTTGAGCTGACCGACGGCCCGCTCGACCCGGCCCGACAGGTTGAGGCCCGCGTTGGCCTTCCAGTCCAGCGCAGCAAAGCCCTTGGGGCGCCAGAAGGTTCGCGTCTGGCCCTGCGCACCGGTCTGGCTGATATTCGAATATTCAGCCCCGAGCGAAAGCTGCATCTGAATGTTTTCGGCGAGAGCGCGGCTATAGGTCAGGCTGGCTTCGGCCCGGTCCTCGTCGACCCGGGCGCTCGCGCCTTCGAACGCGACCGGCTGGTAAGCGCCCGTCGCATCGCGTTCTTCCAGCGCGCTGTCGATCTCAAGGTAGTTCTTCACGCCTTCGAGCGCGAACAGGAGATCTCCGCCCAGACCGCCGACGCTGTATTCGGCCCGGGCGATGCTCTCCGCCTCGTCGGCATCGCGAGTGAACCGCGATCCCTGCGCCGGGCCGCCATCGGCAAAGGTCGTGGTGACGACGGAGACAGTCGGGCTGTCCTCGTAGCGGTGATATCCGATCAGTTTGAGCCGGCCCCCGCCCAGCGCGAAGTTGTAATCCGCGCCGACCTCGTAATTGAATTCGTCCTCGCTCGACCTGAACAGGCGCGAGCGATCGACCGCGGAGACGATCCCGCTGCGCTCGGATGTTTCGGTCTGGCGGAAGATGTTGGCGCCGACCTGCCCGTTGAGGTTGAGGATGTTCCCGTTCGCGGCGGTGCGAGTGTAGGAGCCGGAAAGCTCCGGACGGTCCGAATTGAAGTTCGATTTCTCGTCGCGGGTGTCGATCAGGTTCCCGTCGGCGTCGAAGACCAGCTCGATCCCTTCGTTGCCGCGCCGCCCGGCATCGTTCTCGAAGCTCAGCGTCCATTCGGAGTTCTCTCCGCCGCCGGCCAGGCTGACCTGTCCGTCGCCCCATCGGAACGGCACGCCGAAGCTTCGCCACTCGGCCGACCAGCGGAACTGGCCGGTGATCCCGCCGGTCGATCGGGTGATGACATTCAGCACCTGCCCGGTCAGCCCGCCGATGTCGAGGCTGGCGCCATCGACCAGTTCGAGCCTGACGACTTCCTTGGCGGGAATGCGCTGGAGCGCCGCGACCGGCCCGTTCGATTTGCCCGAAATGCGCTGACCGTTGATCAGGACATTGGTATCGGCCTGTCCGAGGCCGCGATCGCCGCCGCCCGAGCGGATCGAGAACCCAGGGATCTGCTGCGCCATATCGAGCGCGCTGCGCGGCGCGAAGCGTTCGAAATCTGCGGGAGTGAAAACGCGGCGGGTGCGGGCGGAACCGGTGTCCGCCGATCCTTCCTGCAACGCCATTTCGTTTGCCGCTTCGTCGGTCCCCGCAGCGTCAGGGGCGGTGAGGGTGACGGCGGTGGTCGCCAGAAGGAGAGGAGTGAAGTCCATGAGCCGCTGAATAATGCTTTCGTTGCGCGCAAGTTCCGTGCTGCGCCATGAACGAAAATGTCGGCGACACAAGAGCGACGCGGTCAACCAACGGGTTTCTTCGATGAAAGCCCACTGTTCGGGAAGACAGGATTGTGCTCGCCGCTTACGCGGCTCGCTCGTCTCGGCTGCGCCTCGACCACCGAACAGGTTCGATCCTGTTCCTTGCCGAGCGATTGCGATTTTCGGGATTTTACGGAGTTACTCCACTGGTCGGGAAGACAGGATTCGAACCTGCGACCCCCACACCCCCAGTGTGATGCGCTACCAGGCTGCGCTACTTCCCGATCCAGTGGAGGCGCGGCCTATACGGCGTGGCGTTTGGCCATGCAAGCGTGAAGGTGCGCCGTTTTTGCCGGAAAAGCGTGGTCACCCCCGGTGCAGCGCGATTGCGGGGTGCTTGCAATGCTGCTACGCGCGCCCACCTACACCGGATCAGGGAGGGCAGGCGGCACCATGCAGGTGACGCCCGCGGTTTCATCCCGATCCGACACACGTATCAAGACGGGTTCGATTACAGATGTTTGACATTCTTGCCGCAGCCGGTGGAGCCGCCGCCGAAGCGCCTCCCGCATGGATCAACTGGCTGCCGATCATCGGCATGATCCTGATCTTCTGGTTCCTGATCATCCGTCCGCAGATGAAACGGACCAAGGAACACCAGCAAAAGGTCGCCGGGCTGAAGAAGGGCGACCAGGTCGTCACCGCCGGCGGGCTGGTCGGCAAGATCGCCAAGGTCGATGACGATTACGTCCACATCGATCTCGCTCAGGGCGTGCGCGTCAAGGCGATCAAGCAGACGATCGGTGACGTCATTCCGCCGGGCGGCAGCGCCGCGAACGACTGATCGTCATAGCCAATCCTCGCATTACAGACTGAGAACACGCGGCAATGCTCGATTTCCCCCTCTGGAAGAAAGTGTCCCTGTGGCTCGTCACGCTGGTGGCGGCGCTCGCGGCGATCCCTTCGATCTACAACATGTCGGGCGGGCAGTGGCCGGAATCGCTGCCGTCGCCGACGGTCAATCTCGGGCTCGACCTTGCCGGCGGTTCGCACCTGCTGCTCGAAGCGGAATCGGAAGAGGTAGCGACGCAGCGGCTCCAGAACATGGAAGAGGCGGTGCGTGTCGCGATGCGCGGCGCGGAGCCGCGCATCCGCATCAGCGATATTTCGACTGCTGACGAGCGGCTATCCTTCCTGCTCAACGACGCGGCCGACATCGATCGCGCGCGGGGCATTCTCGAGCCGATGATGCAGGGGCAGAACCTCGTCGCCGAATGGGATTTCGAGGTGGTCGACACCCAGCGCGTGGTGCTCACCCCGACGCAGCGCGGGATCGACAACGCCGTCAACGATGCGATGGAAAGCGCGACCGAAGTCGTGCGCCGCCGCATCGACGAGCTTGGCACCCGCGAACCGACGATCATCCGCCAGGGGGACACCCGCATCGTGGTGCAGGTGCCCGGTCTCGAGGACCCGCAGGCTCTGAAAGACCTGCTCGGCAAGACCGCGCAGCTCGAATTCAAGCTGGTCGACGAGAACGCGTTGCTCCAGAATGTCGAGGCCGGCATCGCGCCCCCGGGAAGCCAGATTTTTCCCTACGCGAAAGGCACTCCGTTCGAGGGCACTTCGGTCGCGGTTAAGCGCCTCGGCGGCATTCGCGGTGACAGCCTGACCGGGGCGCAGGCCGGTGTGAACCCGGAAACGAACGAGAACGTCGTCAACCTCCAGTTCGACCAGCAGGGCGGGCAGAAATTCGCGGTGCTTTCGACCCAGAACGTCGGCAAGCAATTCGCGATCATCCTCGACGGCGAGGTTCTCTCGACTCCCGTGTTCAACGAGCCAATCCTGGGCGGGGCGGCCCAGATCTCGGGCAGCTTCACCGCCGATAGCGCCAACGAACTTGCGATCCAGCTGCGTTCGGGCGCGCTGCCGGTCCCGCTGACGGTGATCGAGGAACGCACCGTTTCCGCCGAGCTCGGCCAGGATTCGATCGAGCGCGGCCTGCTCGCGATGCTGATCGGCAGCCTCGCGGTCATCGCGCTGATGATTGCGACTTATGGCCGGTTCGGGGTCTATTCGACGATCGCGCTCGGCTTCAACGTGCTGATGCTGGTTGGGATCATGGCGGGCGTGCTGAATGCGACGCTGACACTGCCGGGCATCGCCGGCTTCGTGCTGACAATCGGCGCGGCGGTGGACGCCAACGTGCTCATCAACGAGCGTATCCGCGAGGAGCGCAAGCGCGGACGGCGCGTGGTCGCTGCGGTCGAAAACGGCTACAAGGAAGCGAGCCGCGCGATTTACGACGCCAACATCACCAACTTCATCGCGGGCGTGCTGCTGTTCATGTTCGGCTCGGGCCCGGTCAAGGGCTTTGCGGTCGTGCTGGTCGTCGGCCTGTTCACCAGCGTCTTCACCGCTGTCACGCTGACCCGCATGTGGGTCGCCGACTGGCTGCGCAAGACGCGCCCCAGCGACATCAACGTGTAAGGAGGACGAATCCGTGAAACTGCTCAAACTCGTCCCCGACGACACCAACATCAGATTCCTGAAGGTCCGCCTGCCCTTCTTCATCGTCAGCCTGCTGCTGATCGCGGCAAGTTGGGCGGCGGTGGTGACACAGGGCCTCAACTACGGCGTCGATTTCGCGGGCGGACAGGAAGTCCGCCTGACCTTCACCGACATGCAGGAGGCCCCGGTCGCCGATCTGCGGCAGTCCGTGGCAGGCCTCGGCTACGGCTCCCCCATCGTTCAGGAAATCGGCTCGCCTAACGAGGTATCGATCCGCGTGCCCTTGCCACCCGAGGTCGAGGAGACCCCCGGTGCCGCGACCGAGATCGGCAACCAAGTCATCACCATGATCGAAGGGCAGTATTCCGGCGTTCGCGCCGACAGTAACGAAACCGTTTCAGGCAAGGTCGCAGGTGAATTCCGGCAGGACGCCGTCCTGGCACTCGCACTCGCGATGCTCGGGGTGGCGATGTACATCTGGATCCGGTTCGAATGGCAGTTCGGCGCGGGCGCGCTGTTCGCGCTGTTCCACGATATCTCGCTGACGCTCGGCATGTTCGCGATCTTCCAGATTGAGTTCTCTCTCCAGATTATCGCGGCGATTCTGGCGATCATCGGCTATTCTTTGAACGACACGATCGTCGTCTATGACCGCATCCGCGAAAACCTGAAGAAGTTCCGCAAGATGCCGCTGCCCGAACTGCTCGACCTGTCGGTCAACGAAACGCTGGCGCGGACGATCATGACTTCGTTGACGCTGTTCGTCGCGCTGGTTCCGCTGCTGCTGTTCGGACCGGCGAGCCTGTTCGGCATGGTCGCGGCGATCACTCTCGGCATCTTCATCGGCACCTATTCGTCGATCTACATGGCCGCACCGCTGCTGATCTGGATGGGTGTGACTTCGGACAGCTTCGTGCCGCAGGAAACCGCTGCGGACATCCAGGAAAAGAAGGCCCGCGGGCAGGTCTGAGGCTTAGCTTTCGCCCGAACCGGCAAGCCGCTCGAAATGGGCGGCGAGCTCTTCGGCGTGGCTTTCCCAGTCGAACCGCGCGGCAAACGCGGCCACCGCCTCGCGCGGCGGCGGGTTGTTGAGCACCGAATTGACCGCCTCGGCGACCGCTTGCGGAGTGCGTTCGGCCAGCAGCCGCCCGGCCACCTTGCTCAGGATCAGCTCGCGCGCACCGCCGACATCGGTGGTGACCACCGGCGTGCCGCAAGCCAGCGCCTCGACCCAGGCGTTGGCGAGGCCTTCATTCTCTGTCGGCAGCACCATGACGTCCGCGGCCGACAGAAGCAGCGGAAGCAGGTTGTGATCGAGCGCCCCGGCGAAATGCACGCGTTCTGCGACGCCGCAGTCCCGCGCAAGCGCCCTGAATTTGCCTTCGTCCTCGCCCTTTCCGACCAGCACCAGTTGCGCGCCGGCGATATCGGGCAGGGCGGCGATAATCCGGTCCTGCCCCTTGCGCTCGATCAGCGCGCCCACGCACACCAGCAAGGGCGCGGTGTCCGGCAGGTCGAAGCCCAGCTCCTTGCCGATCTGGCTGCGCAGCTGCGTGTGATCGAGCGGGCGGAAGCGGTTGCGGTCCAGACCGGTGTAATGGACCGAAATCCTGTCTTCCGGAAATCCGAGACCGACCATCTCCGCCTTCAGCGCCTCGCTCACCGCGAGCAGGCCGCTCGCCTGTCCGGCGGCGGCGAGCATCTGTTCGAGCGCGAAATCCTGCCCGCCCCAATAGGTGATGTCGCTGCCGCGCGCCTTGATCGACAGCGGCAGATCGAGCGTTCCGGCGACTTCGGCTGCGGCGGGGCCGTCGGGAAAGAAGAATTCCGCATCGACCACATCGACCGGCTGCTGAGCGTGGATTTTCCGGGCCAGCGGCAGCACCGCCTTGGCGATGGCGGCGGCATTGCGCCGTGCCCCGACCTTGGGGATCAGCGTGAAGCGCGGACGGTGGATGGTGATCCCTTCCTCGACCGAAAGCTCTTCGAGCTCGGACAGCGCGCGATACTTGCCGAAGACCACCGGTGGCAGGCCGATCGGGTTGATCAGCGTCACGCGCCAGCCGCCGCGCCGTGCCAGTCCTTCGAGCGAGCGCGCAACGAACGTCCCGAAACGCGGATTGGCCGCGTTGGGATAGAGCGTGCTGATCGACAGGACGTGTTTCACAATGGCTCCCGGTTGACCGCGCAAAACCATCCGACCCGGCGGGGTAAGATGGCGGCAACAAACACGGTTAAAGCGCCCCGGTCACACTGGGCCGCTTCGTATATTCGCGTGTCATAACGGCCGCACGAGCATCACCGCGACCGCGATCCAGGGGGGATTGTCCACCACCTGCTGTTTTTGGCCAGCGCCCGGGGGCAACAATCCGACGAGCGTGCCACGCCGGTCGATCAGTCGCCCGAAGGCAAAGCGCCCGCCGGGGCGGGGGACAAGGCAATCGCGATTGATCGCTTCGCCGCTGTGCTCGGGATCGAGCTGGTGCAGCCAGATCAGGTCACCGGGGCGATATTCGCCGGTGCTTTCCTGCACCGCCAGCACCATCAGCGGGTTGCCGGTGCCCTGCGCGGCAAGATCGGTCGGCAGCACCGCTTCGCGCGGGCTTTCGAGCGCTTCGGCCCCATGCGCGCCGAGCTCGGCGACGACTTGCGGCTGCGCGCCCCCTTCCGAGCGGACGAGGCTTTCGGGATCGACCCCGAGCGCCGCGCCGATGCGGTCCATCCATTTGATCGAGAGGTTGCGCATGCCCGTTTCGAGCCGCCCGATGGTCTGCGCGGTGGTGGGCGGATCGCAGGCTTCGGCGAGCTCTGCGAGGGTCATTCCCTTGGCCTTGCGGATGTCGCGGATGCGGTTGATCACCTGCCAGTCTCCGTTTGCGAACCGATTTGGTGAAAATGCTTTCCTACACCACCGCAGGCAATGCAAGCACCCACCCGTGAAAGCGGTGGAGAAGGAGCAAGGCATGGTGCGCAAACTGGTCGAACGTGAACTGACGAGCGAGGGGCCGATGCGCGCGGGCGATGCGCGCGGAAAGCGGCGCACGGTGACCGTCAATGTCGGCGAAAGCCCGATCGCGTGGCTGCATGCGCGCGGGCATCTTGAAACGCGGTTGTTCGAGGCGGGCGAAGCTCTGCGGCGCGATTACGAGCGGGCGCAGCTGGCGGCGAATGTCACGATGCGCTGGGATCCCGTGCGGGCGAAGACCACCGGCGATCAAGGGCTGACGGCGACCGAGCGGCAAGTGGCGGCGAAGGCGCGCTTCGATGCCGCGCTGGCGGAGGCGGGAAAAGGGCTGGAGGACGTCCTGTGGCGCGTGGTGTGCGCGGGCGAGGGGCTGCCGGAAGCCGAAAAGTCGCTCGGCTGGCCCGCACGCAGCGGCAAGCTGGTGCTCAAACTGGCGCTGGAGCGGGTCGCGGATTTCTACCGGATCGAGTGAAACGGTTTTGCAAAGTGTCAACTTCGCCTAACGGCACCCAAAACACTGAAAGTATAGGAGGTTTTGACGCAGAACCCTGGGTGACACGGTGTCAACTTCGTCAGCTTTGCAGAGCGTCACCCACTTGTCGTCTGAGCCCCGGAAGGACTTCGGTTTCGAACCACGGATGCTTCGCCACCCACAGGCGCGATCGCCACGCGGGATGCGGCAGGGGGACGAATGGCGCAAACTCGAAGGCTCGGCGGACGCGCTCGGTCATGGTGAGACGACGGGTCTGCGGCAGATAATGGGCCTGCGCGTGGGCACCGACAAGCAGCGTCAGCCGCTCGTTCGGCAGGAGGTCGAGCACCCGATCATGCCATTGCGGCGCGCACTCCTTGCGCGGCGGGGCATCGCCGCCGCTCGCTTTCCCCGGGTAGCAGAAGCCCATCGGGACGAGCGCGACGCAATCGGGATCGTAGAAGCGTGCTTTGTCGAGCCCGAGCCAGTCGCGCAGACGGTCGCCGCTGTCGTCGTCCCACGGAACGCCGCTGGCATGGACTTTCGTGCCGGGGGCCTGCCCGATGATGAGGACGCGCGATTTGGGCGAGAACTGGACGACCGGGCGCGGGCCGAGCGGGAGGTGCTCGGCGCAGATCGTGCAGGCGGCAATCTCCGCGTGGAGATCTTCGGACGCCTGCTCGCTCACCCCTCGACCTGCTCGGCGATCGCGAGCCAGCGTTCCTCGGCAGCGTCCTTCTCGGCGCGGGCGTTTTCGAGGCCCTTCGAAATCGTCGCGAAACGCTTGGGATCGGAGGTGTAGAGATCGGGATCGGCGAGGATCGCCTCACCCTTCGCGATGGCGGCCTCGAGCTCCTCGATCCGCGCGGGCAGGAGCTCGTAGTCGCGCTGCTCCTTGTAGGAGAGCTTGTCCGATTTGGGCGCGGGCGGGGCAGGTGAAGGAGACGGTGACGGCGCGCTGGACTTGGGTTTGTGTTCGACGGGTTTGCGGCGCTTCGCTTTCCATTCCTCGTAGCCGCCGGCAACGATATCGACCTTGCCCGATCCGTCGAGGCCGAGCGTGATGGTCACGGTGCGATCGAGAAAATCGCGGTCGTGGCTGACGATCAGGACCGTCCCGTCGAAATCGGCGATCACCTCCTGCAGGAGGTCGAGCGTTTCGAGGTCGAGATCGTTGGTAGGCTCGTCGAGCACGAGCAGGTTGGCGGTGCGCGCGAACTCGCGGGCGAGCAGCAGCCGCGAACGCTCGCCGCCCGAAAGGATGCCGACCTTGGTATCGACGATCTTGGGATCGAACAGGAAGTCCTTGAGATACGCCTGCACATGCTTGCGGTTGCCGCGCACGTCGATCCAGTCGCCGCCCTCGGCGAGGATCTGGCGCACCGTCGCATCGGGTTCGAGCAGCTTCCTCTGCTGGTCGATCATCACACCCGAAAGCGTGCGGGCATGGGTGATGGTGCCGCTGTCGGGCTCCAGCTCGCCGGTGAGCATTTTCAGCAGCGTCGTCTTGCCCGCTCCGTTCGCGCCGACGATGCCGATCCGGTCGCCGTTCTGGATGCGCAGGGAGAAGGGCTTGATTATCTGTCGCCCATCGAACGATTTGGTGATGTTCTCGGCGACGATCACCGATTTCGATTTGAAGTCCTCGTCGTTCGCGAGCTTGAGCTTCGCCGCGCCGCTGTCCGAGATCATCGCCGCGCGGGCCGCGCGCATCTGGTGGAGTCTTTCGAGGCGTCCCTGGTTGCGCTTGCGCCGGGCGGTCACGCCGCGCTCGAGCCAGTGCGCCTCGAGCTTGAGCTTTGCATCGAGCTTTTCGGCGGCGCGCGCTTCTTCGGCGTACACCTGCTCTTCCCACGCTTCGTATCCGCCGAAGCCGACCTCCTTGCGCCGCAGCGTCCCGCGGTCGAGCCACAGCGTTGCGCGGGTCAGGCGTTTCAGGAAGGTGCGGTCGTGGCTGATCGTGATGAAGGCGCCCTTGTACCGGGTCAGCCATTCCTCGAGCCAGTCGATCGCGCCGAGATCGAGGTGGTTGGTCGGCTCGTCCAACAACAGCAGATCGGGGTCCTGCGCGAGCGCGCGGGCGATCGCGGCGCGGCGTTTCTCGCCCCCGCTGGCGGTCGCGGCGTCGCAGCCCATGTCGATTCCGAGTTGGCCCGCGATCGCTTCGACCTCGTGCTCGGCAGGCGCGTGGTCGCCGGAAAGCGCAAACTCCATCAGTGTGTCAAGGCCGCTGAAGTCGGGCTCCTGTTCGAGGAACACGATCCGCGTACCCGGTTTCACTCGCCGCTCGCCGCGGTCGATCTCGATCCGGTCGTCGATGATCTTCAGCAGCGTGGTCTTGCCGGCGCCGTTGCGCCCGATCAGCGCGAGCCGGTCGCGCGGGCCGACATGAAGGTCGATGGGCTCGACATCGGGACCGCCGAACAGCCAGCGGCCGCCTTGCTGGAGGCCAAGCCCTTCGAGACTGAGGATCGGTGGTTGCGCCATGACCGGCGCGAGTTAGGCGCTCCGCCGGTCCCCCGCAAGGCCGCCCGGCTACTCTTGCGCCGCCTTCTGCTCCTCGACCATCCGTGCCACGTCTTCGAGCAGCCTGGGAGCATCGAATACGATCCCGTCCTTGATCGTCCAGCGCACCCCGCCGACGGTCTCCAGCCGGTTGGTCTCGCGGTCGAGGCGGGTGTGCCCGGTGCCGTAGAGCACTTTGAGGTTCGCAAGCGGGTTCTCGGGCACGATCACGAGGTCGGCGAGCTTGCCGACTTCGATCGATCCCATGGGCGGCTCGGTGCCCTTCGAATCGTAGATCTCGCGCGCACCGTTGATCGTCGCGGCCTGGATCACTTCGAGCGGGGTGAGGCCCGCCTCGCGCAACATCTCGAGCTCGCCGATATAGGCGAAGCCCCAAGTCTGGTAGATGTAGCCCGGGTCCGAACCGGCGGTGACCCGCCCGCCGCGATCCTTGAACTCGCGGGTGAGTGCGAACCACTTGGAGTAGAAGCGCTTCCAAGCCGCTTCATCCTCGCTGGTCCAGTCGTGGTAATAGCTGCCGTGATTGGTCAGGCTCGGCGCGTAGAACTGCATCAGCGAGGGCAACGTGTACTTCTCGTGCCATTCGAGGTTGCGCGCCCGCATCACGTCGCGGCTGGCCGAATAGATGTTGAAGGTCGGGCTGAGCGTAACGTCGCTTTCGATCAGGAAGTCGATGTAGTCGTTCCATTCCTCGCTGCCCGGTTCTCCGACCTGCTCGGCAAGGCGAGCGACCCAGGCGAAGCGCGACTGCTCGTCGAGGTAATTGTAGTAGGCGGGATATTGGGGAAGGCGGCTATCATCCAGCAGGCTTTCGAAATGCCCGTAGAAATGGGTGACGCCGTCGAGGCCCAGTTCCACCGCCTTGCGCGCATTGACCTGTGCAACCCCGCGCTGCCCGAGGTGGGCGACGGTGCCCATGCCCTGTTTTTCCGCCTCATCGAGGATCGCTGCGAGGATATGCGGCGGCTCGAAATTGAAGAACTTGATCCCGTCATAGCCCCGGCTCTTGGCCCAGCGGACCCATTCGCGCCCTTTCTCGGGCGTATCGATCCGTCCGTCGCCCCAGACCGTTCCGGGCACCTGATAGGCAAACAGTCGCGGCGCGGTGATCGTGTTGGCGGCGCTGCGGCGCTTCTGGTCGATCGAAGGATCGTTCGATCCACCTCCGAAGCCCACGCCGCGCACGGTGGTGACACCATGCGCAAGCCACAGTTTGAATCCATACGAAGGCTGCGGCGCCTTGTCCGGATCGCCATTATGTCCGTGAACATCGACGAAACCGGGGAGCACATACATGCCGCTGGCATCGATTACCCGATCGGCCTCGGTCTCGCCGCCGCCGCGCATGATCCGGACAATCCGGTTGCCTTCGACCAGGATGCTCACCGGACCTTCGGGCGGAGCGCCGGTCCCGTCGATCATGATGGCGTCCTTGATAAGGAGCGTCTGATAGGGTCCTTCGCCTTCGCCCGCCGGACGGTCCGGCACACGCTCCATCGACTGGGCGAGAGCAGGTGCGGCAAAGACAAGCGCCACGGCAGCGATAAGTTTCTTGAACATTCGATCTCCCTTGTTCGCGCCCGTGTTAGCGGTCTGACTGCCGGTTGCAACGCTGAACCGGTGGCAACACCGCTATTCACAGCTTGTTCAACGCGTCGCGGATAGGCATGAGGGCACCATGAAGACGATCCTCGCTCTTTCCGCCGCCGCAGCGCTGGCCATTCTCGGCACCGTTCCGGCCGGTGCCGCCAGCTTTGGGGCGCAGGAGCAGCCGCGAAGCGATCAGGGCGAAGCGCGCAAGGAAATGCGCGCCGGGAACCAGCTGTCGCTGCGCGAGATCGAAAAGCGCATTCTCCCGCAGATGCGCGGCAGCGAGTATCTCGGCCCCGCCTATGATGCGACGGCGCGCGCCTATCGCCTCAAATTCATCAAGGACGGGCGCGTAACCTATGTCGATGTCGATGCGCGCACCGGCCGCATCATCAATCGTTCGCGCTGAGGTGGCACGTATTCCATGAGGAATCACCGGGGGACAGCCACAGGCTCAAACCGTGCCGCTTGCTTGACGTTGAGCAAGCAAAAGCGCACGAATTCGGCAATAAAAACGCAGATATCTGGTGGACTATGCGCATCCTGATCGTCGAAGACGAACCCACTCTCGGACAGCAACTCAAATCGACGCTCGAACAGAACGGCTATGCGGTCGATCTTTCGACCGACGGTGAAGACGGCCATTTCATGGGGAGCACCGAGGATTACGACGCGGTGATCCTCGACCTCGGCCTGCCCGAGATCGACGGGCTTTCCGTGCTCGGCATGTGGCGCAAGGAAGGCCGCGATTTCCCCGTGCTGGTGTTGACCGCCCGCGACAGCTGGTCGGACAAGGTTGCTGGCCTCGATGCGGGTGCGGACGATTACCTCGCCAAACCGTTCCAGACCGAAGAGCTTATCGCCCGACTGCGCGCGCTCATCCGTCGTGCTTCGGGCAACACCTCGTCCGAGCTGACCGCCGGCGACGTCCGGCTGGATACCCGCTCGGGCCGCGTGACCCTCAATGGCGAGCCGGTGAAGCTGACGGCACAGGAATATAAGCTCCTGTCCTACCTGATGCATCACAAGGGCAAGGTCGTCAGCCGCACCGAGCTGATCGAACATATCTACGACCAGGATTTCGACCGCGATTCCAACACGATCGAAGTCTTCGTCACCCGCATTCGCAAGAAACTCGGCGCAGAAGTGATAACGACCATCCGTGGACTCGGTTACAGCCTCGACGACCCCGCAGACGCACCCCGAGCGTAAGGACGCGGACCCCGTTCCCGCTTCGCCACAAAGCGAGGCGGCGGAGGCCGTGGCCAAAACCGACGGGGCCGATATGCCGACATCGCCGCCCCGCCGCGGCAGTCTCGCTCGGCGCATGGGGCTCATCGCGGCGGGATGGATCACCGTGCTGCTGGTCGGCGGCGGGATCGCGCTCGAACGCACGCTTACGAACCAGGTCGAAAACAATTTCGACGAGCAGCTCGAATACCAGCTGACCGCGATGATCGCTTCGGCGGAGATCGATTCCTTCGGAGAGGTGTGGTTCTACCGCACGCTCGGCGACCAGCGCTTCCTCGAACCGGGCAGCGGGCTCTACTGGCAGATCAGCGGTGGCGATTTCGATCCCTATCCCTCGCGCAGCCTGTGGGACCGGACGCTGCAGGTGCGCGGCGATCATTTCGACAATGAGGCGCATTTCTACGATTCGGGCCAGTTCGAAGGCGAACCGCTGCGCATCGCCGAACGCACCATCATCCTGCCGGGCAGCGACACGCGCTGGACATTCGCCGTGGCCAGCGCGACCGAAGAGCGCGATCAGCAGATCCAGGAGGTCCGCCTGATCCTGATCTGGAGCTTCGCCGTGCTCGGCCTCGGCCTGATCCTGATGGCGTTGTTGCAAATCCGCTATGGCCTCTCGCCGTTGCGCAGGGTGCGGGCGGCGATTTCCAAGCTGCGCACGACCGGCGAAAACCGCATCACGGAGCCGCTGCCGAGCGAGGTGCAGCCGCTGGTCGAGGAGCTCAACGGCTTGCTCGAACACTCCGAGAAGCAGGCGGAGGAGGCGCGAATGCATGCGGGCAATCTCGCCCATGCTCTCAAGACGCCGCTGACCGTCCTGACGAATGCCGCAACGGCGCAGGATCCCAAGCTGCCCGACCTGGTGCGCCGCGAGACGAAGACGATGCAGCGGCATGTCGAGCACCACCTCGCGAGGGCACGCGCGGTGGGGCGCCGTGCAACCGGCCTCTCGCGTGCGGAAGTCTGGCCAAGCGTCGAGAGCGTTCTGCGCGCGGTGACACGGATTTACGAGCACACGCGCTTCGATCTCGACGGCAACCAGAGCGCCGTCGTCTCGATCGAACGGCAAGACCTCGACGAAATTCTCGGCAACCTCATCGAGAATGCGGCGAAATACGGTGGCGGGAGCGTCTTCGTCACCGTGGACGTCGACCGCGATACTAGAGACTGCCTCATCTGGGTGGAAGACGACGGCCCCGGGATACCCGAGAAAGAGCGCACACGCATTTTCGATCGCGGCGCGCGGTTGGATACCGGCAAGCCCGGGACCGGGCTCGGCCTCGCGATCGTCCGCGACGTCGCCGAAATCTATGGCGGGGACGTGACGCTGGGCGAAAGCGAGGACCTCGGCGGTCTGCTGGTCGAATTGCGCCTGCCCCGCGCGTGAAGCCTAACTGCTACCGCAAAAGCGGTAGTCAGCTTTCGCGCGCTTTTTCGTGGTGGCGGATCACTTCGTCGATGATGAAACGCAAGAATTTCTCGCTGAATTCGGGATCGAGATCGGCCTCTTCCGACAGTTTTCGGAGCCGTTCGATCTGGCGTGCCTCGCGCGCCGGATCGGCGGGGGGCAGGGTGACCCTCGCCTTGTATTCGCCCACAGCCTTGGTGATGCGGAAGCGTTCGGCGAGCATGTGAATGATCGCGGCATCGATATTATCGATGCTCTTGCGGAAGATCGCCAGCTGCGGATCGTCGGCGGGATTCGAGTGCGTTTCATCGGACATCGCTTGCAAAGCTAGCAGCAATTCTGCGCTTGCCAAGCGATTGAGGCTCCCCCAAAGCGGGCGCAACATGACTGCCGACGTCGTTCCTCTCCCGCGCAAGCAGCCGACTCTCGATCCGATGCTGTCCTTGACGGCAAGTGGCATGAATTCGGTCAATTCCGTCATCCTTGAACGGATGCAGAGCGAAATCCCGCTGATCCCGCGTCTTGCGGGACATCTCATCTCGGGTGGGGGCAAGCGACTGCGCCCGATGCTGACTCTCGCAGGTGCCGAGCTGGTCGACTACCAGGGGACGCGCCACCACAAACTCGCGGCGGCGGTTGAGTTCATCCACACCGCGACGCTGCTTCACGACGATGTCGTCGATGGCAGCGAGCTGCGCCGGGGCAAGGCGGCAGCCAACATCATCTTTGGTAATCCTGCGACCGTGCTGGTCGGGGATTTCCTGTTCAGCCGCGCGTTCGAACTGATGACCGAAGACGGTTCGTTGCGCGTGCTCAAAATTCTCAGCCACGCCAGTGCAGTTATCGCCGAAGGCGAGGTCTCTCAGCTGACCGCGCAGCGCCAGCTCGAAACGAGCGAAGAACGCTACCTCCACATCATTGGTGCCAAGACCGCCGCGCTGTTCGCAGCGGCGAGCCAGATCAGCGCGGTCGTGGCCGAGTGCGGTGAAGAGCAGGAACGCGCGCTCGAAGACTATGGGCGTAATCTTGGCGTGGCCTTCCAGCTGGTCGACGATGCGCTCGATTACGATGCCGACGCCGCCCAGATGGGCAAGGATCGCGGCGACGATTTCCGTGAAGGCAAGATGACCTTGCCGGTGATCCTCGCACACGCGCGCGGCGACGAGGAAGAGCGCAAGTTCTGGAAGGCCGCGATCGGCGGGCACAGGACCTCGGATGAGGACCTCGCCCACGCCATCACGCTCATCGAAAAACACAATGCGGTCGAGGATACTCGCGAGAAGGCGCGCCACTTCGCCCAGCGTGCGATCGATGCGATTTCGATCTTCCCGGAAAGCAAGGCCCGCTCTGCCATGGCCGAGGCTGCGCAATTCGCAGTGGCACGCGGCTACTAGCGCAAAGAAAACCCCAGCACCGCACTACGATGCCGGGGCCTTCCAGATTTGTAGCGACAGACTTACTGCCGGGTGGCGGACCACGTGACCTTGCTGTCGTCACGCGGATCGGTTGCAACAACCGTCACGGTGTCGCCATCGACCGTCCAGTCGTTGACGCCGGTCGTTTCCCCGTCGCGGGTGAAGGTTTCGCGGTAGGTGTTGTCGCCCGTCTTTTCGACGGCGACCAGCGTGCCCGAATTGTCGCCATCGATCGTGACGGCGTCTCCGCCGAGCGTCGCGGTGTAGCCGCCGCCATTGCCGCGTAGCGAAATCGTGTCGCCATCGAGCGAAATCGTGACGGTGCGGCCTTCCTCGCTCATCGACGATACTTCGGCCGGCGACCACTGACCCGATGCGGCATGCGCGCCGTCAGGACCCTCTGCGGCCCTGACAAGGTTGGTCTCGCCGGAAACCGGTGTGTCGCCATCGAGATTGTTCCATGCGATGGTCATCGAATCGCCATCCTCGCTGACAGTCCAGGTCGAATTGCCGAGATCCTCTCCCTCAAACCGGGTGGCGGTTTCGATGGTCATGTCGTCGACCACCGAGACCTTGATTTCATCGACGCCCGGGCGGTCGACGCTTTGCCATTCCCCGTCGGCAGGGATCGAGTAGGGCGGTATGCAGCTGTTGCAAGTGTATTCGCCGTCGGCGATCACGTAGTTGCTGTCCGAATTTTCCCACTCGGCGGAATCGAGATCGATCATCCATGTGCCGGCAATGGTACCGGCGCTGGCTGTCGCAGCGCTATCGCCATCGGTCCGGGCACCGCAGGCGCTTACGCCCACCACGAGTGTCATTGCGGCCAAAGCCGTCATCATCTTTTTCATGGATTTCCCCCAAAGTTCAGTTCTTACCTGCCCGAGGCCTGATGGCCGTAAAATCGGACAATGCTTTCAACTGCGTCCCTGGGATGCAGACTAACAGCAATTCAAGTCCTTGGCCAAGCGCGGAACGATCTATCCAAAACCTCTTTGAAAATCAGAAGGTTAAATGACAGGGGATGTCTGCGACTCGCAATTGTGCGATAGGGCATCTGTGTCCGAACCGTTGCCTGTCCACGCCGTCTTGCCCGCACTTCGCACCGCACTGGCGGAGGAGGGCGCGTGTGTGCTCGTTGCACCTCCCGGAGCAGGGAAAACCACATCCGTCGCTCCGGCCCTCTTGGACGAGGCGTGGTGCACCGGCCAGATCGTCATCACCTCGCCGCGCCGTGTCGCCGCTCGTGCTGCTGCGGAGCGGATGGCCGAGAACTTCGGCGAGAAACCCGGCGAGACGGTCGGGTACATGACACGTCTCGACAGCAAGGTATCTTCAAAGACCCGCATTCTTGTTGTGACCGAAGCGATCCTCGTGAACCGGCTGGTCGACGATCCGGAATTGCCGGGCGTCTCGGCACTGCTGTTCGACGAAGCGCACGAGAGGCACCTCGACAGCGATCTTGGCCTCGCGCTGGCGCTCGAAACGCGCTCGGTGTTGCGCGAGGACCTGCGCATTCTCGTGATGTCGGCCACCATCGACGGCGCGCGCTTCGCCCGGCTGCTCGGCGAAGAGGTGGCGGTTGTTGAAAGCGAGGGACGCAGCTATCCGCTGGAAATCAAGTGGCTGGGAAGCAATCCGGCCCAGCCAATCGAGGATCAGGTCGCCGCCGGGGTTATGACGGCTTGGCGCGAAACCGATGGCGATATCCTCGCTTTCCTGCCGGGCGTCCGCGAGATCGAGCGCGTGCGCGAAAGGCTGGAAACGAAGCTTTCCGATACGCCGATCCTGCCGCTTCACGGTCAGGTCGAGCCGCAGGGACAGCGCGCCGCGATCCGGCGCGATCCGGAAGGTCGGCGCCGGGTGGTGCTGGCGACCTCGATTGCCGAGACATCGCTCACGCTCGATGGCGTCTCGGTGGTCGTCGACGGCGGGCTCGCGCGGTTTGCCGAATACGACCGGGCGGCGGGGACGTCGCATCTCGTGACGAGGCGGGCAAGCCAGGCGGCGGCGACCCAGCGATCGGGGCGCGCGGCGCGGCAAGGGCCCGGGGTCGCCTATCGCCTGTGGGAGGAAGGCGGGCACGGAGGGCGGCCGGAATTCGCGCCTCCCGAAATCGAGACTGCCGATCTCGCCCCGCTGTTGCTCAAGCTGGCGAAATGGGGGGCGAGCGATCCTGCATCGCTAGCGTGGCTCGACCCGCCGCCCGAGGCGTCGGTCGCGTCGGCACGCAGCAGTCTGCAGGCGCTCGGGGCGTTGGATGGTGATGGAAAGATTACAGCGTTGGGCGAGGCGATCGCTTCGATGCCGATGGCGCCGGACCAGGCTGCCGCCGTTCTGCTCGGAGCGAAGGTTGACTGTGCCGAGGAAGCCGCGCGGTTGGTCATGCTGATGCAGGAACGCGGGTTGGGCGGGCGCGGCGAGGACTTGCTGCACAGGCTGTCCCGATGGCGTGGCGACCGCTCGCGGCGGGCGCAGAGCGCTGCACGGATCGCGGAGAATTGGGCAAAGAAGGCTGGCGATCTGGTGTCATCGGGGCAAACCGCTGCCCAAACGGCGGCCGAATGCGTCGCATTGGCGAGGCCGGATTTCGTGGCCAAGCGGCGCGACGCATCGGGAGAGCAATGGCTGAGTGCGGGCGGACGCGGGTTCCAGCTCGATGCGGCATCGCCGCTCGCTTCGGCGGAGTGGATAGTCGTCGCCGATGCGCAGGGACAGGCGAAGGGAGCGCGGATCACCGCGGGGATAGAGATTGCGAGCGCGCGGATCGAGAAGCTGTTTGCGGACCGGATCGAAGAACGCTCGATAATCCGCTGGAATTCTACCGAAAACCGGGCGGAAAGTCGGCGGGAGAAGCGTCTTGGCGCGATCGTGCTTTCGCGTGGACCCGACCCCGATCCCGACCCACAGCGGCTTGTAGATATCCTTGTGGATGAGGCGTTGAAGAAGCTGGGAGAACTTCTGCCGCCGGCATTCCTGGCGCGCGCGAAATTCGCTGGCATTGATGCTCTCGATCAGGAGAACTTGCGCGACAATGCCGCGCTCTGGCTCGCGCCGCTGCTCGAAGGGCGCCGCGATTTGGGCCTCCCGCCTGCGCGCTTTGCCGAGGCCGCATCGAACCTCCTCGATTGGGATACCCGGCAGAAGCTGGAAAGCGCTGCTCCGACCCATTTCGTTTCGCCCGCCGAAACCCGTCATGCGATCGATTATGCCGGTGACGATGCGCCGAGCGTGGAGGTGCGCGTGCAGGCGCTGTTCGGTCTCGATCGCCATCCGATGATCGGCACGACGCCCTTGCTGCTCAAGCTCACCAGTCCCGCCGGTCGGCCGATCCAGTCGACCCGCGACCTTTCGGGCTTCTGGCGCGGCAGCTGGAGCGATGTCGCGAAGGATATGAAGGGGCGTTATCCGAAACACCGATGGCCCGAGCGGCCGTGGCTGGAAAAGCCAAGCCTCAAGACCAAAAACGCGTTTTATCGGTAGGCCTCAAGCGCCGACGGGCGCCTCCGCGACCTCGGCTTTCCTCGCTCATGCGGTCTGTCGCCCGCATCGCTGCGGACGGGCGGTCGCCCTTGCGCCCCTTCGGGTCGATCCACGCTTGATTTATGTATGGGGTTAGAGAAAAGGGAGCGCACTATGAGCGCGCGAATCTATCAGCAGCCGAAATCCGCCATGCAATCGGGCAAGGCCAAGACCGACACCTGGGTGCTCGAATTCGAGCAAAGCGAGGCGCGCAAGCCCGATCCGCTGATGGGTTGGACCGGCAGCGGCGACACGCAGGCGCAGGTGAAGCTAAACTTCCCCTCCAAGGAAGCGGCCAAGGCCTATGCCGAAAAATACGGCATTGTGGCCCGGGTCCATTCGACCCCGCCGAAGTCGCTCAAGATCCAGGCCTACGCCGACAATTTCAGGTAATCTCGCGCCGGGATTTCCGGTGTTGAAATTTTCATTCTTCCCCGCCATATGCACCTTGGGAGTCGGGTGGACGTTTGCGTTCGCTCACCGGGTCAGGTCCGGAAGGAAGCAGCCCAGGTGAATTGCGGCGGGTCGCTCGGCTCCTTTTTCCCTCACATCGTGCGATCATCGCCATGACAAACGCCGCCCGAGCGCGTAGCTAATCGTGCATGGGTGATTCACCGGACAATGCAGATACGCCTCCCTGGGAAGGCGAGCACGAAGAGGAGCAGCAGCCGACCGCTGCCGAGCTGGAAGCGGCCGGGCAGAATTCGATGTTCGGCGAATCGACTCCTGCCGCAGAACCCGAGGAACCGGCGCCAGAAGCCCCGCAAACACCGCCGCCTGCCACTGCGCCAAAGCCCGATGCCAGCCAACCCTATCGCGTTCTGGCGCGCAAATATCGTCCGCAGACCTTCTCCGAGCTGATCGGACAAGAGCCGATGGTGCGCACGCTCGCCAATGCGATCGAGCGCGACCGGCTGGCGCACGCCTTTCTGATGACCGGGGTCAGGGGGGTCGGCAAGACTTCCACCGCGCGTCTGATCGCCAAGGCGTTGAACTGCGTCGGACCGGATGGGCAGGGCGGGCCGACGATCGATCCGTGCGGCCAATGCGAGCCGTGCCGGGCGATCGCCGAGGGCCGCCATATCGACGTGATCGAGATGGACGCCGCCTCGCATACCGGTGTCGACGATGTCCGCGACATCATCGAGCAGGTCCGCTACGCGGCGGTTTCGGCACGCTACAAGATCTACATCATCGACGAAGTCCACATGCTTTCGCGCAATGCCTTCAACGCGTTGCTGAAGACACTCGAAGAGCCGCCCGCGCATGTGAAATTCCTGTTCGCGACCACCGAGGTCGAGAAGCTGCCGGTCACCGTGCTCAGCCGCACCCAACGCTTCGACCTCAGGCGCATCCCGTCCGACATGCTGGCCGAGCATTTCGGCAAGATTTGTTCGCTCGAAGGTGTCGAAGCCGAGGATGAGGCGTTGCGCATCATCGCCTCGGCCGCCGAAGGGTCGGTGCGCGACGGGCTTTCGATCCTCGACCAGGCGATCGCGCATGCCGATCTCGACGAGGACAGCAAGGTCACGGCGGCGCGGGTCCACGACATGCTCGGCCTCGCCGACAAGAGCGCGCAGCGCAAGCTGCTGTCGCACTTGCTTGAGGGTGATGCGGCTGCGTTGCTTGCCGCGATCGATGAACAGTATGCGCTCGGGGTCGAGCCGCTCGCGCTGATGCGGGCGCTGATGGACCTCGTTCACAAGATCACTGTGTCGCAGATTTCCGGGGCCGAGCCCGATGCGCCGAGTGAAGAAGAGCGCATGGCTCTAGGAGAGTTCGCGCAAAGGCTCGGTGCGGGGGAGCTGCACCGGTTGTGGCAATTGCTGCTCAAGGGCCATGAGGAAGTCCGGCAGGCGCCCGATCCGCTGGTATCGGTGCAAATGGCACTGCTGCGTGTTCTCCACGCTTCGGAGCTTCCCGATCCGGGCAAGCTAGCGAAGCGGATTGAGGAGCTGGCGAACAGCGCGCCTACACCGGGAGCGGGCGCATCCGGCGACCGTGGCGGTGCGACTGCCTATTCTCCTTCTCCGTCGACGGGCTCGCTCGACTGGGCCGAACTGGTCGACAAGGTGGACAATGCCGGGCAGCTGCGCGTGGCGCAAATGATGCATGACCGTATCCGCGTCATCGAACTCGCGCCCGAGCGCCTGGTTTACGAGCAGGCGGACAGCTTCTCAGATGATCCGGCGCCCGACATTCGCGATGCGCTGTTCAAGGTGACGGGCAGGCGCTGGCAAGTCGAGAAGGGCTACGGTCAGGCGAACCCTTCACTTCGCGAACAATCCGAAGCCGAAGCCAATGCTGCACGCGAACGCATCTTGTCCGATCCGCTGGTAAGGGCCACATTCGAAGCATTCCCCGATGCAGAGCTGATCGAGCAGGACAGCAACGTCGCTCGCGCTTCGGGCAGCAAATGGAACTGATGGAGTACCCCCGATGAAATCGATGGAAGAAATGATGCAGGCCGCCCAGCAGGCCGCCGAGCAGATCCAGAACCAGATGAACGACATGCAGGTGAAGCTCGACGCTATCGAGGTGGAGGGGCAGTCTGGCGGCGGATTGGTGAAGGTTCGTGCGACAGCGAAAGGCCGAATCGTCGGTGTCAGCATCGACGAAAGCCTGATGAAGGCCGAAGAAAAGCAAATGGTCGAGGACCTCGTCACTGCGGCTTTCAACGATGCGCGCGACAAGGCCGACCGGGTCTCGGCCGAGCAGATGAAGGAAATGCAAAGCGGTATGGGCCTGCCGCCGGGGTTCAATCTTCCGGGCATGGGCTGAACCGAATTGCGCTAGGAGGGGGCCAGCCGATGAGCGACCGCAAGTTCGAAGGGAAGGGGGGCGATGGCCTGCCCGGTCTTCCCGGTTTCGGCGGCGGTTTTGCGCGCCCGACCGTCGTCCCTGGCATGGCCGGTCGATTTTCCGGCGGTATGACCTTTAACGCCGCACCGGCACCCAAGGGCGGACAGAAGGTTCGCCATGCGCGCAGTCTGAACGGCAAGCCGATCGGTCTCGTCCCCGATTTCATCACCGAGAAAGAACGCGCGGAGCTTCTCGCCTATGCGAGCAAGCCCGATGCGCCGTGGGAAACCTACCTTCCCGAAACCGACGTGTGGCATGGCCGGATGATCAATCCGCGTTCGATGTCGCCTCGCATCCTGAAGCTGATGGAAGAAATCCGGAAGCGCACGGCATCGCATATCAAGGCGGATTACGGGATCACCGATCCTGTCTACGCCGATACGTTGCAACTTGTTCGTTGGCGTCCGGGCGATAACCAGGCAGCGCATGCCGATTGCGAGGAACCCGATGGACGCCCGAACGGTACGCCGTGGCGCGCCTTCGCCTCGATCATCTACCTCAACGACGAGTACGAAGGCGGGGGAATCTATTTTCCCGACCGTAGGCTAAAGCCCGATATAAAACCGAGGATGCTGGCATACTTCCCCTCGACCAATGACTATCGCCACGGTGTCGAAGCGGTTACCTCGGGTCTGCGCTACACCTTCAGCTGCTTCTACACCTTCGACCCGCGACGTCATGACGGTCACGCGGTCTGAAGAACGCTTTGCCGACGCCGTACGGCTTGGTCATTTGCGGGTTGAAATCGCCGGCCTCGAATTCTTGAACAGCATTTTCCTCGCGATTTTCACTTTCTTCGATCCATGGGCCGTGTCGCTCGCTTTGCCTGTGTTCGGATAGGGAATCGGCACTCCCGGCGGCATTGCTGCTCGCTTTAAGGAAGGGATGGCCCGTTTCCTGCCGGGTTCCCCGGGGCTTCCGCGCTGGCAACGGCAGGTGCCGATCTCCATGCGCGGTGGGATGTAAACGCCCTTTGCAGGTGCCTCGTTCGCCAACCTCTGGTCCATCGCGGAAAGCGTTTTCGGCCCGCAACGCCCGTCCCATTCGCTCATGGTCTTCGG
Organism: Erythrobacter sp. GH1-10; assembly: GCF_045363165.1. Lineage (NCBI taxonomy): Bacteria > Pseudomonadati > Pseudomonadota > Alphaproteobacteria > Sphingomonadales > Erythrobacteraceae > Erythrobacter > Erythrobacter sp. GH1-10. Next base: position 2,199,690 of record NZ_JBJFLP010000001.1, on the reverse strand, counting down.
AAACGCTTTCTTCTGGAATTCCCGCACGGCGGTTTCGGTTTCGGGACCAAAGAGGCCGTCAGGTTCCAGCTTGGGGCCATTGGGAAACGACTTCGGAAGTTTGAAGCCGAGTCTGACCAGCGCTTTCTGAATGCGTCGCACCGCGTCGGGATCGTCATCGGGCGGGCGCTTGCGGATCGATGGCGGTCCGAGCGACGCCTTCTCCAGACGCGGATTGCCCGAAAGCAGAGTCGATTTGAGCATGATGATGTTCCCTCCGTGTACCGCGATCGCTTCGGCTCAGGCCTGCTTCGGAATGAGCCCCGCTGTCTCCAGCGAGGTGCGTATCGGTTTCCCGTTAGTCTTGCTGGTCCGCACCGCTGTCGCCCACGCCTTCTGCTTGGCCGGGAAATCGGTCGGCAGGCTGTGGGTGTCTTCGTCGTATTTGTCGTGAATGTCCTGGACGCTGAATAGCTCGAAAGATGCCTCGATATCCGCGACTGCGTCATCGACGTTGTCGTAGTCGGTTTTCTTGATCTCTTTCAGCCGGTTGTGACAGTCCCGTCCGGCGAGCGCGAAAATCAGGTAATGGATTTGCTCGTGATCGAGCAGGTCGTCCTGGTGCTTCTTGTCCCATGTGAAGACCCATTCCATCACCCAGTTTGTCGGCTGCCAGGTAATGTTGACGGTGGGCACCGCGACCAGCCGATAAACCGTTGGATCCGATCCCTTGACGGGATCGACCTTCGTTCCGCTGGCTGTCCCAAGACCAACAGAGGTTTCGGCAGCCTGTTCGAATTCCCCGTCAGGCGGTGGATCGCCCTCGATTTTCTGGAAGTCGTCCCATTTGACCTTCCTGTCGAGTGCGTTGGCGGGATTGAGCGCCATGGTCGCATCCTCCGGTTGCGCCCGCTCGGGGCGTCGTACTGCTGCGACCTGATCTGCGTTGTGGGCCGAGCATACCAGAATGCGCGATTTGAATTAAGCGAAACTTCCCGCAGCTTCCGCTTCCACAGCTTCCTTCTCAGGGGGATTGCGGCAGGGTAAGGCGCTACCCATATTCCGGTACAAAGGCGTGCCCCATTGGCCGTCCGGAAAAAGACATATGACCCAACAATTCCCTCTCCTTCCCTTGCGCGACATCGTCGTGTTTCCCGGCATGGTGGTGCCGCTCTTCGTCGGCCGCGACAAATCCGTCGCAGCACTCGAAGCGGCGATGGAGGCCAGCAAGGACATTTTCCTGCTCGCCCAACTCGATCCGGGCTGCGACGATCCCGAAGGCGATGACCTTTACGATGTCGGCGTGGTGGCTCAGGTCCTGCAGATGCTCAAACTGCCCGACGGCACGGTCCGCGTGATGGTCGAAGGCACCCATCGCGCCAAGCTCGCCGGGCTGCGCAATGAAGACGACTATGTTCTGTCGGAAGTGGAGTTGCTGGAGCCTGAAACCGTTGCCGGCAGCGAAGTCACGGCCCTTATGCGGCAAGTTACCGAGCAGTTCACCGAATACGCCAAGCTCAACAAGAAGCTGGGCGACGATACCGAGATCGACCTTGGCGAAGTCGATGATGCGGGACAGCTTGGCGACATGATCGCCGCCGCAATCAACGCCAAGGTGTCCGACAAGCAGTCGCTGCTGACCGAAACCAATCCACTCAAGCGGCTCGAACTCGTCATGGCCTTTATGGAGGGCGAGCTTTCGGTGCTTCAGGTCGAACGCAAGATCCGCGGGCGAGTGAAACGCCAGATGGAGAAGACCCAGCGCGAGTATTACCTCAACGAGCAGTTGAAGGCGATCCAGAGCGAACTGGGCGGTGGCGATGGCGAGGAAGGCGACGAAATCGCCGAACTCACCGAAAAGATCGAGAAGACCAAACTTTCGAAAGAAGCCAAGGCGAAGGCGACCGCCGAGCTCAAGAAGCTCAAGGGCATGCAGCCGATGAGCGCCGAGGCGACCGTCGTGCGCAATTACCTCGATGTACTGCTCGGTCTTCCGTGGGGCAAGAAATCGCGTCTCAAGAAGGATATCGGCAAGGCACAGGAAGTGCTCGATGCCGATCACTATGGGCTCGAAAAGGTCAAGGACCGGATCATCGAATACCTCGCCGTGCAGGCGCGCACCAACAAGCTGAAGGGGCCGATCCTGTGCCTCGTCGGCCCGCCGGGTGTCGGAAAGACCTCGCTCGGCAAGTCGATCGCCAAGGCGACCGGGCGAGAATTTGTGCGCCAGTCCCTCGGTGGCGTGCGCGACGAGGCCGAAATCCGCGGCCACCGCCGCACCTATATCGGTTCGATGCCGGGCAAGATCGTCAACAACCTCAAAAAGGCCGGGACAAGCAACCCGCTGTTCCTGCTCGACGAGATCGACAAGCTCGGTCAGGACTTCCGCGGCGATCCCGCATCGGCGCTACTCGAAGTGCTCGATCCTGAGCAGAACGACAAGTTCCAGGATCACTACCTCGAACTCGACATCGACCTTTCGGACATCATGTTCGTGACCACCGCGAACAGCCTCAACCTTCCGCAGCCGCTGCTCGACCGGATGGAGATCATCCGGCTCGAGGGCTACACCGAGGACGAGAAGGTCGAGATTGCCAAGCGCCACCTGCTGCCCAAGCAGATCAAGGAGCACGGGCTGAAGGATGGCGAGTTCGAGCTCACCGAAGAAGGCCTGCGCGACCTGATCCGATACTACACCCGCGAGGCGGGTGTCCGTACGCTGGAGCGTGAGATCGCTCGGCTGGCACGCAAGAGCCTGCGCAAGATCCTCGAGAAGGAAGTCGAAAGCGTCACGATCACGCCCGAGAATCTCGGCGACTTCGCCGGTGTGCGCAAGTTCAAGCACGGCATGAGCGAGGACGAAGCGCAGGTCGGGGCTGTCACCGGGTTGGCGTGGACGTCGGTCGGCGGTGAACTGCTCACGATCGAAAGCGTCACCACGCCGGGCAAGGGCGAGATCAAGACGACCGGCAAGCTCGGCGAAGTCATGAACGAGTCCGTCGCCGCCGCCTTCAGTTTCGTGAAGGCGCGCGCGCCGCATTACGGCATCATCCCCTCGCTGTTCCAGCGCAAGAACGTCCACATCCACCTCCCCGAGGGCGCCGTGCCCAAGGACGGACCGAGCGCGGGCGTGGGCATGGTGACCTCGATCGTCTCGACGCTGTCCGGCACTCCGGTTCGTCCCGATATCGCGATGACCGGCGAGGTGACGCTGCGCGGGCGCGTGCTGGCGATCGGCGGCCTCAAGGAAAAGCTGCTCGCGGCGCTCCGCGGCGGGATCAAGACCGTCCTGATCCCGGAAGAGAACGTGAAGGACCTCGCGGAAATCCCGGACAACGTGAAGGAAGGGCTGGAGATCATTCCGGTAAGCCACGTCGATCAGGTGCTCGAACAGGCTTTGACCGACATGCCTGCGCCGATCGAATGGACCGAGGCGGACGATCTGGCTTCCCAGCCAACCGCTCAGCAGGGCCCTGTATCAGGTTCGGGTAACACGGACGTGCCAACCGCGCATTGATCGGCTAAGCCATCCGCGCGCAAGATGCGATTCGCGGTGGTTCGCGCCCAATGAAACGCGAGCGGCTTGCACGTCCGGACGCCTGTTCCGATGTGACGGACCCTCGGTTCGTCGCAAATCATCGGCTCAGGTTCAAAAAGCTCGTTTTTCCTCGTGATTTGCCTTTGACAGCATCCAGAAAAACGTATCAATTTATGAGCTTTCGGGGAGGGGGCGATTCACCGGGGTCGACCTAGAACACATCGACCGAAACGACTTGCCAAGACGAGGGGGTTCCCAAGATGAACAAGAATGATCTGATCAGTGCCGTTGCCGAAACCAGTGGCCTTTCGAAGAATGACGCAGCCGGCGCCGTGGAAGGCGTGTTCGATGCGATCACGAAGTCACTGTCGAAGGGCGACGAAGTGCGGCTGGTTGGATTCGGCACATTCTCCGTGGCCCGCCGCAAGGCTTCGACCGGACGCAACCCGCGCACCGGCGAGCCGATGACGATCAAGGCCTCGAACCAGCCCAAATTCAAGGCGGGCAAGGGTCTGAAGGACGCGGTCAACTAAAACCGCTCCCGGCTCACAAGCCCAGAGGCTTTTAGCGGAGCTTCGCGCCAGAAACAGAAGAGACCCCGCCGCGGCATTTGCCCCGGCGGGGTCTGCTTTATGTGGTCTGGTCGCGCGTTACTGACCGAATGCGATCAGCGCCGTCGGCGCATTCTGGGTTCGCGGCGAGATATCCCAGGTCAGGATTTCGCCGGTCGGAGTAGGATTCGGGCCTTCATCGGTGTTGTTGGCCCTGATCTTCATGCTGCCCTGGGTAACGATCGAGAAGGTGCCCTCGATCTTGGGAAGGTCGGGCATTTCGTCTGCCCCATTGCCTCCGCTTGCTCCTTCGCCGAGCGCGGCGAGGCCAGCGAGGCCTGCCATTCCGCCCATCGGGTTGTCCCCTTCCTGAGCGCTGAACCCTGGAGCGTTGATGCGCACCACCTTGTCGTCGCGGATGATCATCTGGACGAACGGGTTGGTCATCGGCACGTCTTCGATCACCGGGAACATGAAGTCGTGAGTGAGCTTTCCGCTGATCGAATAGCTGACGTCGAACACGCCGTTGCCCTTATCCTCGACGCGATCCCAGCCATGGTGGCGCAGGAGGATCCGGCGCAGCTCTTCCGAGGCTTCGGGGTCGCTGGGGTCGATCCCGCCCATCATGACGGACATTTCCTCCGCCTTCTTCTTTGCTTCGGCAGCGCGCGTTTCGGCACCGGCGTCCCATGCGGCGCGCTGCTCCGCGATCTCCTCCTCGGTGCACTCGCGATCTTCGAAAGTGTCCTCGTCGTAACACTCCTGCGGGGTGAACTCCTCGTTGGCAGCACCCATCTGGGCGAGACTCGACAGGCCGAGGAAAAAGATTTCCCCTTCATAGGTGAAGGTAAAACTTTCGTCCTGGCTCAGGACGAGTTCGGACGTGAATTTCCCGGGCGTTATGAAACAGCCGGAAAGCAGCAGCGAAAGGCCGGCGAGCAGGCTCGCGGCGCACATGCGGATCGAAGTCGGTTTGTTCATGAAGCTATTGTCCCCCCTGGATATTACGATCGCGTTGCCACCGCGTATAACGCAATCGCGGCGGCATTCGAAACATTGAGGCTTTCGATTACTGAGGAAATCGGCAACCGCGCGAGCGCATCGCAATGTTGCGTAATATTATGCCGCATGCCTTCGCCTTCGGCACCCAAGACGATCGCGACGGGTCCCTGGGGCAGCGCTTCGGCGAGCGTTGCCTCGGCTTCGCCTGCCATTCCGATCCGCCAGTAACCCGCCTCGGCAAGCTCATCGAGCGCCCGAGCAAGGTTGACCACGCGAACCCACGGCACGGTCTCGAGCGCACCCGAGGCAGACTTTGCCACCACACCGCTTTCGGGCGGTGCGTGGCGATCCTGCGTAACGATGCACGCCGCACCGAAGGCGGCTGCCGACCGCAGGATCGCACCGACATTGTGCGGATCGGTGACCTGGTCGAGCACCACCACCGGCCGCGCAGCGTCGCCGGTTGCGAGCTCGTCGAGGAAAGGCGCGTCCAGCGGCTCGCATTCGAGCACCAGACCCTGATGCGGTGCATCCTTGGCGACGAGGCGGGCAAGGTCGGTCACATCGGCATACTCGACCGGAAAATCGGGCGGAAGCTCGCCATCGAGGCTCTCGATCCCCTCGCGCGTCGCCCACAGTTTGCGATGCTTGCGGTCGGGATTCTTGAGCGCGGCCTCGACCGGATGCCGGCCCCACAGCCGGACATGGCCCGAGGTCGCGCGGCCCGAACCGCGTCCGCCCTTCATCCGCCCGGCGCGGCCTCTCAGCGCGCGTTTGCGGTCTCCCTTGGCCATATTCACTCCAGCTGCTGCGTTTCTTGCCGCTCCCCTGCCAGCAGCCCCATTGACAGGCAAGCGTCGCTTCGCCATTGGGGCGCCTCTCGGCAGCACGGCGCCCATGCGGAGCCGCGCACGATTCCCGGCAGAACAGCGAAATGTTACTGCAAGGCATGGTGTGGACAGGTGGCCGAGTGGTTAAAGGCAGCAGACTGTAAATCTGCCCGCGCAAGCGTACGCTGGTTCGAATCCAGCCCTGTCCACCATTTGCCATCTTCTCAACGGTCGCGTCACAGCGAGTTCTCCGGAACCTGACGAAGTTGACACCGTGTCAAGCGTCTGACGGACAATTAAATATCTGAAAATCCTCGCGGTTTTGCCCGATTTGCGAAGTTGACACTTTGCGAATTGCTTTTTTCTCGTTTCGATGCCGAACGCCTCCTTCCTTGGCTGCCCGGCACGTCCATTCCCTAGCGGCGATTGGCGAAGTAGGAAAACTCACCCGCGCTCTCCCGGCAACGAGGTGCCGCCCGGTCTTGCGGCCTTTCATTGCGGCTTCTATTGCGCTTCGCCATGCAACTGACCCACCGACCCGTCATTTCCTCCACCGGCTTGTTCACGCCCGAGGAATCGATCACCAACGAAGAGCTGGTCGAAAGCTTCAACACCTTCGTCGACCTGCACAACGAGCGCAACGCTGATGCGATTGCGGCGGGAGAGATCGAGCCGTTGCAGCATTCGTCGGTCGAATTCATCGAGAAGGCGAGCGGCATCAAAGCGCGGCACGTGATGGCGAAGGCTCCGGTGCTCGATCCCGACATCATGGCCCCGCGCTGGGACGAGCGGTCCAATGACGAGCTGTCGATCATGGCGGAAATCGGCGTCAAAGCCGCGCGCCAGGCGCTCGATCGGGCGGGGCGCAAACCCGAAGATGTCGATGCGGTGCTGTGTGCAGCTTCGAACATGCAGCGTGCCTATCCGGCGATGGCGATCGAAATCCAGCAGGCGCTCGGGATCGAGGGCTTCGGCTTCGACATGAACGTCGCGTGTTCATCGGCGACCTTCGGGATCCAGACGGCTGCGGACTATGTCCGCTCGGGCAACGCAAAGAGCGTGCTGGTCGTCAGCCCCGAGATCACTTCCGGGCATCTTAACTGGCGCGACCGCGACAGCCATTTCATCTTCGGTGACGTCGCCACCGCCGTGCTGGTCGAGGATGCGGCGATCGCGCCCGAGCAGCACTGGGACATTCTCAGCACCAAGCTGAAGACGGTCTTTTCGAACAACATCCGCAACAATTTCGGCTTTCTCAACCGCGCCCATCCGGAGAGTGCGGGCGAACCGGACAAGCTGTTCGTCCAGGAAGGCCGCAAGGTGTTCAAGGAAGTGGTGCCGATGGTCGCGCAAATGATCATCGACGAGGCCGAGAAGCTGCAGATGGATCCGGCGACGCTTCGCCGACTGTGGCTGCATCAAGCCAATGCGGGCATGAACCGGCTGATCGCGCAACGCGTGCTCGGCCACGAAGCCAATGACGATGAAAGCCCGACCGTGCTCGATACCTATGGCAACACGTCGAGCGCGGGCTCGATCATCGCGTTTCACCTCAACAGCGACGATCTGGCCGCGGGCGATACCGGGCTGATCTGCAGTTTCGGTGCGGGTTATTCGGCCGGTACGGTCTTCGTCCGCAAGGCCGCCTGACGCTCGACCAGTCGGTCCCACCCGACGATGATCTTCTCCGATGCCCACCAGATTCCCGCGACTGCGAGGAGCGAAACCAGCCCGTCGACGGCGAAGTGGTAGGCAAGGTGTACGCTACCGATCCAGGTGATGAAGAAGAACACCGCGAAGAAGGCACCCCAGCGCTTGTCGATCCGGCGAACGGCGATCCAGTAGAGGAACGCGATTGCGCAATGCATGCTCGGCATCGCGGTGATCCCGCTGCCGAGGCCATCCTTGCCGACACCGTGCCATTCGAGCAGCAGCGATTGCACCCGCAGGGTCATGATCGGCACTTCCTCGTTCGCGGCGTTGAGATAGGCCATCTGGTCGGCGAAATGCGGGTTGCCGAGCATCGGTTCGAGGAAGCACGGGCCGACCGAGGCAAGCATGGTGGCCATTGCCCCGCCGATCAGAGTCCAGCTGAGCATGTAGGTCAGAAAGAACTGGCGGCGCAGCTGGCTGTCCACCCGGCAGAACACGAAGAACATGACTCCGGGATAGAGCAGCAGGAACCACAGGTGATAGAGCAGGGCGAGAAAGGCGGTGACGATCGGATAGCCGAGCACCGGCTGGAGGACTTCCCAGGCATCGTAACCGAAGAAGAACGCCCGGTCCCAGGCGATGAAGGTCTCGTCCCAGGTGAAGTCTTTGAACAGCGGGATTGCGGCTTTCATCTTGGAGAAGAAAGGAAGCAGCGTGATCGCAACGGCCAGCAGCGGTGCTCCCGCGAGGATAGTGTTCCAGAGCGGGCGCGCGGAATAGCGTGCCTTGAGGAATTCGATCGGGCTCTCGGGCCGTTCGCGGTTGATATGCCACGCGGCGTCGAAAGCGACGAGGATCAACGTGAACATCGCGAAGATCCGTGCGTTTTCGATAACCCCGCCGAAGCTCGGGAAGACGTCATGCGACATCAGCAGCCCGAGACAGATCGTCACGAGCACCAGCCCGATTACGAAAATGGGGACTTCGCCCAGCCAGCGGCGGGCGAGATCGGTCGAATTTCCGAGGGCAAGCTCGCTGTCGGTTTGCGCGTCCATCACAGCTGCGCTCGTTATGGTAAATTTCTTACTAGGTGGTGAAGAGTTGCCCGGTTCGGCCATGCGAACCGCCCCCGTGCCGGTACCGAAAGCGACAGCGGAATGGGCCGCGCTGCTTGCGGGGCTGCGTTCACCTGCCTAAGTGCTGAACCATGGCTGGAGAAATTCTCGACAATCAGGGGCGCGGCGAAGCGGGCTGGAGCTGGCCGCCGATTCATCCCGAAGGGCGCAAATATGGCGTGATCGCGATTGCGATCAGCCTCGTGCCACTGCTCATTTTCGACTGGGAGATCATCGGCTGGCCGTTGCTGCTCCTGTCGCTCGGCGTGTTCGCGTTCTTTCGCGATCCCGAACGGGTCGTGCCGCAAGCCGACAATGCGATCGTCGCCCCGGCCGACGGGGTGGTGTCGCTGATCACGACGGTGGAGCCTCCGCCCGAGCTCAAGATCGACGATGGCTCGGGCTTTCCGGGGATGGCCGATGGGCCGGTCACGCGCATCTCGATCTTCATGAGCGTGTTCGATGTGCACATCAATCGCGCCCCGATCGCAGGGACGGTGCGACGGTTGGTCTATATTCCCGGCAAGTTCGTGAATGCGGATCTCGACAAGGCGAGCGAGGAGAACGAACGCCAGCATCTCCTGATCGAGCGGGCGGATGGCGTTGCCATCGGCTTCACGCAGATCGCCGGTCTGGTCGCGCGCCGGATCGTGCCGTTCGTCAAACCTGGTGACACGGTGGCCAAGGGGCAGCGGATCGGGCTCATCCGGTTCGGCAGCCGGGTGGACGTATACCTTCCCGCCGGGACCGATCCGAAAGTGCTGATGGGCCAGAGATGTATTGCCGGGGAGACGATCCTCGCGGAGCTGGGGACCCAGGGTCTGCTCGAGGGTGTTTCGCAGTGATGGCTGAAGCCGCCCGTATGAGAGCGATTTGAACGAGTCCGGTCCCCGCAAGCCGGCACGGCTCGGCATGGAACGGCTTGGACCGAAAGCCGCAGAGGATGAGGACGCAAAGGCGCCGGGGCAGCCGCGTGCGCTCACCCTGCGAGCGATGTTGCCCAATGCCATTACCGCTGCGGCGCTGTGCGCGGGGCTCACGGGGATCCGCTTCGCGATCGAGGGGCAGTGGTCGTTCGCAATCCTCGCCGTCATGCTGGCTGGCGTGCTCGACGGGATCGATGGCCGCATTGCGCGCCTGCTGAACGCCCAATCGCGCTTCGGTGCGGAACTCGACAGCCTGGCCGACTCGCTTTCCTTCGGAATGGCTCCGGCGTTGATCCTGTACATGTGGTCGCTGCAGGATCTTGAACGGTTCGGGTGGTTCGCCGCGCTCGCCTTCGCGATCTGCTGCGCGCTGCGGCTGGCGCGTTTCAACGCGCAGATCGATGTCGACGAGCAGCCGCACAAGTCCGCCGGTTTCCTGACCGGAGTTCCGGCCCCTGTCGGCGCGGCCCTGGCCTTCGCGCCGTTCTATCTCTGGAAAGAGACGGGGATCGAAACCTTTCGCGACCCCGTACTGATTGCGCTGTGGCTCAGCCTGATCGCCGTCCTGCTCATTTCGAACATGGCCACCTTGAGCTGGGCCGCGCTGCGCCCGCGGCGGGGCATCCGGCTGTGGCTGATTGCCCTGATAGCGGTCGGATTTGCCGCGCTGCTGCTCGAACCGTGGTGGTCGCTGACCGTGATTTGCGCCGGTTACCTGTTGCTGATGCCGTATGCGCTTCTGAAATATGGCCGGATCAAGCGGCGTCGAGCGCAGGAGCAGAAGTCGCACGCGGAAGCCGCCTAGCAAACGGACGCGAAGCACCGCCGACGCGCGGTGTGCCGGAGCGCAGGCGGATAACCCGCGCTTCGACCTGCGGCACGAAACCGGCCTGCACCAGAGCGCTCTGTCGCTTGAGCGAGGCGTAGGCGCTGCGCGCACGAAGCCAGACATCCACGAGCGCAAGCGCGGTGACGATTGCAACAAGGGAGAACAGGGCGGCGATGGTCGTTGCGATCATGGCTGGTTTCTTTCGTTCGATCTTTGTTCTGCGCCTTTTGTTCTATAAGTGTTCCACCCAGTCAAGCAATTTGTTCCGCTTGTGTTCTGCGAATGTCGATTGCACTAGATTTTGTGGTCCGGGGCCGCTATTGGCCCCGCCATCGTTGAACGGGGCGGTCCGAATCGGTCGCATAGTCCAGCGAAATTCACATGAAGGGCGCTTCATACCGGTGCCGCTGGCGGGATCTCCGCCTCGGTTCCTTGCCCTTCAGAGGAACAACCGGAAAGGAAATACCTATGGCGGCCACTACCGTCACCATGCAGCAATTGATCGAGGCCGGCGCACACTTCGGCCACCAGACCCACCGCTGGAACCCGCGGATGAAGCCGTATATCTTCGGCGCCCGCAACGGTGTTCACATCATCGACCTGTCGCAGACCGTGCCGCTGTTCGCGCGCGCGCTCGATTTCGTCGAGCAGACCGTCCGCGCAGGCGGCAAGGTGCTGTTCGTCGGCACCAAGCGCCAGGCGCAGGAGCCGATCGCCGAAGCCGCCCGCGCGTCGGGCCAGCACTTCGTCAATCACCGTTGGCTCGGCGGGATGCTGACCAACTGGAAGACCATCAGCGGTTCGATCAAGCGTCTCAAGACGCTCGAAGAGCAGCTTTCTGGCGACACCAGCGGCTTTACCAAGAAGGAAGTCCTGCAGCTTACTCGCGAGCGCGACAAGCTGGAACTGTCGCTTGGCGGTATCCGCGACATGGGCGGCATCCCGGACGTGATGTTCGTGATCGACGCCAACAAGGAAGATCTCGCGATCAAGGAAGCCGCCGTGCTCGGCATTCCGGTGATCGCGGTGCTCGACACCAATGTCGATCCGTCGAATATCGCATTCCCGGTGCCGGGCAATGACGACGCCAGCCGCGCCGTGCGCCTCTATTGCGACGCGATCCGCGATGCCGCGGTTGCCGGTCGTGGCGGTGCGGTTGCGGATTCGGGCGAAGACGTCGGCGCGATGGCCGAGCCTCCCGCCGAAGCGGCTGCCGAAGCCTAAGACCTTCCTGACGCGTTGATCACGCGTCACATTTCCAATCTAGCGCGCCGGGCAGTCCCTACAGGGCCCGGCGCCCTCAACCCATTCAAAGGAATTGAACATGGCCGATTTCACCGTCGCCGATGTGAAGAAGCTGCGCGAAATGACCGGCGCAGGCATGATGGACGCCAAGAAGGCGCTGAGCGAAGCTGCCGGCAACCTCGAAGCCGCTGTCGACGCGCTGCGCGCCAAGGGCCTCGCCACCGCGCAGAAAAAGTCGAGCCGTACCGCGGCCGAAGGTCTTGTCGGCGTGGCCGTCGAAGGCACCAAGGGCGTGGCTGTCGAAGTCAACTCGGAAACCGACTTCGTCGCCAAGAACGACAAGTTCCAGGATTTCGTGCGCAAGACCACCGCTGTGGCTCTCACGCTCGGCAACGACGATGTCGAAGCGCTCAAGGCTGCCTCATACCCCGATGGCGGCACCGTTGGCGACAAGCTGACCGATAACGTCGCGACGATCGGCGAGAACCAGCAGGTCCGCCGGATGAAGACTGTGTCGGTCGGGCAGGGCGCTGTTGTCGCCTACATGCACAATGCCGTGGCACCCGACGCGCAGGACCTCGGCAAGATCGGCGTGCTGGTCGCGCTCGAAGGCGATGCCAGCGCGGATGTGCTCGCGACGCTTGGCCGCGACATTGCCCAGCATGCTGCTGCGATGTTCCCGCAGGCACTCGACGCCGATGGTCTCGACGCCGAGGTGATTGAGCGCGAGCGCAAGATCGCCGCCGAAAAGGCTGCCGAAAGCGGCAAGCCCGAAGCCGTGCAGGAAAAGATGATCGAAGGCGCGGTGAAGAAGTATGCCAAGGAAAACGCGCTTCTGAGCCAGATCTTCGTCAAGGACGGCAAGGCCACCGTGGAAGAATACGTTGCCCGCACCGCCAAGGAAGCCGGCGCGACGATCAAACTTGTGGACTATGTCCGCTTCCAGCTCGGCGAAGGCATCGAGAAGGAAGAAAGCGACTTCGCGGCGGAAGTCGCGGCTGCCGTCGGCGGCTAAGTCTTCGAGAAAGACGATATTGACGGCCGTCGCAGCTAGTCCTGCGGCGGCCGTTTTTTATCCCCACACGTCGTAGCTCGGACCGGCAAAGCCCAGTCCGAGATGGAGCGAGTGGCCGCCGATCGTGTCGCACTCGTGCAGGTGATGGGCCGGTACGAAGAGATAATCGCCCGCCACCAGCGTGAATTCGGCAACCGGCTGCGCTTCGGCATCCTCCGATTCGTAAATGCGCCAGTGCTTCGACCCTTCCACCTGCACCATGAAGATGTCGTACGGGTCGGAGTGCCGTGCGAGGGCTCCCATCGATCCCGACGATCCGATCGCCCCGAGCCAGGCCTTCTTGCCGCTCACATCCATGTATGCCCGGACGATACTGCCGAGCGCGTCGTCAAACCGGTGTGCGTTGTGGACGATCAGGCTCGCGCCGCGGGCTGTCAGGCGTTCCAACCTGGTCCGGTCGACGCGCCCGTTGTCGGTAAGGAAGGTGAACGGGATGGTGTTGTGATTCGAGGTGACTTGCAGCTCTTCCGGGTCGGTAATCGCGCAGGCGAGGTCAATCAGCCTGCTTTTCGAGAACAACTCGCGGACGGGCGCTTCGCTTCTTCCCCGGTGCAGCGACAACGCGTCGCGCCGCTTCTTTGTGAGCACCTCCGCAGGCGTAAGGGGGGCCAGAAATTCGGCCAGATTTCCCATGGTGGAATGGACGCCTTTCCCTTTGCGTGTATCGGCTTTCTCGCTAAGGCAGCGGCGATCAAGCAACACTCGATCCGGATTTGGTATTTATGGCTCTCCCTGAAATCAAGCGCGTCCTCCTGAAGCTTTCGGGCGAGGTCCTCATGGGCGAGCAGGAATACGGGATCGATCCGGAATATGTCGCGCGTCTCGCCGAAGAGGTGAAGGCGGCCAAGGAGACCGGGCTGGAAGTTTGCCTTGTGATCGGGGGCGGCAACATCTTTCGCGGTGTCGCGGGCGCAGCGCGCGGGCTCGACCGGACGACCGGCGATTACATGGGCATGCTGGCGACGGTAATGAACGCGCTCGCGATGCAGAATGCGCTCGAACAGCTCGGCGTGCAGACGCGAGTGCAATCTGCAATTCCGATGTCCAGCGTGTGCGAGCCCTACATCCGCCGCCGTGCCGAGCGGCACCTCGAGAAGGGCCGGATCGTCATCTTCGCCGCGGGAACAGGCAACCCCTTCTTCACCACCGACACGGGTGCTGCCTTGCGCGCTGCCGAGATGAATTGCGACGCGCTGCTCAAAGGCACGAGCGTCGACGGGGTCTATGACAGCGATCCGAAGCAAAACCCCGATGCCAAGCGGTTCGACACCATCACCTATGACCGGGTCCTGTCCGACAACCTCAAGGTGATGGACGCGACCGCAGTTGCGCTTTGCCGCGAGAACGACATTCCGATAGTGGTGTTTTCGATCCGCCAGAAAGGCAATGTTGCCACCGTCCTTTCGGGCGAGGGCACTCAGACGATAGTACAGAAGGAAGCGTAAGCCATGCCGCAATACGACAAGGCAGATATCGAGCGCCGGATGAACGGCGCCGTGGAATCGCTCAAGAGCGATCTTTCGGGTCTCCGCACGGGCCGGGCGAACACCAGCCTGCTCGATCCGGTGGTGGTCGAGGTCTACGGCTCGATGATGCCTCTTAACCAGGTCGCGACCGTCAACGCGCCGGAACCGCGCATGCTCGCGGTGCAGGTGTGGGACAAATCGAACGTCAACGCCGTCGAGAAGGGTATCGCCAAGGCCAATCTCGGCCTCAACCCGATGACCGACGGACAGACCATTCGGCTACCGATGCCCGACCTGACCGAGGACCGCCGCAAGGAGCTTGCCAAGCTCGCCGGGCAGTATGCGGAAAAGGCGAAGATCGCCATTCGCAACGTGCGCCGTGACGGGATGGAAGACCTCAAGGCCGACGAGAAGAAGAAGGACATTTCCGAAGACGATCGCAAGCGTCTCGAGGACGAAGTCCAGAAGATGACCGACAAGTATGTCGGCGAGGCTGACGAAGCGGCGGCCAAGAAAGAACAGGAAATCCTGACCCAGTAAGGTGGTCGGGCAGGGAGGGCCAATGGGCGAGGTGCCCGCTCAGTCAGACGCCCAGGAGGGCGGTCGCGATCCCAATCGGGCGCGGCACGTCGCCATCATCATGGATGGCAATGGGCGCTGGGCGAAGAAGCGCGGCCTGCCGCGTTCGGTCGGGCACCAGCGCGGTGTCGAAGCCGTGCGGCGGCTGGTGCGCGGGCTGGAGCCGATGGGGCTCGATTGCCTGACGCTTTATGCCTTTTCCTCCGAGAACTGGAAGCGTTCCGAAGACGAGGTCGACGACCTCATGAACCTCATGCGCAGGTTCATCAAATCGGACTTGCCGGATTTCGTTGCGAACGATGTCAAATTGAAGATTATCGGCGACTGGCAGGCACTTGCACCCGATATCGTCGAAATGCTCGAAGATGCGCTTGCGCAGACGGCGAACGGGTCCAAGCGGCTCGCAGTGGCGCTCAATTACGGCTCGCAGAACGAGATTGCGCGCGCTGCGGCAAAAGCAGCTGAAAGCGGCACAATCGATACTGAAAGCATCACAAGGTACCTCGATACGTACGATCTGCCGCCGCTCGACCTGATCATCCGGACCAGCGGCGAAATCCGGCTTTCGAACTTCCTGCTGTGGCAGGCGGCCTATGCCGAAATGCTGTTCGTCGACACGCTGTGGCCCGATTTCAAACCCGAGCATCTCGCGCAGGCGCTCGATGACTTCGCCCGCCGGGAGCGCCGCTATGGCGGACGCTGAACCGCAGTCCAAGCGCCAGCGGGCAAAGGCGAAGGTCAGGAAACTCGCCGACCTGCCCGTGCGCTTCGTCTCGGGAGTGGTGATGATCGCCATCGTCAGCGCGGCGCTTTGGCTCGGCAGCTGGTGGTGGATCGGTCTGGTCGTGCTGCTCGCCGGGATCACCCTGTGGGAATGGAACCGGCTGGTGAAGGGCTTTCAGACCTCCCCGCCAGCCGAAGTCGCCTGGACGTTCTTCGGCGCGATCTATGTCACCGCCGCCTCGCTGGCGCTGATGCAGATCAGGATAAGCTACGGGCCGTGGGAGGTCCTGCTTGTCTTTCTCGCTCCGGTAATCGCGGTCGATGTGGGCGCCTATTTCATGGGGCGTGCGGTGGGCGGCCCGAAGATCGCGCCCTCCATCAGCCCGTCGAAGACCTGGGCCGGGCTGTTCGGCGGGGCGCTGGCGGCGAGTGCCGTCGGCATCGGACTGGAACTGGCCGATTTCGGTCCGGCCGCGAGCGAAGGCTTCGCCTGGCTGAACGTTGCCACAGCGATAGTCGCCGGTGTGGTGATCGCGGTGCTCGCACAGACGGGCGATTTCTTCGAAAGCTGGATGAAACGGCGGGCAGGGGTGAAGGATTCGAGCAATCTCATCCCCGGCCATGGCGGCGTTTTCGACCGCGCCGACGGGTTCCTCGCAGTCTTCTTCGTGCTGTTTGTGGTTGCAGTCGTGCCGGGTTTGTTGGGATGATGGTGCGATGACCCGTTCGACTACCATGCGTTCCATCACGATTCTGGGCGCGACCGGCTCGATCGGCGCGTCGACTCTCGATCTGGTGCGTCGCAACCCCGATGCGTGGAAGGTCGAGGCGCTGACCGCCAATTGCTCGGCGCAGGAACTTGCCAGGCTGGCACGCGAATTCGGCGCCAAATTGGCTGTGGTCGGGGACGAAAGCTGCCTCGGCGAATTGCGCGAGGCCCTTTCGGGGACCGACATCGAGACCGCCGGAGGCACCAAGGCGCTGTGCGAAGCGGCAGCGCGTCCGGTCGATATGACGGTTGCCGCCATTGTCGGCTGCGCCGGCCTAGGCCCTGTCATGGCGGCGGTCGAGCGCGGCGGCACGATCGCGCTGGCCAACAAAGAAGCGCTGGTTTCGGCCGGCGAGGTGTTGACCGCAGCGGTGGCCAAGCACGGCGCGACGCTGCTGCCGACCGACAGCGAGCATAACGCGATCTTCCAGTGTCTCGCGGGCAACGATCTCAAAGAGGTCGCGCGGATCACGCTGACTGCCAGCGGCGGCCCGCTGCGCACCTGGAGCGACGAACAGCTTCGCGCCGCCACGCCCGAACAGGCGGTCGCGCATCCCAACTGGTCGATGGGCGCCAAGATCAGCGTCGATTCGGCAACGATGATGAACAAGGGCCTCGAATTCATCGAGGCGCATCACCTGTTCCCGGTTGGTCTCGGCAAGCTCCGCATCGTCGTCCACCCGCAGAGCGTTATCCACTCGATGGTCGAATATCGCGACCGCTCGACGCTGGCGCAGCTTGGCCCTTCGGACATGCGGGTGCCGATTGCCTCGTGCCTCGCCTGGCCGCAGCGGATGGAAACTCCGCTCGAACCGCTCGACCTGGCAAGCATCGGCGAGCTGACTTTCTTCCCGCCTGACGAAACCCGGTTTCCGGCAACGCGCATCGCACGAGAGTCGATCGAGGCGGGCGGGGCGGCTCCGGCGATCCTCAACGCGGCCAACGAGGTAGCGGTCGCGGCCTTCCTTGATAGCCAGATCGGGTTCATGGCGATTACGGCAGTGGCGGAGGATACGCTCGCACGCTATAGCGCGCCCGCGCCGCGAACGCTCGAAGATGTGCTCGGGATTGATGCCGAAGCGCGCGCATTTGCGAGACGATCCTTGGAAAGCAACGCCTGTGTTTGAATCGCCCCCTTTCTGGATGTATCTCATCGGCTTCCTGCTGGTGCTCGGGCCGCTGATTACCCTGCACGAGCTCGGCCACTACCTTGTCGGGCGCTGGTTCGGCGTCGAGGCGGAGGCGTTCTCGGTCGGTTTCGGCAAGGAAATCTGGGGTCGCACCGACCGGCGCGGCACGCGCTGGAAGCTTTCGGCCCTGCCGCTTGGCGGATATGTCCAGTTCCGCGGCGACATGAACCCCGCGAGCGTTCCCGATCCCGATGCCCCGCAGGAAGAAGGCAGCTTCCAGTCGGCGGCGTTGTGGAAACGGGCACTGATCGTCGCGGCTGGACCGGTTGCAAACCTGCTCATCACAATCGCGATATTCGCTTCGATCTTCTCCATTTACGGCAAGCTGACCGTTGTCGGGGCCGAGGATTCGCGGACAGCGGGCGTATTTTCCGAAACCTCGGTTGCGCAGGAGGCCGGAATGGAGATCGGCGACCTGATCGTCGCGATCGACGGCGAGGAGGTCGAGGATTTCGAGGATATCCGAAAGCGGATCATGCTCGTTCCCGATGAGCCAATGGTGATTACCGTCGAACGTGACGGTACCGAGATCGATATCCCGCTGGTGACCGAGCGGGTCGAGGTCAGCGACGGGTTCGGAAACACCAGCGTTATCGGCCAGATCGGCGTCGGTCCGGCAGGGGGCGAATATGTGCTCGAAGATGTCAGTGTGCTTCAATCGGTACCGATGGCGGTCGCGCACAGCTGGGACGTGCTCGGCATGATGCTGACCGGACTCAAGCAGATCATTCTGGGCGAGCGCTCGATCAAGGAACTGGGCGGCCCGATCAAGATCGCAAAATATTCCGGCGAACAGATGAGCCTCGGGCTGATTTCCTTCCTGAGCTTCGCCGCGCTGATTTCGCTTAATTTGGCATTCATCAACTTCTTGCCAATCCCCGCACTCGATGGTGGCCATCTGGCTTTCTACGCAGCCGAAGCGGTGCGCGGAGATCCGGTGGGACCCGTGGCAACCGAATGGGCCTATCGCACCGGGATACTGGTGGTGCTGGTCTTCATGGTGGTGGTCACGGTGAACGACGTCACCTCTCTGGCGTTCTTCGGATCGCTGTTCGGCAGTTAGCCGGGGAAAGGGAACGGGCGATCCGGCTTTGGCCGGGGACTCCGCTTGATTGCGAAGGCTGCATGGGGCAGAGGCAGGTGCGGACCGATGAGGGCCGTATCGATACGCGCCAAGGGATCGGTGAGACCACCACTCCGGGCGTGTCAAAGACGGGTTAGACGGGAACTTTTACTCCATGAATCGACGCAGCGAGACGGGCAGCGTGGCTGTCACTCCAAAGGCTTACAACCGGGCGAAGACGCTTGCGGCCGCGCTGACGGGTGCATCGATGCTGGCGGGCGTGCCCTACAGCGCGCTCGCGCAGGACGAAGCGGCGCCACAGGAAGGCACCGTTGCGCAACCGACGCCCGCTCCCGCACCGGCGCCCGCTCCGGCACCGAGCGAGAATGTCATCCGCTCGATCAGCGTGTCAGGGGCAGAGCGTCTCGAGCCCACCACCATCCTCAGCTACATCCGCCTGCGTGTCGGCCAGGAATACACCTCGGTCGCCGCGGACGAAGCGCTGAAGGATCTCGGCGCGACCGAGTTGTTCTCCAACTTTTCGATCCGCAACGATGCCGGCAACGTGGTCATCACCGTTACCGAAAACCCGGTGATCAACCGCATCGTGCTCGAAGGCAACAAGCGGCTCGACAACGACAAGATCCTGCCCGAGATCAAGCTCGCCCCGCGCCAGATCTTCACCCGTTCGAAAGTCCGCGCCGACGTTGCCCGCATTATCGAGCTTTACAAGCGCCAGGGCCGGTTTGCCGCCGTGGTCGAACCGAAAATGGTTCAGCTGCCGCAGAACCGCGTCGATGTCGTGTTCGAGATTACCGAAGGGCCGAAATCCAAGGTCCGCCAGATCAACATCATCGGCAACGAACAGTTTTCCGACAGCGACCTACGCGGCGAGATGGTGACCAAGCAAGCCCGCTGGCACCGGTTTTTCAGCTCGAATACGAGCTATGACCCCGACCGCCTTGCCTTCGACCAGCAGAAGCTGCGCCAGTACTACCTGACCGAAGGCTATGCCGATTTCCGCGTCGTTTCGGCCGTCGCCGAGCTTACGCCGGACCAGGAAGACTTCATCATCACATACGTGGTGGAAGAGGGCGAACGCTACAAGTTCGGCGATGTAGAGGTCGAAAGCCAGCTGCGCGATTTCGACAGCGACGTGATGAGCCAGGGTCTGCCGATGCAGGGCGGCGACTGGTACGACGCGAAGGCGGTCGAAGACACGGTCGAGCAGCTTACCGAGCTCGCCGGTCGGTTCGGCTATGCCTTTGCCGACGTCCAGCCGCGCTTCAACCGCAATCCCGAAGACCTGACGATGGACATCACTTTCATCCTTCGTCAGGCTCCGCGCGTCTATGTCGAACGGATCGACGTCAACGGTAACACGCTGACGCAGGACAAGGTGATCCGCCGCGAATTCCGCCTGGCGGAAGGCGATGCCTTCAACTCGCTCGGCGTGCAGCGCACCACCGCGCGCATCAATTCGCTCGGCTATTTCCAGGAGAACTTCGAGGTCAACCAGGTCGAAGGCAGCGCGCCCGACCGGATCGTTCTCGAAGCCAATGTCGAAGAACAGCCGACCGGCGAGCTCCAGTTCTCGGCCGGTTTCTCCTCGATCGAACAATTCATCCTCGCCGGTTCGATCCGCCAGCGCAATTTCCGCGGCCGAGGCCAGACGATCGGCCTCAGCCTCAACTACTCGCAGTTTTCGCGTTCGGCACAGGTGAGTTTCACCGAGCCGTATGTGTTCGATCGCAACATTTCGGCCGGGCTCGATATCTACCGCCGCGACTTCAACAGCTTCAACTTCCGCAACCGCGAGCGGAACACGACTTTCGAGCAGGCAACCACCGGTATGGCGTTGCGCGTCGGTGTGCCGCTGACCGAGTATCTCTCGCTCGTCGGCAGCTACACGCTCAATTACGAAGAAGTCAGTCTAGACGAGAACCTGTTCTTCTCCGATCTCGACGGTGACGGGATTACGGAATGCGACCCGCTGCTCGCAGGCCGCTTCCTGTGTGACACGATCGGCGACCGGCTCAGCTCGATCCTCGGTGTCAGTCTCAGCTACAACTCGCTGAACTCGCGTCTGCGACCGACTCGCGGCACGAGCTTCACGTTCAGCACCGAATTCGCCGGACTTGGCGGGGACGTGCGCTATGTCCGCGTCCGCAGCCGTGCGCAGCGGTTCTGGAACATCGCCAATTCGGGCTTCATCTTCTCGCTGTCGGCCGAGGGCGGGACCGTCCTTCCGCTTCAGGACCGAGGCGGTGCGGGCGTAGACGATGTCCTGCTGACCGACCGTTTCTTCCTCGGCGAACCGCAGTTCCGAGGCTTCGACATCCGCGGCGTGGGTCCACGAATTCTGACGCAGCCATACGTTCCGGACGCAGACGGCAATCCTGTCCCGATCACCGATCGCGATTCGGTTCGCGACGACGCGATCGGCGGGCGTAACTATTATCTCGCCCGCGCGGAGATCGAGCTGCCGCTAGGCACTGGTGCCCGCGAGCTTGGCCTGCGCCCTTCGATCTGGGTCGATGTCGGGGCGCTGTGGGGCGTCGAAACGCCGATCCTTCAGGACAATCCCAACGGTATCCAGAACGTCGATAACGACGGCAATCTCCTGTTCATCGAGCGGGGTACAGATGACGACGGCAATCCGATCCAGTTCGTCACGACGAACCCCATTGCCGCTGACGGGACGACCGCAAACGTACCGAGCATTCGCCAGAACAGTGCAATCCGCGAGGTGTTTCTCGGAAATTCTCCCAGCCCGCGTGTGACCGCAGGCATCGGGGTAAACTGGAACTCGCCATTCGGGCCGTTCCGCATCGATTTTGCCCAGACCATCCGCAAGGTCGAGGGCGACGATGAAAAGACTTTCACGTTCAACGTAGGAACTCAGTTCTAATGAAATCTCTTTCCAAGCTTTTCGTACCTGCAAGTCTCGCGCTGGTTGCAGTCGCAACCGCTGCACCGGCTGCGGCGCAAGTCCAGGGCCGCATCGGCACCGCCGATGTCTCGCGCGCAATCATCAACACGACCGCGCTGCAGAACGCGTACAATGCAGTGAACACGACCTATTCGGCGCAGCTCGAAACCCGCCGGACGAAGCAGCAGGAACTCGAAACGCTGCTCCAGCCATTCGACACCAACGGCAATGGCCAGCTCGACGAAGCGGAATTGCCGGCTGTCCAGAACTCGCCGAGCTTCGCCCAGCTTCAGACGCTCGAGACCGAGATTGCCAACGTCAATGCGCAGGTAAACAACGCCCGCATCTTCGCAGTCGAGCAGATCCTCGCCCAATATCCGGCGGCCGTGCAGGAAGTCGCAGCGGCACAACAGGTCGTGGTCGTGCTCCAACCCGAAGCGATCCAGTATGCCGGCGAAGGCGCCGACATCACGCCGCAAATCACCGCATCGTTGAACACCAAGGTGCCGAATGTCGGCATCGTTCCGCCGCAGAATTATCGTCCGAGCCAGCAAGGTGCACAGATCTTCCAGGAGATTCAGCAGTTCCTGATCCTGGCCCAGCTGCGTCAGCAGCAGGCCGCGCAGCAGCAGCAACAGCAGCAGCAAGGCGAGCAGCCTCAGGGGCGCTAAGGCGTCTCGAGGTACAGAACGGGGGCAGGGCATGAGCGACGAACCGACCAAATCGGAACCGATCCTGGATTATGACATCCACAAGATCCTCAAGGCCCTGCCGCACCGCTATCCGTTGCTGCTCGTCGACCGGGTGAAGG
The DNA here is from genome assembly GCF_045363165.1 of Erythrobacter sp. GH1-10. Lineage (NCBI taxonomy): Bacteria > Pseudomonadati > Pseudomonadota > Alphaproteobacteria > Sphingomonadales > Erythrobacteraceae > Erythrobacter > Erythrobacter sp. GH1-10. Next base: position 2,177,414 of record NZ_JBJFLP010000001.1, on the reverse strand, counting down.
AAATCCACCTTGGCGAGCGGATCCACGCGGTCAAGGCGGTGAGCATGAACGAGGAGATCTTCCAGGGCCATTTCCCCGGCGCTCCGATCATGCCCGGCGTGCTCCAGATCGAGGCGCTGGCCCAGGCTGCGGGCATTCTCGGGATCGAAACGCTCGAACTGGCCGGATCGGGCAAGCTCGTGATTTTCATGGGTATCGAGAACGCGAAGTTCCGTGCCCCGGTCACCCCGGGCTGCCTGCTCGATCTCGAGGTCGAGTTCACCCAGCAGCGCAGCCGCGTATGCAAGTTCAAAGGCAAGGCAAGCGTCGAGGGAAAGACCACCTGCGACGTCGAATTCACCGCGATGGTGGCCGACGCGCCTTCTTGATCTGACCAGCGCATCCGCGCACCGATATCCTCGATCCGGTCGAGTGTGCGGGCGGTCGGTCGCCCTTGTGGCCCGCAAGACCGGCCGCCACCCCAACACACAACAAAGGTTGCAATTTGGCGTGAGCAGGGTATGTGCGCGCCTTTCCCGCAAACAGCTCGCCCGGTCGGAACCGGGCTTACGCTAGCAAGGACGAATACGATGAAAGCCGAAGGGCATCCCGAATATCACACGATCACGGTCAAGATGACCGATGGCACCGAGTTTCAGACGCGCTCCACCTGGGGTAGCGAGGGCGACACGCTGTCGCTCGAAATCGACCCCACGAGCCACCCGGCATGGACCGGCGGTCGTCAGCAGCTTCAGGAAGGCGGCCGCGTGGCTGCGTTCAACAAGCGCTTCGGCGGGCTGTCCCTGAAGAAGTAAGGGGCGCTCAAGAAATAAGCGACGAGATCAGTTTGCAGCCTTCGGGCTGTGAGGGAAGGGCGGTCCGACGGGGCCGCCTTTTTCTTTTCGCCTAGACGCGCTCCAACGGGATATGCGATCCTTCCGGCTGGTCCACACGGATCGCATCGCCGGGGGAAACCTTCCCGCTTTCGAGGGCGATCGTCATGATCCCTGCCTTGCGGACGATCCCCCCATTCGTCTTGATCGCGACGTGTTTGAGAAGCCCGGGCATAAATGCTTCGATCTGGCTGCAGGGATTGCGCAATCCCGTCACTTGCAGAACTGCCCGATCGCCTATGTGAAGAACCGTATCCCGCCCGAGCGAAAGCAGGTCGATCCCCCGAGTCGTGATATTCTCTCCAAGATCGCCGGGCTCGATGCGAAATCCCTTGTCCGCCAGTTCGTCGAACAATTCTGCATGCATCAGGTGAACCTGCCGCAGGTTCGGCTGGTCCGGGTTTGCCCGCACTCGCGAGCGATGCTGCACCTTTTCTCCTGCATGCGCATCGCCGCGGACGCCAAGTCCTGCAACAATGTCGATGCGATCGACCGGCGATTTCGAGAATTGGTGATCCCCGTCGGTGCAGACGGCTATGACCTCGCCCATCAACCCTCGGACGCACACTCGATGCAGCGCGTCGCGATCGGGCGGGCTTCGAGCCGTTTGCGGCCGATTGCGTTCCCGCACTTGGCGCAGGTGCCATAGGTGCCGTTCTCGATCCGCAACAGCGCAAGCCGAATCTGCTGGATTTCGGCGCGCAGGACATCGTCGACGCCTTCGAGGGCCTCGTCATCGGCGAGGTCGATTGCCTGTTCGCTCCAGTCGTCATCGAGCGGGTGGCGAAGATCGTCTTCGATCACCTCGGCGCGCTCCAGCAGGCTGTCGAGCCGGGTGCGCAGCTGTTCGGCAATGTCACTGTATTCGGCCATACTTACCCCCACGGTTTCTCGCGATACCACTTGGTTATCACATATTTCACGCCTTTGCGCACTTTCATCGCATGGTGCATCGTGTTGACGTTGCCGCTCCCGTCAGGCTTGCGATTGTTCCAGCCGAGCAGCTTGCCGCGCTCGGGCTGGATCGTCTTGCCGACCGGCTTGAACCGGGTCGCGCCGCCCGCTTCGACGGTGTTGAGGTAGATCATGAAGGTCCATGTCCGCTGGCCCGAAATGCCGCAGAACTTTTCCCAGTCGGGGCCGTCGGGGTTGAACCAGTCGGTGTGCTGCTTGAATTCCTGCCCGACTTCGTAGCGCTGGCCCTGCAATTGTTCGCCATGGGCCGGGTCGATACCGGTGAATTCGGTGAGCATGTCCTCGAGCTTCTTGACCGCTTCGTCTTCGACTTTGAGGTCGCAAGTCTCGCTGGTCCTGAAGGTCGCATCGCCGTTGTAATCGGCGAGAGTCGAAGGACGCCGGTCGAGATCGATCAGCCGGATCAGCTCGGTGCAATGGTCTTCGGTCAGGAATTCGGGCTTCACCACCATCTCGATCTTGGGCGAAGGCACGCGCAACACGCCGGGGTGCGAGCGCAGGAAATCGAGGGAAGATTCGCCAGGTCCGGGCATGGCACCGGAATAGCCAAGCGATTCTCCGCGGCCAAGCACCCAAAATGCGTCGCGAAATATTCTTGCGCACAGCAATCGCTGGCGCAGTTTTCGCTTCCAATGGGCGACGCTTTGTGCAACAGGCTCGCGCCGCCTCACCGCAGCCTTGACCGGCAGGTTTGTAGGGCTATCACGCCCACCTTGCGCGGACTTGGCAGCGACATATGTTGCGTCGGGAAGGGGCTTGTGGCGATCGTAGCTCAGTTGGTTAGAGCGCCGGTTTGTGGTACCGGAGGTCGGGGGTTCGAGACCCCTCGATCGCCCCATTTTCCCAGTGTTTCCGATGGTTCCGACCGGGGCTTTCCAGGCATCCCGCGCAAACAGCTGGGGCTTGTGCGCTTATGACCGCTTTCTGGACCGAACCCGATTTCGACGATCACGAGGTCGTGCACTTCGTGCGCGATCGCGCCAGCGGCCTGACCGCGATTATCGCGCTGCACTCGACCCATCTCGGCCCGGGTGCGGGCGGAACGCGGTTCTGGCATTATCCGAACCCGAAAGACGGCCTGCGCGATGCGCTGCGGCTCTCGCGCGGGATGAGCTACAAGAACGCGATGGCTGGCCTGCCGCTGGGCGGCGGCAAGGCCGTGATCCTCGCAGACGAAGCGCGCACGAAGACACCCGAACTGATGGCGGCCTTCGGCGATGCCGTGGAAGGCCTCGGCGGCCGCTATGTGACGGCAGAGGACGTCGGTATCAGCGAAGCCGATATGGTCGCCGTGTCGAAGCGCACGACCCATGTTTCGGGCCTGCCGGTTGCGGGTGAAGGTTCGGCTGGCGGCGATCCGGGGCCGTTCACCGCGATCGGTATCTATTACGGGATCAAGGCCGCCGTGCGCCACAAGCTCGGCAAGGACAGCCTGCACGGCGTCCATGTCGCGGTGCAGGGTGTCGGCAGCGTCGGAGGCGGCGTTGCCAAGCTTCTGGCCAAGGACGGCGCGAAGCTCACTCTGGCGGACATGAACGCCGAACGCGCCGCCAGGATGGCGGCGGAACTCGGCGCCGAGGCGGTGGATGCCGATGCGATCATGTCGACCCCGTGCGAGGTCCTCAGCCCCAATGCGCTGGGCGCGATCCTCGACGACGACAGCATCGAAGCGCTCGATTGCGCCATCGTCGCCGGCGGCGCAAACAACCAGCTGGCGCGTCCGCAGCACGGGCAGAAGCTGTTCGAACGCGGTATCCTGTTCGCGCCCGACTACGTGATCAACGCAGGCGGGATCATGTCGGTCGGCACCGAATATCTTGCGCGCCGCGACGGTCGGGCCGCCGACGTCGCCGAAGTGCACACCCTGCTCGAACAGATCCCCGGCCGCCTCGAAGCGATCTGGAGTGCCAGCGAGGCCGAGAGCGTTTCGCCGGATGTCGTCGCCGACCGGATGGCACAGGAACTGATCGGACGCGGTTGACGCACCGGCCCTTGCACAATTTGCGCCCTTGCGGGCAGCGTGGGGGCGTCTAAAACGGCGCGCACGGATCACCGCATGCATATTTACGCCAACCCCAAACGCTTCCTGTCGCTCGCGAAGTGGCTGATGCCGCTCCTGTTCTGGAGCGGGCTGCTGCTGTCGCTCGGCGCGGTGGCGTGGGGCGTGGCGCTGGTCCCGCCCGACCGGCTGATGGGAGACAGCGTGCGCATCCTGTTCATCCATGTGCCTGCCGCCTGGCTCGGCATGGGGGGATGGGCCGGAATTGCGATTTCGAGCGCGGCGCTGCTGATCTGGAAACACCCGCTGGCAAATGTCGCGGCGCGCGCGATCGCGGTGCCGGGAATGACCTTCACGGCGATCTGCCTCGCGACCGGTTCGATCTGGGGGCGCCCGACCTGGGGGACCTGGTGGGAATGGGACGGGCGGCTTACCAGCATGCTGGTGCTGCTGTTCCTCTACGCAGGATACATCGCGCTGTCGCAGGCGACCGCGCGCGAAGGCGGTTCGACGAAGATCGCCGCGATCTTCGGGATCGTCGGCGCGATCAACATTCCGATCATCAACCGCTCGGTCGTGTGGTGGAACTCTCTCCACCAACCGCCGAGTATCACCGTGGGCAAGAGCGCGATCGACGGGGTGTATCTGTGGCCGCTGCTCGTCGCCGTGCTTGGATTCTCGCTGCTGTTCGGAGGGATCGTGCTGATGCGGATGCGCGCGCTGATCGCCGAGCAGCAGGTCGAAGCGCGCCTGCGCCGCCGTGCGCTGGATGACGATGCGCCCCGTGCGGCCGCGCCGCTGGCGGAGGGTGCATGATGCGCGAGGCGCTCGATCATTGGGATTTCGTCATCGCTGCCTACGCCATCGGGCTGGGCGGACTGGCAGTGCTGGCGGCGTGGAGCTGGCAGGCGATGCGCAAGGCCGAGAAGCGCCGTGACGAGGTAAAGCGCCAGAGGACTGGACAGTGAAGGCCAAGCATCAACGCCTGACGCTGGTCGTCTTCGCCCTGCTCGCGATCGTCGCCGCGGGGCTCATCGCGGCGTGGGCGCTGCGCAACCAGGCGAACTATTTCTACCTGCCCGAGCAGATGGCGGCCGAACCGCCTGCGGTCGGACAGGCCGTGCGGCTCGGCGGTATGGTCCAGCCGGGATCGATCGAAACGCAGGCCGACGGGATTACCGTCATTTTCATCGTCACAGGCAATGAAGCGAGCACCGTTCCGGTCCGCTACAGCGGGATCCTGCCAGACCTGTTCGTCGAAGGATCGGGCGTCGTCGCCGAAGGCAGTCTCGGCCCCGATGGCGTGTTCGTGGCCACGAACCTGCTGGCAAAGCACGACGAGAACTATATTCCTCGCGAACTCGAAGGGCTCGAAGGCCACCAGGCCGCCGATTACGCCGAAGACACCACTGTTGGGCTGGACTGAGAGCGGGCATGATCGCCGAACTCGGACACGCCGCCTTGTGGCTCGCGACTGCGCTGGCAGTGCTGCAGATGATTTCGGGCGCTTTCGGGCTGAAGCGCGATGACGCGCAGGCGCAAGCGCTTGCGATCTATGCCCGACCGGCGGCGATCATTCAGGCGGTGCTCGCTGTTCTGGCGTTTTTCCTGCTGCTCTGGGCGTTCGCGATAACCGATCTTTCGATCAAACTGGTCGCGGACAATTCGCATTCGATGAAGCCCTTCATCTACAAGCTGACCGGCACGTGGGGGAACCACGAAGGCTCGATGCTGCTGTGGGTTGCGGTGCTGGCGCTGTGCGGCGGTTTGCTCGCGGGACTTGAGCGGCGACTGCCCGAGTACACGATGTCGGCGACGCTGGGCGTGCAGGGCTTCATCGCGCTGGGCTTCTATGTCTTCCTGCTGCTCTCTTCCAACCCGTTCGAGCGGCTGCCGGTGCCACAGGCGGAAGGGACGGGGCTCAATCCGCTGCTGCAGGATATCGGCCTCGCGATCCACCCGCCCACGCTTTACATCGGTTATGTCGGCCTGTCGGTCGCGTTCAGCCTCGCCATGGGCGCGCTGATCACGCGGCAGGTCAATCCCGATTTCGCCAAGGTCATGCGCCCGTGGGTGTTGTTCGCATGGGTGTTCCTCACGCTCGGGATCACGGCGGGGTCCTACTGGGCCTATTACGAGCTCGGCTGGGGCGGCTGGTGGTTCTGGGATCCGGTCGAGAACGCCTCGCTGATGCCATGGCTCGCCGCGACCGCCTTGCTCCATTCGGTGAGTGTGCTCGCCGCGCGCGATGCGCTGCGGACCTGGACCATCATGCTCGGCGTGCTTGCTTTCTCGATGAGCATGCTCGGCACCTTCCTCGTGCGATCGGGCGTGCTCACCAGCGTGCATGCCTTCGCTGTCGATCCGGAACGCGGAACCTTCATCCTGGTGCTGCTCGGCCTTTATATCGGTGGCAGCCTGGCGATCTTCGCGATGCGCGCCGGTTCGATCGCGGAGGGCAAGCGCTTCTCGGCGACGAGCCGCGAGGGCGCTTTGGTGTTCAACAACGTGATGCTGTCCGCGATCCTCGCCATCGTATTGCTCGGCACGCTCTATCCGCTGTTGACCGAGGCGTTCGGCGTTCGGGTTTCCGTCGGGCCTCCGTATTTCAATCCGGCGAGCGCGATCTTCGCGATTCCGATGTTCCTGGTGATGGCGGTCGGCCCGCTGCTGCGCTGGAAGCAGGACAGCCCGGGCCGGATCAGGCGGGAGCTGGCGATCATTGCCGCGATCCTCGTCGTTTTCGTCGTCATCGCCGCAATGCTGCTCGAGGCTTCAATTCTTCCCGCGCTCGGGCTGGCGCTTGCATTCGCGCTCGGCGTCGCTGCGTTCCTGCCCCTGCGCGGTCGCAAGCTGTCGCGCGTGCCGACGGCGGTGTGGGGCATGGTCCTCGCCCATTTCGGGGTCGCGGTCGCGCTGTTCGGCATGGCAAGCGAGAGCGCCTTCACGCAGGAGCGGCTCGCAGCGGTCGCACCCGGCGGAAGCGAGCAGATCGGCGACTGGACCGTCACGCTCGAAGGCGTCGATCCGGTGGCCGGGCCCAACTGGACTGCGATCGAAGCCCGCGTTGCGGCTTCGCGGGGAGATGGTGCGCCGACACTCGTCACGCCGCAAGCGCGCAGCTTCTGGGCTCCTGCGCAATCCACCAGCGAAAGCGCGCTCATCACCCGTTGGGACGGGCAGCTTTACGTCGTGATCGGGGATGAGGCCGGGGTCGACGAGCAGGGCAACACCCGCTGGCAGCTGCGCGTCTGGTGGAAGCCTTTCGTGACCTTCATCTGGTATGGCGGCCTGCTGATCTCGCTCGGCGGACTCCTTGCGATCATCGGCCGCGTGCGGGTCGATCTCAAACGCCGCGCCGCCGTTCGCAAGGGCAAGGTGCGCCGCGAGGATCAGGCTGCGCTTGCCCAAGCCACCCAATCGGAGCCCGCCTGATGCGCCCCGTCTTCTTCATCCCTCTCGCGCTGTTCCTGTTCTTTGCCGGACTTGCCGGATACATTTTGGTCGAAGGCCGGAACGAGACCGTCCCATCGGGGATGCTCGATCGTCCGCTGCCCGAATTCGACCTGCCTCCGGCAACCGATGGAATCCCGGGCGCTGCGCGTGCGGACTTCGTCGGCGGCGAGCCCAAGCTGCTGAATATCTGGGCGAGCTGGTGCCTGCCGTGCATTGCGGAAGCTCCGCAGCTCGAAGCGCTCAAGGAAGAAGGCGTCGAAATCGTCGGCATCGCGATCCGCGACAAGCCCGAGGACGTTGCCGAGTTCCTCGAGCGCCACGGCAATCCCTACTCACGGATAGGCGCGGACGACATTTCGCAATTGCAGATCGAAATCGGGGCGGCCGGCGTGCCGGAAACCTTCGTGATCGATGCCCAGGGCAATATCCGCCACCAGCATATCGGCGATATTCGCGAGGACGATGTGCCCGAGCTTCTGGAAATCCTCGAGGACGTGCGCTGATGCGTGTTCTTCTCGCCCTGCTTCTGGCGCTGTTTGCGCTGCCGCTTGCGGCGCAGGACGACATGCCGCCTGCGCCCTATGCCTACAAGCAACTCGACGATCCCGAGCTCGAGGCGAAAGCGACCGAGCTGATGGAGACGCTGCGTTGCCTCAAATGCCAGTCGCAGAGCATCCACGACAGCGATGCACCCATGGCGGGCGATATGCGCCACCAGGTCCGCACCCGCATCCTCGCCGGGGAGGAACCCGAAGAGGTTCGCGCCTGGCTGATCGACCGGTATGGCGACTATGTCAGTTACCAGCCGGAGGTGAGCGCGGCGACGTGGCCGCTCTTTGCTGTCCCGCTCCTGCTGGTCCTGATCGCCGGATTCGTCATGCTTCGCCGCCTCAGGCGTGTTCCGGACGATAGCGGGGATGCATCGTAATGGCCGGCTGGCTCGCGGTCCTGTCGCTCGCGCTGTTCGCCTTCGCGCTTGCCGCATTCATCATGCGGCTTCCGCGCGAAGGCTTCATGCTGTTCGGATCGGTGCTGTTGTTCGGTCTTGCAGGCTATGCCTGGCAGGGCTCGCCCGAGCAGCATGGCAGCCCCAAGGCGGCCATGCCCGCAGAGCCACGCTCCGGCGAAGCCATGATCGAAGCGCGGAAATCGCTGTTCGACGAGACGCGGCCAAAGCCGAATTTTCTTGTTACCTCGGATGCTTTCGCCCGGAAGGGACAGTTTGGCGACGCGGCGGGCCTGCTCCGGCGGGGTCTGACCGAAAATCCCAACTACCTCGAAGGCTGGCTCGCGCTCGCGATGGCGCTGACGGCCCATGCCGACGGTTTCGTCACCCCGGCGGCAGAAGAAGCTTATGACCGTGCGCGGGCCATCGATCCGTCCAATCCTGCGGGTGATTTCTTCCTCGGCTTTTCGCTCGCGCGATCGGGCGAGCTACGCAAGGCGCGGACCGTTTGGAACGACCTGCTGGAACGCTCGCCCGAGGATGCGCCTTGGCGGAGCGATCTTGAGGCCCGGCTCGCGCAAGTCGACCAGATGATCGCCAACGCGCCGATGCTGCGATAAGGGAGATGCATGTGCATTGTTGCAGGTGCGAAAATGCGGTGCTAGGGCCCGCCGCCTTGCGGGAAGCCGCATTTCACCGCGTGCCACGCCGCACGTTTGAGGGCAGTACCGGGAATCGGGAAATCCATTTGCAATGAGCGACACAGCGACAGCATCGGCGGACGGGTCCCATTCCGGGGGATCGGGTCACAGCGGCACCAAGGCCGCTCTGGCTGTCGGTGCGATCGGTATCGTCTTCGGCGACATCGGCACCAGTCCGCTCTATGCCTTCCGCGAGACCTTCGTCGGTCCGCATCCGCTCGCGCTCGACCAGGCGCATGTGCTCGGCGTCATCAGCCTGATCTTCTGGTCGATGACGCTGGTCGTGGCGATCCAGTATGTCACGATCCTGATGCGCGCGGACAATAAGGGGCAGGGCGGTTCGCTCGCGCTCGTCGCGCTGATTTCACGCAGCATCTCGAAGTCGAAATATGGCTGGCTTGCGGTCCTGCTCGGCGTGTTCGCGACCTCGCTGTTCTACGGCGACTCGATGATCACCCCGGCGATTTCGGTGCTCTCGGCGGTCGAAGGCCTCACCGTGGTCGATGCCGGTCTCCAGCAGTTCGTGATCCCGATCGCACTCGCGCTGCTGGTTTTCCTGTTCGTGCTGCAGAAACGCGGGACGGCCAAGGTCGGGGCGCTGTTTGCCCCGGTCATGATCGTCTATTTCACCGTGATTGCGGGAATGGGCCTGTGGCAGATCGTCAATACGCCCGAGATCCTGTGGGCATTGAACCCCTACCACGCGGTCAATTTCTTTATCCTCGACGGCACGCTCGCCTTCCTCGCGCTCGGTTCGGTCGTTCTTGCGGTGACGGGATCGGAAGCGCTGTATTCGGACATGGGCCACTTCGGCCGCGGCCCGATGCGCCTGAGCTGGTTCGGCTTCGTCATGCCGTGCCTGCTGCTCAACTATTTCGGGCAGGGTGCGATGATCATCGGCCTTCCGCCGGAGCAGGCCGCACAGGCGATCCAGAGCCCGTTCTTCTTCCTCGCTGCGGAGGAATGGCGCCTGCCGCTGGTGTTCCTCGCGACGGTGGCAACCTTCATTGCCAGCCAGGCGGTGATCTCGGGCGCGTTCTCGATCACCCACCAGGCAATCCAGATGGGCTTCATTCCGCGCCTGAATGTCCTCCACACCAGCGAGACCGAAGGCGGCCAGATCTACATCCCGTTCATCAACTGGGCGCTGATGGTGGCTGTGATCATCCTTGTGCTGACGTTCCAGAACTCGTCGAACCTCGCGAGTGCATACGGCATCGCGGTGACCGGCGCCGTCACGATCGACACGCTGCTGATGGCGGTGCTGTTCGTTGGTGTCTGGAAGTGGAAATGGTGGTACGCGCTGCCGGTCGTACTGGTCTTCCTGATCGTCGACGGCGCCTATTTCGCAGCGAACCTTACCAAGGTGCCCGAAGGCGGCTGGTTCCCGCTTATGGTCGGCTTTATCGCATTCACCCTCCTCACCACCTGGGCGCGCGGACGCAAGCTGATGCGCGAGCGGATGAGCGAAGTTGCGCTGCCGATGGAAATCTTCGCCAAATCGGCCAAGAACTCCGCGCTGCGGGTGCCGGGCACGGCGATCTTCATGGCATCCAGTACCGCCGGCGTTCCTTCGGCGCTGCTGCACAACATCAAGCACAACAAGGTGCTGCACGAACGCGTGGTGATCCTGACTGTGGAGATCGCGGACGAGCCCTATGTCGATCCCGAGGCGCGCTGCGATTACACCGATATGGGCGACGGATTCTACCGCGCGGTGCTGCGATACGGCTTCATGGAAGAGACCAACGTGCCGATGGGGCTCAAGAAAATGGAGCGCTGCGGCGGCGAATTCGACATGATGCACACGAGCTTCTTCCTCTCCCGTCAGACGCTGCTCCCGAGCGACAAGCCGGGAATGCCGATCTGGCGTGAAAAGATCTTCGCTTGGCTGCTGCGCAATTCGGCGAGCGCGATGGACTTCTTCAAGCTCCCGACCAACCGTGTTGTGGAGCTCGGGAGCCAGGTGGAGATTTAGGCGAGCGCGCTAATTTTCCGTGCGCCCGCGCTGATCGACGAATTCGGTCATCTGCCGGTGGGCTTCGTCGATCATCGCATATTTGGCGTCAACGCGGCTGGCGAATTCATCGAAGGACTGTTGCAGGCGTTCCCGGAAGCTGTCGGTGTCCGGATGGGGCTCGCGCGATTTGAGTTTCTCGAACCGTTCCTCGAAGTCCCGCAGGCGATCGCGCACAGCCTTGCGTTCGGCAAAGCGCCAGTCGTCGATCACCTTTTGAACGAGCTTGCCGACATCGCCGATGTGAATGCGCGATTGGACCATTGGGTCTCTCCTTGCTGTATTATTGAGATAACACAGTGCGCCGGGCGCGGCAATGTTCCGGTCCGGTGGCTTTGCGCTGTGTGGGTGAATCAACACGGCGAGCGCGGAGGGGTAGCTGGACCCGACACGCGCTCGCCGAATTACCCCTACAATACGCCCGTGGCGTCAGGTGTCAAATGGACCCCAGCTCCTCATCCCGGCGGCGGCTCGTTCTTCACCACTTCCTCTTCCTGCCCCACATCCAGCCCGTGTTTCAGCAGCATCGGGATCTGGGTGAAGGTGAACAGGAAGGAAAGCGGCATGAAAACCCAGAACTTGGCCCACAGCCAGCCTTCGAAATCCATCACCCGCACCAGCACTTCATTGAGCCCTGCGAGCAGAAAGAAGAACAGGCCCCAGTTGCGCGAGAGCTTGAGCCAGCCCTCTTTGTCCACGCCCTCGAATGCCGCTTCGAGCAGGATCTGGAGCAGCGCCTTTCCGCGCAGCCATCCACCGATCAGAAGCAAACCGAACATCACATAGATCGCGGTCGGCTTGAACTGGATGAAGCGTTCGTCCTGGAGCCAGATCGTCAACCCGCCGAAGCCGACGATGAGCACGGTCGAAAGCCACAGCATCGGCGAGACATGGCCGAGCTTGAACTTGCTGAAGCCGAGCGCGATCACTGCGGCGATCATGAAGGCCACGGTGCCGTAAATGACCGGGGCGATGTCGCCGAGCTGGGTATCGGGCGGGACAGGATAAAGCTTGAAGACCAGCAGGAAGATCGCCAGCGGACCGTAATCGACAGCGATGTTGAGCCAACTCGACTTCGGCTTGGTCTGTACGGCTCCGTTTTCCTCGGTCATCAGGCGACTCCCGCGATGACGCGCGCCACCAGGTCCGGATCGAACGGGCGCAGGTCTTCCATCTTTTCGCCGACGCCGATGGCATGGATCGGCAGGCCATATTGCTCGGCCGCCGCAACCAGAACGCCGCCGCGCGCGGTGCCATCGAGCTTGGTCATGATCAGGCCGGTGACGCCGGCGACTTCCTTGAACACGTCGATCTGCGACAGCGCGTTCTGGCCGTTGGTGGCATCGAGCACGAGCACGACGTCGTGCGGGGCTTCGGGATTGAGCCGGCCGAGAACGCGGCGGATTTTCTCCAGCTCGTCCATCAGCTCCTTCTTGTTCTGTAGCCGCCCGGCGGTGTCGACGATCAGCGCGTCGATCCCGGTATCGGTCGCCTGCTTGACCGCATCGAACACGATGCTTGCCGGATCGCCGCCCTCCGGCCCGCGCACGAGATCGACGCCGACGCGCTCCGCCCATGTCGCAAGCTGGCCGATTGCCGCGGCGCGGAAAGTATCGCCCGCCGCCAGCAGCACGCCATAATCGTCTTCCTGGAACAGGTGCGCGAGTTTGGCGATGGTGGTGGTCTTGCCCGAACCATTGACGCCGATGACGAGGATTACCTGCGGACGCGGGAAGGCGGTGATTTCGAGCGGCTTGGCGACGGGGCGGAGGATCTCCGCGATCTCATCGGCCACCGCCTCTTTCAGTTCGGTTTGCGTGATTTCCGCGCCGAAGCGCTTCTCGGCGAGCTTTTCGCGGATCCGCGAGGCAGCCGAGGGCCCGAGATCGGACACGATCAGCGCGTCCTCGATATCGTCGAGGGTTGCGTCGTCGAGCTTGCCGCCACCGGCGAGCCCGGTGAGATTCTCGCTCAACCGGTCGGAGGTCTTGCGAAATCCGCCGAGCAAGCGGTCGGTCCAGCTTGTCTCGCTCATACCAGCAGGCCTTCCTCGATGCCGCGCACCGTCACACTCACAATCTCGCCCGCGTGCGTTCCTTCTGGAAGATCGACGCGGGCGTAGTTCGGCGCATAGCCGGTCCCGTCGCGCTCGGCGAGGACGGGGAGCGTTTCGCCCACAAGCGCGGCGAGCCACTTGGCGCGCTCGTCGGCGACGGCTTCGCGCAGTTCGGCGGCGCGGGCCTTGATCACGGAGCGATCGAGTTGCGGCATGCGCGCGGCGGGAGTCCCCGGGCGGGGCGAGAAGGGAAAGATATGGCCGTGCACGATCGCGAGTTCGCGGATGATCGAGAGGTTTCCGGCGTGATGTTCATCGGTTTCCGTCGGGAAGCCGGCCATCAGGTCCGCACCGACAGCGATCTCGGGACGACGCTCCTTTAGAGCGAGCACAAGATCGACAGCGTGCTTGCGCAAATGGCGGCGCTTCATGCGCTTGAGGATCAGGTCGGCGCCGTGCTGGAGCGAGAGATGCAGGTGCGGCATCACCCGCATTTCGTCGGCGAACAGGTCGAATAGTGCCTCGTCGATCTCGACCCCGTCGAGAGAGGAAAGGCGGAGGCGGGCGAGAGAGGGGAAGGCATCGAGGATCGCCTGCACCAGCGCACCCAGCGTCGGCTCGCCCGGCAAATCGTGCCCCCAGCTGGTGAGGTCTACGCCCGTCAGCACCACCTCCTTTGCGCCGAGATCGAGGTGCTGCTCGACCTCGCAAAGCGCCTCGGCAATTGACAGCGAACGGCTCTTTCCGCGTCCCTGCGGGATGACGCAGAAGGTGCAATCGTGGTCGCAACCGTTCTGGGCCGCGATGAAGGCGCGCGTCTTGGTCGGAGCGAGCGGGGCTGTGTCAGCGGGGACGTTCCATGCACGCGGATCGAGCTTGCGCTCGTTGGCGATCAGGCCATCGACTTCGGGCATGTCGGCAAGCTGCTCGCGCTCGATATCGGCGGCGCATCCGGTGACGATCAGGCGGGCATCGGGCCGGGCGCGGCGGGCTTTGCGGATTGCCTGCCGGGTCTGTCGCACGGCTTCGGAGGTGACCGCGCAGGAATTGACAACCACCACATCGCCAGCATTCGACAGCATCGCGCGCATGCGCTCGCTCTCGGCGATATTCAGACGGCAGCCCAGCGAGATGACTTCAGGCTTCACGCGAAGTCGTCCCACTCGAACGAGCCGCGGTACGCTTCGGTTGCCGGGCCGGTCATCCTGATCGAGCCGCCTTCGCTCCATTCTATGGTGAGATCGCCGCCGGGCAGGGTGACGGTTACGGGGCTCTCGGCCAGCCGTTTTCGGATCGCCGCGACGGCTGTGGCGCAGGCTCCGGTTCCGCAAGCGCGGGTGAGGCCGGCGCCGCGCTCCCACACGTGCAAATTCAGATGGTTATCGCCTACAAGGCTTGCGACGTTGACGTTGACGCGCTCCGGAAACAGCGGATCGGTTTCGATTGCGGGGCCAAGCGTGGTGAGATCGATCGTGTCCGCATCTTCGACGAAGAAGACCGAATGCGGGTTGCCGACATTGACCGCCATCGGGCTTTGCAATTCGTCCCAACCGACCGGCATTGCGGCGGTGTCCATAGCGTAGGCCAGCGGGATCGCGTCCCAGCCAAAACGCGGCCTGCCCATATCTACGCTCGCGCCGCCCTCGGCTGGCTCCAGACTGATCGCCCCGCCTGCCGTCTCGATCGTCGCGGGTTCGCCGTGCAGCATCGCGACCGCGCGGCTGGCGTTGCCGCAGGCTTCCACTTCTCCGCCATCGGCATTGAAGATCCGCATCCGGAACGCTTGGCTGTCGCTTGGTTCGAGCAGGATCACCTGATCGCATCCGATCCCTTCGCGCCGATCGGCAATCGCCCGTGCAATTTGCGGTGTAACTTCCGGCACGGCCTCGACGCGCGCGTCGAGCACGACGAAATCATTGCCCAGTCCGTGCATCTTGATGAAGGAAACGCGCATAGCCACGCGCATCTATGCACCCATCTGCGCGGCGTCTAGTGCGCAGGCTCGGCCTGTTAGCCTCGCCTCAGTTTTGCGCGCGGCGAGGCAGCTCGAGATTGGTGGTTTCGGTATCGCGATCGACGTCGGCCTCGGACGGCTCTTCAGAGAGGCGCAGCATGTCGATCTTGCGTAGGCGATCAAGGACCTCGTGGGCGGTCTCCGGCTTGCCGTAGAAATAGCCCTGTCCCTTCAGCTCGCCTAGGCGTTTGAGCGCCTGGAGGATTTCCTCGCTCTCGATCCCTTCGACCGTGATCGGCATGTCGAGCCCGCGCCCGAGCGAGACGATTGCATCGACGATGCAGCTGTTGCCGTTTGCATCGCGCAGTTCCTGCACGAAGGACCTATCGATCTTTATCCGGTCGAACGGCAGTGAACGCAGCTGTTCCAGGCTCGAATAGCCCGTGCCGAAATCATCGAGGCTCACGCGTACGCCCTGGTTGCGCAAGCTGGTGATCAGCGAGCGGACCATGCCGATATTGTCGTGCAGGCAGCTCTCCGTGACTTCAATTTCGAGGCGATGTGGCGGGAAGTTATGGGTGAGGAGCAGCTTCAGCAGCTTTTGAGCAAACCATGGATCGCGCAGTTGCACCGGCGAGATGTTGACGGACAAGGTAAGGCGTTCATCCCATTTGCCTGCATCTTCCAGTGCGCGCTCGAGCAATCGTTCCGAGATGTCGGTGATCAGCCCGATTTCCTCGGCGATCGGGATGAACAGCTCGGGGCCGACGACGCCGAGTTGTGGCGAGTGCCAGCGCGCCAGCATTTCGAACCCCACAAGATCTCCGGTTTCGAGATCGACCTGTTGTTCGTAACAGGGGAGGAATTCGCCGTTCTCGAGACCGGCGCGGAGGCCCGCTTCGAGCTGGTTCCGGAAACGCAGTTCGGTTTCCATATTCGGCTCGAACCAGAAATAGCGGTTTTTGCCCTGCTTCTTGGCGTGGTACATCGCGATGTCGGCGCGGTGCATCAACGCCGCGGCATCGCACACCATCGGGTTGACGCCGTTTTCGTCGTAATCGGTCGCGATACCGATCGACATCGTCGCATCGATCACCAGCGAACCCAGCCGGAACGGCAGTATCGCGTTGTCGAACAGCCGGATCACAAGCTCATCGATCCGCGCGCGGTTTTCGGGATCGTAGGCCACTACAAACGCGAATTCATCCCCGCCGAGGCGAGCGAGCACAGCATCATTCGGTAGCTGTTCCCGCATCCGTTCCGAAAGCTGGACGAGCACCTGATCGCCGATCGAATGGCCGTGCATGTCGTTGATCTGCTTGAAGTTATCGAGATCGATCATGGCATAGCCGACAGCCCGGTCACTGGCGTTCGCACTCTCGCGCAGCCTGTTGGTGGCATCGGCCATGCTGCGTCGGTTGAGGCAGCCGGTGAGCGGATCGATTTCGGCCAATTTGCGGGCGTGGGCTTCGGCCCGCCTGCGCTCCGAAATCTCGTGGGTGAGCTGGCGATAGCGACGCCAGCCGAAGATGATCAGGGCGATGTTCAGCAGCAAGGCATTGACCAGAAGCTTGTCCGGCCCTTGCCCTTCGCCGGTAAGCGTGGCGACCACGCTTGGAAGAACGGAGCCGCCGGTACCGACGAACAGGATAATCGCAGCGGTCGCGATCCCCAGCGCGACCAGGTCTTTCTCGGCGGTCCCGAGCTTTGTTTCGTGCTTTGCTTCTGCCACCGTCAATTGTCCCCGAAGCGCGCGGTGCACCCCCAATGCATCATACCCCCGCGCGAACGGAGGCGACTCTCGAAACCGTATGCCGGACGGCTATAAAAATCGGGTTAATCGCCCGGAAACGCAGCCTTGGGGGGTGGAAGCGCAAGCGCAGCGTGGCTAGGCCCCGTAGCGGTTAACGATCGAGCGGATGACAGGACAAGGAGAGCTGTGATGGCCAAATCCACCCCGAATTACTGGCTGATGAAATCGGAACCCTTCAAATACAGCTGGGACGATCTCGTGGCCGAGAAGGAGGGAACGTGGGACGGCGTTCGCAACCACCTCGCCAAGAACAATCTCGCGGCAATGGAGGTCGGAGACGAGGCTTTCTTCTACCATTCGCGCGAAGGGCTGGAGATCGTCGGCATCGTGACCATCAGTGTTGCCGGCATTACCGATCCCACCGACGAGACCGGCAAATGGGCCGCGGTGAAGGTCAAACCCAAGCGTAAATTGGACAATCCGGTGACCCTGAAGCAGATCAAGGCGGAGCCCAAGCTGGCCGATTGCGAACTCGTCCGCCTGTCGCGACTGTCGGTTGCGAAGATCAAGCCCGAGGAATGGGACCTGATCTGCAAGATGGCCGAGGGTTAGAACTCAAACTCCGGGCCTCAGCCTTTCGCCCTCAGTCCGCTGACCGTGGCGCCGCTGGCGGCAAGCTGTTCGATATCGATCTTCATGTGGATCAGGCGCAGACCGACGCGTTCCCGCGCCTCGGCGAGTGCGGCAGTGAATTCGTTGGTGGTGGTCGCAGTGGCGCTCCACGCGCCGAATGCGGCTCCGAACAAGGCGAAATCGGGGTTCGAAAGCTGTGTGCCCGAGACCCGGCTCGGATATTCGCGCTCCTGGTGCATGCGGATCGTCCCGTAGGCACCGTTGTCGACTACGAGCACCAGCAGGTTGGCACTCGACTGCGCGGCGGTGGCCAGTTCCTGTCCGTTCATCAGGAAATCGCCGTCGCCTGCCACCGCGACTACGGTGCGGTCGCGATAGCGAAGCGCGGCGGCGACCGAAGCGGGGATGCCATATCCCATCGCCCCCGCAGTGGGCGCAAGCTGTGTAGGATAGCCGTCATAGCGCCAGTAGCGATGCCACCATCCGGCGAAATTGCCCGCGCCGTTGCACACGATCGTGTCGGCGGGCAGCGCCTCGCGCATCGCCGCGACACACGCCGCCATGTCGAGTGTCGGCCGCTCCCCTTGTAGCGAGGCGGTGGCCCATTCCTCCCACTCGCGATGCGCATCGGCCCCTGCGTCGAAGGGGATGATCGAATGGTCTTCCCACAGCGCGGCGCTCTCGGCGAACTCATCGACCGAGCAGGCGAGCGCGAGGTCGGTCTTGTACACCCGCCCGAGCTCGTCGGGATCCGGGTGGATATGGACCAGCAACTGCCCGGGATGTTCGAGTGTCGGGACCGTGTAGCCGTCGGTGGTTGCCTCACCGAGCCGCGCACCCACCGCGATTACGAGATCGGCGTCTTTCACCCGCTGCACCAGCTTGGGGTTGGGACCGTAGCCGAGATTGCCGGCGTAGACCGGCGATGATGGCGCAATTGCGTCCTGGCGGCGGAATGCCGTGGCAACGGGCAGGCCGATACTCTCCGCGAATTGCTGGAAATGTTCGCGCGCCTTCAGGTTCCACCCCGCGCCGCCGATAATGGCGATCGGGCTTGCGGCATCGGCGATCAGGCCGAACAGCGTCTGCATCGCGTCGGGGCAGACGGCCTGCGCGGGACGAGTGGCGGCAGGACGCGGGGCGAGGGCGGGATCGACCGGATCGCACAGCATGTCTTCGGGGAGCGCGATCACCACCGGTCCGGGCCTGCCGCTAATCGCCACGGAATAGGCGCGCGCAACGTATTCGGGGATTCGCGCAGGATCGTCGATCCGCGCCGCCCATTTGCAAATGGGTCCGAAGAACGCCTCGAAATTGACCTCCTGGAAGCCTTCGCGATCGCGCATCCCGCGCGCGACATCGCCGACGAACAGGATCATCGGCTGCGAATCCTGATGCGCAACATGCACACCGATGCTGGCGTTGGTCGCGCCGGGGCCGCGGGTGACGAAGGCGACACCCGGACGCAGTGTGTCGGCCGCGCTCATCGCCCCGTCGGCACACGCCATGAAGGCCGCTCCGCCTTCCTGTCGGCACACAACGGTCTCAATCCCGGTAGAGTCGTGCAGCGCGTCGAGCACCGCGAGAAAGCTTTCGCCGGGGACGGTGAAGATCCGGTCGGTCCCCTGTTCGGCGAGGCATTCGACCAGCAATTCAGCAGCGCTCTTGGTGTCGCCCACGTCCCGACTCTCCCGTTCTTTCCGATCCGTCTGCGGCGCTTAGCGACGGCGCGTCGCGGAGGCAAACCGGCGTTTGGCGGCATCGACATGGTTAGCGTCGCCGCTGTTCTGTCCCGGCCTGCGACACCCGGCAAGCCGAAGCTCGCAAAACGTTAAGAAAGTCTTAATCCGGAAAGCAAGGTCAACAAGAGCGTCGCCCCGAAGAAGCGGCGCGGACACCGAAGAAAGGTCGAACATGCGCCGCAACCTGGTCCTCACCGATGAGACGAGCCGCCACCCCTTCCGCGCGAGCCTGCCGCCGCATGTGAAGGAAGACCTTTACGACATTCCGGCGGAGTCGCTCTGGCGGCTGACCGCCGAAGACGTTCGCGGCTTCGCCAGCGTTTACGTTGCAGCGACCGCAGCCGTTCTCGTCTTCATCTTCTAGGAACGCGCGGCCTGCTCCTCGGGCGAGGCGGCATTGAAGGCGTCGCGCTCGGCATTGTGCAGCAGTTTGCCAAGCCACGCAGAGATCACCGTCATCGCGGTTGCAAGCAGCAACTGCTCGGCAACCGGAATGCCAAGCGCCGCCATCCCAATCGCAATCCCCGAACCGGCGACCATCGAAAGCGAGTTGACGATATTGTTCGCCGCAATCGTGCGCGAGGCGGCGTCTGGCGCGCAGCGGGTGGTGAGGAAGGCATAGAGCGGGACGACGAACATCCCGCCAGCTGTCGATATGCCGAGGAGCGTGATCGAGATGGGTATTGCCAGCGGTTCGAGGATCCACTCTTCGATCGGCAGGAGCTCCTGTGCCGGATTGGGGACCCAGGCCCGCGAAATGAAGTAGAATCCGAGCAGGAATAAACCCATGATCACGACGCAAACCGGGGCGTAACGGGCCGAAACCTCGCCTTTCAGGAGCGTGTTGATCGCCACCGATCCAACCGCAATGCCGACCGAAAAAATCACGAGAAACAGGCTTGCCACTTCGGGTGTCGCCAGCAGCTGGTTCTTTGCCAAGGGCGGGAACTGGATGAACAGCACCGCGCCGATGGTCCAGAAGAAGCTTATGGCGACGATGGCGAGCCAGATTTCCCGGTTGTCGTGGGTTTGTTTGACCAACCGCCAGCTCATCACGACTTGGTCGGCGATTGCGACCGGAGCGTAGCCCAGCCAACGCAAGACCGGATTCCGGACCTTGGCCGCATAGGGCTCCAGAAGCGGGAAATGCACTATCTGCTCTTCGTGCGGAGGGGCGTCGGGAACGAAGCGGCTCGAAAGATACCCGACAAAGGCGGTTAGGACGATGAATACGATCGCATACTCGATTGCGTCGATCATGAAGCCCGCGAGGATCGTCCCCGCAAGGATGGCGATGTAGGTTCCCGCCTCGATCAGGCCGGTGCCCGGAAGAACTTCTTCCTTCTTAAGATGCTGCGGAAGGATCGCGTATTTGATCGGCCCCAGGAAGGCCGATTGCACTGCGGCGAGAAAGACCACCGCAAGCAGGAGCGGGATTGCGAAACTGTGCACCGCAATTCCCTGCCAGGCCATGAAGAGGCCGCATGCGCCGAGACTGGCCCAGCCGATCTCGCACAATTTGACCTTGCGGATGATCGCGGCCTTGTCGTGCGTGTCGGCAAGTTGCCCCGCGAGCGCCGAGAAGAGGACGAAAGGAAGAATGAAAAGCAGCGAAGCGATACCGCTAAAAAGCGTTTCCTGCTTCTCGTCGGAATAGATCTCATAGACCACGAACAGGACCACGGCGGTCTTGTAGAGATTGTCGTTGAAGGCGTTGAAAAACTGGGTGACCATCAGCGGCAGAAAGCGCTTGCGGGCCAGGAGGCGCGTCGAAGTAGTCATGGGCAGGCTGTCGATCTCGCTCCTCGTTTCCACCATGTAGCGCACACGCTGGCTGGCACAAGGCCATTCACAAGAGCGTTCACAAGCGTTGAGGCGAGCCTTTTACGCGGACGAAAGGGGCGTTAGAGCGTGAGGAGACCATGTTGACTCTGCCCAACATTCTCACGCTGTCGCGCATTCTCGCATTGCCGCTGCTGGCCTTCTTCCTGTGGTGGCCCGAATGGCGGCTCGGCTTTGCGGTCGGCTTCGTGCTCTACTGCCTGATCGGGATTACCGACTTTTTCGACGGTTATCTCGCGCGGGCGCAGGGGGCGGTGTCGAAGCTAGGCATCTTTCTCGATCCCATCGCGGACAAGATCATGGTCGCGACCGTAATCCTGATCCTGACGGCGCAAGGATACATGCGCGGGCCATATGTGGGCGATATGCATGTCATCGCAGGGCTGATCATCCTGATCCGTGAGATCGCGGTGAGCGGATTGCGCGAATTCCTGGGCGGGCTGCAGGTGTCGGTGCCGGTGTCGAAGCTGGCGAAGTGGAAGACGACCTTCCAGCTGGTTGCGCTCGGCGCGCTGATCCTCGGCGGGGCAGTGCAGGGCCCGCCTTGCCAGATGCTCGCCGACGAATGCCGCACGATTGCCGATAGCTGGATCCATCTGGTCGGGCTGGGCAGCCTGTGGCTGGCCGCCGCGCTGACCTGCATCACCGGCTGGGATTACTTGCGCGTCGGTCTGAAACACATGGATTGAGCGAGCTATGGCCGAGCGTGACGGATGCTAGAAATTCGCGCGGCTCCATGTGATCAAAGAGGATAGCGCGGACCCACCGCCATACTCATTGTCTCCGGTCGTCGAACCGGTCGGGGTCTGAACGGCAGTGCTCCCGATGGTGCTGCCGACACCAACGACGCGCGGCCACGGTTCGCTACCCCACCAGCCCCACACCGCACCGCCTGACTGCCCGGGAGTGAATTCGTTGAAGTGTCCAAGCACAAGCGCGCTGTTGCCGCTCAGACTTTGTGACTGTGCCGAAGAAATCACGCAATCGTTCTGGAATGCCGGACGCTGACCTCCGGCGAGTTCGCCGGGATAGCCGACATATTGCCAGAACGTTCCGCCGTTCCAGTCGTCATCATAGGTGCGGTATCCGGGATAGCCGATGACGTCACCGATCGACTGTTCAAGGATCAGCACGGCATAGTCGAATGCCGTTTGCTGGTCGGTCAGCGATCCGGGGGCCTGCAGCCAATAAGCGACCTGGACGGCTGCGAATTCCCCCCAGGGTTCGTCACCATCGAAAAAGCCGGGCGTAAAAGTAATCCAGCCCGCGCCGCCCCCGCTCGTCCAGTTGATGCAATGACTGGCGGTCAGCACATGCCGGGGTCCGATCATTGTTCCCGAACAGCGACCGGCCGCAGTCCGAACCAATCCGGTGGTGCGCCATGGAAAGGATCGATCGTTGAACAGGTAGCGATCATCGGTGCCGAAAATCGTACCGCCTCGGTCGCGATCTTCGCCTTTCTCCCGTTTCTTCCCGTCGTCGTCATCGACGCGGGTTGCATCGAGATGCTCCTGCACACGCTCGCGCTTTGCCTCGCTTGGCAGAAAGGCGATCTTGCTGCCATCGGGGACCATCCCGTCGATTTCCTGCACATCGCGAAACGGTGCGATCATTTCCTTGTCGAGTTGGATGCCCTTTACCTCGCGGCGCACGCGTGGCGGCAAACCCTCTTGGTCGACCGGGCATTTCAGCTTGAAACTATCGGGGTGGCGTTTGTCGCGGGCAATGCAAAGCTCGCTGCCTGGAGGAAGCGTGATTTCTTTGATGATCGCGGTCGCAGAACTTTTCCTCGTCGAAAGCTGCATTCCGCGCCGGCTTTCCAGCTCTTTCGATTCAATCGGCTTTTCTTGAGTCATCGCACTCTCCCCGGCAGGAATTCTGATTATTGTGCGAGCCCGGCCAATATTTCGCAGAAATAATAGTTATGCGAAAATTAGCTAAATCGGCTTATGTTTGCCTATGGTCTGAAGTATTACCAAAAAATCGGGCAGAATTATGCCTGGATTTTTCAAGTGATGGTAACGAAGACGAACCTGCCGAATGAAGGGCAAACTTAACCCGCCCGCAATTCCTCGGCCAAGAGTTTGAAATCCGCCTCTCTTGGCGAATTCTTGCGCCAAACCAGCGCGATTTCGCGCTTCGCCGTGTCGCTTTCGACTGGACGGGCGACGACTTCGGTGCCGTTCAAGATCCCGGCGTCCAGCGCCATTTCAGGGAGCATCGTCAGCCCGAGGTCGTTGTCGACCATCTGCACCAGCGTGTGGAGGCTTGTGCCGATCATGCTCGCCGAAGCGCGCAGTTCGGAGCGGTTGCAGGCGGCGAGCGCGTGCTCGCGCAGGCAATGCCCGTCCTCGAGCAGCAAAAGCCGCCCCTGATCGATCATCTCGGGCGGGATTTCGTCCGGCGGATCGCGCGGATCGTCTTTGGGGAAGGCCACAAACAGCCGATCGTCCGCGATATGCTCCATCTCCACTTCGCCTGTGTCGAAGGGCAGGGCCAGCAGCACGCAATCGACCCGCCCGTGCTGAAGCGACTCGATGGCGTCTTGGCTGGTCTCCTCGCGCAGCATCAACTGCAGGTCTGGACGCTCTTTTTTGAGACGCGGCAGGATGCGTGGGAGCATGAAGGGTGCGATGGTCGGGATCACGCTCATGCGCAGTTGGCCCGAAAGCGGCTTGCCCGCAGCCTGCACGAGGTCGGAAAGCTCTTCCGCCTCGCGCAGCAGCCGGTTTGCCTTCGCCACCACCTGCTCGCCCAGCGCGGTGAAGCGCACGACGCGGCGCGAACGTTCGACCAGCGTCACGCCGAGCAGCGATTCCAGCTCGCGAATGCCGGCGGAAAGGGTCGATTGCGACACGAAGCTCGCATCCGCTGCGCGACCGAAATGCCCGTGCTCGTGCAATGCGACGAGATATTGCAGCTGCTTGATGGTGGGGAGATAGGTGGACATTGACCTTCCCTTACTTCGTCATTGCGAGGTGCCGCAAGGCGACGAAGCAATCCATCACCTATCGACTCAAATCGGCGAACAGGTCGAACCAGTCCGGGTTGCCTTCCTCGATCAACGCGATCTTCTTCTTTCTCGATCCACCCTTGATCTGTTTTTCGCGCTGGATAGCTGCATCCATTGTCGAGTGAACCTCGAACCACGCCAGCGTCTTGCAGCCATATCTCTTTGTGAAGCCATCGATCTGGCCTTTGCGATGCTCCCAGACGCGTTTCAAGAGATCAGACGTTACTCCGGTATAGATCGCTCCATTCTTCCGATTTGCCATTATGTAGACAGCGGGCTGAAAGTTCTGACGCATCGGAGATGGATTGCTTCGCTTCGCTCGCAATGACGACCGGGGTTACTCCGCCGCCAGCGATTCTTCCATGCTGGCCTGCATGTCGTCGATATGCGTCATCTTGAGCTTGCCGTTCTGCACCGCAAAGGCGAGCTTCCCTTCGACCAGTTCGAGCGCGTCCTTGCCGAACACGTCGTAGCGCCAGCCTTCGAGCACTTGGAGATCGCGCACACCGGCCGCCAGTGCTTCCATCTCGTCGGCGCGGGTGAGAAGGCGAGCAGCAACGTCGATTTCGCGGGCGCGAATCTTGAGCAGCAGCTTCAGGAGGTCGGCGACCAGCGCACCTTCGCGGCCCAGCGGCGCACCGCGCTTCATTTTGGCCGGCATTTCTTCCTTGGGCAGCGGTTCGGCATCGGCGATGACCTTCATCAGCCGCTTGCCGATATCGTTGTCTTTCCATGCCGCCGAGAGGCCGCGTACCTTGGCGAGGTCGCGCTGCTGCTTGGGCGGGTGCGAGGCGATGTCGGCGAGCGTTTCGTCGCGCATGATCCGGCCGCGCGGGATGTTCTTGTGTTGCGCCTCGCCTTCGCGCCACGCGGCGAGCGCCTTCAGCCGACCGAGGACCTGCGGATTGCGGCCCGGCGAACGGATGCGCTTCCAGCTCTTGTCGGGATCGATGATGTAGTTGCTCGCATCGGCGAGCTTGTCCATCTCGGCGTTGAGCCAGTTGCCGCGATCGGTCTTGATCAGCTTTTTCAGGATTTTGGGGAAGATCTTCGACAGGTGCGTCACGTCGCCGATCGCGTATTCGATCTGCCGATCGGTGAGCGGGCGGCGGCTCCAGTCGGTGAAGCGGGCGCCCTTGTCGATCTGGATATTGAGCCACGTATCGACAAGGTTGGCATAGCCGATCTGTTCGGACTGGCTGATTGCCATCATCGCGATCTGGGTGTCGAAGACCGGATGCGGGGTCTTGCCCGTCAGATTGACTATAATTTCGACATCCTGCCCGCCCGCGTGGAAGACCTTGAGAACCTCTTCGTTCTCGCACATCAGGTCGAGCAGCGGGGTGAGGTCGATCCCGTCGGCAAGCGGGTCGATCGCGGCCGCTTCGTTCTCGTCTGCGATCTGAACGAGGCAGAGTTCGGGCCAATAGGTGTTCTCGCGCATGAACTCGGTGTCCACGGCAACGAAATCGGATTTTGAGAGACGCCCGCACAGCTCCGCGAGCTTGTCGGTGGTGGTAATCAGATCATGTATTTTCATTTGTCTTCTTGTCGTTTTGGGCGGAGTACCGCCCTCGGGTTCTGGCCCATAGGCTCGCTTCACTTGACAAAGCGCCATGCTTGCCCTGTTAGCGCGCCCGTATCCCGCGAGCGAAACTGCTCAGCGAACTGTTGGCGCGCCCTTAGCGCCATACACCCAAACAGGACAAGAAATTAGATGCACGCCTATCGTTCCCACACTTGCGCACAGCTTTCCGCCGAAAATGTTGGCGAAACCGTCCGTTTGTCGGGCTGGATCCATCGCAAACGCGACCATGGCGGGGTGCTGTTCATCGATCTGCGCGATCACTACGGCATCACCCAGATCGTCGCGGACGAAGATTCGCCCGCTCTGCCGGTGCTCGAAAAGCTGCGCGCCGAATCGGTGGTGACCATCGACGGGGACGTGAAGGCGCGCACGCCCGAGACGGTGAACGCAGACCTGCCGACCGGCGAGATCGAAGTGTTCGCCCGCTCCATCACCGTCCAGAGCGCGGCAGACGAGCTGCCGATGCCGGTCGCCAGCGGTGAGGAGTATCCGGAGAACATCCGCCTCAAATATCGCTTCCTCGACCTGCGCCGCGAGGTCATGCATCGCAACATCATGCTGCGCTCGCAGGTCATCACCTCGCTGCGCCAGCGGATGATCGCGCAGGGATTCACCGAATTCCAGACTCCGATCCTGACCGCATCCAGCCCCGAAGGCGCGCGCGACTTCCTCGTGCCCAGCCGCATGCATCCGGGTACCTTTTACGCGCTTCCGCAGGCGCCGCAGATGTTCAAGCAGATGCTGATGGTCTCGGGCTTCGACAAGTATTTCCAGATCGCGCCGTGCTTCCGCGACGAGGACCTGCGCGCCGATCGCAGCCTCGAATTCTATCAGCTCGACTTCGAAATGAGCTTCGTCACGCAGGAAGACGTGTTCCAGGCATTGGAGCCGGTGCTGGCGGGCGTGTTCGAGGAATTCGCGAACGGCAAGACCGTAACCAAATCGGGCGAGTTTCCGCGCATTCCCTATGCCGAAGCGATGCTCAAATACGGGACGGACAAGCCCGACCTGCGCAATCCGCTGATCATTTCGGACGTCACCGGCCATTTCGAACAGTCGGGCTTCGGCCTGTTCGAAAAGATCGTCGGTTCGGGCGGCGTGGTCCGCGTAATCCCCGCGCCCAACACCAACGAGAAAAGCCGCAAGTTCTTCGACGACATGAACAACTGGGCGCGTGGCGAAGGCTTCGCAGGCCTCGGCTATGTCACCCGCAAGGGCGGCGAATTCGGTGGACCCATCGCCAAGAACCACGGGCCCGATCGCATGGAAGAGCTCTATGGCGAGCTCGGCCTTGGTCCGGATGACGGCCTGTTCTTTGCTGCCGGCAAGGAAAAGGACGCGGCCAAGCTGGCAGGCGCAGCGCGCACGCAGATCGCCGAGCAGCTCGACCTGATCGAGCCCGATTGCTTCAAGTTCTGCTGGATCGTCGATTTCCCGATGTTCGAGTATGACGAGGACCTCAAGAAGATCGATTTCAGCCACAACCCGTTCTCGATGCCGCAAGGCGAGATGGAAGCGCTCGAGACCCAGGACCCGCTCGAGATCAAGGCGTGGCAATACGATATCGTCTGCAACGGCTACGAGTTGTCCTCGGGTGCGATCCGGAACCACAAGCCGGAGATCATGTACAAGGCGTTCGAAATCGCGGGTTACGACAAGGAAACCGTCGACCGCGAGTTTTCCGGCATGATGGAGGCGTTCAAGCTCGGCGCGCCGCCGCATGGTGGCTCGGCTCCGGGGATCGACCGCATCGTGATGCTGCTCGCGGGCGAGGAAGCGATTCGCGAGGTCATCGCCTTCCCGATGAACCAGAAGGGCGAAGACCTGATGATGGGCGCGCCGTCGCAGGCCGAGCCCAAGCAGCTGCGCGAACTGTTCCTGCGCACGATCGAGCCGCCGCAGAAGCCGGGTGCCGGCGAAGGAATCGCCGCACACGATGTCGTGAAAGACAGCTGAGGCCCACACACGGAAAACCACACACGGAAAAAGCGCCCGACCGTTAGGCCGGGCGCTCGTTCGTTGCGGAATCGGATTGTCTGAAGGGCGGAGCGCTTCGCATCGCTAGGCCGGATGCGTCCCGCAGTCATGCACTCGACGCCGTTTTTCGATTGTCGAGGCGGAGCGCGGCGCAGCGATGGGCTGCGGCGCTCGACGCCCCGGGGGCGCTCAGATCACGCCCTCAAGTGTGGCTTACGCGTACTGCTTCTCGAGCATGTCGGTGAAACGTTCACCTTCGCGGATGTCCTTGAAGACGGACTCGATTAGCGAGCGCATTCCGGTGTCGAGGTCATCGCGTTTCAGCGCTTCGTCGAACTGGTTGGCGAGAAAATCTTCGCCCATTTCGACGTGCTTCACGGCTGCTCTGTCGCTATCGCCGAGTGCGTCGATCACCTTGAGAAATGTCTGATGGATCGTTCCGGTCGTACTTGCGTTGTTGACCGTACTTTCGCCATTCGATTGCAGCGCACCGTTCAACCGTTCGAGGGTCTGCCAGCGCTGATCGGTGCGGCGTTCAAGTGCCTGGCGTAGGGCTGCGCTCTCCGCCTTCTTGGCGGCGTTACGATAGCCTTCAACCGAATCGTAGGTGTATTGTGTGAGGTCTTTCAGGATATTGATGTTCGTCATGTGTCTCCTTGACAGAGTTTGCATTCGTTAGAACGATGATGTCTTTTGCATCGCGCTTTCAATAACTTAAATGGTCGAGGAGGGTAAATCGTTCCGACCCTTCGCTGAACCGGACGTCAGCTGCGATGGATCGTGATCGACACGAAGCGAGCCGCTGCATCGCAGCAATAGCTCTACCCGATTGGCAAATGCATCAGGCAGGTCGGCCCGCGCGCAGGGCTGCTTGCTCTTCTCCCACTTGTGATATTCGGCACATGACATACATAGGCGTTCGCGCACGCGGCCGGTCAACCGCAACGGGGAACTGCGGTGTGCGCGTTGGAGGTTCATCCGGGTGGGGAACTGGAGCAAATGTGATCGGCACTTGCGCTCCAACAAACCGCCCTTTAGGGCACTTTCGAGTTTCAAACCCCAATTCAAGAGGGACACACATGAGTGATACTGCCGACCGCGTGCAGAAAATTGTCGTCGAGCACCTCGGCGTCGAGGCCGACAAGGTGACTCAGGAAGCAAGTTTCATTGATGATCTGGGCGCAGACAGCCTCGATATCGTCGAGCTTGTGATGGCATTCGAAGAAGAATTCGGCGTGGAAATCCCCGATGATGCTGCCGAGAAGATCAGCACGGTCGGCGATGCCACCAAGTTCATCGAAGAACACAAAGGTTAATCGACCAGGGGCTAATCGCCCTCAGCATGTCCGCTTGGCGGATATCTGACCGACAGGCCCGAGCCCTCATGCAGGGTCCCGGGCCTGTAGTGTATTGGGATCATGGATGCTTGCGCCCATCTGGGCCGTGGAGAATGGAATGCGCCGCGTTGTTGTAACAGGACTTGGCCTCGTCACCCCGCTGGGCGGCGATGTTGAAACCACCTGGCGGAATATCCTCGCAGGCGAGAGCGGGGCGGGGCCGATCACCCGGTTCGATACCGAAGGGCAGAAATGCACCATCGCCTGCGAAGTGAAGGGCAAGGATCACCCTTGGGGCTTCGATCCCGACAAACGCGTCGATCCCAAGATCCAGCGCCAGGTCGATCCGTTCATCGTCTATGGTATCGATGCCGCTGGTCAGGCGCTCGAGCATGCCGGTCTGACCGAGATGACACAGGCCGAGAAGGAGAGCACCGGCTGCTCGATCGGTGCCGGGATCGGCGGCCTTCCGGGTATCGAGTACGAAAGCGTCAATCTCCACGAGCGCGGCCCGGGCCGGGTTTCCCCGCATTTCGTCCACGGACGCCTGATCAACCTCGTCACCGGGCAGGTGCAGATCAAATACGGCTTCATGGGCCCTAACCATGCGGTGGTAACCGCGTGCTCGACAGGAGCACACTCGATCGGCGATGCCGCACGCATGATCGCGATGGACGATGCCGACGTGATGCTCGCGGGCGGTTCCGAGAGCACGATCAATCCGCTCGGGATTGCAGGCTTTGCGCAGGCCCGCGCGCTCAACACCAGCTACAACGACCGCCCGACCGAGGCGAGCCGCCCTTATGACAAGGACCGCGAGGGCTTTGTCATGGGCGAGGGCGCCGGCGTTGTGGTGCTGGAGGAATACGAGCGTGCCAAGGCGCGCGGCGCGACCATCTATGCCGAAGTGACCGGATACGGCCTCTCGGGCGATGCCTACCACGTCACTGCGCCCCATCCGGAAGGCAAGGGCGCGCAGCTGGCGATGGAAATGGCGCTGCGCAAGTCGGGCCTTGGCCCGGGCGACATCGACTACGTCAACGCCCACGGCACCAGCACGATGGCGGATACGATCGAACTCGCAGCTGTGAAGCGCGTGCTTGGCGAAGGACTTTCGGGCGCGTCGATGAGTTCGACCAAGAGTGCGATCGGCCACCTGCTGGGCGGAGCGGGCGCGGTCGAGGCGGTGTTCTGCATCCTCGCCATGCGCGATCAGATCGTCCCGCCGACACTCAACCTGCACACTCCCGACGAAGGCACCGAAGGCATCGATCTCGTGCCATTGAAGGCGAAAGAACGCGAAGTGCGTGCCGTGCTCAACAACAGCTTCGGCTTCGGCGGCACCAACGCATCGTTGATCATGCAGAAGGTCGACTGATCCGGTGAAACGCCTCGGCCTGATCCTCGCCGGCCTGTTGGCGCTGGCGGTGGCTGGTTTCCTGTTCGCGCAGTCCTACCTCGGCCAAGCGACGATCGAGGAGGAGACGGCGTTCATCATCCCGGCAGGATCCTCGCTCAGCGCGGTGGCAGAGAAGCTCGAAGACGAAGGTCTGATTTCTTCCGCTGACGGCTTCCTGATGCGCGCGCGGCTGTTCGGCTCGTCGGATCCGATCCAGGCGGGCGAGTTCGCGCTTGAACCGGGAATGGATCAGGGCGACATCCTCGCCGCCTTCCAGAGCGGTGATGTGATCCGCCGTTTCGTCACCATCCCGGAGGGCATGCCATCGGTGCTCGTCTACGAGAAACTGATGGCAGAAGAACTGCTTACGGGCGAAATCGAGATTCCACTCGAAGGGTCCGTCCTGCCAGACACTTACGCATTCGAGCGCGGGCAGGATCGCGGCGAAATCATCGAGCAGATGCAGACCGCGATGGACCAGTACCTCGCGGAGGCCTGGGCCAAGCGCGCACCGGACGTCGCGGTCGATACGATGCGCGATGCGCTGATCCTCGCTTCGATCGTCGAAAAGGAGACCGGCAAGCCCTCCGAACGGCGCGCGATTGCCGGGCTCTATTCGAACCGCTTGCGGATCGGGATGAAGCTTCAGGCCGATCCGACCATCATCTACCCGATCACCAAGGGCAAGCCGCTCGGCCGCCGCATCCGCCGCTCCGAGATCGCGATGGAGAACGGCTACAACACCTATTCGAAGTTCGGCCTGCCCGATGGTCCGATCACCAATCCGGGCCGCGAGAGTATCGCCGCGGTGCTTAATCCCGAAAAGCACAATTACCTGTTCATGGTCGCCGACGGCACCGGTGGGCATGAGTTCAACGTCACCGACGCAGAACACGCGGCCGCCGTCGAACGCTGGTATGCCCTCCGCCGGGAACGGGGCGAAATGTAGAGCCGCGCGTGGCGAACCCCTTCATCCTGACCGCAAAACTGCCTCCCGAGATACAGAGCTGGGCCGAGGCACTGCGCCGCGAACATTTCCCGCCCGAGCGGAATCACCTTCACGCTCATGTCACGATGTTCCATTCCTTCGCTCCGTCACTGCTTGAGGAGTTGAAGGACTTCGTGCCGCAGGTGGTTCGCCAGTATGCGCCGCCACAGGCCGAAATCACGGGCCTGATGGATTTGGGCAAAGGCACCGCGATCCGGCTGGAGTCCCCGCAATTGCTCGCGATTCGCGGCTTCATTGCTGAGCATTTTCACGGCGCACTCACCGATCAGGACCTTCACGAACCGCGTCCGCATATCACGATCCAGAACAAGGTCACGAAAGAGGAGGCAAGGTCGCTTCAGGCTGAACTGGGCCCGCAGATCGAGCGCCGCCGATTTGCGTTTCCGGCTCTCGAACTCCATCTCTATCAAGGGGGGCCGTGGGAATTCCTGAAGCGATTTACTTTTCGTGGGAAAGAGAGGCCCTGAAACCATTCAAAGGATGGTTGACCACACGCCAAGCGCGCCCTAAATGCGCCGCTCGCTTGAGGCGTTTGGCCTCGCGAATCCCGATTGGGGCGGAGTAGCTCAGGTGGTTAGAGCAGCGGAATCATAATCCGCGTGTCGGGGGTTCAAGTCCCTCCTCCGCTACCAACAAGTTCCTTGAAAAATATTTCCTCGTAGGGGTTGAGCCTTGCTATGACGGGACGTTAGTTCTCCCATTCCTGAGATTCTGGCGTGACGAACGTTGTTCCACTGTCACAATCGAATAGTTGTTCCTGGAATAATCGTGCCATTGGCAGGATCATCCGGCCTGGGAACTAATCGAGCCAGGGGTGCGCCGCGGGAATCGTGCCGAAAGCCGCCCCTCTCTTTTTCCAAGAAATGCTTGAAACATTCTGTAACATAGTTCCTCCGACACATTGTGTCAGTGACTACGGTTTGCAGTCACTTTTCTTCTCGGAAACAGGATTCAGTTGATCGGCGCAACACTTGACGGCCTTAACCACTTATCCGGTTAGCATAGGCTGGCGCAAGCGCGCTTTTTTGGTGGGGGCGTGTCCTCTATAGACTCACGTCTAAATTTGATGCACCTGGGCACCTTGCTCGCAACTTGCGACCTTGAAATGGTAATCCCTATCGCTAGCGCGTAGATTGCGTATAATATGCGACATCCCAGCGGTCGCTGTGAAATAAGAAATTTTATGAAAGGTGGGAGGAAATAGTCTTTTATCCATGCTACTTCCAAACCACACCTTTAGATATCAAAGACAGCTTCTTTTTTCGCCGAAAGCAGCACCTTTGCTTCCGGTGATCCTGCTGGCAAGTTTTTGACTGATTAATTGTGGTCAGTTTTGATCACACTTGAATTATCGCGCGAGTGTCATTTCTGAAACCACAAAGAATTTATCCACTATTCAATATAGGTTGCAAATTAGATCGTTGAAATTGGCATAATCCGAAGTATAGTGTGGGAGATGTACCGCCAAAGTTCAGCAATCGGATTGCAAAAAGGATAGAATTTTTCCCAACTGGTTATGCGAGATCGCAAAGTCCCGTGTCAGACAGTATTTTTGCTTGCGATTGACCAAAAAGATCTGCTGGGCGATGACATCCTAAATTATTGCCTGCTTGGAGTCTAAGATTGAATTTCTCCACATACAATTTCGATGGCTACTGATCGCGTGAATTCAGAGACGTAATCTCTATCTATTGAAATTATACGACGGGAAATGAAATATTTTGTAATTAATGATAGCAATTTTGGCGTAGACAAGGTTATTTGATATAAATAGAAATGTCTTTCTATATTCATCAATGGGGATTTCTGTGAATATAAATCTAATGGAATGCTGTGGTGCAATACGGAATCTAATAGTCGAATCTGGAAAAAGCGCCGGAGTTGTTATTAATAATTTCTTATTTATGGATGACGCCATGGAGGAGTCCAGGGCTGAGGACCCTTTATTGATAGGCGACAATAAATTAGTTTCATTCGAGAGCGTAGGTGTAAATCTAGATCGAGTTGGTTATACTGGGGCAATTGTTGCGTACTCTGTCTCAAAGGGGTGTCATGTTGAACGTGCGGTTCAGGCCATTCAGAGCGGATTTCAAGACTACATTGTTGCCATTGATTCTCCCGACAAGGTTGTTCGAAGAGCCATGGTCTCAATTGAAAAAGCGAGACAGATCGTCGAGCTTAGACGTCGCGCAGTATGCGCACGTAATCAGCTTAACGAATTGACCAAGCGAGAAAGTGAGGTTCTCTCGGCAATCACAAAAGGTAATTCCAACAAGCAAATCGCCAGGGCGCTTCAGATAAGTCCGCGAACGGTAGAGATACATCGGTCCAATATGATGAAAAAGATCGGAGCAAGAAATGTGGGTGAGGCGGTAAGGATCGCGATGCTTGGGGAGTTTATGAGATCGCCTCTCTTGGGCAGGCGCGGCTAGTTTGGCCTAAACTGGGAGCCAGCGATCCTAGGATTTCTAGGGCTAGTTCTTGAATCCCGAATGTCGTCTCTGGCTCCGTTTCAGGTGGAGAAATCGTTGTGATCGCATGGCTATCTGGTGAACTGCTCATAATGAGGCCGATCTCTACTGAATTAATAAAGTAAAGCATTGCACGCCCATGACCATTATGTGATGATATCTCTAAATTCAGGTTTATGATATTAATCGTATTTCGAATGAAGTTGAACCTGTAACTTGGGAAATCATCAAATAATTCAGCAAGCGTAATCGGGAAACGAGACCTGTCTTCAGGTTGATATGATTCGATGGCATCATTCAAATAGCTTGATCTGATGTCTTGATAGCTTTGCATTTATCGTTTCCGACAAATGCTATTATTCTAATCAAGGCATGGTGCCAGTCTAAGCGCAAACACTGAGATATGATTTTGATAGCGCTAGGTGGCGATCTGCTTCGGTTCGATACTCGAGAAGTCACCAAATTTCGCTGCGGCATTGCCAAGGCTGCAATATTAGAATTTGCGAAACTCAGGGCTCCAAGCCAACGGGAATGACGCGTCTAAGTTTGGTCCTGCCACCGGTCGATGTTTCTTTAACCACGAGTGCCACCCTTATGGTGCCTCGATTGTCTGATGCAAATCCATTTCGCTCCTACGGCATAATCGGCTTCACTCTATCATATATTGTATCGTGATTGTGAATGTACCGCCCGCAGCGAAGGCTCCAGTCGGGCGAACTCTGAAATCGGTGATCTGAGTGTCGCATCCGCTTCCGTCCGAGACTGGCGTGTAATTGTAGTTGGCGCCGTCGTCGTCTGAAAACTCGAGGCCATCAGTTAGAGAGCCAGGGCTGGCAAACGTGTAGGTCAAGCCAGAACTGCCCCCAGAATCATTGAAGATGATCGGTCCGCCAGCTCGCCCGATCAGGCACATTTTGGCATCAGCTGGTCCGTCATCCCAAACGATTACGCTGTTGGCGTCGACAGCGTCTGGTCCCGAGTTGGAAACAGTAATCAAATATTCGACCAGGGCACCGGGAATGGGTTTCGGATTGCTTGAGCCGTTGGTCGGATCCGATATGACGGAGCTCACCTTCGCGACCGAAAGCGTAGCGGATGGGTTGCATACCGCAATGTCGTGAATGCTTACGCCCTGTTGCCCTGGATTGGTCGGTGCGGTGGAATGGTTGCCGTATCGGATGGTCACACTGTTCACCGCTTGGGTAAAGGTAACCACGACATTTCCGAGACCCTGATCGGAATCTGAGGCACCGTTACCGATTGCGACATTGCCTGATACCGAGTTAACGTTTCCGTTGGTAAGTGTCGGAGTGACCGCGGCACCATTATTGCTTCCAGTCACTTGAACTCGGTCAGCAAATTGGTTGGAGCCGAAGTCGACATCGAAAATGCTGAATTGCAACCCTGTAAAGGAGCGTGGTAGTGTTATTGTGATTGTAACTAAACCAGACTGATTGGACTGATCCGAAACGACCAAGAGACTGTTTTGCGGTACCGAGAGGCCGCCAGTGTAGTAGTTGTTCACAAGTGGGGGCTGGCCACCCCAAACGGGATTGTTAACGTAGCTGCCATTGTTGCCAAGCTGAAATCGGATGTTGCCGAAGGCTGAGAAAGCATAGCTGTTGTCGACGCTACCCGCAGTCCATCCCGGGATTGTGTCCCAGTCAAAAACCGAACGCCCTGCCGGGCAGGAAAGGACCGGGGGTATGCCGGTCGATCGTCCGCTTTGCACGACGAAGCTGGAGCTTGCATAGTCGTCCTCGCCGGTCACGCCATTGTTGACGGTTGAATCAATATCGACGACGCTGCTCGCTGTTATCTCTGCGATATTATTGATCGTGGTTCCTGCCGCGCTCGAGATAGTCCCGGTCAACGTCAGAGTCTTTAAGACACCGGGCGCAAGCGATCCAACTGACCAATTGCGTGTTGCCGCATCAAAGCTGCCGGAACCCGACGCCGAGACAAGACTAAATCCGCCGGGGAATGTGTCGCGAACCACAATACCATCCGCTGTCTGTGTCGATGACGAGGAATTTCTTACGGTGAGTTCCCACGTCGCAGTGCCTCCTTGAATTGGCGGCGAACCAACCAGAACCTTACTCAGTGACAGATCGGCAAAGTTTGAGGGTTGAGAAGTCAGGTAAAGATCAGCTCGACGAAAGGTGCCATTGTCTTGAGCGGGGAACAGGTCACATATCTCAAGCCGCCAAGTTCCTGCTGAACTCTGACCGTTGAACGCCGAAAGCGCGCTTCGAGGGCGAAAAGTGTTCTGGTAGGGGGGGGAGAATGTTGAGGGATTTGCGTGGTTTCCAGTAGCGCTGTCTGTATTGACGATCTGTGATGCGCTATCGTCAAGTAACACGTTGAAATTGTCACCGCTGACACTCGATGTGTCACCGTTTGTAAGCTGCACGCGAGTACCTGCCGGGGATTGCAACGTGAATTGCAGGTCTCCACGCCAAGTATGGGCGACAAGGATTCCGATATTCACATCAGCGACAGTGAAGTTGCTGGCAACTGTGAAGTTGCGAACCAGCGGAGAGCTACAGATGGTCGTTCCGTTTACCGTACCCGACGTGGTGTTCGAGAAACTGCTCGTAGTTTGAGAATGCGCAGGCTGTGCAAAGGCCATGCACAGGACGACGACTAGCAATCGCCCAATCGCGCTTCCCAACCAACGACAGCGTTGATGAATCAGGGCTTCCCGCATGACGTAGGAGTATCGCGTTATGGTTAACGGAAAGTTTGCTGAAAACGATGTGATACCGCTCAAGGGACATTCCTCCCCAGACCGAGGAAGCCGAACGTATCGGCGTCGAACTTCATGCGGATGGCCGCAAAAACGCCTTCATTTGTGTTGCGGGCTGCGGAAAAGTCACCGTCCCTGAACCCTTTGACGTTGTAGCCGAGAGTCAGCAGGACATTGTCGGCAGGCACAATCCCGATGCGCGGGCCGTAGGAGAAGCTCGTGACTTCATCGTCGAGGTTCGTCTTGACTGTACCGCTGGCACCGATCTCGAAGTGATCGGTTATTCCGATCCGCGCGTCTGCCCCGACGAGCAGGGTGGTCCCCGAAAACTCGGTGCCTTCGATCCGGTCGAAATTATAGCGACCGCCCACGAACAGCGTGTATTCGTCGCGCCGGGTTTCGTTTCTGAGGTCGAAGCTGTCGGTGTCGCTGCCGCGCGGTGACCAGTTGGTCGACCAGCTGGCAACCAGACGGCGCGATGTCGCATCTCCGTCCACCGTCAGCACGGTCCGGCCGGCACCACCGACCTGGCCTGCAACAGCACCGCTCACCCGGTCGCTACGATATTCGAGTTTTCCGAGCATCGCGACTTCCGACGCGGCGGGACGGTGCGCGAAGGCAATGCTGGCATCGAGAATTTCTGTCGTCGCACCGCCATTGTTCTCGGCCCGAGTCCAAGTTGCGCCGGTACCGACGACGCTTCCTTCGCCAAGCTGCCGGATCGCTCCGAATGTGACCCCGGTGCGGTCTGCCTCTTCGCCGTCGCGGTATTCGCCCCGCGCGGTGATGCTCCACCGATCCTTGCGCCAGGCCGCGCCGAGCGTGAAAGCGGTGAAATCCTCGAACCGGTTCGTACCGGTCAGCTGACCACCCGTCGCCACCGGCTGCGCGGGATTGACGACGTTGTCGAGATCGATCGTCCCTCCGACCGTGCGGTTGCCGTCAAGCGTCGCGTCGAACGTAAGTTCGTTGGTGACCTGCACCGTCTGCGAGATGCCGAAGGCCGCAAAAGTGCGGTTGCCGAACTCGCTCACATTCTCCTGACCGAGCGTGGTGATGATCCGGCTGCCGTGCCACGGCGTAACCTCTACTCCGGTGCGGAGCTGGCGCGCATCGATCTGGTCACCGTCTGCGATCTCGTACGTCCCTACTAGACGCACGTTTTTTGCAACCGCGTAGCGCACACCGAGGCGATGGCGGGCCGGCAGGTCGACGCTTTCGGCCTTGTCGAGCGCAATCGCACTGGAAGCACTCAATTCGAGCGCATTGTCGAGCAGCCGTTGCGTAACGCCGGCCTCGAACAACGTGGATGCATTCGTGCTTCCGTCCGAAAGACGATCATTGAAATGCGAAATGCCGATCCGGAGATCGGTGTTCTTCCGGGTCAGGCCGAGCTGGGTCTGCACTGCGCGACGGCGGGTGTCGTCTGTCAGGCTGCTGTCCTGCCAAGCACTCGCGAGCACACTGAAGTTCTCGCCGAGAAGGACACGCCCATCGACGCCGAACTTGCGACGTCCGAGTTCCGCTCCGTTCTGCTGACCTACCCTGAAATCGGCATCGACTTCGCTTGCATAGGCGAGGAGATCGAGTGAGCCCGTCTGATGCTGAGCTTCGATGAGCCAACCATACACGTTTTCGCCTTCCCGGCGGCTGGCGGCAAGCTCTGCGCGCAACTCGGTCGATTCATCGATCTGCGCCCTCAGGTCCACTGCCCCGATATCGGTCCGGGCACCTTCGCCCTTATCGGATATAGCGCTGAGGCCGATACGAATCGCACCATCTTCACTCGTCCAGTCCACGCGCACTCCTGCATTCATTTCAGCGGGTCCAGTTCCATCTATTTCATATTCAATTACAATAAATTGTGGGTTAAAGTTGATATCTCTACTAAGAATGGGTTCGGCAAAGCTGATCGTGCCCGAAAAGAGGTCGATATCGTAGTCAACGAACCTTGTAAGCGTCTGACTAGAAATAATTATCTCTGAACGGAAGCGGTCACGAACCTCGATTGTCACCCGCTCGCTGTTCGGCAGGATTGAGCGAGTGCCAAGCTGGTAAGGGCCGCTGATGCCCTGCCCCTGGATCTCGTCGCGCTGCAAGCGGCTCGAAATCTCGGCGGCAAAAGCTTGCGCTTTCACCTGCCCGATTCGGGCTTCACCCTTCACACCTGTCGCGGTCCGGTTGTAGCGTGCGAGGCGGGTCTGGTCGAAGGCCGTTTCGAAATCGCCGTAGAGAGCATAGAATGTCGAAGTTTCGATCCGGACGTACAGCTTCTCGCGGCTTGCGGCATCGAACCGGCGCAGGGACCCATCGCCGAATACGGTATAGTAAGCCTGCGGATCGATGGTCCCCAACACGCGCTGGTCTTCGCGCTGCTTGGCACTGTCATAGGCAAACGTGAGAAGATACTTCCCTAGCAGCCGGCCTTTCGCATACAGCGCGATGCGCGCATCGTCACCGAGATCGCTGTCAAAACGGCCGGTCCGCTCCATGTTATCGGCAACCGAGCGGGCGCCAACGGTGCCTTCGACTAGGCCGACAACAGTCCATTCGACATCGCCGGGCTCGATCCAGGCTTCGAGCTGTTGTCGCCGTGAGATTTCGCCATCGTCGAAAGTGAAGTCGAGCCGGAGCGAACCGCTCACCATGGTGGGAGCGAGTTCGATAAGTGCCATACCTTCGGTTCCCTGCACGACCCAGCGGGCCGAGCTCGGGCTCATGCCCGTCAGCTGATTGAGCTGTTGCCGATCGAGCTGCTCAGCACTTTCGTAGGGAGCATTCAGCTGGAAGTTGCCCGAAACGCCCTCGCGAAGCGGACGATTGCTGCGGTCGAGCACCCGGATTGCGACGACTGGACGGGTCCGTCCATCGGCCACTAGGTTCGAAAGCTCCGGCACCAATTCCACATTGGTGGGCATGGTGGTGAAGAACACTTCACGGGTGAAGGTCTTGGTCGGTTCGCCAAACGAATTGACGACCTGGGCCGTCAGGACGGTGCGCTCGTTCGGAAGGATGACACCGCGCCAGGTACTGACCGCATATTTGCCACGCTCAGGATTAAGCGTGCCGTCGAATGCCAGCGGATTGACCGGCTCGCCATCGACAAGCAGCTTGATTGTTTGGCCACGACGGTGACGTACAGCCACTCGGATCGCGGGGGCGCGAGGGTTTGCGTCCTCACTCGGAGTGAGAAATCCATCTTCGCCGTCGCCGAGTTCGAGCCAGTTGGTGTTCGGAAGCAACTCCCGGGCCGGTTCAGGCGTTTCGAAACCGACCGGTTGAACAGATTTATCAAGAGAATCCGTATTCTGAGCGCGGGTTGTGATAATTGACGTTACTTCATTTGCGCGCGCTGTCTCACCCTCGGGCTGGGTTTCGGCGAATTCGGCCACGCTTTCGAGCGCGCCGTCCGGCACGATGGCGTGGAAGTCCGCGACGACAAGGCTGCCGCCCTGGCCGATCACGAAGCGCGAACTCGTGCTGCCAGCATTGCGGGTCGAACGGTGGCAATCGACCAGTTCAGCACCCTCTGGCAGCGTCATCTTCGAGACCTGTACGACATGCGTACCGGGTACGACCCCTTCGAAGTGGTATCGGCCATCCGCATCCGTGATCGCGTAACTTCCGTCTTCGAGCACCACGCGAACGCCGAGTATGCCACGACGCGGGCTTTCACGCGAATCCAGCGTGGTGCACGGCCCCGCCGTGATCCGTCCGATGATCGTCATGCGATCAGCGATCGCCTCGCGTGTCACGTCCACCGCAACGCTCGCGCGCACCGTGCGGCCCACCGAGTCGGTTATAATCGCGTCGTTGATCGCCCGTCCGGGCGCGGCATCGGGGCGCACTGTCATGGCGTAGGTCACACGCTTCGAGCCGCCTGCAGCGATATCTCCGAGCGCGATGCCGATCAATCCGCCGTCAGGCACAATGGTAACGGAAGCCGGGGCCGCCTGCCCATCGATCCGAATAGAATCCGGACGCAGGCGCAGGGCATCGGGCGGGATATCGTTAAGCACGACGCTGCGTTTCGCGCGCGCCGGATCTGGGTTGCGTGCCGTGATGCTGTAGAAGATCACATCGCCGGGAGCCGCACGTTGGCGCGATGCCGTCTTGACCAGTCCGAGATATTCGCTCGGGCGATCGAGCGGAATATCGACCTGGACTGGAACAGGGCTGTCCAGCGTGAAGGCCGCACGATAAGATGCCTCGCGAATGACGAAGGATCTGCCGTCCGGGCGCGAGAGCCGCGCAATATCCTCGGGCGACACCACAGACGGTGCCGAATAGGGATCGGGAGGCTCGATAATCAGCCGGTATCGTCCGAGCGAAGTCAGCGGGAACCAAAATTCGCCCGCCCCCATCTGAACGATGTTTCCGGCGCCGTCGGTAACGGGCTGGCCTGAAATTACTGAAGAAGGCCAGGAGGTTACACCATCCTCGGCGACGACAGTCGCGGGCAAGCCAGTGACGTCGTCGACCAGCGTGATGCGCGCTCCGTTGACCGGTTGACCGGTTTCGCTGTCGAACACGACGCCGAACGGATCTGCGAGCACCTCGACATCGGTGCTGACGATCACGGTGCTGTCCCCGGGCAGCGATGCAGCGATTTCGATCATGTTCCCGTCAGCAATGCTCAGACGGCAATCGCCCTGGGTCGGATCCGGCGGCATGCGCACGGTTCCGATCTGTCCGATGAATACGCCGGTGTTCGGCCCGGATTCGAAGATGACAAGCGACTCGCGATCACCGCTTGCCGTAGTGATTGAAATATCGAGAGAATCTATCGCGTCGGGATCGACGTTTGCTTGCCGCGCACTAACCTCGAAGACAAGTGTTTGCCCTGCGTAGAGAATGCCCGTCTGCTCGGCGATGACGCTGATGGGAGGATTGGACTGCGCAGTGGTTGCGCTGCCTCCTGTGTTTCCGGCCGAAACCGACGCATTGCAGGTCGGAGCCGAAAAATCGAAGCGGAAGCCCCCGCCCGGAGCAGGGCGATAGGCAGTGATTTCCGGTGGCGGCAGCGTGACGTCGAAGGTGACGGTGTTCGAAGCCGTTTGCGCGTCGTTCCCGCCGAATTGCCACCGCGCTTCGGCGGTATTGGTAATTGTCCGGATCGTGTTGGACGTTCCTGAAGGCGCATTTTGCGCACTAACCCACTCTCCGGGCACGACAAATGGCAGCAGCACCGCAAGCAGTGCTGCTGCCAAAAGCCCGAATGAGGGGGCTACACGCAAAGCCTATTCCCGCTGATCTTAGTCGATCGTGACGCGGAAGTAGAGCGAGCGCGTGGCGCCAGCTGCGATATCGCTCAGATCGCCAACGACCTGATCTTCACCGCCCGAGCCGCTACCTGCGCTGAACGACGCATCGCCGCTGACCACGCCGTCGGTCCCGTCGGTAGCGCAGGTGGCAACCGGTTCGGGGCCCGACGTATCGACCGTGGCGGTGCCATCGACGAAAATGCCGAAGCTCGCGAGATAGGTCACGTCGAACGGCAGATCGTCGACCACGTTCACGCCGGTTGCGGCTGCACCGCCCGAAGCGTTGGAAACGGCGATACAATACTGGATCGTCGCACCCGGGATTGCCTTCGGATTGGTCGTGCCGTTCACCGGATCGCTGACGATGGTGCTCGATTTTACAACCGAAACCAGCGCGCCCGAGACGGACAGCGTGCCGACATCCGAGTATGCCCCGTCATTGTCGGCTTCTTCACCGGTGCCACCATTGCCATCGGCAAAGACGGTATCGACGCCAGAGGTGTTGGCCCCTGCCGTCGCAGTGATCTCGGCACCGAGCGAGCCCGAAGAGCCGCCTTCATGCGCGTTTGCGACGAGCACGACATCGAAAGTGTCGCCATTGACGGCGCCAAGCGTGATGTCGGTCACCACGAGCACCGAAATCGTTTCGGTGCCGGTGCCATCGTCGGCTGCGACTTCGTCGAGGAAGGTGATCGGGCCTGCCGCCAGTTCACCCGCATCGAGTACGCCGTTTCCATTGGAATCGAGATAAATCTCGAAATTCTGGATATTTGTGCCCGTTCCCGAAGTCAGCACGGTCGACAGGCTAAGATCGACGACTGCGTTCGAAAGGTTGGTCACTTCGAACGCCAGGACAGTGTTCTGCTGTCCCGGAGTCACCGAAACCGGCGTCGCGCCGGTTAAGTTGACGTTGACGTCGATCTTGCGGTCGACGGTGAAGGTGTCGCTATCGGTAACGTCCGTTTGGTCGACGCCGTTGACCTGATAACTCACCGTCACATTGTTGGTGATCAAATCTCCAGCCGTGGTCCCTTCGGCCATCGCTGGAGCGCTGGAAACGGCAATGAGCGCAAACGCGCTTGCCGCCCCCAGCAACTGGGTTGTTTGTTTCATTAGAGTGGTCCTTTGCGTGTGCCCTGCGCCCCTCAAGCCGCCCGCAGGACTTGGCGGCTACCGTCCGCTTCTCAGCGGATGATTGCTGGATATTCCAGCCGTCCGCTTTCGCCCGGCGCGATCGATGCGAGCGTCCAGCGGACATGCGTCACATCGGCGTGGGTCGCGGGCCGGACAGAACCGTCTTCGGCGGTGACCGTGCGACTGGAGAGCATTCCCCAGTTTGTCGCGCCATCGATCGACACCACGAGATCCGCATCGGCATCGGGCGCGAGGCGCACCGCCGCGGGCAGCGGATTGGTGACGACGAAGTTGGTGACCGGCTGGTCGCCATTGTTGGCGTAATCGGTGCCGAAGATCAGGCGATCGCCCGGAACGATAAGGTCGGGCTTGACCCGTTCGATCCGTTCGACTCCCTCTTCGTCGACCACAGTCTTGACTGCGAGAACGTCTCCGGAAAGCTGGACGCCACCTCCCGCTGTAGGTGCCTCGGCGAGCGCATCGTCTTGCGCTGAAACAGCAGCGGTCATCACGCAGAGAACACAAGTCGTTGCGACCAATTTTATTAACGTATTCATTTGGTTAGTCCTCAACTCAAATTCGCGTTCAGTCTATCGTGACATTGAATGTGACAGTGTGGTTGGTGCCGCCAGCGACATTTCCGAGATCGACACTGATCCCGCTCGCCTGCGAGGCAGTGCCCGCATCGGCGTCGGCAGCGTCGGTCAATGAAGCGGTATCCAGAGCGAGTGTGCCGGAGGCGTAAGTCGTGCCGTCCGGAATCACGTCTGTGACCACCAGGTCTGAAACCGACCCGCTCCCCCGAACGTCAGCGACGATGGTAAAGGTGACGATCGAACCGGGAACCGCGCTGTCTCCGCCGAACGGATCGACGATCGCTGCCGATTTGGTCAGATCGACGGTGGTGATGCCGACAGTGATTGCGCCGATTGTCGTTGCGGATGCGGTCGTGGTACCGACAATGGCGTCTGCCCCATCGACACCGGCCCCTGCGAACAGGTCGCCGGGCGATCCCGATCCGGTTGCGGCCGCCGCGGTGAGCTCGATCTCGCTTTGTTCTCCATCGGTGGCGGTGCCAGGAACAATGACGACGACGAAAACGGTGACCGTTTCGTCTGCAGCGAGTATCGGCGTGACTTCGGGTCCTGCGAGGATTATGTCTACGCCGGGATCGTAAGTGCCGTTTCCGTTGGTATCGATCGCGATGCTTTCGATCACCGTGTCGAAATCGTTCCCTGCCACTGCAGGACTCGCAGTCAGTTCAAAGGCTTCCGGGCCGTTCCCCGTGTTGGTAATTTCGAAGGTGAGTACCGTTTCGCCCGGCGAGGCACCGATCGGACCTGCATCAAGCGAAGTGGTCGTCACATCAAGCAGTTCGTCCACGCGAACGGTTACGGTGTTGGAATCGACCGATTTCGGACCATCTCCGTCGTCATAGGTCGCAGTCGCGGTGTTTTCGATTAGCGTGCCAGCGATTACGCCGCCTGCGAGAGCGGGGGTCGCGCCGAGACCGAGAGCCATCACCCCGACGGTTGCTATTGTTAAAAGGATGGTCCAAGTATTCATACTTAGGTGCCAGTACCCAAGTCTGGTTAACGGACCGTTAGCACTCGTCGGGTTAACGACAAGATTGGCCAAAATGATTGACAACTAGCACCCAGTATTAGAGCTGGCTAGTTGGACAGGCGCGAGTGGATCAGATCCTAAAAATTCAACGCGCAACAGGTGTAGGCGCGGCCAGAGGTAGTTGAACTCCAACGTTTTTGGCCCTGGCAATAGATCGGCAAGTACGTCCAGCAGAGTCGGTCTTCTGATCCCTCGCCGCTTCAATCACTGGCTCCTTGCGATATTGCTGCATATCGCAACGGCGAAGTTAATTGATGCTCGCGGCGTTGTTGCTTCGCAAAATCTCCCAGGGGGGATCGAGCTTGCTGGGGAGGTTTCTCCGCACTGGTTGTGTCGATCGTACCTATCTTCGGCTAGC
Source organism: Erythrobacter sp. GH1-10 (assembly GCF_045363165.1). Taxonomy (NCBI): domain Bacteria; kingdom Pseudomonadati; phylum Pseudomonadota; class Alphaproteobacteria; order Sphingomonadales; family Erythrobacteraceae; genus Erythrobacter; species Erythrobacter sp. GH1-10. Next base: position 2,132,543 of record NZ_JBJFLP010000001.1, on the reverse strand, counting down.
GTGCTTGCTGAGATGGCAGATGCGACTTGGGCAAGGCCGAGGTCAGCCGGTGCTGATTTGCCCATATCCTCAAGCACGGAGATGTCCAGTCCCGAGATGTTGGTCCGTGGCATTGACGAAGCATTCCGGAGCATCGTCGGCCTCGCGCCCCAGTTCTTGTCGCCTTGAGTTGGGGCCCGATCGATAAACAAGTCGTGCTGAAAGGCGGTTTGGTTCGCCAGAACAGCGACTTAATGCCAAGCCCGGTCGGTGGGAGAACTTCGGCGGAGAGCGAGGTAATTAATGAGTGAAATCATACCAATATCCTTCCCGCCATGCCTCTCCCCCGTTACCGGAATCTCCATTGATTGCATGTGGCGAAGCAACTCGCTCATTTCTTCCCCGGCCAGTGACGGGGTGATAGGACGAGCGGTGAGAGGCATCGGTGGAGCAGGGCGGTGGTAGACAAGCGCCGAAAATCCGAGCCACGCCGTGAACATTACCAGGTAGGGCCAGCGCCGGGGCCAAAGCCGGAACACAAGCAGCGTAGCCACCGCTGTGCCGGCGAGGGCGATCAAGGCCGAACACGCCGCAAAAGCGCGGCTGCCGGTCAGTGCTGTCTGTATCGCAATGTTGGTCCATTGCGCCGGTAACAGGGCCAACAGCCATTCGGGCAACGCGCCAGGCCGTGCTGCGGCGGTTATCAGGATAGCAGCCTCACCGGCGACGACGAACACGGCAATCCACCAACCTTTGCTCGATGCGCTGCGTGCAAAAAGAGCGCCCCGCGCTGCGAAACTGATGCCCCCTATAATGAGGGCAATCCCGGTCTGAAGTACGTGTGACAGGGTGGGTATGCCGATTGCACGCGCGAACAGTAAGAGGCCGACGCCGGTGAGGACGGCAAGAAAGACACCTATCCAAAAGCGCCCGTCAGCGGCCGCACCGATCATGCCAGCCCCCATCAGGGCGATCGCCAGTATCGGACCGCCAGCCAAGGCCAACGGTTCGGCACCAGGTGCATTTGCGAGTAGAAGCATGGCGGTGGCGGGCGCGACGAATCCGATGAGCGCCACGAACGACCAGGCTACCAATGGCCGAGCAGGAGGCTGGGCCTGCGACAAGAACTTCATCGGACGGACATTGGTCAAAGCGCCGGGCATTGTCGAGCGGGAACGCTCTTGCGCAGCCAGCTTCGCTGAGATTTGATCGCGGGGCTGTTGCGGCAATGCGTCCTACAATACCGATGCAATCGCGATGCACGTGAGTGTTGCGATGACCGGGACCGCCACCGTCACCACGGCGACATCGCGATAGGCCTGCGCATGCGTCAGCCGCGTGATCGCCAGCATTGCGATCACCGCGCCACAATGCGGGAGCGAATCGAACCCGCCGCTTGCCATGACAGCCAGCCGGTGCAGTTCTTCCGGCTCGATTCCCATTGCGAGGTAACTCGGCGCGAGCGTTTCCATGAAGATCTGCAGTCCTCCCGATGCCGATCCGGTGATGCCCGACACGGTGCTAACGGCGCCGAACATCGAGAGCAGCGGATAGTCGTCGAACGAAACCAGTGTGGATGCGAAGGTCGAGAATCCGGCGGTCTGCACCACCACGCCGCCGAAACCGATCACCACCGACGTCGCGAACAGCGGTACGACCGCGTCCTGCATCCCTTCACCCATGACGGCGAGAGGGCGCGAGCGCACCGTCGTGAACAATGCAAGCCCCAGCAGGCTGCCGACGATCAGCGCTATCGAGGGCCACATCACCGGCTGGGCGGCGGCAAAGCTCGCGAGCGCTTCGGGCATGGCGCCGCCGAGCAAGCGCGGCGAAACGATGATCCCGATCACAACCAGCAACGGGAGAATGGCGAGAGCGACCGGCGGTAGATACTCGGCCTTTGTTCCGTCCGAACCGCCGATTGGGTCGCCGGGTGCGGGATCGAAGCCTTCGCCCGCCGCCTTGGCCTTGCGGCGCTGCCATTCGAGATAGACCATCCCGAGCACGAACATGATCGTGCCCCCGATCAGGCCCAGCAGCGGAGCCGCGTACAGATCGGTTCCGAGCGCGATCGTGGGGATGATGTTCTGGATCGAAGGCGTGCCGGGCAGAGCGGTCAGGGTAAAGGTGCCGGCGCCCAGCGCCAGCGCGGCGCAGAACAGGCGCTTGGGGATGTCCGCTTCCTTGAGCAGGCGGAGGCCGAGCGGATACATCGCGAAGATCACCACGAACACCACCACGCCGCCATAGGTCAGCAAGGCGCTGGCGAGCACGGTGATCCACAGCGCGCGGTCCGGCCCCAGCTTGCGCACAAGCGCCATGGCGATGCTCGCCGCCGCGCCGCTTTCGCCCATGACCTTGCCGAACATCGCGCCGGCCGCGAACAGGAGGAAGAACCGGCCGGCAAAGGCGAAAGCGCCCAGTTTGCCGAAGGCATAGCCATCCTGGAACGTCTCTCCCAAGGGCAGCGCGCTGGTAACGATCACGATCAGGCTGCACAGCAGCGATGCAAGGATGATGTTCACCCCGCGCAGCGCAAGCCAGATGAGCAGCGCGAGGCTGGCCAGCAGCCCCAGAGACGAGATCATTTCACGCTTTCCCCCCGTTGCGCGGGATCAGTCGCGGAAGCTCGGATCGATCCGGTCCAGCTTGCGTAACAGGGCGGGCCAAGCGAGGCCGTTGGCGATCATGCCGATGCCTTCGCTCGGGGTCTGCGCCTTGACCTTTTCGGGCGTACCCTGCGGCGGGTTGTGCAGGTTCTCGCGTCCGGCGGAGAGCATTTTCACCTGCGCGTCGCAGGCGCGCTCGAGGAAGTAGAGCCGCAGGAAGCATTCGCCCACGGTCTTGCCGATCGTCAGCGTGCCGTGGTTGCGCAGGATCATGGCGTGCTTGTCGCCCATGTCCTCGACCAGTCGCTCGCGCTCCTCGAGATCGGTCGCGATGCCTTCATACTCGTGATAGGCGATATCGGCACGGGCGATCATGCCCGTCTGGGTGTGTTCCATCAGCCCCTCGGACATGGCGCTCACCGCCTGACCGGAAGGGGTGTGGAGGTGCATCACCGCGTGCGCATCTTCGCAGTTCATGTGCAGAGCGGAATGGATCGTGAAGCCTGCAGGGTTCACCGGGTGCGAGGTCTGCAGCACCGGCTGGCCTTCGACATCGATCTTGACGAGGCTCGAAGCGGTAATCTCCTCGAACATCATGTCGTAGGGATTGATGAGAAAGTGGTGTTCCGGACCAGGCACACGAGCCGAAAGGTGCGTAAAGATCAGATCGTCCCAGCCGTATAGTGCTACGAGGCGGTAGGCGGCGGCGAGGTCGACGCGGACCTGCCATTCCTCTTCGCTGACCGAGCCGCGAATGTGGCTATCGTCGGCCGATGTCTTGGTTTCCAGTACGGTTGCCATCTTTGCTCTCCTCAAATCGCAATTTGGCTTGTCTATACACGTCCTGCTGCGATTCTCGAACACGCTCGAAACTCGCACGCCCACTTGCCAGCGCCCGCCGACCGCCTAGACATGGCGTATGGCACACGGAACCCACGATTTTGAGCCCGATCCGCGTAACGAGAGCATTCTGATCAACGTCAACGGCACTCTGGTGCCGCGGCCGGAAGCGACCGTCTCGGTGTTCGACAGCGGCTTCATGTTGGGCGACGGCGTGTGGGAAGGGCTGCGGCTGCATCGCGGCAAGATCGCGTTTCAGGAGGCGCATCTCGACCGGCTCTACGAAGGCGCCAAGGCGATTGCGATGGATATCGGCCTTACGCGCGACGAACTTGTGGCGAGGCTCGATGCGACCATCGACGGCAATGCAATGCGCGAGGCCGACGGCGTCCACATCCGGCTGATGGTGACGCGCGGTATCCGCTCCACGCCTTATCAGGACCCGCGCGTGGTGATCTCGCCCGCGACCATCGTCATCATACCCGAATACAAGGCCCCACTGCCATCCACGATCGAGACCGGCATCCGCCTGTTCACCGTCCATGTCCGGCGCGGTGACCCTGCGGTGCAGGATCAGAAGCTCAATTCGCATTCCAAGCTCAACTGCATCGCGGCCTGCATCCAGGCGACGCAGGCTGGGGCGGACGAGGGGCTCATGCTTGATCCGCATGGCTTTGTTGCGACCTGCAACTCGACGCATTTCTTCATCGTAAGAAAGGGTGAGGTCTGGACCTCAAGCGGGGACTACTGCCTCGGCGGGATCACCCGGTCGAACGTGATCCAGGTCTGCCGCGAGGCGGGCATTCCGGTGTTCGAGAAGAACTTCTCGCTGACCGATGTCTATGGCGCGGAGGAGGCTTTCGTGACGGGGACATTCGCAGGCGTGGTGCCGGTGACCGAGGTCGATGGCAGACACCTGACCGACGGTCGCGGGCCGATGGTCGAGCGACTACAGGGGCTCTACAAGGCGCTGATGGACCGCGACGTCTCGTGACCATTCGCATCGCCATGTGGAGCGGGCCGAGGAATATCTCGACCGCTATGATGCGCAGCTTCGGCGCGCGCGCCGATTGCGCGGTGTCGGACGAACCGTTCTACGGCGCGTTTCTCAAGGATAGCGGCGAGCCGCATCCGATGGCGGCCGAGACCATCGCCGATATGGACTGCTACTGGCACAGTGTTACCGCTACGCAGTCGGGCGAGGCCCCGGGCGGCGAGCCGATCTGGTACCAGAAGCACATGCCGCACCACATGGTCGGGCCGATCGACATTCGAGATTTTCCCGATCACCGCCACGCGTTCCTGATCCGCGCGCCCGAGCGCGTCATCGCGAGCTATCGCAACAAGAATGAACTGCGCGAACCCGAAATGCTCGGCTTTGCCAAACTGCGCGAATATTTCGAACTGGAGCGGGAACGGATCGGGAAGGCACCTCCGGTGGTCGATTCCGACGATATCCTCGCCGATCCAGCAGGCGTGCTCGAACGGCTGTGCGATGCGCTCGGGATTGGATGGGACACGGCGATGCTGTCGTGGGAGAAGGGCCCGCATCCCGAAGACGGCGTGTGGGGCGCGCATTGGTACGACAAGGTCAACGCCTCGACAGTGTTCGGGGCGCCTCCCGGGGCGCTACCCCGGCTCGATGGGGCCTATGCCGAGGTCGCCGACGCCTGCCGTGCGAACTACGAAGCATTGAAGGCTCACGCGATCTGAGCGCTGAATACGATTGCTGCAAAGCAGCAGGAACATTGACGCGCCCTGCTGACGCATTATGCCCTACGCCATGGTATCCAGCCTCTCTCCGGGCTCTCCTCCAACGCTTCGTTCCCTGATCGGGTCGGGACCGGTTGCGTTGTTCCTCGATTTCGACGGGACCCTGGTCGCGCTCGCACCGGGACCGGATGCGATCCGGCCGCGCGAGGGCCTCGCTTCCAGACTTAGAGCGCTCGCGGAGCGACTGGAAGGACGCTGTGCGGTCGTGAGCGGTCGAGGGCTTTCCGATATCGAGAAACACATCGGACCGCTGCCGGTCGCGGGAGCAGGTTCGCATGGCTCCGACATGCGTCGCGCCGATGGCAGCGCGCTGGGTGAGGGTGCCCTTAGCTTGCCGGAGGACATCGAACGCCGCCTGCGTGCCTTTGCCGCCGAACATGGGCTCGATTACGAACACAAGCCGCATGGCGGCGCGCTTCATTATCGGTCCAATCCCGATTCAGGCGAGGCCGCGAATGCCTTTGCCCGGAGCCTAGCCGAAGAGCATGGCTGGGCGGCACAGGGCGGCAAATGCGTGGTCGAGATCGTCGCAAGGAGCGCCAACAAGGGCGCGGCGGTGAGGTCCTTCATGCAGGAAAGCCCTTTCGCGGGATCGAGGCCCTACTTCCTCGGTGACGATCTGACCGACGAGGCAGGCTTTGCCGCTTGCGAGGAATTCGGCGGCGCGGGGATCATCGTCGGGGAACGCGCAGAAACCCGCGCGCAATTCATGCTGGAAAGCGTTACCACCGTGCACGAATGGCTGGAATTATGAGCGACAAGCAATTGCCCAATCTCGAACTGTGGCCGATCGGCAATTGCCAGGTCTCGGGCCTGATCGACCGGACAGGGGCGCTGGTATGGGGCTGCGTGCCGCGGGTGGACGGCGATCCGGTGTTCTCCTCGCTACTCAACGGCGACCAGCGTGATGCCGGCATCTGGCGCTTTGAGCTCGAAGGGCAGGTTGAAGCCGAGCAGGAGTATATCCGCAACACGCCGCATCTCGTCACGACGCTCAAGGCGAGCGACGGCAGCGCGGTGCAGATCCTCGATTTCTGCCCTCGCTATGAGCGTTCGGGGCGAATGTACCGTCCGGTCGCCTACGTGCGCATCGTCCGCCCGATTGCAGGCAGCCCGCGGATTCGCGTCGTCCTCAAGCCGGTCAAGAATTACGGTGCGGGTCTGGCGGACACGACCAGCGGCACCAACCATGTGCGTTATCTTGTCGGCCCTCAGGCGTTGCGGCTCTCCACCGACGCGCCGGTCGGTTATGTGCAGGAGGGCCGCCCGTTCCGTCTCGAGGAGGATACGCATTTCTTTCTCGGCCCCGACGAGCCGTTCGTAGGAAACCTGCGCGAGGAAGTGCGCGGCATGGAGCAGCGCACGCGCCGCTACTGGCAGCAGTGGGTCAGGGGGCTGCACATCCCGTTCGAATGGCAGGAAGAAGTGATCCGATGCGCGATCACGCTCAAGCTCTGCCAGCACGAGGAGACCGGGGCGATCGTCGCGGCGCTCACCACCTCGATCCCGGAGGCGGCGAATTCGGAGCGGAACTGGGACTATCGATACTGCTGGATCCGCGATTCCTACTATACGATTCAGGCGCTGAACCGCCTCGGTGCGCTCGATGTGATGGAAAAGTATCTCGGCTACTTGCGCAACATCGTTGACAGCGCGCGGGGTGGGCAAATTCAGCCACTCTATTCCGTAATGGGCGAGAGCGAGCTCGACGAGACCACCGCCAGCTACCTTGCCGGCTATCGCGGAATGGGGCCGGTGCGGCGCGGCAATGCTGCCTACAAGCAGGTCCAGCACGATTGCTACGGCCAGATCGTGCTGCCGAGCGTGCAGAGTTTTTTCGACCAGCGCCTGCTGCGCCCGGCGACCGAGCGCGATTTCGAGAACCTCGAACAGGTCGGCAAGATGGCCTGGGCGATGCACGACCAGCCCGATGCCGGCCTATGGGAGTTCCGCACGCGGCAGGAAGTCCACACCTACTCCGCCGTGATGAGCTGGGCGGCGTGCGACCGGCTCGCCAATGTCGCAGAGCACATCGGCAAGCCCGACCGCGCGCAGGTCTGGCGCGAGCGCGAAAACAGCATTCGCGAGAAGATCGAGGCTGAAGCATGGAAGGAAAACGGGGAGGGGGGACATTACGGTGCCAGCTTCGAGAGCAATTATCTCGACGCCAGCCTGCTGCAGATGGTCGAGTTGCGCTTCCTCTCGCCCGATAACGAACGTTTCCAGCAGACCTTTGCCGCGGTCGAAAAACACCTGCGGCGCGGCGATCACATGTTGCGCTATGCCGCCGAGGATGATTTCGGCGCGCCCGAGACCGCGTTCAACGTTTGCACATTCTGGCTGATCGAGGCTTTGCACCTTGCCGGGCGCGACGACGAGGCACGCACCCTGTTCGAAACAATGCTGAGCCACACCACGCAGTCGGGCCTCCTGTCCGAGGACCTCGACTACGAAACCGGCGAGCTTTGGGGGAACTTCCCCCAGACCTACTCGCTGGTAGGAGTAATCAACTGCGCCGGGCTTCTTTCCAAATTATGGAGCGACGTGCGATAGGAGATCCATGAGCCGCCTAGTCGTAATCTCGAACCGCGTCGCCGTGCCCAAGGCGCGCGGAGTCGCGGGGGCCCAGGGCGGGCTCGCCGGGGCGCTCAATGCCGCACTCAAGGATTACGGTGGATTATGGTTCGGATGGTCGGGACAGGAAAGCGACGACCGCACAGGCAACATGAACCTGCAGCGCAACGATGGCGTGACGACCGCGACGATCGACCTCTCCAAACGCGACGTCGACGAATATTACAACGGCTATGCCAATTCGACCCTGTGGCCGCTGTTCCACTACCGCATCGACCTTGCGGAATTCGAGAACGAGACCGGTAAGGGATACGAGCGCGTCAACGAACGCTTTGCCGAAAGCGTGATGCCGTTGATCGAGGATGACGATCTCGTCTGGGTCCACGATTACCACCTCATACCGATCGGTCAGCGGCTGCGCGAGCGCGGGGCCAAGAATCGCATCGGCTTTTTCCTTCATACGCCGTGGCCTCCGACGCGTCTGCTGACGTCGCTCCCGTTCCACGATCGGCTGGTGCGCACGATGCTGGCATACGACCTGATCGGTTTCCAGACCGAGGAATGGCTCGGCAGCTTCTATCATTACTGCGAGAACGAGCTTGGCGCGCAGGTCGAGAAGTCGACCGGCGAGATCACATTCGAAGATCGCACTGTCTTCGCGCGTGCCTATCCGATCGGGATCGATTGGGATCACTTCCAGCGGCAGGGTGCGACCGACGAGGCCAAGGCGGCCGAAGAGCGCCTCCTCGAGTCAACCCGCAACCGGACAGCGATGATCGGGGTCGACCGGCTGGACTATTCGAAGGGCCTGCCCGAACGGATCGACGGGATCGGGCGGTTTTTCGACCAGCATCCAGAGCACGCCCGCGACCTCGTTTTCATCCAGATCGCCCCGCCGAGCCGTGAGGATGTCGAAAGCTACCAGAAGATCCGCAACACGCTCGAACAGAAGACCGGGCAGATCAATGGTGCGCGCAGCGAAGTCGACATCGTCCCGATCCGCTACGTGAACCAGGGCTATAGTCACGCCGAACTCTACGGCTTCTTCCGAGCGTCGAAGATCGGCCTGGTGACGCCGCTGCGCGACGGGATGAATCTCGTCGCCAAGGAGTACGTCGCCGCGCAGGATCCGGATGATCCGGGCGTGCTGATCCTGTCCGATTTCGCCGGAGCGGCGCAGCAACTCGATTGCGACGGCAAGGGAGCGGTTGTGGTCAATCCGCACAGTCCCGATGCGCTGGCACGCGCGATCAAGACCGCGCTCGATATGTCGGTGGAGGAGCGCAAGAGCCGCTATCAGGCGATGATCGGGACGATCCGTGACGACAACGTCCAGGCCTGGACGAAGCAATTCTGCGACGACCTCGCGGCTGATTAGCTTACCCCAGCGCGTTAGATGAGGCGGCGGACCTTCGCGGGTTCGAAGCCGGACTGGCCGGAATCCTGCGCGACCCTGCTCTTCAGGTCCATGCGCGATTGCGCCCCGCGTTTCATCAACAGCCGGTCGACCGCATTGGCGAGGCCGTTCTGGGTGAAAGGCTTGCGCACGTAATCGTTGGCGCCGGCGAACAGCGCGCGATCCTCGTCGACCGCGCCCGTCATCGCGGTCAACATGATGACCGGCAAATCGTAGAAGTCCGGCGAGCTGCGCAGTTGGCGCAGCAGGCTGACGCCGGTCATGCCTGGCATGTGCTGGTCAAGCAGGACGAGGTCCGATCGCTGGCGCTTGAGGTTTTCCCACGCGGTTTCGGCGGTCTGGACCCATGTACTGGTATGGCCCGCGCAAAACATGGCGTCGCGCGCCAGCTCCGCGATCAGTTCGTCATCGTCGACGATCAGGATATGAGACATGGCGACACCTCGGTTTATGGCTTGATCGCAATCCGTTCACCGTTCGGTTACCATCCTGCCCGCCAAGCCGAGCTTGCCGATCGCTTAGGGATAGATACCTAGGCCGTGGCTGCCCGCAGTGCTGCTCGTGGTTGTGCCGGGCGTGGGGCGCTGCCAGTGTCGAAGCGATGATTCGCATCCCTGAAACCGATCCGTTCCTGCCTGCAGAAGGCATTCACAATCTGCGCGACTACGGCGGCTATAGGGTCGCCGGGGGAGGGCGGGTGAAGACCGGTCTGCTGTTCCGTTCCGGTCATCATGCCGAAGCGAGCGAGCGCGACCTCGAGACTGTTGCCGGGCTCGGGCTGCGCCATGTGATAGATCTTCGCGGCGACAGCGAGCGTGCCCGCCACACGTGTCGGCGACCGCAGGGCTTCGACGCGCAGGTTTTGTATTTCGAGGGTGAGACAGCCGGCCTCGCGCCGCATCTCGAAGCCGCCGAGGGCAGCATCGATGCGGAGAGCGCGCATCGCGCGATGGTCTCGCTCTATGCCGCGCTTCCCGACAGGGCCGGGCTCAATTCGGTGCTAAGCGATTATTTCATCGCGCTCGCAAGCGGGGAAGGCGCAAGCCTTGTCCATTGCGCCGCAGGAAAGGACCGGACCGGGATTGCGGTCGACCTGCTGCACCATATCCTCGGCGTGCATCCGGACGATGCGATGCACGATTATCTTCTGACCAACCACTCGCCGCGCAACGAAGAGCGTATCGCCCACGGCATGGCCCTGATGGGCAACAAATACCGGGACAGGGACGAGGCCTCAATGCGCGTGCTCATGGGCGTCGATGCGGAATTCCTCGAAGCGGCGCGGCGATCCGTGACGGAGCGGTTCGGATCGACCGACACCTATCTCGAACGGCAACTCGGGGTCGATGCGACGAAGCGCGCGGCGATCAAAGACCAGCTTGTGGATGCCTAAGACAATCCTCGCGCCGACGAATTGAAGCCCGGCAGCCGAGCGCCTAAGTCGGTCTATCACGCAGACAGGATTCGGATTTCATGGCTACCCATCACACCAAGATGCTCATCATCGGCTCTGGCCCCGCAGGCTATTCCGCCGCGATCTATGCGGCGCGCGCGATGCTCGAACCGATCGTGGTGCAGGGGCTGCAGCCGGGCGGCCAGCTGACTATCACCACCGATGTCGAAAACTATCCGGGCTTCGAGGAGGTGATCCAGGGACCGTGGCTGATGGAGCAGATGCAGAAGCAGGCCGAGCATGTCGGCACGCGGATGATGTGGGACACGATCGTCTCGGTCGATCTCGATAGCGGTCCCCCGTTCCGCGCGATCGGCGACAGCGGCGACGAATATATCGGCGATACGCTGGTGATCTGCACCGGCGCGCAGGCGAAATGGCTCGGCGTGCCGGGCGAACAGGAACTGGGCGGCAAAGGCGTGTCTGCGTGCGCGACCTGCGACGGGTTCTTTTACCGCGGTAAGAAAGTCGCGGTGATCGGTGGCGGCAACACCGCGGTCGAAGAAGCGCTGTACCTGACCAACCACTCAGACGACGTGACGCTGATCCACCGCCGCGACGAGTTGCGCGCCGAAAAGATCCTTCAGGACCGCCTGCTCAAGCATCCCAAGATCTCGACGCTCTGGAACAAGACGGTCGAGAGCTTCGAAGCGGGCGAGGATGGTGCGCTGCATCATCTTGTCCTCAAGGATACGCAAACCGGCGAGACATCGACGCTGGAAGTCGACGGGGCCTTTGTCGCGATCGGCCACGCGCCCGCGACCGAGCTGTTCAAGGGCAAGCTGCCGATGGACGATGGCGGCTATCTGCTGACCGAGCCGGGCACGCCCAAGACCGCCGTTCCCGGCGTGTTCGCAGCCGGAGACGTGACCGACCACGTCTACCGTCAGGCGGTCACCGCTGCGGGCATGGGCTGCATGGCCGCGCTCGATGGCGAACGGTTCCTCGCCACGCTCGAAGAAGCGCGCGAGGCGGCGGAGTGACCTAGCCCGCGAAACCCTTGCTGCCGGTTTCGAACACGACCATTGCCGCATCGAAGATGAGCGCGATCAGCACCACGCTGGACAGAGCGAACAGGACGAAACGCACCAGCACCCTGTTGGCGGTCGCCTGCACGAGGCTGTGCGCGACGCGCAGACCGACGTAGATCCACGCCAGGAAGGCGTTCATCCCGTCCCCCGCACCGACAATGGCGAGCACGATCGCAACGGCATAGAAAACGGTCGGCTGTTCGTGCAGGTGGTTGTAATTGTCGGCTTTCCAGTTGACCTTTTCGGGCAGCTTCCCGCGCAATTCGGAACCGGTCGTGCCCACCAGTCGAGCCGGGCTGCCGACATCGGGCGACTTGCTCATCGCCGGGATGCGGGTGGCATACATCCACACCCACATCACCATGGTCCAGATCGCGAGCGCGACGACAGGTTGCAGGATCTCCATTCCGATCATTTGTGACTTCCGTTGTTGTTTACGAGACGGCGCTGGGGTCTGCGAACAGGGTGACCGCAGCTGCGCGAATGGCGAGGATGGTCAGTGCGGCGCTTGACGCCACGAACAGCAGGAACCGGACGGGAACCTTGTTCACCGTCGCCTGCCACAGGGAATGGATGATCCGAAGCCCGACATAAGCCCATGCGAGCATTACGTCGATCGCTCCTGCTCCTACCAGCGCAAGGATCACGACGGTCGCGTAGAACAGCGTCGGCTGCTCCATCAGGTGCGAGTAGTTGTGCGATTTCCATTGCACCTTCTGGTCGATCTGACCTTCCAGGTCCTGCCCACGTCCGCCAGGCCTAGCTCCCATGTCGACACCCGCCTTCTTCATCGCGGGCAGGCGGGTCAGCGCCATCCAGTAGAGCATGACGAGCGACCAGACCACGAGCACTGCGGCGGGGGCGAGTATCTGAGCTTGCATCGGAACGATCCCTCTTTTTCCTGTGGCGTTACCTGCGAGAGCCAAGACAGATTGTCAAATGCAACCTATCAGGCGGCGATCGTCTCGGCAAAGCGCGCGGGATCGGCGTTGCCGCCGGTGAGCATGATGACCGTGCCTTCATCGAGCGGCACCTTGCCAGCCAGCGCCGCCGCGAGCGCAGCCGCGCCGCCCGGTTCGAGCACGAGGCGCAGGTTTGCGAAGGCCCAGCGCTGCGCTTGCCGGACCTCCTCGTCGGTCACCGTTACCCCCGGCTCGGCGCGGCCCTCAAGCATGTCGAGATTGAGCTGCTTGGTCACGTTGGGCTGGAGCGCATCGCAGATGGTCTTGGGCGGATCGGCGGCGACGTGTACCAGCTGGCCAGCGGCTAGCGCCTGCCCGACCATGTCCCAGCCTTCGGGCTCGACCAGATGGATCGCGGCGTTCGGACAGGCGAGCGAAAGACCCACCGCCAGTCCTCCGCCCCCGCAGCAGGTGATGACGCGGGTCGGCTCGCGTCCGAGTTGTTCGGTGGCTTCCAGGCCTGCCGTGCCTTGCCCTTCCATCACCCACGGATCGCCAAAGGCATGGACCAGAACTCCGCCGCTTTCCGCGATGATTCTGGCGGCAACCTCGTCGCGATCCTCGCCCGGGCGCTGGTAGAGTACGACTTCGGCTCCCAGCGCGCGGGTGTTGGCGAGTTTCACCTCGGGCGCATCGTGCGGCATCACGATGGTCGCTTTCAGCCCCAGCCGCTTCGCCGCAAAGGCGACGCCCTGCGCGTGGTTGCCGCTCGACACGGCGACCGCATGATCGCCCTCGAGATTATTGAGCCTCCACCACGCGCCTCTGATCTTGAAGGCGCCGATCGGTTGCAGGTTCTCCGCTTTCACATGGCACCGCACGCCGTCGATCTCGACCGGCAGCAGCGGGGTCGGGGGAAGGGGGATCGCCTTAAGGCTTTCCAGCGCGGCGGCGACGCCTTCGGCGGTCGGTTTTCTCATGTCTTCTCGGATCATTTGTTTGCATTAGCGCATTGCCCTAATGCGCGCACAAGATTCGAATTCGAAAGGTGACAAACATGTCGACAGTTCTGGTAATCGGAGCAGGCGGGGTGAGCTCGGTCTGCGTCCACAAAATGGCGATGAATGCGGATATCTTTTCCGAAATCCATCTCGCCAGCCGCACCAAATCGAAGTGCGACGCAATTGCCGCAAGTGTGAAAGAGCGCACCGGGGTCGAGATCTCCACCTATGAAATCGACGCCGAGGAAGTCCCGGCGATGGTCAACCTCATCAAGAAGACGCAGCCCAGCCTGGTGGTCAACCTCGCGCTGCCATACCAGGACCTTCCGATCATGGACGCCTGCCTCGAAGCGGGCGTGCATTACCTCGACACCGCGAATTACGAGCCCAAGGACGAAGCGAAGTTCGAATACAAGTGGCAGTGGGCCTATCACGACCGCTTCAAGGAAGCGGGGCTGATGGCGCTGCTGGGATCGGGTTTCGATCCGGGCGTGACCAGCGTGTTCACCATGTGGCTCAAGAAGCACAAGCTCAAGACCATTCGCACGCTCGACATCCTCGATTGCAACGGCGGCGATCACGGTCAGGCGTTTGCCACCAACTTCAACCCGGAAATCAACATCCGCGAAGTGACTGCGCCCGCGCGCCATTGGGAGAATGGCGAGTTCGTCGAGACCCCGGCGATGGGCAAAAAGGTCGAATTCGACTTCGAGGGCGTCGGCCCCAAGAACATGTACATGATGTATCACGAGGAGCTGGAAAGCCTCGCCAAGTTCAACCCCGAAATGGAGCGTGCGCGCTTCTGGATGACCTTCGGCGATGAGTACATCAAGCACCTCACCGTGCTGCAGAATGTCGGCATGACGCGGATCGATCCGATCAAGTACAAGGGCAAGGAAATCATCCCGTTGCAATTCCTCGCCGCGGTGCTGCCCAAGCCCGAGACGCTGGGCGAGACGACCAAGGGTAACACCAATATCGGCTGCATCGCGACCGGAGAAGCGCTCGACGGGTCGGGCGAAAAGACGTTCTACATCAACAATATCTGCTCGCATGAAGCAGCATATGAAGAGACCGGCAATCAGGCGGTCTCCTACACCACTGGCGTTCCAGCGATGATCGGATCGGCCATGATGGTCACCGGCAAATGGTCGGGCGAGGGCGTGTTCAACATGGAGCAGATGGACCCCGATCCCTTCATGGAGATGCTCAACGCGCACGGCCTGCCGTGGCAGGTCAAGGAGCTGGACGGGCCGGTGGAATTTTGACACGGCAATGACACCAGCCCTTGCGGTCGTCCGGTGCTGACATTTCTGTTTATTTGGAGCGATTTGTCTGGCAGATATTGATTCGCGTCCGTCCGGACGTTCTTGCGGTGAGGGGTCTCGCGCAAGGGTCGTACTACAGGGGAAATTTTCATGAAGAGATTGGTTGCGGCGGCTGTCGCGCTATCGCTTGGCGCGTGTGCGTCTCCTTATGTTGGCAAGCCGTATTCGGCTCCTGCCACACCTCTTACCGAAGTCGCCGTTGCTGGCGATATCCTACCAGAGGAAGTCGTCGCTTACGAAGCCGCGTCGGTCGGTTCGAACTTCGGACTGCTCGGAGCGCTGATCGATTCCGGCGTGTAGTCGAGCCGAAAGAAGGCTCTCAACGAAGCGCTTGACGGGATCGGTTACGCACCGGAAGCCGAAATCGAAGCGTATCTGGTCGAAAAGCTTGCCGAGCGCGGCCTCGCAGCGACCGTTGCGCAGTCGGGGGAGCGTGAGGAGCGCGAATTTCTGGTCGATTATCCGGCTGCGGGCGATGGGGCCCAGGCCAATCTCGACTTCGTGGTAACGAGCTTCGGCTATGTCACCGCAGGCAGCCAGACCTGGCGCCCGCATGTCACCGCCGACGTTCGCCTTGTCGAAGTCGGGACCGGAAATCTGCTGATGGAAAACCGCATCGTTTTCAACTCGCTCGGCGGACAGGACGGCGCGATTACACTGACGCCGGATGGCGAATACGGTTTCGAAGATCGCGAAGACATGGTCGAAAATCCCGAGCGCCTTGCCGAAGGTCTCGACATGGCGCTGCGCAGCACGGTTGACGCGGCGATCAATCTGTTGCGGTGATCGCGATGAGCGGTGTTCGTATCGTAACCATCGCCGGCGCTTCGGCGTTGTTGTGCGCTTGCACGACAACGCCGCCAGCAGCCGTCACAACCTATGAAGTGACAGATTGCGTCACCACGCCGTCCTTTGCCGAGCCGATCGATCTGACACTTGCTGAGGGCAAGAATTCGCTGAACGAGAAGACGCGGATCCATGCCGAAACGCCGTGTCTGGAGCTGGCGGGGGAGCGCGGGCCTTATGTCGTCTATCGCCTGCCCACTCGCGGGGTAGTCGAAATCGGGTCGCAGCTCGAGGCGGCGCGGGTGATGGCGGTCAATGTCGCTCTGCTCGACAGCGAGGGCGAGATGCTTCGCGAGTTCGATCGCGATCAGTACAACTTCCGTTCCGGAATGCTTTCGGTGCAGTTTGAACCTCAAGTCGGCGAAGCCTATGCGCTTGTCACCACCAACAACGCGATGGTTGGCGACGGGATTCAGGGTGTCGAAACAGGCATATCGAGCACCTATATCGCCACCGGCTATGGCGGTTTCATCTGGTTCGGCGGATCGGAGGCCGCGATGGACCGCGGGTATTCCTATGCGGGAGAGCTGCGCGCCCGCGTCATGGTTCGCCCCGAGGATCGTGACTGACAATCCAAACTCGCCAAGGGGCGCCTCAAATCGGGGCGCCCCTTGTTGCGATTGACGTCCCAATCCCCAAGCGGGACTGGCTAATCCTTGCCTCGTCCCCAAATTCGCCGTCATGGAAACGAAAGCCGGTGATCCGGGCGCGTTCAGGGCTTTTTGACCCAAATTAAACGCGCGTTTAAGCTCGCGCGTATGGCTTCCACCAAGACCAAGTCTCGCGCGACCCAGCAGCGCACGCTCGACACCCGCGCCGCAATCAAGGAGGCGGGGGCGGAGTTATTCGCGACACGCGGCTATCGCGCAACCGGCGTGCGCGACATTGCCGAGCGTGCCGGGGGCAACCAGGCGCTTGTCTCGTATCATTTCAAGGGCAAGGGTGGGCTCTATGACGAGATCCTCGCCGATGCCGTGACCGAAGCGCAAAGGCTGGCGAGCGAGGGCGATCTTGCCAACGCGACCAATCCAGAGCGCGAACTTGTGCGTATCCTGTCGCGCGCGATCGCCTCGCAGCCGCATCTTGCGCCGATGATCCTGCGCGAGCAGATGGACCCTGACCGACTGCTCAACCCCGACACTGCCAACACGCTGCGCAGTTTCATGGCGCTGACCGAAAGTGTGCTCGATGTGCTGCCGCTCGATGCCGAAGCGCGGGGCTGGGATCCACAAATCGTCCACCTCGCCATCGTCGGCCCACTGATCCACTACATCGTTGCGACCCGGATGCGCGAGGCGACGGCAAGCAAGCTCGATTCGCCGATGAGTACGCCCGACCTCGAGACCTTCACGGAAACGCTCGCCGCTATGTTTTCCCGCGCGCTGAGGGGGAGAACCGGCGACCCTTAAATTAAACGTTTGCTTAAGATACTGCGCATGTGTATTGCTTATTTATGACACCAATACAGGAGGAGTGGATTATGCGTATCAAATCGATCATGCTGGCGGGCCTTGCAGCGCTGGCGATACCGGGAGTGGCGATGGCTCAGCACAACAATCAGGTCGAAAGCGTCGAGGCGATCAGTGACGCCGAAATCGAGCGGGCGGAAACGATCCTTCGCGACTTTGTTGAGGATTACCGCACCGATCCGATGGCGCTGGATGCGAGCTTCGGAATCAAGCTTGGCCAGCAATGGTGGAGCGTCGAGGTGAAACACAAGGAAGTGGCTTCGCCGCGTGGTCGCCTGACCGATCACAGTTTCGGGCCGCATGATGTAACCCTTGCGCGCGGCGAACCAGCTTCGCCGACCTGGTATTTCCAGCTCGCGAGCCTCGATGTGCTCGAAAAGATTGCCTCTGGCGAGGTCAATGCCGGCACGGCGGCGATGCAGAGCTTCGGGAGCGACCGCGTCGGTGTCGAAACGCGCGATATGGACGGCTTCAAATCGACCTCGGGCGACGAGGGCGACATGTATCTCGCGCTGTCGCACTTCTTCACCAAGGGCAAGCCGCAGATCACCCGGTTCGGGCGCGACAATTCGCTTATGACGCATGGCGCCCAAGCGACCGCGCTGCACATGATGAAGGGCTTTCGCATCATGCATTTCAGCATCGGGCCGCAGGAAACCGCAAACGACGATCCGCGCATGGAATTCGGTCAGATGCCCAACTTGTTCGTGGTGACGAGCGGCAAGGCCACGCTCTACAGTGACGACGGCCCGGTCGAAATCAGCAAGGGGATGAGCATCTTCATCCCGCAATTCGTGAAGCACAGGATCGTCAACGATGGCGACGAACCGCTCGAGGGCATCCTGGTGCTCTACGGCGACAATTCCGACTTCGCTTTCGGCACTTCGTATCCGAGCTATCTCGAGGATCTCAACGACTTCCACCGCACCTATGAATTCCGCAAGGAGCGGTCGGCCAGCAAGTAGGCGGGTGGCAAATGGTGGGCGGCGGCCTCGCTGGACCTTCCAGCGGGGCCGCTTTGTGACTATCTGGCGCGCATGGAAACAAAAGCCGGTGATCCGGGCGCGTTCGCCCATTTCGACCTTTCCCGCGTGGACAGCCCCGCCTTCGTGGTGGACGCGGCCAAGCTGCGCGCCAATTGCCAGATCCTCGCCGACATTCGCGATCGCGCGGCGAGCGACGGCGCGAGCATCAAGGTGTTCGCTGCGCTCAAGGCTTTCTCGATGTGGTCGACGGCGCACATCATCGGCGAGTACCTCGATGGCGCCTCGACCAGCGGGCTATGGGAAGCACGGCTGGCGTCCGAATTCTACGATGGCGAAATCGCGACCTATTCGGCAGCTTTCAAACCGGAGGAGCTGGAGGAAATCTGTCGCCTGTCCGACCATGTGATTTTCAACTCGCCCGGCCAGATGCAGCGCGCCGCGCTGATCCTCGATCAGGCGGCGGTGACCGGCGGCGATGTCTCGGTGGGCCTGCGCATCAATCCGCAGGTGCCGACCGGCGAAGTGGCGAAATACGATCCTTCCGCCCCCGGTTCGCGGCTGGGCTTCCCTCTCGACCAGCTGACCGAGGACCACATGGAGGGCGTCGAGGGCATCCACTTCCACAATCTGTGCGAGCAGACCTTCGAGCCGCTGCGCCAGACCTGGGACCGCGTGTTCGATGCGATCGAACCCTGGTTCGGGCAACTGAAGTGGATCAACATGGGCGGCGGGCACCACATCACCCGCGCCGATTACGAGCGCGACGAACTGGTCGAATTCCTGCGCGATGCGGCGGAAGACACCGGCGCGGAGATCATCATCGAGCCGGGCGAGGCCGTGGCGCTCGACGCGGGCATTCTGGTCGGCACGCTGCTCGATACCGGTTTCAACGAGGTTCCGATCGGCATCACCGATATCTCCGCAACCTGTCATATGCCCGACGTTCTCGAAGCGCCCTACCGTCCGGCGATGCTGGGCGAGGTCACCGACGAGGGGCAAATCCCGATCCGGCTGGGCGGCCCGTCGTGCCTCGCAGGAGACGTAATCGGCGACTATCGCTTGCCGGTCCCCGCGGAACCCGGAGCGCGCTTCGCCTTTCTCGACCAGGCGCATTATTCGATGGTGAAAACCAACACCTTCAACGGGGTGCAGCTGCCGAGCATCTGGCTCTGGGACAGCGAGACGGACGCGCTCGAATGCGTCAAGCGCTTCGATTATGAGGATTTCCGCAATCGGCTCAGCTAGGCGTCCTTGCGCCCGAAACCGCTCTGGCGTCGCACCCGCCGACGGTCTCCCGGGGTGATTTCGTTCGCGCCCGCGCCCATCACCCGGCCGCGCTCGTTCTGGTTGATCGCCAGAGCCAGTTCCGCAAGCGAGCCGAATTGGGCCGCCGCTTCGGCCACACGTTGCTCGTCGCCAAAGGCGCTGAGCGAGCCGCTTTCGAAGAGGTTGCCACTCTGCACCGCGATTACCACCGACCCGCGCGAGAAAAGCGCGCGCACCGCCTCGCCCCGAAATGCCTTTTCGAGTGCCAGCAGGTGTTCGACATAGGAAGGGTGGACCAGCACCCTGGCTTCGACCTGATCGTCGCTCCACAGCTCGAACACGTCGTCGAATGCGGGGTGCACCTGATCGACATAGTCGAGCCGGTGACCGCCGAAGTTCACGCTGTCCTTGCGACCTCCGAGTCCGAACCACTTCTTGTGCTTGCCCGCCCGTTGCAGCAGCGTCGTCGAGTGGAACGGACGGCCGAATTCCATGTTGACGATCGCTCCGCGAAACACCGTCACCCAGCGGCGGTTCTTGCCCGATCCGCGCCGCTCTTCGAGATGGCTCTCATACAGTTCGAACCCGTGGCCCTCGATCTGGCCGAACCAGCGATCCTCGAAACTGTCACGATCGTAGGACGGGACGAGGCCGTATGTCTTGCACGCATGGAATTCGCCGCCCGGTTCGACATCGTGTTCGTATTCGATGCCGAGGCTGCGGGCGATCGCCGAATTGATCCCGATCTTGATCGCACGCCGGGCCTTGTTGATCGGGACATAGCCCCACGCGGAAACCCCTGAGAAGGCGAGCACGGTGATGATCATCCGCCAGCCGCCCAGGCCGAGCGGTGCGAACCACAGAAAGGCAAGGATCGGCAGAAGCGCAGCGCCGCCCCAGATCCAGCGCGAGAACGCCTCTTTCTTCGCCTCGGCGCGCATGGCGGATTGCTGCCGGAGCCAGTCGCCCAGCTCCCCCTGCATCAATGCTGTGACGTCTGCCTGCATATACCCCGTCCACGCGCGCTATAGCGCGATGTGTTCCCTTAACCAATTGAGGTTAGTATAAGGTTGCCCAACACAGCAGGGGAAGAAACTCATGGGATTGTGGTTCTGGATCGTTCTCGGTGTCGTCGGGGTGCTCGTCGTCCTTGTCATCGGGATCTACAACAACCTTGTCGGGCTGCGACAGAATGTGCGTCAGGGGGTCGCCGATATCGACGCCCAACTGCGCCAGCGGCACGACCTGATCCCCAACCTCGTCGAGACGGTGAAGGGCTATGCCGGGCATGAAAGCTCGACTCTCGAGGCGGTGATCCAGGCGCGCAACACCGCCGCCAAGGGCAATCCCTCCTCGGAGACGGAACAGGGCCTCAAGATCGCGCTCGACAACCTGCTGGCGCTGGGAGAGGCCTATCCTGACCTCAAGGCCTCTGCCAATTTCCAGGAATTGCAGCGCGAACTCGCCGATATCGAGGACAAACTGGCGGCCGCGCGCCGCGCGCTCAATGCTGCGGTCGCGCGCTTCAATACGGCCCGCGAGAGCTTCCCTGCGGTAGTGTTCGCCGGAGCCCTGGGCTTTTCGGAGGCCGATTTCCATCGGCTCGACGACAGCGAGAAAGGCACGGTCGACCAAACTCCTGCGGTCGCATTCTGACGAACAGGCTGCACGGCCCGCCGAAGCGGCGGAGTTTTTCGGAACATTCAGCTGACATTCCGTTGATTATCAGAACGCCGGTTACCGGCGACCGACGGATTGCAATCTGCCGCGCGAAATTCATTTGCGCTCAGGCGCGAAGGCACTATATGCGCCCTTCTTCTGCCCCAAGGGACGATACCGCAAGGCAGGCTCGTAACCGTTTGGTTGAACACTGAACCTTAGGGGGTCCCTTGAATTGCTCCAACACACTGACGCCAAGGCTGTAGCTCAGGCTCTCAAGCCCGACGAACCCGTCATCCTCAACCGTCCGCACGCGGCGACGCGCGCGGCGAAGTTCTTTGTCGACCGGTTTCCGGGCAAGGTGCTGTATGCGGTAAAGGCCAATCCTGCGCCCGACCTCATCGAGGTGCTGTGGAACGCGGGCGTCACGCATTACGACGTCGCCTCGATCGCAGAAGTGCGGCTGGTGCGCGAGCGCCTGCCCGATGCGACGCTGTGCTTCATGCACCCGATCAAGACGCCAAGCGCGATCCGCGAAGCCTATTTCAAGCACGGCGTAAAGACGTTCAGTCTCGACAGCGTCGAGGAGCTCGAAAAGATCGTCGAAGCCTGCCGCGATCCCGAGACCGGTGAGGCCGCGACCGACCTGCGACTGTGCGTGCGGCTGCGCGTCTCGTCCGAGTATTCCGAGCTTTCGCTGGCCAGCAAGTTCGGCTGCGACCTGCTCGAAGCGCCGCAGTTGCTCCAGCAGACCCGCCAGCATTGCGACTGGCTGGGCGTGTGTTTCCACGTCGGCAGCCAGGCGATGACGCCGTTCGCCTTCGTGCAGGCATTGGACCGCACTCGCGCGGCGATTGCCGAGGCTTCGGTGGTGATCGACATGATCGATGTCGGCGGTGGCTTCCCGTCGATTTATCCGGGCATGGAGCCGCCGCCGCTCGAGGATTACTTCGCGATCATTCACCAGCACTTCTACGCGCTGCCGATCGCCTACAACGCCGAGCTGTGGTGCGAGCCCGGCCGCGCGCTGTGCGCGGAATATTCGAGCATGATCGTGAAGGTCGAAAAGCGCCGCGGGAACGAGCTCTACATCAACGACGGGGCCTATGGCGCGCTCTACGATGCCGCGCACGTCGCCTGGCGCTTCCCTGTGAACGCGCTCGAAGACGATTTGCGCGACCCGCTCGAGGATTTCGCGTTCTACGGCCCGACCTGCGACGATGCCGACTACATGGCCGGCCCGTTTCCGCTGCCCGGAGATATCCAGGCGGGCGATTATATCGAGATCGGGATGCTCGGCGCCTATGGCGCTGCGATGAAGACCGGCTTCAACGGTTTCGGCGACGCCGAGCAGGTGATCGTGACCGACGAGCCGATGCTGAGCCTGTTCAACGGCACCCGCGTGCGCGAGGCGAGCGATAACGTTGTGAACCTGCGGTAAGAGCTTGCGACCCAAGTCTTGGTGAATTAGTGTAGTAACACACCAAGGAGGATTGCATGTTCCGTACGATCATAACCGGCCTAGCGTTTGCGCTGACCAGCGTTGCCGCCAGCGCTCAGGACACTCCAGAGCCCACGCCCGATGCCATCCAGGTAATGGTGTTTGGGACCTACCATTTCGCCAATCCCGGCCGCGATGTGATCAATCTGGAAGTGGACGACGTCCTGACGCCGCAGCGCCAGCGCGAGATCGAAGTTCTCGTGCAGACCCTCGCTCAGTGGAATCCAACCAAGGTTGCGGTCGAATCGCGCGCTGCCGCTCCGGGGCTCGAGCTTGAAGGCTTTGACGAAGTCCAGGAGCTTCTCGCATCGACGCGCAACGAGAGTGTGCAGATCGGTTTCCGGCTCGCGCACACTATCGGCCTCAAGACAGTTTACGGGATCGACGAGCAACCGGGCGAGGGCGAGCCGGACTACTTCCCGATCGGCAAGGTTCAGGCCTACGCGCAAGCCAATGGACAGGGCGATTTGCTCGAACAGTTATTCTCGGTGGTGCAGGAGCGCATCGGAGCCGAACAGGCCAAGCTACCCCGGCAGTCCATCGCCGAAAGCCTGATCTTTCACAACGACGCTGCCGTTGTCGATGCCGGTCATGACGCAGTTTATTACCCGATGCTGAGCATTGGCAACGGCGATGAGCAGCCGGGCGCGGAGCTCAACGCCTATTGGTACATGCGCAATGCGAAAATGTTCGCCAAACTCGATCTGGTGGCCGAGCCGGGCGACCGGGTCTTCCTGATCGTGGGCAGCGGACACGCAACGTGGCTGAGGCATTTCGTGCGCCGGATGCCGGGATACGAGCTCGTTGATGCCATGCCTTACGTGCTCGGCGCTGCAGCCGCTAGCGAAGCAATCGCTGAATAAGATCGGGAATGCTGCGAGGAACTCACCATCCTCGAGAGCAGCGCCACCGGAAGACGATAGTTGCGGTAGGTGCGAGTTGGGGTAGCTCTACCCAAACCCCACAAATCGCACCGCATCCTCTTTCGGCTTGCGGTTGGTGTAGACCCGGTTCGCGGGGAAGTCCGGATCGGGCCAGCCCATCGCAACCGCTTTCATGATCACCTGATCGTCCGGAATGCCCGCATGTTCGCGCACCACGGGCGATTGCATGATCCCTTGCGAGTTGATGACGCAGCCGAGCCCGCGCGACCAGGCGGCGTTGACCAGCGCGGTTGTCGCCGCACCGCAATCGAAGGCGGTGTCGTCGCTGCCGGAGAGTTCCTTGTCGTAGGTCACGATCACGCACACCGGCGCGTCGAACTGGCGGAAGCCGCGCAGCAC
Source organism: Erythrobacter sp. GH1-10 (assembly GCF_045363165.1). Classification (NCBI taxonomy): domain Bacteria; kingdom Pseudomonadati; phylum Pseudomonadota; class Alphaproteobacteria; order Sphingomonadales; family Erythrobacteraceae; genus Erythrobacter; species Erythrobacter sp. GH1-10. The sequence goes on along the minus strand of NZ_JBJFLP010000001.1, from coordinate 2,108,626 downwards.
CCAGTCCTGCCGACCTTCCTTGTCGTCGCGCTCGATCCCCATTGCGCCGAACAACTGCTTGGCGACTTCTACCTGCCGCTCGCGATGGACCCCCGCGAAGGGCTCGCCCCGGCGGAACTCGCGGCTGTCGGGGACGCCCGCGAGGATGTTCTCGGTGTTGCCCTTGCGGATACGATCGAGAGGCTCTCCGGTGATCACGTGGAAGTGCCACGGCTGCGTGTTCATCGAGGTCGGCGAGCGCATCGCCATCTCGAGAATCTCCTCGATCAGCGCGCGCGGCACCGGCTTGTCGAGATAGCCGCGGATCGAACGCCGCCCGCGCACCACCTCTTCAAACGTCTGCTTCTCGTTCCCGCCCACAATTCTCTCCCCTACTGGTTGGACAGACTGCTAGCCCATGTCGCCAGTGAGGCAAAGAACACTAGGGCGCTCAGCCTCGTGGGCCTGCCATCGAAACGCCAAAGGTCAGGGTGGAGGCATCATTGCGGTTTTGCGTGCCGTGGAGCGCGATGCCCAGCTCGATCCCTTGCGGGCCGAAAAACCAGCCGGAATATTCCCCAACGAACTGGCCGTTGCTGTCGGACAGTCCCCCTTCGAATCCCTGAATTGTGCCATCGATAGCGGTATTGCCGGTAAAGGTGCCAAGCTGCGTCACGGTGCTCGAAGTCGTTATCTGGCCGGTGGTCGGATCGCGCGTGACTTCCCGACCGCGCACATCCAGAGTTACCGTGATTTCGCCATTGGCGGGGTTTGCCGTGACTTCGATCTGCGTGTCTTCGATGTTGTACTGGGTTACCACGCCCGCGCCATCGGTCACCCTTGCATTGCCGTTTGCCGAAACGAACTGATCGTAGCTGACTGTGCTGGCCGGTAATGCGTCATCCAGCTCCGTCGGCACGCCAAATACGCAGCGATAGAATGCCTGTGTCTGGCTGTTGATCCCGAACAGGACCGCATCTCCCCCGCGCACATAATCGACAGATCCGTTTGCAAGCTGCGGAGTAATAAGAACAAAAAATTCGGGAACGCTATTACCATTCACCGTGATTTCGCGTCGGTAGAGGGTAAATTCGCCTGCTTGTTGGGACGAAATGTCCGACGGACCGAAACTGGAATCGAAAGTGTCAGACAACGTCGGACCTGCCACTCTCCATGTCTCGGAAGCCTCGGTGAACGCGAAGGTGAAGAAGTCGGTGAAAAGCGTGATACCGCCGAATCCCTGACCGCCACTTATCGTGGGGTTGAGCGAACAGGCAGTGTTGAACTCCCGATCACCGGTCAGATCGTCGAATTTGGTGTAACTGACCGATGTAGGCGTAGGCGATGGCGATGGCGATGGTGCAGGCGTTCCCCCACCACCGCCAGTCGTGGGCGGCGGCGCCGAACCGCCTCCTCCACCGCATGCAGCAACAGCCAGTGCGAGCGCGCCTGCGCCCAACAAACGTACAAATTTCATGAATCACTCCTGCAAGCCCCGAGCCACAGGATTAGCCAAGCTGCCCAGTGGGCAATTGTATTCCAGCGTCATGTCGCGACGGTTTCAACCGCCGCATGGCCGCGTTTCAGGCTCCATCGTCTGGAGGCAGGTATTGGTGAAACCCGTGCGGGCGGGGAGAGCAATAGGAGCGGTTATGCCGCCTCGGCCAGTTCCATATCCAGCCGGTCCCAGATCTCGACCAGCGCTTCCGTCAGCTCGTCCATCATTTCTTCGGAGTGCATCGGGCCGGGGGTGAAGCGCAGGCGCTCGGTGCCGCGCGGGACGGTCGGGAAGTTGATCGGCTGCACGTAAACGCCGTATTCGGCGAGCAGGATGTCGCTGATCTTCTTCGCGCGCACCGGGTCGCCCACCATCAGCGGGACGATATGGGTAACGCTGTCCATCACCGGCAGTCCGGCTTCGGCGAATTTCAGCTTGAGCATCGCTGCGGCCTGCTGCTGGGCGTTCCGCTCGACCGAGGATTCCTTGAGATGGCGGACCGATGCGAGGACGCCTGCGACCAGAACCGGGCTCAGCGAGGTCGTAAAGATGAAGCCGGGCGCGTAGGAACGGATGCAGTCGATCACTCGCTTGCTCGAGGCGATGTAACCGCCCATCACGCCAAACGCTTTGCCCAGCGTGCCTTCGATGATGTCGATCCGGTGTGCGGCGTTGTCGCGCTCCGAAATCCCGCCGCCACGCGCACCATACATGCCGACCGCATGGACCTCGTCGATATAGGTCAGCGCGTTGTATTTTTCGGCAAGGTCGCAGATCGCGTGGATCGGGGCGACGTCGCCATCCATCGAATAGACGCTCTCGAAGGCGATAACCTTGGGCGTGTCAGCATCCTCGGCCGCGAGCAGCTGTTCGAGGTGCTTCAGATCGTTGTGACGGAAAACGCGCTTTTCGCAGCCCGAATTGCGGATGCCTGCGATCATGCTCGCGTGGTTGAGTTCGTCGGAAAAGATCACGCAGCCCGGCAACAGCTTGGCGAGTGTCGACAGCGTCGCATCGTTCGAGACGTAACCGCTGGTGAACAGCAGCGCGCCTTGCTTGCGGTGGAGATCGGCGAGTTCATTCTCAAGCTGGACGTGCAGGTGGGTGTTGCCGCCGATATTCCGCGTGCCGCCGGAGCCCGCGCCGACATCGTGGAGCGCCTCTTCCATCGCGCCGATCACTTTTTCGTGCTGCCCCATGCACAGATAGTCGTTCGAGCACCACACAGTGATCGGCTTGGGCCCGTTGTGCCCGTGGAAGCAGCGTGCGTTGGGATAGGCGCCCTTGTTGCGCAAGATGTCGATGAAGACGCGGTAGCGGCCTTCCTCGTGAAGGCGGTCGATCGCCTGGTCGAAGATGTGATCGTAATTCACTTGGGCACGCTCTTGGTCTGCTGCTTCCTCACCGGCACTTTGCGTCAATAACCCAGAAAGCGCCCGAATGTTTCGCGGTTATCTAGGAAACCGTGATCGATTTTGCCACATCGATCTTTGCGAGCCATTCGCAGCTAAAACGCGCGAATTTCCTCGATGCCGTATCGCCTGAGCTCGGATTGCAGGGCATCAAAATCCTCGATTGCTCCGGTGGTTACGGCAAAATCGGGCTGGCTGCGCTCGCTGCGCTCGAAGTCCTGGCCCTGCGTGAGTGAGACGATGCGTCGCGCAATACCTGCTGCGCCATCGACCAGCGCCACCTCGGGGCCAAGCACTGCGGCAAGTTCATCGCGCAGCAACGGGAAGTGAGTACAGGCGAGCACGACCGTATCGATCTTGTCCGCCTCGGGCTTGGCGAGAAGGCCCGCCACGGCCGCCTCGACATCGGAGGGGTTTACCGGCTGTCCGCGCAGTTTGGCTTCAGCCGGATCGACAAGGCCCGGCGCCGCATGGCGCAATAGCAGCTTGTCCGATGCAAATTCGCGTTCAAGATTATCGACATAGGCCTGCCGGATCGTCGCCTCGGTGCCGAGCAATCCGATCACGCCGGTTTTCGTCAGCGCAGCAGCCGGCTTGATCGCGGGGACTGTGCCCACGATCGGTATCTCGAGCACATCGCGGACCATGCCGAGCGCGATCGTGCTGGCGGTGTTGCAGGCGATGCAGATGAGGCGAGGGCGATAACGCTCCGCCATCCGCCCCAGCAATCCGCACACCCGTGCAGCAACTTCGGCCTCCGACTTGGCGCCATAGGGCAGGCCCGCCTGGTCGGCGGCGAAGATGACCGGGGCATCGGGCAACGCCGTGCGTAGCTCGGCGAGCACCGAGAGCCCGCCGACGCCGGAATCGAAAACAAGGATGGGGGAGGATGCCTCGGTAATGGTTGCAATCGCTCGATGTGAACTTGTGGTGGGCCGGTCTTTTACTTAGGCATTGAAAAAAGGGAAGCGGGGCTTTGCAATCGCCTTGCCCGGGATCTTTCGAAGGCCGCTTGTATGACATTCAACACCGAAACCCTGCTCGCGATGCTTGCGGGTTATCTGATCGGATCGATCCCGTTCGGCCTGCTGCTGACCAAGGCGGCCGGGATGGGCGATGTCCGCAGCATCGGCAGCGGCAATATCGGCGCGACCAACGTGCTTCGCACCGGGAACAAGGGGCTGGCGGCGGCGACATTGCTGTTCGACATGCTCAAAGGGTTCTTCCCGGTCTGGTTCGCATGGACGATTTCTCCCCCGGCTGCCGGATGGACGCTGCTCGGCGTGGTGCTCGGACACTGCTTTCCGGTCTGGTTGAAGTTCAAGGGCGGGAAAGGCGTCGCGACGCTGGGTGGCGCGTGTTTCGGCCTGCTCTGGCCTGTCGGGCTCGCCTATGCGCTGACATGGGTGGCGATGCTCGCTGTGACACGGATCAGCTCGGTTGCCGGACTGACCGCGCCGCTCGCGGCGATCGGCGCCGCGGTCTATCTCGGATGGTGGCGGTTCGGGGTGATAATCGGCATTGCGACCGTGCTCGTCTATTGGCTCCACCGGGCCAATATCGGGCGGCTGATGCGCGGCGAAGAACCGAAAGTCGGCAGCAAGAAGTGACCGGTCCGACGGGCTCAGGACAGGCGCTGTCGCAGCCCGAAGCCTTCGCCCGCATCCGGCTGCTGCGCTCTCCGAACATCGGCCCGGTCAGCTACACGCAGCTCCTGGCGCGGTTCGGCACGGCCGAAGCGGCGCTGGAAGCGCTGCCCGATCTCGCGCGCAAGGGGAAGGGCGGTTACACACCGGCCCACGCCGACCGGATCGAACGCGAAGTCGCCGAGGTGCGCAAGGCTGGCGCGCGCTATCTGTTCCATGACCAGCCCGACTATCCCGAACTGCTCGCCGAATTGGAGAGCGCACCGCCGATCCTCACCTGTCGTGGCGACCTGTCGCTGGCGAGCGCACCTTGCGTGGCGATGGTCGGTGCGCGCAATGCCAGCGCAGCGGCGGCCAAGCTGGCACGCAACTTCGCATCCGAGCTGGCGCAAGCGGGCTTTACCGTCGTCTCCGGCCTTGCCCGCGGTATCGACGGCGCGGCCCACGAGGGCGCTTTCCCGCGCACCATCGGCGTGATCGCAAGCGGGATCGACATCGCCTATCCGCCCCAGCACGCCGACTTGCAGGAGCAGATCGCCAGAGAGGGCTTGCTCATCGCCGAACAGCCGCCCGGCACCGAGCCGCGCGGGCGGCATTTTCCGAGCCGCAACCGTATCATCGCGGGCCTCGCGAGCGGCACGCTGGTTGTCGAGGCCGCGCCCAAGTCCGGATCGCTCATCACCGCGCGGTTGGCGGGCGAGGCGGGCAGGGAAGTGATGGCGATCCCGGGTTCGCCGCTCGACACGCGATCGCTCGGCTGCAACCAGCTGATCCGCGACGGCGCGGTGCTGGTGCAATCGCCTGAAGAGGTGATCGAACTGCTCGAGAGCTTCACAGGCGCGCCGCGATCGAGCTTTCGGGTCGCCGAGGATGCGCCCGAATTCGATTACAGCGAATTGGCGGAAGCCGATCCGGTCGAAGGCGGCGAAGCGATATCCGGCCTGCTTTCGACCGCGCCCATTGCCGTGGACGAACTCATTCGCCAGTCCGGCGCGAGCGCGCCCGCCGTGCATATGGCCTTATTGGAACTCGAAATTGCCGGGGAACTGGAGCGCCATGCGGGTGGACTGGTCAGCCTGAGCGGTGCAAGCCGATAATCGAGATTTCTCAAAGGGACTGACCGACACCATGAATCGCGAAGCAACGCTTTCAAACCTGCTGAGCCAGACTTTTGCGGAGATCGGCGCGAACACCCAACTGATCGGCATCTACCTTGCCGTCACCATCCCGCTGAGTGCGGTCGGGTATTTCTTCCAGGGCGGAGACACCACGATATCGGGATTCGATTTCGGCTTCGGCGTAGGCGAGAACCTGCTGGCATTGGGTGCGCTTGCGGTGGTCGTGGTCCTGGCCGTCGTCATCGCAGCGATCGTTCTCCAGTTCTGGCTCTATGCCGGGATGGTCCGGCGAACCACGGCGCTGGATCTGAACCGGTTCTGGCCGTGGATTGGGATATACATCCTGACCATGCTGGGGATCCTGTTCGGCCTGGTGTTCCTGATCGTGCCGGGTGTTATTCTCGCAATCCGCTGGCTCATCGCCCTGCCGCTCGTCATCGAAGGCAGGCTGCCGGCGATGGATACCTTCGGCGCCAGCTGGGAAATGACGCGTGGACGCAGCTGGTCGATCTTCGGGGCGGGATTGATCCTGTTGATTATCAAAATGGTCATCGGCGGAATCCTGGGTGGATCGACCTTGCTCTTTGGGGGGACAGCTTCCATCGGTGCCGCTGTCGTCTCGGCAATCTCCGAAGCGATCTCGACGATCATCTTCGCCGCTTTCGCGGTCGGCGCCTACCGCCTGCTTCGCGACGACGCCGGGGAACTGGCCGAGGTTTTCGAGTGATTTCGCATTTTCGGCGGCTGTGAAATTCCGCGCTTGACGCCTGTAGAAACCCGACCCCACTCTCGCGCGTACGTACACGTGTAGGGAAATCAGACCACAATCATGCAACTCGTCATCGTTGAGTCGCCGGCCAAGGCGAAGACAATCGAGAAATATCTGGGCGACGACTTCAAGGTCCTCGCCAGCTACGGCCATGTCCGCGACCTGCCGCCCAAGGATGGCAGTGTCCGCCCGGACGAGGATTTCGCGATGGATTGGGAGCTTTATCGCGACAAGCAAAAGCGCTTCAAGGAAATCGCCGACGCGGCCAAGGATGCGTCGCGGCTGGTGCTCGCGACCGACCCCGACCGCGAAGGCGAAGCGATCAGCTGGCATGTGCAGGAACTGCTAAAGAAGCGTAAGGCGCTGCCGACGAAGGTCGACCGCGTCACTTTCAACGCGATCACAAAAAGCGCCGTGAGCGAGGCGATGAAGAGGCCGCGCGAGCTCGACCAGCCGCTGATCGACGCCTATCTTGCGCGCCGCGCGCTCGATTACCTGTTCGGTTTCACACTCTCGCCGGTCCTGTGGCGCAAGCTGCCCGGGGCGAAATCGGCGGGCCGCGTGCAATCCGTGGCGCTGCGGCTGATCGTCGATCGCGAACGCGAGATCGAGGCATTCAGGCCCGACGAATACTGGTCGGTGCTCGCCAAGCTCCAGCACGACGGGACCGAATTCGACGCGCGGCTGGTGCGCTTCAAGGGCGAGAAGCTGGAAAAGCTCAGCCTTGGCCACGAAGGCATCGCCAACGAGGCGAAGGCGGCTGTCGAAGGCGGCAAGTTCACCGTCGAAGGCGTCGAGACCAAACCGCTCAAGCGAAACCCCGCGCCGCCGTTCACAACCTCGACCATGCAGCAGGAGGCCGCGCGCAAGCTCGGGTTCTCGGCCAGCCACACGATGCGGCTCGCGCAGTCGCTCTACGAAGCGGGTGCGATCACCTACATGCGTACCGATGGCGTGCAGATGGACATGGGCGCGATCATGGCATGCCGCGATGCGATCGAAGAACGCTTCGCTGCCGAATACCGTCCGGAGAAACCGCGCTTCTACTCGACCAAGGCGAAGAACGCGCAGGAAGCGCACGAAGCGATCCGCCCGACCAATTTCAGCCGCGAAAAGGCGGGCACGGGCGACGAGGCCAAGCTCTACGACCTTATCTTCAAGCGCGCGATGGCGAGCCAGATGGCCGCGGCGCAACTCGAGCGCACCACCGTGACGCTGCGCGATGCCACCGGCCAGCACGAGCTGCGTGCGACCGGCCAGGTCATCAAGTTTCCCGGCTTCTTCGCCGTCTACCAGGAAGGGTTCGACGACAAGGAAGACGACGAGGAGGGCCTGCTTCCCGCGATGAAACAGGGCGACGTTCCGGCCAAGAACGCGGTCGAGGCGAACCAGCACTTCACCCAGCCGCCGCCGCGTTTTTCGGAAGCGAGTCTGGTCAAGCGGTTAGAGGAACTCGGCATCGGTCGTCCGTCGACCTATGCCTCGACCATCCAGACGCTGCGCGACCGCGACTATGTCCGGATGGAGAAAAGCCGCTTCCACGCCGAGGAATCGGGGCGCCTGCTCACCGCTTTCCTCGAACGCTTCTTCCCGACCTATGTCGCCTACGATTTCACTGCAGGCATGGAAGAGGAACTCGATACCGTTTCCGACGGGCGCGAAGACTACAAGGAACTGCTCGCCAACTTCTGGAAGGACTTCAAACCCAAGACCGAAGAGGTGATGGAGAAGCTCCCCTCGGAAGTCACCGAGGTGCTCGACGAATACCTTTCCGATTATCTCTTCCCGCCGCGCGAGGATGGCAAGGATCCGCGTTTCTGCCCGCTGTGCGAGCAGGAAGGGCGCGAAGGCGGCAAGCTGTCGCTGCGCGGGGGGCGGTTCGGTGCCTTCGTCGCGTGCCAGAACTATCCCGAGTGCAAATACACCCGCCGCTTCGCCCAGCCGGGCGCGGATGGCTCCGACCCGGCCGAAGATGGGCTGATGGGCACGCACCCCGAAACCGGCGCGGAAATTCATCGCAAATCGGGTCGCTTCGGGCCTTATGTCGAAATGGAGGTCGACGAGAAGAAGAAGCGCGCCTCGATCCCGAAGGACGTCGACGACTTCGATCTCGAATGGGCGGTCAAGCTGCTCGACCTTCCGCGCATCATCGGAGCACACCCGGAAACCGGCAAGGAGATCGAGGCGGCGATCGGGCGCTATGGCCCCTATCTCCGCCACGACGGCAAATACGCCAAGCTGCAGAGCACCCGCGATGTGTTCGACACCGGGATGAACGCGGCGGTCACGCTGCTGGCCGAAGCGGCGAATCGCAAGGGTGGCGGTCGCGCCAAGGCCGAACCCATCAAGACGCTAGGCGAGCACCCGACCAGCGGCGGCGAGATCAAGGTCATGCCGGGCCGCTATGGCCCCTATGTCACCGACGGTAACGTTAACGCGACGATACCCAAGGATATCAAGCCCGAGGATATCGAGGCGGCCAAGGCGATCGAGCTGATCGATGCCCGTGCGGCCAAGGGCCCGGCCAAGAAGAAACGCAAGAAGGCCGCGCCGAAGAAGAAACCTGCGGCAAAGAAGAAATCCGCCGCCAAGTAGTTGAAATCCGGCTTCACACCGCTGGAAGGGGTGTGAGGGGAGAAACGCGCTCCGCGTTGGTAAATCGTCAAGCATTGTCGCTTATCAAGATTCGGCAGAGACCTTGGGGACGCACTGACGTGATCGAAATCGAAGTCCAGAACGAAACGCACCAGAACCAGGCGCGCATCCGCTTTGCGGCGGTGCCGCGGATCGGCGAGGGCATCCGCCTGCGCGAGCCGGATGGCATGTGGGCGAGCTACGACGTTATCGACGTTTGGTACCAGAAAGCCGAGTTCGGCGACGTCTGGATGCCCTACCTGCATGTTCGCATGACCCCCGGCGAGGGGTCGGGCGACGGCGGTCGCAACGGCGACGAGGCCGACATCTACGACTCGGGTTTCGCCGCCCATGGAGGGGAGCTCGAGCCATTCAAAATCTGATCAAACGCAACACCGGTCCGAACCGCAACAAGGGCTCGGACGGCAAGACGCTCGCCGAGCGGCTGACACAGGCGCGTGAGGGCGCCGAGCCGGTCGAAGCACCCGAGGACGTGGAAGAAGCGATCCGCGAGGCGCAGCAGGCCGAGGGAAGCGATGCCGATATCGATGCGGTCATCCGGCAGGCCAAGGCGATCCGCGACCGCTATGACGGCGCGCCCGCTTCGCAGGACACCGCCAAGGTGTGCCTGATCGTCGACGACAGCCGCGTGATCCGCAAGGTATCTTCGAAGATCGCCAAGAGCCTCGGCTACGTTCCGGTCGAAGCCGAGAACGGCGAAGAGGCGCTGGCGCGCTGCCAGCAGAAGATGCCGGCGATCGTGCTTACCGACTGGAACATGCCCGAGATGGACGGGATCGAGTTCGTGTCCAAACTGCGCGCGATCCCGACGCCGAAGGAACCGATCGTGATCTTCTGCACCTCCAACGGCGAGGCCAAGGACATCCACGAAGGCATCGGTGCGGGTGCTGACGACTACATCGTCAAGCCGTTCGACGAAGCGGCGCTGCGGGCGAAGCTGGAGAAGCTTGGCAGGGGTTGAGTTCTCTCACCGTCATCCCAGCGAAAGCTGGGGTCTCGGGCAACCATCGCCAAGGTCTGCGGCCTCGCACCGCTTGGCCCTAGATCCCGGATCAAGTCCGGAATGACGAGAGACTCACAGCGAAGCGCAGCTACAATTCAATCCCTCTTCGCGTTCGGCGCATGCTCTCTATGCGGCAGTTTTCATCCACCAGGATTGCGTAGCTAAAGCTCGGGTCTCGTGCGTTGACGAACCTTCGGCATGTTGAGTCCACGCGGTCTTCCTTCTCACAATCCGCGTCGCCGTCGCCAACCAAGAAATAGCCTGAGACCTCCAAGTCCGCCTTGGCCTGTTCAATTGTCATACCGACCGACACCCCTTCGAGCGACGTCATGTTTCGGTCGGCCAAGAAGTACCAATAGCCTACGCCAGAAGCTACAAGGGCGAGGGCGAGAATTGCGGACCGACGCATTACCGCACCCAATCGAGCCCCATTTCCTCGAACACTTCCTTGTCCTCGGACCAGTTCTCGAGCACCTTTACGTGCAGGAACAGGTGGACCTTCACCCCCAGTATCTCCGAAAGCTCCTTGCGCGCGGCCTCGCCGATCGCCTTGATCCGCTGGCCGCCCTTGCCGAGCACGATCCCGCGCTGCGTGTCTCGGGCGACGACGATTTGCTGGTGGATTTCGAGGCTGCCATCGGGCCGCGTCTTGTACTGCTCGGGCCGCACCGCGCTGTCATAGGGCAGTTCCTCGTGCAGCTGCTGGTAGAGCTGCTCGCGGGTGATTTCGGCGGCGAGCAGGCGCTCTGGCGCGTCGGAGACCTGATCCTCCGGATACATCCAGGGGCCCTCGGGCATCAGCTTGGCCAGCGCCTCCTTGAGCTCGTCGACACCGTCCCCGGTAAGGGCCGAGACGAAGAAAATCTCCTCGAAGGTGACCTTGGCCGACAGCTCCTGCGCCAGCGCCAGCAGCGGTTCCTTTTTCGCCTTGTCGACCTTGTTGAGCACGAGGATCTTGCGCTCGGGGCGGCCCGCAAGCGCTTCGAGCAGCGGTTCGAGCTCGTGCCGACGCTGCTTGATCGGATCGACCAGCAGGACGATCGCGTCGGCGCTTTCGGCGCCTTCCCACGCTGCGCTCACCATCGCGCGATCGAGCTTGCGTCTGGGTTCGAAAATGCCGGGCGTGTCGACAAGGATCATCTGCACCGGCCCGAACAGCGCAAGCCCGAGCATGCGCGCGCGCGTCGTCTGCGCTTTCGCGCTGGTAATCGCCACCTTCTGCCCCACCAGCTGGTTCACCAGCGTCGATTTGCCCGCGTTCGGCGCGCCGATCACGGCGACGACGCCGCACTGCGTGGGCGCTTCGTTCATGTTCACCCGTGTTCCTCCAGAAATGCCTCTGCGGCGCGCTTTTCCGCGGCGCCCTTGCTCGTCGCGACCCCTTCGGCCGATCCGACGTTGTGAATGCTGACCCGCACGGTGAAGCGCGCGGCGTGATCGGGACCGGAGCGGTCGATCACCTCGTATTGCGGCATCGCGCGGCGATTGCCGGCGGCCCATTCCTGCAAAGCGCTCTTGGGGTGCTTGGCCTTGCCGGCATCGCCCGCCAGTTCGTCCTCCCACAGGCGGTAGATCGTCTCGCGCGTCGCGTCGTAGCCGTGCTCGATGAAGCTCGCGCCGATCAGCGCTTCCATGACGTCACCCAGAATGTTGTCGCTGTCCGCGCCGCCATCCTCGCGCGCCTGCTTGCCCAGCCGGATGTGGTCGGGCAGGCCGATGGTGCGCGCTATGCGGGCGCAGGTCGCGCCGCTCACCAGCGCGTTCAGGCGCTGCGACAGCCGCCCCTCGGGCCCGTCATGCGCGTGGTACAGCCATGCTGCCACCGACAGGCCGAGCACGCGGTCTCCGAGGAATTCGAGCCGCTGATAATCGGCTTCGTTGGAGGCGGTTGCGCTGCCATTGAAGCTGCCGTGGGTTAGCGCTTCGAGCCAAAGGGCCTCCTCCTCCACGGGGAAGCCCGTGGACTGCAGCCATTTACGGGTTGCGGCATCCAGTGCGGTCATGAGGCTGCTTCCATCATATGGACCTTCCGATCCGGTTCCAGCGCGCCGCGCTGAACCAGGTCCACGGCTTTATCCATTCGGCGCTGCCATCGGTCGACCAGATGACGATCGAAGCCCGGCCGACGAGATTGTCCTGCGGGATGATGCCCACCGCGTCGCCCGACATGGCCTCGAAGCGGCTGTCGCGTGAATTGTCGCGGTTGTCGCCCATGACGAACATGCGACCCTCGGGCACGGTGATCGGGCTGAAATTGTCGCCCTGTGTGAGGCCGAAATCGAGCACGTCGTAGCTGCGCCCTCCAGGAAGCGATTCGCGGAAGCGACGATAGCTGCACGAACGGTTCCCGTCGCCATCGCGGATGCTTTCGCCTCCCCAGGCACACCCCGTGTTGGGTGTTTCGGGGACGACGAGATCGCCGATCTGCTCCCTCGGCACGAGCTCCCCGTTGAGAACGATCTGCCCGCCGATCACCGCGACGCTGTCTCCCGGCAGGCCGATCACCCGCTTGATATAGTCGGTACGGTCGATCGGGTGCTTGAAGATCACGATGTCGCCGCGTTCGGGCGTGCCGGCGAGGATGCGTCCATCGGGCAGGCCGAGATCGAATGGCAGCGAGTTGCGCGAATACCCGTAGGGCCACTTGGCCGCGAGCAGGTAATCGCCATTCATCAGCCGCGGAAGCATGCTTTCGCTGGGGATCGAGAAAGGCGAGAACAGAAGGATACGGAACACCAGCACAACCGCGACGACCTTGAGCACGAACAGGCCGAAGCTTTTCCAGCTATCGCCCGATCCATCCGCACCGACATCGGGAGAAGTCGCAGTTTGGGTATTAACATCCATCGCCTAGCCCCTTACTCGCAGCCACGACACGCGCAAAGGGGTTTGCATAGATGACCGGATCCGACATGACCGCCGCATGGGCTCGCCTCGAAGGGCTGGAGCATTCGCCCCTTGCCGAGTTGTTCGAACGCGATCCCGAGCGGGTTGCGAAGCTGAGCCAGCGGATCGAGTTCGACGTGCCGGGAAATGGAACGAACGGCCTGCTGCTCGACTGGTCGAAGACGCATCTCGACGATGCGCTGCTGGACGCGTTCGAAGACTTGGCACATGCAGCAGGTTTCGCGTCGGCGCGCGAAGCGCTGTTCGGCGGGGGGATCGTCAACCCGACAGAAGGCCGCCCCGCGACCCACGGTGCAATGCGCGGCAGCGGAACCGATGCGGACGTCGAGGAGGGCGAAGCTCTGCTCGCGCGCATGGGCATGCTGGTCGAGGCGATCCACCAGGGCGCGCTCGGAGATATCAAACACCTCATCCATATCGGCATCGGCGGATCGGCGCTGGGACCGGATCTCGCCGTGGATGCGCTTACGCGGGACCTCGAGCTTGTCGACGTGCATGTCGTCTCGAACATCGATGGGTTGGCGCTCGAACAGGCATTTAGCGCGTGCGATCCGGCGACGACGCTGATCGCGGTTGCCTCCAAGACCTTCACCACTACCGAGACCATGACGAATGCCGAGAGTGCGCTGAAATGGCTGTCGGATAACGGAGTGGTCGACCCGAGCGGGCGCGTGGTCGCGCTCACCGCGAACCCGGAGCGCGCGGTTGAATGGGGGGTCGACGAGACCCGCATCCTCCCGTTTCCCGAAAGCGTCGGGGGGCGCTATTCGCTATGGTCGAGCATCGGATTCCCGGTCGCGCTTGCGGTCGGTATGGACGATTTTCGCGCGATGCTCGCCGGGGCGAAGGCGGTCGACGACCACTTCCGCGAAACCGAAGGCAGGGCGAACGGACCGCTGCTCGCCGCGTTTGCCGACCAGTATTACACACGCCTCCGCGGCTGCCAGACCCGCGCGGTGTTCGCCTATGACGAGCGGCTCGCTCTGCTGCCCGACTATCTCCAGCAGCTCGAAATGGAGTCGAATGGCAAACGGGTGACCGCGGATGGCACACCTGTCGATCGCCCGACCGCGCCGATCACATGGGGCGGGGTAGGGACCGATGCGCAGCACGCCGTGTTCCAGCTGCTACACCAGGGCACCCAACTGGTGCCCGTCGATTTCATCGCCAGCATTGCCCCCGGTGACGCTCTCGATCCAGCGCACCACAAGGCGCTGCTGGCCAATTGCTTCGCACAAGGAGCGGCGCTGATGGCAGGTGGAAACATGAGCAAGGATGGCAAAGACCCCGCGCGCGCCTTCCCCGGCGACCGGCCCTCGGCGACGATCCTGGTCGACGATCTCGATGCGGCGATGCTGGGCGCGCTGATCGCCTTCCACGAACACCGGACCTTCGCCAACGCGGCGCTGATGGGGATCAATCCCTTCGACCAGTTCGGGGTCGAACTCGGCAAGAAAATGGCCAAGGATATCGATTCAGGGGAGGGTCAGTTCGACCCGTCTACAACAGCTTTGATGGCTACGGCCGGGCTTGCCTGAGAAGGCGAGTGATTCTCTGCCGCGCCTGAAAGATATTCCAATCGCTTGGATTATTATTCGATAGGCTTGCAACTTTATTTCAACCGCAGGCTGCGCCAAATTCGCTATGATGCGTTGCAGCATTTGGACCGGGATAAAATTGCGCTTGGGCGCGTTATGCGTATGTTGCGCCGTCATCTCCCGTTAACTCCACTTCTTTCGAGGCCCTTTATGGTTCGCATTCTCTCGCTGTCTGCCGCTGCCGCCGCGCTCGCTTTCGCCCCCGCGTCGGGTGCCAACGATCAGGCGGAGACGGTTTCGGACACGGGCGAGGTCACACCGGTCAAGCTGGTGGAATTCAACGGCGGCTGGGAAGTGCTCAAGACCTCTTCGCAATTGCGGGTCTGGCGATCGCATCTGGGTTACACGATCGCGGTAGATGCCGAGGGCAAGCCGACCGAATGCGAGATCGAGCAAGAGTTTCGCCGCGCTTATGTGAACAAGAAACTGTGCAGCGTGCTGATGAAGACGCACACCTTCGAACCGGCGCGCGACGCGACGGATGCGCCGGTTCCAGGCAGTTTCACCAATCAGCTTTCTTATCTGGAACTTCGCGAAGAGAACTGATGCCGGGGTTCGATTTACGTCGCTTTTTGCCGTGCGCAATTGCGAGTATCGCCGCATTCGCATCACAACCCGCATCCGCTTTCGTGCAGACGCCCGCCAGCTGGTCGATTTCCGACCGTGGTGGCCATTGTGCGGTCGAATATTACCTCGCGGACGGGAAGGGCGGGCTGCAATTCTCGCTCCAGCGTCGGCCCGATTTCAGCTATTCGATGTCGGGCCTCGCGTTCGAACGCTACACCACAACGGGTGAACCGCCTGAGCGCGTCGAATTGACGGTGGGCGACAACACCATCCTGCTTCTCGGTCCACCGGACGAGATCGGTAAGCAAGCCAGGCGCTGGTCCGGCTCGCATCCCGTCGATAAATTCGTCGCGATATCCGAAAGCGAAAGCGAATTCGTTCTGAGCGTCGACGGGTCGGAGACAACCATCCCGCTCGAAGGATTTTCCCGGGCAGGCGCAGCGTATGATGCCTGCGTCGCGGATATGAAGGCGACCGGTCCACGCGGCCCAGTGCGCATTTCCTTCGACGGCATAAACCAGCTGGCCGCAGCTGCGGGCCGTCAGCGTCTCCTTTCCGAGGTGATCGGATATACACTGACCATCGATCCAACCGGCACGCCGATCGACTGCAAGCTTACCCGTTCGTTCCGCCGCAAGGCAGTGACACTCTCGCTCTGCCGACCGTTGATGAAGCATTCGCGTTTCGAGCCTGCACTTGATGCCGATGGCAACGCGATCGAGGGTGAATTCTCGAGCAGAATCGATTTCGACATGTGGATGGGGCAGGACGGCTATCTCGAAGAAGAAGATCGCTGATTGACTTTTTGCACTGCAGCATCCACATGCGTCGCAACCGAAATGCAACTGCCAGCGTGAAGTGGCGGCTCTGATACCATCCGCCCCGGCAGCGTTTCGTTCAATCCTACAGCTTCCCTTTTCACGCGGGCGGTTTTCAACCCCGCGAACCGTGCACCATTCCGGCTGCACGCATCGCAAGTATTGCGAGTAAAATACTCATGAAATTCAATGAACTCGGGCTTTCACAGCCCGTTCTGCAAGCCCTCGACCTGAAGGGCTACGACACGCCGACTCCTATCCAGGAACAGGCCATCCCGCCAGTTCTCGAAGGGCGCGACCTCCTCGGTATCGCCCAGACCGGCACCGGCAAAACCGCCGCGTTCATGCTTCCGAGCATCGATCGGCTGCGCGCCAGCGACAATCGCATCCCGTTCAAATCGTGTCGTATGCTGGTGCTTGCGCCGACGCGCGAGCTTGCCACCCAGATCGCCCAGAGCGCGAAGGATTACGGCGCGCTCGCGGGCCTCAAGGTGCAGGTCATCGTCGGCGGGACCTCGGTCAACAAGGACCGCAACAAGCTGCATCGCGGCACCGATATCCTGATCGCAACACCGGGCCGATTGCTCGACCTTATCGACCAGAAGGCATTCAACCTTTCGGGCGTCGAAGTGCTGGTGCTCGACGAAGCCGACCAGATGCTCGACCTCGGATTTATCCATGCGCTGCGCACAATCAACAAGCTCGTGCCTCCGGAACGTCAGACGCTGTTCTTCAGCGCGACCATGCCGAAGCAGATCAAGGAACTGGTCTCCGGCTACTGCAACAACCCGGTCACCGTCACTGTGACCCCCGCCGCCACAACGGCGGAGCGGATCGACCAGTATCTCTTCATGGTCCAGCAGGATGAGAAGCAGGCGCTGCTCGAACTGATCCTTTCGGGTCGCCATGATACTCCCGGCGAACTCGAACGCGTGCTGATCTTCACTCGCACCAAGCACGGCGCGGACCGCGTGGTGAAGAAGCTTTCGCAGGCGGGCATTTCCGCCAATGCGATCCACGGCAACAAGTCGCAGCCCCAGCGCCAGCGCGCGCTCGACGAATTTCGCCGGGGCAAGACACACATTCTCGTTGCGACCGACGTCGCGGCGCGCGGGATCGATATCCCGGGTGTGAGCCACGTGATCAATTACGAGCTGCCCAACGTGCCCGAGCAGTATGTGCACCGCATCGGACGCACGGCGCGCGCGGGCAAGGACGGGATCGCGATCGCATTCTGCGCCGAGGACGAGCGTGCCTATCTCAAGGATATCCAGCGCAACACCGACGCCGAGCTCGACCGGCTCGCACTGCCGGAGAATTTCCGTGCGGTCGTCGAGGGCGTCGGTCCGACCAAACCTCCGCCCAAGGGGCAAACCCGGGTTTCGCGCAAGAGGGTGCAGCCGCGCCCGGCAGGCGCGGGCAAGCCGCGCAGCGATGGACCGAGCGAAGGATCGCGCAAGCCGAAGCAGAAGCATCAATCGCGCAAGGGCAGGCCCGGTAATTCGGGCGGCGGTCGTCCCGGTGGCGGAAATCGCCGAGGCGGTTCCGGTCGCCGCAAGGGTGGCGGTCGTCCCGGCGGGGGTGGCCCGCGTGCTGCGCAGGGCTGATCCAACACACGCCTCTTGAGGCACCTTCTCCCGCTTGCTGCGTTCAGTCGCCATGGCGGGAGAACAAAGCACGCTGGAAAAGGTCTACCAGGCGATCGTCATCGACGACGAGGGCCGGGCGTGCCGTGACATTCCGGACGATGCTTGCCGCGAGGAACCGCGCAATTTCCTCACCCACGTCACCTCGCTCTCGCTGAGCAAGCTGGCCGACGGGCTGATCGATCCCAAGCTGGTGCTGAGCTGGCTGATGACCAGTGTGGGCGCGCCCGGTTTCCTGATCGGGTTGCTTGTTCCGGTGCGCGAAGCGGGAGCGCTGCTGCCGCAGATGTTCACCGCTGGCGCAATCCGCCGGATGCACTTGCGCAAGTATGCATGGGCGGGCGGGGCGCTGGTGCAGGGGCTCGGCGCGCTCGGGATATTCGCGAGCGCTCTGATGCTTGATGGCGCACAAGCGGGCTGGGTAATCCTCGCCTCGCTGACCGTGCTGGCGCTGGCGCGCAGCGTGTGCTCGGTTTCCTACAAGGATGTGCTCGGCAAGACCGTGTCCAAATCGCGCAGAGGCACCGCCACCGGTACCGCCGGATCGATCGCCGCCGGGCTCGTGATCATGTTTGCGCTGCTTCTCGTCACCGAACTGATCGAGCGGCGGACGCTGGTTCTGGGCGGCATGGTGGTCGCCAGCGCATGCTGGATCGCTGGCGGTCTGTTATTCGCCACTCTGCAGGAGCATGAAGGCGCGACCGAGGGCGGCGAAACCGCGTTCAAGGTCGCGATCCAGAACCTCTCGCTGCTGTCGGAAGACCGGCAGCTGCGGCTTTTCATCATTGCCCGCGGGTGTCTCACCGCGACCGCGCTCGCGCCGCCCTTTATGATTGCCGCTGCATCGAGCGATGCGCAGTCAGCCTTCGAAGGCCTTGGCTTCCTCGTCCTTGCGTCCTCGGGAGCTGCACTGGTCAGCTCGGCGGTTTGGGGGCGGTTGGCCGACCGGTCGAGCCGCAAGGTGCTGCTTGTGTCGGCGCTGGCCGGAGCGGCGGCTCTGGCTGCGACGGCGGTGGCGAGCGTGTTGGGGTGGCTCGAAGCGATCTGGGTGCTCCCGGCACTCCTGCTCGGCCTGATGATCGCCTATCAGGGCGTGCGGCTCGGGCGCTCGACCCACCTTGTCGACATGGCGACCGAAGATACGCGCGCCGCCTACACCGCGCTCTCCAACACGGTAATCGGTGTCGTCCTACTCGGCGGCAGTGTCTTCGGGGTGCTCGCGCAGTTTTTCGGCAATGCGATGGTGCTTGGGTCCATGGCCGCGCTTTGCCTTGCAGGGGCATGGTTTTCCGCACGGCTCGAGGAAGTCCAGGCCGAGTAACCGGTGGACTTCCCTGAACGTATTCCTTCACGGTTGGCAATGGCCGCACGGGCCGCCATATCGCCCGCAACACAGGCACGGAGAACCTCATGAGCGATACCGAGTACGACTACGACCTTTTCACCATCGGTATCGGTTCGGGAGGCACCCGCGCCAGCCGCGTCGCTGCGGCACATGGTGCAAAAGTGGCCGCGGCGGAAGAATACCGCGTCGGCGGGACCTGCGTGATCCGTGGCTGCGTGCCCAAAAAGATGCTCGTTTACGGCGCGCATTTTGCCGAGGACCTCGTGGATGCGCAGAAATTCGGCTGGCAGATCGAAGGTAAGAGCTTCGACTGGAAAGTCCTGCGCGACAACGTGCTTGCCGATGTCGATCGGCTCGAGGGTGCTTACACCGAGACGCTCGAAAACCACGACGTCACGATCTTCAAGGAACGCGCGACCATTACTGGCGATCACGAGATCACGCTCGAAAGCGGGAGGGTCGTCACCGCCCGCTACATCCTCATCGCCACGGGCGCGCGTCCGCGCATGCCCGAATGCAAGGGCGCCGAACATGCAATCAGTTCGAACGAGGCGTTCCATCTCGACGAAGTGCCGAAACGCATCATCATCGCCGGCGGCGGCTACATCGCCAACGAATTCGCCGGGATATTTCACGAATTCGGCAGCAAGGTGACGCTGGTCAATCGCGGCGACGCGATTCTGCGCAGTTATGACGAGGCGGTGCGCGACCGCCTGCTGCAAATCAGCCTGATGAAAGGCATCGAATTCAAGTTCAACACGATCTTCGAATATATCGAACCGTGCGACGATGGCCGCTACCGCGTGAAACTGAGCGACTGCGAAGAGGAAATCGTTGACCTGGTCATGTTCGCGGTCGGGCGTGTGCCGAACACCGAAGGGCTGGGCCTCGAGAATGTCGGTGTCGAACTCGGCGAGAACGGCGAGGTAAAGGTCGATGAATTCAGCAAGACCAATGTCGATTACATCTATGCCGTGGGCGACGTGACCGACCGGGTACAGCTGACCCCGGTCGCAATCCGCGAAGGCCAGGCTTTCGCCGACAGCGTGTTCGGCGAGGGGAAGCCCTATGCGGTCGATCACAGTTGCATCGCCAGCGCGGTGTTCAGCCATCCTCCGATCGCGGCGGTCGGGATGACCGAAGGCGAGGCGAAGAACAAGCTTGGCTCGGTCAAAGTTTACCAGTCCGACTTCCGACCGATGAAGAACGTGCTCGCCGGGCGCAACGAGCGAAGCCTGTTCAAGATGGTCTGCGATGCCGGGAACGATAAGATCGTGGGCATTCACATGATCGCGCCCGAAGCGCCTGAAATGATGCAGGCTGCGGCAATTGCGGTTAAGGCGGGCCTGACCAAGGCCGATTTCGACGCGACCACCGCGATCCACCCGACTATGGCCGAAGAGCTGGTGTTGATGAAGTAAGAGGAGCGCGCGATGGATCTCGCCTCTAAGACAGTGCTGCTAACCGGTGGAAGCGCCGGGATCGGGAGCGAGATCGCGCGCCTGCTCAGGAGCAAAGGTGCCCAGGTCGTCCTCACCGGGCGCAATCCCGAACGGCTCGCGGCAATGCAGGACGAGGGTTTCGAGACGATTGCTGCCGACCTTTCGAACGCGGCAGGGGTCGACGCACTTATTGCCGAATGGGGCCAGCGCGAACTCGACATCCTTATCAACAATGCAGGGCAACTCGTCGATCACGACTTCCGCCAGGGCACGCCCGATGCCGATGCGGCCGACGATTGCATCTACGCCAACCTCTCTGCGCCGATCCGCCTGATCACCGCGTTCGTCGAGCGATTGAGGCAGCGCCCGGAGGCCGTGATCGTCAACGTCACCAGCGGCCTTGCCATTGCTCCGGCGGCGCGCCAGCCGGTCTACTGTGCGACCAAGGCCGGGCTGAGGTTCTATTCGCTGACCCTGCGCGAACAGCTCAAGGATACGAACATCCATGTCCTCGAGGCGCTGCCTCCGGTGGTCGACACCCAGATGAACGATGGCAATCCGATGAAGAAGATGCCCGCCGATGAATGCGCGCGGCAGATCGTCGAGGCGATCGAGAAGAACCGCGATGAAGCCAATATTGGTATGACCAAGGCGCTGCGCATCGCCGAGGCGATTTCTCCTGCTCTAGCGCGCAGCGTCACGCTCAAATTCTGAGCGCCACCGCGATTTTGACACGTTGACGCTGCGCCGCCGCTGCGGCAACGACCTGCGCAACCGATAACGACGCAGGGGCCCGACGCATGTCCGCCAATATCGCCGAAATGGAACGCCGCCGTGCAGCCGCCGAACTGGGCGGAGGACAAAAGCGGATCGACGCGCAACACGCGAAGGGCAAGCTGACCGCGCGCGAGCGGCTCGACGTTCTGCTCGACGAAGGCAGCTTCGAAGAACTCGATCGCTATGTCGAACACGACTGCGTCGATTTCGGCATGCAGGACCAGAAGATCATCGGCGACGGCGTTGTGACCGGATCGGGCACGATCAACGGACGGCTGGTCTATGTCTTCAGTCAGGACTTCACCGTGTTCGGCGGCAGTCTGTCGAAACGCCATGCGGAGAAGATCTGCAAGGTCATGGACACCGCGATGAAGGTCGGCGCGCCGGTGATCGGCCTCAACGACAGCGGCGGCGCACGCATTCAGGAAGGCGTGGCCTCGCTTGGCGGGTATGCCGAGGTGTTCCAGCGCAACGTGCTTGCCAGCGGCGTCATTCCGCAGATCAGCCTGATCATGGGGCCGTGCGCGGGCGGGGCGGTGTATTCCCCGGCGATGACCGACTTCATCTTCATGGTGAAGGATTCGTCTTACATGTTCGTCACCGGGCCCGACGTGGTGAAGACCGTCACCAACGAAGTCGTGACGCAGGAAGAGCTGGGCGGGGCGGTGACGCACACCACCAAGACGTCGGTGGCCGATGTTGCCTTCGAAAACGATGTCGAGACGCTGCTCGCGACCCGCGAATTCTTCAATTACCTGCCGCTGTCGAACCGCGAGGACGTGCCCGAACTGCCGGTCAACGATCCGTGGGACCGCGAGGAGCCGAGCCTCGACACGCTGATCCCCGACAATGCCAACCAGCCTTACGACATGCACGAGGTGATCCGTAAGACACTGGACGAGGGCAGTTTCTTCGAAATCCAGCCCGCGCACGCGGCGAACATCATCTGCGGCTTCGGCCGGGTCGAGGGACGCACGGTGGGCGTGGTCGCGAACCAGCCGATGGTGCTCGCGGGCGTGCTCGACATCAATTCGTCCAAGAAAGCGGCGCGCTTCGTACGGTTCTGCGACGCGTTCGAAATCCCGATCGTGACCTTCGTCGACGTGCCCGGCTTCCTGCCCGGCACCTCGCAGGAACTGGGCGGCATCATCAAGCACGGCGCGAAGCTGCTGTTCGCCTATGCCGAGGCGACCGTGCCCAAGATCACGATCATCACCCGCAAGGCTTATGGCGGCGCCTATGACGTGATGGCGTCAAAGCACTTGCGCGGTGACCTCAACTACGCCTGGCCGACCGCCGAGATCGCGGTGATGGGCGCGAAGGGCGCGGTGGAGATCATCTTCCGCCAGGACCGCGATGACCCCGACAAGATCGCCGAGAAAACTAAGGAATACGAAGACCGCTTCGCCAACCCCTTCGTGGCGGCGCAGCGCGGCTATATCGACGAGGTGATCTACCCGCACTCGACACGGCGGCGGGTCGCGCTGGGGCTACGCAAGCTGCGGACGAAGCAGCTTGAGAACCCCTGGAAGAAGCATGATAATATTCCGCTGTGACTAAGAATATCACCATCGGCATCTTGTGCCTCTTGCTCATCTGGTTTGGCGCATCACTCATTCGTGTGGAGAATCAGAGGTATGCTCTTGAACTCGAAATTTGTGGGACTTGGTCACCAGAACATTCGGTAGAACGATCTGAGTGTTTAGAACGGATTGAGACGCGGACAGGACCACTCGCTCATCTGCTATACGGGCTTGAGATTCTGTGATCCAAGCATCGTCAAAATTGACACCTTTGGACGTAGCCTCGCGTGACTGACGAGCTATTGGGACCGTGGATAGCGCTGCGTTGAGATTTCGACTCTCGGCCCTCATTTATCTCACTTGCGGGGTCGTCAGCGTCGTTATGGGCGCGATCTATCTCTTTCGCGGCACCTTCATGCCTTACCACGCGGTCGCGATTTCGCGCTCGTGGGAGGAGCTTCCCGAGGCCGAACAGGTCCTCTTCAACGCGTTGCTCGATGTCGCCGGGGCGGCGTGGGCCACCGTCGGCCTGCTGACCATCGTGCTGACGGCAATCCCGTTCCGAAAACGCGAGACATGGGCGAGGTGGACGCTGCCGATCGCCAACACGCTGATGTATGTGCCGATCCTGCTCGCGACGCTTGCGGTGCTGGAGCACACGCCTGCGAGCCCGCCGTGGTACGGCAATGCGCTGGCCCTTTCGATGCTTGCACTGGCGGTTGCACTAGACCAACCTTGGCGGGCAGGGGATGAAGGAAACGACAAATGAAACTCGGCAGGCTTAACCACATCGGCGTTGCAACGCCATCGATCGAGGATTCGATCGCGCATTATCGCGACGTGATGGGCGCGACGAAGATCCATACTCCGTTCGACCTCCCCGAGCAGGGGGTGAAGGTTTGCTTCGTCGATACGCCCAACCATTCAGGCATGGACGGCACCCAGATCGAGCTGATCGAACCGCTCGGCCCCGACAGCGCGATCCAAAACTTCCTTGAGAAGAACCCGTTGGGCGGGCAGCATCACGTCTGCTTCGAGGTGCCCGACATTGGGGAAGCGCGCACCGAGTTCGAAGAGATGGGCAAGCGCATCCTCGGCCCCACGCGCATCGGCGCCCACGGTACGCCTATCTTTTTCGTCCATCCCAAGGACATGCAGGGCATGCTTACAGAGATCATGGAAACGCCAAGGGAAGGCGCGCATTGGTCGAATTGACTTGGGGTCGAATTGACTTGGGGTCGAATTGCTTGGGGGTCGAACTGACCTGCGAATCCGGAAAGAGAACAAATGTCCTACGAAACCATCCGCGTCGAAACAGACGGCCCGCTGACCACGATCACGCTCAACCGGCCCGAACGGCTCAATGCCATGCCTCCGCAAATGGCGGACGAGATCGGGCAGGCGTTCTATGACCTCGGTGAAGCCCGAGCGGTCCTGATCACGGGTGAGGGCAAAGGCTTCTGTTCGGGTGCCGATTTGTCTGCGCGAGGCAGCGACAGCGCTTTGACCGGCAAGGGCGGCAGCCACGAGGCGCTCAACAACCATTACAACCCGGCGGTGAGCCACCTGATCCGCGCGAATGTGCCGGTGATCTGCGCGGTCAACGGTCCGGCGGCAGGTGTCGGGTGCAGCCTCGCGCTGGCTGCCGATTTCACTATCGCGGGGCGCTCGGCCTATTTCCTGCAGGCTTTCGTCAATATCGGTCTCGTGCCGGATGGCGGCTCGACCTGGCTGCTCGCCCGCGCGATCGGCCGCGCGCGTGCCACCCGGATGATGATGCTGGGCGAGAAAATCGGCGCCGAACAGGCCGAGGAATGGGGCCTGATTTACAAGTGTGTCGACGACGAGCTGCTGATGGACGAGGCGAAAGCGCTTGCGGCCAAGCTTGCCAACGGCCCCACGCTCGCGCTCGCGGCGATGAAGCGCAATATCGCGACCGCGCTCGACGGTTCGCTCCAGCAGGTACTGCTCGCCGAAGCGGAAGCGCAGCATATTGCGGGGCGCAGCGCCGATGCCCGGGAGGGCGGGAAAGCATTCCTTGAAAAGCGCAAGGCTGAATTTAGCGGAAAATAGCAAATTTCGTCATTCCCGCGAAGGCGGGAATCCAGCTAAGCTCTCCTCTCATTGAAACGTTCTCTGGACCCCTGCCTACGCAGGGGTGATGATTGGTGTATAGGCATCGACATGACCGACAAACCCACCCCCGAAGACTGGAAAGCCGCTGCCGACAAGGAAGTGAAAGGGCGCGACCTCACGTGGGAGACGCCCGAAGGCTTTGACATCAAGCCGCTCTACACTGCCGAGGATCACGCCGGTTTCGATCCGGGCCTGCCCGGTTTCGCGCCGTTCACGCGCGGGCCCTACGCTTCCATGTACACTGGGCGTCCGTGGACCATCCGGCAATATGCGGGCTTTTCCACCGCCGAGGAATCGAACGCCTTCTACCGCCGCAACCTCGCCGCGGGGCAAAAGGGGCTGAGTGTCGCCTTCGACCTCGCCACCCACCGTGGATACGATTCCGACCATCCGCGCGTCGTCGGCGATGTCGGCAAGGCGGGAGTCGCGATCGACACCGTGCGCGACATGGAGATCCTGTTCGACCAGATCCCGCTCGACCAGATGAGCGTCTCGATGACGATGAACGGTGCCGTAATCCCGGTCATGGCGTTCTACATCGTCGCGGCGGAGCGGCAGGGCGTGTCGCAGGACAAGCTCTCGGGGACCATCCAGAACGACATCCTCAAGGAGTTCATGGTCCGCAACACCTATATCTATCCGCCTGAACCGAGCATGCGGATCGTTTCGGACATCATCGCATACACCAGCGATAACATGCCGAGATTCAATAGTATTTCGATATCGGGCTATCACATGCACGAGGCCGGGGCGACCGCCGTGCAGGAGCTCGCCTTCACCATCGCCGACGGCAAGGAATACGCCAAGCGGGCGATGGAAACCGGGCTCGATCTCGACAAGTTCGCACCGCGGCTGTCGTTCTTTTTCGGGATCGGCATGAACTTCTTCATGGAGATTGCCAAGCTGCGCGCCGCGCGCACGCTCTGGCACGATGTGATGGACGGGCTGGGGGCCGAGAACCCCAAGTCGAAGATGCTGCGCACGCATTGCCAGACGAGCGGTGTCAGTTTGCAGGAGCAGGACCCCTACAACAATGTCATCCGCACCACTGTCGAGGCGATGGCGGCGGTGCTGGGCGGCACGCAGAGCCTCCACACCAACGCGCTCGACGAAGCGATCGCGCTCCCCACCGATTTCTCCGCCCGCATCGCGCGCAACACGCAGCTGGTGCTGCAGGAGGAAAGCGGCATCACCAATGTCGTCGATCCTTTGGGCGGTTCGCACTACATCGAAGCGCTGACTGCGACGCTGGTCGAGGAATCGAAAAAGCTCATGGCCGAGGTCGACGCAGCAGGCGGGATGACCGCCTATGTCGCCACCGGCGCGCCCAAGGCCGCGATCGAGCGCGCGGCGGCGGAAAAGCAGACGAGCGTCGACAAGGGCGAGACGGTGATCGTCGGGGTCAACAAATACCGCAAGGACAAGGAAGACCCGATCGAAACGCTCGACATCGACAACGCCAAGGTCCGCAAGGGCCAGATCGAGCGGATCGAGCGGGTCAAGGCCGAGCGCGACGATGAAAAGGTGCAGGCGGCGCTTGCGGCGCTGACGGAGGCGGCGGGGACCGACCCCGTCGCGGCCCGCGCGGCGCTTGGCGATGGCCGCGACGAGCGCGGCGTTCCGCTCCCGCCTTCGAAGCTCGGCGAAATGAAGGCAAAAGGCGATGTGAACCTGCTCGCCAAGGCGGTCGAGGCAGCGCGCGCCGATGCAACGCTCGGCGAGATTTCGTCGGCGATGGAAAAGGCTTTCGGGCGGCACGATGCCACGCCCAAGCCGGTAAGCGGGGTCTACAAGAGCGCCTACGAATTCGACCGGCGCTGGGCGCAGGTGACCGATGGAGTCGAGGCGGTCGAGCGGCGGCTTGGGCGCAAACCGCGGATCATGGTCGCCAAGATGGGACAGGACGGGCACGATCGCGGTGCAAACGTGATCGCGAGCGCGTTCTCCGACATGGGCTTCGAGGTGATCTCCGGCCCGCTGTTCCAGACACCAGAAGAAACGCGCGACATGGCGCTGGAACACGATGTCGACGTAATCGGCGCAAGTTCACTCGCGGCAGGCCACAAGACCCTGATCCCCGAGCTGATCCGCCTGCTCAAGGAATCCGGGCGCGCCGATATCAAGGTCACCGCTGGCGGCGTGATCCCAGCGACCGATTACGACTTCCTGCGCGAAGCCGGAGTGCAGGGCATTTACGGCCCCGGCTCGAACGTGGTCGAATGCGCAGCGGATATCCTGACTTTACTCGGACACAATATGCCGCCGCTGGGCGAGGGTCTGGACGAGGCGGCGGAGTGATTTCGCTCATCCTCGCGGGAGCGGCATCTTCTCTGACACCCGCCGAACCGCAGCCTATCGTGATCGGCGAGCAATACACGCTCGAAGCGGTCGGGGCGGAGCGCGCGGTCAACGTTATCCTCCCGCCCGATTATGCCGAGCAACCCGATACGCGATGGCCTGTCATCTATGCGCTCGATGCCGGCATGGATCAGGACCTGATGCTGGTGACCGGCCTCGAACGCTGGAACCGGCTTTGGGGACGTAGCCGAAACGCGATCATCGTCGGGATCGAGACCAGAGACCGGCAGCGCGAACTCCTGCCGCCGACAGGAGATCCCGCCGAGCAGGAGCGCTATTCAACTGCCGGGAGCAGCTCCGAGTTTCGCGACTGGCTGGTCTCCACGGTAAAGCCGATGATCGAAGCGCGTTACAGGACCGACGGGACCGCCATCCTCGCCGGAGAGAGCGCAGCAGGGCATTTCGTGGTCGAAACGTGGCTCGGCGCCGATAGACAGTTCGACGGTTATGCGGCGATTTCGCCCGCGCTTCAGTGGGACAACCAATCGCTCTCGCAGGGCATTGCTGAAACGCTTGAAGGCAGGCCGCCGCTTTACCTGTCGCTGGCGGATGAGGGCGGAGCAACCGAAACCGGCATTCTCCGCCTTGTCGATGCGATTTCGTCAAAACAGGATTTTTGCTTTTCAGACCGGCGGAGCGATCTCGTCCATGCCAACGCGCTTCACGGGCTGATGCCGGAAGCGCTGCAATACCTCCTCCCCACCGATGCCGATTGGCTTGAGGAATACGGGCTTGGGCTTCGCTGCGAACGAGGCGGGAAATCCGTGCCGGAATGACCCTCGGCTTTTCCGTCGACGAACTGCTCCCGAAGGCGCGCGGGGGAGGGCAGCTCCGGATGGGGCTGGTGCGACTGAGCGAGGAGGACTGGCTCCAGCCCGAACCAGATCTGTCGGCGAGGGCTGAAGGCTTCAGAGAATGGCCCGAGGGCGTGCAACTGACGCCTGAGGCAGAGGCTCCGGGGCGCGAACTGGCTGCGATGCTGGGCGTTGCAGGCGCGCTTCCCGAAGCGGCGCTTGCCGCGCATGAAGACATGTGCCTTCTCACCAAGCATGAGGGCGAGGAGGTCTACCGCCTGATCGGCGCGGTGGTTGCTTGGCCTTCGGATTGGCATCCCAAAGACAAGATCGGCCTGCCGCTGCGCGCGCTTCATGCTCCGATCGCTGGCTATGAGGAGCACCTTGCCACTGGCGTCGACACATTCATGGAGACGCTCAAGCCCGGCGCGATCTATGGCCGCTGCAACTGGTTTATCGCGCCCACCGGGGAACGGCGCTGGCTGGCCGACGGTGAACCGCATGAACAATTCGCCCATGTTACGCCCGGGAACGCGGGGGAAACGCTGTTCGTGAGATCCGAACGCCAGACTTTGCGCCGCCTGCCGGAAACCGGAGCGATCCTGTTCACGATCGGCATCTATGTCGACGCGCTTGGCACGCTCTCGCCCGCGAACGTCTCGATGCTGTCGAAGGCGGTCCAGACACTCGTCAGCGGGGAGGGTGACCGGCGCGGCGCTCCGGCCTATGCTGCAAGCCTCGTCGCTTACGCCGAAAGGACCACGTGATGCTTCCGATCCTCGCGCCGCTGCTGGTGCTCGCCCATCCAGGCCACCAGTCCGCTCCGCCCAATCCCGGCTGGAACTGCGACGATCCGATCGCGCAGCAGGAAATGAACTGGTGCGCAGCGGAGGAATACCGCGCCGCCGATGCGGAGCTCAACCGGCAGTGGGCGAAAACCTCGGCGCGGATGAAGGAGCGCGATGCGGGATGGGACGAAAGCGTCGCGATGGACTGGGACAAGCGCCCCGGCTGGTTCGACAGCCTGCTCGAAGCGCAGCGCGCGTGGATTGCCTATCGCGACGCGCATTGCCGTGTGGATGGCTACGAAGCGCGCGGCGGCAGCCTCGAGCCGCTGCTCGTCTCTACCTGCAAGACCGCTCTGACCAAGGAACGCACAGAACAGTTGCGAAGTCTCGCCGATTCCTCCGCCTGAACAGGGGATTTCGATAGGTTGCCTGCCCGCACGGTTGGCGGCATAGGCATGGCTAAACAGAATACACCCTCCGGAGACGCGCTTTGTTTTCCAAGATCCTGATTGCCAACCGCGGCGAAATCGCCTGCCGGGTCATCACCACTGCGCGCAAGATGGGGATCGCAACCGTCGCGGTCTATTCGGATGCCGATGCGCGCGCGCCGTTCGTGCGGATGGCGGACGAGGCGGTGCATATCGGCCCCGCTCCTGCTGCCGAAAGTTACCTGCTCCCCGAAAAGATCATCGCCGCGTGCAAGGAAACGGGGGCCGAGGCGGTCCATCCCGGCTATGGTTTCCTGTCCGAGCGCGCGAGCTTCGTCGAGGCGCTCGAGAAAGAAGGGATCACCTTCATCGGACCGCCCGCTGGCGCAATCGCGGCGATGGGCGACAAGATCGAATCGAAGAAGCTGGCGAAGGAAGCGGGGGTCAATGTGGTCCCCGGTTTCGTCGGCGAGATCCGCGATACCGACCACGCGGTCGAGATATCGAACGACATCGGCTATCCGGTGATGATGAAAGCGAGCGCCGGGGGCGGGGGCAAGGGCATGCGGCTCGCATGGTCCGAAAAGGACGTGCGCGAAGGGTTCGAGGCGACCAAGCGCGAAGGCTTGAGCTCGTTCGGCGATGACCGCGTCTTCATCGAAAAATTCATCGAAAACCCGCGCCACATCGAAATCCAGATCCTCGGCGACAAGCACGGCAACACGCTCTATCTCAACGAGCGCGAATGCTCGATCCAGCGCCGCCACCAGAAGGTGGTCGAGGAAGCGCCTTCGCCCTTCGTCACCGATGAAATGCGCAAGGCGATGGGCGAACAGTGCGTCGCGCTGTCCAAGGCGGTCGATTATCATTCCGCGGGCACGGTGGAGTTGATCGTAAGCGGTGCAGACCCGACCGGGGAGAGTTTTTACTTCCTCGAGATGAACACCCGGCTCCAGGTCGAGCACCCGGTGACCGAAGCGATCACCGGCATCGATCTCGTCGAGCAGATGATCCGCGTCGCGGCTGGCGAAAAGCTGGACATGACGCAGGACGGCATCGGGATCGACGGCTGGTCGATCGAAAACCGTGTCTATGCCGAGGATCCCTATCGCGGGTTCCTGCCTTCGACCGGCCGGCTGGTCGAGTACTCGCCGCCGGTCGATGGCTGGACGGATGATGGCGAAATCGCAGGCAAGCCCCGGCGCGGAGTTGCGCATGGCGCGGGGAGCGTGCGCGTCGACGACGGGGTCTACGAAGGCGGTGAGGTGTCGATCTTCTACGACCCGATGATCGCCAAGCTGATCACCTGGGCCCCGACCCGCGAAGAAGCCGCCGATCTCCAGATCGAAGCGCTCGATGCGTTCCGCATCAAGGGGCTCGGCCACAACGTCGATTTCCTCAGCGCGATCATGCAACACCAGCGATTCCGTTCGGGCGAGCTCACGACGGGCTTCATCGCCGAGGAATATCCCGAAGGCTTCGAAGGCGCGCCAGTCACCGACGACTTCCGGCGGATGCTGGCTGCGATATGCGCGGGCAACGAATTCACCTGGCAGGCGCGCGCCCGCCGCATTTCAGGCCAGCTTGACGGCAACCAGCCGGTAACCAGCGAATGGATGGTGAAGCTCGGCGACACCCGTCACGAAGTCGTGCTGGGCGATGGGCACGCGATTGTCGACGGCGAAATGGTCGAAGGCAATTGCAACTGGCTGCCCGGCATGGTCGAGGCGGTTGCGACCACATCGCCCGATGGTGGGGGTGGTGAGCGCTACGGCCTGATCGTCGAGCGCGACGGCAACCACTGGGTGATCACCACGCGCGGCGCTTCCCATCGTGCCCTGGCTCTTCCGCTGCGGCTGGCGCCCCACGAAAGCCTGATGATCGAAAAAGAGCCGCCCGATCTTTCGAAGATGCTGATCTGCCCGATGCCCGGCATGCTGGTGAAGCTGCACGTGGCCGAGGGAGAGGAAGTCCAACCGGGCCAGCCGCTCGCGACTGTCGAGGCGATGAAGATGGAGAACATCCTGCGCGCCGAGAAGGAAGGCACGATCGCCAAGATCAACGCCGAAGAAGGCGAAAGCCTTGCCGTCGATGCGGTGATTCTCGAGCTCGAATAGGGTTAACGGCTTTTCGGGCGAATCCGATTCGCAATGTGCAGGGAAAGAAACTGCGACCCCGTGTTGCAAGAAATTTCCAACGCATTGTATGCAAACGTCAAAATCGCGATTTCTCCGCAATAAACCGGTTTACGGACTCGCCATTCCCCCTCGCATTAGGGACAATTTTCCTGCCGATTCGTCGGCGGGTGCAATCACTTGATCGGGGGATCTTGAAAATGGCCAGGAAAGGAACCGGCTATTTCGACCGCAAGGGCCACTTCTTCAAAACGGCCCGTGATGCGACTGTAAGCGACCTGGCGGCGACGCTTGGGCAGATCGGCGACGGCGAAAGCCTCGCGCCGGGCATCGCCCATACGCTGCTCGAAAAACGCGCCGAAATCGAAGCTCTGTTTGCCGAGCATGACGCAATGATGGCCGATGAAGAGGCGGCACAGGGCCCGACCTTCGTCAGCATCGGCTCGAGGGTTGCGAAACTGCCTGAACGCGAGGCGGGTTAGTTTCGGACCGGCAAGGCCTCGAGAATTCGATTGGCGGCATCAATCGGATCGAGGATGCTTGTGTCGACAATCAGATCGTATTCGATGCCCTTGTGGAGCCGTGAATTCTGTTCGCGGGCAAGACCGTGAAGACGATCGCCGCGCGCATCTTCCCGTTGTTCCAATTCATTGGTCGGGGCTGTCACGCATACGAGCAGGATAGGCTTTGAGCCCGAAATCCGGCGGTAGTCGGCGATCTCGGCGGCTTCGCACACATCGTCGACCACGACGTTCAACCCGCTCGCGACCAGACCCCGCGCAAATCCACGCATCTCTCCCAACAGTAGGCCGCCCGAGTGCCCCGTCGAGATTCTCGGGAGAGTTTTCCCGTCCACTTTCACATTCACGACAGGGAACCAGTCCTGTTCGATTTCGCGCTGGTCCGGCAACATGGCGATGAAGCTGTCCAGCGCAACATGCAGCCACACGTCACCAGAGATGGTTTGGATCGCATGAGCCAGTGTCGTCTTGCCGGCACTGCTCACACCATTCAGGACAATCAGGCTTCCGGCCATCAATCGACCATCGCCACAGCGCGAATCCAGCCGGCGCTGGCGCGCTCGATCTTCACGGGAAAGCAGCTGAATGTGAAACCATGCGCGGGCAGGCTTTCCAGGTTCGTCAGCTTTTCGATCTGGTAATAGGGGCGGATACGCCCGGCCTTGTGGCCTTCCCAGATGATCGAGGGATCGCGGGTTTCGGCCCAGCGCTTCGCAGTGTGGCTGAACGGCGCGTCCCAGCTCCATGCATCGGTCCCGACCACTTCGACGCCGTGCTCGGTCAGCCACAGAGTTGCTTCCGCGCCCAAACCGACGCCCTGATCGGTGAAATTCTCGGTTCCGTAGACCGCTCCCGACTGCACCAGCACGATATCGAGCGGTTGGAGGTCGTATCCGATCGCCTCAAATGCCTCCTCGACTTCCGCCGCGCTCACCACGTGCCCGTGCGGCAGGTGCGAGAAATCGAGCCTTACGCCGGGGCGGAAAAACCGGTCGAGCGGGGCCTCGTCGATGCTCGGAGCCGGGCGAGCGCCTCCGGGATCGCCTGCGCCGGTGGTCGAATGATAATGCCACGGCGCGTCCATATGGGTGCCGTTGTGAGTCGACAGTTCGAGCATCTCGACCGCCCAGCCTTCGCCATCGGGCAGGTCTTTCTTTTCGAGCCCGGGAAAGAACATGGCGATCTGCTCCCACGTGTTTTCGTGGGTCATGTAAGTGATCTTGGGCCGCATCACCTCGGGATCGGAAATCACCTCGTTGGTGATCGGGATCGAGAGGTCGATGAAACGGGTCATGTCAGTGTGCCTGCAACTGCTCGTCGAGGAAGGCGGCGACGTCTTCCAGGTCGACGTCGCGCGCAAGATAGGCTTTGCCGATCCCGTTCAGCAGCAGGAAGGGCAGAGTGCCTCCTTCCATCTTCTTGTCATGCCGCATGTGGTCGACGAGCCGCGCGCCGTCGCATGCCAGCCCCATGGCCGCGATTTCGGCGGGAAGTCCCGCCTCGCCGATTGCCTTTGCCGTGCGTTCGGCATCGTCATGCGACATATCGCCGCGCCGCGCGGAGTAGCGCGCTGCGAGCACCATGCCGGTGGCGACTGCCTCGCCATGCAGCAGCTTATCCGAAAAGCCGGTTTCCGCTTCCAGTGCATGTCCGAAGGTATGGCCGAGATTGAGCAGCGCACGCACCCCGCTGGTTTCGCGCTCATCCTCGGCGACGATCCGGGCCTTGGCGCGGATGCTGGTGGCGATCGCGTGGGCGAGGTCGTCCGGCTCGCGCGCCAGCACCTTGCCGCCATTCGCTTCGAGCCAGTCGAAGAACGCGGTATCACCCAGCAGGCCGTATTTGAGCACCTCGGCGTAACCCGCGCGCATCTCGCGCGGCGGCAGCGTGTCGAGAACCAGCGGGTCTATCAGGACAGCCGACGGCTGGTGGAATGCGCCGATCAGGTTTTTGCCCGCGCGGGTGTTGATCGCGGTCTTCCCGCCGACCGAGCTGTCGACCTGCGCCAGCAGGGTGGTCGGCACCTGCACGAAGCCGCAGCCGCGCTTGGTGATAGCGCAAGCGAAACCCACGAGGTCGCCGACGATCCCGCCGCCCACGGCGAACACGTGGTCCGAACGCGTCACACCAAGACCGAGCAGCCAGTCGCAGAGCTTTTCCAGCACCGCCCAGCTTTTCGCGCCTTCGCCCGGTTCGACCACGAACCATTCAGCGGCGAAATTCTCGGCTTCCAGGCTCTGTTCGATCGGCTCTCGAAACAGGCGATATGTGTTCGTATCGCCGACGAACGGCACCTTGCGATGCTTCGCCCCGTCCTGTGGATGATATTGCTCGAAATAGGGGCGCGCCTTGGCCGCGAATCCCTTCAGGACGCAGCCGGGCTCGATCGTGACGTCATAACTGCGCCCGCCCAGCGCGACGGGGATTACAGCCATCGGTCTATCGCCTCGATTATCGCACGCGCAGTGTCCTTGTGCGGTCCGTCCTCGCTCAACACGCGGATCTGCGCCTGGCTGTAAAACTTGCCCCGTTCGTCAAGCAACCGGGTCAGGATTTCCCTCGGGTCGCCGGTCTTGAGCAGCGGCCGGTGGTTGCGCCGCGAGGTGCGTTCGACCAGCGTATCGATGTCGCAATCGATCCATACCGCGATCGCCCGGTCGAGGATCAGGGCCCGAGTTTCGGGATCGACGAAAGCGCCGCCGCCGGTCGCAATCACGCCCCCGTTTTCCTCGATCAACCGCGCGATCACCCGCCGCTCGCCGTCGCGGAAATAGTCCTCGCCGAATTCCTCGAAGATCTCGGAGACCTTGCGCTGTGCGGCTTCCTCGATTTCGTCGTCGGCATCGACAAAACTGCGGCCCAACATGGCGGCGAGGCGGCGGCCCACGGTCGACTTGCCCGCACCCATCAGCCCGACAAGCACGACAGGGCGGTCGATCCGGGCCGCGATCCGGGCGATGTCGCGATCGTTCAAAGAGGCTTCGGCAGTCATTGCCGCAAGGCCTATAGATGGGGTAGAGCGCGCGCAATATGTCAAACTTGTCACGCGTAATTCCTGCACGGGGACGGCAGCCTGGGGACAGCGGCTTGCGCAAACGCGCGCCGATCTATGCCGGGTTGGCTGTTTTGGCGGTGCTGGTGCTCGCATGGATCGACGGCGGTGAGGAACCGATCCGACCGATCGTGCAGGCGGTCGAGGTGCCGGGCGTGACGGCGGAGAACGAATGATGCGGCGATCCTTGTGGCTAGCGAGCGCTGGAGCGCTGGGCCTTGCTGGCGCGGCCGGGGGCATGTTGGTGAGCGGTCTCGCAACCGCGCAGGACCAGCCGGAATCGCTCTTGCCACCCGGCTTCGACGATCCTGCGCCCGCTCCGACGCCCAGTGCCGCGCCGAGTGCCTTGCCGACTGCGGCCCCTGCCGCGCCAGGCACACCGGCGGCTCCGGGAGCGCCGGTGGTGCAACCACTTCCGAGCGATCTCCCGCCGGTTCCGACGATTTCGGGCGAAGAACTCGAAGGCGTTCCGACGCTCGAAGAGCTCGAGGCGATGACCACCGACGAGATCGACGATCTGCTCGGACTGAAGCCGAAATACGATATTCCTCCCGCAGCGCGCCGCTCGATGGAACGCGTGGGTGTCCTGGCGGCCGGCGAGGGCGGGCTGCCTGCTGGTTCGCTCGCAAGACAACCTGCGGGCCTCGTGCGGGCGGTCCTTGCCGGGACGAAGCGCCCGATGGTTTCGCGTTGGGGCCACATCCTGATGCGCCGGGCGTTGGCGAGCCGGATGAGAGCGCCGGACGGTATGAGCCCGGTCGAATTCGCGAGCCTGCGCGCAGCCGTGCTCAACCGCATGGGCGAGTTCGCGGTGGCCCGCGCGCTCGTCCAGGATGTCGATACCGGCAATTGGGACACCGCGCTGACCAGCGAGGCGTTGACCGCCTATATCGGCGCAAATGACCTGACCGGGGCCTGCCCGGCTGTCCGGCTCCAGGGATCGGTGCGCGACGATGCGCAGTGGATCATGCTCCAGGCGATCTGCAACGCCTATGCCGGTGAAGGCGCACTCGCCGGAAACCAGCTCGATCGGGCGCTTGGCGAAGAAATCGCACCGCCGATC
This sequence comes from Erythrobacter sp. GH1-10, assembly GCF_045363165.1. Classification (NCBI taxonomy): domain Bacteria; kingdom Pseudomonadati; phylum Pseudomonadota; class Alphaproteobacteria; order Sphingomonadales; family Erythrobacteraceae; genus Erythrobacter; species Erythrobacter sp. GH1-10. The sequence continues at coordinate 2,072,648 of NZ_JBJFLP010000001.1, read as the reverse complement.
GATATCCTCTTGGCGCAGCGCTATGCCGGAGCGGCCGGACGCGGGCGACGGGCGGTCGATATCGAATGGGACGATGTCGAGGATATGAACCCGTGGCGCTTTGCCTTGGCCAATGCAGTGGGCGAGCCGATCCCGGACGGCCTTCTCGAGGCCGCATTCGAAGGCGGCGATCGGGCTTATTATGCCTATGCGACGACTTCGGCACCGATGGTGGCGCTGTCCACCCGGGAGCCTCTCGCCCAGCGCGCAGCGAGCGAGGGAATCCTGTCGTCGAGCGCGATGGTCGATTTCTACAGCATGATCTATGCCGACAATTCGATCGGCGGCGATGCGGCGGCCCGTGCCGCTTTCCTGCGCGATGCCTATGTCGCCGACGAGCCCGGCCTGCGGATCAACGCGATGCAGCAATTGTGGGGTGAAACCGGCGATTATGCGGGCAAGGTTACAACCGCCTATGCAGCCGCACGTGTTCCCGCCTCCGAAGACTATGCGGGCTTCGCCGGCGGATTGATCTCTTCGATGCTCACCGCCGGACTGGATCGCGATGCGGCGACTTGGCGCGGTGTGATGGCGGACGGCAGTCTGGGCTGGGCCCTCCTGGCCGTTGCCGTGCCAGGTAGCGGCAATGCCGACCAGCAGGCTCTCGATACGTTTGTCGACAATGACGACAGCGAAGACATGCGTGCCTCCGCGTTTCTGTTGGCGGGACTTGCCGGTCTGGATCGTATCGATGCGAACGATCGCGAAGCTTTCGGAGGGCGGCTCGATGTCGATTTCGGACGCCAGACCCGCTGGACCCGGACCATCGAGCGCGCTGCCGAGGTCAACAACGCTGCACTGGTTGCGCTTCTGGCGGGGCTGGGAATGCAGGGCGATGACTGGTCGCAGATGACCCCGCTACATCTGTATCACATCACCTCGGCCCTGCGCCGTGTGGGATTGGAAGCCGAAGCACGGATGATCGCGGCGGAAGCGGTCACGCGGGCCTGATGTCTGCGGCGACGCAGGCGTTTCTCGACATGCTGGCGGCGGAGCGTGGCGCGGCGGCGAACACGCTCGCGGCCTATCGCCGCGACCTGGCGGGTGCCGAAGAGCTGGTCGGCGACCTCGCGAAAGCACCGCGTGCCCGGATTGCAAAGCTCGCAGGGGAATGGAGCGCGCTCGCTCCTTCGACAGTTGCGCGCAAGGCATCGGCGCTGAGGCAATTCTTTGGTTTTGCAGTGGACGAGGGTTGGCGCAGCGACGATCCGTCCGGCGCGCTTCCCAATCCGCGGACCCGACGTCCGTTGCCCAAGGTGCTCTCGCACGGCGAAGTCGAGGCATTGCTGGAGCGCGCCGAACTCGAAGCGGGCAGCGGCAAACCGGCCCGTGTGCGCCAGCTGGCGCTGATCGAGATGCTCTACGGCTCGGGGTTGCGCGCCACCGAGCTTGTTTCGCTGCCCTTGAGTTCGGTGCCGCGCGACGCACCGCTGATCACTGTCATGGGCAAGGGCGGCCAGGCGCGCATGGTTCCGCTCAGCGATCGCGCGCGCGAGGCGCTTCAGGCATGGCTCAAGGTGCGCCCGAGAGAACCGGCCTCGCGTTTCCTTTTCCCTTCGCGGAACGGCAAGCATCTCTCCCGCGTGCGGCTGTACCAGCTGCTCAAGGAGCTGGCGGTGCGGGCCGGGCTCGATCCGGACGGGATCAGCCCACATGTTCTGCGCCATGCCTTCGCGACGCATCTGCTGGAGGGCGGGGCCGACCTGCGCGTGCTCCAGACGCTGTTGGGGCACGCCGATATCGCGACGACGCAAATATACACCCATGTCGATGAGGCACGACTCGTGTCGCTGGTTAATACGCGTCATCCTCTTGCCCAACGCCGCGCATCGGACTAGCGCGGACCGATGATTGCTTATCTCGATTTCGAGAAACCCGTCGCACAGCTCGAAGAGCGCATCGCACAGCTGCGCGACGCGAGCGATGACGATGCGGTCGATATCTCCAGCGAGATCGCACGGCTTGAAGCCAAGAGCGCCGAATTGCTCGCCAGCACCTATGCCTCGCTCACCCCGTGGCAGAAGACGCAGGTAGCGCGGCATCCGGCCCGGCCGCATTTCCGCGACTACGTGCAGCATGCGTTCGAGGATTTCATGCCGCTTGGCGGGGATCGCTATTTCGGCGACGACCTCGCGATCATGGGCGGCTTCGCCACCCTGAATGGCCGCCGGTTGATGCTCATCGGGCACGAAAAGGGCCACGACACGCAGAGCCGCCTCAAACACAATTTCGGCATGGGCAAGCCCGAAGGTTACCGCAAGGCGATCCGGCTGATGGACCTTGCGGGCCGCTTCGGCCTCCCGGTTGTGACGCTGGTCGATACTTCGGGCGCGTTTCCGGGGATCGAGGCCGAAGAGCGCGGTCAGGCGGAAGCCATCGCCCGCTCGACCGAGGCGTGTCTCGCGCTGCCGGTGCCGATGGTCTCCGCGATCGTGGGCGAGGGCGGGTCCGGAGGTGCGGTGGCGCTCGCCAGCGCCGAACGCGTGCTTATGCTCGAACATTCGGTCTATTCGGTGATCTCGCCTGAAGGGTGTGCTTCGATCCTGTGGCGCACGTCGGAGAAGGCCGCCGAAGCGGCTCAGGCAATGAAGGTCACCGCGCAGCATCTCAAGCGCCTCAACGTGATCGACCGGATCGTCAAGGAACCGGCAGGCGGCGCCCATCGCGATCCGGTGGCGACAGCGATAGCGCTCGGCAACGCGATCAGCGAAGAGCTCGACGCACTTGCCCAGCTTCCGAGCGAATCGCTTATCCGCACCCGCGAGGAGCGGTTCCTCGAGCTGGGCGGCTGAATTCTCTCCAACAATTTGTGTTGCGCTAGAGGGGCTTGCCGTTGGCGGACGCTTGGCCGATAGTTGCCCTTCGCATATTGAGACAGCCGCTGGCGGTGGGGTGCGGCGGCCGGACTGAGGAGAGACGACATGCCGACGATTTCGCGCAAACACCTTGCCATCGGTGCAGCCCCGCTTGCCCTGGCGCTGAGCGGCTGCATGGGTGCCGGCGGATCGATTCCCTCCGCTTCCACCCCGATCACACAGGCCGAAGCGCAGCAAGGTGCGCAATATCACCCGCAATTCCTCGCCGAATTCGGCGGAGCGATGACGGGTCCGCAAGCTGCCTATGTCGAGCAGGTGGGCAAGAACATCGCGGTGCAATCCGGCCTCGGTAACGCGCGCGACAGCTTCACCGTCAGCCTGCTCAACAGCCCGGTCAACAATGCCTTCGCGGTCCCCGGAGGGTATATCTACTCCACCCGGCAACTGGTCTCGCTGATGAACAACGAAGCGGAACTGGCGGGCGTGCTCGGGCACGAAGTCGGCCATGTTGCCGCACGCCATTCGCAGCGTCGGCAACAGGCGGCGCAGCGCAATTCGATCCTCGGCGTGCTTGGCGCGATCGGCAGCTCGTTGCTGCTGGGCGATTCGAGCCTGGGCAACACGATTTCGCGCGGGTTCCTGCAGGGATCGCAGCTCCTCACCCTGCGATTCTCGCGCAAGCAGGAGCTCGAGGCCGACCAGCTCGGGATAACCTACCTCACCCGTGCGGGTTACGATCCCAACGCGATGAGCACCGTGCTTGCCAGTCTCGCTGCCCAGAACACGCTCGATGCCCGGCTGCAGGGGCGCGGCAATGCAACGATCCCCGAATGGGCGATGACCCATCCCGATCCGGCAACCAGAGTACAGACCGCGCGCAACACAGCCGCCGGACTGCCGGGCTCCGTGACCAATCGCGACACTTTCCTCACCCGCATCGACGGAATGATCTACGGCGACGATCCGGAGCAGGGCGTGGTCGAGGGCAGCCGGTTCATTCACCCCGAATTGATGCTGTCGTTCACCGCGCCGCAGGGCTTTTACATGGTCAACGGCACTCGTGCGGTCAGCATCAATGGGCAGAGCGGCAAGGCACAGCTTACTTTGGCGCCCTATAACGGCGATCTCGACAGCTATATCCGCCAGCAATTCAACGCCCTGGCCGGGCAGGGGCAGACGCTCGCGCCTTCGAGCATCCAGCGCACGACTGTGAACGGATTGCGCGCGGCCTACGGCACAGCGCGGGTAAACAACGGTGGCAGCCAGGTCGATGTGGTGGTGTTCGCCTATGAGTTTTCGAACAATCGCGCGTATCACTTCCAGGCCATTTCGCCCGCGGGCCGGACCAACCCGTTTTCCTTGATGTTCCAGTCGATGCGCCGGATCAGCCAGGCTGAGGCCAACGCAATCGTCCCGAGGCGCATCGATGTGGTGACCGTTCAGCGCGGCGATACCATCGCTTCGCTTGCGCGGCGCATGGCCTATGACAATGCGCAGGAAGAACGGTTCCGGGTTCTCAATGCGCTCGGTTCGAGCGACATCTTGCGTGCCGGACAAAAAGTGAAACTGGTGGTGCGGGCGCGCTAGCCGCGGCGGCAGTCTTCAAACAGAGGGTCCCGCATCGCAAATGTGCTGCGGGCACAAAAAAAGCGGCGGGGCAAAACCCCGCCGCTTCCTTCTGCAAGTCGCTAAACTAATTAGTTAGCCATCTGCGTGTCGACTTCGGAGAAAGTATCCGAAAGGGTGCTGCCGAGGCTCTGCATGGCGGTGATTGCAGCAACTGCGATGAGAGCAGCGATCAGGCCGTATTCGATGGCGGTTGCACCCTGCTCGTCACGAGCCAGCTTGTTGAAGAATTTCATTTTTAGTCTCCTGGTTTCAGTCTTCGGTACCCGTTGTCCGTCCAAACAAACGAACAGACATTCGTGGATGTAATCTGCAGCTCTTGAGAAATTCCTAATTCGGACCCTTTCAAAAACCTTAATTGGTCATCGCATCCACAGACGCAGTCTCGACCTCGCTCCAAGTTCTCTCGGTCTCCTCGGCAACGCCTTGAAGAGCTCCGATCATCGCGAGCACGATCAATGCTACGATCAGGCCGTATTCGACAGCGGTGGCGCCTTTGTCGTCCGTTCCAATGTGCTTAAGGAATGTCGTCAAACTCATGGAGTCACCTGTCATTTCGTTCCTGACAGGTCGAGGTATCGTGTCAGGGGATTAAGAAATGGTTGAGAGCGGCACCGGAGATGGAAAAAATTCCGACAGCGGCGCGGGCTGGATACCGGTGGTCGCCGGGGCTCTGAAGGGCGTGGACGGGCGCTGGTTGATGCATCGTCGGCCCCTGCACAAGCATCATGGAGGACTGTGGGAATTCCCTGGCGGGAAGGTCGAACCTTCGGAAATCCCGATAGAATCGCTTGTTCGCGAATTGCGCGAGGAGCTGGGGATCGAGATCGACGCGCGGCATTGCGTACCAGTTGCATTTGCCGAAGAGCCGAAAATTCCGGGCCGATCGGCGATTGTCATCCTGCTTTACAGAATCGAGCAATGGATGGGTGAACCGGCTGCCCTGGAAGGGGAAGCGATCGGCTGGTTCTCGCCGGAAGAGATCGCCGCGCTGGATAAGCCGCCGCTCGATATCGCGCTGGCGTTGCGGCTCTTCATGAACGGGTAAAGATTTGGGTGCGATGCGGTAAACAGAGGTTGCCAAGCCGCGTCGCTCCCCTTATGTGCCGCCTCTCTCGTGCGCCAGTAGCTCAGCTGGATAGAGTACCTGACTACGAATCAGGCGGTCGGAGGTTCGAATCCTTCCTGGCGCGCCAAGAAAGCCCATCCCTCCAGGGGGTGGGCTTTCTTGGTCTGGAGGTCAGTCCTCCGCCTGTTCCTCGAGCGCGTGCATATCCTCGTCCGAAAAGCCGAAGTGATGCCCGGCCTCGTGGATAACCACGTGCCGTACCAACACTTCGAACTCGACTCCGGTCTCGCGCATTTCGAGCAGCAGCGGTTGGCGGAAAAGGCTGATCATGGGCGGCATATCGCCGCTCGACCATGAAGATTGCTCGGTCAGCGGTATGCCCTCATAGAGCCCGCTCAGCTCCCAGCGATCCTCCAGCCCGACCGAAGCGAGCTGCTCGCTGCTGGCGAATTCCTCGATCCGCAATGCGATGTTGTCCAGTTGCTCGCGAAATTCCGCCGGCAAGCGCGCCAGAACGCGACGCGCGGTCGCTTCGAAATCGGCGGGGCTGTGGTCCGAACGGATCATCTGTCCGGTGTGGCGATTGGTCGCAGGCGAGGCAAGACCGGGGAACACGGGCATGACATGCCCGTTGATAAGGCAAGATATTCGAGGGGCCCGCAATGACCGAGACAGCCACCGTACTCCAACGCATCAAGACCGATCACGATCGCCAGCGCGACCTGCTGGACAAGATCGCCAAGACCACTGGCGATTCGGAAGAACGCCGTCAGCTCTTCGAGGAGCTGACCAAGGAGTTGAAGAGCCATGCGGCTGCCGAAGAGCAGGCGGTCTATTCCGAAATGCTCGCCGTGCCCGAGGTGACCGACGAGACCCGGCATTCGGTTGCCGAGCACCATGAAATCGACGAAATGCTAAACGATCTTGCCGCAACAGACATGAGTTCCCCCGGCTGGTTGCTCAAGTTCAAGGAATTCGATCACCGCTACCGCCATCATATCGACGAAGAAGAGGAAGATCACTTCCCTGATTTCGAGGACCAGATTGATGCGCAATGGGACAGGCAAATGACCAGGGTGTTCGACGAGCGTAAGAGCGCAGAAAAGCAAGCCGCCGAAATCACGCCCGAAAAGGAAGAAAACGCCAAGGAATAGGCCGGTACTCCTGTTCGATAGGCGCCCCCGGCCCGGTGGTCGGAGGCGCCTTTATTTCGCCCGGCATCCATCGTCGCGCGCATGTGCCGAGGATCGAATGATGATCGGTGAAGGAACCGTATTGCTCTCAGGCGGTTAACTGTCCGGGATTGCGTTGGACATTGAAAAAGCCGGGGAAGGCCCTGGTTTCTTCAGCCTAGAAAGACATTGGCCATGAACTATATGAACGTGCATGATCACGACGAGTTTGACCCGGAGAATCCCTTGAACAAACCCGACGTGCCCGACGACGTGCAGGATGCGATCCGTACACTTATCAAGTGGGCGGGAGACGATCCTGCACGCGAAGGCCTGATCGATACGCCCAAGCGGGTCGGTCGCGCATGGCTGGAATATTGCCAGGGCTACCAGGAAGACCCGTCGATCCATCTCAGCCGCGTGTTTGAGGAAGTGGGCGGCTATGACGAAATCGTGCTGCTCAAGGACATTCCGTTCCAGTCGCATTGCGAACACCATATGGCGCCGATCACCGGCAAGGCCGCGATCGCATACCTGCCGAACAACAAGGTCGTCGGTATTTCAAAGCTCGCGCGCGTCCTCCACGGCTATGCCCGCCGCCTGCAGATCCAGGAGCGGCTGACGGCGGAAGTCGCGCAGTGCATCTGGGACAATCTCGAACCGCAGGGCGTCGCAGTCGTGATCGAGGCCGAGCACGGTTGCATGACCGGTCGCGGGGTGCGCACGCCGGGCGTCGGCATGATCACCAGCCGGGTGCTGGGATGCTTCCTCGACGATGATCGCAGCCGCAAGGAAGTGATGAGCCTGATGGGCTATTGAGAACGGACGGAAACCTAGGACGCAATCGGCGGCGTTCAGGATTTCGGTTTCGACGATCAACTTTGAAAAATGCAGATAAGAAGATTTGAACATAACGGTGAGCATTGACTCTAAAGTGTAGAGCGCTCTACGTGATTGCCATGGCTAGTGAACAATCGGTCGCGACCGAAGAGCTTGAGATGGCGCGGCAACTTATCGAAAGAGGCCGACAAGCCGCCGCGCTGGACGGCAACCACCTGATTCTATGGGGATGCGTCTGCTCTTTGGCGCTCAGCTTTCAATATTTGGCAGAGGTCTATGATTGGGCTGCGAGCAGCCTGCTGTGGCTATGGCAACCGCTTTTGATCGCATGCTTCCTTGTCTCTATCTTTGTGGAAAGATCAGGAGCTGGCCGCAGGCTCGGAAATCCCGTTTCACGGGCTTATGTTTCCGTGTTCTGCGCAGCCGGCATTCTGATTGGATCATTTCTGGTCGTGAATGGATTGGGCTCTCGGCCAGAACCGCAAACCGCTGCCATTTTGGTCCCCTCGCTTTTGGCGTCAGCATTCCTTGTCTTATCTTGCGTTACGGACATGCGTTGGATGATGCTGCCCGCTCTGGGGTGGTGGGCGATCATGGTGCTATTTGCCGCGAATGATCAGCTCGTACCGACAGACTTCTTGGTCCTTTCCCTTTCTTCATTCTTGTTCCTGGCCGTTCCTGGCATGGCTTTGAAATGGATCGGCAGATCATGAGCCCGCTGGATCACAGAAATATCGACGAAGTTATTCATGGCCGTTCTCGATTGGCAATCATGTCCTTCCTATACGGCGCGAAGCAATCGGACTTTGTCGAACTCAAGAAGGTTCTCGAACTGACCGATGGCAATCTTGGTGCGCAACTGAAGAAGTTGGAAAGCAAAGGCTACGTGAAATTGATCAAGGGTTATCTTGGTCGAAAAACCCAAATGACAATCACGATGACCGAAGAGGGGCGCTTCGCGATGCAGAATTATTTGAAGACGATGCAAGCATTGCTCGATCAATGAAAGGTGTATCCTTCCAGCAATGCAAAGGTCTGCTGTTGCTGGCTGTTCTGTGGTTGGTCGCTGGCTGTGCGAGCCATGGACCTGTTACGACAATGCCGCCCGCGCAGGCCGCTCCATACGACCAGTTTTTGTTGGATGATCGCTACGAGAGCGCTTCTGTAGCTGCTCGCGAACAGCTTGAAACAGCTCGCTCCCGTTATGGTTTGCCGTCCTTGTCCGCCGCAGTAAGCGTAAACGGACAATTGGTGTGGGCCGGCGTAATCGGCTGGTCCGATGTAGAGAACCTCATTCCTGCAACGATCGGCACTAGATATCGATTGGGAAGCAGCTCCAAGGCGGTCACGGCGACTGCGCTTGCAAGACTCGTTGATTCAGGCGTGATGGATATCGATCTGCCGATCTCAACTTGGATGCATGATTTGCCACGGCGCGATTGGGGCTCTTTGACGCCAAGACAGTTGGCGTCTCACACCGCAGGCATAGTGGATTACGAACAGAACCGCGATATCGGTGGCCTGATTCAATCCGTTCTGGAGCAAAGACAATACGACAATGTGCGAGATGCACTGTCGGTCTTCGACGGCAATGGCCTGAAATACACTCCGGGCAGCGATTTCCATTACTCCAGTTTTGATGTCGTCCTGCTCTCGGCGGCTATGGAAGAAGCCGCAGGAGAGCCTTTCCTCAGCGTGCTCGATGGTTATGTCTTCCGGCCCTTGGGAAACCTATCTATTTCAGCAGATCATCAGGATCGAGATGTCCGTGACCGGGCTGAGTTTTATCATCGCGAAAACGATAGATTGAGACGGTGGAGGGCAGTAAATCATAGCTACAAATGGGCGGCAGGAGGGCTGATCGGTTCATCGTCAGATCTCGTTTTGATGGGTGGTGCTTGGTTCGACGAGAGCTTCATAACAGCGGGCACACGCGAGATGTTTTGGACGCCTCAAGCTCTCTCGGATGGTCAGATCAATGAGCAAAGGTATGCAATCGGCTGGAGATCAAACCAGCAGACGGCCTTGTTCGGCTCGGACAGACCGATACATAACGTTCACCACGGCGGAGTTTCCAAGGGTAGCTATAGCTGGCTGAATCTATACCCAGAGCTTCGCCTCGCCGTTGCCCTCAACACGAACGCACGCTTGGAAAATTTCGCGGATTTTGTGGCCCTGGAATACCCCATCACTCGCGCTTTTTCTGAAACGTTGGAAAGCGCCGAGGTATTGCCGGTTCCATAGTGTTGCGTTGCCTCGTCCATATGCCGAGCTCGATGTTCTCGGTCCCATAACCGCATCTGGAGCCAGTGCCGCTAAATCCCGCTTGCCGCCCCGCAACAGGCATTTTCCTGGAGATCGAGGCCGAGCATGGCTGCATAACCGGTCGCGGTGTGCGCATTCCCGGCGTCGGCATGATCACCAGCCGGGTGCTGGGATGCTTCCTGGGCGATGATTGCAGCCGCAAGGAAGCGATGAGCCTGATGGGCTATTGAGCACTGGTCGTTTTCATTCGCAGGGGAACGGGCCACCCACTGCTTCGCGGCTGGTCGGTTGGCCGATATTGGCGAATTCGCGGCACTTCTTGGTTTCGTAGCGCTCCAGCTCGTCTCCCTTCTTGTAATCGTTGACATCCTCGTCTTCGATCAGTGCGCCGCCGCCGAGGCCAACGGTAGATACACCGGCTCCGACCGCGATCGCAGTCCCAGCCGCGCCCGCCATTCCTCCACCTACTCCGAGCACCACAGCAGCGCCGCCTCCGGTCAGGACGATTGCGCCGATGATCCCGAGGCCGATCAGGACATTGCGGAATGTCAGCCAGCCGCTGTCGGCCACCGCGACATATTCGGCGCATTCAAAGACCAGGCAACTGCGTGCCTGTTGCTGTCCGCGCAGAATGTACTTTTGGCACATGCGCACGCCCTCGACCGTTCCCGCGCTTTCTGTGACCTCGACGTCCTTTACGCGCGATTCAGCTACGGTCCGCTTTTCGATGCACTCCTCATAGCGTCGTCCGCCGTCGCTCTTGCGAACGAGATTTCGCGTTATGATGGTCATGATGCCACCTCGCCGCCGCTGGAGACTTCGCTGGACTCCGGACCTCTTTTGGCTTCTTCGACCAGGCTTCCACGTTCATAGCGTGCCCAACTTCCGGCATTGAGCCACAAGGCGATGCCGATCAGTGCCATTCCGATCCCGAGTGTTGCGGGCCAGACTGACACCATACCTTGGACCAATATCGCGAACACTGAAATTATCGTGAGTATCGACCCGGAGACATGAAGAATCCGGACCAGTCGCTTGCGAGTCGTTTCACGCCTTTCGTATTGCGAGACAAGTAACGAACCGTCGCTTTGCGTTGCGAATTCAACGATTTCTGAATCGCCCATTGCAGATCCCCCGATGGCAAGCCGATCCTTGATGGTATACCTTTTTGCGCCGGAAGTCATTTCACGCGCGATCGCGCAATGTTCTATCGAGTTGCCTACAAAAAAGGGCACCGCGGCGGGCGCCCTTTTCGGAAATCAGGCTGCGGGAAGTATCCCTACATTTGCCCGAGCATGTGCTCCGCACTCGACACGCGGAAGTCGCCCGGTTCCTCGACGTTCAGCTGGGTTACCGTGCCGTCCTCGATCACCATCGAGAAGCGCTGGCCGCGTTTGCCCATGCCGAAGCCGCTGCCGTCCATGGTCAGTCCGATCGCCTCGACGAATTCGGCATTGCCATCCGCGAGCATTGTGATGTCGTCCGAACCTGCGGCGCTGTTCCATTCGCCCATGACGAAGGCATCGTTGACTGCGGTGCCGACGATTTCGTCGACGCCCTTTGCTTTCAGCTCGCTCGCCTTCTCGACGAAGCCGGGCAGGTGCTTGGCCGAGCAGGTCGGGGTGAAGGCGCCCGGAACCGAGAAGAGCGCGACCTTCTTGCCGGCGAAATACTCGCTCGAGGAAACCTGTTGGGGACCCTCGGCGGTGGCTTTCACCATCGTCACTTCGGGGATCGTGTCGCCTACCGATATCGTCATGGCCGTAATTTCCTTTCGCAAGAGGGAGCTTTCGCGCCCGATATAGAGCCTCAGCGCACGCGAGCAACAATTAGACATATAAAGATAACTTTATATTTGATTGTCGCAGGCCCTGAGGCTAGGGCGCAGAGCAAGAAATCACGATACCCCGATACCGTTTTCAGGAGACATCCATGGCCACCGCAGCCCTCGACAAAGAATACATCATCAAGGACATCGGCCTTGCCCAATACGGTCGCGACGAGATCGCGATCGCCGAAACCGAAATGCCGGGCCTCATGGCGCTGCGCGAGGAATACGGCTCGGAGCAGCCGCTCAGGGGCGCGCGCATCACCGGCTCGCTGCACATGACGATCCAGACCGCTGTCCTGATCGAGACGCTGGTGGCTCTCGGAGCTGAAGTGCGCTGGGCGACCTGCAACATCTTCTCGACGCAAGACCACGCCGCCGCGGCGATCGCCGACCAGGGCATTCCCGTGTTCGCGATCAAGGGCGAGAGCCTCGCGGATTACTGGGACTATGTCGGTCGTATCTTCGATTGGTCGACCGAAGCCGATCCCGACCTCACCGCCAACATGATTCTCGACGATGGCGGCGATGCGACCATGTTCGCGCTGTGGGGCGCTCGCATCGAAGCGGGCGAGGAAATGCCCGCGCCGCAGAACGCCGAAGAAATCGAAATGCAGCGTGCGCTGAAGGCCTTCGTGAAGGCGAAGCCGGGCTATCTCACCAAGAGCGTGAAGGCGATCAAGGGCGTCTCGGAAGAGACCACCACCGGCGTGATGCGCCTGTATCAGATCTCGAAGGCCGGCAAGCTCCCGTTCCCGGCGATCAACGTCAACGATTCCGTTACCAAGTCGAAGTTCGACAACCTGTATGGATGCAAGGAATCGCTGGTCGATGCGATCCGCCGTGCGACCGACGTGATGCTCGCAGGCAAGGTCGCATGTGTCGCCGGTTACGGCGATGTCGGCAAGGGCTCTGCCGCGTCCCTGCGCGACGGCGGCGCCCGTGTGATGGTCACCGAAATCGACCCGATCTGCGCGCTTCAGGCCGCAATGGACGGCTTTGAAGTCGTTTCGATGGAAGAAGCCACCAAGCGCGCCGACATCTTCGTCACCGCCACCGGCAACGAAGACGTCATCACCGGCGAGCACATGAAGAACATGAAAAACATGGCGATTGTGTGCAACATCGGCCACTTCGACAGCGAGATCCAGATTTCCGCGCTCGACAATTACGAGTGGAAGGAGATCAAGGAAGGCACCGACATGGTGACGCTGCCCGACGGCAAGAACCTGCTGATCCTCGCCAAGGGCCGCCTCGTGAACCTCGGCTGCGCCACCGGCCACCCGAGCTTCGTGATGAGCGCGAGCTTCACCAACCAGACGCTGGCGCAGATCGAACTGTTCACCAAGTCGGACGAGTATGAGAACGACGTCTACGTCCTGCCCAAGCACCTCGACGAAAAGGTCGCTGCGCTGCACCTCGAAAAGCTTGGCGTCCAGCTGACGCAGCTTTCGAAGAAACAGGCCGATTACATCGGCGTGTCGCAGGAAGGTCCGTTCAAACCGGATCACTACCGCTACTAAGCCACGGCTGAACGCCGAAACATCGGAAGCCCTCGCAAATCGTCGCATTTGCGGGGGCTTTTCCTTGTGGGGCCGTTGCAAGGCGCGCAGCCACGGCATAGCTGCAGTGCATGGAGTTTTCGCCGCTCGCCATTGCCGTGATCGGACTGCTGCTTGCCGCCTGGACGGTCGCAGCGGCGCTGATGGTTTTGCGCGCGGGCTCGAAGACACGGCGCACCAAGGCGCTGCAAACCTCTCTGAAGCGGATGCAGCGGATGATGGATGGCGCGCCCGCGATCCCGATGCTGGTGCGTGTCGATGGAAGGATCGAGGCACCCGAGCGGCTCGCACGCTGGCTCGGTCTCGATACGATGCCCAGCTATCTCAGCGAGCTCGCTGGGACGGAGGAGGGCGCATCCGGTCTGTCCGAAAGCCAGGTAAACCAGCTTTCCGAACAGGTCCGGCTTACTCAGAAGAGCGCCGCGCCGTTCCGTCTCGCGATCACGCCGCCCGGATCGGGACGCAGCCTTGCGATGCAGGGAATGCTCGCCGACCCGCAAATATCGCCCGGTGGCGCCGCGCTGGTTTGGGTGTTCGACTTCACCGAAAGCGAAGGCGAGTTGTCGCGTCTTCGCAAGGCGGCCGCGCAGGCGGAAGGCGATTTCGCTGCGCTTGTCGGCCTGATCGAGGCTGCTCCGGTCCCGATGTGGTTTCGCGGCCGCGACATGCGCCTGCAATTGGTCAATCAGGCCTATGTCGACGCGGTCGGGGCTCCCTCGGCGAATGACGTTGTGCAGGACCAGATCGAATTGCTTGAGGCGGAAGCGGGCAAGACTCCCGCCCAGAGTGCCCGCGAAGTGCTCGAAACGCAGGAGGTCGCCGAGCGGACGACGACCGCGACCATCGGCGGGGCTCGGCGTACGCTCAAGACCAGAATACAACCGCTCGGACGCGAAGGGGTTACCGGCTACGCGATCGATATCGAGGAGCAGCAGCAGGTCCGCCGCGAATTCCGCGCCTTTCGGGAGGCGCAGCGTGCCATGCTCGACCAGCTATCGGTCGGGGTCGCGCAATTCGATCGCGAAGAGCGCCTGATCTTTGCCAACCAGCCGTTCCGCCGACTGTTCGAACTTCCCGAGGGCGCGGTGCGCAATGCAACCCCGTTCGAGCGGTTCCTTGCCGATGCTCGCGAAAAAGGCTGCACCCCCGAAGTCCGCGACTTCCCCGAATGGCGCAGCGAGCATGCGGCCTGGTTCGACCAAGCCGATATGCAGGAGGAGGCCTGGCCATTGCCGGGCGGCACCCACCTCAGGATCGTCGCACAGCCGATGCCCGATGGCGGCCTGGTCATGATCGCGGAGGACCGCACGGAAAGCCTTGCCCTGTCGGCCATGCGCGACACACTGCTCCGGACCCGGACCGCGACACTCGACAGCCTGTTCGAAGCGCTCGCGATCTTCGCGCCCGATGGCTCGGTGCAGCTGTGGAACCGGAGTTTCGCCGGAACATGGGGGTTGTCGAGCGAATTTCTCGATACCCATCCCAGCGCCGATGCCCTGCTCGAAGCGATCGGCAAGAACCTCGACCGGCCCGTTGAAGCCAGCAAGATCGGGGCGGTGGTGCGCGCCGCAACGCTCGACCGGCGCGAGAAGGGCGGCCAGTTGAGGCTCGCTGATGGGCGCACACTGCGATTTGCGGGCGTGCCATTGCCCGATGGCAACGGCCTGCTCACCGTGCTCGACATCACGGCCTCGCAAAAGGCGGAAGAGGCGCTGCGCGAGCGCGCCATCGCGCTCGAAGAAGCCGACGCGGTCAAGGCGCGTTTCCTTGCCAATATGTCCTATGAATTCCGCACGCCGCTCACGACGATCGGCGGTTATGCCGAGCTGCTCAAGAATGGAGCCGCTGGCGAGCTAGACGAGGGAGCGAACGAATATATCGACGCGATCCTTTCCGCTTCGGCGCGGCTGACCGAGCAGGTCGAGAACGTGCTCGACCTGTCGCAGAGCGAAGCGGGGCTGCTTCCGATCAACAAGGAACAGCTCGACCTCGTCGAGTTCCTCACGAAGCTTGTGAGGGAGCGCGAAAGCGCGATCGTCAAGGCCGGGCTGGGTCTGGACCTCAAGGGCAAGCGCGGACGGATGATCGATGCCGATCCGCGCCAGCTGGGCCGTGCGGTTGGCAATCTGCTCGACAACGCCATCTCCGGCACACCCGAGGGTGGCCATATCCTGATCGAGGTGTTCAAGCCCGAACCCGGCGGCGAGTGGCGCACCAGCTTCGCGATCGCCGATGACGGGGCCGGTATGAGCAAGGAGGAGCTCGCGAGTGCGCTCGACGGCGGCCGGTCGGGCGAGGATGGCGAGCACGGGAAACGCACCGGCCTCGGTATCCCGCTCGCACGGCAGCTTGTTGCCGCTCATGGCGGACTGCTCGAGCTTACCAGCGAGGAAGGCGTGGGAACGACCGCGGTAATCCACCTGCCGTGAGCGAGGAAAAGCGCTACGATTTGCCCGGCCTTGCGGCAATGGAACGGCTCGGAAGCGCCATTGCCGAGCGTCTGAAACCGGGCGATGTCGTCGCGCTCGAGGGCGGGCTGGGTGCGGGAAAGACGACGCTGGCGCGCGCCGTCATTGGGGCGCTGGGGTATGAAGGCGAAGTCCCTTCGCCCACCTTCACCATCGTCGAGACCTATGATGCGCCGCCGCTGCGCGTGCCTGTGGTGCACGCCGATTTCTACCGTCTGGAGGACCCGGCCGAGGTCGAGGAAATCGGCCTCGACGACTATCGCGAGGACGCAGCGCTGATCGCCGAATGGCCCGATCATGCCGGCGGTTTCGCCCACGAGCCCGGGTGCCTTTCGATCACGCTCGAAATTGCGGATTCGGGGCGAATTGCGATTGCCCGCGGTGGCGCGGATTGGCTAGGGCGGATGCCATGAGCGAACTGCCCCAGGGTCTGCACGAATTCCTTGCCGAGGCGGGCTGGGGCGATGCCGCAATCGAACCGATTCCGGGCGACGCCTCGTTCCGGCGATACTTCCGCATACGCGAAGGCGACAAGCGCGCCATGCTGATGCATGCGCCGCCGCCGCACGAAGACCCGCAGCCGTTCCTGCTTGTGGCGCAATGGCTGTCTGCGAACGGTATGCGCGCGCCGGAAATCTTCGCGCAGAACCCGCGCGAGGGCTGGGTGCTGACCGAGGATTTCGGCAATGACCGGATGCGCGACTGGCTCGATGAAAATCCCGATGGGGAAACGAGCGCTTACGAGGGCGCGATCGACGCTCTGGTGGAACTCCACACGCACGATCCGGGGCCGTTCTCGCCTTACGACATGGCGACCTACCAGCGCGAGGCGGCTCTGCTCGCCGAATGGTATGCCCCGGCATTGGGCCTCGATATCGATGCCGCAGGCTACGAGGCAGCCTGGAGCGAGGCACTCGATCCGCTTTTGGAGCGCCAGCAACCCGGTGTGACCGTGCTGCGTGACTACCACGCAGAAAACATCATGCTGCTCGGCGATCCAAGAGAGAATGCGCCGCCCAATCGATCGCAGGGGCTGATCGATTTCCAGGACGCGCTGGTCGGCCATCCGGCCTACGATCTCGTCTCGCTATTGCAGGATGCGCGGCGCGATGTGAGCGAGGAACTCGAAGCCGAGATGCTCGCCCTTTATGTCCTGAAGGCGGGCGCGGATGAGCACTTCGCCGCCGATTACGCCCGGCTCGGGGCGCAGCGCAACGCCAAGATCGTTGGCATCTTTACGCGGCTCTACAAGCGCGACGGCAAGCCGCGGTATCTCGACATGATCCCGCGCGTATGGGCGGCGATGGAACGCGATCTTGCGCATCCCGCGCTCGCACCGGTCGCTCGCTGGTTCGACGCCAACATTCCCGACGAGTTGCGCAAGGCGGGCGGGGGGACGATCACGTGAGCACCCTTGCCAGCGATACGGCCATGGTCATGGCAGCCGGCCTCGGCAAGCGGATGCGCCCGCTTACCGCTTCACAGCCGAAACCGCTGGTGCGGGTCGCGGGCAAGCCGTTGATCGATTACGCGCTCGACCGGCTGGCCGACAGTGGGGTGTCGCGCGCGGTGGTCAATGTCCACTACCTTGCCGACGCGCTCGAAGCGCATGTCGTCGACCGCACGGCCCCGCAGGTCCTTATCTCGGACGAGCGCAAGGAATTGCTCGAAACCGGTGGCGGCATGATCAAGGCGCAGGGGCACCTGCCCGATCCGTTCTTCTGCCTCAACGCCGACAATATCTGGCTCGACGGGCCGCGCGACGCGTTCCGCGACCTTTCCGCGCGCTGGAACCCTGACGAAATGGATGCGCTGCTGCTGGTCGTCTCGCATGCCCGCGCCGCCAATTTTGCGGGAGAGGGCGATTTCTACATGGACGGAGCCGGCAAGCTCTCGCGCCGCAAACCGGGCCGGATCGCGCCGTTCATCTACACCGGCATCCAACTGGTTTCGCACCGTCTGCTGCGCGAGGCACCCGAGGGAAGGTTCTCGACCAATATCCTCTGGAATCGCGCGATCGAGGAAGGACGCCTGTTCGGCCTCGCCTTCACCGGCCTGTGGTTCGAAGTCGGCACGCCGCAAGCCATCGCGCCCACCGAAAACATGCTCAAGCGTGGGTGAAAAGGGCGCGCCAGAGGTCTATTCGATCGCGGCGCACCGCGGGTTTGCCGATGCGCTCGTAGCCGGGCTGGTCCCGCGTTATGCCGAACCCGACGTCGGCCTTGCACGGCTGACGCTGCTGGTCCCGAGTTCGCGCGCGGCGCGGACGATATCCGAGGCGTTTGTCCGCCATTCCGGCGATAGCGGCCTGCTGATGCCGCGCATGGTGACCGTCGGCGATCTCGATCTAGACGAGGCGCTCGGGAGCCTGCTCGATCCGCTGGGAGCCGACGATATTCCGCCTGCGATCGAGCCCACCCAGCGCTGGTTGGAGCTCGCCGATCTCGTCGAAGTCGAATACGCGAAGGCGGGCAGGGCGCCGCTGACCGGGGCGTCGCGGCTGCGGCTGGCGCGCGAGCTCGCCCGGACGATGGACCGGGTTCTGGTCGAGGACGTGCCGCCCGCAGCGCTCATCGGCGATCCGATCAAGGACATGCTCGGGAGCCTGTCGGCGCATTTGCTGCGCGCGTTGCACCTCTTCCTCGGCGTGCAGGACAACTGGCTCGAACGGCTCAGGGAACTGGGCCGAGTAGACGCCGCGACCCGGCGCAACCTCCTGTTCGAACGTGCGGCAAAGCGCTGGCGCGACCAGCCGCCCGAACACCCGACCGTCGCCGCCGGGGTTACCAGCGCCGCACCTGCGCTGGCCGGGATGCTTCGCGTCATCGCCGACCTGCCCAACGGCGCGGTTATCCTCCCCGACCTCGACCTGTCGATGAGCGATGACGCGTGGCACGAGCTGGGCCGCGCCGGAGCGTCGCCAGAGCCGGGCGGGCCGGTATTCGGTAAAGGCGATGCGCTCACCCACCCGCAATATCATCTCAAGCTGCTGCTCCAGCGGATGGGCATCGCCCGCGCCGAAGTGCGCCCATGGCACCGCAAGGGCGACGCCGCCGGTCCGCCCGAGCGCAGCCACGCGATCAGCTCGCTGTTCCTCCCGCCGAAAGCGAGCCAGTCTTGGATCGATCTCGATGCCGAAAAGCGGCGGCTTTCCGGCGTGCGGCTGATGACGAGCGCAACCAGCGAGGAAGAGGCGCAGTCGATAGCGCTGCTGGTACGCGAGGCTCTGGAGGAACCGGAGAGGCGCATTGCCGTCATCACTGCCGACCGCTCGCTGGCGCGAAGGGTCGTGCAGCACCTCGAACGCTGGAACATTTTCGCCGACGACACGGCAGGGCGACCGCTCTCGTTGACCCCGGCGGGCCGGTTGTTCGGCCTGCTCGCGCAGATCGTGTCCGACGGTCTGAAACCCGCGCTGTTGATCGGCGCTCTCGCACATCCGCTCGTGCATTCGGCGGATGAGGACGAACGGCGCCAATGGCTGCGTTCGCTGCGCAAGTTCGAATACGAATTGCGCGGGCCATCGCCAGCGCCGGGGTTCGAGCCGCTGCGTGAGGTGGCGGGGGAAGCGAAAGCCGCCGAATGGTGGTCGGGCGTCGAACAGGTGCTCGAACAGCTTGTCGCGCCGCGCGACGAACTGGGGCTCACCGAAGCGCTCGACCTGCTCGTTACCGCTTCCGAAGCGCTGGCCGGTGAAAAGATATGGTCGCGCGAGGACGGCCGTGCGCTCTCGGCGATGGTCGACGATCTGCGGCTGCATTCGAGTGCACTGGGGACGGCCATTGCGCCTGCAGACGTCGCGCCGATCCTGCGCGATTGCATGGACGAGATTGCCGTGCGCCCTTCGTATGGCGGTCATCCGCGCGTCTCGATCTACGGCCTGCTCGAAAGCCGTATGGCGCGGGCCGATCTCGTAATTTGCGGCGGGCTCAACGAGGGCAGCTGGCCGCAGCGCCCCGGCCCCGATCCCTTGCTCGCGCCGGGAGTTCTTCGGGCGCTCGGCGTGCCGGGGGCAGAATTCCGCATCGGACTGTCGGCGCACGATCTCGCCGGGGCGATGGGCGCGCCACAAGTGGTGCTCAGCAGGGCGCAGCGGGACACCGAAGGTCCGACGCTCGCTTCGCGCTTCTGGCTGCGGGTAGAGGCGCTGTTGGGAGAAAAGCTCGCCGATCAACACCGCGAAAGCGCAATCCCCGCGATGCTGCCGCAGCTCGACCGTGCGCCCGATGTCGCGGTCGAACCCTATCCGCGGCCCGCACCGCAGCCTTCGAGGGAACTGCGACAGGTCAAGATCAGCGCGACCGCGCTCGACCGGTTGCTCGGCGATCCTTACCAATTCTACGCGCGCGAGATACTCGGGCTGAAGAAGCTCGATCCGCTCGCCGCCGATCCGTTCGGCGATCCGGCGCTGCGGGGCACCTTGGTTCACGATATTCTCGACCAGTGGCACAAGGCGCGGGTCGACAGTCCGGCGCTCGCCATCGTGCCCTTCGCCGAGAAGGTGATGAAGGAAAAGCAGGTGCACCCGCTTTTCTGGGGCCTGTGGCGGCCGCGCCTGTGCGCCGCGCTGGAGCGGTTCGAGCGGTGGGTGGACGAAGCGGCGCGCGAAGGTCGCGCAGTGATCGCAACCGAGGCATGGGGGGAAATGCAGTTCGAAGGTGTGCGAGTGCTCGGCAAGCCCGATCGGATCGATCGGCTCGCGGACGGAACGCTGGCGATCGTCGACTACAAAACCGGCAGACCGCCCACGGCCGCGCAGGTCGAGGCCGGATACGCGCTGCAACTCGGTGTGCTCGGCCTGATTTCGCGGCATGGCGGGTTCAAGACCGATGACGGCACGATCTCGGGTGAAGTGACTGGCTTCGAGTATTGGTCGCTCGCCAAGGAGAAGGGTGAGTTCGGCTATATCGATAAGCCCATGAGGGTCGGACGGAAGACAACGGGCCTCCTGCCCGACCAATTCCTGCCCGAACACGAGCGCTATCTGCGCGAGGCCATCACCAAGTATATCAGCGGCGACGCCCCGTTCACCGCCAAGGAGAATCCGGACTACCCCGGCTACACCGATTACGACCAGCTGATGCGGCTCGATGAATGGGTGGTGCGGCTGGCGCAGCCCGATGGGGATGGCGCATGAGCGGGGAGGGCAGGGTCTATCCGCTCGCCGGGGCGCAGCGCGATGCGGCAAACCCGGAGGACAATGTCTGGCTTTCCGCTTCGGCGGGGACGGGCAAGACGCAGGTGCTCTCTGCACGCGTGCTTCGTTTGTTGCTGCGGCCCGATGTCGATCCGTCGGAAATCCTGTGCCTCACTTTCACCAAGGCGGGCGCGGCGGAGATGGCGACGCGCATCAATGCCGTGTTGGCGCGCTGGGTGCGGTTGGAGGACACGAAGCTTTTCAGCGAACTCGAAGCGCTCGGCGCGGATACCTCGACGGAATCGCGCCAGCGCGCCCGCACCCTGTTCGCGCGCGTTCTCGACTGCCCGGGCGGCGGCCTCCGGATCGACACGATCCACGCCTTTTCGCAATGGCTACTCGCCAACTTCCCCGAAGAAGCCGATCTGCCGCCCGGCGCCCAGCCGATGGAGGATCGCACCCGCGAACTGCTCGCCCGCGAAGTGCTCGCCGACATGCTGGTCGAAGCCGAGAAGGCAGGGGACCGACGCCTGCTCGATGCGATCGAGTACTTCACCACAACCAAGGACCCGGGCGCGCTTCACAACTGGTTGATGCGCTGCGCCAAGGCCGAAGCGATGTGGGAAGGCGCCGGCGGCTGGATGCCGCCGATGAATGCGCGGGTGCATTCGCTGCTCGGAATGCCTGCGGATGCCTCGGAGGATTGGGCATTCGAAGTGCTCGATCCTTCGACCTTTCCGGACGCGCAGCTTCAGCATTGCAAGCAGGCGTTGCGGGATTGGGGCAAGCCGTCTGGGGAGCCTGCAATCAGCGGAATCGAGGCATGGCTGCAATTGGGAGCGGAGGACCGGAGTAAGTCGTTGAGCCTTCTCATCGGAAAGCTCCTGAACGCAGATTGCCTGCCAAATGGAAAAATCCGCTTTGCCGAGAAACACGATCCGCAATTCGTCGAACGTCAGCGCGAAGTTGCGGCTACGCTTGCCTTGTATTTCGAACGCAGCGCGCTCCTTTCGCTCGCCGAACTCCTCACCGCAGCCCTCGAAATCGGCCGCGCTTTCGCGCTCCGCTGGCAGGAGGCGAAGCGCCGCGAAGGGCTGCTCGATTTCGACGACCTCATTCGCCGCGCCGCGCATCTGCTCAAGCACAGCGTTCCGGCGGACTGGATCCGCTACAAGCTCGACCGGCAATTCGATCATATCCTGATCGACGAGGCACAGGACACCAACGAGGATCAATGGAAGATTGTCGACGCGTTGATCGACGATTTCTTCACCGGCGAGGGCGCGAGCGGCGATCGGCTGCGCACGATCTTCACGGTGGGTGACTACAAACAGGCGATTTTCGGCTTTCAGGGCACCAGTCCGGAAAACTTCGCGCGGGCCAAGCGCAAGATCGAAAAGCGAATTAGGGAAGCGCGCCAGCACATCGACGAGTTGCGCGACAATCGTCGAAAGCCCGGCTGGAAGGATCTCGACCTCGGGCGTTCCTTCCGCACTTCGAAGCCGGTCCTCGATTTCGTCAACCGCGCAATCGACCATATCGGCTTCGACGCCTTCGGGCTCGACAAGCGGGTTCCCGATCATGTCGGCGAGGTTCGCCCCGGCACGGTCACGATGTGGAAGCCCGTCACTTCGGTCACCGCGCTTGAGGAAGCCGACGAGGGCGAACAGGATTGGCTCCCCGCACACGACACGCTGCTCGCGGACAAAATCGCCGAACAGGTCCGGCGCTGGGTCAGCGGCGAAGATCCCTACGTGCTCGCCAAGGCGAAGCCGCATCGCCGCGCGACCCCCGGCGACATCATGATCCTGCTGCGCAAGCGCGGCGAACTCGCGCGGCAGATCGTCGCGAAGCTGCATGCCAAGGGTGTTGCAGTCGCGGGGGTCGACCGGCTTCGTCTTGGAGCGCCTTTGGCGGTCAAGGATTTGATGGCGGCGCTGCGTTTTGCATCGCAGCCGCTCGACGATCTTTCGCTCGCCAACCTCCTGTCCTCGCCCTTGATGGGCTGGTCTCAGGAGGACCTGCTGGTCCACCTTCCGCGTCCCAAGGACAGGGACCTGTGGCGGCATTTGCGCGACAGCGACGATGCTTTCGTAAGCGCGAGCTGCGACAAGCTGAGGCAGCTGCTCGCCCGCGCCGATTACGAAACCCCGCAAACGCTGCTCGCATGGCTTCTTACCGGGCCATGGCAAGGCCGGCGCAATCTGGTGGCGCGGCTCGGTCGCGAGGCCAACGACCCGATCGACGAGCTGGTCAACGCCGCCTTTGCCTATGAAAGCGCGCATGTGCCGAGCCTTGCCGGCTTCATCGAATGGTTCGATGCTTCGGACGCCGATCTCAAGCGCGAATCCGATAGCGCGGGCGGGCAGGTACGGGTGATGACGGTGCACGGCTCGAAGGGTTTGCAGGCGCCGATCGTTATTCTCGCCGACGCCACCGGAAAGCCCGGATCGATCGGGGACCTCGAGCTGGAGGAGTCTCCGGCAGGAGAGCCGAACGGGATCACCGTTCCGCTACCCCCGCTGGCGCAGGAGCACCAGAAAGGGCCGATCGCCGATGCGGCGGAGAAGGCCGAAGCGGTGAGCATGGAGGAGCACTGGAGGCTGCTCTACGTCGCGATGACCCGGGCCGAGGAAGCGCTGTTCGTGGGCGGGTCGCTGGGCCCGCGCGATGAGAAAAAGGGACCGCACGAGGACAGCTGGTATGCGCGGCTGGAGCCGGTTTTCGAGGGAGACTGTCTCGAACACGGGCTTTGGGGAGGGGTGCGCCAATGGGGAGAATCCCCGCCGCCGCTGGTCACCGCGGAAACCGAAAGCAAGATCGCAGCTGGAGGACCCCTGCCCGATTGGGCGACCACGCCGATCGGTCCCGAACCCTCTCCGCCGCGCCCGCTTGCGCCGAGCACTGCGGGGGAAGAGCAGGGCGCCGACCCGCCACTGCCGCCCGATGCGCTCAAGATCGCAGCGCGGCGCGGCGTGCTGATCCACCGCTTGCTCGAACGCCTGCCCGATATTGCTCGGGAGCAGCGAAGCCAGGCGGGGAGGGCATGGCTGGAGCGGCAGGGGAGCGATCTCGATACGGCAACCCGTGACGAGATGCTCGCCAGTGCCATGGACGTGCTCGAAACTCCCGAGTTCGCCGACATCTTCTCGACCCGGGCGCTTGCCGAAGTGCCGCTTGCGGCCACCGTCGGGAAACAGGTGATCGCGGGCACGGCCGATCGCCTGCTCGTGACGGAAGACAGCGTGATCGTGGTCGATTTCAAGACCACCCGGCGTCCACCCGAAAGTGTGGCGACGGTGCCACTCGCCACGCAGCGCCAGATGGCGGCCTATGTCGCTGCGCTCGAGACGATCTATCCCGGGCGCAATGTGCGTGCCGCCGTGCTCTACACCCACACGCCGCAGCTTTTCGAAATCGCAGCCGACACGCTTCGGTCGCAAAAGGATCGATTGGGCGAGGCGCAGGAAAGCTATGTCCCGCTCGATATTGAGTGAGCGTCAGAAACCCCTAGATAGAGGGCAACCCGAAACAGGAGATTCCCGATGTCCACCGTCAATGTGACCGATGAAAGCTTCAAATCCGATGTGCTCGAAAGCGACAAGCCCGTGCTGGTCGATTTCTGGGCCGACTGGTGCGGCCCGTGCAAAATGATCGCTCCGGCGCTCGAGGAAATCAGCAACGAGCTCGGCGAAAAGGTCACGATCGCCAAAATGGACATCATGGAAAACACCGGCATTCCCGCCGAAATGGGGGTCCAATCGATCCCGCTGATGGTTCTCTTCAAGAACGGCGAGGCGGTCGCGCGCAAGGTCGGCGCGGCTCCGAAGAGCCAGCTCAAGGAATGGATCGAAGGCGAGCTTTGATCATCCGGGCGGGTTGAGCACCCGCCCGATAAATTCGTCCCAGATCGCCGGGCTGCTGGCTCCGACCAGGCCCGGCTTTCCCTGTTCGTCCACGCGATAGTCGCTGCCGTCGAGCCGCGCGGCCTTCCCGCCCGCCTCGTTGAGCCACAGCACGCCTGCCGCGTGATCCCAGGCGTAGGTGCGCTTGAAGCTCGAGACGTCGTTCTCCCCCAGAGCAAGGCGCGGATATTGCTCGGCTGCACAGCGCGGGATATCGACCAGTGAATAATGCGGCGCGAGCTTGGCATCGACCTGCGCGCGTTGCTCCTCGGTCAGGAAGATGCGGCTGATCGCGGCCACCGGCGGGGTGTCGCCGGTCGTCTGCGCCGTCACTTTCTCGCCGTTTACGAACGCCCCTTCGCCCGCCTTGGTGTGGCAAAGCCGGTCCTTGACCGGATCGTAGAGCCAGCCCGCGACCGCCTTGCCGGCATCGGCAAGCGCGACGATGATGCCGAACGGTTCCTTGCCCTCGGTGAAATTCGCGGTGCCGTCGAGCGGGTCGATAATCCAGCACTGGCCCGAAAGGTGTTCGAGCACGCTCTCGTCCTTGTGCGCGGCTTCCTCGCCGACCACCGCGACACCGGGGGCGAGCTTGGTCAGCGCTTCGGTAAGGAAGTTTTCGACCTCCTGGTCTACGACGGTGACGGGGTCATCCTCGCCTTTCATCTCGATTTCGTGATCGGCCAGCTGCTGGAAACGCGGCAACATCGATCGGCGCGCGGCGAAACGCAGCAGATCGTGAATCTCTTCGTCCAGTGCACTCATGAACGCCTCCTCACGAACGATAATCCGCGTTGATCGAAATGTATCCGTGGGTGAGATCGCAGGTCCATACCGTGGCCCGGCCTTCGCCCATGCCGAGTTCGACAGCGAGGTCGATTTCATCGCCTTCGAGATGCTCGGCCACCGGAGCCTCGTCGTAATCCTCGACCGGTAGCCCGTCGCGCGCCGCCCACACGCCCCCGAAAGCGATCGACAGCCGGTCGCGATCCGCTGGCTCACCTGCCTTGCCGACCGCCATGACGACCCGGCCCCAGTTCGCGTCTTCGCCCGCAATCGCCGTCTTCACCAGCGGCGAATTGGCGATGCTGAGCGCTACGCGGCGGGCGCTCTCGTCGCTCTCTGCTCCCGAAACGCGCACGGTGATGAATTTCGACGCGCCTTCACCGTCGCGCACCACGAGCTGCGCAAGCTGGCGGCAGACATCGGTCAGCGCTGCGGCAAAGGCATCCGCACCGGGGCTGTCCCAGTCTTCAATCCGTGCGTTACCGGCCTTGCCGGTCGCAAACACAAGCACCGTGTCGCTGGTCGAGGTGTCGCCATCGACGGTGATGCAACTGAATGTCGCTTTATTGGCCTTGCCCAGCAGTTCCTGCAGGAACCCCGGCGCGACATCGGCATCGGTGAAGATGTAGCCGAGCATCGTCGCCATATCGGGCGCGATCATGCCGCTGCCCTTGATAATACCGCAAAGCTCCACGCGCGTCTCGCCGATCATCGCCGAAGCGTGGGCACCCTTGGCGAAGGTGTCGGTGGTTCCGATGGCGTCGGCAGCGTCTTCCCAGCCGCACGGTTCTGCGACAAGCGCCGCTTCGACCCCTGCGCGCGCTTTGTCTTTCGGGAGCGGGACGCCGATTACCCCGGTGGAGGAGACGAAAACCTGCTCGCTCGCGCAGTCCAGCGCCGCGCTTACCTGCGCCATGATCGCCTCGACCGCCTCGCGTCCGCGATAGCCGGTAAAGGCGTTCGAATTACCGGCATTGACGATCAGCGCGCGCGCCGAGCCGGACCTAACCTGCTCGCGCCCCAATTCGACCTCGCTTGAGGCGCAGGCGCTCTGGGTGAAGACTCCCGCGACCGAGGTGCCTTCCGCAAGCTCGACGAAGGTCAGGTCGCAGCGATCCCAATCCTTGTAACGCGCGCGGGCAACACGCAGCGTCACACCCCCGATTGCGGGCATATCGGGGAAGGGCAGGGCGAGCGGGGATGGTTCGAGATCCATGCGAGATCGCTTAGTGCAGCGCCCGCCAGCAGTAAATCCGGCAAAGCATGGGCCTTAGCCAGTGGACGTTCAGGTCCAGAAAGACTATATTGCTGCGCCATGACACGCCAGCTCATCGCTTTTCTGGCCTTGCTGACAGGTCTTGCCGCATTCAGCGGCACGACCAGCGTGTCCTACGCCATGAGCGCATCGTCCTGCGACGCCAGCGTTTCCGCCAGTGCGGAAAAGCCCGCATCGAGCGAGCGGGAACAGGCCAGGCGCGGACCGGGCAAACCCTCCGACAGCGCGAAGAACCCGAAGGCCAAGCGGCGCACACCGACGCCGATCAGCCTGCGCATGCCGGTGCTCATGGGCATCGATCGCGCCTACGAATAGGCGTCGGTCCGAAATTCTCGCTGCCTGACGGCAGATAGGCCCGTTGCGGCCCACCCCTCAGAATATTCCTGATATTTCCGGCCCCGGATCGTGGGCCGCATCCACTTCAAGGCACGCCATCCATGTTCAACACCCTCGTCAAATCGATCTTCGGTTCCTCGAACGATCGCTACATCAAGTCACTCGGCAAGATCGTCGACCAGATCAACGCGCTGGAGCCGATGATCCAGGGGCTGTCGGATGACGCCTTGCGCGCGCAGACCGACAAGTTCCGGGGCCTGCTCGACAGCGGCAGTACGCTCGACGAAATCCTGCCCGAGGCGTTCGCGACCGTGCGCGAGGCGTCGATGCGCGTCTTCGGCATGCGTCACTTCGATGTCCAGTTGATCGGCGGGATCGTGCTTCATCGCGGCGAGATTGCGGAAATGCGGACCGGCGAGGGCAAGACGCTGATGGCGACGCTCGCGGTCTACCTCAACGCGATCGAGGGCAAGGGCGTCCACGTCGTCACGGTGAACGATTATCTCGCCAAGCGCGACGCCGAATGGATGGGCCAGCTTTACGAATGGCTCGGCCTGACGGTCGGCGTGGTCGTTCCCAATATGGACGAGTTCACGAAACGCGATGCCTACAACGCCGACATTACCTACGGCACCAACAACGAATTCGGCTTCGATTACCTGCGCGACAACATGAAGCATGAGCGCAGCCAGATGGTGCAGCGCAAGTTCAATTTCGCGATCGTCGACGAGGTCGATTCGATCCTGATCGACGAGGCGCGGACGCCGCTGATCATCTCCGGCCCGACCGAGGACAAGTCCGAGCTCTACGTCGCGCTCGACGAAGTGGCGAAGATGATCCCCGAGGAATGGTACGACAAGGACGAAAAGACCCGCAACATCCAGCTCAACGAGGACGGGCTGGACGAGGTCGAGAAGATCCTGATCGAGAAAGGCCTGCTGGAAACCGACAACCTCTACGATATCGAGAATACCCAGGTCGTCCACCACCTCGACCAGGCATTGAAGGCGGTGCACATGTTCCGCCGCGACGATCACTACATCGTCAAGAACGACAAGGTCGTGATCATCGACGAGTTTACCGGTCGCATGATGGACGGGCGCCGCTGGTCGAACGGCCTGCACCAGGCGGTCGAGGCCAAGGAAGGCGTCAAGATCGAGCCCGAGAACCAGACGATGGCTTCGATCACCTTCCAGAATTATTTCCGCATGTATCCCAAGCTTTCGGGCATGACCGGCACGGCTGCGACCGAAGCGGCGGAATTCTGGGACATCTACAGCGTCAACGTGGTCGAAATCCCGACCAACCTGCCGATTGCGCGCATCGACGAGGAAGACGAATTCTACAAGAACACGATGGACAAGTTCCAGGCCATCGCGAAGACCATCAAGGAGCATAACGAGAAGGGGCAGCCGATCCTGGTCGGTACGGTCTCGATCGAGAAGTCCGAGCTGCTGAGCAACTTCCTCGACAAGGAAGGCGTAAAGCACGAGGTCCTGAACGCCCGCCAGCACGAACGCGAGGCGCATATCGTGGCCCAGGCGGGCCGCCTCGGCGCGGTGACGATCGCCACGAACATGGCCGGTCGCGGGACCGACATCCAGCTTGGCGGTAACATCGACTTCCGCATCGGCGACGAGCTGAGCGAAATGGAAGACGGCCCCGACAAGGATGCCGCCATCGCCCGGATCAAGGAAGAAGTCGCCGAGGAAAAGCGCAAGGTGCTCGAAGCGGGCGGCCTTTTCGTGCTCGGCACAGAGCGGCATGAATCGCGCCGGATCGACAACCAGCTGCGTGGACGCTCGGGCCGTCAGGGCGACCCGGGCCTGTCGCGCTTCTATCTCTGCCTCGAAGACGACCTGCTGCGTATCTTCGGGCCGGACACGCTGTTCGCAAAGATGATGAATTCGAACCTCGAAGACGGCGAGGCGATCGGCTCCAAGTGGCTCTCGAAGGCGATCGAGACCGCGCAGAAGAAGGTCGAGGCGCGCAACTACGACACCCGCAAGCAGGTCGTGCAGTACGACGACGTGATGAACGACCAGCGCAAGGTGATCTACGAACAGCGCGAAGAGATCATGGACTCCGAAACGGTCGACGATGTCGTGGTCGATATGCGCCACGACACGATCAACGCCATGGTCGGAACCGCGTGCCCTCCCGGCTCCTATCCCGAGCAGTGGGATATCGACGGCCTCAAGACCAAGATCGAGGAAGTGTTCGGTCTCACCCCGCCGATCGACGAGTGGCTCGAGGAAGACCAGGTCGAGCCCGAGATCATCGAGGAGCGTCTGCGTTCGCAGACCGACGAGATGATGGAAGCCAAGATCGCCAAGAACGATCCTTCGATCTGGCGCATGGTCGAAAAGGACATCCTGCTGCGCCAGCTCGATTTCCACTGGAAAGAGCACCTCGCGACGCTCGACGCGCTGCGGCAGGTGATCTGGATGCGCGGCATCGCGCAGAAGCAGCCGATCAACGAATACAAGCAGGAAGCCTTCGGCCTGTTCGAGACCATGTTGGAAGGTCTGCGCGAGGAAGTGACCAAGCTGTTGTTCAAGTCCGAACTGCGGATCGCCCAGCCCGAACCGCAGGCGCTGCCGGACCTGCCCGACTTCCTTACGGGCCACATCGATCCGCTCACCGGTCTGGACAATTCGGCCGACGGTGACGGATCGGAAACACGCCCCGAATTGTTCGGCGCGCTTGCCGGCTCCTCGCGCGCGGCCTCGGGGCCGGGCGGGGCGAACACCGATAACCCATGGGCCAACCAGAACATCAGCCGCAACGCGCCGTGCCCGTGCGGCAGCGGCAACAAGTACAAGCATTGCCACGGAGCGGCGAGTTCGGCCGGCGCAAAGCTGAACGCCTGACCTGCAGATAGAGAGGCGGGGCAATGATCGGAGCGGTCCCGGCGCTGTTGGCGCTCGCGTTCCTCGTCACCGCGCTGCTCTATGCCAGCGTCGGCTTCGGCGGCGGGTCGACCTACGCCGCGCTGCTGGCGATATCGGGGCTCGATTACCGGCTGCTGCCGATGGTGGCGCTGGCCTGCAACATCGTGGTCGTTGCCGGGGGCACCGTTCGGTTCGCACGCGCCGGAGTGACGCCGTGGCGCGGCGCCGTCGTGATGACCGCGCTCGCAGCTCCGGCGGCGCTGCTGGGCGGGCTCACACCGATCGGCGAGGCGAGTTTCATGGCATTGCTCGGCGCGAGTCTCGTCCTGACTGCGGCGACCATGCTGATCCCGGTCGACGGGCAGGGAGACGGTCAGCCGACCAGGTTTGCGCGTTTCATGCCGGTCGCCGCCGCACCACTCGGATATCTCGCGGGATTGGTCGGTATCGGTGGCGGCATTTTCCTCGCCCCGCTGCTGCACCTGGCCCGCTGGAAGGACGCGCGCGCGATCGCCGCGACCGCGAGCATTTTCATCCTCGTCAATTCGATGTTCGGACTCGTCGGTCAATTGCTCAAGCAAGGACCGGGCGCGTTCGGCGGTGCAGTGGGCGCGGCTCTGCCGCTGCTGATCGCGGTCGCGATCGGCGGCCAGATCGGCAGCCTGATGGCGGTGAAGGTGCTTCCGAAACGTTGGATCCGGTGGCTTACCGCCGCGCTGGTGCTGGTTGTGGGTGTGCGGTTGCTCGCGTGGGGTTAGGTGCGGCGAGGATTACCCCGCCCGCAGCAGCCTCGCCAGAAGCCCCGGACGATCGTCTTCCATCGGCTGGATCTTGCCATAGTGATAGCGGCGCAGCGAAGGATCGCGGTACGGGCGCGGGCTGCTCCACTGGTCGGGACCGCTTCCGTGAAACGAATATTTCGACATAACGGGCTCCTTTCTGAAAGAGAGCTCCGAATGTGGCGAGCGACGCGCGTTAACGACAGCGACCGATATCCCCAGTCCCAAATCGGGATCGGAGCCGCGCCAAAAGTTAACAAAAGGTTGAAATGGCTCCCCGAGTTGGATTCGAACCAACGACCAAGTGATTAACAGTCACCTACTCTACCGCTGAGCTATCGGGGAGCAGCCCGAAGGCAGGGGGCGCGTATATGGGCGCTCGCAGGGCTTTGCAAGGGGGTTTTGGAGAGAATTCGCAATCGCCGGCTTGAGCCGCCGCCAGGCCGACCGGCCGCGCGCAGCGACGCGTCCGTCTGGCCGTGTGAGCGAGGAAATCGCACGCCGGATGACCTGCGCAAAAAAGGGCGCCTCAATCCACCACGAACTGTTCGGCGACGATCCGCTCCTCGAGCGACTGGCCCGGATCGAACAACAATTCGAGCTCGGTATCGTGCGCGATTTCGAGCGTCACCTCGGCGATGTCGCGCAGTTCCTTCTGGTCGGCGACCGCGGCAACCGGGCGCTTGTCGGGGTCGAGCACGCGCAGCACGATCCGCATCCGGTCGGGCAGGATCGCACCCTTCCAGCGGCGCGGGCGGAACGGGCTGATCGGGGTCAGCGCGAGCACTTCGCTGTCGAGCGGCAGGATCGGGCCGTTGGCCGAGAGGTTGTAGGCCGTCGATCCGGCCGGAGTGGAGACGAGCACCCCGTCGCAAATCAGCTTGGCGATCCGCACACGGTCGCCGACGGTCACCTCGATCCACGCGGTCTGGCGGGTTTCGCGCAGCAGCGAAACCTCGTTGATCGCGCAAACGGTTGTCTCTTCACCGCTCTGGGTGACAGCATGCATGCGCAGCGGCGCAATCGCCTTGCGGTGCGCTCTGGCCAGCCGCTTGGCGATGGAGGCACGCTTGTCGTACTTGTTCATCAGGAACCCGACCGTGCCGAGATTCATCCCGTATGCGGGAATGATCCGCCCGGCATCGATCATCGCGTGGAGCGTCTGCAGCATGAATCCGTCCCCGCCTAGGACCACCGCGCAATCGGCCTCGTCCAGCGGCGCCCATTCCTGCTGCGGATAGAGCGCGTCATACGCTTCCTGCGCGCGCTCGGTATCGGAGGCGAGCAGGGCGATGCGACTGTATGGATTGGTCGGCGCGGTCATTGTCCTTCGGGCCCCTTACAGCCGCAGCGTTCCTAGTGACTTGCCCTGATGTTCCAAATTCGGGCGGATTGCAATTGAAGTAACCTTTCGGCGATATGTGCGGCTAGGGAGAGCCGATGGATAGCAACCGGTCGAAATTGCCACATTCCCTGCGGGAACCGTCGCGCGGCGCGTTTCCCGGGGTGAAGCCGTCGGCGCTGGAGAGTGATCTCCTGCGTGCGCTCGACCGGGGCGAGATCGAGGTCCTGTTCCAGCCGCAATTCTCTGGGGAATCGGGGGCGGTCGTCGGGGCGGAGGCGCTGGCGCGCTGGCGCCATCCCACCCTGGGAGAGATCGGCGCGCGCGACCTGTTCGCGATTGCCGAACGCGCCGCGCTGGTCGCGCCGCTCTCACGCCATGTCGTTGCCTGTGCGCTGCGGGACGCGGCAGGCTGGCCCGAGCATCTCACCCTGTCGCTCAATATCACGCCGGAGGAAATGGGCGACCCGCGCTTTGCCGCCGATTTCGCCGAGCTGATCGAGACCAGCGAAATCGCACCCGCACGCCTGATGCTCGAGATTACCGAGGATATGCTGCTAAGGAACCTGAAGCAGGCGAGCGAGGCCCTCGGCGCGCTCCGCAAGCTTGGTTTTCGCACCGCGCTCGACGATTTCGGCGCGGGGTTCTGCAATTTCCGCTACCTGCGCGAACTGCCTCTCGATGCGATCAAGCTCGACAAGGTGATGGTCGAAGGTGTGCCGGGCGATGCCAAGGCACTCGCTGTACTGCGGGCGATCATCGCGCTCGCCAAGGCGCTCGAACTCGACATCTATGCCGAGGGAATAGAAAGCGACGTCCAGCGCGCGGCGATCATCTCCGAAGGCTGCCAGTACTGGCAGGGCTTCCTGCGCGCGCAGCCGATGAAAAGCGAGGACGTGCTGGCGCTGGCGAGAACCGCGCGCGGGCGGGGCCACGGTTGAGCGAGGGATCGGCTGTCGCGGGACGGCAACATCCGCGATTGTCGAAGTCTGGTTCGGGAGCGGACATCGGAGTTCGTTCGATGCGGAGGAATCCAGATGCTCGCACCGCCGCCTTGTGTTCGACCGGTTTCTGTCACATTCTGCCAGCCGCCAGCGCGCCGCTTGCTCAGGCAGCCCCGGTCGTGCTGGATGTCTCGGGGGGACGGCAGTGAAATCTGATCACTTGTTCGCACTGGACGGACTGCGCGGATTTGCGGCCTTGGTGGTTGTCGTCTCGCACTGCGCCGCATTTGGGTTCTTGCCGAAGTTTCTTGGTGCGGGCCTTGGTCAGATGGGCGTCATGCTCTTCTTCGGATTGAGCGGGTTCCTGATGGCCTATCTCTACTCGGGAAAGACACTGAATCGCGCGAACCTTCGAGAGTATGCCATCAACCGCGCCACGCGAGTGCTGCCGTTATACTTCATCGTAGCTTCGTTCGTAGCGCTGTGCTTCATAACTCTCGATTATTCCTTGCTGAAGGTCTTTTCCTGGAAGGACATCGCAGGAAATATGTTGCTGCTCAAAGGCTCATCAGTCCTCTGGACTATCCCTGTCGAAGTCCACTTTTACGTGGTCTTCGTCGCTCTGTGGTTCGCCTCAGCATCCCGGAATTTCTTGAAGTCGCTTGTCTTGCTGGCGACTCTTCAATTGTCCAGCCTGATCATTCTGTACGTGAATGGAATTGACTATGGGCCGATCCTGTTCTCCTGGCTCCACGTTTTTCTGTTTGGAAGTTTGATCGGGTATTACTACGAACCGTTGAAGCGCTCTATCGAGAATTCCAGGTTCTCTGCGCTCCTTTCCGTATTCGCTTGGTTGGTCCTCTTGCTGGCTGTGGTCGCACCTCCGCAATTACGCCGGGATTTCGGATTTCCGACCATGGTGAATTACCTTGATCCCATCACTGTGGGATATCCGATGCTATTATTTGCCTGCGCAGTATTTTCTTTGGGGCCATTTGGGTTTTTCAAGCACCCCATCCTCCGTTGGTTCGGGACGATCTCATACTCGCTCTATCTTCTCCATGCCTTTGTCATCGATGGCGCCACTGGGTTGGCGAGCAGAGGAGCCTTTCCGACCGAACTTGGTTTCCCAATTGTGCTGGGTATCGGGACAATTCTGGCAGCGGCGTCGTTCTACGGCTTTGAGCGCCCCACCCAGAAAATGCTGCGCGCCTACTTTTCGAGGGACCGGCAACGAACGAGCTTTGCGTGATGTCTGTGACTTGGGCACGGTGTATATCGAGGGCACACCATCGGATCGATGCCGCGGGCCCGCATCGGGCCGTTTGCATTACGCCCGCATTCGCCCTTTGAAGCAGCTAAGCAGCGAAGCGGCCGCTATGCCGCCTGCTTCGCTTTCTTCCTCGCCTTGCGCACAATCCCGCTCAACCCCTTGGTCAGCTGGAAAAGGCCGTTCAATCGGCTTTCCGGATCGCCCCATGCGCGGTTGATCACCAGCTTCATGTCCGGGCGCAGCTTGGCCGTGCCCTGCAGCCGGTCGACATAGGCGACGAGGCCCGGCCCGTCGGGGAAATCGTCCTTGTGGAAGGTTACGAGCGATCCGCGAGCGCCGACGTCGATCTTGGCGATGTTCGCCTCGATCGCCTGGTGCTTGATTTCGATCAGGCGGATCAGGTTCTTGGTCGGTTGCGGCAGATCGCCGAAACGGTCGATCATTTCGGCAGCGAGGCTTTCGATCTCGGCCTTGTCCTGCGCCTGGTTGAGGCGGCGGTAGAGCGCCATGCGCACTGCGAGGTCGGGCACGTAATCCTCGGGGATCATGATCGGCGCATCAACGGTGATTTGCGGCGAGATCGTGTCGGGTGCTTTCTCCAGCCCCATTTCGCCCGCCTTGGCGGCGAGGATCGCGTCTTCGAGCATCGACTGGTAAAGCTCGAACCCGACCTCGCGGATATGGCCCGATTGCTCGTCGCCAAGCAGGTTGCCCGCACCGCGAATGTCGAGGTCATGCGAGGCCAGCTGGAAGCCCGCGCCGAGGCTGTCGAGATCGCCGAGCACTTTAAGGCGCTTCTCCGCAACTTCGGAAAGCTGCACGTCCTTCTCGTAGGTGAGATAGGCATAGGCGCGCAGCTTCGCCCGACCGACGCGCCCGCGCAGCTGGTACAATTGGGCGAGGCCGAAACGGTCGGCGCGGTGGATGATGATCGTGTTGGCGCTGGGCAGATCGAGGCCGGATTCGACGATCGTGGTCGATAGCAGCACTTCGTATTTCTTGTCGTAGAACGCGCTCATGCGCTCTTCGATCTCGCCCGCGCCCATCTGGCCGTGGGCGGTGATCGCCTTCACTTCGGGCACGTTCTCGTGCAGCCATTCCTCGACCTCGGCCATGTCGGAAATGCGCGGCACGACGATGAAGCTCTGCCCGCCGCGATGGTGCTCGCGCAGCAAGGCTTCGCGCATCACCATGTCGTCCCATTCCATCACGTAGGTGCGCACCGCAAGCCGGTCGACCGGGGGTGTCTGGATGGTCGAAAGCTCGCGCAGGCCGGTCATCGCCATCTGCAGCGTGCGCGGGATCGGCGTGGCGGTGAGCGTAAGCATGTGGACGTCGGCGCGAAGTTGCTTTAGCTTCTCCTTGTGGGTGACTCCGAAGCGCTGCTCCTCGTCGACGATCACAAGGCCGAGATTGGCAAAACTCGTCGACTTGGAGAGGATCGCGTGGGTGCCGATCACGATATCGATCTGCCCGCTGGCGAGCCCTTCGCGCGTTTCGCTCATTTCCTTGGAGGATACGAGCCGCGAGAGGCGCCCGATCTTGAGCGGGAAACCGGCAAAGCGTTCGGAAAAATTCTCGAAATGCTGGCGCGCAAGCAGGGTGGTGGGGGCGACCACGGCGACCTGCTGCCCGCTCATCGCCGCGACGAAGGCGGCGCGCAGCGCGACTTCGGTCTTGCCGAAGCCGACATCGCCGCACACGAGCCGGTCCATCGGCTTGCCGCTTTCGAGATCGCGCAAGACATCGGCGATGGCCGCGTCCTGGTCGTCGGTTTCCTCCCATGGGAAGCGATCGACGAACTGGTTGTAGCTCGCCTCTTCGGCCTCGAGCACCGGCGCCTTCTTGAGCGCGCGCTCGGCGGCGACCTTCATCAATTCGCCAGCGATGGCAGTGATGCGTTCCTTCAGCCGCGCCCTGCGTTTC
Source organism: Erythrobacter sp. GH1-10 (assembly GCF_045363165.1). Taxonomy (NCBI): domain Bacteria; kingdom Pseudomonadati; phylum Pseudomonadota; class Alphaproteobacteria; order Sphingomonadales; family Erythrobacteraceae; genus Erythrobacter; species Erythrobacter sp. GH1-10. The sequence continues at coordinate 2,036,365 of NZ_JBJFLP010000001.1, read as the reverse complement.
TGCCATGCCTCGCCGCCGAGCCGGTCGAGCGGCACACCCTGTTCGCTCGAGCCGTAGCGGCTGAGCACGTCGATGTTCTCGACCGGGATGAAGAGCTTGTCGCCGCCCGCATATTCGAGCGCGACGCAATCGTGCTGGCTCTTGCCGACCGCGATCGGTTCGAGACCCAGATACTTGCCGATGCCGTGTTCGACGTGGACGACGAGATCGCCGCGCGAGAGTGCCTGCAATTCGGCGAGGAAGGCGTCGGAATCCTTGCGCTTCTTCTTGCGCCGAACCAGCCGATCGCCGAGCACGTCCTGCTCGGTCAGGATTTCCAGCTCGTCGTTCGCGAAGCCGGTTTCGAGCGGCAGGACCATCGTCGCGGTCTTGCCCTTGGCGGCGAGGCCGAGCGCCTCCTGCCAGCTGTCGGCCTTGGTTGTCTCGCACCCAGCTTCGGACAGGATCGAGGCGATGCGCGAGCGGCTGCCGGTTGAGTAGGCGGCGAACAGCGGCTTGCGGCCCGATTTGGCGATGGCGCTGAAGTGCTTGGCTGCGGCCTCATAGACATTGTCGCCGCGACCGCGTTCAGGGGTGAAATCGCGCGCGGCCTTGAAGCCGAAATCGATGTTGACGTCGCTCTCCGGCGCAGCGAAGACGCTGGCGCGGTGGGCGGGGGCGGCATCGAGTGCGTCGCCAAATTCGTCCTTGCCGAGGTATAGTGCCTGCGTCTCGAGCGGGCGGTAGCTGCCGGTCTTGTCGGAGGCGACCTTGGCGCGTTGTTCGCGATAATCGGCGATGTCCTTGAAGCGCTCATCAGCTGCGCCGATCGCCGCCTGGTCGATCACGACGAGATCTTCGTCGGCGAGATGGTCGAACAGGGTTGCCAGCCGATCCTCGAACAAGGGCAGCCAGTGCTCCATCCCGGCGAGCCGTCGACCGTCGCTGACGGCCTCGTAAAGCGGGTCCTGCGTCGCCGCGGCTCCGAACATCTCGCGATAGCGCGAACGGAAGCGCTTGATGCTTGCATCGTCGATCAGCGCTTCCGAGGCGGGCAACAGCAGGTGCGATTTGAGCGTACCTGTCGATCGCTGCGTGCTGGGATCGAACAGCCGCAGGCTTTCCAGCTCGTCGCCGAAGAAATCGAGCCGCAGTCCCTCGTCGAGCGAGGAGGGAAAGATGTCGACGATCGACCCTCGCACAGCGAACTCGCCGTGGTCGACCACGGTGTCGGTGCGGGTGTAGCCCTGCCGGGTGAGCAGCGCGGCGAAGCTGTCATGCCCGATCGTGGTGCCCGGCTTGAATTCGCGCACGCTCTCGCGGATCCGGAACGGCGTGAGCACCCGCTGGAGCACCGCGTTTGCGGTGGTCACGAGGAGCTGCGAGCCGCTGGCGGGATGCTGCAGCTTGAACAGCGCCGACAAACGCGCCGCGCTGACCGAGAGTGCAGGCGAGGCGCGGTCGTAGGGCAGGCAGTCCCACGCCGGAAATTCGAGCACTTCGACTTCGGGCGCGAAGAACCGAGCGGCCTCGGTGACAGCCTTCATCGCGGCATCGTCGGGCGCGATGAACACCGCGCGCTGTTTCGCTGCCCGTGCGAGGTCGCCCATGACAAGCGGGATCGCGCCGCGCGGCAGCGACGAAAGGGTGAACGGGGTTTCCGCCGCGAGGATGCGGTTCAGGTCGGGCATCTGTGCTCAGTCAAAGGACGGGGAGCGCGTGGGTTCCCCGGGTGCCGAAGGATGCGCCGCTTAGCGCGGGATATCGACGTAGTCGAGCGCCTGCATCTTCTCGATCAGCGCGCCCTGGAAACGCTCGGGGACCGGCTGGGTCTTCAGGGCCCATGCCATCACGTCGACGTCGTCTTCGGCGAGCAGGTCTTCGAACCAGTCCATCTCGGACGAGCCCCATCCGGCGGAATAGCGATCGAAGAAACCGCCGATCATGTAATCGGCCTCGCGCGTTCCGCGATGCCATGCGCGGAAGCGGGCGCGGGCGAGGCGCTGTTCGAATGTGGGCATATCCGTCATGCCGGGCGAGGTAGGGGTTTCGCGCTTTTCTATCAACTCGTCTTTGCGAGCAAAGCGAAGCAATCCATCGTGTGACTTCGCATCCGGTCGCAACGGTGGATGATGGATTGCCGCGTCGCCTTCGGCTCCTCGCAATGACGAAGAATGGATGGTAGCGAATTCCGATGCGTCCAGACATCCTCAATCCGCTGTTTGTCGAGACCGACGCGTTCGAAGGCGTCGGACCGAAGCTGATGAAGCCGCTGGAAAAGCTCGGTCTGACGCGGGTGAAGGATCTCGCCTATCACTTGCCCGAACGTTTCGTGACTCGGCGCGCGATCACGAATCTCGATGAGGGCGGGGAGGGCGAGCAGATAATCGTCGCGCTGACCCCGACCGAGCACCGGAGCAGCCGCTCGCCGCGCGGGCCCTACCGCGTGCTGGCGCAGGACGAGATAGGCAATATTTGCGCGCTGACCTATTTCGGGCGCGCGTCTTATACTGCGAAAAAGCAGCTTCCGGTGGGCGAGAAGCGCTGGGTGGCGGGGAGGCTCGACCGCTACGGCGACATGCTCCAGATCGTCCATCCGGATCACGTCGAGAAGGAAAGCGCGGCCAATCTCGCGCGGCTCAACGAGCCGGTCTATCGCCTGTCCGAAGGGCTGACCCAGCCGCGCGTTGCCGGATTGGTGGCGCAGGCTCTCGAAAAGCTGCCCGAATTGCCCGAATGGATCGAACCGGGTCAGTTCGAGCGGGAGGGCTGGCCGACTTGGCGCGATGCGCTTCACCTCGCGCACAAGGGCACGCACGAGACAGCACGCGACCGGCTCGCTTACGACGAGTTGCTCGCAAACAGCCTCGCGCTGCTGCTGGTCAAAGCCGACAGCCGCCGCCGCAAGGGGCAGGCGCTGAAGGGCGACGGGCACTTGCGCGACAAACTGCAACTGCCGTTCGAGATGACTGGCGCGCAGAAGCGCTCGATTGCAGAGATCGAAGGCGACATGCAGCAGGAAGCGCCAATGCTGCGGTTGCTGCAGGGCGATGTCGGGGCGGGCAAGACCGTGGTCGCGCTTGCGGCGATGCTGATCGCGGTCGAGGCGGGCAAGCAGGCCGCGCTGCTCGCGCCCACCGAAATTCTTGCTCGCCAGCATTTCGAGACCTTGCGCACAATGGCTGCGCCAACCGGGGCCGAGGTTGCGATCCTGACGGGCCGCGCCAAGGGCAGGGAGCGCGAAGGCATCCTTATGGGCCTGCTCGACGGTTCGATCGATATCCTCGTCGGCACGCATTCGATCTTCCAGGACACGGTGAACTACAAGGACCTCGCGCTGGTCGTAATCGACGAGCAGCACCGTTTCGGGGTGCAGCAGCGGCTCGCGCTGGCGGCCAAGGGCAAGCGCGCGCCGCATACGCTGGCGATGACCGCGACGCCGATCCCGCGCAGCCTCACGCTGGCGCAGTATGGCGAGATGGATGTGAGCCGCCTCGACGAGCTGCCGCCGGGCAGGCAGGCGATCGACACGAGGGTCATTTCGCAGGACCGGATCGACGAGATGGTCGCCGGGGTCGAGCGCCACCTCGCTAGCGGGCAGCAGGCCTATTGGGTCTGCCCGATGGTGCGCGATAGCGAGACCGACGACATCGCCGCTGCCGAGGCGCGCTACGCCTCGCTCAAGGAGCGGTTCGGCGACGACGTGGTGATGGTCCACGGCCAGCTCGCGCCCGAGGTCAAGGATGCCAACATGGAGCGCTTCGCCGGCGGCGATGCAAAGCTGCTCGTCGCGACCACGGTGATCGAGGTGGGCGTGGATGTGCCCGCCGCCACTCTGATGGTGATCGAACAAGCCGAACGCTTCGGTCTCGCGCAATTGCACCAGTTGCGCGGCCGCGTCGGGCGCGGGTCGGAAAAATCGGTGTGCGTGCTGCTACGCGGAAACGAACTCTCCGAGACCGGCAAGAAACGCCTCGCGCTGATGCGCGAGACGCAGGACGGGTTCCGGATCGCCGAGGAGGACCTCGAGTTGCGCGGCGGCGGCGAACTGCTCGGGACGCGGCAATCGGGCGAAGCGGCGTTTTCCATCGCCAATCTTGAACAGGTGCAAAAAATGCTTCCCGCCGCCCATGCCGATGCGCGGCTGCTGATGGAGCGTGACGGCGGCCTGACCAGCGAACGCGGAGAAGCAGCGCGGATCCTGCTCTACCTCTTCGAGCGCGACTGGGGCGTGCAGTTGCTGCGAGGGGGGTAAGGCGACCCTGCCGCTCTGGGACTGTCAGGAAATCCATGTTATCAATGGCCTGCATCGCCAGGGGGGACTTGCGAGATGAATGCAAGGCTGTTTGCGCCCGATCCGATCGATTTCTTCGATCCGGCGCCCTATTCGCTGATCGAATACCAAGGACATATGATCGTCGGGACTATCTGGTTCGTGGCTGCTCTTATCGCCTTTTATGCGCGTAAGGGCAGTCCGCTGCACATCCGCGCAGGGCAGGTTTGCATCGTCACCGTGCTGATTGTCGCAGTTACAGCGATAGTCATGCTGGCGGTGGAGATGGTCCCGCCGCTGGCGCTCAATGCCGTAACATCGTCCTATGCGGTGATCACGGCATGGCTCGCGCTGAAGCCCGCGACCTCGAAGGTGAGGGCTGCCGAATACGCGCTGACGGCACTGGAGATTGCGGCGCTCGCGCTCTTTCTCGCTCTCGCTCTGCCGAACGTACTCAATGGAACCGTCCCGCTGATCGGACCTGGTATCGTCGTTCTGGTGCCGTTGATCCTCCTCGCAGGAGACGTGAACTTCTACGCACGGCCTTCACAGCGATCGAAACTGCGCGTGCGACGACATCTGGCGCGAATGGTCTGGGCTTTCGTGATCGTCCTGCGAGCGCCGCTCGTCGAATTCGAGACTGCGGGCTTCTATGACATTCCCGATCCGCTGCTTGTCGCCGGTCCAGTGCTGCTTGGGGTGGTGATGCTGGTCTATTTCCAGCGTCGCTATTCCGCGGCGAAACCGCGCGCTCAGAAACCGATGGTTGAAAGCTCCCGTTCGACCGCAGCGCGGTAGCCGTCGCCGAACAGTCGGAGATGCACGAGATACGGCCAGAGTCGGTACAGCGGTTGCCGTTCTCGCCAACCGGTTTCGGGTTCGAGCCTCGCGAAAAAGCTTTCGGGCGGATGGTCGAACAGGGTGAGCATCGCCCAATCGATTTCGCGGTGGCCATGATAGCTGGCCGGGTCGATGAGCCACGCCTTGTCGGCGGACCAGATCACGTTTCCGCCCCAGAGGTCGCCGTGCAGGAGCGCAGGGGGAGGATCGGGAGGAAGTATGTCCGGTGCCCGGACAGCGAGGTGCTCTAGCCTTTTGCCCAGCGCCGGATCGACATGCGGCACATGGCACAGCAGGCGGTTGTCTGCCCAGAATTGCGCCCAGTCATTCGTGCGGCTGTTGACGATGGGGACGGGGCCGAATGCATAGTCCTCGTCCCAGCCATAGTGCTCTTCTGTTGGGCGATGCAGGCGTTCCAGTGTATCGGCGAGGGCTGCCCAGCGATCGCCTCTTAGATCGGGCGCGATCCATTCCATCGCGAACCAGTCGTCATTCTGCGCCAGGACAGCTGGGCAGGGCGCACCCGTTTGGGCGATAGCTTCAAGCATGCGCGCTTCCACATCGACCAGGGATCCGGCCTTGGCCACGACCTGCCGCCCATCGTCGAGCACGAGCCTGCTCGCTCCGGATATGTCGCCGCCAGCAAGCGGGTGCGTTTCGGTGATGGGAGAACCCAGTGCCTCGGCAATCGCGGCGGTGTCGAGGGTCACCCTTGCCCGCTCAGCCGCTCGACCAGCGCCTGGGCCGCTTCGCTGACCTCGGCCCAGGTCCGCTCGAATCCGTCATCGCCGCCGTAATAGGGATCGCCGACCGCGTCTCCTTCGCGATGCGGCAGCAGGTCGAGCAGCAGCGCGATTTCGGCGGTCGCGCCCTCGGGCGCGCGGGCCTCGATATTGCGCAGGTTCTCGTGATCCATCGCGAAGATGTGCGTGAATTCGCGATAATCGCTCACCGCCAGTTGTCGCCCGCGATAGTGCCGGATGTCGATCCCTCGCGCTGCGGCGGTACGGATGCTGCGCGGATCGGGCGGTTCGCCGACGTGGTAGCCTGCTGTCCCGACGCTATCGACATGGACCGGCAGCCCCGCCTCGTCCGCCGCCGCGCGAAACGCGGCTTCGGCAAGCGGGGAGCGGCAGATATTGCCGAGGCAGACGAACAGGATGGATGCAGTGTGGCTCATTTGCGGCTCGATACTGGACCTCGAAGGGCGCGCGCAATAGGAAGCGGCGCGAAAAGGAGAGTTCACGATGCACAAGCTGCTTGCCGCTACCCTGCTGGCCACCGCCGCTATGGTCCCGATCGCACCCGCGTTGGCAGACGGGCATGACGATCACGCTCAGCAATCCGAAAGCCCGGCAGTGCAGGCCTACACCGATCTGCGCGAAGAGATCTGGCAGGCCACGCTCGATTCCTCGCCGCAGCTGGCGACCAGCGTCGGCGACCGGCGCGGCGACGGCAAGCTGGGCGATCTGAGCATGGCGGAATACGAACGCTCGATCGCCGAAGCGCGCGAGTTCCTGGCGCGGCTTGAAGCGATCGATCCTGCACAACTGACCACCCAATTGCGGGTCGATTACGCGATCCTCAAGCGCGGCTTCGAAGATACGGTTGCAGGCGCGGATTTCGAACACAATCGCTACATTCTGTTCACCAATCGCGGCGGCTGGTTCAACGGCTTCGCCTCGCTTCCCTACCGCTCGCCGTTCTTCACCAAGGCGGATTACGAGAGCTATGTGTCCCGCCTCGCCGCCTTCAGGGAATTGAACGCGCAAGGCATCGCGCGCAGCCGCAAGGCCGTGGAGCTGGGGCTGACACAGCCGTGCGAACCGATGCAGGGCTTCGAAGGCAGGATCGAACAGCAGCTGGTCGACGACTATACGCAGTCGCCATTTTGGCAGCCGTTTGCGGGCGAGCGCCCGGCGGCGATCGACGAAGCCGAGTGGGATACGCTCAGGCAGGCCGCGCGGGTCGCTATCGAGCAGCAAGTGTTCCCCGCCTATCGGGAATTCCTCGCCTTCTACGAGGACGAATACGCGCCCAACTGCCGTACCGGCACGCCGGGTATTCTCGCGACGCCGGGCGGGGAGGAATACTACGCCTACCGGGTGAAGCTGTTCACGACCACAGACATGACGCCCGACGAGGTCCACAATCTCGGCCTTTCCGAGGTCGCGCGCATCCGTGCGGAAATGGAAGAGGTCGCGGCCGAGGCGGGCTTCGACACGCGCGAGGCGTTCATCGAGCACCTGCGCACCGATCCGCAATATTACATGACCGACGAGCAGGAATACCTGCGCTACACCCAGGCGCTTGCGAAGCACATCGACGGTTTCCTGCCCAAGCTGTTCGGCACGCTTCCGCGCCAGCCTTACACCGTGCTGCCGATTCCGGCTGCCAACGCACCGGGCAACACCACCGCCTATTACGAACCGGGTTCGCTCGAGACCGGACAGGCGGGGATCTATCGGCTCAACCTGACCGAGCTCGACCAGCGCCCGTTGTGGGAGCTGCCTGCGCTCGGCGTGCATGAGGCGGTGCCCGGCCACCACCTCCAGATCGCGCTGCAGCAGGAACTCGACATCCACCCGCTGCGCGCCAACGGGACCTTCTTCACCGCCTTCGTCGAAGGCTGGGGGCTCTATTCGGAGCGGCTCGGCATCGAGATGGGGCTTTACGATACGCCGGCGAAGGAAATGGGCCGCCTGTCCTACGAAATGTGGCGCGCGACGCGGCTGGTGGTCGATACCGGGCTGCATTCGAAAGGATGGAGCAAGCAACGGGCGGTCGACTACATGCTCGATAACACCGCGCTTTCACCCGCCAATATCGACGCCGAGGTCAATCGCTACATGACCTGGCCGGGTCAGGCGCTCGCCTACAAGATCGGTGAGCTCAAGATCCGCGAGTTGCGCACGAGGGCCGAGGAAGCGCTGGGTGCGAATTTCGACCTGCGCACATTCCACGATACGGTGCTGGAAAACGGTGCGGTTCCGCTCAACGTTCTCGAAGAGCATGTCGACCGGTGGATTGCCGCGCAGCAGGACCATTACGCGGCTATCGAGGAAGCCGAGGCGCCCTAGAGCGACGCGAGCTAAGCCGCCTTCGCCGCCATCGGCTCGGTGCTGGCCAGCACCTCCTCGGTGATCCGCCGCACATTGGCCTTCGCCTTCAACCGTGCGCCCAATAGCGCGGTGCCTGAAACTTTACGCTGCACGAACAGCGTTTCGATCGGGGGGAAGGCCCAGGTGTCCTTGTCTTGCGCGATCTCCCAGCCTTCGTCGCGCAGCAGCGGCACGAACGCGCGATCGCCGAAGTCGAAGAGCTTGTCCTCGCGCATTTCGTTGATGACGATATCGATCATCCGGTCGACCCGCTCGCCGTGCTTCTCGACCACGATCGGCATCATGAAACCGGCGCGAATGGTTTCTTCCTTCACCTTTTCACGGTCGCCCGCCATCCCGGCTTCGAGCATCGCGCGATAGGCATTGGAGACCGCGGGATCGACTTCGCGGCACGCGCCGAAATCGAGCAGTACGATGTCGCCGCTATCCTTCCGGTAGCGAAAGTTCGCAAAGTTCGGATCGGTCTGCATCACCCCGAATTCGAACAGTTCGCGCGCGACCAGCCGGAGCAATCGGGCGTAGATTTCGTCACGCCGCTCGTCGGGCTCGTTCTCGAGTTCCTCGATCCCCGTTCCTTCTTCGAAACTCATTGCGAGGATGCGGTCCGTCGTCAGCGGCTCATACAGTTTCGGGACAACGAAGCCCGGAGTGTCGGCCAGCTTTTCCCGATACATTTCCATCTGCTCGCCTTCGCGGCGATAATCGGCCTCCTCGTGAAGCTGTTTCTTGGCTTCGGCCAGCAGCTTGTCGATTTCGAGCTCGGGCGGAGCGAAGCCCGCCACGCGCAGCAAGGTCATGACGTTGTCGACATCGCTGTCGATGCTGCCGGCGATCCCGGGATATTGCACCTTGATCGCCAGTTCCTCGCCATCGCGGGTCAGCGCCTTGTGCACCTGCCCGATGCTTGCGGCGGCGATCGGCCGCGGGTTGAACCAGCGGAACCGCTTGCGCCAGTCGGGTCCCCATCCTTCCTTCAGCACCTTGTCGAGCTGGCGTGCGGGCATGAAGTTCGCCTGGTCGCGCAAGGTGGCGAGGATGTCGGAAAGCTCGCGCGGCAGGTAGTCGCCCGCGTCGAGGCTGATCATCTGACCCATCTTCATCGCCGCGCCGCGCAGGTGCGAGAGGCGGTCGGCCATGCGCCGCGCATTGCCGGGGGTAAGGATGAGGTCGCGCGTGTTAATACCCTCGCCGCGCGAGAGGCGCCGCGCTCCCTCGGCCATCATTCCGCCGGCGACGCCGCTGGCGAGCCTGCCGAAACTGGCAAAACGCGAGACCCGCCCGGATGGAACCGAACGTTCGCGTCCCCGGTCTGCGCGGTTGTCATTGTCGTCTGGCATTTTTCCTCGTTGGTCCGTTTCGGCTTCTCGTAACATACAAACGACGCGGGCCCGGGAAATATCCCCGGGCCCGGCCGCTCGATAATCGTCGAGAGAATGTTGTTTCGGTTTACGCGATCGCGCGCGTCCCACCGGCGACATAGTTGACGTAGATCGCGTGGATCAGTCCCGGCACGAAGAAGATCAGTGTCAGGATCAGGTTGATGATGAAATCGGTCCCTAGTCCCTTCTTCAGTGCGACGCCGAGCGGCGGCAGGAGGACGGTGGCGATGAGGGTAAGAAGTTCGAGCATGGTTTCGGTCTCCGGAGAGGGATGCGACAGCGACGCGGAAGCGCGCCGATATATGCTCATTCAACGAGTGGGCGGAGTGGATCGTTCCGAAATATGTCCAGGAACCAATAGGTTGATATTCACTCAGCCTGCGATCAGCTGATGCACAGCCCGCCATCGACGGGAAGGCATTGCCCCGTGATGTAGTCGCTGTGGGGCGAGGCGAAGAACACCGCGAGACCTTCCAGCCCCTCGTGATCGCCCGGTCGGCGCAGCGGGATGCGCTTTTCCATCCACGCGGCGAATTTGGGATCGGCCTTGGCGGTGATGTCGGTCTCGTAATAGCCGAACAGCAGTGCGTTCGCGGTGATCTGGTAGCGCGCGAGTTCGAACGCCGCGCCGCGCGTCAGGCCGTTCACGGCGGCTTTGGATGCGGCGTAATCGGACGAACGGTTCACGCCCATGATCGACTGGCCCGAGGAGGTGACGATCAGCTTCCCGCCGGGATCGCCGTTCCTGGCGCGCTCGATCATGTGGCGCGTGACGTACTTGTAGGTAAGGGCGGGGCCGCGCGCGTTGACCGCCAGCGTCCGGTCCCAGCCTTCCACCGTCATGTCGGGGATGGCGGTGCCTGCGCCTGAGATGCCCGCATTGGCAAAACACACGTCGACCCGCCCGAAAATCTCGAGCGTCTTCGCCATTGCCGCTTCGACATCGGCTTCTTCGGCCACGTCGCAAGGGATCGCCACCGCTTCCGCTGTGCCGAACGAGCGCACTTCGAGCAGCGCCTTGGCGTTCTTTGCCTCGTTACGCGCCCAGATCGCGACATTCGCGCCCGATTTAACAAGCCCGCGCGCCATGCCGAGGCCGAGGCCGCCATTGCCGCCGGTGATGACCGCCACGCGGCCGGAAAGATCGAACAGGTCCATGCGCCGCTAGGTGGCGCAAACACGGGCCACGGGCAAGCTCCGCGGGAACCGCGCCAAGGCTTGCACGCTTGGTCGGTATGGATGGACCGACGACACTCACACCTGCAGCGCGCTGGCTCGGCTATGCCGGCCTGCTGCCGCAGATCGCCTGCCTGTACCTCGCCGCAAGCGGCCACGAATACGCCTACACCGCTCTGTTCCTCGGCTTCGCCTATCCGGCGGCGATCTTCAGCTTTCTCGGCGGCGTGTGGTGGGGGCAGGCGATCCAGAACGCCAAGTACTCCGGCAATGCAGGGGCGGGGGCTTACATCCTCGCCGTGCTGCCGAGCCTGATCGCGGTGGCGTTCTTCATCCCCTACAATATCGGCTGGGAATGGCCGGGTCCTGCGATGATGTATCTCGGCGCTTTCATCCTCGCCTCGCCGCTGGTCGACCGGGCGCTCGGCTATGCTACGCCCGATTTCATGCGGCTGCGCATCCACCTGTCGGTGGGACTCGGCGTGCTGACGATCGTGACGGGGATAGTGGCGCAGGCGATCCTGTAGCGAGGCGTATCCCGCCTCCCGCGCTTCCGGCTGGAAAACTGGTCGGGGAGAGAGGATTCGAACCTCCGGCCCCTGCCTCCCGAAGACAGTGCTCTACCAGGCTGAGCTACTCCCCGACCGTGTCGGTCCTGCGCGTGAATCATTCGCGCGGATCGAGGCAAGGCGCGCGCTATAGGTGTGGATGGGCGGGGTGGCAAGCGGGCAATTGCCGCGTATAGATTTCTCCATGGCCAGCAGCGCGATTTCCGATTCCATCAACACCGCCTCGCATCCCGAGCGGCAATATCTCGACCTCATGCGCCGCATCTGGGAATCGGGCAGCGAGCGAGTCGATCGCACGGGCGTGGGAACGCGCTCGATCGCGGGGGCGATGCTGCGGTACGACCTCGCCGATGGCGCAATGCCGCTGCTCACCACCAAGCGGGTTTATTGGAAAACCGCGACCCGCGAGATGCTGTGGTTCCTGACCGGCGAGACCAACATCCGCCCGCTGGTGCTGCAGGGCGTGAAGATCTGGAACGAGTGGCCGCACGCGCGCTACGTCAAGGAGACGGGCGAGCAGATCACTCTCGAGGATTTCGTCCAGCGCATTGCCGATGACGAGGCCTTCGCGCAGCGCTGGGGCGATCTCGGTCCGGTCTATGGCAAGCAATGGGTCGATTGGCCGACCTACCGCTATCGCAAGGACGGGCTTTACGAAAAAGGCGAGGGGATCAACCAGGTCGCACAAGTGGTCGAAAGCCTCAGGACCAATCCCGGCAGCCGCCGCCATATCATCGAAGGGTGGAACGTCGCTGAGCTCGACCGGATGGCGCTGCCGCCGTGCCATAAGACCTACCAGTTTCATGTCAGCGGAGACCGTATCAACTGCCTGCTCTATCAGCGCAGCTGCGATGTCGCGCTGGGCTTGCCGTTCAACTTGTGGTCGGCGGCGCTGCTCACTCGGATGATGGCGCAGCAGACCGGCTTCGAACCGGGCGAACTGGTGTGGATGGGCGGGGACGTCCATCTCTACCTCAACCACGAACACCTCATTACCGAGCAACTGTCGCGCGAGCCTTCGGGTGCGCCGACGCTCGAGATCACCCGCACGCCGGAAACAATATTCGACTACCGGATAGAGGACTTCGTGGTGCATGATTACGCACCGCAGCCGCCGATCAAGGCACCTGTTGCGGTTTGACGTCGATCCCGCGGGAATCCTTGACCGGCCCCGCAGCGTGAAATAAAAATACGTATTCACGCAATCATCGAAATTGCGGTTTCCCTGACCGGGATTCCAAGAGGGAGAGCGCTGCCATGGCCGATCCGGCCGACACTCCGAAACCTTCAGGCCGGGCGGCCGGGGACAACCGCCCGCCGCTCCAGCTGCATGTGCCCGAGCCGAAATCCCGGCCCGGCGATCCGGTCGATTTCTCGGGTCTCGACATCGGCGAAGCGGGTGCGCAGCCGCGTCCCGATGAAGCGGTCGACCCGTCCGAAATCCACGATCTCGCCTACGGGCTGATCCGCGTACTGGGGGAGGACAACAAGGCGCATGGGCCGTGGGATCCCAAGCTCGATCCCGAAACGCTGCGCACGATGCTCGGCCATATGGCGATGGTGCGGGCTTTCGACGAGCGCATGTTCCGCGGCCAGCGGCAGGGCAAGACCAGCTTCTACATGAAGTGCACGGGCGAAGAAGCGACCAGCGTTGCCGCGTCGATGGCGCTCGCGAGCGACGACATGGTGTTTCCGTCCTATCGCCAGCAGGGCATCCTGATCGCGCGCGGTTATCCGATGCTCGAAATGATCAACCAGATCTATTCGAACAAGGGCGACAAGCTGAAAGGTCGCCAGCTGCCGATCATGTATTCGAGCCGCGAGCACAGCTTCTTTTCGATCTCTGGCAACCTCGCCACGCAGACCCCGCAAGCGGTGGGCTGGGCGATGGCTTCTGCGATCAAGGGTGACAGCCGTATCGCGGCGACCTGGGTGGGCGAGGGCTCGACCGCGGAAGGCGATTTCCACAGCGCCTGCACCTTTGCGACGGTGTATAATGCACCGGTTATCCTCAATGTTATCAATAACCAGTGGGCGATTTCGAGCTTCTCGGGATTTGCCGGAGCGGAGCGCACTACCTTCGCCGCACGCGCGCTGGGCTATGGCCTCGCGGGTCTGCGCGTCGACGGCAACGATGCGCTCGCCTGTTACGCTGCGCAGCGCTGGGCCGCGAACCGCGCCAGGGCCAATGAGGGTCCGACGCTGATCGAATACTTCACCTATCGCGCCGAGGGGCACTCGACCTCGGACGACCCCTCCGGCTATCGCAGCGCGCAGGAGCGCGAGGATTGGCCGCTGGGCGATCCGATCATGCGCCTCAAGAACCACCTGATCGCGATCGGCGAGTGGGACGAAGGGCGTCAGGCGGAAATGGACCAGCGCTGCGCCGAGGAGGTCAAGGCGACCACCAAGGAAGCCGAGAAGAACGGCATCCTCGGCCACGGAATGCATCACCCGTTCCACACCATGTTCGAGGACGTGTTCGAAGAGCTGCCGTGGCACCTCGAGGAACAGGCCGAGCAGGCGACCAGGGAGCGGATCGCCAAGTTCGGCAAGGAAAGGCCCTACGAATGAGCGCTGAGACCAAGACCAAGACTGACGCTCCCGCCGAGGAGAAGACCGAGCGCCGGGTCAACATGATCGAGGCGATCAACGAAGCGCTCGACATCATGCTCGAACGCGATCCGGACGTGATCGTGATGGGCGAGGATGTCGGCTATTTCGGCGGGGTATTCCGCTGCACGGCGGGCCTGCAGGAAAAGCATGGCAAGACCCGCGTGTTCGACACGCCGATCTCCGAATGCGGCATTATCGGTGTCGCGGTGGGCATGGGGGCGTACGGGTTGCGTCCCGTCCCCGAAATCCAGTTTGCCGATTACATCTATCCCGGGCTCGACCAGCTGATTTCGGAGGCCGCACGCCTGCGTTACCGCTCGGCAACCGAGTATATCGCGCCGATGACCGTACGTTCACCCTTCGGTGGCGGCATCTTCGGCGGTCAGACCCACTCGCAGTCGCCGGAATCGATCTTCACTCACGTTTCGGGGCTCAAGACGGTGATCCCGTCCACGCCCTACGACGCCAAGGGCCTGCTGATCAGCTGCATCGAAGATAACGACCCGGTGATCTTCTTCGAGCCCAAGCGCATCTATAACGGGCCGTTTTCGGGTTTTTACGACAAGCCGGTCGAGCCGTGGAAGAAGCACGAGGCGAGCATCGTTCCGGAAGGCTATTACAAGATCCCGCTCGGCAAGGCGCGCACCGTTACCGAAGGCGATGCGCTGACCGTGCTCGCCTATGGCACGATGGTCCACGTGGCCGAAAGCGTGTGCCGCGAGAAGGGCGTCAATGCCGAAATCCTCGACCTGCGCACGCTTGTCCCGCTCGATATCGAGGCGATCGAGGCGTCGGTGAAAAAGACCGGCAGGTGTCTGATCGTGCATGAAGCGACCCGCACGAGTGGCTTCGGTGCGGAGCTTTCAGCGCTCGTGACCGAACGCTGCTTCTACCACCTCGAAGCTCCGGTCGAGCGTGTGACCGGCTTCGACACTCCCTATCCGCACAGCCTCGAATGGGCTTATTTCCCCGGCCCTGTCCGCATCGGCGAGGCGATCGACAAGATCCTGGAGGAGTAGCGGAGCGGCTCGAAAATGACTTTCCTACCCGTGTCCCGCTATGCCAGCGCAGATCGGCGGCGACGAGGGTCGGAAAAAGAAATCGGACAAGTGTCAATTTCTGATTTCGGTAAAATGATGTTTGAATTGAAAGGGATAGGAGGCGAAATGCAGGATGACACGGTGTCAACTTCGTCAGTTTCCCTTTCCGGCGCAGCGGCGCACCAGAGGATGACCTGAGACGATGGCAAAATTCACTTTCAACATGCCCGATGTGGGCGAAGGCGTGGCCGAGGCGGAGATCGTCGAATGGCAGGTGAAGGTCGGCGACACCGTGTCGGAAGACCAGCATCTCGTCGACGTGATGACCGACAAGGCGACGATCGACATCGAAAGCCCGGTCGACGGCAAGGTGCTGGAGGTCGCGGGCGAGGTCGGCGATACGATCGCGGTCGGGTCGATGCTGCTGGTGATCGAGGTCGAAGGCGAAGTGCCCGACGATGTCGAGGAAGCGAACGAGGCGGTAGCCGACGATGCCGATTCCGAGCCGGCGCCAGAGCCAGCCCCCGAACCGGAGCCCGAACCGGAACCAACCCCGGAACCGGCGCCCGCTCCTGCGCCTGCGCCGGCACCCGCACCCGCGGCGACCAAGGTCCTCGCATCGCCCGCGGTGCGCAAGCGCGCCAAAGACCTCGGTATCGATCTCGCGCAGGTGAAACCCGCCGAAGACGGCCGTATCCGGCACGGCGATCTCGACCAGTTCCTCGCCTACAATGCAGGCGGCGGCTTCGCAGCCGCGGGCAAGACGCGCGAAGACGAGGCGATCAAGGTGGTCGGCCTGCGCAAGCGCATCGCCCAGAACATGAGCGCGGCGAAGCGCAACATCCCGCACTTCACCTATGTCGAAGAATGCGACGTCACCGAAATGGAGCGCATGCGCGCGCAGCTCAACGAAGGGCGGGGCGACAAGCCCAAGCTCACCATGCTGCCGCTGCTCATCACGACCATCTGCAAGCTGATCCCCGACTTCCCGATGATCAATGCGCGCTATGACGACGAGGCGAATGTCGTCACCCGCCATGGCAGTGTGCATCTCGGCATGGCGACCCAGACGGACAACGGCCTGATGGTTCCGGTGATCAAGGACGCGCAGAGCCGCAACATCTGGCAGTTGGCGCGCGAGATCGTGCGGCTCGCGGAGGCTGCGCGCGACGGCTCGGCCAAGTCGGACGAGCTCTCGGGCTCGACGCTGACGGTCACTTCGCTGGGCCCGCTCGGCGGGGTTGCGACCACGCCCGTCATCAACCGTCCGGAAGTCGCGATCATCGGGCCGAACCGCATAATCGAACGCCCGATGTTCGTCACCGGACCCGACGGTCAGGAGCGGATCGAGAAGCGCAAGCTGATGAACATATCGATCAGTTGCGATCACCGCGTGGTCGACGGATACGACGCGGCGAGCTTCATCCAGGAGATGAAAAAACTGATCGAAACGCCGGTCCTGCTGCTGTCGGATTGAAGCGCCAAAGAAAGTTCGTTTTTCGCGTACAGGGCCGTTGACAGCATATGCAGGCGGCCCTATTTGCGCGGCTCCCAAGTGGCTGCGCGGGTGTAGCTCAGTTGGTTAGAGTGTCGGCCTGTCACGCCGAAGGTCGCGGGTTCAAGTCCCGTCACTCGCGCCACTTGGGACATTCCTGAAAATCAGTCGCCGGAATCAGCCCCTTTCGTTGAGGGCTGCGAGGTTCGCCTCGTGCTGAGATTTGTCGATGCGGTAGCGCGACAGGATGTAGAGCGAGACCAGCCACAGGCACAGCAGCAGCGGGGCGTAAAGCGCGCCGAGCCACCACAGCGTGTCCTCGGGCACATCCGCCGGTGCTGCGCCCTCGGGAAAGGCTACGATCGAAAGGATCATGCCCGCCGCCAGCACGCCAAGGCCTTGCGTCGTCTTTCGTGAGAAGGTGATGGCGGCGTAGTACACGCCTTCGGTGCGCCTGCCGGTCTTCACCTGGTTGGATTCAACCAGATCCGCGATCATCGAGTAGGCGACCGTCTGCACCGCGATGATCAGCGCGAGATCGATGATGTTGATCCCGAGCACGAGCGGGAAGAGGATCGGGTCGCCGTTCTCGGGCATAAGGCCGAACAGCCGCAGAATGACCGGGAGCGGCTGCACCGTAAAGGCGAGGAGCCCCAGCGAAATCGTTGCCTTCTTCTTGCCCAGCCTGCGCGTGGCCCACGGTGCGATCGCGAATGCCATTGCTGCCGAAAGGATGACCGTGATGGTCCAGATGAAGATCTGGAACTCGCTGAAGCCCCAGAAATAATTGAGCAGCAGGAAGGCGAGCGCAGCGTGGAGGCCCGCGGCGATCGAGAAGATCACAGTCGAAAGGAACAATGCGATGAAGCTCTTCTCGCTCAGCGTCTCGACCATCTCGCGGAAAAGCCGGCGGAGGCTGAATTGTTCGGTGGCGCGCACAGGTTTCGAAAGCGAGGGGATCTTGTGATGAGTGCCCAGCGCCGAGATCATGATCGCGACGAAGATCAGCACGCCGCCAATGATCCCGTAAGTTTCGTATCCTTCGCGGTCGCGCAGCCCCAATGGACCTGTAAGCAGAACGCCGAATATCAGGATGCTCATGACATTTCCGCCCACCCAGCCGAAGAACAGGCGATAGGCCTGCAGGCTGGTGCGCTCCTCGTAATCCCGGGTGAGCTCGGGCATCAGGGCGCTGGAGGGCGTTTCGTAGAAGGTGATCAACGTGCGGATCAGGACCGCTATCACTGTGAGATACAGGAAGAGACCCGTCTGCGACAGATCGGGCGGGTTCCACAGCAGGAAATAGGTAACCGCCACGGGGATAGCGGCGGCATACATGAAGGGATGACGCCTGCCCCAGCGCGACTCGAGATTGTCCGACCAGTAGCCAACCAGCGGATCGCTGACCGCGTCGAACAGGAGCGCAATCAGGATCGCCAGACCCACAAGTCCCGGTTCCAACCCGACAACGGTGCCGTAAAACAGCAGCAGGAAATAGTCGAAGCCGTTGTTCTTAATACCGAACGCGGCGGCGCCAAAGCCGTGGGCGAGTTTCACGCCGATGGAGGGGCGATCCGCAGCCGGTGGGACTGCTGCGCCGACAGTGCTTGCCATAGAGTTCCTCTCTCCCGGGCAAGGCTAGGCAAGAGACCGCGCGCTGGCAATCTTTCCTCAAGCGAAGGCGGTGATCCGAGACGTTCAACCGAATAGTTGACGTTTTTGGCTGGCACGGTATTATCAACCAGATGGTTGAGGATGAGACTTCACTCGACAGGGTCTTTCGCGCGCTCGGCGACCCGACCCGCTTGCGCATGATCGAAGACCTCGCGCGCGGCGAGCGGACCGTCGGAGAGCTGGCGGAACCGGCCAAGATGACACTCGCGGGAGCTTCCAAACATGTCGGCGTCCTCGAACGGGCTGGGCTGCTCACCCGCGAGAAACGCGGCCGCGAGCGGGTTTGTCGTCTGCAGCCCGAAGCCCTGCTGTCAGCGCGCGACTGGGTGCAGCGCTACACGGAATTCTGGAACGAGCGGCTCGATGCGCTTGAGACCGCGCTGAAGGAGGATGGCGATGAGTGACTATGGCGTGCAAACCGGACCGGCGGAAATCCAGTTCACGCGGCGCTTCGAGGCGAGTGCCGAGAAACTCTGGCAATTCCTGGTCGATCCCGAAAAGCGGAAATTGTGGTTTTGCGGCGGCTCGACCGGCGACAGCGCCGGGGAAGAGATCGTATTCCAATTCGATCATCGTCGCCTCGCGGACACTCCTCCTCCGGAGAAATATGCCAGCGAGGAAACCGCGACCCATCGCGGTGAGATCCTGCAATTCGATCCGCCGAGAAGGCTGGTCTTTACCTGGTTCGAGTCAGCCGGGGGAGAGGCAAGCACGGTCGACATAACGCTCACCGCAATCGATGCGACGACGACCGAGCTTCACCTCGTCCACACCGGTATCGTCGGACGCGACATGCGGATCGGCGTTTTTGCCGGATGGCACGGCCATTTCGACTTGCTTGCCGAAGTGCTGGTCGGTGACCGGGAAACGGATTTCTGGGTGCGCGATCAACAGCTAGAGGCTGAATACGCAGAGCGGCTTTAGTCGGTGGATTCGGGGGGTGACCAGCGCCCGGTTTCCATCCAGATCAGGAAGCGCTTCAGCGGCAGCAGCCAGATCAGGCCAAGCACCAGATAGATGATCGTCTGCACCCAGGTGGGCCAGCCGCCGATAATGTCGGGCGCGTAGCGGGCGATCACCACCCCGTAGACCGTCAGCCCGATAAGCAGGCCGATGATCCCGATCGGAATTCGCCAGGTGGGTGTTTCTCTCATCAATGTATCCCGTACATCCGGCTGGGCGTGATCACCGCATCGAGAGCGATGTCGTGCGGTTCGGACGGGAGCGTGTCGCAAAGCTGCACGTCCCACGCGAGACCAATCGCCATGCGGCCCGGATGTTCCGCCAACCAGCGATCGTAATGCCCGCCGCCTTGCCCGAGCCGCTCGCATTCGGCGGTAAAGCCGATCAGCGGCACGAACAGGACGTCCGGAGTGATTTCCGGCGCATCCGCTTTCGGCTGGGCGATCCCGAACGGGCCCGGCTCGAGGTCGCTCTCGCCGAACGGATCGGTGTGGGCGCGGAAGGTCATCGCAGCCCTCTCATCGGCGAAATGAGGCAGAGCGATGGTGTGGCCGTGTTCGTGGAAGTACCTCGCATATCCGGCGGCCGGGGCTTCGTTCCGGTTCGCGCGATACACGCCGATCACCGCGTCGGCACCGATCTTGGCCAGCAGCGGGGCAGGCGGGCGATGGAACAATAGCGCGCGGATAGCCTCAGGCTGCTCCGCGACATGCTCGCGCCGGGCCTTGCGCAGCGCCTTGCGCAGTTCTGGTTTCGATTGCGACATCAACGACGAAGTAGTCTTCGGCCTGCAGGGCCGCAAGGGCGACCGCCCGCCCGCAGCGACGCGGCTGAAAGCCGCATGAGCGAGGAAATCGCGCGCCTGATGGCGTGCGCAAAAACAGTGACGGAACCACCATGGGTCGTTGCCAGTGAAATCCTCTGACGCCAAAACGTCAGGTGGGCGCCGTATATCCTGAAGCCCGGGACGAACCCGTGCTCCGGGACAGGGACAGCTCCCTAGGATTGCTTATAGCCTCAGGGATATTCGAACGGCTCGTGCCGGGCAGTCCCGCCGCGAACGGACTTAGGAGGCCGGAGCCTGCGCTTCAAGCGTGTCGGCGGTCGCTTCGGCCCGAACCGCGAGCGCTTCGAGCCTTTCGATCACTGCATCGCTGACACCGGGCGCTCCGAACAGGTCGTGCTGGTGACTGGCAGCTTCGCGCATTTTGGCCAGTTCGGCCTTGAGCGTCGTCACTTCCTCGCGCGCACGCGCCTCTGCCTTGGTCAGCACCTCGATCTCGGCGCGCAACTCGGCTTTCTTGCCGCCCGACCGGACCTTTTCGTGCTCGGCGTTCTGCTCGCAGCTCTCTGTCGCCCTGCGTGCCTCGGCAAGCTCGTCCGCGAGGAAAAGCGCAGCGAACAGCATGTTCTGCGCCTCTTGCGGCGCGCGCGCGGCGCCGAGTTGCGCGTATTTCTCGTCGATCATGGCGGCGAGTTTGCCAATATGCTCTTCCTCGCCATCGGCGCAGTTCACCACATAGGATTTGGGGCCGATGGTAAGGGTGACCTGGCTCATCGATGTGCTTTCAATTTTCCAGCTCCTCGATCACCGCGTCGAGTTCCCGCATGGTTTCAGCGACTTCCTCGCGGAGTTTCTCATGCGCGTTGACCAGCGCCATGACCTTGGCCGAGCCTGCCGTGTCGTCTGTCTTCGCCGGAGCGGAGGCGCGCGCAGCGGCGATCCGCTCCATCGCGGTTTCGATACGCGTCATCGCTTCTACGATCCGGCTCTCGCCCATGGATAGATTTATATAAAGATTGCCCTTCGCACGCAAAGCTTTGGGCGCTCCTGTTGATAAGTGGTGTGGGCTATGCGGCGGACGGGTCGCTGGGGAGCAAAGCTCGCGCACGCGCGCGGACCGCTTGACCTCCCCATACCGCTCGGCAATGGCATCGCATACGGATCGAATCGACCGCGCTTGAGGTCGGCAGCGCGCACGGCAATATAACAATCGAGCCACGCGCCAGCAGGAGGCACTTGACCCGCATGACTGACACCGCCCGCTTGCAGAACATGGCAAACGCCATTCGCGCGCTTTCGATGGATGCGGTGCAGGCCGCCAATTCAGGCCATCCGGGAATGCCGATGGGCATGGCCGACGTGGCGACGGTATTGTTCAGGAACCACCTCAAGTTCGATCCTGCACGACCGGACTGGGCCGACCGCGATCGCTTTGTCTTGTCTGCCGGTCACGGATCGATGTTGATCTACAGCCTGCTGCATCTCACCGGCTACGCGCGCCCGACGATGGAAGACATCCGCAACTTCCGCCAGCTGGGCAGCCCCTGCGCCGGTCACCCGGAAAATTTCCTTCTCGAAGGTGTCGAATGCACCACCGGTCCGCTGGGTCAGGGCCTGGCGATGGCGGTCGGCATGGCGATGGCCGAACGGCACCTCAACGCGGTCTTCGGTGACGATCTGGTCGATCATCGGACCTGGGTGATCGCCGGCGACGGCTGCCTGATGGAAGGGATCAACCACGAGGCGATCGGGCTTGCCGGCCACCTCCACCTCGGTCGCCTGATCGTTCTATGGGATGACAACAACATCACCATCGACGGCAGCGCCGACCTTTCGACCAGCGAAGACGTCAAGGCACGTTACGAGGCAACGGGTTGGCACGTGTGCGAATGCGACGGCCACGATTTCGACGACATCGAACGCGCGATCAAAGAGGCCAAGGAGGCGCTTCGTCCCTCGCTGGTCGCCTGCCGGACCGTGATCGGAAAGGGCGCGCCGACCAAGCAGGGAACGGCTTCCACTCACGGATCGCCGCTTGGCCCGGACGAAGTCGCCGGTGCACGCGAGATGCTCGGTTGGGAAGCGGAGCCGTTCGTCGTTCCCGAGGAAATCCTCATGGATTGGCGCAAGACCGGCGATGCCGGGCGTGACCTGTCGGCGCAATGGGAGTCCGCGCTCGCGGGATCGGATCACAAGGACGAATTCGAGCGGCGGATGGCAGGCGAGCTTCCGCACGGCGACGCCGCGCAGCAGCATATCGCCAATCTCATTGCCGACCCGCAAAGCGTCGCGACCCGCAAGGCAAGCGAGATGGCGCTGGCCGAGATCAATCCGCGCCTGCCCGACACTATCGGCGGCAGTGCCGACTTGACCGGCTCGAACAACACCAAGGCGGGCGGGATCGAGCCTTTCACTGCCGACAATTATTCGGGTCGCTATGTCTATTACGGCATCCGCGAATTCGGCATGGCCGCGGCGATGAACGGCATGGCGCTGCATGGCGGCGTGATCCCTTACGGCGGGACCTTCCTTGTGTTTACCGACTATGCGCGCGGCGCGATCCGCCTGTCCGCGCTGCAGAAGGCGCGCGTGATCTACGTGATGACGCATGACAGCATCGGGCTTGGCGAAGACGGGCCGACCCATCAGCCGATCGAGCACCTCGCGTCGCTGCGGGCGATGCCGAATGTACTGGTGATGCGCCCGGCGGACGCGGTCGAAACGGCCGAATGCTGGGAAGTCGCGCTCAAGCAAAAGGACCGCCCGACGATCCTTGCGCTCTCGCGTCAGGGCCTGCCGCAGGTCCGGCTCGAAGCG
The DNA here is from genome assembly GCF_045363165.1 of Erythrobacter sp. GH1-10. NCBI lineage: Bacteria > Pseudomonadati > Pseudomonadota > Alphaproteobacteria > Sphingomonadales > Erythrobacteraceae > Erythrobacter > Erythrobacter sp. GH1-10. The sequence continues at coordinate 2,013,638 of NZ_JBJFLP010000001.1, read as the reverse complement.
GCCGAGGAGAATCTGTCGGCGAAGGGCGCTTATCGCCTCAAAGCCGCCGAAGGCACCCGCAAGGTTGTTATCCTCGCCACCGGGTCCGAAATCGGTCTCGCAATGGATTGCGCGAAAGCGCTCGAGGCCGATGGTATCGGTACCGATGTCGTTTCCATGGTCTGCACCGAACTCTTCGAAGAACAGGAAGACGAATACCGCGCCGATCTTATCCCGGAGGATGCGCTCATCGTTTCGATCGAAGCGGGCAGCACCTTCGGCTGGGAACGCTACACCGGAAAGGGCGGGCTCACTATCGGCATCGACAGCTTCGGCGCCTCGGCCCCCGCGAAGGACCTGTTCGCCCATTTCGGCTTTACGACGGACGCGATCGTCCCCAAAATCCAGAACAAATTGAACAGCTAAGCAGGAGTTTCTTTCATGGCTACCAAAGTCGCGATCAACGGTTTCGGACGCATCGGACGCCTCGTCGCTCGTGCAATCCTCGAGCGCGACGATCACGATCTCGAACTCGTTTCGATCAACGATCTCGCCGACACCAAGGCGAACGCACTGCTGTTCAAATACGATTCCACCCATGGACGCTTCCCGGGAACGGTCGAAGCGACCGACGGATCGATGGTGGTCAACGGCAAGACGATCGCGGTGACCTCGGAACGCGATCCGGGCAATCTGCCGCACGCCGCGCAGGGCATCGATATCGTGATGGAATGCACCGGCTTCTTCCAGAGCCACGAAGCCGCCGAGCCGCATCTCAAGGCGGGTGCCAAGCGCGTGCTGATCTCGGCCCCGGCGAAGAATGTTTCGGCCACGATCGTGTATGGGGTCAATCATGACGTGCTGACTGCGGAAGACGTGATCGTCTCGAACGCCAGCTGCACCACAAACTGCCTGTCGCCGGTGGCCAAGGTGCTGAACGACACCGTCGGTATCGAGCGCGGCTTCATGACCACGATCCATTCCTACACCAACGACCAGCGCATGCTTGACCAGATGCACAGCGACATGCGCCGTGCGCGCGGCGGGGCGCAGAACATGATCCCGACGACGACCGGCGCGGCGCGCGCCGTCGGCCTGGTTTTGCCCGAACTGGCTGGCAAGCTCGACGGGTCGAGCGTGCGGGTGCCGACCCCCAATGTCAGCCTCGTCGATCTCGTCTTCCAGCCCAAGCGCGACACCAGCGCGGATGAGCTCAACGCCGCGCTGAAGGCCGCTGCCGACGGCGCGATGAAGGGCGTGCTCGATTACACCGACGAGCCGCTGGTCTCCTCGGACTTCAACCACCATCCGGCCAGCTCGACCGTCGACAGTCTCGAAACCAGCGTGATGGAAGGCAAGCTCGCCCGGGTCGTTTCGTGGTATGACAACGAATGGGGCTTCTCCAATCGCATGATCGACACTGCAGGCGTGATGGCGAAGTTCCTTTGAGCGAATGACATAAGACATGATGTCCAAGCTCTCACGACTGGCCCTGATAACCGCGCTTTCGCTGGCCGTGTTCGCATGCGGTGAGAACGGGCCGCAAAGCATCTGTGATGAAGCGATGCCTGACATCGATGATGTGCAGGCGATGGAAGTTATTGAAGGGCGCCTCGAGGGTGATGACAAGGTAGTGTGGGAGCGCATCAAGCTGCACACGGTCCTTTCGCAAAGGCCCGAAGTCGCGTCTGAGACGGTTGGCGAAGCACTCGAACGGGAACGTGCTAAGCGCACCTGCCGCGCAGAAGCCTCAAGTTTCGAAGCCACCATCGCCTGCAGCAAATCGCCCATTTAGCTCGGAGTAAACGGCCATGGCCGCTTTCAAAACCCTCGACGATCTCGGCGACTTGACCGGCAAGGTTGCGCTGGTCCGCGTAGACCTCAATCTGCCGATGAAGGACGGTTCGGCGACGGACGTCACCCGCGTCGAGGCGGTCAAGCCGACCATTCTCGAACTCAGCGAGAAGGGCGCGAAGGTCCTGCTGCTCGCGCATTTCGGGCGTCCGGGCGGAAAGCGTTCCAGCGTGCTTTCGACGAGTATGGTCGTTGGCGACGTCGAAGGCGTGATCGACAAGGAACTGATGTTCATCCCCGAAGTCGCCGGTCCGGTGGTCGAACAGTCGATCGGGATCCTGCGCAACGGCGATATCGGCTTGCTGGAAAACACCCGTTTCTGGACGGGCGAAGAGGCGAACGACCCGAATTTCGCTCAGGCTATCGCGGCGAATGGCGATTTCTACGTCAACGACGCGTTCAGCGCGGCACACCGTGCGCATGCGACGACCGAAGGCATCGCGCATTTCCTCCCGGCCTATGCGGGCCGCGCGATGGAGAAGGAGCTTAAAGCACTCGACGCAGCGCTGGGCAGCCCCGAACAGCCGGTCGCGGCGGTGGTCGGCGGGGCCAAGGTTTCGACCAAGCTTGCCGTGCTCGAAAACCTCGTCGGCAAGGTCCAGCACCTTATCATCGGCGGCGGGATGGCGAACACCTTCCTTGCCGCGCGCGGGGTCGATGTCGGAAAATCGCTGTGCGAGCACGACCTGACCGGCACCGCATCGAAGATCATGGACGAGGCCGATCATGCGGGGTGCACCGTCCACCTGCCGTATGACGTGGTGGTTTCGAAGGAATTTGCGCCCAATCCGCCGTCGCTGCGCACCTGCAATGTCCACGAAGTCGCTGAGGACGAGATGATCCTCGACATCGGCCCCGGCGCGACCGAGGCGCTCGCCGATGTGCTCAAGACCTGCCGCACACTGGTGTGGAACGGCCCGCTCGGCGCGTTCGAGACCGAGCCGTTCGACACCGCCACCATGGCCTTCGCGCGCCATGTCGCCGCGCTGACGCAGGAAGGCTCGCTGATCAGCGTCGCCGGGGGCGGGGACACCGTTGCCGCGCTGGCGCAGGCGGGTGTGACCGGGGATGTGACCTACATTTCGACTGCGGGGGGCGCGTTTCTGGAATGGATGGAAGGCAAGGTCCTGCCCGGCGTCGCCGCGCTGGAAGCCTGATCCATGGCGGAAATCGCGCCAATCATCGAGGCCAGCGAATTGCGCCTGATGCAGGCGTGGATGCACCGTGACGCCGGGACGATACGCAAGCTTGCCGCACGCGATTTCATGATGATCCTCGGCACCAACCCCCCCGAACTTCTCGACCGTCCGAGCTTCGTCGCGGCGATCGAACGCGATTTGCGGTGCAGCGGCTTTCGCCTTGGCGAAAACCTCGTCCGCCAGCACGGCCGCACAGCGTGGTTCACCGCCGGGGCCGAGCTTGAAGTATCGCTGGGTGCGAAAGACTGGTCGGGCCGCTTCCTGCTCACCGGCCTGTGGCGCAAATTCCGAATCGGAGGATGGAAACTGGTCGAACGCGGCCTGTCGAAGGTCGAAGACGATGGTACGCACGCCGAAACGGTGCGCCGATTGCAGCTGTGGCGGTGAAGTGAAATGAACGAAACCAAGACCGAGTATGGATACGGGAATGCGGTGCAGGCCAGCGAGGGCGAGTTCGCGGGCTGGTATCACTGGAACCACGACCCCTACGAGACGCGTTCCGGTCCGTTCTTCATGCGGCGCGAGGACGACGGCACCTATGTAAGCGCTTTCCGTGCCGAACAGCGCCATATGAACGGAGCAGGGTTCATGCACGGCGGTTGCCTGCTCACCTTTGCCGATTTCGCCTTGTTTGCCATCGCGACCGATGAGTTGAACGGCGACAACGCTGTGACGATGAACCTTTCGGGAGACTTCCTCGGCGCAGCGAGGGCAGGTGCGTTGATGGAGGCGCGCGGAGAGGTTACGCGCGGCGGCGGCAAAACGATCTTCGTGCGCGGTCTGATCACCGGCGACGGCGAGCCTGCGCTCAGTTTCACGGGGATAATTCGCAAGCTCGCGCGGCGCGACTAGGGTTTATCGATACTCGGGATTGAGTGAATCGAAGCGATACCCTTCCTGCCAAAGGTCCTTGGAATTGCCATAGGCGGGGATGCCTCCAGCATCCTTGAGCATCCGTGCAAAGTGCATCAGGTTCCACGTCATGAATGTCGTGTTGCGGCGCGTGAAATCATTGTCGAAACCGGCGCGCGAGCCATCGTCCAATTCGTCTCCGAATGACGGACCGGGGCCTGCCTCACCGATCCAACCTGCGTCGGCCTGCGGCGGAATCGTGTAGCCGACATGCTGCATGGCATAGAGCACGCCCATGCCGACATGCTTTATCCCGTCTTCGTTGCCGGTAACGAGACAGCCGCCGACCTTGCCGTAGAACACATATTGCCCGCGATCATTCGTCTGACCCGAATGGGCATAGAGTTTCTCTATGATGAGCTGGCACACCGAGCTCTTCTCCCCCAGCCAGATCGGAGTGCCGATGACGAGAATGTCCGCAGTTTGGACTTTCTCCCAAAGCTTGGGCCAAGCGTCGTTTTGCGCGCCATGTTCGGTCATGTCGGGAAACACGCCCCAGGCGATATCGAAATCGGTCGCCCGCACTGTCTCGACCGACACGCCCGATTTCCGCATGATCTCCGCCGAAATGTCGATCAGCGTCTGGGTGTGGCTTTGTTCGGTAGCAAGCTTGAGCGTGCAATTGACGAACAAGGCGGACAGATCGCTGAAGTCGGTTTCGTTTTCCGCACAGAGCTGTTCTTGTTTCGGGTCGAGCATTGCGAACTCTCCTCTACCACCAGACTTACGCCTCAACCGAGGATTCTTTGTGCCCCCATATTGCAGCATCGGACGGCACTGTCTAAGGCGCGCACGATCTCTCTATGCATAGGTATGCACAGGATAAGGAATCGCCGATGAACACCGATCAGATGGCCGCAAAGATCCGTGAAGGGCAGGGCTTTATCGCCGCGCTTGATCAGTCGGGCGGTTCTACCCCGAAGGCGCTGCGCGGCTACGGCGTGGAGGACAGCGAATGGGCGGGTGATGAGGAGATGTTCGCGCGCATCCACGAAATGCGCAGCCGTGTGATCACTTCCCCGTGCTTCGGTAGCGGCAAGGTCATCGGCGCGATCCTGTTCGAAAAGACGATGGACGGTCAGGTCGATGGCAAGCCGACAACCTATGCGCTGAAAGATCGCGGAATCGTACCCTTTATCAAGGTCGATCAGGGCCTTGCCGACGAGAGCGACGGCGTCCAACTGATGAAGCCGCTCGACAAGCTGCCTGCGCTGCTCGAGAAATCGGTCGGCAAGGGCATGTTCGGAACCAAGATGCGCTCGGTCATCAAGTCGGCCAATGCCGGCGGGATCGCGGCGATTGTCGAGCAGCAGTTCGAGGTCGGCAACCGGATCGCCGATGCGGGCCTCGTGCCCATGCTGGAGCCCGAATACGACATCCACGCTGCGGACCGCGCCGAGGGCGAGGACATGCTACTGGCCGAAATCATGAAAGGCCTCGATGCACTGCCCGAAGCCCGGACGGTGATGCTCAAGCTTTCGATTCCCGTAAAGCCCGGCCTCTATGCGCCTGCCATAGAGCACCCCAATGTGCTGCGTGTGGTCGCCCTTTCGGGTGGCTATTCCACCGACGATGCCTGCGCGCACCTCGCCAGGAACCCCGGCATGATTGCGAGCTTCAGCCGCGGGCTGCTGCAGGATCTGCGCAAGGACCAGAGCGATGCGGAATTCGACGCGGCGCTGGGTGGGGCGATCGACAAGATTGCGAGCGCGAGCTGCTCTGGCTAAGGCGCTCGTGTGAGCGAAACGGCAACCCAGCTTTACCTGATCTCGCCGCTCGACGTTGGCGGCGCATTCCCGCAGCGGTTCGAGCGCGCGCTGGCGGCGGGCAAGGGCCTCGTCACCGCTTTCCAGTTCCGTGTGAAGGATATCGACCAGCACGAAGCCGCTGCGCTCGCCGAGCCCTTGCAGACAATCTGCGCCGCGCATGACGTGGCCTTCATCGTCAACGACAGCATTCCACTGGCGAAGCGGATCAAGGCCGATGGCGTGCACCTTGGGCAGGATGACGGCTCGCCAAAGGAAGCGCGCGATGCGCTGGGCCGCGAGGCGCAGATCGGCGTCACCTGTCACGCGTCGAAGCACCTGGCTATGGAAGCGGGCGAGGCCGGGGCGGATTATGTCGCCTTCGGAGCGTTCTTCGACAGCACCACCAAGGACAAGGGCGACGCCGAGCGGCCGACGCCCGAAATCCTGTCGTGGTGGTCGACCCTGTTCGAACTGCCCTGTGTCGCGATCGGCGGGATCACGCCGGAAAATTGCGCGCCGCTGGTCGATGCGGGCGCCGACTTTCTTGCGGTGTCGGGCGCGATCTGGAACGGTGATGAAGTCGCGGCAATCGAGGCGTTTGCCAAAGCGATCACAGACGGAGAGTAAACGCGCATGAAATTCCTCGACCGCCTGCTCACCATCGTCGTCACTGCGACGATCACGTCGCTGATCTGGATCCTTTTCGGTACCACACTGCTCGAAAAGGCGAGCGAACGACAGGCTGGGGAAGATGTCGCGGCGCCCGAGCCCTCTCCCGAAGCCGAGGTCACGCCGAGCGCGCCGCCGATCATGCAGGAGCCGTCTCCGACGCCTTCGCCGACATCGTCGCCTACCCCGGCCCCTACGGCCGAACCTGCCGCGCAACCGCAGATGCCGCCGGTTGCAGCGCCTACGGACGCTGGCGAATAATCGGGATCAGGCGCTCCCGCCCAGCCGGGTGCAGATCATCTCGCCGCGCTTCAGCTGGTTGGTGCCGATCCGTTCGAAAACCTCGCCCTTCTTCGGGCCGCGCGTGAACGTCAGCTCGGTACCGCGCAGGATGTAGATGCCCTTGCCCTCGGCATTGTCATAGCCCGAAGCGGGGCGGATGCGGAATTGCTCTTCCTCTACGACGCGATAGGCTTCGCCGCCGGCATCGCCGGGCAGGGCGCATTCATAGGTTCCGAGCGGCATGGTGCGCAGCATTCCACCCGAGGGTGGAGACTTTTGCGCGATCAACGGAGAAGTGGCCGCCACGATGGCGGCTACCGCGGTCAGAAGAACAACGTATCTGGTTTTCATCGGTGCGATCTCATCGTGCGGCGGGCCTAGCACCCGGCCCAGCCTTGCGCCACGGCGTTAACCACGGATAGCTGAATTGCGGCTGAAACGTCTCCCGTTCGGCTGCGCTTGCCCGAAGCCGGGCCTTTCGCTATTGGCGCGCATCACAAGTTACCCGAGCGCAAGGCCCGCGAGCCGCGCCCACCATCCTGCACAAAGGCACGAGCCCCCATGAAAATCAGCGGCGTCGATATTCGTCCCGGCAATATCCTCGAATACGAGGGCGGCATCTGGAAGGTCGCCAAGATCCAGCACACCCAGCCCGGCAAGGGCGGGGCTTACATGCAGGTCGAGATGAAGAACCTGCAGGATGGCCGCAAGACCAACGTGCGCTTCCGCAGCGCCGACACGGTCGAGAAGGTGCGGCTTGATACGCAGGAATACCAGTTCCTCTATGAAGACGGCGACATGCTCGTTTTCATGGACCAGAACACCTACGAGCAGATCAACCTGCCGTCGGACCTGCTGGGCGATGCCCGCCCGTTCCTGCAGGACGGGATGGAGGTAAAGCTTGAACTCTGGGAGGAAAAGCCGATCTCGGTCGAGCTGCCGCAGCAGGTCGAGGCGGAAATCGTCGAAGCCGATGCGGTGGTGAAGGGGCAGACCGCCTCCTCAAGCTACAAGCCCGCCGTGCTCGATAACGGCGTTCGCATCATGGTCCCGCCGCATATCGAAAGCGGCACGCGGATCGTGGTCGATGTGTACGAACAGACCTATGTTGGAAAGGCTGGTTGATTTAGTGAAACTGCGTATTTTCAAGACTTTCGTTACTACTCTTGCCATCGCCGGACTCGGCGCCGGGGCAGCGGTGTCGACCGCCGCCCAGGATGCGACGACCGCCGATGATACCGAAACCCGGCAGCATGCCGTCGAAAACATCCGGCTGCTTTTCGCCGCGCTCAATTCCGAGCAGGTCGACGGGGAAATCAAGAACGTCCTCGTCGGTTGCATTTACCAGAACTCGATGCAGGAAATCACGGTTGCGATGGACAAGGCTATCGCTGCCAATCCCGAAGAGCTCGATCGCACCGATACCGGCGCGATGCTCGGATTGATGGCGGGTATTTGCGGGTTCCAACCGGAACCGACCGGCGAGGCACCCGCTCAGCCGCGCTAAGAGAGTCCGTGCGCTTTCTGGCGCGGAATTGGAGAATTCATGTCGATGTTTTCAGGCCTGATCCGCGTCATGGAACGCGCTGCGCGGAAGGCGGGCGGGCGCTTGCGCCGCGATTTCGGCGAAGTCGAGCACCTGCAGGTGAGTCGCAAGGGGCCCGCCGACTTCGTGTCCAAGGCCGATATGCGCGCGGAGCGCACGATCTACGACGAGTTGCTTCATGCGCGGCCCGACTGGGGTTTCGTGATGGAAGAGGCCGGCGTGATCGAAGGCGCGCCGGACAAGCCGCGCTGGATCGTCGATCCGCTCGACGGCACTTCTAATTTTCTCCACGGCATTCCGCATTTTGCGATCAGCATCGCGGTGCAGGAACCACGGCTTGACGGGAAAGGCTGGGGCGATGTCACCGCCGCGGTGATCTACCACCCGATCAACGACGAAACCTATTGGGCGGAAAAGACCCGCGGCGCGTGGCTGCAAGACGCGCGGCTGCGGGTATCGGGTCGTCGCCACCTGCCTGATGCACTGGTTGCCACCGGCATTCCCTTTCAAGGGCAGGGCGATTTCGCCGAATGGAGCCGCATTTACGGAGCGATCGGGCCGGAAGTCGCCGGGATTCGCCGCTTCGGTGCCGCCTCGCTCGACCTCGCCTGGGTGGCACAGGGCCGGTTCGACGGCTTCTGGGAGAGCGGCCTCAACGACTGGGATACCGCTGCCGGCTGCCTGCTGGTGCGCGAGGCAGGCGGTTTCGTCTCCGATTTCCGCGGGCGTTCCAATCCGATCCTTGCGGAGCAGGTGCTCGCCGCAAACGACAGCCTGCATTCGAAGTTGCACAAGCTGCTCGCGAACTCGCTCAAATAGCGGAGCGGGCGGCAAACAGACGTCTTGAAGTGACGCGAGCGCGGCGCTAACAGCCGCGCTCCACATCAGGCGTGCCCCTGTGGTGGAATTGGTAGACGCGAGCGACTCAAAATCGCTTTCCTTCGGGAGTGCCCGTTCGAGTCGGGCCAGGGGCACCATCTCTTTGCGCTAACGCTTCGCTGGTTGAGCGCGGATATCTGGCGCTACCGCTTCGCTGCTTGAGCGCAAATAGCTCGCGGAACCGCTTCGCTCCTCCGGACGCTTCCGCTAGGACCGTCCAATGGACATGCCTTTCGAAGTCGACCCGCAACGCTATCAGCGCACTGGCGACTACGTATATGCCCGCGATCCCAAGCTGCGGTTCGACCAGCGGCGGCTCGCCCGTGTCGTCGGCGTCGTGGCCTTCGGCCTGCCGATCGTGCTCGGTTTGGGCGGCGTGCTGCTCGGCGACTTTCGCGAAGCGCTCAGCGGGTATTATTACGAGGAACTGGTGCTGGGCGACATTTTCGTCGGCAGCCTCGTGCTGATCGCATCGCTGCTACTCGCCTATCGCGGCTGGACCCCGCATGTTGCGCAGCTCGCAACTTTTGCAGGGGTTGCCGCCCTGCTTGTCGCGCTCGTTCCTATGGAGGGCTGGGTGACCGGTTGCGAGGCGCTCGATGCGCTTGGGCAATGCGAGACGGAGACCCGCCTTTATCCTCAGATCGGATACTGGGTTCACGCAGGATCCGCCGGAGCGCTGTTCGCGGTGCTCGCCTTTTTCTGTTTCTTCGTCTTCACCCGTGTCCCCGCACACCGCGCACATGAACCTCTTTCTCGAGCAAAGCGGATGCGTAACGCGATTTACCGCGTTTCCGGCACCGTCATCGTCGTTTCGACGCTTGCCATCGCCGCCGGGGACCTGCTGGTCGGAGACGCGTGGCGCGGCAACAATCTGACCTTCTGGATGGAGGCGCTTGCGCTCGGTGCGTTCGGCACGTCGTGGATGGTCCAGGGGCGGGCCGTGCCGCAGCAACTGCGCGATCCGGAGGACCAGGCCGACGCCGCCGAAGTGCAGCGGCAGAAGGCGTCTGACTGAAATCTCTTGATCTTCGCACCGTTAGTTGGGAGACCCGTCCTCAACGGGATCATGCTCGAGCTTCCTTCCTATCACGCTATCGCCGCTATGGTGATCACGATCCTGATGTTCGTGGGATTCGTCCGCGGGCGGATGTCGATCGAGATCGTCTCGCTGCTGACCATCGCGGTGATCGCGGTCGGTCTGTATTTCTTTCCGCTGGAAGGAACCCGTCCGATCGACGGACTGGCGCTCGCCTTCGGTGGCTTCGGACATTACGCTCTGATTACGATCTGCGCGCTCATGGTGATGGGCAGGGGGCTGGTCGTAACCGGAGCGCTCGAACCCGCAGCGCGGATTCTCGAAAGCGTATTCCGGATGAACCTGCAGATCGGTCTGCTGGTCTCGCTGCTGATCGCATTTTTCCTGTCGATGTTCGTCAACAACACGCCGGTACTGGTGCTGATGATCCCGATCTTCGCCGCGCTGGCGCAGCGGGGAGCGATGCCGACCTCGAAGACGCTGATGCCGCTCAACTCCGCATCGTTGCTAGGCGGCCTTGCGACCACCATCGGTACCTCGACCAATATCCTCGTGGTTTCGATCGCGGTCGACCTCGGCATGCGCGAGATCGGAGTGTTCGATTTTACCCCGATCGTGCTGGTCGCGGGGCTTATCGCGCTGCCTTACATGTGGCTGGTGATGCCGCGCATGCTGGCGGACAACCGCACCGACACTCAGGAGAACGTCCGGCGCTTCCACACGCGTCTGCGGATCGCCGAACAGAGCGACCTCGTCGGCAAGGAAGTGGGCGAGATAACCGATAAACTGCCCAAGACGATCGAGTTTCACGGCTATGGCGCGGGGCCGATCCAAGCCCAGCAACGCCTGCATATTTCCGGCACGCACGAAGGGCTCGAGGATGCGGTGCGAGTGTTAAAGGGCGAGCTTGCACCCAATTGGGTGCTCGACCGGATCAAGCGAAATGCTGCGGCTCAGGATGCCGACATCATGGTCGTCGAGATGACGGTGACAGCGGATTCGCGCCTGATCACGCGGACGCTGCCTTCCTCGGGGATTGCCGACCTCTACGGTGTGGCCGTGCTTGGCATCCATCGACCCGAGCGCCTGCTCGGCGAGCGCGACCAGTATTCGGAAGGCGGCGACCTGCGGATTACGGAAGGCGACGTGCTGCTGGTGATGGGCCTTAACGAAGACCTTCAGGCCTTCGCCCGAGCCGACAGCCTGTTGATGCTCGAAGGCGGGCGCGAATTGCCCCGCCGTTCGAAGGCGGTGCTCGCGGCCGCCATCATGGGGGTCGCGGTGTTCACCGCATCGATCGGCATATTCCCGATCGCAATCTCCGCGCTGGCGGGCGCGATCCTGATGTTCGTGACCGGCTGTGTGAAATTCGACCGCGTCGGACGGGCGCTTTCGGGGCAGGTGATCGTGCTGGTCGCCGCCAGTATCGCCATCGGGCGGGTAATCGACGAAAGCGGGGCTGCGGCGTGGCTCGGCGAGGCGCTGTCGCTGGGCCTCGGCTATTTGCCGCCTGCGCTGGTGCTGGCGGCGATCATGGCTTTTGTTACCGTGCTCACCAACTTTGCCTCGAACGCGACGGCGGCGACGGTCGGCACGCCCATCGCTTTCAGTATCGCGGCTCAACTCGGCTTGCCGCCCGAACCGCTGGTGCTCGCCGTGCTGTTCGGCTGCAACCTGTGTTATGCCACGCCGATCGCGTATCAGACGAACATGCTCATCATGGCGGAGGGCAATTACGATTTCGCCGACTACGTCCGCACCGGCGTTCCACTGGTGCTGCTGATGGTGGCGACACTCTCGGTGCTGCTGGCACTGTGGTACGGATTGTAGAACGCGGGCTTCTCACAAGACATAAGAATACGGGGACACACAACTATGCTTAAACGGGTTCTGACGGCTGGCGCGGCGCTGGCAATGGTGATGGACGCGCCGGCGCATGCGGACAATCACGCAGACGATCTGCGGACCGAAGTCATGGCCGACATGCCCGGGCTGATGGAAGTCTATCGCGATCTCCACGCCAATCCCGAACTGAGCTTTCAGGAATTCGAGACTGCGAAGAAGCTTGCAGCAAGGGCCCGCGCGCTGGGCTTCGAGGTGACCGAAGGCGTCGGGCAGACCGGTGTCGTCGCGGTCATGCGCAATGGTGAGGGCCCGACAGTCATGCTGCGCGCCGACATGGACGGGCTGCCGGTGGTCGAGCAGACCGGCTTGCCTTTCGCCTCCGAGGCCCGCGGCGTGCCCGCGAGCGGGGTCGAGACCGGGATCATGCACGCCTGCGGCCACGATACCCACATGGCCGCCTGGCTCGGTGCGGCGCAGCTGCTGGCCGAAAGCAAGGATGAGTGGTCGGGCACGCTGGTGATGATCCTGCAACCCGCCGAGGAGCTCGGTTTGGGCGCGATCGCGATGATCGAAGACGGGCTCTACGAGCGTTTTCCGAAGCCCGATTATGTGCTTGCCTTTCACGATGCCGCCGCCGCGCCTGCCGGTGTGATCGGCTACACCTCGGGCTATGCGCTTGCCAATGTCGACAGCGTCGACATTACCGTGAAGGGCATTGGCGGGCATGGTGCCTATCCGCACACGACCAAGGACCCGATCGTGATCGCATCTTCGATCGTGATGCGCTTGCAGACGCTGGTCAGCCGCGAAAAGAACCCGCTCGACCCCGCTGTGGTGACGGTCGGCAGCTTTCAGGCCGGGGCGAAGCACAACATTATCTCCGACGAGGCAAGGCTGCAGCTGACGGTGCGCAGCTACAGCGACGAGTCGCGCGACGCACTGCTTTCCGGGATCGAGCGGATTGCCAAAGCCGAAGCGATGGCGGCAGGGCTCGAAGGCGACATGCTGCCGGTCGTGACGGTAAAGGACCCGTACACCCCCGCGACCTACAACACGCCCGAACTCACCGAGAACGTTGCAGCTTTGCTCAAAGGCAGGTTCGGCGAGCGCGTGATCGAGACCGATCCGGTGATGGGCGGCGAGGATTTCAGCCAGTTCCGCCGCGCCGATCCGGACAATGTCCAGACGCTGATTTTCTGGGTTGGCGGGGTCCCGCAGGACCAGTGGGAAAAGGCGCAGGCGGGCGAGGTTGAGCTGCCTTCGCTGCACTCGCCGTTCTGGGCTCCCGATGCCGAAACGGTGATCGCAACCGCGACCGAAGCGCTGGTTGCGAGCACGCTCGATCTGATGCCCAAGAACGGCGGATAAGAATTTCTCGGTCGCGCGGGCGAGAAAATCGCACCGCGGATGGGGTACGCAGAATAAAGGACGGCCGCCGAAACGGATCGCTCCGTTACGACGGCCGTATTCTCCTCCCCAGGAGAACTGGTGGTGGCGCGTGCGCCTCAGTCGGAGCTGGGCACGTAGGTCCCGAGCCGGTGGTGTAGCGCGTTGATCTTGGCAAGCTCGTCGCGGTCCTCGGTGTTGCGCGCGTGGCTCTCCAGCGCGCGGCGCAGCAGCTTCATATCCGCCGTCGAAAGCAGTGCGCGGGCGCGCGATGGTTCGGTCTTCGGCGTATCGGTATCGCTCATTATCTCTCTCCGTGGTCCAGCAAGGGCTATCTGATGACCAAGCTAATGGAGGTCTTGGTTGGTTCCCGCAAGGCCGATGGGGGTTCGGCCCTGCGGAAATCCATCGTCGAGTTCGGTCGGCGTGTCAGGCAGCCTCGAACTGGTTCATGGTGTTGTCCTTGCCGCCTGCCTTCAGCGCAGCTTCTCCGGCGAAGTACTCCTTGTGGTCGTCGCCGATGTCGGAGCCCGCCATGTTCTGGTGCTTCACGCAGGCGATACCCTGGCGGATCTCCTCACGCTGGACGTTCTTGACGTAGCCGAGCATCGCCTGTTCGCCGAAGTACTCGCGGGCGAGGTTGTCGGTGCTGAGCGCTGCCGTGTGGTAGGTCGGCAGGGTGATAAGGTGGTGGAAGATGCCTGCACGCGCCGCGGCATCGCGCTGGAAGGTGCGGATCTTCTCGTCGGCTTCGGTAGCAAGCTCGGTGCTATCGTAGCTTGCATCCATCAGACGATCGCGATCGTAGGCCGAAACATCCTGGCCCGCTTCCGCCCACGCATCATAGACTTGCTGGCGGAAGTTGAGCGTCCAGTTGAACGAAGGCGAGTTGTTGTACACCAGCTTCGCATTGGGGATGACCTCGCGCACGCGATCCACCATTCCGGCGATCTGCTCGACATGCGGCTTCTCGGTCTCGATCCAAAGCAGGTCCGCACCGTTCTGGAGCGAGGTGATGCAATCGAGCACACAGCGATCTTCGCCCGTACCGGCGCGGAACTGGTAGAGGTTCGACGGCAGGCGCTTCGGTGCCATCAGCTTGCCATTGCGGCTGATGAAGACCTGGCCATTGGTGATGTTCGCCGGATCGACTTCCTCGCAGTCGAGGAAGGCGTTGTACTGGTCTCCAAGGTCGCCGGGCTCCTTCGAGTAGGCGATCTGCTTGGTGAGGCCGGCGCCGAGCGAATCGGTGCGTGCGACGATGACGCCGTCTTCGACGCCCAGTTCGAGAAAGGCGTGGCGACAGGCGCGGATCTTCTGGATGAAGTCCTCGTGCGGAACGGTGACCTTGCCGTCCTGGTGGCCGCACTGCTTTTCGTCGGACACCTGGTTCTCGATCTGCAGCGCGCAGGCCCCGGCTTCGATCATTTTCTTGGCGAGCAGATAGGTCGCCTCGGCATTGCCGAAGCCTGCATCGATATCGGCGATGATCGGGACGACATGCGTTTCGTAATTGTCGATCTGGTTCTGGATATCCTGCGCCTTGATCTCGTCACCGGCATCGCGGGCCTTGTCGAGATCGCGGAACATCATGCCGAGCTCGCGCGCATCGGCCTGCTTCAGGAAGGTGTAAAGTTCCTCGATCAGTCCGGGAACGCTGGTCTTCTCGTGCATCGACTGGTCGGGCAGCGGTCCGAAATCGCTGCGGAGCGCGGCGACCATCCAGCCGGAAAGGTAGAGGTAACGCTGTTTGGTGCTGCCGAAGTGTTTCTTGATCGAAATCATCTTCTGCTGCGCGATGAAACCGTGCCAGCAACCGAGCGACTGGGTGTATTTCGCCGGATCCGCGTCGTAGGCTTCCATATCGGCGCGCATGATCTTCGCCGTGTATTTCGCGATATCGAGACCGGTCGGAAAGCGGTTCTGGATCATCATGCGGGCAGTCGATTCGGGATCGATCGCCGCCCAACTCGGGCCGTTCGCTTCGATGATGCCTTGCATCTGGGAGATAGTGTTCTGATAGGTCATGTCCGGTCTCCGTGAGAGGGTGGGGAGGTAGTGCGACCCATCTGCATTGGTGCAGCGCAGCATGATAGGAAAAATTACAGAATTTATTGTCTGTATCGCGCGGAATGCGGAAATCCTTGTGTAAGGATGTAAATTAATTTACACGCCGGAAGATGTCGGACAGCTCCCTTCTCGCCGGACCCTCGCTGCGACGCCTGCGCAAGCGTGAAGGGCTTACGCAGGCTGCAATGGCCGCTTCGCTCGGGATTTCTCCCAGCTATCTCAACCTGATAGAGCGCAACCAGCGTCCGCTTTCCGCGCGGGTGCTGGTGCAGGTCATCGAACGCTTCGATTTCGATCCGCGATCCTTGCGCGAAGACGAAGCGATCGGCGGGATCGACGGGCTGGTGCGGCGCATGTCGGACAAGCGTTTCGCCGATCTCGGCATCGACCGCGAGGAAGTGCAGGAATTCCTTGCGGCCGCCCCGCAGGCCGCCGCCGCCTTCGCCCGCCTCTACGATACAGCCGGAGAAACCACTTCGCGTGCGGAGGATCCCGCCGAGCAGGCGCGTCAGGCGGTCGAGCGCTGGCAGAACCACTTTGCCGATCTCGATCATGCCGCCGAAGACATGGCCGACGAACTGCGCCTGTCTCAGGGAGATACGGGCGCGGCACTCGCCGATCGCTTGCGCCAGAAGCACCAGCTTTCGGTGCGGGTGCTTCCCGCCGAAGTCATGCCGGGGATCGTCCACCGGCTCGACCTGCATGCGCGGCAATTGCAGCTTTCGGAAATGCTTCCGGGTGCCGCGCGCCGGTTCCAGATCGCGCGGCAGGTCGCGGCGCTCGAACTGCGCGAGGATATCGATACGCTGGTGGCGGGGGCGAACCTCTCCTCCGGCGAGGCGCGCGAGGGGTTTCGCGATCATGTCACCGATTATGCCGCAGCGGCGCTGTTGATGCCCTATCGCCGGTTCCTGCGCGCCTGCGAGCAGACCGGTTACGATGTAAACATCCTCCAGCGTCGCTTTGCATCGAGTTTCGACCAGATTGCCCAGCGCCTGACGAGCCTTCAGCGCGTCGGAGAGCGGGGTCTGCCGTTCTTCAGCGCACGCTTTGGCCGAACCGGCCGGATGGTGCATTTCACCGCCGGTGCGAGCGGAGCGGTCTACCCGATCGACGGCGCGCGCTGGCCGGCATGGGTGCCCTATGCGGCTTTCGAGAACCGCGGCGCGCTGCTGACGCAGGCGGTCACCTTCGGTGAAGGCGAGGCGGCGCCGAAGCACTGGTTCACCATCGCCCGCACGGTCGAGGTCGATGGCGTTGCCTGCAGCTCGAGAAAAGCGGTCGTTCTGGGGATTGAGGCGCGCTTCGCCGGCGAGCTCGCGCACGCGCGCGGTATCTCGCTCGATCCGCAGGATGCGGTGCCGCTCGGCGTGGGTTGCCCGCGCTGCGGTCGCACGGACTGCCTGACCCCCGCTCCAGCCCGTTTGGCCGGGCCCGCAAACGCCGGTTCCTAAGGCCCGATTAACCGCTCTCTCGACCGATATTCGGGGCTCTCGGCACGCGGTGTAAAGTTTACCGACACTTAAGCTCTGGCGCGTAAAACCCGCTCGGGAAACCACCGTGGGTAAAGCCGCCGAATCATGATCCGCCTGTTCAAGCATTATATCCCGCATGCCGTGATCCTTCTCGGCCTGCTCGATCTTGCGCTGCTGTTCCTGGCGGGTGAGCTCGCCTGGCAGGTACGGTCTGCACAGATCGGAATGGATGCAGGGACGCTGTCGGAACGCTGGCTGGCGCTCGCCGGTTCGGCCGCGATCGTCTGGCTGGCGATGATTTCGGTCGGGGTCTACGGTCCCTATGCGCTACGCTCGCTGCGCTTTGCCGGGGCCCGCCTGCTGGTCGCGATCAGCCTCGGCATCATCGCTCTCGCCTTCATCGATTTCCTGTTGCAGGCGGACGCATTCTGGCGCTCGACCCTGGTCTACGCGATGGGCTTTGCCGTGCTCGTCCTGGTGGTCGACCGGCTGGTGCTCAACAGCTTTCTTGGATCGTCGGCGTTCCGTCGCCGGGTGCTTGTGCTCGGGGCGGGGGATCGGGCTCAGCGCCTTCGAAAGTTGGGCGAAAAGCCCGAAAGCGGCTTCGCCATCGTCTCCTACATCGCCATGAGCGAGCCCGAGCGCGTCGTCGAAGAAGCCATCCCGCGCGAGGCGATCCACGACCTTGGGCGGTTCGTGGAAAACCTCGGGGTGAGCGAAGTCGTGCTGGCTCTGCAGGAGCGCCGCAACTCGCTGCCCTTGAAAGACCTTCTGCGGATGAAGACCAAGGGCGTTCATGTGAACGACTTTTCCAGCTTTCTCGAGCGCGAGACGGGGCGCGTCGATCTCGACACCCTCGATCCCAGCTGGCTGATCTTTTCCGACGGCTTTTCCAGCAGCCGGATGTTTTCGAGCGCGGTCAAGCGCGTGTTCGACATCGCCGCGAGCCTGATCCTGCTGCTGCTCACATTCCCGATCATCGCGATCTTCGCCGTGCTCGTTAAACTCGACAGCAAGGGTCCGGCCTTCTTCCGGCAGGAGCGCGTCGGGCTGTTCGGCGAAACCTTCCAACTCATCAAGCTGCGCTCGATGCGCACCGACGCGGAAAAGGACGGCGCAAAGTGGGCCGAGGAAAACGATCCGCGCATCACCCGCATCGGGCGTTTCATCCGCAAGGTGCGGATCGACGAACTGCCGCAAACATGGAGCGTGCTGAAGGGCCAGATGAGTTTCGTCGGCCCGCGTCCTGAAGTGCCGCAATTCGTCGAAAGCCTCGAAGAAGACATCCCCTTCTATGGCGAACGCCACATGGTGAAGCCGGGAATCACCGGCTGGGCGCAGATCAATTATCCTTATGGTGCCTCCAACGAGGACAGCCGCAAGAAGCTCGAATACGATCTTTATTACGCGAAGAATTACACGCCTTTCCTCGATCTCGTGATCCTGCTTCAGACGGTGCGGGTGATCCTGTGGCCGGAGGGAGCGCGCTGATGGGCGATATCGGCCTTTACGTGAGCCTTGCCTGCTACGTCGCGGGCGGGGTGCTGAGCGCAGGCGCCGGGCTGTGGATCGCGCGATCCGGGGATCGTGCGCGGCCTGATCGCACGGTGCTGCTTGCAGCCTGCTTCCTGATGGCGCTCTGGTGCTTGCTAGCCGCAACGCTCGGCCCCTTCGAGCCCGAGACATTGCTCTCCGAAACCGGTCGAAATCTTGCGCTTATCGGGGTCATATTCCGGCTTTTTTCTGCCGACGGGCGCGACGAAAGCTTGCGGCCGATCCGCCCGGTCATCATCGCGTTGGTCCTGGTCCAGTTGTTCCAGCCGGTCCTGCTGTTCGTCAACGCCCGGCCCGGTATCGGCCCTGAAATCCTCTCGCTGACATTCGAAGTCTCGGCGATCCTCAACATGCTGGTCGCGATCGGCGCGCTGGTGCTCCTGCACAACCTTTACGCCGGTGCGGCGGCAGCATCGCGCCGGGTGCTGCGCTGGAGCGGCATCGGGCTGGCGGGCATCTTCGCCTACGATTTGAACCTCTACACAGTCGCTTACCTGCTGAACGACTATCCCGCAGCTCTGTTGGCTGTGCGCGGCATCTTTGCAGGATTGATGGCCGCGCTTCTCGCCCTGGGGGCGAGCGAAGCGGGCAGGGGACTCGAATTCCGGCCCTCGCGCGCCGTCACTTTCCAGACGCTCTCGCTGCTGGTGATCTGCGGCTACTTGCTGGTTATGGTGATCGTGACCCGATCGCTTACGCTGATCGGCGGCGATGTTGCGCGGGCCGGGCAGGTTGCTTTCCTCGTATTCGGCATTCTCGCGGTAGCGATCGTTGTCCCTTCCAAGCGGGCACGCGGTTGGTTGCGGGTAACCGCCAGCAAGCACCTGTTCCAGCACCGCTACGACTATCGCGAGGAATGGCTGCGTTTCACCCACACGATCGGTCGTGGGTCTAGCGGAGGCCCGACCTTCCACGAGCGCGCCGTCAAGGCGATCGCCGACATCACCGAAAGCCCTGCGGGACTGCTGCTCGTCTCCAACGAGGAAGCGCAGCTTGAACTGACTGCACGCTGGAATTGGCCGACCATTGATGTTCCGGCTGTCGCGGGCGAATTCGGCCTGACCGAACTGCTCGAAAAGCACGGGCTCATCATCGATCTCGACGAGATCCGCGCCGGGGTGGAGCATCACGGAGAACTGGCGCATGTGCCCGCCTGGCTGAGCGAGGCCGAAGATGTCTGGGCCCTGGTGCCGCTGCTTCATTTCGACCGTTTGGTGGGCGCTATAGTGCTTGCCCGCCCGCGCATCGAACGCCGGCTCGACTGGGAGGATTTCGATCTCCTGCGGGTCGTCGGCCAGCAGCTCGCCAGTTATCTGTCCGAACAGGCCGGACAGCAGGCACTGATGGATGCGAGCCGGTTCGACGAATTCAACCGCCGCATGGCTTTCGTCATGCACGACATCAAGAACCTCGCGAGCCAGCTCTCGCTGCTTTCGGCCAACGCCCAGAAGCACGCCGACAATCCCGATTTCCGCGCGGACATGCTGGTGACCTTGCGCAGTTCTTCGGAAAAGCTCTCGGCCCTGCTCGCACGGTTGGGGCGCTATGGTGCCGGGCCGGTGCAGACGCTGGTCGAAGTCGATCTCGGCACGCTCGCCCGCGACCTGGCTGAGCGTTTCACTGCAGTGCACCCGGTCGCCATCGCTCAGGCGGAAAGCGTCCGGGTGATGGCGGACCGCGACAGTCTCGAACAGGCGCTCGTTCACCTTATCCAGAACGCGATCGACGCGAGCGATGAGCGCGGCGTGGTTCACATCGCGGCGACTCGCGAGGGGCTCAACGGACGGATCGAAGTGGTCGACGAGGGCCACGGCATGAGTCCCGAATTCGTGCGCACCGGCCTGTTCAAGCCGTTCGTCTCTTCGAAACAGGGCGGCTTCGGCATCGGTGCCTTCGAGGCGCGGGAAATGGTCAAGGCGATGGGCGGCCGCGTAATGGTCGAATCGCGCGAAGGCATGGGCACGCGGTTCGCCGTGATCCTGCCGCTAACCGAAACCCATCGTCTCGCATCCGGTGGCAGCTCTAACAATCTACCCAGCAACAAGGTCGCATAGCAATGGCAGAGAAGAAACCGACGCTGCTTGTCGTCGAAGATGACGAAGGGCTGCAGGCGCAGCTCAAATGGGCGTATGACGATTTCGAAGTCGTGATCGCGGGAGACCGCGACAGCGCGATTGCGGCACTGCGCAGCGAGATGCCCTCCGTTGTGACGCTCGATCTCGGACTGCCACCCGATCCCGACGGCACGACCGAAGGCTTTGCCGTGCTCGATGCGATCATGGAGCTGAAGCCCGATACCAAGGTGATCGTCGCCAGCGGCCACGGAGCGCGCGAAAGCGCGCTGCAGGCGATCGAGCGCGGAGCCTACGATTTCTACCAGAAACCGGTCGATATCGAAGCGCTCGGCCTGATCGTGCGCCGGGCGTTCAACCTCTACGAGATCGAGGAGGAAAACCGCCGCCTGACGTCGCATGCGAGCGAGGACAAGACCGTGCTGGGGCGCCTGATCACGGGCGCTCCTGAAATGGTCAAGGTTGCCCGGACGATCGAGCGGGTCGCGAGCACCAGCGTATCGGTCATGCTGCTCGGCGCGAGCGGCACCGGTAAGGAGCTTCTCGCGCAGGGGCTGCACAATGCGAGCGATCGCGCCGACGGGCCTTTCATCGCGATCAATTGCGCGGCAATCCCGGAAAACCTCCTCGAAAGCGAGCTGTTCGGGCATGAGAAGGGCGCCTTTACCGGCGCGGTCAAGACCACCGAGGGCAAGATCGAGAGCGCCAGCGGCGGGACGCTGTTCCTCGATGAAGTGGGCGACATCCCGCTGCCCCTGCAGGTCAAGCTGCTTCGCTTCCTGCAGGAACGCACGATCGAGCGTATCGGCGGTCGCAAGACCATTTCGGTCGATACCCGCATCGTCTGCGCGACCCATCAGGATCTCGAGGCGATGATCGGCGCCGGGACCTTCCGCGAAGACCTGTTCTACCGACTAGCCGAGATCGTCGTGCGCATTCCCGGCCTCGCCGAACGCCACGGAGACGCGGTGCTGCTCGCCAAGGCATTCCTCAAGCGCTTTGCCGCGGAGATGAACCCGGCGGTGACCGGGTTTGCTCCGGACGCGCTGACCGCGATTGACGCGCATGACTGGCCGGGCAATGTTCGCGAGCTCGAAAACCGCGTGAAGCGGGCTGTCATCATGGCCGATGGCAAGCTGGTCGGCGCCGAAGATTTGGACTTCCACGGCGATGACGAAGAGAGCGCGGAGGTGCTGAACCTCAAGGCTGCGCGCGAGCAGGCCGACCGCCGCGTCATCCGCCACGCGCTGGCGCGAAGCGAGGGCAACATCTCGAGCACCGCCAAGCTGCTCGGAATCAGCCGACCGACTCTGTACGACCTGCTCAAGCAATACGATCTGCATGCCTGATTGGCGGCGCGCCTGCCTCGGTCCCTGCCTCGGACTGGCGCTCGGGCTCATTGCCTGCGCAGACACCGAGACGCCCGGTGATACTACGCAATCGCGGCCACCCGAATTGCAGCGGCTGGTCGAGGAGGCGCGGCTCGAAATGGAGGAGGGCAACCTCGCCGAGGCGGGCAGGCTGTTCGATGCGGCGCTCGCAACCGATCGGGTCGATCCTGGTCTTTGGGTCGATATTGCCCGGCTCCGGTTTCGCGGAGGCGAACACACCGGGGCGCTGGAGGCGTCGGAATTCGCGCTCTCGCTCGATCGGGAATTCGCGCCCGCCCTACTGCTGCGGGCGCAATTGGTGCGCGATGCCTATGGCCTGGAAGCGGCGCTCCGCTGGTTCGAGGCGGCTCTGGCGCTGCACCCGCGCGACGCCGACCTGTTGGCAGAATACGCCGCGACGCTTGGCGATCTCGGGCGTCATCGCGATATGCTGGCTGCGGTGCGCGATCTGGCTGAAGTCGATGCCAGCGACCCGCGCGTTCACTACCTGCAAGCCGTGCTGGCGCTCCGGGCCGGTGAACCGGTGCTCGCCAGCAGCCTGCTGAAGCGCAGCGGAATGGTCGATCGCGGGGTGCCGGCGGCGCTGGTTGCCGATGCGCTGGCCGATCTGCAACAGGGCACGTTCGATACGGCTGCGTCCTCGCTCGAGCGATTGCTTGAGCGTCAACCCGGCAATGCTGTGGCGAGAGACCTGCTCGCGCGCGCCCTCTGGCTGGGCGGCCGCGACCGCGAAATCGTCGACCGGTTCGCGGCTCGTGTCTCCGCCCCCGATGCCTCGCCCTACCTCACAATGCTCGTGGGGCGCGCATATGAGCGGCTCGGGGAGCGCGCCATGGCGGCACCCCTGATCGAGCGCGCTCTGGCATTCCAGACCGGCGAAGCGGCGGTTCTCCCCGCACCCAATGGCAATCCCGACGGCTTGCCCGACCAGACCTTTGCCATGCGTCAATTCGTCAATTCCGCGCCGCCGGGCGAGGCGGAGAGGTATGCTGGCGAATTGCTGCGACAATTCCCCGAATCGTCCGACATCGCCGCGCTCGCCGGCGATGCTGCGCTGTGGCGTGGCGACCCAAGCGGCGCGCTGTCCCTCTATGGCCGCGCTGCTGAAGTCCGGCGTCCGTGGCCGCTGTCGCGCAAGATGATCCACGCGTTTCGCCAGAGCGGCGATACTGCTGCAGCCGATGCGCTGCTTCTCCGGCAACTTCGCGCCGAGCCGCGCAACGCAGAGGCTCTGATCATGCTGGCGCAGCGCAGCGCCGAAGATGACGACTGGCTCCGGGTGGCAGTTCTTCTCGATCATGTGATCGAAATCGGCGCAGGCAATGACCTCGAAGTGCTGGAATTGCGGCTGCGATCAGCCCGCGCGCTCGACGATGAAGCCTCGATTGCGCGCTTCGCTTCGGCTCTTGCGAAACTTGGCCCGGGCGATTTCGCTCCGCGCTAGATCGTAGCGCTCGACATTGGCCGGTCGAGTCGGCAGGGGCGACCCCGATGACCAGACGCCTTGCCATCCTAGCCGATCCGATGATCGCAGTGCTGTTGATCGCCACCGGACTCGCGCTCGTCGCGCCGGCGGTCGGCGAGACGCGCCTGGCGGCGCAGTGGGTGTCGAACGTTTCGATATTCCTGCTGTTTCTCGTCAACGGCATTCGCATCGCGCGGAGCGAGATACCGAGCGCGATCGGCAACTGGCGCTTCTACCTTCCGCTGGTGCTGTTCGTTTTCGGCGCGATGGGGCTGTCGGGAGCAGGGCTGGGAGCAGCGACTGCGCAGGTGCTCCCCGCCGAGATCGCGCTCGGCTTTATCTTCCTCGGGGTGCTCCCTTCGACGATCCAGTCGGCGACCAGCTACACGACGCTGGCGGGCGGCAATGCCGCGCTGTCGGTCGTCGGAGCGGCGCTGATCAACATTCTCGGCGTATTCGTCAGCGCGCCGCTGTTCGCGCTGCTGGCGGGCGGTGATGCGGTCGATCTCGGTTACCAGACGATCCTGCGGATCGGGGTCATCCTTCTCTTGCCGTTCGTGATCGGGCAGGCATTGCAAGGCTTCGTTCGCGATACAGTGATCGAGCACAAGGCGCGGGTGGTCTGGCTCGACCGGATCGTGATCGGGATCGCCGTCTACGTCGCGTTTTCCGGTGCGGTCGAGATGGGCTTGCTCGAAACGCTTTCGGCTGGGGCAACCGCATGGCTCTTTGCGGTGACAGGGGCGTTCATGGTGGCGGCCTATGCGGTCGCCTGGTGGTCGGCGCAATTGCTCGGTTACCCGCGTGGGGACTGCATCGCGTTCCTCTTCGCCGCTCCGCAAAAGAGCGTTGCGATAGGCGCGCCGATGGCCGCGATCCTGTTTCCGCCTGAGATGGCGGGCTTCGTGATCGCGCCCTTGCTGATCTACCACCTGCTGCAACTGGTGGTTGCGGCTCCGCTCGCTAGTCGCTTTGCGCAGCAGGCTCCGGGCTAGCATCGCTTTGGGCGCGGTTGTGGCGGATCGACCACCACAGCGACAGTCCGATCAGGATCGCGCCGATCAGTCCGGTGAAGGTCTCGGGGATGTGATACTTCGCCGAAACCAGCATGATCACGCCGAGCACGATGATCGCCCAGAACGCGCCGTGTTCGAGATAGCGGAACTGCGAGAGCGTGCCTGCGCGGACGAGGTGGATCGTCATCGAGCGCACGAACATCGCGCCGATCGAAAGGCCGATGGCGATCACGACCATGTTGTTGGACAGCGCAAAGGCCCCGATCACCCCGTCGAAACTGAAGCTCGCATCGAGCACTTCGAGATAGAGAAATCCGCCGAGGCCCGATTTGACGACTTCACCGGCGGCTTTCTTCCGGGCCTCACCCTGTTCGATGATCTCGCCCAGCGCATGGACAGCGATATAGGTCAGCAAGCCGAGGATACCGGCGGTGAGGAAAGTCAGTGCCTCGTCAGGTTCAAGGATCGTCGACACGCCGTAGACCAGCGCAAGCACGAACCCGATTTCCATCGCCGGGATGCTGGAGAACCTGTTGGCCCCGCGCTCGATGACGCTGATCCAATGGATGTCCTTGCCTTCGTCGAAGAAGAAGGTGAGCCCCACCATCGCCAGGAATGCGCCGCCGAAACCGGCAATGCCGATATGAGCGGCGGAAACAAGGCGTTCGTATTCCTCGGGATCGCCGAGCGAAAGCTGGACCGCTTCCCACGGGCCGATCTGCGCGGCGATCGAGACGATTGCGATCGGAAAGACGATCCGCATCCCGAACACCGCGATCAGGATGCCGATGGTGAGGAAGCGCTGCTGCCACACCGGGTCCATTTCGCGCAGCACGGTCGCGTTCACCACGGCGTTGTCGAAGCTGAGCGACACTTCGAGGATCGAGAGCACGAACACGATCCACAGTATCGACAGCATCCCGCCGATCGTGCCGGTGCTGGCATAGCCATACCACCCCGCAAGGCCGAGGCAGACTGCGGTGAAGATCAGCGAGAATGTGTAGTAACGCAGCAGCGTTTGCATGGGCTGGAGCCTGTTCGGGAGGGAAATCAGCTCTTGGGCTGATAGGTCTGTTCTTCGCCGGGAAAACTGCGATCGCGCACTTCCTCGGCATAGGTCGCGACGGTCTTTTCGATCACGCTGGCGATATCTTCATAGCGTTTCACGAAGCGCGGGACGCGTTCGAACATGCCGAGCATGTCTTCGGTCACCAGCACCTGTCCGTCGCATTTCGCCGACGCGCCGATGCCGATGGTCGGGCAGGATACGGCCTCGGTGGCGGCGATGGCGATCGGTTCGACCACGCCCTCGATCACGATTGCGAATGCACCCGCCTTGTCGAGCGCGACCGCGTCGCTGACGATCTTGTCGGCCTCAGCGTCCGAGCGCCCGCGGGCCATGTAGCCGCCCAGCACATTGACGGCCTGCGGCGTCAGGCCAACATGGCCCATCACCGGAATACCGCGCGAATTGAGGAACTCGACGGTGGGCGCCATCGCTTCGCCGCCTTCGAGCTTCACCGCCGCCGCGCCGGTCTGCTTGAGCAGGTGGGCTGCGCTTTCGAAGGCTTGTTCGGGCGAGCTTTCGTAGCTGCCGAACGGCATATCGACCACAACCACCGAGTGATACGATCCGCGCACCACTGCCGCGCCGTGGTTGGCCATCATTTCGAGCGTCACCGGAATGGTGGAGGGAAGACCGTAGATCACCTGTCCGAGCGAGTCTCCAACCAGCAGGATGTCGCAATGGGCGTCGAGCAATTGCGCCTGCCGCGCGGTGTAGGCGGTAAGCATCACCAGCGGCTTTTCGGTGACGCCATCCTTTTTGCGCGCACGAATGCGCGGCACGGTGAGCCGCTTCATCGGGGCGGGGGTAGGATTGGCGCGGCTGGTGCTCGTATCGAGCTGGAAGGTCGTCGACATGGCCGCGCATTTAGCTTGCGCGCCGGATAAACGCAAAGCCCCCTTGGCGCAGGCGCAGAAACATTGCACAGAGGGGTCCAATGGGATGGCGCGTCGGGGGACGCGCGGCAAAAGGGATACATTTCTAGACATGGTAGCAACCACAGGTTCGGCGACGCGCGATGGTTGGTCCTCGCGCAGTGCGTTTATTCTTGCTGCGGTCGGCGCGGCCGTAGGTCTCGGCAACCTCGTCCGTTTCCCGGCAGAGGCCGCCAATAACGGCGGCGGCGCATTTGTGCTGTTCTACATCGCCTGCATCGTGCTGATCGGCCTGCCGGTGTTGCTCGCCGAGACGCTGATCGGGCGTCACGGCCAGGCGAGCGCGGTTGAAAGTGTAGAGAAGATGGCGGCGGAAAGCGGCGCGTCCAAGATGTGGGGCGGGATTGCCAGCCTCGGCGTGCTTTCCGCCTTCATGATCCTCGCTTTCTACTGCGTGATCGGTGGCTGGGTGCTCTCTTACATCTGGCTGTTCGTCGAGGATCTGTTCGTTTCCGGTGTGACCGGGGGCGCCCTGACCGGCATGACAGAGGAAAATATCAAGAACCTGTTCCCTGCGCTCCTTGAGCAAGGCTTTACGATGAGCGTCCTTGACCTGCTGTTCATCGCGATCACCGTTGCCTTTGTCGCGCGCGGCGTCTCGGGAGGGATCGAAAAAGCCTCCGTTTGGCTCATGCCTGCGTTCTTCCTGCTCCTGCTCGGGATCACCATCTACGGTGCGTTCGAGGGTGCGTTTGCGGAAACGATCGCCTATCTTTTCGTCTTCGATTTTTCGAAGTTGACGGGCGAAGTCATGCTCGCGGCGGTCGGTCAGGCGTTCTTCTCGCTGTCGCTGGGCGTTGCGGGGATGATGACCTACGGCTCCTATGTCAGCCGCGACGTGAACCTCGCCAAGACATCGGCAACGATCGCTTTTGCCGATACGTCGGTGGCGCTGATTGCGGGTCTTTGCATTTTCCCGATCGTTCTGGCGGCCGGCCTTTCGTCGGACGGCGGGCTTGGCCTGATGTTCGACGTCCTGCCGCACGCGTTCCAGTCGATGCCGTTCGGCACGGTGATCGGGCTCGCATTCTTCATCATGGTGGGTTTTGCCGCGCTGACCAGCTCGATTTCGCTGATGGAGGTTCCGACCGCCTGGGCAATCGACAGATTCGGCTTTGCCCGCGCGCCGACTGCGCTTGCGATTGCCGCCCTGGCGGCGGTGCTCGGCGTGCTTTCCGCCTATTCGTTCAACTCGCTTTCGAGCTTCCATCCGCTCGGGTTCATTCCGCTGTTCGAAGGCGAGGGCGTATTCTCGGCGCTCGATAGCGTGACGGCCAAGCTGTTCATGCCGATTGGCGCCTTGCTGGTTTCGATCTTCGTCGGTTGGGTGGCGAGCCGCCAGCTGATCGATAACGAGAACGGCCTTTCGGGCGGGATGCACCAGTTCTGGGTATTCCTGGTGCGCTGGCTGTGTCCGGTTGCGCTCACCGCGATTCTGATCGTCGGCATCTTTCCGAGCATCGTCGGCGCCGAGTAAGCATTTCCGGGGCGGTTGCGGCGGGTGATCACACCGTTGCAATCGCCCCGCAAGTGTGGAACAAAATAGGAACACGTGAGTCGTTTACGACGAGTCGTTCCTATGCAGAGTTCCGTTTCCCCTTCCGGCGCGAAAGCGCTTGCTCCTCTCCCTGTTGCCGCGCGGTTGTCCGCCGCCGACATCGCGGCGCTGTCGAAAGCGCGCGAGGGGCGCTGGCGGCCGGGGCTTGCCGGGCAGCCGCTGCATAGCGAGATTTTCGCCAGTACCTCCGATGCGAGCGGGGCGGGGCTGGCGCTGGCGCTGGCGCAGGACGCGCTGCGGGTGGCGGGCGAGGGGGATAATCCGCTTGCAGAGGAGCATGACCGCAGACAGGTGCTGTGGGTGCAGGATGCCCGCGCGGTGCAGCGCGGCGGTCGCCCGTACCGCCATGGCCTGCCGAGGGAACTGCGCGACCGCCTGATCCATGTCGAGACGAAGACCCCCGAGGATGCGCTGTTCGCGCTCGAGGAGGGGCTCAAGTGCCGCGATCTTGCCTGCGTGATCGGGGAGATCACCGGCAATCCCCGCGCGCTCTCCTTCACCGCCTCGCGCCGTCTCAGCCTCGCGGCGGAGAAGCATGGCGTGGCGCTGTGGCTGGTGCGGCTCGATGCCGCGCCCGAACTGTCCTCGGCCCGGATGCGCTGGCGAGCGGCGCCTGCCCATTCCGCACCGGCCCGTTGGGATGCCGCTGCTCCCGGCGTGCCGCAATGGGCAGCCGAACTCTTCCGCGCGCGCAGCCACGCTCCCGGAAAATGGATATTGAGCAATGACGACGGACGTTTACGCGCCCGCCGCCACGGTCCGACCGCTTCCAACACGCAGGATATTGGCGATCTGGTTCGCCCGACTGTCGGTCGATCGCTGGCGGCTGTCGCACGGATGTGAAGCAGGCGAAGGGCCGGATGCGCTCCCGACCGCGCTGATCACCGAAACCGCGCACGGGCCGCGGATCGATGCGGTGAACCACGCCGGGCACGCAGCGGGCGCGCGGGCAGGGATGATGCTCGCCGATGCGCGCACGCTGTGCCCCGCGATCCAGACCGCACCGGCGGACCCGGCGGGCGATCTCGACGCGCTGGAGAAACTTGCGCTGTGGTCGCAGCGCTGGGGGCCGTGGAGCGCGCTCGATCCGCCCGACGGTGTGCTGGTCGACATCACCGCCGCCGCGCACCTGTTCGGCGGCGAGGAACGGTTGCTCAGGGATGTCGAAGCGGCGTTTGCGAAGCGCAGGCTTGCCACCCGCGCCGCCATAGCGCCGACAGCGGGGGCAGCATGGGCGCTGGCGCATTTCGGGGCGCATTCCGGGCCATCTGCGGCGATCATGCCCTCGCATGGCGACACGATACGCCTGCTTGCAGACTTGCCGGTCGCGGCGTTGAGGCTCGACCAGGACGTGCTGACCGTTCTGCGCCGTCTCGGGCTGAAACGGCTCGGCGACCTCGCCGCCATTGCCACCGGTCCCGCCGACCGCGCCGAGGCGGCTGCCCGCGATGCGATCCATCGCCGCTTCCGCAACCGAAAATCGCCTGCGGCCAATCCGCTGGTCCGGCTCGATCAGCTGCTCGGCAAGGTGCCCGAGCCGCTGCTGCCGGTCGTCCCGCAGCACGCCCCGCTGGTGCAGCGCCGGCTGATGGAGCCGATCCGCCACCGCGCATTGCTCGACCAGGTGCTGGACGACCTTGCCGAGGACATGGTGCGCGAGCTCGAAGCGCGCGGCGAGGGCGCGCGCAGGCTCGAACTCGGGCTGTGGCGGGTCGATGGCGAGGTGCTCGTTCGCCGACTCGAACTCGCGGCGGCAACCCGCGAGGCGGGTCATATAACCCGCCTGTTCGCCGAGCGATTGGGCGATATCGATGCAGGGTTCGGGATCGAGACCGTGCGGCTGCGTGCAAGCTGGGCCGAACCGCTTGCGCTCTCGCAGGGCGATGTCGAGCAGGCGGCGGAGCGGCATGGCACTTCGCTCAACGCCTGCATCGATCGCCTCACGGTGCGCCTTGGCCCGCAAGCGGTGCGCCGACCGGTGCCGCATGCCAGCCACCTCCCCGAGCGGGCGCAAAAATGGCAGCCACCGCTGGATCCCGAGCCAAGCTCGCAAAGCATGCTGGAATTCCACCAGAGGCCAATGAAATTACTCGATAAACCCGAGAGGATTGCGGTGCTTTACGCTTCGCCCGACGGCCTGCCGCAGCGGTTTCGCTGGCGCGGCGATGTGTCCGAGGTCGCGCGGGTCGAGGGGCCGGAGCGGATCGCCCCCGAATGGTGGCGCGAGAAATCGACCGTGCGGCTGCGTGACTACTATCGCGTCGAGGACACGTCAGGACGGCGGTTCTGGATTTTTCGTCACGGGATCGCGGGCGACGGGCGCGGGGGCGTGCCTGAGTGGTACCTGCAAGGCCTCTACGCCTGATCAGCATTTTTTTACGAATGCTTGCTACGCAATTCACCATGAACATGCACAGCATCCCGCGCGCCGCAGAGCGCCGTTCGCTCAGCCTGATGATCAAGGGCCGCGTGAAATCGCGCGTGGTCTATTGCGACCTGATCGACATTTCCGAAGGCGGCTGCAAGATTCGCGGCTCGCTGGGCTTCGCCAATGTCGGTGACCGGGTCACGATGAAGGTTGCCGGCGTAAACGCGCCGCTGGGCAATGTGGTCTGGGTCGAAGGCAAGATTGCCGGTATCGCCTTCGAAGGCGGAATGCATCCCGCCATCATCGATCATCTCGTCCAGCAACAGGGCATCAAGCTGGCGGAAGAGCGGGATACGAGCACGCGCCGCCTGTAGGCCTCCCAAAAAGAACGGGGCCGATGCTTCAGGCACCGACCCCGCTCCTCCTGCGATATCAAGATCAATCCGACGGAGCGACCAGCAGGCGGTTGTTCAGCGGCTGCAATGAACGCGCGCTCATTTCCAGCGCAGCTTCGAATGCGGCAATCTGCTCCGCGCTGGCTTCGATCGAATCCTCGACCACGTGCCAGTTCACATTCTCGCTGCACGGCGGCGTGGTGAGCGAGCCCATGTAGCGATAGACTTCGAGTTCGTCGGGCACCATTGCGCCCATGTCGATCGAAATGGCCGAGCCATCGCCGTTCGGCATGGCATCGATGATGGTCTGCAAGCCTTCGTTGGCATCGCCTTCCTCGAACATCACGCCAAGCACGCCCAGCGTGCCATCGCGCGTGGCGTGCACGAAATGCGCGGTGAGCGGGTAACGCTCGCCATTGATGGCGTGCTCCGACGGGGTGTGGAAGTGAACCTGGATCAGGCTGAACAGGCGGTCGCCGGAAACCATGCCCTGACCCGGTCCGGCATCGACTTGGATCTTGTGCTTGCCGAGACGCAGCGTGCCGTCGGTCGGTCCGTAGTCTGCCGCGAGCCTGATATTGCCATAGGCGGTCGGCGACCCGAGATCGATCGGCGACTGCATCTTGCCGACGTCGCATCCTTCGAATTCAGGTCCTGCGTCCGACCATTTTTCGGGGGTTTCGCCGTCTGTGTACGCCCAATCCTGGGCCGAGGCAGCGACGGCGGCGAGTGAAATGCCTGCCGCCGCGGTGATGGTAAGAATCTTCTTCATGACTGCTCCCATGTTTGTTCGGGGAGCTTCGACGCCCCCCAACCTTTGAATGGTTACGTCCGACATCACGAGCACGATTGCTCGCCAGAGGGGCCCGGTCCGTGGCGATATTACGTATCATTCTTGGGTTGGTTCCCGGCGATTGCACACTTTGCATTTGTTGGATCGGAGGTAAGAACATATAAGGAACAAAAAGGTGTTCCCCAAGGTCTCCGATGCTCCAGCAAACGCTCAAACAGAAGCTCGAAATCCTCGCCGATGCGGCGAAATACGATGCGTCGTGCGCGTCGTCGGGCACGGCGAAGAAGAACAGCCTCGGGGGCAAGGGCATCGGCTCGACCGAGGGGATGGGCATCTGCCACGCCTATGCACCCGACGGTCGCTGCATCTCGCTGCTCAAGGTGCTGCTGACCAATCACTGTATCTTCGATTGCCATTACTGCGTGAACCGCAAGAGTTCGAACGTCGCCCGCGCGCGCTTTACCCCGCAGGAGATCGCAGACCTGACGATCGCTTTCTACAAGCGCAATTATATCGAAGGGCTGTTCCTCTCATCGGGCATCATCAAGAGCTCGAACCATACGATGGAGCAGCTGGTCGAGGCCGCGCGTATCCTGCGCGAGGAGCACGATTTTCGCGGCTACATCCACTTGAAGACCATTCCCGAGGCCGATCCGGAACTGATCCACCAGGCGGGGCTCTATGCCGACCGCGTCTCGATCAATGTCGAACTGCCGACTACGGCGGGGCTGACGCGGCTTGCACCCGACAAGGACGAACGCCAGATCGAAGGCGCGCTGGCGCGGACCAAGTCGCGGATCATCGAGGCGAAGGACGAGCGCAAGCGCTTTCGCCATGCGCCGCGCTTCGCCCCGGCAGGCCAGTCGACCCAGATGATCGTCGGCGCGGACGATGCGACCGATGCCGATATCGTCGGCAAGGCGAGCAGACTCTATGGCAGCTTCGGCTTACGCCGCGTCTATTACAGCGCGTTCTCGCCGATCCCCGATGCCTCTGCAGTGCTGCCGCTGAAGCGCCCGCCGCTGATGCGCGAACACCGGCTGTATCAGTCGGACTGGCTGATGCGGTTTTATGGCTTCGCGCCCGGTGAAGTGGCGCAGGCGACCGAGGCGGACGGAAACCTGCCGCTCGATATCGATCCCAAGCTCGCCTGGGCGCTGAAGTTTCGCGAGAGTTTCCCGGTCGACGTCAACCGC
Organism: Erythrobacter sp. GH1-10; assembly: GCF_045363165.1. Classification (NCBI taxonomy): domain Bacteria; kingdom Pseudomonadati; phylum Pseudomonadota; class Alphaproteobacteria; order Sphingomonadales; family Erythrobacteraceae; genus Erythrobacter; species Erythrobacter sp. GH1-10. The sequence goes on along the minus strand of NZ_JBJFLP010000001.1, from coordinate 1,980,946 downwards.
GCGTCCAAGGAACAATTGCTGCGCGTGCCGGGGCTGGGGACGACTGCGGTGGGCAAGATCCTCGCGGCGCGGCGGCATCGGACCTTGCGCCTCGACGACGTGGCGCGGCTCACCCAGTCGATCGCCAAGGTCCGCCCGTTCCTCGTCGCGCTGGACTGGAGACCGACGACGCTCACCGACCGCGCCGATCTGCGCGCGTTGCTCGCACCCAAACAGGTGCAGCTGGAGCTGTTCTGATGAAATTGCTTCCTCGTCGCCCCTGCGCAGGCAGGGGCCCAGATAACGATGTTGGCGTGCGCTGCAGAACTCATCTGGACCCCTGCCTACGCAGGGGTGACGGGTTGGGGGACCCGTCATGACCGCGATGCAGAACGTCTCGCTCGGATCGCATTACGTCGTCCATATGCCTGCGCCCGACGATTTCGCCTTCTGGCGCGAGCGGGCGCGGGGGCTGATCCAGTGCGACGTCCCGCCCGATCGGGTGAGCTGGGTCGAGCCGGGCGGAACGGGGGACCTGTTTGCGCAGGAAGGTCCCTCGCGCGGGGAAAAGCGCCTTCCCGTGCCGGACAAGGACGCTCGCCCCGTGCGCGCCTCCAGGCGTTTCATGAAGCTTGCGCGCAACGCTGCGCTCCATTCGGATTCGCAGCGCTTCGGGCTGCTCTACCGCATGCTCTGGCGACTCCAGCGCAATCCCCGTGCGATGGAGGACAAGGCCGATCCCGATGTCCGCCGGATCGAGGAACTCGACAAGTCGGTCCGCCGCGACAGCCACAAGATGCACGCCTTCGTCCGTTTCCGCGAAGTCGCGGGCGAGGACGAGGAGCACTACGTCGCCTGGTTCGAGCCCGATCACCACATCCTGCGCGCCAATGCGGGCTTCTTCAGGCGCCGCTTTGCCAACATGCACTGGTCGATCCTGACCCCGCGCGGCTGTATCCACTGGGATGGAGAGACGATGCGGGAGAGCGGCCCGGCACGGCGCGAGGATGCACCGCAGGGAGATCCGACCGAGGAGCTGTGGAAGTCCTACTACGCCTCGATCTTCAACCCCGCACGGCTGAAGGTCGGGGCGATGCTCTCCGAAATGCCCAAGAAATACTGGAAGAACATGCCAGAGGCCGAGCTCATCCCCGATCTCATCGCCGGGGCGCAGGCGCGCGAGGCGGGGATGGTCGCGGCGGGCGAGCGGGAGGAACGCGAACGGCCCGGCAGTCTCGAGGACATCGCCCGGCAGATCGCGACCTGCCGGGATTGTCCGATCGCCGAATGCGGCACGCGCGCGGTGATGGGCGAGGGACCCGCAACCGCTTCGCTGATGATCGTCGGCGAACAGCCCGGCGACCAGGAGGATGTGGTTGGCAGGCCCTTCGTCGGTCCGGCCGGGCAGTTGCTCGACGAGTGCCTCGAGCGTGCAGGGATCGAGCGCAGCACTGCCTATGTCACCAATGCGGTGAAGCATTTCAAATTCGTCCCCAAGATCGTTCAAGGCGGCAAAAGACGGCTGCACCAGACTCCGCAGGCGAAGGAGATCGACACCTGCCGCTGGTGGCTCGAAAGCGAGCGCGGCATCGTCAAACCGCGCGTGGTGCTGGCGCTGGGCGCATCGGCGGCGCGCGGGATACTCGGCAAGACGGTGAGCGTGTCGAAGGTGCGGGGCGCTCCGATCCCGCTCGGGGATGGCAGCGAATTATGGGTGAGCGTGCACCCCTCCTACCTGCTGCGCCTCGATGGGGAGGCGAGCGAGGAGCAGGGGCGGCTGTTCGCGCGCGATCTGGCGGCGGTGCAGGCGCGGTTGGGGGAATTGTCGGTATGAACGGTCTCCATAACTTTGTCGTCGCCCCTGCGAAGGCAGGGGCCCATTCACCCTCTCGAATATTGACTCCCGTTATCTGGATCCCCGCCTTCGCGGGGATGACGGCGGCCTAGAGGCCTGTCCGCCATGCCCGAAAACGACCTCCAGATACCCAAGCGGACGATCGAACTCGATCCCGACCTGATCGAAGCGCCGCCGCGCGCGCCGTTCGTCGAGCTCGGCCTTGTCAGCTGTTTCAGCTTCCTGCGCGGGGCATCGGACGCGGTCGACCTCGCGATGACCGCCCGCGCGCTCGGCTATGACGCGCTGGGGATTGCCGATGCGAACAGCATGGCCGGTGTAGTGCGCATCCATACCGAGGCGAGAACGCTCAAGCTGCGCCCGGTGATCGGCTGCCGGATCGAGACGGTCGAGGGGCTGGCCTTCCTCGCCTATCCGCGCGACCGCGCCGCTTATGGCCGCCTGTGCCGCCTCATCAGCGCAGGCCGGATGCAGACGCTCACGGGCGAATGGCAGGAAAAGGGCGTGTGCGAGATCGACTGCGCGATGCTCGCCGACCATGCGGAAGGCGTGCAGCTGGTCCTGCTCCCCCCCGACGATCTGAAGGCGGAGTTCACGATCAGGATAGAGAACAATGTCATTCCCTTCCGTCACCCCGGCCACCGAGCCGGGGTCCCGCTTCCTTCGAAGACAAGCGGGACCCCGGATCAGGTCCGGGGTGACGAGAGAGTAGAGTTCAGGGGACCCTTCACCGACATTCTCCCGCATCTCACCGCGCAACTCCCGACCCTGCGTCACCTCGCCGCAAGCTATCTCTATCGCGGCGGCGACATCGCGCGGATCGACCGGCTCGATGCGCTGGCGCAGGATAACGGCCTGACGCTGCTCGCCACCAATGACGTGCACTATCACGCGCCCGAGCGGCGCCCGTTGCAGGACGTGATGACAGCGATCCGGCACAAGACCACCGTCGCTGAAGCCGGACACCTGCTCCATGCCAATGCCGAACGGCATCTCAAGAGCCCCGAGGCGATGCAGCACCTGTTCGAGCGCTGGCCGCATGCCATTGCAGCGGCGCGCGAGGTTGCAGACAATTGCGACTTCTCGCTCGACGAACTGCGCTACGAATATCCCGAGGAAATCTATCCCGACGGGATGGCTCCGCAGGAATATCTCGAGATCGAGACCTGGCGCGGGGCCGAGCGGCGCTATCCCAACGGAGTACCCGACAGCGTGCAGCAGACGCTCGAACGCGAACTGGCGCTGATCGCCAAGCTCGAGCTCGCGCGCTACTTCCTCACCATCAAGGACATCGTCGATTTCGCGCGCAGCGTCGATCCGCCGATCCTGTGCCAGGGCAGAGGGAGCGCGGCCAATTCGGCGGTCTGCTACTGCCTCGAAATCACCAGCGTCGATCCGGCCAAGCACCAGCTGCTGTTCGACCGCTTCATCTCCGAAGAGCGCAAGGAGCCGCCCGATATCGACGTCGATTTCGAACACGAGCGGCGCGAGGAGGTGATCCAGTACATCTACGGCAAATATGGCCGTCACCGCGCCGGGCTGACCGCGACCGTGATCCATTACCGCCCGCGCATGGCGATCCGCGAGGTGGGCAAGGCGATGGGGCTGTCCGAAGACGTCACCAGCGCGCTGGCACGCACCGTATGGGGCGGGTGGGGACGCGAGATCAGCGAGAAGCACGCCTCCGAAACCGGCATGGACATTTCCGACCCGCACCTCAAACGCGTGCTCAGGCTGACCGAGCAGATGATCGGCATGCCGCGCCACCTCTCGCAGCATGTCGGCGGGTTCATCCTCACCGAAGGCGCGCTGACCGAGACCGTGCCGATCGGCAATGGCGCGATGCCCGATCGCAGTTTCATCGAATGGGACAAGGACGACATCGAGGCGCTCGGCATCCTCAAGGTCGATGTGCTGGCGCTGGGCATGCTGACCTGCATCAAGAAGTGCCTCGACCTGCTGGAGGTGCATCACGACCGCACGCTGACGCTCGCCACGGTTCCGCGCGAGGACCCTGAGACCTACGCGATGCTGCGCAAGGGGGATTCGCTCGGCGTCTTCCAGGTCGAAAGCCGCGCGCAGATGAACATGCTTCCGAGGCTCCGACCCCGCGAGTTCTACGATCTCGTGATCCAGGTCGCGATCGTGCGCCCGGGGCCGATCCAGGGCGATATGGTCCATCCCTACCTCAAGCGTCGCCGCGGGGCCGAGCAGGTGGTGATCCCCAAGCCATCGCCCGCGCATGGCCCGCCGGACGAGCTGTCTTCCATCCTCGAACGCACGCTCGGCGTGCCGATCTTCCAGGAGCAGGCGATGAAGATCGCGCTCGATGCGGCGAAATTCTCCAGTGCCGAGGCCAACCGGCTGCGCAAGGCGATGGCGACTTTCCGTTCGCGCGGAATGGTCGACGAGCTGCAGGACATGATGGTCGAGCGGATGGTGACCCGCGGCTATGAGCGCGACTTCGCGCAGCGCTGCTTCAACCAGATCCGCGGCTTCGGCGAATACGGCTTTCCCGAAAGCCACGCTGCGAGCTTCGCGCACCTCGTCTACGTGTCGAGCTGGCTCAAATGCCATTTCCCGGCGGCCTTCGCGGCGGCGCTGCTCAATTCGCAGCCGATGGGGTTCTATGCGCCTGCTCAGATCGTGCGCGATGCGAGGGAGCACGGGGTCGAAGTGCTCCCGACCGATGTGAATGGCAGCGAGTGGGATTGCACGCTCGAAGAAATCCGTCGCCCCTGCGAAGTGAAGGGCAGGCAGCACAAGCACATCGCCCTGCGTCTTGGCCTGCGTCAGATAGACGGGTTGCCCGAGCATGTGGCTGCGCAACTGATCGCCGAACGCGCCGAGAACGGCGCTTATCGCGATGTTGCCGAGCTGCGCGAGCGGGCGAGGCTTTCGCCGGCGCATATCGAGCGGCTGGCGAGTGCGGATTGCTTCACCTCGATGCAGCTCTCGCGGCGGCAGGCGCTGTGGGATGCGCGCAGCCTGATTGCAGGGCCCGACCTGCCGCTGTTCCGCGCGGCGGAGGAGCGCGACGAGGGGGCGGAGCGCACGCAAACCCGCCTGCCGCAGATGCCGCTCTCCGAAGAAGTGGTGGCCGATTACCAGACCACGCGCCTCTCGCTGAAGGCGCATCCGATGGCGTTCCTGCGCCCGCAACTGGCCGAGCGCGGCTTCGTGCGCGCCTGCGATCTCAGGGACCGCAAGTTCCGTAGCATGGTGCAGGTCGCGGGCGTGGTGCTGATCCGCCAACGCCCCGGCAGCGCCAAGGGTGTGTGCTTCATCACGCTCGAGGACGAGACCGGCGTCATCAACCTCGTCGTGTGGCCCGATCTCAAGGAGAAACAGCGCAAGGTCGTGATGGGCGCACGGCTGATGGAGGTGCGCGGACGGGTCGAATACGACGACGAGGTGATCCACGTGATCGCGCATCGCATGACCGACGCGACCGACCAGCTTTATCGCCTGTCCGACGACATGCTCGATGCGCCGGTCGCGCGGGCCGACCATGTCAATTCGCCGCTCACCGGGCGCAAGACGCCGTCTGAAAGGGAGGCGATCAAGCCGCGCGACCTGATCGACCAGCTACCGAATGTGACCGGCCACCCGCGCAACCACCGGATCATCCCGAAATCGCGCGATTTCCACTAGGCCGAATTTTCCTACACGCCCCGTCGCCGCTAGTCTGCGCGCGGCTCTTTCACATCGTCGATCCTCTGCAAAAGCGGCGCCGGGCAAAAAAGCGCCGGGCAAAGTGTCAACTTCGATTTTCGAAGACAAGATGCTGGAAATTAGGTGGAAAATGCCGAAAAACGCGGGTGACACACTGTCACCATTGTCAACTTTGTGTGCAGCTGCAGCAATCCGCCGCACCGCGCCCGGATCAGTTCGCTTCGAGAGCGTATCCGGCCGAGCGCACGGTCCGGATCGGGTCCTTGGCGCCATCGACCGCGATTGCCTTGCGCAACCGGCGGATGTGGACGTCGACCGTGCGCAATTCGATGTCCGAACCTGTGCCCCACACGCCGTCGAGCAATTGCCCACGGCTGAATACGCGTCCCGGGCTTTCCATGAAGAATTTGAGCAGGCGGTATTCGGTCGGGCCGAGCTGGAGCGACTTGCCGCGCCGTTGAACTTTGTGCGCGACCGGATCGAGCTTGATGTCGCCGACTTCGATGCTCTCGCCAGCGAGCGCGGGGCGGATCCGGCGCATAACCGCGGCGACGCGCGCAAGCAGTTCGCGCGGGGAGAAGGGCTTGGTGAGGTAATCGTCCGCACCCGTTTCGAGCCCGCGAACGCGGTCGTCCTCGGCCTCGCGCGCGGTGAGCATGATGATCGGGACATGCGCGGTCTTCTTGTCGCGGCGCAGGCGGCGGCAGACCTCGATCCCGCTCGTGCCCTCGATCATCCAGTCGAGAATGACGAGATCAGGCGTGTCCTCGCTTGCGAGCACCAGCGCCTCGTCCCCGTCGCCGGTCGAACGGACATCGTAGCCCTCGTTCTGGAACCGGTATTCGAGCAGCTCGGAGAGCGCCGGATCGTCTTCGACAAGCAGCAATTTGGCAGCGGACATCGCAATCTGTCTCCCTGGCCTTGCCCCCGGCTGCGGAGGCCGCTTTCGCGCTATGTTTCAGTTCGGCTACCGTTTGATGACAGCCATGCACGATTTGCGATTCTGCCGGATGCAGGCCTACTCGCGGTCTTCCTCCGGCGGATAGGTGCCGGTCGCGGCGAAGTGGACCATTTCGGCCACGTTCGTCGCATGATCGCCGATCCGCTCGAGGTTGCGCGCCACGAAAAGCAATTGCGCCGCGCTCGAAATTGTCGCAGGATTTTCCACCATGTGACTGACCAGATTGCGGAAAATGCTGTTGTAGAACGCATCGACCTTGGCGTCGGTCGCGATCACTTCACGGGCGAGATCGGGGTCGCGCGCGGCATAGGCGGTCAGCACATCGTGCACCATTTCGCACGCGATCTCGCCCATTGCAGGCAGCAGGGTGAGCGGTTCGAACCGGTCGCGAAGCTCGATCATCCCGACCCGCTTGGCGATGTTCTTCGAATAATCGCCGATCCGTTCGACGACACCGGCGATCTTGAGCGCGGCGATCACCTCGCGCAGGTCGTCCGCCATCGGTGCGCGCAACGCGATGATTCGCACGGCGAGCTTGTCGACTTCGGATTCGAGCGCATCGATCTTCACGTCGCGCGCGACCACCTGGTTGCCGAGTTCCTCGTCCCCGCGGATCATCGCTTCCAGGGCTTCGTGAATGGCGATTTCGGCCAAACCGCCCATTTCCGCGATCAGGCCGCGAAGACGGGTGATGTCCTCGTCGAATGCTTTGACTGTATGTTCGGCCATCAGCCGTACCGTCCCGTAATGTAATCCTGCGTGCGCTGCTCGATAGGATTGGTGAATATATCGGATGTGCGGCCGTATTCGACCATTTTTCCGAGGTGGAAGAAAGCGGTTCGCTGCGAAACGCGCGCAGCCTGCTGCATCGAGTGGGTGACGATGACGATCGTGTAGCGGCCCGAAAGCTCGTCGATCAGCTCTTCGATCTTGGCGGTGGCGATCGGATCGAGCGCGGATGCGGGTTCGTCCATTAGGATGACTTCGGGGTCGACCGCGATGGCACGCGCGATGCACAGGCGCTGCTGTTGACCGCCCGAAAGCGCCGTGCCCGAATCCTCGAGGCGGTCCTTCACCTCTTCCCACAGACCGGCGCGGGTCAGCGACCTCTCCACGATCGCATCGAGATCGGGCTTCTTTTCGGCAAGGCCGTGAATCTTCGGGCCATAGGCGATGTTGTCGTAAATCGACTTGGGGAAGGGGTTCGGCTTCTGGAACACCATGCCGACCCGCGCGCGCAATTGCACGACATCCATGCTGTTGCCGAGGATATCCTCGCCCTCGAGCTCGATCGATCCTTCGACTCTCGCGATCGGGATTGTGTCGTTCATGCGGTTGAAACAGCGCAGGAAGGTCGATTTGCCGCAGCCCGAAGGGCCGATGAAGGCGGTCACATATTGCGGCGAGATGTCGATCGAAACGTTATCGATCGCCTTCTTGTCGCCATAATAGACCGAGACGTTGCGAGCGCTCATCTTGGCGCCGGTATCGTCCATGTTTTCGTGAATGACAGTCACCAGGTCTTCTCGAACTTGTTGCGGAGGTAGATGGCGAGGCCGTTCATCACCAGGAGGAACAGCAGGAGTACTATGATAGCGGCGCTGGTGCGCTCGACAAAGCCGCGGTCGATTTCGTCCGACCACAGGAAGATCTGCATCGGCAGGACGGTGGACGGCGAGGTAAATCCGTCAGGCGGGGTGGCAACGAAAGCGCGCATCCCGATCAGCAGCAGCGGCGCGGTTTCGCCGAGCGCGCGCGCCATGCCGATGATCGTGCCGGTCAGCATGCCTGGCATCGCAAGCGGCAGAACGTGGTGGAACACGACCTGCACCGGCGATGCACCAACGGCGAGCGCCCCGTCGCGGATCGAAGGCGGCACGGCCTTGATCGCGTTGCGGCCGGAAATCACGATCACGGGCATCGTCATCAGTGCCAGCGTCATCCCGCCGATCAGCGGTGCAGACCGGTAGTTTGGAAACAGCCACAGGAATACCGCGAGGCCAAGCAAACCGAAGATGATCGAGGGGACCGCAGCAAGGTTGTTGATCGAAACCTCGATCAGTTCGGTCCAGCGGTTCTTGGGGGCGTATTCCTCGAGGTAGAGCGCTGCCAGCACGCCGATCGGGAAGGCCAGCAGGAAGGTGACGATCATGGTCAGGATCGAGCCCTTGAGAGCGCCCCAGATACCTGCCGCTTGCGGGCTGGTCGCGTCCGAGCGGGCGAGGAATCCCCAATCCCAGTTCTCGGAGAGCTTGTCTTGCGCCGCAAGGTCCTGCGCCAGCTGCTGCATCTCGGGCGAACCTTCCCCGGCAAGGCCGGAGGCCAGGTCCGAAGATGCAGGCAGGTAGAATGTCTCCGCTCGCGAAATCATCGAGGGGTCTTGTGTGATGGCAAGGGCAACGTCCCGCCATGCATCCCGGCTGAGGTTCGCCGCTCCCGCTTCGCCAAGCGATCGTTCTGCATAGGTATCGACGACATTCTCGATACCCTGCATTTCGAGGACCTGCAGTGCGCTGGGAGCGGAAAGCGAGGCCGCGTCGCCAGCCATGCCGCTTTCGGGGAAATCGATCGTTACCGCGAGCTCGGCGCGTTGGAACCCGCCGATGCCGTTGATGAACATGTTCGCGAGCAGGAAGATCAGCACCGCCACCGAGAACATGATGGCGCCTTGTCCGAGACGCTTGAAATTGCGTTCCCTGCGGTAGCGTTTGGCGAGCCTCTTCTCGAATTCGGGCGTGCGTGTCGGGCCGTCGTGAGCCGGAACGGACGAAAGGGAGGCATTGGGTGCAGTATCACTCATAAGCTTCACGGAACCGTTTGACGACGCGCAGCGCGATGATGTTGAGCACGAGCGTGACGAGGAACAGGGTAAACCCGAGCGCGAAGGCGCTGAGATAGGTCGGGTGGTCGGCGCTCTGTTCGCCGGTGAGCAGTTTCACGATCTGGACCGTCACGGTCGTCATCCGGTCCAGCGGGTTGACGCTAAGGTTCGCCGCGGTGGACGCGGCCATCACCACGATCATGGTCTCGCCGATCGCGCGGCTGATGGCGAGCATGATACCGGCAACGATGCCGGGCAGGGCGGCGGGGAACAGCACCCGCTTGATCGTTTCCGACTTGGTGGCGCCCATCGCATAGCTGCCGTCGCGCATCGCGCTCGGCACGGCAGCGATGGAATCGTCCGCCATCGATGACACGAAGGGTATGATCATCACCCCCATCACCACACCCGCGGCAAGAGCGCTTTCGGTCGACGCGCTTGATATGCCCACTGCCACGGCGGCATCGCGGATCGCGGGAGCGACCGTGAGCGCAGCGAAATAGCCGTAAACCACTGTCGGAACACCGGCGAGAATCTCAAGCGCCGGTTTCACCCATGCGCGCAGCTTCGGATCGGCATACTGGGTGAGATAGATCGCGCTCATCAAACCGAGCGGGATCGCCACGATCATTGCAATGATGGCACCGATGAACAGCGTTCCCCAGAACAGCGGGATCGCTCCGTATTTGGAGCCGTCCGGATTGTCGGCGGCGCTCATCGGATCGGGACCCCAGAAGGTGCCGAAAAAGAAATCGCCGGGCGAGACTATGCTGAAGAACCGGACGGTCTCGAAAACGAGGCTGGCGAAGATGCCGAAGGTCGTCAGGATCGCGACCAGCGACGCAAGCAGCAGCACGATCATGACCGTGCGCTCGACTCGTGTGCGAGCCCTGAAATCGGGCTTCACTCTCAGGAATGCGAATGTTCCCCCTGCGAAACCGATGAGGAAGACCAGCACGACGCCGATGATGTTGTAGCGCGTGATGGCTTCGCGGAACGGTTCGACGAGGGCTTCGGCCCCCTGGTTGAACACGGCCGGAGAGTTTCCGCTGGCAACAGCACGCGCTTCGTTCAGCCAGGCTTCGCGCTCGAACCCGAACGCCGGAAGGGATTCGGCGCCGGGCGAGGCGAGTACGCTCTGGAGGACCAGTTGCGGGGAGAGGATCGACCAGATCACGACGAACGCGAGGACCGGGATCACCACCCACACGGCGACATACCAGGCATGGTAGATCGGACGGGCAACCGGGCGAGCATCCGGCACCGACTTCTGGAAGCTCCACGCCTTGGCGCGCCCTGCGAGCCACCCTGCAAGACCCAGCCCGATGGCAATCAGAATGAGCGTTATAGGCGACATGAAGTGAACCTGTTTCCCCTTGGCGTCGCGCGTGACCGCGTCCCGACGTAGAAAATGCGAAAATCGAAGCCTCTAGGGTTCGAAGCAATCTGGCAGGCCGGTGGAGTGTGCCTGCGGTGCGCGGGGCGTGCCCGCGTCAAGCGTCAAAACCCTTCATGGCCCCATGTTAAAGAAATAAGACAGTACTAAGACAATTCCGGCGTTGCAGGTGCTTTATCTCCCTTTCCCGGGGGCAGCGCATCGTTTCCTTCGGATTCGGCCAGCGGCAGGCGCACAGTTACCCGTGTCCCCTTGCCGAGATCGCTCTCGATGTCGAGACGTCCGCGGTGGCGTTCCACGATATGTTTGACGATGGCGAGGCCAAGCCCCGTCCCGCCCGAGGCGCGACTGCGACCCGGATCGGTGCGATAGAAGCGCCGCGTAAGGTGCGGAACATGCTCGGCAGAGATACCTTCGCCTTCGTCGACCACGGACAGCCGGGCCTGTTTGTCGCGCGAGACGGCAAGAGCGACCTTTACCGGCGAATCCGGGTTGCCGTATTTCAGCGCATTGTCCACGAGATTGCGCACGAGTTGTTCGAGTTGCTGCCGATCTCCGCGCACGTTCAGATCCCTGTCGAGATCGAGATCGAGGCGTTGGCTTCGGTCGGGGCCTGCCGCATCGGATGCGGCGCGCTCTACCAGTGGCCCGAGCGCAATCAATTCGCGCGGCAGATCGTGCTTTTCGGCCTCGACGCGTGACAGGCTCATGAGATCGCTGATCAGGCTCTGAAGCCGCTTTCCCTCGCTCTCGATCGTGTTGAGAAACCTCTTGGACGTCGGCGAGTCCAGACTGTCTACGCTTTCGCTGAGCGTTTCGACATAGCCCAGGATCGCGGCGAGCGGAGTGCGGAGTTCGTGGCTGGCATTGGCCACAAAGTCGGTATGTGCGCGGCTGATATCGGCTTCGGCGGTCTGGTTGATGAGCTCGATCACGGCCATCTGTTCGTCGACCGCCTGGCGGTTGATTTCCCAGATATCCTGGCGTCTCACCAACCCACGCACGATCGCACGCCCGTTGCGATTGCTGTTGAGCAGCGCAATCGCTTCCGGCTGCCTGAATGTTACCCGAGCATCCTGCCCAAGCATGTGACGGCCCATGACCCGTCTTGCTGCAGCATTGGCGATCGCGATGGTGTTCTTGTCGGTGACCAGAACGGGCGTCGCCGAGTTCTCGATGAGATCACGCATGGAATCGAGGCTCACGGATTCCTTGACGACCGTCTGCGGCGCCTCTGGTGGTTGCCCGGACACAAGCACGAGCGAACCCACCCATACCACGAGCACGGCGAGCGAAAGGATGGGTTCGACGTCAAGCAGCAGCATCGCAACGAATGCCACGATGGCAAGGAGGATGCCGGCGAGCGGAAAGGATTGCCTGAAGCCCATTGCGATTGCCCCCTTAACCGCAAGCTTCGCGGGTGGAAAGGACCTCACCTGCCGTAGCAGGTGATGATGGACCGACAATGGAGGAGGGAGGTGGTGACCCCTACGGGAATCGAACCCGTGTTTCAGCCGTGAAAGGGCCGCGTCCTAACCGCTAGACGAAGGGGCCACGCTCGCTTGCGAGAGCGCGCATCTAGGGGTGTGGGCGTAATGGGTCAAGCCCCGTTTCGCGCGTTCTTCGAAAAATTGTGCAGGTCCGCGCTCAGTCGGCGAAGGCTGCGTCTTCAAGGTGCAGTTCCGCGGCGGGACGGGGCCCCCAATCGTCGATCTTGACCCTTCCGGCAAGATGGAAGCGGCGCCCCTTGCTGCGGTGGAGCAGGGTTTGCGCCATTTCGGTTTCCGCCGCCCGGAATGCGATCCCCTTGAACGATCTGCCATCGTCGCCAGCGGCGATGACGCGGAGGTGATCCTTCCCCACGATATCCGCCTTGACGATCCGCACCGGCCCGACGGCGACACGCGGGGCCGGCCAGCCGACGCCGTAGGGTCCGGCAGCATCTAGGGTCGTCACCAGGTCCGGAGTCAATCCGCCCGGGGCCAGCGACAGATCGAGATGCATTGCTTGCGTCGCGCGCGCGCGTTCGACGTCGCGGGCGAGCCGGGTGTCGAGGAATTCGGTGAACGCCGACAGGTTCTCCGCAGCGATCGTCAGGCCTGCTGCCATGGCGTGGCCTCCGCCTGCCACAAGCAGCCCCTGTTCGCGCGCGGCGATGATCGCGGCACCGAGATCGACGCCGCTGATCGAGCGCCCCGAACCCTTGCCGGTGCCGTCCGTGTCGTTCGCGATCACGATCGACGGCTTGCCGGTCTTCTCCTTTATCCGGCCCGCGACGATGCCGATCACGCCGGGGTGCCAGCCATCTCCTGCAAGAACATGCACGGCCATATTGTGCTGGTTGGCTAGCAGCGCCTCTGCAGCCTCCTGAACCTCGCCCTCGATAGCCCGGCGTTCCTCGTTGAGTGCGGAGAGCTGTTCGGCAATCGCACGCGCCTCTTCCGGATCGCGCGTCGTAAGAAGCCGTACACCGAGGGTGGATTCGCCGATCCGTCCGCCAGCATTAATGCGCGGTCCCAGTGCGAAGCCCAGGTCGCTGGCCTTTGGCGCGCGATTCAACCGGCTGGCATCCATCAAGGCGGCCATCCCGATCCGTTCCCTGCGCCCGAGGATCTTGAGGCCCTGCGCCACGAAAGCGCGGTTCAATCCGTGAAGCGCCGCCACATCGGCAACGGTGCCGAGCGCGACGAGATCGAGCAGGCCCATCAGGTTGGGTTCCTTGCGATCGTCGAAGTAGCCGTGCGGGCGGAGCGCCCTGACCAGCGCAATGCCAAGCAGGAATGCCACGCCGACCGCAGCCAGGTGGCCGTGGCTTGCGGCAAGGTCGTTCTCGTCGAGCCGGTTGGGATTGACCAGCGCGGCGGTTGGCGGGAGCTCCGCTGCGCATTTGTGGTGATCGACCACGATCACGTCGACCCCGGCATCGCGCGCCATCGTCAACGCCTCGTGCGCCATTGCCCCGCAATCGACCGTGACGATCAGACTCGATCCGTTTTCGGCCAGCTTGACGAGCGCTTCCCCGCTTGGCCCGTAGCCTTCCAGCAGGCGGTCCGGGATGTAGTAATTCGCGTCGAGGCCGAGCTCGCGCAGCAGCTCGATCATCAGGGCGGCGCTTGTCGCTCCGTCGACGTCGTAGTCGCCGTAAATCGTGACCTTTTCCCGCCCCAATACTGCCTGGGCAAGCCGTTCTGCCGCCGCGTCCATGTCGCGGAACTCCGATGGATCGGGAAGGAATTCGCGCATGGTGGGATTGGCATGGCGGGAGACGTCGTCGGGTGCGACCCCGCGGGTGGTCAGCAGTTGCGAGAGGATATCGTGGTCGAGCCCGTGCGAACCGGCGGTGTCGCCAGCGAGATCCATGGTCCCACCTCGCCAGAGCCATGCGCGGCCTGAAATCGAATCCGAAACGCCCAGGACATGCGAAAGCGACCGTGTTGCCATCCTTTGACATTAGCGCATCGCGGCGCCGGGCAACAGGTGCAGGGCATTGACAATCGACAGTCCGCGCGGCTTGCGTCGCACCATGTCCGACGACGACTCAACACCCCGTCTGCTGGTCATCTGGCACAGCCGCACAGGAGCGAGCGAGGCGATGGCACGCGCCGCAGCGGAGGGCGCCAATACCCTTCTGGTGTTCGCTCGCGACGTTACCGACCGAATGTTGCTCGATGCAGGGGGATATCTTTTCGCCTGCCCGGAGAACCTCGCAAGCATGAGCGGCGAGATGAAGGAGATGTTCGACCGTACCTATTATGCCGTCTTGGGCCAGATCGAGGGACGACCCTACGCGACGATCATCGCCGCTGGATCGGATGGGGAGGGGGCACAGCGCCAGATCGACAGGATCGCCACCGGCTGGCGGCTAAAACGGGTGGCCGACCCGATGATCGTCAATTTCTCGGCACAGACGCCAGAGGAGATTCTCGCTCGTAAACAGGTGCCTGAAGACGTGCTTGCCGAATGTCGCGAATTGGGGGAGGGGCTGGCCGAGGGCCTTCAGATGGGTGTGTTCTGAACTGGCATACTTGCTAGGGATAGGGCGGGAATGAGGACTCGACGCTGTCGACAAATGTCGTCAGGTTCCAATTTCATCCTACCGACCTGCGCTAGCAAGACCTGAAGGAGTCTTGGACAATCACTCAGACGCAGACTGCCGATGCCATGGGGCTGCAATTGTTGTTCGCTTCGGGCAAGCGGCCAAGTCGCCTTGCGATCAAGGAATTCGCGGAGGCAAGGTGCACGGTATCGATAAGCCACGATCCGCTCGATACCTCGCCGCACCTTGTTGCGAACGAAGGCGAGCGTGTGGGGACTGCACCCGTTGCCGAGCCCGACATCGACGAGCGGCAATGGCTTGAACTCCTGCGCGATGGCCTGACCTTCGATCTCATGGGCTTGGCACCGGGTGAGGCGTGCGAACGTGCCGATATCCAGCACAGCTTCGATTTCGGACAGTCCCCCGGCGCTCTACGGCTGGAGGCACTGCGGCTGGTTCCCGGCAAGCATCTGAGCGGGGGCGGCAACTCGATACCCGTTGTCCGGACAATGCTCGCGATTGCCTGCGACATGGTCCAGCATTTCGACGACCTCGAGGCGGTGGTGTGGAAACCGATCGCCAGCGTGATGAGCCGACGATATTTCGAATCGATCGTTTCGGCATGGCTCGAAGGCGGACCGTTTCCCGCGATGGGCCTGACCACGATACATGAGACCGGAGACGGCGCGCTGCAGAGTGTCGGTCTCGAATTCTGGATCGGTCAGGAGCTGCGGATCGAACCGCATCTGCTCGGGGACAAGGCCGAGGCAGCGCAGCTCGCCAGCCGCTTGATCAATCGGCTGGTGATCGATGGACCTCTTGATCGAAGCGAACGCGTGACCGCTCCGGATCTGAGCAAGCTGGTGTTGCAGCCATCGCAAAACGGCAGGTTCATCCGCGTATTCCGGGAATAGCGAACGGCCGGGTCGCTCAATCAGACTCGAATACATCGCGCAGACCAGCGCAGGGCCATCCCATTTCGCAAGGTCAACCGGCGCGATAGCGTTAGCTTCGATCCGGGATTCCAGCGCCACCATCTCCTGCCTCGCCAGCTGCTCGCTCGCAAATGCTTCGGGCCGATGTTCGCGAGGATTGGGCGTTCGCATGTCGGTTTCGACGACTTCCGTGCCAACGGCCTGCTGCTTCCCGCGAGTGACGATGCGACGATCCGCACCGGTATGCCGCTCCATCGCGGACCCCACCGGCGCTACAACGAGGTCGTGATCGAGCGCGTCGGGCACATCGAACGGCACTGGTCGCAGCTCGTGCGATACGATGCGGAGGCCGCGCTCGATCAAGCGATCCTGCGGCTGCGGCTGCTCCAGTCCGCGCTCCGCCGCAGGCTGCTCGACGAACGCCGCCGCATGATTCTCAATCGCAAGGATCCGCTCGGCACAGGATTCGATTTCGCCGAGCTGGACGCGATGGCCGAAGCGCTCTGGCGCTCGACCTGAACATTACTCCGCGGCCTCGGCCATCGGCTGCCACGGGGCGTAGTCGGAATTCGCGAGCAGACGCACCTTTGCCTCGTGATACTCGCGCTCCATACGCCCGACGAGGTCCTCGACCGTGCCCACGGACTTAACTGCGCCCACGCCCTGGCCCGAGCCCCAGATGTCTTTCCATGCCTTCGCCTTGGTGTTGCCCCCGCTGCCGAAGTTCATCTTCGATGGATCGCTTTCCGGGAGATTGTCGGGATCCAGCCCTGCATTCTCGATCGAGCTGCGCAGGTAGTTGCCGTGCACGCCGGTGAAGAGATTGGTGTACACGATGCCGCTCGCATCGCCTTCGACGATCCCCTGCTTGTACGCCTGGTCGGCGTTGGCTTCTTCAGTCGCGATAAAGGCGCTGCCCGAATAGGCGAAATCGGCGCGCAGCGATTGCGCCGCAAGGATCGAGGCCCCGTGCGCGATCGAGCCCGAGAGCGCGACCAGCCCGTCGAACCAGTCGCGGATTTCCTGCATCAGCGCGAAGGGCGAAAGCGCGCCCGCATGGCCGCCGGCACCGGCAGCGACCGGGATGAGGCCATCGGCGCCTTTCTCGATCGCCTTCCGCGCGAAGCGGTTGTTGATCACGTCGTGCATCGTGATCCCGCCCCAGCTGCGCACCGCCTGGAACACTTCCTCGCGCGCGCCGAGCGAGGTGATGATCATCGGGACCTGCCACTTCTCGCAGGTCGCCATGTCGGCTTCGACACGATCGTTCGACTTGTGAATGATCTGGTTCACCGCGAAGGGCGCGGCGGGCCGGTCGGGGTGCTCGCGATTGTGCTTGGCCAGTTCCTCGGTGATCTGGTGCAGCCACTCGTCGAGCAGCGTCTGCGGGCGGGCATTCAAGGCGGGAAAGCTGCCGATGATCCCGGCCTTGCACTGCGCGATTACCAGTTCGGGGCCGGAGACGATGAACAGCGGCGATCCGATCAGCGGCAGGCGCAGGCGGTCGAACGGGGCGGGAAGCGGCATTGAGGTCTCCTGGAAAGCGTGTCAGTGCGGGCTAAGTTGCAAAATGCAATCAGGCAAGCACCTCTTCAATGCGATAGAACCGCGCTGCGTTCCCGGCATAGAGCGCGGCTTTCTCATCGGCGCTCGAACCGTGCGTGAGGTGCTTGAAGGCGTTCCATAGCGCGGCGTAGTCCGCACCCCAGTAGTCAACCGGGTAATTGCTTTCGAACATCGCGCGGTCGGTGCCGAAGGCTTCGATGCAGGTTTCGATGTAGGGACGCCACAACCCTGCGAGATGCTCCGATGTCGAACCCGCTGCCGGGCCTTCGTCCGGCAGGGCGCAGAACGCCATGGCGAGCCCGCCGAGCTTCACCTGCACGTTCTCGCACTTGGCGAGTTCCTTGATGTTGTGCCGCCACGTGTCGAAGCGCTCGTGCAGCTTGCCTTTGTAGCTCGCGATTCCGAGCGGCGTGCCGCAATGGTCGAGGCAGAGGGGCTGGTCGGGAAAGGCGTTGGCGAGGTCGATCACATCGGGCAATTGCGGTTCGAGCACCCAGGCATCGAAGCTGAGTCCGCGCTTGCCGAGCTCGGCAAAGCCTGCGCGGAACGTCGCATCGCGATAAAGGCCCTCGGGGTGATGGAAGGGCGGGCCGAGCACCTCCGGATCGGCATCCCATGCGCCCGCGTGACGGATTCCCCGGAACCGGGGAGAGGCGGCCATGAGCGCATCGAGGACTTCGCCCGCCTCGCTGCCCAGCGTCAGGTCGGCATGGCCGATGATCCCGGCGCAGGCGCGCAAGTCACCGTAGAGCCCGCTCGCCGATTGCGCGGCAACGCCGTTCACATACTCGACCTCGCCTACGACCTTCTTCGCTTCGCCATAGGCGCCGTTATAGAATGCGCCGCATTCCATGAAGACGGTAGCGAGGATGTTGTGCCCGCTCGTCAGGTGCGCGCGCAGCTCGTCGAAAGTGTAATAGGCGTTGCCCTCGAGCGCGGCGATGAAGGGATGCTTGGGCTCGGGGAACATCGGCACCATCGGCCTGAGGTCCCACAGATGGTGATGCGGATCGATGATCGGCAGGTCTGGCTCGAGTATCTCTTCGGTCATGATCGGCGTCTCTCCCACGCTTTGGTTTGTCGGTTCGGCTGTTCATCCTCGACGATGCGGCGGGATGCAAATCGGCCGGAATTCGGTGCGAAGCGAAGTTGACAGAGTTGACAGTGGGTCATCCGCAAAATGGGGTGAAAAATGCCTTGAAGTCAGACGGTTGGCCCTGAAAAACGAAGTTGACACTTTTCCAATTCGAAAATTTTGCGGGCGGCACAACAGCGGCGTCGAGTATTCGACCGCAACATGGCCGATCGGGGGCGAGTAGGAAACCGCACGCAGCCTTGCGGTGGAGGGCGCGTTACGCGCTCACCGCCGAATTCGCCGCGCTCACCACCGCACGCACCGACGCGGTGGCGATGTCTTCGTCGATCCCGCAGCCCCAGATCACCCGGTCGCCCGACTGGCACTTGAGGTAGGCGGCCGCGCGCGCGTCGCGGCCCGTGCCGAGCGCGTGTTCGGTGTAGTCGAGCACTTTCAGGTCGATGTCGAAGGCATCTTCAAGCGTGCTGACCACGCTTGAAATGAGACCATTGCCGCGGCCCGAGACACTTTGCTCGCCGCCGTCGACCGCGATCTTGCCGGCGAAGATACGGGTTCCGTCTGCGCCTCTGCTTTCCTCGTAATCGACCAGCTGGAAGTGCTTGTTCTCCGTCTGGACGTGGTAGGCGTTTCGAAACGCTTCCCAGATGTCTGCCGCGTTCAGTTCGCGGCCCAGTTCATCGGCCATGCGCTGGACGTGTTTCGAGAAATCGGCCTGCATCTGCTTGGGCAGTTTGAGGCCCTGGTCCTGCTCGAGCACCCACGCAAAGCCGCCTTTGCCGCTCTGCGAGTTGACGCGAATCACCGCTTCGTAATTCCGCCCGAGATCGGCCGGGTCGATCGGGAGATAGGGGACGCGCCAGCCTTCGTCGTTCTGCGTATCGCGGGCTTCGAAACCCTTCTTGATCGCGTCCTGATGGCTTCCGGAGAACGCGGTGTAGACCAGCTCGCCGCCATAGGGGTGGCGCTGGTGGACAGGCAGGTCGTTGCAGTATTCGACCGTCTCGATCACGCGGTCGATGTCGGAGAAATCGAGGCCGGGATCGACGCCTTGGGTGTAGAGATTGAGCGCCATCGTCACGAGGCAGCAATTGCCGGTCCGCTCGCCATTGCCGAACAGGCATCCCTCGACCCGGTCCGCGCCCGCCATCAGGCCAAGCTCCGCCGCCGCGACGCCGGTGCCGCGATCGTTGTGCGTGTGGAGGCTGATCACCGCGCTCTCGCGGTTGGGCAGGTTGCGGCAGAAGTATTCGATCTGGTCGGCGTAGATATTGGGCGTTGCCGCCTCGACCGTCGCGGGCAGGTTGAGGATAATCGGCTTGTCCGGCGTGGGCTGCAGCACGTCCATCACAGCCGCGCAGACCGCGATGCTGAAATCGAGTTCGGCGGTGGAGAAGGTCTCGGGACTGTACTGGAAGTGCCAGTCGGTGTCGGGGCGTTTGGCCGCCTCGTCGCGCATCACCTTCGCGCCTGCGATTGCGATGTCGCGCACCTCGTCTTTCGACATGCGGAACACGATGTCGCGCCATGCCGGGCTGACCGCGTTGTAGAGGTGGACGATCGCGGACCGCGCGCCCGCAAGGCTCTCGAAAGAGGTTCTGATCAGGTCTTCGCGGCTCTGGGTAAGCACTTGAACGGTGACGTCATCGGGGATCGCCCCCGATTGGACGAGGCCGGAAATGAAATCGAATTCGGTCGCGCCCGCGCTGGGAAAACCGACTTCGATCTCCTTCACGCCGATTTCGACCAACAGGTCGAAGAACCGGCGCTTCTTCACGCCATCCATCGGATCGATGATCGACTGGTTGCCGTCGCGCAGGTCGGTCGAAAGCCAGCGCGGCGCCTTCTCGATCAGGCGGCCGGGCCATTGGCGGTTCGGCAGGTCGATTTGCCCGAAGGGTCGGTATTTGCGGGCAGGGTCTTTGAGCATGGTCATCGGAAAGGCTCGTCGCGGAGAAAGGTCGGGAAATGGTGGCTGCTGGTCCCTTGAACGCCGGGCCGCGCCGATTTCACGCGCAGCCGCTCACGCCCAAGGGCGTGTAAGTCGTAGAAGCAGGCTGCTCATCCGCGTCATGCGCATCTTGTTGCCGATTTCACCGCGCGGCTCAAGTATTTTGGGTGAAAAGTTTGCGGGGCTGTAACCCTGCAAGCCAATCCGGCGAACTTTCATGTGTCACCGGGCGACAGGCTGTCCGGCGAGAGACAGTTTTAAGGAGGATACCCCCGATGAAGAATTCCGTGTTTGCTATCGCGCTGATGGCCACCGCCGCCGCGTGCAGCCAGGCCGCCGACGCCCCGGCAGAGGGCGATGCCATGACCGCAGAGGTGGCTGCCGAAACCCCGCTCTACGCCGATCTCGGCGGTGAGGCGACCGGCCCGATCTACACCCAGGAGCTGGGCGATACGCTCGCTGTGCGCGGGTATGACGTGGTCAGCTATTTCGTTGACGACGGCGTGCCGGTCGAGGGCTCGGAGGAATACACCGTCCGCTATAACGGCTACGATTATCGCTTCGCGAGCGAAGACAACGCCAAGGCCTTTATCGAGGATCCGGCGAAATACGCCCCGGCCTATGGCGGCTATTGCGCCTGGGCGATCGGCGCCAATGATCGGCTCGCGCCGGGCGACCCCAATGTCTACGAGGTCGTCGACGGAACATTGTACCTGAACTTCAGCGAAGACGTACAGGACAAGTGGGAAAAGGACATCCCCGGCTTCATCGCCAAGGCGGACGAGAATTACCCGGCCCACTCTCCGGACGAGCACTTCACCCAGCAGTAAGCACCGTTGCCCGCCGGGTCGCGGAGCGAAGCCCCCGTCAGCGAGAGTATCGCCGGCGGGGGTTTTGTATCAGCCGCAGCGCGCGTC
Source organism: Erythrobacter sp. GH1-10 (assembly GCF_045363165.1). NCBI lineage: Bacteria > Pseudomonadati > Pseudomonadota > Alphaproteobacteria > Sphingomonadales > Erythrobacteraceae > Erythrobacter > Erythrobacter sp. GH1-10. Next base: position 1,959,761 of record NZ_JBJFLP010000001.1, on the reverse strand, counting down.
GCGGATGATGTCCTGTGCGTCGAGCATGATGTTGAGCCGTGGGCTGGAGGCGTCGGGCTTCAGGAAGACGCCGCCCGGGCGCAGGAAACGGATCTCGCGGCCCGGCGAGGCGGTTTCCTCGATCTCCATCCGGCTGCGCGCATCGGCGACGCGACCCATGAACGTGCCCATCTTGTTGGCATCGCAGGTTGCGGCTGCCGGATCGGTCGCGGTGCCCGGCGCATAGGGGCCGGGAGCGGCGTTGGGTAGCGGCTCGACCACGGTCGGGGTCACCATCGGACGCGGCGCATCGCCGGTCGTCGGGGGGCTGTTCCCCGATGCAGCACCGCCACCGTTGATGCGCGCAGCAAAATCGTCAGCCTCGGTGCCGGACGCGGGGTCGGGTTCGCCGCCACAGGCGGTTAGCGCGAGCAATGCGGCGGCTCCAAGGATTGCAATACTGTGCTTCATGCTTCCTTCCGATCACTCTGGTCGACAGGCTCAAAGCGCGTCTCATGTTGCAGTATCGTGAAACCTAGCGCCAGCGGATTCGCTCCCGCGTCAGTTGGCCGACGCTGGTCACACCCATCAGCCGCATCCCGCGCTCGATTTCATCCTTGAGGATCGCCAGCGCGCGTTCGACACCGTCCTGGCCGGCCGCCGCCAGCGCATAGAGATACAGCCGCCCGCCCGAAGCTGCAGTCGCTCCCGCGCACAGGCTCTTGAGCGCATGCGTGCCGCGCCGCACGCCGCCATCGCAAATAATCTCGATCTCGCCGCCGACCGCATCGACGATCTCACGAAGCTGGTCGAACGGGCTGCGCGAACCGTCCAGTTGCCGCCCGCCGTGGTTCGAGATCATGATCGCATCGGCGCCGATCTCGACCGCCCGGCGTGCATCGTTGGCGCTCATCACGCCCTTGAGGACGAAGGTGCCGCCCCACTGCTCGCGGATCGCGGCGGCAGTCGACCAGTCCATCGAGGTGTCGAGCATGGTGTTGAAATAGTCCGCGATGCTCACCGCCTTGCTTGAGCCTTCGGACACATGCGTATCGAGGTTTGGCAGGCGGAATTTCTCGCGAAAGAGGTAATCGAGCGTCCAGCGCGGGCGGGTCGCATAGCTCCACACGCTCGCCGGGGTAAAGCGGGGCGGGGTGGTGAAGCCGCTACGCAGGCATCGCTCGCGCTTCCCCGACACGATCGTATCGACGGTGAGAGCAAGCGCATCGAAGCCCGCCTGCTGGCAGCGCTCGATCATATGGGTGTTGAGCCCCTTGTCCTTGTGGACGTAGAGCTGGAACAGCTTGGGGCCATTGGTGAGCGCGGCGATCTCCTCGATGCTGCGCGTGGCCAGGCTGGAGATGCCGAACCACAGCCCGAATTTCTCCGCCGCCTTCGCAACGGCCGTTTCGCCCTGCCAGTGAAACGCGCGCTGCACCGCAGTGGGCGAGAGCATCAGGGGGAGCGCGCTTCTGCGACCGAGGATGGTGCAGGAGGTATCGATAGTCTCGACCCCGGCGAGCACATCGGGCACGAGGTCGCAGCAGTCATAGGCGGCGGTGTTGCGCGCCTTGGTCAGTTCGTCGTCCGCTGCGCCGTCGATATAGTCGAACACGGGGAAGGGCAGCCGCGCCTTTGCCAGCAGCCTGAAATCGTCGATATTGTGGCAATCGGAAAGGCGCATTGCGATCGCAGCCTTGGCCGATTGCGCAATAGCTGTCGAGAGCGATGCAGTTCGCGCCAACAGGGCGGCTGCAAACTTATTTTCGCGCAGCTGTCACCAATCGGCTCCGGCGAGCGAATACCTCGATGTGCGCGGCTGCTTTTTGGGTCCCGGGCCCCGATTCATCCCCCCTTGCACCGGGCGCCCGAAGGGCAGTCGCCGCACACTCCGCCGCAGGTACAAAGGGTGCGCCGCAGTGAAATCTCCAAGACCAATCGGCCACCATTCGCGGGTATGCTTTTGCGCACCTCGTGCCTGAGGGTGCGCATCTAGGGGTGTGGCCGGTCCGGACTTCCTCCAGGATGGACCGGCCACACTCCGTTATTCCTGTTACTGCTTCTCGAAGCCTGCGGTGATCGTCAGGTCGACTTCGTTTCCGACCAGACCCTGGCCGTACATCACGCCCCACTGCGTGCGGTCGATCGTCGCCCGTGCATGAAAGCCGACCGTTTCCTTGTTGTTGAAAGGGTTGGTGCCTGCGCCGGTGAATTCGACCAGCATGGTGACCGGGCCGGACTTGCCGTTCATTTCGAGCATGCCCGAGACGACCGCGGTGGTGTCGCTGGCCTGCCGGACGCTGGTCGAGGTGAATTTTGCCATGCCGGGTTCCGGGCCGAAGAAATCGGGATCCGCGCCGTCCTTGCCCGGGCGCAGCAAGTGATCCTTGAGCTGTTCGCTGGCAACCGTCACTTCGGCGATCGGGACCATGATTTCGAACTCGGCGTCCGAAATGTTTGCCGGGTCCATCGTCATCGTGCCGGTGATGTTCCCGAACAGGCCGAAATAGTCGTTGAAACCGAAATGATCGACTTCCCAGCTCACCAGCGTGTGCGCGGGATCGAGCGCATAGGTTCCGGCGGTCACGCGCGAGGGGTCGACCGCGCCGGGAAGCTCGGCGCTGTCCTGCGCGAAGATCGCGGGAGCGGCGGCGATTCCCCCGGTGACGGCTGCGGTGGCGAAGGCTGCGGCGATTGCGACTGTTTTCATGGGATTGAATTCCTTTCTTTTTCAGGAATTCAATGCCTGCCGCCGCGAGGAGTTCCGAAGTCTCGCGCGGCCCGCTCAGCAGCGCGAGGGTGTGTCGCGAAAGCGTTTCTGAAGGCGTTTGATATCGTATTGCCCGGCCGGCTCGTGAGCGGGGCAGGGGGTGTAGTCGGGATCCTGCAACAGGCAGCCTTCGTCGCAGATCAGGTTCGCGGTCTGCGATTGCCAGTCGATCCGCCAGAACCGCCCGCCGGGGGTGGCGAGATATCCGTCCATGCGGCTGGCGATGTCGCTTTGCAGATCCTGCAGCGAAGGGGCTTCGTCGTCGAAGCGGATGCTTGCCCCGCCATGGGTATGAAAGCTCGCGACCGGCGTAATCCCGACACGGCCCTCGTACTCGTACTGGCAGCTGGCGATGTCGCCCTCGCTCACGCTCATGGTGGAGAGATTGCCGAGTTCGTCCTCCACGATCACCCCGCAGAATTCGCGGCTTTCATGGAAGGAGCGCCGCTGGAGGTCGTTCAGCTGCTGGCGTGCATACCGCTGCACGTCGTCGCGCGCCGACACGATCTCGCGCGGCTCGTAAACGGGTTCATGCTGCGCGATACGGACGACCACGAGCACCCACGCGAGCGCGCAGATGGCAAGGATGATCGCGTTGGTGCGGGAGAGGTTCATACTTCCCGGATAGGTGGTGTCAGTTCTTTTCCTTGTCCACCAGCTTGTTGGCGCTGATCCACGGCATCATCGCGCGCAGTTCGGCTCCGGTCTTTTCGATCGGATGCGCCTCGGCGGCCTTGCGGCTGGCCTTGAGCTCGGGCTGGCCCGCGCGGTTGTCGAGTACGAAGTCCTTCACGAACCGCCCGCTGGTGATGTCGGCGAGAACGCGCTTCATTTCCGCCTTGGTCTCGTCGGTGATGATGCGCGGACCGGTCCTGATGTCGCCGTATTCGGCGGTGTTCGAAATCGAATAGCGCATGTTGGCGATCCCGCCTTCATAGAGGAGGTCGACGATCAGCTTGGTTTCGTGGAGGCACTCGAAATAGGCCATTTCGGGCGCGTATCCGGCCTCGACCAGCGTTTCGAATCCGGCCTGGATCAGGTGGGTGATCCCGCCGCACAGGACCGCCTGCTCGCCGAACAGGTCGGTTTCGCACTCTTCCTTGAAGTTGGTTTCGATGATGCCCGAGCGGCCGCCGCCGACGCCGCTGGCATAGGCGAGGGCGACGTCGTGCGCGCTGCCGCTCGCGTCCTGGTGGATTGCGATCAGGCACGGGACGCCGCCGCCGCGCTGGTATTCGCTGCGCACGGTGTGGCCGGGGCCCTTGGGGGCGATCATGATGACGTCGATATCGGATGGAGCCTCGATCAGGCCGAAATGGATGTTGAGGCCGTGCGCGAAAGCGAGCGCGCTGCCGGGCTTCATATTGCCCTTGAGGTCGTTCTCCCAGATCGCCGCCTGATGCTCGTCGGGCGCGAGGATCATCAGGATGTCGGCCCACTTTGCGGCTTCGGTGTTGGTAAGCACCGTGAAACCGGCGGCTTCTGCCTTCTTGGCGGTGGCCGAACCTTCACGCAGTGCGATGGCGACTTCCCCCACACCGCTGTCGCGCAGGTTTTGCGCATGGGCGTGGCCCTGCGAACCATAGCCGAGCACGGCAATCTTCTTCGATTTGATCAGCCCCAGATCGGCATCGGCATCGTAATAGACTTTCATTGGATTCCCTTTTCTAGGCGCCTTCTGCGCCGCGCATCATTCCCACAACCCCCGAGCGGCCGACCTCGACGAGGCCTAGCGTGCGCATCAGGGCGATAAAACTGTCGATCTTGTCCGGCGCGCCGGTGAGTTCGAACACGAAGCTTTCGATGGTCGTGTCGACGACATTGGCGCGGAACAGTTCGGCGATCCGCAGCGCTTCGACCCGCTTGTCGCCCGTTCCCGCGACCTTGACCAGCGCGAGCTCGCGTTCGACATGCGCACCCGCGGTGGTGAGATCGGTCACGCGGTGGACCGGCACCAGCCGTTCGAGCTGGGCCTCGATCTGGTCGATCACTTCGGGCGGGCCGTTGGTGACGACGGTGATCCGGCTGACCGCGTGGTCCTCGGTGATGTCGGCCACGGTCAGGCTATCGATATTGTAACCGCGCGCGGTGAACAGGCCGGTGATCTTGGCGAGGATGCCCGGCTCGTTATCGACGGTAACGTTGAGGACGTGGCGCTCTGATGCGGCGCTTTTGATTTTCATGGTCTCGATCGCCCCTAAACCAGCGCTTTCGCTTCGTCGTCCATCGTGCCCTCGACCTGATCGCCGTAAAGCAGCATTTCGGTGTGCGCCGCGCCGCTCGGGATCATCGGGAAGCAATTGGCGTCCTGCGCGACGCAGCAATCGACGATCACCGGGCCGTCATGCTCCATCATGCGCAGAATCCCCGCGTCGAGATCATCCTCGCTTTCGATCCGGATGCCTTTCCAGCCATAGGCTTCGGCGAGCTTCACGAAATCGGGCAGGCTGTCCGAATAGGAGTTCGAATAGCGGCTCTCATAGGTCAGTTCCTGCCACTGGCGGACCATGCCCATATACTCGTTGTTGAGGATGAAGATCTTGACCGGCAGGCGGTATTGCGAAGCGGTGCCGAGCTCCTGGATGTTCATCTGGATCGAGGCTTCGCCCGCAATGTCGATCACCAGCGCATCGGGATTGCCGAGTTGCGCGCCGATCGCTGCGGGCATGCCGTAGCCCATCGTGCCGAGCCCGCCGCTGGTGAGCCATTTATTGGGCTGGTCGAAGCCGTAATATTGCGCTGCCCACATCTGGTGCTGGCCGACTTCGGTGGTGATGATCGGCGAGCGGTCCTTGGTCAGCGCATAGAGCCGCTCGACGGCCTTTTGCGGCATGATCGCGCCCGGGTTCTTCTTCGATTTGTCCGGATAGGCGAGGCATTCGCGCGCGCGCCATCCGGCAATGCGGGCCTTCCATTCGCCGAGGTCCTGCGGCTTGCGGCTGCCCCATGCCTCGATCAGCTGGCCGAGAACGGTAGCGCAGTCACCGACAATGCCGAGGTCGACGGGCACATTCTTGTTTATCGAAGATCTGTCAATGTCGATGTGGATTTTCTTGCTATCGGGTGAAAACGCATCGAGGCGCCCAGTCACGCGGTCGTCGAACCGCGCGCCGATGCAGACCATCACGTCGCAGCGGTTCATCGCCATGTTCGCCTCGAACGTGCCGTGCATGCCGAGCATGCCGAGCCAGTCGGGGTGCGTGTTGGGGAATGCGCCAAGTCCCATCAGCGTCGAGGTCACGGGCGCGCCGGTGATATCCTGGAACTTCCGCAGAAGCTCGCTCGCTTCGGGGCCCGAATTGATCACGCCCCCGCCGGTGTAGAAGATCGGGCGCTCAGCCTGCCGGATCATCTCGATCGCTTCGACGATATGTTCGGGCGAAGCGGCCATTTGCGGCGCGTAGCGGTGCGAGCCCGGCGCGACGTAGGAACGACTTTCGGAAGGAACGGCGATCTGCACGTCCTTTGGAATGTCGATCACGACCGGACCGGGGCGGCCGGTGGTGGCGATGCGGAATGCCTCTTCGACGGTCGCGACGAGGTCCGCCGGGTCCTTCACGAGGTAATTGTGCTTGGTGCAGTGGCGGGTGATGCCGACCGTATCGGCTTCCTGGAACGCATCGGTGCCGATCAGCGCGGTCGGGACCTGTCCGGTGATGACGACCAGCGGGATGGAATCGAGAAACGCGTCTGCAATGCCAGTGACCGCATTGGTCGCTCCGGGGCCGGAGGTGACGAGCACGACGCCCGGCTTGCCGGTCGAGCGGGCATAGCCTTCGGCAGCATGCGCGGCGCCTGCTTCGTGGCGGACGAGGATGTGGCGGATGCGCTCGTCGCCGAACAATTCGTCATAGATGGGCAGCACCGCGCCGCCTGGGTAGCCGAACACGAATTCGACACCCTGCTCGACCAGGCATTCCATCAACAAGGCGGCTCCGGAGCGCTGCGCCAACTCACTTCTCCCAGATATTAAAAAGGCCCGAAGCGGATATTCGCATCGGGCCGATCAGGATGTTCACTTCGAAAAGTATCCTATCAACCCGTTTCCTTCACGATAAGTACGATAATCATCGACTGGATACCTTCACCTGTGCGTTGCCTTCAAATGTGTAACGGCGTTTGGTTGCGAAGCCAAGCCAAGTCGCCGGGCTGCGTGTCACGCCGCGCTATAAGGCACATTCTAACGTGTCAACGGTTAATTCCGCAATAATGATGCGAAAACGTCTTTGATATCGACATTTTCGGATTCGACGCGGGTCCATCCTTCGGGCGACTGGTTGCGGAACCACGTGAATTGGCGCTTGGCATAGTTGCGGGTCGACTGGCTGCCGCGCTCCACAAGTTCCTCTTTGCCGATCTCTCCGGCGAGATGGGCGGCGATTTCCTGCACGCCGATCGCACGCATGACGGGGAGGGCGGGATCGAGATCGCGTTTGAGCAGCGCTTCGACCTCGGCGATCGCTCCGGCCTTGAGCATCGCGGCGAAGCGGGTGTCGCAGCGGTCGTAGACCCATTGGCGCTCGGGCATGTGCACCACCGCATGCAGTTCCACCTCTTCGCCGATCCCGCCGGTCTTGGCGCGCTGCCAATCGCCGAGGGTGACGCCAGTCGATTTCTTGACCTCCAGGGCCCGGGCGATGCGCTGGCTGTCGCCGGGTTGCAATTCGCTGGCGCGCTCGGGGTCTTCGATCTGAAGCGCGGCGTAGGCGGTGGGAGTGTCCATCGCGCGCACGACGCTGCGGATTTCCGGATCGATCTCCGGGATCGGGGCGATGCCTTCGGTCAGCACTTTCATATACATGCCCGTTCCGCCGACGAGGACGGGGAGGGCATGCGCTTCATGCGCTTCGGCGATCACCTCGCGCGCGCGCTTCGCCCAGTCCGCCGCCGAGCAGCTTTCCGCCCCGTCCCATTCGCCATAGAGTCGGTGCGGATGCGCCTTTTGCTCCTTCTCGCTGGGGGCAGCAGAGAGGATCGGGATGTCGGCATAGACCTGCATGCTGTCGGCGTTGACGATCCACGTATCGAGCTTCGCCTTGCGGCGCGCTTCGGCGAGTTCGAGCGCAACTGCACTCTTGCCGCTGGCGGTCGGCCCTGCGATGAGCGCGACACGTTTCGCTGGAGATGATTTGGTGCTCATTGCCCGCCTGATAGCAGACAGTTCCGATCTGGAAACACGGCTTGATGCCGCGGCCGATGCTTTTGCGGGCGAAGGCATGCCGCTCGCTTCGGCCGTTATGCTCGATTTCTGCGGGGATGTGCTGCAGTTGAGCTTTGCCGATGGCGATCCGGCAAAGGTGCTGGCCGGGATCGATCGGTTCTTCGCGCCGAGCGATGCGCTGGTGAGCGCGAGCGAGATCCAGGTACCGCACCTGTTCGTGTCCGACATGGATTCGACCATGATCGGGCAGGAGTGCATCGACGAGCTTGCCGATTACGCCGGGATCAAGGACCAGATCGCCGCGATCACCGAGCGTGCGATGCAGGGCGAGCTGGATTTCGAAAGCGCATTGCGCGAACGGGTAGGGCTGCTCGCTGGGCTGGATGAAGGCGCGATCGCGCAATGCCTCGAAGAGCGCATCAGCGCGACGCCGGGGGCGAGGACGTTGGTGGGCACTCTGGCAGCCAAAGGCGCGCGCTGTGTGCTGGTGACCGGGGGCTTCCACCATTTCGCGGACAGGATAGGGGAAGAGCTCGGATTCCACCGCGTGGTCGGCAACCGGCTTGAAGTGTCCGGCGGCAAGCTGACCGGTGGGCTTGCCGGGCCCATCAGCGATGCCTCCACCAAGAAGGCGACGTTGCTGGAGGAACTCGAACAGCTCGGACCCGAAGCGCATTCGCTCGCTGCCGGCGACGGTGCGAACGACATTCCGATGATCGAGGCCTCGACTTACGGCTTCGCCTACCGCGCCAAGCCGAAAGCGAGGGAAGCCGCGAGCGGGAGGATCGATCGGGGGGACCTCACCTCTGTCCTCTCACTGCTCGGGATACCGAAGAGCGAATGGACGTTGGATTGAGACCAGCCGAGCAGCGTTTTCGATCGGCCGCGCAAAAAGCGTTTTGATCGGGAACCCAATTCTGCTATTAACATTCGTGTAAGTAAGCGGCTGCTATGGTCGTGAGCATGAATCGACAAGGCCCAGAATGATGACCGACTACACCGCTCTCCACGCCGCCGACGGCACCGTGCTCCGCCACCCGGACCGCCCGGAGCCGCGATATTCGCTGCCGCGCGCGATCAAGAACTTCCGCCTGCTGATGAAGGACAAGGAAGATACCAGCCTTGTCTTCAAGATTTACGAATCGCTGCCTGCACGCAATTTCATGCCGCGGGTCGAGCAACTGGCTCTCTCGGAACGCGGCGAATACCTGCGCGAGACCGAGCCGAGCCTGCCCGAAATCCTCGATGACCACGCCGAGCTGCGCAAGACGCCCAAGGGAAGCCTTGCGCACGCGTATTGCGATTTCATGGAGACCGAAGGGCTGACGGCTGCGGGCCTCGTTGCCGAAGCCGAAAAACTCGGTCGTCCGAAATATCCGGACTTGGTGCAGTGGTTCGCCGAGCGTTCGCGCGACACGCACGATCTTTTCCACGTTCTTACCGGTTATGGCCGCGATGCCTTGGGCGAACAGTGCGTGCTGCTGTTCACCCACGGCCAGTCACCGACGCAGGGCCACCTGCTGATCGGCTATGCCGGAGCGGCGAACATCAAGAAGATGATTTGGGGCAGCAAAGCCCCGGTGATGGGTGCGGTCCGCCAGGCGAAGAAGACCGGCAAGGGCGCGCCGAGGCTGATCGAACAGCCGATCCGCGAATTGCTCAAGCAACCGCTCGAGACCGTGCGCGAGGTGCTCAACATACCCGAGCCGACCAAGTACCGCGAATGCCATCGCATTTGGCGCGAGGAAGGGATCGACCCCTACAACCTGCTCGCCAGCGAGAACACGCCGGACGAAAATCTCGCCTCGGCGTAATCGACTGCCGAGCCGAACAAGAAAGCCGCTAGAGCCAGCTCGCAATCTGGCTCAGCGGCTTTTTTCTTAGCGCGTGGGCAGGCACCGTCGCATCGTCGGTCGGGTGGCCGACAACCACGATCATCAGCGGCTTTTCCCATTCGGGGCGCCCGCACGCGTCGCGCAGGAATCCCATGGGCGAGGGTGTATGGGTGAGCGTTGCCAGCCCGGCTTCGTGCAAGGTCGCGATCAGCATGCCGCAGGCGATCCCGACGCTTTCGTTGACGTAGTAATTCTGCGTCTTCCCGTCCTCTTCGATCCCGCCCTTGCGCTGGGCGAAAACGACGATGAGGTAGGGCGCAGTCTCCAGGAACGGCTTGTCTTCGTCGGTGCCAAGCTCCTTCAGCGCGCCGAGCCATTCATCGCTCGCTTTCGGATCTGCGCCATCGGCGCCGTAGAAGCGCCGCTCCTCGGCTTCTGCTGCTTCGCGGATCGCGCGTTTTTTCTCGGGAGAGGAGACGACCGCGAAATGCCAGGGCTGGTGATTCGCACCGTTGGGCGCGGATCCGGCCGCTTCGATCGCAGCTTCGATCACGTCTCTCGGTACCGGGGCATCGGTGAAATACCGGCATGTGCGTCGCCGCTTCAGCCTGTCGCGGATCGCTCGGGCGCGAGAAATGGCCTCGTTATCGGACAGGGCTTCGAGCGAGTAGGGGACGGTTTCGTGTTCACGCATTCTTTCCTTTTGGCGTGGCATCCGCCGCAAGGAAAGGGTGGCGTAGCGTCATAGGCATATGGACAAGCAACTGACAGGAATGTAGGTTGCAAATAACGAACCTAATTCGAGTCGTGTGTTGGAGATAGTCATGGCCCTCATGGATCGTCCGCTCGTTGCTCCGGATCGCAAGGTCTCGGGCTTTCAGCCGCTCAAGGTGCTGCATCACTTCGGCAAGCTGGTCGAGGACAAGGAAGACACCGAGCAGGTGTTTCACATTATCGAGGCGACCAAGGGCAGGAGCAGCCACCGGCGCGCGTGGGACTTCATCCAGTCCGAAGAAGGCCAGCGCTTCCTGCGCGAAGAAGTCGATATTCCGGCGATGCTGGACGATCACGATCGCTGGGCAGACCTCCCCGAAAACTCGGTCGGCAAGCACTACATGGCGTTCATGAAGCGCGAAGGGCTGAGTGCTGCGGGGCTGGTGGCGGAAAGCCACAAGTGGGCACCGCCCGAAAGCCTCCCGCAGGACCTGACGCAATGGTATTTCGACCGTCTGCGCGACACGCATGACCTGTTCCACGTGCTGACCGGATACGGGCGCGACGCGCTGGGCGAGGCGACCCTGCTGGGCTTCTCCTATTCGCAGAACCGCAATGGCGGAGTGCTGTTCATCGCCTTTGCGGGCGCGCGGCAAATCAAGAAGGTAAGCGGAACGAAGGCGCCGATCTACGCAGCAGTGCGCGAGGGCAAGCGTAACGGGAAAGCTGCGGCCAAGCTCGCCCATATGGATGTCGAAGCGGTCATGCGTGAAGATATCGATGAAGCCCGCAAGCGGCTGAACATCGCCGAACCCAAGATCTATCGCGAGTGCCTTCGCATCCTCGAAGAAGAGGGCAACATCATCTCGGATGTGGGGCTGTCGGAGCCGCAAGCGGCTTGACGCGCTCAGCTTTCCTGTTGCGACAGGATCGCTCCCGCGGTCGCCATCAATCTTTCGCTTAGCGATCGCGGATCATCGCTGATCCGGCCCGAAACCCAGTTTTTGAGAGCGGTGAGGGTCGTACCTGCAATGAGAATACCGGTCAGGCGGGCGTCCGGTCGGCCATCCAGCTCGCGTTCTATCACCTGGGCAAACAAGGCCTGAGCCCGATCGCCGCGTTCTCCCGACAGGAACTCGCGCGCCATCGCCCGGTTTTCGCCGATGTGTTCGATCAGCGAGACGAGGAATTCCGGATCGCGCCTGGTCACGATCGCTTGCGCAAAACCGGCGAACAATCCGGACAGGCTTTCGTTCAGCAGCGCCTCGATCCCGTCGAAGTGATCGTAAAAGGTCGACCGCGCCACGCCCGCACCGGCAATCACTTCGGCGACCTTGGGGCGCCCGGTCTCTCCCGACAGGAGCAGCTCGTTGAAAACATCGAGCAGCATGGCGCGCGTTTTCGCACGCTCACCGGACTTTTGCTCGACATTGTTCATTGCCGCCCATCCCGCTCCATGGTCGAAGGCGTCGAGATTAGGCAGGGGAACGGCACGATGACAAGCAACAAGGCTGCAGGCGCCATACTGATCGCGAGCGGGATCGCGGCGATGGGACTGATGGCGATGCATCCCACAGGCGATTCCTCGGACATGATGATAGCCGGCGTGCATGGAAGCCTGATGATTGTGCTGCTGGCTCAGGCTGCATCGGTCTTCTGGACGCTTGGCGCGGGCACGCTTCGCGAGATGATCGCCACCGTCTTCTACGCGGCAGGCGTAATCGCCACGATGGCTGCCGGCACGCTCAACGGGTTCGTTTTCCCGGCGATGCGTGCCTATGGCGAGGGCGAGATCGGGCACGACATCTTCGATTTTATCTGGTGGTCGAACCAGATGCTCGCCGAACTCGGCGTTATCGGGATCGGCATCGCGTTCGCCATCTGGTCGGTCGGAATCTGGAAATCTGGCGAGCGGCTATTGGCCGGGTTCGGATGGATTGCCGGGCTTGCGCCTGTAGTCGCGCTGCTATCGGGTCACATGGGAATGGACCTGCACGGCGCGATGGCGGCCTACGGCATCCAGCTCGCATGGGTGATCGCCCTGGGATGGACGTGCTGGCGAAGCGGCTAGCGCAATTCCTTGCGGATCATCAGTTTGAGACCCGACCAGACGTGGTCGACCGCGCACACTTTCACATCGACGAAGCCGAGCGGCAGGCTAATCTCGCGGATCGTGTCTTCGGTGATGTCGGTTTCGACCTTCGAGGCTTTCTTGGGCCAGCTGGCCCAGACGAAGCCGTCAGGAGCGATGGTGTGGCGCAGCTCGGTGAGCAGGTGCTCGAGCTCCGAACGTTCCTTGGTGAAAACATGCGCGACGTCGAGGCCCTTTACCGGTCCCGGAAGTTCGATGATCCCGATATCGCCTATTTCCACCCGCACCGTTTCGGGCATGGCGTGAAACCAAGCCTGCAACCCCGGCTTCAGCGAAAGCTTCTTGGCGAGCGGGGTTCCGGAATAGCCTGCGGTCATGTCAGGCAGTCTGCATCACGCAATCGCCATAGTCGACCACAAGATGCCACAGCGCCCCGAGTGCAAAGGCTCGCGCCCACCAGCGCGGGATGGCGAGCAGGGCGACATAGGCAATCGCGGCTTCCCAGCCGTGGAGCAGGTGGAACCCGATCGAGCAGCGGTTCGGATCGAAGATCGGATCGGCCAGCAGGTGATCGAGATCGATCAGGTTGCCCGCCGCGATGACCGCGCCTGCGCGCAGCCAATTCTCGCGCCAGATCAGCCAGCCGAGCGCGAAGGGCACCAGCCAGTGCCCGCCATAGTGCAGGATCGGTTGGAGCAGCTCCACGGCTGCCGTCGCCTAGACTTCCATCCAGTCGCGGAAAAAGCTGAGATGCGCGTCCTTCAGGTCCGCCAGCGAAACGCCGAGCACGCTGTCTCCCCCGACCGTTCCGATACGGTGGAAGCCGACCATTTCCGCCTCGGGAATCTCCGGGCCCGCTGCGAGTTCGCGATTGAACGCCTCGATCTTGTCGGCGGGGACGGTCAGCACGTAGCGTGCCTGGTCCTCGCCGAACCACCATTGCGCGGCGCTATAAGCATCGTGCGCCTGCAACTCGGCACCAATTCCGCCCGCCATCGCCATTTCGGCGAGCGCCACGGCGAGACCGCCATCGGATATGTCGTGAACTGCCGACAGCAGGTCCATCTCGATCAGGCGGCGGACAATGTGCCCGGCGCCGCGCTCGGCAGAGAGGTCGACCGGCGGCGCGCGGCCTTCGTCGCGGCCATGGACTTCGGCGAGCCACAGCGACTTGCCGAGATGCGAGCGGGTCGGATCGGGCCTGGCCCAGAATTCGGGAGCGATCATGTAGATCGCGTCGCCTTCGTTCCTGAAGGCTATCGTCATCATTTTCGAAGCGTCGTCGATGATGCCCACACCGCCGATGGCGGGGGTGGGAAGGATCGCAGACCCGCCGCCGGTCGCCTTGCTCTCGTTGTAGAGCGAGACGTTGCCGCTAACGATCGGGAAATCGAGCGCGCGGCAGGCGTCGCCCATGCCTTCGAGCGCGTGGACGAACTGAGCCATGATCTCGGGCCGCTGCGGGTTGGCAAAGTTGAGGCAGTTGGTCACCGCCAGTGGTCGCGCACCGACCGCGCAGAGATTGCGATAGGCTTCGGCAATCGCCTGCTTCCCGCCCTCATACGGGTCGGCATAGACATAGCGCGGGGTGCAATCGGTGCTGATCGCCAGTGCCTTCTTCGTGCCGTGGACCCGCACCACGCCGGCGTCTCCGCCGGTCTGGAGCGTGTCTGCCATGACCTGGCTGTCGTATTGCTCGGAAATCCAGCGGCGCGAGGCGAGGTTGGGGGAAGCGACCAGCTTGAGCAGGTCGGCACCCGGATCGGCGGAATCGGGCACGTCCTGCATCGGGGCGATGCCTGCCCACGCCGTGTATTCCTCTTTCGAGAGGTACGGCCGGTCGTAGAGCGGTGCGTCGGCCGCCAGCGGACCGAGCGGAATGTCGCAGACCACCTCGCCGCTGAATTCGAGCACCATGTGCTGCGTGTCGGTGACTTCGCCGATGATCGCGAAATCGAGCTCCCACTTCTCGAAGATCGCCGCAGCCATTTCTTCCTTGCCGGGCTTGAGCACCATGAGCATGCGCTCCTGGCTCTCGCTCAGCATCATTTCATACGGCGTCATGCCTTCTTCGCGGCACGGCACCTTGTCCATGTCGAGCCGGATGCCCGCCTTGCCGTTGGTCGCCATTTCGACGCTGGACGAGGTGAGACCCGCCGCGCCCATGTCCTGGATCGCGACGATCGCATCGGTCGCCATCAGCTCGAGGCAGGCTTCGATCAACAGCTTTTCGGTGAAGGGATCGCCGACTTGCACGGTCGGGCGCTTGGCCTCCGCGTCTTCCTCGAAATCGGCGCTGGCCATGGTCGCGCCGTGGATGCCGTCGCGGCCGGTCTTCGAGCCGACATAGACGATCGGATTTCCGACGCCGGTTGCCGCGGAGTAGAAGATCTTGTCGGCATCGGCGACGCCCACTGTCATCGCGTTGACGAGGATGTTGCCGTCATAGGCGGGATGGAAGTTGGTTTCGCCGCACACGGTCGGCACGCCGACGCAATTCCCGTAGCCGCCGATGCCCGCGACCACGCCCTGCACGAGGTGCTTCATCTTGGGGTGCTCGGGCCGTCCGAAGCGCAGCGCATTGGCGTTCGCCACGGGCCGCGCGCCCATGGTGAAGACATCGCGCAGGATCCCGCCGACGCCGGTCGCCGCGCCCTGATAGGGTTCGATGTAGGACGGGTGGTTGTGGCTCTCCATCTTGAAGATCGCCGCCTGACCGTCACCGATATCGATCACGCCGGCGTTCTCGCCGGGGCCGCAAATCACCCATGGCGCTTCGGTCGGAAGCTTCTTGAGATGAAGGCGGCTCGACTTGTACGAGCAATGCTCCGACCACATGACCGAAAAGATGCCGAGTTCGACAAGGTTCGGCTCGCGGCCCAGCGCATGCAGCACACGCTCGTATTCCTCTGCGGAAAGGCCGTGCTGTTCGACAATCTCGGGGGTGATTTCGCTCATGCGCGCACCCGATAGATTAGACGCTCGGAGTCGCCAAGCCTCCACGGCGCACGAAATAGCGATTCTCCCCGACCCACATGGCGAGAGCAGTCAGGATTCCGAAGGCCAGAAGCGCCTGCGCATAGAGCGCGGGTCCGGCGGTTTCCGGCTCCGGCCCGAACCAGTTGACGGCCTGCAGGGCAAGCAACGCCGTGAGCAGGACCAGCGGCGGAGCGATCGGTCCGCGCGTACGGAGTACGTAAAACGCGAATGCTGCCAGGGTAATTCCGATTTCCAGCGGCATCGCGACCGCCGGGTGATTCCACAGGCCAAGACCGTACGCCTTCTCGCCGCCCATAAGGGTAAGGTCGGGGCGGTGGGTCAGCCAGTCGAGCGCCCAGTGGGAGGTCACGACCAGTCCTGCCAACAGGCCGCCCGTGACGTTGCGCTGCCAAACCATCACGATCAGCGCAAAAGCGAGAGCCCACGCGCCTGTGCCCGCCAGGCTGTGGGTGTAGGGCATGTGATATAGATCGAACGGCACCATGGCAGTCGCTCCGGGTTCGATCCGCATTTTCTCGACGCCGAGCATGGCGAGCCCGAAAAAGCCCCAGTCGACAAGCTGTGCGGCGACGAAAAGCGTCCCGAGCTTCGGCGAACGCGGGCCGATCGCAGCCGCTGCGAAGGCCGGAGCGAAATGTCCGATAAACATGTTTTGCCCCCCTGACGCTCGGTCAGTTGCTGAAGCGCAGCACCGCCCACGTGGTGATCGCGCTGGTGGTGCCCGTAGCAAACGCGCCCCACATGATGTCCATCACCGATATCTTGGTTGCCCACACTTTGAACACCGCCTGGCTGGTGAGGTCGAATGTTGCGTAACAAAGCGCGCCGAGCAGGACGCCGTTGAGCAGCGCCGTTGCCACAGATCCGCTTTCGAGGCCCGGCTTGATCGCGAACCACACCATCCCCGCAAGGTAGATGAAATAGAACGCCGCTGCAGCGCCGACATTGAACTCCTTCGCCATGATTTCGCCGATGACGGGGCGGTAGAGGTTGGGTCCGGCCCAGCGCAGCCAAACCGAATCGAGCAGGCCAAACACGATGGCGGCGCAGAAATAGGCGATGACGAATTTGATCATGTGCGGGTCCCCGTTGAGCCAGGCGAATTAGGCGGCCGTTTGTAGTCGGGCGGCCTTGACCGGGCAGTCTCGCGCGGCCAATGCTCAAGCGCATGGACGAGGCAAAAGGTTCCGCGACCGAAGCGGACGATATCACGCAGATGAGTTTCGAGCAGGCGCTTAGCGCGCTTGAACAGATCGTGCAGCAGCTTGAGCGCGGCGACGTGCCGCTGGACGAATCGATCACGCTTTATGAACGCGGCGAGCAATTGCGCGCAGCGTGCCAGAAGCGGCTCGACGCGGCGCAGGCCCGGATCGAAAAGATCGTGACCGGCGCGGACGGCAAGCCCACCGGCACCACCCCGCTGGACGGGGACAACTGAGGTGAACGTCGTGGGGATCGAAGGCGACCTGCTCGGCACCGGGTTGAAGCGAGTGCAGGCGGAGATCGATTCGGTGTTCGATGCCTTCCTGCCCGTGCCCGACGATACGAGCGCGCGGCTGGTCGAAGCGATGCGCTATGCCACGATAGGCGGTGGCAAACGGGTCAGACCGTTGCTGCTGGTGAGCACCGCGGAACTCTATGGTGTCGACCGCACCGCAGCTTTGCGTGCGGGAGCGGCGGTGGAGGCCATCCACGTCTATTCGCTGATCCACGACGACTTGCCATGCATGGACGATGACGATCTGCGCCACGGCAAGCCGACGTTGCACAAGGTTTACGACGAGGCCACCGCTGTTCTGACAGGCGATGCCCTCCATGCGCTGGCGTTCGAAATTCTCGCCGATGGCGGCACCAGTTCCGATCCGTTCGTGCGCAGCGAATTGATCGCGACACTTGGCAAGGCGAGCGGCATGAACGGAATGGCAGGCGGCCAGATCATGGACATGGTCGCCGACGAAGCCGGTGTCGAATACGATCTGCGCACCATCACCCGGCTGCAACAGCTGAAGACCGGAGCGCTGCTCGCCGCGTCGGTCGAGATGGGGGCGATCCTGGGCAAGGTCCCGCCCGAAGGTCGCACGCATTTGCGCGCCTATGCCCGCGATATCGGCCTTGCTTTCCAGATCGCCGACGACCTGCTCGACGTAACCGGGGATCAGGAAAAGGCGGGCAAGGCGCTGCGCAAGGACGAGGAACAGGGCAAGCAGACTTTCGTGACGCTGATGGGCGTCGATCAGGCGCGCGATCAGGCACGCATGCTGGTCGATCAGGCGATCGGCCACCTGGGCTCGCACGGAAGCGAAGCCGATCTCTTGCGTGCACTGGCGCGTTTCATTGTGGAGCGGGATCGATGAGGATCAGTCTATCCGCGGCTCTGGTAGTCGTCGTGACACTTGGAGCTTGCGGCGACGAAAGCACTGTGGCGGAGGAAGATCGCGCGCCCGCCTCCACGCCGGAAAAGCACTTGCTGGTGAATTCCCTCGTGGATCGCTTTGACGCTCCCGCTTGTCTGGATGCAGACCTCGTTGGCGCAATGCATCGATCCGAAGAGGGCAAAGACTACTTCGTTCGCGCTTTCACTGCTCCGCCAAGCTGTATCGAAGCTCTGTCTTCGTCTTTTGAGACCGTCGGTTTTTCCGCATCTGGCGATGGCAAGTATGAAACCGAGCTATACGGCGGGACAATGGAGAAAATCAGAGTTGAGCTGTCCGACGACCGGTCGGTTGGAGCGGTCGAATGGGAGATAGAACGAGAATGACCACTCGCATAGGCATCTATCCGGGCACGTTCGACCCGATCACGCTCGGCCACGCCGACATTATCCGGCGCGGCGCCAAGCTGGTCGACAAGCTGATCCTCGGGGTCACGACCAACCCTTCGAAAGACCCGATGTTTTCGACCGAAGAGCGCTTTGCGATGGTCGAGCGAGAGGTTGCGGGCCTCGGTCTCGACAATGTCGAGGTGGTCGGATTCAACGCATTGCTGGTGAAATTCGCTCAGTCGCAAGGCGCCAGCATCATCATTCGCGGCCTGCGCGCAGTGGCCGATTTCGAATACGAATACCAAATGGCGGGGATGAACCAGCAGCTCGACGATGACATCGAGACCGTCTTCCTGATGGCCGACGTCTCGCTGCAACCGATTGCCAGCAAGCTGGTCAAGGAAATCGCGCTGTATGGCGGCGACATCACGCCCTTTGTGAGCGCTCCGGTGCGCGAAGAGGTGAACGCCCGGGTGGCCAAGATCGGGCGCAAGGGCGACCTTTAGGCACTTGGGCTGTCGATTGGCGCGCTTCATTCATTGAAGTGTCAGCCGGGCACGGCTAGACGCGCAGCAATTGGACCAATTCATGAAGAATGTGATGATCAAGCAAACCCTGGCCGCTTTCGGCGCGCTCTCGCTCCTCGCCATCCCCTCTGCCGTCGCGGCGCAGGACAATAACGATGCAACCGTCGCCGCTGCCGACGACATGCAGGAGGAGCTGTCGGAGCAGGAGCAACTGACCGGCCGACGCACGTTTGCGCCGATCAATTACGACGCGACCGAAGACCTCGAGAACATCTGGGTCCTCGACCTGTCGAACGGCGAGCGGGTGAAAATCCGTTTGATGCCCGAATGGGCGCCCGAGCATGTCGAACGGATCAAGACCTTGACCCGTCAGGGCTTTTACGACGGGATCATCTTCCACCGCGTGATCGACGGCTTCATGGCGCAGGGCGGCGATCCGACCGGCACGGGCCAGGGCGGCAGCGAGCTTCCCGATCTCGCAGAGGAATTCAACCCGATGCCGCACGTCCGCGGCACGGTATCGATGGCGCGCGCGACCGAAGAGAACAGCGCGAACAGCCAGTTCTTCATCGTCTTCTACCCGCGTTTCAGCCTCGACAAGCGCTATACCAATTTCGGCCGCGTGATCGAAAACATGGGCGCAGTGGACGATATCAATCGCGGCGAGCCGCCGCAGAACCCGACGCGGATCCTGCAAGCCTCGCTCGCGAGCGACAACAAGCCGCGTCCGGTCATGCCCTCCGCGCCCGCGACGGCGGACGAGGAAGTCACCTCGGACATGCTGAGCGCGCCGCTCGAAAGCCAGTAGCGCTTCCCACTTGCGGCGCGCGCCGCTAAGCGCGCGGCCATGCGTGTCCTTCGACAAGCTCAGAATGATCGGATGATGGCCGGTGCGCGTTGATCTGTTCGATTTCGAACTCCCGCCGGAGCGCATCGCCCTGCGTCCTGTCCGCCCGCGCGATGCGGCGCGGATGCTGGTCGTGCGCGGTGCCGATGCACCGTTCGAGGACCGCGGCGTGCGCGATCTGCCCGACCTGCTCGAGCCCGGCGATGTGCTGGTCTTCAACGACACGCGGGTGATCCCGGCGCAGCTTGAAGGGCGCCGCGCCCATGGTGAGGCGAAAATCGGCGCAACCCTGCACAAACGCGTCGATCTGAGGCGTTGGCAGGCCTTTGTCCGCAACGCCAAGCGGGTGAAGGAGGGCGACCAACTGGTGTTTGGAGGCGGCGTGAGCGCGATTGCCGAACAGCGCCTGCCCGATGGCAGCATGACGCTGTTTTTCGAAGGCGAGGAGCCGGTCGAAGTGCTGCTCGACCGCGCAGGGACGATGCCGCTCCCACCTTATATCGCGCAGAAACGCGGCGTCGACGAGCAAGACCTCACCGATTATCAGACCATGTTTGCCAGGGAGGACGGCGCGGTCGCCGCTCCCACCGCCTCGCTGCATTTCACGCCCGAGCTGATCGAGGCGATCGACGCGCGCGGCATTCGACGCGAGACGCTTACGCTGCATGTCGGCGCCGGGACGTTCCTGCCGGTCAAGGCGGACGACACCGAAGACCATGCGATGCATTCGGAATTCGGGCGGATCACGGCAGAGACCGCCGAACGCCTCAATGCAGCGCGCGCTGCCGGCGGGCGGATCATCGCTGTCGGCACCACCGCGCTGCGCCTGCTCGAAAGCGCGGCGGACGAGGATCGGTCGATCCGGCCTTTCGCGGGCGACACCGATATCTTCATCACGCCGGGATACACCTTCAAAGGGGTCGACGGGCTGATGACCAATTTCCACCTGCCCAAGTCCACGCTGATGATGCTGGTGAGCGCATTGATGGGGCGCGAACGGATGATGGCGGCATACCGGCATGCCATCGAACAGGAATACCGTTTCTATTCCTATGGTGACTCCTCGCTCCTGCTTCCCTAAGCGGCGAGGGATGTCCGAACCGATCCTCTCCATTTCCGGCCTGACCAAGGTCTACAAGGGCGGCACGAAAGCGCTCGACGATGTCGATCTCGAGATCCGCAAGGGAGAGATCTTCGCGCTACTGGGCCCCAATGGCGCAGGCAAGACGACCTTGATCGGTGCGGTTTGCGGGCTGGTGCGACCGAGCGGCGGCACGATCACGGCTTTCGGCAAGGACCTCGCGCAAAACTGGCGCGAGGCGAGGGGGCGCATCGGGCTCGTTCCGCAGGAACTTTCGACCGACATGTTCGAGACGGTCTGGCGCGCTGTTTCCTATTCGCGCGGGCTGTTCGGGCATCCGCCGGACAAGGCGCGGATCGAAGAAGTGCTCAAGAGCCTGAGCCTGTGGGACAAGAAGGACAACCAGATCCGCGAGCTTTCGGGTGGCATGAAGCGGCGCGTTTTGATCGCCAAGGCGCTGGCACACGATCCCGACCTGCTTTTCCTCGATGAACCCACGGCCGGCGTCGATGTCGAGCTGCGCAAGGATATGTGGAAGCAGATCAGCGCGCTGCGCGAACGCGGCGTCACGATTATCCTCACCACGCACTATATCGAAGAGGCCGAGGAGATGGCCGACCGCGTCGGGATCATTCGCAAGGGTCGGATCCTGATGGTCGATGATAAGGAGGCGATGATGCAGCGCCTTGGTCGCACCGAGGCGATTATTACGCTCGCCGCGCCACTCGCGGAACTCCCCTCGTCGCTGGCCGGTTTCCCTGTCGAGCTGCGAGAGAGCGGAACCGAGCTCTGCTATCGCGGCGGCGATGGATCGGGGAAGGGCAGGCAAGAAGTCGCCGACCTGACAAAGGCATTGATCACCGCCGGCATCGACTACACCGGCATCGACATCCATGACAGCTCGCTCGAGGATATATTCGTCGGCCTCGTGACCGAGCGGGAGGCGGCGGAATGAGCTTCAACGCCCGGGGAGCATGGTCGATCTACCAGCGCGAGTTGATGCGCGCGTTTCGCACCGCATTCCAATCGCTGATCGCGCCGGTGATCACCACTTCGCTCTATTTCATCGTGTTCGGCGCTGCGATCGGCGGGCGCATGCCCGATCTCGGCGGTGTCGATTATGCGGCGTTCATCATCCCCGGCCTGCTGATGCTCACCCTGCTGGGCGAGACCACCAGCAACTCCAGTTTCGGCATCTACATGCCGCGCTTCACCGGGACGATCTACGAATTGCTTTCGGCGCCTGTCGGGGTCGCCGAGACGCTGATCGGCTTCGTCGGTGCGGCGGCGACCAAGAGTCTGATCCTCGCAGCCGTGATCCTCGCGACGGCGACGCTGTTCGTCGATTATGAAATCAAGCATCCGATCTACGCTATCGGCTTCATCATGCTGGTGGCGGCGAGCTTTTCGCTGTTCGGGTTCATCCTCGGCATCTGGGCGGACAGTTTCGAGAAGCTCGGGATTATCCCGGTGCTGATTCTAACCCCGCTGACTTTCCTGGGCGGGACGTTCTATTCGATCGACATGCTGCCCGAGCCCTGGGACAAGATCGCGTTGGCAAACCCGATCGCCTTTCTCGTCAGCGGATTGCGCTGGACGTTCTATGGCCAGTCCGATGTGTCGATCGGCGTTTCGCTCGGCCTGACGCTCGGCTTCCTCTCGGTCTGCGTCGCGATCATCGCGTATATCTTCAAGACCGGATGGCGACTTCGCGAATGAAAACGGTGCAATTCTGCCACTGCATCGCCAAAACTTGGCACAATAAGAGTTGTTGCAGCAACTGTTCATCTGACTGAAAGGCGGGCGATCCAACAATTCCCCTTGCTGGCTCACATCCGAGCAGCCGATACCAAAGGGAAAATTATGAACAGGATCGCATTTCTGACCGTCGTCGCCGCTGCAGGCATTGCCTTTCCCCAGGCAGCGCTCGCACAGGAAAGCGGAACAGAAGTCACAGTCGGCGCCATCGCAGGATACCATGATCTGGGTCTGGTCGATGGAGACACCGAACTCGAAGGTTTCGAATTGACCGATAACGGAGTCATCCTTGGCGGCTTCGTTGCGGTCGATTTCCCAATTTCGGAAAATTTCTTCGTCGGCGTCGAGGCCAACGCGGCCTTCGGAACCGATGCTATCGATTCCGATATCGGTGCCTCTGCGCGGCTTGGCTATCGCGCAGACAATGGCACCAAAGTCTATCTTCGCGGAGGATATCAGGAAGTCGATGTCGACCTGGCTCAGGTGATTGGTGTCGACGAACAGGTTATCATCGACGAGATTGGTTTCCTACCGGATGTCGGTGCTGGCGATTATCTGGTCGGTGCAGGCGTGGATGTGCCGGTCGGCCAATTGGTCGTGCGGGCCAATGTCGATACGATTGCGTTCGATAGCTTCCGCGCGACGGCCGGCGTGGGATTCAAATTCTGATCCTACCCGATCGAAAATCGGCGGGCCGACTGTCAGACCGACGGTCGGCCCGTTTGTTTGCGGGTGACAAGGAATCGATGGGCCGCTAGCGCCCTCGGGCCATGCATTCAGAACGATTCCGCTTTGCCATTCAGGCGACCGATGGCCGCGCGCGTACCGGGACGATCACCATGCAGCGCGGCGAAATTCGTACCCCAGCCTTCATGCCCGTGGGAACCGCGGCCACGGTCAAGGCGATGAAGCCCGAGGCGGTGCGCGCGACCGGAGCGGACATCATCCTTGGCAACACCTATCACCTGATGCTGCGCCCCGGCGCGGAGCGGGTGGCCAAGCTCGGCGGGCTGCACAAATTCATGAACTGGGACCGGCCGATCCTCACCGACAGCGGTGGATACCAGGTGATGAGCCTTTCGGACCTGCGCAAGCTGACCGAACAGGGGGTCGAATTTCGCAGCCATATCGATGGTTCCAAGCACATGCTCACGCCCGAGCGTTCGATGGAGATCCAACGGCTGCTCGGCTCCGACATCGTCATGGCTTTCGACGAGTGCCCGCGTGCCGACCGCCCGCGCGACGAGATCGCGGCAAGCATGGAACTCTCGATGCGATGGGCGAAGCGCAGCCGCGACGGATTCGACTCCGGTGAGGAGCACGCGGCCCGCTCGGCGCTGTTCGGCATCCAGCAGGGCGCGCTCGACGAGGATCTGCGAAAGATCAGCGCCGACAAGCTGGTCGATATCGGTTTCGACGGATACGCGGTCGGCGGTCTCGCCGTGGGTGAGGGGCAAGAGGCGATGTTCGGCGTGCTCGACTATGCGCCCGAAATGCTTCCCCGGAATCGACCGCGCTACCTGATGGGGGTGGGCAAGCCCGACGATCTCGTCGGCGCCGTCGAGCGCGGGATCGACATGTTCGATTGCGTGCTGCCGACCCGGTCGGGCCGCAATGGGCAGGCCTTCACCTGGGGCGGCCCGCTCAACCTGCGTAACGCCCGCCACGCGGAGGACACCGCGCCGCTCGACGAACGCTGCGCGTGTCCGACCTGCGCGAATTATTCGCGCGCCTACCTCCACCATCTCCAGAAGTCCGGCGAAATCCTCGGCGCGATGCTGGTGACCGAGCACAATCTTTGGTTTTATCAGGCCTTGATGCAGGCCATGCGCGATGCGATCGCCGCACAGCGGTTCGCAGCTTTTGAGATTGATTTCAGGCGAGAATATCTCGGCAATTGACCCTTGCATGGGTGCGGCAGGGCGCTATCGTGCCGACGTCGCAGACTAATGGGGTATTCATGAAAATTCGTTCGAAAGCGCTGCTTGCCAGCACGCTCGCACTCGGCCTGTCGCTTGCCGGCAACGGTTTCACTCAGCCACTGCTCGCCCAGGAAAGCGCGTCTGGCGAGAGCGTGGCAGACACCGCCGCGCGGTTCGGCGTGCGTGCTTCCGTGCTCGACATCAGCCTTTCCCCTTCGGGAACGAAGATCGCCTGGATCGCGCCGGGTCCCGAACACACCGAGGTGGTAAAGGTGTATGACATGACTAGCGGTGCGGGCGTGCAGACCGTCGTCAGCAACACCGAAAAGAGCGGTGATGTCTCGTCCTGCGAGTGGGCCACCGACGAGCGATTGATCTGCCAGATCTACGGAATGGGCAGCGATGGCACCGGCACGCTGATCCCTTATTCGCGTCTGTTTGCGATGAATGCCGACGGCAGCGATCCGCAACAGATTTCGGACAGGCGCAGCTATCGCGCACTCGGCTTCAACCAGGATGGCGGCAATATCGTTGCGCTCGATGTAGCGGGCGAAGACGGTCGCATCCTGATGACCAAGAATTACGTGAAAGAATTTTCCACCGGAACCAGGCTTGCCAACGAGAAAGAAGGGCTGGGTGTCGATGAGATCGACATCAGGAATGGCCGTCGCCGGGTCGAGGAACAGCCCGATGTCGGCGCGATTCATTACGTGGCCGACGAAACCGGACGCCTGCGGCTAAAGGTGCGGGCCCAATACGATGCCAATTACCGGCTGACGGGAGACTACACCTATCTCTATCGCGATGCCGAAAGCGATCGCTGGCGCGAATTCGAAAACATCCGGATCGACGGGGAGCCAGTCGAGGATTTCGAACCGATCGCGGTCGACGCTGAACGCGGCACCGCGTTCGGCTTTGCCGACAAGAACGGTTTCGAGGCACTCGCCGAAGTGCCGCTGTCCGATCCGGGAGCGGGCAAGATGCTGCTGGCGCGCGACGATGTCGATGTCGATGGGCTGATCCGCATCGGACGCCAGCGCCGGGTCGTGGGAGCGAGTTATGCGACCGAAAAGCGCGCGATTGCCTATTTCGACACCGAGCTTGCCAAGCTCGCCAAGGATTTAGGAGCGGCACTGCCCAATCAGCCATTGATCAACGTGGTCGGGGCGAGCGCTGATGAAAGCAGGCTGCTGATTATCGCATCCTCCGACACCGACCCGGGCACTGTCTACCTCTATGACAAGTCGACGCGCCAGCTCGAACAATTGCTGGCAATGCGGGAGTATCTTGTCGATCGGCAAATGGGCCGAATGACACCCGTCTCATTTCCAGCCAGCGACGGGACCGCCATTCCCGGATACCTGACGCTTCCCCCCGGTTCCGAGGGCAAGAACCTGCCCGCGATCGTTCTGCCGCATGGCGGACCTTCGGCGCGCGATTATTGGGGTTTTGACTGGATCGTGCAGTTCTTCACCGCGCGCGGATATGCGGTGCTCCAGCCCAATTACCGCGGCTCGTCGGGCTATGGCGAGGCATGGTATGGCAAGAACGGGTTTCAATCGTGGGATGTCGCGATCGGAGACGTCAACGATGCCGGGCGCTGGCTGGTCAGCGAAGGGATCGCCGATCCGGACAAGCTCGCCATCGCCGGATGGTCATATGGCGGGTATGCCGCCCTGCAGTCGCAAGTGGTCGCACCCGATTTGTACAAGGCGGTTGTCGCCATCGCACCCGTAACCGACCTCGGATACTTGCGGAACGATTCCCGCAAATACACCAGCTCCGAGATTGTGGAGGACTTCATCGGAGCAGGAGCGCATATCGAAGCGGGCAGCCCGCGCCGCCATCCGGAACGCTTCATGGCTCCGGTGGCGATGTTCCACGGCACGCTCGACCTCAATGTCGATGTGCGCCACTCGCGCGAAATGGCCGATGCGCTCGAAGATGCGGGCAAGCGGGTCAGCTATAGCGAATACGAGGGACTCCAGCACGATCTCGGCGACAGCAATGCCCGTGCGGAAATGCTCGAAAAGATTGACACCTTTCTCTCCAGCGCGCTGGGGAAATGAAGCGTGCATCGGGGGCCGGAAGCCTCTCGACAAAACCGGTTCGACAGGCCAAACGCCCCCGCATGCCAGCTGACTTCAAAGCTCCCGACGACTGCGAAACGATGCTCGATGTCCGCGCGGGCGTCGACGCCACCGATCGCGAACTGGTCGCTCTGCTCGATCGCCGCTTCGGCTATATGCGCGCCGCCGCGCGGATCAAACCGACCCGCGACGCTGTGCGCGACGAGGAGCGCAAGGCGTCGGTGATCGCGGCTGCCGTCAAGGATGCCGAGGAGCGCGGCATTCCGGGCCAAGTCGTAGCCGATCTGTGGGAGCGCCTTGTCGAAGGCTCGATCGCCTACGAATTCGAGGAATGGGACCGGACGCGGGCCTAATCCTTCTTTCGGTTGAGGAACCGCTCCAGTCTCGGCTTCTTCTTGCTGGCCTCGGCCTGCGTGATGGTGCGGGCTAGCTTCTGGATCTTCGCGGTCCATTTCGCGGCGTTCTTTTCAGCCCCGCCGAATTTGACCTGGCCGAGCGGCAGGATACGAACCGGCTTGAACCCGCAGAAGCCCAATATTTGCCCTTTCCAGCGGCGGATGATCGAGTTCCAATAGAAGAGAAGCAGGAAGATGGGCGGGGTGTCCATGGTGATGATTGCATCGGCCGAGCGCCCTTCCATGTTGCGGTCCCACCATGTGTCATCGTCGTGATAGGCGAAGGTGAAACCGGGCAGGAACAGCCGGTCGATCAGGCCCTTGAGCAGCGCGGGCTCCGCGCCCCACCACATCGGAAAGACGAAGCACACGTGGTCACAGGCATCCAGCTTCCCGGCCAGCGCCGCAATGTCGGGCTCCCACTCGGTGCGCTTTTTGTAACCGTGCTTGAGAATGGGCGTGAACTCGAGATCGCGCACTGCGACACGCGTGACCTCGCAACCTGGCGGTAGTGCATGCTCATAAAGGTCGAGCAAGTGCGCAGAAAAGCGTCCTGCGTCCGGATGCCCGTCGATCAGCAGCACGTTCATCGCCTGGTCCCTCGCTTCGTGCGGAAAGTGCCTGCGTTTGCCAAAAAAGAAAAGGGCGGCCCCGCAGGACCGCCCCAATTCTTTCAGCCGGTAGTACCGATCAGCGCGAGTAGAACTCGACCACGAGGTTCGGTTCCATCGTCACCGGGTAGGGCACTTCGTCGAGCTTCGGGACGCGGGTGAAGCTCACCTTGTCGTTGCCATCGGGAGCGACGTAATCGGGAATGTCGCGCTCGGGCAGGCTCTGGGCTTCGATGACGAGCGCCATTTCCTGCGCCTTCTTGCCGAGGCTGATGACATCGCCGACATCGCAGCGACGCGACGGGATGTTGCACTTCACGCCGTTCACATAGATGTGGCCGTGGTTCACGATCTGGCGCGCGGCGAAGATCGTCGGCGCGAACTTGGCGCGGTACACGATCATGTCGAGACGACGCTCGAGCAGGCCGATCAGGTTCTGGCCGGTGTCACCCTTCATGCGGGTGGCGTCCTTGTAGGTCGAACGGAACTGCTTCTCGGTCACGTCGCCATAATAGCCCTTGAGCTTCTGCTTGGCGCGCAGCTGAAGACCGAAGTCGCTCATCTTGCTCTTGCGGCGCTGGCCGTGCTGACCGGGGCCGTACTGACGCTTGTTGACCGGAGAATTCGGGCGACCCCAGATGTTTTCACCCATCCGGCGGTCGAGTTTGTACTTGGCGCTCTTGCGCTTCGACATAAGTCGTATCCTTCAAATCTGCTGACCTGCCCCAGCGGCAGGCATTCAACCCGGCATCGCACCACAAGGACGATATGCCCTGTGCGACCACCGCTTCACCGGGATGCGGGGTCCATTTGCGAAGGCGCGCGAATAGCAGGAATCCGCGCGCCGTCAAGTTTCAGGTGAAACCGGCCGGTCAGCGGCGCTGGTTGAACTCGCGCCATTCGTCGGCTGTCTTGCAGACCTTGCTCTTGCGGCGGCTGCTCATGTCGAGTTTTACATAACGACACGTGCGCTCTTCCTCGGCTTTCACCTCGGGCATGACACTTGCAGAAGCGTCCTTCTCGTCCTTGGCTTCGTCGGTCTGATCCTGAGCGGTTTCCTGCGATGTTTCGTCCTGGGGGTCGGGCGAGAGAGCCGAAGCTGCGAAGAGCGGAGCGGCAACGAACAGGGCGGCGGGAGCCGCGATGAGCGAAAGGGTCGATTTCATCAATGATCTCACAGGGTTTCTTGAAGAGGGAGGGCACGATTAGCGAGCGGAAACGCGGCTGTCCACGATGCATTGCGCATGTCGCATAAACGCCATCGAGCGAAGGGTTTTTCCGCAGACCGCTAGGGGGCAGTCGGGGTGGCGAGAACGTCGTAATGCTTTCCGCGACCATAGATGCGTGAATGTTCGAAGCCCGCCTCGTCGAGCACCGCGTTCACCGCCGCCTTGTCGGTCCAGCGGTCGTCGTGTTCGTAAAAGATCGCAATGATCCGCGCGGCTTCGGGCGATCCGAGCAATTGGCGGATCACCGTCTCTTCGTGCCCCTCGACGTCGATCTTGACGAAGATCGGGAGTTCGGGCGGGAGGTGACCTGCAAGCGTTTCCATGGTTTCGAGCCGCACGGTGCTTTTGGGGTGCTCTCCGGGCAACTTCTCGGCATGGTCGCCGAGGGTCGCCATTCCGCTGTGGCCGGTGCTGAGCGTGATCTGGAATTCGCCCGCCTTGTCCGACAGGCCGAAATTGAGGGCTTCCGAGCGATCCTCCAACCCGTTGGCGGTCAGGTTTGAGACAAGCCGCGCATGGGTGGTCCCCACCGGCTCAAGCGCGACGATCTTTTCGCAAACCGGATTGCGCCCGGCGATCAATGAGAAAAGGCCCTGGTTGGCGCCGACATCGAGGAAGCAGAACGGCTCGTTCATGGCCCCAAGCAGGTCGGCGAGATAGCTGCCATAGGTGCCGTAGTGGCAATAGGCGTAGGTCTTGTCGCCCCAGTTTGGCCACATCTTGACCCCGTAAACAGTGTCGACAGGCCGCTGCGGACGCCCGGAGCTCAGCGCCTTTCGTACGTGCCGCATCGTCCGCGCCCGCACGACGCGCAGGTGCCGCCACACGAGGAAATCGCGCGCCATGGCCTTGCTGTCGTGTTCGGGCCAGGCGGGACGGAAGGCGCTGGCCGCTTCGGGGCGGTTCATTGTGTTATCCCGCGCCTAATCGCGCGGGTCCCGTTCAAGCGTGCTCAGGATACCCCGCAGCGTGCGCACTTCGAGGTGGTTCCAACCCGGCTTGGTCAGAACGCTTCGTAGGGTCCGGCGCGTGGCATCGGCGCGGCTCTCTGGCAAGAAATATCCGCGCGGGCCGAGGAGCTTCTCGAAATGCTCGATCAACCCGTCTAGCTCTGCTTGCGGGGCAGGGGGTAGCATTTCATCGTCGGCGGTCGGCTGTACAAGCCCTTGATCCGCATTCACTTCACGCCCGATCCGCGAGTATTCGTAAGCGGTCAGGATCACCGCCTGGGCAAGATTGAGCGAGCCGAATTCGGGATTGATCGGAACGGTGAGAATATGGCGGGCGAGGGCGACATCCTCGGTCTCCAGTCCCGATGCCTCGCGCCCGAAGAGAATCGCGTGGCGACCCTCCTGAGAATGCATCAGCTCAGCGGCTGCGTCGGGGCCGACGACCGGCTTGGTCACGCCGCGCTTGCGCACGGTGGTGGCATAGATGTGCTCGCAGTCGGCGACCGCGTCGGCGGTGGTCTCGTAGATTTTCGCCCGGTCGAGAACGATGTCCGCGCCCGCCGCCGCAGGTCCTGCAGAGGGATTGGGCCAGCCGTCGCGCGGATTGACGAGCCGCATTTCGGTCAGCCCGAAATTGAGCATCGCGCGCGCCGCCTTGCCGATATTTTCGCCCAGTTGCGGGCGAACGAGGACGATGACGGGCGGTTCCGCCATCGTCAGTCCTTTGCCGCTTCCTGCACCGTGCTGGCGAATTCCTCGAAATCGCGCGCTTCAGAGAAGTCGCGATAGACGCTGGCGAAGCGGATATAGGCGACGGAATCGATCTGCTTGAGACCGTCCATCACCATCTCGCCGATCTTCGCAGAGGCGACTTCGGCTTCGCCGGCGGTTTCCACCTGGCGCTGGATCCCCGAGATCAATTGGTCGATGCGTTCCTGGTCGACCCCGCGCTTGCGGCAGGCGAGCGCGACCGATTGCTCGATCTTGGCACGGTCGAAGGCTTCGCGGCGGTCTCCCGATTTCACCACCGTCACCTCGCGCAACTGCACGCGCTCGAAGGTCGTAAACCGCGCTCCGCAAGACGTGCATTGCCGTCTGCGACGGATCGAAGTCGAGTCCTCGGTCGGGCGGGAATCCTTTACCTGGCTGTCATCGCAGGCGCAGAAGGGGCATCGCATGGGCTAGCGGTCTCAGGCGCCGGGATAGACCGGGAAGGCCGCGCACAGCTCCGAAACGCGTCCGCGCACGCTCTCTTCGATCTGCGCGTCGCCTTCGGGACCGTTCTTGGAGAGCCCATCGACGACTTCTGCGATCAGCTTGCCCACCGTGCGGAATTCGGCCGGGCCAAAGCCGCGGGTGGTGCCTGCAGGCGTGCCCAGACGGATGCCGCTGGTGACGAACGGGCTACGCGTGTCGAACGGAATGCCGTTCTTGTTGCAGGTGAGCCAGGCGCGATCGAGGCCCTTCTCGGCGTCCTTGCCGGTCACGTCCTTGGCGGTGAGGTCGACCAGCATCGAGTGGTTGTCGGTCCCGCCGGATACGATCCGCAGGCCGTTTTCCTCGAGGCTCGCCGCCAGAGCGCGGGCGTTCTCGACGATGCGGTGTGCGTAGCTCTTGAATTCGGGCTGGAGCGCTTCGCGGAAAGCGACGGCCTTGGCGGCGATAACGTGCATGAGCGGACCGCCCTGAAGGCCGGGAAACACCGCCATGTTGAGCGGCTTGGTGAACTTTTCGTCGTTCCACAGGATGATTCCCGAACGCGGACCGCGCAGGCTCTTATGCGTCGTCGAGGTAACGATGTCGCAATGCGGGAAGGGCGAGGGGTGCGCGCCGCCCGCGACCAGCCCTGAAATGTGGCTCATGTCGCATAGCAGGATCGCGCCGACTTCATCCGCGATCTCGCGGAAGGCGGCGAAGTCCCAGGTGCGCGAATACGCGGTACCGCCGCAGATGATCAGCTTGGGCTTGTGTTCGCGTGCAGTCGCGGCAACAGCGTCCATGTCGATCAGTTCGTCGCCCTCGCGCACGCCGTAGCTGACCGGGTTGAACCACTTGCCGCTCATATTCACGGGCGAGCCGTGGGTGAGGTGCCCGCCGGAGTTCAGATCGAGCCCCATGAAGGTGTCGCCCGGCTGCAACAGGGCGAGAAACACCGCCTGGTTCATCTGCGAGCCGGAGTTTGGCTGCACATTGGCAAAATTGCATCCGAACAATTGCTTGGCACGCTCTATTGCCAGCGTTTCGACTACGTCCGCGTAGTCGCAGCCGCCATAGTAGCGCTTGCCCGGATATCCTTCGGCGTATTTGTTGGTGAAGACGCTGCCGGTCGCCTCGAGCACGGCCTTGGAGGCGATGTTCTCGCTCGCGATCAGTTCGATCTTGTCCTGCTGGCGCTTCAGTTCCTTGGCGATCGCGTCCGCGATTTCAGGATCGGCGGCCGCGAGATCGTCGTGCCAGAAGGAGTCCATCGAGTTGAGGACGTCGGACGGTTGGGTGCTCATTGGTATGTCTCGATATGATCGGGAGAGAGGGGCGGGTTGCCGAGTTTGCCGACTCGTCGGCGGTGGCGGCCATTGGGATCGTCGGCATCGGCGAATTCGGTTTCGAGGAAAGTCGCAACGCAGCTCTTGGCCATTTCGATGCCGATCAGCCGGGCGCCCATGGCGATGCAATTGGCATTGTTGTGCTCGCGCGCGAGCGCCGCCGAAAGCGGCTCAGAGACGACCGCGCAGCGAACCGCGGGATGCCGGTTGGCGGCCATCGAAATTCCGATGCCGCTGCCGCATAAAGCGATACCGAATTCGACAGTGCCATCGGCGACTACGCTCGCGAGCTTGTATCCGTAATCGGGATAATCGACGCTCTCGCCCGCATCCGGGCCGAGATCGGCGACTTCGTGTCCTTCATCGATCAACCATTCGGCGAGTTCTGCCTTGAGGTCGGTTGCGGCGTGGTCTGAGGCTATGGCGATGCGCATGGGCGCCTACATAGGGATGCGCGGCGATTCTCTCCACCCCGGAACGGCGGCTTTTCTACGGTCGGGAGCAGGCGCGCGGCCTGTCAGATCGTTTCGAGCGGTTCGCCGCTCTTCTCGCGGTGATCCTGCAACTGGTCGAGCAGTTCGCGCTGCGCCGGGACCATGACTTCCATGCTCTCGTCGATATAGGCCTGGTTGGCCTCGGCAAAGCTGGCCGAACCGATCACTTGCGGCATGAGATCGAAGAACTGCTTGCCGCTCGGTGTTTCGACGAAGGCGAGAATGTCGCGCAGCTCCTCCTCGGTGAAGAGCTCGGCATAGGCTTCGGCCATTCCGTCCATGATCGAAGGGATATGCTTGCGCAGGATCGATTTGGATTCTTCGGTGTATTTCTCGATCCAGTCATCGAGGATTTTTACCGCTTCGGGGTCGTCCGAAGGCAGGTACGGGCCAAGCGATGTCCGCATCTGGGCGATGGTCTGGTCCATCGAGGCGAAGAACAGCGCTTCGCGTGTTTCCTCCGGATAACCGGCATCGACGATCTGCGCGGCGAGTTGCATCATGGCCGGATCGATATCGGCTGCTTGCTCGACCGGTTCCGACATCGCAATCGCTGTGGCCTCTTGCGGGCTCGCATCGGCGTTTGCGAGGGCGGGGATGGGGGCGCTCCATGCCAAAGTGGCGAGCGCGGCGAGCGTGGTTGAGCGATTGAGGGGCATCGCGCGATCCTGAAGCGCACCCTCTGCAGGCGCAAGTGTGGATCGACGAAATCGCTAATTTTCTTCGCGGAAAGCTGTCGTCATGGCAATTTCTTACCGATCCACTTCCACAATTTCTCGATTTCTTTCGCAGCCTTGCCTTCGGGATCGACCTCTGCAGCTGTTTCGCCCTTGGCCGAGGAGCGATGGAAGGCGGCACGGTCACCCAGCGTCACCGGACAGATCTTGAGGCCCATCTCTTTCGCGGTCTTTTTTGCGTCCTCTGTCAGCAGGGTCGCGCCCGCCGGAACCGAGTTCAGCACCACCCAGGCGGGCTTCTTGGCGAAATTCACAAGGTCGGCGATGGGTTCGAGCGCGTGGAGATCGAAGGCGCGCGGCTTTGAGGGGATAAGCACGATGTCGGCAACCTTGATCGCCTCGCGCGCGGCGGCATCGGCATGCGGCGGGGTATCGACGACGACGAAATCGACCTTGTTCTTCTTCGCGCTCTCTATGGTCCGACCCAAGCGGGCAGGGGGGCTGGTCACCACCACGGGCAGGAAATCCCCGCGCCAATCGCCCCAGGCGGCGGCGGTCGCCTGCGGATCCGTATCGACGACGCACGCCTCGTGCCCCGCCTGCGCAGCGCGCGTTGCGATGTGAACCGCGAGCGTGGTCTTACCGGAGCCGCCCTTCTGACTGACGATGGCTATTGTTGGCATAGAGGAATTCCGGATTGCTGCACTGCACAATATCTATCGCAGACAGATCGCTCTGGCGAGACCCTAGTTTCCCACAAGTCGTAGGACGAAAAGCGGGCTAGATCGAAGCCGAAGCGGGAACTGCGTATTTTGGGCAGTCCGACCGACATACGCCGTCATGCGACCACTCCGGAGGCCGCCATAAATAGGCGAGCTTGTCCTGCCACTTGTCCGCCGCGTCCATCCGATCTTTAAGTTGCTTGAGGCCGGCAAACTGCGCGGTGAGTGGATTGTTGTCGTGGACGGGCTTCACCAGACCAGGGTTGGGCTCTTCCCCGAGATAGGCCGTGCTCGCGAAGATGCGGTCGAACAGGAGCGTGACCTGGCCATAATTGCGGTCGATGTATTGCGGCTGATTGGCGTGGTGAATCTTGTGCATCTTCGGCGTCATTAAAACCCGATCGATCCAGCCAAGGCGCGGGACCCAGCTGGCGTGGTTCCAGATGCCGAACGCGTTCGTGCACACGCTAACCGCGATGTAGACCACTGGATCGATGCCGATGAAGGCAGCGATGAGCGCGAAAAACGCCTTGAGCTGGCCATCGAGGAAGAACCCGCGCGCTGCCGTCGAGTGATTGAATTCATTGGAGGAATGGTGGATCGCGTGGAATGCCCATAGGAGCCCGACGCGGTGTGCTAGCCGGTGATCCCAGTAATAAGCAAATTCATGGAGCACGAAGGCCAACGGGATCGCGAGTAGCAAAGAAATGCTCTCGATCAGCCGGAAATTGTCGAATACCAGCACATAAAGCGCAAGCGGGATCAACAGCCCGATGACGAAATGGATCATGCTCGACATCAGGTTTAGCCCGATCGAGCAGAGTGCATCCTTGTTATCGTAATCAGGATTGCCCCAGATCGCCCACAGGCGCTCGAGAATCACGCTGCCGAAATAAGCCGTGGCAAGGATCCACAACGCGGCAGGACCGCCGATGAAGTCGATGGCGCTCTGCAAGCTTTCCATCGGCAGACACTAGCGCATTTACTGGTCGAGGAAAGAGCGCATCTTGCGTGACCGGCTCGGGTGCTTGAGCTTCCTCAGCGCCTTGGCTTCGATCTGGCGGATACGCTCGCGTGTGACCGAGAATTGCTGGCCGACTTCCTCGAGCGTGTGGTCGGTGTTCATCCCGATACCGAAACGCATGCGCAGCACGCGTTCCTCGCGCGGGGTGAGCGAGGCGAGCACGCGGGTGACGGTTTCCTTGAGGTTCGACTGGATCGCGGCGTCGACCGGGATCACCGCGTTCTTGTCCTCGATGAAATCGCCGAGATGCGAATCTTCCTCGTCGCCGATCGGCGTTTCGAGGCTGATCGGCTCCTTGGCGATCTTCATCACCTTGCGAACCTTTTCGAGCGGCATCGACAGGCGTGCGGCCATTTCCTCCGGAGTCGGCTCACGGCCTTCCTCGTGAAGGAACTGGCGGCTCGTACGCACAAGCTTGTTGATCGTCTCGATCATGTGGACCGGTATGCGGATCGTGCGCGCCTGGTCGGCGATCGAACGGGTGATTGCCTGCCGGATCCACCACGTGGCGTAGGTCGAGAACTTGTAGCCACGGCGGTACTCGAACTTGTCGACCGCCTTCATCAGGCCGATATTGCCTTCCTGGATCAGGTCGAGGAACTGCAGCCCGCGATTGGTGTATTTCTTGGCGATGGAAATCACGAGGCGCAGGTTCGCCTCGACCATTTCCTTCTTGGCGATCCGTGCCTCGCGCTCGCCTTTCTGCACCATGTTGACGATGCGGCGGAACTCGGGGAGCGCCATGCCGGTCTGCGCGGCGATATCGGTGATCTCCGCACGGATGCGGTCGATCGCGGCCTCTTCCTTCTCGAGGAAAGCGGCCCATTTCTTGTCCTTTTTTGCGCGTTCCTTGATCCAGGCATCGTCGAGCTCGTTGCCGACATAGCCGTTGAGGAAGTCGATGCGCTTGATCTTGTGACGCTCGGCAAGGCGGAGCATCTGGCCGCCCAGGGCGGTCAGGCGGCGGTTGAAGGCGTAGAGGTTGTCGACCAGGAATTCGATCTTGGTCGCGTGGAATTGCATCGATTCCACTTCGCCGGTCAGCTCTTCGCCGAGCTTTTCGTATTTCTTCTCTTTCGCCGCCGGAAAATCGTTTCCTGCAGCGAGCGTGTCGACGCGCTCGGCCTGTAGCTTCTCGAAAGTCTTGAACAGCTTGGTTATGCGCGCGAAGCGTTCGATCGCCTCTGGCTTGAGCGCGGCTTCCATCTGCGCGAGCGAGAGGGTGTTGTCTTCCTCTTCGTCGTCATCCTTCTTGGACGAGCCGCCTTCTCCATCGCCGTCCTCGTCTTCGTCCTCGTGGTCTTCGACCTCGTCGTCGTCGCGGATGGTGGGGCCGGCGGTCTCCTCGGAGATCTCGCCGTCGTCGTCCTCGTTCTCTTCCTCCATCTTGTCGGGCGGAGGCTCTTTGGAAAGCATGGCGTCGAGATCGAGGATCTCGCGCAGCTGCATGTCTTCGTTGTTGAGCGCCTCGGACCACTGGATGATGGCGTGGAAGGTGATCGGGCTTTCGCACAGGCCCATGATCATCATGTCGCGGCCAGCCTCGATCCGCTTGGCGATGGCGATTTCGCCTTCGCGGCTGAGCAGTTCGACTGCGCCCATTTCGCGCAGATACATGCGCACCGGATCATCGGTGCGGCCATCGGTGGCGGCCTTCTTGACGGGCGCGGCCTTGGTGTCTTTCTTGGCGTCTTTCTTCTTGTCGCCTGTGCCGACCTGCATTTCCGCAACTTCGGCTTCCTGCTCGGCCTCTGCCTCGGCTTCCTCGTCGCTTTCGACGATCTGCACGCCCATTTCGGAAAGCGCGGTCTGGATGTCCTCGATCTGATCGGGGCTCATCTCTCCCGAGGGCAAGGCTTCGTTGAGCTCATCGTAGGTGAGATAGCCCTTCTTTTTGCCCTTGGTCATCAGCTTCTTCACTGCCGCCTCGTTGAGGTCGATCAGCGGAGCATCTTCGTTTTCCGATTTCTTTTTCTTCTTAGCGGTCGAGGCCATGTATCGCTATCAATCCATCTCGCGGGGTCTGACGGTCAGTTGTCCGACGACACCGAATTTCTACCCTTGGGAATTTTCATCCCCGACCGCTGCGGGAGCGGCCTTCTTACGCCCGAATGCCTTCAGGCGCTCGTCAACTGTCATGAGCTGTTGTCGCAAGCGGGCCTGCTCGGCAAAGGACCCTTCCGGGTCTTCGTCAAACCTGGCAATCGTCGCCGCCATTGCGGCTTCGAGCGCCGGCTTATGCGCCAGCAACGATACAGCTTCGGCCAGTTCCTCGCGCGCTTCACCGGGGGGTGTTCCTTCTCGAAGGAAGGTATAACGACTGTCGACCGGTGGGGCAGGATAGCCTTGCTCCGCTGATATGGCGTTTGCCCCGTTCGAATCAAGCGTTTCCGCAAGCTCTATCAGCGATTCAATTGCGGGTGCGGCAGTTTGGTCATGGCGGGCGAGCTGGATCAGCGCTTCTGAATGGCGCGTAATCTCTTCCGGATGGCGCACGAGCCCGGCGATCACGGCACTGAGCAGGCCCGATCGCTGGCCCCCCGCCATCGCCTTTTGCAAGGTTGCGCGCGCATCGCCCGAAAGCCTTTGAGGCGCTGCGGCAACGCCCTTCCACGGGCCGCGCTTGGGCTGCTGGCGCGGAGGAAAGGCAAATGACGAGAAGCGGTCGAGCAATTCGCGGCGATAAAGCGCCTGGATATCGCGATCCTCGATCGTGTCGACGTGCTCCATCAGTCGCTTCTTGAGGCCGGCCTTGGCTTCGGGGCTTTCGAGCGGCTGCGCATCGCGTTCGTAAGCCCAGAGGAAATCGAGCAACGATGTCGGCTCGGACAGCAGCTTTTCGATTGCTCCCACCCCTCGTTCATTGATGAGATCGTCCGGATCGAGACCGGCGGGAAGGCGCACGATTGCAAGCGAGCGCATCGGCGCGAGCAGCGGCAACGCGCGGGTGATGGCGCGCATCGCCGCGCGTTGACCGGCCGCATCGCCATCGAAGCACAGCACCGGCACCTCGACCATGCGCCACAGCATTTCGAGCTGCATCTCGGTGAGCGCGGTGCCGAGCGGGGCGACCGCATCGGTGACCCCCGCCTGCGCCAAGGCGATCACGTCCATATAGCCTTCGACCACCACCACACGGCCTGTCTGGCGCGAGGCGGGGGCGGCGCGGTGGAGGTTGTAGAGCGTGCGGCCTTTGTCGAACAAAGGCGTGTCGGGCGAGTTGAGGTATTTCGCCACCCCATCCCGGCTCTCGAGGATGCGCCCGCCGAATGCGATCACCCGTCCGCGCGCATCCTGGATCGGCAGCATGATCCGGCCGCGGAATCGGTCGTAGGTAGTGCCGTCATCGGTGCGGATGCGCATGCCGGTATCGACCAGCATGTCGTCTTCGAACCGGGGCAGCGCGGATGGGAGCGCCTGCTTGCTTTCGGGCGCATAGCCGAACCCGAATTCGCGCAGGGTCTCGGGCTTCATGCCCCGCCGATTGAGATAGGCACGCGCCTCGCGTCCCGCGCTCCCGCGCAATTGCTCGACGAACCAGTCCTGCGCTTCGGTGGTCACATCGATCAACTCGGCGCGCTTTTCCGCGCGTTTGGCCGCGACCGGATCGGGGGCAGGGACTTCCATCCCGGCCTCGGCAGCAAGTTCCTTGATCGCATCGATGAAAGACAGCCCACGCTGTTCGGTCATCCAGCTGATCACGTCTCCGTGCGCTCCGCAGCCGAAGCAATGGTAGAACTGCTTCTGGTCGTTGACGTAGAAGCTCGGCGTCTTCTCGTCGTGGAACGGGCAACAGGCCGACCATTCGCGCCCTTTTTTGACGAGCTTCGTGGTGCGCATGATGACGCTCGAAAGCGTGATCCGCGCGCGCAGCTCGTCCTTCCATTGCGGGGTGATGGTCATGGACTACTGGTACCACCCTCTCCGTTCGTGTCGAGCGACGTCGAGACACGTTTCGGTGGACCGGCTGTGGACACCCTTCCGCTCATGCTGAGCTTGTCGAAGCATTGTCGTTTCCTTCAAAGGCGAAGT
This sequence comes from Erythrobacter sp. GH1-10, assembly GCF_045363165.1. NCBI lineage: Bacteria > Pseudomonadati > Pseudomonadota > Alphaproteobacteria > Sphingomonadales > Erythrobacteraceae > Erythrobacter > Erythrobacter sp. GH1-10. The sequence goes on along the minus strand of NZ_JBJFLP010000001.1, from coordinate 1,920,547 downwards.
GCAGCCCTTCGACAGGCTCAGGGCGAGCGGCCCTTCAGGAAAGTGCCGCCTTCACCAGTCCGCTCGCCAGCTTGCCGTCGAGCACCGCGCCGTGCCTGGCCTTGAGCGCGCCCATGACCTGGCCCATGTCCTTCATCGAGGAAGCGCCGGTTTCGGCCTTTATCGCCTCGATCGCGGCCCTGGTTTCTTCCTCGCTCATCATCTGCGGCAAAAATTCCTCGATCACGGCGAGTTCGGCCTCTTCCTTCGCAGCCAGCTCTTCGCGGCCGCCCTGCTGGTACATCTCGATCGATTCGCGGCGCTGCTTGGCCATCTTCTGGAGCACCGAGGTGACCAGTTCTTCGTCGGGAATGTCCTTGCCGCTGGTGCGCTCCTCGATATCGCGGTCCTTGATCTTGGCGCCGATCTGGCGGAGCGTCGCGGTGCGGTCCTTCTCGCCGGCTTTCATCGCGGCGATGGTGGCGGCTTTGATGTCGTCACGGATCATGGTCTGGCTCGTTCGTTCGTTATAGTTGTGGATGGATCGCTATATGGGCGCGCTCTAACGCATTGCCAGCGTCACGCCTAGGTTGACGGAACCCGCAACCGGGCCTAGCGGATGAGACTTAGCGACATTGCTGGAAACACCTGACTCGGAAGGGCCAAGAAATGGCTTCTGCTCCCACTCGTCCTGCGCAACCAAAGGGGGCCACGGGAGTCCTCGTTCTGGCCGATGGGACGGTGATCTGGGGCAAGGGTTTCGGTGCGACCGGCAGCGCGGTTGGCGAGGTGTGCTTCAACACCGCCATGACGGGGTATCAGGAGGTGATGACCGATCCCTCCTACGCCGCGCAGATCGTCACCTTCACCTTCCCGCATATCGGCAATGTCGGCGCCAACCCCGAGGATATCGAGAGCAAGGTCGAAGGCGCAGTCGGCTGCGTGGTGCGCGAGGATGTGACCGAGCCTTCGAATTTCCGCAGCGTCGAGCGCTTCACCGAGTGGATGGAGAACAATGGCAAGATCGGGCTGGCCGGGGTTGATACTCGCGCGCTCACGCGCCGGATCCGTCTTTCCGGTGCGCCCAACGCCGTGATCGCGCATTCGCCCGCTGGCGATTTCGACATCCCGGCCTTGCTCAAGCGCGCGCAGGAATGGGCGGGGCTCGAGGGCATGGACCTCGCCGTGCGAGTCAGCCGCGAGCACCAGGAGGACTGGGAAGGCGGATATTGGCGGCTCGGTCACGGCTATGGCCGCGCGGCGCGCGATGCGACCCCGCACGTGGTCGCGGTCGATTATGGCGCGAAGGACAATATCTTCCGCAACCTCGTGAAGGCGGGTGCGAAGGTGACTGTCGTTCCGGCCAAGACTTCGTTCGACGCGATCATGGCGCTGAAGCCCGATGGCGTGTTCCTTTCCAACGGCCCCGGCGATCCGGCGGCTACCGGCGAATATGCGGTGCCGGTGATCAAGGCGCTGCTCGAGGCCGACGTGCCGCTGTTCGGCATCTGCCTCGGCCACCAGATGCTCGCTCTGGCCGCGGGCGCGAAGACCGCCAAGATGCACCAGGGCCACCGCGGCGCGAACCATCCGGTGCAGCGCGTCGGGGAAGGGTGGGGCGAAACCACCGGCCTCGTCGAGATCACCAGCATGAACCACGGCTTCGCAGTCGACGCCGACACGCTCCCGCCCGAAGTGGAGCAAACCCATGTGAGCCTGTTCGACGGCTCGAACTGCGGGATTTCGATCAAGGGCAAGAAGGCGTTCGGGGTGCAGTATCACCCGGAAGCGAGCCCGGGACCGCAGGATAGCTTCTACCTGTTCGAGAAGTTTGTCGGGGGGCTGGGGTGAAAAGTCTTATCGCTCTCTCAATTCTCTTGTTGGTCTCCTGCGCTGATGCCCCAGCCGCAACTTCTGAAGAGCTATCGAACGAGGTCAACTTACCGACTGTCCAATCCGATCACGAGTTGCTCATTTTCGAGTTTCCTGACGGCATTCGAGGTGGGAGGGGCCGGATACAAGGCGACGGCAACGACATTATTTCAGGGTATGCAAATTTCGTCGAACAGCTTGAAGGCTGTGATGCTGAGATTGTACGCACTGACAATAGCTGGTCTCACAGGTCGTATGTGGTCGTGAGGTCTGGACGAAACGACAGAGAAATTGTGGAGTGCTTAAAGGCGAAGACGAGCCGCCACTTTAACGTTGGCACGGGATCTGACGAAGTGGAGCGTTGGCCACCTAAGAAATTGAATGGGTTCCCTGATATGGTGGATTCTCCCGTTCAAGAGCGACCCCGCTGATGGTCAGCAACTTCCAGAACGGGGTGTTTTTCCTGAGCGCAGTCTTTTGTTTGACGACTGCCACTGCCGCCCAAAATCCTACTTTGACGCCGTCTACCGATCCTCCGGCTCGTGCCGAACACGATCACACGATCTACGTCCTCTCCGGCGAGCCAGAAGCACTCGCCCGTTTCGATGCGGCTGTCGGTGCGCGTTGGGAGGGCGGGATGCTGCTCGATGCCGATACCGAGCGCGGGATTTACCGCTATTGGGCCTATGAATGGCGCACCGCTCCGCAGGCACGGCAGTTCATGATCCCGGCGATGGCTTCGGGCCTGGACCTCGAATTCGAAGTCTATAGCGAGAATGAGGCATTTCCCGACCTGCGGGCACGGCTCGATCAGGCAGCAAGTGGCTGTGACGCCAAAGCCGACGTTCTTTTCGTCCTGCCGACCGGCGAGGTGACCTCCACGATTACGCCGGAGGACGCGCAGACCGAAGCGGATAGTTTTTCCTGCCTGCTCGATGAGATGCGGGAAGGCAGATCGCTCGAAGGGATCACTTTCGGGTTTCTCGGGAATGATATGCAGGAGGCAAGCGATGATAAATAAGCGCTCCGCCATGATCTTTGGACTACCCGCCCTGCTGCTGCTCCCTGCCTGCTCGCTGTTCGACAATTCGGACCCGCGTGAGGGCGAAGAAGGCGTAGAACAATGCGCCGAGCGGATGCGCGGTTGGGATGCGGTCGCCAAGATCGGCGAGACCGATCCGACCGCGACCTATGTCCCGACCTACACCTACGACATCACCAAGATGGGGCTCGAGGATATCCAGGCGCTGACCGGCGGCGGCGGAGACGAAACCGCCGGGTCGCGCGGCATGGCCTCGACCAACGAGGAAGAAACCGCGGTCTCGCGCTTCATGGAGCAACCGGTCGACGAGAAGGGCGCGTTTTTCCTCGGCCGCGATCCGGCGCTTTACCGTGTGCGCGGCCAAGCGCAGCGCTTCGACCAGATTATCCGCGCCGGGTGCGAGCGCCAGCAGGACGGGATGCGCCTTACCAGCGTCAGCCTCGATCTGACCTCGGCACCGCCCGCCGACAGCGCTCCCGCCGATTCCGATAACGAGAACGATAACTGATGCCCAAACGCACCGACATTTCCTCCATCCTCGTCATCGGCGCCGGCCCGATCATCATCGGCCAGGCGTGCGAGTTCGACTATTCGGGCACGCAGGCGATCAAGGCGCTGAAGGAGGACGGGTACCGCGTCATCCTCGTCAATTCGAACCCGGCGACGATCATGACCGATCCCGAGTTCGCCGACGCGACCTATGTCGAGCCGATCACGCCCGAGATCGTCGCCAAGATTATCGCCAAGGAAAAGCCCGACGCGCTGCTTCCCACCATGGGCGGGCAGACCGCGCTCAACTGCGCGCTCAAGCTGGATGAAATGGGCGTGCTGGCCGAGCACGGCGTGGAAATGATCGGGGCCAAGGCCGACGCGATCGACAAGGCGGAAAACCGCCAGCGCTTCCGCGAGGCGATGGACTCGATCGGCCTCGAAAGCGCGCGCAGCGGCATCGCCAACACGATGGAGGAAGCGCGCGAGGTGCTCGAACGCACCGGGCTTCCGGCGATCATCCGCCCCAGCTTCACGCTCGGCGGCACCGGCGGCGGGATCGCCTACAACAAGAACGAATTCGAGCGGATCGTCCGCGAAGGCCTCGACGCGTCTCCCACCACAGAGGTGCTGATCGAGGAGTCGCTGCTCGGCTGGAAGGAATACGAGATGGAGGTCGTCCGCGACAAGGCGGACAATGCGATCATCATCTGCTCGATCGAAAACGTCGATCCGATGGGCGTCCACACCGGCGATTCGATAACCGTCGCCCCGGCGCTGACGCTGACCGACAAGGAATACCAGATCATGCGCACCGCCAGCATCGAGGTGCTGCGCGAGATCGGAGTCGAAACCGGCGGTTCGAACGTGCAGTTCGCGGTCAATCCCGAGGACGGGCGCCTGATCGTGATCGAAATGAATCCGCGCGTCTCGCGGAGCTCGGCGCTGGCGTCCAAGGCGACCGGCTTCCCGATCGCGCGTGTCGCGGCTAAACTGGCGGTCGGCTATACGCTCGACGAAATCACCAACGAGATCACCGGCGCGACGCCCGCGAGCTTCGAGCCGACGATCGACTATGTCGTGACCAAGATCCCGCGCTTCGCCTTCGAGAAGTTCAAGGGCACCGAGCCGCTGCTCGCCACCGCGATGAAATCGGTGGGCGAGGTCATGGCGATCGGGCGCAATTTCCATGAATCGGTCCAGAAGGCGCTGCGCGGGCTCGAAACCGGGCTCGACGGGTTCAACCGCGTCCCCGAGCTCGAAGGCGTGTCGCGCGAAGTCATCACCGCCGCAATTTCGCGTCGCACGCCCGACCGGCTGCTCAAGGTCGCGCAGGCGTTCCGCGAGGGCTTCACGGTCGAGGAAATCCAGAACGTTACCGGCTACGATCCGTGGTTCCTTCGCCAGATCGAAGGCATCATCGCCGCCGAGCGCGAAGTCCAGGCCGATGGTCTCCCGACCGATGCCGCAGGGCTGCGCCGCCTCAAGGCGATGGGCTTTTCCGACAAACGCCTCGCGACTCTTGCGGTACGCTCGGTCGGGGTTGCGGGCGGGCTCGCGGAGACGCAGGCCAAACGCTCGGGTCTGCTGCACGACGCTTTGCAGGCGATGGCGGGCGCGACCAGCGAGGATGAGGTGCGCGCGCTACGCAAGAAGCTGGGCGTGCTCCCCGTTTTCAAGCGGATCGACAGCTGCGCCGCCGAGTTCGAGGCGATCACGCCTTACATGTATTCGACCTATGAGGCGCCCAGCTTCGGCGAAGCAGAGGACGAGGCGATGCCCTCCGACCGCAAGAAGATCGTGATCCTCGGAGGCGGTCCCAACCGGATCGGGCAGGGGATCGAGTTCGACTATTGCTGCGTTCATGCCTGCTTCGCGCTCGGCGAAGAGTGGCACGGGCCGGCCTTCGAGACGATCATGGTCAACTGCAACCCGGAAACGGTTTCGACCGATTACGACACGTCCGACCGGCTCTATTTCGAGCCGCTGACGGCGGAGGACGTGCTCGAAATCCTGCGCGTCGAACAGCAGGCGGGAGAGCTCGTCGGTGTCATCGTGCAGTTCGGCGGGCAAACCCCGCTCAAGCTTGCGCAGGCACTCGAGGACGAGGGCATTCCGATCCTCGGCACGTCGCCCGACGCCATCGATCTCGCCGAAGATCGCGAGCGGTTTGCCCGGCTGGTCAACAAGCTAAAGCTGAAGCAGCCCGACAACGGCATCGCCTACAGCCGCGACGAGGCTGCCGCCGTAGCCGCGCGGATCGGATACCCGGTGCTGCTGCGCCCCTCCTATGTGCTCGGCGGACGCGCGATGGAAATCGTCGATTCCGAAGCCCAGCTCGATGACTACATCAAGACGGCGGTCAACGTCTCCGGCGACAGCCCGGTGCTGGTCGACCAGTATCTGCGCGACGCGATCGAGTGCGATGTCGACGCGCTGTGCGACGGCGACGAGGTGCGGATCGCGGGCGTGATGCAGCACATCGAGGAAGCCGGCGTGCACTCGGGCGACAGCGCCTGCACGCTGCCGCCCTATTCGCTTCCGCCCGAAATCGTCGAGGAAATGGAGCGTCAGGCCGATGCTCTTGCCACTGCGCTCAAGGTGCGCGGGCTGATGAACGTCCAGTTCGCGGTGAAGGACGGAGAAGTCTACCTGATCGAGGTCAATCCGCGGGCGAGCCGCACCGTGCCATTCGTCGCCAAGGCGATCGGCCAGCCGGTCGCAAAGATTGCCGCGCGGGTGATGGCGGGCACGAAACTCGCCGATTTCGAGCCGTTCAAGCGCGACCTGCCCTATATGGCAGTCAAGGAGGCGGTCTTCCCCTTCAGCCGGTTCCCCGGCGCGGACCCTGTGCTGACACCGGAGATGAAATCGACCGGCGAAGTCATGGGGATCGACAAGACGTTCCCCGCTGCCTTCCTCAAGTCGCAGCTCGGCGCCGGAATGGCCCTTCCGCGCAAAGGCACGGTCTTCGTGTCGGTCAAGGACACTGACAAGCAGGTTATCGTGCCCGCAGTCCGGACATTGATCGAAGAGGGCTTCACTATCGTCGCCACAGGCGGAACCCAGACCTATCTGAGCGAACAGGGCCTCGCCGTCGAGCGGATCAACAAGGTCGCCGAAGGGCAGCCGCATATCGTCGACAAGATCATCGACGGCGAGATCGCGCTGATCTTCAACACCACCGAAGGCTGGCAGTCCTTGCTCGACTCAAAATCGATTCGTGCAAGCGCGCTAGAGAAGAAGGTGCCGTACTACACCACGGCCGCCGCTTCGCTGGCTGCGGCGCAGGCAATTGCGGCGATTAAGCCGGATCAGCTTGAAGTCCGCTGTTTGCAAGACTATTATAGCTGAGCAATACACGCCGTCCTTCCCGACATTTCGTTGCTTTTTCACCGCCTCGGGCGAGGCGGAGGCACTCGAAATGACGCAAATACAATCGGGTGGGACCCAGAAGGAAAGAAACGGGAATGGCAACGATGGAAAAGGTCCCGATGCTCGCCGAAGGGTATGAGCGTCTGACCGCCGATCTCAAGGCGTTGCGGGCCGAACGCCCCAAGATCGTCGACGCGATCGAGGAAGCTCGGGCGCACGGCGACCTGTCGGAAAATGCCGAATACCATGCCGCGAAGGAGCGTCAGGGCCAGGTCGAGGCGCAGATATCCGATCTTGAGGACAAGGTCAGCCGCGCGCAGATCATCGATCCGGCGACGCTTTCGGGCGACAAGATCATCTTCGGTGCGACCGTGACGCTGCTCGATGAGGACGACAAGCCGATCAAGTACCAGATCGTCGGCCAGACCGAGGCGGATGCGAACAAGGGTCGCATCTCCTATACCTCGCCGCTGGCGCGGGCGATGATCGGCAAGCAGGTCGATGACGAGATCGAGGTCACCGTTCCCTCGGGCGACAAATTCTATCTCGTCAGCAAGATCGAATTCGTCTGAACATTCGAGGCAAAACCCCTCAATCGAGGGGCTTTTCCATCGCATAGTTGTGGATGGGCACACCGTCGATTTCGAAATCGCGGCGATGCTTCACCTCGTATCCGGCGCGTTCGAACGCGGGGCGGGCGAGTTCGCTCGCCTCGGTGTAAAGTCGCGGCATCGATTTGGACCGGGCAAGCTGCTCGGAAGCGGCGAGTAACTCGTCCGCCAGTCGTCGTCGCGTGTGGTCCGGGTGGCAATAGAGCATGTCGAGGTGGCCGTCCGGCTCGAGCAGCGAGTAGGCCACGGCGCGACCATCGACTTCAACGGCGACCAGAATGTGCGCGCCCTTTCGCGCTCTTTGCACAAACCGCTCGGGTCCGGGGTGTCGCGCCGCCCACTTGTCGACCTGCTCGGCAGTGTAACGATGGCGGCCGATAGAACGGATTGCCGTGAGCGTCAGGTCGGCGAGCGCCGGAGCGTCTTCTTCCTGAAAAGGGCGAATCGCATAGGCCACGTCGGCCCAGGGCTGCTTTCGCTCAGTCGTCGGGGGTCAGCAATTTGTGGATGTGGACGACCACGTACTTCATCTCCGCATCGTCGACGGTGCGCTGCGCCTGCCCGCGCCATGCCTCGACTGCGTCGTCGTAGGAGCTGAAAACGCCGACCACGTGCAGGCTTTCCGGATCCTGGAACTCGAGACCGCGCGGGTCGGTGACGCGCCCGCCCATCACGAGATGGAGCCGCTGTTTCGGAGTTGTTTCTTCCATGATGCGTTTCCTTGGGGAGGAGAATTTCGAAAATCCACGCGCCCCTAAGCGCTAGCTCCGCCAAGGGCAAGGTGTACGCAATGCTATGCGCTAGTTCGTCACCCGCCCCTTGATGTCGCGCACGGCGCGTTCGGCGCGGCGGCGTGAGCGGCGGGTCATGGTGCGGGTTTTGTCGAGCGCGTTTCCGGCGTGGTATTCGGCGTCCCGCCGGACTTGCCGGGCCTTGGAACTGGCGCTGTCGCTCAGGTCTTCGGCTTTGTCTTTGCCGGCCCGCGCGGTATCCATCGCCTGATCGATCAGCTTGATGCCATAGGCTATCACGGCATCGCTGATCAGCGAGCCGAACCGGTTGACCTGCTTCATCGACGCGTTGCGGGCGATGTCGGCGGTGCCTTTTGCGGCGCTACCGACCGCGTTCGCCGTCCCGCTTGCAGCGCTCCGCGCCAGCCGACGGCCCGGAGGCGTGGCGAGGCCGAGCAGGAGGCCGATCGCCACTGCGCCGCCAATAACGGTGAGCGGATTGTCTTTGGTGAACTTTGCTGCCGAATCGGCGACTTCCTTGGCCTGGTCGGCGAAAGTGCGCTCGGCGATGCGACGTTCGCTCGCTTCGATTTTCGCGCGCAGCTCGTCGCGCTTTTCGCTTGCTGGAATGTGCATGTCAGTCATCGGATTCTCCGGGCGGGGTAGGGTTAGGGTTTGGATCTTCAGCCGTTTCCATGTCGGCGGAGCCTTCGACTTCGTCCGCAAGGTTTTCAGACCGATCTTCGGGCTCATCGAGGCCTTCGGCGAGGATATCGAGGATCGGTTCGCGAGCGAACCAAAGCAGCACGGCGCCCATCAGCAAGGCGATGATGCCGCGATTGTCTTGAGTGTGGGTCTTCGCGACCTCGAATACGTCTTTCGCGCCTTCGCCGACCCGGCCGGTCACGCGTTCGGCAAGGCCCTTGCCTGAAAACGTTGTTCTGGCGTGTTCGATATCCGCCAGCAGCACGGCCTTGGCCGCATCGCGGAGGGCGCGATCTTCGTAGAAGCGTTGATCGATCTTGCTCATGTGTCGTCGTCCGATCCGAACAGGATATTCAATCGACCGATCCGGCTCTTGGCGGCGAGCGCCAACATTACGGTGAGGAGCAGGAGCACGCCGACCACGATACCGATCGCACCCCAGATCGTGACCAGCGGCTCGAGCGCGATCACGAGGCCCACGGCGAGCGCCAGCACTGCGATGTGCAGCGTGATGATGGCAACCGTGAGCAGGCCGAGCGCGCTGCCGACATTCTTTCCTGCGAGCTTCGCGCGGGTCTTCTGGAAAGCGAGCTCGGCTTCGGCGTAAGTACGCCCATCTTCCAAGAGCGCGGCGAGCTCTTCGGTCAGCGACTCGTCGAGAAAATCCTCGTCCTCGCTCTCCGGAATATCGGAGGAAGCGTCTGCATCATCGGAGGCCGACGGTTCGGGAGCATCCTGCTCGCGCCCCGTGGGCCGATCGTCATCACGCATTCACTTCCCCCCGGAATAGTCTGGCTCAGTCGCGCGAACCGCGGAACATCCGCGCGATCAGGAAACCTGCGACGGCTGCGATACCCACGGCCACGCCGGGGCTCTTGCGGACGAATTCGCGGGCATCCTCGCCGAGATCCTCGACACTCTTGGAGTCGAGCTTTGCGGATGTCTCCGCGAGGCTGCGCGATGCCTTGCGAGCATAATCGCCATACTGCTCGCCGAGACGTTCATCGATCTGCGGTGCGGTTTCGGCAATGACTTTGCCGATCGAGGCGATGCCGTCACTGGTTGCGGACTTGGCCTCGGTCGCCAATTCGCCTGCGCGATTCTTGGCCTTTTCGCCGTAAACGCGTGCTTCGTCCAAGAATTCGTCTCCCTTGCTCTTCGCTTGCTCGCGATATTCGCCTGCTCGCGAACCGGCTTCGGCGCGCAGTGCTGCCGCGCCAGCCTTAGCCTCTTCGAGAGCGGCATTGAAGCGGCTCTTCGCTTCGTCTGCCGGTTTATCGCTAGCGCCGGTCTTCTTGGGAGCGGCCTTCTTGGTCGAACCCGACTTACTGGTCGAACCCTTTGCCGATGTTTTCGCGGGGGTCTTGGTGGTTTTCGTCTCAGCCATTGTTTTCTCCTTGCCCTCCAATTTCGTGCTTTTCGCGAGAGGAATACGCGGGGTTGCTCTTTACATACCAATGCATCTTGCGCCCCGATGTTCCGGTGAATAGGGGTTCCGGTCAAGAGGACGAGACACGCGCCCCGACCCGTAGCGATCAGGGTGTGTTATATTCATACCACACGTTTCAACCGGAGCCAAGCATGACCGCGATTATCGACCTGCATGGACGCGAAATTCTCGACAGCCGCGGCAACCCCACCGTCGAAGTGGATGTTCTGCTCGACGACGGCAGTTTCGGACGCGCCGCGGTGCCTTCGGGCGCCTCGACCGGAGCGCATGAAGCGGTCGAGCTGCGCGACGGAGACAAGACGCGTTACAAGGGCAAGGGCGTGCTCAAGGCGGTCGAGGCGGTCAACACCGAGATCCGCGACCTGCTGATCGGTGCTTTCGATGCAGAGGACCAGCGCGATATCGACCTTTCCATGATTGCGCTCGACGATACCCCGAACAAGGGACGTCTGGGCGCGAATGCGATCCTCGGGACCAGCCTTGCGGTGGCCAAGGCCGCTGCGAATGCGCGCGGCCTGCCGCTCTATTCGTATCTCGGCGGCGTTTCGGCGCATGTGCTTCCGGCGCCGATGATGAACATCATCAATGGCGGGGAGCACGCCGACAACCCGATCGACATTCAGGAATTCATGATCATGCCGGTCGGCGCGGACAGCCTTGCCGAGGCGGTCCGCTGGGGATCGGAAGTGTTCCACACGCTGAAAAAGGGGCTTCACGACAAGGGGCTCGCGACCAGCGTGGGCGATGAAGGCGGATTTGCGCCCGACCTTGCCAGCACGCGCGCTGCGCTCGATTTCATCATGGCCTCGATCGAACAGGCCGGATTCAAGCCGGGCGACGATATCGTGCTCGCGCTGGATTGCGCCGCGACCGAGTTCTTCAAGGATGGCAAATACGAGATTTCGGGCGAGGGCCTCAGCCTCGATGGCGCCGGCATGGCCGATTACCTCGCCAAGCTGTGCGACGATTATCCGATCATGTCGATCGAAGACGGCATGAGCGAGGACGATTTCGAAGGCTGGAAGGCGGTTACCGACGCGATCGGCGACAAGGTGCAACTGGTCGGAGACGACCTCTTCGTAACCAATCCGGCGCGTCTTTCCGACGGGATCGAGCGCGGCCTCGCCAATTCGCTGCTGGTGAAAGTCAACCAGATCGGCACGCTGACCGAAACGCTTGCTGCGGTCGATATGGCCCACCGCACGCGCTACACCAGCGTGATGAGCCATCGTTCGGGCGAGACAGAGGATGCGACCATCGCCGATCTCGCGGTCGCGACCAATTGCGGGCAGATCAAGACCGGCTCGCTCGCGCGTTCGGACCGGCTCGCGAAATACAACCAGCTGATCCGGATCGAAGAAGAACTCGGCGCCAGCGCCGTCTATGCCGGGCGCGGCTGCTTCGGTTCGCTGGCGCGCTAACCCTTCATTCTCTTTGGACGCTTCGGCTCACGGAATGTGGCCGACGCTCTTGAAGAACCTCTCCATCGCCGCGATCCCTGTCTCCGATAGTCGCACGAGAACGCGGCGCTGATCCTGGGGATCGTGTTCGCGCACCACCAGCCCTTCGCCTGCCAGTACCCCCAGCCAGCGCAGGCCGGTGGTCGGCGGTGCGGCCGAGCCGATGCAGGCGCTCGATACCGAGACCTGCTTCCGTTCCGCATAGGCGATGTAGAGATCGAGCAAGATGTCCCACGCGGGCTCGCCGAAGAGTTCGCTGTTCCCGAAAAGCACGGCTCGCTCGCGGCGAAGCCGATAGATACTGCGTGCCATTTTCGCGAAACGGTGCCGTTTCTCCAGCGGTGTTTCTGCCTGCGGTTCGACTGCGTGAAGGGGAGGCCTCGCATCTGCTTCGATTTCCGGAGCGAGATAATCGTTCCTCAAGCGCAATTGATCCGAGATGGCTCGCAGCAATTCGGCAATGGCGGCAAGGTCGATCGTGCTTCCAGCGCTCTCGGGAAGCTGAGGCAAGGCGTGGGCGCGGCTTCGTTCACCCATGGCATGCCGACCCGTGCGGCAACGCCGCGCCGCATGCTGAGTCCAGCATATCCAGATCCGGTACCGGTTTCACTGCGCCTCCCATCGAGGCGCGAGCATAGCCCTGTTATCGCCCGCTCTCGCGCCTCGTGCTGTCCGGATTAGCCGAGGCGCCGAACGAAGGCATTACGGGTTAATCCCTATATGGAAGCGCGGACTGTCCCTGCGAGGAAATCCCATCCCTGACGAGGCAGAGGAGTTCGCGATCATAGAGACTGGCGCCGTTATCGTTCACGATCGCGAGATTGACGCGCAGTTGCTCAATCGCTGCGTTGACATGGATCGCCGCCAGTCCTGCACCGATGGTGTCGAGCCGACTGAGTTCCTTGTTGAGAGTGAAGATGGCCGAGCAGATTGCTTGCGCCTGCGGCAATGGTTGTGGTGGCATTGAACTTTCCCATCCCCTTGGGTGCGATCCCGATGCTTCGAGCGCGCGGCGGAGCACCGGCACGCCTCAGCGGTGTAAGCGCACCTTATGGAATTCTATATACGGGAAACCACGTATGTGGATGGAGGGGGAAGCAGTGTTTCCTACCGCCCGAAGCGCTCGCCAAGCTCGAGCAGTGCAAGCGCCGCCTTCGCGGCTTCGCCACCCTTGTCCTTCTGGGCGGGGTCCGCACGGGCCAGCGCCTGGGCTTCGTTCTCGACTGTCAGGATGCCGTTGCCGATCGGGATGCCATCCATCGTCAAGGCCATGATCGCGCGGGCGCTTTCGCCGGCGACGATCTCGAAGTGGTATGTTTCGCCGCGTATCACTACGCCGATGGCTACAAACCCGTCGAAATCCCCGCTTTCGGCCGCGAGCGCGATCGCTCCGGGAATTTCCAGTGCGCCGGGGACGGTGAGCACCTCGACCTCGTGCCCTTCGGCTTCGAGCGCCGCCTTGGCTCCGGCGATGAGCATGTCATTGAGCTTCGCGTAGAAGCGCGCTTCGACGATCAGGATACGGGCCATGGAAATTTACTCCGGGATGGATTTGAAATCGGAAATGGTCAGGCCGTAGCCTTCGACCGCGACGAGGTCCGGCCGCGAGTTCGACAGCAGGATCATGTCGTGCACGCCGAGATCGGCAAGGATCTGCGAACCGATGCCGATGTTGCGGATTTCCTCGTCCTGGCTCCACTCGCTCTTGCCGATCCGGCTTGTGAGGATCACGATAACGCCCGATCCGTGCTCGCCGACCGCGCCCATCGCGCGCTGAAGCGTGCGCTTGCGCGGCCCCGGCTGGCCGAGAATGTCGTCGAACACCGAAATCGGATGGACGCGGGCGAGGGTGGGCTCGCCGGGCGTGACGTGGCCTTTCTGCAGGACATAGGCCTGCGAGTTGTCGACCGTGTTGCGATAGGTGATCAGTCGCCATTGACCGCCGTAATCGCTTTCGAAGCTACTCTCGTCGATCCGTTCGACAAGATGATCGTTGCGCATGCGGTAGGCGATCAGATCACGGATGGTGCCGATCTTGAGATCGTGTTTGCGGGCAAAGGCAATGAGGTCCTCGAGCCGGGCCATCGACCCGTCCTCGTTCATGATCTCGCAGATCACGCCCGACGGGTTGAGCCCGGCAAGGCGCGAAATGTCCACTGCCGCCTCGGTGTGCCCGGCGCGGACGAGCGTGCCGCCGTTGCGCGCCATCAGGGGGAAGACATGGCCGGGGGTGACGATGTCGTCCGGGCCCTTGGTCGCATCGATCGCCACGGAAACGGTGCGCGCGCGGTCGGCGGCGGAAATTCCGGTGGTCACACCTTCCTTTGCCTCGATCGAGACGGTGAAGGCGGTTTGCATGCTTTCGTTGTTGTTGCGGGTCATGGGTTCGAGCCCGAGCTGCTCGCAGCGCGCCCTGTCGAGCGCGAGGCAGATGAGGCCCCGACCGTGGGTCGCCATGAAGTTGATCGCGGCGGGGGTCGCCATCTGGCCGGGGATGATCAGGTCGCCCTCGTTCTCGCGATCCTCGTCGTCGACGAGGATGTACATCCGCCCGTTTCTCGCCTCGTCGATGATCTCCTCGATCCCGACGAGCACCGGTGTGTCGTCATTGGCGTCGAGGAAGCTCTGGAGCTTGGCGAGGGTCTCAGCCGTAGGGTTCCAGTCGGGCTCGGCAGCATCGCGCAGGGTATTTGCGTGGAGCCCGGCGGCGCGGGCAAGCCCGGCTTTGGTGAATTCGCCCGATGTGACGAGGTCGCGAACGCGTGTGATGGTCGATGTGCTCATGCATCAAGTATATAACATTATGATGTGATAGCAAGCTCGCAGGCTAGGTAAGTTTCGGGTGACTCACTCGGTCAACACTGGCAAAAACGTCGAGCAATCAATGAGAGGGGGGTAATGTGGTCGATCCAACGATCATAAAGATGGCATCAAAGCAGACGTGCAGCGTCGACAACATCACACTGATGCGGGGGCAACTTATCAAGTTCCACGAAATCCGGAACTTGATCTACGCAAATATGCGCGAAGCGAAGAAGGCGAAGAGCGACGCCGCTTTCTACAACAACGTCCTGTTCGGGTTGCAGATGGTGAAAGCGACTTGTGACGTCATCATCAATGTCGCTGGAGAGCTCCCCGGCGCAGGCAAACTGGTAAAGCGTGTTTACGGAGCCGCTCAGCCCGCTGCTGAATTGGGTGGAAAAGCATGGGCTGGCCAAACAATAACCAAAGCTGACATGGCGAAAACGGGCAATGCGGTGATTGGCGCGGGGCTGTCTCATCGCCTCAACGATTCGCCGCTGTCAGACCTTGCTGCGAGCCAGAAACTCAAGGCCGACGTCGTGATCAATGCCACAGCCAAGGACATGGAAGGCGTGATGTTCAGCTTGGCAGAGCAACAAGCGCAATTGGCCGATTGGGCAATCAAGGTTGCAAAAGGCCCCGGGGGAAAGGAAGCCATTCCGCTCGTCTCTGCAGGCGTAGATGTGATTATGGCCGGCTATGCCTACAAAAAGGCGTACGAAGACTGGAAGAAAGGCGATCTGGACAAGACCTTCGACGCCGGCCTCGCTATGTCGCAGAGGCAGCTTGCGCAGATCTCGATGAAAATCGCCGACGTAGAACGAGCCCTCAGCGCCTGCGGCTTCGGCAAGCCGAAGAGTATAGGAGTGGGCAGTCTGCCGCATCTCACGGGGGGCCACTCGGGCCCCACCATCAGGGCTGGGCGGTAGCCACTCTTCTTCCCTCGAAAGCATGCGGAAAATGGTGGACGCACTAGGGTTCGAACCTAGGACCCGCTGATTAAGAGTCGTTCGGTCTGGCGTCTTACGATGCTGCACCTCGCTTCACCTCATCGCGTCCGCTTCGGTTTATGTCCGAAATTCTTGAAGTTTTCCCGTTGGTCGGGTATCAAAAAAACTCAGTGGGCAACAGCAGAACTCAACTTGATCGTCGCCCCATTGTTGCCCCGAAGCGGCGACCCATTCAACGAAAATGAAGAAGCTTCTAACTCAGAAGGGCATTGATGCCCTCAAGCCAGCGTCGACCGGACGAAGGTTGGACGTGATGGATACCATCGTACCCGGCTTCGGCGTCAGAATAACTGACTCTGGTCACAAATCATTCGTTCTTCTGGCGCGATTCCCCGGTAGTCGGAATCCCACGCGTAGAACGATTGCGAAGGTCGGCGCCATTGGTCTCGCTGAAGCGCGAGAGCAAGCGAGAGATTGGTTGTTGCTGATTTCGAGGGGCATAGACCCAAAAGTTGAGGCGACCAGGATCAGACTGGAGAGGGCTGAGGAGCAATTGAGGTTAGCTCGATCGCGCCCACTAAAAGATCGGTTGGATCAGTACGAGCAAGAACACTTGAGCCGTCTTCGGACCGGGGCTGCGATACGACGCGCGTTAGATGGATCGAAGGGGCTTTTGCGAACTTTTTCCGGAAGAGACCCATCAACCATTACGCGAACTGAACTAAGGGATGCGGTGAGATCTAGATCAAAAGTCTCACCAATCTCTGCCAACCGACAACTTGCTTACACCAAAGCTTTTTTCAATTGGTGTTTGGCCGAAGAGATCGTCGAAGAGAATCCGGCAAATCACATTCGGCCACCAGCGCCCGAGGTCGAAAGAGACAGATTTCATACCGTCGAAGAGCTTGCGGAGATTTGGGCCGCTGCCAAAAGACTGGGTTATCCTTTCGAGCACTTTACCAAGCTGCTCATTGCAGTCCCCATGCGGCGTAACGAAATTGCTAGCATCCAGTTGTCTGAAATCGACTTCTCGGACGATTTGAACCCAGGGGATTCAGTCTGGACGTTGCCTTCGGATCGAACCAAGAATGCGTTTGCTCTTCGCGTCCCGCTATCGCCGCTCGCTCGTGAAATCATTATATCGGCCCGCGACCACGAAGCGCGGCCAACCGGCTCTGAGTTTTTGTTTAGCACGACGGGCACCACGCCGATCTCTGGCTTTGCCAAGGCTAAACGAAAGCTGGACTCGCTGATTCAAAAACGAAGAGACGAAAAACGCGGTTCTAGTCCGACCGACAATTCGTCAATGGCGCCTTGGATTTGGCACGATTTGAGGACAACTTTCGCAACCTTAGCATCCGACGAGCTTTCAATTGATCCTCAAGTTGCCGATAGGTGCCTTAATCATCAGGCATCTGCGACGCGATCGAAAATCGCGCGAATCTATAATCGATCGGAACTATTCGAGCCAAGAAAAGCTGCGTTGGCGGCTTGGGGAAAGTTCATCGAAGAGAGAGTAAGCGGATCTCCACTAGCCGCCCATTCGGCAGATCATAAGTGAGCAAGGCGCGTGACCCGATATGGAGGCGCATCGCTTTGCAGCAGAGCGGTCCTGAGGCTGCGAAGCAGGCATTGAAATTGAGTTACGATCCCGTCGGCGAAAACGAAGTAGACCTGAAGGAATTGACTGCAGAGGCTCTGTTGGATCTCGCCAGAAGAGCCGAGATCGGCATAGCCTCCGGCGAAGAAGAAATCTCAGTCCCGCTTCCATATATCGAGGTGCTGCTTGCTATTTCGAAAGGATATGGGCGGGGGCGGGGAAAACCACGACGGACAGCGCATGAAAAACTTTCAAAAAAGTCTCTTTACACTTGGGCCTTGCAAGAGAAAGAGCGCCTGATCGCTGAGGGTGCTCGAGCAACCGAGGCACACGACATTGCTGCAAAGAGAGCGGCTGAGCACGTAGTCAACAGAGAGAAGTTTGGCCTCGATGCGAAGACAATTGCGGACAGGTTGAGGCGCCCGAAAGAATGGCACTAAAAGCCTTGTTTTCCGTCACTGGATCGCCTTGGCATTTGATGAGATCGATTGAACCATCCTGAGAATTGGAGGTTCAAATGACTCAGCTAAACCTAGATCAGATCGTTGATCGCGAAACCGTTTCCCAGCTTGTGAATCTAAGCCTACCCACAATCTATCGCGCCCAAAAGCGCGGAGAGTTCCCAAAGTTTGAGAGACTTAGTCCCGCTCGCGTTGGTCTTCGAAGCTCTTGCCTGCAGGAGTTTCTCAACGGTCGGCGGGATTGGGGCTAATCAATGCTGACCATCGAATTCGTAAGCGTATCAGTAGACGTGCCCTTATGGGAATTTCACGCCCAGGAAGTCGAGCTGACGATGAGAAGCTTGGCCCCGGGCAAGGCCTTCATGGCCTATCCAGATGATCCAGGAAGACAAGGTGCACTCCGTCACATGTTGGGAGAATTGGCAGAGGCGCTGATGATCGAAACGGGTAGGGCTTTCATTGTGCGATCAAGGTCCTGCAACGGGAAGCGCGGCGTCTTGATTTGGGCACCTTCGCAGTGAGCAAGGATGTCGGAATATGGATGCCAATCTATGTGGGAGATTATCTGGCTAGCACGCAAAGGCTCTCCACGGTCCAACATGGAGCATATTTCTTGTTGCGACTGGACTATTGGAAGAACGGGCCTCCTCCCGATGACGACGATATCCTGGCTAGAATTACGAGGTTGTCTATTGAGGACTGGCGACAAATCCGACCGACCATTGAGCGATTTTTTGAGGTTGAGAGAGGGCAATGGCTCTCTGAGCAACTTGATAAAGAGCTTAAGGAAGCCCGGGAGAACAGAAAGAAGCGACAGAGCAAGGCGCGCGCAGCCGCCAAAGCGCGGTGGGGGAAGGAATCTGCAAGCAATTCTTCCAGCAATGCTCGACGCACTGCGCCTAATGCTGGAGGGGAACTGCCTCAAGCAAGCCCATCACCATCACCATCACCATCACCTTCAACCTCACACCAACCTTCCACCAAAAACAGCGAGACTGAAGCTAGAATGACTGAGCCGCAGCGTGTCGGAGATCTTGCATCGAAGATCGTCGATAGTCTCGGCAATGCTCAAGATTTCGAAGAGGATCTTTGCGGAAAAAGCACATGATCTTAGGTTTGCTCGAATCCACGACTCCGTCTTATCAGCGCTCCATGAGTCACGGTCATTAGCGAGCCGGTGGAGCAGAGCATGAACTCTCATCGAAAAGCGATTAAACGCAAAGCGGCCATGCACGCGAAGATCGCGAGCGGAAAGACGCAGGGCGAGGAGATTCCTCTGAAGAAAGGACTGACCGAGACGGTGAAGGAGAAGCATGGGCTGACAAATGAGGAAGCAGAGCAGGCGGTGAAGGATTTCGGGGGTTGAATCAGATGCCCTTGCGATTGTCCGAAGAAGACGGCGCTACTTCCTTTGAACGGAGATAGTGCATGAACTTTTACGAACTTGAATTACGACTGGTCGCCGTGTCGGGCGACGCCTCTGCTGTCTGGTCGAGCGAAGGCGTCTGGAAAGACGGCACCGTGGCACTGGCCCGTAAGGCGCTGTTCGAGGGAGTCGGATTGACAGGTGCAGAGGCCAAGAAAGAATTTCCTGATGCCGACCTCGAGGCTGTGCCGGATCTCGACAGTCACCCTCTGGCCAGCGATGCGACGCGCGGGAGCGATCATTCGGTAATGCTCGATCGGATCGAGCGGATGATCGAGGAAGAGGATTTCGGCCAAATCTCAAACAGTGAGAAGGGCTGAATAAAAGGACGCGCTGATCAGAGATCAACGATCTGAGCAGAAAACCCCCGTGGATTTCGAGTGTTATCCAGTAACTTGCAAAGCTCTTCTAACAGGGCAACGACTGGGCAACTCGAGAGCGTTTTTCAGGAATGTGTGATTGGAAGCCTTGCCCTAACGCGCATGTGAAAGGTGGCTTGCATTCCCGTGAAGGCTCACCTCCCAATTAGGGCTGCCTTTTGCTAACCGCCTCGCGCGGATCAGTCCCATCTTCTGACTTAGTGTCGTATATCGCTTGGTAACCTGTTTGATTGTTTTCGAAACTCGCTTGTCCATCGGAGGGTTTGCAACGCTCTTCAGATTTGTTGAGACGTAAGCGTTTTCAGTATAGCCCAGCGTCCGATTGGCATCAGCACTGCTCGGCAAGCTAACGCTTCCGTTTCGGAATGACGAAATTAGCGCCCACGGCTTCGCAGACAGCATGTCGCTCCAAACTTTTGGGTGATCGCCACTATCAGCGCCATGATGGGATAGGTTGAACAGGCTAGCCGGATTTTGTGGTCGTCCTGACGATGCCAAAATCGCGCTCCAGCCGGCCTCAGGTTTGTTTCGTTCCTCGATATCGCCTCCTAGCAATATCGCATCTTCTCCGATCCTGAGGTAAATCACGGCTGATAAGTTATTGCGCTTGCGAGTAATCGCGGTCCTTCGAGTTTCCCCTACTTTCGGCATCTGGCTTGCGAGCCATTCCAAGAAATTTTGATATTCGAAGTCGGATGGCGCGAGGGTCCAAATCTCGCACTTCTGGCCGTGTCCAATCGACGAAGCAGGCCATGTGTGGATCCGTCGATCGGGTTGAGCAGCGATAATATTGGTCCGGCCAGATTTCTCTAGCTCACGGAGCAAGTGGTCTATCTCTCCAACGCCTGACCTCGCCATGCGTGTCAGCGGCTTCTTGTGAGCTTGAACGAATTCGAGAAAGTCTCGTTCGACAAATGCGCGAGACATAACGACTTTCGCTTTCGAGCACGCTTTCGCAAGCTCCGCGATGCCTTTGCAGTGATCTGCATCCCAATGGGTGATGATTAGATGGGAAACCTTGCTTGGACAGACATTAATGTCTGCAAGATATCTCAAAGCCGCGGGTGTTTGTGACTTTGCTTCCACGCAAGAGTCTACGACTATCCAGTGACCCTCGCCAACATGGACCAGCACACACTCTCCGAATCCTGGGCCAATAAGGGTGACCTCGATTTCGTCGTCAGCAGGAGCCTTGTTGTAGCCTTCACTCGATGGAAAAAGAGGCTGCAAGTCGGTCTGCTTCGTGTCTAGCGTTATGAATGTCTTCGCTGAGCCAAGCTGGCAATCTTCGAAAAGTTATGGCGGAAACTCTCTCGATCTGACCGGTTCTGTGGCGCCGATAGCCAATTGACCATTGAAACACTCCGCCGTTCTGTAAGAGGTCTCGATCGTTTAAGCTGACATCCGACATATCGAAGACTGCTTGCGACTCCTGACCCTCTGAATCTGTCAAATCGAAAAGTCTTGCAGTGAACTCCTGTTCCTCCTCGTCAACAAATGTCACGACACCTTCCCACGCCTGTAGAACCTCCAGCCGGTTGGCTAGGTCTAATCTTTCTAGATTTGCGCGTTGAAGTGGTGCGATGGGACTGACTTGGTCGAAAATCCGCACACCGTCATAAGTCTCATTCGCCCTCTCAGGCTCTAGAAGCGTTGATGGATCTTTAGAAGAAGGTGATGGAAGTGGGAGTGCCAGACGACTATCGTCATCGGCTGTATCTTCCAAACCACGGTGTGGCTCGTTCATCGCTGTAGGAACAAAACGGTATGAGGAAGAGACCGCGAGTGTAGGGTACGCATTAGGCATTGTCTGCTAAGTCTTTTACCTGCTGTGCTAACTCATTTGAGCGTTCCATCATCTCATCCCAATGATTGTTGATAATCTCAAGTGCTGCGTCGCCATCGCTGAGCACACCGTCTTTCGACAAATCGAAGTGATTATTGATCTTAAGAATGGCGAGGCGCTCTTTCGAACTTTCTGGGATCTCGAGAATTAATCTGCGATAGGATAGGCCGTCTGTATTTGTCTTCTGGCGATCGAGCGTGATCGAACGTAGCCCACCCATCCGCTCACCCGAATCCGACGTCATAAAGCTTCCCCAATGGTCTTTTGGAGCCAGGATGTCTCCAAACCTATTCCACTTGTCTTCCTCGTCGCCAATCAGGGAAACGTTATAATTGAGACCCACAGCGGAGACCGGAGTGTGTCTCAATAGACTGAAGCACGACGCCGGGAAGTCTTTTGCCCTGATCAGTGGTTCATCGCCAACAAGAAGCATGAACCTCTTATCCTCGACCAAGAGCTTCATCGACCCAATTTTCATGGACACGACATTTGGCGCCATAATCTCTATGCCGCCGTCCTCTAGAGCATTCTGTGCCTCCTCAGGGCCAATTACCTTGTTATCTCTGAGCCACTCGGGCGAAAATATGAGAGGGTTGAATCGTCCCAAAAGGACGGTTGAATAATTCTTGTCGCGGAACTCAGCCACGCATTGCTCTCCCCTTTCAGCACCGGTCAACTGCAACAATCCTGCACCGATATCAAGTATCGCACGAGTTCTGCCTGATTCGGTGCGCAAAAAGCGGTTTAGGAATTGCTGCACACCAGTCGTGCTGGATCGTTAATCAGCAAGAGGGAGTCCACTCCGTTGCCCCCTATGTTGCCCTGAGCGCTTTCGGAAAGGCTATTCGAGGAAATTCTTCTGTAAGCTTTTGAAAAGTGGTGGACGCACTAGGGTTCGAACCTAGGACCCGCTGATTAAGAGTCAGCTGCTCTACCAACTGAGCTATGCGTCCATTCCGATCGAAACATCGGTTTGCCTGGGGTTCGGGGCGTCATCGACAGCGTCCCGAATCAGGTGAGGCGCTGCATATAGCGACCATTTCGCGGATGAAAAGGGGATTATGCGGCCTTGCGCTTTTCGAGCTCTTCACGGATCTCCCTGCCCAGAGAGATCGCGGACTCCAGCGCGTCGTGAACGTCGCGCTCGATGACGATCAGACCGCTTCGTTCGAGTTCGGCGACAGCAGATAGAGCGCGGCGCTGTGGAAGGCCGGTGGCTTGAGGCAATTGCCGCAGGGTTGTGGACGTTCCGCTGCTCGCACGTTCGTGCACGACGATCGCGACGGTCGCTGCATCGCCGGCCAGCGAGACAATGTTGTCTTCGTTTCCGTTCTGTGGCCAGCCCAATTGGCGGCGCAGCCAGTCGGTCATCGCGCGCAAGCGAAACATTCCGGTCCTTCCGAAGGTATGATCTCGTGCCTGGCGACAGTTCCGTAAGGGGGGGAGCCTGCCGCCAGGGCTTTCGCGTCCAACTACCGCTTTGCGGAAAACCGCGAGCATACGACCCGAACGCGGGCGCTCTCTTCGAGCCACCGTCAATGCTTATGGACTTCCCTTACGTAAACGGAAAGTCGCCCAATCGGGTGACGTAGTGTAACGTGCCTCATGTCATGCAGCGTTACTTCGGCAAAATCGAAGCGCTAGAGGATATCGGAGAAGTACTCTGGTACGCGGTCGGCGTGTGCGAAGAATTGGGCGCTGTCCGGCAAAGTTATCATTTCACACCGCTTTTCGAACGACAGAATTCCGAGCGGACAGTCGTTCATGCCCATGGCTTCGATCCCGAGTGGCTTGAGCTCTACGACGAATCGAATTTCCGGAAGAGCGATCCTATTCCCCCGCGCACCATGGCCTACGGCGCGATGCTGAGCTGGGAGCGGGCGATGACGATCGCACCGAACACGTCCGAAAACGAGGCTTTCTTCGCAAGAATGCGTGAATTCGGACTGGTGCACGGTTTCGGTTTGCCGTTGTTCGGGCCGCGCAGCCGCAATGCCTATGCCTCGATCGATTTCGGCAGGCCGGGGAGCGAAGTCGGCGAAAAGAAACTCGGCATCGCACGATCGATTTCGCAGGCCGCGCACCAGCGGGTGTGTGTCTTGCTTGAATCGGCGCGACAGCCGGTCGAGCTTTCGCCGCGCGAGCTCGAGGTGCTTGAATGGCTGGTGCGCGGCAAATCGCTTTCCGTCACGGCCGACATCCTCGGCCTGTCGCAGGATACGGTGAAGACTTACGCCAAGCGTATTTACGCCAAACTTGGAACCAACGATCGCGTGGGTGCCGTGGTCAAAGCGCTCAAGCTCGGCCTGGTTACCGCCTGAAGCCTAGCCCGAAAGCCCGCTGCGGGGCGCCTCGCGGTTCCAGCGATTGACCATCATGAGCGCGCCGATGCAGATCATGTTGGTCATCATCGAGGATCCGCCATGGCTCATGAAGGGCAGCGGGATTCCGACAACGGGTGCCATGCCCATAACCATCATCAGGTTCACCGCGATGTAGAAGAAAATGGTTGCAACCATTCCGGCGGCGAGCAGCGTGGCGAAGCGATCGCGCGAGGCGCGCGCCACATTCCAGCCCCAGCGCAGGATCACGCTGAAGACCGCGATGACGAACAGACCGCCGATCAGGCCCCATTCCTCCGCCATCGTCGCGAACACGAAATCGGTGTGCGGTTCGGGGAGGTATTGCAGGTGGCTCTGCGACCCTTCGTTGAATCCCTTGCCGAAGATCCCGCCCGATCCGATCGCGATCTTGGACTGGGTGATGTGGTAGCCGGCGCCCAGCGGATCGGCCTCGGGATCGAACATCGTCATCACGCGCCGCTGCTGATAGGGCTGGAGCCCGAAGAAAAAGACTACCGGCGCGGCGGCGGCGGCAAGGAAGCCGCCTCCCACGAACCATTTCATCGGCAACCCAGCGAGCAGCATCACGACCCCGCCGCCGAAGGCGATTGCGAGCGACGTCCCGAGATCCGGCTGCAACAGCACGAGCGCCATCGGCAGCGCGATCATGGCTCCCGGCAACACGAGCGCGCGCCAGCTCGTGATCATGCCTGCCGGAAGCGCGGAATAGAAATGCGCGAGCGTCAATACGATTACGGGCTTCATGAGCTCCGAAGGCTGGAGCACCATGAAACCGAGGTCGAGCCAACGCTGGCTTCCCCCGCCGACAAAGCCGATGAGCTCCACTGCAAACAGCATCAGCACGACCGCGATATAGGCGGGATAGGTAAGCAACTTCACCAGCTCGCGCGGCACCGATGCGATGATCGAAGCCATCACCAGAAACACGCCGAAGCGGATCAGGTGCGAGGAGGCGAAGGGCTGCATCGCGCCGCCTGCGGCCGAATACAGCACCGCCGCACCGAAGGCGACCAGCAGGAACAGCGGGATCAGCATGCCCCAGGGCTGGCGTGCAATCGGGGCCGGGACGATCCCCGTCACCGTTCGGCTCCCTCGACCGGAGGAGGCGATCCCGATGCGACCGGGTTGGGCCGAGGGGCGACGAACTCCTCGCCGATTTCCTGGGTGCGGGTGGCTTCGAGCCGGGCTTCCGCCTCGACCCGGTCGAAGATGTCCTCGTCGCGGCGCGGGGGCGGGGTGACGGTCGCCCCGCGTTCGGCGGCGAAGGCGGCATACCGCGCTTCTAGCCGCTGCTGTGCGGTGCCGCCCCATTGCTTCTCGAGTGCCTGAAGCGCTTCGAGCCCTTTCGCCGGATCGAACATGAAGGTCATCACGTCGCGGGCGATGGGATAGGCAGCGCCCGATCCGCCGCCATGCTCGATGACGACGGCGCCGGCGTATTTCGGCTTGTCGATCGGAGCGAAAAACACGAACAGTCCGTGGTCGCGGTATTTCCACGGGCCGCTGCGACCGTCGGAGACGCTGAGCGAGACGACCTGCGCTGTCCCGGTCTTTCCGGCCATCTGGACATCGGGCAGGGGCAGCCGCCCGCGTCCGGCAGTGCCCGGTCCATTCACCACATCGCTCATCGCCTGGCGGATGTAGGCAACCTGGTCAGCGGGAAAATCGACCTGGTCGAAGCCCTTCGGCTTGGCGTTCATGGTCAGGCGCGGTTCGACATGCCGCCCCGTCGCCAGACGCGTGCTCATCACCGCCAGCTGAAGCGGGCTGGTGAGGTAATATCCCTGGCCGATCGAGGCGTTGACTGTATCGAACGGCTGCCATTCGCGCCCGAACTTGTTGAGCTTCCAATCCGAGGTCGGGACGGTGCCATAGAACTGGCTGGTGACCGGCAGCGGGAATTCCTGCCCGAGCCCGAGATTCTTGGCCATCGCGGCGACGTGGTCGAAGCCGACCTGCTGGGCGAAGTGATAGAAATAGCTGTCGCAGGACTGGTAAATCGCCTTGGCCATGTCGACGACGCCGTGATTGCTCCAGCAATTGAAGAAACGGTTGCCGATCCGGCGCCCGCCTCCGCAAACGATCGTCTCGCTGGGGTCGATGCCGGCCTGCATGAAGGACATGCAGTGCATCGGCTTTACGGTCGAACCGGGCGGGTAAAGCCCCTTGAGCACCTTGTTGCGCAGCGGCACCCGCTGGTCCTCGCGCAACATGGCGTATTCGACGCTGCCGATGCCGTCGGAAAAACTGTTCGGATCGAAGCTTGGCATCGAAGCCATGCAAAGCAGGTCGCCGGTTTCGCAATCCATCACGACCACCGACCCGCTTTCGAGGCCGATCCGGCGCGCGGCGTAATCCTGCAGCGGCCCGTCGATCGTCAGCTTGACCGGATCGCCCTGAATGTCCTCGCGCGTTTCGAGATCGCGCACGATCCGGCCCGAAGCGGTGACCTCGACCCGGCGCGCGCCGGGGACGCCGCGCAATTCCTGCTCGAACTGCTTTTCGAGACCGTCTTTGCCGATCTTGTAGCCCGGCGTGATCAGCAGCGGGTTGCGCTCCTGCTCGTATTCCTCGGCATTGGCAGGGCCGACATAGCCGATCAGGTGGCCGACGCTCGACCCGGTCGGGTAGAAGCGCGAAAAGCCGCGCTGCGGGACGACCCCCTGCAAATCGGGCAGTCGCACGCTGAGTGCGGCGAATTGTTCGTAGTCCAGTCCGCTGGCGACTTCGACCGGGGCAAACCCGCGAGAAGACGTCACCTCTGCCTTGATGTCGGCGATGCGGGTGTCTTCCAGCTCCAGCAGGCTGCCGATCTGGTCGATCGTCGCTTCGGCATCGGTCAGCCGTTCGGGTATCACATCGACGCGAAAATCGGCGCGGTTGGAGGCGAGGGGGGCGCCATTGCGATCGAGGATCCACCCACGCCGGGGCGGGATAAGCGAAAGGTTGACGCGATTGCTTTCGGATTCGAGCCGGTACTTTTCGTTCTCGGCAATGGCGATGTAGCCCATGCGCACCGCCAGAAGCACACCGATCCCGCCCTGAATGGTGCCGATCACCACGCTGCGCCGGTCGAAAGTGTTCTTGAGTGTGGAGGCGTTCACCACCGGACCACGGCGTCTCGCTCCCTTCCTTTTCTTGAACAGACCGGCCATCAGCCGACCCTCCGAGCGCGGGCGAGACGAAACAGATCGAGCCACGCGATGATCCGCGCGAACAGCGGATAGAGCAGCACAGCGAGGACGATCTGCGGGATCGCAGCGACGAACATGTGCAAGGTTATCGGAGCGCCGGAAACCACCATGGCCGCCAGGATGTACAGCACCAGCGCTAGACCTGCGGTGAACCAGTCTTGCCAGAAGCCGCGCCACGGAAACCGCGTTTCGATGATCTCGAGCGCGATCATCGTCACCGACCAGAGCAGCACCGCGCTGCCGAACGGTTGACCGCTGAACAGGTCGTCAAACGCGCCGAGCGGCACACCGACCCAGAGCGGCAACAGGCCCGGACGGACAATGCGCCACCCGAGCAGCATCATGTAGCCTAGCGGCGGCAGCATCGGCATGACATCGGCCAGCAGCAGGACGGGAAGCAGCGACCCGAGCATGATGCTGATATAGGGCACGCTGCGCGCGCGCAGCGGGGAGTGGACCCGGTTGATCCCGGTGCCATAGGGGCTCGCGCGTCGGCGCGGGGAAGACGTCAGCCGGTCGTTCAATCGTCGCTCTCGGCTTCTTCCAGCGTGGTTTCCGGGCGGACCCGCGCGGCGTCCACCGCTTCGGGAACGTAGATCGGTTCGACCGAAACGAAATCGGTTGCCGAAGGATCGGCGATCAGGCGGGCAATCCCGCCATCGGGCGTCAGCTCGCTCAGCACTGCGACTGCGACCCCGGGACGGTAATAGCCACCCGCGCCGCTGGTGACGAAGACATCGCCGACTTCGAGCGGGTTGAGGCCGAGGTTGATCAGTCGAATGCGCAGCAGCCCGTCGCCGCGCCCTTCCGCGAAAGCCACCGTTTCATCGCTGGACCGGCGCACCGGGAGAACGCTTTCGGTGTCGGTCAGCAGCAAGATGCGCGACGAGCTCCGCGCAACTTCGAGCACGCGCCCGACCACACCGCGCGGCGAGCGAACCGGCATGCCGACTTCGATCCCGTCGCTGCGGCCGCGGGCGATATAGGCGAACCGGCGGCTGCTCGACGCGCTCGATCCGACCAGCCGCGCAACCGCGACCGGTTCGATCTCGCTTTCGGAAAGCGCGACCAGTGACTTCAGGCGTTCGTTTTCCTGCGCCACCGCTTCGGCTTCTGCGAGGCGGATGCGCGCGAGTTCGACTTCTTCGCGCAGCGCAGCATTCTGCGAACCGGCGTTGAAATATCCGCTGATCGAATCCCACAGGCTGTGCGATCCGCTGCGCACAGCTGCGGTGCCTTCGCCGACCGGAGCCACCGCATCCTGTGCGCCGCCTCGCAAGGGAGCGAACGCCGCGGGCTGCCACAGCGACAGCGCGAGCATGCCGAGACCGAGCAGCGCGCCGAGTCCGGCCAGCAAGTAGCCGGTGAAGACCGAATATTGGGCCTTCTTCGAAAAGCCCGTCCGGCGCGATGACGGCGGCGCCATGTCCGCTATTCCCTTCTTCTAATCGTCCGAGCTCCTTCTCGGTTCGATTGCGATTATGCGCTCATCAGGACGCCGCGATAGATCGGATCCTCCATCGCCCGGCCGGTGCCGATGGCGACGCAGGTAAGCGGATCTTCGGCGATCGAAACCGGCAGGCCTGTTTCCTCGCGAAGGTGCTCGTCGAGGCGGCGGATCAATGCGCCGCCGCCGGTGAGCACAATGCCCTGGTCGACGATGTCTGCCGCGAGCTCGGGCGCGGTGTTCTCGAGAGCGATGCGCACGCCTTCGACGATCGCGCCGATCGGTTCGGACAGTGCCTCGGCGACATGCGCCTGGTTGATGGTGATTTCCTTGGGCACGCCGTTCACGAGGTCGCGGCCCTTCAATGTGATCGTCTCGCCCACGCCGTCCTCGGGCACGACGGCAATGCCGTAGTCCTTCTTGATCCGCTCGGCGGTGCTGTCGCCGATCAGCAGGTTGTGGTGTCGGCGGACATAGGAAACGATGGCTTCGTCCATCTTATCGCCCCCGGTGCGAACCGAGGTGGTGTAGGCAAGACCGCGCAGCGAGAGCACCGCGACTTCGGTGGTGCCGCCTCCGATGTCGACGACCATCGAGCCGACCGGTTCGGTCACCGGCATGTCGGCGCCGATCGCGGCGGCCATCGGTTCGAGGATAAGGTGGACTTCGGAAGCGCCCGCATTCGACGCCGCATCGCGGATCGCGCGCTTTTCGACCGAGGTCGAACCCGAAGGAACGCAGATCACGATTTCCGGATAGCGCAGCAGGTTGCGCTTGCCGTGAACCTTGCGGATGAAGTGCTTGATCATCTCCTCGGCGATTTCGATGTCGGCGATCACGCCGTCGCGCAGCGGACGGATTGCTTCGATCGTGTCCGGCGTCTTGCCCATCATCATCTTCGCGTCGTCGCCGACAGCCTTCACGCGCTTGATCCCGTTGATCGTCTCGATCGCGACCACCGAAGGTTCGTTGAGGACGATGCCCTGATCCTGCACGTAAACGAGAGTGTTCGCGGTCCCGAGATCGATCGCCATATTCTGCGAACCGAACTTGAAGAGATTTGAGAAGAAGCTCATTTTTGCTTTTATTCCGTGGATGTCGGGGCGGGCGCTTTGCAGACCCCCTGCAAAGCTTTTCGACCCCGATATGACATGACCCGATGCGCCTAGCGAATCCGTAGCCAAAACACCAAAATAATTGTTGATCGCCAGCGTTAATATGGGGGGTTACCCTCGAAATTGCGATGCTTGAGCGCTAGCTTGCGACAAATGGCCCAAATTCGCCGCCTTCCAAGCGATCTCGTGAACCGTATTGCCGCCGGAGAGGTGGTCGAACGGCCCGCTTCCGCGCTCAAAGAGCTTGTCGAAAACGCGATCGACGCGGGCGCATCGCGAATCGCGGTCGCGCTGACCGATGGCGGGCTGACCCGTTTCGAAGTGACCGACGATGGTTGCGGGATGAGCCGCGACGACATGGCGCTTGCCCTTGAGCGCCATGCGACTTCGAAATTGCCCGATGACGCCATCGAGATGGTTTCGACATTGGGCTTTCGCGGCGAGGCGCTGCCTTCGATTGCGAGCGTTGCACGGCTGACGATCGAGAGCCGGGTGCGCGGAGCCGAGGATGGTTGGCGCATGGTGCTCGACCATGGCGAACTGGTGGAGGAAGGCCCCGCCGCTCTCCCGCCAGGGACGCGGGTGCGGATCGAGAACCTGTTCGCCAAGATCCCGGCGCGGCGCAAGTTCCTGCGCACGCCGCGCAGCGAATACATCGCCTGCCTCGATATCGTGCGGCGGCTCGCGATGGCGCGGCCCGAAATTGCCTTCACGCTGGAAAACGGCGCGGAGGGCAAGACCCGCAAGGCGCTGGCTACGCAAGCGGACGAGCCGCTGGCGACGCGGGTCTCGCAGATCATCGCGCGCGAGCTGAAGGACAATGCGGTTGCCATCGACCTTGCCCGCGAAACGCCGCACGGGGCGATGCGGCTGACCGGGATCGCGGGCCTGCCGACCTACAATCGCGGGGTCGCCGATCATCAGCACCTGTTCGTCAACGGTCGTCCGGTGAAGGACCGGCTGCTGACCGGCGCGGTGCGCGGTGCGTACTCGGACATGCTGGCGAGGGACCGCCACGCGGTGCTCGCGCTGTTCCTCGACCTGCCGCCGCAGGATGTCGACGTGAACGTGCATCCGGCCAAGACCGAGGTGCGCTTCCGCGATGCCAATGGCGTGCGGGGCTTTATCGTCTCGGGCCTGCGGCAAGCGCTGGCGACCGGGGACCGGCGCAGCGCCAACGGTCCTGACCGCAAGGCGATGGAACGCTGGCAGCAGGAGCCCGCGCGCGAGGAAACCCCTGCGGCATTGCGTTCGATCTTCGAGGGGCGCGACTGGACGGCGCCGCAAGCGCGCGTGTCGGAGCCGCGACCCGAATGGACGCCGCAGCAGCCTCAGGCGCTCCCCACCGGACGCGCCGAGGAAGCCGCACCGATCCCCGAGGAGGCGAAGGAATTCCCGCTCGGCATCGCGCGCGGGCAGGTTGCGAACACCTATATCGTCGCCGAGGCGGCGGACGGGCTGGTGCTGGTCGATCAGCACGCGGCGCACGAACGGCTCGTGCTCGAACGGCTCAAATCGGCAGGGGCCGGGGAGGGCGTAGCGCGCTCGCAGGCGCTGCTGGTGCCCGCTGTGGTCGAGATGGACGAGGCCGATTGCGACCGGCTCGAAGACGCCGCCGAGGGTCTGGCGCGCTTCGGCCTCAGCATCGAGCGCTTCGGCCCCGCCGCGATGCTGGTGCGCGCCGTCCCCGCTGCCATCGCCAAAGCGGATACCGGGAAGCTCCTT
This sequence comes from Erythrobacter sp. GH1-10, assembly GCF_045363165.1. Lineage (NCBI taxonomy): Bacteria > Pseudomonadati > Pseudomonadota > Alphaproteobacteria > Sphingomonadales > Erythrobacteraceae > Erythrobacter > Erythrobacter sp. GH1-10. The sequence goes on along the minus strand of NZ_JBJFLP010000001.1, from coordinate 1,889,524 downwards.
CAGGACCTCGCCGACGACATTGCCAAGCACGGAAAGAACGAGGATTCGGGCGCGCTGTTGCTCTCCGAGAAACTCGAATACGTGCTCGCGACGATGGCCTGCCACGGATCGGTCAGGGCGGGGCGCGTGCTGCGCGTCGAGGAGATGAACGCCCTCTTGCGCGAAATGGAAGCAACCCCGCGCTCAGGCCAGTGCAATCACGGCCGTCCGACCTGGGTGAAGCTAAGCATGGAAGACGTCGAGAAGCTGTTCGGGCGGCATTGAGTATCCACGTGCATTAAGGCCCGCTTTCGACCCAATTGCGGGCTCAAGAAGTCTGCATCGCTTAGTCCAACCAGTACGGCCCCCTTTCGCCGGCGTCGGTGCCGAATAGGGGGCCCTATTTCCCAACACGCGGACCATAATGCAACGGGAGCGCGCGGAAGGACGCTGACCCTGAACGAAGGCACCTTTCAATTCTGGAGGAGCATGAATCCAGCTTCGTTGACAATTCAAATCGACGCTCCCTATGCTCTCGAAATGATTGGAGAACATATGAAGAAAGCATTCCCTTGGGCGCTACCTGTCGTTGCCCTCACGGTCCCAGCGACAGCTGCATCTGACCAAACGCCAGCTGCATTTCACTTAGCAGCGCAAGTCGATTCGCGGCCTGTCTACACCCAATGCGATGGCAGTTACGAAAAGATGGTGAAAGGGAATTCAACTGTCGGCAACGTCTCTTTTTTCAGTAATCCATTTCAAAGTAGCGCGACCAAAGCTCAAATCGAAGCAGACTTCTACCAAGAAATTTCTGATAAGTGGTATGGTTACAACTTCGACTGTTGGGTTTGGGAATTTCGCTCCTTGCGAGATGCGCGAACAGAGAGAAATAAGGAAATGCGGAAGCTCAGCAGCGACGGATGGAAGACGGAGATCGTCACCGCCTTTCCTCGACGTTAGGGGGTGAGGTTGCGCCGCATTTCTCAACGCTTATTGCGTTGTGTCGACTTATGCAGTCTTGGGCTTTGATTTCCCATCCTGAATTTAGTTGCGGTGAAGGGGCTTGACCCCGCGCCACGCCAGTCATGGACCCGCTGCTTGCGAAGGTTCTTTTTTCGGTCGCTGGACTGCTTTCGTCCCAATTGCGGACATTCTGTGATTCGCTAGAACAACGGGATGAAACGCCGAATTGTTCTTGTTGCTTCCATTGCTGGAGCATTGGGTCTGTGGGCTGGCTGGGAGCTTCAGACCTTCTTCTCGATAGATGGCTGCCTCGATGCAAGTGGGCGCTGGGATTTTCAACGCGGACTTTGCGAAGGGATTCTCCCCGGTCAAAGATAGCTGTCTGTCATCGACCAGATGGCGGACATCCCGTTCAATCCCAGAGCCGCCCTTCCGTCACTATGCTGCAGTGGTAACAGGCGGAACGCTCCCCATCTTGGTTGTACCACTCGTGTTGCCCGCCAGCATTCTCGCAGTCTGTGCCCTTCGGAGCCAGATTGATCATCCAGAACGGCAGCACTTGACGGAGCCAAGTGCGGCGGCGGTAGGGTTCTCGGGAGAAGAAAGACGAATTACCCATATGGGAAAGTTACATTAAGCAACGTCAGCTTTCCACCCATAAGCAGCCTTTAGACGGGCTCAGATGCCATCCTGAAAACCGACTGGCTGCTTCGCTGACTTAAAGGCCGAAACGGGACATTCCGCTCACGACCCAGTTGCGGGCATCACTGAGTGGCGAGCGTAGCTTCGTCGCAAAAGATGCGAAGCGCGAAGCCATTGATGAAGCTGATGTGCAAGCCCAGCGGCTCTTGCGACCGAGCAGTGTCCTCGTCGAGAAACGAAAGCCAGTCACATCCCTCATCGAAATACGCAATCTCGATGCCCTCATTGTTGAGAGGCGCAGCAATCTCACCAAGGTTATTGAAGGCAACCCTCACTTTCCCAGTGCATGCAAGCGTAACTTTCGACGGCAGCTTGTCAGGGTCGATTGCATATTCATTCCGGATGAAGCCCAACCTCACCTCGTTCCCCTTCAGGTCGGTGCCAAAGCTCTTGAGGTCATATGCGTTGTGGAGATCAATGAACCTGTCGCCCCAACGCACCACCGAAAAACTGTCGAATTGGAAGTTACGCTTCAATGTTATTGCCCTGCTTCGTAAGCGGAAACCATGCCGGACAAAGTTTCCGCTTTCCACCCATGATCGGACATTCTGGGTCGAGCGATTTACAGTCCCAGTTGCACCAGCATCCACACTGCCATGCCCATCATCGCGAGGTTCTCGCTCAGCGAGATAAAGCCCAGCGGCACGTTGCCGCTGCCGCCGACGCAGGCGCATTTGATGTCGCGTTTCTGGATGTAGACCGCGTAGATCACGCTCACCGCCCCGATCGTGCCGATGGTGAAGGCGACCGGGATCGAAATCCACGGCAGGATGCGCCCTGCCATCAGAACCGCAGCCAGCGCCTCCAGATAGGGATACGCGTAGGCATAGGGCACCCAGCGCCGCCCGAGCAGGTCGTAGCCGACGAACATGGTCGAGAATTGCTCGACATCCTGCAGCTTGAGCATGGCCAGCATCGCCATTGAGAACGCGACGAACCATTCGACCGTGCGCACGCCGAGCGTCCCGAAGAACGCAAGAGAAAGCGACACGGCGAGCGCCGCGCCGACCGCGAACACCGCGAGCACCGGGCGATAGCTCTTTCCGCCCGTGTCTTTCGCGTGGCCGAAATGCTTGCGCAGCGCTTCGTAGCCGCCGATCCGCTCGCCATCGATGAAGGTCTGCGGCGTCGTCTCTACGTCGTGCTTGGCTTTGAACGCGTCGGTTTCCTCGCGGGTGGTGAGGTGGTGGTCCTCCACCTCGAAGCCTTCGCGCTCGAGCAGGTATTTCGATTTGATGCCATAGGGACAGACGTGCTTGTCCATCACCATGCGGTGGAGTTGTGCGGTCTTGGTCATGGGGAGCCATATATACCCCATGGGGGTATCCTTCAAGGAGCGCCCCGAAACCCGGTCAGACGTTGAACTTGAACAACATGATATCGCCGTCCTGCACGAGGTATTCCTTGCCCTCCTGCCGCATCTTGCCCGCTTCCTTGGCCCCCGCTTCGCCCCCAAGCGCGACGTAATCGTCGTAGGCGATGGTCTCGGCGCGGATGAAGCCCTTCTCGAAATCCGTGTGGATTTCGCCCGCTGCCTGCGGGGCCTTGGCGCCATCGGGGAAGGTCCAGGCGCGCGACTCTTTCGGACCTGCAGTGAAGAACGTCTTGAGGCCGAGCAGCTTGTATCCGGCGCGAATGACGCGGGCGAGGCCGCTTTCTTCCAGTCCGAGTTCTGCGAGGTATTCGGCGCGGTCTTCGGGCGGCATCGCCACCAGTTCCGCTTCGATCGCGGCCGACACGACCACCGCCTGCGCGCCTTCGGCTGCCGCCTTTTCGAAGACCCTGGCCGACATCTCATTGCCTTCCGCGGCGTCTTCCTCGGCGACGTTGCAGACATAGAGCACCGGCTTGGCGGTGAGCAGCTGCGCCTGCTTGAAGATCCGCGCTTCCTCGTCGTCTTTCGGCTCGGTCAGCCGCGCGGGCTTGCCGTCCTTTAGCAGTTCGAGCGCCTGCCCGAGCACCGACGCCATGATCTTGGCTTCCTTGTCGCCGCCGGTCGCGCGCTTCTGTGCGTTGGGGACACGCTTTTCGAGGCTTTCGAGGTCGGCCAGCATCAGCTCGGTCTCGACCACTTCGGCATCGGCGATCGGATCGACCGTATTGGAGACGTGCTGGATGTCGTCATCTTCGAAGCACCGCAGCACGTGGACGATGGCATCGACCTCGCGGATGTTGCCGAGGAACTGGTTGCCGAGGCCTTCGCCCGCGCTGGCGCCCTTCACGAGCCCTGCAATGTCGACGAAGCTCAGCTGAGTGGCGATCTTCTTCGCGCTCTTCGCGATTGCGGCAATCTTGTCGAGCCGCTCGTCAGGCACCGCGACCTGCCCGACATTGGGCTCGATCGTGCAGAATGGATAGTTTGCGGCCTGTGCGGCCTGCGTCTCGGTGAGTGCATTGAATAGGGTGGACTTGCCGACATTGGGCAGACCCACGATCCCGCAACGGAAACCCATGGTGAAAAATCCTGTTAGCTCATGGCGACGAATATCGGCATGACGATAAGCGCGCTCAGCGCGGAAACGATGATCCAGCGCCGCTTGGCGAAAATGGCGACCAAGATCAATCCCGGTCGCAGACCCCACCCGACCAGATAGGCCGCCGTTCCCACAATGCTATCCTGATCGAGCTGGGGAATTCCGTATCCCTGCGCTAGGCGCAAGGCGAACACGAGCAGAAAGGTGCCGCCGAGCGAATATTTGCGATACTGCATGAACCAATCGTCGAGATCGGCCCCGGCTTCGATCTGGTCGGGAAAGATGAACGACGCTGCGACATAGAATACGCTCGCAGCGAACAGCCCCATCGTGAGATACAGCCGGTTGATCTCGACGCTCTGTTGCGCCGCCCACAGTTGTAACCACGCATCGATCAACAGCGTCAGGAGCACAACCGCCAGGAGTGGTGTGAGAAGGCCGACTGCGACATCGCGATGGCGCCGCAGCGTGACGGACACACCCTGCGCGATCTCGACCAGTGCAAGGCCGAGTGGGATGGCCACTACGATTGCGAAGTAATCGAATTCGCTCACGCGTTGTGCACCGCCTTGATCCATGGGCCATCAGCCGATGCGCCGAGCCAATCGGTCTGCGTTTCGGTTAGTGCTTTGAAAAGGGTGGACTTGCCGACGCTGAGCAGACCCACGATCCCGCAACGGGAACCCATCAATCTATCCTTTCGAGCGGAAGATGTTGCCAGCGGCGGATATCGCGCGGCTCAACATCGAGGGCGATTGGCCGGTCCGATAGGTGTGAATTTCATCTTGCACAACCACAGGCGCACTAAAGTTCCAGTCAGTGTCATCGAACTCGCATTTTTCCCCCGCACCCAACCCTCCGTGAGTGAAGAAAACGCGGCAGGAAACATCGACCTGCAACCGATCCGCTTCGAGATCGCGGAAGGCTATCCTGAGCACCTCAATGCCATAGTGCCGCGAACCGAGATAGATGTTGCCGCCACAGTCAGTGGCGGGCAGGCCGTTGTTGTCAATCACCTTTCCTTCAAGCTCGCCAATCGCAACGAAAGGATGTCGGACCGAAAGGCCCAATGCGACAGCGTCTTCCTTGGCGCGATATCCTTCGTCCGGATCGTCGCCTGGAAGAGGCACTGCGGGAACTTTGAATTCGAGATCGAAGCCTTCGACCGGGCTGTCCTCGAACTCTCGGCACCAAGTCAGCTCTCCTGCCTCGACACCCAGCTTGTCGAAGGGGAAGGCAAAATAATCGAGGCCGTTCAGCTTGGCCATCAGACGTTATGCACGTCCTTGATCCACGGACCGAAGGGACTCTCGCCGAGCCATCCGACCTGTACCTGTGCGCAGAGCTCGTTGATCGGGATTTGCGGCTTGGCGCCCGGATGCACCGGGCGGCGCAACGGACGAGTGCCTGCGGGCATGGCGATGATCTCGGCCATGGCGCGCGGAACATCCATCGGATCGGTCGAGCCGCCGCCGGTGCGCTGACCGAGCCGGCTGACGAGCTCCGGATAGCCCGACGTGTGGGTGCCATCCGAGCGCGCGAGCAGAGCCATGCTGTTCTCGTTCGAGTTCTTCCAGATCATTGTCGGATAGCCGCCCGGCTCGATCACGGTCACGTCGACGCCGTGCGGGACGAGCTCATAGGCGAGCCCCTCGCTCAAGGCCTCAAGCGCGAATTTGGTCGGCGAATAGACGCCATAGGAGGGCGCGATGACCCGGCCGAGCTGCGAGGAGACGTTGATGATGAGCCCGGATTTCTTCGCGCGCATCGCAGGCAATACCGCGCGGATCATGCGCTGCGGGCCGAACACGTTGGTGTCGAATGTCAGCTGGGTCGCTTCCAGATCCTGGATTTCGATCGGGCCTCCGAACGATATTCCGGCATTGTTGACGAGCACATCCAGGGCGCCGCCAGACTTTTCGTGAGCGTAGGCCACTGCATCGTCGATTTCGTTCTGCTCGAGCACGTCGAGGCGCAGGATGTGAATATCCAGCCCGTTTTCATCGGCCACGGCCTGCAATTCATCGGCCTCGGGGCGCGGCGTGTTGCGCATCGTCGCGAACACCTTTGCCCCCAGTTTGGCGAAATGCTCTGCCGCGAGCCGCCCGAATCCGGTCGAACAGCCGGTAATCAGGATGCTCTTGCCTTTAAGGTCCGGGGCAGCTTCGACCATGTCCTGAGCAGCGATGCGCGAAGTCGCGGCGAGCGCGCCGGTTGCGGCGGCTCCGGCAAGAAGGGTGCGGCGGTTGATGTTGGCCATGTCTCAGTTTCCCAGTGTTGTCGTGATGACTGTATCTGCCACCAAAGAAGCGCGCCAGCGCGATTTCGAACGGGCCATCGATGCTCAAGCCTCGACGTTTTGAAGTTGCCGGGCGAGCTCGCCCATGTCCGCATCCGGCCCGATCAAGCGCCACTGTCCGGGCGTTCGGCTATCGACGAGAACCACGCCGTTCTTGGGGCAGATTTCCAGGCAGGAAACCTCGACAATGCCGAGCGATGCCTTGCGGCCTTTCTTCGTACCCAGTTCGGCCTTCAGCGCTTTGGGCAATGTCTTGCCTGCTTTTCCGAAGGTGATGCCGCGCTTCTTCGCTTTCCGGCTGCACTTCTTGCAGACGAGGATGGCGTGCGACCAGTTTGATTTGATGTGTGTTTTCATTTCATCGGCCAAACGCACGGGAGACTTGAAAGTTGCGTGATGAGTTCGCGGATCAGTCCTGCATCCTCAGCGCAACATCGCTCATGAAGCGCGGATCGTCGCCTTGCGCGAGCCATTCGGCCTCTGCTCCGATCGCGCCGAGCATCTGGACGAGATCGTCCTGTTCGCTCTTGGCGTAATTGCCGAGAACGTGACCGTGAACGCGCTCTTTGTGTCCCGGGTGACCGATGCCGATGCGCACGCGGCGAAAGTCGGGTCCGCAATGCCGGTCGATCGATTTCAGTCCGTTATGGCCGGCCGTACCGCCACCCTGTTTCACCTTGATCTTGAACGGTGCCAGGTCGAGTTCGTCGTGAAAGACGGTGAGCGCATCGGTGCCGAGCTTGTAGAAGCGCAGGGCTTCGCCGACGCTTCGGCCGCTTTCGTTCATGAAAGTCGCCGGTTTCAGCAGCAGCACCTTCTCGCTGCCGATCCGGCCTTCCTGCACCCAGCCCTGGAATTTCTTCTGCACCGGGCCGAAGCCGTGCATTTCGCCGATGACGTCGACCGCCATGAAGCCGACATTGTGCCGGTGCATCGCATGACGCGGTCCCGGATTTCCAAGGCCTACCCAGATCTGCATGGCTGCGCGTCTAGCGAATGCGTTCGAATTGGCAAATGGCTTCGCGCGACAGCGCGTGGTATGCTGCGACCATGACGGAGCCGGCATATACGGAATTGGTCGACCGCGCGAAGCGGGCATTGAAAGACGCGGATCACTTCGAAGCGGCCTCCTTGTTCCATAGCGCGGCGGTGGCAGCACAGCAGGCGGGGTTGGCCAACGAACGCGCCTACGCGCTGCGACACTGCGCGATTGCCGAGATCGAAAACGCAAACTTCGAAAAGGCCCTCGGCGATGCGAGCGAGGCGCTTGGCATTTATGAAGCGAGTGGCGGAGGCGGATCGCTCAACGCGGCGAACACGCTCCGGCTCGTCGCGCTCGCGCAGGAAGGCGTGGGAGAGGGCGATCGCTCCGTCGAGAACTGGCAGCAGGCGCGGCAGATCTACGAGAAGCATGGCATCGATGAAGGCGTGCAGGAATGCGACGCCCATCTGGACTGATCCATCGCGTTCCGATTAGCGATATGCAGCGTGGTGCTAGGCGTGAAGTTCGATTAGCTGGATCAGGTTACCGCATGTGTCGTCGAAAACAGCCATCGTCGCGTCGCCTGCTTTCATTGGCGGTTGGGTAAAGCTGACACCTTTTTCTTCTAGCCGCTGAACTTCGGAATGAATGTCGTCGACGCCGAAGGCGGTCCACGGGATACCGTCTTCCATGAGCGAGTCCTGGAGTTTGCGGGCGGCAGGATACTGGTTGGGCTCCAGCGCGAGTTCGACTCCGTCGGGCTCGTCGGCGGACACCAGTGTGATCCAGCTGTGCTCGCCCATCGGGATGTTGTGCTTGATCTTGAAGCCTAGCGTTTCGGTGTAGAATTCGAGTGCCTTCTGTTGGTCTTCGACCATGACGCTCTTGATATACATTTTCATTTCATCACTCCCCAAAATACGGTTGCAGCCAAGGGTGTACGGTTTCTTCCAAAGGATCGGCGGTGAGCGAATGGACCTTGGTCCGTCCGCGCCATGCGGTGCTGATGAGGCCGGCCTCTTCGAGCGTGTTCAGATGCCTCGTAATCGCCTGCCGGGTGAGAGTGATGTCGTGTTGCTCGACTAAGCGCGCGCAGATTTCGAACAGGCTCTGATCGTCTCGCTCCCTGAGCTGTTCGAGGATAAGCAGGCGGGTGTCGTCGCCCAGTGCGCGGAAAAGCTTGCTCAGGTTCGGATCGAATGGAACGCCCATGCCCTATTATGCAACAAAATTGTTGCATGTAAAGGTTGGCGGAAGAGCACCCCGATCCGACGCCGCGCCAAAAGCAAAACGCCGGACTGGTTTCCCAGCCCGGCGCCTTGGTGATTGCGTGTTGGAAGCGCGAAAGGCTTAGTCTTCGCTGCTTTCCTCTTCGCCGTCTTCGTCGTCGCCCTTCTGTTCGGAGGCTTCGACTTCGTCGGCTGCAACTTCTTCCTCGTCGGTCTCTTCCTCTTCGCTCTTCTTCAGAGCCGACGGAGCGACCAGCGTGGCGATGGTGAAGTCGCGATCGGTGATCGCGCTCTCGCTGCCTTCGGGCAGGACGATTTCGCTGATGTGGATCGAATCGCCGACTTCCTTGCCCTCGACCGAAATCTCGATCTCGCCCGGAATCTTGTCGTTGTCGCAGACCAGTTCGAGCTCGTGGCGGACCACGTTGAGCACGCCGCCCTTCTCGAGGCCTGGCGATTTCTTCTCATCGGTGAAGATAACCGGCACGCTGACTTCGATCTTGCCACCCTTGGCAAGGCGGAAGAAGTCTGCGTGGGTCGGACGATCGGTGACCGGGTTGAGCGCAACGTCCTTGGGGATCGTGCGGACCTTGTCGCCGCCGATTTCGATCTCGACGATCGAGTTCATGAAGTGGCCGGTCATCAATTGCTTGACCAGCAGCTTCTCCTCGACGTGGATCGGAGTGGGTTCTTCCTTGCCGCCATAGATGACAGCGGGGACCCGACCTTCGCGGCGAAGTGCACGGGAGGCTCCCTTGCCAGCCCGTTCGCGCGCTTCGGCGGGCAGTGTAAGAGCGTCGCTCATGGTACGTGCCTTTCGAATGCATTGTTAGAAATGTGTATCGGGTGCCCGCCTCCAGGGATGACCAAGACACCGAAGGGCGCGCCGTTACAGGGCGGGCGGGGCTTTGGCAAGCCTTATCGCCCCAGGCGCGTCACCGTGTAACCGCGTTCTTCGAGCATCGCGCCGAGGCTGTCGGGCCCTACCAGATGGCCCGCGCCAACCGCCACGAGCGGTCTTGGGGCATCCTCGAGCTGGGCAACCAGCATGTCCAACCACCGGGTATTGCGCTGGACGAGCAGCGCCTCGTAGATCTCCGGATCGGCCATCATCCCCGTTCGCGTGGCTTCTTCCAGCGTCGCCTCGTCGCCAGCCAGCCAGGCTTCGCGCAGCCTTCCAGGTTCTTCGCGAGAAGTCTCGATCTCGGCCAGTACGCCTTCGAGCAGGTCTTGCTGGTCTTCCTCCTTGAGCGTGTCGAACACCCGCAACTGGTCGATGGCTCCTTCGAATTCGCGCACTTCGCGATCCGAGAACTCGCGAATAATGGCACGGTCCACGCCGCTTGCCGGATCGCCGGTCGCCGCGACCCGGGCGAGCATGAGCGCCGCGGCCCAGGTCTCGGTCGAGCCGAAATCGTCGGGTGAGTAGTCCGAGCGGGCGATGGCGTCGGCGAGGGCGGGGCGCCATTCGGGTCCGACACGGTTCGCGATTGCGGGTTGGCCGGGCGTCGAGGCCAGATCGGAAAAGGCTTTTGCCATTGCCTCGCGATCCTCGAGGTCGGCTATCTCGACGATCAGGTAGTCGGCATCGGCAATGGCCTTGTCGATGGCAGGGTTTCGCCAGCCCGTTCCTTTGGGAAGCGCATGGATCGTGCCCAGCATCCACCCCTCCACCGCGCCATCGGCGCCGACGATTTCGTAAACGGGCGGATCAGGGAGGGGCTGAGGGTCATCCGGGGCGTCGGAGCAGCTGGCAAGTGCCAGCGCGCCGAAACCCAGGATAGATGCTCGTTGCCTCGTACCGGTCATTGCACCCGTTTAGTCTCGATCCCCCGCTCGGCAAGGTAATCCTGCACGCTCTTCTCGCCTGCAAAATGGCCCGCGCCGGCGGCGAGGAAGACCACTCCCGGTCGGTCGAGACGCTCGTCGATCCATGCAGCCCAGTTGGCGTTGCGTGAATAGAGCATCCGCTCGGCAAGATTGGGGTGCGCAAGCAGGGCTTCGTTCATCATCGAACCCAGCTCATCGACTTTGCCCGACGCCCACACGTCTACCAGCTGGTTCAGCATTCCGATGCTTTCGACCGGATTTTCTGCCCCTTCGAGGAGGAAAAGAATCTGCTGCTCGACCGGCAATTCGTCGAAGATCGAAATCTGGAAGTCGATCGCCTCGAGCGCCACCCGCTTGGTATCGTCGGGCACGGTTGCTTCGAGCACCTTCTCGACGCCTGAATCTTCCTCGAAACCCGAGGCGCTCAGCGTGATCTGGAGGATAGTCAGCGCCGCAAGCCATGGTTCGAGCTTGTCGAACGCATTCGCCGGCAGGCCCAGCTTGCCGATGCCCGCTTCAAATGTCGCGCGCTGTTCCTCGGTCATCAACCCGCGCAGGGTCTGGCCCTCGGGCAGCATACCCTTTTCCCTCATCGCCACGGAAATCTGTCCAAGCGATTCGGGGGTCATGTCGATCTCGGTAACGAGCTCGTCCGACGAGTTCAGCGCCTGTTCCACCGGCCCACTGTTCCAGTCGATATTTCCGGGAAGTTTGTGAACCGTGCCGAAAAGATAAATGTTTGTATCTTCGTCGGCGACCAACCACAGCGCGGGGGCGCCAGCTTCGGCAGCCGCCTCGCTCTCAGCCGGATGGGCAACCGCTTCATCCTGCGCAAGGGTGGGGCTCGCGGAGTGGAGCGCAACGGCAGACGCGGTGGCAACGAGAAGTCTTGTCGGTTTCATCGGTGGGGGCCTTCCTAAAGGAGTGTGGAGGGATGGGGGCGAGTGAGAATTGCGGGGCTGCTCAGAAATACTTCCGATAGAGCCACGCAACAGACCAGATGACTGTCACGATCAGAAACACAATCATCGGATCCTGTGCTGGAATCCACCCTGCGCGCGATGCGAGCCACAAGGCGGGCACGATCATGAAATAGGCATGAATGGCAATCGCGGAGCTTTCGAGATACGCGCTGGCTTCGAGCTCATCGACATTGCGCCACCACGCCCAGCCCAGGGCCGGCGTGATTACCAGCCAGAAAACCAGCGCCAGCATCGCGACCATGGGTCCGATCGGGGCGTTGGAATACAATGCGTTCGCATCCGGTGCCTCGATGACCGCGAAGCCCATGCCCGCAACGAGGCTGAAGCCGATGATCGCATACATCCATTTCCGGGCTCGCTTGGTACTAGGGGCAATCGGCTCGCCAGAGGTCTCAGGCCAGAGTTTCCATCCGGCGAGACAAACCGCGAGGATCATTCCGAATATCGCGACCATGACAGCCGCGTCCTTCAAGGTCGGGCCGCCGTGTTCCAGAGTAGCCACGGAGTATCCGGCCAGAACACCGGCGAGAAACAGCAGCGTGATGCCGCCGATTCCTCCGATCAGCGACCTGCGTAGTCCGGAATAGCTGTCGGCGTTTTCATCAGGCTTCGTCATAGAAAATCTCTTCGATTGGCATTTCGAATAGCCGCGCGATGCGGAAGGCGAGGGGGAGAGAGGGGTCGTGCTTGCCGGTCTCAATAGCGTTCACGGCTTGACGCGACACATCGAGGTGCACGGCCAGTTCGGCCTGCGACCAGTCGCGTTCGGCGCGGAGCACTTTGAGGCGGTTCTTCATCGGCTGTCTCGCCATCGCAGGAACTGGAAGACGACGACAAATGCCCCCATGAAGGTGATCCACACATTGCGAACCACGGTCGAGGGTGCGACCCTCGTTTCGTAGAATGCATCTTCGAAGGCGACGTAAAAGTCCGGTCGAAGCGATCCGTCTCCGGCCAGTGCAAGATATAGGATCCACGGTCCGAGGATAAGGATCGGCGGGATTATGGCAGCCACATAGGCCATAACCACGAGGCATCGACGCAAGAGCCCCTCGGCATAATCGTCCCGCATGAACTTTGCGACGACCAGGAACAGCGGGACGAAGCCGTTGAAGATGCTCGTGACAAACACAAGCGCCATATACCAAGAGGGTGCATTCTCTTGCTGGAAGGGGTCGACCAACCAGTTAATGAGGCCGACGACCGCGAAGAACAGACAGATGTTCATCAGCACAAAGTAGAGGCGGAAACGGAGCGGGTCGTCCCTGCGATGTGTCTTGTTCATGCGATTTCTCCGGCAAAAAAGGAGCCTACGAGGCACACGAAACCCGTATCGGCTTGGGTCCGGGTGACCATCAGTACCCTCGGATGCGCTTGAGGTTGAACCCGACGAGAAACGCGCCAAGCGCCACATATGAAGCGAGATCGGCGGGCAAGTCTTGTCCGGATTCGTTTCCGGTCAGCCCGTCGTAGAACCCTTCCGCGAATGGCAGGACGATCAGCCATGCCATGGCTGCGAAAAATCCGGCATTGGCTCCAGCGGACCAAAGTGAGGCGATCCATTCGTCGCTGTTTCGCGTTGTGAACATGAAGACGATCGACAGGACGCCGAACGTGATCCCGATCACTCCGAAGGCGTCTCCGACTAGGTCTGCCGCTGCGAGAACCATGACGATGAATGAAACAGCTGCCACATGGCTCAGCACCAAGTGCATTCTGCCGTAGCTGCGCGGTCCGTGCGGGTCTTCTGGGTAGCTCATCGTTCTCTTTCAGGATCGTGTCGAAAGGGGGTGCCGCTCTCGCGGGCAGGCCGGGGGCAGATTCCTGCCACGCGAGAGGCGGCGATGTCGTCAGCCCTGGGGTGCAACTGGAGTGACCTGGGCGAGACGAACCTTGTTGGCCCGCGCTTTGGCGATGGCGAAGCGGACCTGCTTCTGGACCGAGGCCAACGCGGTGGTGCGGCACTGGCGTTCGAGCCGGATCGATTCGAAGTCGCGCCCGCCATTGGTGCATTGCTGGCGGATTTTGGTCTTCAGCCGATCATCGAGCAGAGCGACGCCGTCCTGCGTGGTGAGGTCGACATCATTGTGCTTGACCTCGGCGGTGAAGTCCTTGGCATCGATCCCGCTAGCAGCCGCGGGAGCGGCGACGAGGGCGAGAGAAGCGGCGAAAGTGGCAAGAGCGATACGCATGTGAAATCTCCTGGGGAGTGAGAAAAGTGTCATATCAACCTTCCGGAATGTCAGGTTGCCCTTACTTTATGTCGCGATTCGCTGACCATGTCAATATAACCTGACATTTGGTCATGCTGACCTTACCAAAACCGCAGAGATCCTTGGATTCGCAGGGTGCAAAAGCGGCCTATGCTGCGCTGCGGCATTGACCCCGGTGGGGGCATGAGCCATGGCCGCGACCATGGAATCAGAGGTCAAATCCATGCCCCGCGAATCGACCGGAAACCCGGGTCGCGATCCGACGCGCTCGTTTCAGGACATGATATTGACGCTGCACGATTTCTGGGCGGCGAATGGCTGCCTGATCCTGCAGCCTTATGACATGCGGATGGGGGCGGGGACGTTCCATACGGCGACGACCCTGCGCGCGCTCGGGCCGGAGCCGTGGAACGCGGCATTCGTCCAGCCGTGCCGCCGCCCGACCGACGGGCGTTACGGCGAGAACCCGAACCGGCTGCAGCATTACTACCAGTACCAGGTGATCCTGAAGCCTTCGCCCGGCGACATTCAGGAACTGTATCTCGACAGCCTGAAGGCGATCGGGATCGACCCGCTCAAGCATGACATCCGCTTCGTCGAGGACGATTGGGAATCGCCCACGCTTGGCGCGTGGGGGCTGGGTTGGGAGGTCTGGTGCGACGGGATGGAAGTCACCCAGTTCACCTATTTCCAGCAGATGGGCGGGTTCGACTGCAAGCCGGTCGCAGGCGAGCTTACCTACGGGCTCGAACGCCTCGCGATGTACATCCAGGGCGTCGACAACGTCTACGACCTCGATTTCAACGTGCGCGGGGTCTCGTATGGCGAGGTGTTCCTCGAAAACGAGAAGCAGATGTCGAAGTGGAACTTCGAGGTCGCCGAAACTGATGCGCTGTTCGACCTGTTCGCCAAGGCCGAGGCGGAGTGCAAGAACGCGCTCGCCCATGACGTGCCGATCGCCGCCTACGAACAGGCGGTCGAGGCGAGCCACATCTTCAACCTGTTGCAGGCGCGCGGCGTGATCAGCGTTCAGGAACGTGCGAGCTATATGGGCCGCGTGCGCGATCTCGCGCGCTCCTCGTGCGAAAAATACGCCGAGAAAATGCAGCCCGAATGGGAAGCGAAATTCCCGGGCTGGAGTCTCGTCTGATGGCCGACTTCCTGCTCGAACTGCGCTCCGAAGAGATCCCTGCGCGAATGCAGGCCGGTGCGCGCGGCGAACTCGAAAAGCTGTTCCGCCGCGAGATGGAAGCTGCCGGGGTCGAATTCGGCGAACTCACCGTCTGGTCCACGCCGCGCAGGCTCGCCCTGATCGCGCGCGGTCTGCCGGTCGAAACCAAGGCGGTGCGCGAGGAAGCCAAGGGACCGCCGGTTGGCGCGCCCGACCAGGCGGTCGACGGGTTCTGCCGCAAGAATGGCGTGGGGCGCGATAACCTCGAAGTGCGTGAGGTGAAGGGGCGCGAGACTTATTTCGCGGTGATCGAGAAGCCCGGCCAGTCGGTCAGCGACCTGCTTGCCGCCGCGATCCCCGCGATCGTCGGGGATTTCAGCTGGCCCAAATCGATGCGCTGGGGTGCGGCCTCGCTCAGCAGCGAAAGCATTCGCTGGGTGCGCCCGCTCTCGGGCATCGTCGCGCTGCTCGATGGCGATGTGGTGCCGTGCATCATGGACGGTATCGCCAGCGGCCGCGAGACCAGAGGGCACCGCTTCCATTCGGTCGGCGTGATCAGCATCGACGGTGTCGATGACTACGCCGCCAAGCTGGGCGCCGCTTCGGTGATCGTCGATCACGAGCAGCGCCAGGACCGCATCCGCGAAGGCGCGAAAGCTGTCGCCGCGGAGGCCGGGCTGACACTGGTCGAGGACGAGGGGTTGGTGATCGAGAACGCCGGCCTCACCGAATGGCCGGTGCCGCTGCTTGGCCGGTTCGACGAGAGCTATCTCGACGTTCCGCCCGAGGTCATCCAGCTCACCGCGCGGGTGAACCAGAAGTATTTCGTGTGCACCCGAGCCCCAGCGCAGGCTGGGGCCTCCAACGATCAAGCGCGACCGAACGAGGTCCCAGCCTCCGCTGGGACTCAGGAATTGGCCAATGCCTTCGTCTGCACAGCCAACATCGCGGCGGTCGATCCGGCGGTTGTGGTCGACGGCAACCGCAAGGTGCTGGCGGCGCGTTTGAGCGATGCGCGGTTCTTCTGGGAACTCGACCAGAAGACGCCGCTGGCCGAACACGCGACAAAGCTGGAGCGGATTACCTTTCACGAAAAGCTGGGCACCGTCGCCGACAAGGTCGAGCGGGTGGCGAAGCTGGCGCGGTGGCTGGTGGAAGAGGGGATTGTCGGCGCAGAGCGAGTCCCAGCTAAGGCTGGGACCTCCAACGAGGAAGCGCCAGATGGAGGGAGGTCCCAGCCTTCGCTGGGACTCACGCGAGAGCAACTGGGCGACCTCGCCGAGCAAGCCGCGCGGCTGTGCAAGGCCGACCTCGTCACCGAGATGGTTGGCGAATTCCCCGAGCTACAAGGTCTGATGGGCGGCTACTACGCCGAGAAGGAAGGCCTGCCGCAGGAAGTCTCCGACGCGATCCGCGATCACTACAAGCCGGTCGGGCAGGGCGACGA
The DNA here is from genome assembly GCF_045363165.1 of Erythrobacter sp. GH1-10. Lineage (NCBI taxonomy): Bacteria > Pseudomonadati > Pseudomonadota > Alphaproteobacteria > Sphingomonadales > Erythrobacteraceae > Erythrobacter > Erythrobacter sp. GH1-10. The sequence goes on along the minus strand of NZ_JBJFLP010000001.1, from coordinate 1,873,252 downwards.
AGTGCCGACTGCGCCGGTCACGGTGGCGGTGTCGCTGGCGGATAAGCTGGATACGTTGGTTGGCTTCTTCATTGAGGGAATGCCGCCGACGGGGTCGAAAGACCCGTTCGCCCTGAGACGGGCCGCACTCGCCGTTATTCAACTCACTGTGAGTAGCCAACTACGGTTCCGGCTCGTGATCGCTGCGCTCGCCGCTTCCTACGAGCACTACGGCCAGATCATGGACTCAACTCGCCGAGAGATCTTTATGGAAGTGTATTTCGGTCTCGAGGACGTTTACGGTCGCGCACCGTCAAAGTCGGAACTTGCATCGGCGTTGGCGGCACGCGACTTGTCGGACGAACATTCAGAAATCATTGCGACGTCGCATCAGGGCGTCACAGACCTTCTCGATTTCTTCGCCGACCGCCTCAAAGTCCAGCAGCGCGAGGCTGGGGTTCGCCACGACCTCATCGACTCGGTGTTCGCCCTCGGAGGCGAGGACGATCTCGTCCGCCTGCTTGCCCGGGTGAAGGCGTTGCAGGCCTTCGTCGAAACCGAAAACGGCACCAATCTCCTCGCAGGCTACAAGCGCGCGGCGAATATCCTCAAGAAAGAGGATTGGGACGAGAGCGCCTCGAACGAGCCCGAACACACCGGCGAGGAAGATCCGCTGGCGCTTGCGGGCAAGCCGGAGTTCGACGCCGTCGTCGCCGCCAGCGCGGAACCGCACGCCCTTTCCTACTCGCCCGAAACAGCCGAAAAGGCACTGATCGACGCGCTCGGGAAAGCGGAACCCGAAGCGGCACAGGCCATCGAGAAGGAGGACTTCGAAGCGGCCATGGCCGCGCTCGCAAGCCTGCGCGCGCCGATCGATGCCTTCTTCGACGAGGTGACGGTGAACGACGAAAACCCGGAAAAGCGCGCCGCCCGCCTTGCCCTGCTCGCCCGCTTCCGCGACGCCGTCCACAGCGTGGCCGACTTCTCGCGGATCGAAGGATGAAAAAACCGCCCGCAGGAGTGTCAACTTCGCTTTTCGCGCTCAAGCCCATGATTCGAGGGAATAAAGTCCCGAAAATGCAGGGTGACACACTGTCAACTCTGTCAACTTCGTAGGAAAGAATATGTCGCAGCAAACGGTCTACACTTTCGGTGGCAACGCTCCGCACGACGATCCGCGGCAGAAGGACAAGACCGTAACCGGCGGCAAGGGCGCAAACCTGGCGGAGATGGCGAGCATCGGCCTGCCGGTTCCTCCCGGCTTCACCATCACGACCGAGCAGTGCCTCACCTATCTCGCGGGCGAGAAGGGCTTCAGCGACGAATTGCGCGCAGAAGTGGCCGACGCGGTGACGCACATCGAAAGCGCGGTCGGCAAGCGCTTCGGCGATGCGTCGGACCCGCTGCTGGTCTCGGTCCGCTCTGGCGCTGCGATCTCGATGCCGGGCATGATGGACACGGTGCTCAACCTCGGCCTCAACGACGAGACCGTCGAAGGGCTGGCGGCGACCAGTGGCGATGAACGCTTCGCCTGGGACAGCTACCGCCGCTTCGTCCAGATGTATTCCGACGTCGTGCTCGGCGTCGATCACGGGCTGTTCGAAGAAGCCCTCGAGATACTGAAGGAAGACAACGGCTACTACGCCGATACCGAGCTGTCCGCCGACGAATGGCGCGCGCTGGTGAGCGAGTTCAAGGGCATCGTCGAAAGCGAACTTGGCGAGCCTTTCCCGCAAGACGCGCAGGCGCAATTGTGGGGCGCGATCGGCGCGGTGTTCGACAGCTGGGATACCGAGCGCGCGAAGATCTATCGCCGGCTGAACGATATCCCGCACGACATGGGCACCGCGGTGAACGTGCAGGCGATGGTGTTCGGCAATATGGGCGACACTTCGGCCACGGGCGTCGCCTTCACCCGCGATCCGGCGACCGGCGAGCGGGCCTATTACGGCGAGTACTTGATCAATGCGCAGGGCGAGGATGTCGTCGCGGGCATCCGCACGCCGCAATACCTGACCAGGGCTGCGCGCGAGGCCGCGAACGCCAAGCCGCTCAGCATGGAAGAGGCCATGCCCGAAGCGTTCGGCGAGCTCGCCAAGGTCTTCGACCTGCTCGAGGGCCATTACAAGGACATGCAGGACATCGAGTTTACCGTCGAGCGCGGCAAGCTCTGGATGCTCCAGACCCGCAATGGCAAGCGCACCGCCAAGGCCGCGCTCAAAATGGCGGTCGATATGGTCGGCGAAGGTCTGATCGACGAGCGCGAGGCGGTGCGGCGGGTCGATCCGATGGCGCTCGACCAGCTGCTGCACCCGACGCTCGATCCCGAGGCGGAGCGCAACGTGCTCACCACCGGGCTGCCGGCCTCGCCGGGCGCGGCGGCGGGCAAGATCGTGCTCGATGCCGATACCGCAGAGCAGTGGTCGCAGCGCGGCGACAAAGTGATCCTTGTGCGGGTCGAGACCAGTCCAGAGGACATTCACGGCATGCACGCCGCACAGGGTATCCTGACCGCACGCGGCGGCATGACGTCGCACGCCGCCGTGGTCGCGCGCGGCATGGGGCGTCCCTGCGTTTCGGGGGCATCGGGCGTGTCGATCGACCGCACAGCGCGCACCCTGCGGATCGGCTCGCAGGAGCTGAAGGAAGGTGACGAGATCACGCTCGACGGGGCGAACGGGCAGGTGATGCTCGGTATCGTGCCGACCGTCGAACCAGAACTTGCCGGCGATTTCGGCACGCTGATGGAATGGGCGGACAAGCTCCGCCGGATGAAGGTTCGTACCAACGCCGAGACGCCCGAGGACTGCACGATGGCGCGGCAATTCGGTGCGGAGGGTATCGGCCTGTGCCGCACCGAGCACATGTTCTTCGACGCCAACAGGATCAAGGCGGTGAGGCAGATGATTCTTGCCGAGAGCGACAGCGCCCGGCGCGAGGCGCTGGACGTGCTGCTGCCCGAGCAGCGCGCGGATTTCACCGCGATTTTCGAGGTGATGACCGGCCTGCCATGCACCATCCGCCTGCTCGATCCGCCGCTTCACGAATTCCTGCCGAACGCCGACGAGGAGTTTGCAGAGCTGTCCGATGCGACCGGCTTGGGCATCGACCACCTCAAGCGCCGCGCGGGCGAGCTGCACGAATTCAACCCGATGCTCGGTCATCGCGGCTGCCGGCTCGGGATCACCTTTCCCGAGATTTACGAAATGCAGGCGCGCGCGATTTTCGAAGCGGCGTGCGCGGTTCAGAAGGAGAGCGGTGAAGCGCCCTTGCCGGAGATCATGATTCCGCTGGTTGCGACCAAGCGCGAGCTCGAATTGCTGAAAGCACTGGTGGATCGCGTGGCCGCGCAGGTGTTCGACGAGGCAGGTTTCACGGTCGATTACCTTGTCGGCACGATGATCGAGCTGCCGCGCGCTGCGCTGATGGCGGGCGAGATTGCGCACGAAGGCGCGTTCTTCAGCTTCGGCACCAACGATCTGACCCAGACGACGCTCGGCGTGAGCCGCGACGATTCGGCAAAATTCCTCTCGCAATATGTCGACAAGGGCATCTTTCCGCGCGACCCGTTCGTCAGTCTCGATGTCGATGGCGTGGGTCAGCTGGTCGAGCTCGCTGCTGAACGGGGGAGGGCGACGCGGCCCGACATCAAGCTCGGCATCTGCGGAGAGCACGGGGGCGATCCGGCGAGCATTGCGTTCTGCGAGGAGGTCGGGCTCGATTACGTCAGCGCCTCGCCCTACCGCGTGCCGATCGCGCGGCTCGCGGCGGCGCAGGCCGCTTTGGCCAAGGCCTAACGCCAGCCGGTGAGCACGAGGATTTCGAAGGTCTCGGTGACCTTCCCATCATCCTCGCGCAAGGCATCGAAGGCTTCGCGAGCGCGGTGCCATCCGGTGCGTGTCATCGGCGGGGAGGGGCTCGCGAGGGAGGACGTGAGGCCGTGGTCGCGCAGGTCCGATATGAGCCGATCGAGCGAGGAATAGCGGACCTTGAGCGGATAGGAATCGACCACCTGCCGTGCGAACCCCGCACGTTCGAGCAAGGCCGTTCCGGCGCGGTTGTCGACCTGCGGATGGATTCGGGAAGCAGGCCGATCGCCATCGGCGGCGAGGGCCAGCTGGCGAAGAACGGGAACGCTCCCGGCACCGGGAAAGGCGGCCATGAACAGTCCGCCTTCGGCCAGGGCATTGCGGGCATGGATGAGCGCGCCCGGGAGATCGTTGACCATGCCGAGACCGAGGAGGTGGACGATGAGGTCGTGGGCATCGCTCGGCCAGGGGTGTTCCTCGTCGAATACGCCAAGCTCGCCGCGCGCGGTCGCCGGAAGGATGTGCGCAACATCGCCGATCACCAGCGAATTGTGGGGCTCGAACCGCATGAATTCGAGCCGATCGGCGATGTCCTTCGCCATGGTTTCGGAAAGAAACGTGGCGCCCTGCCGGGCGCGGGCGCGGTTCCACTTGGCCGGCGCCTTGCGACGGTCGAAGATGCGGGGCGGGGAGCGGTCCATTGCCGCCCGCCCTGCCGTGCTTGCCAGCAAAGGGCAAGCCATGCGACATCGAAGCATGGGCTTAGGGTCGTATCTTGGCGCCAATATGAAAGCGGGACTGAAGCCGGTCGTCGATCTGGTCTACCCCCCGCGCTGTCCGCTGTGCGGCGAAGCCATCGCCGAGCAGGGTGGTCTTTGCACTCAGTGCTGGAGCGAGCTGGATTTCCCGGGCGAGCCAGCCTGCGCGCTCTGCAACCTGCCGATCGCCGACAGGGAGAACATCTGCTTCCACTGCGAAACCAGTTCGCCGCTCCATGCAGGTATCCACGCGGCTTGTGTCTACAACGATGCCTCGCGAAAGCTGGTCCTTGCATACAAACACGGTCGCAAGATCGCGCTCGCCCGACTGATGGCGCGCTTGATGGCCGCACGGCTGCCTGCGACCGAAGGGGGCGACCGCCTCTTGATCCCGGTGCCGCTGCATCGCTGGCGGCTGTGGCATCGCGGGTTCAACCAGGCCGCCTTGCTGGCGGACGAACTGGCCAGGCTCGGTCGAGCTAAGGTGCTGGTCGATGCGCTGGTCCGGCAGAAGCGGACACCCAGCCTTGGCGGGCTCGGACGTTCCGCGCGTGAACAGGCGCTGGCAGGTGCCATTGCGGTTCGCGATTCGCATGTCCGGAGGATTTCGGGAGAACACGTCCTCCTCGTAGACGACGTGCTCACCAGCGGGGCGACGAGCCACGCCTGCACGACTTCGCTTCTGAAGGCGGGTGCCGCGTCGGTCGAGATCGCCTGCTTCGCTCGGGTAGTGGATGGCGCGCACGGAAACGGGAAGCCCGCAAACGAAACGCCCGAGACCATAAAGGCCCCGGGCGCCACGTGACGAAATCATTCGGAACCGCTCTTGAGAGCTCAGGCGCCGACCCCCTAACTTCGGCACCAGGATCCTATTCCTTCATCGTTCAACCGGACCATTCCAACACCCCGCTGTTGGTCTGCGGTCCGGCACCCCCTGAACCTGGCACTATCTTGCGCCGCTGTTCGGTGGAGAGCCTTGCGGCTCATGTGAACGTTCTTTCATCCATCCTTCGGTTCCGAAAGATGAAACATTTGTCACATTCCATTTTGACCCACATCTGTTGTTATCGTGCAACAAACCGTCGCAACTGGTGACCTGTTCGCCGCCAGTGCGTATCGATACGGGACGAATGAGGAGCGAGGCACAGTGAGTCAGAAATCCAAGCCGGAAAGCATTTCAGTTCGGGAACGCGAATCCGGTTCGCGTTTTGCGCCCAAATTCGATTCGAACGGACTGCTTACGGCAGTGATCGTAGATGCCGGGTCGGGTGCGGTGTTGGTGGTCGCTCATATGAACGCCGAAGCCCTGGAAAAGACTCGCAAGACCGGGAAAGTTCACTTCTGGTCGCGGTCGCGGGCTGACCTTTGGCTGAAGGGCGAGACCTCGGGCAATTTCCTGACTGTGGCGGAAATTCTTGTCGACTGTGATCAGGACGCGCTTGTGATCCACGCCGAGCCCGCCGGTCCGACATGCCACACCGGTGAGCGTTCTTGCTTCTACCGGCAGCTCGATCCTGCGGCCGACGATACGCATGCGCTATCGTTCCTTCGTGAGGAGTGATCAGGTTCCCGTAAAGGTTAGGGCTTGACGTTCACGTAAAGGGAAGGTAGAAGGCCATCCATGGCTACTGCACCCGCAAACGAGAACGCCGGCAAGGATACCGGTAACGAGCAGCGTCGCAACGGCGCACACCTCGATCGTCCCGACAAGCACGAACGCGAACAATTCTCGATTTCCGACCTCACATCGGAATTCGGATGCACCGCACGCGCTTTGCGTTTCTATGAAGACGAGGGGCTGATCAGTCCGGCACGCGTCGGGCTGACCCGCGTCTATTCGAAGCGCGACCGCGCCAGGCTTGCATGGATCATGCGCGCCAAGAATGTCGGCTTCAGCCTCACCGAAATCCGCGAGATGATCGATCTCTACGATCTCGATGACGGGCGGGTCGAACAGCGCCGTGTGACCGTCGAAAAGTGCAAGGCGCATATCGCCAAGCTGAAGGCGCAACGCGCCGACATCGATTCGTCGATCAAGGAACTCACCGAATTCGTTGCCGAGATCCAGAAGCTCGATCTCGGCTGACACTCCCCTCCGTATTTGAAGAACCACACGCACACTAAAGGGATCAACCGATGCCGACCTACACTGCACCCACCCGCGACACGCGCTTCGTGCTCAACGAGATGCTCGATCTTGCCAGCTACGGCAACCTGCCGGGCTTCGAGAATGCCACGCAAGACATGATCGACACGATCGTGAACGAGGCGGGCAAGTTCTGTTCGGAAGTTCTCGCTCCGCTCAACCAGATCGGTGACGAACAGGGGTGCACCCGGCATGAAGACGGTTCCGTCTCTACACCCGAAGGTTTCAAGGAAGCTTACGACGCCTATTGCGAAGCGGGCTGGGGCACGTTGGCCAAACCGGAAGAATTCGGCGGCCAGGGCCTTCCGCACACGCTCGGGATGGTGCTCGAGGAATACACTGGCACTGCCAACCAGGCATTCGCCATGTATCCGGGCCTCACTTCGGGCGCTACCGCAGCGATCGAGGTCGCCGGTTCGCAGGAGCAGAAGGAAACCTATCTGCCCAAGATGATTTCGGGCGAATGGTCGGGCACGATGAACCTGACCGAGCCGCATTGCGGCACCGATCTCGGCATGATCCGCACCAAGGCCGTTCCGCAGGATGACGGGTCGTACAAGATCACCGGGACCAAGATCTTCATCTCTGCCGGTGAGCACGACCTCACAAGCAACATCATCCACCTCGTCCTCGCGAAGACGCCGGGCGCACCCGATAGCTCGAAGGGCATTTCGCTCTTCATCGTGCCCAAGTTCATTCTCGACGAGAATGGCGAACCGGGCGAGCGCAACGGCGTTACCTGCGGTTCGATCGAAAAGAAGATGGGCATTCACGGTAACTCCACTTGCGTCCTGAATTACGATGAAGCCACCGGCTACATGATCGGCGAGGAGAACAAGGGTCTCGCGGCGATGTTCGTGATGATGAACGCGGCGCGCCTCGGTGTCGGCCTTCAGGGCCTCGCGCAGGCGGAAGTGTCCTACCAGAACGCCGTCACCTATGCGCTCGATCGCCGTCAGGGACGCGCGCTTAGCGGTCCGGCCGAACCCGAAGCCAAGGCGGATCCGATCTTCGTCCACCCCGACGTGCGCCGGATGCTGATGGACGCCAAGGTGTTCAACGAAGGCATGCGCGCGCTGTGCATGTGGGGCGCCCTCCAGGTCGATCTCACCCACAAGGCGCAGACCGAGGAAGAGCGGCAGCTGGCTGACGACCTCATCGGTCTGATGACCCCGGTCATCAAGGGCTACGGCACCGACAAGGGATACGACATCGCCAACAACATGCAGCAGGTCTATGGCGGGCACGGCTACGTCAGGGAATGGGGCATGGAGCAGTTCGTGCGCGATAGCCGTATCGCCATGATCTACGAAGGCACCAACGGCGTCCAGGCCATGGACCTGTGCGGCCGCAAGCTCGCCAGCAAGGGCGGCCGCGCGGTGCAGGCATTCTTCAAAATGATCGACGATGAAATTGCCGAGGCCAAAGGCAACGAAGCGCTGGCAGACATTGCCGCCAAGCTTGAAAAGGCTCTGGGCGAGCAGAAGGCCGCGACGATGTGGTTCATGCAGAACGCGATGCAAAACCCGAACCACCTCGGAGCAGGTGCGCATCACTATATGCACATCATGGGCATCGTGACGCTCGGCTTCTTCTGGCTGAAAATGGCCAAGGTCGCCAATGAGAGGCTCGCTGGCGATCCCGAGGACAAGGCGTTCTACGAAGCCAAGATGACTTCGGCGGCATACTACGCCGAACGTTTCCTGCCCGATGCCGGCGCGCTCCGCCGCAAGCTCGAGGCGGGCAGCGAGAACATGATGAAGCTGCCGGAAGAGGCATTCGCCACCGCAGCCTGATCGATCGACAGATCGTCACCGAAAAAAGCCCGGCGGGTGGGGACCTGCCGGGCTTTTTCACGTCCGGGTTCTAGAGGAATTCGTTCTCCGCCTTGGCGTAAGCGGTCTCCCAGTCGGCTAGATTGTCCTTCGCCTCCTGCACGAAATGACTGCGGCGCACGTAACCCATCAATGCACCGGCGAGAAACTTGCCGGGCTGGTCGAGGGGGCGTTCGACCTGGCAAAGCAGGATGATCCGCGTCTCGTCGGTCTCGTTCTTGACCTCGTGTTCGTAGGTGTCGTCGAACATGGTCCATTCACCTTCGCGCCAGCCAACACGCCGGTCATCGACGCGCATCCAGCATTTGCCGCGTTCGTTCGGGACTACGAGTCCGAGATGTGCGGTTATGAAAGCCTTCGTAACTCCGCGGTGCGGGGTGATTTCCGATCCGGGCGCAAGGATCGAGAAGAACGCCGAATTGAGGCCGGGAACCCGGTTCACCAGCTCGGCGGTGCGAGGTGCGCGGGCGATGTTTTCCTCTTGCCGATGGCCGTAGCCGATCAGGAAGAAACTGCGCCAGGCATTGTCCTTCACGATCCCTCGGTGATCAGGGGAGATTTCGCGCAGAGGCGGGATTGCGTCACGGTGCCGGTATATCGCCAGCGCCTCGTCCCGGATTTCCTCCCAGTGCTTTGCGAGTTCGCCTGTCCAGTCGAAATCCGCCGGATCGAGCAAAGGAGCATTGGAAATCCGCGAACTCTTCGCGATCTGGTCGTTCACCCGGTGCCGCTGCCGCTTCAGAAAGCGATAGTGCAGCGGACGCCCCGGGTCGTTCGACAGCAATCCAAATCCGTTTGACCAGCCCATCTTCGTCCTGTTCGCGCGACCCGATGCACAAGTTACAATGACGAAGCAGCCTCTTAGCAAAGGCTTGCAGGATGTAAAACGGGCCCCTCGACCGGTGCGCTCTCAAGACCGTTCAGCGGCCTTCTGTTATTCTATAGGCAGGAAATCGGGCACCGAGAGATACCGCTCTCCGGTGTCGTAATTGAAGCCCATGACACGCGTGCCAGCGTCCAGTTCGGGCAGTTTCTTGGCGATCGCCGCCAGGGTAGCACCCGACGAGATACCAATCAGCATGCCTTCCTCGCTTGCAGCGCGGCGCGCCATTTCCTTCGCTTCGCCCGCATCGACTGCGATCGCTCCATCGATGGCGTTGGTGTGGAGGTTTTCCGGAATGAACCCCGCGCCGATGCCCTGAATCGGGTGCGGGCCGGGCTGGCCACCATTGATCACCGGGGACAATTCGGGCTCGACCGCAAAAGCCTTCATCGCGCTCCAGTGCTTCTTCAGTTCCTCGGCGCAGCCGGTGAGGTGGCCACCCGTGCCGACACCGGTGATCATCACGTCGATCGGTTCATCGGCAAAATCCGCAAGGATCTCTTGCGCGGTCGTCCGGGCGTGCACGGCAGGGTTCGACGCATTTTCGAACTGGCTCGGCATCCAGGCACCGTCGGTGGTCTCGACGATCTCGGTCGCGCGTTCGATCGCGCCCTTCATGCCTTTTTCCTTCGGCGTAAGGTCGAAGCTTGCGCCATAGGCCAGCATCAGGCGCCGACGTTCGATGCTCATGCTTTCGGGCATGACAAGCACGAGCTTGTAGCCCTTGACCGCAGCGACCATCGCCAGACCGATGCCGGTGTTGCCGCTGGTCGGTTCCACGATCGTGCCGCCGGGCTTCAGCGCGCCCGTTTTCTCCGCATCCTCGACCATCGCAAGCGCAATGCGGTCCTTGATCGAGCCGCCAGGGTTTGCGCGTTCCGACTTGAGCCAGACTTCGTGATCGGGAAACAGCCGCGCGACGCGAATGTGAGGGGTGTTGCCGATGGTTTCGAGAATGCTTGCGGCTTTCATGTCAGGCCTCCTGGGGGTTCTTGTCTTTCGTATGCTGTATGCCTTCTAGCAAATCCTCGGGCGGATCGAAGGTCTTTGTGGTGCGCAGCACCGGGAAGATCCGGCTCCACAGCGCGACGATTGCGATCGCGCCGGCTCCTCCCGCGGCAATAGCGGCGACCGGACCGATCAGGAATGCGAGCGCGCCCGAAAATGCGTCACCCCCTTCGTTCGATGCACTGATGGTCATCATGCTGACCGAGGATACCCGGCCACGCTTGTCGTCGGGCGTGTGCAACTGGATCAGCGATTGGCGCACATAGACGCTGAACATGTCCGCCGCCCCGATGATGAACAGCATCGCGAGGCTGAGCGGAAGGCTGGTCGAAAGCCCGAAGACGATCGTTGCAAGCCCGAAGACGACGACTGCGCCGAGCATCTTGGGTCCTACCTGCGTACGGAGCGGGCTGAAGGAGAAGAAAATCGCGGTCACCAGCGCTCCTGCTGGAGTCGCCGAGGCGAGCATGGCCAGGCCGATCTCGTCGGTGTGGAGGATGTCCCTGGCGAAGACGGGGATCAGCGCGTTGGCTCCGGCGAGGAAAACGGCGAACAGGTCGAGCGTGATCGCGCCCAGCACCATCTTGTTCTTCACCACGTAATTGAGGCCATCGACGATCGCGCCAATCGGGCGCTGGTCCTTCCGCATCGCCGGCTGCGGAACCTTGCCCACCAGCGTCAACGCCCCGACCGAAACGACGAACAGGGCGGCTGCAACGGCATAGGGCAGGGCGGGCTCCACGGCGTAGAGCGTTGCCCCGATGGCCGGGCCGACCAGCATCCCGACCTGCCACGAGATCGAGGACAGCGCGATGGCAGTCGGCAGCAATTTCTTCGGCACGAGGTTGGGGGCGAGGGCAGACAGGGCCGGCCCGGCGAATCCTCGCGCGACCCCGAGGACCACCGCGATGGCAAACAGGATCGGGAGGCTGACGGCGTCGTTCCAGCTCGTCCACGCCAGCGCGGCGGAGCACAGCAGTTGCAGCAGGATCGTCATCTGGCCGAGCCTGCGCCGGTCGAAACGGTCGGCGGCAAGGCCCGAAAACGGCGTCAGCACGAACAGCGGCAGGAATTGCAGCAGTCCGATGATCGCGAGCGTGCCCGAACCCTCGGCGACATTCATCCCGCTTTCGCGCGCCAGGTTGTAGGCCTGCCACTGGATCACGATCATCATCGCGTACTGCCCCAGCGTCATCGCCAGGCGGCACACCCAGTAGGCGCGGAAATTGTGGATCTGGATCGGATGGGTGGGTTCGGATGCGCTCACCCGAAGGCCCATGGCAGGCGCGGCCGCGCGTGCCAAGCAGGCACTGCTAACGGTCCGCCAAGAAGCGCTTTAGTTCAGCGGTTGCGCCGCAGGCGCGGATTGGGCTGCAGGGTATCGATGATTGCGACGAAATCGTCGAGACGAATGATCCGTTCGAACTGGAAACCGGCGCGATTGTCGCGGGTCCAGATAACATAGGCCTCGATCCGGCCGACGATCGGCAGGCGGATCATCACGCGGTCGCCGCGCGACAGCTTTTCGGCGTCGTCGACCATGAAGCCATGCGCCGAAATATTGGCGACGTGGAGGTTGAGATCACCATGGGTGAAATGCTCGACGATCACCGGGAAATCCACCGGGTGACGCGCAGCGCGGCGCATGTCGGTTACGCTCAGGTTTGCTCCTGCAGTCACGCTATTCGACCTCCAATACAAATCCGTCGCTTCCCTAATGCCGTATAAAGGCTGACATTTGGTAAAGCACCGATACGGGCGCCGATTTGCACCTAACGGAGCTAACGCGTGACGAGGCCGTGCTTCTTCTTGCCGAGGCTGAGTTTGAGCGTTTCACCGTCACCGGGAGCGATCACATATCCGGGGTCGGATATGGTCTCGCCATCGAGCTTTACCGCACCTTCGGCAAGCTTGCGCTTCGCTTCGCCATTGGAAACGGTGAAGCCGAGTTCGGTCAGGACCGCGCCTACACGCATTCCCTCTGCGCCCACCGCGATCGTCGGCAGATCCTCGCCAGCGCCGCCACCGGCGAAGGTTTCGCGCGCGGTAGCTTCGGCGGTCTTGGCAGCGTCATCGCCGCGCACGAGCTTCGTCACTTCATTGGCGAGCACGATCTTGGCATCGTTGATCTGCGCTCCCTCGAGCGCTTCGAGCCGCGCGATCTCGTCCAGCGGCAGGTCGGTGAACAGCCGCAGGAACTTGCTCACGTCGCGGTCGTCGGTGTTGCGCCAGTATTGCCAGAAATCGTAGGCGGCCAGCGCATCCTCGTTGAGCCAGATCGCGCCATCGACCGATTTGCCCATCTTCGCACCATCGGCACGGGTGATCAGCGGCGCGGTCACGCCGTAGACCTCGCGCCCATCGATCCGGCGGTTCAATTCGATCCCGTTGACGATATTGCCCCATTGATCGCTGCCGCCGAGTTGCAGGCGGCAGTCGTAATCACGGGCCAGTACGAGGAAATCGTAGGCCTGCATGATCATGTAGTTGAATTCGAGAAAGCTGAGCGGCTGCTCGCGTTCGAGCCGCAGCTTGACCGAATCGAAAGTCAGCATGCGGTTGATGGTGAAATGCGGACCGACATCGCGCAGCAGCTCGATGTAGCCGAGCTCGCTCAGCCAATCGTCGTTGTTGATCAACAGCGCGCCGGTTTCGCTGTCGTCGAAACGCAGGATCCGCTCGAAACTGCCCTTGATACCTTCGATATTGCTCGCGAGCCGCTCTTCGGTCAGCAATTGCCGGGTTTCGTCCTTGCCCGAAGGGTCGCCGACCTTGGCGGTGCCCCCGCCCATAATGACGATCGGGCGGTGGCCCGCCTGCTGCAGCCGCCGCAGCAGCATGATCGAGGCAAGGTTGCCGATGTGCAGCGAAGGCGCGGTCGGATCGAAACCGACATATCCGGTGACGACCTGCTTGTTCGCCAGAGCGTCGAGTGCGCCGGGGTCAGTCACTTGGTGGATATGGCCGCGCTCGTCGAGCAGGCGCAGCAGGTCGGATTCGTAAGCCTGTGTCATGGTGCTGCGCGCTTAACAGCGTGAAGGGGAAGGGGGAAGTGGCGTTCGTATCCGCTTGCCCGAAGCGCCGGGCTTGGCGATACAGGGCCTATGACCCCTTTAATGCTGCACCAGACCTGCGACCTCGGCCCGATCAAGGCTGTGACCGCCTCCATCAAACCCACCGATGTCGGATGTGATGCCGAATTCAGGCTGGAAGGAGACATCTCGCGGATCAAGGTCCCTGTTCATGCTTCCGCCGTGCGCGAGGACAATTTGTGGAAGACCACCTGTTTCGAGATCTTCTGGCAACCGATCGGGGGAACCTACTACCGCGAGTTCAATCTTTCCCCGTCGAGCAAATGGGCCTGCTACGATTTCGACAGTTTTCGCGAAGGGATGCGCAATGCTCCGGTCGAAGCGATAGCCATCGCAAGTTCGCATAACGGTCGGGAATTGCTTCTGAAGGCAAGCATCGCGTCGGAATTGCCCGATCCCGCGCAGGTCGCGCTCAACGCGATCGTCGAGCATGGAGACGGTTCGCTGCAATACTGGGCGCTGGCATTTCCGCCGGGCAAACCGGAATTCCATTCCGAAGCCTGCCGCCAATGGATCGTCCAACGCGATTAGGTCGCAGCGTTCCCGAACGGACGGTTTAGCTGCACGATCTTCCAGTTCAGCACAAACGCGAAGCTGACCCAGGCGATGTAGGGCGCGTTAAGCCAGCCCGCGAGCGGTGAGTAATTGGGCAGCACCACGCACAGCGACAGCACCGATAGCCACAGAAATGTGTTTTCGAACAAGGCCCAGTCGGGGCGCTTCCACTTGAAGAACAACGGTGACCACAGCAGGTGCAAGACGAAGTTGATCGCGAACAGCACGCCTACGATCGTCTTGTCGCCGCTGGTTGGCGCGCCCGTCCACGCGAGGTAGAAGCTCCAGGCCGACAGACCGAGGATAATCGTCCATGCCGGACCGAACAGCCAATCGGGCGGTTGCCAGCTGGGCTTGCTCAAATTGCGATACCACTCGCCGATGTCGGTAAGCACGCCGCCCGCGCCTCCGAGGATGATCGCCCACAGAGCGGCGACGATGGCTAAGGTCCAGTCCATGTGCCGGATATAGGGATCGCACGCGCAAATGCCATTGCCTTTGCTGCGGCGCTGCGCCAACTGAAACGCCATGAAGTTTGGAATCGACCGCCTGCTGGGCAATCCCGAACTGCTGGCCGAGCTCCAGGACAAGCGGGTCGCGCTGGTGGCGCACCCGGCCAGCGTGACGCAGGATCTCACCCACAGTCTCGATGCTTTGATCGCTGCCGGCGTGAATGTCACCAGCGCCTTCGGTCCGCAGCACGGGCTCAAGGGCGACAAGCAGGACAACATGGTGGAGACCGCGGACGAGATCGATCCGAAATACGGCATCCCGATCTTTTCACTCTACGGAGAAGTCCGCCGCCCGACCGGGCAGATGATGTCGAGCGCGGATGTGTTCCTGTTCGACCTGCAGGACCTCGGCTGCCGGATCTACACCTTCGTCACCACGCTGCTCTACCTGCTGGAAGAAGCTGCGAAGGCGGGCAAGGAAGTCTGGGTTCTCGACCGGCCCAATCCCGCCGGGCGACCGGTTGAAGGCACTTTGCTGATACCGGGGCAGGAGAGCTTCGTCGGTGCCGGCCCGATGCCCATGCGGCACGGTTTGACGTTGGGGGAAATGGGGCACTGGTTTATCGCCCATTTCGGTCTCGACGTGGACTATCGCGTCGTCCGTATGCGCGGATGGGAACCGGGCGAGGAGGGGCACGGATGGCCTCGATCGCGGATCTGGATCAACCCGTCGCCCAATGCGGCCAACGTCAACATGGCGCGTGCCTATGCCGGCACGGTGATGCTCGAAGGTACGACGCTGAGCGAGGGAAGGGGTACGACCCGCCCGCTCGAGGTGCTGTTCGGCGCGCCCGATATCGATGCCGAGGCGGTGCTGGCAGAAATGAGCGCGCTCGCTCCCGACTGGTTGATCGGCTGCGCGCTGCGGCCCTGCTGGTTCGAGCCGACCTTCCACAAGCACTCAGGAAAGCTCTGCAACGCCCTGATGATCCACGCGGAAGGCCCGTTCTACGATCACGATGTGTTCAAGCCGTGGCGGCTGCAGGCGCTCGCCTTCAAGGCGATCCGGCGGCTCTATCCCGACTACGACCTGTGGCGCGATTTCCCTTACGAATACGAACTCGACCGGCTTGCGATCGACGTGATCAACGGTGGGCCGGGGCTCCGCGATTGGGTGGATAGTTCCTCTGCCATGCCCGACGATCTCGATGCACTGGCCTCGGCGGACGAAGCGGCGTGGATCGCGCAGGTGCGCGACCACCTCCTGTACTAGTCGGCGAACGGAGCGACGTCCCCGAAATAGCTACCTGCGAATACGGCGAGGGCCACCAGCACGAGGAATCCCAGGAAGATCCAGACTCCGATTTCATCGGGCTCTGGCTCTTCCTCGTCATCATAGTCGTCTTCGCCATTCACCATCTCGGTGGTGGGATCATCCATGGGCAGTTCGTCTTCTTCCATCGCTGGACTCGTGGCCGCTTCAGCAGCCTCATTCGTATCCAGATCGCCAAGCGAGGATCCCGGATCGTAGACAGTGCTGATCGTGGCAGTCGGAGCCACGATAGTCTTCTCGAGGGCCGGGTCTGCAGGCGCGGGCGGTTCCTCTCCTCTCAACACCGCCTCGGCGCGGATCATTACCTCTTCTACAGACTGGATGCGCTCCTCCGGATGGAGCGCCAGCATATCGGCGATCAGCAGGCGCAATTCGGGCGCAACCGGCGTAAGGTCGATCGGCTCGTGGCGCTTGCGGATCGCCGCGCCCG
Organism: Erythrobacter sp. GH1-10; assembly: GCF_045363165.1. Taxonomy (NCBI): domain Bacteria; kingdom Pseudomonadati; phylum Pseudomonadota; class Alphaproteobacteria; order Sphingomonadales; family Erythrobacteraceae; genus Erythrobacter; species Erythrobacter sp. GH1-10. The sequence goes on along the minus strand of NZ_JBJFLP010000001.1, from coordinate 1,856,972 downwards.
GCGTGTGTCCCATCTCGAGCTGCTGGCCCTTGGCCAGGCCGAGAATCACGAGGGCGAGGCTGTAGATATCGGTCCATGCCCCGATGGGGTATTCCGGCTCGCCCAACTGTTCGGGAGCGACGAAATTGGGCTTTCCGGCAAAGCCCGTTCCAACGATGGTGCCGCCTTGCACAGTGTCTTTCACGATGCCGAAATCGATGATTTTGGGGCGTGTGATGTCACCGCTTTCGAGCAGGATATTGTCGGGCGCGAGGTCACGATGGATCACGCCCGCTTTGTGCGCCGCCCGCAGCCCGATGCAGATTTCGATCAGGAGCCGGACCAGGTCATCGGTCGAAAACTGCCTGTTGCCCATCACCGCGGCGAGGCTTTCGCCATCGATGAATTCGGTTACGATGAAGTCGATTCCCAGCTCGGGATCGTTCGCGAAAGTGCGATAGCCGACGATGCGCGGATTGTTGATCCTGAGAAGCGCGCGCACTTCCTTGGCGAACATCTTCTGGATCAGCTCGTCGCGCGCCTGTTCGCTGCGGATCACCTTGATCGCGACCTTGTCCTCGTCGATGAAGGTGTTCGAGGCGAGATAGACGGCGCCCATGCCGCCCTCTCCAAGCGGTTTTAGGATGCGGTAGTTGTTGTTGAGGATCGTGCCGGGCTCAAGCCGCGACGATGATCCGGAAGCGCCTGCCGCCATGAGCTGTCGTCCCCCCTGCGATGAAGGGTGTTTCGCAGCTTTCGGCGCGCTCCGTCAACGCCCGTTGTCGGCGGGTATCAAACCGATCGGATCGTCGGGACGCACGGGAAGCGGCCTGATATCCGATGGATTGCCCATCATCACCATCACCGAACAGCCGTCCTGGCGCCTGTCGACCGCATAGATGAGATGGGGGTTCTCCGGCGAGGCCGGTTCGCGCTCCAGCAGGGGAAGGCCGGTATCCTCGCGGGCCTGCATGATCCGGTCGCGGCACGCCTCGCTCTGTACGTTCAGCGACCGGGCTAGATCTTCACGCATCGCGACCGCCGGGGCTTCTCCTCCAGCTGCTGGCGAGGGGATCGGCGCGGTTCCCGAAGCGGTAGAAGCAAGGAGCGGCGCGGAGGGCGCAGAAGCATCGCTCGCGCCGATCAATGCGAATGCGGCGAGCGGCAAGACTAATAGGCGCATGGAGCTTCTCCCAATCTTGCCAATGGGATACCAGAATGCGTTTCGGAATTCCAATCCGGCGTCAGTGCCCCTGTTTGCGGGAAAGCTCTCTCATCGCGTCATCAAGCCCGTCGAGGGTCAGCGGATACATCCGGTCGTCGACCAGCTGTTTCAGCATCTTGGTCGACTGCGAATAGCCCCACTGCTTTTCGGGCACCGGGTTGAGCCACACCGTTGCGGGATAGGTGTTGGTGACGCGTTGCATCCACACCGCGCCCGCTTCGTCGTTCATGTGCTCGACCGAGCCGCCGGGATGGGTGATTTCGTAGGGACTCATCGCCGCATCGCCGACGAAGATCACCTTGTAATCGTGGCCGTATTTATGGAGCACGTCCCAGGTCTTGGTGCGCTCCTGCCAACGGCGCTTGTTGTCCTTCCACACGCCTTCGTAAAGGCAGTTGTGGAAGTAGAAGAATTCGAGATTCTTGAACTCGCTGGTTGCAGCGCTGAACAGTTCCTCGCACAGCTTGATGAACGGGTCCATCGACCCGCCGACATCGAGGAACAGCAGCAATTTGACCGCATTGTGCCGCTCGGGGCGCATGTGAATGTCGAGCCAGCCTTGTTTAGCGGTTCCCTCGATCGTTGCATCCAGATCGAGCTCGTCTGCCGCCCCTTCGCGCGCGAACCGACGCAGGCGGCGGAGCGCCATCTTGATATTGCGGGTTCCGAGTTCCTTGGTGTTGTCGAGATTCTTGAACTCGCGCTTTTCCCAGACTTTGATCGCGCGCTTGTGCTTGCTCTCGCCGCCGATCCGCACGCCTTCGGGATTGTAACCCGAATTGCCGAAGGGCGAAGTTCCGCCGGTGCCGATCCATTTGTTTCCGCCTTCGTGGCGCTTTTCCTGCTCCTCGAGCCGCTTCTTGAGCGTCTCCATGATCTCGTCCCAATCGCCGAGCTTTTCGATCTCGGCCATTTCCTCTTCGGAAAGAAATTTTTCAGCGACGGATTTTAGCCAGTCCTCGGGAATATCGACCGGGTTCTGGCCGTAATCGGTCAGTATGCCTTTGAAAACCTTGTGAAACACCTGGTCGAAACGGTCGAGCAGGCCTTCGTCCTTCACGAAGGTCGCGCGCGACAGGTAATAGAACGCCTCGGGCGTCTGCTCGATCACGTCTTTTTCGAGCGCCTCCAGCAGGGTGAGGTGCTCCTTGAAACTCGCGCCGATCCCGGCTTCGCGCAGCTCGTCCATGAAATTGAAAAACATGTCCCACCGTCTAGCCGCAGAAAGGTGCGCTTTCCAGCATTTTACCGCAATCCGCAGGGGGCGCTTAAACCTTCGCTAACCATCCTTGCTTAGGCACAGGCGAAGCAAGGAATTGCCACAAGGGTCTGCGCAACATGAAACCGATCACGATCGATACCGCGAACGCTTCCGCGCTCGACAAAATACCTGAAAGCTGCGGCGCGGTAACTGTCGGATGCACCGACGTCGCGGGGGTCGTCGAAGCGGTGATCAAATCATCCGAAAGGCTTCGCGAAGAGCACGAGGCGCTCCGGGGTACGGTGGCCGCACTCGAAGCCGATCAGGAGAAGGTCGCCGAGGCCAGCGATGAAGCGCGATTGCTGTCCGAACGCGCGATCGAGCGTCTCGGCGAGGGCACGGCGCTGATCCAGTCCTCGCTCGGCCAGATCAACGGTTTGCTCGAACTGGTCGATGCCCTCGGCCAGCATGTCACGAGCTTCTCGGCAGCGATGGAACAGGTGCGCCGCAGCGCTCAGGACATCGACGATATCGCCGAAACGACTAACATACTGGCGCTCAACGCGACCATCGAAGCGATGCGCGCGGGCGAAGCGGGGCGCACTTTCGCGGTGGTCGCCAGCGAGGTGAAGAGCCTTGCCAACGATACCCGCAAGGCGACCGAGGAAATCTCCCAGACAGTCGAGGCGCTCGGTGCCGAGGCGAGCGAAGTGATCGGCAGGATCGAGGAGGGCTCGCAGGCCAGCGCGCAGGCCAAGGCGTCGGTCGCGCGGATCGAGAACACGATTACGTCCGTGGGTGAACTGGTCGAGGAAGTGGACAAGCAGAACGACGTGATCGCTCGCTCGACCGGCACGATCAGCGGCCATGTCGATGCGGTGCAGGACGTGCTGGTCAGTTTCGACCGCGCCGCGCGCATCAACGAAGACCAGCTCCAGGGCGCACACCGCCGGATGGAAGAACTGGAACTGACGGCGAGCGAAATGTTCGACCGGATCGTTCAGGCCGGGCTTTCGCCTCAGGATAGCGCGATGGTAGAAAAAGCGCAGGAAATTCTGGCGAAAGTCGTCAGCGAAACAGAGGCGGCAATCGACGCAGGCGCACTGACGGAGCAGGCGGTTTTCGATCACGAATACGTGAAGGTGGAAGGTACCAATCCTCCCTTGTTCCGGACCCGGCTGTCTGATTGGGCCGACGAGAACTGGCGACCGTTCCTGGACGAGACCGAAGCCAGCGACCCGCAGATCCTTGCTGCGGCCTGCACCGATACCAACGGTTTCCTCCCGACCCACCTGACCGCGAAGTCGCGCAAACCCACTGGCGATGTAACCCACGACACGGAATATTGCCGCAACGGGCGCATCCTGCTCGAGGCGATCGACAAGAAAGCCAAGGTCAGCACCGCCCCCTACATGATGGCGGTCTATCGTCAGGAAGGCGACGGGACGCAGTATCGTGTGGTCCGCAACGTCTATATTCCGCTGTACATCAAGGGACGTCGCTGGGGCGATTTCGAAGTCGCCTACAGTTTCAACTGATTTCAGTCTGACGCGGAGCGAGCAGCCGTCTCGGCATCGCTGCACGGCGGCTTGCTGCCGTCGCGACAGAGTGCCCGGTCGGGGATCGACCACAGCGAGTCCGCGCCGATCAGGCCGGCGAAGATCTCCTCGTCGTCATACGAGTAGATCTCCAGTGCGCCGGGGCCTCCGGTTGCCAGATACCCGTCCTTCTGCCCCGGAAAAGCCGAGCGCTGGTGGCAGTTCTGGCAGTTGGTCTTGATCGGATGCGCCGCCGCGAGCTCGATGTACGGATTGTAAGCGATCGGCCAAGTCGAGCCACCGGGCTCGGCAGGCCAGTCGTAGGTCGAGGCCATCAGGTAATGCTGCGACGGGCCGCCGGCTCCGGCGATCTCAGGGCGATAGGTCGAATAGGGGCCTTCATCCGGCCGGTCGCTCCACCATACCGACTGGAAGGTCCAGCTTTCTTGCTCCTTCGTCTGGATGTGCATCGCGACGAGCGCGAGGCGGTCGCCCTGCTCGAAAGTGCGGCCATAGGCATAATAGGCGGACGTATCGATCAGCGCGCGATCGCACGGGTCCATCGACGCGAAGTCCGGTTCGAAACTGTAGAAGTCGTCGATGCTGACCGGGCTTGCCTGTTCATAGGTGTTCGGGCCGACCCTGCTGCCGCCCAGCGTAACGCCTTTATTGGCGAGCATCGTTACCTCCACGGGATCGGACGAGACCGGCCCGGTGGTCACCGCCACGGCCCTCGGCCATTGCGTCTGGATCTCGAAGCCGGAATACTTGCCGTAATCCTCGGACAGGTCGTCCCATACCGGGACCGCGGTGTACCCTTCCTGGCTGATCGGCCACAGCATCGGCTTGAGCACGATCGCCTCGCTCGGGAAATCGGCGATCTGTTTGGTCTCGTCCTGCGGCGGACGCATGCCCTGCAGCACTTCAGCGCTGTACAATTGATTCTGTCGGATCCAGTCGTAAGCCGCCGAATTGTAGATAACTCCGGCGAGCATGACGTCGCCATTGTTCTGGAGCGTCGGTCCATTGGCGAGCGAGTCCGCTTCTCCAGGCGTGCTGACTATGCAACCCTTGTAGTCGGTATTGTCCAGCACCGGTTGCGGCACGGCATAGATCGGATGCGGCTTGAAATTGATCGGCTCTTCGCCGGTCGTCAGCCCGTTATCGATTTTGAACGCCCGCATGGGCTTTTCGCTTTGCGCTACAAGCGCCGCGCTTTTCCCTGTGCCTCCGCTGCGAGGAGCATCCTCGTCATCGATCGAAAACGCCTGAGTTTCGGTGCACCAGCTTTGCCAGGTCCATCCCGCGCCTTGTTCTTCCTGCAACCCGGCGAACAGCTTCCAGCCGTGTTCACGCGTCGCCTGTTCGTCGCGGTTCGCGACCCATCCCGCAATTTGCGACGCGGCGGCGGGCCAACCGAGGCCAGGAGGCATCGAGGCAGGCGAGGTGCAAAAGACGATATCGCTGACCGGGACGACCTGCTCGTCGGCCTCGTCGGCGCAGCCGGCCAGAACGGCGACTGCACCGATCAGGCCCGAAGTCACTCCAAGCCGAGCACCGCGTTTCCAAATATTTCTCATGATCCCCTCCCATCCCCAAGAGTGGATCATTCAATACTATTTCGCGGGATTTGCAATCCCGTGAGAATATTTCTGAACGCTTTAAGTAAAATCAGGTGGGATTACGGCGGGCCATGAAGGCAAGCCGCTCGAACAGCATCACATCCTGTTCGTTTTTCAGCAGCGCACCGTGAAGCGGCGGGATCGCGCTGTTCGGATTGCTGTCTTGCAGGACTTCGAGCGGCATGTCTTCGTTGAGCAGCAGCTTGAGCCAGTCGAGCAATTCGCTGGTCGAAGGTTTCTTCTTCAGGCCCGGCACTTCGCGCAGCTCGTAGAAAATATCCATCGCCTTCTTCACCAGCGTCTTCTGGATGCCCGGGAAGTGGACATCGATGATCGCCTGCATCGTCTCGCGGTCGGGGAACTTGATGTAATGGAAGAAACAGCGCCGCAGGAACGCGTCGGGCAGTTCCTTCTCGTTGTTCGAGGTGATGACGACGATCGGGCGTTCCTTCGCTTCGATCCGCTCCTGCGTCTCGTAAACGTCGAAGCTCATGCGATCGAGCTCCTGCAGGAGGTCGTTCGGGAACTCGATATCGGCCTTGTCGATCTCGTCGATCAGAAGGACGGGGAGCTCCTCGGAGGTGAAGGCCTCCCACAGCTTGCCTTTCTTGATGTAGTTGCGAATGTCGTGCACCCGCTCTTCGCCGAGCTGACCGTCGCGCAGACGCGCCACGGCGTCGTATTCGTACAGACCCTGGTGCGCCTTGGTGGTCGACTTTACGTTCCATTCGATCAGCGGAGCGTTGATCGCCTTCGAGATTTCGTGGGCGAGCACTGTCTTGCCAGTCCCGGGCTCTCCCTTGACCAAAAGCGGACGCCGCAGGGTAACCGCCGCGTTGACGGCGACCTTCAGGTCTTCGGTCGCGATGTAGTCGCTGGTGCCTTCAAAGCGCTGCTGGCCATTGGGCTGATCGGTCATGGTGTCCCTTCGATTGGTCCGTATTCGAAACTGAAATGCTACGCTGCGATAGGGCGCGCCGCGCGCCCACGCAAGGGGGAGCGCTGCAGCGCTATCGGAATGGGGAGGAGGCGTCAGCGCGGTAAGGCCAGCATACGCTGGGCAATTGCATAAAGCGTCGTCGTCTCGACTCCCGCTTCGGGATTGTTCCAGCCGACCGTGGCGATCCAGGCATCGCCATTGCCGTCACGCAGCAACCAGGTGAAGTTGAGCACGCCGGGCTCGGACCCGCCTTTGAAGCCCACATAGTCCCAGGCATCACCCTGCGCGCCGGTGAGCTGCGGCGCAACCGCCATGACTTGCCGTGCTGCGGGGTTCTCATAGGCATTGAGCCGCGCAAGCAGGCGAGCCAGATCGTTGGGTGAGGCAAACCATTCGATATCGATCGCGCCGGGCGTGTCCGAACCGAAAGCGGCCTGCACCTTCTCCTGCGAAACGTCGGCTTCGGTAAGCCCGTCGAGGATTGCTCGCTGGCCGGCATCATCCGCCGCGCGGTAGCGGGCGATGGTCTCTTCCGAAACGCCGCGCATCGCGAACAGCTGGCGGGTGGTCATCAGCGGGATCGTCGCCGAGGGATCGCTGTTGCCGCTGGCGACCAGTTCGGCCTCGACAGCTTGCCGACCCAGCGTCGTTATCAATTGGTCGGTCGCGGTGTTATCACTGATCGAAATCATCATGGTGGCGAGTGTCTGGAGCGTCACCGGCGCGCCCTGCGGCCAGTTCTGCATTTGCCCGCTAGGAAACGATTTCTCCGTCAAGGAGACCACGTCGGCCCACGATCGCTCTCCTTGCTCGACCGAATTCGCCAGCGCCGAAAGCACGTAGAGCTTGAATGCCGACCCCAGCGCCAGCTGTGTATCTTCATTGTGCGCGAACACCGGCTGGACCGCTCCCTCTCGAGTGATGCGGGCAAACAGCGCGTTCGCGGCACCGGGCAGGTCTTCCAGCGCCGCGCGGATTTCCTCAGGGCTTTCGCTGATCGGTTCGAAAGACTGGAACAGCAATTCGCTGATGCGGTTGCCGCTTGCTGGATCGATCGCAATGCCGCCGCGGGCGATCGCGCGCTCCAGCCGTATTGCGAGGCTGGCACGATTGCCGTCGCGCGGTTCGACCGCTTCTACCGAAATCGCCGCGCCGAACTGCCCTGTAAGCTGCTGCGAAATGGCCTTGAGTTGCTCGGTCGGAACAGCGGCGAGGAAGGCTTCTGTGAATACTGCGTCGGGTTGCTCGTCCAGCTGGCCGTTAAGCAACAGCACGACTTGTTCGGCGCGCATTTCTATCGGGGTTTGCTCGGCGACAGCCTCAACGTCATTGCCCTGTGCCATCGCGGCCGGGGCGGCGACGAAGCCGAGGGCCAGAGCGCTGGCAATGAGGCGGTTTGTCAAACAATTCATAGGATTGTCCTTCAGCTTGTGCAATTTGAAAGGATAGTCAGGCGAGGTCTTCAAGCAAGGCCAGTTTCCGCTTGAGGGCACGCGCCGCGATCCAGTTGGCCGCTGCCACGCCGATGAAGATGGCGAGCGTCAATGCGAGCGGTCCGGTCAAGCCCAGCAACGCCTCGTGCCAGCCGGCTTTGGCAGCGACATTGGCAGAAACCACTGCGTAGAACATCGCGATTCCGGGGATGAGCGGGGCGATGTACCATTTGGGCACGTCACGAAGCGCTTCGTACTGGCGGCGATACTGGCGCTCGAGGTGGACCAGGCACGGGTCTTCCGGCCGCCGATCGACATTGCTCCCGCGGGTGTAGAGACCCTTCATCACCACGATTGCGCCCACGACAGTGAGCGCGAAGGCGATGGCGATGAGCCATTCGGATACCGAGGCCGCGGCGATTGCCGCTGCCGTAAATAGTACGCACACCATTGCGCCGGCCCCGTATTCGATGCCGTTACGGATGCGAATGCGGCGTTCGAACCGGTCGATGCGGGCGGCGCAATCGGAAGAAGCGCTGAACTCGGCGTCGGGTGCCGCTTCGCACCATTGCGGGAAGGGGGGAGTGCTCACGATAATACTCCTGTGCTTCGGGGTTGTTCGAAATGGCTTGCGAGCAGTGTCTTGATGCGGTGAACCCGCACGCTAACGGCGCCCGGCGAAAGCCCGGTTATCTCGGATATCTCCGCGCCACTTTCGCCTTCGAGCCACAGGACGATCACCTGTGCGTCGAGCGGCGGCAGCTGGCGGATCAGTTCGGCGACCTGCGCAAGTGCGTGCGCTTCGGCGGTTTCGCTTTCCGGATTGCCCGCCGATGGCAGCGTCTCGATCTCCTCCAGCGGAATGCGCCTCGGGCCGCGCAAAGCCTTGGCGACATGGTCGGCGGCAATATTGTGCGCGACGCGGTAGACCCATGTCTTGAGCGCGCTTTCACCCTCGAAACGGGCGAGGCTCGACCAGATCGCGCAATGCATTTCCTGTTCGAGATCGCGCGCCTTTTCGCTGTCGCGTTCGACCGCGCGGGCGAGGCGGGCGATAGCGGGGGCGAATTGCGCACCTGCCTGCCGGTAAAGCTGTTCCTGTCGCTCCGTCATGCCCCTTTAGTCTGTCCCGCGCGAACTTTCTTACATGACCGGTGTAATAATTCGTCCCTGTGTAGCGTAGAAGGACGCGAATGCGCGCGAGAATCCAGCGAGGAGGCCGCCATGCCGAGCGAAACCGTGACTATAGAAACCGCTGCCGGACACACGCTTTCCGGAGCCATCGAACTGCCCACCGGACTGGTGCGCGGTGCCGCGGTGTTTGCGCATTGCTTCACCTGTACCAAGCAATCGAAGGCGGCGGTGAGCGTCGCGCGGGCGCTCGCCCGGGAGGGCATAGCCTGCCTGAGGTTCGATTTTACCGGGCTCGGCGGAAGCGAGGGTGAATTCGGGAACGCGGGGTTTGTGACGGATATCGCGGATCTCGTTGCCGCGTCGGAGACCATCTCCGAACGGTTCGACTGCAAGCTGCTGCTCGTGGGGCACAGCCTCGGCGGCGCAGCGGTGCTCGCGGCGGCAGCCGATATGGGTTCGGAGAAGATCGCTGCGGTCGCCACGATCGGCGCACCTTCCGACGTGCCGCACGTGTTGAACAACATCTCGGGCGATCTCGATGCGATCGAGCGCGATGGAGAGGGTGAGGTGACCATCGGTGGGCGCCCTTTCCGGCTCGGCAAGGAGTTCATCGAGCGCACCCGCGAGACCGACCTGATCGCTCTCATCCGGGGAATGCGCGTGCCCTATCTCGCATTGCATTCGCCAATCGATACCGTGGTCGGGATCGAGCATGCGAGCGCGCTCTTCGAAGCGGCATTCCATCCCAAGAGTTTCGTCAGCCTCGCCGGTGCGGACCACCTCCTCACCGATGTCGCCGACGCCGAATTCGCGGCGAGCATGATCGCCAGCTGGGCTCATCGTTATCTTCCCCTGCGGGCGGACTGGCCGATGCCCGAGGAAGGGATCGTGGTGCAGACCGGGAACGGTAAGTTCGGCACCGAGGTTCACACTGCGAGCCACCGCTTCGTCGCCGACGAACCCAAGAGCTATGGCGGCGACGACACCGGTCCGACGCCTTACGACCTGCTGCTAGCCGCGCTCGGCACCTGCACCGCGATGACGATGAAGATGTATGCCGACCGGAAGAAATGGCCATTCGAGGGGACTCGCATCCACCTCACCCACGAGCGCAATCACGCCGAGGATTGTGGTCATGCGCTCTCGGCCGAAGAGGAAGGAATGGAGGCGCAGGCGTTGCACCGCTCGATCGAGATCATCGGCGACGCATTGAGCGAAGACCAGCGCGCGAAGATCCTGGAAATCGCCGACAAATGCCCGGTGCATCGCACGCTGGAAGGGCACTTGCACATTCACACCGAGGAGGCCGACTAGAGCCGGTCGTAGGCTCCCGCGCAGACCAGCAGGAACGTCGCGAGCATGATCCCGATGGTGGCGACCTTCCACCCGGTCCCGGCGTCCTTCATCCCGCGGTCCCAGGTCCACGCCCCGATGGCGGCGGAGACGAGCGCCGACAGCGCGATGGTGATCGCACCGTGTTGACCGAGAAGCAGGATAAAGATCGCGAAGACCACGACCATCTGGATAACGAATGCGCCGGTGAACCAGACGATTGGGATCGGGCGGTAAGCGGTGTCGGGCACTTCCCAGTCGGGAAGCGAGCTGTCGGGCCGAGAGATGCGGCGGTCCCCCGCGTAAATGTCCTCTTCGCGCGGGTCGGGGTATTTCCCGTCAGGCATCGATCATGTCGCGGTCCATTTCGCCCGCGCGGTTCTGGATGAAGTTGAACCGGTGCTCGGGATTGCGGCCCATCAGCTGGTCGACCAGTTCCTTCACCGCCGCGCGCTGTTCGAACTCGGGCGGCAGGGTGATGCGGATCAGCGAGCGCGTATCGGGGTTCATCGTCGTTTCGCGCAGCTGCTGCGGGTTCATCTCGCCGAGCCCCTTGAACCGGCCGACGTCGACCTTCTTGCCCTTGAACACCGTTTCTTCCAGCTCCTTGCGGTGCGCGTCGTCGCGGGCATAGCGGCTCTCCTTGCCTGCGGTGAGGCGATAGAGCGGCGGCTGTGCGAGATAGAGATGCCCCTGCCGCACGATCTCGGGCATTTCCTGGAAGAAGAACGTCATCAGCAGGGTCGCGATGTGCGCGCCGTCGACATCAGCGTCGGTCATGATGATGATGCGGTCGTAGCGCAGGTTTTCGGGGTCGCAGTCCTTGCGCGTCCCGCAGCCCAGCGCGAGGCCGAGATCGGCGATTTCGGCATTGGCGCGGATCTTGTCGGCAGTGGCGCTTGCGACGTTTAGGATCTTGCCGCGGATCGGCAGGATCGCCTGCGTCTTGCGGTCGCGCGCCTGCTTGGCGCTGCCGCCTGCGCTGTCGCCCTCGACGATGAACAGCTCCGTGTCCGCGTCGCCTTCGCCCGAACAATCGGTGAGTTTGCCGGGGAGACGCAGCTTCTTCGCATTGGTCGCGGTCTTGCGCTTAATCTCGCGTTCCTGCTTGCGCTTAAGCCGTTCTTCCATGCGCTCCATGACCTCGCCGAGCAGCGCCTTGCCGCGCTCCATATTGTCGGCGAGGAAGTGGTCGAAGTGGTCGCGCACCGCGTTCTCGACGAGGCGCGCGGCTTCGGGCGAAGTCAGCCGGTCCTTGGTCTGCGACTGGAACTGCGGATCGCGGATGAAGACGCTGAGCATCACTTCCGCGCCGGTCATCACGTCGTCGGCGGTGATGTCCTTGGACTTCTTGGCGCCGACGAGCTCTCCGAAGGCGCGAAGCCCTTTGGTCAGCGCGGCGCGCAGGCCCTGTTCGTGCGTGCCGCCGTCGGGGGTCGGCACGGTGTTGCAATACCAGCTGGTCGATCCGTCGGAATAGAGCGGCCAGGCGACCGCCCATTCCACCTTGCCCTGCTGGACACCGTCGACCTGCGGGAATTCCTGCTGCCCGGTGAAGGGCTGGGACGTAACGCATTCGCGCGCGCCGATCTGCTCGGCGAGGTGATCGGCGAGACCGCCGGGGAACTTGAAGGTCGCTTCCTCGGGCACGTCTTCGCTCGCGAGCGACGGGGCGCATTTCCAGCGGATCTCGACGCCTGCGAAGAGATAGGCTTTCGAGCGCGCCAGCTTGAACAGCCGCGCGGGCTTGAACTGGCGGTCCCCGAAGATTTCTTCGTCGGGAGTGAAGGTTACCGTAGTCCCCCGGCGATTGGGGGTTGGGCCAAGCTCCTCGAGCTTGCCAAGCGTCTGGCCCTTCGAGAATTCCTGCGCGTATAGCTGCTTGTCGCGCGCGACCTCGACCCGGGTGTGCGACGACAGCGCATTGACGACGCTCACGCCAACGCCGTGCAGTCCGCCGGAAGTAGCGTAGGCCTTGCCGGAGAACTTGCCGCCAGAATGCAGCGTCGAAAGGATCACCTCGAGCGTCGATTTACCCGGAAACTTCGGGTGCTCGTCGACCGGGATGCCGCGCCCATTGTCCGAAATGCTCAGTCGGTTGCCTTCCTCCAACCGCACTTCGATCCGGTTGGCATGGCCTGCGACCGCCTCGTCCATCGAGTTGTCGAGCACTTCGGCGGCGAGGTGGTGCAGAGCGCGGTCGTCGGTCCCGCCGATATACATGCCGGGCCGACGACGAACGGGTTCGAGCCCTTCGAGGACTTCGATCGAGGACGAATCGTAGTCGCCGCTTGATGTCGGCGTGTTTTCAAACAGGTCTTCGGACATGCAATCGATATGGACCCGTGGGGCCGCGCTCACAAGCGGAGCGCTCCTGTTTTACGCCGGTTTTAATTGCCGAAGCTGCTCGGCGCGGCATCGACGGGTACGACGCTGCCGGAACGCACCTCGCGCACTTCGAGCGCGCGCTCGGCCACGCCGCTGCGGGCGAAGCGAAACGGTCCGTCGACACCGAGGAAACCGCCGCGATCGTAGAGTTGCGAGGTCGGGAAATTGCTGCCGACACGCCAGTCGCGCGCGACGCGCAGCGTCAGCAGCACCGAATCGTATCCGAGCGTCGCGATGCGATATGGCCTGCTGCCGAAACGCGCCTCGTAACTGTCGGCGAAACGCTTGTAGCGGCTGTCGGAGACTGCGGCGAACAGCGCGCCGTTGATCGCATTCGATCGGGTCAGGACGGATTCGCCGCTCCACAGCTCGGTGCCGAGAATGCGCGTTCCCTCTGCCCCCTGGCTCTTCAATTCGCCCGCGGCCTGAACGGCAAGCCGCGCACCATCGGCGATCAACACGGTATCGTAGCCGCCTGCGGCACGAAGCCGCTGTGCAGCGCTTACGATCGAGGTGTTCCCGCGCGCATATTGCGCCGAACCGATTAGCGTGCCGCCAAAGTCGCTCAGGGCATTGTTGAGCGCGTCGAAGCTCTTTTGGCCATAATCACCCTCGGGAACGAGCGCTGCGAAATTGTTGGAGCCGCGGGACCGCGCGTATTCGACTGTGCGGCGGATCGATTGCTCGGGAATATGCCCCATCACGAACACGTCCGGGCTGGCGACCGAGGAGTCGTTCGAGAACGCGATCGCGGGCACTCGGGCCGGCCTCGCGGCGGCCTGCACCGCCGGTACATTCGTGGCAAGCAAGGGGCCGAGGATCAGCTTGTTGCCATCGGCGATCGCCTGGCGTGCGGCTACTCCCGCTCCATTGGACGTGTCGTAAGTGGTGATGCGCAGATTGCTCGCATTGGTGTCGAGCAGCGCCATGGTGGTCGCGTTGGCGATCGACTGGCCGACTTCCGCCGTGGAGCCGGACATCGGGACCAACAAGGCGACGCGGTGCCGGGTCGCATCGCTGGGAAGCGCAGTCGCGCTTGGTTGGGGCGTGGGCGTCACGTCGGGAGCGGTCGAGACCGGTTCGCCGGTTTTTGGGATAACGGCGCACCCTCCCAGCATCGCCGCTGTGCCGGCGACCGCCAGCACGCGCTTCGAAAACACATTCGAAACCAGTGAACCCAAACGCTTCATTCTTGCCGACCCCCATCTGCTGCTTCAAAGGTGGGCGCACATGAAGACGCCGGAACCTGAATCAGCCCTTAGTGAACCTCTCGAAGCCGGGCTTTATATTGTCGCCACGCCGATTGGCAATCTTGGCGACATAACGGTGCGTGCTGTCGATATTCTGCGGCGGTGCGAGGTGATTGCGTGCGAAGACACGCGCGTTACCGGCAAACTGCTCAAGCACTGCGGGGTGTCGACGCGGATGCAGCGGTATGACGACCATGCGTCCGACAAGCAACGCGCCATGCTGCTCGATATGGCGCGGTCCCGCCCGGTGGCTCTGGTCAGCGATGCGGGCACGCCGCTGGTTTCAGATCCTGGCTACCGACTTGTGCGCGAGGCGCGCGAGGCGGGCATTTCCGTGACCAGCATTCCGGGTGCCTGCGCGGCGATTGCCGGGCTGACGCTGGCAGGCCTGCCTAACGATCGCTTCCTGTTCGCAGGCTTCCTGCCGGTAAAGGAAAAGGCGCGCTGTGACGTGCTGAACGAACTGGGCGGGGTCGATGCGACGCTGATATTCTACGAGACAGGGCCGCGTCTTGAGCGCAGCCTGCGGGCGATCGCGGAGTTGTGGCCGGAGCGCGAGGTCGCCGTGGCGCGCGAACTGACCAAGCTTCACGAGGAATGTCGGACGGGGAGGGCGCAGGAGCTGGCCGAGTGGTATGCGGAGCATTCTCCCAAGGGAGAAATCGTGCTGCTGGTCGGGCCGCCGTCAGACGCGCCCCCGACTGGCGATCCCGAGGCGTTGTTGCGCGAGGCTCTCAGCGAAATGAGCGCCAGTAAGGCGGCCGGGAAAGTAGCCAAAGCAACAGGCATGGACCGGCAGACGCTCTATGCGCGTGCGGTGGAACTCAAGTCGCAATGAGTGCGAAGCGGGAAATTGCCGAACGGCGCGGGCGCGAGGGCGAGGCTCAGGCCGCGCAATGGCTCGCGCAGCAGGGCTGGCGCATTCTTGCCGAACGGGTGAAGACCCCCGTCGGCGAGATCGACCTGATTGCGCGAAAACAGGGCCTCACCGCATTCATCGAGGTAAAGTGGCGCAAGAGAGCAAGCGACCTCGCCGATGCTATCGACGAGCGTCGTTTGTCCCGGGTCGCGGCAGCGGTCGAGGCGGTGGCGCATGAGTATGTGACGGATGGCGGTGATATGCGAATAGATGTGATCCTGCTTGCACCCGGCGCACGACCTCGCCACATCGAAAACGCGTGGATGCCTTGATTACCGAGGCCTCCCGCTCGCCCTGAGCTTGTCGAAGGGCTGGCTTTCCTTTTAGTCGGGAGCCGAATGAAGAAGTACAGTGCTTCGACAGCCTCAGCATGAGCGGGAGTAAGAGATTGGCCCTTAAAGTCGCGGTCCAGATGGACCCCATCGAAACGATCAATATCGCCGGAGATTCCTCCTTCGCGCTAATGCTGAAGGCGCAGGAGCGCGGTTACGAGGTGTTCGAATATCACGTCGAAAGCCTGACGCTCGACGCCGACGACCGGCTGTATGCGCAATGCTACCCGGTTAAGGTCCAGCAGGTCGAAGGCGACCACTTCGAGAAGGGCAAGGCGCAGCGGCTCGATCTGGGTAGGGATATCGACGTGGTACTTATGCGGCAGGACCCGCCGTTTCACATGGGCTACATCACCGCGACCCACATGCTCGAGCGCATCCGGCACGAGACTCTGGTGGTCAACGATCCCGCCAACGTCCGCAATGCGCCCGAGAAGGTGATGGTGCTCGACTACCGCCAGTTCATGCCGCCGACGCTGGTCACCCGCTCGGTCGAAGAAGCGCGCCGCTTCATGGAAGAGCATGGCGCGATCGTGATGAAACCGATCCACGGCAATGGCGGCAAGGCGATCTTCCGCATTCCCGAAGGTGGCGACAACCTGACCGCGCTGTTCGAGGTCTTCAACATGACCTGGCCCGAGCCGCATATGCTGCAACCGTTCCTCCCCGAAGTGTCCGAAGGCGACAAGCGCATCGTGCTGGTGGACGGGGAAATCGCGGGCGCGATCAACCGGATCCCGGGCAAAGGCGAGTTCCGTTCGAACCTCGCGATGGGCGGCAGCGCCGAGGCAACGGAGCTGACAGAGCGCGAGCGCGAAATCTGCGAGGCGATGGGGCCCGACCTGAAGCGCCTCGGACTGGTGTTCGTCGGCATCGACGTGATCGGCGGGAAGTACCTGACCGAGATCAACGTGACCTCGCCGACAGGTATTGTGGCGATCGACAAGTTCAACGGGACCGATACGGCGGGGATGATCTGGGATGCGATTGAGCGGCGGTTGGGGTGAGTCCGTAATTGGGATCTGGTGATTGTCACGCTACCGTCCGCCTATGGGTGGAAAGCGGAAGATCCTTTTACCTTATAGCGATCGGGTTGATTATCGCTTGCACAGAACCCTCGAGGCGCGGAGTGCCCAGAACAAAGAAGAACTCGCTCACATCATCCGAGATAAGTTCTGTGGTGTTCATATTCTCGAGGATGTGAATGCCCTTTTCGGCAAGAAGATGTGCGTGCACAGGAAACGCAGCGCCTTCTTCGTTGGGCGCATCAGACTCCAGCCCTGGCGTGTCGGAACCAACAGCTACGACGCCGAGTTCTGCAAGATACCGCGCGCCATCAAGATTTATCCCGGGTTGGCGTGTGCCGAAAGTCTCTGCCTCGGCAATTCTCGACAACCAACCTGTGTGAAGCAGAACGACATCGCCTGGACGAATTTCAACCCCCTGCGCCTCTGCCGCAGCGCGAATATCTTCAGCGTCGTAACTGGTGAGTGGGTCGAGGACATCCACCCCGAAGTGCTTTGCTATGTCGATGACAACACCACGTGTCGCAATGGGCGGTATGTTGTGCGCGCCATGCACTTCTAGCCCGTCGGCTGCGAACATCTCGTCGGCGGTGACGCCGCCATAATACACTCGGTCGAGCCCGATATGACCAAACCCATCAATTTGGGAGCCGATCCCAATGTGGGTGACGACCTTGTCGTCATGACCAGTAAGCTTGTTTGAGCCAAATTCGCCGAGGTCAAAAACCTGCATTTCGAACTCTCGGTTACCCCAAGCGGGAGTCTGAGGTCCGGTGACAATACCCAACTGATAGACCTTGCCTTGCGTGACCAAGTCCGCTGCCCGACGAACATGCTCGGGTGTGAGAGTTCCTGCCATGCCAAACACGGGGTCTGGTGGCGTTACAAGGCTGCCGCTCTCCCCGGTTCCAACTTCATCGCATCCTACGAGTATGAGGCCCGCGGCAATGAATGTCGCGATACCCAGTTTCTCTCTGGTCATAGAAATCCCCCCTTCATCCGGACGCAAAGGTTATGCGGCCAGTTCAAGGTTGTCTAATTTAGAAATTCAAAAGCCCAACGCGTCCGCAATTGGGTCGTTAGCCGCATGTCCGGTTTCGACGCGTAACACAGCTAAGCGGTCAGTCGGCTTTCAGGATGCCATTTGAGCTTTTCTAGAGGCTGCTCATGGGTGGAAAGCGGACATAATATTTTATCCCGGTAAAGACTGACCTAGGTTCGGGGGTCAGTCAGGATTGGAGAATGGCCTTTGTTTCAAAGATGCCTTGCTCCCTGCAGTAAGTGAGTATGGTCGACGTTCGTTGCTAGAACTCCGTGCTGGAACGGTTCACCGGCTCGTCTGCGCGGCGCTTATCGCGTTCACTGTTCGCCGCTTTCACATCAGCCAATCTCTTCTTTCTGCGCCAATCCAAGTTCAATCCCCAGATAACAAGCGCCGCGACCGCCGGCACTGCGATCCAGCCAGGAAGTCGACTGGCTTGCCACGTCATAGCCACCATGATCAGGGCGATAACGGCGGTCACGATTCGGAGTGCTTTCATACTGATCCTTCGGAGAGTGGCGAAGTGCGTGATCTTCGGCTGGGACATGGCTTGAAGAGCACTCGATACTGATTGCACCGGCAGGCATGCAATCGAAGCCGGATCGTCCGCTTCGGGGTTCTGACCAGGCAATAAATCAATCTTCGACCTCAACTTGCCGCGCGCTTCGCGAGGTAGAAGCCGTCCCTTTCGATGGTGGCAATAATCTCTGAAGGCTCCAAACCGAATCTGATGCGGCCTCCCACAACCACTTCGGTAAGCCCATCGGCCTTCCAACTTGAATTGGCCTTCGGCAGTTTCGTGCCGGAAATCTCGTCGGTGATTACGACCGCAGAGCCATCCGCCTCATGAAAACGATAATATGGCAAAGAATGACCTCCCCTCTCGAAAGGGAAATGGGGCTGCGCTAGAGCCTCGTTACCGACATGCACAGCGTCGAATGTCAGTAGACGTGCGGAAAAGCGATCATCGATTGAGAGCTTGGACGAGGGTCTTGTTGCACGAGGGCTCCCTTTAGAAATCGGGCACTGCTTGCCTCAATTGTTCCTCATGTTTTCCAGCCCTTTGACAGCGCCGGGTTTGACGGTTGGCTGGGATGCGTTCGACTTCGGCTTCACCTGCTTGGGCTTACGAATTTCCTTGTTCGATTTACGCTGGCGTTTGGACATAACCTGTTCCGATCTGAGTTAGAGGCAAAGCACTCTCCAGCGAGCAAAATAGCCGACGCTTATTTGGCTAAGGCTGTGAATTCAGGAGCTCGACAATTTCGTCGAAGCTCTGACTGACATTGACTTGGAAGCTGCTTCCGAAGTGTAGGACCGATCCATTACCTCTTTCGGCCAGCAAATGAATGCTGGATAGCCGACAGGCGATTTTTGAGCCGTCGGTTCGATCAAGTATCACGAGCCTGTCGATGTGAGGCGTCTTGCGTGATGCAAGGGCGCCTCCCTCATTTTCCCATTCATCGAACTTGCGCGGAGATGGTTGGGACGAGTCTGCAAGAGCCATTGGATGATCACTGATCTCAGCGTGCGTCACGGGGCCAACCCTTATTGGATAGGCCGTTCGCCTTACGCCACTCGGCCATCCGCTTCGCACGGGTTCCCATCAATTCGACAGCGTGCCGGCGTTCTTCCGCTGAACCCGAGCGATCGATTTTCATAGCCGCAAGCTGGTGATCGAAGAGGAATTGATTCATCGGCATGGCAATGGATCCTAGGGCTTGAGGTTGAGCGTGAGCCGGGGGTGAACATCCCCCGGCCCCTGCTGTACGGCGTCAGCCCTGCTGGGCGCGAGCCTGCTTCTCTTGCGAGGAAGGTTCGCCCTGCTGATGCTGCAGGTTCACGGCGCGCTTCTTGCCGCCATCGACTTCGCTGGTTTCATAGCTGAAACGCTGATCGACCTTTGGCATCTGACCTTCCTGCTGAAGGTCCGCCTTCTTGAATCGGAGTGCGTCTCCGCCCGATTCAGGGGTGATCGAGCCCGTGCCCATGCTGCTGTCGTAGCTCTTGATCTTGCCAAAATGTGTCATGTGTAATTCCTTCGCGTAAGCTTGCAGCGCGCCAGAATAGACCCGGCTGCGACTAGAAGGCGGAACTGAAGGAAAGGGCATCCGAATTGTGGAAGCGGTGACCGTCGATTGCGACTGGTAGCTAACCCTTAAATGGCTATACCGAGGCTCGATTACAACCGCCGTGCAAAGCAAGATCTACGAAAGGGGCTGATGTCCGCAAGTGGGTCGTTACCGGACCGTCCGCTTTCTTCTGAAATCACCCCTTCTTCGCCCGCGGATGCGCTGAACGGTAATTCTCGAGCAGGCTCGCAGCATCGACCTTCGTATATATCTGCGTCGAGCCGAGCGACGCATGGCCCAGCAATTCCTGCAAGCTGCGCAAGTCCGCGCCCGCGCCCAGCAAATGCGTCGCGAAGGAGTGGCGTAGGGCATGTGGGGTTGCGGTGTCGGGCAGGCCGAGTGCGCGGCGGGCGCGTGCCATCGCCTTTTGCACCATCCCTTGCGACAGCGCGCCGCCCTTGGCTCCGCGGAATAGCGGCTCCCTCGCCGAGAGCGGGTAGGGACAGGCTTCGGTGTAGGCGCTCACCGCATCGCGCGTGATCGGCAGGATCGGCACGAGCCGCTGCTTGCCGCCCTTGCCGGTGACTTGCAGCGTTTCACCCAGCGGCGCGTCGCGGCCCTGCAAACTCAGCGCCTCGGCGATGCGCAGGCCCGATCCGTACATCAGCAACAACACCGCGCGATCGCGTGCGCCGATCCAGTCTTCGGTGGCCGTTCCGTCGATCAGGTCGGCGATGTTGATGGCCTCATCGGGCGTGACGGGGCGGGGCAGGCCCTTCTTGAGCCTTGGCCCCCGCACGCGCGGAGCAGCCGGATCGGGATCGCCGCTCTCGCTGCGGGCGAAGGCGATAAAGGCTTTCAATGCGGAAAGCTCGCGCGCGGCGCTGGCGTTGGCGATACCTTCCTCGCGGCGGGCGGCGAGGTGGGCGCGCAGGTCGTGCGCCTCCAGCGCGGCGATGTCTTCCCACGAGGAAAGCTCGCGCGCGGCAATCAGTCGCTGCGCCGCGCTGGTGTAGGCGCGCACGGTGTGCGGGCTGCGTCGCAGCGCATCGGCGAGATGGCTGCGCCACTGGGCGAGGAGTTCGGGAGCGCTCACGCCTGCACCAGTTCGCCCGAAACGAGCTCACCCAGCAGCGCATCGAGCACGACGCGCCCGCGTTCCGTGACGGTCAGGCGCGGACCTTCGGTGGTTACCATGCCGATTGCACGGAGGTGATCGAGCTTGGCGGGATCGACCAATCCATCGCGAGGGATCCCGAAACGCTTCTCGAAGCCGCGCAGGTTGATCCCCTCGCTGAGGCGCAAGCCCATCATCAGGGCTTCCGAGGCCTGTTCGCCGGTCGAAAGCGAGCGCTGTTCGGCGATGCCGTGACCGCGTTCGCCAACAGCCTTGAGAAAATTCTCCGGCTTGCGGTGGCGCACCGTCGCAAATCCGCCCCGCCGTCCGTGCGCGCCCGGTCCGATCCCGGCATAGTCCTGATATCGCCAATAGGTCAGGTTATGGCGGCTCGCCGCGCCGGGGCGAGCGTGGTTGCTTGTCTCATAGGCGGGCATCCGCGCGCGATCGGTCAAGCGCTGGGTCAGTTCGTACAGGTCGGCAGCGGCATCGTCGTCGAGCGGGGTGAACACCCCGCGCCTCACATCGGTCGCGAACCGTGTGCTCGGCTCGATAGTGAGCTGGTAGAGCGAAAGGTGATCGGTGCCGAAACCGAGCGCGCGGGTGAGCTGCGCTTGCCACTGCTCGGGGGTCTGGCCGGGCAGGGCATAGATCAGGTCGAAACTGACCCGCTCGAAGCTGTTCTGCGCTGTCTCGAGCGCCTTCAGCGCCTCTTCTGCTCCGTGCAGCCGGCCGAGCCAGCGCAGGGTCTCGTCATCAAGCGACTGCACACCGAGCGAGACGCGATTGACTCCCGCTGCGGCAAGCGCCGCGAAATTGGCGGCCTCGACCGAGGAAGGGTTGGCTTCCAGCGTGATCTCGATGTCGGGGTCGAAGCCCCACAGTTTGCGCGCCTCGTCCAACAGGGCTTCCACCAGCGCGGGCGGCATGAGCGAGGGTGTGCCGCCGCCGAAGAAGATCGAAGTGAGGCTTTCGCTGCCCGCCACCTTGGCCTCCGAGCGCAGATCGGCGAGCAGAGCGGCCTTCCATCCCTCCACATCGACGCTCTCGCGGACATGCGAGTTGAAATCGCAATAGGGGCATTTCTTCGCGCAGAAGGGCCAGTGGATGTAGAGCGCGCGGGCCATGCGATGACCCTATGCGATGACGGCCCCCAAAAGCCAATCTTGCAGTTCGGCGCATGCGGAAAACCATCCGTGCACCGGCGGTGAAATATTCGCGCCAGGCCGTTTTGACCGGCCGCCGTTAACCATGCTTATTCAGCTGAATTTGAAGATAAACGCCTTGATGGGGTTTCATGAGAAGCGGTCGCATATTGCTGCGCTCGACGAGCGCGCTGGTCCTGACTTTCGCCACCGCCGTTGCCGGTTGCGGAGGCGAGGGCACAGCTCCTTCGGGGGGCGGAGCGGCGGCAGCGCCTTCGCCCAGCCCCTCGCCATCCCCGAGCCCGTCCCCCAGCCCATCCCCCAGCCCATCTCCCAGCCCAAGCCCATCGCCGACGGGTAGCGGCAGCGCGACACGGCAGGAGCAAATGCTCGAAGCGATGCTGCGCGATCACAATGACGCTCGCCGGGAGGTCGGGACGCCGGACCTGGTGCTCGATGACGACCTGATCCAGCAGGCGCAGGCCTATGCCGAAGAACTCGCCGCATCGGGCCGGTTCGAGCACAGCCCCGCGAACTCGCGTCAGGGGCAGGGGGAAAACCTGTGGGCGGGCACCGCCAACCGCTTCACCTTCGAACAGATGGCGGGGGCGTGGATCGACGAAAAGCAGTATTACGTCCACGGCGCCTTTCCCTATGTCAGCAGCACCGGGAGGTGGCAGGACGTGGGGCACTATACCCAGATCATCTGGCGCAACACGGCCAAACTCGGATGCGGGCTCGCTACCGGCAATGGCCGCGATGTCTTGGTGTGCCGCTACGCGCCGCAGGGCAATGTCGT
The DNA here is from genome assembly GCF_045363165.1 of Erythrobacter sp. GH1-10. Lineage (NCBI taxonomy): Bacteria > Pseudomonadati > Pseudomonadota > Alphaproteobacteria > Sphingomonadales > Erythrobacteraceae > Erythrobacter > Erythrobacter sp. GH1-10. Next base: position 1,834,479 of record NZ_JBJFLP010000001.1, on the reverse strand, counting down.
CGGCCAATACGCCTACTGATCAGGTGCCGAACTGGTCGGCGACCAGCTTGGCGAAGGCATCTGCGCGGTGGCTGATTGCGTGCTTTTCTGCAGGGTCGATCTCGGCGAAAGTTTCGTCGCCTTCGCGCGCCGCCGGAACGAAGACCGGATCATAGCCGAAACCCATTTCGCCGCGCGGCGGCCAGGTTAGCGATCCGGGGCAGCTGCCTTCGTAGACGGCGTGTTCACCATCGGGCCATGCGATCGCAAGCACACAATGAAACGCCGCCGAACGGTCGGTATCGGGGCCGAGGTGCTGGAGCATCCCCTCGACCTTTCCCATCGCCATGTACCAATCGCGGCCCGGATCGCCTTCGAACCACTGCCGCTCGGCCCAATCGGCGGTGTAGACGCCCGGACGTCCGCCGAGCGGATCGACGCTGAGGCCGCTGTCATCGGCAAGCGCGGCCAGACCGGAAGACTCCGCTGCGGCGCGCGCCTTGATCAGCGCATTCTCGACGAAGGTCTTGCCCGTCTCGGGCGGCTCGGGGAGGCCGAGCGAGCCGGCAGAGATGCACTTCATCCCGTATGGCTCGAGCAGAGCCGAGATTTCCTTGAGCTTGCCCGAATTGTGGGTCGCAATGACAAGCGACCCGCCGCCGAGTTTGCGCGTCACTTCACCGCGTCCAGCTGGGCCTTGAAGATCCCGTCGCAGCCGATCTTGGCGAGACGGAGCAGGCGCAGCAGGCCTTCTTCGTCATAGGTCGCGCCTTCGGCGGTGGCCTGCGCCTCGGCGATCTGGCCGCCGGAGATCAGCACGAAATTCGCATCGGCATCGGCGGACGAATCCTCGTCGTAGTCGAGGTCGAGCACAGGCGTCCCGTTGTAGATGCCGCAGGAGATCGCGGCGACTTGTCCGGTGATCGGGTCTTCCTTGATGTCGCCCCCCTTGATCAACCCGTCGACCGCGAGTCGGAGCGCAATCCACGCGCCCGAGATCGAAGCCGTGCGCGTCCCGCCATCGGCCTGGATCACGTCGCAATCGAGGGTGATCTGGCGCTCGCCCAGCTTGTCGAGATCGACCACGGCGCGAAGCGACCGTCCGATGAGACGCTGGATTTCCTGCGTGCGCCCCGATTGCTTGCCCCGCGCCGCCTCCCGCGAACCGCGGGTGTGCGTCGCGCGCGGAAGCATCGAATATTCGCCGGTGACCCAACCGGTGCCCTTGTTGCGCATCCACGGAGGGACGCTGCGCTCGACGCTGGCGGTGCACAGTACCTTCGTGTCGCCGAAGCCGATGAGGCAGGAGCCCTCGGCGTGCTTGGTGTATCCGGTCTCGATAGTGATGGCGCGCATTTCATCGGGCGCGCGTCCTGAAGGGCGCATGAGTGTCTCCGCTAGGTGCGATTCGGTGTTGCCGCGCGGTGTGGCGGGGAAAGGAGTATGCCGCAAGGCTTGGCGAATGCGGAGCAAGCGCTAAATTGGGGGCATGGCCTCACCACCGATCACCGAGCTGACCGAACGCGCGCGGGAGATTTTCCGTCGCGTTGTCGAGGGTTACATCGAAAGCGGGCAGCCGGTCGGGTCCAAGACGCTTGCGGCGGACGGGGCGCTCAACCTGTCCTCCGCCTCGATCCGCTCGGTGCTGGCAGATCTCGAAAGCCTCGGCCTGCTCGCCGCGCCGCACACCAGCGCGGGCAGGATGCCGACCGATGCGGGCCTGCGCATCTTTGTCGACGGGATGATGCGCGTCGCCGAGCCGACCGAGGAAGAACGGGCGCAGATCGAGGCGCGGATTTCGGGCAACGGCCCGGTCGAACAAGCGCTTCAGCAGACCAGCGCGCTTCTATCGGAGCTTTCGGGAGCGGCAGGCATGGTTATGGTGCCGACCCGCGAGCAGCGCCTCGCGCAGTTCAGTCTCGTCGATCTTGGGCAGGGCAGGGCGCTCGCGGTGCTGGTCGGCGAAGACGGGGGTGTCGAAAACCGCGTGATCGACCTCGGCGGAGCGCTCTCCCCCGGATCGCTCGACCGTGCGAGCAATTACATCACCTCGCGGCTAGCCGGGCGAACTCTGGCCGAGGCCTCGCGGGCGATGCATTCAGAAATTTCCGCCGGAAAGACCCAGCTGGACGATGTCAGCCGCGATCTCGTCGAACGCGGGCTTGCGGTCTGGAGCGAGGATGCAAATGCGAGGCCCGTACTGATCGTGCGCGGCGCAGCGAACCTCCTCGACGAGGAGGCTTTGGGTGATATCGACCGGGTGCGCTCGCTGCTCGACGATCTGGAGGACAAGCAATCGGTCGCCGACCTGCTCGAAAGTGCGCGCGAGGCCGATGCGACCCGCATTTTCATAGGCAGCGAGAACCGGCTGTTCGGGCTCTCGGGCTCCTCGGTCATCGCTTCGCCCTATCGCGATCGCGAGGGCAGGGTGGTCGGCGTACTCGGCGTGATCGGCCCCACGCGGTTGAATTACGCGCGAGTCGTCCCCATGGTGGATTTGACCGCCCGTTCGCTGGGCAAGCTTATCGCTTGAATGGAACACCAAGACACATGAACGACAACAGCAAACCGCAGGACGATGCGGCGAACGAAGACGTAAAAGCCGAACTGAAGGGCGTGCCCGAAGAGTTCCTCACCGATGACGACGAACTCGAGCCGCCCGAGGCTGATTCCAATATCACCGAAGCGCTCGAGGCGCTGAAGCGCGATCTGGAAGAAGCGAAGCAGGAAGTCCTTTACGCTAAGGCCGACACGCAGAACGTGCGCCGCCGTGCGGAAAAGGACATCCAGGACGCGCGCAATTACGCCGCGACCGGCTTTGCGCGCGATATTCTGAGCGTGTGGGACAATCTTTCACGCGCGGTGCAGGCGATCCCCGACAGCCTGCGCGAGGATGAGAAGATGAAGGGCCTCGTCTTCGGGATCGAAGCGACGCAGCGCGAACTCGAAAAGGTGTTCAAGCAGCACGGCATCGAGCGCATCGCCGCGATGGACATGCCGCTCGATCCGAACCAGCACCAGGCGATGATGGAAGTGCCGACCGACGAGAAAGAACCCGGCACGATCGTGCAGGAAATGCAGTCAGGCTGGATGATCAAGGACCGCCTGCTGCGCCCCGCGATGGTGGGAGTGGCGAAAAAGCCGGATTGATCGGGACGTGGCGGGTTACTTACTGGCCGTTGTCATCGTTCTCCTCTCAGGATTGGCGATCAGAGATATCGCCAAATCTTCGAAGAACACCGCGCTTCTCCCTGATAGACCCGATTTGCCTTATCGAGCGTACACAACGCATTTCGATGTCGAATGCGATGGCGCGGACCTTGAAACGGTTCTCAAACGAAGCGGGAATAACATAACTCCGACTCGGAAATTTGATCCCGGGGACACCGCCCATTTGATAGAAAAGTTCGGCCTTGCACGCGACAAAGCGATAGCTGATGCAAGTGTTGTAAGGTTACCGGATTTAAGCGATCACGCAGTTGTCCTACTTGTTGACCAGTCGGGTTCGCTGGCCGAGCAAATGACGACAGTTGCGGGACAGATTCAATCTTCCGCTGAACGAATGGAAGAGGCCGGCGCGCGCGTCTTGGTGGCGGGTTTCACGACTATCGGATGGCACGGGGGGAAATCCAGAGAGGCTTGGTCGCGCGCAGGACGGCCCGGATATCCCGGCCGCCTGTGCGATTTGCTCCACATCATTTATTCATCCTTCGATGAAAGAACCGAAGAACATCAGTTACATCCGATGTTCACGCTTGGAGCGATGTTTGAAAACGTCGATGGCGAGGCGTTACGTTGGGCTGCGGAAAAGGTCGCTGCTGCCCGAGCAGTTCGAAAAACGATTATAGTAGTTAGCGACGGTGCACCTGTCGATGACAGCACCTTGGCCGCGAACGGACCCGCTATCCTCGAACGCGATATCCGCCTAGCTATCGAAGAGTTGGAATCCGATCCGGATGTGAACCTTGGTGCCGTTGGAATAGACTTCGATGTCTCGCGTTACTACTCCGACGCCTCGTCCTTCGGTTCAGCGGATGAAGTGACGACCAAGGTTCTGAAAACTCTCCAGGACTTCGTTTCCTGACCTCAGCCCAGATCGGGGAGCGGTGCAGCTTCCACATCTTTGACTAGTTGCGCATTGATGATCTGCTTGTTCCCGCCGAAAGCCCCAGCATTGAGTGACTTCATATGAGTTAGGACATGATCCACCGTCGCGTCGAGAGCATCGGGAGCGACCACACGGTCGAAATAGCCGACCTCCATACCGCGCCGCGAATTGAAAAGCTCTCCCGTGGCGATGGCCTTGCGTCCAGCAGGGGCGAGCCGCGCCATGCCGAGGGTTGTGGCATAAAGCGGCAGCACCATCCCGATCGCGCTTTCGTTCATCCCCACGACGAAATCCCCGTCGACGCCGATTGCGTGGTCTGCGGCGAGCATCAGGAACGCGCCACCGGGATAGGCGTGCCCTTCGCACACAGTGACGACGGGCGCAGGGTGGCGCAGTATCGCAAGGATCGCGTCTTTACCGGCCTGCAGCTGCGCGGTGGCGACGTCCGGACCGGCGGCAAAGCCCTTCAGGTCGAACCCGGCAGAGAATATCCCCTTGCGCCCCCGGATCGCGACCGGGGCCTGATCCGTCGCGCATTCGGCCAATGCGGCGACAAGCGCATCCAGCTTGTCCTTGTTGAGCGCGTTTACCTTGCCGTCGTCCAGCGTGATGATGTGCGCGCCGTCTTGGCTGGCGTTGGTGATCATTCTCGGCTCCCGTGATCTGTCGTATGCCCCGTGCATATCGGGCAAAACCGGATGATCAATGGCAGTTTTGGGGATGCCGCTACGGCGCGCTACGGCACGAACTCAAGAAAATCTTGCGAGCGATTTCCGATTAAAGCTGCCCTAAAGCTCCATCGCCATCTGCAGATTGCAGCGGAGGTAGGGGGTGTCCCAGTTCTCTGCATCCGAAAGCGCCACGAAGCCCTTCTTCTCATAAAGTGCGGTCGCGGCTTCGAGCTGGCTGTTCGTTTCGAGCCAGATGCGGTTTGCGCCCCGATCGCGGGCGACATCGACCAGCCGATCGAGTACTGCCGCGCCGATCCCCTGGCCCTGTGCGGAGGGTTCGGTCGCCATCTTGACGATCTCCATCCAGGTGTTGCCATCATCCGGAGCGAAGGCTGCCGGCAGGACGGCCCCGGTCCCCACGACCCAGCCCTTCGCATCGGCCACAGCGATATAGCCACCCGGCTCGATGATGGTTTTGACCGGATGTTCGAGCTGGCGACGATCCTTGTCTTCCATCCCGAACATCTCTTCGATCCACGCGCGGTTGAGCGACGCGAAGGCGGGTGCGTCGCGCGGTGTAAAATCGCGGATTTGCCAATCAAGTGCCGCCATCTTTCGCTCCCGGAAAGTTTACGAGGACATCATACGCGGATCTGTCGGCAACGCCCGCGATCTTGGCCCCGTGCCTGAGCCAGAATGCATGCTTCACGATCTCCGCCTGTTGTTCGATACCATAGGCGGATAGCGGCTGTCCCGGCTTGAGGCTGTAATCGTAGCGGCAGAACGGATGGCGGTTAAGAATCAGGTACCAGTCGCCGCGCGATTGCGTTTGCCAGACATGCGTCAGTTCGTGGATCAGAAAGCCCTGCCGGGCAAGGTCCTGCGCGGCGAAATCGTCGCAATAGGCGCTGCCTTCGGGGTGGAAATGCAGGTGCCCGCGCGGTGCCATCGTGATCCGCCTGGGCTGGAACGGAAACCATTTGCGGCGCTTCAGCTTGACCGCGCCATAATCGACTGCGTCGCCGAAGATCGTCCGGGCGAGCGAGACCTCGCCCGGGGTCAGGTGACGCTCGCCGCCCACCGGGCAGGCGGGCGGCTGCGTTTCGCTTTTCGGTGGGAGCGGCTCGACGCTCAGCCTTCTTCCCCGTCTTCTGCGGCAGCTTCGTCACCCGCGGCCAGGATATCGGCTTCGAAACTGTGGGTCTGTCCGCCCGAGACGGTCAGCGTGACCTCGGCCTTGCCGCCGGGCTGCAACTCCGGTGATGGCTCGAACGCCATGACGTGCAGACCGCCGGGCTTGAAATTGACCTCGCTGCCCTTGGTGATGGCGACCGGCAGGGCTTCCATCATCTGCACCTTGAAATCGTACTCGCCGTAATCGTGCATGGTCGTGCTTCCGGCTTGGGCGACTTCCGCCTTGCGGATCGTCAGGCCGCGATCGCCTTCGTATTTGAGATCGAAATAGACCGCCGCCGGATTGCCTTCGACCGCGTTGAGTACCATCCGGGCATTCTCCACCGACATGCCCGGGATCACTCCTTCGACTTCGGCGGGTGCCTCGGGTTCGCTGCTGCAGGCGGCCATCGCCATCGAGCTTCCGAGAGCTGCGGCCACGAGCATGGCCTTCAGTTTGCGACCCGTGTTGATTGTCTCATTCACTTTTCTGTCCCCTCTTTGGATGGTGCGAAAACTAGTGCGGGCGATCTCTTGTGCCAAGCAAAACCGCACCTATATCCGCCTCATATTCGAGCCGCCGAGGTGTTCTGCCGGTCCCGGGGAATGCGCGAAGGCGGTGTCCAACGACCTTTGAATGGATGGGGAAATAATGGGTAAAGTAATCGGTATCGACCTCGGCACCACCAACTCCTGCGTCGCGGTGATGGATGGCGGCAAGCCCAAGGTAATCGAGAATTCCGAAGGCGCGCGCACGACGCCTTCGATCGTCGCCTTCACCAAGGACGGCGAGCGCCTGATCGGCCAGCCGGCCAAGCGCCAGGCGGTGACCAATCCCGACAACACGCTGTTCGCGATCAAGCGCCTGATCGGTCGCCGGTTCGACGATCCGCTGACTAAGAAAGACATGGAACTCGTCCCCTATGACATCGTCAAGGGCAAGAACGGCGATGCCTGGGTCAAGGCCGGCGGCGAAGATTACAGCCCCTCGCAGATTTCCGCCTTCATCCTTCAGAAGATGAAGGAAACGGCCGAGAGCTATCTCGGTGAAACGGTCGACCAGGCTGTCATCACCGTTCCTGCATACTTCAACGACGCGCAGCGCCAGGCGACGAAAGACGCCGGCCAGATCGCCGGTCTTGAAGTGCTCCGCATCATCAACGAGCCGACGGCTGCCGCGCTCGCCTATGGCCTCGACAAGGAAGATGGCAAGACCATCGCCGTCTACGACCTTGGTGGCGGTACCTTCGATATCTCGATCCTCGAAATCGGCGATGGCGTCTTCGAAGTGAAGTCGACCAATGGCGACACCTTCCTGGGCGGTGAGGATTTCGACAGTGCAATCGTCGAATATCTCGCGGCGCAGTTCAAAAAGAAGGAAAACATGGACCTGAAGACCGACAAGCTCGCTCTTCAGCGTCTCAAGGAAGCCGCCGAAAAAGCCAAGATCGAGCTTTCGAGCTCGCAGACCACCGAAGTCAACCTGCCGTTCATCACGGCCCGGATGGAAGGTGGCTCGTCCACCCCGCTGCACCTCGTCGAAACGATCAGCCGCTCGGACCTCGAAAAGATGGTGGGCGATCTGATCAACCGCACGCTCGAGCCCTGCAAGAAGGCTTTGGCCGATGCGGGTGTGTCCAAGGACGACATCGACGAAGTGATCCTAGTCGGCGGGATGACCCGCATGCCGAAGGTCCGCGAAGTGGTCGAGAAGTTCTTCGAAGCCAAGCCGCACACCGGCGTGAACCCCGACGAAGTCGTTGCCATGGGTGCGGCGATCCAAGCGGGCGTGCTGCAGGGCGACGTCAAGGACGTTCTTCTGCTCGATGTGACCCCGCTCTCGCTCGGTATCGAGACGCTGGGCGGTGTTTTCACCCGCATGATCGATCGCAACACGACGATCCCGACCAAGAAGACCCAGACCTACTCGACCGCCGAAGACAACCAGCAGGCGGTGACGATCAAGGTCTATCAGGGCGAACGCGAAATGGCGGCAGACAACAAGCTGCTCGGCAATTTCGACCTCGTCGGAATCCCGCCCGCACCACGCGGTGTGCCCCAGATCGAAGTCACCTTCGACATCGATGCCAACGGCATCGTCTCGGTGTCGGCCAAGGACAAGGGCACCGGCAAGGAACAGACCATCAAGATCCAGGCATCGGGCGGTCTGTCCGACGCCGATATCGACCAGATGGTCCAGGACGCGGAGAAGTTCGCCGACGAGGACAAGAAGCGCAAGGCGGCCGCGGAAGCGCGCAACCAGGCCGACAGCCTCGTCCATGCGACCGAGAAGCAGCTTGAAGAACACGGCGACAAGATCGACGCAGGCACCAAGACCGAAGTCGAGGAAGCTCTTGCCGCAGCCAAGACCGCGCTCGAAGGCGACGATGCCGACGAGATGACGGCCAAGGCCGAGGCGCTGACGCAGGCCGCGATGAAAATGGGTCAGCAGATCTACGAACAGGAGCAGGCAAAGGCTGCCGAGGGCGGAGACGCCGGCGCCGAGGCCGCGACAGAAGATTCGGACGACGAAGAAGTCGTCGATGCCGAATTCTCCGAGGTCGACGACGACAAGAAGGGCTAAGCCCCCAGTGAAAATCTCCCGCCGCCCGCACCGTGCGCATTCAGGCCAACGGTCCGGGCGGCGGACGATTTCAAGGGATTAGGTCAGCATGTCCGCAACCCAACTCGATTACTATCAGACGCTCAACGTGTCGCGCGATGCCGATGGCGCGACGATCAAAAGCGCCTATCGCAAACTCGCAATGCAGCATCACCCGGACCGCAATCCGGGCGATGCCGAAGCGGAGGCGAAGTTCAAGGCCTGCAATGAGGCCTATGAAACGCTCAAGGACCCGCAGAAACGCGCGGCTTACGATCGCTTCGGCCATGAAGCCTTCACCAATGGGATGAATGGCGGGGGTGGCGGCGGCTTCGGCGGCGGCGGGCACGGCGACTTTGCCGATATCGGCGACATCTTCGAAACGATCTTTGGCAGCGCCTTCGGTGGTGCCGGGGCGCGGCGTCCGCAGAATCGCCGCGGGGCCGATCTGCGCTACGACATGCAAGTCACGCTCGAGGAAGCTTTCCACGGCAAGAGCACCGAGATCGAAATCGAGGTCTCGCAGCAATGCGAAACCTGCGACGGCTCGGGAGCGACACCGGGAACAGGCGAGCGTGCCTGCAACCTGTGTCACGGCCAGGGATCGGTGCGTGCCAAACAAGGCCTGTTCGTTGTCGAGCGCTCCTGCCCGACCTGCGGCGGCCGCGGTGTGGTTATCGAAGACCCGTGCGGCGATTGCCGCGGCGAAGGCCGTGTGGACCGTGCGCAGGCACTGGAAGTCGAGATTCCACCCGGTGTCGACACCGGTACCCGCATCCGCCTCTCGGGTAAGGGTGAGGCAGGCCAGCGCGGTGCGCCTCCGGGCGATCTCTATATCTTCATCCATGTGAAACCGCACCCGGTGTTCGAGCGCGAAGGCACCACGCTCGCGACCCGCATTCCGGTGAGCTTCACCACCGCCGCGCTCGGCGGCTCGGTCGACATTCCGGACCTCGACGGTTCGACCAATACGGTCGATATTCCGGTGGGGATCCAGTCGGGCAAGCAACTGCGGGTGCGCGGAGCCGGAATGCCGGTCCTTCAAGGGCGCGGACGCGGGGACATGGTGGTAGAAATCGCAGTCGAAACCCCGACCAAGCTCTCGAAAAAGCAGAAGGAAATCCTCGAGCAGTTTCGCGAGACGGAAACCGGCGACGAGTGCCCGGAAAGCAAGGGCTTCTTCTCCAAACTCAAAGACGCGTTCGGGGCCTAGCTGGCGCAGCGTGCGGCAAATTCCCTAGCGTCTGATTCCCATTGCGCTTTCGGGGAGGTGGAGGAATGTCGCTTCGACCGAAGGTCCGGCATCGCGTGAGCTCGCACCGAAGCCTTGGGGGTTGGTGCCGGTGTACCATCCATCGAGATTGCGCCAGGTGATGCCGTTGCCGGGCCACGGATCGTATACCTTGACCTGATAATTCAGCGCATTTCCGGCGATCGGCACTGGTCCCTTGATCCCGGCCACAACGACGATGTGGCGCATTCCGTTCGTCCACAACGGCCCGTAACGCATCAGCCAGTCGCGCAGCGCATCCACGCTCGGCGACATCGGCGGGACACTCTCGAGGCCAAGCCGTTTTGCCAGCGGAAGAATCTGACGGTTCTGGATCCCGTTATTGGCCTTGTACAATTGAACGGTCGTGTCGTCCGTCCCCCTGCATTGCATCGATCGGTTCTGGCGTTCGCGCCAATCGATCAGCATTCGGGCCGATGCATACCAGCAGGCCATGTCCTTATCCTGCACGACAAGGCTCATATTGGGCACTTCATAATGAAAAGACTGATTGGGCATCGCGTCGCTCCCGTCTCGAATTCATTCGACCCTCGGGTGTGCGACCATCACATTCTTCTATCTGAGCAGTGTCGCAGCAGATGCGAAACGGAGTCAAGTTCGAGCCCCTCGACTTGAAGCCCCGAGGACCTTATCGTCGCCGTCGAAAGAGGAGACCTGACGATGATCCGCCTTACCACCCTTGCCCTTGTGTCTGCTGCCCTGATAGCCGCTCCTGCGGGCGCGCAGCGCAATTTCGATGATGTCGAGATCAAGGCCGAGCAAATCGCGCCCGGGGTTGCAGTGCTATACGGGGCTGGCGGCAATATCGGGGTCAGCTACGGCGACGATGCTACCGTGATCATAGACGATCAGTTCGCCCCGCTAACCGACAAGATAGAAGCGAAAGTCGAGGAACTCGGCGCCCAGCCGGTCAAGTATGTCGTCAACACGCACTGGCATTTCGATCACACCGGCGGGAACGAGAATTTCGGCAAGGCCGGCGCAACCATCTTCGCGCACGATAACGTCCGTGTGCGCATGGCAGAGGGAGGAACGGTGGTGGGCAATACCACGCCGCCCGCGCCCAAGGATGCGCTTCCTGTCGTGACCTATGGGCAGGGCATGCGCTTCCACCTCAATGGCGATACGATCAACCTGATGTATCTGGGCGGCGGCCACACTGATGGCGACAGTGTCGTAGTCTGGGAGGAGAAGAACATCGTCCACATGGGCGATCTCTACATCACCATCAAAAGCTTTCCCTTTGTCGACCGCAGTTCGGGCGGCAACGTCTATAATATGATGACCACTCTCGACCTCGTGATCGCCATGCTCGATGACGAGACCAAGGTCATCCCCGGGCACGGCGCGATGTCGAACAAGGCCGAGCTGGTAGCCTATCGTGACATGATCGGGGAGGCCGTGAGCCGCGTGGAGGCACTGCACGAAGACGGGGCGACCCTGGAAGAAGCGGTCGCAGCCAAGCCGCTCGCCAGCCTGGATCGCGAAGGCGGTTTTGTCAGCGGGGACGCATTCGTCACCGCGATCTGGGGAAGCATCGAGGATTGACGCGCGGGCTCAGCCCAGCTTTTCGACTATCTCGGCGCGAATCTGCTCCAGCAGGCCACGCTCGCAGCGACAGGCGTCGACCTCCTCTTCGATGATCGCGAGGAAGGCTGCGCGCTTCGACCGGCGGATGTCATCTGCCGGCACCGCACCTTCGACCGTCGAACAGATCAGATCGACCATCCGCTCGGCTCCGTGGAGGCGGCCCCAGAGGTAATCGTTCTCGCGATAGGCACGGCTGAAAAACGCACCGAAATTGTAGAATTCGATCCCGCGCAGCGTATCGCGCGTCCCGCCCTCGCGGATCGAGCGCGCGTCATCGGGGCTGATACGGTCGATCTTCACCGGATTGTACTCGGCCAACCGGTCGCTTTGCACCAGGGGGAGGGTGGCGACATCGTAAAACGGGAAACCGACATAGGTCAGCAGCATCCGCCGCTTGAGATTCTTCGGCATGGCATCGAGCGCCGCGGAAAGCATCTGTTCGGCCTCGATATCGGTTTCCGGCAACAGTCGTTTCTTGGCGAGAAAATCGAGCACCTCGCCCGGAGCGTCGAGCACCCGCTTGGCGCGACTGCGGAAGGCATCGCTGATCTTGGCGCTGTCGTCCGCTTGGAAATACAGCGCAAGGATCTCGTAGATCTTCTCGCGTGCGAGATCGAGCGCATCATCGGGGATTTCGGGATCGGTCTCCCAGTCCCGTGAAAGGCGCCTGGCGAGCAGCTGCAACCGGCGAATACGGAATCCGATATCGTGTGCGCGAAAGAATGCGATCGCATCCGCATTCGCTCCGCCGCTGTCATCCGTCAGTTGCTCGAGGCCACGCGCGGCCAGTTCGCGCCGCAACACCGCCGCTATCAGGCTGTCGTCGCCCAGCGACAGCTCCGGTGCGGCAACGTGGGTGAGCTCGGCCAGGCGGTCGATAATCCCGGTGAACTTGGTCTGCGCGTACGCTCCGAAAGCGTAACCGGCGCGTTCGGCCGCCGCCTGCTGGGCTTTGGCGCGCCAATTGCCGAGCCGCTTGGGCGTCGGATTGTCGAGAAAGAATGTATGGCCGAACAGTTTTTCGACCGCGCGATCGACCTCGGGGCGTAGCCCCATCACGATCCGCTGGAGCCGCTCGGCATCGCGCGACTGCTGCTCGATCCGTTCCAGATCGTCGCGGATCGGCTGTTCGCGCGGAATCGTCGAGATTGATCCGAATATGGCCGGGAAGAAGCCAACCGGTTTGTTGCGGGCTTCACCCACACCTGCACCGCGATCCGGGCGGGGATCGATATACATGAACCGCCGGTCCACCTCGCGCTGGGAGGTGCGCCAGCTCAGCGCACTAAGCGCCGCGCCGAATGGCGCGTTGACGAGCACCGATCCGTCGATCAGCGCGACATCGTCGACCGTCCCGTCACGAACGTGGCCCGGCATGATGCGCGACAGGAACGCGCCGCGCGTCTTCCAGTGATGCCCCTCTTCGGCAGCTAGCCGGTCGATTTCGTCGAGCACGAGTGGCGGGAAAGCGCCGGGAAAGCTCGCCGTCGCACGCGCGGCGAGCACCAGTTCGAGCGGATCGGCAAGCTTGTGGTCGGGATCTTGGGTGACTTTCGAACGAAATCCGATCGGCATGCGATGCTCTGTTTCCTCGACGATGGGCGGGGAGTTTAGGCGCAGCATCTCCGCATGGCCGCGAAAGTCGGTCGCGGTCACGAACAGGTCTACCGGGTGTCCCGCGGGAAGCAGGGGAGGGCCGAGATCAGTCGCGGCCATGGTCTCGAACGCTTCGAAGAGCATGCGCGAAAAACGACTGCCCGAAAACGGCGGTTGGAACCAGCGCCCGCGCACGAAGCGCGAAACCTTGTGCCTCACTTCGGCGCGGGTGTCGGGCGAGACGCTCTCGCTGATCAGATTGCCCGGACGGCTGAGCACCCATTCGGCGATCGGCTGCGCCCAGAACTTGGCGAAGCGCCAGAGCGGTTCGGCCTCGGGATCGGTGAGTTCGCTGACATCGGCATTCTTCAGCCAAAGGTCGGTCAGCGGTTCGAGCGATTGCCCGGAGTGGATCGCCTGCGCGAGGAATATTGCGTTGATCCCGCCCGCGCTCGCACCCGTCAGGATATCGGGCAGCACCCGGATGCGCAGCCGTCGCTCGCGTTCGATCGAGGCAATCAGGTCGTGATAGACCTTTGCCACGCCTTCTTCGGCGGTCTCGCTAGGTGTATGATACAGCCTGCTTGCGCGGGCCAGGTGCCAGATTTCCTTGGTGACCCCGTGCATGTAGACCGCGAGGCTGACCCCGCCGTAGCACACAAGGGCAAGACGCAATTCCTTCTGACGCATGGTTTTTCCGGTGTGCCCTGGATAGCGCGGGTTTGCAATTGCGTTCTTCAAATGTTCCGGATATTGGCGGGGGATGGCGAAGAGCAAGAAACGCTATGTGTGTCAGGCCTGCGGCAGCGTGACGGTGCGATGGCAGGGACAATGCCCGGACTGTGCGGAGTGGAATTCGCTGGTCGAGGATGCACCCGCCACGGTATTTTCGCAGAAACACGACCTTTCACGCGGCGGGCGCGGGATCGAGTTCGTGCCGCTGAATGTGCCGACCGAATTGCCGGTCAGGAAATCCACCGGCCTTGCCGAATTCGATCGCGCGCTCGGCGGCGGGCTCGTGCCGGGCTCCGCTGTGCTGATGGGCGGCGATCCGGGGATCGGCAAGTCGACCTTGCTGCTCCAGACGGCGGCGACGATCGCGCGGGGCGGCAACGACGTCGTCTATGTCAGCGGCGAAGAGGCGGCGGGGCAGGTGCGGCTGCGCGCGACGCGTATGGGGGTCGCCGACGCGCCGATCCGCTTTGCCTCCGAAACCTCGGTGCGCGATATCCTGACTACGCTGGGGCAGGGTGAGCCGCCCGCTCTGCTGGTGATCGATTCGATCCAGACGATGCATTCGGACACGATCGAAGGCGCGCCCGGCACGGTCAGCCAGGTGCGTGGCTGCGCGCTCGAGCTCATCCGTTTCGCCAAGGAAAAAGGGACCGCGCTGGTGCTCGTCGGGCATGTGACCAAGGACGGGAATATCGCAGGGCCGCGCGTGCTCGAACACATGGTCGATGTGGTGATGAGTTTCGAAGGCGAGCGCAGCCACCAGTACCGCATCCTGCGCGCGCTCAAGAACCGCTTCGGAGCGGTCGACGAAATCGGGGTGTTCTCGATGGCGAGCGAGGGGCTGGAGGAGGTTTCGAACCCGTCCTCGCTGTTCCTTTCCGGGCGCGACCAGCCTCTGGCGGGCAGCGCAGTGTTTCCGGCGCTGGAGGGCACACGTCCGGTGCTGGTCGAAATCCAGGCGCTGATCGTTCGACTGCAATCGGGAGCGACGCCGCGCCGTGCGGTAGTTGGGTGGGATACAGGCCGCCTCGCTATGTTGCTTGCGGTGCTCGAATCGCGCTGCGGCCTCAATTTCAGTTCCGCCGAGGTCTATCTCAACATCGCCGGAGGTTACCGCCTGTCCGATCCTGCCGCGGATGTGGCTGTGGCAGCTGCGCTCGTGTCGGCGCTTGCGGACAAGCCCCTGCCCGACAAGGCGGTATGGTTCGGCGAAGTCTCGCTTGCCGGCGAAATCCGGCCGGTTGCGCATTCCGACCTGCGCCTGCGCGAGGCGGCCAAGCTGGGATTCTTGCGCGGCTACGGGCCGTCCGACGCGAAGACCGGTTCGTCCAAGCTCGATTATCGCGGCTTGGGACAACTTTCCAACCTCGTTGACCAGGTGGTGGGGAGCCAATAAGCGACTCGTTCATGACCCTGTTCGATGTGATCGTGCTGCTGTTCGTCGGATTCGCAGCAATTGGTGGCTTCATGCGCGGACTTGTGCAGGAAGTGCTCTCGCTTGCCTCGTGGATACTGGCCGCGTTCGCCGTCTACTATCTCCACGGCCTCCTCACAGAGGCCTTGCGCAACGTCTACAATGCCGAACCGGCGACCCCGCTGCTCGCCTTCGTGCTGTTGCTGCTGATCCCCTATGCTTCGATGCGGCTGATCGCGAGCAATGTCGGGGAAGCGTCGCGCAACTCGATCCTTGGGCCGATCGACCGCGTGCTTGGTTTCGGGTTCGGCGCGGTCAAGGGCGCGCTGATCGTCGTTTTCGCGTTCTCGGTTGTCGTTCTCGGGTTCGATTCGACCTGGGGATTCAAAGGTCGTCCGGGCTGGATCACGACTGCGCGCACATATCCGGCGGTCGATACGTTCTCGCGCGAGCTGGTCCAGATGATTGCGGAGCGCCGCTCGCGCCTGCGCAGCGAAGCGGAGGCCGCAGAGGCTAACGCGGAAGAGTAGCCTCTTGGCCGAACGTGCAACAGAAAAGCTTTATTCGCCAAGACTTCTGGCGCTATCCGCTTCGCTTGCCGATTTTCCGCTCGACCACCCATTCGAACTCCGCGCCGAAGCGCGCTCGCGAACCTGTGGCAGCACGATTGAGGTCGGTTTGGAAACCGATGCCGGGGGAGCGGTAACGCGCATCGGCATGCAGGTTTCGGCCTGCGCGGTCGGACAGAGCTCGGCAGCCGTGCTCGCAAGTGACATTCGCGGAAGGACGGCGCGAGATGTATCGACCGCGCTCGAGCGGATCGAACGCTGGCTGGAACGGGGCGGCGACCCGCCCGACTGGCCCGGGTTCGACGCCCTGCTTCCTGCGCAAGCGCATAGCGGCCGGCATGGCGCGCTCTTGCTCCCGTGGAAGGCCGTGGTCGAAGCGCTTTGCAGCGGCACTGCCAACCGCTAGGACTTCCGCAAGCGGCCCGGACGACACGGGCGAAAAAGGGTTTTGGGGATTATGGCAGAAGCACAGGCGCTCGCCTCTCGCGAGCCGACCGAGAAGGAAATCCGGCTCGTCATCGGCGCTTCGAGCGCGGGCACGGTCTTCGAGTGGTACGATTTCTTCATTTACGGGACGCTCGCCTACATCCTGAAAGACGCGTTTTACGACGTTGATAACGACACACTTGGCCTGCTTTTGGTTTGGTCGACTTTCGCAGTCGGCTTCGCCTTCCGGCCGATCGGAGCCATCCTGTTCGGCTTTCTCGGCGACAGGCTGGGGAGGAAGTACACCTTCCTCGTTACGGTCACGCTGATGGGGATAGCCACCGCCGGGGTCGGGTTCATACCGACCGTCGAAACCATCGGCGTAGCCGCGCCAATCATCGTAATCTGCCTGCGTGTGATCCAGGGGTTGGCGCTCGGCGGCGAATACGGCGGTGCGGCGATCTACGTCGCCGAGCACGCTCCGCCGGAAAAGCGCGGTTTCTACACCAGCTTCATCCAGGCGAGCGTCGCTGGCGGGTTCGTGCTTTCGATCATCGTGGTGCTCGCCTGCCGGTTCCTGATCCCGGAAGAGGATTTCATAAGCTGGGGCTGGCGTGTGCCGTTCCTGCTGTCGATCCTGCTGCTGGTGATTTCCCTCTGGATGCGGCTGATGCTCTCCGAAAGCCCGGTGTTCCAGGCGATGAAAGAAGAAGGCCAGATCGCCGGAAACCCCTTTGTCGAAAGCTTCACCTATCCGGGCAACAAGAAGCGCATTTTCGTTGCTCTGTTCGGGATCACGGGGATCCTGACGACGATCTGGTACACCGCGTTCTTCTCGGGGATGAGCTTTCTGCGCGGCCCGATGCATGTCGAAGACCTGACGGTGGAGTTGATCCTGCTGATCTCCGGCCTGATCGCGATGAGTTTTTACGTTGTCATCGGCAAATGGTCCGACCGGGTAGGGCGCAAGAAGCCGATCATCATCGGCGCGATCGCGACGCTGTTCCTGCTGTTCCCGGCGTTCTGGGGGCTCGGCAGTCTGGCCAATCCCGGCTTGGCCGAAGCGGCGGAACGCACGCCTATCGCCGTTTCCGGGCCCGAATGCGTTACCGATCCCTTCGCAGACCTGTTCGACCGTGAGCAGACCGATTGCGGCAAGATACTTGAGACGCTGACCGCATCAGGCGTGACCTACACGCTGACGCCGGGCGGCGATCTCTCGCTATCCGCGGGCGGAGAGCCAATCGCGATCGACCCGGCATGGTTCGAAAGCGGCGCGGCCCGCACCGAAGGCATTCGCGGAGCGCTCGCCCAGTACGGGTTCGATTTCTCGAAACAGCAGCCGACGTTCGGCAATGTCGCCGGGATCATCGCGATCCTGCTGGGGCTCGGTATGCTCTCGGCGCTGACCTACGGTTCTGTTGCGGCGCTGCTGTCCGAGATGTTCCCGCCCAAGATCCGCTATTCCTCGATGTCGATCCCGTACCATATCGGCGCGGGCTATCTCGGAGGATTCCTGCCGTTGATCGCTGGCGTAATCGTAGCGAGCACCGGCGATATCTATTCGGGGCTGTGGTACACTTGGGGCGTCGTCGCATTCGGCGTGGTGGTCGCATGGTGGGGCATTCCCGACGGACCGCCGAGAGACTTTGCCGATGAAGTCGCCACCTGAGGCGCCGCCGCCGAGCCACCGCCTTCGCGTAGACAGTGATGCGCTGGCCGCCAATTGGCACGCGCTGGACCGGCTTTCGGGTGCGGCACGCGCTGGAGCGGCGGTAAAGGCCAATTGCTACGGCCTGGGTGTCGATGTCTGCGTGCCGGTGCTGCGCACTGCGGGCTGCGAGAATTTCTTCGTCGCGCATTGGAGCGAGGTCGAGGCGGTGGCGCAGTATTCCTCGCCAGAGCAGATCGCGGTGCTGCACGGTCCGATGACGTCCGCCGATGTGGACTACGCCTTGGCGACCGGCGTCAGGCCGGTCATAAATTCGCTCGATCAGGCACGCCGCTGGATCGAAGGTGGGGGCGGGACTTGCCACGTGATGATCGACACCGGGATCAACCGTCTCGGTTTGGCCATGAGCGAGCTTTCCGATCCGGTCATCCAGTCGCTCGACATCAACGTGTTGATGTCGCACCTAGCCTGCGCCGACGAAGACAGCGCCATGAACGCGCACCAGCGTGAGGCCTTTGCCGCTGCCCGGGCGCTGGTGCCGCACCGCTTGGCCAGCCTTGCCAATAGCGCGGGAATTGCCCTCGGGCAGAATTATGCCTTCGATCTGACGCGTCCGGGTCTTGCACTATACGGGGGCGTCCCGCGCCCCGAGCTGTCAGGCACTATCGCGCAAGTCGCGCATATCGAGGCCGCGATTATCCAGGCGCGCACCATCGAGGCCGGTGAAACTGTCGGCTACAACGCCGAATTCACCGCCATCTCGCCGATGCGGGTCGGCACCGTTTCGCTCGGCTATGCCGACGGCTTCCTGCGTGCGCGAGGACCGGGCACGACCTTGCTTCACGGCGAACGCAGG
This sequence comes from Erythrobacter sp. GH1-10, assembly GCF_045363165.1. NCBI lineage: Bacteria > Pseudomonadati > Pseudomonadota > Alphaproteobacteria > Sphingomonadales > Erythrobacteraceae > Erythrobacter > Erythrobacter sp. GH1-10. The sequence continues at coordinate 1,815,797 of NZ_JBJFLP010000001.1, read as the reverse complement.
CTACCGATTCTGGGCAAGGTTTCGATGGACATGATCGTCGTCGATCTCGCAGATGCAACCGAATTGGGTGAAGGCGATTGGCTGGAAGTGCCGTTCGACTTACCCTATGCTGCGCAGCAAAGCTCTGTTTCCCAATATGAATTGCTTACCGTACTGGGACAGCGGCTGCGCGGCGGCTAACGCCATATTGCACTGCACATTGTGCAGGTGCTAAGCACGCTGAAGAAACAATCGCAGGGATCGATATGGCGAAGAAATCGGGTGGCGCTTCGGACACGGAAGCGGGTGAGACCATCATCATCAAAAAGTACGCCAACCGGCGGCTCTACAACACCAGCTCGTCAAGCTACATCACGCTCGACGACCTGGCGAAGATGGTCCGCGAGAATATCGACTTCGTTGTGATCGACGCGAAATCGGGCGAGGATATCACCCACTCGATCCTGACCCAGATCATCATGGACGAGGAAGCGCATGGCGAGCAGATGCTGCCGGTCAGTTTTCTCCGCCAGCTTATCGGCATGTACGGCAATTCGATGCAGAACCTGATGCCGTCCTATCTCGAAGCCAGCATGACGAATTTTCGCGAGAACCAGTCGAAAATCCGCGAAGCGTTCGAAAAGGGCATGAGCTCCGGCCCGCTCGCCGCGATCCATGAAACCAACATGGCGATGATGCGCGCGGCGGCCGAAACCTTCATCCCCGGCCAACGCAAGAATGCGTCGAAAAGCGCGGGGTCATCGGGCGAGAGCGGCTCGCAGAAGGAAATCGAGGTGTTGCGCGAGCAAATGGCCGAAATGCAGAAAAAGCTCGACGAACTCAGCAAATAGGCCGGGTTTTCGGAGACGCAGATGATCAATTCGGTCCGGTACAATCTTTCCAGCCTGACCGATTTCTCGGGCCGCGACGCGCGGCAGACCTTCTGGTTCTACATTCTCTTCGTTTTCGTGGTGCAATACGCGATCGGAATCGCGGTTGCGCTGCCGATGATCGTCGGCATCTTCACCACCACCTTCGACGCGGTTTCGTCTGGGGCCGACCCCGACACGCTCTCCGCCGAGATGCTCGAAGGCATGACCGGCTATCTCGAGCTGCAAATGTGGGTCTCCGCCATAGTATCGCTCGTGGCCGTCCTGCTCGTCGTCGCAGCCTTTGTGCGGCGGCTGCATGATGCGGGTTTCAGCGGATGGATCGCCGCAATTCCGGTCGCCACGCAGATCTTCAGCGTCGGCTATTCGATTGTCATGTTCGACGAGATCATGGCAATCGCGGCGGAATCGATGAATCCCGCCAATCCGGCCAACCCCGCGGCCATGCAGATCGAGGCGCATCCATTGAGCTTGGTCGGATGGGTCGGGTATCTCGTCGTTATCGGTTTCGGTATCCTCAAGTCCCAGCACGGCCCGAACAGGTACGGCGGCGAGCCCGTCCACCACTGACGCTTGCATGCACGCTGAGGCATCGGCACAGATGCACGCATGATCAAACGTCTCGCACTCCTCGCCGCTGTCCTTGCCGCGCCTTTGTCCGCGCAGGACCATCCCGCCGACAATGTCTCCGAAGATCGTCTCCGCGCCGATATCGATACGCTTGTCGGTTTCGGGACCCGCCACACGCTGTCGGAGCAGGACAATCCCGAGCGCGGGATAGGCGCAGCCGTCGATTGGGGGCTCGACGAGTTCCGCGCGATTTCGGAGCGCTGCGACGGATGTCTCGAAGTCGTCGCGCCCGAGCGGATGGTTTCGGGGGACCGCATTCCCGACCCCGTGCGGATCCGCAACGCCGTCGCCATCCAGCGCGGGACCGAGCGACCGGACGAGGTCGTGATAGTGCAGGCCCATATCGACAGCCGCGCATCGAACGTGCTCGATTGGCAAAGCGATGCGCCGGGCGCAAACGATGACGGGTCGGGTACCGTGCTGGTGCTCGAAGCGGCCCGAGTGCTTTCCGGGAAGCGCTACCCCACCACCATCGTCTACGCGCTGCTTTCGGGCGAAGAGCAGGGCCTGTTCGGCGGGCGGCTGCTCGCCGACTGGGTCGAGGAACAGGGCTACACCGTCAAGGCCGTGCTCAACAACGATATCGTCGGCGGATCATGCGGCTCGGACGGTTATTGCGATGACCAGCATGTGCGGGTGTTCTCGGAAGGCCCGCGTGCTGACCTGACCGACCGGCTGCGCGCCGGACAACGGCGCTATGGCGGAGAGAATGACAGCCCTTCGCGCAACCTGTCGCGCTGGCTCGATGGGCTCGCAGACGAAACCGAGGGCGGGCTCGATGTACGCCAGATCTGGCGCACCGACCGCATGGGGCGGGGCGGTGACCAGATTCCTTTCCTCGACAAGGGCTATCCCGCGGTGCGGATTACCGTCGCAGTCGAGGATTACGAGCACCAGCACCAGGACCTGCGGGTCGAGGATGGCGTGACTTATGGCGACACGCCCGACGAAATGGATTTCGCCTATCTCGCAAAGGTGACGCAGCTCAATGTGCGCGCTCTCGACAGGCTCGCTCAAGCACCGATGCCGCCGAAGGTGAGCGTGGACGCCGCGGTGCGGGTGGATACGGAAGTTAGATGGGAAAGCATCGCAGGCGCCGACACCTACGAGATAAAGGTTCGCCCCACGGATGAGCCGAAATGGCTCCAGGAATCCCCGCTTGGCAATGACGGCAGCATGTGGGCGGGCAAGCTGGAAATCGAAGGCGGAACGCCCGGTGCCGATTTGAGCACTACCGTTCCCCTGCGCGGCGACGATTGGCTGTTCGGCGTTCAGGCCTGCAATGGCCAGTATTGCTCAGCCGTATCGAGCGCGGTTCCGGGCGGGGCCTTCGAGCCGGTCGCGAAGACCGACAAATAGCCCCGCCGTTCGTTTCGAGCGGTGCGCGTAACGCGTATTCGAAATACCGGTGTGAAGGGGTCTCGACTACGCTCGACACGAACCGGGTTGAGGCATAGGGCGTAATAATGGCCAAATCTCCCAAGAAGCGTCAGCAGGGCATGCCCTCGAAGACCCAAGTCCTCGAATTCATCCAGACCTCCGATAAGCCCGCTGGCAAGCGCGAGATCGCTAAGGCGTTCGGGCTCAAGGGGCAGGAAAAGATCGCGCTCAAAAAGCTGCTCAAGGATATGGCGGAGGAAGGGCTGATCGACGGCAAGAAAACCGCCTATCACCGCATGGGCGGCGTGCCGAAGGTGACCGTGCTGCGGGTCGATGCGATCGAGGATGGCGAGGTCATCGCGGTGCCCGACAATTGGGAAACGGATGCCCCGAAGAAACCGCCGCGCATCACCGTGCGCGAGTTGAAGGGCAAGGGCGGCAAACGCCAGCCGGCCCTGAAGCGCGGCGACCGGGTGCTTGCCCGGACAGAGGAGAAAAGCGGCAATTGGACCGCGGATCCGATCAAGAAGCTCCCCGCGCGCACCGAAGGGCTGATGGGCGTGGTCGAAATCGACGGCAGCGGCCAGGCATGGCTCGCACCGATCGACAAGCGCGTGCGCAACTCGGCGAAGATCGTCGATGTCGGTGAGGCGAAGGAAGGCGAACTGGTTTTCGCCGAACGAGTCGGGCGCTCGGAACGCTCGGGCGTGAAAGTGATCGAAGTTGTCGGCGACCCGCTTGCGCCCAAGAGCTTCAGCCTGATCGCCATCGCCAAGCACGGGATCCCGCACGTCTTCCCGCATGAGGTGCACGAGGAAGCTAAGCGCGCAGCCGAACTTTCGCTTTGCGAAGACAAGCGCGAGGACCTGCGAAACCTTCCCATCGTCGCGATCGATCCTGCCGACGCGCGCGATCACGACGATGCGATCTGGGCGGAGCCGGACGGAAAGGGTGGCTTCAACGCGCTCGTCGCGATCGCCGACGTATCGTTCTTCGTCCGTCCGGGATCGCCGCTCGACCGGGAAGCAAGGAAGCGCGGGAACTCGGTTTATTTCCCCGACCGCGTGGTCCCGATGCTGCCCGAGATCCTTTCCGCCGATGTGTGCTCTTTGCGCGAAGGCGAGGACCGCGCCGCGATGGCGTGCCACTTCCACATCGACAAAGAGGGCGTCGTCAACGAGTTTCGCTTCACCCGCGCCATCGTCCGCATCCACCACAACATCGCCTACGAGGATGCCCAGGCCGCGATCGACAGTGGCAAGCCGCCAGAATATCTCGAGCATCTGTGGAACGCCTGGCGCTCGCTTGAAGCGGCGAGGCATCGGCGAGATCCGCTCGAACTCGAATTGCCCGAACGGCGCGTGGTGTTGGGCGAAGACGGGAAGATCGCCGAGATCGCAATCCGCGAACGGCTCGATGCGCACCGTGTGGTCGAGGATTTCATGATTTCGGCGAATGTCGCCGCGGCAAAGGCACTGGAGGCGAAGAACTCTCCTGTGGTTTACCGCGTTCACGAACCGCCGAGCCGCGAGAAGCTGCTCGCGTTGCGCGACTATCTCCAGACCATGAATCGCAAGCTCGCACTGGGGCAGGTCATCACTCCGAGCCTGTTCAACCGCATGCTCAAGGATGTCTCGGATGAATCCGAAAAGGCGCTGATCATGGAGGCGGTGCTGCGCAGCCAGACGCAGGCGTATTACGGCCCCGCCAATGCCGGGCACTTCGGGCTGGCGCTCGGCTCCTACGCGCATTTTACCTCGCCGATCCGTCGCTATGCCGACCTGTTGGTGCACCGTGCACTTGTCGATTCCTATAAGCTCGAACAGCCCAAGCCGTCCGGTTCGCTCCCCGACACCACGGGGCTATCGGACAAGGATCGCAAGTCCTTGCAGGAGATCTCCGACGCGATCAGCCAGACCGAGCGGCGGGCGATGGAGGCCGAACGCGACACGATCGATCGTTACGTTGCCGCATGGCTTTCAGGCCGGGTGGGCGAGACCTTCGAAACGCGCATCACAGGCGTGCAGGGCTTCGGCTTCTTCGCCACTATCGTCGGCATGGGCGGCGATGGGCTGGTGCCGATCTCCACTCTGGGCGGCGAATATTTCCGGTATGAGGAGGCTGCACAGCAGCTGGTCGGCGAAAAATCCGGCACGACCTATGCTTCGGGAGACCGGCTCGAGTTGAAGCTGGCCGAGGCAAATCCGTTGACCGGCGCGCTCAAATTCGTGCTGCCCGATACCGATGCGGGTTCGATCGACACGCGCGGCGGGCGGCCCCCGAAGAAGAGGGGCAAACCGGGCGGTCCCAAGAAGGGCAAGCACCAGACCGGCAAGCGTGGCCGCCCCGGCAACATCCGCCATCAGGGAAGAAAACGCTAACGGTGTAACGGAACGTCCTCCTTTAACGAACATTCCATAAACAAAGGAGAATTTCTATGATCAAGCCCGGTTCCGAAGTCCCCAGCCTTGATTTGCCGCTCACCATCGGCGCGCAATACGACCTTGCCAAGCAGAACCCGGACCACTTCACGGCGGTCGTTTTCTACCGCGGCAAGCATTGCCCGATCTGCAAGGGCTACCTCAAGCAGTGGTCGGAAAAACTCGATGATTTCACCAGGCTGGGGATCAATGTCGTCGCCGTCTCGATGGATGACAAGGATCGCGCGATGGTCGTCGATGAGGAATGGGAGACCGGCGATGTGCCGCTTGCCTACGGGATGAGCGAGGACACCGCGCGCGAGTGGGGCCTCTACATTTCGGAAAAGCGCCCGGATTCCGACGAGCCGGATATTTTCTCCGAGCCCGGCCTGTTCCTCGTCCGGCCCGACGGCACGCTCTATTTCGCGAACGTCCAGAACGCTCCGTTCACCCGGCCACCGCTGGACGAACTGCTGCAAGGTCTCGATTTCGTGATCGACAAGGATTACCCGACGCGCGGCACGCTCAATTGATCACACTTCGTGGTCGCTGTCGGTCTCGTCGTAATCAGACGGGATGATGTAGACAGGGCAGGGCAGCTCGCCCGAATGGGCGGAGAAGTGCAATACCAGCGGCCCGGGGTTGCTGCCCTTCGCTGCGCCGAGAATGAGTGCGGCGACCTCGCTATGGTCGGCGAGATACTCGCTGACGATCTTTTGCCCGTTCCCGATCTTGACCGAGATCGTCGGCATGATTCCGCTTTCCGCGAGGAGATTGCCTGCGACGCCGTGCGCAAGCATCTCCGCGCGATCGCGGGCCTCCTGTTCGATGGTCGCCTGAACCGCGCCGAACGCGCTGAAATTCTGCTGCGGGACGAGCGCGAGGATATGCACCGCTCCATCGACAGCAACCGCGCGCCGTGCCGCAAACCGCAGGGCCGCGCGCGATTCTTCGCTGTCGTCGGTAACCACAAGGAACGTGCGCATCGGTGCTCTCCTTTTCGGGCTATCCATTCAAATGGTTTCGTATGCAAGGCCTTGCCCCGCGCCTGTGGATTCGCCAGAGACACCGATAACAAATGACGTTGGGGAAACGTCGCAAGAGGGATCGACACGTCCATGCCGATAGAAATCAAGATGCCCGCCCTGTCACCGACCATGGAAGAGGGCACGCTGGCCAAGTGGCTGGTGAAGGTCGGCGACACGATCAGTTCGGGCGACATCATGGCCGAAATCGAAACCGACAAGGCGACGATGGAGTTCGAGGCGGTCGATGAAGGCACGCTTGCCGCGATCGTCGTGGAGGAAGGGACCGAGAACGTTGCGGTCGGGGCGGTGATTGCGATGCTCGCGGAAGAGGGTGAGGATGTTGGCGACGTAAGCGCGCCTTCGGGCGATGCCGCATCTGCGCCGGCTCCTTCGCCAGCCCCGGCTCCGGCTGCGGCAGCATCGGACGATGGCCCCGCGGCGACGCCCACGGCGCGCAAGCTGGCCGAAGCCAACGGGATCGATCTCGGCCAGATCGAAGGCACCGGACCCAAGGGCAAGATCACCAAGGGCGATGTCGAGGAAGCCATGGGTGGCGGTGGTGCGGCCTCGGTCACCGGTGCGTCGCCGACGCCTTCTCCCGCTCCGTCTCCCGCTTCGGCGTCATCGGGCGATCGCATCATCGCCTCGCCGCTCGCCAGGCGGATCGCCGAGCAAAAAGGTATCGATCTGGCGCAGGTGAGCGGCACCGGCCCCAACGGCCGGATCGTGAAGGCAGATATCGAAAGTTTCGAACCGAGCGCCGCTGCTGCTCCTGCACCGGCTGCGAGCGCTCCGACACCGGCACCAGCTCCGGCGGCGCAGCCCGCGAGCGAGCACGATGCGCCTTACGAGGAGCAGAAGCTCAACAACGTCCGCAAGGTCATCGCCCGCCGCCTCACCGAGGCGAAGCAGACCGTGCCGCATATCTATCTCACGGTCGACGTCCGGCTCGATCCGCTGCTTAAATTGCGCAAGCAGCTCAACGAGTCGCTCGAAGCCGACGGCGTGAAGCTTTCGGTCAACGATCTCATCATCAAGGCGCTGGCCCGCGCGCTGCAACGCGAGCCGCAGTGTAACGTCTCTTTCCAGGGCGACGTGATGCACCAGTATACGCGGCAGGATGTCTCGGTCGCAGTGGCTGCGCCATCGGGCCTGATCACGCCGATCATCCGCGATGCGGGCCGCAAGGGCCTCGCGGAAATCTCGACGGAGATGAAAGAACTCGCCGGCAAGGCCCGCGATGGCAAGCTGCAGCCGCACGAGTATCAGGGCGGCACGGTCTCGCTGTCCAACCTCGGCATGTTCGGGACCAAGCAGTTCGACGCGGTTATCAATCCGCCGCAGGGCATGATCCTGGCGGTGGGCGCGGGCGAACAGCGCCCCTATGTGGTCGACGGCGCGCTGCAGGTGGCCACCGTGATGAGCGTAACCGGCAGTTTCGATCACCGCGCGATCGACGGGGTCGACGGCGCCAAGTTGCTCGATCAGTTCCGAAGCCTGATCGAAAACCCGATGGGTCTCGTGGTATAAGAGAACCTATGCCCCGCACCACCCCCCTCATTATCGCCGCGATGCTGGCTCTGGTTGCATGCTCCGGCGAGCGCGAGGACAAAAGCGAGGCGCTCGAGCGCGGAGGGCCGACTGCGCGCAACCTGCCCGAGGTCGCGCCGCAACCGGTGCGGATCGGCTTCGATGGTCCGCGCTTCGATGCCTGTGCGGGTTATGGGTTGGTGACCAATCTCAATCCAAACGGCGACAATTACCTTTCGGTCCGCGCTGCGCCCAATGGCAATGCCGAGGAGATCGACCGGCTCGGCCCGGGCAAGGGGGTGTCGATGTGTCAGCAGGTCGGGAACTGGATCGGTGTGGTTTACGGTGAGGGCGAAGAGGGCATCGAAAGGTGCGGTACTGGCGCCCCGGTCCCGAGCGTGCGCGCCTACGAAGGCCCGTGCAAATCGGGATGGGTCAACGAGAACTTCATCGAGCTGATCGCGGGGTAAGCCGTGCCTGGACGTGATCCCCTAATCCGCGCGACCGCGATGCCGACCGATCTAAACCCCTATGGCGGCGTGTTCGGGGGCTGGCTGATGGCGCAGATGGCGCTCGGCGCGGGTTCGCTCGCGAGCCGGGTGGGAAAGGGCAAGGCGGTGGTCGTCCATGCGACCGACTTCACATTTCCCGGCGCCATGGAAGTGGGAGACGAGCTCAGCATCTATTGTGACGTCTTGAAAACCGGGAAGACCTCGCTGACCATCCTGGCCGAAGGCGTGGCGCGCGAGCGCAACGGCGAGGCCGAGACCAAGGTTTCAGAGGGCACGTTCAAATTCGTGCTGCTCGACCAGAACGACCGTCCGCGCCCGGTTTCGGCGGTGATCGCATGAGCATTTTCCTACTTGGCCCCGAAAGCCTAATCGACAGGGTGATCGCAGTTTTTTCGCGCGTGGGGACAGAAATTTTCATTTTGCAAAGTGTCAACTTCGCTTTTTCGAACCAATCGATTGAATTCAATACGGAAAATGCACGATTTTGCGGATGACACGGTGTCAACTTCGTCACTTTCGCAGCGCGCATGCCAAACCACTCTGAAGGCTGATTGAAAATGTCCAATTCCTATGATGTGATCGTGCTTGGCTCGGGCCCGGGAGGCTATGTCGCGGCTATCCGGTGCGCGCAGCTGGGGCTGAACACCGCCATCGTCGAGCGTGAGAACCTTGGCGGTATCTGTCTCAACTGGGGGTGCATCCCGACCAAGGCGATGCTGCGATCGGCCGAGATCTACCACTACATGCAGCACGCCAAGGACTATGGGCTGGCCGCCAAGGGGATCGAAGCGGACCTCGAAGCCATCGTGAAACGCAGTCGCGGCGTCGCGAAGCAGCTCAACCAGGGCGTCGGGCACCTGATGAAGAAGAACAAAATCACCGTGCACATGGGCGAGGGCACGCTGACCGGCGCGACCAGCGTGGCGGTGAGGGGCGATAAGGGCGAAGAGAAGCTCACCGCGAAGCACGTGATCGTCGCGACGGGCGCGCGCGCCCGCGACCTCCCGTTTGCCAAGGCCGACGGCAAGCGCGTGTGGACCTATCGCCACGCGATGACGCCGCCGGAAATGCCGGGCAAGCTGCTGGTGATCGGTTCGGGAGCGATCGGAATCGAATTCGCGAGCTTCTATAACGACATGGGCGTCGACGTGACCGTGGTCGAAATGCTCGACCGGATCGTGCCGGTTGAGGACAAGGACGTCTCGACCTTCCTTGAAAAGAGCCTCACCAAGCAGGGCATGACGATCATGACCGGCGCGGGGGTCGAAGACCTGAAGGTCGGAGACAAGGGCGTGAAGGCCAAGATCAAGGGCAAGGACGGCAAGGTCTCGGAGACCGAGTTCAGCCACGTGATCGTCGCGATCGGCATCGTGCCCAACACCGAGAACATCGGACTGGAGAAGCTGGCCGAGATGGATCGCGGCTTCATCCAGATCGATCCGTATGGCCGCACCAAATCGAAAGGGCTCTGGGCGATCGGCGACTGTACGCCCGGTCCGTGGCTGGCGCACAAGGCAAGCCATGAAGGTGTGACCTGCGCCGAAGCGATCGCGCAGGAGCTGGGTAACACAGATCTCCATCCGCACCCGCTCGACCGCAACAACATCCCGGGCTGCACCTATTGCCACCCGCAGGTCGCCAGCGTGGGTATGACCGAAGCGAAAGCGAAGGAAGCGGGCTACGACGTCAAGGTCGGCAATTTCCCCTTCATCGGCAACGGCAAGGCGATCGCGCTGGGCGAGGCCGAGGGCTTTATCAAGACGGTGTTCGACGCCAAGACCGGTGAACTTCTCGGCGCGCACATGGTCGGTGCCGAAGTGACCGAGCTGATCCAGGGCTACACCGTGGGCAAGACGCTCGAGACGACCGAGGCGGAGCTGATGCAGACGGTGTTCCCGCATCCGACCTTGTCGGAGATGATGCATGAGAGCGTGCTCGGGGCGTATGGCCGCGCGCTGCACATCTGATGGCAGGCAAGAGCTCCAGCGATGGTGATCCCTTCCTCACCAGCGAGGACCTGATCGCTCACATGAAGGGGCGCATGTTTCCCAAGGGCAAGCAGTTTGCCCCGTCGCTGGTGATGTGGGGCGACCCGCATGGTGACCATGCCGGGGACCAGAGCGATATCGATAACCTCGATCACATGTCGAAGCCCGAGGACGACGAAAGCTAGGGGGATGGCCTGGCTCAGGCGACCTTAAGTGAGCTGATTTCTTTGGACTTTTCCTGACCCGACACCTTGGCCGGTGATCCGAAGAAGAAACCCTGGAAGCAGGTGCATCCCAGCTCGCGCATGGTCACTGCCTGTTCGTCGGCTTCGATGCCCTCGGCTGTCACCACCATATCGAGCGAGCGGGCGAGTGACACGATGGCGGTAACGATCGCCTGGCTCTTGACCGAACCGGCGCTGGCCGCCTGGACGAATTCGCGATCGATCTTGATCATCGAGAACTGCATCTTCTCGATATAGTTGAGCGAGGAATATCCGCGACCGAAATCGTCAAGCGCGAACGAGACGCCAAGGCCGCTTAGGCTCTTGATCAGCCCTTCCAGCTCGTCGTCCATTTCCAGAACGACCGACTCTGTGATCTCGAGCAGCAGACGCTCCGGTGCGAGACCGCTCCATGCCAGAGCCTCGACAACTGTGCTGAGGAACCCGCGGTGATGGAGTTGCAGGGCGGAGACGTTGACACTCAGCTTGACGTTGCTGGGCCAGCTTGTCGCTTCCTTGCAGGCAGTGCGCAGCAACCATTCGCCAAGCGGCTCGATGAGTTGCGCTTCCTCTGCGATGGGAATGAAGACATCGGGTGCAACGGAACCGCGTTCGGAATGGTTCCATCGCATCAGGGCCTCGTAGCACAGCACGTTCTCGCCGTTCTGATCGACGATGGGCTGGTATGAAACCGACATCTCCCCACGCTCCAGCGCGTGCTTGAGGTCGTGCTCGATCTGTGCCCGTTCTTCCAGCTGTCCGCGCATGGCCTGGCGATAGGTGACATGCGTACCACGACCACGCCCCTTGGCTTCGTAGAGCGCCAGATCGGCGTTGGTCATAAGGATACTGGTCGATGTTCCATCGCGACCGATCTCGGCCATGCCGATCGACGCGCCTACCGAAACTTCCTTATCGGCAAGCTCAAACGGCTCACTGACGCGCGCGATGATGGCCGAAGCGATTTCACCGGCTTCATCGAGAGTGCTCGGGTGCGGCATGAACAGACCGAATTCGTCACCGCCGAGCCTTCCGATGACAGCCCTGCTGCCGGCAGCCTCGCGGAAGCGGTTGGCAACTTCCGCCAGCAACGCATCGCCGATTGCATGGCCGTAGACATCGTTGACCTGCTTGAACCGATCGAGGTCGATGAGCATCAGGACACCATGTTTGCCATCGCGCGCGCAGGCATCCGCTTCCTTGTCGAGCAGGTGGCGGAAGTGGTCGCGTGCAAACAGGCCGGTCAGACTGTCGTGCTGCGTCACATAGGTAAGCTTCTCGTTCGCCGCCTTGATCGCAGCTCGGTTCCGGTTGACCGTGCGCAGCACGAGCATGGCAATTGCGAAAGCGAAGATGACGAGAGCGATCAGCGTCGTCAGCAGGTAATTCTGGTTCTGTGCCGTGGCGAGGCGCGCTTCATTCGCTTCTTTCTCCGCTGAAAGCTTCGAGATGCGCAATTCGCGGTTTTCGGCGTCGAAACGCGCTCCAAGCAGTGCGTTGTTAGCCTGCGCGGAGAGATCGCGGGCCTGGCTGTCGATCCGGTTAAAGGCAGCCATGTGCCGGGCCGCGAGACGATATTCACCGGTGTCAGAATAGACCCGGTATGCGGTCTCATGAAAATCCCGGAAATAGGATGACGTCTTCGACAGGTCCTGGCCCGCAAAGGCACGTCCCATGTGGAGCTGTGCCAGACCGACATTGCCGCGTTCATAGGCGATTTGTGCCTTTACGCCGTGAAGGAATGGAAGCCAGTCGCGGGCTTCGCGCGATGCAAGGCGCATGCCCTCTGCGATGCTCTGGTCCGCTGCTCGCAGATCTCCGTCAAGGAATTGGGTGGAGGCGATGTTGGTCAGGATCCGTGCTTCCAGCATCGCGCTGGACATCGAACTTGCGACCTCGAACGCGAGCTGGAATTCTCTCTCCGCTTCCTTGTAACGGCCAAGCTCCTTAAGCGCGTTACCCTTATTGTTGTGCGCGGAAAGCGCCAGCGCACTATCCTCCGGGAAGACTTCGGTAGCTTCGCGATAATAGCTAAGGACCCGCTCGTAGTCGCGCGCGTCGGAGTAAAGCGAGCCCATGTTTTGAAGGACGATCGCCTGGCTGCGGGCCTCACCGAGTGCTTTGTAGCGATCGTGCGCCTTCTGGAAGCTCGAAAGTGCCTCGCCATACTTGCCGGCGGCAGCCTGCAGTCCGGCCTGCGAACGCAAGAGATCGGCGTGAAGCTTGTCCTCCGGAGCGATCCGCGCGACTTCCCGCAGCGCCTCGGCAATGATCTTCTCGGCTTCGGGAGCCCGGTTGAGGCGCATCAGCGCTTCGCCCTGAAGCCACTTCGCAGTGAGGCGTGCGATGTCTTCGTTTTCGCCGAGCGTCGAGGCGAGATCTTCCGCTTCCGTGGCCGCGTCGAGAGCGGCAGCGGAATTGCCCATCATTTGGGACTTGGCAGCGGTAATGCTCTGCTCGTATCCCGATAGCACCTCGTCGTCGGCGTATACCGGGCCGGACACAGCCAGCAGGAAAGCAGACGCAAGCAGTGCGTGCCGTTTCGCAATCCCTTTCACTGATTTGTCCCCCAACTGCAATTTGACCGTTTATCGCCGGTTCGCGTTAGCCCGCGTTCCTAGCTGAATTTTCTTTGCAAACCATTTAGAACCGCAGTCCGAAGTTTGCCCCAAGCATGAAGTTTTCGTCCTGCCCTTCGGCCCCGCCGCTGACGTACCGACCGATCAGGCCGAATTCGGAGGTCTCGGTGACCGGGGTTGCGTAGACCAGTTCCGCTGTGTGGCGACGCTTTGTCTCGATCCCGATTGTCTGCGTCACCATTCCGCGTTCGCCTGTCAGGCGGTCGAGCACTTGCTCGCTGCGCAATTCGAGCTCACCCCGCTCGATATTGAGCGGCTGTCCAACCGACACCCTCAGAATATCGCGCTGGCCCAGCACGCCGCGCTTGTTGACCGAAAATTGGCCTGCGGTGCTGAGTGCGCGCTGCGAGGTCGCAAGCAGCTGGCCTTCGTCGACCTGGGTTGCGCCGCCTGTCGCCGACAGGTCGAACGACAAACCGTCTCCGAAGTCCATCGAAGCGGTAACGGTGACCGCATCGGTCTGCGAACCTTCGCCGAGCAATGCGTCGATAGATGTCTGCGAACCGAGCACTGCGTCTTTTTCGGTTAGGCGGGTCCACTGCGCATCGACCGTCAGCCGGTCGGTGATCTTCTGTTCAATGCCGAGGGTTATTGCTTCGGCCTCCCGTGCACCCAACTGGCGTTGGATTGCGCGGTCGAGCTCGGAAGCTCCGTCGAGATCTTCCCAGTCCTCGCGATCCTTGCTGTAGCCGAAGGTGAGCGTGGTTGCCTTGGCCGGCTTGTAGCTGGCACCTGCGAACAACTCACCCGAAGCAAAGCCGAGCACGGGGTTGACGCCGCCGGTGTTGTAATCGTGATCGGTCATGATCCCGAACTGACCGCCGGCCAGCGCGAGCGCGCCCTGGCCATGGCCCAGCGTGAAAGACATCGCGCCGGAAGGATTGGTGAGCGTCGCAGCGTTGTGGACCGGGCGCATTGCGCCGTCCTGTTTGAAGCGCGGGGCAATGGCGTCATAGCGCATGGTCCACTGGTCGTTGGTTTCGGCCATATTCGTGCGGACTTGCGACACTCCAAGGGTCCCGTCGCCATCCTTGTCTGCGCCGTTCGAAAGCAGCCAGTTGGCGAAGCGATCGGAAACGAAGTCCTGCAGCCGCTGGTAGCCGTTGCCAAGCGCGTTGGTGCTCTTGCCATAGGTGTATGCCGACATCGGGATCGAGAAATCGCGATAGGTGTCGCCGATATCCTCGAAACCGGTGAAGAACACGTTGCTGGTTTCCCACCAGCTTGGGATACCGCCGGCAAGGATTTGCAGGGCGCTGTAATTCTGGGCATACCAAGAACTGCCGACCTGCTGGTAGAGCTTGAAGTTCATCTTGCTGAAATCGAGCGGTGACTGCGATGCGGTCACGTCGAGAAGGCCCCAGCCATAGACTTCATCCGGGCCCGGTGCGCCCAAGTCCTTGGCCGAACGGAAAATGATTTCGGCGGTCTCGTGCGGATTGTTCTTGAGCCACGGCCAACGGTCGTGGAGCAGCGAAACCGCGCCCGATACCAGCGGAGCGGCGAACGAAGTGCCAGAACGACGGACGAGGCCGCCCTGTCCATCCGACACGAGGATCATCTCGCCTGGTGCGACGACCGTGCGCATGTAGAGTTCGTTGCCCGGTTTACACACCCCGAAATCGAGCAGGCATCCGCTGCCCGGACGGTTCGAGAACGATGAAATTTCACCATTGAGGCCGAGCGAGCCGACAAAGATCATCGCGACCTCGTCCGCATCGTTGAACTCGACGCTAGTGTTTTGGGCGACGCCATCGTTGCCGGCAGCGAAGACGAACACGGTGTTGTGATAGTAATTATCGACGTCCCAGCGGTAGAGGAACTTCGCGGTGCCGTCGGTGAACATCCAGCCGGATTCGCCGAGCGAGAGGTTGACGACGCTCACATCGCCTTGGGCAGCGTTGAGCTGCTTCAAGGCGACGAAGCCGTCGGCGACATCGGTCCAGCTCGCATTGCCGGTGGCATCGAACGGGTTGTAGGTCGCGATACTGACGTCCGGCGCGATGCCCATCACGCCTTCGCCGTTATGCGCACCGGCGATGAGGCTGGCGACGCCTGCGCCGTGCCCGCCCACCGTATTGGTGCCGCCGCCCGACCAGATGATGTTGTTGCCGAGATCGGCATCCTTGGCGAAGCTGCCGTCGATCACGCCGATGACCGTCCTCGAACCCGAACCCTGGATCTGGGTGACCGAAGGCGTCCAGTTGACCGTGCCCATCCAGTGATCGACCGCATCGATACCCGAATACATATTCAGGCTGTCGTGCCAGTCGAGGAAGAAGGCGGCGCGTTCGGCCGCGGTCATCTTGCGCATGGCCTCGTGGTCCTTGAGCGAAAACCCGTGCCGGGCCATGATCGCGTCGCCCATTTCCTTGGTGAATCCCGCTGCCCCGAATTGAAGGACCGCTGAATCGCGCAGCTTCTTCAGGTCTTCGTCGATCGTCTTGTAGGCATCGCCGATCGCGCCGGTTTGCTGGTTGGCGGTCCATTTCGCATCGATCTGCGAGATAAGCGAGCCACTGGATTTCCAGAAAGTGCCGAGCGATTTGATGTGCGCTTCGAACGCGACGATGTCGCCGTAGAAGGCACCGATGTCGCCATAGAAGGGGCTGATATCCCCCCAGAACGCGCCGATGTCGCCATAGAACGGGCTGATGTCGCCCCAGAAGGCATCGATGTCGCCGTAGAACGGGCTGATGTCGCCCCAGAAGGCATCGATATCGCCATAGAAGGCGATGATGTCGCGCCAGAAGGCGTCGATGTCGCCATAGCGCGGATCGATGCTCATGGTGGTGACGACGCGGTCATCCGATGCGCCGAGGTCAGCCGCCAGGTCGCTATTGGCCGGGAGCCGCAGGCCCTGGGGCGCCTCCAGCGAGAACGCCGCGTCCACGAGAGCGACAGGCACTTCGGTGGTCACGCCGAGCGGCTCGTTCACCTGCACGGCGACCACCGGGGCGGTCTGCTGCGTCGCAGGCGCTTTGCTTTCGAACAGTCCGTCCGTTTCGGGCGCGATATACGGCGCCGTCTCGTTCGCCTGCGCCGTGCTGGCGAGCGATACGGCGACGGCGAAAGTCGCGGTACTGATGGACAATGACTTCATGGCTTCAAATCCGTTCGTTCGGGGTGCAGTCGATGCACCGATCACGAGCGTGTTGTAGCCGGAGAGCTTCTGGAGTTTCGTTTGCGGAGACGGTTAAAATAGTAAGAAGTTTGAAGCTTTGGTGAAGATCGGTCGCGGTGGGGTCGATCGCGACAACCGACCGCAGAATGCCGTTCGCAAAGCTTAAGAATGGGTAAATTGCTGCCTGAACCCGGGCGAGCGGCAATTCTTACGGGTTTAGCATTTGAAGCTATTTGACATCGAAACGGGATCAATCCAGCGATTCGGAAACTCGCAGAAAACCCGACGTTAACCATGGCGTCAGTCGACACTGCGTTCAAAGAAGGAAGTGGCGGACAGGGTGGGATTCGAACCCACGAAGGGCTTGCACCCTTGCCGGTTTTCAAGACCGGTGCATTCAACCGCTCTGCCACCTGTCCGCTGAGCGTCATTGCGCGGGAGAGCCTGTTAACGGGGCATTTCGGCAAAGTCACCACACTTCGGATATTGGGTATTCATCTCAAGTGTGAGAGACATGCACCATGAACGCACGTCTTCTCATTGCCGCCAGCCTTTTGCTCGCCCTTTCCGCGCCGGCCTCACCGGGAATTGCCCAATCGCAGGCGCGCGACGGAATAGAATTCGACGCCTATGTCGAGCTTCTCAAAACCCGCGCGCGTGCTGAAGGCGTGAGCGAGGCGACAATCCGGAGGATGACGCAGGATCTCACTCCGAACGAGCGGGTGATTCGCCTCGACCGGGGCCAGCCTGGCCGACCGACCGTCCGGGGTTATCCCGCGCTCGCCCCCTACATCGCGACCCATGTTAACTCGGTGCGCATCGCAGGCGGGCGTTCAGTCTACGGTGACTACCGCTCCACATTGCGTGCGATCGAGGCCGAGTACGGAGTGCCGGCAGAAATCATCGTCGCAATCTTCGGTCACGAAACCAGCTATGGCCGTATCCGCGGCGATTTCGATCTCGCGCGCAGCCTCGCAACATTGGCTTGGGAAGGACGGCGCAGAGACTTATTCGAGAATGAATTCATTGCCTTGATGAAGGTTGCTGACAAAGGATATTCACGCAATCAGCTTGTTGGGAGCTATGCGGGTGCATTCGGCAATCCACAATTCCTCCCCTCGGTCTATCTCCGCCTCGCTGCCGATGGCGATGGGGACGGACGGGCCAACATCTTCACCAACCGCGCCGATACCTTCGCTTCGATCGCCAACTATTTCCGCGATGCTGGATGGCGGGCGGGGCAGCCGTGGGGCGTCCGCGCCTATGTCCCCGAAGGTTTCGATGTGGACGCATTCAAGACCAAGCTCACGGCGCAGGTCTGTCCCCGGGTGCACGAGCGGCACAGCCAATGGAAAACCGTGCGCGAGTGGCGCGCACTTGGCGTCCAACCCCAGCGCCCATTGCCCGAAGACACGCTCGTCTCGCTGTTCCAACCCGATGGCCCGGGGGAGACCGCGTGGTTGCTCACCGGAAACTACCGCGTGATCCTCGAGTACAATTGCTCCAACTATTACGCGATGAGCGTGGGGCTGCTGGCGGACGAAATCGTGAACTAAAGCGCCGGATCGCTCGCCAAGCGTCGGGGGCGGGGCTATATCGCGGCGGTGCTCGAATTGCATTTCCGAATGATCTTCCGTCTCGCTGCGCTGCTGGCGCTTGCGATGCCGACGGCCGCGTATTCGCAAACTGCCACCGGATACGGGGCTCCAGGCGAGAACGAGGCGCCGATAGCCTTCCTGATCGATGTGAGCTCCGGGCAGGTGCTGTTCGAACGCAACGCCGATCGGCGCTTCATTCCCGCTTCGATGACGAAGGCGATGACGATCTATCTCGCGTTCGAACTGATCGAACAGGGCCGGCTCGACCCGGGGCAGGTGATGACCGTGCGCGAAGACACCTGGCGCGAATGGGCGGGGAAAGGCTCGACCATGTTTCTCCCTGCGGATGCCCGGGTACGGGTCGACGATCTGATCGCTGCAATTGCAAATGTCTCGGCCAATGATGGGTCGATAGTGCTGGCCGAAGGGCAGGCCGGAACGGTTGACGCATGGGTTGAAGAAATGAACCGACATGCTCGCTTGCTGGGAATGACCAACAGCCATTTCGGTACACCCAATGGCTGGCCGGATGAAGGCCGCACCTTCACGAGCGCGCGTGATCTCGCGCGTTTGGGAGAAGCGCTTGTCGAGCAGCACCCAAAGAAATTCGCTCGATATGTCGGGCGAGCAGGGTTCACCTTCAACG
This sequence comes from Erythrobacter sp. GH1-10, assembly GCF_045363165.1. NCBI lineage: Bacteria > Pseudomonadati > Pseudomonadota > Alphaproteobacteria > Sphingomonadales > Erythrobacteraceae > Erythrobacter > Erythrobacter sp. GH1-10. The sequence continues at coordinate 1,797,209 of NZ_JBJFLP010000001.1, read as the reverse complement.
GGATAACCCAGCCCAATCGCGATCCGATCATCGGCAGGGTACGGGGCGCGGACGGCATCAAGACGGGGTTCACGAACGAAGCGGGGTTCGGATTTCTCGGCACAGCACAGCGGGGTGGGCAGAGGCTGGTGATGGTCGTCGCCGGGATCGATCGCACGGCCGCGCGGGCGCGCGTGTCCCGGCGATTCATCGAATGGGGATTCGAGGCGTTCGAGCGCCAACGCCTATTTGTCGATGGCGCGTTGGTCGGACGTGCGCGCGTGCAGGGCGGGGACGCGAGGAGCGTCGAGCTAGCGACCGAGAGAACGGTCTTCGTAAACGTCCCAAAGGGGCAAGTTCGCGCGATGACCATCAATATCGTCTATGATGGTCCCCTACGGGCGCCGATTGAAGCTGGAGAGAATATTGCGCGGCTTGAAATTCTTGTCCCCGGAATGGAGCCCGCCATCGTTCCGCTCGTCGCAAGTGAAGCAGTGAACAGAGCGGGATTTTTCCGACGGATTTTCAATGGTATTGCGGGTTGGCTGACATGAACGGATCGGGCGTGCGCGGACGCTTCATCGCCTTCGAAGGCGGGGAAGGCGCCGGCAAGACGACACAAGCCAACCTGCTGGCAGCGGCGTTGCGCGACCGCGGTATCGCGGTCGATGTGACACGCGAGCCGGGCGGCACACCCGGGGCCGAAGCGATCCGCCAGCTGCTTCTGGAGCCACCGGTCGGGCCGACGGGGAAGGGGTGGAATCCCAAAGCCGAGGCGCTGCTGTTCGCGGCAGCACGCTCCGACCATGTAGCGGAAAGGATCCTCCCGGCTCTGGAAAGCGGCATCTGGGTCGTTTGCGACCGCTTTGTCGATTCGAGCCGTGCCTATCAGGGAGGGGCGGGGGGCCTTGGTGACGAGGCCATCCTGGCGTTGCATGAGTTCGGGAGTGACGGCTTACGCCCCGATCTCACTATCCTGATCGAGGTCGAACCCGGACAGCTTGCGCAACGTCTCGCCGAACGCGACGGTGACGAATCCGACGCCATCGGCGGGCGCAGCTCCAGTTATCATCACAAGGTGGCCGCGCGCTTCCGGCTCATCGCACAGGCCGATCCCAAGGGCTTCGCCGTGGTCGACGGCAGCGGCGACCCGGTGGACGTGCATGAGCGCGTCATGGCAGCGATCGAACCCTTGCTGGCCGAAGAGGCAGGCTGATGGACTGGCCCAATCACCGGAAGGCCTGGGAAGAATGGCGGCGCGCTCTGGCCGGGGTGCGCATGCATCACGGATGGCTGCTGGCGGGCAAAAGTGGCCTCGGAAAGCGCGAATTTGCTGTGGCGGCGGCGCGTGAACTGGTCGCCGAGGCGGGATTATCTCAGCCACAGGGCGGTCACCCCGACATCATTGTGCTCGAGCATTTGCCGAAGGACGACAAGGAAGAGAAGAAGCGCGACGAGGGCAAGCCGTACCAGACCAAGCGCAACATCACTGTCGGGCAGATCCGCGAGATGCAGCGACGGCTGACGACCCGCCCGACGCTTGGCTCGCGTCGCGCCATCATCATCGATCCGGCCGATGACATGGAGCCTGGCGCATCGAACGCCCTGCTGAAGAGCCTCGAAGAGCCGCCCGAGGGTACGTTTTTCCTGCTGGTTACGCACCGCCCGTCGCGACTGCTACCGACGATCCGCTCGCGCTGCCGGGTGCTGCGTTTCCCCCTGATCGAGGATGAACAACTGGTACGCATGCTGGATGAGGCCGGCTGTGCAGCCGATCCGTCTTCGCGCGAGGCAGCGATCCAGGCTGCGGAAGGCTCGTTCGGCGCTGCCCGGCGGTTCGTCGAATATGATCTCGGCTCGCTGGCCAAGCTTGTCGAACGGCTCTTGTCGGATGGCGACACGAGTTTCGCCGTGCGCGGAGATCTGGCGAAGGCGATCGGGCCTCGCGCAGATCGGGAGAGGATACAGGCGGTGCTCGAATTGGCTCAGGCCATTGTCGCGCGCAAGGCTCGGACTTGCGCGGATTCCGGGGGGCGGGCGCGGTTGATCGAGGCGCACGGAGAACTCGTCGCGCTCGCCAGCCAGGCACCGACTTACAATTTCGATACCGGCCTTCTGGCGATGGAAATCGGCACCTTGCTTAGCTCGGCGAGCGCGGCTAGCGAGCACGCAAATGGCTGACCAATCCCCCTTCTACATCACGACCGCGATCAATTACCCCAACGGGCGTCCGCATATCGGCCATGCCTATGAGGGGATCGCAACCGATGTGATGGCACGCTTCCAGCGCCTCATGGGCCGCGATGTCCGGTTTGTCACGGGCACGGACGAGCACGGCCTCAAGATGGATCAGACCGCGCGCAAGGCGGGGCGCGAGACGATCGATCTTGCCAACGAAATGTCGGGATATTTCCGCGAGATGGCGGACAAACTGAACATTTCTTATGACGAATTCGTGCGAACGACCGAACAGCGTCACCATGCAGCCAGCGTTGAGCTCTGGAAACGCATGGAAGCCGCGGGCGATCTCTATCTCGATCGCTACGAGGGCTGGTATTCGGTCCGCGACGAAGCCTTCTACGACGAAAGCGAGCTTGTCGAAGGGGAGGGGGACGAAAAGCTTTCGCCGCAAGGCACGCCGGTCGAGTGGACGGCAGAGGAGACGTGGTTCTTCCGCCTCTCGAATTACCAGGACAAGCTGCTGGCGCTGTATCGCGACAATCCCGGCTTCATCCGGCCCCAAAGCCGCCGGAACGAGGTAATGCGGTTCGTCGAGGCTGGGCTGAAGGACCTCAGCGTCTCGCGGACGAGTTTCGACTGGGGCGTGCCGGTACCGGACAGCGACGGCCACGTGATGTATGTCTGGGTCGATGCGCTGACCACCTACATGACCGGCGTCGGCTTCCCTGACACCGATGGGGACATGTTCCAGCGATACTGGCCTGCCGACATCCACATGATCGGCAAGGACATTGTACGGTTTCACGCGGTCTATTGGCCGGCTTTCCTGATGAGCGCCGGTTTGCCGCTGCCTAAGCAGGTATTCGGGCACGGTTTCTTGCTCGCGCGCGGCGGCGAAAAAATGAGCAAGAGCGCTGGCAACGTCGTCGACCCAATGGCGCTGGCCGAGCAGTTCGGGGTCGACACGCTGCGCTACTTTTTCATGCGCGAAATCGCTTTCGGGCAGGACGGCAGTTACTCCCCGGAAGCGATCGTCACGCGCGCAAATGCGGAGCTTGCAAACAGCTTCGGCAATCTCGCCCAGCGCACGCTTTCGATGATCGCCAAGAACCTTGACGGCGAATTGTCGGTATTCGAGCCGAATGATACCGATCGGGAATTGCTGGGATCGGTTCGCAAGGCCTGTGCGGAGGATTTGCCGGAACAGTTCCAAAAGCTCGCTTTCTCGGTGGGAATCGAAGCGTGGCTGCGCGCCGTTTATGCCTGCAACCAGTATGTCGATGAGCAAGCACCCTGGGCATTGAAGAAAACCGATCCCGATCGGATGCGCGTCGTCCTGCTGACGCTGTTCGCGGCTCTCCGCGATCTGGCAATTGCTATCCAACCGGTCGTGCCCGGGAAGGCGGCGGAACTGCTTGAGCAGCTCGGGGTGCCGGAAGGCGAGCGAGGCATGGATACAATCACCGATCCCGATTGGTACAATCGCCTGCTCGAAAGCGGATTCACCGTCGGCAAGCCAACGCCTGTCTTCCCGCGCCTGGAATTGCCCGAAGCCGAAGAGGCTCTTTGATGCTCGTCGATAGCCACTGTCATCTTGAGTACAAAGGCCTCGTCGAGGATCAGCAAGGTGTGCTGTCGCGCGCTCGCGAAGCGGGGGTTGGGGCCTTTCTCAATATCTCGACCAAGCAGGCCGAGTGGGATCAGGTTGTCGGGACCGCGACCCGCGAGACCGATGTTTTTGCCAGTGTGGGCATCCATCCGCACGAGGCCGACAAGCATGCCGATCTCGGCCGCGGGGCATTGCTCTCAGCAACTGAAAACCCCAAGGTGATCGGTATCGGCGAGACCGGGCTCGATTATTATTACGAGCATTCCGACCGCGACACGCAGGCCAAGCTGTTCCGCATGCATATCGACGTCGCGCGCGAGACCGGGCTTCCCGTCATCATCCACACCCGCGATGCCGAAGACGATACCTACCAAATCCTGACCGAAGAGATGGAGAAGGGGGCGTTTCCTGCGCTCATCCATTGCTTCACCGCTTCGGAAGAGTTCGGGCGCAAAGTGCTCGAACTCGGCCTGACCATTTCGCTTTCGGGCATCGTGACGTTCAAGAACGCCAAGGACTTGCAGGAAGCCGCAAAGAGCGTACCCGACGAACGGCTGCTGGTCGAAACCGACAGCCCGTTTCTTGCTCCAGTCCCTCATCGCGGTCGACCGTGCGAACCCGCCTATGTCGCTGATACGGCGAAATTCGTGGCTGAATTGCGCGGAACCGAGCCTGAACGGCTTGCAGAACAGACCACCGCCAACTTCGCGAAACTTTTCAGCAAGGCGATGCTGTGAAGCTCATCATGCTGGGTTCGGGCACGTCTACCGGCGTCCCGCGCGTTGGTGGACCGGATGGCACGGGTGACTGGGGCGATTGCGACCCCGATGAGCCGCGCAACCGGCGTACTCGCGTATCGATCATCGTCGAGAGCGACGAAGGCAAGCGCCTGCTGATTGACACCTCTAGCGACTGCCGCGCGCAGCTGCTGGCGAACCGGATACCGTCGATCGATGCGGTGTTCTGGACACACGACCATGCCGATCACTGCCACGGGATCGATGATCTGCGCGTCATGCGCTACGGGCGAGGGGGCCCGATTCCCGCATATGCCGCCACCGACACAGTCCGCAGGCTGCGCAATCGGTTCGGCTATGTGTTCGCGGGGCAGGATGGTTATCCTACGATCTGCTCGATCGACACGCTCGATCGGCTGCGCATAGTCGCCGGCTTCGGGGTCGAATGGTGCCAGATGGAACACGGACCGGGCGAAACCACCGGATACCGGTTCGAAGCGGACGGCAAGTCCATTGCCTACGCCACCGATTTCAGTGCGATTTCGGATGAGATGACTGACCTGTTCCACGGTGTAGACATTCTCGTCAGCGATTGTCTCCGGCGCGATCCGCACCCGACGCACGCTCATTTGGCCATGGCGATCGAGCTTGGCGAAAGATGCAAGGCAAGTCGGCTCGTCCTCAGTCACCTCGACAAGAGTATGGATTACCGGACTCTGGTAGACGAAGTGCCCGAATTCGTTACGGTCGGCTATGACGGGTTGGAGATGATGGCATGACCAATATGGCGACGATTTCGATTGTGGCGCTCATTGCGTGGCTGTTCTTCGCAGGCAGTGCCTTGGCTTCATTCAAGCTCGGATGGAGCAAGATGATCCAGATGGCCCTGATTTGGGTAGCGATCTTCGGAGGCGGGTTCGTGATTGCGAGCTTCTTCATGTGAAGATGGCGCATTGGCTGGCATCCTTTATTTTACATAATATATATTATCATTCCAAAGGTGAGCAATGAGCGAGGGGCCCCCTCACGGAACAGAAACGCCCCCTATGAACCGTCTCCTTTCGATCATGGCGCGCCTGCGCGATCCGGAATGCGGATGCGAATGGGATCTGGAACAGGATTTCGCCAGCATCGCGCCGTATACGATCGAGGAGGCCTATGAAGTCGCCGATGCAATCGAGCGCGACGATATGGACGAACTCAAGGACGAACTCGGAGACCTGCTGCTCCAGGTCGTCTTCCATGCCCGCATGGCCGAAGAAGCCGGACACTTCGCATTTGGAGATGTCGCGGGCTCAATCAGCGCCAAGATGGAGGCGCGTCACCCGCATATCTTCGGGGACGAAGGCGGTTCGATGGGCGAAACCCGCTGGGAAAACCTCAAGGCAGCCGAACGCGCCGAGAAAGGCGCGAGCAGCGCACTCGATGGCGTCGCGAATGCCTTGCCAGCGTTGATGCGCGCGCAGAAGCTGCAAAAGCGAGCCGCTCGTACAGGGTTCGACTGGCCCGATCCCACTGGCTCCGAAGCGAAGATTACCGAAGAAATAGCAGAACTTAAAGCTGCCTCCTCAGAGCAAGAGCGGATCGAGGAAGCCGGTGACCTGCTGTTCGCCGTGGTCAATTTTGTCCGTGCTCACGGAATCGCTGCGGAGGATGCATTGAGGGCCGCCAACGGCAAGTTTGAAAAGCGGTTCAGAGCGATGGAGACCCTTGGCGGAGATGGATTTCCGAATCTCTCGCTCGATGAACAGGAAGCCCTCTGGCGGGCGGTCAAGAAATCGGAAAAATAGCGTAAATTCAGCTGTTCAGAGTGGCATATTGACCCAATTCCTTGGGGTTGAGCCGTACCGTCAAACGGGTGAGGGGCCCGTCCTCCCCTTCCCCGGCCGCTTCCTCGCTCAGCACCTCGCCGTGCGCGTGGAGCCATGCAATGCGGCGGCCGTCGCTGAGCGGCAATGTGACAGTCACTTCCTTGGCCTTCGAGGTCAGCATATCAGCGACCTTGGCGGTGAATTCCTCGATACCTTCGCCGGTGGCTGCGGATACGAGCACGGCATCCTGTCCCGGCGCCGCCTCGGCCAGTTCGGCCTTTCGCTCCGGATCGATGCGATCGGCCTTGTTCCAAACCTCGACGATCGGGATTTCGCTCATCCCCGTTTCGCGATCCACCACGCCAAGATCGGCGAGCACTTCCATCACCTGTTTCTTCTGCGCCGCGTGAGCGGGATTGGACATGTCGCGCACATGGCAGATGATGTCGGCACCGGTTACTTCCTCGAGCGTCGCGCGGAAGGCGGCGACGAGCTGCGTCGGAAGGTCGGAAATGAACCCCACCGTGTCCGAGAGGATCGCCTTTTCCACCCCTGGCAGTGAAATCGCGCGCATCGTGGGATCAAGTGTGGCGAACAGCAAGTCCTCCGCCATCACCTCGGCACCAGTGAGCCGGTTGAACAGGGTCGACTTGCCCGCATTGGTGTAGCCGACCAGCGCAATCACAGGCCACGGCGCCCTTCCCCGCCGTTCGCGATGCAGCGCGCGGGTCTTGCGCACCTGCTCGAGCTCACGCCGCAATCGGGCCATGCGCTGGCGGATCATGCGCCGGTCCGCCTCGATCTGGGTCTCGCCGGGTCCGCCGAGGAAACCGTAACCACCGCGTTGCCGCTCGAGGTGTGTCCAACTGCGCACAAGGCGGCTTTGCTGGTAATCGAGATGCGCCAATTCGACCTGTAGGCGGCCCTCTGCCGTCGCCGCGCGCTCTCCGAAAATTTCAAGGATCAGGCCGGTGCGGTCGATCACCTTGCGCTTCAGCTTTTCCTCAAGATTGCGCTGCTGGATCGGGGTCAGAGCGCCGTCGACGATGACCAGCTCGCACTCGTGCTGCTCGCACCAAGTGGCGATATTCTCGACCTGGCCCGATCCGAATAGCGTGTTGGGCTGCATCTGGCGAACGGGCAGGATTTCGGAATGCGAAATCTCCACGCCGATGGCGAGCGCCAACCCTTGCGCCTCCTCCAGCCGCTCGCGCGCATCGAGATCGTAGCGCATCTGGCGGATGTCCGGGCACAGGATCAGGGCCCGCGCACCGCGGGTCACCTCGTCCATCAGATCGTCATCAAAGCTCAGTCGTCGGCCCCATAGTCATCGTCCTCATATTCGTCCTCATCGTCGTCTGAGAGGTCGACCGGACTGGCGGGCTGGATCGTGGAAACCGCGTGCTTGTAGGCGAGTTGTACCGCCCCATCGCGTTCCAGCAGCATGCAGAACAAATCGAAGGCTGCAATCCGTCCCTGCAGCATGACACCGTTGACGAGAAACATCGTAACCTGGACGTGGCTGTCGCTCACCCGGTTCAGGAATACGTCCTGAAGCAGCCGCTGCTTCTTGTTGCCGGGCCGGTTGTGGAACTGGCTCGCATCGACCGGTTGGCCGGGCATGATGGTGGAGATCGCGTGCTTGTAGACCAGCTGCGACTGGCCATCGCGGCGCAGCAGGATCGAGAAATTGTCGAACCACGTGACGATGCCCTGCAGCTTTACGCCCTTGACGAGAAACATCGTCACCGGGGTCTTGTTCTTGCGCAACAGGTTGAGGAAGGCGTCCTGCAGGTTGCCCTGCCCGCCCGATTGACGACCGCCGCTGCTGCTTCGGTCGCCCCCACCGGGCGTTGATCGCGGAGAGAGGGTCCGCTCGTTTGACATGTATCATGCTCCTGTTCTTGGCGGCCGCCTTTACGGTCCGCAGGTCGGGTGCGGCCCAAACAGCCCACCCGCTCGGGGCACCCAGCTTTATAATGGCGGTTGCCGGGCCCTTGGGCAATGCCTGAATTTTCAGCAGGTTTGCAGACGCAGCGGTTACGTTACTCCTTGCGCGCCGACTCGCGCCGTTCGGCCATGCCCAGCAGTTTCAGCTTTCTGTGCAGCGCAGAGCGCTCCATCCCGATGAAGGTCGCCGTTTTCGAGATATTACCTGAGAAGCGGCGGATCTGGATCGAGAGGTACTCGCGCTCGAAACTCTCCCGCGCCTCGCGCAATGGGACACCCATCATCGCTGAGAGCCCCTGTCCGGAGCCAGCGAGCCGCCCGCCCGTGATCTCCGCCGGAAGCATATCGGTCTCCACCGTGGTCAGTCGATCCCGCGGAGTCATGATGATCGTGCGTTCGACAACATTGCGCAGCTGCCTGACGTTGCCCGGCCAATCGTAAGCCTGCAGTGCAGCCATCGCTTCTTCCGAAATTTCCGGCGGGGCAATCCCCTGGTCGGTCGAATAGCGCGTGAAGAAATGTTCGGCGAGTGCAGGAATGTCGTCACGCCTCTCCGCAAGCGAGGGGATCGTCACGGGCACCACGTTGAGCCGGTAGAACAGGTCTTCGCGGAACCGTTTCTCCTCCATCTCGACTGCGAGATCGCGCGTCGTCGAGGACACGACACGAACGTCGACTCCGATCTGGCGAGAGCCCCCTACCCTCACGAAGCTCTGTTCGGTGAGGACGCGGAGAATTCGCGCCTGGGTCGACAAAGGCATGTCGGCGACTTCGTCGAGATACAGCGTCCCGCCGTCGGCCAGCTCGAGAAGTCCCGGTCGCACCTGTTTCCCGTCCACTTCCTCGCCGAACAGCTCCTGTTCGAAGCGCTCCGGGGTGATCCGGGCCGAATTGACAAGCACGAACGCCCCGTCCGACCGTCCCGACCACGAATGGAGCAGCCGCGCGGCGACTTCCTTACCGGCACCCGCAGGCCCCGAAATGAGCACCCTGCTTCCGGTGTTGGCAACGCGTTTCAGCGTCGCGCGCACCGCGTTGATGGCCGAGGAATTGCCGGTGAATTCGGCGCTGCTCCAGCTGTTGTCGCGCAGGCGGCTGTTCTCGCGCCGCAGCCGCTCGGTTTCGGTCGCTCGCTCGACCAGCAGCAACAGCCGCTCGGCTTCGAACGGCTTCTCGATGAAATCCATGGCGCCGCGGCTGACTGCGGACACAGCGGTATCGATATTTCCATGGCCGGAGAAAATGATCACCGGCAGATCGGGTTCGCGCGCCTTGATCGCGTCGAGCAATTCGAGCCCGTCCATGTCGCTGCCGTGGAGCCATACATCGAGCAGGACAAGGCTGGGCCGCCGCTCGTCGATCGCGGCAAGTGCCCCGGTGCTGTCGGCGGCGGTGCGGCATTCGTAGCCCTCGTCGCCGAGTACTCCGGAGACAAGGTCGCGGATATCGCGTTCATCGTCGACTATCAGGATTTCGAGCGCCATGAGCGTTTCCTCGGGGTTTGGATCGGTTCTTGGGGGGTGCGCTGGATCATCCCGCTTTCCCTTCGTTCGGATGGGGATCGCGGGCAAAACGCAGGGTGACACAGGTGCCACCGCTCTCTGCGCTGGAGAAACTCATATCGCCGCCATGTTCGTCGACGATCTTGTTCACGATCGCGAGGCCGAGGCCGGTGCCTTTCTCGCGCGTCGTCATATAGGGTTCGGTGATACGGTCACGCTCCATCGGCAAACCGATGCCGTTGTCCTCCACCGTGATCGACAGCATTTCATCATCGTTGCTCATGGTCACGGCGATCCGTCCGGCATAGTCGCCCTGCATTTCTGCCGCGCGGGCTTCCACCGCTTCGACCGCGTTCTTGAGCACATTGGTCATTGCCTGGCCGAGCTGGTGGCGGTCGCAATTGATGGTCCGGGTTTCCAACCCATCGGCAGTGACGCTGAATCGGATGCCGGAGTGCGCGACTTCTTGCAGGAACACGGCTTGGCGGACGAGATCGACAGCGTCCTCGGCACGGAAAACCGGTTTTGGCAGCCTCGCGAAGGATGAGAACTCGTCGACCATCTTCCTGAGATCGCCGACTTGCCGCACAATTGTGCTGGTTAGCTCGTCGAACAGCTCGCCGTCAGCCTCCTCGACCTGCTTGCGATAACGGCGCTTCAGCCGCTCCGTAGCAAGCTGGATCGGTGTCAGCGGGTTCTTGATCTCGTGTGCGATCCGGCGGGCGACATCGGACCAGGCCGCCTGGCGCTGATCGAGCAGTTGGCGGGTGATGTCCTCGAAAGTGATCACGTGGCCGCTGGTGCCGGGTGCGACTTTCACCGCCAGAGTTAGCAGTTCGCTGCCCTTGGCATGGGTGACGATCGCGCGTTCCTGACCTTCTCGCAGCAGCTGGCCGATTTCTGGCGCAAGTTGATCGAGCGATCGACCGACGAGATCTTCGCTCTCACCCTCGCCAAGCAGGGCCTGTGCCGATCCGTTCATCAGCAGAACCTTGTTGTCTCTATCGACCGAGATTACCCCGGCGGTGACGGATTCGAGCACGGCTTCCATGAAAGCGCGGCGATCGTCGATCTGGCGGTTGGCACTGACGAGCGCTTGTGTTTGCTTCTCAAGCTGGGCGGTCATCCTGTTGAAGGCGCGATTCAGCAGTCCGATCTCGTCGGCACCCGTTCGGCCATCGACACGCAGCGAGAAGTTGCCCTGCCCCACTTTGCGGGCAGCCGCAACGAGGTCGGTCAGAGGCTCGACTTGCCGGTCGGCAAATCGTAGCGCGAACCAGACAGCAATCCCGACGAGAAGGAGGCTGACAGCCACCAGAGCGATGTTGAACTGCAACTGCAGGCTCCGCGCGTTCGTGGTGAGGTTTTCGTAAGCCCTCCCGATCGCTTGCGCATTCGACCAGGCGTTGAACATTACAGCTTCGGTGTTGCGAGCATTGTAGAGATAGACTCCGCTTTCGGCGTCGATCGGAGCTAGCGCGGCGATCCGCTCGGGACTTCCGCCGACGACCACGAATTCACCCGCGTCGAGCTGCTTGAGCGCCGCTTCGCTGAATTCGAGTGGGCGGTTGTCTTCGAGCAAGTTCAAGATTGCCGCAGTTCGCAAGCTGTCGTCTTCCAACCGCTGCAGGATGGCGCTTTCCGATATCTCGCGCGCCTGTGCCTGATAGGCGTAGAAGTCGGGGAAATCGGGATCGGTAATGGGCACACGAGCGAGGATGTCGCGCATGTCGGTCGCCATCGTGATCGTGTTCTGCTCCACGTCCCGCTGGTTTGCGTCATAGTAGCTCTGGGCAAGCTCGTTGGAGTTTTCGAGCAGTCCGCGCGACTCATCCGAAAACCAGAAATCCACCCCGGTCTGGAACAGGAACGCTGCAAACCCGGCGACCAGCAGGGTTGGAACCGCGGCGAGCATCGAGAAAAAGAACACGAGCCGCACATGCAATCGCGCGGTGCTGCCGGCCGCGCGCCGCAATGCCAGCCGACGCCCGATCAAAACGAGGATCGTCATCGCCGGGACCAGCACAGCCATGAGCAGGAGCGAAACCTGCATGGTCGGAAGGACATCGCCAGGTTGCGGTGCACGCGAATAGGCGAGATAGTTGGCGACAAGAGCTGCGAGCAACGAGACACCGGCCAGGATTTCCAGCCAGCGAAAGATATTGGCGCGCCGCGAGGCTACGACGAACTGTCGCCACCAGCGCGGTGACTGCCGCGGCGAAGGAGGATCGGACAGTGGGGCAGACGTCGCCATCGTTGCACGCTTACAACGCCGGTGTTGCAATCATGCAAGAGCAAATCTGCCGTTAGCCCCCGTTTGTGCGCTAAACCGGTCTTGCGAAGCGATCAGGCTCGATACCGAGTTCTCCAATCCGCTTGCGCAGCGTGTTGCGATTGATGCCGAGCAGCTTTGCCGCGCGCAACTGGTTGCCGCCGGTTTCGCCCAGCGCATGCTCGATCAGGGGCTTTTCGAAGGCCGCGATCGCGGTCGCATAAACGGTGCCGGACGCGGGGCGTTCTTCTTTGAGGAACTGGTTGAGAGCCTGCGCAATGCCGGTGTCCCGCTGGATGGATTGAGCGCCGGGCGCCAGCGCCTCTTCGCCGATGATGTCCGACAAACTCGATGCATCGATCACGTCTTCGCGGGCCATAAGCGCGAGGCGATAAATCACATTACGCAATTCGCGCACATTCCCGCGCCAGTTGCGTTTTTCAAGGGCCTCGACCGCATCCACAGTCAGCGTACGGCGGGGGAGACCATCCTCCACCGCCTGGATCAGGAAATGCTGCGAGAGCACGTCGATATCCTCGCGCCGCTCGCGTAGCGGCGGAAGGTGGATCGGAACGACGTTGAGCCTGTAATACAGATCTTCGCGGAACGTCCCGGCGCCGATCATCGGGACAAGATCCTTGTTCGTGGCCGCGACAATGCGCACGTCGACAGCGATCTCCTGCCGCCCGCCGACCCTTCTGATCCGGCCAGATTGCAGGGCTCGCAGGAGGCGCGTCTGCGCTTCCGCAGGCATATCGCCGATTTCGTCGAGAAACAGAGTCCCACCGTTTGCCTGTTCGAATTTGCCGATCGCCTGCGCGATCGCGCCTGTGAACGCGCCTTTTTCGTGGCCGAACAGCTCGCTTTCGATGAGGTCGGCCGGGATTGCGGCGGTGTTGACCGCCACGAACGGACCCGAGCGGCGACTGCCCAGCTGGTGGATGGCCTCGGCCACCAGCTCCTTTCCGGTCCCGCTTTCGCCCGTTACCAGCACTGTCAGGTCGTTGCGCAGCACCCGGGTAATCATCCGGTAGACGCCCTGCATGGCCTGGCTGCGCCCGACGAGCGGCATGCCGTCGTCTTCGGTCTTTGGAGTAGCGCGGGCTGCAGTGTCGGTTCCGCCGCATGCCTGTTGGACCGCCTGAACAACCTCGTCGAGGTCAAACGGCTTGGGGAAATACTCGAACGCGTCGCTGTCGCTCGCCCGAACCGCGGTGTCGAGCGTGTTCTGCGCCGATAGCACGATCACAGGCATGTCGGGCGCTACGCCCCGTACAGACTCGAGGCTTGCGAGCCCGTCACCGTCTTCGAGCATGACGTCGGTCAGCATCACGTCGAATTCGTGCCCTGTTAGCCACGAATCGCGCGCGGCGACGCTGGTACAATGCTCGATCGCAAAGCCTTCGTCTTCGAGCGCCGCGATCATCACCGTGGCGATCGCCGTGTCGTCCTCGACCAACAGGACCCGTCGGCTGCTCATGAAGCCTTGCCCTTTTCGCTGGTCCCTTGCGGGAGGTGAAGGCGGAAATGGGTCAGGCCACGTTTGATGTCACGCTCGTGGCTGATGCTCCCGTTCATGTCGCGCACAAGCTTTCTTACCAGCGCGAGCCCCAGGCCCTGTCCCGATTTTTTCGAAGTCACAAACGGTTCGAACACGTGATCGCGCATCGCCGGATCGATGCCCGGCCCGTTGTCGGTTACCGTGATCTCGATCGGAAGTCGCACCGCCCTGCCCAGCCTGATCGCGCTGAACGCAAGCCCGCTCACAAACCGGGTCTGGACAGTGATGCGAGGCTCATCTTCGGCCGCCGCAACCGCCTCGCCTGCGTTCGAGATGAGGTTGATGAGCACCTGTTCGAGTACATCGCGATTGACGAGGACGGGAGGCAGCGAAGGATCGAATTCCTCATGAATCTCGACCTGAGACTTTGCTGCCGCACGCACGGTCGCGATCGCCGACCGGATGGCGACATGCGGATTGCACGGCGCGGCCGGCTCGGTCTGGGTGCTCCCGAGCTGTTGCATGCGATCGATCAGGCGCGCGATCCGATCGACTTCGTCGGTGATCATCCGCGCCAGCTTCTTGTCGCCGTGCGGAAGCTTGCGCGCGACCAGCTGCCCCGCCCCGCGTATCGCCGAAAGAGGGTTCTTTATTTCGTGTGCCAGGATCGAAGGCGCGCCGATGGCCGATTCCAATTCGGAATCGCGAGCGGTGTCTTCGTGCGAGATTTCCGACAGCGTCACCACGCGCCAGCCGGGATGATTGCCGAGCGGCGAAACGGTCAGGTTCACGCGCGTTTCGACTTCGCTCGCGAGGATCCTGATGTCGCGGGCAACCAGCGCGGTATCAGCCCGCTCGATGCGTTCGGCTACTCGCGCATCGAGCGGCCCGAGGATGTCGGCCAGAAGCTTGTCCTCAAGCCTGCGGGCGCTCATCCCAAGAAGGTTTTCCGCTGCATGATTGGCTTCGACAATGCGGGTTTCCGGATCGATCAGCAGCATTGCGAAAACAAGACCCGCGACCTGTGCTTCGGCCGATGGGCGCTGGCCGATCGTTGATGCGCCGGTGCTGTGGGCATCGGGAATTCCGGCGCCCTCGCTCGACGCCACTTCAGGCCGCCCGCCGATGGAGGAACGGTTCGTAGAAACGCTCGATCTCGCCGAGCACCTCGTCGGGATCGTCGATGAAGTTCGCCTTGTTCCGGAAATCGGCAGAGCCGTGCATACCCTTGGTGTACCAGCCGAGATGCTTGCGCGCGATCTTGGTCCCGACGTTCCGACCATAGTGATCGAGCATGCGGTGATAGTGTTCGACCAGCACAGCGTATTGCTCGTCGAAGCTTGGCGTGGGGACGTTCTCACCCGTGCGCCACCAATGCATCACCTGGCCGAGCAGCCACGGCTTGCCATAGGCGCCCCGCCCGATCATCAGCCCGTCCGCGCCCGACTGTTCGAGCGCCTTGGCAGCATCGTCGATAGTGCAAATATCTCCGTTGACGATGACCGGAATCGAAACCGCATCCTTGACCTTGCGGATGAATGACCAATCGGCAGACCCTTTATACATCTGGTTCCGGGTGCGCCCGTGGACGGTGATCATCTTGACCCCGAGGTCCTCGGCGATGCGCGCCATTTCAGGCGCATTGAGCGAGGAATGGTCCCAGCCCATCCGCATCTTAACCGTGACCGGCACGTCGACCGCCTTGACGGTCGCTTCCATCAGTTTGGTCGCCAGCGGCACTTCGCGCATCAACGCGCTGCCGGCGAACTGGCCGACCACCTTGCGCACCGGGCAACCGAAATTGATGTCGATGATCGCCGCGCCATTGCCCTCTTGCAGCTTGGCCGCTTCAGCCATGCTGTCGGGATCACAGCCGACCAGCTGCATCGAGACGGGCTCCTCGATCGGGTCCCACTCGGCCTTCTGCACCGACTGTCGCGTCTCCCGGATGGCCGCCTCGCTCGCGATCATTTCGGTGACGTTCAAACCCGAGCCGTAGCGCCGCACGAGCGTGCGGAACGGCTTGTCCGTCACCCCGGTCATCGGAGCGAGCAGGACCGGATCGGGGATGGTCACATCGCCGATTGCGATCGGCTTCAGGGCCGGAGGAGTTGGAAGCGTCGTCATGAGAGGGAGTGCCTAAATATTGGGCAGCGCATAGTGGATTGCGCTCGGGGCGTCCAGACCCTAAGCGCGAGCCCGCAATGCCGGATACCTCGCCCCTCCCCCCGTTCGCCGCGGTCATCGTCGCAGCAGGAAAGGGACTGCGGGTGGGCGGCGACACGCCCAAGCAGTTCCGCACCTGGCGCGGGAAGCCCGTTTTGCGGCACTCGGTCGAGGCGCTGTGCGAGACGGGGTGCTCGACCATTGTTCTGGTTGCGCCTCCGGGATTGCATGCCGAAGCCCTCGCGGCTGCCGGAGCGCCTGAGGGCACAATCGTGGTCGATGGCGGTGCGACGCGGCAGGACTCGGTCCGTGCCGGGCTCGAAGCGCTGGCCGGCGACTCTCCCGAATTCGTCTTGATCCACGATGCTGCGCGCCCCGATCTGCCTCGCGCGGTGATCGAGCGGCTGCTCGGCGTGCTTGGAAAACATAGCGGCGCAATCCCTTCCCTCCCCGTGGTCGACAGCCTTGCGGTTGCTGGCGAAGGCGAAATCATGGCGGGCAAGGCAGATCGCGAGGCTCTGCGCCGCGTCCAGACGCCGCAAGCCTTCCGCTACGATGCCATCCTCGCCGCGCACCGCGCATGGCAGGGCGCCACCGATGCAGGCGACGATGCGCAGGTTCTCGCGGCCAGCGCAGGTTCAGTCGCACTCGTCGAAGGTGACGAACGCCTTAAGAAAATCACATTTGCCGAGGATTTCGCAGACGCCATGAGCACACCGCAATTTCGCGTCGGGCAGGGTTACGACGTCCACCGTCTGCAGTCGGGGGAGGAATTGTGGTTGTGCGGGATCAAACTCGATCACGACCGCGGCCTTGCCGGACATTCGGACGCCGATGTCGCGCTGCATGCGATCACCGATGCCGTACTAGGCGCGATTGGCGACGGCGATATCGGCACGCATTTCCCGCCAAGCGATCCGCGTTGGGCCGGTGCGCGCTCGGGGCAATTCCTCGAGCACGCGGTCAAACTCGCGGGCGAAGCGGGGTTCGTGCTTGGTAATATCGATCTCACGATCATCTGCGAGGCTCCCAAGATCGGCCCACACCGACCCGCCATGCGAGCCGAGGTTGCGCGGTTGACCGGGCTTCACGAGCGCGCCGTGAGCATCAAGGCTACGACCACGGAAAGGCTCGGGTTTACGGGCCGCGAAGAAGGCATTGCGGCGCAGGCTATTGTCAGCCTAACCGGCGCGAATTGAAGGATCGAACGATGAAAACCAACCTGCTTCCAGAAGAGATCGATGCCCTCGCCGAGCGCGTGGTCGCAGAGAACAAGGAAGCCGGCCGGAAGGTCGTGCTGGCCGAGAGTTGCACCGGTGGACTCGTGGCGGCGGCGATCACCGAGATTCCGGGCTCCTCCGCGGTGCTCGATCGCGGTTTCGTGACATATTCGAACGAGGCCAAAATGGAGACGCTGGGGGTCTCACAGGATATCATCGAGACTTTTGGTGCGGTCTCGATCGCCTGTGTCTGGGCAATGGCAGTGGGTGCGCTCCGGAATTCCGGGGCCGATGTAGCTGTCGCGATCAGCGGTGTGGCCGGGCCCGACGGAGGAACCCAGCTGAAGCCGGTCGGCACCGTCGTTTTCGCCCGCGCCTTTCGCAACCAGGATGGCGAGCCGGAAGGCGAATTGAAGCATTTCGATGGAGGCGATGGACCCGGCGGGCGCGCCTCGATCCGGCGTCAGGCGACGCTTTGCGCGCTCGAGCTGTTGTTGCCGTAAAGATCGTGCGCGCGCTTCTCGAACGCGGTGACCATTTTGCGGAACGCGCGATCGAAATATTGACCGGCCAGCGCCTGGAACATGCGGTTTTTGAATTCGAAATCGACAAGGAAATCGATCTCGCACGAGTGATCGTCGATCGCGCGGAACGTCCAGATGTTGTCGAGATCCGATAGCGGTCCGTCGATATAATGCACTTCGATCTCGCGAGGCCGGTCTTTCCTGACCCTCGACGTGAAGCGTTCTCGCAAGCCCTTGAAACCTACGACCATGTCTGCGACCATTTCGGTCTCTTTGTCCGACCGCACACGGGTGGCGATGACCCACGGGAGGAATTCGCCATAGCGAGCGACATCGGCGACCAGATCGAACATCTGTTCGGCGCTGTAGGGAAGCCGGCGTGTCTCGCGAATTCCCGGCATCAGACGGTCAGGCGATCCGCCTTGCGCGCTTGCTCCTTGGCGAGTTTTGCCTCGCGCGCCTTCTTCATCTCAGCAAAGTCGTCACCCGCGTGATAGCTCGAGCGCGTGAGCGGGCTGGAGGCAACCTGCAGGAAGCCTTTGGCGCGAGCAATCGATCCGTAAGCGCTAAACGCTTTGGGCGTGACGAATTCTTCCACCTTGGCGTGCTTCGGGGTCGGTTGGAGATACTGGCCCATGGTGATGAAATCGACGTCAGCACTGCGCATGTCGTCCATGACTTGGTGGACTTCGAGCCGCTGTTCTCCGAGCCCGAGCATGATGCCCGACTTGGTGAAGATCAGCGGATTGTGCGCCTTTACCTCTTCGAGAAGGCGCAGCGAGGCATAGTAGCGCGCACCGGGACGGATCGTCGGATACAGGCGCGGCACCGTTTCGAGGTTGTGGTTGTAAACATCCGGACCAGCCTCGCAGATTGCCTCGACCGCCGCGCGCATTTTTCCGCGGAAATCGGGGGTGAGGATCTCGATCGTCGTATCCGGCGTGTTCCGACGCAGCGCTTCGATCACCTTCACGAATTGCCCTGCCCCGCCATCGGGCAGGTCGTCACGGTCGACGCTCGTGATGACGATGTGCTTCAGGCCCATTTTCGCGGCCGCGATCGCGGTGTTCTCGGGCTCCATCGGATCGACGGCGCGTGGCATGCCGGTCTTGACGTTGCAAAACGCACAGGCACGCGTGCAGACATCGCCGAGGATCATCACGGTCGCGTGCTTCTGCGTCCAGCACTCGCCGATATTGGGGCAAGCCGCTTCTTCGCACACCGTATTGAGATTGAGCTCGCGCATGAGGCGGCGGGTCTCATGATAGCCTTCGCTGACCGGCGCACGGACGCGGATCCAGTCGGGTTTGCGCTGGCGCGGCGGGCGTGTGCTTTCCGGTTCGGGCTTGGGAGAGTTCGCGAGATCGTTCATGGCCGTCCATCTAGGCTTCCGCAGCGTCCGCCGCAAGCGCAGGCATAGCTATCCATAGCTGTGGAGGAACCAATTCCCCGCACGGCCTTTTGCTTTTCATGCAACAGCCGGATCGGTAAGGGGCCCTCATGTTCGAAACTGCGGTTCAGACCTTCACCTCGCCGGTCGTCCTCTTCTTCGTTCTAGGGCTGTTGGCGGCATTCGCCCGTTCGGACCTCGCAATCCCGGAAGCCATCGCCAAGGCGATGTCGCTGTACTTGATGGCGGCGATCGGCATCAAGGGCGGCGTCGCGGTTTCGAAGTCGGGGATCGATGCAACGGTGGTATCGGCTCTCGGCGCAGGCATTGCCGCCGGATTTCTGCTCCCTTTCTTCGCCTATGCGGTGCTCAAGACCTTTGGCAAGCTAGACCGGATCAACTCGGGAGCGGTTGCCGCGCACTACGGCTCGATCAGCGTTGTCACCTTCGTGACGGCGGTCGAGATACTAACGGGGCAGGCGCGCGAACCGGGCGGCTATATGGTCGCCGTGATGGCGGCGATGGAAGCGCCTGCGATCCTTTCCGGATTGCTGCTTGCGCGCGGCCTTGGCAGTTCGGATGACAGCCAGAGCACGGGTGAAATGCTCCACGAGGTGTTCACCAATTCCTCGATCGTGCTGCTGCTCGGCGCTTTCGCCATCGGGATGGTCGGCGGCGAGCAGGGCTTCGGCGACGTCCAGCCATTCTTCGAAGCGGGCTTCAAGGGCGTGCTGTGTATCTTCCTCCTCGATATGGGACTGATCGCCGCGCGCAGGATGATGGATTCACGCGCCATTACATGGCGATTGACATTGATCGCGTTGTTCCTGCCTCTGGTGAACGGGATTGTGGGAACCTCTCTGGGCATCGGGATCGGTCTGGACGCGGGGTCAGCCGCGGCGCTCGGAGTTCTGTGCGCCAGCGCGAGCTACATCGCGGTGCCGGCCGCGATGCGCCTCGCCCTGCCCGAAGCCGACCCCGGTATCTATCTTACTATGTCGCTCAGCATCACCTTCCCCTTCAACGTATTGATCAATATCGGCATCATCAGCGCCTTTGCGGCCTATCTTGCCGGCACGGGAGTGGGACCATGATTGAGACAGTCATTCGCAAAAGGATCGAAATCCTCGCCGACACGCAGTTGCAGAAACGCGTGACCGACGCGATCGACCGGGCAGGAATAACGGGCTGGACCGTCGTGCCCGTCACCAGCGGCAAAGGTCGCGAGGGTCGCTGGCGCGAGGAGCGCGTGATGGGAACCGACAAGGTCCTTGTGCTGACTATTGCTGCGGAAGACAATGCGATGGCGCTTGCAGAAGACCTTGCTCCCATGCTTACAAAATACGGGTTCATCCTGAGCATGTGGGACGTTCAGGTCATCCGGGGGGAACGCTTCTGATCGCGGCGCTGCTCCCCGCCTTCTGGAGAGGAGAGCATGCCGGAATTCGCCGAACTTCTGAAAGGATACCGCCGTTTCCGCCAGGATACCTATCCGCGCCAGCGCGCACGTTTCGAGGAAACGGTTTCCCAGGGGCAACATCCCAAATTGATGATAATCGGCTGCTCCGACAGCCGGGTCGATCCTGCGGTGATATTCGACGTCGATCCCGGAGAGATCTTCGTCGTGCGCAACGTCGCTGCGCTGGTGCCTCCGTTCGAGACTACACCTGGCCAACACGGCGTGTCCGCGGCGGTAGAATTCGCAGTGCAGATGCTTGAGGTCCGGCAGATTCTTGTGATGGGTCACGGGCGCTGCGGCGGATGTCAGGCGGCTTTGAGGCGCGATTTCGTCGATTCCGATCCCGGCAAGGGCGGCTTTGTTGCAGGATGGATCAAGCTGCTCGACGAAGCGCGCGAACCCGTCGCCCGCAAGCACGGTCTCACGGGGAGGAAGGCCGAACTGGCGATGGAATTCGCAGCGATCCGTCAGAGCCTTGCCAACCTGCGCACGTTTCCGTGGGTGGCGGAAAAGGAACAGGATTGCGCGCTGAAGCTGCGCGGCGCACATTTTTCGATCAAGGAAGGCGTACTCTATTCGCTCGACGAAGAGACGGGCGAGTTCCTTCCCGAGGATTAAGCTCTTGCCGGTTGCGCAGCCATTCCCCAAGTAGCAGCCCATGTCCGAACGCGAACTCAAAAACATCGCCCTGCTCATCGATGCAGACAACACCTCGGCGCAGGCCATCGATCCTGTGCTGACCGTCATGGCCGAGCTTGGGCAGGTCAATATCCGCCGCGCCTATGGCAACTTCGCCAAGGACAACCTCGCCCGTTGGGACAAGATCACCAACAAGTTCGGCATTCGCCCGCAGCAGCAGTTCGATGTGTCGAAAGGCAAGAACGCGACCGACATGGCGATGACGATCGATGCGATCGACCTGCTTTATCAGGGCAAGGTCGACGGGTTCGGCATCATGACATCGGACAGCGATTTTACTCCGCTAGTCACCCGCCTCAGACAGGACGGCATCCTTGTTTACGGGTTCGGTGAGAAGAAGACTCCACCCGCGTTTCAGGCGGTATGCACCCGTTTCCTCTATATCGACGAACTGATTGCGACCACGTCGGACGATTCGGGCACAGCGAAAAGCACAAGTTCGAAGGAAGAGATGGCAGATCTCAACGAACTTATTCAGGCCGCCTATCGCGAAGCCAAACGCGACGACGCAGGATTTGCGAAGCTTCAACAGGTCGGGCAGATTGCCGGCAACCGATCCAGTTTCGACGTTCGCAATTACGGCTTCAAGAGTCTGTCCGAACTGTTTGGATCGCTTGACAATTTCAAGCTTGAACGGCGTGATGATAACCAGGTTTACGTCAAACGGCTGCACTAGCCGTGCGAGGCATCCGAAGCGCAAACAAGAAGGGCGCCGGGACAGAACCCGACGCCCTTTTTCTGATCCAGTTTGAGCCGGTTTAGCTACTTGCGCCCATCAGTTCGCCCAATGTCGGGGCAGCTTCACCGGGACCGGCTTTTTCGGCTGCGTAGGCGCTCCAGAGCCGCGCGATCGCGGCACGCGGGCCTTCAACCTTCGCGAGCGTTTCCTGCGCTGCCGCATAATCGCCGGTGCCAATCTGTGCCATGCCCAGACGGGTCAGGGCCTCGCTGGTGTCCACACCGGGCATGCCGAGAGCCTTTTCGTAGAACTTCACGGCTTTTGCGTAATCACCATAGCTGTAGAATGCGCTCGCAGCGGCGACCACCGTGCGAAGCGGAGCGCCATCGGCATCGGCATCCGTTTCGAGGGCAGGAAGATCTGCGCGGTCGCTTTCGATGCGCCCCGTGGCAGTGCTCAGCGCGTCGGCGATGAAGATGTCGTCACGGCTCACCGTATCGGAAGCATAGGCCTCTTCGATAACGTCCTTCACTTCCTTCGGCAGGCGCCGCGCGTCTGCAGCTTCTACGTAGAGGATGTAATCCTGCTTGTCCTGCAAAGCGCCCGCGCGACGTGAAAGACGCAGCAAGTCGAGCGTTTGTGCCTGCTCGAATTCATTGAGGTTGCGCGTGAGGTTCACGGCATCGCGCCAGTTGGTCGGCGACGGAAAATCTGCGATCCACATGGCGGCGTAATCGTAAACCTGCGGCACGATCTGGTTGTTGTAGGCAACGGTGAGCCCGCGACGATACCACTGTTCGTCGACGTCCTGTCCCTTGCCCTTCTGGGACTTGATCGCCCGCTCGAGATAATCGAGGCCCTGAACAAATTGCTCTTCAGAGAAATAGCTCTCGGCCATGGCGATCTGGAGATCGGCCGCATCGACGGTATCGGTGCTGAAGTTGAGGTTGATTGCTTTGTCGAGATAGTTTCGCGCTTTGGCGTAATCCTGCTGCGCGTTCGCGAGCTGGTAGGCGATGAAGTTGTACCGCCCGACCTGATCGAGCGGAACCTTGCCGCTGGCGAGCATCATTTCCATGCCCTTGAGCTGCAGCGTCTGATCGTTGAGCTTGATAGCCGAGTTGAAGATGAGGCCGCCGGCAGCGTATTTTTCATCTGCAGAATTTGCCAGCGGTAGCAACGCTTCGAGCTGCGGCTTGAAGGAGGCGACATTAGCCCCTTCAGCCTGGAGCCCTTCATTGAGCGGCTGATAGGCAGCGACGAATTCCTTGGAGTAGCCGCCGCCTTCTTCCTGGTCTTTCTTCTTTTTGCGTTGGGCATGAGCCTCCGCCGGATAGACGGCGGTCGCGACCACGGCTGTTCCGGTCGCGAGGGCGATTGCCAGAGCCATGCTCGACCCGCGCTTGCGGATATTGAAAAGCTTCATTCGGGGTACCTCCTGGGGTGTGTTGCGCCGCGCTTTACCTTCCAGGCGCGCGGTCGGTTCAATCTCTGCAAAAGCCTTTGAACGGATGTTCGCAGATTTGCAATTCTGCGTACGCGAACCGGGCTGAACGGCCTTTGAATGGTGTCATTGAATACGAATTCAACACGCTGTCTTTAGAGCCGCGTACGGATGGCCGGGAAATGTGGAAAAAGAACCATTTGTTCCACAGCTGTTCCGCATCTCGCATGGCGATTCAGGGCGCGGGCGCCTACATTGCAATGGATAACCGATAACGAAAAGAAACGGCCCGCATCTTGAGCGACGACAACGACACTCTCGACACCCCCGCCCCTTCCCCGATGGGTGAATACGATCGCATCGACATCGTCGATGAGATGAAGACGAGTTATCTCGATTACGCAATGAGCGTGATCGTTAGTCGCGCTCTGCCGGATGTGCGCGACGGCTTGAAACCGGTTCACCGCCGCATTCTCTATGCCAGCCAGGAAGGCGGCTTCGTCGCAGGACGTCCGTATCGCAAGAGCGCCAAGATCGTGGGCGACGTGATGGGTAATTATCACCCGCATGGCGACGCTGCGATTTACGATGCGCTCGCACGCATGACGCAGGACTGGTCGATGCGCGTGCCACTGGTCGATGGCCAAGGCAACTTCGGGTCGATGGACCCCGATCCGCCAGCCTCGATGCGTTACACCGAGGCGCGGCTTGCCCGCGTTGCCAACACACTGCTCGACGATCTCGACAAGGACACCGTCAATTTCGTCGACAACTACGATGGTTCGACGCAAGAGCCATCGGTCCTCCCCGCCCGCTTTCCAAACCTGCTGGTCAACGGTGCGGGCGGGATCGCCGTCGGCATGGCGACCAATGTGCCGCCGCACAATCTGGGCGAAGTGATAGACGGCTGCTTAGCCTATATCGAGAACCCGGCGATCACGACCGAGGAACTGATTGAGTATATTCCCGGTCCCGATTTCCCGACCGCTCCACTGATACTGGGGCAGTCCGGCGCGAAGGCGGCCTACACCACCGGACGCGGGTCGGTCCTGATGCGTGCGCGCCACGAGATCGAGGAGAAGCGCGGCGATCGGCAGTCGATCGTGCTGACTTCCATTCCGTATCAGGTCGGCAAATCCGGTCTGGTCGAGAAGATCGCCGATGCCGCCAAGGAGAAGCGGATCGAAGGTATTTCCGACATCCGCGACGAAAGCTCGCGCGAAGGGGTGCGGGTGGTGATCGACCTCAAGCGCGACGCTTCGCCTGAGGTCGTTCTCAACCAGATGTGGCGTTACACGCCCGCACAATCGAGCTTCCCGGCAAATATGCTCGCGATCCGCGGAGGTCGCCCCGAAACGCTGACGCTGCGCGACATCATCCAGAGCTTCATCACGTTCCGCGAAGAGGTTATCACCCGTCGCACCAAGTTCGAACTGAACAAGGCGCGCGAACGGGCGCACCTGTTGCTTGGACTGGTCGTCGCGGTCTCCAATCTCGACGAAGTGGTGGCAATGATCCGCGGCGCGTCCAACCCCGCCGAAGCGCGCTCCAGGCTACTGGCGAAGGAGTGGCCGATCGGGGAGATCGCGCAGTACATCCGCCTCGTCGAAGCGATCGAGCCGAATGCCGAGGAGGAAGGCGGGACCTACAAGCTTTCCGAGCGGCAGGTGAAGGCCATCCTCGAATTGCGGCTCCACCGCCTGACCGCGTTGGGTCGTGACGAAATCGGCGATGAGCTCAAGGAACTTGCGATCCAGATCGAGGAACTGCTCTCGATCCTCGCCGACCGGGTAAAGCTCTATCGCGTGATGCGCGAGGAACTTGAGGAAATCAAATCCACTTACGCCACCCCGCGCGTCTCCGAAATCGCGCCTGCATGGGACGGGCTCGAGGACGAAGACCTGATCGAGCGCGACGACATGGTCGTGACGGTCACTCTCGATGGCTACATCAAGCGCACCCCGCTCTCGACCTTCCGCGCGCAACACCGCGGCGGCAAGGGCCGTGCCGGCATGTCGACCAAGGACGAAGACGCCATTCAGGAGATGTTCGTCACTTCGACGCACAACCCGGTTCTGTTTTTCTCCACGGCGGGCAAAGTCTATCGCCTCAAGGTCTGGAAGCTGCCCGAGGGCGGTCCTGCGACGCGAGGCCGTCCGATCATCAACCTGCTTCCCGCACTTGAAGATGGCGAGACGATCAAGACCGTCCTGCCCCTCCCCGAAGACGAGGAAGAATGGGGTGCGCTTTCGGTGGTGTTCGCCACTGCCAAGGGCAACGTGCGCCGCAATAGCATGGACGCGTTCACCAACATCCCTTCGAACGGCAAGTATGCAATGAAGTTCGACGAGGACAGCGACGATCACCTGATCGGAGTGGAGCTCGTCGCTCCCTCCGACGATGTGCTCCTAGCTTCCCGACAGGGCAAGGCGATCCGTTTCGCCGCCGAGGATGTGCGCGAGTTTACTTCGCGTACCTCCACCGGTGTGCGCGGGATGAAGCTTGCCGATGGCGACGAGGTCGTTTCGCTCTCCACGCTTGGTGCGACAGGAACCACCGCCGAGGAGCGCACTGAATATCTGAAGTTTGCGCCCTACAAGGGTGAAAAAGAAGGCGAACCGGACCTTTCCGAAGAACGCTACGAAACCCTTCGGGATCGCGAGCAGTTCATCCTGACGGTCTGCGCCAATGGCTACGGCAAGGTTTCGAGCGCCTATGAGTACCGCCGCATCGGTCGCGGCGGCCAGGGCCTGATCAACATCGACAATATCGAGCGCAACGGACCCGTCGTTGCCAGCTTCCCCGTTCAATCGGGAGAGCAGCTGATGCTCGTCACCGATCAGGCGAAGCTGATCCGGATCGGTCTCGAAACGCTGCGGGTGCTCGGTCGCAATACCGCCGGTGTCCGGCTGTTCACGGTCGGCAAGGGCGAGCACATTGTCAGCGCGGTGAAGATCGACGAGACCGAAGAGCCTGAAAACGAGGCCGAGGAAGCGGTGGTCGAGGAGATGGTCGAGCGGCGCGGCGGTGGCGATGAAACCACTCCGAATACAACCGCGCATTCGGACAAGAACATTGACGGCGAGCCGGGAGGGTAAGCTCCTGCCCGGTCCGGTCACTTGGCCGGTTGTTCTCCTCGTAGCGTCTGCACGACGCCGGTCGCGATCATGAGCATCCCCGCGTAATACAGCGGCCAGATAAGGATTTCGGGAAGCGGCGCGAGGTCGAGCGGGCCCATTGCGCTGAAGATCAGCCAGTCGCTCACCACGAACAACACTGCTCCAATGCCGACCCGGTAGCGCGGGAAGCGGCTCATCCAAGCGGCTGCGGCCATGGCACCAAGGCTTACCGCGTAGAGCGCAATCATCGGGTCGCCGCTCAGCAGCCAGGAGATCGCGGGCGCCGATATCGCCAGGGCCAGTGCAAGCAGCTTCTGGCTCGCGCTCGTGCTTTCTCGCCGGTTTCTGAGGTAAAGCCCCAACGCCACGAGGTGTGAGGCGAGGAACAGCCCTCCGCCAATCGTGAAATCGATTTCGAGTGCCATGTCCGCAGCGGATGCAAGCGACAGCACCAGCACGATTAAGGCTCCATCGAGGCCCTTGGTGCGGTAAAATGCGTAAACCGCAAGCAGCCCCACCCCCGCCCCTTTCAGCAGGATCAGGTATAATCCGCCAATGGGATTATCGCGCAGAAAATAGAACGCTATCGCGGCAGCGACGCTGGCAAGCAGCCATGGGCGTTGGTCGATCAGCGCGCGCTTGGGCATCGGGAATCCTTTCCTTGCTCTCGCGCTACCACGCAACTACTTCGCGCTCCATGAGCAACAACGCGAATACCCACGACGTTCACATCATCGGTGGCGGTCTCGCCGGATCCGAAGCCGCCTGGCAGCTCGCGCGGCGCGGGGTGAAGGTGCGCCTGTCGGAAATGCGTGGTTCGGGAGAGATGACCCCCGCCCACCAGACCGATGGTCTTGCCGAGCTGGTGTGCTCGAACAGCTTCCGTTCCGACGACGACACCAAAAACGCGGTCGGCCTGCTGCATCACGAGATGCGCGAACTCGACAGCATCGTGATGCGCGCAGGAGAGGTCGCGCGGGTTCCGGCGGGAAGCGCGATGGCGGTCGACCGCGACGTTTTCAGCGCAGAGGTCGAAAAGACGCTGTCTGGCCATCCGAACATTACGATCGTGCGCGAACGGATCGACCGTTTGCCCGACAGCGGTCTCACCATCGTCGCGACCGGTCCGCTCACTGCGCAGTCGCTGGCCGAGAGCATTGTAGGTGCGACAGGCGAAAAACGGCTCGCCTTCTTCGATGCCATCGCGCCGATCGTCCACCGCGACAGCATCGACATGTCGAAATGCTGGATCCAGTCGCGCTGGAACAAGCGCACCGAAGCCTCGAACGAGGACGGCGATTACATCAACTGTCCGATGACCAAGGAGCAGTACCTCGCCTTTCACCAAGGCCTGCTCGATGGCGAGAAGACCGAGTTCAAGGAGTGGGAGAAAGACACCCCCTATTTCGACGGCTGCATGCCGATCGAAGTGATGGCCGAGCGCGGGGTCGAAACGCTTCGCTACGGTCCCATGAAGGGCGTCGGGCTCGATAACCCATACGACACCACCGAGGAGCATCCGCAGGGACGCTGGCCCTACGCCGTGGTTCAATTGCGTCAGGACAACAAGCTCGGCACGCTATGGAATATGGTCGGCTTCCAGACGAAGCTGAAATACGGCGCTCAGATCGAGCTGTTCCGGACCATTCCGGGGCTGGAAGACGCGGAGTTCGCGCGGCTCGGCGGCTTGCATCGCAACACCTTTCTCAATTCGCCGCAGGTGCTCGACCGCCAGCTGCGCCTGACAGCTGCGCCGCATATCCGCTTTGCCGGCCAGGTGACAGGATGCGAGGGATATGTCGAAAGCTCAGCCATCGGATTGGTCGCAGGAATGATGACCGCTGCCGAACTGTCAGGTCGCGATTGGAAGCCCCTGCCCGCCACGACCGCACTGGGCGCACTGCTGAGCCACATCACCGGCGATGCCGATGCTGCGACATTCCAGCCGATGAACGTCAATTTCGGGCTGTTCCCGCCGCTTCACGAGGTGAAGAAGAAGCAACGCAAGGAAGCTTACACCGATAGGGCGAAGGCCGATCTCAAGTCTTGGCTGGCCGAGGCTGGCGAAGTCGTAACCGCCTGATCGTCAGCAGCGACAGCCGGGCTTCTTCGCCGTTGGCTTCGGCGCGCTTGTTGCGAATTCGGCCTGTGTCAGCTCGGCATTGCCGTCTGCATCCATTTCGTCGAACCGCGTTGCGGTGGTCACCGCCCATTCTTCGAAGGTCAGCAGGTTGTTCCCGTCGACATCGAGCTTGCGGAAACCGTCCGACCGGCTCGAGAGCATTTCGTTGCGGGTGATTTTGCGATCACGGTTGCGATCGTAGCGGAAGAAACGCTTCTCCTCGCGCGTCAATTCACTGGCTTCAGGCGGTTCGGGACCTTCCATCTCGCCTGGATCGGCATCCGGCAGATCTTCGGGATCGAAAGCTGCGCCCTCCGCCTCGGGCGGAGGCGGAGCATTCGCTTCAACCTGCGCGCGGCCCTGCCACCAGAACACACCCACTCCTGCCAAGAACAATCCGACGAACACACCAAGCATTGTCTGGCGCACATCAAGTCCCCCGTCTGCAATATTATGGGATTACACCCAATCAGCGGCCAATGATACCCGCCCTGAGGGCAACCAGCGCCGCGCCGCGCCCGTCCATCAGCGGCTTACCTCCGCGCTCCAGCGCGCGCCGCGCGAGAGCATCGAGCACAGCAAGTCCGCGGAGTTCGCGCGGATGCCGCCCGCCAAAGTCGTTTAGATCGCGCGCCGCAGCGATGATCGCGGACCGTTCGCTTTCTTCCGATATACGCGCAACCGTATCGGCCAGTGCCCAACGCTGGGCGGAAGTGGCGGTGCGACCTTCATCTCTGCGATCGGCGGACTCCAGGAAGACTCCGAATGGATGTCCTCTGTCCGCAGCGTACTGCCGAAGCTCGTTCTCCCCCAAGTGATCGGCTATCACCAGAATTTCCCAGGCGTCCACGACCTTCTGCAGCGCGTTTTCCTGCCCTTGCCATAGTTCGCCAATGGCATCGAGCACCGCATCCCCGCTCGGTCGCTCTTCGACGGGCTTTCCCAGCATGTCGCGCCACCATGCCAGCCGCATCTGCCCCAGCATCGGCTCGGTTGTCGCGGAAACGATCCGGCCCAGACGCCGATCCAAGGCGAGGAACGTCCTTAATCGCCCGGCAACCTTTTCGGGGCTGTAGGCGATGGCGAGTTCCGCTTCTGGGGGCAGGCTCTCAAGATCATCGGGGGTCACCGTGCGGCTCGTAGCCTGTGGTTGGCCCCGATTGTCAAGTTTCAGGTCTGATTCCAGGCTCATCGAGCGAATTGACCAGCGAAATCGAGCGTTAGTCTTCCATTAACCATGCTGTTTCGAATTTCGCTTACCTCAGTTCGCTAAGTCGGCCCAATGCATCTGCTTTCCCGGACTATTCCGCCTAGGAATCAGCACAAGGATCACCGCCGTATGGGCACTGAACACGACAAGCAACCAGCGACACAGAAGACTTTCTGGCGCAGGCTGGCGACCGACCCGACAGCGAACACGATTGTCATTTCGGCAGCGGCGCTCGTGCCGCTCATGGCTATGGTCGGCGGAGGTGTCGACGCCAGCCGTTATTACATGGCCGAATCTCGTCTCCAGGCTGCATGCGATGCCGGCGCCCTCGCCGCCCGCCGCGCCATGGATCAGGATACGTTCGCCTCCGAACACGAGACCATCGCCAACAATTTCTTCGATCAGAACTACCGCGACGGCCAGTTCGGTATGGAGGACCTCACGCGGACCTACATCGGCACCGCCGATGGCAAGGTACAGGGTACGGCGACCGGTCGCCTCCCGACCACCATCATGGACGCATTCGGCTACGACGAGTTCAATCTCACCGTCGAGTGCGAAGCCGATATCAACATCTCGAACACCGACATCATGTTTGTGCTGGACGTGACCGGTTCGATGAACTGCGCGCCCGACAATCCGGGCGGCGGCAGCTGCGGCAACACGCCCGATCCGGGCTCGAAAATCGACGCGCTGCGTTCTGCAACGCTGACCTTCTATGACACGGTCGAAGCCGCGACGTCCGATACGGCGCAGGTGCGCTATGGCATCGTGCCTTACTCGAATGCCGTGAATGTCGGAAATTCGCTCGATCGCGCCTGGCTGGCCGACACCCACACCTATCAATCGCGCGAGCCGACTGTCATCGTAAACGAAGAGTGGATCACTATCGGTTCGAGCGACGAGAACCGCACAGGTGAGCGATACAACTACGACTATATTGGCCGAGTTCGAAAGGAATGGCAGCCAGTATCCAGTTCAGATTGCAGTAACTATTACTACAACTACCAGGAATGGGACGTTTTCGAGTCTCCTAACGGCGCAAGCGGCACGGTCATCAGCGATGACGGCACAACGCGTGTCACAGAGTATACGGGCCGCTTGCAGTGGCGCGTCCTTTATGATGGACGCACCTATAATTATAATAATAGCCGAGATCGGTGTCGGATCGATTTCGATACCTACACCTACACGGCCTACGGTACTGCAACGGTGACAGAGCAGCTTCAGCGGACCGAAACGCCAGCTTATCGCTACGACGCGATCGAATACGATCTGACTTCTCTTTACAGTAGCGGGTCATTCACTGCTCCGACTGGAAGTAATGGCTCAGGCGAAACCCATACTTGGGCTGGTTGTATTGAAGAGGCTAATACGTCACCGAACACCACAACCGATTTCTCACCGATCCCTGCGGCAGCCAACGACCTTGACATCGATTTGGTACCGAACGGCGCGGACGAATACTGGAAGCCGGCGATCAACTCGTTGGTTTTCTACCGCTACGACAGCTCCGGAAACTGGAGCCGAGACGAGCAGATCACGACCAGCAACTGGAACGGCAACCCCACCGATTACTGCCCCAAGGCGGCGCGCAAGCTCGCCCCGTTCGCCAGCCGCTCGGACCTCGAAAGCTGGCTTTCGGAAGCCAACGGTTTCCGGGCCCGTGGTTCGACCTATCACGATATCGGCATGATCTGGGGTGGCCGCTTCATTTCGCCGGATGGGATCTTCTCCTCGGAGAATTCGTCTGCGCCGAACGGCGATGCGATCACCCGTCACATCATCTTCATGACGGACGGTCTGCTGTCGACCAGCAACACGGTCTACACGCCCTACGGCATCGAATGGTGGGACCGCCGGATCACCGATGACGGCAATAACGGGACGAGCAGGCCCCGCCACGCCGATCGCTTCCAGGCAGCCTGTAAGGCGGCACGCGACAAGAACATCTCGGTATGGGTGGTCGCCTTCGGCACCAGCCTGAGCCAGAACCTGATCGACTGCGCAACCCCGGGCCGTGCCTACGAGGCAAGCGACTCGGATTCGCTCGATGCGGCTTTCACCGAGATTGCCGAGAAGATCGCTGCGCTGAGGCTCACGGCATGATCGGCCGGATCCTGCCAAAGCGCCTCGGGGGCGACGAGAGCGGTGCGACGCTGACGGAGTTCGCCTTCGTCGCACCAATCCTCTGCCTCATGGTGATGGGCATCTTCGACATGGCTCACACGCAATACACGCGGGCGCTGATCAACGGCTCGATGCAGAAAGCGGGCAGAGACCTTACGCTCGAAAGCGCTGGCAGCCAGGAAGCCAATATCGATGCGCGGGTGATCGCCCAGATCAAAACGGTCGCGCCCAACAACGCCACCGTCACCCTGGAAAAACTCTCGCACTTCGATTTCGCGGATATCGGAGAGGAAGAGGAATATTCGGACGATAACGGCGACGGCATCTGCAACAACAACGAGCCGTTCGTCGATGCCAACGGCAATGGCCAGTGGGATGCCGACCGCGGTGAAACCGGCGTCGGTGGTGCGCGCGATGCGGTGCTCTACACCGCCGTCGTGAAATATGACCGACTGTTCCCGATGTATGGCCTCGCCGGGATGTCGCAGGACGTGGAACTTCGTGCGTCGACGGTGCTGCGCAACCAGCCATACGACCAACAGGACCGCACAGTTGTCACGGGGAATTGCTCATGATTGCGCACGTACAGCAACAGACCGCTTCCTTCGGTGCCAGGCTGCGCCGCAAGGCGCGCAGGATGCGCGATTGCGGATCGGGCGTGGCGATGGTCGAGTTCGCCTTCAGTGCACCGATCGTCATCGCGCTCGGCATGATGGGTGCCGAAACAGCCAATTTCGCCATTACCCATATGCAGATCAGCCAGGTCGCCATGCAGGTGGCCGATAATGCCTCGCGTGTCGGCGAATACGACGTGCTGGTGAACCGCAAGGTTTACGAGGACGACATCAACCAGGCCTTCGTCGGTGCGGAAAAGCTCGGCGGGCGGTATGAAATCTTCGAAAACGGTCGCATTATCCTTTCGAGCCTCGAACAGAACTCGGAAGGCGGACAGTGGATTCACTGGCAGCGGTGTCGCGGTGCAAAGAACCACACGTCGAGCTACGGTGTCGAAGGCGATGGCGCGACCGGGACGACATTCCCCGGCATGGGCGAGCCCGGCAAGGAAATCACGGCCAGCAACGGCACGGCCGTGATGTTCGTCGAGGTTTCGTACACCTATACGCCGGTGACGCCGTTCGAATTCTTCGGCGATACCGAAATCCTTTACACGGCCGCGTTCAACATCCGCGACCAGCGCGACCTGACCCGAATCTACCAGACCAACCCGGTCTCTCCGGTGGCGCGCTGCAACGTCTTCTCGGCCGACCGGCCCTAAGAGCCACAAGAAAGGGCCGCTCCGGAACAGTCCGGGGCGGCCCTTCTCGCATCCAGAGTTGGATCAATCGACGTAGCAGACCTTCTTGGCTGCTTCGACGATGCGAGGGGCATCGATGAGCGCGAGCTTTTCGAGGTTTGCGGCATAGGGCAGCGGTACGTCCTCGTTGCATACCCGCAAGACGGGCGCATCGAGATGGTCGAACCCTTCCTCCATGCAGATCGCGATCACTTCCGACGCGATCGAACAGGTCGGCCACCCCTCTTCCGCGATCACGAGACGGTTGGTCTTGGCAAGGCTTGTCAGGATCGCCTGCTTGTCGAGTGGACGCAGCGTCCGCAGATCGATAACTTCGGCGTCGATGCCCTCCTCGGCCAGCTGCTCTGCCGCTTCGAGCGCGAAGCCCACGCCGATCGAGTAACTGACGATGGTGACGTCGGAGCCTTCGCGCATGGTGCGCGCCTTGCCGATCGGCAGGACGTAATCTTCGATATCCGGCACGTCGAAGCTGCGTCCGTATACCAGCTCGTTTTCCAGGAATACGACCGGGTCTTCGGTGCGGATCGCGGCTTTCATGAGGCCCTTCGCATCGGCTGCATCATAGGGTGCGATGACGATCAGGCCGGGCACGCTCGCATACCACGGGCCGTAATTCTGCGAGTGTTGTGCGCCGACTCGCGAGGCCGCCCCGTTTGGGCCACGGAACACGATCGGGCAGCGCATCTGGCCGCCCGACATGTAGTTGGTCTTCGCGGCCGAGTTGATGATGTGGTCGATTGCCTGCATCGCGAAGTTGAACGTCATGAACTCTACGATCGGACGCAGGCCGCCCATCGCCGCGCCGGTGCCGACCCCGGCAAACCCGTATTCGGTGATCGGCGTGTCGATCACGCGCTTCGATCCGAATTCGTCGAGCAGCCCCTGCGTTACCTTGTAGGCGCCCTGATATTCGGCGACTTCCTCGCCCATCACGAACACGCGCGGATCGCGGCGCATTTCTTCGGCCATGCCGTCGCGTAGCGCCTCGCGAACCGTGGTGCTGGTGAAACTGGTCCCTTCCGGAATATCGGGATCGGCCTGAGGTTCGCGCACCGGCTTTTCGGGTGCTTCCGTTGAGCTGGCCTCGTCGGTGCCTTCGTCCTCGTCCGGCGCGTCCTCGGCATCGGATGACGGTTCGGGGGCTTCGACTTCGCCCGCATCCTCGCCTTCGCCTGTGAGCATGGCGATCACCGTGCCGACAGCGACGTTTTCCGTGCCTTCCGCCACGACGATCTTGGCGAGCGTTCCTTCATCGATGGCTTCGAATTCCATCGTCGCCTTGTCGGTTTCGATTTCGGCGATGATGTCGCCCGGCTCGATCGTATCGCCTTCAGACTTGAGCCATTTGGCCAGAGTGCCTTCTTCCATCGTCGGCGAAAGCGCCGGCATCTTGAGTTCGATAGCCATGGATCAATACTCCTCCACCAGAACATCGGTGTAGAGTTCGTCTGGCGCGGGCTCGGGTGAATTCTCTGCAAAATCAGCGGATTCGGCGACGATCTTGCGGATTTCCTTGTCGATAGCCTTCAATTCCTCCTCGGTCTTGCCAGCCTCGATCAGCGTCTTCTTCAGACGCTCGATCGGGTCATGGTGGTCGCGCTGTTCCTGCACTTCCTCTCGGGTGCGGTACTTGGCGGGATCGGACATCGAGTGCCCGCGATAGCGATAGGTGTTGAGCTCCATCAGCACCGGGCCCTTGCCCTCGCGCACATGTTTGAAGGCAACTTCGGCGGCGGCCCGAACTTCCAGCACGTCCATGCCGTTCACATCCATGCCCGGAATTCGAAACGAGGTGCCGCGGCGGTGAAAGCGGGTTTCGGCCGAGCTGCGCTTGGTCGACGTGCCCATCGCATACTGGTTGTCTTCGACCACGAACACGATCGGCAGGTTCCACAGCGCCGCCATGTTGAAGGTTTCGTAGACCTGCCCCTGGTTCGCCGCGCCATCGCCGAAATAGGCAAGGCACAGCCCGCCATCCTCGTTGTACTGGTGCGCAAGCGCGAGCCCGCCCCCAAGCGCGACCTGTGCGCCGACGATCCCGTGGCCGCCGTAAAACTTGTGCTCGGTGCTGAACATGTGCATCGAGCCGCCCTTCCCCTTCGAGATGCCGGCTTCGCGGCCCGTCAGCTCGGCCATGATGACCTTGGGATCGATGCCATAGGCGAGCATGTGACCGTGATCGCGATAGCCGGTGATGACGCTGTCCTTGTCGCCATCGAGCGCGCTTTGAAGGCCGATCGCGACCGCTTCCTGGCCGATATAGAGGTGGCAGAACCCGCCGATGAGGCCGAGGCCATAGAGCTGACCCGCCTTTTCCTCGAACCGCCGGATGAGGAGCATCTGGCGGTAGAATTCCATCATCTGGTCTTCGCTCGCATCGAAGCGCTTGCTGGCTTCGAATTCTTCCTGGAGCGAGTGAAGGATGAAATCCGGATCGTCCGACGGAGCGATCGCTTCATCGGCTTTGGTCTTGCTTGCGGGCTTCTTCGCCAAGGTGTGATTTCCCTCTATTTGCAGGCGCGCTGGCTGGGGAGGAGCGCGCGCCAAATCCCAGCGCCCCCTATAGGCAGGAGTTCGGGCCGGACGCAACGTCAACCAGCCTCCACAGGCGTTGCAAATGTCGCAATTTCCGGTGTTTCGAAAGGGCAGGATCGCGCGAATTCGTATGCGCGCCCTATTCTCCGAGCGCGGCTTCGTCCTCGATCGTGATGACGACCTCATCGGCGTGCAGGACACCGAGATTCTTCCTCACGAGTTCGCTCGCAAGATCGGGGTCGGCCGCTTCGGGATCGAGCAGATCGACCCGGTTCCTGAGCGCATCGCGCTTCGCCTCGAGTTCGGCGATCTGCGCCTTGCGTTGGTCGAGTGTCTGGGCGTTCTCACTCCACGCAAGAAGTCCGGTCGGCCCGGCAATCGCGAAACCGGTAAGAACAAGCAGCGCGAAGAGGGCCAAGCCCTGCCGCATCTGTTCCTTCACTGGTTTGCGCATTGGTATGTCCCCGATCCTGTTGCCACAGAATCATAGTTAACGCGTCGCATCAAGTCGAAAACGCCGCGGCGGTGCGGATTTGCGCAAGAACGAAGCCAAGCGGCGATCAATAGGAGCGCGGCAGGCCGAGCACATGTTCGGCGAGATAGGACAGGATGAGGTTCGTTGAGATCGGGGCGACGGTGTAAAGGCGCGCCTCGCGGAACTTGCGCTCGACGTCGTATTCCTCGGCAAACCCGAAGCCGCCGAAGGTCTGCACGCACATGTCCGCCGCCGCCCAGCTTGCTTCGGATGCGAGCAGTTTCGCCATGTTGGCCTCTTCGCCCGGATTGCCGCCCTCGTCGTAGACGTGCGCGGCATGGTGAACCATCAGTTCCGCCGCGCGCATCTGGGCGTAGCAGCGCGCGATCGGGAATTGCACGCCCTGGTTCTGCCCGATGGGGCGAGAGAAGACATTGCGATCGCTGGCGTATGCCTTGGCCTGCTCGATGAACCACTTGGCATCGCCGATGCACTCTGCTGCGATCAGGATGCGTTCGGCATTCATCCCGGAAAGGATGTAGCGGAAGCCCTTCCCTTCTTCGCCGACCAAGGCACTGGCGGGTATACGCAGGTCGTCGAAGAACACCTCGCACGAGGAGTGGTTCATCATGGTGCGGATCGGCTTGATCGCCATGCCGTTTCCGATGGCCTGCTGCATGTCGACGAGGAACATCGAGAGCCCTTCGGTCTTCTTCTCGACCTGGTCCTTCGGTGTCGTCCGCGCGAGCAGCAGCATCAGGTCGGAATGTTCCGCACGGCTCGTCCAGATCTTCTGCCCACTGATTATGTACTCGTCACCATCGCGGACGGCGCGGGTCTTGAGGCTGAGAGTATCGGTGCCGCTCGTCGGTTCGGACACCCCGAACGCCTGAAGCCGGAGCGCACCGCTGGCGATCTTGGGGAGGTATTCGTCCTTTTGCGCGTCGCTGCCGTACCGCAGCAGTGTGTTCATGATATACATCTGCGCGTGCGCAGAGCTGCCGTTGCAACCGCTTGCCTGGATTTCCTCCATGATCACAGCCGCCGCATCCAGGCTGAGCCCGCTTCCACCATACTCGGTCGGAATAAGCGCAGCGAGGAAGCCGGCCTTGGTCAGCGCATCGACAAATTCGCCGGGATATTCGCGCGCAGCGTCCTTCTTGCGCCAATATTCTCCGGGGAAATCCTCGCACAGCGCCCGCACCGCGCGGCGGATTTCGGCCAGTTCTTCACTCTCGGTCTGCATCGAAATCTCTCTCGTCCACGATCGCGCGCTGATTGCCTGCCGCCGGAAGCGATGTCCACCTCATCAGTTTGCTAATCCACCCACGCGCCTGACCCGCCCCGCCCGGAACCATGGCAAAGGCTGGCCCGTTAGTCGGGAAAGCAAGAAGAGGGAAACGATTTGAATTTGCTCGAAACACTGCTCGACCAATTGAACGGCATGGCGGATCAGGCGGTCCGAATGTTGCCATCTCTGGCAATCGCCGTAGTCATTCTGATCGCCACTTCGATCGTCGCGAAGTTCACGGTGAATATTGCCAACATCCTGATCGGCAAGACCGAACTTCGCCCGTCCCTGCGCACGCTGATCGAGACCTTGGTCAGGCTCGGCGTCTGGCTGCTCGGTCTGATGATCGCCGCGATCATCATCTTCCCCGACCTCACGCCCGCCAGTCTCGTCGCGGGGCTCGGGATCGGAGCAGTCGCAATCGGTTTCGCATTCCAGGATATCTTCGAGAATTTCCTCGCTGGTGTCCTGATTATGGTGCGCGAAAAAATGCGCATCGGAGACGTGATCGAATGCGAAGGGATTATCGGCAAGGTCGAACACATCACACTGCGCGAGACTCATGTCCGCAAGCTGTCGGGCGAAGTTACCGTCGTACCCAATTCGATCCTGTTCAAGAATCCGGTCGAAATCTTCACCGACAAGGAACAGCGACGTCATGACGTTGTGATCGGCGTTTCCTACGACACCGATCTCGACCAAGCCGCCGAAGTGATCCGCAAGGCCGTGACCGATCTCGAGGAAGTCGACACGGAAAAGGGCATCGACATCTTCGCACAGGAGTTCAATTCGTCCTCGGTCGATTTCCTCGTGCGCTGGTGGTCGGGATCGACCCCGCGCGCCGGGTGGGAATCGAAGGACAA
This sequence comes from Erythrobacter sp. GH1-10, assembly GCF_045363165.1. Classification (NCBI taxonomy): domain Bacteria; kingdom Pseudomonadati; phylum Pseudomonadota; class Alphaproteobacteria; order Sphingomonadales; family Erythrobacteraceae; genus Erythrobacter; species Erythrobacter sp. GH1-10. The sequence continues at coordinate 1,759,026 of NZ_JBJFLP010000001.1, read as the reverse complement.
GGTGGTCCGTGCGATCAAACGCGGGCTGGACGAGGCGGGAATCGAAATCCCGTTCCCCTACATCACCCATACCTTCAAGGAGCGCGTGCCTCTGGGAGAAAGCCCTGGCGAAAGTGCCTGAGGCTGTCGCATAGGTTTTTTCGTGCTACTCATCTCCGCAAGGAGATGAGCAGCATGAGAATCCTTACGTCCGATCCAGCCCGATTCAGCCATCTTCCCGACTACCCGTTCGAGGAGCATTGGATCACCGTCGATCTCGGCGACGGTCACTCGGGGCGGATGCACTATCTCGACGAAGGGCCGCGACATGCACCGCCGGTGTTGCTGTTCCACGGTGAGCCGAGTTGGAGCTTCCTCTATCGCAAGATGATCCCGCCGCTGGTCGATGCCGGGTTTCGCTGTCTGGCGCCCGACCTGATCGGCTTCGGCAAAAGCGACAAGCCCGACGATATCGGCTTCTACACCTATGACCGGCATGTGAACTGGCTGAAGCAGTGGCGCGATGCCGTCGTGCCGCAACCTGCTGCGCTGTTCTGCCAGGACTGGGGCGGATTGCTCGGGCTGCGCATGGTGGGCGAAGAACCCGAACGCTTCGCTTGCGTCGTCGCCAGTAACACCTTCCTTCCGACCGGAGGCACACCCTCACCCGCTTTCCTCGCGTGGCGGGAATTCGCCAAGAGCTCGCCGGACTTCAAGATTGGCGAGTTGCTTCAGCGGGCCACCGCAACCGAACGAACGCCTGAGGAAATCGCCGCCTACGATGCGCCGTTCCCCGACGAGCCGAGCAAGGCCGGCGCACGCGCATTTCCCGCCCTGGTCCCGGTCGAAGACGGGATGGACGGAATCGAGCAGAACAAACGCGCATGGGAAGGGCTGGCCGCTTTCGACAAGCCGTTCCTGACGCTGTTCGGCGAGGACGATCCCGTCACCGGCGGGCTCGGTGAGCATCTCATCAGCCGAATTGCCGGTGCCGAGGGTATGCCGCACGCCATGCTATCCACCTGCGGACACTTCTGCCAGGAGGATCGCCCGGTGGATCTAGCGCAGGGCGTGATCGAAACTGCACAGAAGGCAGGCTTCCTCGTTTGAACAGTCACAGCGTAACACCGCCCGACCATCTTAGTCGCGCGCAGGAATATGCGCTCGCGGTGACGGTCGCCGTGGTTACGGCCAATGCCTATTACATCCATCCGATTATCGGTGAAGTCGCGGCGAGCTTCGGGGTAAGCGATGCGCGGATCGGCATCGTCCCTGCGCTTAACCAGCTGGCTCTGGCGCTAGGTATTCTGCTGCTTCTCCCGCTGGGCGATCGCTATTCGAACAAGCGCTTGTGCATCGCCTTTGTCTCCGCGCAATGCTTGTTCATGCTTGCAATGGCCTTGGCGGAAGGATTCATCGCCTTCACCCTCGCCTCGACTCTGCTCGGTTTTGTCACCATCGCGCCGTACCTGATCCCGGCATTCGCTTCGAAGCGCGTCGCCCCCGAGCGCCTCGGGCAGGTCACGGCTCTGCTGACAGCCGGAGTCATATTCGGAATTCTGGTCGCGCGCGTGGGCGCGGGTGTTGTCGCCGAGCATTTCGGGTGGCGAACTGTCTATTGGTGCGCATTCGCGCTCATGGCGGCCGTCACCCTGTTCCTACCGATCGCCATGCGAACAGAGGCGAGCGCGGACAAACGCCCGCAATCGACCTATCAGGCTCTGATCGCCTCGGTGTTCACGCTTGCGTTGCAGAACCGCGACATGATGATCTCTGCAGTGATCCAGGGGCTCAATTTCGCCGCTTTCACGGCAAGCTGGCTTGCGCTGGCTCTGCACCTGACGGGGCCCGATTTGGGATATGGCGTGGACACAGTCGGCTATCTCGCAGGTATCGCCGCAATCAGCATTGTCACGACGCCTCGGCTCGGGCGCTGGGCTGACAGTATCGGCGCGCGGCGCGCGCGGCTGATCGCGTCGGTGTTACAGTTTGCAGGGATTGCCCTGATGTACCCTCTCGGGTGGAGCGTATGGACGATCATCGTACCGCTCACGATCACGAACATGGTCGGGCCCACGATCGATGTGACCGGACGCATGACCTTCCTCTCGCTCGAACCGGAAATCCGCACGCGGCTCACCACCAGTTACATCGTCATGATGTTCATCGGTGGCGCGCTTGGCAGCATTCTCGGCACGTCGATCTTCGACCTTGCCGGATGGGCAGGAACGTGCGTGCTTCTGGCCGTGATGTCGGCGTCGGTTGTTGCGCTATCCTTGTTGGCGGAGCGGAATTGGAGGCGCTCGGGCGCAACTGCCAAGATTTGAAAGTGTTGGTGACCCCGGCGCGATTCGAACGCGCGGCCCTCAGATTAGGAATCTGATGCTCTATCCTGCTGAGCTACGGGGTCCCGAAAGCCCCCATAGCAGCGCGAGCTTTCCAATCAATTGAGTTTGTCGGGCGGCGCCACGGGAAATGGCAGCGGCGCGACCGGCACACCTTCGTCGACCAGCGATTTGGCTTCCTCCAGCGTCGCCTGGCCGTGGATGGGCGCCTCATCGCGTTCGCCATAATGCATCTCGCGAGATTGCTCGGCGAACTTGTCTCCCACCCAAGTGCTGTTCTTGAGCGCCTTCTCCTGCGCTTTCGCAAGAGCCTGCATCGCCTGCTTCACTTCGGCCGTCATCGGTGTGTTCGATACCGGCTGCGAGCTCGATTTGGCGACGGGAGATTGGTTTTGGGTGTTGCCCTTTGCAGGGACGGCAGGTGCCATCGGGGCCTTGTCGACCACGTCGGATCCGCACTCGGGGCAGCTAACGAGACCGCGTGCTTGCTGATCCTCGTAATCCGAAGACGATCCGAACCACCCTTCAAACCGGTGGCCGCCATCACAGTGCAAGTCGAAAACAATCATGATCCGCTCTAATTGGGGATTTCGCGCTTGTTCGCAAGGCTGGGAAGCTGTCGGCGAACTTCTTCGATCCGACCGAGGTCGATGTCGCAAAAACCGAGTCCCGATTCCTCGCCGCCCATGTCGAGCAGTACCTCTCCCCACGGATCGACCACAAGGCTGTGACCATAGGTCTCGCGCCCGTCCTCATGCTTGCCGACCTGTGCCGCCGCGATGACGAAGGCGCTGGCCTCGATGGCGCGGGCGCGCAGCATGACGTGCCAGTGTGCCGCGCCGGTTGGCCGGGTAAATGCCGCGGGGATGGCGATCGCGTCGCACCGACGCTTGCCAAGAGCCTCGAACAGCGCCGGGAAGCGTAGGTCGTAACAGACCGTAAGACCAAGTCTTCCAATCGGCGTGTTGTCGACTGTCACTATCTCCGTGCCGGGCTCATAGGCGTTGCTCTCTCGCCAGCTTTCACCGGTCGCAAGCTGGACATCGAACATGTGAATCTTGTCATAGTGAAGGATCGGCCCACCGCTCTTCTCGTCGAAGTAGAACGAGCGGTTCGCCCACTTTCCGGCTCCGGTCGCCACGGGCATCGATCCAAGGGCGATATCGAGATCGAGCTCCATTTGCAGGGCTTCCAGACGCTCGACGACCTTTCGAGGGCCGTCACTTTCGATCCAAGGGCCTGCGCGCTTCCGGTCGCGATCCAGAAGGATCGCCATTTCCGGCGTGAAGAGCATCATGGCGTCGGCCTGCGCCGCCTCCACCGCGGCCTTTTCGATTGCCGCGAGATTTGCCTCCGGATCGATGCCCGAAGTCATCTGGAGAACGGCGATCTTGGGCAAGGTCCGCCCCTACCCCGCCAGCATTGAGTCTAGCTTGCCGGTTTCCTCAAGCTCGGCGAGGTCGTCCGAGCCCCCGACATGGACGTCGCCGATGAAGATTTGCGGCACCGTCATCGCGTTCGGAGCGCGTTGCAGCATTTCCTCGCGCTTGGGGCCGCCCATGGTGATGTCATACTCGTTGAACTCGGCACCTTTGGCGGAAAGCAAACGCTTCGCGCGCACGCAGAACGGGCAGGCGAACTTGGTGTAAACGTCGATTTTGAGTTGGCTCATAAGGCTGTCCCGGACCTCTTGAAACGCGAATTCGCCCCACCCAGATAGTCGGTGTCGCGGTGTTTCGCCAGTGCTTGGGAAACGCTCTCCGCGACGGATAACCGCAGGTGCTGCACGAGGCAGGCCTGCACCAATGATCAAATTGCTCAAAGAAGAGGATTTGCAGCTATGTCACGTCTCGATTTCACTCCCTACCGTCGCAGCACAGTCGGTTTCGATCGCCTGTTCGACCTGCTCGAAAGCCAGGCGCGCCACAATTCGGGCGACAATTATCCGCCCTTCAACATCGCGCGCAGTGGCGAAGACAATTACCGCATTACGCTGGCCGTCGCCGGCTTCCGTCCGCAGGATATCGATATCACCGCGCAACAGAACCTGCTCGTCGTCCAGGGCAGGAAGCGTGAGGATGCCGAAGACGGTTCCGAACTGCTTCATGTCGGCATTGCCAACCGCGGCTTCGAACGCCGCTTCGAATTGGCCGACTATGTGCGGGTCGAGAAAGCCGATCTCGCCGATGGCCTGCTGATCATCGACCTCGTTCGCGAAGTGCCAGACGCCATGAAGCCGAAGAAGATTGCGGTGAACGGCGGTCCGACGCTGACGGCCGTCGAAGGCACCAAGTCGGAAGACGATAAGGCCTCTGACGCCGCCTGATCGGCGGAGCCAGCCTCAAAGGGCCAATTGCCAAAATTAAGGGGGCGGATCGCTTGGATCCGCCCCCGCGACTTTTCAGCCGCCTTGTCACGATGCTCATCGTCCGGGTCGCAGAAGACGATCAACCTCGTTTCAAGCCCATTTGAGCGGATGCGATCGAACAGTGCGCCTGATTTTCAAGCCTGTGAAACCGATCCCGCAATCCCGCTAACAACCCCTGTTTTCGCGGCAATTGTCTGATTCTTCTAGCGTGTGACCCCTTACTGAAAGCTATAGCCCTACGCGGACCTAGTCCGCTTTCGCACTATCGCGCAAGAGCAAACTGATCTGCTTGTAAAAACGCGACAAACACAGATAAGCGCCGGAAAATATTAGGGTTTGTCAAATTGACATTTTTGCAACGCAATTACAATGGCTTGAGCGTACTACCGTTCAAAAGCGCCGTCACAAAACCGTCAAAACAGGCGCGACTGCTCGACCGCGGCTGCGATGAATCCAGCGAATAGAGGGTGCGGATCGAAGGGCCGTGACTTGAGTTCGGGATGGAATTGCACCCCGACGAACCACGGGTGATCGGGTCGTTCGACGATTTCCGGGAGCAAGCCATCGGGTGACATCCCGGAGAAAACCAGTCCCTGGCTTTCGAGCGGTTCGATATATTTCGAGTTAACCTCGTAACGATGCCGGTGACGTTCCGAAATCGTCGTTGCCCCGCCATACATGCGAGACACGTGGCTGTTCGCGCCGAGCTTCGCCTCATAGGCACCGAGGCGCATGGTCCCGCCAAGGTCGCCCCCTTCTTCGCGCTGCTGCAGACCCTCTTCGGTCATCCATTCGGTAATGATGCCGACCACGGGTTCGGGAGTTTCGCCGAACTCGGTCGACGAAGCTTGCTCGAACCCTGCGGTACGCGCGCCCTCGATGCAGGCCATTTGCATGCCAAGACAGATCCCGAAGAAAGGTACTTTGCGCTGGCGCGCGAACCGGACGCTGGCGATTTTCCCCTCGCTGCCGCGCTCACCGAACCCGCCAGGCACGAGAATGCCGTGCATCGGTTCCAGCGCGGATACGATCTCGCTCTCGTCCTCGCCTTCGAAGATTTCCGCGTCGATCCACTTGATGTTGACCTTAACGCGATTGGCGAGCCCGCCATGGACCAGCGCCTCGTTAAGGCTCTTGTAGGCATCGGGCAGTCCGACATATTTGCCGACGACGCCGATCGTCACTTCGCCTTCGGGATTGAAATAGCGGTCGGTCACATCGTCCCACGCCGCCAGGTTCGGCTCGGGCGCGTCGGTGATGCCGAACCCGCGCAGGACCTCGGCATCGAGGCCTTCCTCGTGATACTGCAGCGGAACGGAATAGATCGACGGCGCATCGAGTGCCGGAATCACGGCCGATTTGCGCACGTTGCAGAAGTTGGCGATCTTCTGGCGTTCGCCATCGGGGATCGGATGCTCGGCGCGGCACAACAGCACATCGGGCTTGATCCCTAGGCTGGCAAGTTCGCGCACAGAGTGCTGAGTCGGCTTGGTTTTCAGCTCGCCTGCTGCGGCGATATAGGGCACGAGTGTCACATGGACGCTCAGCGTCTGCATCGGCTCGAGCTCGTTCCTGAGCTGGCGAATTGCCTCCATGAAGGGCAGCGATTCGATGTCGCCAACCGTGCCGCCAATTTCGCACAGGATGAAATCGTGATCGCCCTGGTCGGCAAGCGCGAATTCCTTGATCGCGTCGGTCACGTGGGGGATCACCTGCACCGTGGCACCCAGGTAATCGCCCCGGCGTTCCTTGGCGATTATGTCGCGATACACGCGGCCCGAGGTAATGTTGTCGTTTTGATGCGCCGAAACGCCGGTAAAACGCTCGTAGTGGCCGAGATCGAGGTCGGTTTCCGCGCCATCGTCGGTCACATAGACTTCGCCGTGTTGATACGGGCTCATCGTTCCCGGATCGACATTCAGGTAGGGATCGAATTTCCGGATGCGGACCTTGTAGCCGCGCGCCTGCAGGAGGGCGGCAAGCGATGCCGCCATGAGACCTTTGCCAAGCGAGGAGACCACGCCGCCGGTGATAAAAATGTACCGCGCCATGGGAGTCGGGCCTTAAGCCTAGTCTTGGATTCGGGGCAAGCAAATTGCTGCGGCCGCGCACCGGCCATCCACAGCCATCGATATCGTCGAGGATTTATTCGGCGAGAGGATCGTCGCTCGGCGGAGTTGCTTCTTCGCCTTCGGCGGCGTCCGAGGTCGAGCCTTCTTCACCGCCACCGAGAATGTCGCCGGTACTTGCCGCAGGAACGTCGCGCTCGAGCGTGGTGGTGATCCCGCTGTTACTAGTTTCGCCGACTGCCACTGCCGCGAGTGCGATGGAGAGGCCGACGAAGAGAACCGCCAGCCACTTTGTCGAGCGGGTCAGGAAATCGGCTGCGCCGCGAGCGCCAAGGGCGGCATTCGGGTTGCCGCCGATGCCGAGCCCGCCCCCTTCGGAACGCTGCATGAGAACGACGCCAACAAGCGCGGCGGCAACGATTGCCTGAAGGACAGTGAGGAAAAGGAACATGGAATGTCGTCTCGAACGTGTCTGAATGTCTGGGCGGGTACTTAGTGACAGGCGTGGCCGGGGACAAGGCCGCATGGAATGTTGGCGCTGCGGGGTCAGCCTTCCTCGGCATCCCCGGCAGCAAGGGCGATACCCATGAAACTGTCGGCTGTCAGGCTGGCACCGCCCACCAGCGCGCCGCCGACTTCAGGAGTGCCGAGGATTTCGGAAGCGTTTTCAGGCTTTACTGAGCCGCCATAGAGGATGCGCACCTCTCCGCCCTGTTCTTCGCCATAAAGCGAAACGAGCAGCGTGCGGATTTCTGCATGCATTTCGGCGATGTCATCGACCGTGGCGGTCTTTCCAGTGCCGATCGCCCAGATCGGCTCGTATGCGACTGTCAGTTTTTCGCTGATCAGATCGGTATCGTCGCCGAAATCGGGCAGCGAAGCCTTGAGTTGCTTCTTGACGAAGTTGACGGCCTTGCCGGCTTCACGGGTTTTCTCGCTTTCGCCGCAGCACAGGATGATCCGCAGACCCGCCGCAAGCGCCGCGTTGGTCTTCTGCTTGATCAACGCATCGCTCTCGCCGTGGTTCTGGCGGCGCTCGCTGTGACCCAGGATGACGAATTTCGCGCCGGCATCGGCCACCATCGTCGCCGATATATCGCCGGTATGCGCGCCGCCTTCCTCGTGATGGCAATCCTGAGCGCCAACGGCGATCTGCTCCGCCTCGCGATGAACCGGGTGAATCAGGGTATATGGCGGGGCGATCGCCACTTCGACTTTCATGTGCCGCTGAGCCGCGCGATCAATCGCACGCGCTTCGGAAAGCATGGCGCGGGTGCCGTGCATCTTCCAGTTTCCGACGATGTAAGGCCGCTGAGGCATCTGTGAATCCTGCGAAATTTCGATCTGAAGCCGAATCTGAAGGGCTCCATGTAGGACCGAGGGGCCGCGTCCGCTAGACGAGGAAAGACTTACAGTCAAAACCTGTGCGAACCTGTTGCCGGGAGGTCGCAGGCCCGATAAAGCGCAACGCCTGATACCCGGCAGGAATGCCGGCCACGAGAAACATTTGCCTACGGCCTACAGCGGCGGGATCCGACCTCACCATGATTTCCTTCTTTCGCAAATTCTTCCAGTCGAAGATCGGACTGCCGATTTTTATCGGCTTCCTTATCCTCGTCGCGCTCGCTTTCGCCGCAGCGGATATCACCGGTTCGACGTTCGGCGGCGTTTCGGGTGGCAACCGGGTGGCGGCGGTCGGCGACGAGACGATTTCGGCCATCGAACTGAGGCAGACTGCCGATTCCGCGCTGCGCACTGTGCAGCAGGAAGACCCGACGGTGAGCATGCCGCAATTCGTCGAAGAAGGCGGGCTCGATGAAGTTCTGAGCCAGTTGATCGATCGCTATGCCATCGGTGAGTATGCCGAGAAATACGGCCTTCGCGCGGGCGAGAACCTCGTGAACAGTGAGATATTGAAGATTGGTGCTTTCAGCGGCGCGACCGGCGAATTCGACCAGGCCGTTTACGAGGCCGCGCTGCGCCGCCAGGGCCTCACCGATGCCACGCTGCGCCGCGATCTTGCTGCCGGATTACTATCCCAGCAACTGCTTCTCCCTGCACTCGCGGTCCCGCAGATGCCCGAAAAAGCGGCCAAGCATTATGCTTCGCTCATTCTCGAACGGCGGCGCGGCGAAATCGCCTTTATCCCGAGCTTTGCTTTCGCGCCGGAAAGTGAGCCGACAGACGAGCAGTTGCAGGCATATTACTCGGAAAACAGGGGGCGCTTTGTCCGTCCCGAACGGCGGACCATTCGCTATGCCGTGTTCGGTGCCGAGAACATCGACACAAACCTTACGCCAACGGCGGCCGAGATCGAGGCATACTACGATGCCAATGCCGAGAATTTCGCCGCACGCGAAACTCGCGATGTCTCCTCGTTCCTTGTTCCGACCGAAGATGCGGCGCGGTCGATGGTGAGCCGCATTCGCGGCGGCGTTTCACTCGAAGCCGCTGCCCGTGAAGCCGGGTTCAGCGTCTCGAGCGTCGAAGACCAGACTCGCGAAGAGCTCTCTTCCTCGCTTAGCGCGGCCGTGGCCAACAGCGTCTTCGAGGCGGGCGAAGGGCAGATCGCCGAACCTGCCCGTAGCAACCTTGGTTGGTACGTGGCCCGCGTCGATGGGGTAACCCGCACACCAGCGAGGAACCTCGCCCAAGCGACTCCGGAAATCACCGAGGAACTGACGGCCCAAAAGCGCGCAGCGGCACTCGCCGATCTCAGTGCCCGCATCGAAGAAGAAGTCGATAGCGGCACTTCGCTTCCCGAAGTTGCCGAAGCTTACAGGCTCGAAATCGAGACGACGCCTCCCGTGCTTGCGGACGGACGAATTTTTGGTGGCCAGGGTCAGACGCTCCCGCCGGCATTGCGTAGGACCGTGGAAACGGCGTTCCAGATGGTCGAAAGCGCACCGCAGCTCGCCGAGATCGTGCCGGGTCAGCAATTCGTGGTTTTCGACGTCGAAGAGATTGCCGAGAGCGCCGCTCCGCCGCTGGCCGAAGTGCGTGAGCAAGCCGTCATTGGCTGGAGGCTCTCCGAAGGAAGCAAGTCAGCGCGCGAGACCGCCGATCGGATGCTCGGCAAAGTGCGAGGGGATACCAGCGTGGCTGCGGCCATCGCGCAGGAAGATACCCGCCTGCCGCCTGTAGAGCGGATCGACCTCGAGCGCAGCGCGCTATTCACCAGGCAGCAGAATCCGCCGCCGCCGCTGGTGCTGATGTTCTCGATGGCTGCCGGTTCGACCAAGCTCTACGAGGCACCCAATGACATCGGTTGGTACATTGTCGATCTCGACGAGATTGTCACCGAGGATATCGATCCCGACAATCCGGTCCTGGTGCAGACCCGCCAGACGTTGGCTCCCGCTCTGCGTGCAGAATATACCGAGCAGATGATCAGGGCGATCCGCGCCGATGTCGGTGTGGAAACCAACGAAAGCGCAGTCGAGGCACTGCGTCGGCAGCTAACCGGCGACATCGAATAGCCGATACGATCCCTCCTTTCGCGTGACCTCAGACACCCCCGCATCCGCCTCGCTTGAGAATGCAGCCGCCGCCGCAAAGGACCTGGCGGCAGGCCGGCACGCCCTTGTCTGGCGCCGGATCGTTGCCGACAGCGACACGCCGGTCGGAGCAGCCCGGCGGCTGATCGAGCCGGGTCGCGGGGATTTCCTGCTCGAATCGGTCGAAGGCGGCGAAGTGCGCGGTCGCTACAGCCTGCTCGGGCTCGATCCCGACCTGGTGTTCCGGGCAAGTGAAAGCTCGGCGCAAATCAACCGCTCTTGGCGGAGCGACCGCGATGCTTTCGAAGCTTGCGCCGGCAATCCGATGGAGGAATTGCGCGCGCTCGCCAACGCATGCCGGATCAATGTTCCTGAGGCTCTCCCGCCGGCGCTCGCCTGCCTCGTGGGCTATTTCGGATACGAGACGATCGGACTCGTCGAGACACTCCCACGCGCACCCCAGAGCGACCTCTCCTTGCCCGACATGTTGTTCGTGCGCCCGACGATTATCCTCGTATTCGACAGCCTGACCGACGAGTTGTTCTGCATCGCGCCGATCTGGGGGAGCGCCGAACCCTCCAAAGCCGTCGAGGAGGCCGGTGAGCGGATCGACGAGACGCTCAGGGCACTGACCCGGCCTCGCCCGCCCGAACCGCAATTTTCGGGCGATACGCCTGAACCAGGCCTTGCGCCGGTCATGGCCGAGGAGGATTACAAGGCGATGGTCGCCCGGGCGAAGGATTACATTGTCGCAGGCGATATCTTCCAGGTGGTGCTCGCCCAACGCTTTACCTGCCCGTTCGAACTTCCGCCGCTTGAGCTTTATCGGGCATTGCGGCGGGTAAACCCGTCGCCGTTCCTCTATTTCCTCGACCTTCCGGGTTTCGCCATCGTCGGCTCCAGCCCCGAAATCCTCGTCCGAGTGCGGGATGGCGATGTGACCATCCGTCCTATTGCTGGTACCCGACCACGCGGTGCTTCACCGGGGGAAGACCGTGAAAACGAAGTGAGCCTGCTCGCCGATCCCAAGGAACGTGCGGAGCACCTGATGCTGCTCGACCTCGGTCGCAACGATGTCGGGCGGGTTGCGGATCGGGGAAGCGTCGAAGTCACAGACAGTTTCACGATCGAGCGCTACAGCCATGTCATGCACATCGTCAGCAATGTGATCGGACGGCTCGCGCCCGACAAGGACGCGCTCGACGCGCTGTTCGCCGGGTTTCCGGCCGGTACCGTTTCCGGCGCACCCAAGATCCGCGCTTGTGAGATTATCGCAGAACTCGAACCTGAAACCCGAGGGGCCTATGCTGGGGGCGTGGGCTATTTCGCGCCCGACGGTTCTGTCGACAGCTGTATCGTCCTGCGCACCGCGGTGGTGAAGGACGGAACCATGCATGTGCAGGCGGGCGCGGGGATCGTCGCCGACAGCAATCCCGATTACGAATACGCAGAGTGCCGAGCCAAGGCGGGTGCGCTGATTGCTGCTGCGAGCGAGGCGGTGCGAGTAGCCAGCGAACCGGGGTTTGGACAATGAAGAAGCTCGCTCTGCCCGTCCTTTTCGCGCCTCTGCTTGTTCTGGCTGGTTGCTCGGAACAGCCTGGGGGCGAGCCCGTCGTGCGGACCTCGCTAGACGGCAGCGATCCGGTCGAGGTTGTCGAGACGCCGGAGTCCGAGCAAAGCATCGCAGCGACCACAGGGGCATGCAAACCGGTTGCCTTCGAAGGCATCGGCCTGACCCACTGCGTCGCCGATCCCGAAGCACATTCGATCCGCACCGCCCTTGCCCCCGCCAGCGGCGACGATTTCGGGACGATCGAGGCATGGGCTGCGGGCAAGGATGAAAGCAACATTGCCTTCGCCATGAATGCGGGCATGTATGGTGATGATCTGAAGCCGATCGGATATTACGTCGAGGACAGCGAGCGGCTGGCCGAGCTCAACCGCGCCGATGGTCCTGGCAATTTCCACATGAAACCCAACGGCGTGTTCTTCGGTTCGGGCGAAACCTGGCGGGTGCTCGATAGCGACACTTTCTACCGTACCGTCGGTGACCGTCCGCAATTCGGCACGCAATCCGGGCCCATGCTGGTGGTCGACGGCGAACTGCACCCGGACTTCCAGGACAACGGTCCTTCGCGCGCGATCCGCAATGGTGTGGGCGTCGATGCAGACGGAAAGGCGCATTTCGTGATCTCGGACGAGCCGGTGAGCTTCGGCCAGTTCGCGCGGTTCTTCCGCGACGAGTTGAGCACGCCCAACGCACTGTTCCTCGACGGCAACGTATCCTCTCTTTGGTACCCTGCGAGCGGCCGCATAGATCGCGGACGTGTCGGGCCGATCCTGGTCGTGGAAAAGAAATGATGGCGAACAGCAACATGCTTTCATACGAGCGCACGCTCTATCCCGAGATCGAGCCATACGAGACCGGCATGCTCGACGTTGGCGAAGGCCATTCGCTCTATTACGAGCGGGTCGGAACGCCCGGCGCGAAACCGGCGGTGTTCCTCCACGGCGGTCCCGGCGGGGGGATGGCACCGTCACACCGTCGCCAATGGAATCCCGAGGCCTACGACGTGCTGCTGTTCGACCAGCGCGGATGCGGAAAATCGACGCCTTTCGCTGAGATCGAGAACAACGACACCTGGCGCATCGTCGAGGATATCGAGCGGCTGCGCGAGATGTGCGGCCACGAGAAATGGCAACTGTTCGGCGGTAGCTGGGGCTCTACGCTCGCTCTCGCCTATGCGGAAAAGTACCCAGAGCGGACCAGTGAGCTGGTGCTTCGCGGTATCTTTCTTGCACGCACGCAAGAAAAGAGCTGGCTCTACGGCTACGGAGCAAGCGAGATCATGGCCGAGCAATGGGACATCTTTTCGGGGCACATACCCGAGGAAGAACGCGGCGACCTCGTGCGCGCTTACTACGATCGCCTGACCAGCGACGATGAGGCGACGCGCCTTGCCGCCGCACGCGAATGGTCGGTCTGGGAAGGCACTGTCGCGACCCTGCTGCCCAACGCAGACCTGATGCGCGATTTCGAGGATCCGGCAAAGGCGGTCCCATTTGCGCGGATCTGCGCGCGCTATTTCCTTGAGGACTTCTTTCTCGAAGACGACCAGCTGCTGCGTGATGCAGGCAGGTTGAAAGGCATTCCCGGCATCATCGTGCAGGGCCGTCACGACATTTGCACACCGCCCGGTGCGGCCTGGGCGCTCAAGAAGGCCTGGCCCGAAGCCGACCTGCGCATCGTTCACGACGCCGGGCATAGCGCTGCCGAACCGGGGATTATCGATGGCCTCGTCCGCGCGACGGATGAACTCGCGGACAAAGCCTCATGATTCTCGTCATCGACAATTACGACAGCTTCACCTTCAACCTCGTCCATTACCTTATGGAGCTCGGGGTCGAGGTGCGGGTCGAACGCAACGATGCGCTGACCGCGCGCGAGGCGCTGGCAACCAATGCCAGCGGATTCCTGATTTCCCCCGGGCCCTGCACGCCCAACGAGGCGGGAATCAGCCTCGATCTAGTCGCCGCCTGTGCCGATGCGGAAAAACCGCTGCTCGGCGTGTGCCTTGGCCACCAGTCGATCGGGCAGCATTTCGGTGGCAGAGTCGTGCGCGGCGGGTTGATGCACGGCAAAACCTCGCCGGTCACGCATGACGGAACGGGCCTTTTTGCCGGCCTGCCCTCCCCTTTCACCGCCACGCGCTATCACAGCCTCGAAGTTGTCGACGCACCCGCGAGCCTCGTCGCCAACGCGCACTCCGAAACGCCTGGCGGCGATCATTCGAGCGTAATGGGATTTCGCCATGACCGCCTGCCGATCCATGGCGTCCAGTTCCACCCCGAGAGCATCGCCACCGAGCACGGCCATGCGCTGCTTGCGAATTTCCTGCGCGTCTGCGGGATCGAAGCCGAATTGCCCGAGAGAGTGACTGCATGAAGACGCTTCCCCTTGCCGTTCCGCACATGAGCGAGGCCGAAGCCGAGGAGGTGTTCGGCTGGATCCTCGATGGCGAAGCCACTGACGAGGAAATCGCACGGTTTCTGCTCGCCATGACTGAACGCAGCGAGACCGCCAACGAGATTGCGGGAGCGGCACGAGCCCTGCGCGCCCGGCTGATCCCGATCGAAGCACCCGAAGGTGCAGTCGATTGCTGCGGCACCGGCGGCGACGGGCACCACACGCTTAATGTCTCGACCGCCGTCAGTCTCGTGGTGGCGGCTTGCGGCGTGCCGGTAGCAAAACATGGCAACCGCGCCGCTTCCTCCAAATCGGGCGCCGCCGATACGTTGGAAGCCCTCGGGCTCGATATGGATGCGGCGGGCCGAACGGCGCAGGAGACGCTTGCCGAAATCGGGATCTGTTTCCTGTTCGCCAAGAACCATCATCCGGCGATGGGTCGGATCCAGCCCATCCGGCAGAAACTCGGCAAGCGAACGATCTTCAACCTGATGGGCCCGCTCTCGAACCCTGCTGGGGTGAAACGGCAGCTGATCGGGATCGCCCGCCCGGGCTATGTGCCAATTTACGCCAACGCCAAGGCCAAACTCGGCACCGAACGCACCTTTATCGTTTCGGGCGACGAAGGCCTCGACGAGCTGAGCCTGGCCGGCGGAAACGAACTTGCGGACGTCACCGGCAACGATTTCGAAATGCGCCGCATCGACGCCGGACAGATCGGGCTTCCGCATGCACCGGTCGAAGCGATCAGGGGCGGCGACGCGCAGCACAACGCCAAGGCCCTCACCGCGCTGCTCGAAGGCACGCCCGGCCCTTATCGCGATGCGGTGGTCTTCAACGCAGCAGCGACGCTGATGGTTGCAGGCAAGGTGAAGGATTGGGAAGAAGGCGCGGCGCTCGCTGCAGAAGCGCTCGACAGCGGCGCAGCCGCAAAGCTTCTGGGACGCTGGATCGAGATGGCAGTCTGAATCGGTGAACAAACTCGAGGAAATCTGCACCGCCAAGCGCGAAATCGTCGCCGCGCGTAAGGCCGCGATTGCGCTTGCCGACCTCGAACGAGCCGCGCGCATGCAGTCCCCGCCACGCGGTTTCGAAGAGGCGCTGCGTAAGGCGTCGCAAACGGGTTTTGGATTGATCGCCGAAATCAAGAAGGCGAGCCCCTCGAAGGGCTTGATCCGCGAGGATTTTCGCCCCGCAGAGCACGCGGCCGAGTACGACAAAGGCGGCGCGACCTGCCTCTCGGTGCTTACCGATGCACCGTATTTTCAGGGGCACGAGGATTATCTCGTCGCCGCGCGGTCGGCCTGCTCGTTGCCTGTGCTGCGCAAGGATTTCATGGTCGATCCGTGGCAATGCCTCGAAGCGCGCGCGATCGGTGCCGATGCCATCCTCATTATCGTCGCCGGGCTGGATGATGGCGCAATGGCGGAGATCGAGGCGGCGGCGCTCGAACACGGGATGGACGTGCTGGTCGAAGTCCATGACGAAACGGAAATGGAACGCGCAGCTGCCGTCCTGAAGTCTCGCCTCATCGGGGTGAACAACCGCGATCTCAAGACCTTCACCACCTCGCTTGCCACGACCGAGCGACTGGCCCCGCTGGCTCCCCAAGGCTCGCTGCTGGTGGGTGAGAGCGGGATCAACTCGCACGCGGACTGCAAGCGGCTCGCGCGGGCCGGGGTTCGCACCTTCCTCGTCGGAGAGAGCCTGATGCGAGCTAGCGATATCGCGCTTGCCACGCGGACATTGCTCGGCGCAGACTGACGCCATGAGCAAGCTTACCCATCTCGGCGAAGACGGCGCGGCACGGATGGTTGATGTCGGCGGCAAGGCGGCGACGCAGCGTATAGCTATCGCTAGCGGACGCATCGCTATGTCGGCAGACGCACTCGAAGCGATCAAGCAGGGCAATGCGCCGAAAGGCGACGTGCTCGGTACCGCGCGGATCGCGGGAATCATGGCAGCCAAGCGCACAGGGGATCTGATCCCGCTGTGCCACCCGCTCGGCCTGGAATCGGTTACCGTCGAGTTCGTATTCGAATATGACGCTATCCGCGTCGCCGCTACCGCCTCGCTCACCGGCAAGACCGGAGTGGAAATGGAAGCGATGGTGGCGGTTTCTACCGCGCTGCTGACGATTTACGACATGGCAAAGGCGATCGATAAGGGCATGGTGATCGGCGAGGTGCGCCTGATTGAGAAGCGCGGAGGAAAGAGCGGCACCTGGAAGGCGCCCGCCTGATGCCAGCAATGCTGACGCTGGAGGAGGCGCAGGAGCGGCTTCTGGCGCTGGTTCGCAAACCGGAGATCGATGTGGTCGAAACCGCCCAGGGTCGCCCGACCCAGTATCTCGCCCGCGATCTCGTTGCCCGCCTCACCCAGCCCCCCGCGGACCTTTCGGCGATGGACGGCTATGCGATTTGCGGAAATGGGCCGTGGCGGCGCGTCGGAGAAAGCCGCGCGGGCGAGCCATTCAGCTGTGCGCTCGAACCGGGGCAATGCACCCGTATCTCGACCGGCGCGCACATGCCGCAAGGCGCGGATCGGGTATTGATCCAGGAAAACGCGTCCGTCGATGGTGACCGGGTTGCTCTAGCGGACGGCGAGGAATTGCCTCCGCCGGAGCGGCACGTGCGCAAGCAGGGGTTCGACTTCGCGGCGGGCGAAACAGTGCTGACGCAAGGCTCGGCCATGGGGCCGGGCCCCGTCGCGCTGGCGCTGTCGGCAGGGTTCGGATCGGTGCCGGTTTGGCGCACCCCTCGGGTGGCGATACTCGACAGTGGTGACGAACTGGCTCTCGACCCCGAGCAATGCGGCCCCGACCAGATACCCGCCAGTAACGGCCCGATGATCGCTGCCATGCTGCGCTCGCATGTCGGCGAGGTCAGCCGATTGGGTCCCGTGCTCGACAACCACGAAGCGCTGGCACAGGCGCTCGCCAAGGCCGACAGCTGCGATATCCTCATCACTTCGGGCGGCGCTTCGGTGGGTGACCACGACCTCGTGCAGGAGGCTCTCGCGCGCTGGGGTGCCGGCATCGATTTTTGGAAGGTCGCGATCAAGCCGGGCAAGCCGCTGATGGTGGCAACGCGCGGAAATCAAGTAATCCTCGGCCTCCCCGGCAACCCGGTATCGAGTTTCGTCACCGCTTTTCTCTTCGCTCTTCCCCTCGTCCGGGCTGCGATGGGCGATCCAGATCCTCTGCCGAAGAGCGTTCGCGTTTCTGCGGCCGAAGACCTCCCGGCAACAGGCTCCCGTCACGAATTCCTTCGCGGAATACAGGATGGAACCAGCGCGCGTCTCGCGGCCTCTCAGGATTCGAGCGCCCTGCGCGCATTGGCGGCGGCGAATTGCCTGATTGATCGGCCTGCCGGTAGCCCTGCGATCGCTACCGGGAGCCCTGTGCAGGTGTACAACCTCCACAATGGCTGAATCCTGCGGGGTTCGGGTTTGTAGCGCGCTTGACACGAATCCAAAGGTTGCCTATTCGTTCCGCATTCGTTCACCATTTCGGTGGGCGGCCAGTGTCCGGAATGCACCTAAGGAGGTGCCTCTAGGGATGCGCCTTTTCAGCACCGCGGCGACACGGCTGTCGCCGGTAAGCGGTGCGCCTTAGGGAGTGACCCATGCTGACCGCAAAGCAGCACGAATTGATCCGTTTCATCCAGAAGCGTCTGGACGAGACCGGCATTTCCCCCAGTTTCGAGGAAATGAAGGAAGCGCTCGATCTCAAGAGTAAATCGGGCGTCCACCGGCTGATTTCCGCACTCGAGGAACGCGGCTTCATCCGCAGGCTGCCGAATCGCGCCAGAGCACTCGAGGTTATTCGCCAGCCCGAAGATGCGACCCCTACCCCGCGTGCGACACAGGCCGCGAACGATGCGGTGGCTTCGGGATCCGCAGTGCTGAAGAATGCGCCCGAACCGGCCAACGACGTGATCGAGATTCCGTTGCACGGTCGAATCGCCGCAGGCGCTCCGATCGAGGCACTCGAAGGCCAGACCTCGCTCCCTGTACCCGCCGCGCTGCTGGGCCCGGGCGAGCATTATGCGCTTGAGGTGTCGGGTGACTCCATGATCGAGGCCGGGATCTTCGATGGCGACTTCGCTCTGGTACGTCGCACTGACACTGCGCGCGACGGCGAGATCGTAGTTGCATTGGTTAACGGCGAGGAAGCGACGCTCAAATATCTCCACAAGGAAGGCGGCATGGTCCGGCTCGATCCGGCCAATGCATCCTACGACCCGCAAGTCTACCGCCCGGGAGAAGTGCAGGTTCAGGGCAAACTTGCCGGCCTTCTGCGTCGCTACCACTGATTGAAATGAAGCGCGGGGTGCGGATCAGTCCCCCTCCCCGCGCCACCAACCGTGTTCGCCCTGCCGTTCGGCCACACTCGTGATGCGGCTGCCTTCGAGGTCTATCGCCAATCCCCCGGTGCGTTCCAGCAACCGCCGGTCGGCTTTGAGCCAGCGCGGTGAACACGATCGCGGCAGGAAGCGGTCGGCCACTACGATATCCGATCGTTCGCAAGCAGCCGCCAGAGCGCGTTCTTCTACGAGGTCGCGGTTGCGCGCCATCAGCAGCACCCAATCCCGGCCACCACGCTCGATCGTGAGCTGGCAGAATTCGCGGGAGCATCGTGCCTCCGGCCAGTCTTCAAGCGGTATTGGTTCGCTGGTAACGCCCGCGAGTTCGAGCAGGTTATCTCGCGAATAGGACGAGCGGCTGTCGCGCAGTGACAGGAGGCGTGCCTCACCATTCGCATCCTCGACGGTGATCCCGACATGGCGCCCTTCGCGCCCAACGAGCACGTCGGGGATCGGCGTCATCGCCAGCATCATGGCTCCGACTGCAGCGGGGAGCAGGCCCAAAGCCCTCGCCTTCCCGCTCCACAACCCGAGCCATAGTCCGCCCGAGACAAATAGCGCAATCGTCGCTGAAGTCATCTGAGGCATCAGTTTGACCGCGCCGGGCTGCTCGGCGGTCAAGTGGGCAATCGCCAGCAGCAAGTCGAGCGAATGCTGCACCAGCCACCATGCGGGCCTTCCAAGGCCCACAAGGTCGAGCGCAAGACCCAGCGCAATCAGCGGCATGGAGATAAATGTAACGAGCGGAATGGCGACCACATTCGCGAATGCGCCATACACACCCGCGCGGTGGAAGTGGTAGAGCACGATCGGCATCAACGCGATTTCGATCACCATGCCGGTGGCGAAGAGCATAATGATCCGCCGACCCGTCCGCGCGATCCAGCTTTCCTCGCGCGGCGCCAGAAACGCTTTTACCGGCGGCGACGTGTGCAACGCGACAATGGCAAGCACAGCCGCAAAGCTCATCTGAAAGCTCGGCCCGACGATGCTTTCGGGCCACAGCAACAGGACGAAGACCGCCGCGATAGCAACCATCCGCATCGAAAGCGCGTCGCGCCCCATAGCCAGCGCCACCAGCACGAGCATCGCCGCTGCACAGCTGCGCACAGTGGGTACTTCCGCTCCGGTCAGCAGTGTGTACCCGACCCCGGCGAGCGCGCCTGCTCCAGCGGCGGCGACTGGCAGGCGCACGCGCAACGCAATCGCAGGGAACAGCGCCAGCAACTTCAGCGCAACAAGATAGGCAGCGGCAATGACTGCACTGACATGAAGCCCGCTGATCGAGAGCAGGTGGGTCAATCCGGCGTCGCGCATGGCGTCTTCGTCCACCTCCGCAATCGACCCTCGGTCTCCGCTGGCAAATGCCGCCGCGATCGTGCCTGCCGATCCATCGACTCTCTCGCGAACATGCGAAGACAGGGCCCGCTGCACCGCCGCAAGCCCGCCCTCGGGTGGTGCGGGTTCGACAACCTCGACGCGGCCGATCGCACTTCCGGTGGCGGCAAGTCCCATGAACCAGGCTGCTCTTGTAAAGTCGTAGGAACCCGGCAGCATCGGGCTTGCGGGCGGCATCAGGCGCACCCTCGCACGGATCACAGCACCCTCGACCAATGGCCCGTCTGTCGCTTCGGTCTCGACAACGGTATCGCGAGGCACATTGATACGCACCTTGCGGGCTTCAGCACTTTCGGCGTCGCGAACTGCGAGCGTCAGACGAACACGGTCCTGCGCGGGCTGGTCTTCGCGCGCGAGCACGTATCCTTGCACCCGCTCGACGCTCGGTCGCGCAATCGGTTCGGCTCCCACCACTTCCGAGCGCACCCAGATGACGGCCACACCAAAAGCAAACGCGAGTCCACAGACGATCATCGCATTGCGCAGGTGTTCGCGCATTTGCACACCTCGCCAGGCTGCGAGCGCGGCCAGCGCCAACATGACACCGGCTCCGATCGCCGATGCCCACTGCCACGGGGATTTCAGCCAGAACCATGCCAATATTCCACCGGCAAAGACGACGGCGATCCAAGGCGCCCTGTCGAACCCTGCTCGCGCAAGAGAGCTCTCCAGAACATCGCAGGGATTGCGCAGCACGCTGGACAAGCCAGCGCCCCTTTGCCAAGGGCGCTGCAATGCAACATCATTCGCGATCGGAGTGTCAGACGCTCCGTCGCCCAAGGGCACTAACGGCGCGTCGCGCATGGTGCTCCCCCTCGACCCAGAGGGGAATTGAAAAGGAATTTGAACGACATGGCAAGCGAAAGCGGCAAAAGTAGCGGCGCGGTGGTGACCCGCTTTGCGCCCTCGCCCACCGGCTTCCTGCATATCGGCGGCGCCCGGACGGCGCTGTTCAACTGGCTATATGCCCGCCACCACGGCGGGAAAGCGCTGCTGCGCATCGAGGACACCGACCGCAAGCGCTCGACGGAGGAGGCAATCGACGCGATCCTCGACGGGCTGAACTGGCTCGGTCTCGACTACGACGAAGAGCCCACTTTCCAGTCGGAGCGCGCTGAACGGCACGCCGAGGTTGCCCGCAAACTGCTCGAGGCAGGTCAGGCCTACAAGTGCTTCGCCACGCCCGAGGAACTCGAAGAGATGCGCGCTCAGCAGCGCGCGAACAAGCAGCCGATGCGCTATGACGGTCGGTGGCGCGACCGCGACCCGTCGGAGGCTCCCGAAGGTGCGCGCTACACAATCCGCATCAAGACCCCGCAGGCCGGTGAAACGACCATCCAGGACGCAGTCCAGGGCAAGGTATCGGTCAAGAACGAGGAAGTGGACGATTACATTATCCTGCGCGCCGACGGCACGCCAACCTACATGCTCGCCGTTGTCGTTGACGACCACGACATGGGCGTCACCCACGTAATCCGCGGCGACGATCATCTCAACAACGCATTCCGCCAGCTGCCTATCTATCGCGCTATGGACGAGATCGAGGGCGATTGGCCCGAGCCGGTTTATGCACACATCCCTCTGATCCACGGCTCGGACGGGGCGAAACTGTCCAAGCGACATGGTGCGCTGGGCGTCGAGACCTATCGGGACGAAATGGGCATCTTGCCCGAGGCCCTGTTCAATTATCTCCTGCGGCTCGGTTGGGGCCATGGCGATCGCGAGGAAATCACTTGCGAGGAAGCAATCGAGCTGTTCGACCTGTCGGGTGTCGGCAAGAGCGCATCTCGCTTCGACCTGAAAAAGCTGGAAAATCTCAACGGCTTTTACATTCGCGAAGCCGACGACGCGCGACTGGCCGAACTCGTGGCTCCGCACATTGCCGGAGAGGTCGACAAAGACCTGCTCGCGGAGGCCATGCCTGTCCTTAAAATCCGTGCGAAGAATATCTTTGAAATCGCTGAAGGCGCTGGCTTTCTCTTTGCCAAGCGTCCGCTGGAAATGACCGAGAAAGCAGCCCAGCTGCTCGATGACGAAGGGCGCGCCAGGCTGTCCATCATCGCAGACGCATTGCGGCGCGAAAATGACTGGACAATCGAGGCTCTCGAAGTCACTACGAAGGCGCTCGCGGAGGAACTGGGATTGGGCCTCGGCAAGCTGGCGCAGCCTATGCGCGCCGCACTCACGGGGACCACCACGTCTCCAGGGATTTTCGATGTTCTGGTCCTTCTGGGACGGGAAGAAGCCCTCGCCCGGCTCGACGCACAGGCTGCGTGAGCGGGCCACGGGTCAAGAATAGAGCAGGAGACACATCTTGGCAGACAACCACGCCAAACTCGAGCTGAACGGCGATAGCTATGAATTCCCCGTGCTCCAGGGCAGCACCGGGCCGGATGTCATCGATATCCGCAAGCTGTATGGCCAGACGGGCGCATTCACCTTCGATCCGGGCTACAAGTCGACCGCGAGCTGCGAAAGCGCGCTGACCTATATCGACGGAAACGAAGGCGTTCTTCTTCACCGCGGTTATCCGATCGGCCAGCTGGCCGAGCATTCGAGCTTTATGGAAGTCAGCTACCTGCTGCTCAACGGCGAGCTGCCAAGCGCGGACGAACTTGAAGATTTCACCTACACCATCACCCGTCACACGATGCTG
This sequence comes from Erythrobacter sp. GH1-10, assembly GCF_045363165.1. NCBI lineage: Bacteria > Pseudomonadati > Pseudomonadota > Alphaproteobacteria > Sphingomonadales > Erythrobacteraceae > Erythrobacter > Erythrobacter sp. GH1-10. Next base: position 1,736,380 of record NZ_JBJFLP010000001.1, on the reverse strand, counting down.
CACGAGCAGCTTTCGGTGCTGTATCGCGGTTTCCGCCGCGACGCGCACCCGATGGCGATCATGTGCGGCGTGGTGGGCGCGCTGTCGGCGTTCTATCACGACAGCACCGACATCTCGGATCCCGAGCATCGCAAGATCAGCTCGCACCGCCTTATCGCGAAGATGCCGACGATTGCGGCGATGGCTTATAAGTACGCCATCGGGCAGCCGTTCATGCAGCCGGACAACTCGCTCAGCTATACCGGCAATTTCCTGCGGATGACCTTCGGGGTCCCGGCCGAAGAATATGAGGTTGTGCCCGAGGTGGAAAAGGCGATGGACCGGATCTTCATCCTGCATGCCGACCACGAGCAGAACGCCTCGACCTCGACTGTGCGCCTCGCCGGTTCGTCTGGCGCAAACCCGTTCGCCTGTATTTCGGCGGGCATCGCCTGTCTGTGGGGTCCGGCGCATGGGGGTGCCAACGAAGCAGCGCTCAATATGCTGCGCGAAATCGGCACACCCGATCGCATTCCGCACTATATCGAGCGTGCCAAGGACAAGAACGATCCGTTCCGCCTGATGGGCTTCGGCCACCGCGTGTACAAGAATTATGACCCGCGTGCGGCAGTCATGCAGAAGACCGTCCGCGAAGTCTTCGATGCGCTGAAGGTCAAGGATCCGGTGTTTGAAACCGCGCTCCGCCTCGAGGAAATCGCACTCAACGACGATTATTTCCAAGAAAAGAAGCTGTTCCCGAATGTGGACTTCTACTCGGGCATCATCCTGTCGGCGATCGGGTTCCCGACCACCATGTTCACCGCGCTGTTCGCCCTCGCCCGTACCGTTGGCTGGGTGGCGCAGTGGAACGAGATGATCTCCGATCCCGGCCAGGTCATCGGTCGTCCGCGCCAGCTCTACACCGGCCCGACGCAGCGCGACTACGTGCCGCTTAGCGACCGCTGAGACCAGCGCTGCACGAATAATGGGGCGGTCCGCGATCCTGCTGCTCATGCGGGTGATCGGGGCCGCCCTCGTCGTTTCAGGCATCATGTGGGCGCTGCAGGGCATCGGGATCCTGCAATGGCCGGCCAACAGCTTCATGCTGGGCGAAAGCCAATGGACGATGATCGGATTGTTCGCGTTCGCTCTGGGTGCTCTGCTGCTTTTCGCGTCGCACCGCCTCGACCGGCGACACTGATTTCGAATTATTCGAAAGCGGGCAAACGCAGCGTGAAGCGCGCGCCGGCACCGGTCTCTTCATTTGCAGGCGAAACAAGCGTCAACTCGCCGTCCATCGCCAGCGCCAGTCTGCGCGAGATATAGAGGCCGAGCCCCGATCCGGTATCCTTTCCGCCATCGCTGCCGCGTCCGAGCCGCTCGAACTTGTCGAAAATGGTGTCCGCCTGCTCTTCACTTACGCCAGGTCCTTCGTCGGCGACCGAAATCGCGACCCAGCCATCCTCTTGAACCTCGGTGGCGATCGTCACCCGGCTCCCTTCGGGAGAATACGCGAGCGCATTTCCGATGAGATTGATCAGGACCTGCAGGACCCTGCGGAATTCTGCCATCGCAGCAATCTTCGTATCGTCGTCGGGCAGTTCAAGCGCGATCGAGCGAGCCTTCGCCCTTACGCCCAGGATCCCGGCGGCCCGGCGAGCTGCATCGCCAAGATCGACCCTTTCGCGAGCGGTCGAGAAATCCGACGCTTCAACCACTTCCAGGTCCGCCAGATCGTCCAGCATCCCCGAAAGATGCTGTCCCGCGGCTGCGATGTTTCCGGCATACTCGCTGTATTCGTCGCGCAGCGGCCCCGCGAGCTTGGCCCGAATGGTTTCGGCATTGGCAATGATCCGCGCAATAGGCTGACGCAGTACCGGTGTGAGTGCGGTCCCGACAAGCCGGGTGGGCGGCACTGCGGCTTCTTGCGGAATACCGTTGTTATCGAGCGGTTGATCGGCGATCAGCAGCAGCTCGAACCCTTGCGGCGCTCCGCCAGTGGATCCGATCGGAAGCAGACGAACCCGCCACACGCGATCCGATCCCGGAATCTCGCATTCGACGCCATCGAGAAGCCGCCAGTGTAATGGCTGCCTGTGGGCTATCCCGTGGAGGATGAGGTAATCGCTCCAGAGTTTGCCCGGATCGCCTTTGACCAGCGCTTCGAGCTCCTCGGTATCAGCCGACTGCCCTTGGAGCAGCTGGACCCGTTGTCCCGCGTCGAGCCGTGCCGAGAGCTCGGCTGAAGCGCGATCGATCGCGTCGAGGCGCTCAGCGACTTCGCGTGTCGTTCCCATGTCGGCGGGAGTGCGCTGCCAGTTTTCGACCAGCACTTCGCAACCGCCACCTTCGTCGCTGTCGAGCGGATGGATGCGGACAAAGCCACTGACCATGTCGGACCCGTCATAGGCCTTGAATTCGCGGGCGAGGCGTAGACCCATCTCGCGCCCTTGCTGCACCAGCGCAAGCAATTCGGGGACAGCAAAGGTCCCCGGGATCACGCCACCACAGCTTTCGTGAAGCTCGGCCAGCGGCTCGTCCGCGGTCAGCAACCTGTCACGGTCATCGGTAAGGCCGCGCGCTGCCAATAGGGTATCGCCTTGCTCCATCGCGGCGCCTATCCCTGATCCTGCGAACTGGCATTCTTCAGCAACGCAGCGGCGCGCTTCGGCGAGATTTCGCCGATATCGCCGGGCAGGCGCTCGGTCGGTTCGAGCAGAAGAAACTGCCGCTCGATAGCTGCTTGCTCCAGCCCCGCTGCCCGGAGACTTAGGGCAAGCCGCGCCGCCTGTTGCTCGTGACAAGCAAGGATAGCGAGCTCGCGGGGCTGTTTCCCGAGCGTCGAAAGCGCGGCGACAAACAGCGCCAGCCCTGCATGTTCAAGCTCCAGCGCAGCGATCGCCCCGCCGCGCATCGACGACACTAGCCGAGCTAGAAGGCCGACCCTGCTTGCGCCTTCATCATACCGTGCCTTGAGCGCCTTGATCGCGGAAGCCAGCTCCGGATCGCCGCGTTCGTGGACTTCCCATCTTTTGAGCACGGCGTGGAACAATTCTGCAGGCAACTCTGCGAGCGGCAATTCCATCCGGCGTTGGCTCTGGATGAAGCGTGACTGCGCCGCCAGTGCGCCCATGCCAAGTTCGCCCGTCGCCGCATCGGGAGAAGCGATCAATTCCTGCAAGAGCGGGCTGAGGATGGGATCGAGCGAACATCGCTGTTCGAGGCGCTCGGCCAGGTGCCCTTCCATCGCCAGCGCATAGCAATAGCTGAGCACGACGCTGTCACCGGCGAGGTGATCCGCCAACCGGTCAATGTCGCGGCTGTCGGGTGAGCCTCCGCTCGTCCCGGACTTGGCATTGAGTAACTGCACCGCCAGCGAGCTGTGCATGCCCCGGAGGCGTGCCACGATCGCGTCGCTGACGAGGCTGTGCCCGGCGCTGGCAAGCAGGTGGGTGAGAACCGACGGCACTCCGTGCAAGGCGCGATCGCTGCGGGCGAGTTCGTCCTTCAGGATACGCTCGACATCGCGCACCCTGTCCGTCTCGTCTGCACCGGGGCCATTCCCGTCTTTAGCGGCCTTGCTCATTCCTTCGCCTTTACAGGCTTTTATCTGTCGATCCGGGCAGTCGCGATGACACGCTTGCAAGCGCTTGCAGCAATGCAAGCAAACCCGTCACGGCCAAAGCCTCGCCCAGTACGCCATAGACCGCACAAATCGCGAACACCGCAAGGTGCAACCCGCGATCGTTCCAAAATGGGGCGATGGGCGCTGGGGTGAACGAACCTGCCAGTCGCAAGAGTCCGATTGTAAAGAGCGGAATACTCCAAATTACAATCGATTGATCGATCATTGCCGTAATCAGCGTCGCAATCGCGAGGATATCGACCGCCGAAGAGAAGTGTGCCGCCATAAACGGAAATCTGCTCCGCCCGAGCAGGTTGCGCGCGAAGCTATCGATAGTCTTGGCCACATCGGCAGCGAGCGCGCCGATCGCTACCACTGCCAACCCCACAACGCCCAATCCGAAAACTCCGAGCACCGGTCCCGCCAGCAGCAATAAGACGGCCACGATACCTGCTACCAATTCGCCCGATCGAAGTCCCGAAGGAACGGCAAAGCGTGCGCCAAGTCCCGCGAGCGCGCTCAGCGGTCCGCTCCATCGACGCGAGGGTGCAGCCCGGTCGATCAGCGCCTCCTCGTGCATCGCGAGCGCCTGCTCATCCGCTGCCAGAACCCAGCCCTGCTTCGAGCCTTCGTTGAACGCCACCTCGCGCAATTCGGTTCGCGCCTGAAGCGCGAGCCGGAGCAGCAAGGACAGCACCTCGCCATCCGGCGGCAGATCGGCGAGCTTTTGCGCCTGCGAAGCCCGCATGATTGCGAGCCCGGCCCAGCGGTGCTGGGCGTCGATCCGTTCGAAATCTTCAGGATGCTGCTCTGCATATTCCTCATCGGCGGCCACCGAGAAAACCCCGCGGAGTAGCTTGCCTTCGCCGACAGTGATCGAGCGGGCTACATCGGCGTCGATGATCAATCCATCGGCGACAATCACCAGCGTATCGTCGGAGCGCAATAGTGCGACCAACTGGATCGACGTGCGCACGACGTGGAATTCCCCCCCGGCAGCCTCGATCTCGCGTTGAAGGTCAAGGATTTCGCCGGTCGGGGCGTCGCACAGGCAGACGATGCGCTCGCATCCCAATTCGCGGGCGAGCTTCGCTTGCCAAGCGAGCACGCTGCGGCCGGCGAGCATGCGCGCGGCGCGAAGTGCGCCGCCCGACGTGCGCTTGCGGGCCGACAGCAATGCCGTGTGCACAGGAACAATCCCTCCTAAAGACGTTCCCGCTGCTACGCGCGATGCCTCGCCCGCTTCAAGCTATGCTGGGTGGATTTGACCTGATTTGATTGCCGGATCGCGTGAAATGCGCCGAATTTACGCCGAGAAGCTGGCCAGCAGCTTCTCGATGTCGCGAATGGCTGCCGGTTCACCCGGTGCCGACTGGAGCGCATTTTCGGCAGCACGGAAAAGCTCATCCGAATGAAAGCTCGCGGCCAAGCCTTTCAGCCGCATCGCCGCAACGTTCCAGTTGCCGTCGCAACGCGAGCGCTTGAGCAGATCGAGCTGCCGCTCCGCGCTCTCGACGAACGCTCCGCGCAATTCGCGCATCAGCGCAGGATCATCGCCTGCCGCAGCTGCCAAAGTCGCATCGAGGGCACCACTGTCATAAGCCATGCGGAGGGCCGTAGCACCCTTGAGGTTAAAGCAGGGTTTATCCCGTCCCGACCTGTGGTATCTATGGCAAATGACGAAGGGGAACCACATCATCCGCGCTATCGGTTCGAAATCGGCCGACACCGCCGGAGACGCAGCACCTGCCGAGGCGGAAGCACTTGGCGGCGAAAAGCCTTACGAGCTCGAGCAACAGGCCGAATACGCGGAAGACGCGTATGAGGAAGAATTCGAGCTGCCCAGGCGCAGGTTCGATTGGGTCATCCCCGCGCTTGCGATAGCGACGGTGCTGGCTTGGACCGGCCTTTACGGCTGGGCCATGCGCGATGAGCTCCTTGTCGCGGCCAACGCCACTCCTGCGCAATGGACGCGCTGGATCATTGACTGGTCGGTTCCCGTCCTGCTGGTCGGGATCGTCTGGCTGATCGCGATGCGCAATTCGCGCGCCGAAGCTCAGCGGTTTGCCGATACGGCGGCGATGCTGAGCCATGAAAGCGCACAGCTCGAACGGCGTCTCAATGTCGTCAACCGCGAGCTCAGCGTCGCCCGCGAATTTCTCGGTGCGCAATCGCTCGAACTCGAATCTCTTGGCCGGATCGCCAGTGAGAAGATCTCGACCCATGCGGCCGAGCTGCAGCAGCTGATCAAGGCCAATGGCGCGCAGGTCGACCGCATCGGCAGCGCGAGCGAAACCGCGCTCAGCAATATGACACAGCTGCGCGACGACCTGCCCGTGGTCGCCAATTCGGCGCGCGATGTATCGAACCAGGTTGGCAATGCCGGTCGGACCGCGCATGAGCAGCTCGAAAAGCTCGTTTCCGGGTTCGAACGCCTCAACCAGTTCGGCACCGCGAGCGAGAACCAGGTCGAAGCGCTGGGCAAGCGTGTGGGCGATACGCTCGCCGGGTTCGAAGCCCAGCTTAGCCAGATCGAACATCTCGTAGCGGGCCGTTTCGCCGATCTTCAGAAGCAAGCGTCAGCCTATCGCGGAGAGATCTCCACTGCGGAGGAAACCGCTCTCTCCACGCTGAACGAGCGCATCACCGTGCTGCAAAGCGAAACCAAGGCAATTTCTGCAAGGCTGCGCGAGACAGAGGTCGCGGCGATGGAACAGCTGCGCGGTTCGAAAGACCGGCTCGGCCAGGAGATCGTCAAGATGGTCGAAACCCTCGACAATCTCGACCAGCAAGCCATCGCAGCGTCGCAGCAACGGGTCGCGGCACTGCACGAGGAAGCAGGACGCTTTGACGCGAAGCTGACTCAACGCGATGCGCGGTTCCTCGAGGAAATGGAGCGCCGTCAGGAAGCCTTCTCGACCCGCGAATCCCAAGCAACGGAACTGTTCGCCCAGCGCCTGGCCGATCTCGACGAGGCGATCGCCGAACGGCGTGAAGCCCAGACTGCCGAGACCGAAAAACTGCTCGCGCACAGCCGCGAGATGGCCGACCAGCTGGAACAGCTGAGCGCGTTGATCGGCACGATCGGCGAACAGGGAGACGCCACGCGGAACACGCTGTCCGAAGGGCTCGGTGCACTCGACGAGCAACTCGCCGAAAAGCGCACCGCTCTCGCAGAAACCGAATCGCAGCTTGCAGGTCTAACCGAAGCGGGCATCCGGCTGCTCGAAATCATCCAGTCAGGCGCAAGGCACAGCCGCGAAGACCTTCCCGCTGCCATCGAGACTGCTTCGACCGAGCTCGGCAATGTCGAACAGCGCGCAGCCGCGCTCAGCGGCGTAATGTTCCGCACAAGCCAACAGGGCAGCGAACTCGGAGAATATCTGGTCAAGGCGCGCGAAACGATCAGCGATACCGACGCTTCGATCGGCGAACTTCACGCCAAGCTCGCAGAGCAATCGGAAGACACCCTCGCCAAACTCCAAGGCCTGCGCGCCGGATTTGCGAGGCTCAGCGAGGACAGCCAATCCTTTGCCGGAGAAACGCAAGAAGCTCTGCGCGAGGCATTGTCCAAACTTGAAACCGCAATCGAATCGACCTTCGCCGCACTCGAAACCGGCACACGCGAAAAAGTCGAGACGCTGGCCGACACGCTCAGCGCCGAAGCCGTGCAGGCACTGGAGCGCTCGCTGCGAAACCAGAGCGCCGAAACCATCGGCAAACTTGAGCAAGCTGCGGCACATGCCTCCGGCATCGGGCGGGAAGCTACGATCCAGCTGCGCGATCAGCTTGCGATGGTCAACGAGCTTACGGGCAACCTGGAGCAGCGTATCGCCCGGGCTCGCGAACTCGCGGAAGAGCAGGTCAATAACGATTTTGCCCGCCGTATGTCGCTGATCACCGACAGCCTCAATTCCAATGCAATCGATATCGCGGCCGCGCTGGCGCAGGATGTCGCCGACACCGCGTGGGATGCGTATCTCAAGGGCGATCGCGGGATCTTCACCCGCCGGGCCGTTCGGCTGATCGACAGCGGCCAGGCCAAACAGATCGCGGAGCTTTACCAGCACGACGATGCCTTCAAGGGCAACGTCAGCCGCTTCATTCACGACTTCGAGAAGATGCTGCGATCAATGCTTTCGACGCGCGACGGCAATGCGCTCGGCGTCACGGTGCTCGGTTCGGACATGGGCAAGCTCTACGTCCTGCTGGCGCAGGCAATCGAGCGCTTCCGCACCTAGGCAGATTTTCGGCTAGTCTTCGCTGCCATACTGGCTCGGCGGTTCGGGCAGGAGATCGAGGCTATCGATGCCGATCCAGCCATACTGGTAATTGAGTACGTAAACGGTGGTGACGAGTGCGGACAAGATGGTCGCGCGGATCACCAGTTTTCCCGGACGGAAATTGACCGGCGCGCTTTCGGCTTGGCCTGGAACCTTTTCGATACCTTCCTCATCCGCGGTGCGGACGCCGAACGGCAGCATCAGGAAGGCAATGATCACCCAGAACAGGAAATAGATCGCTAGGATCGAAGTCCACGCCATCATCCCCTCCCTTCACGCACGAGGCCAGGCATGACCACCCGCACCTGCGGGCTCTTGCCGGCCCAGCGGCGTGCGGCGCGGCGGGCGGCTATGCGCGCGGCTTCGTGTACGGCGGCAGGGTCCTGTGCATCCCTGCCCTTGAGCTTGCCGATTGCCTTGAGGATATCCTCTTCGGTCTCTTCGAGGAATTCGGGCATGTCCTCATCGAGCGGAAGGCCGACAGCCTCGATCACCGGTCGTTCGCCGCGCACGAGCACGACAACCATAACGCCTTCGTAACCTATCCTGCGGCGCATGGTGATCGCATCGCCATCGGCGGGAACGATGATGTCGCCATCGAGCACGAGGCGACCGTTGCGCACCTGTGCGATACGCCCCGGATCACCGGGAGCGAGACGCACGATATCGCCGTTCGACTGCACGATATTGTACGGGATTCCGTTGGCCTTGCCGACCCGCGCCTGCTCGAGCATGTGTCGCATCTCGCCGTGGACTGGCACCAGCACTTCGGGCCGGATCCACTCGTAAAGCGCTTCAAGTTCCGGGCGTCCGGGGTGCCCGGAGACATGGATAAAGCTCTGCCTGTCGGTCACCATGGTGATCCCGCGAGCGGCGAGCCGATTCTGCACCTTGCCGATCGCAATCTCGTTACCGGGGATCTGACGCGAGGAGAACAGCACAACGTCGCCGCTGACCAGTTCGAGCGGGTGGTTCTCCTCGGCGATGCGGGCGAGCGCGGCGCGGGGTTCGCCCTGCCCTCCGGTAGCCAGGATCAACACTTCGCCGCGCGGCAACCGCATGGCTGTGTCGAAATCAACGGTTTCAGGGAAATCCTGAAGGTAACCGTTGTCCTGCGCGACCTCGATAATGCGATCGAGCGACCGCCCCGCAACGCACAGCGTTCGACCGGTCTCGCGTGCGACCTCGCCGAGCGTCTGTAGCCTCGCGACGTTGCTCGCAAATGTAGTGACCAGCACGCGCTTGCCGGCGTGCCGTGCGACTTCCTCCATCAGCCCCTGATGCACCGCGCCTTCCGAACCGGAAGGATTGGGATTGAAGACATTGGTGCTGTCGCACACCAGCGCGAGGACGCCTTCGTCTCCGATTTCGCGCAGTTCTTCCTCGGTGGTCGGCTCGCCGATGATCGGCTCCTCGTCGAGCTTCCAGTCTCCGGTGTGAAACACGCGCCCATGCGGCGTATCGATCAGCAGAGCATTGCCTTCCGCGATCGAGTGCGCAAGCGGGATGTAGGTCACGCTGAACGGACCGATATCGATCTGGCCGTGGTCTTCCTCGATGATGTTGAGTTCGACCTGGCCGAGCAGCCCCGCTTCTTCGAGCTTGCGCGCAACGAGATCGGCCGTGAACGGCGTCGCATAAAGCGGGACGCCGAGATCGCCCGCGAAATAGGGCACCGCGCCGATATGGTCTTCATGCGCGTGGGTCAGGACGATGCCGAGCAGGTCCTTGGTGCGTTCTTCGATGAAGTCGAGATCGGCGAAGACCAGGTCGACGCCGGGATATTCGTTGCCCGAGAACGTCATGCCGAGATCGACCATCAGCCACTTGCCGTTGCAGCCGTAAAGATTGACGTTCATGCCGATCTCTCCCGACCCGCCAAGGGCAAGGAAAAGCAGCTCGTTTTCGGGAGTGAAGTTCTTTTTCACGAATACTCGTAGTCAGGATTATTGGTCTGCCGCAGTCGCCTGCCGCGCAATGATAGCCAATCCCTCGATGGTGAGGTCGGCATCGACATGATCGAAGATGTCGGTCGCTTCGTCGAACAGGATTGCAAGACCGCCCGTCGCAACAACCTTTGCGGGACGCCCGATCTCGGCCTTCATCCGTTCGACAATCCCTTCCATCATCGCGACATAGCCCCAGAACACGCCGATCAACATCTGATCCTCGGTGTTGCGCCCAATTACGCTTTTGCTCTCCGGAGCCCGGATCGCGATGCGCGGAAGCTTTGCCGTCTTGCCCACCAATGCATCGAGCGACAGATTGATCCCGGGGGCAATCGATCCGCCCTTATAGGCGCCGGTGAAGTCGATCGCCTCGAACTTGGTCGCAGTCCCGAAATCGATCACGATAAGGTCGCCGCCATACTTGTGATGCGCGGCGACGATGTTGAGCGCGCGATCGGCTCCCAGCGAACTCGGCTGATCCACGTCGATCTCGAAATTCCACGCGGCCTTCCCCTGACCGGCGAACAACGGCGTGATGCCGAAATATTTCTGCGAAAGCACGGTAAGGTTGTGATCGGCGCGGGGAACGACCGATGCGAAGATGATCTGAGTAATATCCTCGCGAGCCACGCCTTCGATGTTGAGCAGCTGCATCAACCAGACGGCGTATTCGTCACCCGTCCGCCGCGGATCGGTCGCGATGCGCCAGCGCGCGCGGGTCGTATAACCGCCCCCGCTATCGATTTCGAACAGAGCAAAGACGACGTTGGTGTTTCCGACATCGGCAGCGAGCAGCATGGCGTTCTTCCGTTTAGTGTGATGCGCGGATCGCGCCCGTCGGCGAACTAGTCCCTTATCAGAATATCGCCGGAATGGACCGTGACGATCTTTCCGCCTTCGGTTTTCAACTGCAAGGCGCCGCCGGAGGTGAGCCCTTCGAAGTCGCCCTCAAGCAGGTCCCCTTCCCGGTCGTGCACGATCAGGTGGGTCCCCTTGGGATGCGCATAGCCGAGCCAGCGAGCGCGCACGCCAGTCTCGCCCAGAGAACGCCAACGCGCAATCTCGTTAGCGACGTGATGCATCAGCCGCTTCGCGAAGCTGTCACGCGAGGGCGGATTATCGGTGACATCGCTTACCGAAATGGTCGTGCGTCCGGGTATCTCGGGGGCAGAAGCGATATTGACGCCGATGCCGACCACCACCTGGAAGTCGTGAAGCTCCATAAGGATGCCCGAGACCTTCGCCCCGCGCAGCAGGACGTCGTTGGGCCACTTGAGCATCAGCTCCGCCGGATCGGGCACGAATTCGGCGAGGGCCGCGCGCACCGCCATGCTTATGGGCAAGTTAAGAGAGGTCCCGGGGTACTCGCCGCTTTGCAGGGTCACAACGGTCGAGCCCATGAAATTGCCGGCCCCATCGCTCCACACGCGCCCTTGCCGCCCTCGCCCAGCAGTCTGGCGGTCGGTGATCAGCCAATAACCTTCGTCGAACTTCTGGCGGAACTGCAACGCTTCGAGAATGTCGGCGTTGGTTGAGCCGGTTTCCGCGACGTATTTGACCTTCGAGGCCACCGTCAGACCCCCATCGACAGCGCAGCGGCCGCCTTGTCTGCCAGATCGGTAATCGAAGGCGTGAGCAGGTAACCGAGCGGGGAAATAATCGCGGCGGTCAGGAACAGCAGCACCCAATGCGCCGCGCCGCTCTGGCCTTTCACTACATCGGCGGGTTCATCGAAGAACATCACTTTGACGAACTTGATGTAGTAGAACGCGCCGATGACGCTCGCCGCGATGGCGATCGCGCCGAATGCGATCAGGCCCGCTTCGACGGTCGCCTGGAACACCACGAACTTGCTGTAGAAACCGAGAAGCGGCGGGATGCCGGCGAGGCTGAACATCGTCAGCAACAGGCACCACGCGATAGCCGGCTTGGTTACCGAAAGCCCGCGGATGTCGGCGAAGGTTTCGAACAGATCGCCATCTTCGCTCCTCAGCATCAAAAGCGCGACAAAGCCACCAAGGCTCATCGCGACATAGATGAAGAGATACACGAGCATCGCGCTGACACCCGCTTCGGTTGCGACAGCGAGGCCCAGCAGGATGAAACCGACATTGTTGATCGATGAATAGGCGAGCAGGCGCTTGAGGTTTTCCTGCCCGATTGCGCCGAGCGCGCCGAATACGATCGAAGCGAGTGCGGCGAACATCACGATCTGCTGCCAGGCGAGGACCTGGCTGCCGAACACCTCGACCACCACGCGCGCCGTCAATGCGACGGCGGCAACCTTGGGGGCGGTCGCGAAGAAGGCGGTGACCGGGGTCGGGGCGCCCTCATAGACGTCGGGGGTCCACATGTGGAACGGCACGGCAGCGATCTTGAAGGCAAGGCCAGCGAGGACAAAGATGAGCCCGAACAGAGCGCCGGTCGAAAGTTCGCCGGTCAGACCCGCGCGAACGGTCGCGAAATCGGTACCGCCGGTGAAGCCGTAGAGCAGGCTCATGCCGTAAAGCAGGATGCCCGAGGCAAGCGCGCCCAAAACGAAGTACTTCAGGCCGGCTTCTGCCGAGCGATCATCCTTACGCAGGATGGCCGCGAGAACGTAGGAGGAGAGGCTGTTGAGCTCGAGCCCGAGGTAAAGCGACATGAAATCGTTTGCCGAGACCATGATGCTCATACCGAGAACGGCGAACAGAATCAGCACCGGATACTCCGCGCGCATCCCGCGTTCGGTGCCCGCAGCCGCACTGTTGAAGAACGCCGGCGCGACCATCAGACAGCCGATGGCGGCGAGGTAGATCAGTGCCTTCGCGAACAGCGCGAAGCTGTCCACCCTTAGCAATCCGCCGAATGCCATCACTTCCGGCCCATCGGTGCCGAAGTGCAGGCCCGGAACGAGCATGAACCCTGCGCCGAACAGCGCGGCGGCAGCGGCGATGGCGTTAAAGCGAGCGGCTTTGTCCCCGCCCCACGCCGCAACCATGAGCAGGGCCAGTCCCGCGCCAGTCAGGAGAAGTTCGGGCGCGATCAGCGCGAAGGAGGCTGCGAAGTCCATCAGTGCGCCTCCCCTTCGCCAGCATGAAACTCGATGGCGTTGGCCGCCTCAGCTCGTGCGGGGCCATCGGCGAGCTGGCTGTCATCGGCAGGCGCAGCCGCCGCAATCCGCGCATCGAGCGCAGCAATGTCGGCGCGCATGGGCGCGAGGAAGCTCTCGGGATAGACGCCCATCCATAGCACCACGGCTGCGATCGCCCCCATCATGGTCCATTCGCGCGCATCCATGTCGGGCATGGCAGCCGCGTCTTCGTTCTTCTGCGCGCCGAAGGCCACGCGGCGGTAAAGGTAAAGCATGTAGCCTGCGCCAAGGATGATCCCGGTGGTGCAGACGAGCGCCACCCAGGTCGAGGTCTGATAGATACCCGCCAGCGCGAGGAATTCACCGATGAAGTTGCTCGTGCCCGGCAGGCCGACGCTTGCCATGGTGAACAGCAGGAAGAAGCTCGCGTAGAACGGCATGTTGATGCTGAGCCCGCCGTAACGGTCGATCTCGCGCGTGTGCAGCCGGTCGTAGATCACGCCGACGCACAGGAACAGCGCGCCCGAGACGAGGCCGTGGCCGAGCATGATCATCATCGCGCCTTCGAGGCCCTGGACATTGAAGGCGAACAGGCCCGCAGTGACCAGCGCCATATGCGCGACCGAGGAATAGGCGATCAGCTTCTTCATGTCGTGCTGAACCAGCGCGACGAGCGAGGTGTAGACGACCGCGACCATGCTGAGCGCAAAGATAAGCCAGGCAAGCTCGCCCGAGGCCTCGGGAAACATCGGCAGGCTGAAGCGGATGAAGCCATATCCGCCGAGTTTGAGCAGCACGCCTGCGAGGATGACCGAGCCGGCGGTCGGCGCCTGCACGTGCGCGTCGGGCAGCCACGTATGCACCGGCCACATCGGCATCTTCACCGCGAAGCTCGCGAAGAAAGCGAGGAACAGCCAGAACTGCGCGCTGGCCGGGAAATCGTACTGCATAAGCGTCGGGATGTCGGAGGTACCCGCTTCGGCGACCATCCAGAACATCGCGATCAGCATCAATACCGATCCGAGCAGCGTGTAGAGAAAGAACTTGTAGCTCGCGTAGATGCGGTTGTCCCCGCCCCACACACCGATGATGAGGTACATCGGGATCAGGCCCGCCTCGAAGAAAATGTAGAACAGGAACAGGTCCTGCGCGGCGAACACGCCGATCATCAGCACTTCCATGAACAGGAAGGCCGCCATGTATTCGCCGACGCGCTTGGTGATCGAAGTCCAGCTGGCGAGCACGCAAATCGGCATCAGGAACACGCTGAGCATGATCAGCATCAGCGCGATGCCGTCGATCCCGAGCGCATAGGAAAAACCTGCGAAAAGCTCGGCGCGCTCGGTGAACTGCCACTGCGCTCCGCCGATCTCGAAATTGGCCCACAGCAGCACGCCCAGCACGAAGGTCGCGAGAGTGGTCGCCAGCGCGACGCCGCGCGAGGCTGCGTCGCCGGCAAACAGGCACAACAGGCCGCCGACGAGCGGCACCAGCATCATCGTGGTGAGGATCGGAAAGCCGTCCATTACAGCAGAACCCAGGTAATTGCCGCGATCAGGCCGAGCAGCATGATCAGCGCGTAAGTGTAGAGATAGCCGGACTGGATCGTCTTGGCCGCGACCGAGCTGCGCTGCACGACCCAGGCTATGCCGTTGGGGCCGAAGCGGTCGATCGTGCCGATATCGCCGAGTTTCCAGAACTGGCGGCCGAACCAGAAAGCCGGCTTAACGAAGACGCGGTCATACAGCTCGTCGAAGTACCACTTGTTGTAAACGAAGCGGTGCAGCCACGGGAACGCGGCGACGAACTTGCCCGGGATGTCGGGCTTGGCGATGTAGGAGAAATAGGCTCCGGTAAAGCCGATCACCATCACGACGAAGGCCGAATACTTCACCCAGTATGGCACCGCGTGCATCGCATGGATGAGGTTCTCGTTGTAGAAGATCGAACCGGCCCAGAAGGCTGCATCGTCGAGGAAGCTCGGTGCGAAAACCTGACCGGCCGCGACCGCGCCGACCGTCAGCAGACCGAGCGGGACGAGCATCGACACAGGGCTTTCGTGCGGGTGGTATCCGCCGGTGGTGTCCGCGCCCGCCTCTTCGGGCGTCTTGTGGACGGAGTGCTGGATGTGCTCGCTCTCGATCCAGCGCGGCTTGCCCCAGAAGGTAAGGAACATCAGGCGCCAGCTGTAGAAGCTGGTCAGCAGCGCAGCCGTGACGCCGAGCCAGAACGCCATGGTCGAAATTTCCGTTCCGCGGGCGAAGGCGACTTCGAGGATCGCATCCTTCGACCAGAAGCCCGCAAAGCCCACGCCCAAGTGATAGACGCCCAGCCCCGTGATCGCGAGCGTGCCCGCCATCATCGCCCAGAACGTGACCGGGATGTGCTTACGCAGGCCGCCGTAGTAGCGCATGTCCTGCTCGTGGTGCATCGAGTGGATCACCGAGCCCGCGCCGAGGAACAGCAGCGCCTTGAAGAAGGCGTGGGTGAACAGGTGGAACATCGCGACGCCATAGGCACCGACGCCCGCGGCGAAGAACATGTAGCCCAGCTGCGAACAGGTGGAATAGGCGATCACCCGCTTGATGTCCCACTGCGTCGTGCCGATGGTCGCGGCGAAGAAGCAGGTTGCGGCCCCGATCACTGTTACGATCATCAGCGCAGTCGGCGCGGTCTCGAACATCGGCGACAGGCGGCAAACCATGAACACGCCCGCAGTCACCATGGTCGCCGCGTGGATCAGCGCGGAAACCGGTGTCGGGCCTTCCATCGCGTCAGGCAACCAGGTGTGCAGGAACAGCTGCGCCGATTTGCCCATCGCGCCGATGAACAACAGAATGCACAGGATATCCATGGTGTAGAGGCGCATGCCGAGGAAGCCGATGGTGCTGCCCGACATTGCAGGCGCGGCTTCGAGGATCGCCGGTATCGAGGTCGTCTGGAATACGAGGAACGTGCCGAAGATACCGAGCATGAAGCCGAGATCGCCCACACGGTTGACCACGAAGGCCTTGATCGCGGCGGCCCCTGCGCTCGGCTTCTTGAACCAGAACCCGATCAGCAGGTAGCTCGCGAGCCCCACGCCTTCCCATCCGAAGAACATCTGGACGAGGTTGTCGGCGGTCACCAGCATCAGCATCGCGAAGGTGAACAGCGAGAGATAGGCGAAGAAGCGCGGCTGATCCGGGTCTTCCTCCATGTACCCCCACGAATAGAGGTGCACGAGCGCCGAGACGGTGTTGATGACGACCAGCATGACGGCGGTCAGCGCGTCGACACGCAGCGCCCAGTCGAAGGTCATGTCGCCCGATTGCACCCATTTGAGCACCGGCACGACTTCGGCAGTCATGCTCCCGTTGAGGAACCCGAGGAAGATCGGCCAGCTAAGCGCCGCAGAGACGAACAGCGCGCCGGTCGTGATCGACTTGGCGAACACGCTCGGCGCAGCCTTGTTGGTCAGCCCCGCGACGATGGACGCAAGCAAGGGCAGGAAAACGATGAGAAGGATCGATTGCACCGGTGCTTATCCCTTCATCCGGTTCACATCGTCGACCGCGATAGTGCCGCGTCCGCGATAGTAGATGACGAGTATCGCAAGCCCGATCGCCGCTTCAGCGGCGGCGACGGTCAGGACCAGCATCGCGAACACTTGGCCGACAAGGTCGTCCATAAAGGCACTGAAAGCGACCAGATTGATGTTCACCGCGAGCAGGATCAACTCGACCGCCATCAGGATGACGATAACGTTCTTGCGGTTGAGGAAAATTCCCAGCACGCCGAGCACGAACAGGATCGCGCCCACGACGAGGTAGTGTTCGATACCAATCATGCCGACTTCCTCCAACCGTCACCCCTGCGAAGGCAGGGGTCCAGATGACGGGCATGGCACGCTTGACGTAAGCTTATTTGGGCCCCTGCCTGCGCAGGGGCGACGTGGCTCCTAGAAGAGATCACAGCTCGACCCCCTGCCCCACTTCGGGGTTCTTCATGACAGTAGCCTCTTCCGGGCGGCGGCGGATCTGCTTGCCGACATCCTGGCGCGCGCGGATACCCGGCGGCGGCGCCTGGAAGGTCAGCACGATCGCGCCGATCATCGCGACCAGCAGGATGATGCCCGCAATCTCGAACAGCAGGATGTAGCGGCCGTAGAGCAGCCCGCCGATAGCCTCGATATTGCTTTGACCGACGCCCTGCGCCGCGGAGCCGTCGGCGGTGCCGAGCTCGAGTCCGCCCGCATTATACGCGCCAACGCCCAGCAGCAGTTCGGCAAGCAGGATCGCGGCGATCGCGATGCCGAGCGGGAAATTGCGGATGAAGCTCGCGCGCATGGCGGCGAAATCGATGTCGAGCATCATCACCACGAACAGGAACAGCACCGCGACTGCGCCCACGTACACGATCACCAGCAGCATCGCGATGAATTCGGCGCCGACGAGCACCATCAGGCCCGCCGCGTTGAAGAAGGCGAGAATCAGCCACAGGACGCTGTGCACCGGGTTGCGCGCCATGATCACCATGACGGCGCTTGCGATGACAAGCCCTGCGAACAGGTAGAAGGCTATGGCTTGAATCATGATCCCTGTTTTTCCGTCCCGCGCAGGCCCCTAACGATAGGGTGCATCGGCTTCAAGATTGGCCGCGATGGCCCGTTCCCATTTGTCACCATTCGCAAGCAGCTTGGCCTTGTCGTAGAGCAGCTCCTCGCGGGTTTCGGTGGAGTATTCGAAGTTCGGCCCCTCGACGATGGCATCCACCGGGCAGGCTTCCTGGCAGAAACCGCAATAGATGCACTTCGTCATGTCGATGTCGTAGCGCGTGGTGCGGCGGCTGCCGTCCTCGCGCGGTTCGCTCTCGATCGTGATCGCCTGTGCCGGGCAGATCGCCTCGCACAGCTTGCACGCGATGCAGCGCTCCTCGCCATTGGGATAACGGCGGAGCGCGTGTTCACCACGAAAACGCGGGGAGAGCGGCGACTTTTCAAAGGGATAGTTGATCGTCACCTTCGGCTTGAAGAAGTACTTCAAGGTCAGCGCGTGCGCCTTGAGGAACTCGAACAGGGTGAACGATTTGAGGAGCTGGGTTGCGGTGGTCATGCTTTGAGCCTCGACGCTGGGCGGCAATCGCCCATCAAGGGGTTCGTTTCAGATTCAAGAAAGAGGATGGATGCTGGTCCGTCATCGAGGATCACGTCGGTGACGCCCAATCCGAACTTCACAGGCCTTGGTTCGTCAACCCAATTGAGAGGGCCACTCCCGCCAAACCCGTTAGACGCGGTCATCTCAAACTCGAGCTTCCCAGACCACTTCTCGGGGTAAACTATCTCAATCTGATTGCTCGGATTATCGCGCCAATCTCGTTTGATGTAGACGTTCGTCGGAGCAACGGATTGGTTTTCGTAGTTGGCCGGCGTTCGAAGCTGACAAACAGATGAAGCCTCTACCAGCGCCAATTCCTCGACCGTCGGCTCGGCTGAACCAAGACGCGAAAGGTCTTTGCCGAAATGCCCCGTCGCCATTAGGTAGCCGCTAATTGCAGCAACAAAGATCAGGCTCATCGGCAGGAATACCTTCCAGCCAAGCCGCATCAGCTGGTCGTAGCGGTACCGGGGGACGGTCGCCCAGATCCAGCTGAACATGAAGAAGAACACGAAGGTCTTGAGCAGGAACCACACGATCCCCGGGACCCAGTAAAGGATCTCAAGCTCGACCGGGGGCAGCCACCCGCCGAAGAACAGCAGCGTGCACAGCGAGCACATCAGCAGGATGTTGGCGTACTCACCTAGCCAGAACAGCGCGAATGCCATGCTCGAATATTCGGTCTGGTACCCGGCGACGAGCTCCGATTCCGCCTCGGTCAGGTCGAACGGCGCGCGCGCGGTCTCGGCCAGTGCCGAGATGAAGAACACCACGAACATCGGGAACAGCAGCGGGTTGAAGAAGAACCCGTTCACGACACCAAGTCCGTGGCCCTGCTGCGCCATCACGATGCCGCTCATGTTGAACGTCCCCGCCCACAGCACGACGCAAACGAGGATGAAGCCTATCGAGACCTCGTAGGAGATCATCTGCGCGGCGGCGCGCATGGCGGAGAAGAACGGGTATTTCGAATTCGACGCCCACCCGCTCATCACCACGCCGTAAACGCCCAAAGAGCTGATCGCGAGGATGTAGAGCAGGCCGACATTGATGTCCGCCACCACGCCCCCGTCCCAGAACGGAATCACTGCCCACGCGGCGAGCGCGACGGTGAAGGTGATGATCGGCGCGAGCAGGAAGATGCCCTTGTTCGCGGCGCTCGGGATGATGGTTTCCTGGAGGAACACCTTGAGCCCGTCGGCGAAGCTTTGCAGCAGCCCGAACGGGCCAACCACGTTCGGCCCGCGACGCAGCATGATCGCGCCGAGCACCTTGCGGTCGACATAGATCACCATCGCGACCGAGAACATCACGAGCAGCGAGATCGTGAGGATCCCGACCAGCGTCGCCACGGTCCACGCCCATTCGTAGGGCATGCCGAAAGATTGGAAGAATTCGGTCATCAGTCGCCTCCTCCTCCGCCGTCGCCGCCGCCATCGAATCCACCATCAAAACCGGCGTCATATGAAGCTTCATCGGCCACGTAGATGCCAAGACTTTTCTTCATGAGGCGCGCGTCCTTTCGTGTGCGGCGATATGAACGCCGCGCGAACCAGCTTACGATGGCAATTGCCGCAAGAACGCCAAAAATCAGGCTGAATGTGATCACAAGGCCGTCAACGTCACTCACTCCGCCGCCTCCTTGATTTCGTCGGCATGCAGCAATTCAGCCGAGCATTGCTGCATGACCGCGCTTGCCCGGGCGATCGGATTGGTGAGGTAGAAGTCCTTGATCGGATAGGCGCTGATCGAGCCTTCCACCTTCGCGCCGCTTTCCGCCTTGGGCAGCGCTCCGTAATCCGCCAGCCCCTCTTCGCCCAGCGCGGGCACTTCGGCGATCATCTGGCCCTGCAGCTCGGTGAAGCTGTCGAAGCGGACATTCACGCCCAGCGCATCGGCAAGCGCGCGCAGGATCGTCCAGTCCTCGCGCGCATCGCCCGGCGCGAACACCGCCTTTTCGGCGAATTGCACCCGGCCTTCGGTGTTGACGTAGGTTCCGTCCTTCTCGGCATAGCTCGCCGCGGGCAGGATGATGTCCGCCGCATGCGCGCCGACATCACCGTGATGGCCGATATAGACCTTGAGGCTGTCCGCGAACGGTTCGTAATCCATCTCGTCCGCGCCGAGGCTAAGCAGCACCTTCGGCTTCTTCGCCGCGATGTCGGCCATGCCGCCCGGCACGGTGAAATCGAGCATCAGCGAGCCCATCCGCGCTGCGCTCATGTGCAGCACGTTGAACCCGTTCCAGCCATCCTTCACGAGGTCGAACTTGTCGACCAGCTTGAGCGCCGGTGCGAGCGCGCCGTTCGCCAAAGCCGCGCCGCCGAGGATCACTGCGGGCCGTTCCGCATCCTTCATCGCATCGCCCAAGGCCTTGGGCACCCGGTTCAGGATCTTGAGATCTTGCCCGAGGAATTCCGCCGGATAGGTCGTTTCCCATTCGGGGCCGACCACGATCACCTTCGCGCCGTTCTTCACCGCCTTGCGCAGGCGGACGTTCACCAGCGGCGCTTCCCAGCGAACATGGCTGCCGACAATCAGGATGCAATCGGCGGTCTCGATGCCCGCAAGCGTCGAGTTGAAATTGACCGCCGCGATGTTCGAGACATCATACGTCATGCCGGTCTGGCGCGCCTCGACCAGCGAGGAACCGCACGCCTTGAGCAGCTCCTTGGCGGCGAACATCGTTTCGCAATCGACCATGTCGCCTGCGACGGCAGCAATGCTCGATTTCTTGCCTTCGAGCTGTCCTGCAATCGCATCGAACGCTTCCTGCCACGAGGCAGGCTGCAATTTGCCGCCCTTACGCATGAACACTTTGTCGAGCCGACGCTTCGACAACCCATCGACCTGGTAGCGGCCTTTGTCCGAAAGCCATTCCTCGTTGACGTCGTCATTGATGCGCGGAAGCGCGCGCATGACTTCGCGGCCCTTCGAATGGAGCGAGATGTTCGCGCCGACCGCATCGGATACATCGATGCTAAGCGTGCGTTTAAGCTCCCAAGGGCGCGCTTCGAAGGCATAGGGTCGCGACGTCAAAGCGCCGACCGGGCACAGGTCGATAACGTTGGCCGAAAGCTCGTGCGCCGCCGCCTGTTCGAGATAGGTCGTGATCTGCATGTCCTCGCCGCGATAAAGCGCGCCGATTTCATCCACGCCTGCGATCTCTTCGGAGAAGCGCACGCAGCGGGTGCAGTGGATGCAGCGGGTCATGATCGTCTTGATCAGCGGGCCCATATATTTCTCGGTCACCGCGCGCTTGTTCTCGCGGTCGTAGCGTGAGCCGCCGCGGCCATAGGCTACCGCCTGGTCCTGCAGGTCGCATTCGCCGCCCTGGTCGCAGATCGGGCAATCGAGCGGGTGGTTGATGAGAAGGAACTCCATCACCCCTTCGCGTGCCTTCTTGACCATCGGCGTGTCGGTGCGGATTTCCTGATTGTCGGCAGCGGGCAGCGCGCAGGAGGCCTGCGGCTTGGGCGGGCCGGGCTTCACTTCCACGAGGCACATGCGGCAGTTGCCAGCAATGCTGAGGCGCTCGTGATAGCAGAAACGCGGGATTTCCTTGCCCGCCAGCTCGCACGCCTGCAGGACGGTAGCGCCTGCCGGGACTTCGATTTCTTCGCCGTCTACGGTGACTTTAGGCATTAGTTTGTGCCCTCGGATTTATTGAGTTTTGGACCGTAATAGCTCCGTGCCCAAAGGCCTTCGGCGACGAACGCCCTGATGCTTTCTATGTCCAGTTTCATCTGCTTGCCTGCGGGAATACAATTACCCAAAGCAGGGACGATATCCTTGATTGCAGCCCTCTCTTCTCGACTGGCTGGTTGTGTGTGAACGATTGCGTGCGCCTTTGCAGGTGCTTGATAAACCACACAGTCAGACATCGACGCAGCCGCACGAGCATTCTCAAGGGTGGGGCCTTCGACGTAAAAGCGATTTGGCAGAAACTCCGGTGCATCCGGATCGATCGTGATCGGATCGTCCATATCGCCGTAAACATCGAGGTAAGCCGCTTCGGTCAGAGACGATCGGATTGCAATGTCCGAGACACGCATCCCGATGCCCGATATGCCGGGACGCCCAACTCTGCCCAGACATTGCTCCATTAGAATGCGGTTACTGAGGAGATGTCCTGCATCTCCGAGATTGTCGTAGTCGATCGCCCAATAGTCGCTGACAGACAGGAGATTGATCGACTGGCCTTTGCGGCGCTCGAAAAGACAATTGCCGAATTTCTTGGCAATCCTGCGGCTCTCATCTGAATTATAGGATTTGGGATTGGTCTTCATGGGCTCTGGCTCAGCCTGCAGGCGCGACCCCGTCTTGGCCTCAGGTTCTTCCTGAGCCTGGACCGGAGCGCCCACCATTATTGCGGCACAAAAGAGCGTGGCCAAGAATTTCATTCCGCCGCCTCTGCGAATTGTGCGTTGTGTTCGTGGATGCGCTTCTCCAGCTCTGGGCGGAAGTGGCGGATCAGGCCCTGGATCGGCCAGGCCGCCGCGTCGCCGAGCGCGCAGATGGTGTGTCCTTCGACCTGCTTGGTCACCTCGTGCAGCATGTCGATCTCCTCGATCGCCGCATCGCCGGTGCGCAGGCGCTCCATCACGCGCCACATCCAGCCCGTGCCCTCACGGCACGGCGTGCACTGGCCGCAGCTTTCATGCTTGTAGAAATAGGAGATGCGGCTGATCGCGCGGACGATATCGGTCGACTTATCCATCACGATCACCGCCGCCGTACCAAGGCCGGAGCCAAGCTCCTTGAGCCCGTCGAAATCCATCGGGGCGTCCATGATATCCTTGGCGGGGACCAGCGGAACCGAGGACCCGCCCGGGATCACCGCAAGCAGGTTGTCCCACCCGCCGCGAATGCCGCCGCAATGCTTCTCGATCAGCTCGCGGAAGGGGATGCTCATCGCCTCTTCGACCACGCACGGCTTTTCGACATGGCCGCTGATCTGGAACAGCTTGGTCCCCTTGTTGTTTTCTCGCCCGAACGAGCTGAACCATGCCCCGCTGCGCCGCAGGATCGTGGGGACGACCGCGATGCTCTCGACATTGTTGACCGTGGTCGGGCAACCATAGAGCCCCGCACCCGCCGGGAATGGCGGCTTGAGACGCGGCTGGCCCTTCTTGCCTTCGAGGCTCTCGATCATCGCGGTTTCTTCGCCGCAGATATAGGCGCCCGCGCCGCGGTGCATGAAGACGTCGAAATCGTAGCCCGATCCGCTGGCGTTCTTGCCGATCAGGCCCGCATCATAGGCTTCGTCGATCGCTGCCTGCAGCGTCTCGGCTTCGCGGATGTATTCGCCGCGAATATAGATATAGGCCGCCCGCGCGCGCATCGCGAAACCGGCGAGCAATGCGCCCTCGACCAGCTTGTGCGGATCGTGGCGGATGATCTCGCGGTCCTTGCACGAACCGGGCTCGGATTCGTCGGCGTTGATGACGAGGAAGCTCGGGCGGCCGTCCTTCGATTCCTTGGGCATGAACGACCATTTGAGGCCGGTCGGGAAGCCTGCCCCGCCCCGCCCGCGTAGGCCCGACGCCTTGATCTCTTCGATGATCGCGTCCTGGCCGCGCTCGATCAGCGCCTTGGTGTTGTCCCAGTCGCCGCGCGCCTGCGCCGCCTTCAGGCCCCAATCCTGGTAGCCGTAGACGTTTGTGAAGATGCGGTCCTTATCAGCCAGCATCGTCGATATCCTTCTTCTTAGCGAGTTTCAGCTGGCGCAGGCACAGGACCTGGAAGATCAGGCCCATACTCATCAGCGCGATGCCGGTCGTACGGTTGCCAGTCGCGGCGAGATAAGCTCCCGCAAAGAAGCCCACGAGGCCCGCGATGGCGAGCGCGATCACTGCTCCGTTCATGCTGCACCTCCGCGTTCAGTCGACATTGTTGTCTCCCATCGGCGTGCGCGCGAGCAGGAACGATCCGATCGCGAGCGCGACCAGACCGCCGACGAGAATCACGTCGCCGAATTCCATCTCACCGTGAACCATGATGCCGATGCCCAGCAGCGCCGCAGCGCTGCCGGCCGACATGATGGTGCGCGCGGTGCGCCGGAGTTCGGCGACGCCCATCACCATTCGCCCCGGTAGTCGTGATTGGCGTCGACCATTTCCTTGAGCGTGGTCGGACCGCCGCTCGGTTCGGAGGTGTGACGGCCGGGTTCCTGCGTGCCTGCTTTCGGCGTTTCACCCTTGGCCAGCGCGTCGAGGACGGCGTCGAGCCGTTCGACCGTCAGGTCTTCGTAATTGTCGTCGTTGATCTGGACCATCGGCGCAGTGGCGCAATTGCCCATGCATTCGACTTCGGTGAGGGTCCAGAGGCCATCTTCGGAGACCTCGCCCTTCTTCATCCCGCGCGCCTTGCAGGCAGCGATGATGTCGTCGGAACCGCGCAGCATGCACGGCGTCGTGCCGCAGACCTGCACGTGGTACTTCCCGACCGGCTTCAGGTTGTACATGAAATAGAAGGTCGCGACTTCGAGCACGCGGATCACCGGCATGTCGAGATAAGCGGCGACATATTCGATCACCGGCAGCGGCAGCCACCCTTGCGTCTCGGTTTCCTCGCCGACTTGCCGCTGGGCAAGGTCGAGCAGCGGCATTACCGCCGATTTCTGACGGCCTTCGGGATACTTGGCGATGTGCCAGTCGGCCTTCGCCTTGTTCGCCTTGGTCCATTCGAAGGACCCCCAGCGTTCACGGAGCTCGGGCGTATCGGGTGCGGGGGAACGGTCAGCCATCTAGCCGTTCCTTCTCCAATCGTTCGCAAGGCCAGTCATCAGGGGAAATCCTTTCGCGAGGATTTGGGCACAGAAAATCGGACGCGTTCTTCAAATCTGCGACCGGGTTGTCAGATTGTCTCACGTTTGGCTTCTCAGCCCCGTAGAAATAGGCGTAGGTGTATTCAGCATCACATGCTGGACCGCAGGCATATGAGTCATAATCCGACCATATCTGGATCAGCCCTCGCGACTCTAGGTCGGTAACCGTGGGTGCGGTCGGGTCTGATACTAGATCGTATTGCCTTTCAGGATCGGGTTCGTAGCTCCAATCTCCCTGCTCGACCTTCGCAACTTTGGCGCCATTCTCCGGGACGCTGTCTTCCGTCTCCGTACACGCGGCAAGCGCCACGAGCGCTGCAATAAAAGGAGCGGATCGAACGATCACCGGTCACACTCCCCGAACACCACGTCGATCGCACCCAGAATCGCGGTCGCGTCGGGCAGCATGTGGCCCTTGCTCATCATGTCCATCGCCTGCAGGTGGCTGAACGCGGTCGGGCGGATCTTGCAGCGATACGGCTTGTTGGTGCCATCGCTGACGAGATAGACGCCGAATTCGCCCTTGGGGCTTTCGGTCGCGACATAGACTTCGCCTTCGGGCACGTGGAAGCCCTCGGTGTAAAGCTTGAAGTGGTGGATCAGGCTTTCCATCGACTGCTTCATCTCGCCGCGCTTGGGCGGGGAAACCTTACCGTCGGTGCTCGCCACCGGACCCGATGGCATCTCGGCAAGACACTGCTTGATGATCTTGGCGCTCTCGCGCACTTCCTTCACGCGCACCATGAAGCGGTCGTAGCAATCCGAATTTGTGCCGACCGGGATGTCGAAATCCATGCGGTCATAGACATCGTAGGGCTGCGATTTGCGCAAATCCCACGGAATGCCCGCCGCGCGGATCATCGGGCCGCTGAAGCCCCATGCCACCGCGTCCTCGCGGCTCACCACGGCGATATCGACATTGCGCTGCTTGAAGATGCGGTTGTCCATCACGAGGCTCATCGCGTCGTCGAACAGCTGGAAAAACCGGTTGTCGAGCCAGTCGCCAATATCGACCAGCAGCTTTTCGGGCACATCCTGGTGCACGCCGCCGGGTCGGAACCACGCCGAGTGCATCCGCGCTCCGGAAGCCCGCTCGAAGAAGTTCATGCAGTCTTCGCGCAGGTCCATGATCCACAAGTTCGGCGTGAACGCGCCAACGTCGAGCACATGCGCCCCCATGTTGAGCATGTGGTTGCAGATGCGCGTCAGCTCGGCGAACAGCACGCGGAGGTACTGCGCGCGCTCGGGAACTTCGAGGTTCAACAGCTTCTCGATCGCGAGCACATAGGAGTGCTCCATGCACAGCGGCGAGCAGTAATCGAGCCGGTCGAAATACGGCAGCGCCTGCAGATACGTCTTATGCTCGATCAGCTTTTCGGTGCCGCGGTGTAGCAGGCCGACATGCGGGTCGATCCGCTCGATCACTTCGCCGTCCAGCTCCATGATCATGCGCAACACACCGTGCGCTGCAGGGTGCTGCGGGCCGAAATTGATCGTGTAGTTCGAGATGACCTTGCCGTCGGTGGTGGGGGATTCCTCGAGTTGCATGATTATTCGCCCTCCTTTCCACCGTCTTCGATTTCGACTTCGATCATGTCGGGCGGGACCGCGTCGGTGCCGTTCTCGGCGTTTTCCTCGGCCTCTTCACCGGCTCCGGTGTCCTTGGGCGTTTCGGTGACCTTGGGCTTGTCGACATCCGGTCCGCCATCGGCCTTTTCATCGCCGGGCAGCACGTAGTCCGAACCCTCCCATGGCGAGAGGAATTCGAACGTGCGCATGTCCTGCGCGAGTTCGACCGGCTCGTAGACCACGCGCTTTTCGTCCTCGGAATAGCGCAGCTCGATATAGCCGGTCATCGGGAAATCCTTGCGGAACGGATGCCCTTCGAAGCCGTAATCGGTGAGAATCCGGCGCAGGTCCTTGTTGCCCGCGAAAGTCACGCCGTACATGTCGAACACCTCGCGTTCGAGCCATCCGGCGTTGGGCCACAGCGTCGTGACGGTCGGCACCGGCGTATTTTCGTCTGTCGAACACTTGACGATGATGCGATGGTTCTTCGTCAGGCTCAGCAGCATGTAGACGCATTCGAAGCGTTCGGCGCGATCGGGATAGTCGGCCCCGGCGATTTCCATCAGCTGCTGGTATTTGTGCTCGTCGCGAAGGATCTGAAGCACGTCGGCAATTGCCTCGCGCCGCACCGTGAAGATGCACTCGCCATGGGCTTCCTCGGCGTCGAGAAGCCACACGCTGATGCTTTCCGAAAGCGTGTCGATCACGCCATCGTTGGAGGCGAATTTGGGGGCTGAATGGAGAACGGTCATCAGTGCGTCGTCTCTTCGATATCGCTGCCGAAGCAGATCAGGTGACCATCGAGATCGCGGACATAGATCTCGCGAATGCCGTAGGCTCGGTCCGTGGGCTTTTCAGTGATGTCCGCGCCGTTTGCGTTGAACTCTTCATAAAGAGCATCAACATCGCGAACCCAGAAATAGGCGCTGAACATGGCGATGTCGGTGCAATTTGCCTGAACCGGTTTGCCTTGGGGCGCGCGAGCGAGCATCACGGACACATCATCCCGTTGCGGGATCGCAAAAGGCGGATTGCCGTCTTCCTGCAGTTGCGGAGCGACAAAGCCGAGCTTGTCCGCATAATACTCCGCCGCCGCTCGCACATCGCGTACCAGCAGGCAGGCAGCCGTAGAACCTATCTGACGCTGCGCAGCCATTACCGCTCGATCGTCCCGGCACGGCGGATCTTCCGCTGCAATTGCATCACGCCATAAAGGAGCGCTTCGGCTGTCGGAGGGCAACCCGGCACGTAGATGTCGACCGGCACGATGCGGTCGCAACCGCGCACCACGCTGTAGGAATAGTGATAGTAGCCGCCGCCATTGGCGCAGCTGCCCATGCTGATCACGTATTTCGGATCGGACATCTGGTCGTAGACCTTGCGCAGCGCCGGAGCCATCTTGTTGCAGAGCGTGCCGGCGACGATCATCAGGTCCGACTGGCGCGGGGATGCGCGCGGGGCAGCGCCGAAGCGCTCCATGTCGTAACGCGGCATGTTGACGTGGATCATCTCGACCGCGCAGCACGCCAGGCCGAAGGTCATCCACCACAGCGACCCGGTGCGCGCCCACTGGAACACGTCCTCGGTCGACGTGAGAAGGAAACCCTTGTCATTCACCTCGGTCTGGAGCGCGTTGAAATAGTCGGCGTCGGGCCGCTTCACTTCGCCGCCGCGAGCGGTCGGCATGGTCGCAGCCGCCTCAGCCGCGTCGATCGGCGCGGTGGGCGGGATGATCGTTGTGTTGTTGGAGGTGCTCATTCCCAGTCCAGAGCTCCCTTCTTCCATTCATAGGCGAGGCCGACGGCGAGGATGAACAGGAAAGTCATCATGCCGATCCATCCAACCCATTGGGTTTCACCGAGACTTACCGCCCAGGGAAACAGGAACGCGGCTTCGAGGTCGAAGATGATGAAGCTGATCGCAACGAGATAGAACCGCACGTCGAACTGGCTACGCGCATCTTCGAATGCAGGAAAACCGCACTCGTATTCGCTGAGCTTTTCCGCGTCCGGATTGTGCGAGCCGGTCAGGCGCGAAACGCCCATCGGCAAGAACACGAACAGGACGGAAAGCCCGAAGGCGATGAAGATGAATATCAGTATCGGGAGATACTGGCTGAGGTCGACCACGGCGCTGTCCAACTTGATTAATCCCTAGCGAGCGCGTCTAGGCGTGTCGCCGCCCCCACGCAAGGGTGCGACTCGGGCAAATCTAAGCATGTATGTTGCAGAAAATCGAACCTCCGGCGCAGCGGGTGCGAGCCGTGTCCGATCCTGCCTACTTCATCATGCCGGCTGCGGCTTTCTCGGTAGCTTTGCCATAAGGGGGCTTGAACCCGCCGAGCTTGGCAATGTCGATCTTGGGCTGGTGATACACCGCGCGAGCGTGGCTGAATTCCTTGAAGCCCTCGATCGCGTGATAGCTGCCCATGCCCGACGGACCCACCCCGCCGAACGGCAGGTCTTCCATTGAAACATGGAAGATAACGTCGTTTGTGGTCACACCGCCGGAGATCGTGCGGGTGAGCACATGCTCCTGCTCGTCCTTGTCGTCGCCGAAATAGTACAGCCCAAGCGGGCGATCGTGCTCGTTGACGTAATCGACTGCCTGGTCGATCGCCTTGTAGGTCATCACCGGCAGCACCGGTCCGAAGATTTCCTCCTGCATGACCTTCATGTCGTCATTGACGTTCTTGATGATATTGAGCGGCATCTTGCGCTGGTTGGCGTTGCTGAAATCCTCGCCGCCCGGATTGACCTCGATTACCTCGGCGCCCTTCTCGCGCGCGTCCTCGACGAGGCCCTGGAGGCGCTCGAAATGACGATCGGACACGATCGAGGCGTAGTCGTCGTTTTCGAGCAGCGTCGGGTACATTGCGGATACGCCGTTCGATACGCCCGCGACCGCCTCGTCCTGCTTGTCCTCGGGGACAAACATGTAGTCGGGCGAGAGGCAGATCTGTCCGGCGTTCATCATCTTGCCGAGCGCGATGCGTTCGCCCGCCTTGGCGAAATCGGCACTGCGCCCCATGAAAACAGGCGACTTGCCGCCGAGTTCAAGCGTGACGGGGACGAGGTTCTTGGCCGCCGCCTGCATCACCAAACGCCCGGTCGGGGTCGATCCGGTGAAGACGAGATGATCGAACGGCAGCTCGGAAAATGCCGCCGCGACTTCGGGGCCGCCCGTCACCACCGCGACTTCATCGGGTGTGAAATACTCGTCGACCAACTCGGCCATCAGCATGCTGGTGCGCTCGGTAAACTCGCTCGGTTTGATCATCGCGCGATTGCCCGCCGCTAGCACCTGCATCAGCGGCGCGAATGCGAGATTGACCGGGAAATTCCACGGGCTGAGGATACCGATCACGCCTTTGGGTTCGTAACGCACTTCGGCCTTGGCGCCGAGCAGCCCGAGCGGGAACTGTACGGGCCGCTTTTCACCCTTGGCCCATTTGTCCATGTGCTTGAGTGCGTGCTTGCCCGCACCCACCGTCCCGGCGATGTCGGTCAACATCGACTGGTGCATCGAACGATTGCCGAAATCGGCGCTCATCGCCTTGCACAGGTTCTCGCCATGCTCCTTAAGCAGCGCCATCGCGCGCTTGATCCGATCCTTGCGCATGGACATGCTTTCGGGGCGCGACGCGGTAAAGGCATCGCGCTGGCGTTTGAGCAGGGCTTCGAGTTCGTCGCGGCGATCGTCGGCCATAATGGTCTCTCCAAGAGGAAATTTGGTTTTGATTTGCGACCAGTCTTGCGCAAAGCCGCGGGACTGACAAGCTAATACGAATTCACCCGCCGTTCGAATTGCCTTTGCCGCAGCGCAGCATTAGACCGGCGCCACGACATCCATCCTTCCCCAGGGAGCAAACCATGACCTTTTCCGCCAATGACCCGATCGTGATCCTGTCCTACGCCCGCACACCTATGGGCGGCATGCAGGGCGCGCTTTCCGATGTGTCGGCCACCGATCTCGGTGCAACTGCCGTCAAGGCGGCGGTGGAACGCTCCGGGATTGCCGGTGAAGACATCGACCGCGCCTACATGGGCTGCGTGCTTCCCGCTGGTCTTGGCCAGGCTCCCGCGCGACAGGCAGCGCTGAAAGCCGGCCTGCCCAAGTCGGTCGAAGCCACCACCGTCAACAAGGTATGCGGCAGCGGTATGCAGACCGTGATCATGGGCGCGGAAGCGCTAGCCAGCGGCACGATCGACATGGTCGTTGCCGGCGGCATGGAGAGCATGACAAACGCGCCCTACCTGCTCAAGAAGCACCGCTCGGGCGCGCGCATCGGTCATGATACGGCCTACGACCACATGTTCCTCGACGGGCTGGAGGACGCTTACGAGGAAGGCCGCGCGATGGGCACCTTCGCGCAGGACACCGCCGACGAATACCAGCTGACCCGCGAAGACCAGGACGCGTATTCGATCGAGTCGCTCCGCAGGGCCAACGATGCAATCGCCACCGGCGCTTTCGCAGAAGAGGTCGTCCCGGTGACCTTCGCGACCCGCAAGGGCGAAGTCACGGTCGAGGTAGACGAGCAGCCCGGCAAGGGTATGCCCGACAAGATCCCGCAGCTGCGTCCGGCCTTCGCCAAGGACGGCACGATCACCGCCGCAACTTCGAGTTCCATCTCCGATGGCGCTGCCGCCGTGGTGCTTACACGCGAGAGCGTAGCCAAGGAAAAGGGCGCGCAGCCGATTGCCAAGATTGTCGCCCTCGCCGCCCACGCGCGCGAACCGAAGGACTTCACCGTCGCACCGGTCGGCGCCATCGAAAAGGTGCTCAAGAACGCCGGATGGGAAGTCGGCGACGTCGATTTGTGGGAAGTCAACGAGGCCTTCGCCTGCGTTGCGATGTTCGCGATGCGCGACATCGGTATCCCGCATGACCGGATCAACGTGAATGGCGGCGCGACCGCGCTCGGCCACCCGATCGGCGCCTCGGGTACCCGCATCATCGTGACGCTGCTCAATGCGCTCAAGCAGCAGGGCAAGAAGCGCGGCGTCGCGAGCCTGTGCATCGGCGGGGGCGAAGCGACTGCGCTTGCCGTCGAGCTGGTCTAGGATTCAATCAGGGGGGAATTGATCATGAAGAATGCACTTGGTCTCGCAGCATGCGTTTCACTTGGGCTCGCAGCGTGCTCGGGTGAAACCGCGGCACCGGATGGGGAAGCCGCGGGGGATACGACCGATGCTTCGGAAATTGTCTCGGTGAACCTGATGCAGCCGGGCCTCTACGCGGTCGGTGACGGCACACAGGTGTATTCCCGGACCCGGCTTTCCGAGGACGGCACCTATGTCGATCTCGACGATGCGGGTGAGAAAGTCGGCAACGGCACATGGGAACAGCGCGGCGAGCTCATGTGCTTCGATCCCGAAGGCGACGGCGAGGAAGCGCAAGAGCGCTGCTGGACCAACGGCGAGGTCGACGAAGACGGCAGCTTCACGACAACGCGCGAAGACGGCTCCGAGAGCTACACCGTCACGCCGCTGGAGGAATAAGACGCTAGGGTGCGCCCGCGCCCCACAGGCGCTCTTGCCGCACCCAACCCATGCGACCGGTTACGTCGATCTCGCACCACTCCTCGTCGCAGCGCAGCAGCTTGCCCACAACGCCCGGTTCGGCGCGCCACTGCAGCGCCGAGGAACCGCTATGGTCGGCCCGCAGCTCTGCCAGCCCCTCGCCGATCACGATCGCCCCCTTGTCGGGATCAAGCTGGCTCGATGCAATCCAGCCTTGGTCGCCCTCGTGATCCTGGACGAGCCGCCAGCCTTCGCGCACGCGGATAACCTTCACGGGCAATCCCTTGCGGCGATACACCCATTCGATCGGATATTCCTGGCTCGGCCCCACACGCATCCGCACCTCGTCGTAGCGCAGTGACGCCCAGTAAGGCGTTTCGCGGTCCTGCGCGCGCGCCGGAGCCAACACGATCACGGTGGCGAGCAGCACACAAAGCGCAAGAACGGCGAAGAAACGAAGGGCGGTCATGCCCCTGCTGATAGCGCCGGAGTGCGGCGCGCTTCAAGCGTACAAAATCGCGCTATCACAAGGCTTCGCCACCCGACATCTTGACCGCCCTGCCTCTCTGGTCCTAGCCCGCTTGCATGGCCGCAACACACACTCCGCCGCACTTTCCCTCGGGCAAGCCCAAAGTCGTGGTGACGCGCCATCTGATGCCGTCGGTCGAAGCGCGCATGAGCGAGCTTTACGACGTCGTGCTCAACGCCGAAGACACGCCGATGAGCCGCGATGAATTGATTGCGGCGATGCAGGGTTGCGATGTGCTGGTGCCGACCGTGACCGATACGATCGACGCCGCAATGATCGAAGCCGCCGGAGATCGTCTGGGCCTCATCGCCAATTTCGGCGCGGGAACCGAGCACATCGACCTGCCCGCTGCCGCCAAGCGCAAGATCATCGTGACCAATACGCCCGGGGTCTTCACCGACGACACCGCCGATATTGCAATGGCGGGGATCATCGGCGTCCCTCGCCGCATCCGCGAAGGGACCGCGCTTGTGCGGCGTGGCGAATGGACCGGATGGGCGCCCTCGGGTCTCCTCGGACGAAAGCTCGGCGGCAAGATTCTCGGCATCGTCGGCATGGGGCGGATTGGCCAAGCGGTCGCGCACCGCGCCCGCGCCTTTGGTCTGGAGGTCGCCTATTACAACCGCAGGCAGGTGCCGCAGGCGCTCGAACAGATGCTCGGCGCGCGTTACGTTCCCGATCTCGATACGCTGGTGGCCGAGGCCGACATCCTGACGCTGCACTGCCCGCTGAACGACGAGAATCACGGCATGATCGATGCGCGGCGGATCGCGCTGATGAAAGACGGAGCGAGCATCATCAACACCGCGCGCGGAGAGCTGATCGATCAGGAAGCGCTGCTCGACGCGCTGCAATCGGGAAAGCTCGCGGGCGCGGGGCTCGATGTCTATCCGGACGAACCGCATGTCGACGCGCGCCTGCTCGAGCATCCAAACGTCATGACGCTGCCTCATATCGGCAGCGCCACGGTCGAGGGACGCGAAGCATCGGGCGAGAAGGTGATCGCAAATATCCGCTTCTGGGCCGACGGCCATCGACCACCCGACCAGGTGCTGACCGCGCTGATCGGCTGATCTGAGCCGCGCCATCCCAATCATGCGGAATTCGTGCTATGCGCCAGGACGTGGGGGAAAATCGGACAGCGAGCGATCTGTGCGTGAAGTGCGGCCTGTGCTGCAACGGCGCACTGTTCGACTTCGGACCGCTAAGCGACGACGAGAAGGATCGGGTGCGCGATGCCGGCCTGACGATCATAGAGAAGGAAGGCAAGACCGCATTCGGTCTCCCCTGCCCGTGCCTCAAAGGCGCGTTCTGCACTGTATACGAAGATCGCCCGCAAACCTGCCGCACGTTCCGCTGCTCCACACTGAAGGCGCTTGAAGCGGAGATGATCACCTATTCCGAAGCTGAGGCTCGCATCGAACAGGGCGTCAAAGCGCTTGCCGACCTGCAAGCCCAACTCCCTGCCAACGCCACTCCCGCCGATGCCCGTCGCTGGCGGCGCGAGGCAGGCAGAGCCGAAGCCGCGAAGACCCTCAGCGCCTCGCCGATGGTGATGATGGCGCTCGGCCTGCTCGACGTGGTGCTTGACCAGTACTTCCGCGGCACCGACCAGCGCCAGGTGATGCTGCGCGAGTAATCCGGTTCAAAGATTCTCGTGCTGCGGCATGCCGAGCACGTGGAAACCGCCATCGACACGGATGATCTCTCCGGTCGTGCAGTTCCCGGCATCCGAGCACAGGTACACCGCCGTGCCGCCCACCGCTTCGAGCGTGGCGTTGTGGCGCATCGGCGCGTTTGCCTCGGTGTGCTTCCAGGTCCGGCGCGCGCCGCCGATGGCGGAGCCTGCCAGCGTCTTCATCGGGCCGGGGCTGATCGCGTTCACGCGGATGCCTTCGGGGCCAAGATCGTTGGCCATATAGCGTACCGCCGCTTCGAGTGCGGCCTTGGCCACGCCCATCACGTTGTAATTCGGGGTGACACGGGTCGACCCCATATAGGTCAACGTGAGCAGCGTACCGCCATGCTCGTGCATCATGGGATGCGCGCGGCGCGCAACGTCGATGAAACTGTAGGCGGAAATATCGAGGGAATTCTTGAAGTTGGCCCGCGTCGTATCGACGATCCGGCCGGTCAGTTCGGACTTGTCCGAGTAGGCAATGGCGTGGACGAGAAAATCGAGCCGTCCCCAACGTTCCTGCAAGGCAGCGAACGCCGCGTCGAGCGAGGCGTCATCGGTTACGTCCACGTCGAGCATGAAATCCGAGCCAACGCTCTCCGCCAACGGCGCCAGGCGCTTGCCGAAAGCCTCACCCTGATAGGTAAAGGCGAGTTCCGCACCCGCCTCGGCACAGGCCTTGGCAATCCCCCAGGCGATCGATCGATCGTTGGCGACGCCCATCACGAGGCCGCGTTTTCCTGCAAGCACGCCCATTCTCACTCCCCTCACCTATCGGCCTTCTGGCCTGCGCTTTGCGCTCAACCGCGGAACTTCGACAGCAGCATCGAACCATTGGTGCCGCCAAATCCGAACGAATTGGTCATCACCGTATCCAGCCCGGCATTCTCCACGATCTCCGTGGCGATCTCCTCCGGCTTGAGCGCCGGATCGAGCGTTTCGACATTGATCGACGGAATGATGAAATCGTGCTCCAAAGCGAGGAGGCAATAGATCGCTTCCTGCGCGCCGGTGGCGCCCTGACTGTGACCGGTCATCGACTTGGTCGAACTGACCGGCGGGGTCGAACCTTCGCCGAACACCCGGCGTACCGCCTCGATCTCGCCAACATCGCCTACCGGGGTCGAGGTGCCGTGAGCATTGATGTAGCTGACCGAGCGATCTTCGCTCAGCGTCTTCAGTGCTCCGCGCATCGCCCGTTCACCGCCTTCTCCAGAGGGGGCGACCATGTCGGCACCGTCGGAAGTGGCGGAAAAACCGGAGACTTCGGCGTAGATCTTTGCGCCGCGGGCCTGCGCATGTTCGAGCGCTTCCAGCACCACGATGGCGCCGCCGCCACCGATCACGAAACCGTCACGATCCGCATCGAAGGCGCGCGACGCGCGTTCGGGCGTGTCGTTATACTTGCTCGACATCGCTCCCATCGCGTCGAACAGGCATGAAAGTGTCCAGTCCAGTTCCTCGCCGCCGCCGCCGAACATCACGTCCTGCTGTCCCAGCGCAATCTGCTGCGCTGCCATGCCTATGCAATGCAGCGAGGTGGAACAGGCCGACGTGATCGAGAAGTTCATCCCCTTGATCTGGTAGGCGGTGGCAAGATTGGCGCTCACGGTGGAGGACATCGTCTTCGGCACGGCAAAAGGCCCGATACGCTTGGTGCTGCCGGTCTTGAGCACGGTCTGGTGCGCGGCCAGCATCGCCGAAGTCGACGGTCCGCCCGATCCGGCGATAACCCCGGTCATCGGATTGACGACGTCTTTCTCCTCCAGCCCGGCATCGGCAATCGCCTGCCCCATGGCAATATGGGCATAGGCGGCCCCCGGCCCCATGAAGCGCAAGGTGCGCTTGTCGACATGCTCCGAAACATCGAGATCCACCGCACCGGCAATCTGCGAGCGGAAACCGTGTTCGGCCATATCCTCGTTAAAGGTGATGCCCGATTTGCCGGCCTTCAGCGAAGCCAGCACTTCTTCGGCATTGTTGCCGATCGATGAGACGATCCCCAGACCTGTTATGACGACGCGACGCATGATCCCCTTTTCCGCCCTTTGGCCACTCAGGCCTCAGACAGGGCGACTTTCATATCTTTGACTTGATAAATGACTTCACCATCGGCTTCGACGCGGCCATCGGCCACGCCCATGGTGAGACGCCGGGTTTGCACGGCCTTGGTGAAGTCCACGTAATAGGTGAGCAATTTGCGATCGGGCCGCACCATGCCGGTGAGCTTCACCTCGCCCACACCCAGAGCGTAGCCGCGGCCTTGCCAACCGCGCCAACCGAGATTGAAGCCGGTCAGCTGCCAGAGCCCGTCCAGGCCGAGGCAGCCGGGCATGATCGGATTGCCGGGAAAATGGCACTCGAAAAACCAGAGATCCGGTGTGATGTCGAACTCCGCCACGACATGGCCCTTGCCATGTTCGCCGCCATCGCCGGAAATGTCGGTGATCCGGTCCATCATCAGCATCGGCGGTTCGGGCAGTTGCGCATTGCCGGGGCCGAACAATTCACCGCGTGCGCATTTCAACAGGTCTTCACGGTCAAAGCTGGTTGGGAAATCTGTCATCCCCGGCGATACTCCCCTCGTTGCGGTATTCTGGACGAGGCGGCGACTAGCACCCCGCATTGTCGGTGGAAAGGGCGCATGGGCTTTTCGCCGGGAATTGAATGCGGTTTGCAAACACGATGTCGGTCCCGTCGAAAGCGCTTACATTCTACCCGTTGCTGCACGCCTCGATGGCGGCGGGTTCGCTGCGTTCTTCGCCCCGCTTGAACCGAGCAAAATAACCGCGAATGTCGGGGCGTTCGATAAATTCGACGAGGTCGTATCCGACCGCGTCGAACTCGCAAAACAACAGCTTGGGCGGGATGCCGTGGCGATCGGTTGGACGGTCGACATCGACGACGATGATCTGTCCTTCCGCTGCGAGAGCCGGCCACATCCGCCACAGGAAAGCGTAGGGTTCGGTGACCTCGTGATACATGTGGACGAGGAAGATCCGGTCGAAACTGTCCACCGGAAGCTGCGGATCGTCGGGCTCGCCCAGCTTGATCGAGATGTTTTCCAACCGTTCGCGTTCGACCCTTCGCCCGAGCCGCTGTAGCGCCTCGCGGCTGA
Source organism: Erythrobacter sp. GH1-10 (assembly GCF_045363165.1). Classification (NCBI taxonomy): domain Bacteria; kingdom Pseudomonadati; phylum Pseudomonadota; class Alphaproteobacteria; order Sphingomonadales; family Erythrobacteraceae; genus Erythrobacter; species Erythrobacter sp. GH1-10. The sequence goes on along the minus strand of NZ_JBJFLP010000001.1, from coordinate 1,699,088 downwards.
TATCCTGCGCAAGCACCCGTCCGTCGGTACCGACCCGTTCGGCAAGCCGTACGGTGTAGTAGCCCTCGCCCGCGCCGATATCGGCGACGGTCATACCGGGCGTTATGTCGGCGAGATCCATCACGATCTGCGCTTCGTTGCGCTCGTCGCGGGCATCCTCGTTGGAAAACTGGTTGGAGATGACATCGGCGACCGGACGGTCGGGCAGCGGGAATTCGATTGCACTCGCCGGGCGGTCGGGCGCATCCTCGATCGGCTCGCACCCCGATATCAGCGGGGAAGCCAAGGCCAGACCAAGCGCCGCGGCTCGCATCACTCGACGTCCTCCACCTCGACAGTCTCGCCGGTAACGCGCTGTGCGAGCGATGCCGCGATGAATTCGTCGATCGCACCGTCGAGAACCGCATCGGGGTTCGTCGACGTGACGCCGGTGCGCAGGTCTTTCACCATCTGGTACGGCTGGAGCACATAGGACCGGATCTGGTGACCCCACCCGATATCGCTCTTTTCCTGATACTCGCCCGACGCCGCGGCTTCGCGCTCGGCCATTTCGCGCTCGAACAAACGCGCCTTGAGCATGTTCATCGCGGTCGCGCGGTTCTTGTGCTGGCTGCGATCGTTCTGGCTGGCGACCACGATACCGGTCGGCTGGTGGGTGATGCGGACGGCGGAATCGGTCGTGTTGACGTGCTGCCCGCCTGCGCCCGAGGCACGATATGTATCGATCTTGAGATCCGACGGGTCGATTTCGATCTCGATATCGTCGTCGATCACCGGATAGACCCAGACCGAGCTGAAAGAGGTGTGGCGCCGCGCCGAGCTGTCATACGGGCTGATCCGCACGAGACGGTGCACGCCGCTTTCGGTCTTGGCGTAGCCATAGGCGTTCTCGCCCTTGATCAGCAGGGTGGCGGACTTGATCCCGGCCTGGTCTCCCGCCTGGTATTCCACCGTCTCGACCTTGAACCCGCGTTGCTCGGCCCAGCGCGAATACATGCGGAAAAGCATTTCCGCCCAGTCCTGGCTCTCGGTCCCGCCGGCCCCTGCGTGGATTTCGATATAGGTGTCGTTGCCGTCCGCCTCGCCAGAAAGCAGCGCCTGAACCTTGTCGGCATCGGCGCGCGCGGCGAGCTTTTCTAGGCTCTTGAGGCCGTCATTGACGATACCTTCCTCGCCTTCGTCCTCGCCCATCTCGATGAATTCGATCGCGTCGTCCATCTCGGCGGAGATTTCCCTCACCGTGTTGACCGCGCTTTCGAGATTTTTCTGCTCGCGGCTGACGGCCTGCGCTTCCTTGGGATCGTCCCACAGGTTCGGGTCCTGCACACGCGCATTCAGCTCGTCGAGGCGGCGCAAAGCGCGCTCCCAATCGAGCGATTGACGCACCAGATCGAGCGCTGCCTCAATCCGGTCGATATTGGCTTGGGCCTCGGCCCGCATAGGTCGTTCCTTGAAATAGGTCTTGCCGCCCCGCTTAACGCTGAGGACGCGATTGTAAAGCGTTGCGGGGAGCGACCTCCCCGGCTCGCCTTCCTATATGGCCACCCTACTTGGAAAGCGCTTTCACCGCCGCGAGCGTGCGCGAAACGTGCTCGCGATAGTCGCTGTTGGAATAGACCATCGTGATCTTGCCATCGGGCGCAATGACGTAGGACGTGCGCTTGGCGAGCGGCGAGTTTTCGCGGGCCACGTCGTAGGCCTTAAGGAGATTCGCCGACGCGACGCCGACCGCAAACGCGTCGCGGCATTCCTCGCGGCTGAAGCGCTTGAGGGTTGCGATATCGTCGGCCGACATACCGATTACGGTTGCGCCCGCCGCCTTGAATTCCGGCATGTTGTCGGCGAAAGCGTTCGCCTCAAGCGTGCACCCCTGAGTAAAGGCCTTGGGGTAGAAATAGATCACCACCGGTCCCTTCGCGAGCGCGCTGCGCAGCGAGAAGCCGAATTCCTCACCCGCCAGGGCGGCACGCGTGCTGAACACGGGTGCGCTTTCCCCGACCGGCAGTTCGGCGGCAGCGGGTGAGGCAAGGCCCAGCGCTAGCAGGCTGGCGGCGGCGAGATTGCGAAGATAATTCGTCATACCGGCTAAACTCATGCGCGCAGAAAGGGTTTCCGGGTCACGGATCAATAGATGCCGCCTTGTTCTTCGACGAAGTTGCTCGGTTGGTTCGTATTGCCCTCACCCATCCCGAGCCGACCTTCGCGCCCCGCCCTGATCAGCTCCAGGATCTCGTCGCGCTTGGCCGCGATTTCGTCCTGCCGGGTCGAACGCGAAGGCTCGGTATCGGGCTTGAACGCCTCCCAGATAACCGCTGCCTTGGGATCGTCGGTCGGCCAGCCATCGAACACGCGCTTGCCGGTGCGGCGGTCGATTCGGACCATACGAATGCCCGGAGGAGCGACTGCAGGCTCATCGTGCCAGCGCTCGCGCGTCTCTTGCACGAACTGCTTGAAGATCGGAGCGGCGGTGTTCCCGCCCTGAACGTAGCCGCCGAGGTTTCGCGGCTGGTCGTATCCGAGATAGACCCCCGCCACGATTTCGGGCGTACCGCCCACGAACCACGCGTTTGTCGGGCCGGTGGTGGTTCCGGTCTTGCCGAACAGCGGCAATTCGAGGTCGCGCAACCGTGTGGCGGTGCCGCGTGTCACCACCCCTTCGAGCATGTGCACGACCTGGAAAGCGGTCCGGGGGTCCATCGCCTCTCGGCCCATCGGACCTAAGCGGGGCATCGGATTTCCATCCCATTCCGGCATGCTGCAGCCCTGGCACCGGCGCTTGTCGGCGCGCCAGATGACCTTGCCGTGGCGGTCCTGAACGTAGTCGATCACCGTCGGCGTGTGCAGGCGCCCGTGATTGGCGAGTGCGGCATAGGCATTCACCATGCGCTCGACCGTGGTGTCGCCGGCTCCGAGCGCACTCGAAAGAAACGCCGGGTGATCACCGATCTCGACTGCCTTGAAGGTATCGACCACGTTTTCGATCCCCGCCTCCGATGCAATATGCACCGTCATCAGGTTGCGGCTTTGCTCGAGCCCGAAGCGCATGGGGTAAACACCGCCCCCGCGCGATCCGCCGAAGTTGGAAAAGCACTTGTTCCCGAGCCGCGCGCCCTGCCAGACGCAGAATTCCTTGTCCGGAACCTCGGACGCCGGGGTGAGGCCGTAATTGAGGCCTGCGGCGTAGACGAAAGGTTTGATCGTCGAACCCGGCTGGCGTTCCGCCTGCGTCGCTCGGTTGAAATCGCTAAGACGGTGATCGAACCCGCCCTGCATCGCAAGGACCCGCCCGGTCTGCACCGCTTCGGCCAGGAAGCCGCCGGATACTCCGGGGACGGAGGCGACAGCAAAACCATTGCCCGAGGGTTTGACCGCAATCACGTCCCCCGCCTTCAAGGCGTTGGGGAGACCCGTGAGCGGAGCCTCGTTTCCGTTCGAAAATCCGATAGTCGCGGATGATCCGCTGCGCTGCGTCACGACACCGACACGCCAGTCCTCGTAGCGGATGCCGAGGTAAGAGCTGGCGAGCTGGCCCGCCCAATTGCCCTCGCTGACATCGATGGTCGCAATCGGGCCGGTCCATCCGCGTGAACCATGATAGCGCATCAGACCGGCACGCAGAGCCTTGCGGGCAGCTTCCTGCAATTCGGGATCGAGCGAAGTGCGCACCCACAGTCCACCGGCATAGACGCTGTTTTCGCCGTCTTCCGCGGTTTCGCCGAACTGGTCGATAAGCTGGCGGCGCACTTCTTCGAGGAAGTACCCGGCATCGACCGATCGCTGGCTGCGCTGGGTAACGAGGCCGAGCGGTTTTGCGGCAGCTTCGGCGCGCTGCGCCTCGGTAATGTAGCCGTTTTCTTCCATCTGCTGCAGCACGAAATCCCGGCGTTCGATCGCCGCGTCTTCCTGTCCCTTGCGACCATAGCGCTCGGGCGCCTTCGGCAGGATCGCGAGAAACGCCATTTCGTGCAGTTCGAGATCGCCGACATCCTTGTCGAAATAGGCGCGCGAGGCGGCCTGAACGCCGAAGCTGCGACGCCCCAGCGGAATCTCGTTGAGATAGAGCTCGAGGATTTCCTCCTTGCTCAGCACGCCCTCGATCCGGCTCGCGAGGATCATCTCCTTGAGCTTGCGCGTGACCGAATACTCGTCGCCCAGAAGCAGGATCTTGGCGAGCTGCTGGGTGATGGTCGAACCGCCCACCGCCCGGTCGCCCGAGCCGTATTTGGTCGCATAGTCGACCACTGCGTTGGCGGTGCCGGTGAAGTCGACCCCTCCATGGCTGAAGAACGTCTTGTCCTCCGCCGACAGATAGGCGCCAACGAGCATCTCCGGGAAATCGGGATATTGAAGCTGCACCCGCCGTTCGCGGGCGTAGGAATGCACGATTTCGCCATCGATCCCGCGCACAACTGTCGGCAATGGAGTTTCGTAATCGACGAGGCTTTCCGCGTCCGGCAGGTCGCTCGCGAGCCACACGAACAGCGCCACCCAAAGAACGATGAAAAGCCCTGCCAGCACGGCTGCAATCTTGAACAGCCAGCTGTTGCGCCATTTCTCTGCAAACCAAGCGCCCACGACTCTCAGATCGCGATTCACGCGGTAGCGGAAGTATTCGGGCAGGCTTGAGATGGATGCGTCGGTCATTACGATTGGGCGATTAGCACGGGTGTGGCGGGGGTTGCTAGCGACTTTGAGCGCGTTTTGCGCGACAGATCACAGACACGCCCACACCCGCAATGCCCGGTCAGGTCTCCGAGCGGCGCGCGAAGTATACGCGGATCGCCTGCGCCAGCACTTCGGCGTATTGCTGGCGGCCCTCGGGCGTGGTCAGGCGGTCACGGTCGCCGTCATTGGTGACGAACCCGCTTTCGAACAGCACCGAAGGCACGTCGGGCGCGCGCAGCACGGCGAGCGCGGCGGAACGGCGGGCCGAGGGGTGGAACAGCAGCTTGCCGTCGCCCTCGCGAGTGATCAGCGAAGCGAACTCGGCGGCATCCTCCTGCGTCCGGGCTTGCGACAGCTCGACGAGAATGGCGCTCACCTGTTCGCTCTGCCCTTCTATCCGCAGGCCGTTGACCCGGTCGGCGTTGTTCTCGCGCGCGGCGAACCGGGCCGCCGCCTCGCTCGAAGCTTCGGAGGACAGCATGTAAATGCTCGCGCCGGAAATGTCCTCGCGTTCGCCGGCGGAATCCGCGTGGATCGAAAGGAACAGGTCCGCTTCAAGCTGGCGCGCGACTTCGGGCCGGTCCGCGAGCGGCACGATGCGATCTTCATCGCGGGTAAGCGCAACGCGGATGCCGCCGCTTTCGAGCAGCTCATCGCGCAGCGCCAAGGCGATGGCGAGCACGATGTCCTTTTCCCGCACATCTCCGCTGACCGATCCGGGGTCGCGGCCACCGTGGCCTGCGTCGATCACCACCAGCGGCCGCTCCGGATCGTCCGGACCGAGTACCTCGGGAAGCACGAATTCGGGCGCCTCCTGGTTGACCATGAAGCTCAGCACATAGTCGCGCCCCCACTGCGGCACCGGGATCTTGACCTCGAGCGCCATCGCTCCGCCGACGATGAGTGCAGGCAGGGCCAGGATCAGAAGCAGCAGAGTACGGATGCTCATTGCGCGAAATGCTTAGGATGTTGCGCTATCCATGCGCAATAGAGTTGCAGCACGTAACCCACGGTGCTAGCAACAAACCACTGAAACACAGGCGGCCCCTGCGGCATTCGATGCAGGATCTCCGGAGTTTCTCCCGCAACGGTTCCATCCCGGCCACTGGCCCGCCGGAACCGCTTTACAGGTTGATGCAGTGACGAGACGCTTCTCCTCGCAAATGGCTTCGCACCGCCCCTCGGGCGCAGGCGACCATGCGGGCCGTAGCGCGGACATATTCCGCAATCTCCTCGCAGCAGACACGAATATCGCAGGCTCCTCGGTCACACGGCGAGATGCGAATGCAACATACGGCGCAAGGGACTCCCACGCCGTTTCATCAAACAATACGCGCCCTGCCCGCCGATCTTCGGTCGGGCGAACGGGCGCATGGAGACTATTTAATGGCAACGCGCATGCTTATCGATGCGCGCCACTCGGAAGAGACCCGGGTGGCGGTGCTCAAAGGCAACCGGATTGAGGAATTCGATTTCGAATCTGCTGAACACAAGCAGATCAAAGGCAATATCTACCTAGCGAAAGTCACACGGGTCGAACCGTCGCTTCAGGCGGCCTTCGTCGATTTCGGCGGCAACCGTCACGGTTTCCTCGCCTTCAGCGAAATCCACCCCGACTACTACCAGATCCCGCAGTCCGATCGCGAAGCTTTGCTCGCCGAAGAAGCGGAAGCCGCCGAAGAAGAGGCGCGGCTTCGCGACGAGGAAGAGGAAGAGGGCATCGCGCCCGGCGACGAATACGACGCCGAGGAAGAAAGCGCCGAGGCGCTGGCCGAGGATCTCGCCGAGGACGGCCTCGAGGAAATCGACACGTCGGAAAAGGACAAGGTCGCCACCATCGAGGACGGCACGTCCGACGATTCGGACGATGATGAAGACGACGACGATGATGAAGACGACGACGATTCCTCCGATAACGGCAAGCAACGCCGCGGCCGTCGCGGTCGCGGGCGTCGTCGCCAGGGCAAAGGCGGCAAAGGCAACGGCAAGGGCCGCAGCCGCGCCAAGGAAGTCGACGAAGTCCGTGCGCGCCGCCAGGCGCTACGCCGCCGCTACAAGATCCAGGACGTTATCCAGCGCCGCCAGGTCATGCTGGTGCAGGTCGTCAAGGAAGAACGCGGCAACAAGGGTGCGGCCCTAACCACCTATCTCAGCCTTGCGGGCCGCTACACCGTTCTGATGCCCAACTCGTCGCATGGCGGCGGGATCAGCCGCAAGATCAGCTCGACCAGCGACCGCAAGCGGCTCAAGCAGGTTGTCTCCGACCTCAAGCTGCCCAAGACGATGGGCCTGATCGTGCGCACCGCCGGGCTCAGCCGCACCAAGACCGAGATCAAGCGCGATTTCGATTACCTTGCGCGTCTGTGGGATGAAATTCGCCAAAAGACGCTGTCTTCCACCGCGCCATCGCTGATCCATTCCGACAGCGACCTGATCAAGCGCGCGATCCGCGACATCTACAATCGCGAGATCGAGGAAGTCGTGGTCGAGGGCGAGGAAGGCTACAAACTCGCCAAGAGCTTCATGAAGCTGCTGATGCCGAGCCACGCGCGCCGGGTGAAGGCCTATTCCGATCCGGTTCCGCTGTTCCAGCGCTACGGCGCGGAAGACCAGTTGCGCGCGATGTACGATCCGATGGTGCAATTGAAGTCGGGCGGATATCTTATCATCAACCCGACCGAGGCACTGGTTTCGATCGACATCAACTCGGGCAGATCGACTAAGGAGCACGGAATCGAGCAGACCGCGCTCCATACCAATCTCGAGGCTGCCCGCGAGATCGCCCGCCAGTTGCGCCTGCGCGACATGGCCGGCCTCGTCGTAATCGACTTCATCGACATGGAATACAATTCCAACGTCCGCAAAGTCGAAAAGGCAATGAAGGAAGCGCTCAAGCACGATCGTGCGCGCATCCAGGTCGGACGCATTTCGGGCTTCGGCCTGATGGAGATGAGCCGCCAGCGTTTGCGCACGGGTGTGCTCGAGGCGACGACGCGCGAATGCCCGCATTGCGACGGCACCGGATTGGTCCGCACGGCTTCCAGCGCCGGCCTGTCGGCGCTGCGCCTGATCGAGGACGAAGCCGCCAAGGGCAAAGGCACGATCATCAAGCTCGCGGCAAGCACCGAAGCGGCGGTCTACCTCCTCAACGAAAAGCGCCACGATCTGGTCGAGATCGAGCAGCGTTACGGCGTCACAGTCGAAGTCATCCCCGAGGGTGAGGACGAAGGCGCCAAGATGAGCGTTTCGAGTGCGGGCCCGCGTCCTACCGAAGCGCCGAAGTTCGAACCGATCGTCGACGATGACGACGATGAGGACGACATCCCGGAAGAAGAGGACTCCTCCGACGACGATGACGACCAGCCCAAGAAAAAGCGCCGCCGCCGTCGCCGCGGCGGGCGCGGCCGAGGGAAGAAGCGCCATGATGACGGCACGGACAACTCGGATGATTCGTCCGACGATGACGACGAAGACAACGAAACTTCGTCCGACGACGACGATGGGGACGACAAGCCCAAGCGGCGTCGCCGTCGTGGCGGTCGCGGTCGCCGGAAGAAGACGGACGAAACCGTCACTGCGGACGATGCGGACAAGCTCGAAGAGGTCTCGGAGCAGGTCAAGGAAGACATGACCGTGATCGCCGGCCCGGACGATGCGCCCGAAACCGCCGGGGCCATGGTCAAGCAGGACGAGGAAAAGCCGAAACGCAAGCGCGCACCGCGCAAGAAGAAGGCGGAACCTGCCGAGGCCAAGAGCGAAGACACCGCCGAAAGCCCGAAGTCCGAGGCTCCGGCGGAGGAAAAGCCGAAGCGCAAGCGCGCACCGCGCAGGAAGAAGGAAGAGGCGGACGCCGCGCCGCAAGAGAATGACGCGACCGCTCCGGCGGAAGAGGAGAAGCCGAAGCGCAAACCCCGGGCGCGCGCGAAAAAAGCCGAAGCACCGGCTCCTGCCGAGACTTCGAGCGAAGCCTCCAACGACGACGCCTCCGGCGACGACGAGGGTGGCAAGAAGCGCGGCTGGTGGCAGCGCACCTTCGGGGAATGATCGTTTGAGGTGAGCGAGCCGGGTGGTGGCTCACACCCCCGGCTTGCGCGCCCTCCCCCATTCGTTCCAGCCTGCAAATCGCGGCGCCTTCGGCAGGTAACCCTGTCCGATCGGCTCGACGTCGAAACCCGCCCCGCGAAAGGCCGATCCGATCGGACGGGTCAAATGGCATCCGCCCGCCAGCGGCTTCCAGAATGGTTCGATCCGGTCCTGCCACTTGGCGACATCGGCATCGGGCGCACGCCCGTGCTCAAGAAACAACGCCTGACCGCCCGGTCGCAGGATGCGGCGCATTTCCTTCAGGACCTGCGCGGGGTCATCGACCGAACAGAGCGTGAAGGTGCACACGACATAGTCGAAGGAACCGTTCGCGAAAGGGATGGCCTCGCCAATCCCTTGCCGGATGTCGGCCGGCCAGCCTTTTGCCTGCGCCGCCGCACGTGCTTCGTCGAGCAACCCGCCATGCGGGTCGATTCCGGCAAAGCTCTGCACCGCCTCGACATCGTAGAACTGCTGGTTGAGCCCGCCGCCGCAGCCGAGTTCGAACACATCTCCCCGGGCCAAGGGAACGAGTTGCGAACGACGCTTCATCACCTGTCCCTGGCTGCATGCACAGGTTACTAGTCGCGGCATGATATGCGCATCGTACCACTGGCGAAGTCCCACGCGTCCAACCTTTCATCCTGACAGGTAGCAAACTTAACGCCATTTTCGGTTTGTGGAATAGTGTTGTGCGCATGCAGCCTGTGTTAATCGGAAAAGTGCAAAGGGTTGGCATTCCACGCAACAAGACTATGGTGTTCGGATGAATACGATTTCGAATTCCGGCTCTTCGAACGGAGGGCTTTCTCTCAAGGCCCGGGCTATGCTTTGGTGTACCGCCGCGGCGCTGCTTTGTGTGCCGCTGGTCGCCATGATCTTCACAAACGAAGTGAATTGGGCGCCCGGCGACTTCATCGTCATGGGGGGATTGCTCGCCGCGCTTTGTGCAGCAGTGGAGCTTGCCTACGCACTGCGCTTGAGCCGTGAGCGCACATTTCTCGCAATCGCTGTCAGCGTGGCCGTTTTCCTGATGGTATGGGTGGAGCTTGCGGTCGGTATTTTCGACTGAACAGGCTCGTCAGGCGGGTACTTCTTCGCCCTTGTAATCGAAGACCTTTCCACTTTGCTCAGGGCCGAGACCGGCAAGGGCATCCAATAGGTTGCGCGCAGCCTCGTCGGGTTCGGTCAGCTGGCCGTCGGGCAGATTCGATTGAAATGGTTCGGACAGCGCGCTGTCGACCGTGCCAGGATGCAATCCGACTACCACGCCGCGTTTATGCGTGCGCCCCATCTCCAAAGCGAAATTCTTGAGCAGCATGTTCAGCGCGGCCTTCGAGGCGCGATAGGAATGCCATCCGCCAAGACCATTGTCCGAAATCGAGCCAACCCGCGCGCTCAGCGCCGCGAAAACAAAGCGCTCGTCACGCGGCATCAGCGGGAGCAGATGCTTGGCGATCAGCGCGGGGCCGATGGTATTGAGTGCAAGAACCTCCGCCATGGCATCGCCATTCAGCCGTGTGAGCGTCCTTTCGGGTCCGGTGCCATCCGCCAGCGTCAATACGCCACTCGCTACGATTACCCATTCCGGCGGGTTGTCCTTCATGGCTCCAGCAGCAGCTTCGATGCTCGCTTCGTCGGTGAGGTCGAACTTGAACGGAGCGATCGCCGGCCCCACCGGCTCGATCCCGTCCCGCGATCCGGCGTAGATCGTCTCGCAACCGTTTGCCGAAAGTGCCGTGCACAGGGCGCGCCCGATGCCACCGGTGCTGCCGAACACCGCCGCACGGCGCGGCCATTTTCCTACTTCATCCATGCAGGATAGAGCGCGTTAGACATGAACGGGTTCCAAAAACGATTTTGAAGAGTGTCAACTTCGCCATTCGGCCGCAAAACCGCGGAAAACCAAGCCTCTCGGCGAGAAATATGCGGGTGACACGGTGTCAACTTCGTCAGCTTCGACGAGGCGGGATTGTCGGGCTGGCGGGAATTGCTGTTGAAACAAGGGCGCATCGAAAGGTCGCAACACACAGCGCCTTGCCTCACTGGGCCAAGCCGCTAGATAGGTGGCAAACCAATACGGGATACGATTATCATGGCTACCTTCACCCTCCCCAAGAACTCCGTCATCAGCAAGGACGGCAAGACGCACAAGGCCGAGGGTGCGGCAAAGTCGAAGAGCTTCAAGATCTACCGCTACGATCCCGATAGCGGCAAGAACCCGCGCTACGACAAGTTCGAGATCGACCTCGAGGATTGCGGGCCGATGGTTCTCGACGCGCTGTTCAAGATCAAGAACGAGATCGATCCGACGCTGACCTTCCGCCGGTCTTGCCGCGAAGGCATTTGCGGGTCGTGCGCGATGAACATGAACGGCAAGAACGGCCTTGCCTGCACCACTGCGATCGAGGATCTCAAAGGCGAAATCCGGATCACTCCGCTGCCGCATATGGACGTGATCAAGGACCTCGTGCCCGATTTCACGCATTTCTACGCGCAATACGCCAGCATCCGCCCGTGGCTGCAAACCGTCAGCCCGACGCCGAGCGGCAAGGAGCGGCTGCAATCGCCCGAGCAGCGAGAGAAGCTCGACGGTCTTTACGAGTGCATTCTGTGCGCCTGCTGCTCGACCGCATGCCCGTCCTATTGGTGGAACAGCGACAAGTTCCTCGGCCCGGCAATCCTGCTTCAGGCCTATCGCTGGCTCGCGGACAGCCGTGACGAGATGACGGGCGAGCGGCTCGACCAGCTCGAAGACCCGTTCCGGCTGTATCGCTGCCACACGATCATGAACTGCGCGAATGTCTGCCCCAAGGGTCTCTCGCCGGCGAAGGCGATCGCCGAAACCAAGAAGATGATGGCCGAACGGGCGATCTGACGCCCGTGCTCAAGGACGACATTTTCGATCATAAGCCCGATCCGGAAAATCCGGGCTGGCATCACTGGAATCTCAAGGACGACACGCTGTTCAACGGCGCGGTGATGGGCAAGCTCATCACCCGGCGGGAAGGCGACAAGTGCCGCCTGCGGATGTTTCCCGAGCGCAAGCACGAGAACCTGCAAGGTATCATCCACGGTGCGGTGACGCTCGGCCTGATCGACATCTCGATGTTCACGACCATGCATGTCGTCGGCACCGGCAATGCCGGACCATCGGTGACGCTCGAGCTTTCGACCCAGTTCATCGGCGGCGGCGATCCCAAGCGGCCGCTCGACGCGGTGACCGAGATCATGCGCGAGACCGGCAAGCTCGTGTTCGTGCGCGGCGAGGTGGTGCAGGAGGATGACCGGGTGGCCGCCTATAGTGGCATCATCCGCAAGTTCGTTCCCCGCAAGGACGGCTGAATGGGTGGCCTGCTCGAGCGCTATGACCAGCTGATCGAAGACGGCCAGCTGAAGCCCGATCCCGCGCAACGCGCGGCGGCGGAGCGTCTTCAGCGCTTGCAGGATGAACTCGAAGCGGCGCCTCCCAAACGCAACTGGCTCTCGAAATTCACCGGAACCGCCGCTTCGGCGCCCGATCCACGCGGTGTCTACATGTGGGGCGGCGTCGGACGCGGCAAGTCGATGCTGATGGACCTGTTCGTGGATTCACTGGCAATCGAAAAGAAGCGCCGCGTCCACTTCCACGCTTTCATGCTCGAGGTCGACGCGCTTGTAACCGAGGCGCGTAGGGCCAAGCGCGAACATCCTTTGACTTCGGTTGCCTTGCGCCTTGCCGAGCAGGTCCGCTGCCTCGCCTTCGACGAGATGACCGTCACCAATACCGCCGACGCCGCCATCATGGGGCGCTTCTTCACGACCCTGATGGAGAGCGGGACGGTGATCGTCACGACCTCCAACCGCCCTCCCCGCGATCTTTACAAGGACGGTTTGAATCGTTCGTTGTTCATTCCCTTCATCGAACTTGTCGAGCGCGAGATGGATGTGCTCGAACTCAACGGGCCGACCGATTATCGGCTCGACCGGATCGGCGGATTGGCGACATGGCACCACCCCATGGGTCAGGTTGCCACCGACGCTGTGCGCGAGGTTTTCTTTCGCCTGACCGACTTCGCTCCGGAAGATGCTGCAAATGTGCCGAGCGAAGAACTCGATGTGGGCGGCGGGCGAACCATTCACGTCCCCAAGTCACTGAAGGGGGTGGGCGTCTTCAGCTTCAAGCGGCTCTGCGGGGAAGCGCGAGGGTCGTCCGACTATCTCGCGATTGCACAGCGCTTTCACACCGTCATCATCGTCGGGATCCCGCGCATGGGACCGGAAAACCGCAACGAGGCGATCCGCTTCACCAAGTTGATCGACGCGCTGTACGAAAACCGGGTGAAGCTGTTTGCGACAGCCGCCGCCGAGCCCGACGAATTGTATGTTACGGGTGATGGCAGTTTCGAATTCGAACGCACCGCAAGCCGGCTGAACGAGATGCAGAGCGAGGACTACATGGCGCTGGGCCACGGTATCGAGGATTAGGATCGGACTCCTGCGTCAGCTCTGAATCCCGAGCCTATCGAGCGACTTGTCGAGCATGAGAAGTTCCCACAGGACTCGCGAATTGTCCGCACGGCCGGAAATGTGGCTTTCGGCGAGCGTCTTCAGCGCGTCCGGCGAGAACCAACCGGTTTGCGCCAGCGTCGAACTGTCGGCGATCGCGCGCGCCTCATGGGCGAGCGAACCGCGAAACCACGCTGAGATCGGCGTCACGAAGCCCTGCTTGGGACGGTACAGGATGTCGCCGGGAAGGTACCGTTCCATGCACTTTTTGAGCAGGTGTTTGCCGATGCTACCGTTGACCCGCATCTTTTCGGGCAGCCGCGCGGCGAACTCGACGAGCCGGTGGTCGAGCAGCGGCTCGCGCGCTTCCAAGCTGACCGCCATACTGGTGCGATCGACCTTGGTCAGGATGTCACCGGGCAGCCAGAAGGTGAGATCGGCGTACTGTGCCCGGTCGAGCCCGCTGCGCGCCGGTGCCGCGCGCATCAGCGCGACGAGTTCGTCCTCCGCACGATAGCCGCCAAGCAGGCCCGAAAACGTATCGGAGTAGATACTGTGCCGCTGATCGGGCGTCGTAACCGACAGTCCGCTTGCATACCCCTCATCTCCGTCCCCTGCGAGCGCCAGCAGAGTTGTTTTTGCCCGCAAGGGCCGCGGTGCCCAATCGGCTTTCGGCCAGACCTGACCGAGCCCGCCGAACACGGACTGCCTGAATCCGGCAGGTAGCAGTCCGCGAACCCGTTCCTCATGATGATGGAAGACCTGACGCCGGTAACCGGCGAATGCCTCGTCTGCTCCATCGCCAGACAGCGCGACCGTAACCTGCTCGCGTGCCAGCGCACAGACACGCCAGGTCGGAAGCGCCGACGCATCCGCGAAGGGCTCGTCGAACATCCCCGCGAGCGCATCGATCGCTCCGAAATCGTCCCGCCCCACTTCGCGCGCCGTGTGTGCCGTCCCGAACTTTTCGGCGACCTGCTGCGCGTAGGCGGTCTCGTCGAGCGAGGTCTCGTCGAAGCCGATCGAACAGGTCCGCACTGGTTCGGCACTGGCCTCACTCATCAGCGCGACCACGCTTGAGGAGTCGACGCCGCCCGACAGGAATGCGCCGAGCGGCACATCGGCGACCATCCGCGATTGCACCGCCTCGCGCATCAGGTGGACGAGCTGCGCCGAAAGGTCCGCTTCGCTGCCTTTCTCACGCTGCGAAAAGTCGATGTCCCACCACCGTTTGGGCGCTCCGGGGGCCTTGCCCTGCTCAAGCAGCAGGAAGTGACCGGCAGGTAGCTTTTCGACGCCCGCCAGCAGCGAATGCGTATCCGGCACATAGCCCCACGCCAGATAGGCATCGAGCGCCTCGGGGCTGGCCTTGCGCCGCAACAGCGGGTGCGCGAGCAGGCCCTTGAGCTCGGAGGCGAAGGCGATGCTGCCGTCCGACAGCTTCGCCATGAACAGCGGCTTCACCCCGAACCGGTCGCGCGCCAGAAACAGTAGCCGCTTGTCGAGATCGTAGAGCGCGAAGGCGAACATGCCGTGGAGCTTTTCGAGGCACGAAGGTCCCCATTTCTGCCACGCCGCGAGGATGACCTCGGTATCGCCGCTGGTCCGGAACCGGGCGCCCTCCTTTTCAAGGTCGCGGCGCAATTCGCGAAAGTTGTAGATCTCGCCGTTGAAGACGATCACCGCGCGGCCATCGGCGGAGTGCATCGGCTGCGGCGATCCCTCGAGGTCGATGATCGAGAGCCTGCGGTGGCCGAGACCCACACCGCGGTCGGTCCAGACTCCGGCACCGTCGGGTCCGCGATGGACCATCGCGTCGCACATGCGCTCGACCCGGACAGGATCGACCGGTTTGGGCGTTTCCGCATGAAAGATGCCGGCGATCCCGCACATGTCGTGCTGTGGCGCCTAGCCGATTGCGATGGGAGCGACAATCGCCGCCGCAAGCGCAGCGGCGAACGACATCGCGGCTATCGCACCGCCGGTCGTTGCGACGCTGGCGGATGAATTTTCCGATCGGCCAACCCAGGCCCAATCACCGAGTTCATCGACCCTCCAGCCATATTCTTCCGGCTCGCGCTCGAAGAAGCGCCATGCAGCCCCGAGCAGCACGACAACGACGATGGCGAAGAATATCCAGCCATAGAAAATGTGGTCGAACCCGGCGGCGAATTCGACGCCCTGGCTTTGTGCGATGTAAATCGTGCCCCAGGCACGCACGCCGTTGGCGAGGATCGGGATCACTATCGACGCGGCGAGGAAAGCGAGGCGGCGAACCCAGCTGTCGAACCGCGTGAAGCAGACCAACACCGCGAGCGTGACCATAGCGACGAGGAATTTCACACCCGAGCACGCTTCGGCGACGATGAACAGCCCGACCGGCGTATCGATGTAGATACCGTCGATCGTGGCTGGCACGCCGCTCCAATGGGTCAGCGCGATCGCGATGTCCGCGGTGATCATCTGAAGCGCAGGGATCAGTTCGTCTCCAAACGGGACCAGGAAAGCTCCGAAAGCAATCGGCAGAGCCAGGAACAGCGAAACCCTCAGTCCGAGGATGGCCACGACCGCGCCTTGCACGGCGCCGACTGCACCTGCGTGCGCGAGCAGGTTGATGCCCGTCGCGCGTCCGACCAACCAGAGTGCCAGACCCGCGAACACGAGGGCGAGGCCGGGTATCCATGGCTGCGGCGTAAGCGCAAACAGCTCTCGCCTCCGAATCCAGACCAGCCATCCAATGATCGCCGGAACGAACAGGATGTGGTTGTAAGTGTCGATATTCCACCACTGGTGAAACATCTCGCCCCATTCGCGCGCGGTCACCACGAACACTGTGATCACCGAAAACACAAGCAGGCCGAGAGGTGCTCGCCAGCCTTCGGGGATTTGCTCGATCAGGCCAAATTCCCGACGCGAGGGGTTCGGGGCCGAGGTGTCAGGCGGCATTGCGAGCTTCCCCGCTTGCACCTGTTACCAACTCTTCGAGCGGTGCCAGCATCGCGTCCCAGGCGTGGTGCTCAAGCACGAAATCCCGCGCTGCACACCCCATGCTATGTCGGGCATTCTCGGAGCCGAGAAGTTCATCCAGAACCGGGATCATCGCATGCACACCGGCGCTGGCCAGCTTCCAGTGCTTACCATCCTCCCCAGCGATCCCGGTGGCGGCCTCCGGCGAAAGCAGCACCGCGCAGCGCATGGCCATCGCCTCGAGCACCTTGTTCTGCACGCCGCGTGCGATCTTCAACGGTGCAATCACGCAATCGGCGGCCGCAAGATACGGCCTCACATCGGGCACTTCGCCGGTGATCGACACTCCTCCGCAGCCGGCCTTTGCAACCAGACGCGAGGTGGGATTGCGTCCGACGACATGAAATTCGGCGTCCGGATGACGTTGGCGGATTGCGGGCAGCAGGCGCTCGATCACCCACAGCGCGGCCTGTTCGTTGGGCGGGTAATCCATCTGTCCGGTGAACACGAACTGCGGGCCTGCGTGCCGGGCCATGTCGGGCTGCGGCTTTACCTTGCGGGGATCGAAGAATTCTGCATCGATCCCGTTGCCCATGACCTGCACATCGACGCTCGCAGACACTGTGAGACGCCCGCGATACAGCTCCGCCTCGTTGGCACTAATCAGGATCGTCGCATCGGCGCGGCGTCCGAGCCGCTCCTCCTCGCGCGCCAGCAACCGACCCTCGCGGGCGTTGAGCCACACCCGCTCGCCGGTGTCCGCATAGCCTTCGAACTTAGCACTATCGACGTCGCACAAGTCGACGATCACGCGGCCCTGGAATTCATCGGGGATGTATTGTCCCATCTGCCCGGAAAAGACGACGATGGTCGAGATATCGCGCTCGGCAAGTGTCTGCCGCACCCACTTCTCGAGCCGCGCGCTGTGAAACGCAGTCAGGCTTACCGGCTTGCCCGCCAGCACCGCCTCAACCCCGGCGAGCACCAGCGGCTTGGACCGGGCTGGCACGCAATGCGAGGCAGCGATCCGGGCCAGTTGAGCTTCCGCCGCGCGGTCCTCCTCGGTCTCGGCGAAGCACCCGACATGCACCGGCGCGATCGAAACGAGCTTGCGCAGGATATGATGCGCGCGGATCTTGTCGCCACGGTTGGGCGGAAACGGGACCCGGTGGGCAAGGAAAAGGATGTCGCCCATCGCCGTTAAGCCAGATCGCGCGCGATCCATGGACCGACGATATTGGCGACCGGGAGCGGCAATTTCTTCCAGACCGCGATCTTGCGGCTGTAGACCTCGCTGGTAGGATCGACATCGCGTGTGCGAGCTCCTGGCGCGGTCCATGTGCCGTAGGTCATGGGGACAGGTTCGAAACCCCAGTTCTTCTTGAAATGGTACGGCCCGCTCCCCGTCTTCGAGCGTCCGAAATCGAACCTCTCCATGCCCTTGCGCCGGGCGTGAAGCATGAGCTCGTAATACATCCGCTCGTTTGCCCGCTCGGCTCGCGCAGCAAAGGTGCCACCTCCCCAAAACGGCATCACCGCGCCATTGTGGTAGAACGAGAGCACGCTCGCGATCGGCTCGCCGCGCTTCAGGACGGTCAGGATATCGCTGCTTTCCGGGAACGCCTCGAGCATTGAGCGGAACAGCGACTTGGGAAACACCGGCGTGCCAAGATTCCGCACACTCTCGCTGTACACGGAATAAAGCCTATCGAGATCGCGGGCGTTTCGCCCTGTGCGAATCTCGAGATCGTTCTTAAGTCCCTTGCGGACCTCGGCGCGCGCCTTGCGCGGGATCGCGAGCAATTCCGCTTCGTCGTCCTCGGCAAGCGGACGCTCGAAGCCGCTGTGTTTGTCCGACCGGCATTCCCAACCCTCGGGGATCGGTCCGCCGCGCAGCTCGATTTCGCCAAAACCGATGTCGACCGCATGTCGCTCGACTGCGACCGCAAGGGCTTTCGACGCCTCGTTGCTCTCGGCGCAGATTCCCCCGCCAACCCCGAAGCCGCTCGACACGAGCGAATTGCCGAACAGCAGCGACCGCACTTCCGTAAGCGGGAGCCATCCGGTGATCGTGCCCAATTGCTCGGAGATAAACCCGGTCGCGCGGTGGCCCGTTCCCGCCTCGACCGCGCGGAGCCACGACGGACGGTGGAACACGCTGCCGTCCTGCTGCGCCACGAACGCCTCTATCCGCTCGACAATTACCGGATCGCCAAAATCGGCAAGCCTTACCGAATGCGCAAGTTTGATGGGCGCATTCATGCTGCAGTATCCAGTTGCGCTTTCTCGCCGGACCACACGATCGCTCGTGCAGCTTCGTTCCGGGCGATGCGGTCCATTCGTCCCCACGAGAATTCGCGGACGAGTTCACCGAGCTTGCCTGCCATCTTGTCGAGGCCCGTGTAATGCCGCAGGCGCGAGCGCAGCGGCGCGTTCGGGACGCGCGGCTGGTCGGGATCGACCTCCCACGGGTGGAAATAGAACACTGCCGGACGGCCCTCGTTCGTATTCACCTGCCGGATCGCCCAACGCGAAAAGGCGTAAGGCAGGACACGGAAGAACCCGCCGCCGCCCGCCGCGAGGCGACGGTTGCCGAACATGGCCGTCGTAACGGGGATTTCTACCAAGTCCGCATCTGCCACGGGGCGAAACGCAAAGCGCGGGGCTTCGCGCCAACCATAATGGTCATGCACGATCGGAGCGACGCTTGAGGAATAGGCGTATCCCTGTTCGGCCAGTTCCTCGAACGCCCATGGCGTGCGGGCGTCGATGGAGAAACTCGGGGCGCGGTAACCGGTCACACGCTGCCCCGATGCATCCTCGAGAATGGCTCTCGCCTTGCGAATATCCTCGGCGAATTGTGCACGGTCGAACGTGAAGACCCGCGCATGGTCGTAACCGTGCGAGGCGATTTCATGCCCGGCATCCACGATCCAGCGGATCATGGCCGGATGACGCTCCGCAACCCAGCCAAGAGTGAAGAACGTCGCCTTTACATCGGCTTCGGCGAACAGGTCGAGTATGCGGTCGATATTGCCGGCGACACGCGTCTTGATGCCGTCCCAGTCCCCGCGCCGGATCGAGTTTTCGAAAGCGCCGACCTGGAACCAGTCTTCAACATCGACCGAGAGCCCGTTGATTATCGAGGGTTTGTCATTCGAGGCGGGAACCGTCCCGTGCATCGTCAGGCCGCCTCGCGCGAAGTGTCGTCCTCGAGCCATTCGATCAGCATGGTGAGGACATGACGGAACGATTGCTCCTGTTCCTCGAGGCGCTGCTCGATGCGTTCAAGCGCAGCGTTGAATTCCGCCTTCGATGCGTCGTCGGGCACGGCCATCTGGACGGGCGCTCCGGCAGCCTGGAGTTCGCTGATCGCTGCCTCGAGCTCGGAGGTGCGCGCGTCGCGTTGCGCGAGTAGCGCCGCAACTTCGCTCGCCGGAACGCTATCGATCCCCTCCTCGATCGCCGGTTCGGCGGTTTCGGTCTCAACCGCAATCGGCATCGTGTCGGCGCTCGATCCGCGTTCGGCGTCCGCACCCATCTCCTCGACGACCGCAGCGAGCATCGCCGGGCTCAGGGCGTCCTCTTCCTCGATCGCGCCAAGCAGCAACAGGCGGTTCATCACCTGGTTGACACGGCGCGGAATGCCTCCCGTCGCCTCGAACAGCGCGGGAAGCAGTCCCTCACGGATCGTCGGGCGCCCTTCCCAGCCCACATGCTTGAGACGGTGAACGACATAGGCTTCCAACTCATCCTCATCGAGCGCTTCGAGATGGTGCGAAGCGATGATCCGCTGGCGCAGCTGCTCCAGATCGGGGTGATGCGCGAGCGTGCGACGGAATTCGGGCTGGCCCAGTAGCAGGCTCTGGAGCAATGGATGCGAGCCGAGCTGGAAGTTGGACAGCATCCGTAACTCTTCGAGAGCGGTCAGGTCGAGGTTCTGGCATTCGTCGACCACCAGCAGGCAGCGACGGCCTTCGCGCGCCTCATCCTGCAGGAAGCGCTCGATCGCGCCGAGCGCGCCCGCCTTGTCATGCCCTTCGACCGGGATGCCGAATGCCTGTGCGACGACGTGGACGAGTTCCTCCCCGTCGAGCGCGCTGGTGACGACCTGCGCAGCGGTGAGTTCTTCGGGATTGATACGTTCCATCAGATGCGCGACGAGCGTCGATTTGCCCGCCCCGACTTCGCCGGTGATGACCATGAAGCCCTCACCCTGATTGAGGCCATATCCGAGATAGGCCAGCGCCTTTTTGTGGCTGGTGCTCTCGAAGTAAAATTCGGGATCGGGCGTCAGCTGAAACGGGCGTCCTGTAAAACCGTAGTAGTTCTCGAACATGGGTTCGGCTCCGTCGGTCAGAAGTTGTAGCGCAGGCCAAGCAGCGCGGTTGCGGTGGCGAAATCTTCCGCGCTGAAGTCGCTGTCGATGTAATCGACGGCGAGCGCGGCACGGGCGGAAAGATTCTGGGTGATCGAGCGATTGTAGGCGGCTGAGGTACCGAAGGCGGTGGCGTTGCCATCGGCCACCGAGCTCTCGAACCAGGTCACATAGGCATTGGCGGCAAGGCTCGAATTGCGATCGAGCTCGCGCGAGAGTGCACCGGTGAGATAATAGCTTTCGTCGACAATCCCGTCCGCGAGTTCGAGCACGGTGCCTTCCGCACCGATAAACGTGCGGCGGTCGTAGCCCGCGCCGATGGCGGCGTTGAGGCGTCCGATGCGGCGCTGGTAACTGGCGTTGACGCCCCGCCCGCGGAACGCCGCCGAGCGCACAGAGCCGAGCGTGCCTATGATCCCCGCACCTTCCGAACCGGACACCAGCCCGCCGAAATCGCCGGTGACCGGATTGCGCACGACATCGAAATCGGTGCCGAGACCTGCCAGCGCATTGTTTAGCTGCCCGCCGAAACCGGTCACGCCGTCGTAGACGTTGATGTTGAGCGAGCTGCGGACGCTCGGATTGTAACTGAAGCTGCCGTAGTACGTCGTCGAGTCATAGCGACGTCCCACGCTTGCAGCGAGCGATGTGCGCGAACTCGGTCGCCACAGCACCCCGACATCCCACAGCAAGCCGTCGACGTCGAAGGCGAGGATTCGCGGGGAAGATTCGTCGGTGACGAAGCGCCCGCTGGCGTCGCGGACAGGATCACCATTGACGTCTCGTAGCGCATCGCGGCTCGAGACCTCGACATCCTCGTATCCGACACCGCCCACGATCGCGAGCGACCCGCTGACCGGCACGGTGACATCGGCGCGAACAAAGGCATCGCGCACACGCTGATCGAGGTTGGAGATGTCTTCCTGGTAGAAGCCCGCGGTCGCCGCGAGACCGACCGGATGCGGATCTCCGGCTCGCGTTCCGGCACGGAGCTGTCCGTTATAGGTGACGCTGTCGTCGAAGACGTCCACCGGGTCACCGTTCTCGTCTACGACAAGGCTGCCCGCCTCGAAGCGGTTGTAGCCGACTCGTGCGACACCCGTGACTTCAACCGCACCGACCTGCGTTGTCAGGCTTGGTCCGGCGTAGAGACTGTAGATCTGGCTTTCGGCGTCTTCGCGAACCTGCGGGTTCGGCGTAACCGCCCCGCCGCCATCGACGCGGGTTCTGCTGGCAAGCGCCCCGGCTTCGAGCGTCAATGAGCGGGGCACGACCGAAACATAGCCGCGCGCAATGCCGCTGACCGTATCGCTGTCGAGATCGTCGCCATAGGCGATGTTGCGCTCGTAGCGGACCGAGACCGAGGCGCCGCTGTTGCGTCCCTGCGCATTGAGATCGACCCCGGTGGCGATCTGCGTGTAGGTGACGACGTCATCGCCGGGCGAGAGTTCCGCCGAAATAATCTGGCTGACTTCGATATAGGGCTGGATGCGGACGTTGCGGGGGTCGCTTTCACCGTCCTGCGCGAGCACAGGAGTGCTCGCGACGATCGCGGCGAGGCCCAGCAGCAAATGGGTCTTGAGGTGCCGCATCGTCACACCCCGGTTTCGCCGTAATCGCCGAAACGTCGACCCGAAGGGCTGAACCGGGTTGCGTTGAGCAGCAGTTTGAGGTTCGGGCAGGCCGAAAGCAGCTGCCGCGCATCCTCAAGCGCGGCGCGGCTGGTCTCGTCGGCGCGAACCACCAGCACAGCCTGGCCGACATGCGATGCAAGCTCGGCTGCGGGCGATGCCGCAAGTGCAGGCGGCGTATCGAAGATCACGTAGCGGTTCGGAGCGCCCTGCGTAAGCCGGTCGAGCACCTCAAGGGTGCGCGCGCTGGCAAGCAGCTCGGCATCGTGCGAGCCTGTCGAACCGGCAGGCAGAACGAACAGACCCTCTATGTCGGTCTTGAGCGCAAGTCGTTCGGGCTCGATCGAGGGATCGGCCAGCGCGTCCATCAGACCGCGTTCGGCGTCGATACCGAGACGGCGCGATACCGAAGGACGGATCACGTCGGCATCGACAAGCAGGACTTCGACATCGCGTTCCGCTGCGAGCGCAATCGCGAGATTGGTGGCGCAGTAGGTCTTGCCCTCGCCCTGATGCGGTGAGCAGACGAGAATGCGGCGCTGCTTGGGGGCATGCCCGGCCTTCGCATCGGCGATAATGTCGCGTTTGACGATGCGGAATTCTTCGAGCAGCCCGGTCACCGGGTCTTCGGGAACGATCAGCCCCTCGTCGCGGAGGCGATCGCGGTCGATCGAGTGAAATGGCCCAGAAAGGGTTACGGCCGGATGCGCGACCGGTTCGGTAGCCGGCAGAGGTTCGACGACCGACTGCTTCGATGTCGGTGCAGCAGAGGTAGCGGCTGCCTGCGAAACCGTCCCTTCGGACGTTGGGTGCCGACGCTTCGGCTGCGGCAGATTGCCCGGAACCTTCTTTGGCCCGAGACCATCCAGCCCGAACGTCTTGTCGGCGCGCTCCAGCAGGGAAGCCGGTTTCGCTCCTTTGCGGTCGATCTTGCTCTGTTCGGTCATTCGCTGTGTCCCCCGAGCCCGATCACGCCACCGACCCGACCGAGACGACCTCGATCGCGAGCAGAATTACGAACACGCCGACCAGCCCGGCGCAGGCCCCGGCAAATTGCTTGAGGCGGCGCTGTTCGAGCGTGCGCGCGGCGTCCGAAATGGTGAGGGAAATCGACCCGATCACGGGCATGTCGAAGGTACGCTCGAGCCCCTGAGGCGTCGAATAGCTCGATTTGAGCTTGCCGAGACCGTAGGCAGCGCCCGCCCCGGCACCGAGCCCGACGATCAGCACGCCGAGCAAGAGCAGCGGACGGTTCGGCGCGGCAGGCTTCTGCGGCACGACCGGCGGGTCGATCAGATCGAACTTGTACTGGCTGGTCTCGTCGACGACATTGCCGCGCGTGCGGATCTCCTCGCGATCCTGCAGCCGGTCCTCGTAATTCTTGCGCAGCACTTCGTAATCGCGGCTGATGCGGTTTGCTTCGGCGGCGACTTCAGGGCTCGATGCCTGGCTCGCCATGAGCGATGCGATTTGCGACTGCACAGCCGCCCGGCGCGCCTGGAGCGAATCCACACTGGCCTGCCGATCCGCACGGATTGCGAGCAGCGAGGAATAGGCAGGGTTCGGCGTACCGCCGAGATTGTCAGGCCCGGCGGCGGTGACCTGCTGCTGGAGCAGCTCGACCTGGCGCAGGGTCGAGGCGACATCGGGATGTTCGTCCTTCAGGCCCCGCGAACGAAGCGATGCGAGCTGGTTTTGCGCCTGCATCAGGGCAGCCTTGGGACCGACCGCGTTCTCGCCGGTGACGATGGTGCGCGGTGTCCCCGCAAGCTGGCCGTTGATCGCCGCCAGCGCGCTCGTCGCAGCGGCGAGATCGGCGTCGATGTCGCGGAGCTCGGTACGCGATTGCTGGATCTTGGTCGTCAGCGTGGCCGAGCCACCGATAAGGTCGGGATACTGCGCCTCGAACGCAAGCCGGCGTTCCTCGGCGGCTTCGAGTTCCTTCTTGCGCTCATCAAGCTGGTCGTCGAGCTCGGCGATCGCCTTGTTGATTTCGGCCCGGTTGCCCGAAATGTGTTCCTCGCGGAAGATGTCGAGAAGCTTCTGCACGACATTGCGCGAGAGCACTGCGTTCTCAGCGTCGGACAGGTCGCTCTTCCCGACGGTCGCGACGATCTCGAACAGGTTGTCCTGCTGGCTCGTGACCTCGACGTGCTTGGCAAGGTCGGCCACAGCCGCATCCATCTGTGCGGTTTCGATCACTTCCTCTCCCAGCTTGGTCGAGGCGATGACCTTCTGGAGGTTCTTGGTGCTGACCAGAGTCTGGCGCACCCGCATGATCTCTTCCTTGCCGTCGCCGGCAATTCCGAGCTGCTCGGAGAGCACATCGTCGACATCGACGTAGATGCGCGCCTTCGATTCATACGCATTCGGGATCAGCGAGACGGCGAGCCAGCCCAGCAGGCACACGCCCCACGCAACAGCAATCGCGATCCAGCGGCGATGCCAGACCGAGTAGAGCGCTGCGCGCAGTTCTTCGACGATCTCGTTCATCTGCCGGCAGCGCCCCTCAGAAGCGGCTTTCCGGGATAATGATCACATCACCCGGCTTGAGCATCACATTTGCGCTGCTGTCGCCGCGTTTGAGCAAATCGGCGAGCCGCAAGCGGTATTCCTTCTGGGACTTGTTGGAGCCCTCATAGCGCAGCAGCTTGGCGCTGTTGCCAGCGGCGAATTCGCCGAGGCCGCCAACCGCGATCATCGCATCAAGCACGGTCATGTTGGCGCGATAGGGCAGCGAAGCAGGCTTGTCAGTCGAGCCCACGACCCGGATTTGCTGCTCGAAAGTGCTGACGAATTCGTTGACGATCACCGAGACGATCGGCTGCTCGATGTACTGCTCGAGTTCGCCGCGGATGTCGTCCTGCAATTGGGTCGGGGTCTTGCCGACTGCGGTCATGTCGCGCACGAGCGGCATGGTGATCCTGCCATCGGGCCGAACCTGGATTTTCTCCGCGCTCAGTTCCGGATTGCGCCACACGTGAATGGTGATCTCGTCAAGCGGGCCGATGATGTATTCCTCGCTCGGCGCCTCGGGAGCGGCAGAGTAGGTCGCGGGCGGAAGTTCGGGTCCGGTACCGGCACAGCCGGCGAGCGCGACGGGAACGAGAGCGATCCCTGCTAGACGGGTCATAGACGACGAATTCAGCATCGATGGTATTCCTTGGCCTAGGCATGCGATGGCACGATGCGGGATGCAGGAGCGACCTGCGGCACCGGGCCACGCAAATGTCCCGGCTTCTCTCGCCGAAAATGGTGAACAATGTGTTAGTAATAGAGGGCGAATTGGGTCCCCATCCCGTTACGGGACAGCGGTTACCCAACCGTTAACACCCTTAACTAGACGAGCATCTCGGCTGCCGGTCCGTGACCAAGAAATGCCGATGGCGAAGCCGTCGCACCGTAAGCCCCGGCACAGAAAACCGCGACGAGATCGCTGACTTCGGCATGCGGAAGGCGTGCAAGGTCGGCGAGCCGGTCGAGCGGCGTGCACAGGCAACCGACGACATTGACGATCTCATCCGGCTCCGCGTCGAAGCGGTTGGCGATGGCAACGGGGTAGTTGCGGCGAACAACGGTTCCGAAGTTGCCCGAGGCCGCGAGTTGGTGGTGCAACCCGCCATCTGTCACGAGATAGGTCACTCCATGGCTGTCCTTGCGGTCAATCACGCGGCACAGGTAAACCCCTGCCTCTCCGACCAGGTAGCGTCCGAGTTCGACGCAGAGCTCAGTGTCGGCAAGCGCAGCCGGAAGACCGGCAACGCGCTCGTGGAGCGCTTCCCCCACCGCCAAGAGATCGAGCGGCTCGTCTCCCGGGAAATAGGGAATGCCGAAACCCCCACCCATGTTGAGTTTGGGAAGCGGCTCGCCAATTTCTCCTGAGAGTTTATCAGCCAATTCCAGAACATTAGACTGCGCTTCTACGATTGCTTCTGCGCTCAGCGCCTGGCTGCCGGTGAAGATGTGCAACCCGCGCCATTCGGCCCCTTCGGCGATGACGTGCTTTGCAAGCCCTGGGACCTTGTCGGCATCGACGCCGAATGGCTTTGCGCCGCCACCCATTTTCATTCCCGATCCCTTGAGCTCGAAATCGGGATTGACCCTGATCGCTATGCGCGGCGATTTGCCGATGCGCTGGCCGATCGCGAGCGAGCGCTCTGCCTCTCCCGCAGACTCGCAGTTGAGCGTGACGCCCGCGGCTATCGCTTCTTCAAGCTCCTCGTCGCGCTTGCCCGGCCCGGCGAAACTCACCCGTACCGGATCGATTCCCGCCTCGGCGGTCATTCGTAGCTCCCCTGCCGAGGCGATATCGAAACCGTCGACCAGCGGCGCCATGTGGCGGATTACGTCGGGATGCGGGTTGGCCTTGATTGCGTAGTTGATCCCAATCCGCTGCGGGAGTGCAGCGCGCAGCTGCGCCACCCGCGCATCGAGCAGGTCACGCGAATAGACGAATAGCGGCGTACGCCCGGCCTTCGCCACCAAATCGCTGGCCTTGTGCCCGCCAATCGCGAGCTCGCCGTCGATGGCCCGATAGCCTGACGGAATGGGCCCGACCGGTTTCGCTTTCATCCCCCTACCCCCTCGGTGAGTTCGCGATAAAGCGCGGCCCGGTCGATCTTGCCATTGGAGTTTAGCGGCATGGCATCGCGCCAGTGGATAATCTGCGGCTGCATGAAATTGGGAAGTTCCTGTTTCAAAAGCTTCGGCAGTCTCGCTTGCTCTTCGGGATCCTCCGTGCCTCGCACGACGAGATGAACCGCGTGCCCGAGCCGTTCGTCGGGAACACCCAATGCGACCGCTTCGGCAACGAGATCGGTCGCGATTGCCGCCTCCTCGATCTCCTGCGGACTGATGCGGTTGCCTGCGCTCTTGATCATCGCATCGCGCCTTCCAACGAAATAGAGCAGGCCATTTGCATCGCGCCTGACGCGGTCTCCGGACCAGACCGAGGTTCCGCCGTAATGCGAGGCATCGGGCGCTGGCTTGAAGCGGACCGTCGTTCGTTCGGGATCCTGCCAGTATCCTTGCGCCACCAGCGGCCCGCAATGGACCAGTTCGCCTTCCACGCCCGGCTCGGCAATACCGCCCTCATCGTCGATCACGAGGATTTCCGCGAAAGGAATCGCCTTGCCCATCGAAGTCGGGTGCGTATCGACCAATCCCGGGTCGAGATAGGTCGAGCGGAAAGCCTCTGTGAGCCCGTACATGGGATAGAGATCGGCCTGTGCGAAGATCCGCCGGAGGTCTTCGACCAGATCGACCGTCAAAGCGCCGCCGCTGTTGGTAAGCCGCCGCAACGGTGTACTGGCCTCGGACGGCCATTCGATCTCGGTCAATTGCACCCACAGCGGCGGCACCGCAGCGAGCGTCGTAATCGCATGTTTTGCACATGCCTTGACGACGTCCTTCGGAAACAGGAAGTCGAGCGGGACCACGCTTCCGCCCGCAAACCACGTCGAAAGCAGCTGGTTCTGGCCGTAGTCGAACGCAAGCGGAAGCACCGCGAGTGTCACATCGTCGCGCTTCATCTTGAGGTAATGCGCGACGCTGACCGCGCCGAGCCAGAGGTTGGCGTGGCTCAGCATCACGCCCTTGGGCTTGCCGGTCGAGCCGCTGGTGTAAAGGATCGCAACCAGTTCGTCGGGATCGGCAGCAGACGGACCCAGCCCCAACCCTGCGTCCTTGGCCAGGCCGAGTGCTTCGTTTTCCTCGAGGGCACGGCAGATTGCGGGCAGGTCGCCGTCTGCGAAGGTAGCGATCCGGGCCTTTGTCCCGATAACCATACTCGCCTCGCTGTCGGCGAGGATATGCGCCGCCTGCGCACGCTTGAGCAGCGGATTGATCGGCACATGCACGAGCCCGGCCCGGGCAGCCGCCAGCGGCAACAGGCAGGTGAGCTCGCCCTTCGCCGCCCAACTCGCAACCCGCGCGCCTTTCTGGGGCACTTCCCGCGCCAGCCATCCGGCAAGGCGATCCACACGCAGTCTTAACTCATCGTGGTTAAGCACCTCGTCGCGCAGAACCAGCGCCGGAAGCGCTCCGTAGCCGCCCTCGCCCGCCAGTTCGGCAAGGTGGTCGAGCGGACGAGGCACGGGATTCAGGTGTTCTGGGCTGGAAGGCATGCAATTCCGGTGGAGCAAATCGGGTGATCGAAGCGAGGTATCACGATAGCGTTAACGTCTTGCAAGGCCTGTCTTTGCAGGACGGCGCCGTGGAAGCCGCTTCTCCCTTCGACCGGGCCGACTGGTACGAACTGCTCGCCGAGGCCGGACTTACCCCGTTGATCGCCATTGCGAGCGACGCGGATGCGAGCGCGGCGCTGGCACTGACCGAAGAAGAAGGCCGCATCGTCCCGCTGCGTAACTGGTACAGTTTCACTTGGCGCCAACTCGCGCCTGAAGGGGAAGCCGGCGACCGATTACTGGTCGAAATCGCCCGGCAGCTCAAGAAGCGCGGTCATCGCGTTACACTCGAACCGGTGCCCGAGGAAGACGGATCGGCAAGCCGGCTCGCAAAGGCCTTCTCCAAGGCAGGATGGCAGGTGGACATTAACGCCTGCGATACCAACCACATCCTCAATGTCGGTGGGCGCAGCTTTTCGGAATATTGGGCCTCCCGCCCCGGCCCGCTGCGCACGACACTCAAGCGCAAAGCCAAAAAGGTGGCGATCACGATCCTCACCGATTTCGACGCCAAGGCATGGATGCACTACGAGCGGATATATTCGGAAAGCTGGAAGCCCGACGAAGACCATCCCGATATGCTGCGCGCCTTTGCCGAACAGGAAGCCCGCGCGGCACGCATGCGGCTCGGTCTGGCGTTGCATGATGGCGAGCCAATCGCCGCTCAGTTCTGGACGGTCGAGAACGGGACGGCCTTCATTCACAAGCTCGCCCATCTCGAAAGCCACAAGCAGCTATCGGCAGGAACCACGCTTTCGGCGGCGCTGTTCGAGCATGTGATCGATGTCGACGGCGTGTCGCTGGTCGATTTCGGAACGGGCGACCAACCTTACAAGGCGGACTGGATGGAAGAAACGCGCCCGAGATACCGGGTGGATTGCATCGACCCGAAATCGCCCAAAGGCTGGATAGACCTGGCAAAACGGGCCGTCCGCAGGCTGCGCGCGGACCAAGACCCTACGCTTGCACGCATGCCTGTGGGTGGCTAAGGCCGCGCTCCTAGATGGGCGCAAAGGCCTGATGCCCTGGCGCCAAACAGTTACCGCCCTCAGCAAGGGATCACAATTGGCATGAGCACCAATCCGGTCGGAGCCGATACGACAGACGGTGTGGCGCATGATGCAGCCGCGTCCGACGATGCCTCGCTTGGCATGAGCCGCGTCGCGATCGATCGGCAGCTCAAGGCGATTCTCGTCGCGGTCCTTGGCATCGACGAGCAGCAGGCTGCCAGTTTCTCCGACGAAACCGGTCTGTTCGGGCATCTGCCGGAACTCGATTCCATGGCAGTTGCGGGTTTGCTAACCGAAATGGAAGACCAGCTCGACATCGTGATCGAGGATGACGATGTCGACGGCGAAATGCTCGAAACCTATGGCGGGCTGCTCGCCTTTGCCGAAGCCAAGATCACCGAGGGCTGAGCGCTTCCGGTGATCCGGACTTGGCCCTGTCCCCTGCCCGGCGGCAAGACCTCCGAAGAACTTGTCGTAAGCCATGGCCCGGACGAAGGGACGATCGTTCTCGTCATCCCGCCTTTGTTCGACGAGCACAACAAGATGCGACGCCAGCTGGTCGAGGTCATGCGCCGCCTCTCAGAAGCCGGGATCGGAACACGGCTTCCCGATCTCCCGGGCTGGAACGAAAGCACTCGCCCCCTGGCAAATCAGAGCCTCGCGCATTGGCGCGAGGCGATCAGGGAGGCTGCCCGGATCCACGATGCCACGCGGTTCCTGGCTGTGCGAAGCGGCGCACTGATTGCGCCTTCTGAGATCAAGGGATGGCTCTACGCCCCGCAATCCGGCCCCAAATTGCTGCGCGCGATGATCCGCGCCCGGGTCATCGCAAGTCGCGAAGCAGGCACAACCGAGACCAGCGAAAAACTCAACGAGTTGGGGCGTACTGCCGGGGTGACGTTGGCTGGCTGGTACATTGGGCCGGAATTGTTCCGCGAGCTCGAAACGGCGGAAATCCGCGAGTCCTCGGACCACGTGGGAATCAGCCAACAACTCATCGGCGGCCCTCCCTTGTGGCTGAGGGCCGAGCCCGCCGAGGATCAAGTTCAGGCCGACTCACTCGCCACGGCCATTCTCGAAGAACTGGCAGCGCCGGAATGACCCGCCTCCACCTCGATTTCGGCTGCGGGAGCCTAAAGTTGGCCGGCACGATCGACCAGGCACCTGCGACCACGGGATTGCTGATCGTGACCGGAGGTAACGAGATCCGATCAGGAGCTTTCTCGGGACAGGCGCACCTCGCCGCGAGGATCGCAGCCAAGGGTTTTCCCGTGTTTCGCTTCGACCGGCGCGGCGTGGGCGATAGCGAGGGCGAGAACCGGGGATTTCGGCGCAGCAGGCGCGACATCGAATCCGCACTCGAGGCTTTTCGTGCGCTTGCACCGCAGATCGAACGCGTGATCGGTTTCGGCAATTGCGATGCCGCCTCGGCGCTTATGCTCATGGGGGGCACCGGGTTCGACGGGCTGGTCCTGTCCAACCCGTGGACGATCGAAGAGGACGTTGCGACAGACGCTGCGGATGGCACGCCTCCTCCCGCGGTCATTCGCGCGCGGTATGCCGAGAAGCTGAAGAAGCCCGGCGAATGGGCGCGGCTCTTCAAGGGCGGTGTGGATCTGCGCAAGCTCGCGCGAGGACTTTTCAGATCGGTAGCTCCCCCGGAGACTTCCTCCTCGCTGGCCGAAGAGATGCGCGAAGGTTTGAACGGTTTCGAAGGACCTGTTCGGATTCTGCTCGCAACCGCCGACCGGACCGCGCAGGTGTTCGAGACGCATTGGCAAGGCGACAAGAGTTGTATCGCGCGATGCAGCGGTGCGGGACATGCCTATGTCGATCCCGCGCACCGGAAATGGCTGGAAGAGCAGGTACTCGCCGCGTTGAGATCCTAACGCTCGAACAGGCTCACGAGTTCGACATGGGTCGACCAGCGGAATTGGCCGACCGGACGGAGCCTGGTGAGCCTGAAGCCGGCCTCCACCAATTGCGCCGCATCGCGCGCCCAGCTCGACGGATTACAACTGACATAGACGACGCGCGGAAGCGTGCTCGCCGCTATTTCCGAAACCTGCGCTTTCGCCCCCGCTCGCGGCGGATCGAGCAGCGCCGCTCCGAAGCGGCTCAGTTCATCGGCCTGAAGCGGATTCCTGAACAGATCGCGATGCATGGCATGGACCGACCCGCCCGCTCTCAATGCAGCAGCCTTGCAAGCGAGGTGGGCTGCCTGGTCCGCCTCCGCCGCGAGGACCTTGCGCCCCTTGCGCAGAGCAAAGGCGAAGGTGCCGAGACCGGAAAACAGGTCAGCGACAATCCCTGCATCGCCGACCCAGTCATGGGCATCATCAATCATCCGCGCCTCGGCATCGCGCGTTGCCTGAAGAAAGGCTCCGCTCGGCATCGAAACCGGAATGCCCGAAAGGGTCACGGTTACCGGCTCGGGCTCCCACACCGTCTCCGGCCCGAAGTTCTGATCGATCGTGAGGCGCGCGAGTTTTCTCTCGCGAGCGAAATCGAGCGCAGCTTCGATCGCCGCCAATCCTTCGAGCGGAAAGTTGGTAAGGGCCGCATCAAGCCCCTGATCGCACAACGAGAGTTGCGCATCGACCGCCCCCTTGCCTGGTCCGTGCTCGGCGATGAAGCTGCGCAAGGGCGCAACCAGTTCGAGCAGGCCCGGGTCGATAACATGGCATTCGGACAGATCGACGATCCGGTGCGATCCCGCCTCGCGATAGCCGAGCACAGCGCCCTTTTGGGTGCGCATTCCGTGCAGCGTCGCGCGGCGACGGGAGCGTGGTGGGGAGAGGTGAACGGGAAGCACTTCTCCGATTTCCAGCCCCTGACCCTTTGCGGCGTTCACCACACGGTCGTGCACGAAAGCGGACAGGGTCTCCTCGTCGGCATGCTGTAAATGGCACCCGCCGCAGGCGCCGAAATGGCGGCATGGTGGCTCGACGTGGTGCGGCCCGTGCTCGACGATCCCGTTTTCATCGACGCGGTCGCCCGGCAGCGAACGGCGCACATGCCGACCTTCTTCAGTCACGCCATCGCCCTTTGCGGCCAGTCTGACGATGTGTTCGAGGGTCACAGACACGCCCGGTAGGCAGTCGCTACCTGATGGGCAAGCTCGTCGGCGGTGAAGACCGGACCACACCTTCGGGCCGCCTCGCCATGCAGCCAAGCCGCCTCGCAGGCAGCTTCGAATGCTTCGCTTCCGGTCGCCATCCGGCTCACAGCAATTCCGGCGAGCACGTCGCCGGTGCCCGCGACAGATAACCAGCTCGGCGCAGGCGGGGCGATGACAAGTCGGCCATCGGGTGCCGCGATAAACGTGTCGGGTCCTTTGGCGCAGATCACCATGCCGCTGGCCTTGGCGAGCGCAATCGCGCGGTCACGACGCCCCTCCGCGATGACCGCGAAGGTGCGACAAAGCCTTACTAGCTCCCCATCGTGCGGTGTGACCAGGATGCGCGCGCCATCGGCAAGCATATCGCCTTCGAGCAGGATCAAAGCGTCTGCGTCGAGGACACAAGGTCGATCAGCGTTCAGGACCGCCCGCAGCTTTGCCCTCGCCTGATCCTCGCGACCAAGGCCGGGACCGACCAGAATTGCGGCGATCCGAGGGTCCGAAACGGCTTCATCGATAGGCGCGCCCTCGCAAACCAAAGTGGGATCAAGCGAAAGGTGGTCCTCGGCGAGCAGCTTCACATATCCGGCACCAGCACGTTGCGCCGCCATTGCAGAAAGGGTCGCAGCCCCCGGCATCGCACCGCCGACGATGGCGGCCAGTCCGCGCGAATACTTGTGCGCATCGACCGCGGGAGCAGTCAGCCTTGGCCGCTCAACGATCTCCGCCGCACCCTCGGTCGGCGTGACGCCGATCGGCACAAACCGCCTCGTTCCCATGATGCTTCGCGCCGGGAGCGTCCAATGGGCGAATTTCCAGGCCCCCAGTGCAAGGGTCACGTCGAAAGCGGGCAAGCGATCATTGAGCAGTGCCCCGCTATCGCTTTCGACGCCCGAAGGGAGATCGACTGCGACACAGTGGTGATGATGCGCCGCAAGATCGCGCAGGAGCAGTGCATGCTCGCCGGATAGAGGCCGCGACAGGCCGGAGCCGAACAGGCAATCGACGAACAAGCCGCCGCGCACGCCCTCACCCGAAGTCGAAACGGAGCCGCCCCACGCCTTGCGTGCGTTCTTTGCAGCATCGGTCGCCGGCTCCATGGGCGCTACGACCCTGACCTCATTGCCGAATTCGCGCATCCGGCGGGCGATGACATAGCCATCGCCGCCATTGTTTCCGGGGCCGCAAAGAACCGTGATCGAGCGTCCCGCAGCGATCCGCCTGATCCACTCCGCCGCCCCGCCCGCAGCGATCTCCATCAATTCCTCGACCGACGAGCCGGCATCGAAGATCGCCTGCTCGGCGGCCTGCATCTGGGCGACGGTGAGGATTTGGCGATCAGTCATCGTGTGTGGGTTCAATCAACTGCACCGGGAACTTGTATCGTTCATTCGCAAGGCCAATTTCGACCATGCCCGGTTCCATATCGAAGGCACGAAGTCCAATCTCGTTCGACCCGTCGGCGGGCCGAATTGCCATATGAGGTGACACCTCGGATGGATCGCGAACGAAGCGACGGAATCCTCCGTCGGGCTGATGGACGACGAATTCACTGACGGAAACGCGCTCCAAAGTGCAGACACTGGCATACTTGGCACCAGGACCAAGGGCGCATTCGATAGTGTCGCCCACCTGTTGGGCACCTTCCGCTGTGCATCCGAGCAGCGTCGCTGCAGCGATCGCCGCGCTAGATATCCGCAAACACATGCGTTTCGCTTTTCGCGCCCGGATGGGTGAGCGCACCCTTGCTGGCCGGACCGACGTTCTGTGCGTAGCGCCACAGCGCGCCCGACTGGTAATCGTTGGTGCGCGGCCGCCATGCCTTTCGGCGCTCTTCGAGGACGTTCTGGTCCACCTCAAGGTCGATTGTGCCGCTTTCAGCATCGATGCTGATCGTGTCGCCGTCCTCGACGAGCGCGATCGGGCCGCAATCGGCGGCTTCGGGGCCGACATGGCCGATGCAGAACCCGCGCGTCGCACCCGAGAAGCGCCCGTCGGTGATCAGGGCGACCTTTTCGCCCATGCCTTGCCCGTAAAGCGCTGCGGTGGTGGAAAGCATTTCGCGCATGCCGGGGCCGCCCTTTGGCCCTTCGTACCGGATGATAATGACGCAGCCCTCGGCAATGTCGCGGTTCTCGACCGCTTCGAACGCGTCTTCCTCGCAATCGAACACCCGCGCCGGACCGGTGAATTGCAGCCGCGCCATGCCTGCAACCTTCACGATCGCTCCGTCAGGCGCGAGAGAGCCCTTCAGGCCGACCACACCGCCTGTCGGGGTGATCGGGGCTTTCACGTCGTAGAACACCTTCTGGTCCGGGTTCCAGGTGATCTCCTCGATATTTTCGCCGAGCGTCTTGCCCGTCACGGTCATCGGCTCAGGATCGAGGAATCCGCCGTCCAGCAGCGTCTTCATTCCCATGTAGACCCCGCCCGCTTCGTGCATGTCCTTCGCGACATATTTCCCGCCGGGCTTGAGATCGGCGATGTAGGGGGTCGACTTGAAAATCTCGGCGACGTCGAACAGGTCGAAATCGATCCCGCACTCGCTCGCCATGGCCGGTAAATGGAGTGCGGCATTTGTCGAACCACCGGTCGCAGCGACAACGCGCGCGGCGTTTTCGAACGCGGCGCGGGTGCAGATGTCGCGGGGTCGCAGGTTGCGCTCGAGCAACGCCATCACCTGCCGTCCGGCAGCGCGCGCGATCTCTTCGCGCGACTTATAAGGAGCGGGTGACATGTTGCTGTTGGGAAGCGATAATCCGATCGCCTCGCCCACGCAGGCCATCGTGTTCGCGGTGAACTGACCACCGCAGGCTCCGTGGCCCGGACAGGCGACCTTTTCGAGCTCGATCAGCTCCTGTAACGGACAATTGCCCGAAGCGTGCTGGCCGACCGCTTCGAAAACATCGACCACAGTCACGTCCTTGCCGTGGAATGTCCCTGGAAGGATCGAACCGCCATAGACAAAGATCGACGGCACGTTGAGCCGCAGCATCGCCATCATCATGCCGGGCAGGCTCTTGTCGCAACCAGCGAAACCGACGAGCGCATCATAGCAGTGCCCGCGCACCGAAAGCTCCACAGAATCCGCGATCACCTCGCGGCTCACCAGAGAGCTTTTCATCCCCTGATGACCCATGGCGATGCCATCGGTGACCGTAATCGTGTTGAACCGTCGCGGCGTGCCCCCGCCCGCTTCCACTCCCTCGCGGCAGATATTCGCCTGCGCGTCGAGCGTGGTGTTGCAAGGCGCGGAATCGTTACCCGCCGAAGCGACCGCAACGAATGGACGACCGATCTCTTCCTCGGTCATCCCCATCGCGTAATAATAGGAACGGTGAGGCGCGCGTTCGGGTCCGACCGAAACGTGTCGCGAGGGCAGCTTGGATTTGTCGAAAGACATTTTGTTTCCCGTCAAAAGCGTTTCGGGAAACAGCCCTGCCGTTAGTCGAGCGCGAGCGCAACCCTTCCGCATACGTCGGCAATGATCGCCGCATAGCGCGATTGCTCGGCGCGGGTCGTGATCAGGTCTTGCCGCACTTCTATCGCGCAATAATGGCGGCCATGCGCCTCGGCATGGCGGTTCATCGTCGAATTCAGGTCCTTGCCCGAATAGGGCTCGTTCTCACCGACATGGAGGCCGAGCTCCCCGAATAGACGGATTGCGTGCCGCGCCGCCCGATCGTCCTCATTGTAGAGCAGCGAGACTTCCCAAGGGCGATCCTTGTCGCAGGTCGCCATCTCGGGTGTGAAGCTGTGTAGCGAGATGATCAGCTCGGGCTGTGCCTCATCGAGCCACTTTTCCAGCGCATCGTGATAGGGTCGATAATACGCTTCGAGCCGCGCCTCGATGTTCGCGCCGATGTTTCCGGGGATCAAGTGCCCGTCGCTTTCTGTAGGGACTACCGCCGGATGATCCTCCTCGCGGTGCATGTCGACCACCAGCCGACTCACTTCGGCCATATGCGCGGGAATCCTGTGTCGGCGAGCCATGCGGCCCGCGACACCGGCAGTGCCGATATCATATGCGACATGTTTTTCGAGCAATTCGGGCGCGATGCCGAGCGGAATATCGTCGGGCACGAAATTGGATGCGTGGTCGACCACGCACACCATACCGCCACGCTTGGGCTCTCCGATTTGGCGATACGGCAATCCGTCGATCATCTAAGTTTCCCTGTCATTTGCCACCACTCCGGATGCGCCCCCGCTATCCGGCGCGCAGCCTCGTCGCGCGCGGCAGTTTGTTCGTATAACGCAAAACATGTGGCCCCTGATCCCGACATTTCAAATTGAAACGGCTCTTCGCGGCTCAATTCCTCAAGGATGTCCGCAATTTGCGGGCAAATTTCGATGGCGGGTTCGCGCAGGTCGTTGCGACCGTTTTGGGCTATTTCGCGCGCTGTTCCGGTAGGTAGCGCGCCGCGATCCTCTCCGGCCCAGGCCTTGAACACCGGCGCGGTAGGGAGCGGGATGCGCGGGTTGACGAGCAGTACCGCCATGCCCGCCATGTCGTTCTCGACCGCTTCGAGTTCGGTCCCGGTGCCGCGGCCGATCGCCATTTCGCTTTTCACGCAAGACGGCACATCCGCACCCAGCCTCTCGGCACGGAAGTGCCAGTCCTCGGGCAAGCCGTGATAGTGCTCGACGATGCGGAAGATCGCCCCCGCATCGGCCGACCCGCCGCCCAGCCCGGCGGCGATCGGCAGGTTCTTTTCGAGAGTGACGTCCAGCCCCTGCGGTCGCGGAAGCGTGTTGAGCGCGCGCATCACGAGATTGTCGAACGGGTTATCAAGCGCCTGCGCAAACTCGCCGACCGTAGTCAGAGTATCGCGCTCGGCAGGCTTGGCGAGGATTGTGTCGCCTGCATCGACGAAGGCGAACAGCGTCTCGATCTCGTGATAGCCATCCTCGCGCTTCCCGCGAACGTGCAGCGCGAGGTTGATTTTGGCGTAGGCAGTTTCGGTGATCGCCAAACCCTATAACCTCGTCATTGCGAGCGAAGCGAAGCAGTCCATCTCCTGCCGGGTCGCTCGATTTATCCGTCGGAAGCTGGATTGCCGCGTCACCTTGGGCTCCTCGCAATGACGAAATCTGGAAGCTGATTCACATATTCGGATAGTTTGGCCCGCCGCCACCTTCCGGCGTGACCCAGTTGATGTTCTGGTTCGGGTCCTTGATGTCGCAGGTCTTGCAGTGGACGCAGTTCTGCGAGTTGATCACGAACTTGGGCTCCGCGCCCTCTTCCTCGACCCACTCGTAGACCCCCGCCGGGCAATAGCGCGCCGACGGTCCCCCAAATACCTCCAGTTCGCTTTCCTTCTGCAGCTCGGGATCTTTCACCTGCAGGTGAACTGGCTGATCCTCGGCATGGTTGGTGTAGCTGTAGGCGACGTTGGTCAGCCGATCGAAGCTGATCTCGCCATCGGGCTTGGGATAGTCGATCTTGGGATAAAGATCGGCGCGGCCGGTCATTTCATAGTCGCGGTGGTGCTTCATGCTGATCGGCAGGCCGATCTTGAGCGTCCGCATCCACATATCGACGCCTGCCAGCGCGGTGCCGATATCGGCGCCGTACTTCGCCACCGCCGGTTCGGCGTTCTGGACGAGCTTGAGCTCGGTCGCGATCCAGCTCGATCGCACGGCGCTGTCGTAGTCGGAAAGCTCGGTCTTTTCATGACCCGCAGCAATCGCGGCGGCGATGCTCTCGGCCGCCAGCATGCCGCTCTTCATGGCCGTGTGACTGCCCTTGATGCGCGGCACATTGACGAAGCCCGCGGCGCAACCGATCAGCGCGCCGCCCGGGAAAGCGAGCTTGGGCACCGACTGCCAGCCGCCCTCGTTGATCGCTCGCGCACCGTAGGCGACACGCTTGCCGCCTTCGAGATATTCGCGGATCGCGGGGTGCTGCTTCCAGCGCTGGAATTCCTGGTAGGGCGAGACCCACGGGTTCTTGTAATCGAGCGCGGTGACGAATCCGAGCGCAACCTGTCCGTTCGCCTGATGGTAGAGAAAGCCGCCGCCCCAGCTGTCGCTTTCGGTGAGCGGCCAGCCCTGCGTGTGGATCACGCGGCCCGGCACGTGCTTCTTGGGATCGATATCCCACAGCTCCTTGATGCCAAGGCCGTAGACCTGCGGCTCGCAATTGGCCTCGAGGTCGAACTTCGCCTTCATCTGCTTGGTCAGCGAGCCGCGCGCGCCCTCTGCAAACAGCGTGTATTTCGCCTCGATCTCCATGCCCGGTTGGTAATCGGGCTTGTGCGAGCCGTCGGCGGCGACACCCATGTCCTGCGTGATCACGCCGCGCACATTGCCATTGTCGTCGAACATCACCTCGTTGGCGGGGAAGCCGGGAAACACCATGACACCCAGGGCTTCGGCCTGCTCGCCGAGCCAGCGGGTCATGTTGCCGAGCGAGCCGGTGTAGCAGCCGTGGTTGCTCATCAGCGGCGGCATGAAGAGATGCGGCAGCGACGTCTTCTTGGTCTCCGAAAGCACCCAGTGCCAATTGTCGGTCACCGGGGTTTCCGCCATCGGACAATCCATGTCGCGCCAATCGGGGAACAGTTCGTCCAGCGCCTTGGGATCAACCACCGCGCCGGAAAGGATATGCGCACCGATTTCGGATCCCTTTTCGAGAACGACGACCTCGAGCTCCTCATTGATCTGTTTCAGCCGGATCGCTGCCGAAAGCCCTGCCGGGCCTCCGCCGACGATAACGACATCGCAAGGCATTGATTCACGTTCGGACATGCGCTCTTTGTATCCCTGTATCGACGCGACCCACGATCGCGTTTCATGTGCAATCCACTTGCTGAACGAGGTTTGCGCAGTCAAGGCCCGCATTAGAGAGCATGAACGCAGCCCACCCCTCCTTTGCCCGCGAATTGGCCGCTGCCATCGACTGGTGGCGCGACGCTGGTGTCGACTGCGATTTCGCCGATGACGCTACGGCGTGGTTGGCCGATGAAGGTGTCAAAGACGAACGGCTGACGGCTTCTCCGGCAAGCGCAGGTGCCGCTGCCACCGACGCGACGCCGGGAGACAAAATTCAGGTCAGCAGCGCTCCCGAACCTTCCCGCATCGACCTCCTCGGCGAGTCGCCGCCGCAGACGCTGGAGGATTTTCATCGTTTCTGGCTCGAGGCGCCGGGTCTCGACACGATTGGCCCGCGCGGACGGATTGCACCTCGCGGAGCCCACGGCGCCGATACGATGGTGCTCGTCGTCGATCCGGAAGAGGCCGATCGCGACGTCCTGCTATCCGGCCCTCAGGGTAAATTGCTTGCGAACATCCTTTCGGCGATGGGGATCGGCGATAGTGATGCCTATGTCGCATCCGCGCTACCGCGACACACCCCGATGGCGGACACGGCGGCGATCGCAAACGGCGGCATGGATACCGTCCTGCGTCACCATATCAAACTTGCGTCCCCAAAACGCATCATTGCGTTCGGCGCTAACATCCTGCCGCTGCTTGGCCACGATCGGGCGCAAGACGTTACGTCTTTACGCGAAATAAACCATGATGGCGCATCAACACCGCTGCTGGTGAGCGAGGGTCTGGACAGTCTGATGTCCATGCCCCGGCTGAAGGCCAGACTTTGGCGGAGATGGATGGAATGGTCGAGCTGACGATGACAACGAAGTGGCTGAAATCCGGACTGGTCGCTGTCGCATTTTCATCGCTCACCCTGATATCCGCACAAGCCGCCGCGCAAAGCCAAAGCATGGCCGCGCATTACGGTGGGGAGGCGGAGCGCAACGACGCCATCCCGCGTATCCTCTCAGACTCCGAACGCGCGCACTACCGGCAAGTCTTCCGTGCTATCGACCGCGAGCAGTGGGACGAGGTCATTGCTCTGCTCGAGCGTGAAAAAGACTCGGTCCTCTACCAAACCGCGCTCGCCGAATTCTACACCCACGCCAACAGCCCTAAGGTCAATGCCGAACAGATTGCGGCATGGTTCCAGCTGGGCGTCCACCTCCCGCAGTCGGAGCAGATGGGTCGTCTCGGCGCCACACGCGGGCTCGACAGCGTGCCCGAATTGCCGCGCGTCCAGGGCTTCCGCAGCCAGCCCTATGCGCCCAAGCGTATCCGCCCACGTTCGATCGTCGACGGCAGCATGCCGAACGAAACGCGCTCGGCAATCCTCGACCGGATCAAGAACGACGATCCTGCGGGCGCGCATGTCTTGCTGGCCGAGATCGATCCGGGCCTGAGCCCGCAAGCTCGTGCCGAGTGGCGCCAACGCGTCGCGTGGAGCTATTACATCGAGAACAACGATGAGGCCGCTTTGCGGCTGGCGGAGACCGTCTCGGAAGGCAGCGGTGCTTGGGTGGCCGAGGGCGAGTGGGTTGCCGGACTCTCGGCTTGGCGGCTCGGCTACTGTGCGCTCGCAGGTGAATCCTTCGCCCGCGCCGCGTCACAATCGACCAATGTCGAACTGACTGCGGCGGCGCATTACTGGGCGCATCGCGCGCTCGTGCGGTGCCGCGAGCCCGGTCAAGCGCAGGAGCACCTTTCTGCGGCGGCCCGCTACGACGAAACACTTTATGGAATGCTCGCAGCCGACCAGCTCGGGATCGAATTCCCGACCTCGGTCACGCCCGAACCGTTCACAAGCGGCGACTGGCGCGACCTGAGCGGTGTTTACAACGTGAAGATTGCAGCCGCGCTCGTCGAAATCGGCCGTCCGGGCCTGGCCGACGAAGTGCTTCGCCATCAGGCCCGCGTGGGAGACGCTCGCGATTACGAAGCCCTGTCGCGGCTGGCACGCGAGCTCGGCCTGCCCTCGACCCAGTTGTTTATGGCGCACAACGCGCCTTATGGCATGCGCAGCGACGGCTCGCTGC
The DNA here is from genome assembly GCF_045363165.1 of Erythrobacter sp. GH1-10. NCBI lineage: Bacteria > Pseudomonadati > Pseudomonadota > Alphaproteobacteria > Sphingomonadales > Erythrobacteraceae > Erythrobacter > Erythrobacter sp. GH1-10. The sequence continues at coordinate 1,657,705 of NZ_JBJFLP010000001.1, read as the reverse complement.
GCTTTCCCGTCGCGCGCTGGCAACCGCGCAATGGCTGGCGGGTCGATCCCGCTCTCGCCTTTGCTCACGCGTTGCAGGAATCCAATTTCAGGGCCTCGGCAGTCAGCCCTGCGAACGCGCGCGGCCTCCTGCAAATAATGCCCGGCACTGCGCGAGACCACAATCGCAGCCTCAATCTCGGTGCCAGCTACGCCGACCTGAACGATCCGGAGGTCAACCTCGCCTACGGACAACAGCATATGGAAATGCTGCGCGACAGCCCCGCGACCGAGGGCAAACTGCCCAAGATCATGGCAGCCTACAATGCGGGTCTGACACCGGTCACGCGCTGGAATTACGAGATCAACGACCAGAACGATCCGCTGCTCTACATGGAGTCCATCCCGTATTGGGAAACGCGGGGCTATGTCGCGATCGTGATGCGCAATTACTGGATGTACGAGCGTGCCGCGGGCGTGCCGAGCCCGAGCCGCCGAGCCCTCGCGCAAGGGCTCTGGCCAGAATTTCCCGAGATGGGTAGATCGAGGGCTGCGTATCTGGTGCGGTAAGGGAGCAAAGAATGGCGATCGACGAGAATAAGACTTTCACGCCGATCAACATCGCGATCCTGACAGTCTCGGACACCCGGACTCTTGAGAACGACACCTCGGGCGACATTCTCGCCGAGCGGGTAACCGAAGCGGGTCACACACTCGCCGCTCGCACAATCGTCGAGGATGATGCGGCACTCCTCGCCACTCAGTTCGACGCCTGGATCGATGATCCGCAAATCGACGCCATCGTCAGCACCGGCGGAACCGGCCTCACCGGCCGGGATGTCACGCCGGAAGCACTCGCGCGGATCGGGGGCGCACGCGATATCCCCGGCTTCGGCGAACTGTTCCGCTGGCTGAGCTTCAAGACCATCGGCACCAGCACGGTCCAGTCGCGCGCCTGCGCGGTGGTTGCGCGGGGCACCTACATTTTTGCGCTGCCCGGTTCGAACGGCGCAGTAAAGGATGGCTGGGACGGGATCCTTGCCGAGCAGCTCGACAGCCGCAACCGTCCTTGTAACTTTGTGGAGCTGATGCCGCGCCTCAAAGAGAAATAGTACTTCTCAATCATACGTGTTCCCATTATGTTCTCATGTATGAGAACGCCGGAACATCCTGATTTCCAGACCGGGCGCGGAGCAGCATCGGGCAAGGTGCCAACCCGCTTCGGCCTAGCCACACGCGAAACCGATGGCGACTGGCGCGATCACGTGGAAACGCTCGACGGTCCTCCGCTAAAGCTGCGCACCACCGTCACCGAAGAACACCCGAAGACGATCCTGAGCTTCAACACGTCGCCCGACGTCCCGTTCGACCGCTCGATCAATGCCTATCGCGGGTGCGAGCACGGCTGTGTCTATTGCTTTGCTCGCCCTACCCACGCCTATCACGACCTGTCGCCCGGGCTCGATTTCGAAACCAAGCTGTTTGCCAAGCCCAACGCGGCGCAATTGCTGCGCGCGACCCTGGCAAAGCCGAGATACCGCCCTCGCCCGATTGCCATGGGAACCAACACCGATCCCTACCAACCGATAGAGCGGCGCTACCGTATCACGCGGCAGGTGCTCGAAGTCTGCCTCGATGCGCGCCACCCGGTGACCATCACGACCAAATCGGACCGGATCCTGAGCGACCTCGACTTGCTCGAGGAGATGGCGAAGCGCGAACTCATTGCTGTGGCGATTTCCGTGACGACCCTCGATCCTGTGCTGTCCGGGAAACTCGAGCCGAGGTGTGCTGCACCGGCAAAACGCATAGCCGCCTTGGGCAAATTGGTCGAAGCGGGCGTGCCGGTCCACTGCTCCGTCTCTCCGATCATTCCTGCGATCACAGATGAATTCATGGAAGGGATCGTAGAACGAGTCGGTGCGCTAGGCGTTCGCAGCGCGGGATGGATCCCCCTGCGCCTGCCGCACGAAGTAGCGCCACTGTTCCGCGAATGGCTTGATGTCCACTACCCCGACCGCGCGGGCAAGGTGATGAGCATTGTTCGCTCGATCAGGGCCAAGGACGGCAAAGGCCGCGACAATGATCCCGATTTCTTCACCCGTATGCGCCCCTCGGGCGTTTGGGCAGACCTGTTCCGGGCGCGCTTCAATCTCGCTTGCAAGCGAGCGGGCATCGGCAAAGCCAGGTTCGAGCTTGATTGCTCGCGCTTCAGGCCACCTGAATGCGGCGGACAAATGCGCCTGCTTTGACGGTTGCACACGCCGTTCGTGCTGGTTAGCCTGCCTTTGGACAGGGGGAATTAATGAACAGAACGATCTTGAATGCTCTGGCCGGCATCGCCCTCGCCGGCACGCCGATGCTTGCGCTGCAGGCCCAATCGGGGGACGGCTCGCGAATTGTCACTGAAATCGACGTGCAGGAGCTTGCCTCCTCGCTCAGTGAGATGGGCGCTACGTGGGAAAGATCGGGCGATGAAAGCGAGTCGATCGCGGTCACGTTCGAAAACGGCGGAAAGGCCATCTTGCGTCCGACCGCTTGCCGTGACGGCCCATGCATGGGCCTTCTGATGGTCGCGTTCTTTTCCAAACCGGATGGCATGTCCCAGGCTGAAGCCGATGAGATCGCACGCCAGTTCAATATGCGGTACAATCCCGCATCGGTCGTGAAGTCCGACAACGGCAACCACGTGCTCAAAGCCTATCTCATCTTCGATTATGGCATTACGAAGCAGAACCTGACCTTCAGACTCGGCCTCTTCGGGAGCGGCATCATGCGCTACAACGATGCCTTGAATGGCGGAGGCTGAGCGGAAGGCGCAACGTCACATCCAACTCCGACGGACGGATAAAAGCAGACGGCCTGCCGTTGGAATGGAAAGGCAGTGAAACCGAATGAAGCCGCCGAGCACTAGCCGAAGCCACCGCCCGCTGCGCCCGGCTTGAAACGCATCAAGCGGCTATCGACCAGCGCGGCAGTACGGTTTACTACGGCCTTCTGGTAGTCGGGATCCTTGATCATTTCGAAGAACGCACCCGAATTGGGATATTGCGCGACGAAGCCGTCGTGCCAGACCTTATCGTCGGGCGTCGGCCCGGTGACCATCGTCTGGAACGCGCCGCGCCACACGATGCTGCCGCCCACCCGGCTGAAGATCGGGCCTGAAGTCTTTCCGTATTCTTCATAGGCGCGTCTGCCGGACCAGTCCTTGCCGTGGTGCTCATGACCTTCCGGGTAGTCTGCCAGGTCGCGGTAGCGCAGCAGGTTCAGCATGTGGATCGGCTCGTCGCGCGGAAGGTCTTTAAACGCCTGGAAATTGGCCGGGGACGGATCGATGAAATAGGTCATTGTATCGGCTCCCAGTATCGGCGCCTGAGAAAAAGCAAACCGTCCGCCAGCAAGACGATCGGGGCTCCAAAAAACAGCGGAAGGCCAAATGGTGACAAGAAGAACAACCCGCTTGCGAATTGCTGGATCGGGCGCTCGTTCATGCCCTTGAACTCCCAGCCCGACAGATCAAGAAATGCTACCGTCGCCACGAAAGATGCAGCCATGACGACGTAAGTGACAAAGACGGCGAGCAACCGGTTATCGAAGCGAAAGACAAACCGGGGCAGCACGTATCGCCAGAGCCAGGCCGCAGCTATGCTCCACCCGCCATAGGCCAGCAGTATGAGCGTGCCTTCTATGCCCATCAGGCTTCCAGTGTGTAGTCGCTGAACCGGTCGCGCAGGTCCTTCTTCGATATCTTGCCGGTCGCGGTATGCGGGATGTCGTCGACGAATTCGACCGCATCGGGCAGCCACCATTTGGCGACCTGCGGCTTGAGGTGCTCGATCACCTCGCCAGCAGTGATTTCCTGCCCTTCTTTCTTTACCACAAACAAGACCGGGCGCTCATCCCATTTGGGGTGCGGCATGCCGACGCACGCGGCTTCGGCGACGGCCGGATGGCCAACGGCGGCGTTTTCCAACTCGACCGAACTAATCCACTCGCCGCCCGACTTGATCACGTCCTTGGTTCGGTCGGTCAGCTGCAGCGTGCCATCGGGATGGATGATGCCGACATCGCCTGTGTCGAACCAGCCTTCGTTGTTCACCGCGTCCTTTTCCGCCTTGAAGTAGCGCTTGATGATCCAGGGGCCGCGGATCTGGAGAGCGCCGGAGGTTTTCCCGTCGCGCGGGAGCACGGTGACCATGTCGTCGAGATCGACCGTGCGCAGTTCAACCCCGAAGATCGGGCGGCCCTGCATCGCGGTCTTGTCGACTTTCTCCTCAAAGCTGAGCTCGTCCCAATCCCAAGTCGGGCCGCCGACCGTACCGATGGGCGAGGTTTCGGTCATGCCCCACGCGTGCTGGACGCGGGTGCCGTTCTTCATCAGCCGCTCGATCATGAAACGCGGACAGGCCGAACCGCCGATGGTCGCGGCCTTCAGCGGCGGAAGGTCGATGCCCTCCGCGTCGCAATATTGAAAGTGCGCGAGCCAGACCGTGGGCACGCCTGCGCTGTCGGTCACCTTTTCGCGGATCATCAGCTCGTGAAGCACGGCCGGATCGTTGACCGCCGAGAACACGAACTTGATCCCCGCCATCGCGCCCGCATAGGGCAGCCCCCAGCTCGCCGCGTGGAACATGGGCACGACCGGTAGCATGACAGACGCGCTGGAGAAGTTGAACGCCGCCGGCTGCAGTCCGGCGAGCGCATGCAGCATAGTCGAACGGTGCTCGTACTGCACGCCTTTCGGATTGCCCGTCGTCCCGCTGGTGTAACAGATCATGCATGGATCGGTTTCTGCACCGTCGACCCACTCGAAATCACCATCCTCGGCGCCGATCCAGTCTTCGAACGCGGGCGCATGCTCGCCGGAATCGTAACAGATGTAATGCTCGATCGTGGTCCAGCGGTCTTTCATCTTGTCGACGATCGGCTGGAACGCCGCGTCGTAGCACAGCACCTTATCTTCGGCATGGTTGACGATGTATTCGAGTTGGTCGTCGAACAACCGCGGATTGACCGTGTGGAGCACCCCGCCCATCCCCGCGACACCATACCAACTGACAAGATGGCGCGAGTGGTTCATCGCCAGGCTCGCCACGCGTTCGCCCGGTTTCAGCCCGAGCCTTTTCAAAGCCTGCGCCATCTTCAAGGCGTCGCGACGGATGCCCGCCCAATCGGTGCGGGTCTCGCTGCCATCGGCCCAGCGGGTCACGATCTCCCGCGGTCCGGATTCACGCGCCGCGTGATCGATCACGCTGGTGATCCGCATGGTGAATTCCTGCATCGCGCCGAGTTTGGTGATCATGAATCTCTCTCCACTGCCTAAATCGGTTGTTTGTTGTCGTTCGTCATGCCGCGAGGCTGCATGCTTTGCAATCGGATGCTTAAGGGGAAACGATCCCAGCCTGTATCGCTAAGCGTGACGAGGACAGCTCCCGGTCCTGAGGTGAGGCGTTGACCCTTGTGCTTGGGGCGTTAGGCTCCCCACAACACATGAGATTGAGGGGCAAAGGAATGAAATTGAACTCATGGCCGACGGCGGTTGCCGCGATACTATTTGCTGGGTTGAGCACCACTGCATTCGCGGGTTCCGGGCTCGAGCGGTCGCAAGACAAAGGCGGGTTTCTGGCCGCAACTTCCATTGAGGGACAGGAGCGTGCTCAAGACAACAGACGCGCGGTCTGCAACTCCGGCCCATTCATTTTGTTTTTTGACTGGAATGATAGTTCGTTGAGCTACGAGGCACGCAGGCTCCTTGACGAAGTGGTCGACTTCTATGCCGATTGTGAGAATTGGCGAGTGTCGATCTCCGGCCATACAGACACCTCACAATCTGAAAGGCGTTCGATAGATTTGTCTCTTGAACGCAACCAGGTCGTGAAAGAATATCTTGTTGAACGGGGTCTGCCTGAGTGGAAAATTGCAACGAGGGCATGGGGCAAGAGCCTCCCACGCGTAAGAACGGGCGATGGCGTCAAAGAATTCGAAAATCGCCGGGTCGAGATCAACTTTTGGCCAGAAAGGTAATCTTGCTGGCTACACTGGTCCGTCAATTCGTGTCCTAATGCAGGCACCGGTTGCAAGGAGTAACCGTCTGAAAGCGTTCGACACACCCTTTGTTGAAGGGTGTCTTCTATGCGACCAACCTTAGGTTCGCACGGCCTCTGGCGGGTGCCAGTTCTACCCGTTCGATCCCCTCGATATCCGCCAACCGCTCGGCAAGGTCGCCGGTGAGCACGAAATTGCGGCCCAACCGCACCGTCGCCTCGCGATCGGCATCGAGGATCAGCCGCACGATCACCTCGCCTGGCGCATTCTTGGCGGTGGCGAGTTCGAGCTTGAGAGCGGCGAGTGCCTGCTGGCTCAGGATATCGGCACGCAGGATCATCGGCGTGCTGCCGCTCACCGCCGACAAAGGTTTTGCCCCCCGCACAGTCAATCGCGGGGGCTCGCCGGGATTGGGCGAATCAAGCTCGACATTGAGCAGGACGCACTCGCCTTCCGCGGCCCATTTCTCCCATGACGGGATCAGCGATTCCTCGAAACAGGCCGAGGAGAACTGGCCCGAAGCATCGGAGAAATCGCAGCGCGCGAATTCGGCCCCGCGCTTGGTCCGCGCCTTGTTCATCCCCTCGACCATCGCGGCCATCACCGCATGGCCTTTGCCGCCCGGCAACGCTCCCGCCTCCATCAGGCTTTGATAGGTGCGCGCGCCTTGGGCCGACGCGACATCACGGAATTGCTGAACCGGATGGGCGGAGAAATAGAAGCCGAAATTCTCGCGCTCCTTTGCCATCCGCTCGGTGCGCGGCCACTCCTCGGTTGCCTGCAGGCGCAGATCGTCCACCGCCGAGTCTTCGCCGCCGAATAATCCGCCCTGCCCACTGGACCTCTCGCGCATCGCAGCATCGGCGACCGCGAGCAGCATGTCGGCGTTGGCAAACAGAAGCGCGCGGTTGGGCTCGAGTCCGTCGAGCGCACCGGCGCAGATCAATCCCTCAAGCTGGCGGCGGTTCATCGATCCTTGCGGCAGCCGTTCGAAGAAGTCTTTGAGAGTTTCGAATTGGCCGTCGGCCTCGCGCTCGCGGACAATCGATTCCATCGCCTTCTCGCCGACGTTGCGGATGCCCGCGAGGGCATAGCGCACGGCATATCCGTGATCGGTCTGTTCGACGGTGAAACGGGCTTCGGAGGTGTTGATGTCGGGGGGCAGCACTTCGATCCCGGCCTCGCCCTCCTTGTCCCCGGGTGGACGATAGCGGCGTGCATCATCGACGAAGATGCTGAGCTTTTCAGACTGGTGCAGGTCGAAACACATCGAGGCCGCGTAGAATTCTTCCGGATAATGCGCCTTGAGCCACGCAGTCTGGTAGGCGAGCAGCGCATAGGCCGCAGCGTGCGATTTGTTGAAACCGTATCCCGCGAACTTGTCGATCAAGTCGAACAGCTCGGAAGCTTTCTTGGCCTCGATTCCCGACACTTCGGCGCAACCCTCAATGAAGCGCGCGCGTTGCTTGTCCATCTCGGACTGGTTCTTCTTGCCCATCGCGCGGCGGAGGAGGTCGGCATCGCCGAGCGAGTACCCGGCGAGGATCTGCGCCGCCTGCATCACCTGTTCCTGATAGACGAAGATTCCGTAGGTTTCGGCGAGGATGCCTTCGAGTTTGGGATGCGGATACTCGATTTCGACCTCGCCCGCTTTGCGCTGGCCGAACAGCGGAATGTTGTCCATCGGACCGGGGCGATAGAGCGAGACGAGCGCGATGATGTCGCCAAAGTTGGATGGCTTCACCGCCTTCAGAGTGCGGCGCATCCCTTCGGATTCGAGCTGGAAGACGCCGACCGTGTTACCGTCCTGCATGAGGTCGTAGACCGACCTGTCGTCGAGCGGCAACATGCCGAGCTCGATCTCGATCCCGCGGAGCCCCAGCAAATCGACCGCCTTACGTAGGACCGAAAGCGTCTTGAGGCCGAGAAAGTCGAATTTCACAAGACCGGAGCTTTCGACATTCTTCATGTCGTATTGCGTCACCGGCATGTCCGAGCGCGGATCGCGGTACAGCGGGACCAGTTGCGAAAGCGGCCGGTCGCCGATCACCACGCCCGCAGCGTGGGTCGACGAATTACGAGGCAGGCCCTCCAACTCCATCGCCAGATCGACGAGGCGCTTTACCTCATTATCATTATCGTACTCGCGCTTGAAATCCGCCGCGCCGTTCAAGGCGCGTGGCAGTGTCCACGGATCGGTCGGGTGGTTGGGCACCATCTTGCACAGCCGATCGACTTGTCCGTAGCTCATCTGCAGGATGCGCCCGCAATCGCGCAGCACCGCGCGCGCCTTCATCTTTCCGAAGGTGATGATCTGCGCGACGTGATCGGCGCCGTATTTCGCCTGGACGTAACGGATCACCTCGCCGCGCCGCGTTTCGCAGAAGTCGATATCGAAGTCCGGCATCGAAACACGTTCGGGGTTGAGGAAACGCTCGAACAGAAGGCCGAGCTGGATCGGATCGAGGTCTGTGATGGTAAGCGCCCAGGCCACGATCGAACCCGCGCCCGAGCCGCGACCCGGCCCCACCGGGATGCCCTGCTCCTTCGCCCACTGGATGAAGTCGGCAACGATCAGGAAATAGCCTGGGAAGCCCATTCCGACGATGATTTCGATCTCGTAATCGAGCCTGTCGAAATACTCCTTTCGCTGATCCTCGCTTAGATCCTCGTAGGGCTGAAGCCGCGCTTCGAGGCCGGCTCTCGACTGCTCGGCAAGCATCCTGGCCTCACCCTCCAGATCGCCCGCAAGGCTAGGCAGGATCGGGTCGCGATAGGGCGGCGCATAGGCGCAGCGCTGGGCAATAACGAGAGTGTTCTCGACCGCTTCGGGTAGATCCGCGAACAACTCCTCCATCATGTTCGCCGATTTGACGAACGCGTCCCTGTTGGTGTGCGGGCGGTCGTCGTTTTCGATGTAGGTCGAATTGGCGATGCACAGCATCGCGTCATGCGCCTTGTGCATGTGCGGTTCTGCGAAGTTCGCCGGGTTGGTCGCAACCAGAGGAATGTCGCGCGCATAGGCCAGGTCGATCAGCGCCTCTTCGGCGCGTTGGCACACCGGATCGCCATGCCGGGCGACTTCGATGTAGAGCCGGTCCGGGAACAGCATCTGAAGCCGGTCGCACAGCGCTTCGGCGGCAGGTGCCTGCTCCTCGGCAAGAAGGCGGGTCAAAGCCCCCTCGCCCGCTCCGCTCAACGCGATCAGGCCATCGGTGCGACCTTGGAGATCGTTCAATCCCACATGCGGTTCGAGCTCCAAGGGGCGCTCCAGGTGAGCCTTGGAAACTAGGTGGCACAGATTGTCGTAACCGGCCTCGTCCTGAGCATAGAGCGGAAGATAATCGACCTGCTTGCCTTCTTCGTCGCGCGCGACGCCAAGCAGCGTGCCGATGATCGGCTGCACACCTTCGCCCTTGCAGCCGCCAGCGAACATGACGGCTCCATAAAGCCCGTTGCGGTCACAAATTGCGATAGCGGGGAAGCCGCGCTCCTTCGCCAGTTTGGCGATTGCCTTGGGATCGATCGCCCCCTCGAGCATCGAATAGGATGAAAGGACGCGCAAAGGGACGAAGGGAGCAAAGGGCATGGGCTGAAACTACGCTTCAACCGGCGGCATTCAAGCTTCTGCCCATGGCTCTTGGGGAAAAACCGGGGGCAAGCTAGGATATGCTGCGTGAGGTGCCGATGTCCGAGATGATCGAGGTCGAAAACGTCAACACGCCGGGCAAGACGAGCCGGGTGAATGCGGCCAAATACGCCAATATGCTTCAGGCATTCGAAAAAGCGCTGCCCACAACTGCGCCGGGCTTAACCCAGTCGGAAACCCGCGAAGCAGCAAAGCCGCACCTGTCGGAGGAACTCTTCCCCGGCGGAAAGACCTGCGGGTGGTGGGCGAAGACGGTCCAGCTCGATCTTGAGGCGAAGGGGAAGCTGGTGCGCGAAGCGGCCAAGCCGCTGCGGTGGCACTGGAAATAGACGCCGCTCAGAGCAGCTTTTGGATATCCTTCGCGATGCTCGCCGGAGTATCTTGCGGTCCGTAGCGCTTCACGACGTTGCCCTCGCGGTCGATCAGGAACTTGGTGAAGTTCCACTTGATCGAGGTCGAGCCCATCAGGCCCTTCTTCTCCGATTTCATCCAGTCGAATAGCGGCGAGGCGTTGGGCCCGTTCACTTCGACTTTTTGCATCAGCGGAAAGGTCACGCCGAAATTGACCTTGCAGAACTCGGCGATCTCGTCGGCATTGCCCGGCTCCTGCGCGCCGAACTGGTTGCAGGGAAAGCCGAGGACTTCGAAATCCTTGTCCTTGAACTGCTGAAACAGCTTTTCCAGACCGTCATATTGCGGTGTGAAGCCGCATTTGCTCGCGGTGTTCACAACGAGCAGCACCTTGCCCTTTTTGGTCGCAAGATCGAGCTCTTCTCCGCGATTGGTGGTGACGGTGAAATCGGCGATGGTGGTCATTTAGCGTCCTCTTTAGGGCGATAGATCAGGTCGAAGCTGCTCTGCCACGTTTTGCCATGATCCGTCGACCCCTCGCCATACTGGCGCACGCTGCCATCGGGATTGCCGGTGTAGGTCATGCGGACGAGCCCGTGGACGCCCGGCCCGCCGAGATCGTCCCAGTAACCGGTTAGGACCATCTCGCCAGCGACCGGCCCGCCCTCGAAATCGACGCGCGTGCCATTGCCGCCGACCCAAACCTGCTGCCAGCGGCCGGTCCGATGATTGATCATCGACATGCTCGTGCCACCGGAGCCGCGCAACGGCATCCAGGTTTCGCGGATGACGCAGCCGCCTGCGACCCGTTCGATCGAGCTTTCTGCCACCTTGGCGTCGTTCGTGGCGTTATACACCTCCCACTCGCCAACCCAGAAATCGAGCGCGGCGTGCTCTTCGCTGGCGCAAGCGGGCGGCGGCGGTGCAGGTGGAGCGGATTCGCTACCCGCGGACTGAAGCGCGAGAAGCAGTGCAGCAAATGACATGGAACGGCCCCCTTATCTGACTAGAGCCGAAGCTATCACGTGACTGCCATCGTCCAATCGGCTTTCGTCGAACGGTATCGAGATTTCGGCCACAGGCGTTGAACCGCGCCCTAACCGGGGAAGTCGTCCCTCGCTGCAAGTTCGGCTGCCTCGACGGCGGAATAGACGCGGTCGCCAGCCTTTTCGATGGTGTAGTTGGAGCGATCGGCTTCCGGCAGAAGCATCAGGTGGCGGATCATTTCCGCAAACGTCCCGCGCCGCAAAGCCTTCATGTCACTGAGCACCCCATCGCCATCGTCGGCGCGATGCAACGCGGCGTGATCGTCCCACTGGAGCTTGCCCGATCTCTCGGGCGTGCCTTTGAAAGTGCTTGGATGGTCGGTCATTTGTGTCTCCTCATTGGCGATATAGAGACGATTGCGAGGCGCGATAAGGGGCAGATCTAGCTCAAAATCCCGTCATGCAGACGGACGACGCGGTCCATCCGATGTGCGAGCCGCTCGTTGTGGGTTGCGACGAGCGCAGCGCTCCCCTCGCCGCGGACGAGCTCGAGAAATTGGCCAAGCACCCGGTCCGATGTGGTCTCGTCGAGATTGCCGGTCGGCTCGTCGGCGAGGACCAGAGTGGGTTGATTGGCGAGCGCGCGGGCGACGGCGACGCGCTGTTGCTCTCCCCCCGAAAGCTGGCTTGGGCGGTGCGTGAGCCGGTGGCCGAGACCGAGGCTGGTGAGCAAGCTCCGCGCCCGCTCGACGGCGTCTTCCTCGGCGACCCCAGCAATCATTTGCGGCATCACCACGTTCTCGGTCGCGTCGAAATCGGGCAACAGGTGGTGGAACTGGTACACGAAGCCGAGATGCTCCCGGCGCAGGCGGGTGCGCTGGTCCGGGGGCAGCTTTTCCGCCCGTTCGCCTGCAATGCTGATCGAGCCTTCGAAACCGCCCTCCAGCAGGCCAACCGCTTGCAACATGGTCGACTTGCCCGAACCGGATGGCCCGAGCAGCGCGACAATTTCGCCCGGCATGATATCAAGATCGATCCCGCGCAGCACGTCGATGCGCTGCCCGCCCTGCTCGAAGCTGCGCTTCAGGCCGCGCAGCGAGACGATGGGCTGCCGGTCACTCATAGCGCAGCACCTGCACCGGATCGGTGTTCGACGCCTTGAGCGCGGGATAGAGCGTGGCAAGGAAGCTCAGCACAATCCCCAGCGCGGTGATGCCGATGATCTCCCACGGATCGACCCTGACCGGCAGCGAAGTGAGGAATCGCACGCTCGGGTCCCAGATTTCTACCCCGGTCAGGAAAGCGACGCCGTCGACGATCGGGTTGCGAAAATACAGCAGGACAAAGCCGAGGATCAGCCCGGCAACCGTCCCCAGCGCCCCGATGGTGGTGCCGGTGGTAACGAAGATCTTCAGCAGGTTGCGCCGGGTCGCGCCCATCGTGCGCATGATTGCGATGTCGCGGGTCTTGGCGCGGACCAACATCACCAGGCTGGAAAGAATGTTAAATGAGGCGACCAGAACCATGAAACTGAGCACGAAAAACATCGCGACACGCTCGACTTCAAGAGCCTCGAACAGAGTCGAATTGATCTGCTTCCAATCGGCGATAACCGCCTGTCCGGTGAGCGATTGCTCGACCGGGGCGAGGATCTCGCCGACATTGTCGGGATCGGTGACAGTGATCTCGATCAAACCCACCGTATCGCCGAGCAGCAGTAGCGTCTGCGCGTCCTCCATCGGCATGATTACGAAGGTTTCATCGAAATCGTACAGGCCAATCTCGAATATCGCGCCCACCTCGTAGCCGACCTGCCTGATTGAGGTGCCGAATGGCGTGACCCGCCCCTGGGGGTTGATGATGGTGATCGTGTCGCCCACCCGCGCTCCGATGTTCGAGGCAAGCCGGGAGCCGATAGCGACCTTGCCGGATTGGGGTTGGATGCTGGCAATGTCCCCCAGCAAGACCTTGTCGCCGAGATCGGCTATGTCTTCGGCGGTATTCCCGCGCACAAAGATCGCTACCGCCCGCCCATTGAAACTCGCGAGCAGCGGTTGTTCGATCAACGGTGATGCATTGACCACGCCCTCGGTGCCGCGCACCTGATCGAGCGTGTTCTCCCAGTTATCCAGCTTGCCGCCATAGGCCTGGATCACCGCATGGCCATTAAGGCCCGCGAACTTGTCGAGCATTTCGCCGCGAAAACCGCCCATGACGCTCATCACCAGCACCAGCATGGCGATCGAGAGCATCACCACCGTCACCGAGATCCCGGCGACGAGCGCGATGAACGCCTCTCCCCTGCCGGGCCAGAGGTAGCGCTTGGCAATCATTCGTTCGAAAGGAGAAAGCATGAGAAAGTTGAGCTGGCCCATTGCTGCTTAACCGGGGCTGTAGGCGGGCCATGCCCGACGCACAATGCAGATATCGCTCGCGATTGTGAGTAAAGCCGCATCATCGGTCGGGCTCGGCCACATTGTCGCCATCAAAAATGGGGGCACATCGGCGCGACCCGCCCTTGTAATTGATCGGTAACATCGCCATTGAGCGAGCCACTCCACCCGGCAGCGCAACGGACAGGTCTGGCGATGGTACAAGCATTCCCCAACATGACGCATCCTTTCATGGATGCCGACGGCGACAAGCTGCGCGAGGAGTGCGGAGTTTTCGGCGCGATCAACGCTGCCGATGCCGCCGCAGCAACCGCCCTAGGGCTGCACGCTTTGCAGCATCGCGGGCAGGAAGCGGTGGGGATCACCAGCTTCGACGGAACCGATTTCTATTCGCGCCGCGGGCTCGGCCATGTGGCCGAGAATTTCTCTTCCTCGGAAGCCATTGCCGAACTGCCCGGCCACATGGCCGTCGGGCATGTGCGCTATTCGACCACCGGCGGATCCGGGCTTCGCAACGTTCAGCCGCTTTACGCAGAGCTTGCCAGCGGCGGCTTCGCCGTGGCCCACAACGGCAATTTCTCGAATGCGATGGCGCTTCGGAAAGACCTCGTTTCCAAGGGATCGATCTTCCAGTCCACTTCGGACACCGAAGTTATCATCCATCTGGTTGCGACGAGCCGTTATCCGACGATCGCCGACCGTCTGATCGACGCCCTCCGGCTGGTCGAAGGCGCCTATGCGCTCATCGTGACCACGCCCGAAGGCATGATCGCTTGCCGTGATCCGCTCGGCATCCGTCCGCTCGTGATGGGCAGGATGGGAGACGCCATCGTTTTCGCCAGCGAAAGCGTTGCGTTCGACGTTGTCGGGGCGGAATTGATCCGCGAAGTCGAACCGGGCGAGATGCTGCAGGTCGATTTCGCAGGCGAGATCAAGAGCGTGCATCCCTTCAGGAACCCCAGTGCCCGCCCCTGCATCTTCGAGCATGTCTATTTCAGCCGCCCTGACAGCATCTTTGCCGGGCAAAGCGTCTACGAAGCGCGCAAGGCGATCGGGCGGGAATTGGCGATCGAGGCGCCGGCCGATGTCGATCTCGTGGTTCCCGTTCCCGACAGCGGTGTGCCTGCAGCGATCGGATACGCCCAGCAATCGGGCGTCCCGTTCGAGCTGGGCATCATCCGTTCGCACTATGTCGGGCGCACGTTTATCCAGCCTTCCGACACCGCACGGCACTCTGGGGTCAAGCGCAAACACAATGCCAATCGCGGCCTTGTCGAAGGAAAACGGATCGTCCTGATCGACGATTCGATCGTGCGTGGCACCACCAGTCTCAAGATCGTCGAAATGATGCGCGATGCCGGCGCGAGCGAGGTGCATTTCCGTGTCGCCAGTCCGCCGACAGCGCACAGCTGCTTCTACGGAGTCGACACTCCCGAACGCTCGAAACTGCTCGCCGCACGGATGGAGCTTGAGCCGATGCGCGAGTTCATCAAGGCCGACAGCCTCGCCTTCGTCTCCATCGATGGTCTATATCGCGCTGTGGGATCGAAAGGCCGCGACAAGAAATGCCCGCAATTCTGCGACGCATGCTTCACCGGCGAATATCCCACCACCCTGACCGACCACAACATGGTCGAACAAAAGACCGCCGAATTGCCATTCGCCGACCACACCTCCAGCGATTCACGGGCCGCTTAATCCATGACCGAAACGAAACCGCTCGAAGGGCAGACTGCCCTCGTCACCGGCGCGAGCCGAGGCATCGGCGCCGCTACCGCCATCGCCCTGGCCGAGGCAGGTGCGCATGTCATTCTGACCGCCCGCAAGGTAAAGGCGCTCGAAGCCGTAGAGGATAGAATTCACGCGGCGGGTGGCACCTCGACCATCGCCCCTCTCGACCTGACAGAGGGCGACGCCGTGGCACGCCTTGCAAGTGCAATAGCTGGGCGCTGGGACACCCTGGATATCCTCGTGCTTTCCGCAGCATACTTGCCGGAGCTCACACCGCTTTCGCAGATCGATCCGAAGCAGTTCAACCAGGCGCTGATGACCAACGTCGTGGCGACGCAAGCATTGCTGGCCGGATTCGATCCTTTGCTGCGTAGGGCGAAAAATGGCCGTGTGATCGGCCTGACGAGTTCGGTCGGAGCGGCGCCCCGGTCCTTCTGGTCGGCTTACGGATCGACCAAGGCTGCGTTCGACAACCTTCTCGAAACCTACGCCGCCGAAGTCGAGAAACTGAGCCCGCTCCGGGTTGCGATCATCGATCCCGGCGCCACGCGTACCGAAATGCGTGCCCGCGCCTATCCCGGCGAGGACCCCGAAACGGTCAAGCCGCCCGAGGCGGTGGCAGAGCGGATAGTAGCCCTGTTGCAGGAAGATTTCGCAACCGGTCATCGCGAGCGGGTCGAAGGCTAGAATCGAAAGGGCGGCCATCCGCGCCCAAAAAATTTATCGCTAACGGCGTGTTAACCCTGTTTTGCAATCGATCAGCAAGGCTGATTGGCGAAGGTGGCTGCGACCAATGCACAAAGACCAACCGGCGAAGAGACCACATCGCTGATTGAAGAGGCTTACAAGCCAATGCCTACGGAACACGACATCTATCGCGTAGCGTCGCAAGAAGATCGCTGCGCACCGCGTACGAAGCTCACGATCCCTGCCACTTTGCGGGCATCGGGAGGACGCGCCTTCCAGAGTGTGGTGCACGATCTTTCCATCTCGGGATTCTCCGCCGCCTCGATCAACCGGATGCATGAAGGACAGGTCTGCTGGCTGACGCTGCCCGGCCTCGAATCGCTCCAGTCCGAAGTGGTGTGGTGGGATAACTGCATCGTCGGTTGCGCCTTCACCGAGCTGCTGAGCCCGATCGTGCACGACAACATCCTGCAGCGTTACAGCAACACCGGGATCTATCGCACCGCGATCTGATCGCACTGGTCAGTCGGTCGCCGCGGCGATCTTCCCGACCATCCGAAACCACCGACCACGGTTTGGACCGGTCGCGGCCGGCCAGTTGCTGACGATGGCCACCACGAGATCTTCGCTCGGCACGATCGTAATCGATTGACCGAAGATGCCTTGCGCACCGAAGCTGCCTGGATAGACCCACCATTGATAGCCGTAGCCAAAGCCGGGGCGCTGTTCAAAATCGACAAGCGAATCCCCGGCTTCGGCGAACCATCCTTCCGGAACCACCCCGTCCCCGCCTTCGAGCGCAAATTGCCCCATGCGCGCATAGTCCGATAGTCGCAGCGACAGGCAGCATCCGCCGATATTCCCGCCGCGCGGATCGGTCATCCAGAACAGACCGCCTGCAAAGCCGGCAGGCCCGACGATCTTCTCCTGCGCGTATTCTGCAAGCGGCATACCGACGGCATTTTCGACAAGCAGGCCGATGAGATTCGTCTCGCCAGTCTTGTAGACCCACTTCTCGCCCGGCGGCGCTTCGCGTTCGAGTGTCTTCATCTGCGCAACGATGGCTTCCGGACCGTATTCGACGACATAGCGGTTCATCTGCGCCACATCGCTGTTCGGATCGGTGTAGTCCTCATTCCACGCAACGCCGCTGGTCATCGTCGCAATCTGGCGCACCGTGACCGCATCGTAAGCAGTCCCTGCGAGGTCCGGAATATACTTCGTCACCGGGTCGTCGAGGCTTTCGATGAAGCCATCCTTCAGGGCCGCTCCGAGCAGCGTCGAGGTGAAGCTCTTGGCAACCGAGAAACTGGTCCATCGGTCGGCCGCGCCAAGACCCAGACGATACTCCTCAAATCGGACTTTGCCCTCCTTCAGAACCATGACCCCCGCCGCATTGCTGCTGGCCATGAGTTCCCGGATTTCCGTCTGAAGCTCGGTGCCGAGTGGCGCTCCGGCCGGAAGTGGGCGGGTTTCGCTGGCAGCAGGAACCTCGTGTCCGGCGAACCAGTTCTCCATGTCGCGAAACCTCTCGGCACGCTGGGCATCGCTCCAGAAAAGCACCTGCAACTCGGATTGGTCGCGCTCGGGCGGAGTGACCATCTCGACTGCGGTCAGTTCGGGAGTTGGCTCGGCTGCTGCATCGAGGCTTTGATAAGAACCTGCACATCCGGCCAGTACCGCGGCAAGGCCCGTTGAAATCAGCAAACGGCGAAGTGTCATGAATCTCTCCTTTGGGCCCTGGAGCTAGCCTAGGCTTTCACCAGCGTCACCTGATGCACATCGATATTCCCGGCAAGAAACCCGCCCTCGCAATAGGACAGGTAATAGCGCCATAGCCGGATGAATCGCTCGTCGAAGCCCGGTGGAAGACGATCATCTTCCAGCGCCCGGTCGAAACGTTTGCGCCATTCGTGCAGGGTCGCGGCGTAATCGCGACCAAAGCTCGTTTGGTCGCGCCATTCGAGTCCGCGCTCCTCGGCCAGCGCGCGGAACTCGCTCGATTTGATCAGCAGTCCGCCGGGAAAGACGTAGGCCTGGATGAAATCGGCCGACCCAGCATAGGCTTCGAAAAGGTCGTCCGCCATCGAGATATACTGGATTGCTGCGCGCCCGCCGGGCTTGAGGTTCCGGGCGACGCAATCGAGGAAGGTCGGCCAGTATTCGCGGCCTAAGGCCTCGACCATTTCGCAGCTGGCGATGGCATCGAATGGCTCATCGACATCGCGATAGTCCTGCTTGCGGAAATCGATTTCTGGTGAGCGAGCGCGGCGGGCATAATCGAGCTGCTGGTCGGACAGGCTGATAGCGGTGACCTTGGCGCCGGATTGCGCGATCCGTTCGGCAAGAGCGCCCCACCCGCACCCGATCTCGAGCACTGTCTCTGGATTGCCGAGCCGCTCCACCAGCGCATCGATCTTGCGATCCTGCGCCGCATCGAGCCCGTCCTCGCCATATTCGAGCGCGCTCGAATAGGTCAGCCCCGGATCGAGCCACTGCTCGTAGAAATCATTTCCGAGATCGTAATGTGCGGCGATGTTGCGCACCGAACCCGCACGGTCGTTGCGGTTGAACCTGTGTGCCTGCCGCGCCACCCAGCGGAACCATCCCGAACTGCGCGCGGTGCCGCCGAGCGTGCGGGCGTTGTCGGACATCAGCGCGAACAGGTGGGCATGATTGTCCGCCTCCCATTCTCCCGCCTCGTAAGCCTGATACCATCCTACCGAGCCGCTGGTCGCAAGCCTCAGCAAAGCACGCCAGTCCTTGAGCCGGATTTCGACCTCGAAGCCGGGAGAGCGTCCACCCAGAACGCGGGTCGTGCCGTCCGGCAGATGCGCTGTCATCGAACCGCGCTCCAGCCCGGCATCGACCTTGTCGAGTATGTTGCGAAAGCCCGGCGCGAATATCCGCGAGAAGAAGCCCGGCTGCGGCGCAAACCGCGCGCCGCCGCTCAACAGCGGCTCTCCTCTCATCCCCTGTGCAGTCATGCGGGTCAGTTAATCGCGCAGCGGCGCGCTGGGCAAGGAATTTGGGGCTTTCCTACCCGTCTTTCATCGCACGATAGGCTTCGAGCGCCCGTTCCCGACCTGCTTTGTGCGCGATTACCTTCTCCGGATAATCGCCGCGTTTCTCATCGGAGGGATCGTGGATGCTTTCGTCATCGAGATTAGCGAGTTCGGGCACGTAGGTGCGAATGTACTCCGCAGCGTCGAACTTCTCCGACTGGCTGAGCGGGGCCATGATGCGGGGAAACATGTTCGAATCCACGCCGGTGCCCGCGACCCATTGCCAGTTGGTTGCATTCGATCCGTAATCGGCGTCGACCAGCGTATCCCAGAACCACTGTTCGCCCTTGCGCCAGTCGATCAGGAGATGCTTGATGAGGAAGCTCGCGGCAATCATCCGCACGCGGTTGTGCATCCACCCGGTCTGCCACAGCTGGCGCATTCCGGCATCGACGATCGGATAGCCGGTCATACCCTTCTGCCATGCCTCGAGATCGCGCGCGGCGGCCTCGTCCGTTTCGGGATCGCGCCATTCGAGCTTGTCGAAATCCTCGCGGTAGTTCTCGCTTGGATAGGCTGGGAATTGCGCGATGACGTTCTGCGCATAGTCGCGCCAGACGAGCTCGCTTTCGTAACTGTCCCAACCCTCAGAGCGTTTGTGCTTCAATGCATGCCAGATCTGCACGGGGGTGATCTCGCCGAAATGGAGATGCGGCGAAAGGCGCGAGGAGCCGTCGACGCTGGGCAGGTTGCGGGTGTCTTCGTAGTCGGCGACGTCGTCTTCCCATTCGGCGAGACGCCGATGCGCAGCCTCCTCGCCGACCTCCCAGAAATCCGCGATCCCGCCCGACCAGTCGGGATCGGTCGGGAGCAGCTTCCAGTCGGCAAGCTCGTCGCTCGAAGGCCAGCTGTCGGGCGAGGACAGAGTTTCGGGCTCGGGCACCACCTCACGCGGAGGGAATTGCGTCTTCATCGCTTTGTAGAACGGGGTGTAGATCTTGTATGGATCGCCCGATCCGGTGGTGACGTGGCCCGCGGGGAATAGATAGTTCCCGTCATGGAGTTGCAGCTCGAGTTCGTCGTCCAGCTTGCCCTGCGCCTTGCGCCACCACGGCTCGTAATGGCGGTTGGCGTGGACAGTCTTTGCTCCGGTCTCGTCGGCGATCCTGAGCAATTCCTCGACCGCATCGCCGCGCCGCAGGATCAGCTTCGCGTGGCGCTTGGCCAAGCTCTTCGAGAGGCTTTCGAGAGAATGGTGCAACCACCAGCGCGACGCGCCGCCATATGCGTGATGCGCGGCGGCCTCATCGTCGAGCACGTACACTGCGACCAGCGGACCGAGCTTGGCAGCTTCGTAAAGGGCGGGATTGTCGGCCATGCGCAGGTCGCGCCGCAGCCATACGATTTGGGGAGAACTCAATACCACCTCCGATCACCCTGAGCCTGTCGAAGGGTTGTTGTTCACTTCCCGCGCGGTGCTCTATCAACGGCAGTCCTTCGACAGGCTCGGGACGAGCGGGATATGAGGAGAATGCTGTCAGCGCGAGGGAAGTTCCTCACATTCCACATCGGGGAGCGCCACGGAGAACCGATCGCGGGCGCGCGGGTCGTAGAAGCGCGCGTCGCGAAGGATCACCGAGCCATCCTCGAAGCGCTCGGCAAAGGGCGCGCGAGACCAGAAGAGGAAGGCGTCGAGTTGGGTGTCATTCCGCCGCTCCACAACCAAGTCGGGCAAACTACAGTTGGCTTCGGAAAGCGGCGCAACCTCGGCAAGACTTCCGGGTGTGTAAATGCCACCTTCCCAGACGCGTCCTGGACGCTTGAACAACACTTCCCGGTCCCAAAAGCTGATCGGGGTCGGGCTGACTATGACCTTTTCGTAAGGCCCAAGTGTGTATGGCCCATTGGCTCCGGCATATACTGTTTGCGTCCAAAGCCAGTTCACACCGATATATGCGAGCCCCATCGCGATCGCGATCCGCGCAGGCCGCATCCAGTTGCCGCCGCGTTTCTCTTTCCTCGCCGACCACCACCATGCGCCGATCAACAGCGCCCACAGCCAAACATCGATGATGAACAGCGCGTCGCCGTAAAACCACTGGCTAGAAAACGGTTCGAGCAGTCGAATGCCGTAAACGTTCATCCAGTCGAGCGCCGGGTGGGTCAGGCAGCCGATAAAGCTCAGCAGGAACAGCCATTTGAAGCTCACCGGCAGCCGACCCGCGGGCCGCTTTCCGCGCTTCGCCTGCCAGCGGTCGAAGCCCCACAGCAGCCCAGCGAGCACCAGCGGCAGCAGCACCATTGCAGGCGGGCCGTGCGTGATGCCGCGCCGGAAGCCGAGATGCTCGGTCCCCTCCATCCAGAAAAAGCATGCCGCATCGATATCGGGCAGGTTCGCGCCGATGATCAGCGCGGGCATGGCAAGCCCGGTCTTTGTCTTGAGGCCCGCCTGGCCGAGCACCGCGCCGACGAGGCTGTGGGTCAAATTGTCCATGAATTCAGCGCCTAGCTGCGAGACCTCCTCAAAGCGAGTGGAAATGCGTCGCAACACCCCCTATCCCGTCGCGAAAGACCATGGGGAGACACATTCGATGACCGACACTGCGCCCTACATCCGGCCCGACATGAAAGCCTTCCTCGATGCCCTCGCTGCGATGGGCGGGCCCAAGATCACCGAAATGACGCTGGAAGAAGCGCGCACGTCGTTTGTCGCGCTGCATGGAATGGCCGACCGCCCTCCACGGGAGTTGGCGGTCATCAAAGATCTCAAATGCTCCGGGCCTGCAGGAGATATCCCGCTTCGTTTCTATGACGCACGCGAAGACCGCGAAGCGGGGCCGATCATCTCCTATTTCCACAGCGGAGGATATGTGATCGGCGACCTCGAGACGCACCACAGCCTGTGCACCGAAATCGCGGCGCTGGTCGACCTGCCACTGGTCGCCGTCGATTATCGCCGCGCACCGGAACATCCTTTTCCCGTTCCGGTCGAGGATTGCGAGGCGGCGGCGCGCTGGATCGCCTCGGGGCCTGCGGAACTGGAACGCAAAGCGACCGCGCTGATCACCATGGGAGACAGCGCGGGCGGCAACGCAACCATCGTCGTAGGACAGCAGCTTGCAGCAAAGCCCGCCGATGTCCCCATCATCCTGCAGGTCCCTCTTTTCCCGCTCGCGAGCGATGCAAGGGGGTCCTCCAGCCTCGAGCAATTCGACGACGGCTACATCCTCACCAAAGCGGCGGTCGAATTCTTCGATGCCGCTTATGCCCCCGACCGAAGCGATCCGCGCGCGATGCCGATCCTCGGCGACCATTCGAACGCGCCGCCGACTGTACTCGTCACCGCCAGTCTCGACCCCATTCGCGATTCCGGGCGCGACTACGCAAAGGCGCTGGCAGATGCGGGACGCGATTTCGTGTTCCTCGAGATGAAGGGCGTGACCCACAGCTTCACCAACCTGCGACAGGCCGTCCCAAGCACCCAGGATGACCTCGAGCGCGTCATCGCAGCGATGAAGTTCATGCTGGAAGTGTCCTAGAGTGAGTATCGACCCCGAAAGCCTCCCCTACCGACCCTGCGCGGGATTCATGTTGGCCGACCAGCGCGGTCACGTATTCGTCGGCGAGCGCATCGATCCGCGCGCGCACGGCTTCTGGCAGATGCCGCAGGGCGGAATCGATCCGGGCGAGGACCCGCGTACCGCAGCGCTTCGCGAGCTCGAAGAAGAAACGGGGATCGGCAGCGATCTCGTCGAGGTGATCGCTCCGGCTTCACGGCCGATGTATTACGACCTGCCACAGGACCTCATCGGCAATGTCTGGAAAGGGCGTTTTCGCGGGCAGGTCCAGCATTGGTATCTCGGGCAGTTCCTGGGCCAAGACACGCATATCGATCTCAACGCTCACGATCCGGCCGAATTCCATGCCTACCGCTGGGTACCGCCGATCGAGCTTCCTGAACTGATCATCCCGTTCAAGCGCGCCGTCTACACCGAGTTGGTGGCGGAATTCGCCCCGCTGATAGAGAAGCTCACTCGCTGAAACGGAAAGCGATGTGCGGGCGATCGTCCTTGGCGCGTGCCGCGATGAAAGACGGTAACGCCTCGATCCGGTCGAACCACGCATTGATGTTCGGGTACTTGCCCGCAAACGTCCCTTTGTCGCGCGCCGCATACATCGGATAGACCAGAGTGATGTCGGCCGCGGTCAGGTTGTCACCGCCGAAGAACGGCAGTTTGCCGAGATCGCTCTCCATCAATTCGAAAAGCGTATCGAGACGCGGATTGACGAACATCGCTCGGACCTTGCCGAAAATCGCCTTGAGCAGCGCGCTGATCGGCCACGGGGTGCGGGATTCCAGCAGGGTCAGCACCATGGCAATCCCCTGCATCGACATCAGCGATCCCTGTGCTGCGTGGAACCAGAACAGGTGCCGCGCACGGTCTTTGTCGCCCGCCCCGGGCCGCAGGGTGCTGTCGGGATGTGAATCGAGGATGTAATCGATGATCGCGTTGCTCTCCGCCAGCACCAGATCGCCATCGGTGACGACCGGCGCAGTGCCCAGCGGCGACAGCGCCTTGTATTCATCCGGCGCGAGATTCGTCTCGGGATCGCGATTGTAGCATTTGAGCTCATAGGGCGCGCCGAGCGCCTCTAGCAGCCACAGCACACGAAAGCTCTGCGAGTATTCGAGATGGTGAAGAGTCAACATTAACGGACTCTCCGAGTTCAGTTGGTGGAAGCGGTCGACTCGGGGGTTTCCGCTGCGAGGCGAGCGGGAGAACCGGCCGCGATCACGCCTTGCAGCGCCAGTGTCTCGGGGCAATTGGAGCCGCACAGGCTTTCAAGCCGGGCGAGGTTGCGTTTGGCCTTTTCCAGCGCGCCTTTCTCGACCAGCGCTTCGCCTTCGCCGGAGATGGCAGCGAAATTATCCGGATCGCGGTCCAGCGCCTCGCGGTAGTATCGGATCGCCTTGCCCTGCAGCCCGTCCTGCCGCGCGGCCTCCGCCAGTTCGAGGAATATCGGAGTGTATCCGGGATCGATCGCCAGCGCGGCTTCGAAGGCATCGATAGCCTCCTGTGTGTCTCCGGCAGCGAGCAGTGCCTTGCCCTCGACAATCAAATCTGCGGCGCGCGGATCGGCATCGCGGTCCCCTGCATGCGTCACGCTCGCGGTCGTTACGAGCAAAAGTGACAAAGCAGCGGCGGCGGGCGCGAAACGCATGATCAGCTCCTTGATTGCAGCAAGCCGGAAAGATGAAGGCTTAGCCATAACACCTAAGGCTATCATGCTGAACGCAGGATGGCGATAAAAAACCCGTCCGTGCCGTCGTGGAACGGGTCGAGGCGGATTCCCTCTCCGCGCGGGGTGCCGAGCGGTAGATCGGGGCTTTCGGGTCGCCAATTCGGGTGGCGTTCGATGAAGGCCGCGACCCGGTCCGCGCCCTCTACATCAAGCAGTGAGCAGGTCACGAAAGCGACCCGTCCGCCGGGCCTTGTCAGTTTCGCCGCGATATCCAGGAGCCGGTCCTGCAGTTGGGCATAACGTTCGAGGCTCGCCGGCGTCAGCCGCCATTTGGCTTCAGGTTTGCGGCGCCAAGTGCCCGTCCCCGAACAGGGTGCGTCGACGAGAACCAGATCGCCGCTGGCCCCATGCTCTGCGAGCATTTCGAGCTCGGCTCCGGGGTTGAGAAGCACCGTCTCGATGATCCCTGCCCCGGCCCTATCGGCACGGGGTGCGAGTTTCGACAGCCTCCCGCGATCGGTGTCGCAAGCGATCAACCGCCCCCTGTTCTCCATCTGCGCGGCCAATGAGAGCGTCTTGCCCCCGGCCCCGGCGCACAGGTCGATCACGGTTTCGCCCGACCGTGCCGCCGCGGCCGTACAGGCGAGCTGGCTGCCATGGTCCTGCACTTCGATCAGGCCGTCCTTGTAGGCGGGCCATTGCTCGACCTGCGTTCCTGCTTCGAACCGAAGCGAATTGGGCGCTGCGAGAGCCTCGCCCGCATCTGGCAGTTCCAATCCGTCCCGATGGGCCTTCAGAGTATTGACACGAACGTCCAGCGGAGCGCGATCGAGCAGCGCCGAAACGCTCTCCCTATCGAGGCCTGATTGCGCGAGCGCCTCGACCAACCATCGGGGCGCAACGCCCGCTTGGGCCGTTGCTTCACGCTCGCGAACAGGCTCGGGAGCATGCGGCGTACCGTCGAAAAGCGCGGCGATTTGTGGGTCCGCTGCCGCCAAGCCGAGCATCGCCATACGTCCGCTCTCCGGGATCTCGCCGCAGTGCCGGATCGCCCGGTACACCAGCTCCCGCACTGCACGGCGGTCCTTCGATCCGGCGTACCGACGCTGCTTGAAATAGGCGGCGATCAGGCGATCCGCCGGAGCGCCTTCGCGCTTGGCGGCGTCTATGACCTGATCGAGAAGTTCGATTGCCGCTTGGACACGCGCGGCGGGTGTCATCGGCCGCTATCGGGCGCGCGGCGAACCTCGATTCCTCGCTCGTGGGGCACGCATTTCCAAGCGAACTCGCGCCCATCCGGTCGGCTATCTGCGCGGAGCCGGGCGATTTCCTCTCCTGCGGAAATACATTCGGTCTCGCCCAGGAACAGTCGCTGCTGGACCTCCATCGTGCGCTGCGGATCGTCGACAGTCCACGACATCAGCAACAGGAGGAAAGGAACGTAAACTTCGACCATGCTCGCTTACCGTGTCGGGTAATTCGGGGCTTCGCGCGTGATCGCAACGTCGTGTACGTGGCTTTCCGACAGTCCGGCATTGGTGATGCGAACGAACTGCGCGCGTTGCTTGAGATCCTCGATCGTGGCCGAACCGGTGTAGCCCATCGCGGCCTTGATCCCGCCAACCAGCTGGTGAACCACATCCGCCGCCGGACCCTTGAACGGCACCTGCCCTTCAATGCCTTCGGGAACGAGCTTCATGGCGCTTACGTCCTGCTGGAAATAGCGGTCCGCACTGCCGCGAGCCATCGCGCTGACGCTGCCCATGCCGCGATAGGCCTTGTAGCTGCGCCCCTGGTAGAGGAACACTTCGCCCGGGCTTTCGGTGGTGCCTGCGAGCATCGATCCGACCATTACGCTCGATGCTCCCGCAGCGAGCGCCTTGGCGGCATCGCCCGAAGTGCGAAGGCCGCCATCGGCGATCACCGGAACGCCCGACTTGGCGGCTTCTGCGGCGCTGTCCATGATTGCGGTAAGCTGCGGCACGCCGACGCCAGCGACCACACGGGTGGTGCAGATCGAACCAGGTCCGATCCCGACTTTCACCGCGTCCGCCCCTGCATCGATCAGCGCACGCGTCGCTTCGGCGGTGGCGACATTGCCAGCGATCACCTGCACCGAATTGGAGAGTTTCTTCGCGCGCTCCACCGCCTTGGAGACGTCCTTGTTGTGCCCATGGGCGGTGTCGATGATGATTACGTCGACTTCGGAATCGATCAGCGCTTCTGTCCGCTCGAAACCTTTGTCTCCCACAGTCGTCGCCGCCGCCACGCGCAATCGGCCTGCACTGTCCTTGGTCGCGTTGGGATAGGTGACCGCCTTTTCGATATCCTTGACCGTGATGAGACCGATGCAGCGGTAATCGTCATCGACCACCAGCAGCTTTTCGATCCGCCGCTGGTGCAGCAGCCGCCGTGCTTCTTCCTGCGAAGTGCCGAGCGGGACCACAGCGAGGTTTTCGGTCGTCATCAGCTCGCGCACCGGCTGCCTCGGGTTCTCGGCAAAGCGAACGTCGCGATTGGTCAGGATGCCGACCAGCTTTCCGCCTGCGTCCGTCACCGGAATTCCGCTGATGCGGTGCTGATCCATCAGCGCCTGCGCATCGCCCAACACTGCATCGGGGCTGATCGTGATCGGATTGACCACCATCCCGCTCTCGTAACGCTTCACCGCGCGCACGGCGGTGCACTGCTCGCTTACATCGAGATTGCGGTGGAGCACGCCGATACCGCCAAGCTGGGCCATCGCGATCGCCATGTCCGCTTCGGTTACGGTGTCCATGGCGGAGGAGAGGATCGGGATGTTGAGCGCGATCTCGCGAGTCAACTGGGTGCGGGTGTCAGCCATGCTGGGCATGACGTCGCTTTCCGCCGGGCGGAGAAGAACGTCGTCAAAGGTGAGGCCGAGGGGAATGTCCATGTGCACGTGCTTTCGTCTGCGCTGTGAGCCTTGGGGGAGCGAATCGTGCACGTCCCTGTAGGGCGGCTTGGCCGCAAGCGCTAGGCCCCGCCACGGGGCTTTCGACGTTATTCTGCAGCGGGTGGCGAATAGGTCGCGGTATCGGCAAAGCGCCGCACGAGTTCCTCGTGCAACAGCAGATCGTCGATCGCTCCGCCAAGCTCGATGATGTCCAGCTCGTCGCCGGGCCGATGGTAATCGCTCGAAAGATAGGGTCCGAGCACGATTTCCGACCCGAAGGACGTCGAAAGGAACACCGCCGGCACGCCCTCCTGCAACAGCGCCCAGCCATCCTGCCGTTGCAGGAACCGCTCCGCAAAATCCTTGCTGCCTAGCTCGCGGCCGGCCTGCTGCATCACTTCAAGAATGACCGGGTCGAGCGGTGTCCGCCCTTCCCCGACGAAACCCACCGAACTGCCCTGCGGAGCGACCGCGACCGTATCGAAGTTGAACACGGCTACGATCGATTCGAGCGGCACCGGCGGAGCCTCGGCAAAAGCCTTCGCCCCGAGGAGACCCGATTCCTCGGCGCTGGTCGCAAGGAAGTAGATATCGCGGTCGTAGGGACCGGTCGCCGCGAGCCTGCGGGCCAGCTCGATCATCACCGCGATACCGCTGGCATTGTCGACCGCGCCGTTGCAGATGCGGTCCTCGTCGTCTTCGCTCCCGCATTCGCCGAGATGATCCCAATGGCCCATGAGCACGACCGCCCCAGAGCCGGGTTCAAGGCCGGGCAACTTGCCCAGAACGTTGTAGCTGGTGAATTCGCGGCGCTGCGAAGCCGCTTCGATCGTGGCCTCGGCATCGATCTCTACAGGTGCGAAACTCTCTTCGCCTGCATAATCGACCAGCTGTTGCCAGCCTTCCCCCAAGGCCTGCGTCATGGCGGCATCCGTAACGAAGGCAGTCAGTGATGCATCGGCCTCGCTCTCCAGCTGGATCCGTTCGCGACCATAGGCGCGGTTCAGCCGCTCGATCGAGGCTTCATCCTCGACCACGGTAATGATCGCGGCCGGACCCTTCTCGAAAAGGATGCTGCGCCGCTGCGGGCTCACGCCGGGTTCACCCAGCATGACGACCACGCTGCCGGAGATCTCCTCGGCCGAGACCCCTTCGGCCTCGCGACCGACGAAGACCAACTGCTCACTATCGACCAGTTCGCGGCGGCGGTCCGTGAACGCCGCTGCATTGGCCTCGTCGAGCTCGGTCTCGCGGCGCCCGGTGCGGATTACCAGACGGCTGGTGAAGGCCTGCGTGCTGACCAGTTCGACCGGAGCGCGCCAGGCGCTGCCCGGATCGTTGGTGCCGGATACGAGCCCCGCATTCTGCAGTTGCTCGGTGATGAAGGCCACTGTGCGTTCTTCCCCGAGGGTGCCGGGCTTGCGCCCGCCGAATTCGTCGCTGGCAAGGACCTCGATGTCCCGCATCAGGCGGGTTTCTATAGCGGTGCGCTCTTGTGCAGGCACGCTGGCGATCGGCGCCCCGCCCGCGCAGGCGGAAACGACCAGAAGCGCTGCAAGCGCGAGCCCCCGTTTGACCCCCCATGCGATCATTCGGCCGTCCAACCTCCGTCGATGCTCCAGTTCGCGCCGGTCACATTGCCGGCTTCCTCGCGGCACAGGAACACGGCGAGCGCGCCGACTTCCTCGGGCTGGACGAATTTCTTGGTCGGCTGCTTAGCGAGGAGGACGTCGTTGATGACATCCTCACGCGATAGGCCGCGGGCCTTCATCGTATCGGGGATCTGCCCCTCGATCAGCGGCGTCCAGACATAACCGGGGCTGATGCAGTTCGCGGTGACCCCGGTCTGTGCGAGTTCGAGCGCGATGGTCTTTGTAAAGCCGTCGATGCCGTGCTTGCTGGCGTTGTAGGCACTCTTGAACGGCGAGGCAGTCTTCGAATGCGCGCTGGCGGTATTGATGATCCGGCCCCAGCCCTTTTGCTTCATCGCAGGGACCGCAAGCCGCGTGGTGTGGAAGGCTGCGGTAAGGTTGAGCCCGATGATCGCATCCCACTTGTCGACGGGGAAATCCTCGACCGGCGCAACATGCTGCATCCCCGCATTGTTGACGAGGATGTCGACGGGGCCGATCTCGGCAATCATCGCTTCGATTGCCGCAGGATCGAGAAGGTTGGCGCCGTTGAAGTCCGCGCCGAGCTCATCGCGCAGTTTCGCGATCTCCTCTTCGTCGCCAAATCCGTTGAGTACGAGCTCCGCCCCCTCGGCGTGCAGCGCACGCGCGATCGCAAGCCCGATGCCCGAAGTCGATCCGGTTACCAGTGCACGCTTTCCCTTGAGCATCGCCGACAACTCCTTCAAACCATTTACGCGCATGCCATTGCGAACCGCGCGGCGTGTGTCCAGCAAAATGGCGTCCCCCGCATCGCGGGCGACCGGCATAGAGGGAGTGATGCACGTTGCGGCTCAACCGGTTCGACACATCCAAGATCAAAGTCCGTTCGAGCAGGAGCGGTGGTCGCGTAGGCCGCGCAGGCGGCATCGGCTGCGGCACGATCGTCATCGCGATCGTCGCGGCGCTGGTTCTCGGGGTCGACCCGATGCAAACCATCGGCGCGATCCAGGGCACACAGCAAGGCGCGCCGCAGTCGCAGACAGGCGACCTTACCGAAGAGCAGATCTGCACCAGCGGCCCTTATGCGCAGGAAGCGTGCAATGCGCTGACCAGCCTCAACGAAACATGGGAGCCCGAATTCGCGCGGGCGGGCATCGCGTTTCGCCAACCGGTGCTCGATCTCTATCGCGACGGCCGCGTCAGCACACAGGGGTGCGGCAATGCGTCTTCGGCGGCGGGTCCATTCTACTGTCCCGCCGATCTCGGCATCTACATCGACATTTCGTTTTACGACCAGCTGGCGCGCATGTCGGGCACCGGGGGAGACTTCGCACGGCTTTATGTGATTGCTCACGAATACGGGCACCATATCCAGAACATGACAGGGCTCGCCAGCCAGGTGCGTAGCCTGCAGCAGCGCAATCCGCGCGAGGCGAACCAGCTGCAGGTGCGCATGGAACTCCAGGCCGATTGCTACGCAGGGGTGTGGGCCGGCAAGAATGCCGACCTGATCGAGCCCGGGGACCTTGAGGAAGGGATGCAGGCGGCGAGTTCGATCGGAGACGACACGCTGCAACGCCGCGCGGGCCAACGGATCAATCCCGAAGGCTTCACGCACGGAACGAGCGCCCAACGGATGGAGGCGCTTCGGCGCGGGCTCGCGGGCGCCGATGACAGCGTCTGCGACATCTATTTCGATTTTGGATGAATGAAGAGCAAGGGCCGGAACGGCGCTGTGCCGCCCCGGCCTTCGATTTCAGGCGTCGACGACGTCAGGCCGGAGAACCCGAGTATTCCTTTCCGCCGTCGAATTCGGATTCGCCTGACTTGTCGCCGAGACCGACTTTCGACCATTCGATGTTTCGGGTCCCATACATCACCCCGGCGAGCGCGAAGAACAGCATCAGCGATCCGATCACGAGCGACCACGCTTCTAGGTTGAGCAGAACGTAAAGCACCGCATAAAGGCCGGCGAGCAACCCGCCGATCATTCCCGCGCGTTTCCATCCGCCGAGCACCGCCGCACTGTAGCTTGTGAGCAGGCCGATGATCGCCGCACTTGCGGTGACATAGGCCCAGACGAAGCCGATCATCTCGGCGAATGCGGTCAACATCACAAAAAACAGGATCAGTCCCGCCCCGGTGAGCAGGTATTCCGCCGAAGCCACTCGCGCGCCCGCGACAATGTCGAACATCAGGAAGGCGAGGAAGGTGAAGCCGATGAACAGGAAGCCGTATTTGAGCGAGCGTTCGATCTGCTTGTAGAGATCGACCGGTTCGACGAGGCGAATGGTTGCGAGTTCCTCTCCTCCGCCCATCGGCATCTCGCCATAGAATTCCGACGTGTTCCAGTCCTCGGTGCTTGCGGACGCGTTCGGCAGGCCCGGCTGGTCGGTGCGCACCAGCGACTGACCGATGGCAAGGTTGGAAATCGACCACTTGGCCGAAAAGCCATCCGCGCCGACTTCGCGATCGCTATCTCCCGGCAGGAACTTTCCGGCGAAGCTGGGATGCGGCCAGGTCGAACGGGCCGAGAAATTGCTTTCCTCACCCCGCGGAACCATGCCGAATGCGCTGCTGCCGCGGATCGCATAGTCGAACGCGACTTCGAGAGGCTCACCTTCGCTCCAGTCCACGAAACCATGGACACCGGTGCCAGACTGTCCTGCACCAAGTCCCGGACGCAGGTCGAGTGCCTCGCCGCCCGCTTTGAGAGTGGCATTGGTTTGCAGCCCGCCCGGGTCGGAGATCGGCAATTGCAGCCATGCCTCTTCGAGCAGCAATTGATCCCGCTCGATGCCGAAGCGATTCAGATCGTCGGGAATCTCGAACCGTGCCGATCCCTTGATCGCGGCTTCGTAGACCACGAGTTGATGGATGATCCCGCGGCTGCGCACTTCGGGTGCGATCTCGGTGTCGATGTCCTGAACTTTTGGAGAGAGGTAAAGCGTGTCGCGAACCTCGGTACGGCGAGTGATGGTCTTTCCGTCGACCACCTCGCTGGTTTCGCGAATGTCCGTATAGGGGAGCACCAGCAGCGGACCCGAGACCACCTGGGCACCGGCCCATCCGGCGGTAATCGACTGCTGCGCGACGCGGGCCTGGTGCTGGCGATCGCTCACCAGCCAGTAAACCATGATCAGGGGGATCATCAGGGCCGCTCCGACCAATCCAACCAGCAGCAATTTGACCCCGGGGCTTCGTTCTTCTGCCATCACTCGTCCTCCTGTGTGTGAGACGAGTCGTGCATTATGAGCGATGAAATGAATTCGAAATGAACTCTTCCAAAGCGAGGCGGCGGGCCCGCAATACGCGCCCGCCGCCTTGTCTACAAAGCCATGCTTATGGTGTTCGGGTAATCCGGATCTGGATCACCCCTTGTCCTTGCCCCATTCGGCAATCTGGCGATCGAGTTCCCTGAGGACTTCCTCGCGCATCTCGCCCTCAATTTGGGAATCCTTGGCGATCGCCTCGCGCGCTTTTTTCAGACCCTTCAGCGCCCTGGCCATGACCTTGCTTTGGCACAGATACACGGTCTTCGCGTCGCCCTCTCCCATCCTGATCGTCGCGACTTCGTCGGTTCCGCCCCGGCACTCCATTTTTACGACAGTGCGGCCACCATCTTTCGCATCGCTAGTGTGAATCTCGACCATGGCCCTTTCGACTTTCTTCATCGCGCCTTCGATCTCTTCATCGACGTCTTCGAGCTCCTCGCGCAGTTCGGCCATTAGCTTTTCACGCTCTTCGGCACTCAGTCTCTCACCGTCGCTGACGACCTTGAACTTGCCGATTTCGACCCGCGTCCGTGCGCCCTCGCCCTCATCCTCGTCTCGGAAAACGAGGACGCTTTCCTCGGTGGTCCACTCTCCGGTTTCACCGGTACCTGGATCGATTTCCACAATGGCCGCCGTTTCCGGTTGAGCGGGCGGCGCGGGTGCATCGGGAGCTTGCGGCGCTTCCGGAGCCGTCGGAGCGAGCGGCGCTTCCGGCGCACTCGGTGCCTCGGGTACTTCGGGCGCGGTCACCTCGGCATAGGTGATCGATGCAGTCAGAGGCAGCGCCAGTGCGGCGGCCCCGAGCAGGGCGCGGCCGGTCCAGCGGCGACGCGGGGTAGTGTCTGACATGTTCAGGCTCCTCAAACGATGGATTATGGATTTATCGCCGAGCACGGGGCACGCCATCGGCGCGGCCAGCGCGACATTGGGGCCAGCGGCGACGCTGGCGATAAGACTGGCATAGGCGACCCGCTCTTCGGCAGGCTTGCGTGCAACCACTCGGGCATCGCAGGCCGCTTCCTGGTCGCGCCGCAGCGCGAGCCAGCCATAGCGGCCGAGCGGATTGAACCAGTGCAGCGCAAACAGCGGCTGCACCGCAATGTTGATCAGCAGGTCCTTGCCATCGTGGTGCGCCAGCTCGTGCGCCAGGGCGAGATCACGCGCGACAATGTCGTGCTGCGCCATGAAACCTTCAGGCAACGCGACGACCGGATCGAGAACGCCGAACGCCAGCGGTGTCTGCGTTCCCGGCGTTTCGACGAAGCGTACCTTCCCCGAGCGACCGACTTCGCGAGCGCCTTCGAGCAGTTGTCCGCGCAATTTGAAATAGCTCCCGAACCGCAGCCAGAGAAAAATGGCAGCGCCGATCAGCCATACCGCGCATCCGATCTCCACCAGCGGTGCTGCCTCGAGAAGGGATGACGGGGTAAACGGTAAGGTCCAATCGGTCGCTGCCGCTCCCGATCCCGGAGAAATTCCGTCCATTCCCGCATGTGTCGCAACAGGAGTGTCGGTTTCCGCGATCTGGAGAGAAACGTCGTTTGTCGCCGGTTCGATCGCCTTTTCGGGGGCGAGCCACGCCGGCAGGGTGATGGGCGGCAGGATGAGGCGCGCCATCGGCAGCGCCCACAAGGAATAGGCTACTTGCGGCCCGAACCAGCGCGCAACCGGGCGCCGGACGAGCAGGACCAGAGCAATGAGCGCCGCGGTCCACACGAGCGTGTCGAACATCCACTGGGTCATTGCTTCAGCTCCTTCAACAGAGCTTCGATTTCGGCGAGATCATCCTCGGTCAGGGCCTCGGATTCGGCGAGATGCGCCACCAGTGAGGCGGCTTTTCCTCCGAACAGGCGGTTGACGAGGCGGCGCGACTCCGTGCCGAGATAATCGGCGCGCGCCATCACAGGGCTGTAGAGATAGCGGCGGCCATCGGGGCGCGTTTCGATCGCTTGTTTCTGGACGAGCCGCGAGAGCAGCGTCTTGACCGTCGGCAGGCTCCACCCGCGCGCTTCGCAAACCGCATCGCACACTTCGGCAGCCGTGGCCGTGCCGCGGTCCCAAAGCACTTCCATAACGGCGTGCTCGGCCTCGCTGATACGTTCCGGGGATTGATCGTCGGACTTGCTCAAGCCAGCCTCCCGTCTGCTTGATTACACCTGTAGTCATATCGACTACGAATGTAAACATTAAGCCCGGATGAATATCGCCCCTCCCCCCTTGTTCTTCTGCAAGCGGTCGATATCACCGGACGAATGACTTACCGATCCGCCATTCTTTCCGTATTTGCGGCCCTCGCCGTAGCATTGTCACCAACGGCGAGCGCCGAAGAATTCTTTCTCGAAACGGTGCCCGTGGATCTCGACCCGTCTGATCTTGACCGCGAGCAATTCGACGGACTTATCTATAGGGGAGGTGTCGAAATCCGCCCCGGAGAGGCTGAGATCGGCGGCATTTCGGGGCTCGAATGGCACGAGGGCAAGCTCTACGCGGTGATGGATGACGGCCGCTGGCTGATCCTTACGCCCGACGAAATCGGCGGCAAACTGGTCGATATGATCGGTGCCGAAACAGGCCCTTTGCTCGACCAACGCGGCAAGCGCCTGCGCGAAAAGGAAGAGGCGGATGCCGAGGGCCTGACCCGATCGGACACCGATGGTTGGCTGGTCAGCTTCGAACAGGATCACCGGATCTGGGGCTATCGCGACTTTGCATCCGAAGCGACCGCCCTTCCCTTCACCACCGAAGGGATGCTCGCCATCACCGAGCCGAACAAGGGGCTGGAAGCACTCGCCCGTTATCCGGAGGGGCTGTTGCTGTGTGCCGAGATCGCCGTTCCAGATGAACCGAACTGCATGCGGGTCGATGGCAATGGCGCTCGGTCTTTTGCCATTGCGCCACCAAGACAGCTGGCGGAGCACGGCGGCGCGCCGACCGATGCCGCCTGCGGAAGCGACGGAACCTGTTATGTGCTCTTCCGCAGCTACCGTCCTGAAGAAGGCAACCGCGCGGCGATCGTGCTGCTTCCACCCACGGGCGATCCCGAAACCATTGCAATTCTCCTGCCGCCACTTGCGCTCGACAATTTCGAAGGGCTGGCGGTGCGCGAAGAGCCGGGACGCACCTACCTCTATCTCGCGTCCGACAACAATTTCTCGGGCAGCCAGCGCACGCTGGTCATGAAGTTCGAGGTGATTGCGGCTGCCGATGACACCGCCTTGGCACCGCCGCCCGCGACCGAAGTCGACAACACCGAATATGACACGGTCAACGTCGTGCTCGAGACCGAGCTTGGCGACATCACTATCGCGCTCGAAACCGAACGCGCGCCGATCACCGCGGGCAATTTCCTGCGCTACGTCGACGAGGACCGCTTCGACGGCACGGCGTTCTACCGCACGATGCGGCTCGACCGCGAGCCCCGCCCCAACGGCTTGATCCAGGGAGGCACGCGCTGGGACCCCGATCGGGTGTTGCCCGGCATACAGCACGAGCCCACCACCCAGACCGGGCTGAGCCACACCAGCGGCGCACTATCGATGGCGATGGGCGAACCGGGCACCGCGAACGGCGATTTCTCGATCATGTTGCAGGACCAGACCGGGCTCGACGCACAACCGGGCTCCGACGATCCGGTGTGGAAGAACGGCTATGCGGTGTTCGGATACGTTATCGAGGGGATGGACATAGTCGCCGCAATCCATGCCGCGCCGACCGATCCGGAGCTCGGCGAAGGAGCCATGAAAGGTCAGATGATCGCCGAGCCGATTACGATCATCGACGCCCGGCGCGTCGAGGATCCGGCGAAGTAGTCCTGCCATCGCCGATCGCCGGACGGCCCACAGGTGCGGTGGCGACCTGCGGCATCCGGCTTTCCAGTTCACCGAGCCAGCTCGACACATTACCGCCGACCGATGTCTGCGGAAGCGAGGCGAGCAGCCGCCGTTCCGTCTCCCACACCGCGATCTGGCGGGTGGCCTCACTTGCGGCTGCTTTCAGCGGCTGCGGCTTGCGCAGCGCGTTGTTGATCAGCGCATCGCCGTAGAACGTCCAGTCGTTCTCCGCTTCGCAGCCGAACGAGCTGCGCTGCGACGAGGCGGCAGTCAGGATCGCGGTGTCGGGACTGGCAAGCTCGGGCACGAACACGCCCGAATAGCACGCGCTGATAATCAGCAGGCGACGGGTGATCCCGACCTCCTCGAGCACCTGGCGGAGCCGCACGGGCGAGAAAATGCCGTAGACTGTGTCGCCGTAGTGATTGACGAGACCGAGCTTCGCCCCGTGACTGGTTGTGTAGAGCACCAGCACGTCCTCGGACGGGTCCATGATCTCGCCGATATGCGCCAGGCTCAGCAGCAGCGACCGGATCGAGCCTTGGGGAAGATCGTCGCGGGTTCCGTCCGGACCCGCCAAAGTCAGCGTGCGCCCTGCCCCGTCATAGCGGCGCGAGAGCACCCTGCCGGCCTCACGCGCCTCTCGGGCAAAGACCGGGTCGCTGTCGAGCGCAATGGTGAGAACAAAGGCATCGACAACCCCCGGGCGCTGCGGCGCGAGCGCATCGAGCGCGGCCGAGAGCCGACGGTTCTGTTCGAGCATTTCCTTCGCCGGAACCCCGCGCTGCATATGCGGCGCAAGCTCGAAACTGCGCATTGCTTCCGCCCGGTTCTTGCCGGTGGAAAGGTTGGGAAAAGGCTCGGTATGCTCGGGCGGTTGATTGGGGTTGCCGTCGCGCTCCTGTGCCGACGACGGAGATGCGAGCAGCATAACAGCGGCGAAGCCGACAAGAGCGCGACGTTTCATGCGGCAAAGCTGCCCGCGAGTGTCGTGCGGGTCAAGCCGACAATGGTCATTGGCCCAGGAGTGGTCGCCGCCGAGCCTCACCCGGCCAGCGCGGCACCACATCTCTGCGGATCAATACACACGCGCCTTGGGCTTGATGTACTCGGCATCGTCGGTGAGCGTGTATTCGTGCACCGGGCGATAGTCGATCTTGATCTCGCCGCCATTGCCGCCCCAGCCTTCGAACCAGGCGATGGTGTGCTTCATCCATTCTTCATCGTTGCGATCGGGGAAGTCCTCGTGCGCGTGCGCACCGCGGCTTTCCTTGCGGTTCGCCGCAGAAGCCATGGTCACGTTCGCTTGCGCCATGAGATTGTCGAGCTCGAGCGTTTCGATCAGATCGCTGTTCCAGATCAGCGACTTGTCGGAAACGTGGATGTCCTCCATCCGCTTGTTCTGCTCGGCCAGCTGCTTGACGCCTTCGTCCATCAGCGCGGTGTCGCGGAACACGGCGGCGTGCTTCTGCATCGCCTTCTGCATGTCGGCGCGGATTGCCGCCGTCGGCGAGCCGCCCTCGGAATAGCGGAAGTGGTCGACGCGGCCGAGCGCAAAGTCTGCGCTGTCGGCGGGAAGTTCGGGCTGGCTGTCGCCCGGCTTGATATTGTCCTTGAGGTGCAGCCCGATCGCGCGGCCGAACACGACGAGGTCGATCAGCGAGTTGGAGCCGAGGCGGTTCGCGCCGTGGACCGAAACGCACCCGGCCTCACCCGCGGCGTAAAGCCCCGGAACGACATGGTCGGGATTTCCGTCCGGGCCAAGCGTCACCACCTGCCCGTGATAGTTCGTCGGGATGCCGCCCATGTTGTAGTGCACTGTCGGCGTCACCGGCAGCGCTTCGCGGGTCAGGTCGACCCCGGCGAAGATCTTGCCGCTTTCGGTGATGCCCGGCAGGCGCTCGGCGAGAACCTTGGGATCGATGTGATCGAGGTGCAGGTGGATATGGTCGCCATCCGGGCCGACGCCGCGCCCTTCGCGCATTTCGAGCGCCATCGAACGCGAAACGACATCGCGCGAAGCAAGGTCCTTGGCCGAAGGCGCATAGCGCTCCATGAAGCGTTCGCCTTCGCTGTTCGTCAGGTATCCGCCCTCGCCGCGCGCGCCCTCAGTGATGAGCACGCCCGCCCCGTAGATTCCGGTCGGGTGGAACTGGACGAATTCCATATCCTGCAGCGGCAGGCCGGCACGCAGCACCATGCCGCCGCCATCGCCGGTGCAGGTGTGCGCGGATGTCGCGGTGTAATAGCAGCGGCCATAGCCGCCGGTCGCGAGCACCACGCTCTGCGCGCGGAAGCGGTGGATCGTGCCATCATCGAGGCACATCGCCATCACGCCGACGCACTTCTTCTCGCCATCGACGTCCGCCATGATCAGGTCGAGCGCGAAATATTCGATGAAGAAATCGGCGTCGTATTTGAGGCTCTGCTGGTAAAGCGCGTGGAGCATCGCATGCCCCGTGCGGTCGGCGGCAGCGCAAGTGCGCTGTACCGGCGGGCCTTCGCCCATGTTCTGCATGTGGCCGCCGAACGGGCGCTGATAGATCGTCCCGTCTTCGTTGCGGCTGAACGGCACACCTGCGTGTTCCAGTTCGTAGACCGCCTGCGGTGCTTCGCGCGCGAGATATTCGATCGCGTCCTGGTCGCCGAGCCAGTCGGCACCCTTCACCGTGTCGTACATATGCCACGACCAGTGATCGGGCGTGTTGTTGCCGAGCGAGGCGGCGATGCCGCCCTGCGCTGCGACGGTGTGCGACCGGGTCGGGAAAACCTTGGAGATATTGGCCGTGCGCAGGCCCGCTTCGGCCGCGCCCATGGTCGCGCGCAGGCCCGAACCGCCCGCGCCCACGACCACCACGTCATAAGTGTGATCGACGATAGTGTAGGCGCCTTTGAGCGCGCCATTGGCATTATAACCTGTCGTAGCCATCAGGCCTGACCTCCGAATGCGAGAGTGGCGACGCTGAAGATCGCGAAGGCGCCCCCGCCGATAACCGCAATGTTGAGCGCCATCAGCGCTGCGAATTTCGTGCCCGAATTGTGGACATAGTCCTCGATCAGGACCTGAAGCCCCATCCGGGCATGGGCGAACAGGCTGATCACCAGCAGGATCATCGCGGTCGCCGAAATCGGGTGCGCGATCCACTGTGCGACCGAGGCATAGCCGTAGTCGCCCAGCAAAAGCAGGCTGACGATGAACCAGCTCATCAAAACAAGATTGCTGATCGCGGTGAACCGGTGGGCGAGCCAGTGATGCGCGCCGTCATGCGCCGATCCGAGCCCGCGAACGCGGCCGATGGAAGTTCCGTTACCCATGTCCTCAGCTCCCCAGCAGCAGGTAAGCCCAGAGGGCGATGGTCAGAATAAGGGCAATCACCGGCGAGGCGATCGACCAGAAGCGGTTGGCGTCGAGCTCGTAACCCGCGCCGATATCGAGCACGAAGTGCCTGAGACCGCTCATCAGGTGGGTGAAAAATGCCCAGCTCAGGCCGACCATCACGACATAACCGATCGGTGAGGTCATCGCTCCGGTGAAAATCTCGTAAGCGCCGGGCCCGCTCGCGAGAGCGCCCAGCCACCAGACGAGGACGCCCAGACCGACCAGCGCCATCCCGTCGCCGGTTGCGCGGTGCAGGATCGATACCAGCATGTGCGGTCCCCACCGCCATATCTGGAGGTGCGGTGATAGCGGTCTTTGGCTCATGATTATCCCGTTTATGCCTGTTTGCCCCACCCACTTAGCGGTCTTGTCGCATGAGGCAAGCGTGTGACGCTCGACTCGGCTTGCAAAGTTTTGGATAGAGGCTGCATGAGTTTCATTCTGATCACGGGAACAAGCCGCGGGATCGGCGCCTCGGCACGCACGGCGCTCGAAGCGCGCGGGGAAAAAGTCATCGGGCACAGCACCCGCGCGCTCGATGCGAACACGATAGCGGCGGATTTCTCCAATCCGGGCGCCGCCGACTTCCTGTGGGAAGAGGCGATGGACCGTTCGGGCGGGCAGATCGCGGCGGTGATCAACAATGCCGGTCTGTTCGAAGCGAACCGGCTCGACCGTTCCGACATCGAGTGGCTCGATGCGTGGGAAGACACACTGCGCATCAACCTCACAGCCGCTGCGCAATTGTCCCGCTTTGCGGTGCGCCACTGGCAGTCGCGCGGAACCGGCGGACGCCTTGTCCATGTCGCCAGCCGTGCGGCCTATCGCGGCGACTCGCCCGCGCACTGGCATTATGCGGCGGCGAAGGGCGGGATGGTGGCGATGCACAAGAGCATTGCACGCGCCTATGCAAATGAGGGCATCCTGAGCTACGCGATCACGCCGGGCTTCACCGATACGAGCATGGCGGGCGACTATCTGGAAAGCCGGGGTGGCCCCGGCCTGCTCGCCGATATCCCGCTGGGCCGTGTCGCCGAACCCGAAGAGATCGCGCGGATAATCGAATTCTGCGCGCTCGATGCCCCGCCGAGCATGACCGGCGCGGTGATCGACGCCAATGGAGCGAGCTTTGTCCGGTAACACCCAAACAATGGCCGCGCTTCTGGCCATCACGCTAGGCTCCTGCGCGAGCGCCCCGGCTGAGCCTTCCGCTAGCCCCGAGCCCGCTGAAATGGGACGTGGACCGATCTGGCTGCATGAACAGTGCGAAGACTGGGACGATTGGGACAAGCCCGCCAGCCCCTTCCCGATTTACGGGAATACCTATTACGTGGGCACCTGCGGGATTGCGGCGGTCTTGGTTACCGGAGAAGACGGTCATGTCCTCATCGATAGCGGCACCGAAGGCGGTGCGGAAATCGTGCTCACGAACATCCGCACTCTCGGTTTCGATCCCGGGGATGTCAAACTGCTGCTGAACAGCCACGAGCATTTCGACCACGTAGGGGGTATGGCGCGAATGCAAGCCGCGACCGGAGCCGAGGTCGTCTCGTCGGAGATCGGGGTCTATGTGATGACTTCGGGCAAGGATCACCCCGATGATCCGCAGGCCGGCATGCACGAGCCGATGGCGCGGATCACGCGCGGACAGCCGTTCGATCATGGCACTGCCCCCGCTCTCTTGGAGAGATTCGGCATGACACCGCTCGTCACGCCCGGCCACACTCCCGGTGCGATGAGCTGGTCGTGGGTATCGTGCCAAGGCGCCGATTGCCGAACCATCGTCTATGCCGACAGCATGAGCCCGGTCAGCAGCGACGCGTATCGCTTCTCCGATCATCCGGACTATGTCGCGGCATATCGCGGGGGGATTGCCCGCATCGCTGCGGCTGAATGCGACATCCTGCTTACGCCCCATCCGTCCGCGAGCAAAATGGTCGAACGCTCGGCAACCGGCTCGTTCGAGGGAGGAGTGAGCTGCGAAGACTATGCTGCAGCGGTTGGACGGCGGCTCGACAATCGGCTTGCCAAGGAAGCTGCCGAGTGAGCGCAGGCTGGAAGCTGAGCGCCTTCGCGCCCAAGCGTGTCGTTCAAGCCGCCCTTCTGGCCCACGACGAGATCGAGGAATGGGACTACGATCTCGTCATCTCGGGAAGCGAGATTGCCGAGGATCGCCCCAACGACTGGGTGCTCGAAGGCTGGTATCCGCGCAGGCCCCGCGCCGCACAAAAACAGGCCTTTGCCAGCCTGTTCGAAGGCAAGGTGCCCTCGATCACGATCGAGAAACTACCTGACGAAGATTGGCTGACGCTGAGCCAGCAAGGCACTCCGCCGATCCGTGCGGGCCGCTTCTACGTCCACACGCCCGACTATCCGCCCGCCGACAATGCGATCAACTTCGCGATCCCGGCGAGCCAGGCGTTCGGCACCGGGCAGCATGAAACCACCGCCGGATGTCTCGAAATGCTCGACGCGATGAAGGCGCGGGGTATCGTAGCCCGACGCATCGCCGATATCGGGACCGGAACCGGGCTGCTCGGTTTCGCCGCGCTTGCGCTTTGGCCTTATGCCGAAGCGACGGCCTCGGATATCGACCCAGTGTGCGCTGGGGTGGTCGCGGAAAACGCGGCACTCAACGGCGTGACGCCGGGCCCCGAGCGTGGCGCGATGACGATGGTGATCGCTGACGGCATGGACCACCCGCTGCTCAAACTGCGTGGCCCTTACGACCTGCTGATCGCCAATATTCTCTCCGGGCCACTGGTCGAGCTTGCGCCCGATTTCGGCCGCTCGGTTTCGCCGGGCGGCAGTCTGGTGCTGGCGGGCCTGCTTGCGGGCGAGCAGGAGCAAGCTGTGCGGCGCGCCTACCGCCGCGCGCGGTTTCGCCCGGTCGCGCGTCTCCAGCGCGGCGACTGGGCGATCCTGTGGTTCAGGCGTCGGCACAGCTATGGCCGATAGATCACGCCGTGCGCGGCGTATCGCCGGCGGGATCACGGCCCTTCTCTTCGCCCTGCCCGTCCTGTTCTTCCTGTCGGCATGGATCGGATCATCGATCCCGCGCAATCCCGACTGGACCGAGCCCGACGAAGGGGTCGAGATCCTGATCGGGACCAACGGTGTCCACACCGAAATCATCATGCCGATTGCCAACGACATCATTGATTGGCGCGGCCATTTTCCCCTCGGCGATATCGCTACTCCGGACAGGGACTACACCCATGTCTCGGTCAGTTGGGGCGAGAAGACCTTCTTCCTCGAAACGCCGACCTGGGGCGATGTCAGGGTTACCACGGTGCTCGACGCGATGACCGGCGGCGAAGGCGTGCTGCACGTCGCGTGGTATGTCCGCCCCGCCCCGGCGGACGATTTCCGCCCGCTCACGGTGACCCGCGAACAATACCGCCTGCTCGCCGGGCAAATCGCCTCGCAGCTCGCTCCCGAAGACACACGCAGGACCTATCCGGGCTATTCAGTGCACGACATTTTCTACGATGCGCGGGGAACCTATCACCTCGGCAACACCTGCAACCAGTGGAGCAGCGACAGGCTCGCCGAGGCGGGCATCAAGACCGGCTGGTGGACCCCGATGACGGGCGGGGTGATGAAGTGGGTCCCGCCGATCGGTCCCGACTAGGCGGTCGCAAGCTGAATCCGGCGGCGCTCGAGGAACAGCCGTTCGGCTCTCGGCGGATCGAGCGCGAGCGCGCAGTCGAGCGCTTTTGCCGCAGCATCCCTTTGCCCCGTTCGCGCGAGCAGGTTGGCGCGTGCGACATGCAAAGGCCGCGCGCTGCGCAAACGGTGTTCGGGCAAGCCGACGAGAGCCTCCAGGCCAGCCTCTGGACCTTCGACTTCCGCCAGCGCCAGAGCGCGGTTGAGCATGACCATGGGACCGGGTCTCATCCCCATCAGCGCGTTGTAGAGCATCAGGACCGCCTTCCAGTCGGTGCGCCCGTCGAAAGCGCGCCGTGCATGGGTCAACTGAATCGCCGCCATCACCTGATAAGGTCCGGTGCGCCCAATGGCCGCTGCGCTATCGAGCCAGCGGCGCGCGCGTTCGATCGCGTCGAAATTCCAGAGCCGCGTGTCCTGTTGCGACAGCGGGATCATCGCGCCGATATCATCGACCCGCGCCGCCTCGCGCGACCGCGCCAGCGTCACCAGCGCGGCCAGACCGAGCGCCTCGGGTTCCTCGGGCAACAGTTCTGCGACCATCGCCGAAAGCCGCTCGATTTCAGCCGAGAGCTCGGCGTCGAGCTCGCCGGCGGCATCCTGATACGCGACAGTGTAAGCCAGCTCGAGCGTCAGCAGCACCGCATCGAGCCGCTCATTCCAGAACCGCCGGGCGGGCAGTTCGAACGGCACACCGGCCTCGCGCACCTTCGCCTTGGCGCGGGTGATGCGCTGAAACATCGTCTGCTCGCTGGCTAGGAAAACTCGGGCGATGGACCCCACGGGCAGGCCGCAGATGACCTTGAGCGCCAGCGCGGCGCGGGCCTCCAGCGCGATCGCGGGATGACAGCAGATGAAGATCAACCGCAGCCGCTCGTCGGGGATCGGATCGGGGATCGAAAGGATATCGGCCATGTCGCCGTCTCCCGGGTTTGCCAGCGCGGCAGCTTCGCTCGCGCGCGCCTCCGCACCACGCCGGCGGATCGCATCCACCGCCTTGCGCTTGCCGACAGTGAGCAGCCACGCCGCCACGTTGCGAGGCGCTTCAGGGAGCGCGAGGCACGCCTCCAGCGCTTCGGCAAAAGCCTCTTCGGCAAGGTCGAGGTCGCGCAGATGCGCGGCCAGGGCAGCGATGACCCGTGGCCGCGCCTCCAGCGCCGCTCCCGCAAGGGCGGTTGTCCGGTTCAATGCTCCATCGGCCAGACCGGACGTACCTCGACCGCCCCTTTGCCCGGGACCGGGATCTGCTTGGCCCATTCGAGTGCCTCATCGAGACTGGCGACATCGATGATGTAGAAGCCGCCCAGTTCCTCGTGCGTCTCGGCGAACGGACCATCGTGGAGCGTATGGCTGCCGTGGTCCCATTTGATGGTTGTGGCGGTTTCGGCGGGCTTCAGGCGTTCCCCGCTGAATGCGACACCCCTCTCGGCCCATTTCTGGGCGAGCGCCATGTGACCGGCGAGCGTCTTTTCCATGATCGCGGCGCCGTTTTCGCCTTCGTAGACACTCTCGTCTTCAATGATCAGCAGCATGTATTGCATCTGTCGTCTCCTTGGCTGGCCGCGCCGACGGGGCGAGGCTCCGATACAAGGACGCATGAGGCAAGCCGGATTCGACAGCGTCGCAATGTTTTTTCGGAACGAGCGGCGAATCCACCCTTTGATTG
This sequence comes from Erythrobacter sp. GH1-10, assembly GCF_045363165.1. Taxonomy (NCBI): domain Bacteria; kingdom Pseudomonadati; phylum Pseudomonadota; class Alphaproteobacteria; order Sphingomonadales; family Erythrobacteraceae; genus Erythrobacter; species Erythrobacter sp. GH1-10. Next base: position 1,613,287 of record NZ_JBJFLP010000001.1, on the reverse strand, counting down.
AGGGAACACAGACAATTCAAAGGGAAATATCATGGCCAAGACCCTCGTCATCACGGGTGCATCTTCCGGCATCGGAGCGGCAACCGCCAAAGCGGCGGCGGAAGCGGGCTGGAACGTCGCGCTGCTGGCGCGATCGGCGGACAAGCTTGAAGCGCTCGCAGGCGAAATCGGCGACGCCGCGCTTGCGCATCCGTGCGACGTTACCAAGCGCGACGAAGTCACCGAAGCACTCAAGCGTACAGCCGCGCATTTCGGCGGGATCGACGCGGTTTTCGCCAATGCCGGCACGGGCGTGAGCAAGCCCGGCATCGGGAACGGCGATCCCGACGAATGGCGCGCGATGATCGACGTCAACATCATGGCCGTCCTTTACGCCGCACATGCAGCGATCCCGCATCTCAAGAAGACAAAGGGTCACTTCGTCGTCACCGGCTCGAAAGCGGGGCGCGACACCTTCAAGGGGTCGGTCTATTCGGCGACCAAGTGGTTCGTGCACGGTTTCGGCGAAAACCTCGCCGAGGAGATGCGCGAATTCGGCGGGCGGGCGACCGTGATCGCGCCGGGGATGGTCGACACCGCCTTCTTCGACGAGCCCAAGCCGACCAAGATCCAGGCCGAAGATGTCGCCAATGCGGTGATGTTCACGCTGTCGCAGCCCGAAACAGCGGCGGTGCGCGAGATCTACCTCATGCCCAACGATTAGGGCGCTTCGCCCAGCGTGCCCTCGAGCAGATCGAGCGCGTTGCGGGTGAAGGCCTCCATATTGGCGATCCGGTCATCGCTCGCGGTCTCGATGGTCGCGGTGCGTTCGATCCCGGGGCCGACCACCGCCCCGACGCTGCGCCCCGAGGCCACGCCCATCGGATGCCTGCTCGACCCTGCCGAACCGCTTTCGGCGATACCCCAGTCCGCGCGCAGATTGTCGCGGATCGCACGGGCCTGGAGCAGTGCATAGTCGTCACTTGCCGAGGTCATCCCTTCATAAGCCTCGCGCGGAAGGTCGAACAGCACGTCGCGCGCCCTGAAGGAGTAGACGATCCCGCCACCGACATAGAACTTGAGCGCCCCGGGCACGGTGAGCAACGCCGCCGCGATCAGCCCGCCTGTCGCGCCATCGGCCACGGCGACCTTTTCGCGGCGAGCCTTGAGAGCCTCGGCGATGCGGACAGCCTGCGGGTGAAGCTCTGCAAGTGTAAGCGGCGAAGCCATCTACCCGACCACCCGGACTTCAATCGTACCGAGCCGGTTCGAGCCGTGGATCACGGTATCGCCGGGCTGCAGGAAATGCTGCGTCTCCAGCTCGTTTTCGACGAACCTGCGTTTCACCGTATCCACCAACCCCGTTTCCGAAAGCGGCCCGCCCGCGAGCGCCCAGGCGAGCACACCCTCGATATAGTCCGCACGCGAGGGCGGAGTGAAGATTACGCCTTCGGATGTTCCCGACATAAGGGTCATATCCTCTCCGATCCGCCCGTCGGGTGCGAGACGGAAGAAGCTCCCTTCATAGAAGAACCGTTCGCGGTCCATGTCCGCCAGCGCACGTTCGGCAAGCTCGCGGAAGTCGAGCGTCATCTCGGCTCCGCGTGCATCCTGCCGGGCTTCGCCATTTACCGCGGTGGTCATGCGAACCGTTTCGGCGAAGGCTTTCCAGTCGCGAGGTACGACGATGAACGGACCCGAAGGAAAGGAATTGGGGCCGCTCTTGGCATCGGAAAAACCGTAACCGGAATCCAGATTGTCGGGGTCGGCCAGTTCGACCAGCGCGTTGCGATCGGTGAAGTCGCCGCACAGGAACAGCCCCTTCAACGCCGCATCGAAATCGGCCAGGCTGGCGATGTCGCGATCGAACCGCATGCAGAGTTCGACCTCGTAGTCGAGCAGGATCCCGGATCTCGCCTTCACACTCGTGCGTGCGGGTGTGGCTTTGCCGAATTTCGGGAACTGGAAGACCGCGCTGCTGTTCGCTTCTTCTGCGTGTTCGGGAAAATTGGTGCCCGTCCCGATGTGTCGGTCGCCGCCCGGAGCGGCCGGCAGCAGGTCGGCGATAGCCACGGACACCTGCGGCAACTTGTCGATCGATTCCTCATCGATCCGCTCGCGTTGGATGCCCGCAAGGTCGCGCAGCGGATTGCCGGTGCGGGAGGCTCCGAGACCCGCCAGATCGACCCCGCTAACGGTCTTCTCGTCAGAGCCGGTCACCAGAAGGGTCGCAACGCCGCCATCTGCCGTCGCATAGCTCGCCAGCGTCAACGCCTCGTCAAGCGATGCCAAGCCGGGGTCGAGTGGAGCATCCTCGAAACTCGCCGGATTGCCGCGCGGATCGGGCGATGTCGCCCAGGCGATCGCAACCGCGATGGCAAGGATCAAACCAATCCCAATCAGGCCCGTCGCCAATTTCCGCATGCATCCCCCAGTTGCTATCCGGCCTGCGCCACGATCTCCGCCCAGCCCGCTTCGTCGATCACCTCGATGCCGAGTTCCTGCGCTTTCTTCAGCTTCGAACCCGCGCCGGGCCCGGCAACGAGCAAATCGGTTTTGGCGCTGACCGATCCTGCGGCTTTGGCTCCCAGCCGTTCGGCCTGCGCCTTCGCCTCGTCGCGGCTCATGGTTTCGAGCTTGCCGGTGAACACCACCGTTTTGCCAGCGACAGGGCTGTCGAGCGTTTCGACCTCGTAGCGCGGCGGGTTCACGAGGCTGAGCAGGTCTTCCCACACCGCGACATTGTGCGGTTCGTGAAAGAAATCGCCGAGCGCCTCGACCACGGACGGTCCGATCCCGTCGATGCTGGTGAGTTCGCTTGCGGCGTCCTCATCCCCAGCGCGGGCGTTTTCGGCGATCTCACGCAGCTTGGGCAGCTCGTGAAAATTCTTCATCAGATCGCGGGCGGTGACTTCGCCGACGTGTCGGATGCCCAATCCGAACAGCAATCGTGCGGCGTCGGGCTCGCGGCGGCTTTCCACAGCGGCCAACAGGTTTTCCACAGACTTGTCCTGCCATCCTTCAAGAGCAAGAATATCGTCTTTCCTGTCCTTCAACCGGAAGATGTCCGCAGGGCTTTCGAGCCAGCCTTTCTCGAAGAATTGCGCGATGGTTTTCGAGCCGAAACCGTCGATGTCGAGCGCCTTGCGGCTGACGAAATGCTCAAGCCTCTGAGTGCGTTGCGCCGGACATATGAGACCGCCTGTGCAGCGCACATCGACCTCGCCCTCTTCCGACACCGCTTCGCTGCCGCATTCGGGGCAGGTATCGGGGAAGACGAAGGGCTCGCGTTCGACTTCGCGGGTGAGGTTTTCCACAACTTGGGGAATGACGTCCCCGGCGCGCTGGATCACCACCTTGTCGCCTGGGCGCACGCCGAGCCGCTCGATCTCGTCGCGATTGTGCAGAGTGACGTTGGTGACGGTCACCCCGCCCACCAACACCGGCGCGAGGCGACCTACCGGGGTGAGCTTTCCGGTGCGCCCGACCTGGATGTCGATCGACTCCAGCGTGGTCTCGGCCTTTTCGGCGGGAAACTTGTGCGCGAGCGCCCAGCGCGGCGCCTTGGCGACGAATCCCAACCGCTGCTGGTAATCGAGCCGGTCGACCTTGTAGACCACGCCGTCGATCTCGTAACCGAGGTCGGGCCGCTGGCGTCCGATCTCGTCGTATTGCGCGATAAGCGCGTCGGTGCCGTTGCAGACCGTGAGGAACGGCGAGACGGGAAAACCCCAGCCCTCGATCATCCGCATCATCGCGTGCTGGGTATCGCAGGGTGTTTCCGAGGTAGCTCCCCATCCATAGGCCCAGAACTTCAGCGGCCTTTTCGCGGTGACGCTCGCATCCTTCTGGCGCAAAGATCCTGCCGCGGCATTGCGAGGATTGGCGAAGATCTTGCCGCCCGCCTCTTCCTGCGCTGCATTGAGCGCGGCAAAATCGGCTTTCGACATGTAGACTTCGCCGCGCACCTCGAACACTTCGGGCACAGCGTTTTTTCCTTTGGCCGGCAGCTCCTGCGGAATGTCGGCAATGTGCGCGACATTGGGCGTTACATCCTCGCCCACCTGTCCGTCCCCGCGGGTCGCGGCGCGCACAAGCCTACCATTCTCGTAGCGCAGCGAGCAGGACAGCCCGTCGATCTTGTCCTCGGCGGTGATCGCAACCGGATCGCTTTCGTCCAGCGCGAGATAGCGGCGTACACGCGCAACCCATTCCTCGACCTCCTCGCGGTTGAAGGCGTTGTCGAGGCTCATCATGCGAACCTCGTGCGTGACCTTTGACAGCGGCGAGGCGGCGACCTGGTATCCGACCTTTTTCGAGGGAGAATCGTCGCGGATCAGGTGCGGAAACTGCGCCTCGATCTCGGCATTGCGGCGCACCAGCGCATCATAGGCCTGATCCGAAATCTCCGGATCGTCCTCGGCGTGATAGAGCCGATCGTGCTTTGCGATTTCGCGCGCGAGACGCATCAACTCGTTGGCGGCCTGCGCTTCGTCCATATCCACAGGAGCGGTTTGATCGATTCCCATGCCCGCCGCTATGCATGAAGCTGGGCGCGGGCAAAAGAGCCCAAAGAAGCATCGTCATCGGGTCGCGTTTCGATGGGGGAAACCGATGATCGACCGTCAGCTAAAGATACTCACTTGCGCGATAATAGGCGCGATGGCGCTGATGTATCTCGCACACAACCTTGCCAATATCGGCGAGGCGCAGGCATTCTTCACCTACGTGACGAGCCACCAGGGCCAGGAAGCCTATCCTGTAACCCTGTTACCGGTGCCTCCCGAACCATTGATCATTGTCGCAATGGTGCTGGTCTTCGGTCTCGAGTTCGCTGCGGGTGTGCTGTTGATGTACGGTGCGTGGATCATGTGGAGCAGCCGGGGCAAAGGCTCCGAGGAATTCCGGTTGGCCAAGCGCTGGGCGAAGATCGGCCTGGGCTGTGCTATCGCGAACTGGTGGGGCCTGTTTCAAGTGATCGCGGTCGCTGGGTACCAGCTGTGGCAGATGCCGAACGGCACCGGCCCGGACCACGGATCGTGGGTCTATGGTGCCATGTCGATGATGACGCTCATCTATCTCAGCATGACAGAGGAATAGCGCCCCGGAACGCAAGGCTCCGCCATCCGGACCCACCGTCAGATTGTCGCCTATAAACAATAATCTGCCGGCTAGGCCCGCTATCCAATGGGGTATCGAATGAAATCAGAGGGGGAATTCGATGTTTCGTTTCTTAATGCTGGCTCTGACCGCAATCGGGCTCGGTCTTGTCTCGGCACCGCCTGTGCAAGCGCAGCTCGGTGGCCTCATCAAACGGCTCGCACCCGAGGTAAAGCTGCCCAATCTTATCGAGGGCAAACCGCCGATCACCACGAGCATCACCGATGCTGTCTATGAGGACCCCTCACGCGATGGTTTCGACCCCGGTGAGCCGATGGACCTTGCCAGTCTCCCGCTCGACGACGAGGGACGCTTCGTCCTCGCCGAAGGCTACTATGCGATGACCGCGCAGACCTATTGCATCAAGGCCGGGACCTATGGGCCGAGCAGCGGTAGTGGCTATCTCTACGGTCCGCTCGAAGGGCCGCAGAAGGACGCGGTCGAAACGATCCTGCGCCGTTCGGTCGAGCTTAACGATATCCCGCAGCGCGATATCCAGGTCTTGCTGTGGGCGATCATAGCGCGCGCCAAGTTCGAGGATCTTTCGCGCGAGAAGCAGGTAACCGCTGCGCGGCTTCTTTCGCAGCGCCAGCTCGCCTCGCTCAACCGCAACGCGATCGACGTGCTGACCAACCGGCAGGTGATGGGCCTAATCGGCGGCGTGCCGGAACCTGTCGGCCAGGTGCTGCGCGCAGAAGCCGACATGCGCCGGATGCTGCGCGGTGGCAGCAGCTACCGCGATCTCGAGCGTGTGGCCGTTCTTTCCGGCATGGCTCCGATCGGCGAAGGCAGCCGCGAGGTTCCGCCGAACCGCTGGAGCCTGCATCCGGATGGCTACTGGGTCCGCTATGACGCGAGCACCTATCGCCGCACGCGGGTGGAGATCTATGTCGCCCCGGACAGCGACGGGGTCGGCGCGAAATACGATCCGGCTGTGTCGGTCGCCGTGCCGGGCAACACGAGCAGGCAGAGACTGGCGCAGTCGGCGCGTGTGGCGATGGAGCGCTAGACCCCCTCCAGCAGCCGGTCCGCCTGCGCCCTCGCCTCGCTGGTGATCTCCGCGCGTGGCTGCTCGCACGAGCGCCCGATTCTCGTAGCGCAATGAGCAGGACAGCCCGTCAATCTTGTCTTCGGCGGTGCAGGCATAGGGTTCGTCCTCGGCCAGCTAGAGGAAGCGCTTCAATCGCGCGGCCCATTAACCGACCTCCTCTGCGTTGAAGGCGTTTTCGAGGCTCATCATGCGAACTTCGTGCGTGACCTTGGACAGCGGCGACGCGGCGATCTGGTGACCGACCTTGCGCGAGGGGCTGTCGTCGCGGACTAGGTACGGGAAGGCCTCTTCCAACTCGCGATTACGACGCACCAGAGCATCGTATTCGGGATCGCTGATCTCGGGATCCTCTTCGGCATGATAGAGCTTGTCATGCCGCTCGATCTCGCGCACTAAGCGCGTGAGTTCATTGGCGGCTTCGGCTTCCGTCATACGGGAACGCTGTTCACCGAAGACTCATCGCTGCGGTCTTGCTGATAGCCAAACGCATTGCACAAATGGAAAGACACGAACAGGGGATCGAGCATGCGAACACGCCGACAGATCGGCATTGGCTGTCTTTCACTTGTCGGCCTGATTGTCATCGCAATGGCGATCATGTGGTTCATGATGCCCGGCCCGCCGCCAATCACGGTTGACGACCCGGGCGAAGGCGGCACCCGCATCACGCTAAACGATCGCCCCGCCAACTTCTTCCCCGGCAAGGGAGATGGACCGAGACCAGCGATCCTGATGCTGGGCGGATCGGAAGGAGGGTTGCGCGAATCGCAGAATGAAACCGCTCGTCGTTTCGCTGATTTGGGGTTTTCCGTGCTGTATGTCGGGTATTATCGCACCACCGAGGAAACCAAGAGCTTCCACATGGTGCCGCTTGAAACCTTCGATGCGGCGATGGAGTGGCTGCTGGGCCGCGATGACATCGATCCTTCGCGGATTGCCATGATGGGTACGAGCAAGGGCGGCGAAGGTGCATTGCTTTATGCATCGCGCAATCCGGCAATCTCGGCAGTCGTCGCGAATGTGCCCGCAAATGCCGTATGGCAAGGATTTGACTGGGAAGAGTTCGATCGGTCGAAATTTGAATCTTCGTGGAGCGTCGGTGGCGAGCCGGTGCCCTACCTGCCCTATGTAGAACTTGAATGGTACGAATGGTTCGGCCTTGATGGCGTGGGCGAGATGTATTCGCTCAGCCTTGACCAGCTACCAGATCATCCCGAAGCCGCGATAAGGGTGGAAGACATCGATGGGCCCATCCTGATGTTGTGCGGTGAGCAGGACTCGCTCTGGCCGTCGTGCCGTATGAGCCGCGCAGCACAAGAGCGCGCGAGGGCTGCTGGCAAGTCCGAGGTCGAGGTTATCGCCTACGAGGATGCCGGGCACATGATGTTTGGAAAGCCACTTGATCCGAGTGACGAGAACTACGAAAACCTGGCGCGGATGGGCGGTACGCCAGAAGGGAACAATGAAGCTCGAAAACAGAGCTTTCCGGCCATTGCTGCGTTCCTGCAAACAGCGCTCGCTGAAGGCGACTAGACCCCTTCCAATAACCGGTCCGCCTGAGCGCGAGCTTCGGACGTAATCTCCGCGCCCGAAAGCATGCGGGCGATTTCCTCCTGACGTCCGGCGGCGTCGAGCAGTGCGACGCTGGTCTTGGTGACCGTTCCGCTCGATGATTTCGCGATCAGGTAGTGCGTGCCGCCCCGCGCGGCGACCTGCGGAGAGTGCGTCACTGCAAGCAACTGGCCCTCGTCCGCCGCGAGCCGTGCGAGGCGTTCGCCTATGGCCGAGGCCACTGCCCCGCCGACGCCGCGGTCGATTTCGTCGAAGATGATGGTCGCCGCCCCGCCCTTCTCCGCCAGCGCCACTTTGAGCGCGAGGATGAAGCGCGACAGTTCGCCTCCGCTCGCGATCTTGGCGAGTGGGGCGAAATCCGCGCCGGGATTGGTGGCGATCAGGAATTCGACGCTGTCCATTCCCTGCGCGCCCCACTTTTCCTCGGGCAGCTTGCCGATCGAGGTCAGGAACCGCGCGGCGTCGAGTTTCAGCGGCGCGAGTTCCGCCGCGACCGCCTTGTCGAGCTTCTTCGCGGCGTTGATCCGCGCGTTCTGGACCTTTTCCGCGAAGGTAACATAGGCTTGACGCGCTTCCTTGGCGGCCGCTTCGAGCGCATCGAGTTGCGCCTCCCCGCCCTCGATCGCATCGAGTTTCGCGCGCATCGTCCGCATCTGCTGGGGCAGTTCGTCGACCTCGCAGCGGTGTTTGCGGGCAAGCGCGCGGAGTTCGAACAGACGCGTTTCGGCTGCGTCGAGCGCTGCGGGATCGTGGACCAGCGCCTCGGCGGCGGCCTCGAGCTTCTCCTCCGCTTCGCCCGCCTCGATCACGGCGCGGTCGAGCGCCGCCAGCGCTTCGGTGAGCAAGGGGTGTTCGGGGGCGATCCGGTCGAGCTTGCGCGCCGCCACCCGCAATGCTGCGAGCGGGGAATCCGAACCCTCCCATACGTGCCGCAGCTCCTCGAGTTCGCCCGAAAGCTTTTCGCCCTTCTGCATGTCCGAGCGTGCTGCAGCGAGCCTTGCCTCTTCGCCCGCCTGCGGTTCGAGAGCGGTCAGTTCGGCAAGGTGTGCAATCAGCAGGTCCTGGTCGGCCTTGGCCTGCTCGACTTCCTCGCGCGCCTCGGCAAGCTGCGCCTCGGATTTCGCCCAGCGCTGCCAGTTACGTTCGAGCCCCGCGATGTCGGTCCCGGCATAGCGATCGAGCAGCATCCGGTGCCCGCGCGGGTTCACGAGGCCGCGATCGTCATGCTGGCCGTGCAGCTCGACCAGCGCGGGTGCGAGGTCGCGTAGCAGGGCGACGCTGGCGGGCTGGTCGTTGACAAACGCCTTGGACCCGCCATCGGCCTTCATCTGCCGCCGGATGATGAGCGGTTCGCCGGGTTCGATATCGAGATCGGCATCGTCGAGAGCCTCGGCGATCGACTTGGGAAGAGCGGCGAATTCGAAGCTGGCGGTAACGCTTGCTTTGTCTGCGCCTGCGCGCACCAGCGCTGTCTCCGCGCGGTCTCCGAGCACCAACCCCAGCGCATCGAGCAGGATCGACTTGCCCGCCCCTGTCTCCCCGGTGAGCACACCGAGCCCGCGCCCGAAATCGAGATCGAGCGCTTCGATAAGGACGATGTTGCGGATGGACAGGCGGGTCAGCATGGCCCCGCATGGTTAGCCCAAGTGATCAGGCGCGTCACGCAACGTTGTTTGGTTGCAAACAGCTATCGCTTGGACAGGTTTGTCCGCTTTCCGGTCTTTGTCTGCGTAAGATGAACGGCCTAAATTGGGGTGGGAAGCGGACGTTGCTAAATTGGATTCTCACGGGTCATACAATCTCAACTGCGAAATATACCACAGTCAACTTAATGTTTCTTCTTGAGGCCGCGCGCTCCCAATTTTCCGGCGACGCTCGCTTACTATTACATACCCTGCACCGAGTGCGACTATGAGAACGGTGCCGACAAAGAAATCATAGGTGCTTTCTAGTTCCAGCAGCGCCCTATGCCTATCTACCAAAAAATTGAATCCTATCATCAGAATCCAAATTTCAAGAATATCCTTCTTACTACTAAGCCTCAAGTAGGCAACGCCCGCAACGATAGAAAGAACGATATAATTAATTGTATCAGACAGGGCCCAAAGAAATTCGGTATTACCATTCCCCATCGCTGAAGCCATTCCTAGTAAAGATTGAACTCCGACGGCCCAAGTAATTGCTGCAACAGAATAATAGGCGGCCGGAAGAAATCTAACTTTAAAGAGCTTTATGGCAGTAATAACGAGGGACAGTCTGGCAGTCTCATTTAAAATCGAGTACACCAGTGGCCCATCTAACGGCGGATTGGAAAATATAATTAAAGAAAAATAGCTTATAGAAATTGAGAGAATAAATAGTATTAAATTGCTGCGTAATCCAATAACTTCTCCAATAAACTTGGAATGGATGAAGTTGATGATAATTACAGCTAATATCGAGATAAGCGCGAATGCCATTTTGAATCCTTGTCTGCGCGACATGCACCGATTTATGTAACTAAGCTGTTGAGCTGTGAGATTCCCACCCCCTCCGGCCACGGTGCCCCAAGGTCCGAGCGCCCTCCTACCCAGTTTTTTTACCTCATTTCGACGTTCGCCGGCAGTCCCCCAAATCCGGCGCTGTCCGCAACACTACACCAATCGGTCTTTCAAAAGCTTCTTGAACGCAAGCCGCAGAAGGGTTTACTCGATCTGCGCCGCACCTTTCTGCGAGGGCCCGGATACGCGAAATTTCCTGAAGGCAGAGCACAAGGAGTCGACCCATAATGTCCGCTATCGGGTCGTAAGCGGACATTCCGCTCCCAAGCGCCACAACTTACGCTGAACAAGGCGCCCCGCGAGCGCCTTGGGAAATCAGCTTGGCGTCACGCCCGCCGCGTGGTCCTGGACCAGCTCGTAGGCTTTTTCGTACCACTCGGTGCCCGGGTAGTTCGCGCCGAGAACAGCAGCGTATTTTACCGCTTCTTCCGGAAGGCCCAGCGCGAGATTGCTCTCCGTCAGACGGTAAAGCGCCTCGGGCGTATGGCTGGTCGTGTCGAAGTTATCGATCACATTGCGGAACCGGAATGCGCTGGCGAGCCACTGGCCCGAGCGCTGGTAAAACCGGCCGATCTCCATTTCCTTGCCCGCGAGGTGGTCCTCGACGAGATCGAGCTTGAGCCGGGCATCGGCGGCATACTCGGTCTGCGGGAAACGGCGATTGACCTCCTGCAAGGCGGTGCGCGCCTGTTCGGTGATCTTCTGGTCGCGGTTCACGTCGCTGATCTGCTCGTAATAGGAGAGGGCGATCAGGTAATAGGCGTAGGGCGCGTCCTTGTTGCCCGGATGGATCGAGAGGAAGCGCTGAGCGTTCTGGATCGACTTGTTGTAATCGCGTGCGATGTAATAGCTGAACGCGCTCATCAGCTGCGCGCGGCGGGCCCATGGCGAATAAGGATGCTGGCGCTCCACTTCGTCGAACAACGCTGCGGCGAGCAGCGTGTTGCCGCGATCGAGCCGCCGCTGCGCTTCGGCATAAAGCGATTCGACGTCGCGTGCGACGTAGGCGACGTCCTCTTCGGCCGAGCCTCCGGCACAAGCGGTGGTGGTGAGGACGGTCGCGCCGATCAGGGCGGCGCGCAGCAGCGGAACGCGGAACGTGGTCAACATGGGGCACGATATAGCCGCGCCCTACGTGAACGCCAAGTGAAGTTACAGGCCTTTCCTCCGTCCCGTTGCGAGTGAGCGACGTGAGGCCCTCGGCTTCAGATATTCGTGCTGCTCGGAATCAGGCTTGGCAGCAGGACAGTATAGGGTCGCCGGCGGTTGGCATTGCGCTCCGTGATGGTCGCCTCGACATTCTGCAGCGCCGCGTTGAAGCGGTCGAGCGGGCCGCCTTCGCCGATGATCTGAGGGTCCCGGAACCACTGCGGGTAAGGAAACTGCGGCGAGAGATAGGTGCCAAGCGGCCGATAGTAGATCGAGCCCAGAAGGAAGAGCACCTTGAGCTGCTCGATCGCCAGTTCGCGCGGCGGCATCATCGCCAGCCACTGCGTCTTGTCCTGACCTTCGAACGTGTCGGGCGCGGTCTGCCACATCGCGCCGGTTACTGCGGGCGCGAATTCCATGATCGCCTTTTGCGGGAAGTTGACCGCGGCATGCTGCGCGCTGCCGGTGAATACGATCATGGTGCAGGTCGCGACGAGCTCGGCGATTGTCGTCGGAGCGGAGAAGCCCTTGAGATTGCCGTTGGCGGCGATATCGGCGCTCCAAGCGGCCAGTTCCGTGTCGCCGGCGACATCGGCGTCGGATGCGTAGTAGACCCGAATGTAGTCACCCACCCATTCCTCGATCGCATTCCAGACCAGCAGGCCATCGTCGCGATAGGGATAGTCGGTGAGCGCGGAATCCGGCCCCACCCCGCGCGCGGCGATATCGGCGGGCAGCATGCCCTTGGTGAAATCGAAGGAAAGCCGCGCACCAGCAGCGGTCTGCTGGCTCGATTCGATCGTCCCTGCAAAGATATGATCGATCGGTCCGCCCTTGGTGATCAGGCTCGTCGCCGCAGCCTCGTTGATGAACATCGTGCCTTCATAGTGACGCACCAGCAGCGCCCAGAGCGGGTGCTCCTCGGCAAGCTGGCGGTGCGTGGCGATCGCAACCGCCTCGATAACCAGGTGCGTGCGGGCGAGGTGGGCGAACAGCTCGTGATAGTTGCCGTCCGCCGCCTGCACACAGAACTTCGCCATCTGCCAGGCCCACTGCCGGTCCCCGGCGAGCGAAGGCGTGATGACAGGGCTTGCCGGATTGGATGGATCGCAATTGATCGCGACGGGGACGAGCGAACCGGTTCCCGGAGGGACCGCGAACAGCGCAACCGGGCAGGTGAGGTATTTGGCGTTGTCTTCCCACGTCCCGGGATCGATCGTGGCGAGGTCCTTGTAATCGCACTGGAACAGGCGTCCCTCGGCCACCGCATTCGCAAGAGTGTCGCCCGGAACCACCGACGCATACTGCTGCGGCGTGATCGCGCAACCCCGCGGAACCGCCGAAACCGCCTCGATCAGCACGCTGTTGGGTCCGGCAACGCGCAGGTTCGCGAACTCGAGATCATCCTCGAAGGTGAAGGCGATCGCCGGCAGGTCGATCGTCTTGAAGATGTCGCGGTAGGTATCGAGCGAGCGCGGGTCGTCCGATCCGGTCGCGGTCTTGATCGCTCCGTCGCGCTCTATGATCGTTTGCAGCTTGTCGGCGTGATTCTTGAGATCCGAAACCGCCGTTTCGACCAGGACGAGATCGATCCCCTCCTTGACGATCGTGCCGAGGCCCTTCTTGCCCCAGATATCGTCCCAGATCTTCGCTTCGATTGCGGCCACGTCTTTTTCGACCGCCGCAATCAAAGCCTTGTCGGCATCGAGCGCAAGGGGATCGAGACCGGCGAGATCCTGCGCGATCAATTGTTCTTCCAGCGCAATCTGGTTGCTGGCGAGTTGCAGAACCACCCGCACCAACTTCAGCCACCATTCGAGCGTGGGATCCTCCTGCGCGGGCAGCTTGGCCACTGCCGGGACACCGGGCAGCGATGGCACCTTGATGGTCCATTCGTAGGACTTCTGCGTCTGCGCAAGCTGTGCCTCGCGCAGCGCCCTTTCGCTCGCAGGATCGTTTTGCGGAAGAGTGGGATTTACGGGAGCCTGCTGCGTCATTGGGATTCCTCTCGAGATCAATTCGAGAGGACAACTTTCATAGTATAGTAAATTTCCCGTTATCTAGACCGAATACTTTGTCACCATAAATGTTATTTGGTTTCTCGACTGGTAACCGGTTATTAGCCGGTCGCGGCTATCGCGACAGTTATGGGCGGTTTCAAGAAGTTAGTCGCACGCTACGCCGTGCCGGACATTGCTCCCGATATTCGGGACGAATTCGTGATTCACGCCGCGTCCGACGTCCAGAAGAACGCACGCTGGCTGTTCTTCTTCCTGTTCCTGACCACGCCGCTGGCCGCTTTTGCAGGAAGCGATGCCGTGCCGTGGATCGTGCGCTGGGGGATGCCGGTGGTCATGGGTGTCTACTGCCTGCTCGGCTTTGCCATGCTCAGCCGCCCCCTCGATTTCACCAACAGCCCCAAGCTTGCCCGGCATTTCGTGGTCGATTCGTCGATCTCTAGCTGCTTCGGAGCCTTGATCTGCAGCACGTGGTGCGTGTTGAGCTGGCTCTACGCTCCGGTCGACGATCGGCTGCAATTTCCGATTATTCTAGTCATGGGCGCTCTCGCGACCGCCTATTGTCTCGCCAATGTTCGTATCGGCGCGGTTGCCAACCTGGTGATCGACCTTGCCCCGATTTCCCTTCTTTTGCTGACGAGCGGAGAGATGTTGAACTTCGCGGCCGGGTCGAGCCTGCTGCTTGCGGGGCTATTCCAGTGGCGGATGATCAATGCGCATCACCGCCATGTCATCAGCCTACTCAAGCTCCAGAAGGAAAATCGCCAGCTTGCGCTGACCGATCCGCTGACAGGGCTGCTCAACCGGCGGGCCTTGCAGGATTTTGCCGACGCGCTTGCGATGGATCGCGCGCGCGCGCGAATTCTGCTGATCGATATCGACCGGTTCAAGGCGATCAATGATCGGCATGGACACGACACCGGCGACGAGGTGCTGGTCGAGATCGCGCGGATCATCCAATCGTTTGACGGTAACAGCATCAGCGCAGCCCGGTTGGGAGGCGAGGAATTCGCTCTGCTCGGCAGCGACGATGCGCTGCCCAGCTCGATTGCGCTCAAGGTGCTCGCAGCCATCCGGGAGGCGCCGATGCCGCATGGCGAACCGGTTACGGTGAGCATCGGTATCGCCGAAGGGATCATGCACTCCCCCGAAGATTGGCAGAGGCTTTATTCCAAGGCCGACGCCGCGCTGTACGAAGCGAAAAATTCGGGCCGCAACCGCTTTTTCGATGCCAGCGCTGTGAACGTCGGCAGCGTCGACGAGAATGGCCGCGCCGAACCCGCTCCGAAGATCGCAGCGGCGTGATCCGGCCTAGAAATTGACTCGCCCCATCTGCGCATCCTTGTCGAGCGTTGAACCATAGCGGAAGCGGAGCTTCGCTTCGCCTTCCCCAGTGCAGCCATACATCTGGCCCGCTCCCCGATCCCATTGATCGATGACGAACCTGCTCTGCGTGTTGACGCATAGCTCGGGGTCCTCGTTGTCCTCGATCCCGCCCCAGGTCTGGCGGTTTTCGCCGACGGTGTAGGCGCGGTACATCGTCATCAGCGGCACTCCGCGATCGCCGCCGATCACACGTTGCAGGCGTTCGGAGTAATTGATCGTGATGCATTCGTCGTGGGGGATGCTCCAGAAGCCCTCGCTGATCGCAGTATTCCCGCCAGCAGAGCCGATCATCATCCACACCGGATCCAGCTGGGTCATGTTGCAGAACTTCACACGGTATTCGGGCTTGGGCGGCCTCGGAGCGCGGTAACGGCTGTAGCCAAAGCCTCCGCCGCTGCCGATTCTGACATTGACCGTATCGCCCGGCAGATTGTCGCGGCTGTAGAGATATTTCGGGAGCAGTTTCCCGAGCCGGAAGACCTTGACCTTGAACCGCTCCTCTGCGCGATTCTCGCCGCGCACATAGATCGCGGTCCGGCCATCGGGAACGTCGAAGCATTCCTCGGATACGAGGTTGATCTTCTTGTTCTTGTAGAAGCAGATGCGCCGCTCTTCGCCTGAATCGTTGTCGATCTCGATAACCCCGGTGCGGTGTTGCTGCGCCGCTGCTGGCGTGGCTGCAAGACAGAGAGCGGCCACTGCCGCCATGCTCAGCGTCTTGGACAAATATGGCATCGCTAAATCCCCGCATTTCGAGTTCGTCTGATGCGAACTCTTATGCGGCCTGCCAATCCTCGCAGGTATGGGGCGGATCACCCATCGATCGGGTGATCGGGCGAAGTCAGTCGGTGCGCGCTCCGCTCGGCGGCCATTGGCCGGCGGCCTGTGCGGCCAGCGTTTCCTTGGGCCCGGGCGGAGGCCAGGAGTATCCGCGTTCCTTCAGCATCTGGATCAGGCGGTTCTTGGCCTGCCCCTCCTCGCTCTCGTCGGGCAGCCGCGAACGGTTCGCCCAGAACCCCAAGGTCATGCCGGAATCCGGAACCGCGAACGGCGATGCTCCGCTCTGCACGAGCGCGGCCGCCATCGAAAAATGCCCTGCCTGCGCGGCCGCAATCGCGGGCGTATCGCCTTCGCTGTTGGCCACGTCGATCGCGGCCCCGTTGTCCAGCAGCAGGCGAACGACATCACGACGGTTGCTGAGAGCGGCGCGCCAGATCGCCGCCTCCGAGCCGACCCGCCCATTGACGTCGGCCCCCGCCTTGACCAGCATTTCGACCACCTCGAACGAAGCGACCGAGGTCGCAACGCCAAGCGGCGCCTTGCCCTGCGGCGCATTCGGGTTGGCCCCTGCCTGGAGCAACGCCCTCACCGCGTCGGCATTGTCGGCGAGGATAGCGGTCAGCAGCAGGGTATCTTCTTCGGGTCCGATATAGTCGAGCTTCCCCTCGCTCGCGGCGGCGCGAAGCTGGGAATCGAAATCCTTGTCGACGATCGCCTGCGCCGCTGCGCGAACGACCGGATCGGGAAATGCCTCTGCGGGAATCGTCGTCATGCCGTTACTCGAATTTGAAGAGCAGGAAATCGCCAAGATAGCGGCGAAGCAGAGCGCCAATATCCCTCGCCTGCCGGTGTTTGTGCGTAAGAACCATGCCATCTTGTCACTGACATCCCAATGCCTTGCGTTGCGCATCGATACCCTCGATGACAAGGCCCATTCCATGGGATTCGAGGATGCCGTCGAAACTGAGGTCGGGCGGCTGGCGCCCGGGCGGAAATGGCAGGGGCCGACGGTCGCCATAGGCTTTTGGCAAGACTGGAGTTCCCGTCGCCTCGTTGCCTCCGACCCACGCGCCTAGTCCAGACGCGAGTGCAGGACCGACGACGGGGATATACGAAACTCCGGCGGTGATCCCTGCGAGCAGTGGCCGGCGGTTATCCTGCATCGCCGACAAGGGATCGGTGGGGGTGAAATAGGCGTTGGTCGGCGCGGGCGGATCGGGATAGGCGCCGCCCACAGTGTTGGCATTGAGCCCGGCCGCATTGAAAGTGCTCGCCGGTCTTCCCGTATGTGCAGAAGCGGCCGAGGCCATGCCACCGCCGAGCGAATGGCCGGTGAACGAAACAGGATTGCCGTTGGCTTCGCCATGAGCGTCGGTCACCGCGGCAAGACGTTTGGCCCGGTCGTAGGAATCGCTCTGGCCACCCGATCCCTGGATCAGGTTCTGTTTCCAGTCAGACCCGGTCTGGGTCCCGCGATAGCCGATGACGTATTCGGCGTTGTCGCCCTCGCCCTTCTTGTAGACCCGAGCCCTGAAATCCGAACCGTCGGGTTCGAGCATTTCATTGGGGTTCGATATCCCCAGCCTGTCGCGCAGCTCGTCCGCGTCCTCGGTCGGATCGAGGCGCGTGTATCCGGTCTGAGCGAGCAGCGGGTCTTTTTTGCCCTCGTCGCCTTCCTTGTAGGTGTTTTCCGACATGATCGCCTTGTTGCGCGCATCGGCGAGCTCGGCGCATTGGGCCACGGCATGGGGACACGCCTCGGTCGGGCTGCCCGCTTCGCACGGGCTGAGCTGGCTTCGCCCGGTCTGGTAGGCGGCTTGCGCCTCGCGCGCCCTGATCGCCCCGAGCTTGGCCTGGTCGACACCGTATTCGACCGCACCGGCGACTGCCTTCGCACCCGCGACGACCGCATCCTTGGCAGCAGCGGCTCCCTGCTTTAGCTTTTCGTAAGCGAACTTGGCAGACCGCGACACGGCGCTTGCCGCTTTCTTGGCGGCGTTGGTGGCTCCGTCCCACGCTTTCCCTAGTGCGCTGCCCCAGCCCATTACTGCTCCAGCGTTTCCAGCAGCTTGATCGTGAACGCCTCGAGCAGGTCGGCTTTCTTGAACTCGGTCTCGTGGCCGGTGAGGATTTCCTTCGCCGCGGGATGCTCGTCGACGAAGTTGAGGCCGAGCAATCCTGCGGTGATGGCATAGGCGCCGATCGTCTGCTCGGCGCGCAGGCCATAGGATCGCGCCTCTTCGACCAGCAGGCGGATCTGCGCGGTGAAATCGGGCTCTGGCTCGCTCGCAAGATCGGGCACGGCCTCGCGCACGACCCGCGCGAGCTTCTGGATGAAGCGCTTTTCTTCCTGGCTCTCCATCGCCCTGAACAGGTTCGGGCTGATTGTCTGCACCGGCACCCCCATGAAATGCGAAGCGAGCGTAGCATAGCGTTGCGCAATGCCGAAACCGATAAATCGGTCCCGCAAGGGCCTGCGCGGCAATTTTCCTACTCGGGAGTTTTGTGATCTATCCTCCCGGATGACGAGACGATCAGACCCCCGCACCGCGCGCCTCCCCGTACCGCGCAGCGAGCTCCCCGACTTCACCCCCGTGCCCCGCCAATACGAGCGCCACGACGGCTGGACGCCCGAGCGCCAGTGCGCCTTTATCGAGGCGCTGGCCGACACCGGCTCGGTCGCCGCCGCGTGCAAAGTCGTCGATATGAGCACGGTCGGTGCCTATTACCTGCGCCGCCAGAAGGGCGCGGAGAGCTTCCGCGCGGCGTGGCAGGCCGCTCTCGATCTCGGCGTGCAGCGGCTCGAGGACGTAGCCATGGAGCGGGCGCTCAACGGGGTGGAGGAGCCGCTCTACGTCTATGGCAACCTCGTGGGCACGCGCCGGAAGGTGAATGACCGGCTGCTTATGTTCATGCTCAGAAACCGCTCGCCCGAGCGCTTCGGCGCGAGCGTGAACGGCGGCTCGCTCAAGGGCCTCAACGCGGTCGGCAAGATGGAGAAGCGGCGGCTCAAGAAGAAGTGGCGCGCGCAATGGGAAAAGGAGTGGGACAAGGAACAGGCGGCGCAACGGCGCAACGTCTCCGCCGCCGATATCCGCGCGAGCATCGACCGCAAGGTCGAGCGCATCCGCGCGCAGGTCGAGGCCGAGAAGGCGCGCGAGTGGGCGAAACTGTCCGAGGAAACGCGCGCGGCGTGGAACCGCTATGTCGAGCTACGCGACCGCGACTTCGACGCGCTCAAGCTGGACACGGAGCAACGCCAGCAGCTGCTGAAGGGGCCGGACGTGAACATCTCGTACTCGCAACCCGACCCGCCAAGAAAGCCGCCCGCGCCGAAGGAGCCGAAGACTTGGCATTCGCCGAAGGATGACGGGTGGGAGTGAGCGAAGGCGCTTAGCGCAGGCGATTGCGCAGCAAACGACAAGCTAGAAGCCGGTGCGCGAGGCGCATCGCGAACGCCGGCCAGCGGGTCTGCGCAGCAGAACCCGACTGACGACGCCACGCGGCGCATGGAGCGATTGCGCCAGCAATCGCGGAACGGCGCGTGGCGGGCGCTACGCTTCGAAGCCGTGAAATTCACGGTGCCACGACAAAAACTTGGGATGCGGTTTGTAGGATTCGATCTCCGGAGCTTTGAGCTTGCCCGTCGGATTGATAATCGCCTCGACGCCATCGCGGTCATTGACCTTACGATGCACGATGATCTCCAGATCATCTTTGAATCCGATCAACCCACGGTCGAACATCCAATGCGCCGTGCCTGAGAGCGCAAGGCCATTTCGCACGCTATCAGGGCCACCATGCTCGACCGGCCGGATATGCGCGGCCTGCGCTTCCAAGCGACCACCGCCATTGACCAGCTTCCAGCCTGTCACCGCGCATCGGCCATCATAGGCGTGCATGACAGCGCGACGGAAAGCACGGTCACGGAACGGCTTGGAGACGAGTGACTGGACGATGGGCCGCTCGATTTCGAACGGGGTCTGAGGCTCGCGGACGCGGTTGTCCTCGGTCACCTCGTCATCGCTGCGGGGCAGAAAGTCTTCATCCGGCAGGCCGAGCGATATGATCCGTGCGAAGTCGGAAGGCGAAAGCGGACGGACAGCGGCTTGGGCACGGCCGGAAACCTTGCCTTCCTCATTGAGAATACCGCGCTCAACCTGCTCACCATTCACGATATGCGGTACCGTCGGCTCGAAGGGCAGATAGCTGCCCTGCTCTATGATCGCACGGTAGCGGTCAGGCTCCGCCGGATCAGGTATGATTTCCTCGACCTTCGCCACCGCGAAGAAGCCCTTGGAGTCCGGAATCTTGACCGGCTCGCGATAGACAATCCAGTCGCCGACCATCTGTTGCGCACGGCTGAGATAGCTTTTCGGAAACTGGTAATGCACTTCGGGAATGTCGTCGTAGATCGACCCATCCTTGTGCATGAATACACCGAAGGTCACTGCCTATTGCCAATCATGACGAAGTACATAGATGATTCATAATGCCACCTAACTCGGCGACATGATGGTCGAAGTAGGTCAGTGAACTAGTCATTGAACTTCTAAGGTAAAAACCAGGAGCAGTCCTACTACCCGACAACGTCACGTGGTCGCGAACCCTTTTCAAATAAGTCTTCTTACTGTCTGGGCTATTGTGCGCAATGTGATTTCTGATTGCATGCGACTTCGCAATGGATCCCTTTTGTCCTCCCGAGAGCGTAGTAAAGGGGCGCCCATCCTTTAGGTAAACCTTGGCAATCTTCTCCATTTGCTCGACAGGGAGCAGTTGGAAGTATCTCTGCGTGCCCAACAGCAGCCGCTCAGCATCCGCCCTGTTCAAAGGAACATACTTGCTTCTTAGTCGCCCGTCTGACCCGGTCGCCATGAGCAGATTCGTCTTTAGTAATTCAGTCAGCTCGTTCTCGAACGCTACGAAGGCATTCAAGAACGCCAATTCGAATATCGACTCCAATTCGGTTTTTGGAATTTGACCGGCGTCGTGAAACGCAACTTGGCGTGAAAGAAGTCTTCGAGTCCGCCGTACCTTATTGCGAAAGGCGGTTAGGTGATCATTGGGCAGCATTGTCGAAAAGGAAGTTGGCGACCGTCTGCTGATTGCTCAAGCGATTGAAACGGCTAGCTAGTGCAACCAAAACGCTCTCTGGCAGGTTTTCGCGTGCCCTAATGCGATCCCCCAGATCGAGAATTCGTCTCGCCCGCGCCTTACTTAGCGCCAAATTATCATTCTTGAGCCGCCTAACGAGGTTGAAGAGCTGAATGAACATGCCAGTGTTGCTATAAACGCTCGGAGCCAAGGCATCTCCAAAAGCTTCTTCAATAGAATCCATGACCTCGCCAAATTCTTTCACCACCCGACCACTTTGATCGAAATCTTCATCGAGTTCATCGTAGTACTTATCGATATTCTTTTGGGTCCTCTCGAACAATCCGCTCAAAATTTGAATGAACAAAATGCTCGTTAGCTCGACCTCGTTCATTCTGGCGATTTGCTGCTCACTGAAGACTTTCCATTTCCTCCAGCGCTCGAGATTGGCGTGGGCCACCCGGTAGGATATCGTTTTGAATTCACCGAAGTATTCAGCATTACGTAGCTCTTGGGCGTTGAGCTTAGAGCCCGTCGAATTCATCCGCGCAAAGATGCTAAGGACCTCAGCATCGCTTGTGTCACTCGGAAGTACGTGAACACTAAATTGGTAAGAGATAATCCTCTCTTTAGCGTCCTTCGAAAGTCTTTCGAAGTGCTTACCCTGAATATCCTTATTGTGTTTCTTTCTTACGGTGAAATCGTCCGCATCTTTGAAGTCTGGGAGGCTATCAGGTGCGATGAAGGACAAGAGAGTCCGCAACCGCTGTTGGCCATCGATAACTTCGCGAACTGTGCTCAGGGTCTCAATGTCAGTCCTCTCCCGCAAGAAGATAATTGGGACTGGTAGGCCTCTGTAGACTGTATCGATGAAATATGATTTCTGCGGCTTCGTCCAAACGGCTCGGCGTTGAAAACTCGGGCTCAATTCAAGCCCGTCAGCCCTCTGCCAGCTAAGAAAATCTCCAACCGAGAAGGTCGTCCTTTTGATATCCCATTCACGTATCATAGCGCGAGGTGATCATTCAAAATGGAGCTGTAGGCAAGCCCCTCTTGGACTTTCATCACTCCTCCCCCATCCGCAGCGCCGCGATAAACGCCTCCTGCGGGATTGACACGTTCCCATATTCCCGCATCCGCGCCTTCCCCTTCTTTTGCTTCTCGAGCAGCTTCTTCTTCCGGGTGATATCCCCGCCATAGCACTTCGCGGTCACGTCCTTGCGCAGGGCGGCGATCGTTTCGCGGGCGATAATCTTGCCGCCGATGGCGGCCTGGATCGGGATCTTGAACAGGTGGCGCGGGATGAGGTCCTTGAGGCGCTCGCACATGCCCCTGCCCCGCTCCTCGGCCACCGCGCGGTGGACGATCAGCGAGAGCGCGTCGACCGGCTCGTTGTTGACGAGAATGTTCATCTTCACGAGGTCGCCTTCGCGCAGGCCGATCTGCTCGTAATCGAAGCTGGCATAGCCGCGTGAAATCGACTTCAGCCGGTCGTAGAAGTCGAACACCACTTCGTTGAGCGGCAGCTCATACGTCACCTGCGCGCGGCCGCCGACATAGGTGAGGTTGGTCTGGATGCCGCGACGGTCCTGGCACAGCTTGAGGATCGCGCCGAGATACTCGTCGGGCGTGTAGATCACCGCCTTGATCCACGGCTCCTCGATCATGTCGATCCGGTTCACGTCCGGCCAGTCGGCGGGGTTGTGGATGTCGATCGTCTTCGCGTCCTCGGTCTTGGTGTGCGCGAGGTGGACGCGGTAGACGACGCTGGGCGCGGTGGTGATGAGGTCGAGATCGTATTCGCGGCTGAGGCGTTCCTGGATGATTTCGAGGTGCAAGAGGCCGAGGAAGCCGCAGCGGAAGCCGAAGCCGAGCGCGGCGCTGGTCTCCATCTCGTACGAGAAGGAGGCGTCGTTGAGGCGCAGCTTGCCGATGCTTTCGCGCAGTTTCTCGAAATCCGCCGCGTCGACCGGGAACAGGCCGCAGAACACCACCGGCTGCACTTCCTTGTAGCCGGGGAGCGCCTCGGTCGCGCCATTCTTGACCGTGGTGATGGTGTCGCCGACGCGGGCCTGTTCGACTTCCTTGATCTGCGCGGTGATGAAGCCGATTTCGCCGGGGCCGAGTTCCTTGAGGTCGGTGCGTTTGGGGGTGAAGCAGCCGACGCGGTCGATCAGGTGCTGCGTGCCGCCCTGCATGAACTTCACGTTCTGGCCCTTGGAGAGCACGCCCTCGATCACGCGGACGAGGATGACGACGCCGAGATAGGGATCGTACCAGCTGTCGACGAGGCTGGCCTTCAGGGGCTTGTCGCGCTCACCCTTGGGCGGCGGGATCTTGGCGACGACGGCTTCGAGCACGTCCTCAATCCCGATGCCCGATTTGGCGGAGGTGAGGACGGCTTCGGATGCGTCGAGGCCGATGATGTCCTCGATTTCCGCGCGGACCTTGTCGGGCTCGGCAGCGGGGAGGTCGATCTTGTTGATGACGGGGACGATTTCGTGATCATGCTCGATCGACTGGTAGACGTTGGCGAGCGTCTGCGCCTCGACGCCCTGCGCGGCGTCGACCACCAGCAGCGCGCCTTCGCACGCGGCGAGCGAGCGCGAGACTTCGTAGGCGAAGTCGACATGGCCGGGCGTGTCCATGAGGTTGAGCTGGTAGGTCTCGCCGTCCTTGGCGGTGTAATTGAGCCGGACGGTTTGCGCCTTGATGGTGATACCGCGCTCGCGCTCGATATCCATGTTGTCGAGGATCTGCTCCTTCATCTCACGCTCGGTCAGCCCGCCGGTGAACTGGATGAGCCGGTCGGCGAGCGTCGACTTGCCGTGATCGATGTGGGCGATGATGGAAAAGTTGCGGATGTGCGAAAGGTCGGTCATTTGCCAGCGCATCTAGCGGGGCACGCGGGCAATGTCATTCGCGAAAATCGCAACACCGCTGTGCGCGATGCAAGCTGGGTGAGAAAGCCCGTTCTAGGCGGCTTCGTGGGTCGCGCTTGGGGCGTAGCCGAATTGCGGCACACTGGCGCCCTGCCCCAGCATTCCGCCCTGCATGGCCTTGTAGCTTCCCGGCGACAGCGCGGCGAGCGGCGCGCCGGCGGATGCCAGGGCATAAGGCGATACGCGGTGACGGGTGCACAGTCCGCCCGAGCCGTCGTCCACCAGCGATTGTTCGAACTCGAGCCCCTGCGTGTCGCCGCTCGAGCGGATCACGGTCGCGACCGCGAGCTGCCCGCCGCCCAGGTCGACCACAAACTGCGTCCCTTTAGGAACATCCGCAAGGCCCTGGATCAGGGCGCCGGTCTTCGACAGGTTGCGGAGCGTTACTTCGTAGGAGTGGTCGTCGTGGATCACCTGGATCTTGCGGAACACCGTCCGGCGGCGCGCACGCTTGGTCCGGTCAACGGTCGGCTGGATCTTCCATCCGTCCCCGAGCAGCTCGGATTCGACCACGTCGCGGCCAACCGGATCGGAGAAGATCGGACCCTCGACATAATCGACCCCGCAGTCGAGGAGCGAAACGAGCAGTGCGTTGGACTCGATTCCGTTTGCAATCGTTTCCATTTCCAGCGCGCCGGAGAGAGCGACGATCGCCCGGACCAGCCCGAGTTCACGGCTGTCGTGGCGTTCGGCCTCCAAGATCAGCTTCTCATCAATCTTGATCATGTCGAACGGCGCGCGGCGGAGGTAGGCGAGCGAAGAATAGCCGCTGCCGAATTCATCGAGCGTGAGGCGAACGCCGAGCTTGAACAATTGGGCCAGCGTCCGATCGACCGCGTTCGAGTCCCCGAAAAACACGGCTTCGCTGATTTCGAGCTCGAGACGGTTGGCCGGCATATCGGCCTCCTGCAGAGCCCGGGAAACCTCGGCGACAAAGTCGCTGTGCGCGAACAGGGGTACTGGGACATTGACGGCGACGCGGATCGATTCCGGCCAATAGGCGGCGTGTCGGCACGCTTCCGCAATCGACCATTTGCCCACTTCGACGACCTGACTTGACCCGTCGAGGATGGATGCAAATTCCTCTTCGTCGATCTCGCCGCGTGTATCGTGCATCCAGCAGATATGGGCTTCGAGCGCCCGAACCTTCTGGGTCTTTGCATCAACGATCGGCTCGTATTTCAGAAACAGCTGCTTCTCGCGGACTGCGGTATCGAGATCGGCTTCGAGGCGGCGCCGGAAGATCGCCTCGTTTTCGAGGTCCCCGGAGAAAAATCGATACTGACCGCGCCCGCCGTTTTTGGCAGCGTAGAGGGCGAGGTCGGCAGAACGCACGATTTCCTCGCGCGTCACCCCGTCGTGCGGTGCGATCGCGATACCAACCGAGCAACCGATGACGCAGCGTCCTTCGTCGAGGGAATAGGGTTGCTTGAGCATCGTGATGATCTTCATCGCGATGTCGCCCAGCACCCCGCGGTCATCGACATCGGGGATCATGACCTGGAATTCGTCGCCGCCCAAGCGGCCGATTTCGCACTCGCGCTCGATCGAGCGCTTGAGGCGCTCGGCCACCTGCTTGAGCAGTTCGTCACCGGCGGCGTGGCCGAGTGTGTCGTTGACTTGCTTGAACTTGTCGAGATCGAGCATCAGGATCGCGCAGTTGCGCTTGGCCGATTTGAAGGCGGTCAGGGTCGACTCGATCTGGTGCGCCATCCGGTGCCGGTTCGAAAGCCCGGTAAGCGAGTCGTATTTCGCCAACCGCTGCGTTTCAGCCTCGCGGTGATATTCAGCGGTGATGTCCGCGCCGGTTCCGCGAAAACCGGCGAATTTCTTGCCCGAGGTAAAGACAGGCTGTCCGGCGAGACGAAGCACCGCGCCATCGGGGCGTTTGACCGCCCTCACCGCAAAGCCGGAGAAGGACTTGTGCGCGCCCAACATCAGCGAGAGAGACTTGGTGCGTCCGTCGCCATCGATCGGCGCGAAAAGGGCTGGCAAGGGATGCCCGAGCAAGTCGTCGAGTGGAATGTCGAGCCGTTCGGCAATGGCCGCGCTCAGATAAGTCAGGTTGCCGTCCGCATCGCTCGCCCAGAACCACCCGAGGCCCGAATTCTCGAGTTCGTCGAGCATGGCGAGGCGATCGCCATCGGACAGCATCGACGCCGCTCCCCGGCGGCCGCGAAGCATTCCGGCGCCTTTCGATGACAAGAGAGCCTTTAGGGGCACCCGTTCAATTCCTCCAAGCAATTCACGGTCCAGAACGCTCCGGACCTCTCCCATCGGTAAACCCGGTTGGTTATTTTTGTGCTAATACGAGGCTTAAATTTCCCGTAGCGACCAGCTTCCCGACTTCTGGGCGATCCACTGTTTGGACGGACTCTTGCGCTTGAGAGACCTTGTCCGGTCAACCATTCCGGTTTGTGGCGGCGGTCATATCGACTTCGATAAACGCCTTTTGCGCGGTGCTGTTGGCCCCGGTGATATCGGCGACAGCCGCATCGTTTAGCGCGCGCAGCGGACGGCCAGCCGCCTCGATCTGGTATGGGGAGACCCGGTGGCGGGTACAAAGGCCGCCTGCGCCGTCACTGATCAGCTGGGTCTCGAATTCGACACCCTGGCTAAAGCCTTTGGATCGCCGCACGGTCGCAACCACGAGTTGCCCTCCGCCGAGGTCCAAAACGACGTCGGTTCCGACCGGCACATCCAGCAAACCTTCGATCAATGCTCCCGTCTTCGAGAGATTGCGGAGGAAGACATTGTACCGGCTATTCTCGTGAATCAGACCGATCTTGCGGAATTCGGTGCGCCGTTCGGACCGGTATTTCTCGGGGCCGACCGGCTCGAACTTCAGTTCCTCGCGCGCGAACCGATCGACCAGTTGTTCGGGCGACAAGGCACCCGAAAACAGGTGCCCCTGGATCCGGCATGCCCCTTGACGCACGACCATGTCGAGCTCGTCCTGGGTCTCGACACCTTCGGCTACGGTTTCCATTCCGAGCGCTTTGGCCATGCTGACAATCGCCGCGACCAGAGCGCTGTTGTTGCCGGTGTCGCTGCTGCAACCCCGAACGAACGTCTTGTCGATCTTCAACTTGTCGAACGGAGCATCGCGCAGATAGCTGAGCGAGGAATATCCCGTCCCGAAATCATCGAGTGCGAGCCTGACCCCGATGGATTTGAGCTCGCGGAACAGCCTGAGAGTGCGATCGAGGTCGCCGACGAAGACGCTCTCGGTGATCTCGAGTTCGATCCGCGCCGGATCGACGCCGGACGCCTTGATGGTCTTGCGCACCATGTCCGGAAAATCGTCCGATGCGAATTGCACCGGCGAGACATTGATCGCTGCCCTGATCTGCCGCGGCCATTCGGAAAGCTGCCTGCAGGCTTCTGCGAGGACCCACTCGCCGAGCTGCGACATGATCCCGACTTCCTCGGCCACCGGAACGAAGTCGGCTGGTGAAATGTAACCCCGCTCGCTGTGATCCCATCTCAACAGAGCCTCGAGACAACACACCTCGTGATTCTTCGCGTCGACGATCGGCTGGTAGAACAGCGAAAGCTCGCCTTTCACCAGAGCGTCGCGCAGGTCGTCCTCGATCCGCTGCCTGAAATCGGCGCGGTTGCTTAGCTCGCTGGAATAGAAGCGATGCGTGCCGCGCCCCGAATCCTTGGCAGCGTACAGCGCGAGATCGGCAGCCTTGACCAGTTCGTCTCCGTCGATCCCGTCGAATGGGGCAACCGCGATGCCGATCGAACATCCGATAATCGCGCGCGCACCTGCTATCGAATAGGGCTGCGACACCATTTGCACGAGCCGCTTTGCGAGTTCTCCGAGTTCGCCGCGATCATCCATGTCCGGCAGGATGATCTGGAATTCGTCGCCGCCCAGTCGGCCTATTTCGCCGCGATGCGCGAATATTTGCTTGGTCCTGTCGGCGACCTGCTTGAGCAATTCGTCGCCTGCGGGATGGCCGAGCGTATCGTTGACCTGTTTGAACCGGTCGAGGTCGAACATCATTATCGCGCAGGAGCGTTTTGCCATGCGGAATGCCGAGAGCGTCTGCTCAAGCTGCCGAGCCATGCGCAACCTGTTGGCGAGCCCGGTCAGGGAATCGAACTGGGAGAGCTTTTCGGCATCACGGGCTTCCAAGCGTTCGCCGGTAATGTCGCGAGCTGTACCGTGATATCCCGCAAACCTGCCAGACCCTTCGAGACGCGGATTGGCAGAGATCTCCCACCAAACATCGGGCTTTGCACCTTTTACCTTGACCTGCATTCGCGAAAACGGACTGTGCGAAGCCAGACGGAAATTCAGGGGCCGCGCTGCAGATCCCGAAATGTCCTTTTCATCGGTGAAGAACAGGTCGGTCAATTCCGAGCCGATCACGGCATCTTCGGCCTTGTCGAGCACCTTTTGCGCTGCAGGGGAGAGATAGGTCAAACGGCCAGCAGCGTCTGTTTCCCAGAACCAACCGAGGTGAGAATTCTCGACGCTTTCGAGCAGCGCAGCCCGGCGACGCGGATCGACCTTCGCCGCCCTACCGGACGCCGACTGGAACTTGGTTTGATTTGCCAGCCGTGAAAGTAGCCTGGCCATCGATCGGGGTTCTCCGGATTCACCTTCAGGAGTCTGCCGTAGCCTTTGAAACATTGAAGATTGGCTAAGAGCGGTTAACGAAGTCCCATTGCGTGGGACCGCTCGCGGCCGAACTTGAAACTTCCATGGGCAAAAGGCATTAACAAAAGCAAACTGCGAACGCGCGCTCAATGCGCCGCACAGCGAAAGGGAAACAGATGTCCAACGGCACCGTAAAACTCGAAAACGAAGCGGCTCAATCGACGAATGCGCTGGGGCCGTTGATCGGGGTCGCGCGCGAAGATTTTGTCGGCGCGGTTGCCTTGCTGCTGCGTGAAACGGCTTCCGATCCGAACCGCGCCTTCCGCCATGCACGTTCGATGACCGAAGACATGATCAAGATCATGACCGGCAAGAGCGAACTTGCCCCAGACCCCAAGGACAAGCGGTTTCAGGACCCGGCGTGGCAATATAATCCGTTCTTCCGTGCCGGCGCGCAATATTATCTCGCGGTCCAGAAGGGCATGCGCAACTGGCTGGAGGAACTCGAGCTCGATGAACTCGAGCGCAATCGTGCAAACTTCATCGCCAACATCATCCTCGACGGACTCGCGCCGACCAACACGCTGGCCGGCAATCCCATCGCGCAGAAGCAGGTCATCAACTCGGGTGGCCTGTCGCTGATCAAGGGCTTGCAAAACGCTTACAACGACCTCGTCAACAACAAGGGCATGGTCAGCCAGGTCGACAAACGCCCGTTCAAGTTGGGCGAGAACATCGCGACTTCGAAAGGCTCGGTGGTCTACCGCACCGAGATGTTCGAACTGGTGCAATATGCGCCGACGACCGACGAGGTTTACGAAATTCCGCAGCTTACGATCCCGCCGCAGATCAACAAGATGTACATCAACGATCTCTCGCCCGAAAAATCGGTGATCAAGTGGCAGGTCGACAACGGCATCCAGACCTTCGTCATTTCCTGGCGCAACCCGTCGAAGGAACAGGGCATCTGGGGCATGGCCGATTACATCAAGGCTTGCGAGGAAGCGCTTGAGGCGGTTTCCGAGATCACCGGATCGAAGAAGGTCAACGTTTCCGCCGGGTGCTCGGGCGGCCAGACCGCCGCCGTGCTCGCATCGAAGCTGGCCGCGACCGGCAACGATATTCTTGGCACGCTCACGCTGATGGTGTGCGTCCTCCACCCGAAGCCGACCGATATCGAGGCCGGTTCGCTCGTCAGCGAGAACGGCATGCGGCTCGCGCGCCAGCGCGCGGCGAAGGCTGGGATTATCAAGGCGGACGACCTCGCCCGCGGTTTCGCGTGGCTGCGGCCCAACGACCTGATCTGGAACTATGTGATCAACAATTACCTGCTCGGCATGGACCCGCCGGCTTTCGACGTTCTCTACTGGAACGCCGACGCAACCAACCTTTCTGCGAGCCTGATGGGCGACTTCCTGACGCTGTTCGAAACGCTCGCCTTCACCAAGCATGGCGAGGTCGAAATGGCGGATCACAAGGTCGATCTCAGCAAGGTAACGTCCGACCTCTTCATCCTCGGCGGCGTGACCGACCATATCACCCCTTGGAAGGCGACCTATCGTTCGACCCAGCTGTTCGGATCCAAGGACGTCACCTACGTGCTGAGCCAGTCGGGCCACATGCAGGCGATCCTCAACCCTCCGGGCAATCCCAAGGCGAAATATTACGTCCAGAAGAAGAAGGGCAAACTGCCCGCAACCGCCGACGAGTGGCTGCAGGGCACCGAAGAGGTGAAAGGCAGCTGGTGGCCGTTCTGGATGGAATGGATCCAGAAGCGCTCGGGCGCGATGAAGCCCGCTCCGGAAAAACTGGGGAGCGCCACCTACAAGCCTATGGACCCGGCCCCCGGACTCTACGTAGTCGAGGAAGTCTGATACAGGCGCGCCTGTAAAAACTGACTTGCAGCTTATGGGACGCACCCCCGTGAGGGATCAACGAGGGTGCCTCCCACCCACGCCGCTGGCTCTGTCCCGGCGTGCAGAAAGGACGGGAATTTCGTGTCGAATCCAATGAAAGACGCGGTCGTGACCATGGAGGAAGTGGGCGGCCGGACGCTACGGACTGCTACGTGGAGGCTCGACAAGCCCACCGATCACCCTCCGATCCTGTTCTTCAACGGCATCGGCGCGAATATCGAAGCTGTGGCCCCTTTGACCGAGGCCCTTCCCGACCGCGGCTTTGTCATGTTCGACATGCCGGGAACGGGCGAATCACCCGACCCGCTGATCCCCTACAACCCGTTCACGATGAGCTGGACGGCGGCCGAATTGCTGGCGCGGCACGGGCTCGGCGAAGTCGATGTGATGGGCGTAAGCTGGGGCGGCGCGATGGCGCAGCACTTCGCGCTCCAGCACGCGAACCGGACCCGGCGGCTTACGCTGATCGCGACGACGCCGGGTATGGCGATGGTGCCGGGGAACCCCGCAGCCTTCACCAAGATGGCCAATCCGCGCCGCTACATCGACCCGGAATTCATGAACGAGCACTTCGCGACGCTCTATGGCGGCGTCGACAAGGACGGGGCAGAGCACCAGAAGGATAGCCATATCGGACGGCTCAAGCCCCCTTCCCCGCGCGGCTACATGTATCAATTGCTTTGCATGCTCGGCTGGACCAGCCTCCCGGCCCTGCCGTTCCTCAAGAGCGAAACGCTGATCATGATGGGCGAAGACGACCAGATCGTGCGCCCTATCAATGGCCAGATCCTCAAGGCCATGATCCCCAATTCGCGGATCGAGATGATCAAGGGCGGCGGGCACCTGTTCCTGCTGACCCATGCCGACGAAAGCGTCGCGCTGATCCGGAAATTCCTCGATGCGCCGGAGACAGCCACGGAAACAGGACGCGACCGGGCTGCGGCGGCCTGACCCTCGCACTTTCGAGCGCTGGACAGCGCTTTAGCGATAGGACATCCTCTCTCCCATAACGGGAGAGAGAACCATGCCTGCATTCGACCTCATCATCCGGGGCGGAACTATCGTTGACGGCACCGGCGCCGAGCGCTTTACCGGCGATGTCGCGATCAAGGACGGGCTGATAGCCCAGGTCGGCGAGATTACGAGCGATACCGCCGAAGAGATCGACGCGACCGGCAAGGTTGTGGCGCCCGGCTTCGTCGATATTCACACCCATTACGACGGGCAGGCGACGTGGGACCAGGAAATGGCCCCTTCGAGCTGGCACGGTGTCACAACGGTAGTGATGGGCAATTGCGGCGTCGGCTTCGCGCCCGCCAAGCCCGACCGCCACGAATGGCTCATCAGCCTGATGGAAGGCGTCGAGGACATCCCCGGCACTGCACTGTCCGAAGGGATTACATGGGATTGGGAAACCTTCCCCGAGTATTTGGACGCGCTCGAGAAACTGCCGCGTACGGTCGATATCGGCACCCACGTCCCGCACGGCGCGGTCCGCGCCTATGTGCTCGGCGACCGCGAACAGCCCGGCGCGGTCCCTACGCAAGAGGATATCGCGACAATGTGCGACATCGTCGAGGAAGGCGTGCGCGCTGGCGCGCTTGGCTTTTCGACCTCGCGCACGGTGCTGCACAAATCGGTCGATGGCGAACTGGTCCCCGGCACCACCGCGACGCCTGAGGAACTGGTCGCGATCGGCAAGGCGATGGGGCGCGGCAAAGCGGCGGGAGGCCACGCGGTGTTCGAAATGGCGAGCGATCTCCAGCGCGACTGGAACGAGTTCGAATGGATGGGCAAGCTCAGCCGTGAGGCGGGCATCCCCGTAACCTTCGCCGCGCTACAAAGCATCGCCAAGGAGCTCCCGCTCGAAGAGCAGATCAGCGAAATGCGGGCGCAGAACGACAACGGAGCGAACATCGTCGCGCAAATCGCTCTGCGCGGCAACGGCATCATCATGGCGTGGCAGGGGACGGTGAACCCGTTCGTCTTCCGCCCGAGTTGGCAGGGGATCAAGGACCTGCCGTGGGCCGAGCAGAAGGCGAAGCTGCTCGACCCGGCGTTCAAAAAGCAGCTGCTTTCGGAAGCCAACGACTATTCGGAGGCCCCGCAGGACATCCTCGGCGTGGTGATGGTCATCACCCAAGGGTGGGCGCTGCAATACGAGATGGACCCCGATTTCGATTACGAACCGGAGGCATCGGCCAGCGTGAACGCGCGGGCTCAGGCGGCGGGCGTCGATCCTCAGGAATACGCTTACGACATGCTATGCCGCGAGGATGCGACGGGCTTCATCTACCTGCCGATCCTCAACTATGCCGATGGCAACCTCGATTTCCTCGTCGATCTCCAGAAATCCGAGGACACGGTGAATTCGCTGTCCGATGGCGGCGCACACTGCGGGACGATCTGCGACGCAGCCTCGCCCACCTTCATGCTCCAGCACTGGGTGCGCGATCGGAAACGTGGCGAACGCCTGAGCCTCGAACACGCGATCAAACGCCAATGCCGCGACACGGCGGTGCTTTACGGCCTCGAGGATCGCGGTGTGATCGCGCCGGGCTATCTCGCCGATCTCAATGTCATCGACATGGATGCACTGCAGCTCGGACGCCCCTGGCTCGCCTTCGACCTTCCGGCAGGCGGCAAGCGGCTGCTGCAGAAGGCCGATGGCTATGTCTGCACGATCAAGAACGGCGTGGTGACGTTCCGTGAGGGCAAGTGGACCGGCGCAACGCCGGGTGGCCTGATCCGCGGTCCGCAACGGGCAGAACTTGCCGAAGCGGCGGAATAAAAACGGCTCAGGGCTCGACCACGATCCCCTTGGATGGATCGACTTTCCCGCCGAACATTTCGAGGAAGGTCTCGCGCGCGGCTTCCAGTCCGGACAGCTTCACGATGTCGACTGTTCCCTCGACGCCTTTAAGGAATTCGTGCCAAGTTGCGGCGACAAGCTTGCCCCCCTCGACCGGACCGTGCTCCTTGAAGAACTCCACCGCGTGGTCGGGCGCAAAGAAAAGCGTCGGCTTGGGGCCTGGCAGTCCGCGATCGGCCGTCAGTCCGCCCTCACCTCTTTCCTCGATATGGGTCGCACCCACGAGGCAGGAATATTTGAGCGTGTCGGTGAAGTGTTCGTGCAGCTTTGCGAGCAGCGAGGCATTGCCGGCGAAGTCGACGGTGACGCTTTCCGCGATCGGCATGGTCCCGACCTCGTCATATGAAAGGACCTTGTCGTAAAGCCCTGTTTCCTCGACGAATTCCACATTCCCGGCCGATGTCAGGCCGATGCGCTTGATCTCGGGTGAATTCTGCCTTGCGACGCTGGCAAGGCCCATCGCCGTTTTGGACGATGCGCTGGTGAGAATCACCTGTCGCGCTTCGAACCAGTCCTGTTTGCGCATGAAATACTCGATCAGGAACCCGGTCTTGAATAGCGGGCCGAAGATCATCCGCTCGTCTTCCCGCGCCGGATCATGCTCCGGGTCGGCAGCAAGCCGCTGGTAAGTGTTGTAGACCGGGCTCATCGGCTGGCGGTAATCGGTCGTGTCGAGAAAGCTCGATGCCGAAATATTGCCCGGTCGCACGTCGAGATGGGTCGCCATCGGCAGGTAGCCGTAAACCCGTTCGCCTACTGCGATTTCCGGGTGGTTGCTCTCGATAACCTTGGCGTGACCCCACATCGGGACGATGCCGAGCCCTTCCGGAGCGGGGAAGAAATCCCAATATCGGAAGCCATCGCCGACCACGGCATAGGTGATGTTGTTGGCGGTGACCGAGAAGCTCTCGATTTCGAGCCTTACGGCGCCGTCGGCCAGTTCGCCGGGTTCAACATGGACAAGATCGGCGTGGGTCAGGTCGTCCTTGCGGACATGGACTTGCTGAATGGTCATGGCTGTCTCCTCTTTGAGAAGACTCCTAACCCATCACGGTTCGCTTTCCCACCGTGTTGCGGCGATCGACGGACGCAATTCGCAATCGGCCATCCAGCGCGATATGTGGTCGCATTGTGCAATCCCCATTTCGCCCTGAGGCGTCATCTGCAATCCGCGCATGACCGGATAGAGGAAGACATCGGCCATGCAAAAGCCGTTGGCAGTCCAGGCTCCCTTTTCCGATAGCGCGGCTTCCACGAACCCGAGTGCACGGCTGATGTCCGGGAGCGATCGTTCGATCCGTTCCCGGTCGAGCGGAAACCCCGCGTAGCGATGCATGATCCAGGGCATGACGAGACCGTTCTCGAACATCGGGAACAGGTAATTGTTGGCGATCGCAACCCACTTGTCCGATATGGCGCGCGCGGCCGCGGCGACGGGCTGCAGGGCGCCGCCATTGTGAGCATTGTCGATGTAATTCGCGATCGCGACGCTCTCGATCAGTTCGAGGCCGTCGATCTCGACCACCGGGATCTTCCCGAAGGGATGCCGGTTTTCAGGCGAGCGCGCCGCGGTCGGTACGGTCTCGTGAGAGATCCCCGCTTCCTCGCAAGCAATCTCGACCACACGCGTATACGTCGAAATGACCGTCCCGAAGATGCGGGCCTGCGCGGTCAAGGCGCATCGCTTCCCAAACCTATACCCGCATCGGCATCAGCACATACAGCGCCGGGCTTTTCTCGTCCTTGCGGATCAGCGTCGGTGCGCCGGGATCGGCGAGGTGGAGCTCCACCGTATCGCTGTCGATCTGGTCGAGGATATCCTTCAGGTAATTGGCGTTGAAGCCGATTTCGAAGCCTTCGGACTTGTATTCGGCCGCCAGTTCCTCGGTCGCGGTGCCGTTATCGGGCGAAGTCACAGACAGAGTGACCTTGTCTGTATCGAGGCCCATCTTGACCGCGCGGGTTTTCTCGGTCGCGATTGTGGCAACGCGATCAACGCCTTGGAAGAAGCTCTTAGGATCGACTTTGAGGAGCTTGTCGTTCCCGGTCGGGATCACGCGGCTGTAATCGGGGAAGGTGCCGTCGATCAGCTTGCTGGTGAGCACCACTCCGCCCTCGCCGCCCAGCGTGAAGCGGATCTTGCTGGCCGAAAGGTCGATCAGGACATTGCCGTCGAGAGCCTCCTCGAGCAGCTTGCGGAGTTCACCCACGGCTTTGCGCGGAACAATCACATCGGGCATGCCCTCGGCACCGTCGGGGCGCGCAAGCGTGAAGCGGGCGAGACGGTGGCCATCGGTTGCCGCTGCCTTGAGCACCGGCTCATCATCGTCGGTGACATGCAGGAAAATGCCATTCAGGTAATAGCGCGTTTCCTCGGTCGAAATCGCAAAGCGCGTGCGATCGATCATCTCGGCAAGCTGGCGCGCGGGCAGTTCGAACGAAGTCGGCAGATCACCCTCGACGATGACCGGGAAATCGTCCCTCGGCAGCGTCGGCAGCTTGAACCGGCTGCGGCCCGCCTTGATCTCCATGCGGTTGTCGGCGGTCTCCAGACTGACCTGGCTGCCTTCGGGCAATTTCCGGGCGATATCGAACAGCAGGTGGGCGGAAACCGTGATCGCCCCGGGCGTTTCGACCGACGCCGCGCTCATCGTTTCGACCACCTGCAGATCGAGATCGGTCGCCATGACCTTCACGCTGCCGCCGTCGCTGGCATCGATCAGCACGTTGGACAGGATCGGGATCGTGTTGCGGCGCTCTACCACCGACTGGACGTGGGAGAGACAACGCAGGAGCGTCGCGCGTTCGATCGTAGCTTTCATCGCTTACCTATCGCTCTGTTTGGGCCTGCGGGCCACTGTGGTGGCGCAGCGGGGCCGGAATCGCCCCACCAGCGCCGGAACTTGTCCCGAAAACCTTAGCGCGATGGATACTGCGAGCAAGCCGCGACGTGACCCAGCCGGGAATCCATTGGGGATAATGAGGGCTTATGGCGCCTGAAGCTGCCTCAATCCGTTCTGTTGCTGGAAACGCATGCCGATATAGCCCCCGACCCATGCGAGAAGGTGATCATGAGTCATGCCGTTGGCCTCGGCCGCTTCACGGGTCGGAATGTCGAATTGCCCAGGGCGGGCATCGATATAGGCTGCGACATCGAGATCGGGCTCCGCCTGCAAGCGGGCAAGCAATTCTTCGGCCGGGCCCATGTCGAAACCGATCCCGTTGATGCGACCGAGCATTTCCTCGGCGAGCATGTATCCGAGATTGGCCAGTATGAAGGCCTCGGCTTTTTCGTCGGCGATGTTGTTCGCATCGAGACAGACGGCGGCGGCGTTCACCAACCGGGTCTGCGTTTCGGGCGGCGGAGAACCGATACCGCTCTCGGCAAGGAATTCATCGGTCATGTCCCGCGCAAGCTCGGGGTCGCCCGTTACCGCAATGCAGTCGACCGGTGGCGCCCCTTGAGCCGAAGCTGGACTTGCGACAACCAGGCCGGCCGCAACCATAAGCTGTTTCAGCATGATAATTCCCCCCAAACTGCGCACCGGCCGATTTCGAGCCGGAGAAGTTTCTTCCATTCCGGTCAGCTGAGCATCGCCATGCCGCCGTTAACGTGGAGTGTCTGGCCGGTCACATATCCTGCCTCGCGGCTCGCGAGATAGGCGCAGGCGGCACCGATGTCCTCGCCCTCGCCCATACGTCCCATCGGGATCTTCGCGTTGATTGCATCCTGCTGTTTCTCGTCGAGCTGCGCAGTCATCGCTGTGCGGATGAAGCCGGGAGCCACGCAGTTGGCAGTTATCCCGCGCGAAGCGACTTCCTGCGCAAAGCTCTTGGTCATCCCGGTCAGCCCGGCCTTGGCCGCAGTGTAGTTCATCTGCCCGGGATTGCCGGTCGCGCCAACGACGCTCGTGATGTTGATGATCCGCCCGAAGCGCGCTTTCATCATCGGCTTGGCGCTCGCGCGCATCAGGCGGAACGCGGCTTCGAGGTTGATGCGGATCACATCGTCCCATTCCTCGTCCTTCATCCGCATGCCGAGATTATCGCGTGTGATGCCGGCATTGTTGACGAGAATGTCGATGCTACCGAGCGTGTCGAGCGTGGCCGGGATCAGCTCTTCGACCTGGGTCGAATTCGAAAGGTCGCAGGTGATCTCGACATGATCGCCGCCGATCTCCTCGTGCAGCTGGTCGCGAAAACCGCGCAGCT
The DNA here is from genome assembly GCF_045363165.1 of Erythrobacter sp. GH1-10. NCBI lineage: Bacteria > Pseudomonadati > Pseudomonadota > Alphaproteobacteria > Sphingomonadales > Erythrobacteraceae > Erythrobacter > Erythrobacter sp. GH1-10. Next base: position 1,576,001 of record NZ_JBJFLP010000001.1, on the reverse strand, counting down.
TCGCGCCATTGGTACCCGAAAGCGCAATTCTCGCCCCCTGCTTGGCGAGCGCAATCGCGATGGCAGATCCGATCCCGCCGCTCGCGCCGGTCACCAGGGCATTCATTCCGGTCAGTGAAAACATGGGTGTCTCCTCACCACTCATATCAGGAGGCCTGCGCGCTCAGCGTGCGGCCAGTCGTTGTTCGGCATCGCGCTGCATGAGCCGCGCGGCCATGAAGGCGCCGATCATCTCGGCCTGTTCGATCGATCCGCTTACCGAGGGATTCAGAATGGCCTCGCCAAAGAATTCTTCCTCCTCGACCGTAAGCTCGCGGGTCTGTCCGGTTTGCGGATCCCCGAATATCTCCACCTCGAATAGGTAGAAAAGCCGTTGGCGCGTTGCTTCGTCCAGGTCTTCGTCCATTCGCCGAACGGTTTCCGCGACATCGGGCCGTGTCGCGGCAATACCGTCCAGCGAAAGTCCGGCGAATTTGTGTTCGAGGATCGCCATCATCGATGCCTCGTCCGCATAGTCAGTGCCCGCGCACACGGCTGCGCGATCAGCCAAGGCTTCGACAAGCTGCGGGTCGGTGCCCATTGTATCGAGATCGAAGCTGTTCACGTACCGGTCAATGGCGGCCTGCTGCTGCTCCGAGTAGCCGCTGTCCATGCAGGCAAGGACGTCGGGCGTCTGCGCAAAGGCGTGCGCAGGGAGCGCGGCGAAGGCCATGCCCAGAGCGATCATGCAGCGCTTCACCCGTTCTCTTTCGCAAAGGCTTCGAGATCTTCCAGGGTGATCAGGCTGGTGGTCGCAGCATCCTTGTCGATCCGGCCGATCATCGGGCCGAGGACCTTGCCCCCTAGCTCGACAAAGCTTTCGACCCTGTCGCTGCGCATCGCAAGCACACTCTCGCGCCATCGCACGCGGCCCGTAACCTGCTCGACCAGCAAGGCGCGTTCCTCATCGGGATCGGATACCTTCGCTGCGGTAACATTGGCATAGATCGGAAGTGCGAGCGGCCCCGGCGGCGTATCCGCGAGAGCCTCCGCCATGCGATCGGCGGCGGGCTGCATCAGCGAACAGTGGAAGGGTGCGGAAACCGGCAGCAAAACGCCGCGCTTGATCCCGTGGTCCTTCACCAGCGCGACCGCTCGCTCGATGGCGCCCTTGTGACCGGAAATCACCACCTGTGTCGGGTCGTTGTCGTTGGCGACCTCGCATACTTCGCCCTCGGCAGCGGCGGCGGCAAGCGCGGTGGCCTTTTCGATATCGGCCCCAAGCAGCGCCGCCATCGCGCCATCGCCCACCGGAACGGCGGCCTGCATCGCCTGCCCGCGCAGCTTGAGCAGCCGTGCAGTCGTCGCAAGGTCGAAAGCGCCGACCGCACACAGTGCGGTGTATTCGCCGAGCGAATGGCCTGCGACGCAGCCGCCCGCGTCGGAAAGCTTCACGCCGAACTCGCTTTCGAGCACGCGCAGGGTCGCGATCGCATTGGCCATGATCGCGGGCTGCGCGTTTTCGGTCAGCGTGAGCTGGTCTTCGGGTCCCTCGCGCATGATCGCGCTCAATTTCTGGCCCAGCGCCTCGTCGACTTCCTCGAACACTTCGCGAGCCGCAGCGCTGGCATCGGCAAGCTCGCCGCCCATGCCGACTTTCTGGCTGCCTTGTCCCGGAAATACGAACGCTCTCATCACAATCTCCTCTGGCCCGCGCGGTTACGGAGCCTTGGACGGACTCGCAAGCCCGAACGGCACCACCTTGTTGGCGGATGTGTGCCCGATCTCCGCGCGGCCAAGATAGGGCACGCCCGCCCGGTCGCACCAGAACTTGGCGATTTCCTCTTCGGTCTGGCCGAATTCGACGTAGTTTTCAGGAATATCGGTCACGGCCCCCAGACGCAGTCCCGCGATGCGCGGCAGGACCGCGCCGAGATGAAAGAACAGCCTGTCGATCGAATACAGGTGCTCACTGACCTCTTCGACCATGACCACGTGCCCCGAAAGATCGGGCATCAAGGGTGTGTTCGAAATCATCGCCAGCGTGATCAGGTTGAAGGCCACCGCAGGGGTCTTCCCGTCGAGGCTCGGCTCCAGCCCGCTGTTGTCGCCGTTGAGCCACTGCAGCACCCGGCGGACGGCTCTCCGCCCGTTCTCCGAGCGCGCGCTCACCGGCATCGATCCATGCGCACATTGCCCGATCCCGTGGCGATAGAGCGCGGCGAGCAGATAACCGCAGTCCGAAAAGCCGACATAGGTTTTCGACTTGGCCGCCTGGTTGACCCGCGCCACGGCAGCCTCGGCAATGCGGTTCGACCCGTATCCACCCTTGGCGAACCACACTACATCGTAGGCAGGATCGTTGGCGCATTCGAGAAAGGCCGTGAGCCGCGTAAGATCGCTTCCGGCAAAGTGCCCTTCGCGTTCGAAGCACTGGTCATGGAAAGTCACGCTGGTTCCGGCGAACTCTGCGGCGACCATTTCCTCCAGCGCTGCCGCATGTTCGCGTGTAATCGGCGTCGCGGGCGCGCAAATGGCGATATTCGTCATGCGACACACCTATGTCGCTTGTCAGTGCCGGTGCAAGCCAATAACCGTGTTTCCTATGGAAGACGGGATCGAAAGGCCGGACCTGACAGGGCGGCCGTTTTTCTTTTGCGGGATCGGCGGTTCGGGGATGCTGCCGCTGGCCCAGATCGCGAGTGGGTACGGCCACGAGGTCGCAGGCTCCGATCGCAGCCGCGATCAGGGGCGTACGCCCGAGAAATTCCAGTGGTTGGCCGACAACGGTTTCACGCTGTTTCCGCAGGACGGCAGCGGGATCACCTCGGCCGATCAGATCCTCGTCGCGTCGGCAGCGGTAGAGGATACCGTGCCCGAGGTCGTCCGCGCCCGTGAGCTGGGTTGCAAGCGGATGAGCCGGGCGGAACTGCTGTCATCGCTTTTCAACGAGGCGGGCTATTCCATCGCGGTCGCTGGCACATCGGGCAAATCGACCGTGACCGGCATGATCGCGTGGATTCTCTCGCAGGGGGATTACGATCCGACCGTAATGAACGGCGCGGTGATGAAGAATTTCGTCAGCAGCGAAAACCCCTTCGCCAGCGCACGCGTGGGAACACCGAGGGTGTTTGTGAGCGAGGTCGATGAAAGCGACGGCTCGATCGCGCTCTATCGTCCGACGATCGGCGTGCTGCTCAACGTCAGCCTCGACCACAAGAGCATCGAAGAACTGCGCGTCCTGTTCGGAGACTATCTTGCCAAGTCCGGCTGCGCGGTGGTCAATTTCGATAACGTCGATGCCCGCGCCCTCGCCGGGCGTGCAGCGAACTGCGTGAGTTTCGGGATCGAGACGAAGGACGCCGATATCACGGTCGAACAGGGGTCGATCGAAGAAGCCGCTTTCGAAATCAGCGCTGCAATAGTGGACAACGAAACCCGTATGATCGCTCCACTGACGCTGCCGATGCCGGGCATGCACAACCTCTCGAACGCGCTGGCAGCGATTGCAGCGGTCAATGCGGCAGGGATCGGGATCGACAAGGCCGCTTTTGCCCTGCGTTCCTTCAAGGGCCTTGCCCGGCGGTTCGATATTGTCGGCACGACCGAGACCGACATCACCGTGATCGACGATTTCGGGCACAATCCGGAAAAGTGCGCGGCGACGCTCCGTACGCTCAAATCGACACCGGGCCGCGTAATCGCGTTCTTCCAGCCCCATGGCTACGGGCCGCTGCGGCAAATGGGTGATGAACTTGCCAAGACCTTCGCGACCGAACTGGGCCCCGAAGATGTGACGGTCATGTGCAACCCGGTCTATTTCGGCGGCACGGTGGATCGCAGCCAGGGAAGCGAGCGGATCGTCGACCTGATCGCCGGTCAAGGAGGCAGGGCCGAGCACATTGCAGCGCGCAAAGACTGCGGCAAGCGGATCGTAGAGTTAGCCCGGCCGGGCGACCGGATCGTCATCATGGGCGCACGCGACGATACGCTCAGCGAATTCGCCCGATCGATTCTCGATAGTCTGACGTGACGGTATACGCCCTTGCCTCTCAACACGCATGGCGGATGCTCGGGGCACTCATGCTGTCGATCCTGTTCGTGCTGGTGGTCGATCGCTTCTACGGCCACTCGACCATCGCCTTTGCGCTCGCAATCGTCGGGCTCGTCGCCGCCAATGCCCCTATGCTGCGCTTCAACTGCCCGACTTGCGGCAAGAACCTGTTCTTCCGCGGTATATTCGTCGTCCCTTGGCCCAACCGGGTGTGCGGCAAATGCGGCGAACAGCTTGCCCCGCCGCGACAGTCATGAGCCATCACATTCGCTGATGGAGTGCAATCGCCACTCGGGATAAGCAAAAGCTCATGCATGCCCGTGATTTCTCGATGGACACACTGCTGCGCCAATGCGCCTCGCACTACGCTGCCCGCGAAGCGACTGTCGATGGCGCGCAGCGACTGACCTACGCCGATCTCGATCGGAGAGTTGGCCGCATGGCTTGCTGGCTGCTCGCCAAGGGAATCGGCCCGGGAGACCGCGTCGCGATCCTGCTGACCGACGGCGCGCCGTTCATGACGGCGCTCCTCGCTTGCGGACGGATCGGCGCGATTGCCGTGCTGCTCAACTGGCGCCTTGCGCCCGGAGAGATCGCGTGGATCGCGGGGAATGCCGAACCGACGCTGACTTTCGCCAACCCGCGCTTTGTGGACCTGCTGGCCGAGGCCGACGCGGGCGAGGTGATCGAAGTCGATGAAGCGCACGATCTGGACAGCGCGTTCGAAAGCATCGTCAGCCGCGACCATCCGGCGCAAACGATCCCCGACCTCGCGCCCGATCGACCACTCTACATGATGTACACCAGCGGCACGACGGGAAAGCCCAAGGGGTGCCTGCAAGCGGGCAGCGCGGTCGCGTCCTCGGCGCTCGGCTTCTGTGTGCGCCGCGGCTTCACCCGTGAAGAGCGCCTGCTGTCGGTCAATCCGCTGTTCCACGTCGTCGGCATGCAGCAGGTCGCAGCCATGCTCGCCTGCGGTGGGACCAGCGTGTTTGCAGGCCGCGACGACGACAGCGCAGCGATACTCGATCTGCTCCACCGCGAGCGCTGCACGACCACCAGCGCCTTCCCGACGATCTGCTTTCCTTGGGCTGCGATGGAACCAATCCGAGACGGGGTGATGCCGCTCACCAACTACACTGGCGGTGCCGGGATGGGTCGCCCGCAGATCTACGAATTCATCGAGCAGGATTGGGACGCGCGCGTCGTCGGCGGATACGGCCAGACCGAGGTGTGCGGCTTTGCAACCTTTATCGACTATCCCGACATGTGCGAGCACCCGCGCTCGATCGGCTGGCCGATGCCGCACGTCGAAATGACGATCCTCGATCCCGACGGCAACCCGCTGCCGCCCGGTGAGGAAGGCGAAATCTGTCTTCGCGGTCCCTCGGTGATGCTGGGATACTGGCGCAACAAGGAGGCGACCGAGTCGGCGCTGGGCCACGGCTGGCTGCGCACTGGCGATCTCGGCACGATGGACGAGCTGGGCCTCGGCTACCTGCTCGGCCGCGCCAAGGAGCTGATCAAGACCGGCGGCGAGAACGTCTATCCGGCGGAAGTCGACGCGGTCTTCGCCGAGATGCCCGAGGTGGCCGATGCCGGATGCTGCGGGGTCCCCGACAAGCAATGGGGCGAGGCGGTGAAGGCATTCGTCGTCTTGAAGCCGGGCGAGAAGCTGACCCGGGAAGAGATTACGAAGCGCTTCAAGGGGAAAATCGCAGGATACAAGCGCCCGCGTTACATCGAATTCGTCGATGCCCTTCCGCGCGATCCGATCGGGAAATTGCTGCGTCGCGAGCTTTCGGAGCGTCCGGTCACACCCGATCAAGCAGCCTAGTCCGCCTCCAGCGCCTTGCGCCCCTCTTCTTCGCGTTCGAACGCTCTCTGGTACGCCTCGCGACCCGTCAGTCGCTCTCTGTACGCTTTCAGGCTATCGGGCACGCCTTCATCGAGACCGACGCTCTGGGCAAGGATCAGAGCATACCCGCAGCAGATATCGGCAACGGTGAACCGGTCGGCGCAAAGGAAATCTCGCCCCTCGAGACGCTGCTCGAGCTTGACCAGGCGCTTGTGAAACCACTTGGCGTAGGCCTCGCCCGCCTCTGCCCAGCCCTTCTCCTTCTCGAAGATCGCAAACCGCATATAGACCGTCTGCGGGAATGTGATCGTGGCATCGGCGTGGTAGGTGAAGTCGCAATATTCCGCGTAATCCCGTTCGCCCGGCGCGATGGCGAGATCGGTGTAGCCGTCTTTGGTCGCCAGATAGTGCGCGATCGCGCAGCTTTCGGTCATACGCGCATCGCCGTCGAGCAGCAGCGGCACAGTGCCCAGCGGGTTGATCTCGAGATATTCGGGCGCAAGGTAGCGCGGGGGAAAGGGGAGGATCTTGAGGTCGATATCCACGCCCGCCTCTTCCGCCGCCCACGTTGCACGCAACCCTCTCGACCGCGCGCAAGTGTAAAGAACTGGCCTTTCCCTCATCAGTGCGCGCCTTCGAACTTCAAGACCTTGTGCAGCACGAAGGCGATGACCGCGCCGAGCGTCAGCCCGATGACCGCCGACACAGCGGCATAGGTCGCCCAGCCCAGCGTGCCTGCGAGAGCTCCGGTGGCGTTCTTCACCGCATATTCTGCGCCGTGCGCGATATCGTACAGCAGGTCGAATCCGACTTCGTGGGTGCCGTGGACGATAATCCCGCCCCCGACCCAAAGCATCGCGATTGTTCCGACCACCGACAGGAAGGTGAGCAGCTTGGGCACAGAGTTCACCAGAAAGCACCCTAGACTCCGCTCGAAACTGGTGTCCTGTTCGGTCAAGTGCAAGCCGACATCGTCCATCTTCACGATCAGAGCCACGACGCCGTAGACCACAACGGTCACCACGATCGCGACGATGGCAAGCGCAATGCCGCGCTCCCACCATACATCCAGGTTTAGCTCGTTGAGCGTAATCGCCATGATCTCGGCAGAGAGGATAAGGTCAGTGCGGATAGCACCTGAAACGCGCTGTTTTTCGAATTCGGCCGGGTCTTCGATCGTGTCTTCGACGGTCTTGCCGTGCTTTGCTGCTCCGAGCTTTTCCATCACCTTTTCAGCGCCTTCGTAGCACAGGAAAGCGCCGCCCATCATCAGTATCCAGATGATCAACCACGGCAGGAATTCGGAAAGCAGAATTGCCCCGGGCAGCAGGATAACCAGCTTGTTGAAAAGGCTGCCCTTGGTGATCTTCCAGATGATCGGCAGCTCTCGCGCTGGCGTGAGCCCGGTGACGTAGCTCGGCGTAACCGCGGCATCGTCGATCACAACACCGGCGGTCTTCGACCCGGCGCGCCCGGCTGCAGCGGTGATATCGTCCGCCGAAGCCGCAGCCGCACGGGCGATCACCGACACATCGTCAAGCAGCGCGACTAAACCTGATGGCACGGCACCGATCCCCTCAATTCCTGAAATCCCAACCGCCCCGTGCCCCGTGCGTTCCCGCCTGACAAGCCTTGCATTACCGGCCAAACTCGCTATGTGCGCGCATCCGCTTTGTTGGAAGCGGTGTTGAAGAAAGCCGGAGGGGCCCCGTCATCCGGACGGACAAGCCAGCGATCGGCAGCAATTGAAAGGAACGCGAGATGGCTCTTTACGAGCATATCTTCCTCGCGCGTCAGGACCTCTCGCAGGCCCAGGTAGACGCGCTGGCGGCCACGGCGACCGAAATCGTCGAAGCGAACAAAGGCAAGGTTACGAAGACCGAGACGTGGGGCCTCAAGTCCCTCGCCTACAAGATCGACCGTAACCGCAAGGCACATTTCGTGATGCTCAACATCGATGCCCCGGGCACCGTTGTCGAGGAACTCGAGCGCCAGACCCGTATCAATGAAGACGTCATCCGCTACATGACCATCCGTGTCGACGAACACGAAGAAGGCCCGAGCGTGATGATGCGCAAGAACGAACGCGACCGTAAGCGTCGCTCCGACCGAGGAGACGACTAATGGCTCGCCCGTTTTTCCGCCGCCGCAAGTCCTGCCCGTTCTCCGGCAAGGACGCTCCCAAGATCGATTACAAGGACGTGCGCCTGCTCCAGGGCTTCATGTCCGAGCGTGGCAAGATCGTGCCGTCGCGCATCACCGCCGTATCTGCAAAGAAGCAGCGTGAGCTCGCCAAGGCGATCAAGCGCGCCCGTCACATCGGCCTGCTGCCGTACATCGTGAAGTAAGAGGAGACAGAAAATGGATATCATTCTCCTCGAACGTATCGAGAAGCTCGGCACGATCGGTGACGTCGTCACCGTGAAGGACGGTTATGCCCGCAACTTCCTGCTCCCGCAGAAGAAAGCCCTGCGCGCCAACGAAGCCAACAAGAAGGTCTTCGAAGCCAATCGCGAACGCCTCGAAAAGGAAAACGCCGAGAAGCGCACCGAAGCCGAAAAGCTGGGCGAAAAGGTTGCAGGTGCAGAGGTCATCCTCATCCGCGCCGCTTCTAACACCGGCCAGCTTTATGGTTCGGTCAACGTGCGCGACATGGTCGCCGGCCTCAACGATAAGGGCCACGACATCGACAAGAAGCAGGTCATCATGGGCGCGCCGATCAAGTCGATCGGCATGCACGATGTGACCGTCGCTCTGCACCCGGAAGTGCACGTCACCGTCAAGGCCAACGTCGCCCGTTCGGATGACGAAGCCGAACTGCAGTCGCAGGGCGTCGACGTTCTGGCGCAGCTGTTCGAAGAAGAGCAGAAGGAACTCGAAGACGCGGCTGCTGCCAACCGCATCGATCCGAACCTCGAACCCGGCGAAATCCCGGCCGAGATGCTCGAAGAAGCGGCAATCGAGAACATCGAAGCCGCCGAAGAAGCCATGCCGGATTCCATCGCTGCAACCGAAGCACCGGAAGAGGAAACTCCCGCTGACGATGCTGCGGCAGACGAAGAAACCAAGGAAGACCAAGCCTAAGGCTCGTTCTTCGCGAGGTTTCTCGCACGAGACACAAGAGGGCGCGGGGTCGAGAGACTTTCGCGCCCTTTCTGTAACAATCTCCGAACGCTGCGCGGCGACCTGTCCTTGCAACACAAAACAATAACAATAAGGATCACCGAATGACCCCAATCTCCGACATCATCGACGAATTGCAACGCCACTATGACGACGCGGTATCGACCCTGCGCGCCGATGTGATCGCGTTCGGGCGGGACTTCACGGTTCCGCCGGAGCGCAAGCGCGAAGACGGCAGCTATGCCTATCCGCAATTGACGCTGCATTATTCGGGTGTCGGGGAGCCGCAGGATCGCAGTCGCGCGTTCGGACGCCTCGAGATGCCGGGCACCTATACCACCACCGTCACGCGGCCCGATCTGTTCGCGCCTTACCTCAAAGAGCAGCTGGCGCTGATCGGCGACGAATACGAGATCGATGTGGCAGTGACACGGTCGCGGCAGGAAATTCCGTTTCCTTACGTCCTCGATGGCGATGCGGGCGCAGCGATGGTCGGGATCGCACCGACCGAGATCGCGCAATACTTTCCCTCGACCGACCTTGCCCTGATCGGCGACGAGCTGGCGGACGGGATCGAGTTCCACGAGGGCCGCGACATGCCGCTTTCGCTGTTCGACGGGCTGCGCACCGATTACTCGCTCGCACGCCTCGCGCACTACACCGGCACGCGGGTCGAGGATTTCCAGGATTTCATCCTGTTCACCAACTACCACCGCTATGTCGACGAGTTCGTGAACTGGGGCGCGCAGCAGATCTCGTCCAAAGGCGATGGAGAAGGATATACCTCGCTCAAAGGTGCGGCCGGGCTCGATATCGACGAATGCACCGACAACGCGCAGGCGCAATTGAACGACACGGCTTGGCGCAAGCACCAGATGCCCGCCTATCACCTCATCCGCGAGGATGGGAAAGGCATCACGCTGGTGAATATCGGTGTCGGTCCCTCCAACGCGAAAACGATCTGCGATCACCTTGCCGTGCTTCGCCCCCACGCTTGGATGATGATCGGCCACTGCGGCGGCGTCCGTTCGAGCCAGAAGATCGGCGACTTCGTGCTTGCTCACGCCTATCTGCGCGACGATCACGTGCTCGACGCCGTGCTCCCGCCCGAGATCCCGATCCCGCCGATCGCCGAAGTGCAGCTGGCGCTCGCAGGTGCTGCCGAAGAGGTCTCAGGCGTGCAAGGTGCCAACCTCAAGCAGCGCATGCGCACAGGCACCGTCGTCACCACCGACGATCGCAACTGGGAGCTGCACTACTCGACCAGCGCCAAGCGCTTTTCGCAAAGCCGGGCGATCGCGGTGGAGATGGAAAGCGCGACGATCGCCGCTCAGGGCTATCGCTTCCGCGTTCCCTACGGCACGCTGCTGTGCGTCTCGGACAAGCCGCTACACGGCGAGATCAAGCTGCCCGGACAGGCCAACAAGTTTTACGAAGAAGCAATCGCCGCGCACCTTCAGATCGGGCTAGAGGCCTGCAAGCGCCTGCGCGACGAAGGCGACAGCCTGCATTCGCGCAAGCTGAGGGCATTCAACGAGCCGCCGTTCAGGTAATGTGATCCTCGGAGCGTAGCTCTTCGATAGCCGCCGCCGTACGGCTCACGAAATCGTGCACTTGCTTCTGATCCAGAACCGCCGCTTCGCCGCGGGTGCGGTGAGAAAGCGCGTCGGCGACCATGCCATCCGACGGCGCTCGCTCAAGCCACAGTCGACCACCCTCGCTCTTGGACACAATTTCTCCGGTTCGCGCAGCGTGATGCGATCTTGCGGCGTTTAGAACGGCATTGGTGAGCGAGGTCGCTGATCCACCAGCGATATCACCCAAATGCCAATGCATTTCCGCAAACAGGGCTTTGCGCAGAAGACCGAGCGGCACCGGCCCGAGCACTTCATATGGGGGTGGCCCGAAAAGCCGCTGTCCCTGCTGTCTGCACTGGGAAACATCGATCAACAAATCTCTGGCCGTTCCCGGCGGCTCGCTCCCCGCGTGCGCGCCTGCACCCGTCGAAAGTGCAAACTCGAACGGGAATTCGAGTATCGGTTTGCTACAGGCACTGGCCGGACACAGAATGAGTTCAAGCTCCGCAGCACGATCTGGTGGTTCATGTTGCACCACGCGCGAAGCCAGATCCGATCGCTGAGAGTCGCTAAGCGCTCCGGAAACGACGCCTAGAACATCGATATCACTTGTGCCCGGTCGGAAATCGTCCTGGACGATCGAGCCGTGTAGATAGAGCCCGACAAGGTCTTGTGCGACTACCGCGCGGATATCATCAGAAATCTTGCGGAGGTATTCGGAAAGCCCCGAGGACAGCTTCACCCCTTCCCCTTCGTCTTCGTCTTGCCTGCCTTGGCGTTCGCCGCGACGTAATCGATGATCATTCCGGCGATGTCCTTTTCGGTCGCCTTCTCGATGCCTTCGAGACCGGGCGACGAGTTCACTTCCATGATCACCGGGCCGTGGTTGCTGCGGAGCATGTCCACGCCGCAAACGTTCAGTCCCATGTGCTTTGCGGCGCGTACGGCGGTCGAGCGTTCTTCGGGCGTGATCTTGATCAGCTGGGCGCTCCCGCCACGGTGCAGGTTGCTGCGGAAATCGTCCGCCGCGCCGGTGCGTTTCATCGCGGCGACCACTTTGCCGCCGATCACCAGCGCGCGGATGTCGGTTCCGCCCGCTTCCTTGATGAACTCCTGCACAAGGATATTGACGTTCGCCCCACGAAACGCCTCGATCACCGACTTCGCGCTCGACATCGTTTCGGCGAGCACGACCCCGATGCCCTGCGTGCCTTCGAGCAGCTTGATGACCACAGGAGGTCCGTTGACTGCCTTGATGATCTCCTCTGCCTGCTTCGGATCGTTGGCATAAGCGGTGAGCGGCAGGCCGATCCCGTGCTTGGCAAGGATCTGCATGCTGCGCAGCTTGTCACGGCTGCGCCCGATCGCGACGCTTTCGTTCAGCGGCCAGCAGCCGCGCATTTCGAACTGCCGCAGGATCGCAAGGCCATAATTCGTGATCGACGCGCCGATGCGCGGGATGATCGCGTCGTATCCGACCATCGGCTCGCCGTTGTAGAATACCTGCGGGCGATGGCTCGCAATATGCACCGTGCAGCGCGTCGTGTTGAGAATATCGAGCTCGTGCCCGCGCTGTTCCGCCGCCTCTTTCAGGCGCTGGTGCGAATAGAGCTTCGGATTCCGGGCGAGCATTGCGATTTTCATATTATATCCTCTGCCGGTTCTGTCTCCGGCGCTGAATTGGATGTCTGATGCACGGTCTCAGCCGCGCGATTGCAGCCAGGAATTGCCACTGTCGACCACGAACCGGCGTCTTAGCGCAGTCCGCCCGACAAGTATCGGAAATTTCATGTCGGATCGGTCGGCAAGGCTGAATTCCGCACGAAATTCGGTGTCTCCGATCCGCAGCGGGGTCTTGATGACATAGCGCTGCTGGGTCTTCCCATTCGAACTGGTGATGCCGCGCGTGTCAACCTGCACCGCCTCGCACTCCATCTCGATATCGTCCCAGTCGACCGAAAAACGCACGAAAGTCTTGCCGCCCCGCTCGAAGGTTTCGATCACGTGGCCGTGCAGCGAAGACGTGCGCGCGCCGGTGTCGATCTTCGCGGGAATCTCGCTGATGCCAAGGCCGGGCAGGCTGACGCGCTCGCGCCAGCCGACTGCGGGAAGATCCTTGCGAGTTTTGCTCAAGGGAGGATCGCCATCCCGTCCCCGCCCTCGCCTGTCGGCAATCGACGCAGGACCTTGCCGGTGGCATAATCCACCTCGGCGACGGTGTTGCTGGCGGTCTCGGCGACATAAATGCGCTCGCCATCGTCCGACCACAGGATTGTTACTTGAAAGCGCTCTTGTGCTTCTTCGGGGCCGGAAACGGCGATTGACCGAACGACTTCGGCAGTCTCGAGATCGATGACGGTCAAGCCGCCGTCGGCGAGGTCGGAAGTGACCGCCACGTCGCCCTGCGGACGGATCGCGAGACGCAGGGGGAAAGCGCCCGTGTCGATCGTACTCAGGACTTCCATCGTTCCCGGATCGAGTTCGAACGCCTGGTTCGAACCGCGGGCGGAAACCCAGAGAGCGGAACCATCCGGAGCGAGCGCGATGCCTTCGGGTTCCTCACCGACCGAAACCGAGATCGGGGCGATCCGCGCCTTCATCGCGACCCGGGTGGCCGTCTTCGACCCGAGATCGGTTGTCCACGCGACGGTCGCTGTTGGATCGACCACCAGCATGTGGCTGCCCTGCTTGCCGGTCGAATATTCGAAAGTCTGCGGCTGTCCCAGCGGATCGCGGATCCAAAAGATCGATTGGCGCCCCTCGGCGGTCGAATAAAGATCGCCATTGGCGTGCCATACGATCCCATGCGGACGGGCATTCTCGCCGAGATCGATGCTCGCGACCTTGCCGAGGTCGCCGGTGCGGAAAATATCGACCGTGGTCCCGCCATAGCAGGCGAGCGCGACATGGTCGCCATCCGGCGACGTCGCCAGCTCGTGCGGATTGGTGCAGCTGTCGAGGCGCAGGACCTCCTCGCCGGTTACGAGGTCGATCTTCGATAGCGTGTTGCCGCGCTTGTTGGCGACAAACAGCGTGCCGGTCACGTCGCTAGATGCGACCGGATTGGAGGCGGTGGAAGCGTCGCCCCCCGGCGCGCAGGCGCCGAGCAGCACAAGCGCTATCGGGAGTGCGAAACGCTTCATTACCAACCCTCTTCCTGTCCTTCGTTTTGCTCTTCGAGCCAGTCCATCAGCGGGGCGAAATATTCGACCATCGCCTTGCCGGTCATCTGGCGCTCACCCGTGAAAGCTTCGAGCGCATCGGGCCACGGCTTGGATGCACCCATTTCGAGCATCGCGTTGAGGTTCTTGCCGACCTCCTCGTTGCCGTAGAACGAACAACGGTGCAGCGGCCCTTCCCAACCGGCGGTGTCGCACGCAGCCTTGTAGAACTGGAACTGCAGCAGCCGCGCGAGGAAGTAACGCGTGTAGCTGACATTACCCGGCACGTGGTACTTCGCGCCCGGATCGAAGGCGCCTTCGGGCCGCTCGACCGGCGGGACAATGCCCTGATACTCGGTGCGCAGCTCGGTCCAGGCGGTGTTGTAATCCTCCGGCGCGACCGAACCGTCGAACAGGCTCCAGCGATAACGGTCGACCAGCAGGCCGAACGGCAGGAAGGCAACCTTGTCCATCGCCTGACGCAGCAACAGACCGATATCCTTGTCCTCGCTAGGCACCTGGCTTTCATCGAGTATGCCGATCTGCACGAGGTAGTCGGGCGTGATCGACAGCGCGATCATATCGCCGATCGCCTCGTGGAAGCCGTCATTCGCGCCCGTCAGGTAGAGGTAATCCTGCTGGTTGTAGGCGCGCTGATAGTAGTTGTGGCCGAGTTCGTGGTGAATGGTGATGAAGTCATCCGCGTTCGGCTTGATGCACATCTTGATCCGCAGATCGTCGACATTGTCGAGGTTCCATGCGGATGCGTGGCAAACGACCTCGCGATCGCGCGGCTTCGTGAATTGGCTGCGCTCCCAAAAGGTTTCAGGCAGCGGCTCGAAGCCGAGCGACGAGAAGAACTGTTCGCCGACTTTCGTCATCTCGACTGCGTCGAGGTCCTTTTCCTGGATCAGCTCGGTGAGGTCGTATCCGATATCGCCCGCGCCTTCGGGCGCCACGAGCGGATAGATGTTGCCCCACTCCTGAGCCCACATATTGCCGAGCAGATCGGCGCGGATCGGCCCGGTGGCGGGCTGGACCTCGTCGCCGTACTTCTCGTTCAGCTTGCGGCGGACATAGGTGTGGAGCGCGACGTAAAGCGGCTTCACTTCCTGCCACATCCGCTCGGTTTCGGCAGCGAACTCTTCGGGCGTCATGTCATAGCCCGAACGCCACATCGTGCCGACATTGTCGAAGCCCAACTCCTCGGCACCTTCGTTCGCGATGGCGATCATACGGGTGTAGTCTTCGCGCATCGGCGCGCCGACATTGTCGTGCCAGCTCGCCCACATTTCGGAGAGTTCCTCCGGCGTGCGTTCGAGATTGCCCATTTCGGCTTCGATGTCCGAGCCGTTGATCGGCTCGCCATTGAGCGTGCCCTTGCCCTTGCCGTAATCCGAACCGAGCTTGGTCGCGATGGCGGAGAGCTCTTCCGCGGCGCCGTCGCGCGATGGCGCGGGCATCGAGATGCCGTTACGCAGCATGTCGAGCTTGCGTGCGACTTCGGGATCGAGACCCTCGACCGCGGCATATTTCGCCGCCTCGTTGGCGAAGCGGACGCTCATCAGCGTCGCATCGGCTCCGTATTTCGCGGCGAGCTGGTTGCTGTCGTAATTGATGTTGGTTGCGTTGAGCCAATAGACATGCGCGGAGATGTCCGAAAATTCGCGCATCTCGGCTTCGGCTGCCGCGACAAAATCAGCCGCGCCCTGCGGGGTCAGCGGAAACTCGTTTTCGGCAGTTTCCTCGACGACTGGTTCGGCATGACCGTCAGCAAGTGCCGGAGCGGAAGCAAGCGAAACGGCGAGCGCGGCGATCGATGTCCTGAGCGCGGTGGAAGCGAATTTCATGGGGTACGAACCTCTTGGATTGTTCTGTGTCGTGATGATGTAGCCGATTGAACCTGTGACGGGGCTTAATCAAGCCGGTGGGCGCGAAAATCGACGAATGCCGAGGCTGGTCAGGATACCGAAAAAGGTCACCAGAAACGCAACGATCTTGACCGGCTGCATTATGGCGGCGGTGCCAGCCATCCAGTCCGATCCGCTTTCCCGGAGCAATTGCACCAGCTGAAGCCCCGTTTCGACATAATCGGTGATCAGGAACACGATTGCCGCGATCGCGACGACCTGCCCAATTCGGACGAGCAGTGCGCGATCCATCTGCTGTGCAAACATCCGCCCGCCCCAGAAGCTTCCCAGCCCGTAAATCCCGATAAATACGAGGTCGTGGCACATGGCGAAGATCGCAGTGTCGCGGAGGCCTGCAGCGCGCCACGCCGCCTGGATCCGGTCGACCGCTTGAGCGGAGCCCGCCGCCTGGTGATCGAGAATGCCGCCAGGCACCTCCGGAATCGCCAGAGGCGCGTGTGGGATGCGCGCCAGCGCGAAGATTGCGAGCCCGCCCAACCAGAAGATCCAGAACTTGCGCTCAGTGCTCATGCTCTGGATAGATATTCCACGATGGCTTCGCCCAGTTCCGGCTTGGTCGCACTGTCCAGATGCGCGCCAGGGACCGTCTGGTAGATTGCGTCCGGCAGGCGCTCAGCCAACTCCTCGGCCGAACCGTTGTCCTCGTCCTTGTCACCGCACAGCACGAGCGTCGGGATGTCGATATTCGCAAGCATGGCCGGATCGAGATTCTCGAACGCATCGAGCAGCAGCCGCGCCGCCACTCGGTCGACCCCTTGCGACTTCAGGAACTGGCGCGAAAGATAGGCCGGATCGCCGCGCTCGATGGTGTCGAATTCGTCGATCACGCGCTTGAAAAAGGTGGCGCGTCGTTCCCATTCGGCGAGCCCGGCGACTCCCATGCCGCAGGCGACAAGACGGCGGGGATGAAGGACGCCGGTCGCGCAGGCATGGATCGCGGTGCGCGCGCCGAGCGAGAACCCGACGAGATCGTACGCACCATCCTCAAGGCCGCAATGCTCGACCAGCGCCGCGGCATCGCGAACCAGCACGCCCTTGGGATAGGCCGCCGGATCGGTTGGCGAGGCACTGTCGCCGTGGACCCGAAAATCGAGCATGATCGCTTCGAAACCCGCCTCGGCAAGACGCTTGGCATGCCCCCATTTGATCCAGTTCATGTCGGCGCTGGAGAACAGGCCATGCAGCAAAAGGACAGGACGGCCCGCACCCTGGCGGTGAATCGCGAGCTCGGTCCCGTCGAAGGAGGCGAAGGATGCGGTGGTCAGTTCGCTCATGAGAGCAACTCCATCCATTCCGACTGGCTCTGCGGCTGCGTTTCCCATTGCGGCACGCCATCGGGCAGGACGACCCAGTGCTGTTTGCTGCGCGTCCAGATATGCGCGACCGGTTCGAGATCGACCGCGCAATCGAGCGAACCGCCCTTGATCGTGACCATGCCAGGCCGATTTTCACTCGCGTGGTAAACCCGGCTGCCGCATTGGGCACAGAAGTGGCAAATGGTGTGAGATCCGCTGTCGGTCGGTCGGCGCCAGCTTGCAGTTTCCCCGTCTATCGTGAGGCTTGAAAGCATCACCGGAACCGAAATGCCGAAGGCGCTGGCCGATTGCTTCTGGCATTCGCGGCAGTGGCAAGCATAGGCGGTAAGATGATCGGCGCGGATGCGATAGCGCACGGAACCGCACTGGCATCCTCCGGTGAATTCGTCTCCGCTCACCGTTTCGCCAGCCCCTTTTGTTCCATCCGCCACTTCGCCATCTCGATCCGGTCCTGTCCGAAGAAAGGCTCGCCCTCGAACACCAGTGTCGGCACGCCCCAGTGCCCGGCAGCCTCGAGCGCATCCTGATTGGCTGCAATCTCGGCATCGAGCGCGCCGGCATCCGAAATAGCCTCGGCGTCGAGTTCAGCCAGGTCGAGCCCCGCACGGGCCGCTGCCTTCGCGAGATGATCGCCTTCGTGCCAGTCATCGACCGTGCCCGACCAGATGATCTTGGAAACCTCGTCGCCGAATGCCAGCCCTTTGCCACGGCGCGTCGCAGCCTGTCCCAACCTGCAAACACGGCGGATGATCGGCTGATCCTTTGCGATTTCGCGCGTGGCCAGGTTCTGCGCCACCGGATCGGGTCGCGGCCAGCGATATGGGATGCCGAGCATTTGCGCCGATCGTGCCGCATCGATGAAGATGTATCTCCCGACATTGGGATTGCCTGTGAAAAGAATATCGGGATCGCGGATCGCGATCGGCCAAACGGTGCGCAGCGTGATGTCGAGGTCGTGCTCCTCGGTCATCGCGCGATACCGCCCGACGGCAAGGTAGGAATAGGGAGAGCGGAAGCTGAAGAAGAGATCGGCACTGAGTGTCATGACCGCTGTTTAGCGCGGCTTACCGGAAAAAGCACTGCGTCCCGGCATAAAGCATGCTGACTTTGTCCGCCTCGATGAATCCGCCGATATTGGGTCCGATGGAGAATTCCTCTCCCAACGTGCTGTCGTCAACACGGGTGAACCCGTCGACCTCTACGGCCGTATCGCTTGGCGTGCCGACCTGTATGTCGGATTCCACGCTGATCCTGTCGCCCCCTTCGAACAGGGTCCAGCCGACCAGTCGTCCGTCCTGGAAATTCACCGTCAGCCGCCCGGGATAGCCGACAAAGGTCATCGGGCCCGCGCCGCATTCGTCGTTGGACGCATCGCTCTCGGCCTTGCCAAGGACCCCGGCAAGCGCCGTGCGCACTTCGTTCTCGCCCGCTGCGAAGTAGAAAGCTTCGGCACCGGCAACGAGCCCCTCGCCGCGCAGCACGACTTCGTCGGCCGCCACCTGCGGTGTGCTGGCGCGCAAAGGCTCCTGCCCGGGAGGCGGAACATCGCCGCTGTCGCAGGCGCCGAGCGAGATTACCGCGAGTGCCAGAGCGATTGACCGCATGAACCTCAGCCCTTTTTGAGATGCCTGCGACCGAGCAATTCGGCGATCTGCACTGCGTTGAGCGCCGCGCCCTTGCGCAGATTGTCCGACACGCACCACAGGGCCAGACCATTCTCTACCGTAGGATCGTCGCGCACGCGGCTGATGTAGGTGGCGCTGTCGCCCGCGCTTTCGACGGGGGTGACGTATCCGCCGTCCTCGCGCTTGTCGACTAGCATCACACCCGGCGCCTCGCGCAGGATTTCCATCGCCTGTTCGGCGCTGAGTTCGTTCTCGAATTCGATGTTCACCGCCTCGGAGTGACCGACGAACACCGGCACGCGCACGCAGGTGGCGTTGAGCTTGATCTTCGGGTCGAGGATCTTCTTGGTTTCGACCATCATCTTCCATTCTTCCTTGGTCGATCCATCGTCGAGGAAGACGTCGATATGCGGGATCACGTTGAAGGCGATCTGCTTGGTGAATTTGGCGGGTTCGATCTGGTCGCCGACGAAAATCGCGCGGCTCTGGTTGAACAGCTCGTCCATGCCCGCTTTGCCCGCACCGGAAACCGACTGATAGGTCGAGACGACGACGCGCTTGATCGTCGCCGCGTCGTGCAAGGGCTTGAGCGCCACGACCAGTTGCGCAGTCGAGCAGTTGGGATTGGCGATAATGTTGCGCTGGGTGTAGCCGTCGATCGCATCGGGGTTCACTTCCGGCACGATAAGCGGAACGTCGGGCTCCATGCGGTAAAGCGAGCTGTTGTCGATAACGACGCACCCGGCTTCCGCAGCCTTGGGTGCATAGATCTTGGTCGCTTCGCTGCCGCACGCGAACAGCGCGATGTCCCAGCCCGCCCAATCGAAATGCTCGATATTCTTGCACTTGAGCATCTTGCCGGTGTCGCCGAATTCGACTTCGGTTCCCTGCGAACGCCCGCTAGCGACCGCTGCGACTTCGTCGCAGGGAAACTCGCGCTCGGCGAGGATCTGCATCATTTCGCGCCCGACATTGCCCGTCGCGCCGACGATGACCACCCGGTAACCCAATTCACATACTCCTGATTATGTTCACGCGCCGAGATAGCGATGCGATGCGTGAACGCAACCGGAATACCTATTCCGGCGGGGTTACCCCGTGTGCCTCGAGAAAGCGGAAGATCGTGTTCCACAGGTGCGGGCTGATGTTCTCGCCGGCCACGCGGTGGGTGTAGCCGGGATAGAGCATCATCTCGAACGGGACATTGCCTTCCTGCAGCACGCTGATCAGTTCGGAGGAGTTCTCGAACACCACGTTGTCATCCGCCATGCCATGGATCAGCAGCAGCGGATCGCTGATCTTGGTCGCATCGGGGATCGCGCTCGCCGCTTTATAGGCCTCGGGCACTTCGCGCGGGTCGCCCATATATCGCTCGGTATAATGGGTGTCGTAGAGTTCCCACTTGGTCACCGGCGCGCCCGAGATACCCGCGGCGTATAGCCCCGGATCGGCCTGAAGCTGCTTCAACGTCATGTAGCCGCCATACGACCAGCCATAGAGCGCAATCTTGTCGCCATCGACAAAATCGAGCGTCTTGAGATACTCGGCGCCGACCTTCTGGTCGCGCACCTCGACCCCACCCATCGCACGATAGATCGGCTGCTCGAAATCGACCCCGCGATTGGCCGAGCCGCGTCCGTCGAGCACGAACCAGATATAGCCCTTGTCGACCACCGCCTGCGCCAGCGCGCCATCCCAGCCCTTGTCTACCGTCTGCGGGCCGGGGCCCGAGTAATGGTAATAGAGCACTGGGTACTGCTTGCCCGGTTCCATTTCCGGCTTGTACATCATCCAGTGTAGCTCGGTGCCGTCCTCGGCCTCGACCGTGCCGAATTCCGGTTCGACATGGCTGGCGAGATAGGGCGCATAAGGATGATCGGCATCGAGCGCGTTTTCTTCGACCCAGGTGATCCGCTCTCCGTTGGTCCTGGCAAGATAACTCTGGGTTGGCTGGTTCACGCTCGAGCGCGAGATGTAGAGCACCGTGCCCTTGCCATCCATCGACGCGCTGTGATCGTAACCATTCTTGGTGATGGTGGCCGGACGTCTCAGGTAATCAAGCGGACTGCTACGAATCTGGCGCGTCAGATCGCCGGTGGCGACTGTGTAGAAGAATTCTCCCTCGCTCTCGTTGACCCCAACCAGATCGAACTTGTGGGTGTTCCCACTGGTGAGCTTCAGCCACTCTCCATCCTTGAAGCGGTAATACTGGCCGAAACCGTCCCGCTCGGACCACCACAGCAAGCTCCCGTCCTTCAGGAAGCGGTAATTGTTGCTGAGGTTGATCCAGTAATCCTCGCGTGCGGCCTTTTCGGTGAACCACACTTCGCTTGCACCGGTTGCCGGATCGACCTTGAGCATGTCGAGCACGGTCTGCTCGCGATTCTGGCGCTGGACATAAAGGTAATCGTCAGGCCCCCAGTTGACGCGCGCAACATAGATGTCGGTGTCGTCGCCCAGATCGACCTTCACCCGGTTCCCGCCATCGGGATCCATCACGTAGAGTTCGACGATGGCATTGTCCGATCCCGCGACCGGATAGCGTTGGTCGAAGACCTTGGTTCCGGTTGCGCCGATGGCCGCGCGGGTGACGATCCCCACCGGGCTTTCATCGGTTCGCTGGACCGCGATGCGCTGGTCGTTCGGCCCCCACCAATAGCCGTCCATCCGGCTCATTTCTTCCTGCGCAACGAATTCGGCTTCGCCCCAGCGGATCGTTTCCCCTTCCTTGGGTGTGATCGGAGCGGCTGCCTCGCCCACTTCGCCGACCCAGAGCTGGCGATCGCGAACGAACGAGACGTAGCCGCCCTTGCTTGAAAGCTTGGGATTGAGCTCGGTTTCTTCGGTGTCGGTCAGGCGCTGGACCGTGCCGTCGAGCTTGGCGAAATAAAGATCGCCGTCGAGCGGTACGAGCACACCCGATCCGTCGCTCGCCCACTGGTAGCTGATGATGCCCTTCAGGTTGCCCACTCGCGCGCGCTCGCGCTGCATTTTCTCATCTTCGGAAAGCTCGCGCCCCGTGCCCAGCGCTTCGCTATCGACCAGCATTCGCCATTCCTGGGTCGAGATGTCGAAGCCCCAGAGGTCGTAACGCTCGCGATCATCCTCGCGGTTGCGGAGCAGCGTGAGATAGCGTCCATCGGGAGAAAGCTTGGCCTGTCGCGGCGAGGGCCCGTTGAGCGAAGGCGAAGCGAAGACGCGCTCGAAGGTAAGCTCCTGCGGTTCGCTCATCGCGTGATCGTCGGCAAATGCGGAACTAGAAAAAAGTGCCACAGCGGCGGCAAGTAGCGGGATACGCATTTCAAGGATCGCCCCTCATTTTCGTCATTGCGAGCCACCAACAGGTGGCGCGGCAATCCAGTTCCGACGCTGGATTGCTTCGTCGCTATCGCTCCTCGCAATGACGAAAGAGAATGGCAAGAGGCCAACGAAAAAGGGCGGCCCCATGAGGACCGCCCCTTTTGAATGGACTCTTGCGGAAGGGGCTTATTCGCCCTTCGGAGCGTTGTCGCGACGTTCGGCGATACGCGCACGCTTACCGGTGCGGCCACGCAAATAATACAGCTTCGCACGACGCACGACGCCGCGGCGCACCACGGTGATGCTGTCGAGGATCGGCGAGTAGAGCGGGAACACACGTTCAACGCCTTCGCCGAAGCTGATCTTGCGGACGGTGAAGTTGGAGCCCATGCCGCGGTTCGAGCGGGCGATCACGACGCCTTCGAACATCTGCACACGCTCGCGGTTGCCTTCCTTCACCTTCACGCCGACGCGCACGGTGTCGCCCGCGCGGAATTCGGGAATCTCTTTTTCGACCTTGCCGATTTCTTCGGCTTCGATTTGCTGGATCAGGTTCACTGGTCCGGTTCCTTGTTTTTTCGCCGCGCGCCAGAGGCAGACTGGTCCCGAACGCCACTATGGCGTTCCCAAAGGTCCGGCCTGCGTAACCGTGTAATCTCTTCGCTCTTCGACTTTCGCCAAGCAGCGATCTTCGCATGATCCCCCGATCGCAGCACTTCGGGGATCGTGCGCCCTTCCCATACCTGAGGTCGGGTATATTGCGGATATTCGAGGAGCCCGTTTTCGAAGCTCTCTTCGGTTCCGCTGTCGGGCGCGCCCATTACCCCCGGAAGCAGCCGAATGCAAGCGTCAAGTATCGCCAAAGCCGCCGGTTCGCCGCCGGAAAGGACGATATCGGCGAGGCTGACCTGTTCGATCTCGGGTCGGGCCTCGAACAGGCGCTCGTCGAACCCCTCGAACCGGCCGCACAGAAGCGTGACGCCGGGGCCGCTGGCGATTTCGCGAATGCGCGCCTGCGTGATCGGCTTCCCGCGCGGGGTCATTGCCAATACTGGCACAGCACCCGCTCGTCCTGAGCTTGTCGAAGGACTGTCCTTCTTTTCCGAAGAAATGTGCGATGCTTCGACAGGCTCAGCATGAGCGGTTTTGGGTGGGTGGACGCTGTCCAAAGCCGCTGCCAGCACATCGCATTTGAGCACCATTCCCGCGCCGCCGCCCGCGGGCGTATCATCGACAGTGCGGTGCTTGTCGGTTGCGAAGTCGCGGATCTGGACGGTTTCGCACGACCAATCCCCCCGCTCGAGCGCCTTGCCGGCGAGCGACACACCCAGCGGCCCGGGAAACATTTCCGGATAAAGCGTCAGGATCGTTGCGGCGAAGGTCATGGTCTTGCCCCTCGCCAGACTTGGCCTGCTTGGCAACCCCCTATGACGCCGCGAGCATCTCGGCGAGCTTGTCGAGACTGCCGCCCCAGCCCATCTTCATCGAGCCCATTTGCCGCTCGAACTCGGCGATGTCTTCGGGCGTCGCCTCGATCGGCGTCCATGTGAGCGTGATCCGGGTCCCGCTATCGATGCTCTCGAAATCCACCTCGGTCAGCAGGGTGAGCGGCCAGTGCGGAAAGAAGGACGGTCTAATCTTGTCACCCGCTTCGTCGGCAAAGCTCTGCTCCCACGCGATGCGGCTCGGCGGCTTGACCTCGCGCCACAGCGCCAGAGTGTAGGTTGTCCCCATCTCCGGGTGATCGGAGCGGGTGTGCATGACCGACCCCTCCTCGATCTCCCCCGAAAGCGGCGTGAGTTTTGCACCTGGAGGACCCGACCACGCCGCCATCTTCTCCTGATCGGCCCAGGCATCGAACACCTGCTCGATCGGTGCCTCGAAAATCCGCGAGATCATGAAAACCGGGACGTCCGCCATGCTGCTATTCCCCCTTGTCAGCCGCCTTCAGAAAGGCATCCAGCCGGTCGAAACGATCGGGCCAGAACGATGCCATATGTTCGATAAAGCCCCTCGCCTGTTCGAGCCCCTGCGGCTTCAACCGGCGCGGCCGGGTCTTTCCTGCGATTCCGGTTTCGACCAGCCCCGCTTGCTCGAGCACCTTGAGATGCTTGGAGATGGCAGGCTGGCTGAGCGCGAAGGGCTCGGCGAGTTCGGCGACAGTCGCTTCGCCCTCGGCGAGCCGCGCAAGGATCGCACGCCGCGTAGGGTCGGCAAGCGCCGCAAAGGACTGGTCGAGCGAATCATCCATCGCCGACAGGTTATATTACTCATTAGTTATGTAAAGGGATGGAGGCGGCGAAGGTCGTGACTTAGCTCAAGATCTCCGCTCGTCCTGAGCTTGGCGGAAGCGAAGCTGGGACGAAGTCCCAACGACCGTTTTTCTTTTCTGCACCGTCTGAAAAAGTGAAGTGCAATCCTTCGACAAGCTCAGGATGAGCGGTGTGTGCGTGGCGGCGAAGGTCATTCGAAAACCCGGCGCCTCGCGAAGAAGAACAAAGGGATCGACATCAAGATATAAGAAACAATCGGTATCCCGAAGACTTCCGCCCAAAACACGAATGACGCTGGACCGGGGTCAGCCATCAGACCCGCAGCAATCAATTCGACATCATGTTCTGTCGGCGCTTCAGGACTTGTCGCCCATAGCGTTCCAGCCGCAAAGAGAAACGGGACAAAAATGCAGACCATGAAGAAATGTGCAATTGCCCCTTCAAGCACCAGTCGCTTGGTCGCGCCGAAGGCAACCACAAAGAGTATAGGCGCAAGGATCAGGGCGAGAAAAATGTGCATCAACCCCAATTCACCCCACCCTTCGCCCGCGTATCGACATTGAGTTCGAACACATCAGGCCGCGAATAGTGGCCGTCGGTATCAAGGCTCGCCAGCCCCTGTCCGATTTCGCTCAGGTCCAGTTCGGCGTGGAGGATTTCCTCACCCTCACCCGCCTGCGCCATCACCCGCGCATCAGGGGCGATGATCATTGAGCCGCCGCGATTGAGCTGCACTCCCTCGATGCAATCCAACAGCGCTTTAGCCTCTGCATTTCCACCAACCCGCTCCAGACCGTCAAACAGATCATCGCGGTGCTGCACCAGCCCTGCCGCCAGCACAAAGCACCGCCCCTCCATCGCATAATGCCGTGAGGCGAGCGCATATTCCTCGCGCACGGTCGGCCAGGCGGCGACGTGCACGCATTCGCCGAGATTGTGCATCGCCGCGCGGGCGAGCGGCATCCAGTGTTCCCAGCAGATCAGGTTGCCCGCCCGGCCCCATTCGGCCTCGTGCACGCCCAGCGTCGAGCCGTCGCCGCGCATCCAGATCAGCCGCTCGCCATGCGTCGGCACCAGCTTGCGGTGGTCTAGCGGCGCTGCGCCGGGGCGCAGCAGCAACTGGTTGTTGTAGAGGCTCTGCCGCACGCGCTCATGCGCGCCGATCGAGATGCAGGCATCGGTTTCGTCGCACAGCTCCTGCAACGGAAGCAGCCGCTCGTCATTCGCGACGATCGCCTGTTCGAGCATGATCGCGTGGAGCGCCTTGGTCCCCGGATGATCCCACAAAGCCGCTCCGGGAGCTTCATCGAGCCACAGCGGATAGCCGCCCAGGAACGTCTCCCCGAACGCGACAAACTGCGCCCCGCGCTCGATCGCCTCGCGCGCAAGCCCAGTGGCCTTCTCGATCCCGCCCGCAAAATCGAGCGGAATAGGTGCGGCCTGGCAGATAGCGACGGAGAGCTTGGTCATTCAAAGGTTCCCACGTCGAAGTGCGTCAAGCGATCGAGCTTGCGCGTGGCGATGTGCGAGATCGGCCAACCGATGACGGCGCAAACGCCGATCAGGACTGCCATGAAGCCGAGCAAGAAGGGCAGCCATTCGTTCGGCCCGTCGAGGGTGAACAGGGGAGTTGGCAGCATCACCAGGCCGGGTCCGAGGACTGCGGCAGAAAGTATCCGAGCCCGCCGACCTGCCCCGGGAATGATAAATCGCACCAGCAGGACCGCGCCGAGTGTCGCCATCGCCATGCTGATGGCGAGAAGGAGCAGGACGGCGACGGTCTCGATCATGCCGCTCAGTCTTCAGCGAATTCGGTCGCGATCACAAGCCTTTCAGCGTCCCACTCGATTACGGCCTGCGGCGTCATCGGGACCATGAAGGTTTTTTGCCCTTTTTCGGGCGGCGGAGCTTTTTCGATTTCGACGATGTCGGTCGCACCGAAATTCTCGATCGCGATCACGGTACCGAGCGGCTCACCCGACTCGGTCGTCGCTGTAAGGCCGATCAGATCGGCGTGGTAATACTCGCCTTCCCCGAGCGCAGGCAGGTCGTCGCGCGAGACGGTGAGCACCGTCCCGCGCAGCTTTTCGGCCTCGTTACGATTGGAGATCTCGGCAAAGCGGGCGATCGCGCCGCCCTTATTGTCCGAGCGGACTTTCTTGAGCGTCAACGCGCGCCCGGTCTCTTTGGCGTTGAAGCTGGCGTGCGCGGAGAGCGCCTCGACGCCCTCGCCGAACAGTTTGAGGCGCACCTCTCCCGCAACACCATGCGCGCCGGTAACGGCGGCAAGTTCCACCATCCGGCGCGCATCGCGTTGCTCGGGCATGCCGCGGGCTTACTCGGCTTTTTCTTCGGCTTCGTCGGCCTTGGCTTCTTCGCCAACCGTGTCGTCGGCCTGCTCGTTCGGCACGCCGCCTTCTGCGGTCTGTTCGGCAATCGCAGCGGCTTCTTCTGCCGGAGCGTCGGCATCGACAGCGTCGGCCACGGCCTCTGCGGTCTCTTCCGACTTGGCCGAACCGGTTGCGTCGTTCTCGGCTTCGGTCGCAGCCTTTGCCGCTTCCTCGGCTTCCTTGGCCTTTTCAGCCTTCTCTTCGGCGCGCTCCTTGGCCTTTTCGCCCGGCTCGGCCTTCTGCGGGTTGTTGCGCGGAGTGCGCTCCATGATGCCCGCCGCGTCGAGGAAACGCAGGACACGGTCGGACGGGGTCGCGCCGACGCCGAGCCAGTACTTGGCGCGGTCTTCGTCGAGCTTCACGCGGTTCTCGTCGTCCTTCGCGAGCAGCGGGTTGTAGGTCCCGATCTGCTCGAGATACTTGCCGTCACGCGCCGAACGCGAGTCGGCCACGACGATGCGGTAGTAAGGACGCTTCTTGGCGCCGCCGCGCGAAAGCCGGATTGCAACTGCCATTGGTATTACCTTTCGAGATTAAACGTTTGAATCATTGTAGTTTCTAGAAAATCATTTCTTCGGGCCTGGTCCACCGAGGCCGGGAAGCCCGCCGGGCATTCCGCCACCGGGACCACCGAGGCCGGGCATACCGCCCGCGCCGCCGCCTGGGCCGCCCATCCCGGGCATCCCGCCACCGAACATGGCGGCAAGGCCTTTCAGCCCGCCCATCTTCTTGATCTGCTTCATCGCGCGGCCCATTTCCTGGTGCATCTTGAGCAGCTTGTTGACCGTCTGGACGTCGGTCCCGCTGCCCGCCGCGACGCGCTTCTTGCGCTTGGCATTCATCAGGCCCGGATGTGCGCGTTCCTTGGGGGTCATCGAGCCGATGATCGCATCCATGTGGACGAGCACCTTGTCGTCCATATTGGCCTGCGCCATCGCCTGTTTCGCCTTTTTCATGCCGGGCATCATGCCCGCCAGCATGCCAAGCCCGCCCATGTTCTGCATCTGCTTCAATTGCATCCGCAGGTCGTTGAGGTCGAACTTGCCCTTCTCGAAATTGCGGGCGAGCTGCTCGGCCTCTTCTTCCTTGATCGTCGCCGCCGCCTTTTCGACGAGGCTGACGACATCGCCCATTCCGAGGATGCGGTCGGCGACCGAGCCCGGGCGGAAAGGTTCGATCGCGTCGAGCTTTTCGCCGGTGCCTGCGAACTTGATCGGTTTGCCCGTGACCGCGCGCATCGAAAGCGCCGCACCGCCACGCGCATCGCCGTCCATCCGGGTGAGAACCACGCCGGTGAGCGGAACCTCGTCGGTAAAGCTCTTGGCCACGTTGACCGCGTCCTGCCCGGTGAGGCTGTCGACAACCAGCAGCACTTCGGTCGGCGCGGAAACTCCCGCGACGGCCTTCATCTCGGC
Organism: Erythrobacter sp. GH1-10; assembly: GCF_045363165.1. Taxonomy (NCBI): domain Bacteria; kingdom Pseudomonadati; phylum Pseudomonadota; class Alphaproteobacteria; order Sphingomonadales; family Erythrobacteraceae; genus Erythrobacter; species Erythrobacter sp. GH1-10. The sequence goes on along the minus strand of NZ_JBJFLP010000001.1, from coordinate 1,547,999 downwards.
CATCAACGCTTCGTCGACGTGCAGGCGGCCTGCAGTGTCGAGCAGCAACACATCGAAATTCTGGAGGCGCGCAGCCTCCATCGCACGGCGTGCGATGTCTACCGGCTGCTGGCCTGCCACGATCGGCAAGGTTGCAACGTCGGTCTGCTCGCCGAGCACCGCCAGCTGCTCCTGCGCTGCCGGGCGGTTCACGTCGAGCGACGCCATCATCGCCTTCTTGCCATGCTTCTCGCGCAGCAACTTGCCGAGCTTGGCGGTCGTGGTGGTCTTACCCGAGCCCTGCAGGCCGACCATCATGATGACGACCGGGGGCTTGGCTTCGAGGATCAGCCCCTCCCCGCCCAGCGCATTTTGCGGATCGTCGGGATCGCCGCCGAGCGTCCGGATAAGCTCGTCATGGACGATCTTGACGACTTGCTGGCCGGGCTTGACCGATTTGAGGACTTCCTGGCCGACGGCCTTTTCGGTCACCGCATCGATGAAACGGCGGGCCACAGGGAGCGCGACATCGGCTTCGAGCAGCGCGATCCGCACTTCGCGCATGGCATCGCGAACGTCCTGCTCCTTGAGCGACCCGCGGCCTTTGAGCTTGTCAAAGACGCCGCCAAGGCGGTCGGACAGATTGTCAAACATCGTCTTCAACTCCTCACCGGTTCGACGAACCGGTATTAAACGCGAAAAACGCCGGCGGACGAAACCTCGTCGGCCAGCGTGCGGAATTCCTCGACGGAAAGTCCGGCTTTATCGGTTCGATGGTGGAGCCTAGCGGGATCGAACCGCTGACCTCAACACTGCCAGTGTTGCGCTCTCCCAGCTGAGCTAAGGCCCCAGATCATCGATGTGTCGACCTCATCAAATATAAGGCCAAACCCCTGCTCTCGCAAGGAGCGGGCGCTTTATGGCCGCTCCCCGCGAAACGCAAGATCAAAAATCAAGTATCGTCGTCGTCGTCGTCGCCTTTGCCCTTGGACACGCCAAGGTCATCGTCGCCGCCAAGATCGACGTCGTTGTCGGGCGAATCGTCATCGTCGTCGATGTTTTCGATGTCCTTCAGATCATCATCATCGTCCGCGAGATCGCTGTCAGCGTCGCCGTCCTTCTTCTTGTCTTTCTCTTCAAACGGGATCGGCTGCTTCGACTTCAGCACCGGCTCCGGATCCCACGTTTCCCCGCACTCGATGCAGGTAACGGGATCGTCCTTGCCGAGGTCGTAAAAGCGTTCCCCGCATTTGGGGCAGGAACGCTTGGTGCCCCATTCTGGCTTCGCCATTCTTGAAAATCCTTAGTCTTGCCCGTTCAACTGGCGGGCGTCGGTATGCGCATTTTATTGGGACCGGAAATGTCCGGAATCAAGAGCGGGCGCGCCTTGCCAGAAGGACGGGGCACTGTCAAAGACCGCCGCGCAATGAGCAGCCATACTTTCACTCCCTCAAGCCCTCTGAAAGGGCGAATTCGCGTCCCTGGCGACAAATCGATCAGCCACCGCGCGCTGATGTTTTCCTCGCTTGCCGTGGGCGAAAGCACGATCGAAGGGCTGCTCGAGGGCGAGGATGTGCTCGCGACCGCGGCTGCGATGCGCCAGCTGGGAGCGGATATCGTACGCGGCGACGATGGCGTGTGGCGCGTTCATGGCGCTGGCCTCGGAAGTCTGCTCGAACCCCGCCAGGCGCTCGACATGGGCAATTCGGGTACGTCGACGCGGCTGTTGATGGGCCTGCTTGCAAGCCACGGGTTCAGCGCGACATTTACAGGCGATGCCAGCCTTTCGGGCCGACCGATGAACCGCGTGATCGAGCCCCTGTCGCAGATGGGCGCGAGTTTCGAAGCATCGCGGGGCGGAACCCTGCCCCTCATGCTGCGCGGAGCACTGCCCGCCGTTCCGATTACCTACCGTCTTCCGGTTGCGAGCGCGCAGGTGAAGAGCGCGGTTCTGCTTGCCGGTCTCAACACACCGGGCATTACCAGCGTGGTCGAGCCGGTCGCAACGCGCGACCACACCGAGCGGATGCTGAAGGGGTTCGGCGCGACGATTGAGATCGGTGAAGAAGGCGGCGAGCGCAAAATCTCGATCCACGGCGAGGCGGATCTGCAGCCGCAGCAGGTCGTCGTTCCGGGCGATCCATCCTCGGCCGCATTCTTTATCGTCGCGGCGCTGATCGTGCCGGGAAGCGACCTGCTTATCGAGAATGTCGGCATGAACGAGACCCGCGCCGGGATCGTCCATGCGCTGCGGCAAATGGGTGGATCGATTGAAGAACGGGACCGGAGGGTGATTGGTGGCGAGCCGGTTGCGGACCTGCGGGTGCGGCATTCGGTGCTGACCGGCGCTGAAATCGACCCGTCCCTCGCCCCCTCGATGATCGACGAATTCCCAGTATTGTTCGTAGCCGCAGCGCTGGCCGAGGGCACAACCGTGACCAGTGGCCTGGAGGAACTGCGCGTCAAGGAAAGCGATCGGCTGGCAGCCATGGCCAAGGCACTGGCGCTGGCCGGCGCGCGTGTGGAGGAACACGAAGACGGGCTCACGATCGAAGGGTCCGGAGGCGAACCGCTGCGCGGCACGCTGGAGGGTGCAAGCGTCCAAACACGGCTCGACCACCGCATTGCGATGAGCATGGCTGTGGCAGGTCTCGCAAGCCGCCACGGGGTGAATGTGGACGACACAGCCCCGATCGCGACCAGCTTCCCCGACTTCATGGACCTGCTCGAAAGTGCTTCCCGGTGAGTTATGATTTTCTTGTCTTCGACCCGGAAGTTCCGCCGCGCAACGATGACGGGTTTCGCGAATGGTTCGAAAGCGAAATTCGCGACGGCGACGACAATTCGAGTTCGTCCGAAGAAGTCGTAGAAAGCAAAGCGCTGAAGGCTTTCTACGCCGAAATGCGCGAGATATTTACCCCCATCAGCGGGCCGGACGCAGTCGATCTTCCCGCCAGTTCACCGCCGATCCGGCAGCTGCGCTCAGGCGACTACGGCTTTCGCCCACATTCAATCTACCTTGGCTTTCGGTGGGAAGCCGCCGATATGGCCCGCGCAAGCGCATCGACCATCGCGAAGCACCTTGGCCTCGGGTTCTACTTCGTGTCTTCCGAATACGGTCAGGCCGTGTTTCCCGACGGGCACACAGTTTGGCCGACCGGGAAATATCCGGGTCGTGGTACGGGAAAGAAGCTGCAATGATAGGATTTGACTGGGCCTCGCTCGTCGGCTTTCTCGGCACCGCCTGCATCATTTGCGCCTACGCCTATCTGACGTACTCCGAGCGGCCTAACCCGTTCGTCCTTCACGGCACGAACCTCGTTGGCGCAGCGCTGCTCACCGTCAGCCTTATCGTGCACACCAACTGGCCGAGCCTCGTGCTTGAAGGATTTTGGGCCGCAATTGCTGTATTCGGGATCGCCAAGGCCTTGCGCGCTCGAAGGCGGCAGGACACAACGTCTGCATGATCAAGCGCCGCCTCTACGCAGCGATCGTGCTGCTTGCTTTCGCGATTGGATCGGTGCTGTTCTGGAACGATGGCGAATTCGACCTGTTCGCTTTCGGGCTGAATCTCATATTCGCCAGCATCGGCTTCGTGATTTTGCACCATCGCTGGAAACGACAGGAAGCAGGCCGGATCTCGCCTTCGAGGGCGAAGGACATATTCTCGTGATCATTGCGGTCGATGGCCCCACGGCATCGGGCAAAGGCACGATCGCCAAGCAGCTCGCCGAGCATTTCGGCGTGCCGCATCTCGACACGGGGCTGCTTTATCGCGCGGTGGGTCACCAGGTGTGGCTCGACGGCGGTGATCCGGACAATGAGGAAGACGCGCTTGGAGCCTGCTCTTTTCCCGACGAGCTGCTCGAGGATCCCGAACTGCGCAGCGAGGCGACGGGTGGGCTCGCGAGCCGTGTCTCGATCCATCCCAAGGTCCGGCAAGCGCTGTTCGAGCGCCAGCGCGCATTCGCGACCCAGCCCGGCGGCGCGGTGCTCGACGGGCGCGATATCGGCACCGTCATCGCTCCCGATGCCGATGTGAAGCTGTTCATCACCGCCAGCGTGCAGGAGCGCGCCCGCCGGCGCTGGCTGGAGATGACCGGGCGCGATCTCGAGATCCCGCTCGCCGAGATCGAGAAGGACATCGTCCGCCGCGACGCGCGCGACATCAACCGGAAGGACGCACCGCTCAAGGCTGCGCCCGACGCGCTAATCATCGACACGACGAGCTTCGACCGCGACGAGGCCATCGAAGCCGCGATCGAAGCTGTCGAAGCGGCTGTCAGCCCCTGATTTTCAGGTTGCCATTCTCGATGGGGACCAGCTGAAACGCGCTTGCCGGAAGGTTGAGACAGAACAGCGGATCGCCTGCGCCGAGCGAAGTCGGCACGAGGAAAGAAATCTCGTCGGTGCCTGCGCCCGGATTGCCGTTATCGCGCACCACAAAATAGCGCGTCGTCGGCAGCCCATCGCTGTTGGAACGCTCGATCTCGCCGCCAAACACGATGGTGTTCGCGTCGACCCGATTGCCGCAGGTCACATTCACTTTCTCGATGATCGGCTTGTTCTTGTCAGGTGTATTGGTCGGAAAGTCGCGTCGCACCAGCTGGGCTTGTCCCGACGCGGAGCCGTCGGCATTCACGAATACATTCACACTGAATGTGCGCTCCTTCAATGCGCGACCCTGCCCCGACACATGCACATCGTTACCCTGAGCCAGGCTCGGCGCTACCGGAAATACGGCGACCGCAATCGTTGCGACTGCAAGACTTGTCTTCTTCATGATTGATATCCTCCCAATGCTTACCCCAACACAGAAGCGCTACCATCAACGTCGCTGCCCGGCCAGCCCTCGTTGTTAACGGGCTTGAGTGATATCGACCGACCGCCGGAACGCTGCATTTCCCTTGCTTTCAGGGGCCACTTGGCTTAAGCGCGCGCCCGTTCTCCCAATCCTTTCAGATTGAGTGGACCTTCGCGCTTGCATCCGGCGGTGCGGAGATGTCGGCCTCTTGCCCCGTACACCGCCGCAATGGTGCGTCGGAGACGGAGAAAGACCCCGGTAGAACCGGTGGCCGGTAGCAAAACGATTAGGAAACTGAATCCATGGCGACTTCGCCCAACCCAACGCGCGACGATTTCGAAGCGCTTCTCAACGAACAATTAGGCGCCGCTGGTGACGAAGGCTTCGAAGGCCGCGTCGTCAAAGGCACCGTGACCGCGATCGAGGCTGGCAATGCCGTGATCGACGTTGGCCTCAAGTCGGAAGGCCGCGTGAACCTCAAGGAATTCATGCGCGGCGAAGATGAGCACGGCTTGTCGGTCGGCGACGAAGTCGAAGTCTATGTCGACCGCGTCGAAAACGCCGATGGCGAAGCGATGCTCTCGCGCGACCGCGCCCGCCGCGAAGCCGCATGGGACAAGCTCGAAAGCGAATTCGGCGAAGGCAAGCGGGTCGAAGGCCGCATCTTCGGCCGCGTCAAGGGCGGCTTCACCGTCGACCTCGACGGTGCCGTTGCCTTCCTGCCCGGCTCGCAGGTCGACATCCGCCCGGTGCGCGACGTCACCCCGCTGATGGACATGCCGCAGCCGTTCCAGATCCTGAAAATGGATCGTCGTCGCGGCAACATCGTCGTCTCGCGCCGCGCGGTGCTCGAAGAAACCCGCGCCGAACAGCGCAGCGAACTGATCAGCGACCTGACCGAAGGCCAGGTGATCGACGGCGTGGTCAAGAACATCACCGATTACGGCGCCTTCGTCGACCTCGGCGGCATCGACGGCCTGCTGCATGTCACCGACATGAGCTACAAGCGCGTAAACCACCCGAGCGAGATCATCGAGATCGGCCAGACCGTGACCGTGCAGATCGTCCGCATCAACGCCGATACGCAGCGCATCAGCCTCGGCATGAAGCAGCTTGAAAGCGATCCGTGGGACGGCGTTTCGGCCAAGTATCCGGTCGGCGCGAAGTTCACCGGCACCGTCACCAACATCACCGAATACGGCGCATTCGTCGAGCTGGAGCCGGGCATCGAAGGCCTGGTCCATGTCAGCGAAATGAGCTGGACCAAGAAGAACGTCCACCCGGGCAAGATCGTGAGCACTTCGCAGGAAGTCGAAGTGATGATCCTCGAAGTCGACAGCGAAAAGCGTCGCATCTCGCTTGGCCTCAAGCAGGCCCAGCGCAACCCGTGGGACGAGTTTGCCGAGAAGCATCCGGTCGGCACCGAAGTCGAAGGCGAGGTCAAGAACGCCACCGAATTCGGTCTGTTCATCGGTCTCGACGGCGACGTCGACGGCATGGTCCACATGTCGGACATCGCCTGGGGCATCTCGGGCGAAGACGCGCTGGCGCTCCACCGCAAGGGCGAAATGGTCAAGGCCGTCGTGCTCGACGTCGATGTGGAGAAGGAACGCATCAGCCTCGGCATGAAGCAGCTCGAAAAGGGCGCACCGAGCGCCGACGGCGCCGATGCCAGCGCGCTGCGCAAGGGCCAGGTCGTTACCGTGACCATCCTCGAAGTCCGCGATGGCGGTCTCGAAGTCCAGGTTGGCGACGATGGCGCGACCGGCTTCATCAAGCGCAGCGACCTCGGCCGCGACCGCGACGAGCAGCGTCCCGACCGTTTCCAGGTCGGCAGCAAGGTCGATGCGATGGTCACCGGCTTCGACCGTTCGAAGAAGCCGAACTTCTCGATCAAGGCGCGCCAGATCGCCGAAGAGAAGGAAGCTGTGCAGCAGTTCGGTTCGTCCGACAGCGGCGCATCGCTCGGCGACATCCTCGGCGAGGCGCTGAAGAAGGGGGATTAATTCCCGCTCTTCGCCAAGGCGAAATCAGAGAGGGCCCGGCAGCAGCGATGTTGTCGGGCCTTTTCTATTGCGGTGGTCGAGCGTACACTCGCCCAATGCTTACAGTCCACCAGTTCCCCTGCCTGTCCGACAATTACGGCTTCCTGCTGCATGACACAGAAAGCCATGAAACCGCGGCGATCGATACGCCCGACGGACACGAATACCTCAAACAGGCCGAGACCAAGGGGTGGCGGATCACGCAGATCTGGAACACCCATTGGCATCCGGATCATGCGGGCGGGAACAAGGCCATCATCGAGGCGACCGGCGCGACAGTGGTTGCTCCAAAAGAAGTCGAGAAGATCTCCCCTATTGACCAGGTGGTGGCTCACGGCGACACCGCGAAGCTCGGCGAGGAAACGGCGCGGGTAATCGACGTGTCCGGCCATACCAATGGCCACATCGCCTATTACCTCCCCTCGGCTGGCATTGCCTTCGTCGGCGACAGCGTGTTCGCGCTCGGCTGCGGGCGCATGTTCGAGGGCACGCCAAAGCAATTCTGGGCCAGCCTTGAGCGGATCAAGGCGTTGCCGCCCGAAACGACGCTCTATTGCGCGCATGAATACACTGCGGCCAATGCCAAGTTCGCGCTGCATGCCGATCCCGATAATGCCGCGCTCAAGGCCTATGCCGAAGAGATCGCTGCGAAACGTGAACGCGGTGAGCCGACCGTGCCGACGCAACTCGATCGCGAGCTTGCAACCAATCCTTTCCTGCGCGCCGACGATCCCGCGCTGACGGCCAAATGGGGCGGCACTACGCCTCCGGAAACGTTCGCCGCCTTGCGCGAAGCCAAGGATAATTTCTGAGTTCGATGCAGGCTCTCAGGGTCGAAACGCTCTCGGACGACCTCGGCGGCGTCAGCCTGATCGATGCGCCCGAGCCCGGACGCGAGCCGGGAGAGATACTGGTCCGCGTCCGTGCCGCTTCGCTCAACTTCCCCGATCTGTTGATGACGCGCGGTGCCTACCAGTTCAAACCCGAGGTGCCGTTCACCAGCGGGATGGAGCTGGCTGGTGAAGTGATCGAGGCCGATGCGGACAGCGGCTTTGCGCCCGGAGACCGGGTGATGGGCGGCGACAAGACGGGTGCCTTTGCGGAATTCGCGAGCATTCCTGGACGAGGTCTTTCGCGCATTCCCGAGGGCGTCGACTTCGCCGCTGCCGCTGCAATGGGCGCAGCCTACCAGACGGCATATACCGGCCTGGTGGAACTCTGCAGGTTGAACGAAGGACAATGGGTGCTCGTCCACGGAGCGAGTGGCGGAGTAGGTCTCGCGGCGGTCGATCTGGCAAAGGCGCTGGGCGCGAAGGTGATCGCGGCCACCGGCGTCGAAGCCAAGCGCGAGCGGATCGCGGCGCTGTACAATCCCGAAGCAGTGATCCTCGCCGAAGGACGGTTTCGCGAAAAGGTGGCCGAACTGACCGACGGCGCGCTCGCCGACATCGTTTTCGACCCGGTCGGCGGGGATGTGTTCGACGAATCGACCCGCTGCGTGGCGTTCGGCGGCAAGCTCGTGGTGGTGGGATTTACTAGCGGACGCATTGCCGAGGTTGCGACCAACATTCCGCTCATCAAGGGATTCTCGATCGTCGGGCTTCGCGCCGGAGAGTACGCCCGGCGCTTCCCGGAACGCGGCGCAGCGATCCGTGCCGAAATTGCCAGGCTGGCTGCCGAAGGCCGGATAACTCCGGCGATCGACCGGGTTCTTCCACTCAGCCGGTGGCGCGAGGGATTCGAAGCGATGGCAAACCGCGAACTGGTCGGCAAGGTGGTATTCGAACCCGGTTCCTAGACATAAGAAAGGCGGCCGCAATGGACCGCCCTTCTCCTCTCCAACCGGAATACCCGGACAATTCCTAAAGCGAGGAAATGACCTCGTCGGCAAGCTTCGCATCGGCCGCGCTGGTGTGGCGTTCGGAAATGAGATCGCGCGATGCGCTGGCGGCTGCTTCGACCGCTTTCGCCTTGACCCCGGCAATCGCTTCCCGCTCTGCCGCTGCGATCTTGTCCTCGGCCATGCGCTTGCGCCGTGCGACCATGGCTTCGCTGTCGGCCTGGGCTTTTTCGAGGATAGCGTCGGCTTCGCGCTGCGCGCCTTCCACCATCTTTTCCGCGTCCTGCTCGGCGCTCGCAATCTTCGCGGCGTATTCGTCACGCAGCTTTTCCGCTTCGGCACGCAGGCTCTTCGCCTCGTCAAGCTGTTGCTTGATTTCGTCGATCTTCTTGTCGAGCCCACCGGTGACCACCCCGGGAACCTTCTTCCACAGGAACACGCCGATCAGCACCAGCATCGCCAGCGAAACCCACTGGTAATCCTGGATGCCGAACGCGGCGGGAGCGGCGTAGCCTTCTTCCGAAGCGGCGAGAAGAATAAGGAAATCAGGCATCGGTCATCGCCTTCTTTACCGCGGTGCGCGCGGCGCTCTTGTCCACCGTCTCGCCCGAAAGGCGGGCGACGATGTCCTGGGTCGCTTCGGCAGCCACGTCCTCGATCTCCGCCATCGCGCTTTCGCGTGCAGCGTCGATTTCGGCCTCGGCCTTCGCGAGCTTGGTATCGAGCCTTTTCTGTGCCGCTGCGAGCTTCTTCTCCGAAGAGGCGGCTGCCTTGGCCTTGGCTTCGGCGATCACCGCCTGCGCCTTTTCGCGATTCTCGTTCTCGCGCTGGCGCCACGCCTCCTCCTGCTCGTCTGCAGCATCGCGGGCGGCCTGCGCAGCGGCGAGGTCGTCGGCGATCTGCTTGTCGCGCATTGCGACCGTTTCCATCACCTTGGGCACCATACCGCGCCCGATGACGAAGAAGGTGATGCCGAAAAAGATCAGCGTCCAGAAAACCTGGCTGGACCAGAATTCGGGGAGTTGGTCTATCTGAGGCATGAACCGGGTCCGAAGCTTGCTGTGATCGGGAGATCATGCCGGCCGGTGGGCGCGAAGCCGACCAGCCAGCACGATATCTTATGCTTAGGCGACGAAGATCAGGATCATCGCAACGACGAACGCCAGCAGGCCGAGAAGTTCGGCTGCGGCGAAGCCGATGAACAGGCGACCCTGCTGGCCGTCTGCGGCGCCCGGATTGCGCAGTGCGCTTTCGAGGAACGAACCGAAGACGTTACCCACGCCGATCGCGGCCATACCGGCACCGATCGCTGCGAGGCCTGCGCCGACGAGCTTGGCTGCTTCTGCTTCCATTTGAAAAACTCCTTTGAATTCAAAACTGTTGGAATGGAATTGTGTGAAACTCAGTGAAGGTTCTCGGCATCGTTGATGTAGAGCGATGCGAGCAGGGCGAAGACGTAAGCCTGGATACCGGCGACAAGGATTTCCAGGGCGCTGATGCCGATCATCAGCACGAAGCTGGGGATCGCGACAATCAGGCTGGTACCAACGCCGGCATTCAGGCCGTCGATCACGAAGCTCGAAAGAACCTTCAACAGAACGTGACCCGCCATCATTGCGACAAACAGTCGCAGGCCGAGACTGAACGGGCGGATCATGAACGAGAAAAACTCGATCAGCGCGATCGGCAGGACCATCGGCGCCGGCGTTCCATGCGGCACGAAAAGGGTGAAGAAGCGGATGCCGTGCTTCCAGAAACCGACGATAAGGACGATCGAGAACGACAGGACCGCGAGTACGCCGGTCACGGTGAAGTGGCTGGTAAAGGTGAACGGGTGCAGGCCCAGCACGCCGATCGGCATCAGGCCGAGCAGGTTGGCGAACAGGATGAACATGAACAGGCTGAAGATGTAGGGCGTGTACTTACGCCCTTCCTTGCCGATGTTCGCTTCAAGCATGTCGTCGATGAAGCCGGTGAAGCTTTCCACCGCCATCTGCCAGCGCCCGGGCACGAGCTCACGCTTCATGCCGCCGGCGACGAACGCCCACAACAGGACGACGGTGATCGCCATCCAAAGCGCGGAATTGGTGAATGCGATGTTGAAGCCGTCAGCCAGTTCCCAGTTCTTCGAGCCGAAAACGGGCTCGATGAGGAACTGCTTCATCGGATCGACTTTGCCTTCTTCGGCTGCCACGGTGTGTCGGTCCCTAATGCCTTATGCGAAACGCGCCCCGCTTATTGATCCTTCCCCGGATCGTCAGGACGCGCATTCGCTGCTCGAATAATGTTCCTGAAGGCCACGCCTATCCCGAGGAACAGGCCAACCAACAGACCCCAGGGCGTGGTTCCGACGAGCGCATCGAACGCCCAACCGATCACCAAGCCACCGAAAATCCCACCGAGCAGGTCGGCCAGAACCCGGTTCCCGCTGCGATAATTCGCATCGGACCCCTTGATCCTTGGCCGGTTGCGTTCGTCTTCCCGCTCGCGTGCAGCCTTTAGCCGCGCCTCGAGCGCGTCGATCCGCGCATCCTCGCCGATTGGTTCTCGTGCAGGCTTTTCGTCGCTCATGCCAGCTTCCATAAAATGGGGTCGCAAGGCACACGCAAAGAAGTGCCCGCCGAGGGCGTGGCCCCCTTAGAAGGGGGGCATATTCGAGTCAACCGTGGGGGAGGTGTATTTGCCGCGCGGAGTCTTGATTATTCCGCACTTCGAATGCCACCCGAGCGGGAATTCACGGGCACCGCGGATCGCGCGTCGGAGGAGCGCTGGTCCTGGTTTCCCAGTTGCCAGCAGGGGTCTGGTATTTCTCTCCCGGCGTCGTGCGCGCGATCGAAAGGCATCCGGCGGTGAAGGCATATTCCTGAAGCGTAACCTGCTCCGCCTTCGCGCGATCGGCATAAACCGCCCGGCGTTTGATGTTGATATCGTTGACCAGATCCTGAAGCTGCGGCGTCGCGGCCCCGACAATGCCGAGATATCCGTCCGGCTTCTCCCCGACCTGTCCTGAAGCCCGGGCCGCCGCATAGGCAGGATCGCGCTGGGCAAGCGCAGGCGCAGCCACTGCGGAGAGTGTCACGGCGGCTGCCAGAGCTGCCAAGATCGAATTCCTGTTCATACGCGCTTCCCAGCCCTTCAAAATATGTCCGCGTTCTCGTCGATCGCGTTTCCGGCATCCTCGGCCAGCCGATAGGCAATATCGGCCTGGATGTTGATATTCAGCTCGATCACGATCGCTTCGTCGGGCGCGTTGATATTGATGCACCCCGAAGCGACCAGTGCCGCCCCGACAACGAACGCCCGCCGCGCAATGCTGAGAAAACCAATGCTCATCATGCGGTGACTGGCAACCATACCGTCATCGGTCAATTCCTCGTGGATCATGGCAAGTCTTCGCTTTCTCGATTCTGAATGGCTTCGGGCTGAACGGTCGGTTCATCTTCAGGCGCGGGCGGCGGGGCTGGAACGCGCCTGTTCGGTACAAGCACGCCGTTTTCGACCTTGAACAAACCCATGGAAAGCGGATCTCGAGCGGAATTGGGATCGAGATAGAGACGTGCAATCGTCCCCAGATCGAAGAAGCTTTCGGACCGGACATTCACCTTGAAGCGGATCGGAAGCTTGGCAAGCTGGCGGGTCACGAGATTTTGGCTTGCGCCAGCCCCTTGCCGGACACCGTCGAACTGGAAGTTGGTGATGATTTCACCGGTCAGTTCGCCCGAAAGCCCGACGCTCATCTGCGAGTAGTCGAGCGAGCGAAGCGACTGGAAAGCGAAATCGCCGATGGCCCCGAGATCTTCATAGGTCAGTTCGCCGATGTAGGAGACATTTCCGCCGGGCGGGCGCGAAATCAGCAAGCCGCCTTCGATGGAGCCATTACCCATATCGTCGAACACGATCGGCACCGTGCCGTCGAAGGTTCCCGTCGCGCCGAGATTGCCGAGCTCCATCTGGGCGACGAAACTTGCGGCATCGAGAGCGACGACCTCGAACACGTATCGCTGTGCGCCCGGCTCGCCATAGCGAATATCGACCGGGCGCAGGATCAGTTCGCCGCCCATGAAGGGCCAGCGCGCATCTTCGAGTGAAATCAGCGTCCCGTCGGTCAGTGCGAAGCGCACCTTGCCCGCCAGAACCTCGATCCCGGGGTTGAGCGCTCCGATTTCGATCACTTGCCCCGGCGCGGTGGTCAGGTTGATCAGGTCGGTGAATTCGATCCTGCCCCTGAGCCCGTCGATCGGACCGAAAGCGACGGCGATATCGAGCCTTTCGGTCCCGAAATTGCCGCTGCTGGTGATCGTATCGGCGGTCCAGCGGATATCGCCCTCGCCGGTGATTGTCCCGTCTGCAAAAGCGATCACGCCGTTGGCGAGACCGGTGAGATCCTCGGGTCGCAAGTCGCTGTCGAAGGTTACGCCCGGAACATCGATACCGGCCCGACCGATGCCGCTCGTCAGATCATGGGTAACATCGACCGCGGTCACAAGCCGCCCGGTGCCCGGGTGGAGCAGGTCTGCCTGCGCCGTGATGATGTTCTCTGCAAGGCTCAGCGTCGCATCCCGGGCTGCCAGCGCTTCGAATCGCTGCTCCGGGACTTCCACACCGTCGATCCGCTCGGTCAGGGTAAAGGCACCCTTTTCGATCACCAGCGTTTCACCGCGGTATGCCCAGCGGCCGGCCAATTCGGAAAGATCGAGCGGGACGAAATCGAGCATCGCCGAACCGCTCGCGAATTCGCCGCCGAGCTCTTGTTCCATCCGGCCGCTCAGTTCATTCGCCGAAAGACGCACCGCGCTGCCATCCTCTCCGATGATCGCGCGCAGGTCGGTGAGCTGGAAGTCGCCGGGATATCGGAACGAGCCTGTACTGGCGCTGAGGAGCGCCGACGATCCCGCCAGCTCGCCGGTGAGTGCGAGCGCGCGGGTCTCGACTCCGATCCGGAGCGAGTCATCATAGCTGACCATGGCTTTGCCAGGCTCGGGGCAGACCGCAAGCCGGTGCCCCTGCAAGGAAAGCTGGTAAAGCGCCAGCGAACCGAAGCGGACCTCGCCGCACCTCGTTCCTATGGCGAGGCCGCCCGTGCGGCTCCACGCCCCTTCAATCGGAAGCTCGAGACCGGTCACGCTCCCGCCCGGAACCGCCCCGCTCGCATTCGCGATGCCGGCGAACGATACGGCCCCGGAACGGTCCTGCGAGACCTGCAGACGCGGGATCGCAATACGGTCACCCCCCTCGCCGTACTCGGCCATCGTCGCGCGCAGCGCGAGAGCGCCGCCCCGGGTCTGCTCCATCCGTCCATTGATCCTTGGCAGGCCCTCGCCGCCGGTGACGAAGTTACCCGCAAGCCTGTCTCCAGCATTGCCGTTCGTCCAGGAGAAGCGGGACACGGCCAGCAGAGGTTCTCCGCTTGCGGCGGTCAGTCTGCCTTCTGGAACGGCAACATTTATTCCCGCCTCATTCAGCCGGACGGTGACGGAAGCAGCCATGCGCCCGTTGGCGGTTGCGCGCGAGAGGTTGCGCTCCAGCTTTGACAGAAGCGGTGCGAGCAGCGTGTCCGCGCCGACAGTCCGCACGTCGGCCAATATGGAGGTCGTCTCGCGAGCCAAGCGCAGGCTTTTGCCGCTGAGGTCCACGTCCCAGTCGCTGCGGGTGAAGGCGGCATCGCTCCGCAGCGAGCCCTCGGCCCGCAGTTCTGCCATTGAGGCATAAGACGATGTTAGTCCCGTGCCGGTCAGATCGTGCCGTGCTTTGAGGCCGGTCTCGCCAAATGCAAGATCGATATCGCCCGCCAGCCGGTCGAGCGAATTCGCGTCAAACCCGATCGCGGAAGCGGCAAGCGCCAGTTTCCCGCCCACCACCGAAAAGTCTTTCGAAAGCGCAAGGTCGGCCCCGATGTCGGCGGATTCGATTTGTGTTCCTTCGCAACTCGCCTGGCGCAACCGCACAGGTCCGCTGAAGGATGCTACGCCATCGGCTGTCGAAAGATCGCCGTAGGCTGTCGCCGCGCGAGTGTTGCATCCTTGCAGTCCGAGCCCGGGAGCGGTGACGGCAAGCTTTCCGCCGAATCCATCGTCCAGCCGCCCCGCCCCTTCGAGCTTGGCGGCGATCGCTCCATAATCGCTTTCGATCAGCGCACGCGCGTCGATAATCGATACTGCAAGCTGGGGCAGGCTGGGAGGCTGGTCGCTCTCGGCGAACAGCAGCGGATCGAGCGCCCCGAGGCTGAAGACACCATCGCGATAGGTTCCGAACAGGCGCGGCCGGATCAATTCGACCCTTGCGACGTATGGCCCGGCCAAGCCGTATTCCAGACTGACCAAGACCTTCTCGATGGTCAGATCCGGCGAACCGGGATCGCCGATCACCAGGTTGGCGAGCACCTGTTGACGGGGGTCGATCGAGACGATTTCGTAGCCCGCATCGACGCCGCTTTGCGTCAGCAGGTCGTCGATGAAGACCCCTGCAATCCGGTCGCGCGAATACCATGCTCCGGCGAGGGTCACGGCGATCAGCGCAAGCAGGCCGAGGCTGATCCGCCATCGCCACTGCTTGGGCCACAATCCGCGCCTGCGCGCGGCCTCCTCCGTGTCCGATCCCGATTGCTGCCCGACTGCCGCCATGATGTCCCACACTTGCGCGTATCGCTTGCCAAAGGCAATGAAGCTTAAGGCGAATTCCCTCGGCTCCGGCCGTATGAAAGGAGACAGCTTGCCAGAAGCTGACGACACGTTCGATTTCGGGGCGGAAAGCGAGCCCGGGAAAGCGCCCGTGTCGGATTCGGGTAAGCAGGCGGGCATCGGCCACCGGGCACGATTGCGAGAGCGATTGCTCAAGGGCGGTGCGGAAGCGCTCGCCGATTACGAAGTGCTAGAATACCTCCTGTTCGCGGCGATCAAGCAGGGCGATACCAAACCGGTCGCGAAAGAATTGATCAAGCACTTCGGTTCGCTTGCCGGTGTGCTCAACGCCGATCCAAAGGCGCTCCAGCGCATCAAGGGCGTGGGCGAAACCAGCGCCGCCGCGCTCAAGAGCGTCGCGATTGCGGCGCGGCGCATGGCGCGCAGCGAAGTGACGCAGAAGCCGGTGTTGTCGAGCTGGCAAGCCCTGCTCGATTACCTTGCGATCGATATGGCGCACCTCACGGTGGAACGTGTGCGGGTACTCTATCTCGATGCCAAGAACCGCCTGATCGACGATCATCATCTTGGCGACGGCTCGATCGACGAAGCGGCGATTCATCCGCGCGAAGTCATCCGCCGCGCAATGGACGTCGGAGCGAGCGCTCTGATCCTCGTCCACAACCACCCGAGCGGCAGTCCCGAACCGAGCCGGGCCGATATTCAGGTGACGCAGCGCATCGCCGAGGCCGGAAGGCTGCTGGGCGTGGCGGTCCACGATCATGTCATCATCGGACGCGAGGGCCATGTAAGCCTGCGCTCGAAGGGCCTGATCTAGATCACGGCTGGTTCAACCGCCGACGAAGCGCCTTGCCTGCAAACTCTCGTCCGCCGGTCCACCATTGCCGAAGGGTTGCGAGCCAGACTTCCGGATCGTCGGGACAAGGGGTCGTTTCTCCGGTACCAAACCTCCCCTTGAACCAGCGCTCGACAGCCCGGTCCACCGATAGCGGCCCGGCACCGCGTGCCTCGTACAATCCCAGCAGCAGCACCGGATAGAAAGTTACGTCGGGATGCGCGCCTGAAATCATGAAAGCTGCGATGACGAATGTCAGGGCATACGATACGGGGCTGGCGGCCGTCCCCGTGATGAGCAATGCAGCGAACACAATCGCCAACCATGGCGGCAGCCCACTGAAGCTCGTGATCGGGAGCCAGGTGGCGAGCGCGATCGGCGGCTCGAACATGCCGGCCAATGCAAGCAAGGCTCCCCCGAGCCAGACCCGCAAGGCCAGGACCAGATAAGGACCGACGTGATATCGGACCGCGCGTCCCATATGGACAATCGCCGCGCCCCGGGTGCCCACGGCCTTGCGGACCTTCGAGACCCACAAAGCATCGAGCGAAATCGCTGCCGCTCCGGCCGCTAGATACCAGACCAGCATCGCTATCAGCATCAGATTTGTGGTCGTCGGAATGTAAACCGCCTGCGCGACAATCGTCAGGATCGCGAGTGCTGCCGCGGCGGGGCGGGTGAAGAGTCCAAGAAGCAGCAATACTGGTGCGACCAGTTCGATGCCGAGGCCGGTTGCAGCCGCAGCCTCGGGCGTCATCCAGTCGACTGGGTACTCCTCCGTCGCGAGAAGCACCGCTGTGTCCCAGTTTCCCGCCTTGACCAGGCCGGAGCGGAGGAAATGGAGCGCAATGAAAAGCCGCATGGCGGCATCGGTGATTGGCCAGAACAGCACGGCGCTGCCCGAATAGAGCTTTCCAAGCCGTCTGGACCAGACGCCAAGCGCGCCTGGCTGATCCTTCGCGCTTATGCTCGCCCCCTCTTGATGCATTGCCTGTCCTCCCCCCGCACAGGTTCGGGTCTCCCGGAATTCGGTTACAGCCGATACGCCCACCCTTGCCAAGCGCGCAGCTTGGCAATAGCCGCGCGGCAACACCTGCAAACTCTCGCTCGAGGAAACCCGATGGTCCCCCGTTACGCCCGCCCGGAGATGTCGAAGATCTGGGAACCGGAAACCAAATACGAAATCTGGTTCCTGATCGAAGCACACGCGACGCAGAAGCTGGCCGAGCTGGGCGTGGTCCCGGAAAGCGGAGCCAAGGCGCTGTGGGACTGGTGGAAGACCGAGCCCGGCATCGACGTCGCCGCAATCGACGCCAAGGAAGCCGTGCTCAAGCACGATGTCATCGCCTTCCTCGACTGGGTGGCCGAACAGGTCGGTCCGGAAGCGCGCTTCATGCATCAGGGCATGACGTCCTCGGACGTGCTCGACACGACGCTCGCGGTCCAGCTCGACCGCGCAGCAGCGATCCTGATCGACGACATGGAGGCGCTGCTCGCAGCGATCGAACGCCGCGCCAAAGAGCACAAGTACACGCCAACCATCGGGCGCAGCCACGGCATCCATGCCGAACCGACCACGTTCGGGTTGAAGCTCGCGCAAGCCTATGTCGAATTCGAGCGCAATCTCGAACGCCTCAAGGCGGCGCGAACGGAAATCGCCACCTGCGCCATCTCGGGCGCGGTCGGGACCTTCGCCAATATCGATCCCTCGGTCGAAGCCTATGTCGCCGAACAGCTGGGCCTGGCGGTCGAGCCGGTCTCGACGCAGGTGATCCCGCGCGACCGGCATGCAATGTTCTTTTCGACGCTCGCGGTGATCGCCTCTTCGATCGAGCGGCTGGCGGTCGAAATTCGCCACCTCCAGCGCACCGAAGTGCTCGAAGCCGAGGAATATTTCTCGCCGGGCCAGAAGGGTTCGAGCGCGATGCCGCACAAGCGCAATCCGATCCTGACCGAAAACCTGACCGGTCAGGCGCGCATGATCCGTGCCTATGCCCTCCCCGCGCTCGAGAACGTCGCGCTTTGGCACGAGCGCGATATCTCGCACTCTAGCGTGGAGCGGTTCATCGGCCCGGATGCGACGATCACCCTCGATTTCGCGCTCGCGCGCCTCACCGGTGTCGTCGACAAGTTGCTGGTCTATCCCGAGCGTATGCAGGCCAATCTCGATGCGATGGGCGGTCTTGTTCACTCGCAGCGCGTCCTGCTCGCGCTGACGCAGGCGGGTGTCACCCGCGACAACGCCTATCGCCTCGTCCAGCGCAATGCGATGAAGGTGTGGGAATCCTCCGGCAAGCTCTCGCTGCTCGATCTGCTCAAGGCGGACGAGGAAGTGACCGCCGCACTCTCCGAAGCCGAGCTCGAGGAGAAATTCGACCTCGCTTATCACTTCAAGCATGTAGACACGATTTTCGACCGCGTGTTCGGTTAAACCGGCAATCCCGCGCCATCGCTAGACTCGCGCGGCAAATGCCTTAGGTTCGGGGACAACGTACCGGATTTCGAGAGGGGACCACGAATCCATGCAGATTGTTCGCACCATTGTCTGGATACTTATCCTGTTGGCGATGCTGACCTTTTCGTTCTTCAACTGGCAGCCGGTCGAAGTGACGCTGTGGGACAATGTCGTGCTCGAAACCAAGGTGCCGGCGCTGGTGATTATTGCCTTCCTGCTCGGTCTGGTGCCGACCTGGCTCTTCCACCGCAGCGTGAAATGGAGCCTCGACCGGCGCATCCGCAGCCTCGAAAACTCGGTCAAATCGAACGCGCTTTCGCAGCGTCACGCCCCCTCTTCGGCGACGTCTTCGGCGCCTCCCGCAGCAACGCCGGCCCCGCCTGCTGTGGATAAGCCCGTGGAAAAACCGGCAAACCCGGGGGATACTCTCACCCCGACCCCCAGCGGCGACGGCAAGTGAGCAACCCGGTCTTCCTCGCGCTCGACCTCCCGCAGATAGACCCTGCGAAAGAGCTGCTCAACAAGGTCAAGGCGCATATCGGCGGGGTGAAGCTCGGCCTCGAATTCTTCTGCGCGCATGGCGGGCACGGAGTGCACGAAATCGCGCATCTCGGCCTGCCGATCTTCCTCGACCTCAAGTTTCACGACATTCCCAACACCGTCGCAGGCGCGATGCAGGCGATTCACGTTTACGAACCTGCGATCGTCACCGTCCATGCCAGCGGCGGGCGCGCGATGCTCGAAGACGCGAAGGCGGCAGCCGCCGAGGGATGCAAGGTCGTAGCGGTGACGATGCTCACCAGCCTCGACGAGAACGATTTGAAACGCACCGGCGTCGGCGGCACCCCCAGCGATCATGTCATGCGGCTGGCCGATCTGGCGCAGGACGCCGGGCTCGACGGGATCGTTTGCTCGGGCGAGGAAGTCGGCGGCGTGCGCAAGCAATGGAAGGACGGGTTTTTCGTTGTTCCCGGCCTGCGCCCCGGCGGCAACGGGGTCGGCGACCAGAAGCGCGTCGTCACCCCGCGAAAAGCACGCGACGACGGCGCAAGCGTGCTGGTGATCGGTCGCCCGATCAGCCGCGCGGAAGATCCCGAAGCGGCAGCGCGAGCGATCGAGGCGACGCTCTAGGGCAGGAATTATGGCACTGCAGATCAAAATATGCGGGCTGTCGACGCCCGAGACGATCCGTGCCGCCGTCGAGGCGGGCGCGACGCATGTCGGCCTTGTGCATTTCGAGCCGAGCCCGCGGCATGTCGCGCTCGATGATGCGGCACGGCTGCGGGCGCTGGTGCCCGATACCGTCAAGGCAGTCCTGCTTCTGGTCAACGCAGACGTCGAGACCACCGGAAAGGCAATCGAAACGATAAAACCCGACGTGGTGCAGTTCCACGGCACCGAGACCCCCGAATGGATCGCACTCGTGCGCGAAAAGACCGGGGTCGAGGCGTGGAAAGCGCTCGGCGTGCAGGATGAAAGCACGCTCGAACGCTCGGCGCGCTACGAAGGCGCGGTCGACCGCTTGCTGTTCGATGCGCCCGCCAAGGCGCTCCCCGGCGGCAATGGCGAGGTGTTCCGCTGGGAGGTCCTCAAGGAACACGAGCACCGTATCCCCTGGGGCCTTGCGGGCGGGCTGACTCCGGAAAACGTCGCCGAGGCGATCCGCGAAACGGGAACCGGATTGGTCGACACCTCTTCAGGAGTGGAGAGCGCGCCGGGCGTCAAGGATGTGGACTTGATCCGCGCCTTCTGCAAAGCCGCGCTCGAAGCGTGAGATCCAAATGACCGAGAACACCCCCAACTCCTTCCGCACCCAGCCCGATGATCGCGGGCATTTCGGCGATTACGGCGGACGCTATGTCGCCGAAACGCTGATGCCGCTGATCCTCGATCTCGAGCGCGAATATCGCGCGGCGCAGGCCGACCCGGCTTTCGCCGCCGAGTTCGACGACCTGATGAAACATTATGTCGGGCGCCCCTCCCCGCTGTATTTCGCCGAGCGACTGACCGAGGCGCTGGGCGGCGCGCAGGTGTGGTTCAAGCGCGACGAGCTCAATCACACCGGCGCGCACAAGATCAACAATTGCATCGGGCAAATCCTGCTCGCCAAGCGCATGGGCAAGACCCGCATCATCGCCGAGACCGGCGCGGGCCAGCACGGCGTCGCCACGGCGACCGTCTGCGCGCGGTTCGGCCTGCCTTGCGTGATCTACATGGGCGCCGAGGATGTTAAGCGACAGTCGCCCAATGTCTTCCGCATGAAACTGCTCGGCGCGGAAGTCGTCCCCGTCACAAGCGGCGGCGCGACGCTCAAGGACGCCATGAACGAAGGGCTGCGCGACTGGGTCGCGAACGTCCACGACACCTTCTACATCATCGGCACCGCTGCCGGGCCGCATCCCTATCCGGAGATGGTCCGCAACTTCCAGAGCGTGATCGGCACCGAAGCGCGCGCGCAGATGCTCGAGCGCGTGGGACGTTTGCCCGATCTGCTGGTCGCCTGCATCGGCGGCGGATCTAACGCGCTGGGGCTGTTCCACCCCTTCCTCGACGATCCCGAAGTGAAGATGCTCGGCGTCGAGGCGGCGGGGCACGGGCTCGATGGCGACGAGCACGCGGCGAGCCTGCTTGGCGGCGCGCCCGGCGTGCTTCACGGCAACAAGACCTACCTGCTGCAGGACGAGGACGGCCAGATCACCGAGGGTCACTCGATCAGCGCCGGCCTCGATTATCCCGGCATCGGCCCCGAGCACGCTTGGCTCAAGGAAACCGGCCGGGTCGAATACACTGCCGTCACCGACGACGAGGCGCTCGACGGCTTCCAGCTGCTCTGCCGCACCGAGGGGATCATTCCCGCCCTGGAGCCCAGCCATGCGCTCCACGCCGTCGCAGAGCGCGCGAAGCAGATGGGCGAGGATGAAATCATCCTGATGAATCTGTGCGGACGCGGAGATAAAGACATCTTTACCGTGGCCGAGAAGCTGGGAGTGGAGATGTGAGGCGCGATTGGCGGCTCTTGGCGTCACTAAGCTTGCTTTTGGTCGCAGCACCTCTTCGCGTTTGGACCGAAAGCGGATTGCGCGACCATTACCTTACACAGGGCATCCAGTTGGGGAGAACAGGCGCTCCGATCAACTGCTTGGGACCATTTCCACATTCTCCATACCCCAAATGGTTCGATGAGTGGATACTTAGCTGCCCCCACCTTCCTGATTGGGCGTTTATGAACTTCGTCATATCTGGAAGCCTTTTCATCATCGGAATCATTCTCCTGCTCCACGCCTTGGTGTTCCCTCCAAAATGACCCGCCTCTCAAACGCTTTCTCCAAGTCCCACCCCGCCTTCGTCGCCTTCATCACCGCTGGCGATGGCGACACGGCCGCGAATCTCGATGCGCTGGTCGCAGGCGGTGCGGACGTGATCGAGCTCGGCATGCCGTTCACCGATCCGATGGCCGATGGCCCCGCGATCCAGAGCGCCAACCTGCGTAGTCTCGCCAAGGGCACGACCACGCAAACCGTGCTGATGATCGCCAATGAATTCCGCGCGCGGCACCCCGACGTGCCACTCGTCCTCATGGGCTATGCCAACCCGATGATCCGTCGCGGGCCCAAATGGTTCGCCGAGCATGCGCGCGGCGCGGGCGTCGACGGCGTGATCTGCGTCGATATCCCGCCCGAGGAAGACGATGCGCTCGGCCCTGCCCTGCGTGCCGAAGGCATCGCCCCGATCCGCCTCGCCACCCCCACCACCGATGCCGCACGGCTCCCGGCGGTGATCGAAGGCAGCGAGGGCTTCCTCTACTACGTCTCGGTCGCGGGCATCACCGGCAAGCAGCAGGCGGCGATCGACTCGATCGAGGCCAATGTCGGCCGCATCAAGCAATCGACCGACCTGCCCGTCGCGGTCGGCTTCGGCGTGCGCACGCCCGAACAGGCGGCGGAAATCGCAAAGGTCGCGGACGGCGTGGTGGTGGGCTCGGCCTTCGTCGATCTTGTCGGCGAATTTGGCACCGAGGCCCCTGCCAAGCTACAAGAGCTCACATCGGCAATGGTCGCCGCCATGAAGGCCGCGACCGAAGAGGCAAGCGCATGAACTGGTTCACCCGCGTCCGCAATTCGCTGGGCTTCGGCTCGGAAAAGAACAGCACCGAGAAAGACCTGTGGGTCAAATGCAAGTCCTGCCAGGAAATGCTGTTCGTGCAGGAATATGAAGACAATCTGCACGTCTGCCCGCGCTGCGAGCATCACGGCCGGATCAGCGCCGACCAGCGGCTTGCTTTGCTGCTCGACGAGGGGTTCGAGCTGCTGCCGCAGCCGCAGGTCGAGGAGGACCCGCTCAAGTTCAAGGATTCCAAGAAATACACCGACCGCCTGAAAGAGGCTCGCGGCAAGAATCCGCATGACGATGCCTTCAGCGTCGGTTCGGGCGCGATCGAGGGCCGTCCGGCGGTGGTCGGCGTGCAGGATTTCGGCTTCATGGGCGGATCGATGGGCATGGCCGTGGGACAGGCCTTCTGCGACGGGGCGCAGCGCGCGCTCGACCGCCAGTGCCCCTATATCGTCGTCACCGCAGCGGGCGGCGCGCGCATGCAGGAAGGCATTCTCAGCCTCATGCAGATGCCGCGCGCGACCGTGATGACGCGGCGCCTCAAAGCGGCAGGCCTGCCGTACATCGTCGTGCTGACCGATCCGACCACAGGCGGGGTGACCGCAAGCTACGCGATGCTCGGCGACATCCATATCGCAGAACCGGGCGCGCTGATCGGTTTCGCGGGCCAGCGCGTGATCCAGGACACGATCCGCGAGCAGTTGCCCGAGGGCTTCCAGCGGGCCGAATACCTCCACAAGCACGGCATGGTCGACATGGTGGTGCACCGCAAGGAGCTGAAGGAGACGCTCTCTAGCGTGATCGATTACCTTCAGCCCAAAGCAGCCGCCTGACGCAGGCAACCCCTAGATGAGGGATATGGGCAGATCGGACGATCCGCGCGTGCAGGCGCAGCTGGATCGGCTGGCGGGGCTCAGCATCCAGCGCGACACGCTCGGTCTGGATGCGGTGCGCGAATTGCTCTCGCGGCTCGGCGATCCCCACAGCCGGCTGCCACCGACCTTTCATGTCGCCGGGACCAACGGCAAGGGATCGACCTGTGCCTTCCTGCGCGCCATGCTCGAGGCGGAAGGCTACGAGGTCCACGTCACCACCTCGCCGCATCTCGTGCGCTACAACGAACGCTTCCGGGTGGCGGGCAAGCTGATCGAGGATGCACGCCTCGCCGACCTGCTCGAAGAGGTGTTCGACGCTGCCGAGGGGCTCGGGTGCAGCTTCTTCGAGATCAGCATCGCCGCCGCCTTCACCGAATTTGCCCGCGTCCCGGCCGATGCCTGCGTGGTCGAGGTCGGCCTCGGCGGCAGGCTCGATGCGACCAACGTGCTGGAACCCGAGGTGCTGGCGGCGTGCGGGATCGCGGCGCTGGGGATCGATCACGAACGCTTCCTGCTCGCGCCGGAGGAAGGCGTACCGATCGAGCCGATGGCTCGGATCGCGTTCGAGAAGGCGGGGATCGCGAAGAAGGGCGTGCCGCTGGTGACGCTGGGCGCAGAGTATCCGCCCGAGGCAGTGGCTGCGATCCGGGACGTGGCGGCAGATGTGGGTGCACCGCTCTTTGAATGGCTCAGGGATTTCGAGATTCCGATCTCACAGTCGCTCCCTATCCCACCTCAAGCTATCAACGCCGGATTGGCCTCGGCGATGCTCCGTTTGCAGGACAAGATTTCGATCTCGGAACGTGCCATCGAACAAGGCAAGAGAGATTGGGTTTGGCCTGCCCGCATGCAATCGCTTGGCCCTGGGCCACTGACCTTACTTGTCGATGGACAGCTGGTCATACTGGACGGCGCGCATAACCCCAGTGCGGGATTGGCCTTGGCCAACAGCATTGGCGGCCCCGTGCACCTCATCCTCGGCATGCTCGACAACAAGGATCCCCGCTCGCTGCTGAATCCGCTGGGCGACAAGGTGCGAAGCCTTACCATCGTCCCCGTCCCCAACCACGACAGCCATCCGCCCGAAGCCTTTGGCCCGGACGCGCGCGCGGCGGACAGTATCGAGGACGCGCTCTTGACCATTCCATCGGACGATTTTCCTATCCTGATCGCGGGATCGCTCTATCTCGCGGGCGAAGTGTTGCGGCTCAACGACGAGATTCCGGATTAGGAAAATCCGCTCATGCTGAGCCTGTCGAAGCACCGTCCTTCTTTCCGGGCTGCTGGAAAAGAAGAAAGTGCAGCCCTTCGACAAACTCAGGGCGAGCGGAAATTGGAATAATCGCTAAGGTGCAGTTTCCGTCCCCGCCGTTCCCATCGCCTCGTCGACCAGTCCGCTGCGCATCATCCACGCGAACAGCGCGATCCCGGGCAGCGCCAGCACGGTCGTCAGCACATAGAAATTCACATAGCCGATCCACTCGATCAGTCCGCCCGCCGTCGTCCCCGTCAGCACCCGCCCAACGACGCTCGCCGCAGCGCTGATCAGCGCGTATTGCGCGGCGGTGAAGCGCAGGTCGCACAGCGCCGAGAAATAGGCGACCACCACCACGCCGCCATAGCCGCTGGCGAAATTCTCGAACCCGATCGCGCTCGCCATGCCGAGGTTCGAATGTCCTGCCAGCGCGAGACCTGCGAAGCTGAGATTCGAGACCGCCATCAGCACAAG
Source organism: Erythrobacter sp. GH1-10 (assembly GCF_045363165.1). Taxonomy (NCBI): domain Bacteria; kingdom Pseudomonadati; phylum Pseudomonadota; class Alphaproteobacteria; order Sphingomonadales; family Erythrobacteraceae; genus Erythrobacter; species Erythrobacter sp. GH1-10. The sequence goes on along the minus strand of NZ_JBJFLP010000001.1, from coordinate 1,522,689 downwards.
CGCGAGGAAAACCGATTGCTTCACGCCCATGCGCGCATAGATGATCCCGCCCACGAAGATGCCGACCATGAAGGCCCAGAAGCCAAGGCCGACATCGTAGAGCGCGATCTCGTCATTGCTGAAGCCGAGATCGTCGAACAGCAGCCGGAAAGTCAGGTTGGCGAGCTTGTCGCCGATCTTGTGGACGAGGATGAAGGCGAGCACGAGCCAGGCACCGTTACGCCGAAAAAACTCGCCGAACGGCCCGGCAATAGACTGCCACACCTCCCCCACCCCTTTACGGGCGATTACGATTTTGTGCCGAGCGGGTTCGCCCAACACCACTGCAGTCAGCATCGCCGGAAGCGCAAAGGCAGCGCAAGCGAGATACGCCCACTCCCACCCGGCTCGCGCCGCCACAACCAGTGCGAGCGCGCCCGCCCCCGCAGCGCCGATGCGCCAACCATACTGGCTCATCCCCGATCCGGTTCCGAGCTGGTAAGGCTTGAGCGTTTCGATCCGGTAGGCGTCTATCACGACATCGAAGGTCGCCCCGGCGACGCCGAGCAGCACCGCTGCGAGGACGGTCGCAGCGATATGCTGCGAGGGATCGACCAGTGCGAGATTGATAGCCGCCGCGATCACCAGAAGGCCTGACAGCAACATCCACGACACGCGCTGGCCCAGCGCTCCGATGACTGGCAGCCGCACCCCGTCGACGATCCACGCCCAGCTCCATTTCAGATTGTATGCGAGGAAGACGAGCGCAAAGCCGGTCACGGTCGCCTTGTCGATCCCGTCCTGCGCCAACCGCGTGGTCAGCGTCGCGCCGATCATCGCGTAGGGAAAGCCGGAAGACACACCGACGAAGAAAGCGGCGAGCGATTCCTTTTCGAGATACGGCCGGATCGAAGCCCACATATTGCGGGCCGCGCCGTTCACTCCGCGGGCTGCGCCACCGGATCAGGCGTCACCACACCCGAATTGGCTCCGGCGCGCGCCTGCCGCCACCATTCGAACGCCACCAACACGACCGCTCCCAATCCGATCAGTGTCGTCAGCACGAAGACATCGAAATAGCCCTGGTTCTCGATCATCTCTCCCAGCGCGCCGCGCCCGAGAGTGCCGACCAGCAGGGTGAGCGAGGAGAGCAACGCATATTGCACCGCGCTGAATTTCTTCGAGACGATGCTGGACAGCCACGCGATATAGGCCGCGCCGGCAATGCCGATGGCAAGGTTTTCGAATCCGATCGTGATGGTGAGCTTCGCCAAGGCTGGACTGCCGATCACCGGCACCTGGCTGATCGCCCAGGTGAAGCCGACCGCATCGCTCATCGCCTGCATGTAATGCCCGCCAATCGCGAGATCGGCGTAAAGCAGGTTGGTGAGCGCGGCGAGCAAGCCGCCGATGAGCAAGGTCGCCATCCGCCCGATTACTGTCAGCATCAGTCCTCCGACCGCCAGCCCGAGAATGATCGCTCCGACCCCGAAGAACTTCGAGGCGAAAGCCACCTCGTCATTCGAATACTGCAGCTCGCCCAGATAGAACGGATAGGCAAAGGTCCCCCAGATCGCGTCGCAAATGCGATAGGTCAGCACAACCGCGAGAATGAGGACGAGGCTCCAGCCGAGGCGTCCGACGAATTCCACAAGCGGCAATACCAACGCACGATAGAGATGGTCCATCGCATAGGCGCCGCCGGTCGCAGCGGGCGCGTCCTCCAAGAGCAGAAAATGCCCGTCCCGCTTCTTTGTCGAAAGCCAGCCCGCAATCAGCGCGGGCAGGATGATCGTCGCCACGATGATCCACGGACCGAAATTCTTGGTGAACTCGGTCGGATTCGGGCGATCTTCGGGCGCATAGGTCATCGACATGATCATGAAGGCCAGCACAACGCCGATCGCGAGCGCCCAAAGCAGCCCGACGAGGCCCAACGCCCTGGCACGAACGGAAGGGTGTAGCTCGCCTGCCTTTCGGAGCGCGAGCACCTGCTCGTCGGCCGGAGCTTCGCCGATAACCTTGTCATCCGCCGCATTGGGCGCGAATAGCCCGATAAAGCCGGCGGCGAGCAGGATTCCGCCCATCATCATGTAGGTCTCGGGCCAGCCGATCCGCGCCGCGATGATCAGGCCGAGCGCGCCGCCGACCAGCGAACTGAAGCGGTAACCCATCTGGTAGACGGTCGAGAGGATATCGAGCGTCGCCTTCTCGTCCGCCACGTCGATGCGCCAGGCGTTGATCGCGATGTCCTGCGTCGCGCTTGCAAATGCGCCGATCCCCGCAAGCAGGCTGAACCAGCCGAGCTGCGTCCTGGGCTCGAGCACACTCATCGTCACGAGGATAATGCCAAGCGCGATCTGCATCGGCACGATCCACTGCTTTCGCCTTCCGAGCCGCCTCAGTCCCGGGAGATTCGCCTTGTCGATCAGCGGCGACCACAGGAACTGGAAGGCATAAGCCAGCCCGATCAGCGAGAAGATTCCCATCGTCTCGAGATCGACCTCGGCCTCGGTGAGCCAGGCGAACAAGGTGCCGAGGAACAGCGCGAACGGAAGCCCGCTGGCGAAGCCGAAGACCAGCATGAAGAAGGTCTTGCGGTTGCTCAGCGCGATTCCCAGCGCCTTTAGCGCGCCCGGTTTTTTGGCTTCGGCGGTCTCGGCCATTCCCTAGCGTCCTTGTCGCGGGTCAAAAGTGGTGCAACACTAGCTGCGGATGAGAGGAATAGGAACGCCGCGATGAACGCGCCCACAACGCCATCAACAGCTTTGGACAAGCACACCGGCGAGCCGCTGCGCCCGACCGACGGTCAACTCGCGCTCGCCGAAGCAGTTCGCAACGGGGAGACCCGGGAAACCCATGGCACCCAGACGGTGCCCGCGAGCCGCTACACCGACCCGGCGCATTTCGAAGCGGAGAAACGCGCACTGTTCGACCGGTTGCCGCAGGTGCTGTGTCCCTCGGCACTTCTGCCCGAGCCGGGCATGGCGGTGCCGCACGACCAGACCGGTCGCCCGCTGCTGATTACCCGCGACAAGCAGGGCGAGGCGCACGTCTTCCTCAATGTCTGCCAGCATCGCGGCACGCGCCTCGTCGAAGGCGAGGATGTGCAGTGCTCCTCGAAACTGGTCTGCCCCTATCACGCCTGGACCTACCAACTCGATGGTAGGCTGCTTGCCCTGCCCCGGGCGGACACCTTCCCCGGCCTCGACAAGGCGCAATACGGCCTCAAGGAACTGCCGAGTTGCGAAGCGGGCGGGCTGATCTGGTTTTCGCCGCAGGCGGACGCGGATTTCAGCCTCGCCGAAACGCTGGGCGAAGATTTCAGCGCTTTCGCGATGGAACAGAGCTTCCTCTTCCGGCGCCGCACGCACACGGTGAAAGGCAACTGGAAGCTCATCATGGATGCCTTCCTCGAAAGCTACCATGTGTTGCGGCTCCATGCGAACACCATCGGACCGTTCTTCAAGGACGGGATCACCGCCGGGGACACGGTCGGGCCGCACATGCGTTCTGCCGTGGGCCGGCTCGAAGAGGTCGAGGGCGTCGATTTCACCGACATGGCGGCGCTGCGCCGGGTGATCACCTTTGCATACCAGCTTCTGCCCGCGACGGTAATCGTGCCCAGCCCAGACTATGTGAATGTGATGGTGCTGATGCCGCAGGCGCATGATCTTACGCTGGTCGAGGATTTCATGCTGATCCCCGAAGCGCCCGCGACCGACAAGGCGCGCGATCACTGGGAGCGCAGCTGGGCGCTGCTCGATGGCGGAGTGTTCGGGTCCGAGGATTTCCGGGCGGCGGAACTGGGCCAGCAGGGTCTCGAAAGCGGCGCGGTCGATCACATTACGCTCGGCACGCTCGAAGGCGGGATCAAGCGCTTCGACGAGACAGTGCAGGAATACTTGCGGGCGGTGAACTGAGCGCCTAGTCGCGCCGCATGCCCACCAACCCCAAACAGTCCGAAGATCGGCCCGAAGGCGACCGCATCGCCAAGCTGCTGGCGCGTGCGGGCGTCGCCAGCCGCCGCGAGATCGAGCGGATGATTGCCGACAAGCGTATCACGCTGAACGGCAAGCCGGTCGAGACACCGGCGACCTTCCTCACCAGCCTCAGGGGCGTGAGCGTCGACGGCAAACCGGTTACCGCGCCCGAGCCGACCCAGCTTTACGCGTTTCACAAGCCAACCGGGCTGATCACCGCCGAGCGCGATCCCAAAGGCCGGGCGACGATCTACGACGCGCTCGTCAACGCGCTGCCCAAGGATACGCCGCGGGTGATGCCGATCGGTCGGCTCGACCTCAACACCGAAGGCCTGTTGCTGCTGACCAATGACGGTGGCCTGAAACGGCAGATGGAGCTGCCTGCCAACGGAGTTCCGCGCACCTACCGCGCACGGGCGTTTGGCGAAGTATCGCAGGAACAGCTCGAAAGCCTGAGCGAAGGCGTCGAAATCGACGGCGTCCGCTATGGCTCGATCGATGCCAATCTCGATCACGGATCTGGGGGTTCGGGTGTGAAGAACCACTGGATCGAAATGACCATCACCGAAGGCAAGAACCGCGAGGTGCGCCGTGTGCTCGAATATCTCGGGCTCAAGGTGAACCGCCTGATCCGCACCGCCTATGGCCCATTCCATCTCGGCGACCTTCCGCGCGGGCAGGCGGCGCGCATTCGCAAAGGCGATCTCGACCGGTTCCGCTCGAGCCTGAAGCAGGGGCGCCAATGAGGATCATCGCGGGCGAATGGCGCGGGCGCAAACTCGTCGCGCCAAAGGGGGAAGCGACCCGCCCGACTGCCGATCGAACGCGAGAGACGCTGTTTTCCATGCTGACCAGCCGGCTTGGCAGCTTCGAAGGCCTGCGGGTGGCAGACCTGTTCGCGGGATCGGGCGCATTGGGCTTGGAAGCGCTCTCGCGTGGAGCGGCGCATTGCCTGTTCGTCGAACAGGACCGAGCCGCGCTCGACGCGATCAAGCAGAACATCGCCACGCTCGATGCGCGCTCGCGCACCACGGTCGAGGCGATATCGGTGATGCATTTGCGGCCCGCGCGCGAACCCTACGACCTGATCCTGCTCGACCCGCCTTATCGCACAGGTGCCGGGAGCGTCGCGCTCGACCGGCTGCTGAGGCTCGGCTGGATTGGCCCGGCCACGTGGATGGCGGTTGAAACCGGCGCGAGGGAAACCGTCGATGTCGACGGCCTGACCGTCGAAGCAGAACGCCGGATCGGCAAGGGCAAGCTTACGTTGCTCACCGCTGCCGACCCGGACGCTGCGCCCGAAGGCCCTCCCGCCGACGGCTGAGGAATGTGTGTGAGATCAGCCGCCTTCGGGTGGCTCGGACATGTTGTCGACCGCATCGGGGCTCTGCCCCGCGCGTTGTTCGATCATCTCCCAGGCCGATTCGCGCTCGGTCCCGGTCATTGCGGTGAGCGCGATCTTGTCCTCGTCCGACAACCGCCAGAACAGATCCTGCCGCTCGGGCGAGAGCGACCAGTAATAACCCTTGGTCTCCGCCGGCCACGAATCGTAGGCGTATTTCCGGTCGGGCGGCCAGTTGTCGTATTCCGCTTGCTGGTCCGGCGCGAGATCGGGCGGCGGGATTGCTGGCGCCATCTGGTCGATCGGCGCTTCGCCGGACGGGACCGGCATGTCGTTTTGCGAAGCACCGGGCGCAGCGACGACGAGGCCGATTGTCGCGACAGCGACGGCAGCGAGATAGATATGTGATTGTCGCATGGGATTCTCCTTAGAAAAATTCCCAAGCGCAGACGAACGCGACCCTAAACCTTAGCCACCGACCGGGCTCTCCCCTTCCGACCGACAAGTCTTTGATGCACCGGTTCTTTCCGCGGTGGAAGAGCCCACACTGTCCGAATGCCCCGGCGCTGGCACGTCCGGACGAGAGGCGTGGCCAAATCGCGGCGGAGCGAAATCCCTAGCGGAAACACCCCGGTGCATTGTCTCCAAAGCGCCCTTGCGAGCAGCCCACACGTTCTCTACCTGTTCACAGCACTGCGATGAGCGATCTTACCCCCTCCTCACCCCCTGTCGAAGGCCCGTTGCCGCCCTACGCCGCGCGGCTGAATCCGCCGCAGCGCGAGGCCGTGCTGACCACCGAGGGGCCGGTGCTGATGCTCGCGGGTGCCGGAACGGGAAAGACCGCGGCGCTGACGGCGCGGCTCGCGCACCTCGTCGCAACGCGGCGGGCTTGGCCGAGCCAGATCCTGTGCGTCACCTTCACCAACAAGGCCGCTCGCGAGATGCGCGAACGAGTCGCAGGGCATTTGGGCGTCGCAAGCGAGGGCATTCCGTGGCTCGGCACGTTTCATTCGATCTGCGCAAAAATGCTGCGCCGCCATGCCGAACTGGTCGGGCTGGAACAGAACTACACGATCATCGATACCGACGATCAGCTCCGGCTGCTCAAGCAGCTGATCAGGGAGAACGATCTCGATGAAAAGCGCTGGCCCGCGCGCCAGCTCGCCGCGCTGATCGACCGCTGGAAGAACCGCGGGCTCAATCCCGGCGATCTCGACGCGAACGAGAACGAAGCCTTCGCCAACGGGCGGGGTCAGGCGATGTACCGGCTGTATCAGGATCGGCTCAAGGCACTGAACGCCTGCGACTTCGGTGATCTGATGCTTCATGTGCTCAACATCTTCCGCAAGCACACCGATGTGCTGGAGGATTACCAGCAGCGTTTCAAATACATCCTCGTCGACGAGTATCAGGACACCAACGCGGTCCAGTATCTGTGGCTGCGGCTGCTTGCGCAAAGTCACAAGAACATCTGCGTCGTGGGGGACGACGATCAGTCGATCTATTCGTGGCGCGGGGCCGAGGTCGCCAACATCCTGCGGTTCGAGAAGGACTTTCCCGGCACACATGTCGTGCGACTCGAACAGAACTACCGTTCGACCCCGCACATCCTCGGCGCGGCGTCGGGCCTGATCCGCGCCAATTCGCAGCGCCATGAAAAGACGCTGTGGACCGAGGCGAACGGCGGCGACAAGGTCAAGGTGATCGGCGTGTGGGACGCGCCCGAGGAAGCGCGCCGCGTGGGCGAGGCGATCGAGCGGCTCGAAGGCGAAGGCGCGGACCTCAACCAGATCGCGATCCTGGTGCGCGCGCAGTACCAGACCCGCGAATTCGAAGACCGGTTTATCCAGATCGGGATCAATTACCGGATCATCGGCGGCTTCCGCTTTTACGAGCGCGCCGAAATCCGCGACGCGCTCGCATACCTGCGGGTGATCGCCCAGCCGCAGGACGACCTCGCGTTCGAGCGGATCTACAACCAGCCAAAGCGCGGGCTCGGCGCGAAGACGCTCGAGAAAATGCACCAGCATGCGCGGCGCACAGGCATGCCCCTCGCTGCGGCGTCACTCGACCTTGCGGACAGCGACGAACTACCCGCTCGCGCATCGAACACGATCGGCGGCTTGTTGCGGCAATTCCTCGCCTGGCGCGAGGCGGCGGAGGACATGACTCCCGCCGACCTGCTGCGGCTGGTGCTGGACGAAAGCGGCTACAACGACATGCTGGCGAACGACCGCAGCGCCGAAAGCGCAGGCCGCGCCGAAAACCTCTCCGAACTCGCCCGAGCGATGGAGGATTACGAGACGCTCGGCGATTTCCTGGAACACGTCGCGCTCGTGATGGACACCGATGGTCGCGACGACGAGGAAACCGTCACCATCATGACGATCCACGCTGCCAAGGGACTCGAATTCGACAACGTGTTCTGCGTCGGTTGGGAGGAAGGCGTATTCCCCTCGCAGCGCGCGATCGACGAAGGCGGATTGGCATCACTCGAAGAAGAACGCCGCCTCGCCTACGTCGCGATCACGCGGGCCAAGCGCCGCTGCACTATCCTCCATGCCGCCAACCGCCGCATCTACGGCCAGTGGACCAGCAGCATCCCCTCGCGCTTCATCGAGGAACTGCCCGAAGAACACATTGATCAGGAAACGACGCTCACCGGCGGCGCTTCTCTCTGGCGCGCCAACTGGAGCGAAAACGAAGACCCCTTCGCCCATGTCGCCCGCGACCGTCCGGAGCGCGCGCAAACGCGCGGCCCCGGCTGGCAGCGCGCCATCGCAACCGGCTACGAGACGAAACAACAGCGCGTGCGCGAACCGGGCCGGAGCGCCGCGAGCTTCGCCGCCAAACCCCGCAGCGACATCGCCATCGGCGCGATGGTGAGCCACGACAAGTTCGGCATCGGCTGCGTCACCGACCAGGAAGGCAACAAGCTCGAAATCGAATTCGAGGAATACGGCACCAAGCGCGTGATCGACAGCTTCGTGAAGGTGGTGGGGTAATCGATCGAGAACCCGATCGGATTTTCCTACATCCGCCCGGCCCGCTATTCTCCCAAACGTTCTTTGACCTCGTCGATTGCTTGCCCGCCGCGATGCCGCAACGGACGCCGCGCAATTTTCGATTTTGCAAAGTGTCAACTTCGCAAAACGGCCCTTTCTTATCATATTTTCAGATATTTAAGGGCAAAGATGCAGGGTGACACAGTGTCAACTTTGTCAACTTCGCCGGCACCTCGTCAGGCCCTCTCCGGTCACGCTTGTCCCGAACACTCGGTCTCCAGTCTCACCAGCCGGACCCGCCGGTCGCGATTGTAGACGTCGGTCAGGACTTTCACACCGCCCTCGCCGTCACCCACTGCGGTGAAATACGCGACGTAGACCGGAATGGGTTTCTCCAGATCGACCCGCGTGGTCTTCAGCGAAGCGACAATCGCGTCGATCTCTTCGCGCGTCTTCACCCCTTCGAGCAGCGTCGCGGCATATCCGATCGCGTCGCCGGTACGGATGCAGCCGTGGCTGAAGGTCCGCACTTCCTCGGCAAAGCGATGCTTGCCCGGCGTATCGTGCATATAGACCGAATAGGGGTTGGGCATCACGAGCTTCATCTGTCCCAGCGCATTGTTGGGCCCCGGCTTTTGTCGATAGACCCCGTCCGACCAGACATAGCCTCGCGCGCGGGCCGCTGCCGGATTGCGCCGCACCAGCGCCCCGACACTCTCGCGCACGATGCTCGCCGGGATGTTCCACCACGGATTGAAGATCACGCCTTCGATCTTTGTGTCGAACACCGGTGTCGGCGTGCTGGTTTTGCCGACGATCACCGGCCAGGTCCCGGCCAATTCGCCATCGCGCCACAGCCGGGCTCTGAATTCGGCGGCGTTGACCAAGACGTAATCCTCGCCGAGCGAGCGCGGCATCCAGCGCCAGCGCTCCATATTGCGCGCGATCGCCTCGCGACTTTCCTGGTCGATCTCATCGGCGCCATAGGCAGCCCGCAGGCGCGAATATTCGGGGTGGGTCGGGCGCAGCAGCGCGAAAAAAGTATCCAGCGCACCCGATTGCAGCGCATTCGCCAACATCGGTTCGAGATCGATATCGGCGTCGGTATCGACGATCCGCCAGCCTGCGCGGGCGGTCCGGCCAGCCGAACCGAGCAAGTGCATCCGCGCAAGCCGAAGCGCGAGATCGTTTGCGGCTGAATCGATTGCGCCAGCTTCGCCATCGGCAATCGCCGCTTCAAGTTCGGCCGCGCTGGGCTTGGGCAAGGCATCCTCAGGCGCGGCATCGACCCAGCGCAGCAGCGCTGCAATATCGGTGGTCGACCATGTCGGTATCGCGGATTGCGCCCAAACCGTCGTTGGCCATGCCAGCAGCACAAGCAGCACAAGCAGTTGCCTGATCATGTCCCGTTTCGCTCCTTTGCGTTCGTAGCTTCCCTACAGCCCTATCATAGCAGCTATGCGAACTCCCCGACAAAATCGAACAGATCGATCCTTGCACGTTAAACGCTTGCCTGATTTCACCGGTGCGTGCAGCATCGCTCGCAAATCCGGACAGGGGGCAAATCATGCTGGATCGTCGCACGTTAATTCGCAATTCGATGCTGGTTGGTGCCGGAGCGTCTCTCTTTCCAGGGGTCGCATTCGCACAGCGCGGTCCCCGCACCGCAATCCGCGCCGCCGCCGAGGCCAATCGTGCCGCTGACATCAAGCGCATCCAGGATTGGATCCGCCTGCCTTCGATCGCCGCCGAGGACCTCAATATGGAGGAAGGCGCACGGTACATGGCGGAGCTGGCGCGCGACGCAGGCTTCAGCGGGATCGAGATCGTCCCGACCGACGGTCACCCCGGAGTATTCGGATACATGGACAACGGGGCCGCACGCACGCTCGGCATCTATTTCATGTACGACGTCAAGCAGTTCGATCCGAGCGAATGGAGATCGGACCCGGTCGCTGCCGAGATCGTGGAGGTCGAAGGCTGGGGCCGCGCGATCATGGGACGCGGGGCCGTGAACCAGAAGGGGCCGGAAGCAACCTTCCTCGCGGCGCTCCACGCGATGAAGCGCGCCGGAGTCACGCCACCCGTCAACGTCGCGCTGATCTGCGAAGGGGAGGAAGAGATCGGATCGCCCAACTTCCGGCAGGTCGCGACCAAACCGAATGTTCTGGCGGCCTTGCGGAAGTGCGAAGGCATTTTCATCCCCGCCAGCTGGCAAGGACCCAACGGCGAAGTCTCGCTCAACCTCGGATCGAAAGGGATCATCGAGCTCGAGCTCATTGCTTCGGGCGAGAGCTGGGGCCGCGGGCCCAAGGGCGACATCCACTCCAGTCTCAAGGCGATGGTGGATTCGCCGGTCTGGCGATTGGTCCAGGCGCTCAACACGCTGGTCACGCCCGATGGCAACACGGTCGCGATCGATGGCTGGTTCGAGAACGTCCGGCCGCTGACCGATCGCGAGAAGGAGCTGATCGATATCGCCGCAGCGGCCGGTGACGAGGCGCGGCACAAGGCGTCGCTCGGCGTCAATTACTGGATCGACGATCTGCCCTACAACCAAGCACTGCAACGACTTGCACAGGAGCCGACAGTTAATATCGAAGGGCTTGTTGCGGGTTACACCGGGCCGGGCGGCAAGACCGTACTGCCGGGCAAGGCCGTGGCCAAACTCGACCTGCGGCTGGTGCCGAACCAGACGCGCGCCGAAGCGGAACGCAAACTGCGCGACTTCCTCGATGCCAAGGGGTTTGCCGATGTCGAGATGAACGTGTCTGGTGGTTACGATCCGACAGAGGTCTCTGAAGACAGCCGTCTCGTGCAGGCGCAGCTTGCGGCTTATGAGGCAATGGGGGTCAAGGCCAACCTCAACCCAAGGCTCGCCGGATCGTGGCCGGGTGCGGTGTTCACCGCTCCCCCGGTATCAATCCCCGCCGGACATTTCGGGATGGGTCACGGATCGGGAGCCCATGCGCCCAACGAGTACTACGTTATCGACTCGACCAATCCCAAGGTCGCGGGAATCACCGAGGCGACAATGGGATATGTCGAGATGATGTACCAGTTGGCGCGAGTCGCCTAGCCGACGGCAAAGTCGAAACGACCTACGACTTGGTGCGGATCGACATATCGCCGGTACGCGTGTCGCCATTGTCGACGACATGCACGTTAATCTCGGCACCGTCTGCGGTCTTTCCGTTGATGCCGCGAGCGGTCGACGTGCTCTCGTATTCGGTCACTTCGAATCCGCGCTGTTCCGCCTCCCCGCGATAATAGGAAAGAATATCGTCGGTGCCGTCGTTCGTCTCGAACATCACCATCGAAAGCTCAGCGCTGCTCATATTGGTTGTGACTTCCGAGCCCGGATAGACTTCGAAGCCCATGACCAGTCCCGCCGTGCTGCCTTCGCCCGTGACATCCCTGTTCAGCGCCTCGACCTGATCGAGCACGTCCTGCTCACCGGCATCGCCTCCGCCACAGGCGGTGAGCGCAAATGCGAATGCAGCAGCAAGATAATACCTCAAGAAACTTCCCCCCTTTTATTTCAGAGGGTAAGTGTGCACGAGATTTGTAAGGATTTAAAGGGCGGTTCCCGCCCCTCCCCTCAGCCGCCGAAACCGACGTCGAGGAAGCCCGGCTTCGGACCGTTCCATTCGTCTGCCGAGCCGGGATCGCTATCCTCATCCCGGCGGCGGCGCGGCTTGCGCTCCTGCTCGGGCTTTTCGTCCGCCTTCTCTTTGCGCGGAGCCCTCTCGCGCTTGGGCGCGGGCTTGGATTTGGGCTTGGAAGGAGCCTCCTCGCGTTCATCATCCTGCTTGCGGGCACGCGAGCGTTTCGGCTTGTCTTCCTTCGTTTCACCTGCTGCACCGGCGAGTTCGACGCGCACGTCTTCCTTGCCGAAGACCTTGATCTTGCTGCCGGTCAGCTTCTCGACATTGGCGATTGCCTCGGCGTCCTCATCGGCGACGAAGGTGAAAGCTCGACCCTTGGCCCCTGCCCGACCTGTGCGACCGATGCGATGGACATAGTCGTCCGGGTGCCAGGGCGTGTCGAAGTTGAAGACATGCGAGACGCCCTTGATGTCGAGCCCGCGCGCGGCGACGTCGGAAGCGACCAGGATGTTGACATCGCCGGCCTTGAAACGGTCGAGCTCCTTGATCCGGCTCGACTGGTCCATGTCGCCATGGATCTCTCCGCTCGCAAAGCCCCGCTTCTGCAAATGCTTGTTGAGCTCGCGAACGGTGGTCTTGCGGTTGGCGAAGATGATCGCCGTCTCGACCTGATCGTTGGCAAGCAGCCATTCCAGCGTCTCGCGCTTCTTGCGAGCCTGCACCGGGATCTTGAACGCGGTGATATTCTCGTTTGTCGATGCTCGGCGGCTGACCTCGATCCTCTTCGGATTGTTCAGAAACTTCTTAGCCAGTTTCTCGATCGGCGGCGGCATCGTGGCCGAAAACAGCATCGTTTGACGAGTTTCAGGCAGCTTCGAGCAGATAAACTCGATGTCGGGAATAAAGCCCATGTCGAGCATCCGGTCGGCTTCGTCGATCACCAGCAGCTCGCAGCCCGAAAGCAGGATCTTGCCGCGCTCGAACAGGTCCATCATCCGGCCCGGCGTCGCGATCAGCACATCGACGCCTTCGTCGAGCGCCTTGAGCTGGTCGCCCATCTGCACCCCGCCGATCAGCAGAACGAGCTTGAGATCGTGGTTCTTGCCGTACTTCTCGAAATTCTCGGCGACCTGTGCGGCCAATTCACGCGTTGGCGCGAGGATCAGCGAACGCGGCATAAGCGCGCGGCGGCGCCCGGCGGCCATCACATCGATCATCGGCAGCACGAAGCTCGCGGTTTTGCCGGTGCCGGTCTGCGCGATACCGATCAGGTCCTTCATCATAAGGACTGCGGGGATTGCCTCGGCCTGGATAGGAGTCGGCTCGGTATAGCCCGCGTCCTCGACGGCTTTGAGCAATTCAGGCGAAAGGCCGAGATCGGCGAAGGTCATGCGTATCGTAATGTCCGGATAAGGCGGCGCGTGGGCCGCCATGTGTAAAATGCCCTCATCCGCGCTCCCATTCGTAAGGAGCCGCAAGGGGCGCGCCGCCTCTGCGGAAAATTGTCCGGAAAGTCAAGAATCACGAAGGCGCACGCGCGATGGCAAGCGTCGCGTCAGTCCTCGACTGCCACCAGCTGACGCATCCGCTCGACTTCGCACTTCGCGCCGCTGCGCGATTGCAGCTCGTCACGGTCGACGCACAATTGCCCGTCTTCGTTCCGTTCCACGTAGAAGCCCGAGTAGAAATCCCTCGCGCGGCAGGCCTTTTCCAGGTTCACTGAAACGATCCGGTTATCGCGCATGAATAGCAGCAGGCGATTGCCGCTGCCGGTTTGTACCCCGGCGATGCGGTTCACCGGTAGGCACTTCTCCATTTTGCGTTCTTCGTAACGGGTCCTGAGCGATTCCTGCGGCAGCTGGGCCAGCAATTCGTTGCGATTGCGCGACTGGCGGGGGGAAATCCGGACGATCACCCGCTGCTCGATCCGGATCTGACGCACGGTCTGTTCGTCATTGAAGGCATCCAGCGGGGCAACGAGACCGCTCTGTCCGTAGATGATCGGCTCGCGGGCCGAGACTTCCGGAGCAGGGCTTTTTCCGCTCCCCGCCATCATCGCCGCCGGTGCACCCGCGCTGCTCGGCCCGAGCAGGGGCAGCAACAGCGCCAGCGGCGTTGCCAGGGCGAGCAGGCTCGGCATGTATGCGGAAAATCCTCCTTGCGATCGGCACCGTGAGGGTGCCTACGCGATCCAACTCAATGCCCGCATCCCTAGCGGAAACGATTGAACCTTGGCTTAACTGCCCGCTCGCTTTGGCGCTAGCGACTGGCACTATCACGCCAAGCTGTGACATAGAGGCCACTATGACGAGCCTGACTACACAGCAAGACACCTTCCTGGAGGAAGCCAAAGACCTGCTTGGTCCGAAGGGGTTGGCGACGGACCCGGAACTGCTTTCGCCTTGGCTTACCGACTGGCGCGGGCGCTACACGGGGCGGGCAATGGCGCTTGCCTCTCCGGCGACGACCGCAGAGGTCGCCGCGCTTGTCAAACTGTGTGCGAAGCACCGCATCCCGATCGTGCCTCAAGGAGGCAACAGCGGCATGGCGGGCGGCGCAACACCCGATTCCAGCGGCGACGAGATCTTGCTCTCGCTCCGCCGCATGAACACGATCCGCGCGCTCGACGCGCAAACGGGCCAGTGCGTATGCGAGGCCGGGGTGATCCTCCAAACCCTGCACGAAGCGGCCGAGGCAGCGGATATGCGCTTCCCGCTCACTCTCGGCGGAAAAGGGTCGGCGACGATCGGCGGGCTCGTTTCGACCAACGCCGGAGGTACGCAGGTCCTGCGCCACGGCACCATGCGCGCACAAGTGCTCGGGATCGAAGCGGTTCTCGCCGACGGAAGCATGTTCGACGGGTTGACCGCTCTCAAAAAGGACAATCGCGGGTTCGACCTCAAGCAATTGCTTATCGGGTCAGAGGGGACGCTCGGGATCGTGACCGCCGCGACGCTGCGGCTCCTCCCCGCGGTTTCGGCGCGGGCCACCGCGTGGATCGGCCTGCCGTCAATCACCGCTGCTCGCGCGTTGCTGCGGCATGTCGACAGGGCGATGGGCGATGCGCTCGAAGGCTTCGAGGTGGTGCCGGACCAATGCCTTGAAAGCGTGCTCGACCATTTGCCCGACGCCCGCCCTCCCCTCGACCAGCGATACGCATGGAACGCGCTGATCGAATGCGTATCCAGCGATGGCGATAGCGACGAGTTGCGCGCGCGGCTCGAACAGGTGCTCGCCGATGCGATGGAAGCGGAAATGCTTTCGGATGCCGTCCTGGCCGCCAACGAGAGCCAGTCGGAGACCTTCTGGCTGCTGCGCGATTCGATTTCCGCCGCCGAACGCGCGCTCGGCCCGGCGATGCAGCACGATATCTCGGTGCCGGTCGAGAAGATGCCCGAATTCATCCTCACCGCCATTCCGGAAATCGAGCAGGCTTTCCCCGGCACGCGCGGGGTCGCTTTCGGGCACCTTGGAGACGGAAACGTACACTTCCACATCATCGCCCCCGAGGGTGCAGTTCCCGGCAGATGGGAAGAAGGCGAAGGCAAGCAGATCAGCGCCCGGGTATATGACCTGGTCACCGAATGGGGCGGATCGATCAGCGCCGAACATGGCATCGGCCAGATGAAAGTCGGCGAACTCGGGCGACTTGGCGACCCGGTGGCGCTCTCCATCATGCGAAGGGTGAAGCAGGCGCTCGATCCGCAGGGCCTGCTCAATCCGGGCAAGCTCGTGCCCGCTTGACCGCCCCCGGCTTGCGCCGGGCGTTGCAACAGCCTAAAGCGCGCCGCGAACGGCCAGCACGGGATCCTCGACGGCCGCGACCTAAGACTTCAACGCTAAATCTTCCGGAGAAAATTCATGGCCAGCGCGCCGCAGCCGCAACTCCCGCTGTTCTACAAAGACCTGCTTCCGCTCAACAGTCGCGATCATTCGGACTGGAAGGCCGGATCCTTCGAGAACGCCAATTTCCTTGCCAGCACGCACGCAATTCCTCTGACTGTTGACGAATTCGTCGATGCGCAGCGCAATTACCCGATCGTGTTCACTGCGGGCGACAACCCGCTGCCGATCGCGCTGTTTGGCCTCAATGAAGGCGTCAACACCTTCATCGACAAGGACAACAAGCTCGAAGCGGGCGTCTATGTCCCAGCCTATGTCCGCCGGTTCCCGTTCATGCTCGCCAAGTTGCAAAAGGACAGCGAAGATATGTCGCTGTGCTTCGACCCGTCCGCAGGCGTAATCGGCAAGCGCGATGACGGCAACGCTCTGTTCGAGAACGGCGAGCCGACCGAGTACACCCAGAACGTACTGGATTTCTGCAAGAAGTTTGAAGAGGCCGGCCAGCGCACCCGCCAGTTCCTAGACGAATTGAAAAAGCTCGATATTCTGATGGACGGCGAAATCGCGATCACACGCAACGATATGCCCGACAAGCCGTTCGTTTATCGCGGATTCCGCATGGTCGACGAAAAGAAGCTGCGCGAGCTTCCGGCCGCGACGGTCGAAGAGATGAACAAGAGCGGCATCGCCATGCTGATCCACGCCCACCTGTTCTCGCTCAACCTGATGCGCACGATCTTCGAACGGCAATCGGCCCAGGGCAAGGTCCCCACGCCGAACGCCAACGGCGCAGCGGCACCTGCCGACGCCTGACCTTTCCCAGTCTTCCAAAAGAGGCTGGATCGAGACAATTTCCGGCGGAGCGTCCCTTGAAGGCGCTCCGCCGTATTCTTATTTATGGAATGCAGGCGGCGTACCCCCCTCAAAGCCGTCTGCAGCTGCGCCGTAAGGCGCAGTCCTCCCTGAACCTTGGCCACCTCGCGCGCCCCCTTGCGCGAGGTGGTTTTTTCTTGTCTGTCAGAGGGTTAATCAACCCTTCTGAGACGAATTCCCGTTTACTCGGCGGCCTGTGCCATGTGCCCCGATGCTCCAAGATGTGCTGTCTCCGCCCCGAGTTCGCGCACCATGCCCGCAAGCATCGACGCGAGGGGTTCAAGAGCTTCGGTCGGTTCCGCCAAACGGTCGTCGAGATAGGCCGACCGGCACACTTCGACCTGGATCGCATGCAGCCCCCGCATCGGCGATGCATGACGGTCCAGCACATATCCGCCCGAATAGGGCCGGTTGTGGGCAACGGGACAACCGTGATCGCCGAGAAAGCCCATCGCACGCGCAATCAGGCTGCCGTGGCAAGACGCCCCGAAGCGGTCGCCCAGCACGATCCGCGGAGTGTGATCCTGCCCCCGCTGACGCCGGAGCGGCGGCATAGAGTGAAGGTCGATCAGTAGCGCCGCGCCCCATGAATTACGGATTCGTTCCAGTTCGCGGGCGAGATAGGTGTGATACGGTCGATGAATTCGGTCGATTCGCCGATCGAGCTCCTCGCGACAGAGCTTCTCACGCCAGATTTCACCGAATCCGGGCAATCGCCTCGGCACCAACCCCAGTCCACTGCGAGCACGGGCATTGGTGCAGGTCAGCGAAGGTTCGGGTTTGCTTGTACGGCGCCCCGGCCTTGCAATCATCTCCCAATCGACATCGTCGTGCGCCCGATTGAGATCGAGCATCGCGCGCGGAGCATGCGCCACCATCAGCCCGGTTCCCGTCGCCTTTGCAATCGCGACTCCCAGCTGGTCGACATGCCGATCCTCGAGCCGGAGCTGGCTGAGTTCGGCATCGCGCATCTGCGCCAGCGTTTCAGCAGGATAGACCCGCCCTGCATGGGGAACCGCGATGAGAACCGGCAGCGGCATCGAAGGCGGTGCGACATGCGTAAAGGCCGGTCCCATATTGCCATCGCCGCCTTCGCCTGCGACCGCTCCGCCCTTCACGCTGCGCAATTCGCCCTTAAACGGCGAGGCGATGTGGCCGGCCTTTGTTGCGCCGCGCCGTCTGGAGTGCTTCGAGGGGCTCATTGTCGGCAGTAGCTGCCCGCAATCGCAGCCCGAGTCAAAGCCGGAAAACTGCACGCCGGGTGAATTCAGCGTGTGTGTCCGGCCCTCGGCCTCCCGGCTGTTTGCACTTTCCTGCCAACCCGTCCCGATTATGGGCAACACTCATCCTTAGTAGGATTTCTTAATTCCACTCTGGTACCGCGCTCGCATGACGATGAATCTCGCCCCCCGAATCCTCCTGGCGGAGGATGAAGAAGCCATGCGCACCTATCTCGAGCGCGCGCTCGTAAATGCCGGCTACGAAGTGAGCACGGTCGACCGCGGGACCGACGCGATTCCTCTTCTCGAAGCGGAGCATTTCGACCTGCTTCTCTCCGACATCGTGATGCCGGAGATGGACGGGATCGAACTGGCGCAGCGCTGCGCCGAGATTTCTCCGCGCACCAAGGTGATGTTCATCACAGGATTTGCAGCGGTTTCGCTACGTGCCAGCCGCGAACAGCCGCACGCAAAGGTGCTCTCGAAGCCTTTCCACCTGCGCGACCTCGTGCTCGAAGTAGAGCGCGTATTCGAGGACCAGCGCGAAGCGAGCCTCTGATCGCTCCAAAATCGCGCGACGGCGAACGCTTAGCTCTTGCACGTTTCCCGGCGGCGCGTTAATGGGCCGCTCCCGTCCGGGAAACCGGCGGACCATCCGATGGATCGGGCGTATAGCTCAGTGGTAGAGCACTGTGTTGACATCGCAGGGGTCGGAAGTTCAACTCTTCCTACGCCCACCATCGTGTGAAGGCCGAAAGGCGTCGCGAGAGCGGCGCCTTTTCGCATTTCTGGCCGGTGCGCGCCTTGAAAGCCTGCGATCCTCTGCTAGAGCGCCTCGCAAGGGATCAATTCAGACATCCTATCGAATTCAGGTAGTCCAAGAAGGATGAGGCGCTGGCCATGCAGAAAATCAAAGTCGTAAACCCGGTTGTCGAACTCGATGGCGACGAGATGACCAAGATCATCTGGCAGTGGATCCGCGAGCGCCTGATCCTGCCCTATCTCGATATCGATCTTAAATATTACGACCTCTCGATCGAAAAGCGCGACGAGACCGACGATCAGATCACCATCGATGCTGCCAATGCGATCAAGGAACATGGCGTCGGCGTGAAATGCGCCACCATCACTCCGGACGAAGCCCGCGTCGAGGAATTCAACCTCAAGAAAATGTGGGTCAGCCCCAACGGGACGATCCGCAATATTCTGGGCGGTGTGGTGTTCCGTGAGCCGATCGTGATCGACAACGTGCCGCGTCTCGTCCCGGGCTGGACTGATCCGATCGTCGTCGGTCGCCACGCCTTCGGTGACCAGTATCGCGCCAAGGACACGCTGATCCCCGGTCCGGGCAAGCTGCGTCTCGTCTTCGAAGGCGAAAACGGCGAAAACATCGATATTGACGTGTTCGAGTTCGAAAGCTCGGGCGTCGCGATGGCGATGTACAACCTTGACGATTCGATCCGGGCATTCGCCCGCGCTTCGATGAATTACGGTCTCGACCGCGGCTGGCCGGTTTACCTGTCGACCAAAAACACCATCCTCAAAAAGTACGATGGCCGCTTCAAGGACCTGTTCGAGGAAGTGTTCGAGAACGAATTCAAGGACAAGTTCGACGCCGCCGGCATCACTTACGAACACCGCCTGATCGACGACATGGTCGCCTCCGCGCTGAAGTGGAGCGGCAAGTTCGTCTGGGCGTGCAAGAACTACGATGGCGACGTGCAGTCGGATACCGTGGCGCAGGGATTCGGCTCGCTCGGCCTGATGACCTCGGTGCTGATGACGCCCGATGGCAAGACCGTCGAAGCCGAGGCCGCGCACGGCACCGTCACTCGCCACTATCGCCAGCACCAGCAGGGCAAGGCGACCTCGACCAACCCGATCGCCTCGATCTTCGCCTGGACGCGCGGCCTTATGTATCGCGGCAAGTTCGACGGCACGCCGGAAGTTGTGAAGTTCGCCGAAACTCTCGAGCGCGTGTGCATCCAGACGGTCGAGAATGGCCAGATGACGAAGGATCTCGCACTGCTGATCGGTCCCGGCCAGAACTGGCTGACCACGGAGCAGTTCTTCGAGGCGATCGTCACAAATCTCGAGAAGGAAATGGCCAAGGCAGCCTGATCGCTCCGGCTCCCACAGGAACCCGCGCGCTCGCGCGGCGTAGAGAAAGGGCGGGCGTTGTGCGCAACGTGCCGCCCTTTATCATTGCGACGAGGACTTCCACCGAATGACCGAAACCCGCCGCAAAGCCCGCCTCGAGGTTCGTCAGGCGAAACTCAAGGATGTGCGCGCGATCGGAGATCTCGTTCGCCGCGCCTATGCCGATCTGCCCGCCTACACGCAGGGTGAGATTCGCGGGCAAATCAACAATTATTCCGACGGCTGTTTTATCGCCAAGCTGGACGGCAAGATCGTCGGCTATTGCGCCTCGATGCGGCTCGACGAGAACGTTGCCCTCTCCGATCACACCTGGGACGAGGTGACCGGAAACGGTTTCGGATCGCGTCACGACCCGACCGGCGACTGGCTCTACGGCTATGAAATGTGCGTCGATCCCGGCGTGCGCGGCACCCGGCTCGGGCGCCGGCTGTACGAGGAACGCCGCGCGCTGGCCGAGAGGCTCGATCTGAAGGGTATCGTCTTCGGTGGACGGATGCCTGGCCTGGCACGGGCGATGAAGCGCAAGACCAATCGCGCCGAGACCCCGGAAGAATATCTCCAGAAGGTCATCGACACCAAGATCCACGATCCCGTGCTGCGTTTCCAGCTCGCCAACGGGTTCGAGCCGCACGGCATCCTTCGCGACTATCTGCCCGAGGACAAGCAATCCAAGGCGAACGCGGTGCGCATGGTCTGGCGCAACCCCTATGTCGATATCGACGCGCCGCCCAAGCACCGCCTGCCCCGCGATGTCGAAAGCGTGCGGATCGCCACCTGTCAGCTTCAGGCGCGCGCCGTGAGCGGCTTCGACGAGTTCATGAAGCACGTAGAGTACTTCGTCGATGTCGCCGCCGATTATGAAAGCGATTTCATTGTTTTCCCCGAGCTGTTCACGCTGATGCTGCTATCCGCCGAGGACAAGCAACTGACCCCACAGGAATCGATCGAGCTGCTCAGCAAGTACACGCCGCGCATCCGAAAGCGGCTGTCGGAAATGGCACTCTCCTTCAACATCAACATCATCGGCGGCTCGCACCCGACCCGGATGCCCGATGGCGACATCCACAATGTGGCGTATGTCTGCCTGCGCGACGGATCGATCCACGCGCAGGAGAAGATCCACCCCACCCCTAACGAGGCCTACTGGTGGAATATCAGAGGCGGCGACAGCATCGATGCGATCCCGACCGATTGCGGCCCGATCGGTGTGCTGATCTGTTACGACAGCGAGTTCCCCGAGCTTGCCCGCAGGCTCGTCGATGAAGGCGCGCGGATCATCTTCGTGCCGTTCTGCACAGACAGCCGGCAGGGCTATATGCGAGTGCGATATTGCGCTCAGGCGCGCGCAATCGAGAACCAGTGTTACGTCGTCATGAGCGGTAATGTCGGCAACCTGCCCAACGTCGCCAACATGGACATCCAGTATGCGCAAAGCTGCATTCTGACCCCGTGCGATTTCCCTTTCGCGCGCGACGGCATCGCGGCCGAGGCAAGCGAGAATGTCGAAACGCTGACCATCAGCGACGTCAATCTCGCCGATCTCAGCTGGGCCCGCGCCGAAGGCACAGTGCAGAACCTGCATGATCGCCGGTTCGATCTTTACCGCATCGAATGGGACAAGCGCGTTGGCAACATTTCCGATCCGCTCGGGCTGCCACCGGAAGACGCCGACGTCACAACGAAACCAATCGGTCCACATACGCCTGGTGGCGGATGACACAATGAAACGAGCAGTCTAAGTCTCCGATATGGCCGGCGAACTCTCCATGTCTCCCGTTATGCAGGACGCGCTGGTCATCCTCGGCGCGGCGGGCATCGTCATCCCGGTTTTTACACGGTTCCGTATCACGCCGATCATCGGCTTCATCCTGATCGGCGTACTGGTCGGCCCGTTCGGTCTCGGTCACCTGGTCGAGGAGATACCCTGGCTCCAATACGTCACCATATCCGACCCCGAGCGATTAACCCCGTTCGCGGATTTCGGCATCATTCTTCTGCTGTTCGCGATCGGGCTCGAGCTATCATTCAACCGCCTGTGGCAAATGCGAAAGCTGGTTTTCGGACTCGGCTCGCTCGAGCTGCTGATTATCGGAAGCATTTCGGCGGGTTTCTTCGGGTATTACAGCGGGATGAGCACAACGGCGGCGCTGGCGCTCGGCTTCGCGCTCGCTTTCTCGTCGACGGCAATCGTGCTGCCGATATCGGGAACAAAATCCCCGGTCGGACGCGCCGCACTTTCCATGTTGCTTTTCGAGGACATCATGATCGTCCCGATCATCTTCATCCTCGGTGCGCTCGCCCCCAATGCCTCGGACGAAGGATGGACCGGGCTTACCGACACCCTCCTTGCCGGCGGGTTGGTCATCCTCATTCTTCTCGTTGTCGGGCGGTTTGCCCTGCCGCGCCTGTTCTCGCAGGCAGCGCGCACCAAAAGCCCCGAGCTATTCCTCGCGGCATCACTGCTGGTCGTCATCGGCGCGAGCCTTGCTACTGCGGCTACCGGTCTCTCTCCCATCGTCGGCGCGTTGATCGCCGGCCTGCTTATCGCCGAGACCGAATACCACGGCGAAGTCGAGAGCATCATGGAGCCGTTCAAAGGCCTCGCACTGGGAATCTTCCTGATCACCATCGGCATGAGCATCGACATCATGCAGATCATCGCCGACTGGACCAACATCGCTCTGGCGGTGGTGGGTGTGCTTGTGTTCAAGGCGATCGTCACCGGATCGCTCCTCAAGATGATGGGAGCACGGCGGAGCACCGCCGCCGAAACCGGGGTGCTGATGGCCAGCCCCAGCGAAACGACCCTGATCGTGCTCGCCGCTGCTACCAGCGCGATGGTGATCGACACCGAAACCGCGCAATTCTGGCAGATCGTGACCGCGATCGGCCTCACGGTCACTCCGCTGCTGGCGAAGCTCGGCCGCGTAATCGCCCGCCGGGTCGAAGCGGTCCCAGAATTGCCGGAGGAAGACCACGACGATGCACGCACGATTATCATCGGCGGTGGGCGCGTCGGTCGACTGGTCGCCGATATGATGAAGGCGCACGAGCAACCCTATGTGATGCTGGATTCCGATCCCGACATCATCGATCGGGCGATCCGCGCTGGATACCGCGCAACATTCGGCGATGCGGCGCGCGGTGATGCGCTGGTGCGCCTGGGCATCGAACTGGCGCCGGCGGTTGTGCTGACGATGGACGAGCCTGTGCTCGCTCAGCGCCTCGTTGCAAAACTGCGCAGCGAGTATCCCGATCTTCTGATCGTGGCCCGTGCCCGCGATACCGACCACGCCGCACAACTCTATCGCGCGGGGGCAAGCCATGCCGTGCCCGAGAACCTCGAGAGCTCTCTGCAATTGTCGGAAGCGGTCCTGGTCGATATCGGCGTGGCAATGGGGCCTGTCATCGCTTCGATCCACGAGAAGCGCGACGAATTTCGCGAGCTGCTCGAACGCGACGGCGGCCTCAAAGAGAAGCCGAAGCTGCGAACGTCGAGTACGACCGCAGAAATCTAACCGGCGAGCACAGCCTTCACGGCGGCAATAGCGTCTTCGGCTTTCGAGCCGTCGGGACCGCCGCCTTGGGCCATATCCGGTCGACCGCCGCCGCCCTTTCCGCCAAGCGCTTCCACGCCCGCGCGCACGAGATCGACCGCGCTGAACCTGTCGGTAAGATCGTCCGTCACCGCTGCCGCAATGCTCGCCTTGCCGTCGTTCACCGCGATGATCGTAGCGATGCCAGAACCGAGCCGGTGCTTGGCCTCATCGAGCAGCGGGCGTAGCTCCTTGGGATTGAGCCCCTCGATCACCTGACCGCTGAATTTCACGCCGCCGATGTCCTCTTCTGCCGAGGCCGACGCGCCGCTGCCGGCATTTCCGCCGCCCAACGCCAAAGCCTTCTTGGCCTCGGCCAGTTCCTTCTCGAGCCGCTTGCGCTCTTCGAGCAGCGCTGTGATGCGTGCAGGCACTTCCTCGGGCGTCGCGCGGATTGCGCTGGCGGCCGACTTTAGCGCCTCTTCGCGGTCGACCAGCCACTCGCGCGCCGCTTCCCCGGTAAGCGCCTCGATCCGGCGCACCCCGGAAGAAACCGCGCTTTCGGAGACGATCCGGAACAGACCGATATCGCCGGTGGCCTTCACATGGGTGCCGCCGCACAGTTCGACCGAGTAGTTGCGGCCCTCGCCGCCCTTGCGCCCCATCGAGAGCACCCGGACCTCGTCTCCGTATTTTTCGCCGAACAGCGCCAGCGCGCCGGCTTCGACCGCGTCGTCGGGGCTCATCAGGCGCGTGGAAACCGGCTCGTTGGCACGGATTTCCGCGTTCACCTCGGCCTCGATCGCGGCGATGTCCTCATCGGTAAGCCCCTTGGGGTGAGAGAAGTCGAACCGCAGGCGGTCCTCCGCGACGAGCGAGCCCTTTTGCGTAACATGCCCGCCAAGCTGGTTACGCAGCGCAGCATGGACGAGGTGCGTGGCCGAATGGTTGGCGCGCACCTTGTCGCGCCGCGCATTGTCGACGGTGAGGTGGACGGTATCGCCGACCTTGATCGAACCGCTCACCACCTTGCTGTGGTGGACATGGAGCCTGCCGAGCGGCGTCGAGGTATCGGATACATCGATCTCGAGGCCATCGGGGGTCCAGATCCGGCCCGTGTCGCCTTCCTGTCCGCCGCTCTCGCCATAGAAGGGCGTCTGGTTGGTGAGGATCAGGACTTCGCTGCCCTCGCCCGCTTCGGAAACCTCCGAACCGTCGCTGATCAGCGCGACGACCACGCCCTCGCCATCGGTCGAGGTGTAGCCGGTGAACTCGGTCGCGCCCTCGCGATCGGCGATGTCGAACCACACTTCGTCGGAAGCAGCCTCGCCCGAACCCTTCCATGCAGCGCGTGCGGCAGCTTTCTGTCGCTCCATCGCCGCGTCGAAGCCCTCGCGGTCGACGCCGATGCCCCGGGCGCGCAGCGCGTCTTCGGTGAGGTCGTACGGAAAACCGTATGTGTCGTAGAGTTTGAAGGCGGTCTCGCCGTCGAGTTCGCCGCCCTCGGCCATGTCGCCTGTCGCCTCGTCGAGGAGCTTGAGCCCCTTCTCGAGAGTCTTGCGAAACTGGGTTTCCTCGCGCTCGAGCACTTCCTCGATCAGTGCCTGGCCACGGTCTAGTTCGGGATAGGCCTGGCCCATTTCCGAAACGAGGCTCGGCACCAGCCGGTGCATCAGCGGCTCGCTCGCGCCGAGCAGATGTGCGTGCCGCATTGCGCGGCGCATGATCCGCCGCAGCACATACCCACGGCCTTCGTTCGAAGGCAGCACGCCATCGGCCATGAGGAAGCTCGTCGAGCGAAGGTGATCGGCGATCACGCGATGGCTCGCCGTGTTGTCGCCCTCTGCGGCAACGCCCGTAAGCTGCTCCGACGCCGCGATGAGCGCCTTGAAGGTATCGGTGTCGTAATTGTCGTGAACGCCCTGCATCACCGCGGCAATGCGCTCGATCCCCATACCTGTGTCGATCGAGGGCTTGGGCAAATCGAGCCGCGTACCGTCCGCCTGCTGTTCGAATTGCATGAAGACGAGGTTCCATATCTCGACGAAGCGATCGCCGTCCTCGTCGGGGCTGCCCGGAGGGCCTCCGGGGATGTGATCGCCATGGTCGTAGAATATCTCGGAACACGGCCCGCATGGGCCGGTATCGCCCATCGACCAGAAGTTGTCGTTGGTCGCGATGCGAATGATGCGTTCTTCGGGAAGCCCGGAAATCTTGCGCCAGAGATCGAAGGCTTCGTCGTCGGTATGATAGACCGTAGCGGTCAACCGCGCTGGGTCGAGACCCCATTCACGGGTCAGAAGCGTCCACGCGCTCTCGATCGCCTGTTCCTTGAAATAGTCGCCGAACGAAAAGTTGCCGAGCATCTCGAAGAAGGTGTGGTGCCGCGCGGTGTAGCCGACATTATCGAGATCGTTGTGCTTTCCGCCTGCACGAACGCATTTCTGCGACGAGGTGGCGCGCGGCGCGGGCGGGATTTCGAGACCGGTAAAAGCGTTCTTGAACGGCACCATGCCCGCATTGACGAACATGAGCGTCGGATCGTTGTAAGGCACCAGCGGTGCGCTCGGCACCACGGCGTGATCGGCCTTCGCGAAGAAATCGAGAAACGACCGGCGAATATCGTTGGTAGACGTCATGCAAGCGCAGTTAGGCAATGCGTGCTCCCGCGACAAGCCACCACGTGCCCGACGAGAGACGAAGTGCCGTTGCCATCCGCGCCTTAATGCTGCTCTGCCTCATGTGCTCGAGGCGAGCACAGAAAAACCGGCGCCGCCGTAAGCCCTAGGGGTGGGCTGGCATGCGCCGGTTTTCCGGTCTTCCGGGCGCCGCGGCAAGCGCAGCTACTGCCCGCTTGAGGATCAGTCGTCGGAGTCCGCGTCCGGCCCCGTCATCATCTCCTCGGCAACCTCGTCGGTGCGGCCGCGAATGGCGGCTTCCAACCGGTCGCAAACTTCAGGATTTTCCTTCAAGTAAACCTTGGCGTTCTCGCGGCCCTGGCCGATGCGGACGCTGTCGTAGGAATACCAGCTTCCCGATTTCTCGACGATCCCGGCCTTGACCCCGAGATCGAGGATTTCGCCGATCTTCGAGATGCCCTCGCCATACATGATGTCGAATTCGACCTGCTTGAACGGCGGAGCAACCTTGTTCTTGACCACCTTCACGCGAGTCGAGTTGCCGATCACCTCGTCGCGGTCCTTGATCTGGCCGGTGCGACGGATATCAAGCCGAACCGAGGCGTAGAACTTGAGCGCATTACCGCCGGTTGTCGTTTCCGGATTGCCGTACATCACGCCGATCTTCATCCGCAGCTGGTTGATGAAAATCACCATGCATTTCGAACGGTTGATCGACCCGGTCAGCTTGCGCAGCGATTGGGACATGAGCCGCGCTTGAAGGCCGACGTGCGAATCGCCCATCTCGCCTTCGATTTCGGCGCGGGGGACAAGCGCCGCGACCGAGTCGACCACCAACACGTCGATCGCGTTGGAGCGCACGAGAGTGTCGGTAATTTCGAGTGCCTGCTCGCCCGTGTCGGGCTGCGAGACGATCAGTTCGTCTACGTCCACGCCAAGCTTTTTGGCATAGACCGGATCGAGAGCATGTTCGGCATCGACGAAAGCTGCGGTGCCTCCCGCCTTCTGCGCCTCGGCAATGACATGCAGCGCCAGCGTGGTCTTGCCCGAGCTTTCGGGGCCATAAACTTCGATTACGCGACCCTTGGGCAAGCCGCCGATCCCGAGAGCGATATCCAGCCCCAACGAACCGGTCGAAATCGATTCGACCTGCATTGCTTCCTTCTGGCCCAGCTTCATCGCCGACCCCTTGCCGAAAGCACGATCGATTTGAGCAAGCGCAGCGTCTAGCGCCTTTTGACGGTCCACGTCCTTTTCCTTCTCTACCAGCTTGAGATTAGTAGCCATCGCATGGTCTCCTTCGCTTGCCTAGATGCGATCCGGGATTATCGACCGCCCCTGCGTTGGAGGAGTGTGTATCTGATTTGTTCTACCAGAACAAGTGGGGAACGAAAATTTTCCGACAGGACCTGAGACAGGCCCTACTCCGCGTTCGCGCCGCGCACTTTCCAGGTGAATTCACGGGTTGAATTGGCCGGCACGTTCACCTCGGTGATGGTGTAGCCGTTCTTCACCCGGGTCTTGCCGCGACGGAAACGGATAGCCCAGTCGATCGCCTGACCCAGAAGCAACCGAATGGTGATCGGGTGCGGATTGGCGTTGCGAACCTCGGCTCGCATATCTTCCCATTTGCGATCCCGTTCGTCAGGCTCGGAGTCTTTGTCGTCGTAGCCGCAGCGGACATTCACCTGGCTGCTCGAAGGCAGATCGAGTTCGATCTCCTGCCCCCGCGCATAATCGCGAAGATCCGTCTCGGCCACCATCTGTGATCCGAATTCGCTCGGCTCGAAGATCGTCATCGTACCTTGCGGCAGCGAGACGCCCAGCCCCTTGTCCTCTTCATTCCTGGTCGCGAGCAACATATCGGCCTCGTAGAAATCCTCATCGGGATCGAACCAGTTGTAGGGCTCGCACATCGAAGCATAGAGCAGCCGCGCCTTCACCTCCTGGCGGTTCAGGAAGGCCACCTGTTTGAGGCCTTTGGCCGAAACCGTGACGCGCTCGGGTACGCGATAGAGCTTGAGATCGCCGAGCCGCTCTTCACCGGCTTCCATCACTGCCGGTACTTCCGAGACCATGTCCGCCATGCTTATTCGCGATCCTGTGACCGTAATCATTTGCGCCGCAGCCGATTCCATCATCGGTGCAGGAGGCGGAGGGGGCGGCCCCTGGTTGTAATTGGGCACCGGCGATCCCTGTTTGGTGCTGCCAAGCGGGTAGCAGGTCAGGCGCAGCGGAGCCGCGGTCGGCGGATCGGCGAGCTCTTCGAAATCGCTTTCGACGTTGAGCGTCCCTGCAATGACCAGCAGCTGTGCGTTCTCGAACGACTGGCCGTTGTCGTTGACCAGGCTAAGCCAGCTCAACAGGTTCATTTCGAACCACTCGCCCTTCCCCTTGTCGGTGAAGGTGGCGACGTAATCGGCCTGCCAGTCGAAGCCCCATGCGAGATAGGTCAGCGTGACTTCATAGGTTCCGCCGGTCGCATCGCGCGTGTCGATCGAGAATACCGGTTTGGCAGAAAGCCCCGCCGGAATGCGGTCGAAGGAGAGACGTTCGGGAATGCCTGCGCAGCGCACCGCTTCGAACCCTTCGCCCGATTGCAGTACCAATCCGCCATCGGCGCGGGTCCGGACGATCGCACGTTCCGAGGTCTGCGCGCCGGTCGCCGGATTGGTACGGGTGATCGTGACCCGGTTTCCGAGCGCACCGTTCACGAGTGCCGCAGGCGACAGGAGTTCGGCGTTGCGGTTTTTCTCGATCGTTCCGCCCGGGAGACCCGTCACGATGGCGCTCACCGCGACCATGCCCTCGGCGACCCCGTCGAAGCGAATGGTGGATTCGCCTGACGGCAATGTGACCGTGCGGGTTTCGCTGATCATCGCGAATCCTTCCGGCCAGTCGGCCTCCATCTCCTCACCCACGCCGCGATTGGGGTCGCGGTAGATCGTTACGGAAAGGTCGATGGGTGCGGAGGCATCCACCACCGCGCGTTGCTGGGCGCCCGCCGGCATCGCAACGGCGAACATCAGGGCAATGGTTGCTAACAGGCGCATGGCGGCCAGCCTTCCCGCCGGGCTCAATAACGCGTGTCGAAAGTGACCCGGATCACGCGCTCGCCTTCGGCGGGAACAGGCACTATCCATTTGCGGCGGTCGAAGTTGACCTGCTCGCCCGGGATATCCTCGCTGACGACGCGATAGTCATAGGCCCACCAGTAGCGATTGAGGCCGGACTGGGTGAGATCGACCTCGATCGCCTCGTCTTTCGCATTGGTGAGCGTATAGCGCATGACTGTGCGGTAATATTTTTTCGGCCGCTCGCCGGTGTATTCGCGCACGATCTCGCCATCCTCGATTACGCGGAAACGTGAAGTCCTTTCCCATTCGTCCGAGGTGATGACCTCGCGCTTTTCGACCTCGGCCTGAACCGTAATGTCGAAGGCATCGCCGGTCGCCAGCGTCAATTCGCTGCCCATGGGCGTGTGCCCGATCCGATTTTCGCCGATGAATTGCGGCGTTCCCTGGCTGTCACGCTGATAAAAGCGCACCGTCCCGGCGGGAAGCGCGTCGCCCAACCCCTGATCGCGCGATGAGGAGAATGCGATGGCGCTGGTTACGTTGACCGGATCGCTATCATTCGCGAGCCAGCCGACCTGCCGCTCATAAATCTTCCGCGCGGGGACGCCTTGCACATCGAGAAAGCTCACCTGCTTGGTCTGCGCGTTCGCGATCGTGGTACGCTCGGTGATCGGATAGAGATAGAAATCGCCAAGCCGCTCGCGATCGGCGCTTTCGGTACCCGGACGCACGCTGCCCCGGCTGCTGCCGAAACCGCGCGCGCCGCCACCATTTGGATTGCCCGCAACCAGCAGTGTGTTGGCGCGGTGGAAGGTCGTGCCCGTATTGTTGGTCAGCGTCACCCAGCCCTGCATGTCGATGGTGCCGCCCTCTTCGTTGTAGAGTGCGACATAATCGGACGACCAACCGAGACCGCTGGAGAGATAGCGCAGCGAAACCGGGCGCGACCCGGCACGGCTGCTATCGACATTGACCGACAGCGTCGGACGGGCGCGAAGGTTGGGCGGAACGCGATCGAAGATCACGCGTACCGGCAGCCCGTCATCACGCAGCACTTCAATGCGGTCGCCGATCTGGATCACCACACCCCCGGCGGTCGAGAGCACCTTGGCGCGCTCGCGGGTTTCGAATCCGGTCGCCGGATTGGTCCGCAGCAGTGTCACGGTTTGACCGATGGCCTTTTCCATCAACTTGGTCGGGGTGAGGAGGTCGTAATCGAAATTCTGTTCTATGATCGTGGTGCCGGGCGCATAGAAGCTGAGCGTCTGCGGTCGGATGCTTGCCGAAACGTCGGGAAACTCGACCCGGCTGCGCCCCTGGCGGATATCGAGCTGCCGTACGTCCTGTATCAGCGCCAGATTGCTGTTGTAGATCGTGACCGAGACATCGCCCTGCGCAGTCTCGTCCGGATCGGGAACGCTTTGCGACGAAACGCTGGCGGAAACGAGCGCCGTGGCGCTTAAGGCAGCAATCTTGAAGCTGCGGAATATTGTTTCGGATTTCATCGATCTACCCTCCCCTACACTCTCACCCTGCACAGCTTAGCGTGCGATGCAATATCGGCGATGAACGAAGTTGGGGTCTCAAGTTCACATAGGGCCGAATGGCGCTCAAACCGGATCCTGGGCGGCTTTGGCCGAGCGCATCACGCCGCCGACCTTGTCGCTGATCGCCTGCACGCTGAACGGCTTGGCGATGAAGTGCATATCGGGGATGTCGATATCCTTGCGCAGCTGTTCCTCGGCGTAGCCCGACATGAACAGCACCGGCATATCAGGGCGGAGTTTGCGGATCGCTCTCACCATGGCAGGCCCATCCATCCCCGGCATCACGACGTCGCTGACCACCAGATCGAATTCGCCGCCATTGGTGATCGCCTCGAGACCTTCTTCGCCTCCGGGGCAAGCCGTCACTTCATAGCCTGCGCGCGAGAGGGCGCGTTCGGCGACCGCGCGCACCATGTCCTCATCCTCGACCAGCAGGATCTTCCCGCCGACCGACCAGTCGGACGAGACCGGCTCGGGCGCCTCCCGCCGTTTGGGTGCTTCGCCGCGATGGACCGGGAAGTAGATCGTGAAGCGGGCCCCGATCTCCTTCCCGTTCGGGTCTCTTGCATTGTCGGCAAAGATGAAACCACCCGATTGCTTGACGATACCGTAAGCGGTCGAGAGACCGAGCCCGGTACCCTTGCCTTGCTCCTTGGTCGTGAAGAACGGCTCGAAGAGCTTGGGCAGGACGTGTTGCGGAATCCCGCCGCCGGTATCCTGCACAATGAGCACGGTGTAATCGGCCGCAGGCAGGATTTCCGAGCCGAGCTTCACCACCTCTTTCGCCTGCAGGCTGCGGGTTAGCAGCGATATCCGCCCCTCGCCGCTGCCGTTGGACTGGATCGCATCGCGTGCGTTCACCGCGAGATTCATGATGACCTGCTCGAGCTGCTGCGGGTCGGCTCGCACCGCCCCCAGATTGCGGTCGTGCTGGACGAAATAGGTTATCTTCTCGCCAAGCAGTCGCTTGATGAGCGGGCTGACCTCGCTGACCACATCGGGTAATTGGAGGATTTCCGGGCGCAGGGTTTGCTGGCGCGAAAAGGCGAGCAATTGGCGGGTCAGCGAAGCCGCACGGTTGGAATTGGCGCGGATCTGCTGGATATCATCGTAATCGCTGTCACCGGGCGTGTGGCGGAGCAGCATCAGGTCGCAGGTTCCGATGATCGCGGTCAGCACATTGTTGAAATCGTGCGCGACGCCACCGGCAAGCTGGCCCACCGCCTGCATCTTGGTGGCTTGCGCGACCTGCCGCTTGAGCTGTGTTTCTTCGGAGGAATCGGCGAGGCTCAGCAGCACTGCCGCTTCGCCCAGTCCGCGTACTCCGGCAAGCCCGAGCGAAACGGGTTCATCGGGTTGCGCGATCAGTCTTACCGGTATGTCGCCGCTGGTTGCAGGGCCGCGCCCATGACGCCGAACCGCATCGGAAAGCGCAGCCTTGTCCTCGCGCACCACGAGATCGGTCGGGAAGGCGGGCAGACCCCGACCCTCGCGTTCGATCGAGCGCAGGAATGCCTCGTTGCCGAACAGGAAGCGTCCGTCGCGATCGGTCATGGCCAACCCCAGCGGAAGCTGGGCAAGCAGTGCTTCGAGCTGCGCAACACCTGCTTGCGAGGATCCTTCCCAGCCACTGCCGATCCCGACCCCGCTGTCGATCAGCAGCATCAGAGTCGCGTTTGTGTCGGGTGCGGCATTGCGCGCAACCAGCGGGTCTTGGAGAGGGACATCCACCAGCGTCTGCGGTGTCCCGCCGCGCCCCTCACGCGCGAAATAGATGCGATCGCGATCGTCCGAGCGCAGGAAGGACACGAAGTCCTGCCCGGCGAGAGTTGCCGAAGCATCGCCGGCAGCACGCTCGGCAAAGCCCGAGCTGACCGACCGAACCACGCCGCCGGCCGTCGTGATGGCGGTCTCGATTCCCGCGCGGCTGAGCATGCGGCCAAACGGTCCGGCGAGGTCGAGATCGTCTAGGCTGTCCGCAGCCTCGGCGATAATCCTCCGAAAGCGCCAGATGAGATGGTCGTCGCCGCGCCCGGCACGGGTGACGTGGACGCTCCAGCTCTCGGTAGACGACATGGTTCCAAGCTCATCGAGCGCACCGCTACCGTCACGCCATGCCTCCCGGGCAAGGCGCGTCATCGCTGCGAGCTCAGGGCGTTCGAGCGGTAGCGAGGGTGGTGCGCTGCCGACACCGAAAGCCTCGATGAAGGCGGAGTTGGCGCACACCATCCGGTTGGCACGGTCGGTGATCGCCACCGGCTCACCGCCCGTCCCGCCCGGGCTTTCTATGGCGGCGACCGTGACCGACCAGTCCGGTGCGGCAATGCCGACATCATCGGGTACGGACCTCAAGCGGTCGAAGGCAAAAATTCCAGCGAGAAGGACGCCCAGTCCCAGCACGTATGCCAGCACCAGCACCAAGTCGGACGTGACCGCAAAAAGCACGAGCGCGCTGACCAGCAAAGCCAATGTGAGCGCACCCAGCATTGCGGGAGCGTTATCGGAAAGCCTCCCCGCCCGATCGCTGCCTTTGATGTCCGAAATTTCGTCCAGTCCGCTCAAGCCGTGCCGGTCCCGCTTTCCCTGCATGGCGTACAAACCGCGCCGAGGGATTTCCAATGATATGCGACCCTAGTTTGCCTTCAGACGCTGGTCGAGGCGGGCCTCCATCTTTTTCAGCCGTTTTGCCCGGCGACGCGCAATGATGATGCGCCAGGCCGCGCTCGCGATGAGGTAGCCGATCGAGGCTGACAGGACGGCAAGGACTCCAAAGCCGACCACGGTCACGCCGGCGACTTCGAAGACATCGATGACCCCCTGCCACGCACCGCTTTCGAGCTGCTCGTTTGCGATCCCGGAGGTGGCCGCATCGATCTGCAATGTGAAGCTCCCGACGCGATTGGCCAGCACGGCCCAAAAAGCGATCGTGAATGGATTCGTGACGAAGGTTACCAGAGTTGCAAGCGGGACATTGGCGCGCGACGGGAGCGCCAGAAACGCCGCGAGGAAGATCTGCCCGACTGGAATGATGAATGCCGAGAATAGTCCCAGCGCGACACCGCGCGGCACCGACCGGCGCGTGAAACGCCACAATTCGGGGGACAGGAAACGGTGAGCGATCGGGGCGAGGTATTTGTTGCGCGCCATCTCATCGCGCGTGGGCATGTATTTGCGGATCGTGTCCGCAGCCCAAGTGTTCTTGTTCGAAATCCTGGCGCGCTTCTTCGTCATGGCGTCGCCCCGGCCCTGCTCCTTCGGACGCAGAAGAGCAAGCGGTTGTCGTCGGAATTCGGCCAGTGTTGCATCACAATCGATATGGGTAGCTTTGGTCTCGTGACCAGAGGCTGAATCGGGACTTTGGAAATCGTCAGTCGTCTCAGCCGCGTTCGCGCATCAGCCGCGCCTTGTCGCGCTTCCAGTCGCGCTCCTTGATCGTTGCGCGTTTGTCATGCGCCTGTTTGCCTTTTGCGAGTGCCAGTTCGACCTTGGCTCGCCCCTGTCCGTTGAAATAGATCGAAAGCGGCACCAGCGTCATGCCCTTGCGCTCGACGGCGCCGAACAGCTTGTTGATCTCGCGCGCGTTCAGAAGCAGTTTGCGCGGGCGTCGCGGCTCGTGGTTGAGCCGGTTGCCGTGGCTGTATTCGGGGATGTTCGAATTGATCAGCCACACTTCGCCGTCCTTAACCTCGGCATAGCTTTCGGCGATACTCGCCTCGCCTGCACGAAGGGCCTTCACTTCGGTGCCCTGCAGCGCGATCCCCGCCTCGAACTTCTCCTCGATATGGTAATCGAACCGGGCGCGGCGGTTCTCCGCGACGACCTTTTGCTTGTCGAACTCTTTGGGTTTGGGCTTGGCCATGGTGCGCGCGAGATAGGCGCTGTTGGCAAATAAGCAAAGGCGGATGTCTGGCCCTTGGGCGCTCGCTCGCCTAAACCGGCCGTCAGGAGACCTACAGATGCACGAGCCGCAAGCCACGCCTTTCAGCATATCCGATCGACAGGTCGAACCGGGAACGGCGATGGACGTCTCGATCCCGGTCACGACCATGGCGACCGGATACGACTCGCATCTGGCGGTGCGCGTGTTGCATGGCGCGAAACCGGGGCCAGCGATCTTCGTGAGCGGTGCGATCCACGGCGATGAGATTATCGGCACTGCGATTATCCAGCGGCTCGCGCGCGAAATCGACCCGGCGGAACTGGCGGGCACTGTCATGCTGATCCCTGTCAGCAATATCTTCGGCTTCATCAGCCACACCCGGTACCTGCCCGACCGGCGCGATCTCAATCGTTCGTTCCCCGGCCACGCAACGGGCTCTTTGGCCGGGCAGTTGGCGCATGTGTTCTTCAGCGAGGTGGTCCAGCGCGCCACTCTCGGGATCGACATTCATTCCGCTGCTGTGCACCGCTACAACCTCCCCCAGGTGCGGATCGACGCCGGAAACAAGCAGCTGGTCGAACTTGCCATGGCTTTCGGCGCACCGGTCATCATCGAAGCTCCCTTGCGCGACGGCTCGCTGCGTGAACTCGCCAAGCAGGAAGGCGTGGATATGCTGCTGCTGGAAGCGGGAGAAGCGCTCCGTTTCGATGATCTCTCGATCGAAACCGGAACGGCGGGGGTCCAACGCGTGCTCGCACATCTCGGAATGATCGAAGCTGACGATGGTCTTTCCGACGTCGGCATCCCTGCTCGTTCGAACAAGACGCAATGGGTGCGCTCGGCGCGCGGCGGAGTCGCGCATTTGGCGAAGACCTCGGGCGATCCGGTGCACAAGGGCGACTTGCTCGCGACCGTCGCCGGGCTGTTCGGCGAGGACCCCGAAGGCGTTTACTCGCCCATCGACGGCATCGTGATCGGCCACGCGACTCTGCCCGTGGTGCACCAAGGCGATGCGTTGTTCCACATCGCCAGCGTCGCGCACCCGGAGCGCGTCGGCAGGCGGATCGAGGGCATCACCGAAGCGATCCTCGCGAGTGAACCCGAAGGCTTTGCCGAGGCGCTGCTCGATGAAGACGAGGTGATCTAACCTTCCAGAATCCCCGCATGCACCAGCGCTTCGTCCACCGCGTTCCGCGAGGCTTCGCTGGCGTTGACGAGCGGGAGCCGGACATCGGGCTCGAACCAGTCGTGGACCCGGCTGAGCGCATATTTCACCGGCGCGGGGCTCGCATCGGAGAACATGGCGTAATGAAGCGGGAACAACCGGTCGTTGAGCTCGCGCGCCTTCTTGAGGTCGTTGGCGGCGATCGCTTCATGGAATTCTGCGCACAGCGCCGGGGCGACGTTGGCGGTCACCGAGATCGCCCCCCTGCCCCCGGCTGCCGCGTGCGGCAACCAAAGCTCGTCATTGCCCGAAAGCTGGCAGAATTCGCGCCCGATGCCCATCCGGTGATCGGCCACACGCGACAGATCTCCGCTCGCATCCTTGATCGCCACGATCCTGTCAGGGTACTTCTTGACCAATTCGACGACGGTCTCGTCCTCGATATCGGTCACAGTGCGGCTCGGCACGTTGTAAAGCACGATCGGCAGTTCGGTGTTCTCGGCAAGGTAGCTGAAATGCGCGATCAGGCCCGCCTGGCTCGGGCGGTTGTAATAGGGTGCAACGCACAGGCCCGCCGCGGCGCCGGCCTTCTTGGCGAAGGTCATGTGCAAAACCGCGTTCATCGTGTCATTCGAGCCGCATCCGGCAATTACCGGAACCCGTCCGGCTGCCTGCTCGATGCAGACCTCGATCACCCGGTGGTGCTCGGCATTCGACAGGGTCGAGGCTTCTCCGGTGGTCCCGCAGGGAACCAAAGCCGCGCTGCCTTGCTCTATCTGCCAGTCGACGAGTTTGCGAAACGCGGATTCGTCGAACGATCCGTCGCGAAAAGGAGTCGCCAGAGCGGGTATCGAACCGCTGAACATTGCTTTATTCCACCATCCATCAACTATATAACAAACCGGGGTGATTTCTCGTTATCGAGCAGCCCCGTTAAGCGCCTGATAAGGAGCCGATCGGCACGATGTCCAGCATGGCCTGCAAATTGCTTTCTTCCCCGATGATTCTGGCAGCTCTTGCCACAACCGGCATTGCGACGTTGGTGCCGCCGGTTTCGGCGCAATCCGGCGATCGGTCGCGTGGAACAAGCCTCGTCGCGCAACAACCCGGTGCAATGGCGGCAACGCTTTCGCTGTGGGAAGGCCTGCATGACAACAA
The DNA here is from genome assembly GCF_045363165.1 of Erythrobacter sp. GH1-10. NCBI lineage: Bacteria > Pseudomonadati > Pseudomonadota > Alphaproteobacteria > Sphingomonadales > Erythrobacteraceae > Erythrobacter > Erythrobacter sp. GH1-10. The sequence continues at coordinate 1,485,674 of NZ_JBJFLP010000001.1, read as the reverse complement.
GCGCCAGTTTGCGTTTTCCGATTACGCCGGGTTTGTGTTGCGCTACCCCGAATTCCCGCGCACCCGGGTCCTGCAGCTTCGTGCCGAAGCCACGCTCGACGACGAAACGCCCTCGCAAGCCGAGGTGCTGCGGTTCTTCGACGCGCACCCGCCGCTCACAAATCGGGGACGCGCGCTTTACGCGCTGTCGCTGGCTGCCGCGCGGCGGGATGGGGCGGAAGAAATGGCGCGCGCGGCTTGGCGCGGCGGGCAGATGAGCGACCCGGCCGAAGCCTACATTCTCGGGTTGTTCGGCAGCTCCTTTACCGCTGAAGACCATGCAGCGCGGATAGACGCCCTGCTGTGGCAGGGCGAAGCCGAAGCTGCCTCGCGCCAGATCATCAACCTTGCCGAGAAAGATCGTCCGCTTGCCATGGCGCGCCTTGCGTTGCTGCGCGGAACGACGCCGATGGAAGCGGGGCTGACCATTCCGCCGAGCGCGATGCATGACGCTGGCTATATCTTCAATCTGGTCAACCACTATCGCGCAAAGGGTCAAACGGCGCAGGCGATCCAGTTGCTGGCCACACGGCCGGATGCCCATGCCCCGGCCTTCGATGCCGAAGCAATGCTCGGCGACATGCTTGCCGTGGCGAAAGCCGCAAGCGCTTCCGACACAGTCCGCATCGCCACACGGATCGACGACCTGTTCGAACCCGGTCAGGATATCTCGCAAGGCTCCTTCCGCCTCAGGGACCGCTACACCGATCTGATGTGGATGGGGGGAACCAATGCCCTGTGGCGCCTGCGCGATGGGAAGACTGCTGCCCCCCTGTTCGAACGCTATGGCAACGCTGCACAAACGCCGCTCACCCGGGCCAAGGGATTCTACTGGGCCGGTCGCGCCGCGCGTCAGGCCGGGATGGAAGACCAGGCCCGGACCTATTTCCAGATGGCGGCGCAGTACCCGCATTACTATTACGGCCAGCTCGCGCTTGGAGCGATGGGCAAGACCATGCCCGAATTCGCCGATCTTCCCGCGCTTGAAATCGATGCCGCAACACGCGCCGAGTTCGAGGCTCGCCCGCTGGTCCAGGCAATCCGGTATATGGCGCAGAATCGCCGCGACTGGCGCACCGAACGGCGCTTTTTCGAAGCGATCGGCGAAAGCGCCAAGACCCCTGAAGAGCTGTACCTTGTGAATGAACTCGCGAGAACGACAGGTCTTGAGGAAATGGCTGTCGTGGTCGGCATGGAAGCCGGTGTTAATGGCCTCGAGGGCTTCGAACGGGTCGGCTTCCCGACCGTCGATGTCCCGGTCGTCAACGACTGGACCATGGTCCACGCGATCAGCCGACAGGAAAGCGAATTCGATCAGTACCGCCAGAGCCACGCTGGCGCACGCGGGGTGATGCAGCTGATGCCGGGCACCGCCCGCGAGCAGGCGGGCAAGCTCGGCGTGCAATACATGTCCGCCAGCCTGTTCGAGGATCCCGACTACAACATCCGTCTCGGCGATGCCTATTTCGCACGGATGATGGATTATTACGGGGGCGCCTATCCGCTAGCCGTCGGTGCATATAACGCCGGACCGGGGCGCGTGAACCAGTGGCTCCGCATGAACGGTGATCCGCGCAAGGGCGAGATCGATTGGGTAACCTGGGTCGAGAAGATCCCGGCCAATTTCGAGACCCGATATTACATCATGCGCGTGCTCGGAAACGCGGTGAGCTATTCGCACATGTACCCGGAAAAGGCCGGGATCCCGCGCACGATCGACCGTTTCATGCCATAAGCCGCCCGATGGCGAGCAAACCCGGACCTCCTATCACCCCGCAGGGCATGGCCGCGCTCAAGGCGCGCTACGACCATCTGCTGGGCAAGGAACGCCCCGAGGTCGTCGAAATCGTCAGCTGGGCGGCGGGCAATGGCGATCGCTCGGAAAACGGCGACTACCTCTATGGCCGCAAGCGCATGCGCGAGATCGACCGCGAGCTGGGCTACCTAGCGCGCCGGATGAAGGCATTGAGGGTCGTCGATCCCGCCAATCAGCCGGACAAGGACCGCGCGTTCTTCGGCGCCACAGTCGAGCTTGCCGACGAGGACGACGAAAGAAAGTTCGTGACGCTGGTCGGCGATGACGAGCAGGACGCGGGATCCGGGAGGATCGGATGGAATTCTCCCATGGCGAAGGCGTTAAAGGGTGCATCGGTCGGGGATTGGAGAACCGTGAGACTTCCCGGCGGCGCGAAAGAATGGGAAGTGATGGCGATCAGATATGATTAGAATTGCCACCTTTGCGCTGTTCGGGCTGCTCGCCGCGCCGCTCGCGGCGAAGGACAGTCTGGGCGTCTATTCGAACTGGGCCGCGTTTCGCGATGCGGAGACCCCGCGCTGTTATGCGATCGCGAAACCGCGCGGGCGCAACGCCAATTCGGCATTTGCCAGCGTGGCGACCTGGCCGCGCCAAGGCATCCGCAATCAGGTCCATTTCCGCCTTTCTCGGGCGGTTGGGAATGGCGGCACGGTACGACTGAGGATCGGGACCAAGAATTTCGAATTGACGGCACGGGGCCGCGATGCCTGGGCGAAGGACCGCCGCGTCGATGCGGCGATCGTAGCCGCGCTGCGCTCGGCGGAAACGATGCGGATCAGCTTGCGCGGCACCTCGGACCGGTACGACCTCGCCGGAGTGGCAACCGCGATGGACGCCGCGGTCGTCGGATGCGCAGAACTCTAGCCGACTGGTCAAACCGCGCGCACCGCACTATATGCGCGCCCAATCATGGCAGATACGACCCTCATGAGTATCCCCGGGCAGGTGGACCCGGTTCCCGTCGCGCGTGACATCACGCCGCGCGCCGATGGCCGTATCGACCTGATCGGCCTGCCGAAGTCGCGCATTCGAGAGCTGTTCGCCGACGCGGGCCTCGACACAAAGCAGGCGAAACTGCGTGCCAAGCAGGTATTCCACTGGCTGTATCATCGCGGTGTCACCGATTTCGAAGCGATGACCGATATCGCCAAGACGATGCGTCCGTGGCTCGACGAACGTTTCGTCATCGGTCGCCCCGACGTGGTCGAGGCCCAGCATTCGACCGATGGAACCCGCAAGTGGCTGCTCAAGACCGCCGACGGGCACGATTTCGAGATGGTGTTCATCCCCGACGCCGATCGCGGGACTTTGTGCATCTCGAGCCAGGTCGGCTGCACTTTGAATTGCACCTTCTGCCACACCGGCACGATGCGGCTGGTGCGCAACCTCACGCCAGGCGAAATCGTCGGGCAGGTCATGCTCGCGCGCGATGCGCTGGGTGAATGGCCCAAGGGCCGGATGGACGGGCTGGGTGAAGATGCGGATCGCGGTCACTACACCGCCGACGGCCGCCTGCTCACCAATATCGTGCTGATGGGCATGGGCGAACCGCTCTACAATTTCGATCACGTCCGCGATGCCATGCACCTTGTGATGGACGGCGACGGACTCGCCCTGTCCAAGCGCCGCATCACGCTCTCGACCAGCGGTGTCGTGCCGATGATGGAGCGTTGCGGGCAGGAAATCGGGGTCAACCTCGCGGTGTCGCTCCACGCAGTGAACAAGGACGTGCGCGACGAGATCGTGCCGCTCAACCGCAAATACGGGCTCGAAGAACTCCTCCAGGCCTGCGCCGATTATCCCGGCGCCTCGAACGCCCGGCGCATCACCTTCGAATACGTGATGCTCAAGGACAAGAACGATAGCGACGAGGATGCGCGCGAGCTGGTGCGGCTGCTCAAGAAATTCGACCTGCCTGCCAAGGTCAACCTCATCCCGTTCAACCCCTGGCCCGGCGCCGAGTATGAATGCTCCGATCCCGAGCGAATCAAACGCTTCTCCGACATCGTGTTCGAGGGCGGGATCAGCGCGCCGGTTCGTACCCCGCGCGGGCGCGACATCGATGCCGCGTGCGGGCAGCTGAAGACGGCAGCGCAGAAGAAGAGCCGCGCCGAACGCGACCGCGAGGCCGCTGCGGCGGCCGAAGCGAACGCGTGAGCATCGACCCGGCCACGTACGAATTCTATCAATCGCAGGCTCCGCATTATTCGTTGAGCAGCGCAATCTCGCACAGCCGCGATCTCGACGGCTTCCTCGATCGACTTCGGGCCGGGGCCCGCGTTCTCGAACTCGGCTGCGGCGGTGGGCGCGATGCTGCCCGGATCGCCGAGAGGGGCTTCGATCTCGATGCTACCGACGGCATTCCCGCCATGGTCGCCAAGGCAAATGAGCGGCACGATATCGGCGCTCGCCTGATGCGCTTCGATGAAATCGATGCGACCGGCAAGTATGATGCGGTTTGGGCGCATGCCTGCCTGCTGCACTGTCCTCGTGCCGAATTGCCCGACATTCTCGGGCGTATCCACCGTGCGCTGCGCCCCGGCGGCTTTCACTATGCCAGCTACAAGCTCGGCGATGGCGAAGGCCGCGACCTGCTGGGTCGCCTCCACAATTTCCCCGATGCCGAATGGGTTTTACAGACATATCGAGAAGCCGGGTTCGAACTCGTCGAAAAACACATCTTTGCAGGAAAAGGCAGCGACGGAACGCAGCGTGACTGGATCGCTGTGACCGTCGAGAAGCCATGAACCATATTGTCGAGGCGATCTGCACCGGCACCGCGCGGCCCTTCAACGGGGTCGAGACCAGCGCGATCGCCAAATATCCGCGAGAGGGCATGGTGCAGATTCTCGAGGACGGCTTCGCGCCCGATGAACAGGCCGACCGGCGGGTCCATGGCGGTCCGGAAATGGCGGTGCACCTCTACCCGCTCGATCACCACGCATTCTGGCGTGAACGACTCGGCAATATCGAATTGCTCGACCAGCCGGGAGCTTTCGGATCAAACCTTGCCGTGCGTGGGATTTCGGAGCGCGACGTTTATATCGGCGACCGTTTCCGGCTCGGGTCTGCGCTGCTCGAAGTCAGCCAACCACGCCAGCCCTGTTGGAAGATCGAACACCGCTTCGGCTCGATGACCGAAGCCACTGGCATGGTAGCCACCATTATCAAGACTGGCCGCAGCGGTTGGTATTTCCGAGTGCTGGAAATCGGAGAAACCGAGGCGGGCGACAGCCTTGAGTTGGTCGAGCGGGCGCACGAAGACTGGAGCGTCGCGCGGACATTTGCGGCTCTGTTCGGCAAGGATGCGACCTACGAGGAACTCGAGGATTTGCAGTCTCTGCACCGGCTTGCGCCGAAGGCGCGAGCGAAGGCGGCGGCCAGATTGGGGTAATCGTTCGGCTCATCGCACTTCGGGGTCGGGCCGTCGGCAATCCAAGGTAAGCGACACGCTGTTAATCCGACGTTCGCATTTTATGAACCAGTCTCGCATCACGAATTGATGGAAAGGTGGAACCAATGACACTTCAAGCCGCCCTAATCTCGGTCGCTGCATTCGGATCGCTTGCCGGTCCCGCTCAGCCCGCCGACGATTTTGTCGCGCCCGCACTCACCGATGCTTTGGCACCGGCCAGCGTGGCGCTAACCATGGATCCGCCGGCGCACGCCCCTGCCCATGGCCGCCGCGCGAAGGGCAAGCGCATTTACGACGATCGTGGTTATTACCTCGAACCGCGCCGCATCACGCGGAGCAGCTATGTTTGGCGCGGGCGCGACGGGAAATATTACTGCAAGCGCGATAACGGCACGACCGGTCTGGTGATCGGGGCCGGTGTCGGTGCCTTGGCGGGCCACGAGCTTGCCGGGCGCGGCGACAAGACGTTGGGCGCACTTCTGGGTGCCGCAATCGGCGGTGTGATCGGTCGCGAAATCGATCGCGGCAATCTTCGCTGCCGCTGATCCCGATCCTGTAGAATCGAAACGGCGCTGTCGGCCATAGAGGCCGGCAGCGCCGTTTCGTTTGCGCCTTCGATTGAACGAGGTCGCGCGCACTGATAGGCCGATAGGTAATGACCCAGCCCGCTGTACTCATAACCGGTGGCGCGACCCGGATCGGCGCGGAAATCGCGCGTGGCTTTGCCGCCGCCGGATGGCATGTAGTGATCCACTACAACTCCTCCGCGAGCCCTGCCGACGAGCTGGCCGCGAGCCTGCCATCCTCCGAAACAGTGCGGTGCGATCTTCACGACGATGACTCCGCAGTGGCGATGATCGCCGATCTGGCTCGGCGACTCCCCGACTGGCGTTGCCTGATCAATTCGGCTTCGGTTTTTCACTACGATGGGGCAACCGATCTCGATCCGGCCACGAACCGGGAAGCGATGCAGGTCAACGCTCTTGCCCCCGCGCGCATTTCGCAAGCGTACCTTGCCCGTGCAGCGAGCGAGGGCATCCGTTGCGTCATCCAGATCACCGACATGAAGATCGCCAACCCCAACCCCGATTTCTTCAGTTACACGATGTCGAAGCATGCACTGGCTGCGACCATCGGGATGCTTGCCAAGGGCGCAGAGAACGTCCGGGATCGGGTGTACGGGATCGCTCCGGGAGCGATCCTAGCGAGCCATGACCAGAGCGAAGAAGAGACCGAGGTCTCGCACCGGCTCAACCTGTTGAAGCGCAAGACCGACGCCGGCGAAATCGTCGATGCCGCGCTGTTCCTTGCGCAAGGTCATCTGCGGAGCGGCGAGACCCTGTTCATCGATAGCGGACAGCATCTGCTCGATCAGGATCGCGATGTCATCTGGCTGGCGCGCGAAAGGATGAACGCTCGGAAGGCCTCGGCATGAAGCGCCACCGGCTCAGCACCCGCCTGTGGCACTGGATCAACGCGGCGGCGCTGATCGTGCTGTTCATGTCGGGCCTCAACATCTCCAACGCGCACAGGTATCTTTACTGGGGAGATTATGGCTTCGACCCGGCGGATGCGTGGACCAGCGTCATCCGCTTTCCGGCGTGGTCGACCCTACCCTTCGGATATGATCTCGCCGCCGCCCGCGATTACCACACGCTGGCGGCATGGGTGTTCGCGGCGGCGTTGCTGTTCGGATGGATCGCCATGTTGGTGAACGGCCATTTCCGCCGCGATCTCATGACTTCGCCGAAGGAGTGGAAGATCACCGAACTCGTCAAGGAGGTGTTCGCGCACCTCCAGGGCAAATTCGACCGACAGCACTCCAAGTACAACACTCTGCAGAAGATCAGCTATGGCGTCGTTTTCGGCGTAATGCTGCCGATGATGGTCTTCACAGGTCTTGCCATTAGTCCCGGGATCGAACCGGCCGCACCATGGCTGGTCGACATCCTCGGCGGCAGGCAATCGGCGCGCAGCCTGCATTTCATCTTCGCCTGGGCGCTGTTCGCCTTCTTCGTGGTCCATATCGTGATGGTGCTGCTGTCCAACCCGGTGAAGCAGATTCGCGAGATGATTACCGGTGGTCGCAACGAGGAGACATCCCTTGGCTGACATCAAACGACGCAGCCTGCTGGCCGGAATTGCCGCGCTGGGAGCGGGCGCTTGCTCCAAGATCGCTAGTAGCGATACCGGGCAAAGCCTTTTCGATGCGGCGGAAGACTGGCACCGCGCCGCGCACCGCGCTTTGGCGGGTCGACAGAAACTGGCTCCGGAATACGCGCCCGAAGACCGGTCGCCGACTTTCAAGGGCAACGGCTCGCTGACAGTCGACACGCCCGAATATCGCGCCGAACTCGCCAACGGATTTGCCAACTGGCGCCTTGCCGTGGGCGGACTGGTCGAAACGCCCTTCAGCCTGTCCATGGACGATTTGCGTGCCCTCCCCCAGCGCGCCCAGATCACACGCCATGATTGCGTCGAGGGGTGGAGCGCGATCGGCGAGTGGACCGGGCCTCAACTGTCGGCGCTGCTCGACCGCGCACAAGTGAAGCCCGAGGCCAACTTCATCGTCTTCCGCTGTGCCGACACGCTTTACGGGCGCGACTATTACGAGAGCGTCGACATGGTCGATGCCTACCACCCGCAAACCATCGTCGCGCATCTGCTCAACGGCGAGCCGATTCCTGAAAAGAATGGCGCGCCGCTGCGCATGCGGATCGAGCGGCAGCTGGGCTACAAGCACGCCAAATACCTGACTGCGATCGAAGCGGTCGCAAGCCTTAATGGCATCGGCGATGGCAAAGGGGGCTTCTGGGAGGATTTCGGCAATTACCAATGGTACGCCGGCATCTGAGCCTTACTCGGGCGGATAGACCCGCTGCATCGTCGCCCAGTCCTTTTCGAGCAGTTCCTTGAGGACATCCATGTCCACATCAGCGAGCTTGTTGATGTAAAGGCAGCTCTTGCCGGTCTTGTATTTGCCGAGCCGGGATAGCGCTTCCTCGCGTTCCTTCGCGGCGATCTCGTCGCAATAGCCACCCATCAGGTAGAGCGAATGCTTGGCCTTGCGCGGACTGAAGCCGGTTCGCATCCAGTGGACGTCGCGCCCGCTGGCATAGGTCGTGTGATAGTCACCATAGCCGATGATCGACGGCCCCCACATCTTCGGTTCCTCACCGGTCACCTTGCGGAACAGCGCATCGAGCGCTTTGGCGTCCTCGCGCTTGGATTCGGGTTCGACCGCAGCGATAAAGTCTGCCACAGACGCATCCGTCGGGGTGGTTTTTGCTTCTGCCATGCCGGTCAGCCTACCCCGATTGTTGACAGCGGCAATACCCACGGCACTATTTCCAATTCTAAACCTGCCAAACCCACGGAATTACAATGAGTAAGACTTTGCTGAACAAGTTCCTGTCCAAAGGCGTGACGCAAGGGCGCCTCGGCGTCGTATTCGCCGATGGCAGCGCGCAGACTTATGGCGAGGCAGCGCAAGGTTTCCCCGACATCGTGATCCGCCTCGCCGACAGCCGGGTGCCGCGCGACATCATCATGGACCCGCGCCTTGGCGCTGCCGAAGCGTTCATGGACGGTCGCCTCATTATCGAGGAAGGCGATGTAATGGGCCTCGTTACACTGCTGCGCGCCAACAATCCGTGGGACCAGGGCGGCGATATCGACCCGCCCAGCGTGCTGCGCCGGATCGGGAACGCCGCCGGATACGCGTTCGAGAAGGTCAACGACCGGATCAGCGCCAAGAGCAATGTCGCCCACCACTATGACATCGGCAACGATCTCTACGCGCTCATGCTCGATGAGGAGCATTGGCAATACAGCTGCGCCTATTGGCCCGAAGGCGTCGAGACGCTGGGCGATGCGCAGACCGCCAAGCTTGCGCACATCGCTGCAAAGCTCGCGATCAAGCCGGGTCAGACGGTGCTAGACATCGGCTGCGGCTGGGGCGGCATGGCGATCTTCCTCGCCAAGCATTACGACGTGAAGGTCACCGGGATAACACTGTCCGAAGAGCAGGTTGCGCTCGCCCAAAAGCGCGTCGAGGAGGCGGGCGTCGCCCATAAGGTCTCGATAGAGCTCGTCGACTACCGCGATTTCGCCAAGGCTGGCCGCAAGTTCGACCGGATCGTTTCGGTCGGCATGTTCGAACATGTCGGCCAGCCGCAGTTCGAAACCTTCTTCGCCGCGTGCGCCAACCTGCTGACCGATGACGGCGTCATGCTGCTGCATACGATCGGGCGGCTTGGCTCGCCCGGGTCGACCGACGCCTTCACCCGCAAATACATCTTCCCGGGCGGTTATATCCCTGCACTTTCCGAAACGGTCGAGGCGTCCGAAAAGTACCGCCTGCTCGCAACCGACGTCGAGACGCTGCGCATCCACTACGGCAAGACGCTGCGGTGCTGGTACGCCAACTGCATGGAGCACAGGGACGCGATCGTCGACATGTACGACGAACGCTTCTTCCGGATGTGGACTTTCTATCTCGCCGGTGCCGCGACGGTCTTTGAGTATGGCAGCATGTGCAACTACCAGATCCAGTACACCCGCAGCCGACACGCCCTACCGCTTACGCGCGACTATATCGAGGCCGAGGAGAAGCGCCTTCTAGGAGGCTGACTGTTTGCCGGCCCTGCCACGCTTGATCAGACCATAAACCGGCCCGAATCCCATAAACGCCGCGCCGATAAACGGAGCCGCCACAACCCACAGCCGCACACCGGTGATGGCTTCCGGGCTGGCGATGCTGATCGCCGCTGTCATGGCGAGGCCGATACAGATTAGCAGCACGCCCAGCATCACTCTCAGCTTGGGCACCGTCCGCCCTCCCCGCACCGGACCGAAGGCGCGTTCGTGGCGCGCGAAGATCGCGATCATCGGCAGCAGGGCGGCAATGTAGAGCGCAAACCATATCGGGCGGCTCAGCCACCAGCCTTGCGTCCCGGGGTACAGATCGAGCCCGATCCCGCCCATCACCCAGGCGAGCACCATGACGAGAACGAAGGCGGTGAGGTGCCACAGATAGACCGTCATGATCATTCCGTTCATCAGCACCGTCGCGGTCCATAGTTTCAAGCTCTGAAGCATCTTGCGCCCGGCCGGCTCGAGCGCCAGCACCAGCCCGGTCTGCATCACGCCCAGCGCCAGAAGTGCGATCGTCGGCGGCATCGAATTGGTAATCTCGGCACCCGGAACGCCGATCATCGCGACCGGATACGGGCCGTAGACCGTCAGCCCGATCAGGGCCGCGAGCGCCGCGGCAAACCACACCATTGCCATCGCCCGCGTGGCGAACACGCCGCTTCGCCAGGCGAAGCCGAGCTGGTGGATGCCGACCCAGACGAACAGGAAGTTGAGGAAATTGATATAGGGCACGCCCTGCGACAGGGTCAGCCAGTCGATCAGCACCGCTCCGGCTACCAGCGCAAAGAAGCTCGCCAGGCCGAAGCGCTGCCACAGCCGGAATGTGATCGGGGTGAGTGCGGTCACCAGCAGGTACACCGCCAGGAACCATACCGGGACCAGCGCCAGCTGAGTCGCCATGCGCACCTGTCCGCGCTCCATGCCGAGCTGCGTCATAGCAAGTGCGAGGACACCCCAGAGCAGCAGCACCGGGAAGACCGGCGTGATCAGCCGTTGCACCCGGCTCGCGAACCAGTCGCGATAGACGCCGGTCGCGCCGTCTTCCGCTTTGCGCAGCTGCGCCTCCCAGCTCACGCCATTGGAATACCCGCCGACAAGGAAGAAGATCGGCATCACCTGAAAGCCCCAGGTCAGCCATTGCGACCACGGGAGGATGCCAAGCAGATGCCCGCCCTGCACCGCACCGCTCGCGTCAATGTAGGGTGCGGCGACCAGCCAGTGTCCGATCACCACGGCCATGATCGAAAGCGCACGCAGAAAATCGACCCAGCGATTGCGATCGGGCGGAGCCATTTCCGCAAGCTCGCGCGCTTTATTCCACATTTTCAGCATGATGATCCCCGGCAACCCGTTCAGGCGCTAGATATCGGGACATTTCCCGCCAGCACAAGGCATATCGAGACGAGCCGCGTCTTCGTCAGTCGCGCGATCCCAGATAATGGGCGATGACTTCCGGATCGTGCGCCATCGCTTCGGGCTCGCCTTCGAAGATCGTCCGTCCGCCATCGATTACATAGACCCGCTCGACGATGCCGAGCATCTCTTTCACGTTCTGGTCGGTGATAAGGATCCCGATCCCGCGTTCCCGCATGGCGAAGATCAGTTCCTTGATGCTCGCGATGGTCAGCGGGTCGATCCCCCGAAATGGCTCATCAAGCACCATGATCACCGGCTCCAGCGCCAATGCCCGCGCAACCTCGCAGCGGCGCCGCTCGCCGCCCGAAAGCGAAGTCGCCATGGCGTCGCGAAGGTGCGACAGCTTGAGGCTGTACAGCAACTCCTCCAGCCGCTCGGTCCGGGTCTCGCGCGCCGGTTCGGAAATCTCGAGCATGGACATGATGTTCTGCGACACGGTCAGCCCGCGAAACACCGATTGCTGCTCGGGCAGGTAGCCGAGGCCGAGGATCGCCCTGCGGTAGAATGGCAGCCGCGTCACATCGGCTCCATCGAACATCACCCGGCCCATGTCGGGTCGTTGTAATCCGAGCATGCACTGAAAAGTTACGGTCTTTCCCGCCCCGTCCGGACCGAACAGCCCGACGATCTCTCCCTGGGCGACCTGGAGCGAAATCCCCTTGAGCGCTTCGTGCTTGCCGAACCATTTGTGGATGTCGATGACCTCGATCCGCGACGGTGCCGCCGCGGTGGCGCTTTCCTTCGCTGGATCGCCCGACATTTCCATTGCCAAAATCCGTCCCAATCCCTGCGCATGGCCCGCCAGCAGCGAACCGGCAAGCGTCTCCGCTCGGGCTTCTATAACCGATTTGAATGCAACCCGTCAGGCAGGAAGCCGCAACCCGACCATTGCCGAGCGCCGCTCCCCCTGCTAGCCGCCGCGCGAACCAGCCAGGGATACATACATGTCGGACATCAAGCGCGTAGTCCTCGCCTATTCGGGCGGCCTCGACACTTCCGTGATCGCGAAGTGGCTGAGCGTCGAGCGCGGACTCGAAGTCGTCACCTTCACCGCCGATCTTGGCCAGGGAGAAGAAATCGAGCCGGCGCGTGAGAAAGCCCGCGCGATGGGCATTCCGGACAAGCACATTTTTATCGAGGACCTGCGCGAGGAATTCGTGCGCGATTTCGTGTTCCCGATGATGCGCGCCAACGCCCGCTACGAGGGTGACTATCTGCTGGGTACGTCGATCGCCCGTCCGCTTATCTCCAAGCGCCTGGTAGAGATAGCGCACGAGACCGGGGCCGACGCCATCGCCCACGGCGCGACCGGCAAGGGCAACGATCAGGTGCGCTTCGAACTGTCTGCCTACGCGCTCGACCCCGCCATCAAAGTGATCGCTCCGTGGCGCGAATGGGACCTCACCAGCCGCACCGCGCTGATTGCGTGGGCGGAAGCGCACCAGATCCAGGTGCCGAAAGACAAGCGCGGCGAAAGCCCGTTCTCGACCGATGCCAACCTGCTCCACACCTCTTCCGAAGGCAAAGTGCTCGAGGATCCGTGGGAAGAGACGCCCGATTACGTCTATTCGCGCACCGATCATCCCGAGGATGCGCCCGACACGCCCGAATACATCACCATCGATTTCGAGCGGGGCGACGGCGCAGCGCTCAATGGCAAGGCGATGAGCCCCGCGACGCTCCTCGCTGCGCTCAACGATCTCGGCCGCAAACACGGCATCGGCCGACTCGACCTCGTCGAAAACCGCTTCGTCGGGATGAAATCGCGCGGCATGTACGAAACACCGGGCGGCGAGATTTACGCTCGAGCGCATCGCGGGATCGAGCAAATCACGCTCGATCGCGGCGCGGCGCACCTCAAGGACCAGCTGATGCCGAAATATGCCGAACTCATCTATAACGGATTTTGGTTCGCGCCCGAGCGCGAGATGCTGCAGGCAGCGATCGACCTCAGTCAGGAGAAGGTTTCGGGCACCGTCCGGCTCAAACTCTACAAGGGACAGGCCAGCGTCGTGGGTCGAAAATCAGCCAACTCGCTTTACTCGGAAGCGCATGTGACATTCGAGGACGACGCCGGAGCCTACGACCAGCACGATGCGGAAGGCTTCATCAAGCTCAATGCGCTGCGGCTGAAGCTGCTCGCACAGCGCGACCGGACACGCGACTGATTCGACTTGAAGCGAGTCGCGAGACGCAATTTCATTACGAAAAGCAGGCATTCACGCGCAATCGAAGCGATTCCGGAATGGTTTCGTTCCTAGAGAAAGCCGAAATGCGACGAATCGATGACTTATCCACCGTCGTCCACAAGTGATCTGGGCAAAAGTGGAAAAGTCGACCTTGCCACCCTTGCCGAAACGGCGATTCGGGAGCAATCTCAAACTGTCTTCGGAACAAGAAGGCATTGAAAAACAGACCGCAAGGCGCTGAATTTCAACGGTTTCAAAGTTCCAAAGATGCGGTGGCATCTGTCCACGCGCTGTCTGAGAGACGGCATGCAGAAGGTCTCGGCCGGACGCAAGTCGGATCGTTTGAGGAAGTGCGAAGCGGTGTCATCGGAAAGGCCGAAGATTTGGTCGGCGATCGAGGAGGCTACCGGGTAATGCCGGAAGCAGCCGTTCGAGAGAGCAGACAACACAGGTCATCGGTCTCGGCTCTGCCCGAGGGAAAACCGTGCAGGCGGAAGGCTTCGGCCCAAAGCGAGCACGGCAGACCGCAAGCAGGTGCCGGATGCCGGCGCGAGCGCCGGTGACAGAACGCGGTCCTTAGGGAACGCGGAAAGACATCGGGCGCCAAGCGCTTCCGAAACTGGCCCGCCTTCGGGTGCAAAGGGAAGGAAGACCACGCGCTGGTGAGAGTGGGGTCGGCAGCAATGCCGGCCCCATTTGCTTTTGGGCATCGTGTTCCTGTCCTGATGAATACAGCGCCTTTCCGGGGGCTTCGACGAACGCATTTCGTCGTGGATTCCACCCGTTTGACGCCCAGAAGCGCTACGATTGCGCCGCTTCGAAGGCCCGCAATTTGCCCCGCAGCGCCTCAAGCGGCTATACGCGTGCCACCGGGAGTAGGAAACCGACAGGACCTTGGGGGAGGTTCGACCATGCCAACCATGCACCGCAGACGACCATTTCGCACGCGCGCCATCCGCGCCTTCGCGCCCTTCGCGGCACTGCTGTGCGCGTCTTCCGGAGCCGTCGCTGCTGCGGACGGCGAAGACCCCGAGCACTCCGGCTCGACCGCGATGGCCGAGACCATGCCGCATATCGATCCGCCCTTCGCCGCCGAATTCGAACCCTTCGCCGGCGCGCGTCCCGACCTGCATATCCCCGTCACTGCCGTCGATCTCGACAGCATCGATCCGCCGGTCGAAGATCCGGTCGTTCGCAGCCTCGGCACCGGCGTCGCCTCATATTACGGGCGCCGCTTCCATGGCCGCCGCACCGCCAATGGCGAGCGGTTCGACATGCGCGGCATGACTGCGGCGCACAAGACGCTGCCCTTCGGCACCAAAGTCCGGGTGACGAACCCGCGCAACGGTCGCAGCGTCGTCGTCCGCATCAACGATCGCGGCCCCTTCGTGCGCGGCCGCACGATCGATGTCAGCCGCGCCGCCGCGGAAGAGCTCGGCATGGTCAGCCGCGGCCACGCGCGGGTCGAGCTCGACGTCGTCGAGTAAGCCAACTCAGGACTGGTCGAGCTGCCCCCGGATCGCGCCCTGGGGGAACGCTTCGGTGTGCACGTTGACGTAATACCGCTCCTCGTGCTTCGCGATGTCCTTGAGCAATTCCACATCGACATCGATGCAGACGTCGTCGCGCGCCAGCTCCAGCGTCACCACCGGCGGCCCATTCTCGCCCTTCTTCGCCTTGTGGATATGCGCCGCGGTGAAGCCTTCGAGCCCGACCACTTCGAGCGTGTAGCACAGCTTCCCGTTTTCCAGGTCCATCTCGGCGGTGAAATCGCCGCTCGCGCCCTCGCCCGCGCCTTCGTGCCCGACTTCGTATTCGCCGAACAGCGAGGTGCCGGTGTAGGCATACTGCTCTTGCGCCAGCGCGGGCGTGGCGGCGATGGCGACGCCGCCCAGCGCGATGGCGATCCGTTTCTTGAGTGTGTTCACAGTCCCGCTCCCATCATGCGGGGACGCACCCTGCCGGACGTGACCTTGCGCACCCGGCGAGCGTTCCCCGAGAGCCGGTATTCTAGACCCGTCGCCCGAGTCGGTGGAAGCGCTTCGTGAGACCGCGCGCGCGGTTTTCGGGCGCTTTGGCCCCGCCTTGCGGAAGGTGACGAAGTTGACACCGTGTCACCCGCGAAAATCGGCGTTTCCTCGCTGTATTACAACGTTTTGCGCGCGCCGGACGAAGTTGACACTTTGCCGAACGCTTTTTTCCGGCGGAGGCCCGGGCCGGGGCAGGTCCCACCGCACGCCCTATCGCCCCCCTTATCGCTTCGCCGCCCTGTAGGAAAACGGGCGCACCCTCCTCGCTTGACGCCCCCTGCCCCCGCGTTACGGTCCGCGCAGCGCAACAGGCCTCGCTCAACACACGGCAAGGGTCCATCCGAACGGCACTGACCACGCAATTCTGGGAGTACACCACCATGCCTTCGACCTCGGCGTTCAAATATGTCAGCGGGCCCAAGCTTCAGATGATCAACGCGCGCAACATCAGGGGCCTGACCCCCGAGCGCCAGCTGCAGGCGATCAGGAAATGGTGGGAATTGAACCTGTCGAAGGATCCCCGCTTCACGCTCGAGACCGACGAGGAGATGCAGGATTTCCTGCGCGAGGCGGCAATGGCGCTGGGCGTGGAGACGACGTCGGCGCAGTTCGGCCGGGATCTGGCCAGGCAAAAGGGCGCGGGCGAGGCGTGGAAGGACAAGGTCGTGAATACCAATCGCGCGGCGGTCGATGTCGACACGCATGCCCTCACCTCGGACCCGCAGGTGCTCGGGAAGCTGAAAGAGATCGTCAACGATCGCGGCCGCGGCCATCACGGAAACACGCGCCTGTCGGGAAGCAATGGCGACCACCTGCACTGGCGCGCGGGCAGCCTGCGGATCTTCGGGACGGTCAATCCCAACGGCACGTTCACGCTTGTCGGCGTCGGGCGCCATGCGGGCAGCGATACGGGGCACTACAAGCTGGACCTGGTGACCGGCGGCAAGTGCACCGCCGATACGATCTAGAGCCCGGTTGGGGACACGTGGCACGCAGAGCACAAGCTCGTTGTGAAGCCGCGTGGCGCGCGAAGGCATGCCCCGGACCATCGGGCAGGCGGGAGACGCCTGTTGCCTTCGGCGACGGTGTGACAGACCCGAGAATTTCCGGCGGCATCGATGCTTCCCGATGCGCCCGGCATCGACATGCAGCTGCCACTCGCGCTGGTGATCGAGCGCATCGCAATGGGTGTGACGGTTCGGCTCACGGGAAATGGGTGGAAGGTGCGAGGTCTTGGGCACGGTGGCTCCAAGCGGATACAGTCACACCCAGTAAGTGGTCAGACTAGTGTAGGACAGTGCTATCTTATCAGATCGAGAATCCCATTTCCCATGCGACTAAAAAATCAACGCCATGTGGATTGGGTGGGATGAATGAAACGTATTTTGTAGCAACGACATCAACTCGCGCGAGAAATAGTGGCCCTCATTCTTGAGATGCCGAAATTCCTCATTTTCTCCTTTTTCTTCGGGCTTCAGGGCGTCCATACGCTTTCTGAAATCTGCATCATCCATTTTCTTCACAAACGTGTCGTATAACTCAAACATCCTTTGAGTCGCCGCGTCGCCGCACACATATCTTAGACGGTTGATAGGTGTTTCAGAGAAGAGAAATTCCAATATGTCGCATTTCGCTTCGAAAGAACGATCAGCGGTTAGTGCGACCGAAAAGATCGCGCTCGCGTAAATCAACTTTCGTGAATAGACGAGCTTCAGATTTCGCACGCCCCAAGGCTTGATTGGCCCGGATCCTGTCGTCTTGTGCGCGTAATCAACCGTGATCGTCCGCCAGTACCGGACTATGTCATTAAGTAGATAGAACGCGATTTGATGATCATCAGGCGTACTTTCTACATAGCGCCTAATTAGATCTCGTCGCACTCTCTCGAAATTATCCCTGTCCGTTAGATATTCGCCTTCGAGCAAGTACAAGACCCGTCGTGTGATGTTTTGGTTGTCGTCATCATATCCCCCTATATTGCTCAACAAGGTGGATTCAGTGATATCTTGGGCAAAGGCCCCTCCGTCTGACGGAGCCTTCCCCACGACCTCCTGTACAATCTTCTTAATCTTCTCGGAGTCCCCGTTACTTTCGCGATCCCGACTGACCAGGCAAAAATAATCCAAATCCGATGAGGACGTTGCGTCCCTACGAGCGAACGAGCCGCAAGTTACGACATTGGCCCCTTCGGAGAGCTCACTGCCAAGCCGTGATCGTAGCTCTTCAATCTTAGCGTCGGAAAAATCCCGAGCCTTCTCTATTGCCTTCATTTGCGCCCCCAAGCAGCGTCTACCCTCCAAAGGTTGGTATAGCGTACCGTTTCAGTGCCTTACGATGGCGGTAACGCTGCTTGTCACATCTGGCAAAGAAATCTTTGCTCTCGTCCACATCAAACATTCTGATGGTGACCGCGAGTTCTTTCTCGAACCTCTCGCTGGTGAATTTTTCGATAAACTCTGGATCGAACGCTCGACGAAGAATCGGAAACTTCTTAAACATCTGACTCTCAGTCAGATAAAAATCGTTCGGCGATATCGAATCTTTCTGACTCTTAAATATTTCTAGAAACAATTGGTCGAGATATGATCCGAGAGCTGATCTAATGACCAGCCCATATATCTCTCCTTTTAAGCCCCAAAATTGGTCAACGGTATTCTGATCTGAATATTCATTGCGGAAGTAGGAAGCATTCAGGACTCGCCACGGCGAAAGCCCAAGGGTATCCATCTTTATGTAGCTTCGAGACCTGAGAATGCCTTCAATTGTATCGAAATTGATTGGGCCAGAGAAATAGGAATCAAACTTTTTATCGTCACCGTTTAAGACCGCAATGATCTCCTCAGGATCAAGACCAAAATTTGACAGCGTCGCTCTAATGTCTTCGAATTCTGGATCCTCTCCTCGGATAATACCTTCAGAAACTCTATGATGATCAATTCCGAAGAATTCGGTAAAAGCTGGTTCAATCGTGTGGGAAAACGCGGAATGCCCGATATCATGAAGCATGGCTGCACCGAGGCAGATCAGCCTATCGCGCTGCGATAACGACTTTTCCCTCAGATAGCGTTGCGCAAGCATAGCGACTCCCCAGCTATGCTGTGCCCGTGTGTAGCGCGAGTTTTGAGGATACTGATTTGGTGATGTCACCAGATAGTAGTCGAGAGCTCCCAGAAACCTGACATCGCTTAGCCTGCGAAATGCACGTGTCTCGGCCAATTGAGTTAGGAAGTCAGATTCATCGTCGGTCCGGTCAACTTTAGCAGGAAGGCGGAAATCATAGATTTCCGTAGAATTCTTCGCTTCTTCGATAACCTTCATAAGATTTTTTGATCCTGATGTATTTTCGCGTTCCGATCGAACGGAATCGACTCTCAGAGACTGAATCCAATCATACAACTTATGACCAAACTTAGTTTGCATTAGTCCACGACTTCCGACTCCATGTGGATAACGGGTAAAACCTAGCACAAATGAAACAAGAGGACTGATTAGCCATCACTCCGCCGCCTCCCGCGCAGCGCTCGAAGAACCCTTCTCCAGCATCGGCTTCAAATACGCCCCGGTAAACGACCGCGCGTTTTTAGTGTTCCGCAGCACATCCGTGCTGCGAAATCCTCGCTCACGCGGCCTGAAGGCCGCATCGCTGCGGGCGGGCGGTCGCCCTTGCGCGCTCTGCGTTGCACCAAGCCTCACTCTGCCGCCTCCTTCTGACGGTCGAGCATGGGCTTGAGGTATTGCCCCGTGAAAGAGCGCGGTTCTTCCGCCACCTCCTCCGGCGTCCCCGCAGCCACAACCTCGCCCCCGCGCACCCCGCCTTCGGGCCCCAGGTCCACGATCCAGTCGGCGGTCCCTTCGACAAGCTCAGGACAGGCTTGATGGTGGACGATCACATTCACTCTGCGGCTTCTTTTTGACGATCTAGCATCGGTTTCAGATATTGGCCGGTGAAGCTCCGCGGTTCCTCTGCAACTTCTTCGGGCGTGCCGTAGGCAACGAGCTCACCTCCCCGCACCCCTCCTTCGGGACCGAGATCGAGAATGTGATCGGCTGTTTTAATCACGTCGAGATTGTGCTCGATCACCACCACGCTGTTCCCCTGCTCCACTAGCCGGTGCAGCACTTCGAGCAGTTTGCGCACGTCCTCGAAATGCAGGCCGGTGGTCGGCTCGTCGAGGATGTAGAGCGTCTGCCCGGTCGAGCGTTTGGACAGCTCCTTCGCCAGCTTCACCCGCTGCGCCTCGCCGCCCGACAGCGTCGTCGCCTGCTGGCCGACCTTGACGTAGCCCAGCCCCACCTCGTTCAGCATCCGCATCTTGTCGCGGATCGGGGGGACCGCCTTGAAGAACTCCTCCGCGTCCTCGATCGTCATGTCGAGCACGTCGGCGATCGAGTATCCCTTGAACTTCACTTCGAGCGTTTCGCGGTTGTAGCGTTTGCCGCCGCATTCCTCGCACGTCACGTAAACGTCGGGGAGGAAGTGCATCTCGATCTTGATCAGCCCGTCGCCGGTGCATTGCTCGCAGCGCCCGCCCTTGACGTTGAAGGAGAAGCGCCCGGGCTTGTAGCCGCGCGCCTGGCTTTCGGGGAGGCCCGCGAACCAGTCGCGGATCTGGGTGAAGGCGCCGGTGTAGGTCGCGGGGTTGGAGCGCGGGGTGCGGCCGATGGGCGACTGGTCGATCTCGATCACCTTGTCGCAATATTCGAGGCCTTCTACGCGCTCGTGCTTGCCCGCGATGACGCGCGCGCCGTTCAGCGTGCGGGCGGCGGCGGCATAGAGCGTGTCGATGGTGAAGGACGATTTGCCGCTGCCCGAGACGCCGGTGATGCAGGTGAAGGTGCCGAGCGGGATCGAGGCGGTGACGTCCTTGAGGTTGTTCGCCTGCGCGCCCTTTACCGTGAGCTTGTGCCCGTTGCCGGGGCGGCGCTTGTCCGGGACCGCAATCTCGCGCCGCCCGGTGAGGTAATCAGCGGTGAGCGATTTCTTCGCCTTCATGATCTGCTTCAATGTGCCCTGCGCGACCACCTCGCCGCCGCGCACGCCCGCACCGGGGCCGAGATCGACGATATGGTCGGCCTGGCGGATCGCGTCCTCGTCATGCTCGACCACGATCACCGTATTGCCGAGATCACGCAGGCGCTTGAGCGTCTCCAGAAGCCGGTCGTTGTCGCGCTGGTGGAGGCCGATCGAGGGCTCGTCGAGGACGTAGAGCACGCCCGACAGCCCGCTGCCGATCTGCGAGGCGAGGCGGATGCGCTGGCTTTCCCCGCCCGAAAGCGTGCCGCTGGTGCGGTCGAGATTGAGGTAGTCGAGCCCGACATTGTCGAGGAAGCCCAGCCGCTCGTTGATCTCCTTCAGGATCGCGCGGGCGATCTGGCTCTGCTGGTCGGTGAGCTTGGCGTCGAGGCCGAGGAACCATTCCTTCGCGTCCGACACGCTCATCGTCACCGGCGCAGCGATATCCGTATCCGCAACCTTCACCGCCAGCGCCTTCTCGTTCAAACGCTTGCCGCCGCAGGTCTCGCAGGGCTGCGCGGTCTGGAACTTGGACAGCTCCTCCTGCATCCAGCTGCTCTCGGTCTGCATCATCCGGCGGTTGAGATTGCCGATCACGCCCTCGAACGGCTTGTTGACCGTGTATTCCTTGCGCCCGTCCTTGAAGGTGAGCGGCACCGGCATGCCATTGGTGCCGTGAAGAATGATGAGCTTCTGATCGGGCTCGAGGTCCTTCCACGGCGTCGTCAGATCGAAGTCATAAGCTTTCGCGAGGCTCGCGAGCACCTGCATGTAGTACGGCGATGGCGGGTTGGACTTCGCCCAGGGAACCACCGCGCCCTGCTTCAGCGTCAGCGCCTCGTTGGGGACCACCAGTTGCTCGTCGAACAGCTGCTTCTCGCCGATCCCGTCGCAAGTCGGACACGCGCCCTGCGGCGAGTTGAACGAAAACAGCCGCGGTTCGATTTCCTCGATGGTAAAGCCGCTGACCGGGCACGCGAATTTCTCGGAGAAGACGATGCGGTTGGCCGGAATGCCCGCGCCCTTCATCGCCCCGCCACCTTCGGCTTCGTCCTCGCGCCCCGGAACCACGCCATCGGCGAGGTCGACATAGGCCAGCCCCTCGGCCAGCTTGAGCGCGGTTTCGAACGAGTCCGCCAGCCGCGTTTCCAGCCCGTCCTTCACCGCCAGCCGGTCGACCACCACTTCGATATCGTGCTTGAACTTCTTGTCGAGCGCGGGCGCTTCTTCGATCGGATACAGCTCGCCATCGATCCGCACGCGGGTGAAGCCGGCCTTCTGCCATTCCGCCAGCTCCTTGCGGTATTCGCCCTTGCGCCCGCGCACGACGGGCGCGAGCAGATAGAGCCGCGTGCCTTCGGGCAGAGCCATCACCCGGTCGACCATGTTGGAGACGCTCTGCGCTTCGATCGGCAGCCCGGTTTTGGGCGAATAGGGCACGCCCACCCTCGCCCACAGCAGGCGCATGTAATCGTAGATCTCGGTAACGGTCGCCACGGTCGAGCGCGGGTTGCGGCTGGTCGTCTTCTGCTCGATCGAGATCGCGGGGGAGAGCCCGTCGATGTGCTCGACATCGGGCTTCTGCATCATCTCCAGGAACTGGCGCGCATAGGCGCTGAGGCTCTCGACATAGCGCCGCTGCCCTTCGGCATAGATCGTGTCGAAAGCGAGGCTCGACTTGCCGCTGCCCGAAAGCCCCGTGACGACGATCAGCGCATCGCGCGGCAGATCGATATCGATGCCTTTGAGATTGTGCTCGCGGGCACCACGGACGGAGATTTTGGTCAGGGACATGGAGGCAGTTTGTTCCGGAAATGTTCGCAAAAGTAAAGGGCGTGTGGCGCGGTCTCCACGGGCGGCGGGCGGTGCCTCTGAAATGGTCAGCCGCCTCGCCGGTTTCAACGGACGGTGTGTGGCGCGGGTTCCGGTGGGCGCGACGAAATTTCGCGGAGCGTGACGGGGATCACGGGTGGGCGGCGGACACCGTTCGTATTCTTGGCGTCGCACACATGAGGGAGATCCCAAATGATCAATCGCAAAATTCTTCGAATGTCCGATGAGGGCAAACACAACGTCGAGCTAACTGTAACGACAGACTGCGTCCCTCTACTTACAGTTGTTGG
Source organism: Erythrobacter sp. GH1-10 (assembly GCF_045363165.1). Taxonomy (NCBI): domain Bacteria; kingdom Pseudomonadati; phylum Pseudomonadota; class Alphaproteobacteria; order Sphingomonadales; family Erythrobacteraceae; genus Erythrobacter; species Erythrobacter sp. GH1-10. The sequence continues at coordinate 1,462,976 of NZ_JBJFLP010000001.1, read as the reverse complement.
TGTTGCTGGCGTGCGGCCCGTACCTATCGCAGAACTCGTCACCGAAGGCACCACAGGGCGTCGCCTCGTCGATGACGACTACGCAATGTATGTCATTTGCACCGGGCAGGCCCCCGATACCAAGATCACCGCAAAGGTGGTCGGCAAATCGGGCGGAGAAGTCAGCGACGACGCCACGGTCGACCAAAGTGGAGAAGGCCTCTTGCGGCTCGGCTTCCGCGTTGCAGCGGGAGTCGTGTCATGAACCTCTCCGCCCGCTTGTTCGCTGCGACCTCAACAGCATGCGGACTGATCTGGTCTGTTTCTGCAAACGCGCAGGGAGGGCTCGTCCCGAGCGCCGAGAATGCTCGGGAAGCAATCAGGGCATCCGAAGAAGTGGTCGGCGCGGATGGCCCACTTGGACGAGTGACTGGGGGCGCTGCACATTCATCTCTCCAGTTCTCGAGCGAGCAAGGAGAAGAGAAGGTAACCGCCGCGATAACATTTCAACTCAACCGGATTCGACCGGTGGAGAAGGATGGACAGTATTCGATTTCCTCATCCAAGCTGACCCTGACTGGTGAGACGCCGCTTGATGGGGAAAAGGCACTATCACGCCTGTTCAATGGGGACTCGTTGGTCACGGGTTCGAAGATTCGTGTCGCATTCAATCATTTCAGCAATTCAATCAGCGACGGCTTCGACATCTCCCGACAGATCGGCGAGGAGGCTCGTCTCGCTTGCGTTCGCGGTGTCACCAATGCGTGGAAGGCAAATTCACGCGACCAGTCCAAGATCGACATGGCTGTAAGCTTTCTACAGAACTTCGAAAGTCAGCGCCAAGCGAATCCAAGTAGATTTGTCGAGACCTGGGTGCGCGATGCAAACCTGACCGACAACGAACTTCGAACCAAGATCATGGACGATTGCATTAACGGCGATCCTCGAGATGTGGTGCGCGAGTACAATTCCTCTCGCCTGACCCGGTTCGAACAGGGATTCTTCCCTCCGACAAACACGCTCTTCTGGGGCTTTGACGCATCGATCGGCGAGGATTCCTACGAAGTCCTTGATCGCCAAGCATTCGAAATCGACAGCGTCGAGAAGACGAGTTGGGAAGTAGGAGGACATATCGGTTTGATCGGCGACGACTTGAAATGGTCGGTTCGCGCGCGAGCTGTCTATGGACGCGAGTTCAAGTCCCCAGAAAGTGGCACCGAATGTCGCACGGTTACCGGCGCCTCCGATCCCGAATGCCTAGAGGCTCCGGACGGCCTGCCCGAAGGTAACAACACCGGCCTCGTTTCGTTCGAAGCTCGCCGTCTCTTCGATCTGCGAGGTATCGGCGGCGACAATCGGATCGGAGTCGCACCACTCGTGAGCTATCGGTTCGAAGACGATGATCTCAATATCGAGCTTCCGGTCTATTTCTCACCTGACAAGGATGGAAAGCTGACAGGCGGGATCAAGTTCGCTTACAGCTCAAAGATGGACGACTTTGGGGTTGGGCTGTTTGTAGGTGTTCCGTTCTCGACCCTGTTTGGCTCCTGATCGGAATAAACCAGCGTGATTGAAGGTAAGAAGACCCGCCCAGTCGGGCCTTCTTCCTCCCTCCGCCGCACCTACCATTCACGCCAACCCGCCCCGCGCCTGCGACCAAATCCTCGGCGTTTACGCGGTCTTCACCACACGGCGTGCTACACTTCCTTCCGGTGGGACAATCGAAGAGGATTTCGCATGCCTGCACCGCTTTCACGTTTCGCCATCCTGCCCGCTGTCTCCGCTGCGCTGTTCGCGCTCGGCAGCATCTCCGCACCCGCCCCCGCGCTCGCCTCCTCCTGCAATCCCGACGATTGCGAAAAGGGGATGAGCAAGGCAGAACTCGCCCGCGACAAGGCTGAAATCCGCCGCCTCAATCGCGAGCAGCTGCGCTATGTCCAAAGGCGCGATGCGCAATACGCCAAAGGCTGGGAAGCGCGTCGCCAATACAAGGCCGACCTTGTCGAACACGAGCGTCGCATGGCTGCCTGGCGCGAAGCCGTGCGCCGATGCAACGCGGGCGACCATCGTTACTGCCAGCGCTGAAAAAACCGCAGATTTGCGTGATTTTTCGCATTCCCCCTCGGGGCCCTACAGAAAATATGAAGTCGTGCAGAGCCGTCAGACAGCTACGGTGAACCCCTCTTTGCGAGCCTTGCAGAGTCCTTCGGGTCGCACCTTGTGGCTGTGCCACGGTTTCCCGCAAAAGAGACTATGGCGCGCTGTCCCCCCTAAAAAGGGACAGCGCGTTTAGGGGGGATTACCCCGCTTCTCCGACAACCACGGCCCGTGCGCCCGGATCGCCGATCCACTGCGAAGCGACCCCCCAGCCGCGCGAAATCACGTCTCGATTCAGCGCTTCCTCGGGTGAGCCGTCGGCGATCAGTCGGCCCTCATTCAACACCAGCACCCGATCGGCGTGGTTCATCGCGAGCGCGAGATCGTGGAGCACGATCACCACACCCTGCCCCGTCGCGGCGCAGCCCTTGAGATGCGCGACCAGCGCGAGCTGGTGCGCAAGGTCGAGCGCGGCGAGCGGCTCGTCGGCAAGGATCCAGCGCGGTGTCCCCGCGAGCACGCGCGCGAGCAGCACCCTTGCCCGCTCGCCTCCCGACAGCCGGCTTGCCGGACGGTGGCGCAAATCCTCGAGCGACAGCGCCGCGATCGCCGCCTCGATCTCTTCGCGGCCCCTGTCGCGGTGCGGCAACCGCCCCAGCGCGACCAGCGCCTCGACCGCGACGTCCCAGGCGATTTCGGCGCTCTGCGGCAGGTACCCGAGCGCCTTCGCGCGGGCGCGAGGACCGAGATCGCGTAGCGACCCGTGGTCCAGCAGCACCGTGCCCGCGGCAGGGTCGAGCAGTCCGGCGAGACCCAGCAGGAGGCTCGATTTGCCCGCCCCGTTGGGTCCGACGATGGCGGTGATGGTGCCGGCTTCGAGCGTTGTCGAAAGCCCTTCGATCACCGGCGTGCCGCCGCGCTCCAACGTCAGGTTTCGGACGCTCAGGGTCACAGGATCCCCCTTCGCATGCGCAGCAGCAGCCACAGGAAGAACGGCGCACCAATCAGCGAGAGCGCGATCCCGAGCCGCAATTCGGTGACGAAGGGCAGCACGCGCACCGCGCTGTCTGCGACGAGCACGAGGCAGGCCCCCGCGAGCGCGCTCGGAAGGATCAGGCTGGAGGGCAGGCGATCGGTCAGCGGGCGGACGAGATGCGGCACGATCAGGCCGACGAAGCCGATGATCCCGGCAACCGCGACCCCGGCTCCGACGGTCAATCCGACACCGATCACGAGCAGCGCGAGCAGGCGCTTGGGATCGACCCCCATCGAACGCGCCGCGTCATCTCCGAGAGTGAGCGCGTCGAGAGGACGGGCGGCAAGCGCGAGCACTCCGATTCCGACAAGCACGAGCGGCGCGGCGATCCACACCTCGCGCCACGAACGGTCGGTGAGCGCGCCGTTGAGCCACAGCACGATCTCGGAAAGCGCAAAGGGATTGGGCGCAAGCGTGATCGCGAGCGCGGTCAGCGCTCCGGCGAGGCTCGCGATCATCAGCCCGGCGAGCGTGAACAGGGCGATCCCGCCCCCGGCCCCCGAGGGCGTGCGACCGGCGATCAAGGCGAGCAGCGCCATCGCCAACGCCGCCCCGGCGAGCGCGAAGGCGGGCAGGCTCCACGCGGCGATCGCGGGCGGAAGCAGCGCGCCGAACCAGAAGCTCGCCACCGCGCCCAGCGCCGCCATCGGGGCGATCCCGAACAGTCCCGGATCGGCGAGCGGGTTGCGCAGGTAGCCCTGCATCGCCGCTCCTGCAGCGCCCAGTCCCGCGCCGACGACGATCGCCAGCACCGCGCGCGGCAGGCGCAGTTCCATCAGGATTACGGCCGCGTTGGGAGTGGCCCCGGGATCGATCCACACCCTGCCCGCCAACAGCGAAAGCGGCACGAGCAGCACGAGCAGACCCCCGAATATTAGGCTCGCGCGGTTCACCGGATCATCTCCGCGCGCAGCTCGCGCAAGCGCTCGTCGGCGGCAATGATCGTCGGGCCGCCGCAATAGATCAGCTGGGGATCGAAGGGCTCGACGCGCGTCGTATCCAGCCGGGCCAGCGCGGGGTTGCGCTGACCTGCGCTCCCGCCAGCCACCAGCAGCAATTCGGGCGGATGCGCGAGCACGTCTTCGAGAGCGACGAAATCGGCCTGTTCCAGCCCGCGCTCGGCAGTGGCATTGGTGAAGCCGTTAAGGCGCAGCAGCTGACCGATAAGGGTACGTTCTCCCGGGACGATCTGTCCGGGCTGCCACAGCATGGTCGCAACGGTGGTTTCCGGCGGAGTCCGCTCTGCGATCGTTTCGATCCGGTTGACCAGCAGCCGCTCGGGATGGGTGTCACCCGTCAGAACCGCCAGCCTGCGGACCTGATCAAGACTCTCGTCGATGCTTGTCGGGCTGCCGAAGGTTTCCACCCGAAGTCCGAGCCTCTCGAAAGCGGTCCTCGTAGCGGGAGACATGAAGGTCGATGCGAGCACGATGTCCGCTTGGAGAGCCAGCACTTCCTCTGCCGATCCGCCGGTAACGCCGTGGCGAGCCGCGACAATGGAGTCGATCGAACTCGATGCCGGATTCCTGCTGTAATGCGAGAGGGCGAGTATCTGGTCGTCGTCGGCGAGTTCGACCAGCAAGGCATCAAGGCACGGATTGAGGCTTACGAAAGTGGGCTTCGCGGCGGTGTCGCTACCAGCAGGCTCGGGCTGTGGCGCACACGCGGCCACCGCCAGCGCAACGCCGAGCAGCGCCGCGCCAGCCTTCGATCCATCAAAGAATGCGGAAAGTCTCAAACCACCTCGATCCCTGGGCGCATGCGATAAGGTGCGTCTCGGCACACGGCAAGCCGCCTTTATCCCCCCGTTAATGCGCCTCGCTTGCCCTGTCCGCTTTCGGGACGCGGCCTGTCGACGCGCTCGTGCATAAGGGCCGACCGCAGTACGCGCGTTGGCGCGACATGAAACCGATCCGATCCCTCCTGCGCCGCAGCGAAACCGGCACGCCGCACGCCTCAGGCGACCGCACCGCTTTGCGTAAGCGCATTGCGGTGCTTCTCGCCGTGCTCGCGGTTCCGGCAATGGCCGCGCCGGGGGATTTCGGCGCGATCGCCGGTGCTGCGCCGATCGAATCCGAATCCGTCGCACGCGAAATGGCGGCCATGCCCGCCATGCCGTTCGAGCGTCCGGGGATGAGCTTTCCCGGTTCGGCCTATTTCTTCCTTGCCGATCCGCTCGATACCGGGCTGACCGCCCTGCCCTCCGCCGATCCGCTCGGCGGCGGAGCTGAGGACGGCAGGCGGTTGGGCGAGCTGATCGACGCGGGTCCGGCCGCGCGCCCGTTTGTCTCATCGGTCGTCGGCTCTGGCCACAGCCGCGCGCTCGAATGCCTGTCGCAGGCGGTGTGGTACGAGGCGGCCAGCGAAAGCGAGGCGGGCCAGCGAGCGGTCGCGCAAGTCGTGCTCAACCGCGTGGCCCATCCGAGCTGGCCGGGCAGCGTGTGCGGCGTGGTGTATCAGGGGTCACAGCGCCCGACCGGATGCCAGTTTACCTTCACCTGCGACGGCAGTCTCGCCCGAAAGGCGAGCGGTGCCAGTTGGCGCAGAGCCCGGGCCATCGCGTCCGACGCGTTGTCGGGCAGCGTCTACGCGCCGGTCGGCCATGCGACGCACTATCACACGCTGTGGGTCAATCCATCATGGGCAAGCTCGCTCGATCACATCGGCACGATCGGCGCGCACAGGTTTTATCGCAACCGCGGCGCGGGCGGTGAGAAATCCGCCTTCGTCGCGCGCTATTCGGGTTCGGAACCGAGCGTCGGCGCTCGCACCGCGAGCCCGAGCACGGTGGGCACTTCCGATACCGCTGCTGCGCCGAGGATCGAATACGAGATCGGCCCCGCAGGGACGGCTCCGCCTCCACGCGATGCGGCACTCGCCGAGCCCGCCGCCGCCGCCGATGGCTTCGGCAAGGTCGGACAGGTCCGGCAGGAATATGCCCAGGCGGGGCAATGGAAGCAGCGCCCCAAGAAGCCGGTCGAAGCCGAAGCCGCTTCCGCACAGGACCAGCCCTGACGCGGCATCCGCGCGCCGATTAATTTTCGCGAAACCGTGTTGAAACACCAAGCCTTAGCGCACGCTCGCTATCGCCCAAGTCCTCGCTGAAACACACGCTTCGTTCCACCACAGCACCCAGGCCAGTGGACCCCGATGGAACCGGTAGCGCCCAAGACGGGATGAACTGTCGCATGTCGATCCGCTTCGCCGCCCCCAACAGCCCGGGGCGCTTGCCCGCCTGCTCTCCTATCGCTCGTGCCCTTGTCGGCCGCGCCATCGAGCGCGCTGCCAACGACAACGGCAATCCCGTGCCGAGCGATCAGGTGCTGCGCGCCGCCTTGCGCCACTTTGCCGAGCATGGTCTGGGTGCAGCAAGCGTTGCGCGAGGCCAGGCCGAAGAGGCGTTTCTCGCAGGCGATCGCCAGTCTTATGACTGGTGGCTCGACATCACCCGCACGCTCGATCGCCGCCTTGCCGTCGAGATCGACCGGGACATGCAGGAACGGGAAATCTCCTGAGCGGGAGCCAAGCGGGACACCGAACCGGAACGCCTTCGGGCCAAACCCCTCGTTTGCGGGGATTATCGCGGTAAGTAGAGCGTTAACCCGAACTTGACCTGTTAGGGATAGGTCCCGTCTTGTATGGATGCGACAAAGCCCCTCGCAATACTGCACGCGCTGCGAAGCGGGCGCGGTCGTTCGGATAAAGTCTCCGCGCGCGTCCGGCGGCTGCTCGTCAATGAGCTCTACAGCAAGCCGTTCACGCTTGCCGTCGGAGCCTTCAATGGCGTAGCCGCGGCCTCGGTGGCGGCATGGGTGTCGGACATCCCCGAACTGTGGATCGGCAGCATCGCTCTCACGGTCATCGCTGTTGCGCGGGTATCCGCAGCGCTCGCATTTTCTCCGGAATCCCGCAGGACCAGTACGAGGGCGCTCGAGTTCATCTATGAGATCGGGGCGTTCAGCTATGCGCTCGCGCTCGGCCTCGTGGCAGCGATTGCCATCTGGCTCTCTGCACCCAACGCGGCCCAGCTACTGCTCGGCGCTTATGCGCTGTGTTATGGCGCCGCCGCTGCCTGCAGCAATGCCGGTCGCCCCATGATTGCGATCGGGCAACTCCCGCTGGTTTGCGTTCCGATCATGATAGCCGCGCTTTCGGCCGGGACCGTCGCCCATCTCGCGCTCTTTTTCATCATCCTGCTGATAGTTCCTGCAGTCACCTCCATCTCTCTCAACATCTTCAATGTGTTGCGACAATCGTTTGCTGCGGCGGAAACAAGTGCCAAGCTTGCAGACGAAATGAGAGCGCTGGCGCGAACCGACGTCGTCACGGGGTTAGCCAATCGCGCGGGCCTGAATCACGCGATGGTCGAAACGATGATGAGCATCGACGATGACAGCCACCTGGCGTTGATCTGGCTCGATCTCGACCGGTTCAAGGAAGTGAACGACCTGCTCGGCCATCCGGTCGGAGACAGGGTGCTCGGCGAGGTCGCCCGCCGACTGCGCGAGATCTGCCCCGAAGGCTCGACAATATCGCGCTTCGGCGGAGACGAGTTCGTTGTCTTCTGCCCGATCACAGATCGAGCGCACGCGGTAACGCTTGCCAGTGAAATTCACGCCCAGCTGTTGGGCCCGATGCGGATCGACGGGGACCGGCTGGACGTACGCGCTTCGCTTGGGGTCGCGCTGCTGCCCGAAGACGGCACCGACACCGATACATTGATGCAATGCGCCGATCTTGCGCTTTATCATGCCAAGCTGGAGGGGCGCTCCAAGACCTGCTTCTTCGACCGCTCGATGAGCCGCAACCTCGTGCGCCGCCGGGAGATCGAAGACGAACTGCGCGTCGCAATCCAGCGCGACGAGTTGTCGGTGTTCTTCCAGCCGATCGTGGATCTGGAAACGGGGCGTATCCGCAGTTTCGAGGCGCTGATTCGCTGGTTCCACCCGGAGAAAGGCGAGCTGAGCCCCGACGAATTCATCCCCGTGGCCGAAGAATCGGGCGTGATCGTCACCCTCGGCAACTGGATCACCGTGCAGGCTGCCCGGGTGGCCGCAACCTGGCCGGATGACGTCACCCTATCGGTAAATCTCACACCACTTCAGATCCGCGCGCCCGGCGCGGCGCTCGGCGTGCGCAACGCCCTGCGTGAATCGGGCCTCGATCCCAGCAGGCTCGAGCTGGAAGTGACCGAAAGCCTGTTTGCCGACGACGACGAAACCACCGCCGCCTTCATCGAGGAACTGTCGGAACTCGGGGTAAAATTTGCGCTCGACGATTTCGGCACGGGTTACTCATCGCTCTGCCACATCGACAAATACCCGTTCACCAAGATCAAGGTGGATCGCAATCTCGTTTCCGGAGACGAAGTCGGCCGCAAGAGCGAAGCGATATTCCGCGCCGTGGCCGAGCTGGCTTCGACGCTGGAGATGGAGATCGTCGCCGAAGGTCTGGAAACGAGCGAACAGGTCGAAGCGGTACGCGCGACGGGCTGCACGCTGGGACAAGGCTATCATTTCAGCCGCCCGGTGCCCGATTATCTCGCCGCGATGCTGCTCGCCAAGGAGCGCGAAGGCGAGGTCCGCAAGGTCGGAACCTGACTTGGCGGACCGCCGCGGAAGGCCGCTGTCCGACTATCCGCACCACTCCATCGGCCAAACGTCTTTACGGCAAAGCGGCTCACTGCGCGATTTCGCCTATTCGTCCAACCATTATTGCAACTGCGAACCAATTGCAAAGAAAGTTCCCGAAGACTCCCGGTTGGCGGTTGCAATCGCCCTCCCAGCCGCCTACCCCGCCATCTGAATTCGGGATGGCCGACTCTCGGGACGGGGTCTGATCATCTGGACTTTTGAGACACTTTTCGTCCCGCACGACCAGGGAAGGAACTCTCGCACATGGCCAAGAACGCAGGACGCAAGAAGATCGCGCTTATCGGCTCCGGCATGATCGGCGGCACGCTCGCCCACCTCGCCGCGAAGAAGGAAATGGGCGACATCGTCCTGTTCGACATCGCCGAGGGCATGCCGCAGGGCAAGGCCCTTGATCTCTCGCAGTGTGGCCCGATCGAAGGGTTCGACGCCAAAATCACCGGATCGAACGACTATGCCGACATCGCGGGCGCCGACGTCGTGATCGTCACCGCAGGCGTGCCGCGCAAGCCGGGCATGAGCCGCGACGACCTGCTCGGCATCAACCTCAAGGTGATGAAGGCGGTCGGCGAAGGCATCAAGAACAACTGCCCCGACGCCTTCGTGATCTGCATCACCAACCCGCTCGACGCGATGGTGTGGGCGCTGCGCGAGTTTTCCGGCCTGCCGCACAACAAGGTGGTCGGCATGGCAGGCGTGCTCGACAGCGCGCGCTTCGCGACCTTCCTCGCCTGGGAGTTCGGCGTTTCGACCCGCGATGTGAACGCCTTCGTACTCGGCGGCCACGGCGACACGATGGTCCCCGTCACCAGCTACACCACGATCAACGGCATCCCGGTGAACGACTATGCCAAGATCAAGGGCGTTTCGCCCGAGCGCATCGACGAGATCGTCAAGCGTACGCGCGGCGGCGGCGGCGAGATCGTCGGCCTGCTCGGCAACGGCTCGGCCTATTACGCGCCCGCCACCAGCGCGATCTCCATGGCCGAAGCCTATCTCGGCGACCAGAAGCGCATCCTGCCGTGTGCGAGCTACGTAGAAGGCAAGTATGGTCTCGATGGCCTATATGTCGGCGTCCCGACCGTGATCGGCGCGGGCGGCACCGAGGAAGTTATCCAAATCGAACTGTCCGATGAAGAGAAAGCCAACCTCAAGGTCAGCACCGACGCGGTCGAGGAACTGCTCGAGGCGTGCAAGGGGCTCGACAGCGATCTTGCATAAGGTTCTCACCTCCATTCTTCTCGGGGGCGTGCTTTGCACACCTGCCATCGCACGCGAGGTCGATCGGGCGGAGATTGCGGAGGATTTCGCCCGCGACGTCCCGCAGGAGCAGCGCGTCTATTGCAGCGACACGCAGATGTTCACCCTCGCCGACGGCACCGAGTACCGCGCCTGCGTCAACTGGCGCGCGCAGAATCGGACGCGCCTCGTGCGCATTTACGCAGCCCTTGACGGACCAGAGACCGACACCGACGAAAATCTCGCTCTCGCCCGCGAATGCTTCGACCTCGCCGTGGCGAGCCAGAACGATCCGGCGCGCAAGGTTTTCGACCAGGATCGCTTCCTCGCCGGAGCGCGGCAGCATTTCGCCCTGTGCGCTTCCACCCGCGCCCTCCAGCGCGCCGACCAGTACACGATGAGCGTCTATGATCGCGGCGTGTGGCTTGGCGGCAGCTAACCAGAATTACCAAGACGGAGTTTTTGAATGTCCATCCTCGTAAACAAAGACACGAAGGTCATCACGCAAGGCATGACCGGCAACACCGGCACCTTCCACACTCAGCAGGCGCTCGATTACGGGACGCAGATGGTTGCGGGCGTGACTCCGGGGAAAGGCGGGACGGAGCATATCGGCCTGCCGCAGTTCAACACCGTCAAGGAAGCCAAGGAAGCGACCGGCGCGACCGCTTCGTGCATTTACGTGCCCCCGCCCTTCGCCGCCGATGCCATCTGCGAGGCGATCGATGCCGAGATCGAGCTGATCATCTGCATCACCGAAGGCATTCCGGTGCTCGACATGGTGAAGGCCAAGGCCGCGCTGAAGGGCAGCAAGTCGCGCCTGATCGGCCCGAACTGCCCCGGCGTCCTCACCCCGAACGAGTGCAAGATCGGCATCATGCCGGGTTCGATCTTCAAGAAGGGCAGCGTCGGCGTGGTCTCGCGCTCGGGCACTCTGACCTATGAAGCGGTGCACCAGACCACGCAGGTCGGCCTCGGCCAGACCACCGCAGTCGGCATCGGCGGCGACCCGGTCAACGGCACCAACTTCATCGACGTGCTCGACCTGTTCCTCGACGATCCCGAGACGGAAAGCATCATCATGATCGGCGAAATCGGCGGCAGCGCCGAGGAAGAAGCCGCCGAATTCATCAAGCAGGAAGCCGCCAAGGGTCGCAGGAAGCCGACCGTCGGCTTCATTGCAGGCCGCACCGCGCCTCCGGGCCGTCGCATGGGCCACGCGGGCGCCATCGTTTCTGGCGGCAAGGGCGGCGCCGACGACAAGATTGCGGCGATGGAAGCGGCGGGCATCCGCGTCTCGCCCTCGCCCAGCGAACTCGGCACCACGCTCGACGCGATGCTGAAAGAAATGGCGTAACCACTCCCCTCCCCACGGAGAACCCTCATGGGTCAAGAACCGAACGACTTCATTCCGCAAATGACCGACCAGGAAGGGCCGCAACCCGGCCCATCCTGGGATAACCCCAAGTGGCTCGACCAGGTCAGCGGTGCGGGCGAGGACCTCGCCTCGGCCATGGACCCGACGCAGATGCGCGTCGTCGTCGAGAAAGCGGCGAAGGCAGGCGGCAAGGCGCTCGATCCCAAAGCGATAGAGAACGCCGCAAGCCTCTCGATCGCGGCGATGACGCTGGTTCGGCTCTACCGTGTGCGCGGCCATCTCGCCGCCGATCTCGACCCGCTCGGCCTGTCGAAGAAGCGCGAGGTCCCGCAGGACCTGACGCTCGAATTCCATGGCCTTGCAGGCCGCGAGAGCGAGGAAGTCTATGTCGGCGGCGTGCTCGGCATGGAATGGACCACCGTGGGCAAGCTGCACGAGCGGCTGAAAGAGGTTTACTGCGGCAAGGTCGGCCTCGAATACATGCATATCGCCGACACCGAAGAGCGGCGCTTCCTGCAGGACAAGTTCGAAAGCCCGGGCGAGACGATCCAGTTCACTCCCGAGGGCAAGAAGGCGATCCTCGCCGCCGTGCTACGCGGTGAGCAATACGAGGAATTCCTCGGCAAGAAATACGTCGGCACCAAGCGCTTCGGTCTCGATGGCGGGGAATCGATGATCCCGGCACTCGAAGCGGTCATCAAGCATGGCGGCAGCGCGGGCGTGCGCGAGATCATCTACGGCATGGCGCACCGCGGGCGACTGAACGTCCTCGCGAACGTGATGGCCAAGCCCTACAAGGTGATCTTTCACGAATTCTCCGGCGGATCGGCCAACCCTGAAGATGTCGGCGGATCGGGCGATGTGAAATACCACCTCGGCACCAGCACCGATCGCTCGTTCGACGATATCTCGGTTCATATGTCGCTGGTCCCCAACCCCTCGCACCTCGAGGCGGTGAACCCGGTCGTGCTCGGCAAGACCCGCGCGCAGCAGGCGATCCGCGACGACCTCAAGAAGCACGAGCAGGTCCTGCCCGTGCTGATCCACGGCGATGCGGCCTTCGCGGGCCAGGGGGTGGTGTGGGAAAGCCTCTCGCTGTCGGGCGTGCCGGGCTACGACACCGGCGGCTGCCTGCACTTCATCATCAACAACCAGATCGGCTTCACCACCTCGCCCAACTTCGCGCGCAACTCGCCCTACCCCAGCGACGTGGCGAAGGGGGTGATGGCGCCGATCCTGCACGTCAATGGCGACGATCCCGAAGCGGTGACCTTCGCCTGCAAACTCGCGGTCGAATACCGCCAGCGTTTCGGGCGCGACGTGGTGATCGACATGTGGTGCTATCGCCGTTTCGGCCACAACGAAGGCGACGAGCCGAAGTTCACCCAGCCGCTGATGTACGATGTCATTCGCAAGCATCCGAAGGTCTCCAAGATCTACTCCGAACGCCTGATCGCCGAGGGCGTGATCGACGAAGGCCACCGCGACCAGGTCGCGGCAGAATTCGTCGCGCATCTCGACGAGGAGTTCGAGGCCGCCAAGAGCTACAAGGCGAACGAGGCCGACTGGTTCGGCGGACGCTGGGCCGGGCTGAACAAGCCGGTCGACGACGAGACCGCGCGGCGCAACATCGAGACCGCGATCGAGCCCAAGATGTTCGACCGGCTGGGCCAGGTGCTGACCGAAGTTCCGGAGCATCTGAACGCCCACAAGACGCTCAACCGTGTGCTCGACGCAAAGCGCGAGATGTTCGACAGCGGCGAAGGCTTCGATTGGGCCACCGCCGAAGCGCTCGCATTCGGCAGTCTCGTGATGGAAGGGTATGGCGTGCGGCTGTCCGGGCAGGACTCGGGGCGCGGCACCTTCTCGCAGCGCCATGCCGTCTGGGTCGATCAGAAGGACGAGAGCAAATACATCCCGTTGACGACGCTGCCGCACGGCAAGTTCGAAGTCTACGACAGCACGCTCTCCGAATATGGCGTGCTCGGCTACGAATACGGCTTCGCGATGGCCGATCCCAAGACCCTGGTTCTGTGGGAAGCGCAGTTCGGCGATTTCGCCAACGGCGCGCAGATCATGATCGACCAGTTCATCGCCAGCGGCGAGGCCAAATGGCTGCGCGCCAACGGGCTCGTGATGCTGCTGCCCCACGGTTACGAAGGCCAGGGACCGGAGCACTCTTCGGCACGCCTGGAACGCTTCCTGCAACTGTGCGCGAACGACAATATCCAGGTCTGCAACATCACCACTCCGGCGAATTACTTCCACGTGCTGCGGCGGCAGATGCTGCGGAGCTTCCGCAAGCCGCTGATCATCATGACGCCCAAGTCGCTGCTGCGTCACCCGATGGCGAAGAGCCCGCGCGAGGAATTCCAGGGCAAGCATCACTTCATGCGGATCAAGTCGGACCCGGCGATGGAGCCTGACACGGCAGACGACGCCAAGATCAAGCGTCTCGTCCTGTGCAGCGGCAAGGTCGCCTACGATTTGATCGAAAAGCGCGACGGCGAGAAGCTGAAGGACGTGTCGATCGTCCGGATCGAGCAGCTCTATCCCTTCCCCGGCGATCCGCTGGCGGTGCGGATGAAGCGCATGGCCAATCTCGAAAGCGTTGTCTGGTGCCAGGAAGAGCCAAAGAACAACGGCGCGTGGTTCTTCGTGCAGAACCAGATCGAGGATTCGCTCACCCAGGCCGGACACGCAGGCATGCGTCCGGTCTATGCCGGCCGCGATGCCTCGGCTTCGCCTGCAACCGGTCTCGCAAAACGTCACCAGGAACAGCAGGAGGCGCTGGTCGCCGACGCGCTGGGCCTCTCGAAGTAATCCAGCCTATCCCGGTAAGGCACTGAGGAAAAAAGAATATGGCCACCGAAATCACAGTCCCGGCTCTGGGTGAGTCGGTCACCGAAGGAACCATCGGCGAATGGCTCAAGCAGCCCGGCGACGCCGTCGAGGCCGATGAGCCGATCGCGAGCCTCGAAACCGACAAGGTCGCGGTCGATGTGCCCTCGCCGGTCGCGGGCGTCATGTCCGAGCACAAGGCCGAAGTCGGCGACACGGTCGAGGTTGGCGCGGTTATCGCGGTGATCGATGAAGGCGCCGAAGCGTCGGCCAAGCCGGCTGCGAAGGACAGCAGCCCCGCACCGTCGCCGGCCCCTGCCGCTGCCAAGGAAGCTGCACCCGACGCCGCGATCACCATGTCGCCTGCGGTGCGCCGCGCTGTGCTCGAACACGGGGTCGATCCCTCGACCATCAAGGGCACCGGCAAGGACGGTCGCCTGACCAAGGAAGACGTGCTGGCGGCCGCAAAGGCCAAGGAATCGGGTGCGCCCGCCCCCTCCCCCAGCCCTTCGCCTTCGCCCGCTCCGGCAACCACCGGCGATGCTCGCAACGAAGAGCGGGTGAAGATGACCCGCATGCGCCAGACCATCGCCAAGCGTCTGAAGGGCGCGCAGGACAACGCTGCGCTGCTCACCACCTTTAACGATGTCGACATGTCGGCGGTGATCGAGGCGCGCACCAAGTACAAGGACCTGTTCGCCAAGAAGCACGATATCCGGCTCGGCTTCATGGGCTTCTTCGCCAAGGCCGCCTGCCTTGCCTTGAAGGACGTGCCGAGCGTCAACGCCTACATCGAAGGCGACGAGATCGTGTATCACGACTACGTCGATATCTCGGTGGCCGTCAGCGCGCCCAATGGCCTTGTCGTTCCCGTTATCCGCGACGCCGACAAGAAGGGGTTCGCGCAGATCGAGAAGGACATTGCCGATTTCGGCGCGCGTGCCAAGGAAGGCACGCTCACCATGCAGGACATGCAGGGCGGCACTTTCACCATCTCCAATGGCGGCGTGTTCGGATCGCTGATGTCCACACCGATCATCAACCCGCCGCAGAGCGCCGTTCTCGGCCTCCACCGTATCGAGGACCGCCCGGTCGCACTGAACGGTGAGGTCGTGATCCGGCCGATGATGTACATCGCGCTGTCCTACGACCACCGCCTGATCGACGGGCGCGAAGCGGTGACCGCGCTCAAGATCATCAAGGAAGCGATCGAAGACCCGACCCGGATGCTGATCGACCTGTGACCGAGCA
Source organism: Erythrobacter sp. GH1-10 (assembly GCF_045363165.1). NCBI lineage: Bacteria > Pseudomonadati > Pseudomonadota > Alphaproteobacteria > Sphingomonadales > Erythrobacteraceae > Erythrobacter > Erythrobacter sp. GH1-10. Next base: position 1,447,504 of record NZ_JBJFLP010000001.1, on the reverse strand, counting down.
CGTTCCCATGAAAAACCTGCTTCCCGCCGAACAGGTGTTCGAGCGTCACTATCGCGACAGCTCCGCCGATTTCTGGGCGCGCTTCGGCGGTATGCCCGATGTCGAAGGCAAGCGGGTGCTCGATTTCGGGTGCAGCACGGGGGGAATGGTCCACCGCCTGATGAAGGCCGGCGCCTCTTCGGCGGTCGGGATCGACCTGTCGATGCGCGCCATCGCTTACGCGAAGGAGCGGATGGCCGAGGAATGGGGCGACCGGGTCGATATCCGCTGCGAAGACGTGATCGAGGCGGACATAGAGCCGGTCGATTTCATCGTGTCGCAGAACACCATGGAACACGTCATGCCGCTGAAAGAGACGCTGACGGCGGTCGTGAACCTCTGTAAGCCCGGCGGAGAGATGTATTTCGGTTTCAGCCCGCTGTGGCACTCCCCCTATGGTCACCACAATTACCCGAAGACGCGCGTGCCGTGGTGGCATCTGCTCAAGGGACACGACGTCGTGCTCGACGCCTTCCGCGATCGCGTCGGCAAGGATTACGCCACGGTGCAGGACGCGGGTTTCAATTGCGCCACACCCGCCGATTTTCGCGAAGCCTTCCACGCGCAGGACGTCGAAGTCCTCTCGCTACGCTACAATGTCGGACGGAGCCCCGTCCGCACGGCGATTTCGCAGGCCTTCCGTATCCCCTCGGTCGTACCCGCACTGGAGAAATACGTGACGGTCGGCATGTACTGGCACCTGCGCAAGAAATGATGATGGATCGGCTCGCCGGTCCGAACCCGTTGCCGATCGATCCATGATCGGCAGACACCTGTTGAACAGAGGCTTTCCGATCCCACCTCGCATCAGGGATCATGGAGTTGAAAATGGCTGAATACGATTACGACGTCCTTGTTATCGGTGCCGGTCCCGGCGGCTATGTCGCGGCGATCCGTGCCGCGCAGCTGGGACTGAAGACCGCCTGCGCGGAAGGGCGCGCAACGCTCGGTGGGACCTGCCTCAATGTCGGCTGCATTCCTTCGAAGGCGATGCTGCACGCGTCGGAGTATTTCGACGCCGCTGCGAACGGCACCATGGCGGACATGGGCATCGACGTTTCGCCGAAGCTCAATCTCGAAAAGATGCACGGCCAGCGTCGCGACGCGGTCAAGGGACTGACCGGCGGTATCGAATTCCTGTTCAAGAAGAACAAGATCGACTGGAAGAAGGGTTACGCCACCTTCCAAGACGCGCACACGGTGAAAATCGGCGATGAAACCGTCACAGCCAAGGACATCGTGATCGCCACCGGCTCCTCGGTCACCCCCCTGCCCGGCGTCGATGTCGATAACGACAAGGGGATAGTGGTCGACTCCACCGGCGCGCTGGAACTTCCGAAAGTGCCGAAGAAAATGGTCGTCATCGGCGGCGGCGTGATCGGGCTCGAGCTCGGCTCCGTCTGGCGGCGACTGGGCGCGGAAGTGCTGTGCGTCGAATTCCTCGATGAAATCCTGCCCGGCATGGACGGCGACGTTCGGAAGGAATCGCGCAAAATCTTCAAGAAGCAGGGGATCGAGTTCAAGCTTTCGACCAAGGTGACCGGCGTCACCGTCAAGGGCAAGAAGGCCACACTGACGCTCGAACCGGCAGCTGGCGGCGACGAGGAGACGCTGGAAGCCGATTGCGTGCTCGTCTCGATCGGGCGGAAGCCCAACACCGAAGGCCTCGGCCTTGACGCGATCGGCCTCGAAACGAACCAGCGCGGCCAGATCGAGACCGACCATTCGTTCCGCACTTCGGTCGATGGCGTATGGGCCATCGGCGACGTCGTCCCCGGCCCGATGCTTGCGCACAAGGCCGAGGACGAAGGCATCGCAGTGGCCGAGAACATCGCCGGGCAAACCGGCATCGTGAACCACGATGTGATCCCGAACGTCGTCTATACCCTGCCCGAGATCGCAGGCGTCGGCCTTACCACCGAACAGGCGATCGAAAAGGCTGGTGGCGACAAATCGAAGATCAAGGTCGGCAAGTTCCCGATGATGGCCAACAGCCGCGCAAAGACCAATCACGAGCCCGATGGATTCGTAAAGGTCATCGCCGATGCCGAAACCGATCGCGTGCTCGGCATCTGGGCGATCGCCAGCGTCGCCGGCACGATGATCGCAGAAGCAGCGATCGCAATGGAATTCGGCGCGACCAGCGAAGACATCGCCTACACCTGCCATGCGCACCCGACCCACGCCGAAGCGACGAAGGAAGCGGCGATGGCCGTCCAGGGCAAGCCGATCCATATCTGATTGCCGCGCTAACGTGGTGAATTGAATGGAGTCCCCCTCTCGCGTAAATACGCTGGAGGGGGATATTCTTTGGTGGCCTGGTTGCACGGATTGCGAGATGGATACGGGTACGTAAGGGCTGTCGCGCTGGCCGCTGCTCTCAGCCTCGCATCCTGCTCCCTCTTCGAACAGGAAGTCGAGCCTCCGCCGCGTGCCGACGATGCGATCGAAGTCCCGGACGGGACTTCGAGCCTTGCCACCGACATCACCGTTGCCCTCGCGCCGATGCGGCGCGCGCTCGAGCGCGAGGTGCCGACCCGGCTTTGGACCATCAGCGAGAAAGGCGCCGAATGCGTGCCCTCGCAGCGCGCCGAGGTAATCGGGATCGCGCTCAAATCTCCCACCATCCGCTGCGATCTCGACGGGCGAGTGACGCGGGGATCGCTGACGGTGCGCGGCCAGGGCCTGGACCTTGTTGTGACCATGCCGATCCGGGCCGAAGTCACCGCGAGCGATGTCGGCGGGATCATCAAGCAAAAGACCGGCACCGCGAGCGCCAATGTCACCGCGCGGGTGCGGCTCAGCGTGCGCGAGGACTGGTCTCTGCGCGGCAAGGTGACGATCCGCTACGACTGGAGACAGCCTCCGACCGTCGAGCTGCTCGGCCAGAAACTGACATTCGCCGATGAAGCCGATGAGCGGCTGAAATCGGTGGTCAGGACGCTGGAACGCAGCATCGAGCGGGAGATCGCGAAGCTCGATCTACGCGGCGAGATCGAGCCGCTGTGGCAGCGCGGCTTTACCGTCCTCTCGCTCAATCGCGAGAACCCGCCAGTGTGGATGCGACTGACCCCGCAGGCGCTCGGCTATGAAGGGTATTCCGCCTCGCGAAATGCCATCAGCGTGCGGATGCGGCTCGATGCGACGACGAAGGTCTTCGTTGGTGACAAGCCCGCAGCGACATCCGCGACACCGCTGCCGCCGATGCGTGCTGCTGATACCGGGGATGACATCCGCCTCGCGCTCACCCTCCCGGTGATCGCACAATATTCTCAGCTCGAACCGGTGATCGAACGCGCTCTGGCAAAACGCGCCCAGCGGGTGTTCGTGGTCCCTGCGATCGGCGAAAGGATGATCGAACTGCGCTCGGTCACCGCCTATGGCACCGATCGCAACCGCATTGCGGTGGGCGTCGAATTCGAGGCGTGGAAGCCCGGCGAGCGAGATGACCCGGCCACCGGAACGGTCTGGCTGACCGCGCTTCCGGTAAACGAGCCCGACTCGCGGCAGGTTCACTTCCGCGAACCCGAATATCAGGTCGAAACCACGCGCTTTACAACCAATGTCCTGATCGAAATCGCCAAGACGCAGGATTTCACCGAAGTCATCGAAGAGGCGTTGAGCCAGAATTTCGAAAGCGATTACGAGGAGCTGCTGGGCAAAGTGGACAGCGCGGTTGCCGAGCAGCAACTGGGCGATTTCACGATCGCGACCGACATCGACAGGGTATCCACCGGAACGATCACTGCCTATGGCGAAGGTCTGTACCTTCCGGTAACGGCGGACGGAGAAACGCAGATCCGCTACACCCCGCGATGACGCGGGCGATGCTGCGTCCAGAGGGGGAGTGAGGACCGTGGCCTATCCGCAATTGACCGACAAACCCGGCGCGCTCGAAACCGCAGCCGCGATCCGCGCGGGCAAGCTCAGCCCGCACGAGGCGGTCGATGCCGCGATCACGCGGATCGAGCACTTCGACGCAACCGTAAACGCGCTGGCGGTCCCGGATTTCGAGCGCGCCTACGAAACCGCGAAAGCGATGGAAAAGTCCCCTCCCGCGGCAGAAGGCGCGCCCGATTTCCAGCCGCTTTACGGTGTACCGATGACGGTCAAGGAAAGCTTCGATGTCGAGGGGCTGCAATCGTGCTGGGGCCACCAGCGGCTGACCGATTACATCGCCCCGCGCGATTCCGAACTCGTGCGCAAGCTCAAGGCGGCGGGCGCGATCATCATCGGCAAGACCAACGTTCCGGTCGACCTTTCCGACTGGCAGAGCTTCAATCCGGTCTATGGCCGCACCACCAATCCGCACAATCCCGAGCGTTCGCCCGGTGGTTCATCGGGAGGGAGCGCAGCGGCGGTCGCGAGCGGGATGGTCCCTTGCGAATACGGCACCGATATCGGCGGTTCGGTGCGCGTACCCGCGCATTTCTGCGGCATCTGGGGGCACAAGACCAGCTGGGGCCTGATCAGCAAGCGCGGCCACGATCACCCGATGATGGCAAAGCGCAAGGATTTCGTCGCGGGGCATGACGGGGCGCTGTCGATCGCCGGACCACTGGCGCGCAACCCCGCCGACCTTGCCGTTCTCACCGAAATCGGCGCGAGTCTGCCGCTCAGGCGCAGCAAGAAGCGGCTGCGCGAGTGCCGCCTGCTGGCTCTCACCGAATATCCTGGCAGCCCGGTCGATGCCAGCGTCGCCGAGCCGACCGAAGCGGCTCTGGCGCGGCTCGAGCGCGGCGGGCTGACAATCGACCGCAGCAGCGATCGCGTGCCCGATCTTGCCCAGCAGCAGGCCGATTACCTGCGGATGCTCAACATCGCGATGGCGCGCGGCGCTCCCTCGCCCGACGGGAAACGGGCAACGGCGACCGACTGGTTCGACCTGCTCGATGCGCAGGCGGCCCGGGAATTCGAGTGGGAGCAACTTTTCAAGACTTACGATTTCGTGCTCGCCCCGCCAGCCCCTGTTCTGGCGATCCCGCATCTCGATGGCTCGGTGTTCAACTCGACGCTCAACATCAATGGCGAGGACCTCCCCGCCGGTCCGGGGCTCGCCTGGGCGGGGCTTGCGACTTTCCCCAACCTGCCTTCCACCGTGCTGCCGATCGGCTCGGGCACCTATCTCGGTGCGAAACTGCCCTGCGGGATGCAGGTCGTCGGACCCCGCTGGAGCGATCTGGATTGCATCGCCGCGGCGGAAGCCATCGGCAAGATTCTGCACGGATAACCTCATGGCAAGAGCAATGCGCACCCTCGCCAAATGGCACATCTGGCTCGGCTGGCTGGTCGGCGTCCCCATCGTGATGTGGACCGCCACCGGGCTGTTCATGGTCGCAAAGCCGATCGAGGAGGTGCGCGGCAATCATCTGCGGATCGGCACCGAGCAGCCCGAGCCATTGGTGATCGAAGGCAGCGCGCTCGCGACCGAGGACATGCAGCTCAAGGAAATGCGCGCGGTAATGCAGGATGGCCGGGCGGTGGCGATCCTGACCACGCTCGACGGCGCGACGAAGCGGGTCGACATGGTCACCGGCGCAGAGATCGAGCCGCTTACCGGCGAGCAGGCGACCGCTCTCGTGTCCAGGCGGATCGTCGGCGGTGACAAGGTGGATGCTGTCACATTCTTCAACGCCGACAATGTGCCGTTCGATTTCCGCCGTCCGCTTCCGGTTTGGCAGGTTGCGCTGGCGGATGGCACGCGTGTCTATGTCGGACGCGATACCGGTGAGATCGAGGCTGTCCGCACCGTTTGGTGGCGCTGGTTCGATTTCATGTGGGGGCTGCACATTATGGACCTTTCGGAACGCGAGGACACCAGCCACCCGATCTTGATTCTGTTCGCCGCTCTCTCGCTGATCGGCGCACTGATGGGCACGATCCTGATGTTCCGGCGGCGCAAGGCCCGCGCGAAAGCTCCTGCGCCTGAAGCGCCATGAACGAGACGATCCTGACCCCGATCCTCGACCTGCTGGACATGGCAGGCATCGCCGTGTTCGCGCTTTCGGGCGCGATTATCGCGGCGAAGGAGCGGCAGACCTTCGTCACCATGGCGTTCTTCGCGCTGGTCACCGGCGTCGGCGGGGGAACGGTGCGCGACCTGCTGATCGGCGCCCCGGTGTTCTGGATGACCGATCCATGGGTGGCCGCGATCTGCCTCGGTACCGCGCTGTTTGCGTGGTTCACGCCGCTGCGCTGGTGGGACGGGAAGATGGTCGATTTCGCCGACGGTGCCGGCCTTGCCGCCTATGCCGTGCTCGGCAGCGCCAAGGCGCTGGCCTACGGCATCCCGCCGATCCCGGCGGTGCTGATGGGCATCATCACCGGCTGCGTCGGCGGGATCATCCGCGATGTCGTCGCCGGACGCCCTTCGATCATCATGCGCCCGGAACTCTATGTCACCGCCGCAGCGCTGACCTCCACAATCACCGTGGTGGGCATGTATCTGATCGCACCGCTCAAGCTGGCGGACGGCTGGATCTGGGGGGCTGCCTTCGTCGCGGGCTTTGCGCTTCGCGCGGCGGCTATCCAATGGCAGCTGGGCCTGCCTAGTTATGGAGGGCCTGGTTATGGAGGGGAGACGGACGAAGGTGCCTCACCGCCTCCCCCGCGATCCTCGGGCGATTAACCGCCCAGGTCGCCATCTATGTCGCCGGGATACTCCTCACCGGGAAGCGGGCCGCCGGGATAGGCGGGCAGCTGCTCGGCGCTCGGCGAAGGCGATTGCGAACCGACTGACTGGCCGACCGACTGGCGCGCGGCGGCATAGCGCGCATCGCTCCATTGCGTGTCGTTGCCTTGCGCGCGGTTGACCGCGCCGGGTTCGTAGGACGAGCCCTGGAACCCGCCATAATCGATATCGGATATGCGACCGTTGTTGTCGATCTCGCACGTGAAGCCGGTGCCGTTGAACAGCGATCCGGTCACGAACCAGCCGTCTCCGGTGCGGCTGACATTGTCGACGCTGTCGACGCGAACATCGCGTTCGATCCGCGAGACGCACTGATCGACGGCGTTGTCGAGACCCGACCCGCTGGTGCTGCGACGGGTGGTCCGGCGATCATAGTCGCGGTCGTAATCGCGCACGCGGCGGTAATCCCGCTCGCGATCGCGGCGATCGTTGTTGCTGGCGGCGCTGGCGATCGCGGCGATCCCGCCGATGATCAGCACACCCGCGAGCACATCGCCCGCATCGACGCGGTTGCGGTGGCGATACCAGCCATGGCGACCCCAACGGCGATGGCGTTCGGCGATGTCGGTATCGCCGTCGTAACGGCTCTGGTCGAACTGGGCATAGATCGAGCTGCTCTCGGGCGCGCTTGGCAGGTCGGCGGCGGCAGCCGGAGTGGCAGTCATGGAGAGGGCGGCAGCCAGGCCGGACAGCGCCCCTAAACGTGTCTTGGAAAGCATCGAAGCTCCCTCCTGTTGTCGAAGCGAGCGGCCACCAATCGCTCAAGATATGAAGACAAGAATAAGCGGCTCAGGCTTTCGGGGGCCTGAACCGCTTGTGAACCTGCGGTGTGGGTAACGGGGCGGATCGAAATCCGCCCCGGCCCCGCGCGGCGTGCGATCAACGCAGGCCGCGAATATTGTCGAAGTCGATATCGACGATCCGGCCGCGGCGGATATCGCAGCTGAACTTGCCGCGATCGATCCCGCGTCCGCGATACCGGTCGCGGTAGCCGTATCCGTAGCGGTCACCGACTTCGATCCGGCCTTCGACCTCGAAGCCGCGCCGCTCACGGTCGACATCGCGGATTTGGGTGACTTGTGCGTAGCCAAACCCGGCACGGCGTGCTTCGCGCTCTACGGCGTTGATGCAGCGCTGGACCGCGCGGTTGCCGTGGCGCCCGCGATAGTGGCGATCGTCGTAGCGCCGGTCGTAGCCCCGATAATGGCGGTCGCGATAGTCGCGGTCGCGATAACGCCGGTCGTAATACCGTTTGTCCTTGTCGCCATCGAAGGCGCCCGCAAGCGCGGCAATCCCGCCGATCACAAGCGCACCGGCGATCACATCGCCCGCGTCTACGCCTTTGTCGCGGTGGCGGTCGTTCGCGGCGGCCGGGGTTGCGGTCGCAAGGGCCATCGCGCCAGCCGCGACAGTCCCGAGCGTGCCTTTGGCGAGAGTCTTCGTCAGCTTCTTCATAGGTCTCATCCTCGGGTTGGCCGGAGCGGTATTGCGCCGGTTACATGGGCCTTATGGATGATTCGCAATTAGGTGATGCTGAAGGGCTCTTACAGCTTTTGTTCAGATAAAAGTACTTTTTCCTGAACACGCCTGATATAGGGCCGCCAAGGCGTCTGTCTAGTCGAGCGCGGCCAGCACGTCGCGCGTGAAGGCGGCGATATCGAAGCGGGTGCCGACCATATCCTCCCCGCGCCGAACGATCACGACATTGCGTGAAGGCACGACCACGAGATATTGCCCGCGATTGCCCATTGCCGCGAAGGTATCGTAAGGCACGCCTTCGGAATTGTTGAGCAGCCACCATCCCGCGCCGTAGCCGAATGCCCGCCCTTCGGGCTGCGGCCCGCTTGGCGAGGAAACGTATTCGCGCCAGTTTTCGGGCAGCAAGCGTTCGCCGTTCCACATCCCATCCTCAAGGTAGAGCTGGCCCAGCGTCGCGAGGTCGCGCGCCGTGGTCCAGACCTGGCTCGACAGCACGAAATTGCCGCGAATGTCGGTCTCGGCGACGGTGTGGTCCATGCCGAGCTTCGCGAAGAATTCGTGCGGCGGGTAATAGATCAGCCAGCTTTCGATCGCCTTTACAGCCATCAGCGTGTCGTTGTTGGCGTACCGGTAGACCGTGCCGGGAGGGACGATCATCGGCCAGTTGGCGGCGCGCTCGTCCACCGTGGTCCCGCCCCAGTAGAGCGGATCGGTGCGGTTGCCCGGCGTGTCAGAATAGCGCCCCGTCGCCATGCGCAGCGCGTGATCGATGGTGATCGCATTGCGCGGATCGCCGCGCCCGCCCGAGCGCCAGTAATTGAGACCGACGGGATCGTCGGTGCTGAACTCGCCCGACTGCACCGCTGCGCCGACGAGAGTGGCGGCAATGCTCTTGGCGACCGACCAGGTGCGCTGCGGGGTGTCGGCACTGAAACCGGGGGCATAGGTTGCGCGCTCGGTCAGGCCATTCGTGACGCCATGGAGGCGAACCAGGGCCGCCGTGGTCCTTGTGCCCTCCCCGTACTTGCCGGTGCGCGCATCGACAAGCACCTGCTCGAGCGGGGTCGCGGCCGGCTCCGGCGGAGCTGCATCGCGGCGATCGCCGCTCGACACGCTGACCAGGGCCGGTGTCGCCGCTTCCCGCTCGGCGCTCTCGGGGACCGGCACAGCCGCAGTCGGATTGCTGATGTCCTCGGGCGCGCCGATGGGGAGGACCGAACAGCCGGTTTCGGGACCGTAATAGGCGGCGACCCGGTCGGGCATGTCGTCGGCCCACTCGACCTGTACATGCGCGATCTGCCCGGACGGTCTGCGCACGATTTCATAAGGCAGGTCGCGGACGATCGGGTCCAGCTTCGGATAAATGCCGGTGAGTTCCCATTCGTGGATGCTCTCCGGCGTGCGGGTCGCGCCGTTGCGCTCGGCGATGGCGATGCCGCTGCACAGGAACAGCGCCTTGTACCCGGCGGCGAGCGCGCGGTCGTAGCGCGCATCGATCCGTTCCTGTGCGGACTGAGCAGAGGCGGACGAGCTGATGGCGAGCGCCGCTCCGGCGGCGGCGAGGATGAGATGCTTCATGCCTCAGGCTGATGCCACGGCTTGCGCGCGTTCGCCAGCCCTCTCCGGCGCAGCCGGTGCCGATCCTGTCTCGAGTGTGGTTTCGACCCGGCATTCGATGCCAAGCGCGGCGAAGTCCGCGTCGAACTCCCGCAGCGTCAGGATCCCGGAGCAGGCGCGCGCACCGGGCCCGGGTTGGCGACCATCGCGATAACGACGGATCATCGCCAGCGCGGCAAGCACCGGCACGTAGGGTCCGCGATTGGCATCGGCCTTGAGGTTCCACACTCGCCGGGTTTCGCACCCCATAGCATCGATACCCCCGACCGAGACCTGCATCGCGCCTTTGTCCGATCCGAACGGCAGGAACCATTGGGCGATCGCCAGCATCGGCTTCGATAGCGGGCGCAGGCTTTGCACCCAGCCCCAGCGCACCGGCAACGCCATAGCGGCGAGCCCGAGATGGAGAACAGAAAGCTCCAGACCGGCAAAGAATTCGGCGCTGCGGCGCGGCTCGTAGCGCTCCACCAGAAGGTCCTGCTCGGGGGTATCGCAGACACTCGCCCAGCGCCGTCCGATATGCGGGATCGCGACACGGTGGGTCATTCCCCAGCCCTTCGCCTGCTGCCACCGACCCTCGCGAAACACCCGCACCGGCTTGCCGACATAGGACAGGATCGACTCGACCACCGAAAGCCCGCGCGGCGCGCGGTTGCCGGGAAATATCCCGATCGCGATGTCGTCGATCGCCTGCCAGCCTGCGGTGAGCTCGTCGATCACCGCGTGGCTGAGCGCAGGGATCGAACTCGCACCGGTGGTAAGCGCGATTTCCGCGCCCTTCGCCACCTCGACGAACCGCGGGAAATCGCGCACGAAATCGCGCCCGTCAGCAAGATCGACATAGGGAACTCTTGCGGCGATCGCGGACTCGACGACCCGCATATTCTCCGCATCGAACGGCCCGGCAGCGTCGACAAGCAGATCGAACCCGGCGAGATCGTGCGCGGTCAGGGTATCACGGTCGAGAGCCATGCAGCGCACATCGCCGGGCAGTCCCTCGGCGACACGGCGAAGCTTCCCGAGATTGCGCGCGGCGAGCGTCAATTCGATTCCCGGCTCCAGACCGGCGCGCTCGGCGAGCCGCGAACCGAAGACGCCGCTCGCCCCGATGATGAGCACGCGGAGGGGGTTGGCGGGATCAGGCATCGTGGAACAGCCCTTCCTGGTAGACGAGCTCGCCGAAGGCGGGATGCTCGAGCGCGAGCGAGAAGACGAAGGCCCCTTCGCCTGCATCGATATGGCGGACAGTGGTCCGGCCCGGCTCGCACCATTTCGGAAGCAGGATGCGCCGCCCGAACAGGCTGACGAAATAGTGATCGCTGACGAACTCGATACCGCCTTCGACCGCCCTCACCGCGAGCGCCATGCCGATGCCGCACCCGATATGCTCCTCAAGCCCGGTCGGCCCGGCGAAACGCTTGGCGCTGTGGATCACCTGCGGGAAACCGCGCTTGCGACCATAGACCCGGGTCCAGCACTGCCCGCCGCTCTCGCCGTCTTCCGAGACCGATACGGCGGCAGGGACACCGCAATCGCTGCCGAGCGGCAGCGGGCCGCCGATGAGCCGCGCAACTTGGGCGAGCAGCCATCCGGCGCGCGAGAACCGCGCTGCACGGATCACGCCTGGGTAGATCGCCACCCGGTCTCCGACGATGCGTTTGGAAAACCGGCGACGCACCGCTTCGGGAAGGCTCGACCAGTCGGAGCTCTCCAGCAGTCGGCGGAAGCGGACATCATAGGCGGGACTGTCGCCCGCTTGCTTATCGCGGAGTTGCGGCGCCGGTGCTGGCACCCACTCGGCACTCCTGGCTTCCATCGTGCATCCCCTTTCGTGTTTCCCGGGGTTTGCGAGCCTGTCAGTCGGGCTTCTTGCCCGGCCTCCAGTTGATCAGCTTGGTCACGCCCGCCCCCATCTTGATCAGCGCGGCGAGCGCGGGCTTGGGCACCTTGGTCATTTCCTCGTGCCAACGGGACATGGTGGTGACGAAATCGAGCATGTCGGCGAGCTTTTCGCGCGCCTGCGGGCTGACAAGCGGGTCGCGCTCGGCCTCCTCATTACACAGCCGCAGCGCCTGTTCGGCCGGATCGATCTCGCGCGCCTTGCGGCCTTCTGCGATCTTGATCGCCATTTCCCAGATGTCGGCCTCTGCATCGAAGTGGTCGCGCCGGTCGCCCATCATCGGCACCCGGTGGATCAGCTTCCAGCCGAGCAGTTCCTTGATCGAGTTAGAGACGTTCGAACGCGCCATGCCGAGCGTTTCGGCGATTTCCTCGGCGGTGAGCGGACGATCCGAAATGAACAGCAGCGCATGGATCTGCGCGACCGAACGGTTGACGCCCCACTGTCCCCCGAGATCGCCCCAATGGAGGACGAAGCGGGACACCGAGGGCGGCAGTTTCGAATCGACATTAATTTCTGTCATGACAGAAATGTCTGTCAAAATGCTCCGAGAGTCAATGGCGCAAACGAAAAGGGCCGGCGGATCGCTCCGCCAGCCCTTCGTGTGTCCTGTTTAGAAAAGAAGCGCTTACGCGTCTTCGTATTCGTCCATCTCGCTCATGTCCGGGCCGCTGTCCTGGCCCTTCGCGTCTTCGTCGCGGTCGACGAACTCGATGATCGCCATCTGGGCGGCGTCGCTGCCACGATAGCCGGCCTTGATGATGCGGGTGTAGCCACCGTCACGGTCGCTGTAACGCTCGGCCAGGACGTCGAACAGCTTCTTGAGCTGGGTTTCGTCCTGAAGACGGGTCATGGCGAGGCGACGGTTCGACAGGCCGCCGCGCTTGGCGAGCGTGACCAGCTTTTCGACGTAGGGGCGCAGTTCCTTCGCCTTGGGCAGCGTGGTCAGGATCTGCTCATGCTTGATGAGAGCAGCCGCCATGTTGCGGAACAGGGCCGTGCGGTGGCCCGATTTGCGCGAAAGCTTACGCTGAGAAATTCCGTGACGCATTGTATTTGTCCTTCGTTCGAAAAGGGCCCGTGTGAGGTAGCCCAGTGCTGGTCGAAAAGGGTCCGACCTTCCCTGTTTTGCGAACTCCCGCGAAGGCGGGAGCCTCTTTCAGTCTCGCACGAGGTCCCCGCCTGCGCGGGGACTCACACGATCCTTAGCCCAGCAGCTCCTGTTCGAGCTTCTTGGCCATTTCCTCGATGTTCTCAGGCGGCCAGCCCGGGATGTCCATGCCGAGGCGCAGACCCATGGAGCTGAGCACTTCCTTGATCTCGTTGAGCGACTTGCGGCCGAAGTTCGGCGTGCGCAGCATCTCGGCTTCGGTCTTCTGGACCAGGTCGCCGATATAGATGATGTTGTCGTTCTTGAGGCAGTTGGCCGAACGCACCGACAGCTCGAGCTCGTCGACCTTCTTGAGCAGGTAACGGTTGAGCTGGTTGGCGTCGTCTTCCTGCGGCTGCGCGGCCTGACCGATCATGGCCGACTGCGGCTGCGGGATGCCGTCTTCGAAGTGGACGAACAGCGTCAGCTGGTCCTGGAGGATGCGCGCGGCATAGGCCACGGCGTCTTCCGGAGTGACGGTGCCGTCGGTTTCGATCGTCAGCGAGAGCTTGTCGTAGTCGAGCTCCTGTCCGACGCGGGCATTTTCGACCTTGTAGCTCACCTGGCGAACCGGCGAGTAGAGCGAGTCGACCGGGATCAACCCGATCGGTGCATCCACCGGACGGTTGGCGACGGCGGGCGAGTAGCCCTTGCCGACGTCCGCGGTGAGTTCCATGTTCAGCGTCGCGCCTTCATCGAGGTGGCACAGGACGAGGTCCTTGTTCATCACTTCGATGTCGCCGGTGACGGCGATGTCGCCGGCCTTAACTTCGGCCGGACCGGTCATGGAAAGCTGCAGGCGCTTGGGGCCTTCGCCTTCCATCTTGAGCGCGATCTGCTTCACGTTGAGGACGATGTCGGTCACATCCTCGCGCACACCGGCGAGCGAGGAGAACTCGTGCAGCACGTTCTCGATCTTGATCGACGTGATCGCAGCGCCCTGGAGCGAACTCAGGAGCACGCGGCGCAGTGCGTTGCCGAGAGTCAGGCCGAAGCCGCGCTCGAGCGGTTCGGCAACGAAAGTCGCCTTGCGCGCCTTGTCGCCGTTGTCCTTGATCTCGAGGGTGTTGGGTTTCTTGAGTTCCTGCCAGTTCTTCGTATTGACGGACATGGATTTCCCCTAATTCGCTTTGCAGCGGGTTTGAAATGTGGACGGACCGGGGCGCCGTGAAGCGCGTCCGGTCCGAGGAGGTCTCGGCGGCCCGAAAGCCGCCGGGCAGGTTCGGATCAGACGCGACGACGCTTGGATGGCCGGACCCCGTTGTGCGGGATCGGCGTCACATCGCGGATCGACGTGATGTTGAAGCCGACTGCGGCGAGACCGCGCAGCGCGCTCTCGCGGCCCGAGCCCGGGCCCTTCACTTCGACTTCGAGGGTACGCACACCGTGTTCGGCAGCCTTCTTGCCGGCATCGTCTGCGGCGACCTGCGCTGCATACGGAGTCGACTTGCGGCTGCCCTTGAAGCCCATCATACCCGCGCTGGACCAGCTTATCGCATTGCCCTGCGCATCGGTGATGGTGATCATGGTGTTGTTGAAGCTGGCGTTGATGTGCGCAACGCCGCTGGTGATGTTCTTTCTGTCGCGGCGCCTTACTTTGCCGGGTTCGCGTGCCATTTCTCGTATTCCTTTTGAATGCAGGTGAAGGAAAAAGCGTCAGGTAGGACCTGAGCTTACTTCTTCTTCCCGGCGATCGGCTTGGCCTTGCCCTTGCGGGTGCGGGCGTTGGTATGGGTGCGCTGGCCGCGAACGGGCAGCTGGTTGCGGTGACGCAGGCCACGATACGAACGCAGGTCCATCAGACGCTTGATGTTCATCGCGGTCTGGCGACGCAGGTCGCCTTCAACGCTGAATCCCTCGTCGATCGTCTCGCGGATACGCAGAACTTCCTCGTCGGTGAGGTCCTGCACGCGGCGCGAGTGATCGATGCCAAGCTTGTCGGCAATCTGGACGGCCGTGGTGCGACCGATCCCGTGAATGTAGGTGAGCGCGATAATAACGCGCTTGTTGGTGGGGATGTTTACCCCGGCAATACGAGCCACTTAATTCTCCATGCTCCACAGGGGTTTGGACAAGCTGCCCTGGCCCCTATCTCATCGCTCAATTCGAAATCGCCACGCCCTATCCGTATCAAACGGCAAAAGCCCGGTTGCGGCGCGCAAATAGCGGCCACGTCCCGGACTCGGTTCGCCACGGATCATCAGGCGTGTCGAATGAAGGCGCGCTTAGGGCGATTCTGCTTTCAGGTCAACCGCTAGTCGCGCACAATCGACCGAGCCGCCGATATGGGTGGCGGTCCGGTAGTTTCAAGAGCGTGATACACCCGATAGCCGGACCGGTCAAAATTCGCTCGCCATCGATGGTGGAAACGCGGAGTAGACTAACGACCGTCGCCGCTCAGATCGCCGAATGCTTCATCCACGCTCGGGCCCTCGGCTTCGGTCTCTTCCGGTTCCTCAGCCGTTTCGGGTTCCTCGGTTTCCTCCTTCTCGCCCTTCCCGTCGACCCGGCCCAACAATCTGGCGAGGCCATCGAGCTGCTGGCTCATCACTCCGTCGACCGCCTTGGATATCTCCGGGATCTCGTAGCGCATGCGCCCCCCGACATTGTATTCCCACACGATCCGCGTGCCTTCCTCGACTTCGCTGATCGCGATGGTGAGGATGCCGGTCACCGGCTCGCTTTGCAGCGGTCCCAGTCCGCCCGACATGCGCAGCGCGCTTTCGGGGTAGGCCTGGATCACGCGCATGTGTTCGACGCTGCCTTCGAGCGTGATGCGGTTCCGGTCCTCGGATTCGGGGATCTTTTCGCAAAAGCACCCGCCCGCTTGCGGGGTGAGCGTCATATTGCCCGCATCGCCCGACCAGGTGTGCGCATCGTTCCACCAGCCCGATGGCGTGATCAGCGCAAGCCACACTTCCTTGGGGGTCGCCTCGACGATCGCCTGATCGCGCGTAACGAAGCCGCTGTCGTCCTGCTCGGTGACTTCGGCCGCAAGCGGTGTGGCCGCGGCAAGCGCGGCGGTTGCTGCGGCGATGATGGAAAGACGCATGTCCCTGATCTCCTTTGGATCAGGGCTTAAGCGAAGCGGGCAGCGAACGAAAGCCCGCCTGCGCCTCAGGCGAGAATTGCGTCGATCGCGCTCGCGACTTCGTCGATCCCGGCCATGCCATCCACCCGGCTCACGATACCGCGTTCCTCATAACCCGGCAGGATCGGTGCGGTCTTGGCGCGGTATTCCTGCATGCGGGTGCGCACGGTTTCCTCGTTGTCGTCCGGGCGGCGCTTGAACTCGGTCGAGCCGCACACCTCGCACACACCCTCCTTGGCGGGCGGGTTGGCGGTATCGTGGTAGAGCGCGCCGCAATTGGCACAGCTGAAGCGGCCGGTGATCCGCTCGACCAGTGCATCGACATCGACTTCGAGCTCGATCACGTGGTCGAGGCTGCGGTCATGCTTGGCGAGAATGCGATCGAGATCGGCCGCCTGCGCGGCGGTGCGCGGATAGCCGTCGAAGATGGCGCCCTGCCCCGCTTTCATCTCGGCGAGATTCTCGTCGATCAGCGAGGAGACGATTTCGTCCGAAACCAGCTCGCCGCGATCCATCACGGCCTTGGCCTGAAGCCCGACCGGTGTCTGCGCCTTGACCGCGGCGCGCAGCATGTCGCCGGTCGAAAGCTGGCGCATGCCATGGCGTTCGACCAGTCCCGCGCTCTGAGTGCCTTTTCCAGCGCCCGGAGGGCCAAGCAGAATGATGTTCACGGAGAACCCCCTTGTAGCGCGGGGCTCCCCACCCCGCGTTCGAACAGTGAGCGAACGCTATGCGTTAACGCATGCGGCCTTTCAACTTCGCCTTCTTGATAAGATCGCCGTACTGGTGCGCCAGCAGGTGCGACTGGACCTGGCTCAGCGTATCGACCGTCACGTTGACAACGATCAGCAGGCTGGTGCCGCCGAGGAACAGCGGGATGCCGGTCTGGGCGATCATGTATTCGGGGATCACGCAGACCAGTGTCAGGTAGATCGCGCCGACCACGGTGATCCGGGTAAGGACGTATTCGAGATAATCGGCGGTGCGCTTGCCCGGACGGATGCCGGGAATGAAGCCGCCGCCCTTCTTCAGATCCTCGGCGCGCTCTTCGGGATTGAAGACCACCGCGGTGTAGAAGAAGGTGAAGAAGATGATGCCGAGCCCGTACAGCGTCATGTAGATCGGCTGACCGTGCGCGAGATACTGGTTGAGCGTCTGGATCACGCCGCCCATGCCCGAAGTCGGATCGAGCGAATTGGCCGAGAACTGGCTGATCGTGAGCGGCAGAAGCAGCAGCGAGCTCGCGAAGATCGGCGGGATAACACCGGCAGTGTTGAGCTTGAGCGGCAGGTACGAATTGTCCTGCTGCATCGGGCCGTTCTGCGTCGCGCGCTTGGGATACTTCACCAGCAGGCGGCGCTGCGCACGCTCGACGAAGGAAATCAGCAGGATCAGCACGACCACCATCACCACGAAGAAGATGATGATGCCGGGCGAGATCGAGCCGGTGCGGCCCCCTTCGAACAGGTTGCCCGCAAAGGTAGGGAACTGGGCGACGATGCCCGCCATGATGATCAGCGAGACGCCGTTGCCGATACCGCGCGAGGTGATCTGTTCACCCAGCCACAGCAGGAACATGGTGCCGCCGATCAGGCTGATGACCGCGCCGACGCGGAACATGTAGCCGGGTTCGACCACGGCTGCGATGCCGTTTTGCGCAGAGAAGCTTTCGAGGCCGGCAGCGAGGAAATATCCCTGGATCGCGCACAGGAAAACCGTGCCATAGCGGGTGTACTGGTTGAGTTTCTGCCGACCGGTTGCGCCTTCTTTCTTGAGCGCGGCCAGCGTGGGGTGCAACGCCGAGGCCATCTGCACCACGATCGACGCGGTAATATAGGGCATCACGCCGAGCGCGATGAGGCTCATGCGCTCAAGGCTGCCGCCCGAGAACGTGTTGAACAGTTCGAGCACCCCGCCCCGACCGAGGTCGGCGAGGTTCTGCAGCGCCGCCGGGTTTACGCCCGGGAGCGGCACGTAGCTCAGGAAACGGAAGACCACCAGCGCTCCGATGGTGAACCAGATGCGTTGGCGCAGCTCTGTTGCCTTGGCGAAATTGCCGAGGTTCAGGTTGCTTGCGATGCTGTCGGCGCGTGATGCCATTTGTATTGTCGATCCTAGCGTTAGGCCCTGCAACCGTAAGGCATTCGAGCCACCCGTTTTGCGATCTTCTGGCCTTTGAACCGGCCCCCACCGGACGCTGACCGATCGCGCTCAGGGGTAAATAGGGAGCGGGAGGCCCGTTGTCGAACCCCCCGCCCACGCTTTTCTCGTATTATTTCTTGGCGTCAGCCTTGGCGGCCTTCACTTCGAGATTGGTCGGAGCGGTCACTTCGACGCTGCCGCCTGCTTTCTCGACCGCGGCAATCGCGCCCTTGGTCGCGCCGGTGACGACAAACTTGGCCTTGGCCTTGATCTCGCCCTTGCCGAGCAGGCGGACACCGTCCTTGCCACCGCGCACGAGGCCGGCCTCGCGCAGCGCTTCTTCGGTGATGTCCTTCTTGCCGTCGAGCTTCTTGGCGTCGATGAACTTCTGCACCATGCCGATGTTCACTTCGGCATAGTCCTTGCCGAACGGGTTGTTGAACCCGCGCTTCGGCAGGCGCATGTGAAGCGGCATCTGGCCGCCTTCGAAGCCCTTGATCGAAACGCCCGAACGGCTCTTCTGGCCCTTCTGGCCGCGTGCGGCGGTCTTGCCCTTGCCCGAGCCGATACCACGGCCGACGCGCATGCGCCCCTTGCGGGCGCCTTCGTTGTCACGGATGTCGTTGAGTTTCATAATGTGCACTCGCTTTCGCTTTTGTTCGCGCTTTTGGTTTACTGACCTAGGTATGACCGAAGGTCAGCACGTTGCATATCTCCATACCGAGTATCTTTTTGCCGGACGTCAAAATCATCAATGTAATGATAGATCTGATCCGGTGGATCCTCAGCTTCGCCAGCTACGATAGCTCGCACCAGCTCTAGAGATTTTTTTTCAACCGCACTCCAATCGCCCTCCTCCTCCAACCGGAGAATTTCTCGGAGGGCGATCTTCGTGTCGATCAATTAGTCGACCACTTCGACCAGATGCGGGATCTTGGCGATCGCGCCGCGAACTTCAGGAGTATCCTGACGCTCGACGACCTTGTGCATCTTGTTGAGCCCAAGACCGATCAGGATCTTGCGCTGGCTTTCGGGACGACGGATCGGCGAACCGACCTGTTTGATCTTGATGGTTTTTGCAGCAGCCATCTCGAATTACTCCACCACTGCCGCAGCGTCGGCTTCCGCCTCGGCTGCGCTCGCGCCGCCCCGACCCAGGAGGTCGGCAACCTTCTTGCCGCGACGCTGGGCGACGGACTTCGGCGAAGTCTGGTCCAGCAGCGCGTCGAAGGTGGCGCGGATCATGTTATAGGGGTTCGAGGTGCCGACCGACTTGGTCACCACGTCGGCAACGCCGAGGCTCTCGAACACGGCACGCATCGGACCACCGGCGATGATGCCGGTACCCGGAGGCGCGGTGCGGACGGTGACCTTGCCGGCACCGAAACGGCCGTTGCCGTCATGGTGCAACGTGCGGCCTTCCTTGAGCGGGACGCGGATCATCTTCTTGCGCGCAGCCGCGGTCGCCTTGGTGATGGCTTCCGGCACTTCGCGGGCCTTGCCGTGGCCGAAGCCGACGCGGCCTTGCCCGTCACCGACAACGACGAGTGCGGCAAAGCCGAAGCGCTTACCACCCTTCACCGTCTTGGAGACGCGGTTGATGTGCACCAGCTTTTCGATGATGCCGTCATCTTCTTCCTCGCGACGACCGCCGCGGCGATTGTCACGGCCACCGCGGCCACGGCCACGATCGTTGCCACCACGACCGCGCCCGCGCTGCTGCTTGGGCTGTTCGGTCGGCTGGGCCGAGGGTTCCTGAGCGGCGGACTGGTTGTCGGCAGCTTCCGAAGGCGTTTCGGCAACGGCAGGGGTTGCCTGCTCGGCAGCGGCGTCGGTGCCCTCGGGCATGTTCGCAGCAGCCTTGGCAGCCTGCACTTCCAGCGTCTCGGTCACTTCCGGAGCGCCTTCGGCCTTCTGGTTTTCTTCTGGTTTCTTTTCGTCAGCCATTCTTAGAACTCCAGCCCGCCATCGCGAGCGGCATCGGCCAGCGCCTTGACGCGGCCATGAAACAGGAACCCGCCGCGATCGAACACGACAGTGGTCACGCCGGCTTTCTTGGCGGCGGCGGCGATATCCTTGCCGACCTGCGCGGCGGCATCGACGTTCGCACCCGATGTCTTCGCACCGAGCGTCGAAGCGGCGGCAACGGTCTTGCCGGCGGCATCGTCGATGATCTGCGCGTAGATGTGCTTGCCGGTGCGGTGCACCGACAGGCGCGGCTTGTCGCCGGCACGAGCGCGGAGCGCAGTGCGGACACGGCGACGGCGACGTTCAAAGAGAGAGAGCTTTGCCATCTTACTTCTTCTTCCCTTCCTTGCGGAAGACATACTCGCCGCGATACTTGATGCCCTTTCCCTTGTAGGGTTCGGGCTTGCGCCAGCGGCGGATTTCGGCGGCAAACTGGCCGACGGCCTGCTTGTCGATGCCGGAGATCTCGACCGTGGTCTGATCGGGCGTCTTGACTTCGATACCTTCGGGCACGTCGAGATCGACGTCGTGGCTGAAACCGAGCTGCAGCTTGAGCTTCTTGCCCTGCGCCTGCGCACGATAGCCGACACCGGAAATCTCGAGCGTCTTGCTGAAGCCTTCGGTCACACCTTCGACGAGGTTCGACACCAGCGTGCGCTGCATGCCCCAGTAGGAGCGCGCCTGCTTGCTGTCATTGGCCGGGTTTACCTGGATTTCCTCGCCTTCGACCTTGTAGTCGATGAGGTCGGAAAGGCCCATCGAAAGGGTGCCCTTGGGACCCTTTACGCTCAGCGTGCCGTTATCGATCGTCGCGGTGACCCCACCGGGGATCGGGACCGCCTTCTTACCAATGCGGCTCATCAGAAGACCTCCGCAAGCACTTCGCCGCCGACGTTCTCGGTGCGCGCTTCGGCGTCCGAAAGCACACCCTTGGGGGTCGAGACGATGGTGATGCCAAGGCCGTTGCGGACAGTCGGAAGTTCCTTCGAACCCGAATAGATCCGGCGGCCAGGCTTGGAAACGCGGGCGACGTGCTTGATAGCCGGTTCGCCTTCGAAATACTTCAGTTCGATCCGCAGCGCCTTGTGCTTGCCGGTCTCGTCTTCGCTGTAGCCACGGATGTAGCCTTCGCGCTGAAGCACTTCGAGAACGTTTGCACGCAGCTTGGAAGCCGGCGACAGGACGGAGTCCTTCTTCGCCTGCTGGCCGTTGCGGATGCGGGTGAGCATATCACCCAGAGGATCGGTCATTGCCATGTTCTATGTCCTCACCAGCTCGACTTCGTCAGGCCGGGGATCATGCCCCGGTTGCCGAGTTGACGCAGTTCAATGCGGTTGATGCCGAACTTGCGGTAATAGCCGCGCGGGCGGCCGGTGGTGGCGCAGCGATTGCGTACGCGGGTCGGATTCGCATTGCGCGGAATCTCGGCCATCTTGAGCCGGGCGAGCAGACGCTCGTTCTCGTCAAGGCTCTCGTCATTCGCGATCGCCTTCAGCTTCTCGTACTTCGCTGCGTACTTCTTGACGAGCTTCTTGCGACGCTCGTTTTTGTTGATGGAACTCAGTTTCGCCATTGGACTTAAGCTCTCTTCCTTTTCCGGCTCACGCCGCTTCTTTCTCTTGTGCCTTGGCTTCGCCCTGGAACGGGAAGCCGAACAGACGGAGCAGCTCGCGCGCTTCTTCGTCGGTCTTGGCGGTGGTGGTGACGATAATATCCATACCGCGCACCTTCTCGATCTTGTCGTAGCTGATCTCGGGGAACACGATCTGTTCCTTGAGACCCATCGCGTAGTTGCCACGGCCGTCGAACGACTTTGCGTTCACACCGCGGAAGTCGCGGATGCGGGGCATTGCGATCGTCACGAGGCGGTCGAGGAATTCGTACATGCGATCGCGGCGCAGGGTGACCTTGCAACCGATCGGCATGCCTTCGCGCAGCTTGAACTGTGCGATCGACTTCTTCGCCTTGGTGATGACCGGCTTCTGGCCGGCGATCAGTGCCATTTCCTCGGCAGCGGTCTGGACCTTCTTCTTGTCCTGGCTCGCTTCGCCCACACCCATGTTGAGCGTGATCTTTTCGAGACGCGGAACTTCGAGGCGATTCTTGTAACCGAACTTCTCGGTCATCGCCTTGACGATTGTCTCGTCATACTCGGCCTTTTTGCGAGGCGTGTAATCAGCCATCGATGGTCTCCCCACTCTTCACGGCAACGCGCACCTTCTTGCCGTCCTTCTCTTCGAAACGGACGCGGGTGGGCGAGCCATCCTTGGGATCGGCCACAGCAACCTTCGAGATGTGCATCGGAGCCGGGAAACGGTCGATGCCACCCTGCGGGTTCTGCTGGCTCGGCTTGCGGTGACGGGCGACGACGTTGATGCCTTCGACAACGATCTTGCCTTCCTTCGGCATGACCTGCTGGACGGTGCCGGTGCGGCCCTTGTCCTTGCCCGAAAGCACGACGACGCTGTCGCCCTTCTTGATCTTAGCGGATGCCATCTTAGAGCACCTCCGGAGCGAGGCTGATGATCTTCATGAAGCCGCGGCCGCGCAGTTCGCGCACCACCGGGCCAAAGATACGGGTGCCGATCGGCTCCTCGCTCTTGTTCACGAGGACAGCAGCATTGCTGTCAAAACGGATCACGCTGCCATCGGGACGGCGAACGTCCTTCTTGGTGCGCACGATCACCGCACGGTGAACGTCGCCCTTTTTGACCTTTGCACGCGGCTGGGCTTCCTTCACGGAAACCACGATCACGTCGCCAACGGAGGCAAACCGGCGCTTCGAGCCGCCCAGCACCTTGATGCACTGGACGCGCTTGGCGCCGCTATTGTCCGCGACGTCGAGATTGGATTGCATCTGGATCATCGATCCGGTTCCTTCTCTTGGCTTGCCGAGACACCCGATACTGACCGGGGCAAGGCAGTTCCTACGTCAATTACTCTGCGCCGCCCGGGATGGCCTCGGCCACGTCCAGATCGGCTTCGATCGCCTGCGTTCCGCCCGCAACAACCCGGTCCTTCACGGCCCAGGTCTTGGTCTTGGAGATCGGTTTGGTCTCCTCGATGCGGACGATATCGCCCAGCGTGTATTCGTTCTTCTCGTCGTGAGCGTGATACTTCTTCGAACGACGGATGATCTTCCCGTAGAGCGGGTGCTTCACCTTGCGTTCGACCAGCACGGTCACGGTTTTGTCGGTCTTGTCGGAGGTGACAGTCCCGATCAGGATACGTTTCGGCATTGTCTGCTCCTTACGCCTTGGCCGCTGCGGTCGCAGCGCGCTCGTTCTGCAGCGTCTTGATCTGGGCGATCGCGCGACGCACTTCGCGGATCCGCGAAGGCTTCTCGAGCTGGTTGGTCGCAGCCTGGAAGCGCAGGTTGAACTGCTCGCGCTTGAGCTCGGTCAATTCCGCGCTCAGCTGATCGTCAGTCTTGGTGCGAAGATCTTCGATATCGGCCATCTTCCTAACCCTTCAGGTGCGATTCATCGCCAAACCGGGCGACGACTTTGGTCTTGATCGGCAGCTTCATGGCTGCGCGTTCGAATGCGAGCGCCGCGAGCGGGCCCGGAACGCCATCGAGTTCGAACAGGATGCGGCCCGGCTTGACGCGCGCTGCCCAGTATTCGACCGAACCCTTGCCCTTACCCTGACGAACTTCGGCAGGCTTCTTGGACACGGGGACGTCCGGGAAGACGCGGATCCAGAGGCGGCCCTGACGCTTCATGGCGCGGGTGATGGCACGACGCGCGGCTTCGATCTGGCGAGCGGTGATCCGCTCCGGTTCGAGAGCCTTGAGACCGTAGGAGCCGAAGTTCAGCGTGGTGCCGCCCTTGGCTTCGCCCTTGATCCTGCCCTTGAAGGCCTTGCGATACTTGGTTTTTTTCGGTTGCAGCATGGTTCTCTACCTCAACGTGCCGGACGGACGCCGGACGTCTGTGCTTCCATCATCAGGCGATCCTGTGCGGTCGGATCGTGAGCGAGGATCTCGCCCTTGAAGATCCAGACCTTGATGCCGATGATGCCGTAAGCGGTCAGTGCCTCGGTTTCAGCGTAATCGATGTTGGCGCGCAGGGTGTGCAGCGGCACACGGCCTTCGCGATACCATTCGACGCGGGCGATTTCCGCACCGCCGAGACGGCCCCCGCAAACGATCTTGATGCCTTCGGCACCCAGACGCAGCGCGGACTGCACGGCGCGCTTCATCGCGCGGCGGAAAGCGACACGGCGGACCAGCTGGTCGGCGATGCCCTGGGCGACGAGCTTGGCGTCGATTTCCGGCTTGCGGATTTCGACGATGTTCAGCTTCACTTCGCTTTCGGTCATCGACGCAAGCTTGGTGCGCAGCTTTTCGATATCTGCGCCCTTCTTGCCGATGATGACACCCGGACGAGCCGCGTAGATCGAAATGCGGCACAGCTTGGCCGGGCGCTCGATCACGACCTTCGAAATCGCTGCCTGCGGCAGGTTTTCGACGATGTACTTGCGGATCTTGATATCCTCGGCCAGCAGCGCGGCATAATCACGCCCTTCGGCGTACCAGCGGCTGTCCCAAGTGCGGTTGATCTGCAGGCGCAGACCGATCGGATTGCTCTTCTGACCCATCTTACGCGTCCTCGCTTTCACGCACCACGATCCGCAGCCGGCTGAACGGCTTGAGGATGCGGGTCGACTTGCCGCGACCGCGCGTGTGGAAACGCTTCATGGTGATCGACTTGCCGACCGAGGCTTCCGCCACGACGAGCGCGTCGACATCCAGGTTGTGGTTGTTTTCCGCGTTGGCGATCGCCGAAGCGAGCACCTTGCTGGCGTCTTTCGCCATCGCCTTCTTGGAGAAAGCGAGGATGTTCATGGCCTCTTCGGCCTTCTTGCCGCGGATCAGCTCGGCAACGAGGTTGAGCTTCTGCGCCGAACCACGGATCGTGGTGCCGACGGCCAGCGCCTCATTGTCAGCAACGCGGCGGGGTGCCTTTGCCTTGCCCATTATCGCTTGCCCTTCTTGTCGGAGGCGTGACCCGGGAAGTTGCGCGTGGGCGCAAATTCACCAAGCTTGTGGCCGACCATTTCTTCCGAAACCGAGACGGGGATGAACTTCTGTCCGTTGTAGACATTGAAGGTCAGCCCGACGAACTGCGGGAGGATGGTGGAGCGCCGCGACCAGGTCTTGATCGGCTTGGCGTTGCCAGCTTCCTGTGCGTCCTCTGCCTTCTTCAGCAGGCTGAGCTCGACAAACGGACCTTTCCAGACGGAACGTGCCATGTCGGATTACCTCTTCTTCTTCGCGTGGCGCGAACGGATGATCATCTTGTCCGTCTGCTTGTTGTTGCGGGTACGGGCGCCCTTGGTCGGCTTGCCCCACGGAGTAACCGGGTGACGGCCACCGCTGGTGCGGCCTTCACCACCACCGTGCGGGTGATCGACCGGGTTCTTTGCGACGCCGCGAGTAAGCGGACGACGGCCCTTCCAGCGGGTGCGACCGGCCTTGCCGAAATTCTGGTTCTGGTTGTCAGGGTTCGAAACCGCGCCAACCGTACCCATGCAATCGG
Source organism: Erythrobacter sp. GH1-10 (assembly GCF_045363165.1). NCBI lineage: Bacteria > Pseudomonadati > Pseudomonadota > Alphaproteobacteria > Sphingomonadales > Erythrobacteraceae > Erythrobacter > Erythrobacter sp. GH1-10. The sequence goes on along the minus strand of NZ_JBJFLP010000001.1, from coordinate 1,421,884 downwards.
CGCGCAGGTAACGCTGCTCGCCCGAGTTGAGACGCACGATGACCATGCCGCGGTCGCGACCGACCAGTTGGACGTATGCGCCTGCCGAACGGGCGATCTGGCCGCCCTTGCCCGGCTTCATCTCGACGTTGTGGCAGATCGTGCCGACCGGCATCTGGCCCAGAAGCATGGCGTTGCCCGGCTTCGTATCGACCTTTTCGCCCGCGACCACCGTGTCGCCGACAGCGAGACGCTGCGGGCACAGGATGTAGGCGAGTTCGCCGTCCTCATACTTGATGAGAGCGATGAACGCGGTGCGGTTGGGGTCGTACTCGATCCGCTCGACGGTCGCGGGGACATCCCACTTGCGACGCTTGAAGTCGATGAAGCGATACTTCTGCTTGTGACCGCCGGCGATACCGCGCGAGGTCACGTGACCCTTGTTGTTCCGGCCGCCGGTCTTGCGCTTGCCTTCCGTCAACGACTTCACCGGGCCGCCCTTGTGGAGGCCCGACTTGTCTACGAGGATGAGGCCGCGGCGTGCGGGGCTCGTCGGTTTATAGTTCTTGAGTGCCATGATCCGCCTCAGATACCGCTGGTGATGTCGATCATCTCGCCTTCAGCGAGCGTCACGACAGCCTTTTTGAAATCCGAGCGCTTATAGGGCTTGCCCTTCCAGCGCTTGGTCTTGCCCTTGGTGAGAATGGTGTTCACCTTGACGACCTTCTTTTCGTAGATCGCCTCGACCGCTTCCTTGATCTGCGGCTTGGTTGCATCATTCGCCACCTTGAAGACCACCGCGTTGTTCTCCGAAGCCAGAGTCGACTTTTCGGTGATGTGCGGGGCCAGGATCACGTCGTAGTGACGGGCATCAACGTTCTGCTTCTTAGCCATTGAAGCGCGCCTCCAGTTTGGCGACAGCGTCCTTGGTCAGGACCAGCGTGTCGTGGTTGAGAATGTCGTAGACGTTCGCACCGGCTGCCGGGAGGACGTTCACGCCCTTGAGGTTGCCTGCGGCCTTCTTGAAGCCCGCGTCCACGGTTTCGCCGTCGATCACCAGGACCTTGCCCGCAAAGCCGTGCTTGTCGAAGTGACCCTTGAGCGCCTTGGTCTTGGCGTCCTTCAGCGACAGGCTGTCGACGACCACCAGGCCGTCCTTGGCCTTGCTCGAAAGCGCCATCTTCAGGCCGAGTGCGCGAACCTTCTTGTTCAGCGACTGGTTGAAATCGCGCTTGCGAGCGCCGTGCGCCTTGCCGCCACCGATAAAGATCGGAGCGCCGCGATCGCCGTGGCGAGCGTTGCCCGAACCTTTCTGGCGGCCGTACTTCGCACCCGTGCGCGCAACATCCGAACGCTCGCGCGTCGGGCGTGCGGTGGCACGGCGGTTTTCGAGCTGCCAGGTGACAACCCGGTGCAGGATGTCGGCGCGCGGCTCGACACCGAAGACGGCATCGTTCAGTTCGATGTCGCCCGACGCCTTGCCGTCGATTTTCTGGACCTTCACCTTCATGGCTTAGTCTTCCTTCTTCTCGTCGGCCGCGGGAGCATCGGCTTCCGGGGCTTCAGCTGCAGGCGCCTCTGCTTCGGGAGCAGGCGTTTCGGCAGCTTCGACTGCGGTTTCTTCAACCGGAGCTTCAGCAGCGGGCTCTTCGGTCTGCGGAGCGGCGGTGTCGACGATCGCTGCCGGGAACGGCAGGTCGTCGGCTGCAGCAAGCTTCACAGCGTCGGAGACCAGCAACCAGCCATTCTTCGAGCCAGGGACCGAACCCTTGACGAAGATGAGGCCGCGATCCGCATCGGTGCGAACCACTTCGAGGTTCTGCTGCGTACGCTGGCGATCACCCATGTGACCGGCCATCTTCTTGCCTTTGAACACGCGGCCCGGATCCTGGCGGTTGCCGGTCGAACCGTGCGAGCGGTGCGAGATCGAAACGCCGTGGGTCGCGCGCAGACCGCCGAAGCCCCAACGCTTCATCGCCCCGGCAAAACCCTTACCCTGGGTGTGACCGGTGATGTCGACCTTCTGGCCGGCGACGAAGTGATCGGCGCTGATCATCGCACCGACGGGCGGCAGGCCCTCTTCGCTTTCGACACGGAATTCGGCGACGCGCTTCTTCAGCCCGACACCGGCCTTGCCGAAATGTTCACGCTGCGGCTTCGCCACGTTTTTCTGTTTTGCTTCGCCTGCACCGAGCTGGACAGCGAAATAACCGTCCTTGTCAGCGGTGCGGTGCGAGACGACCTGGCAATCTTCCAGAGCGAGCACGGTAACGGGCACGTGCCGTCCGTCCTCCTGGAAGAGGCGGGTCATCCCAACCTTCTTTGCGATCACGCCAGTGCGCATCGTCTAAACTCCTACACAGAGGCATACGAAGACCATCCCCGCATGCTTGCCAGCCCAAATTGTCATGCATCGCCCCGTCCGGGCTGAGTGCCGCCCTGCCCCATGGACAGTTTGGCGAGACGGGGGACGCAGCCCGGATCATGTCCGGCGGTATCCCAATGTCTTGCCGATCGGTTTCCGATCGGCGGGGCCGTTGGAGCCCCTGAAATTCTCCGACACGTTTAAGGTCCGTCGGAAGGACCGGTCGAACCTGGCTTAGGCCAGTTTGATTTCGACGTTCACGCCCGCAGCGAGGTCCAGCTTCATCAGCGCGTCGACCGTCTGGGCGTTGGGCTGCACGATGTCGAGCAGCCGCTTGTAAGTGCGCACCTCGAACTGCTCGCGCGACTTCTTGTCGATGTGCGGGCCGCGGTTCACGGTGAACTTCTCGATGCGCGTCGGCATGGGAATGGGACCACGAATAAGGGCACCCGTACGACGCGCGGTGTCTGCGATTTCGCCAGTAGCCTGGTCGAGAACGCGATGGTCGAACGCCTTGAGGCGAATACGGATATTCTGTGCTTCCATTTCCTACACCGATGCGAAAGAGCCAAAGAGCTGTTGCCAACTCTCAAAAACAAAAGGCCGGCCCCGCTTCGGTATCCCTTCCGCGGGCGGCCCATCAAATTTCGTTACAACGGAAACGAATCTCCGTCGAAGTTGGCGCGCGTATATCGGGCGAGTGGGATTCTGGCAACCCCGAACCCGCCGAAAAATGCGCGAACCGTGCGATGGCTGCGATGCGCAATCGGCAAAACAGCTCCCGCATAAATTGGGGCCCGGCTCTCATTTGAGAACCGGGCCCCGAATTTGTCGCGCCTCAAGCGAGGCAGCGGCTTACTTGGTGATCTTCGAAACCACGCCCGAGCCGACCGTACGGCCGCCTTCGCGGATTGCGAAACGCAGACCTTCGTCCATGGCGATCGGTGCGATCAGCTTGACGTTGATCGTCACGTTGTCGCCCGGCATCACCATCTCGGTGCCTTCCGGCAGGATCACTTCGCCGGTCACGTCGGTGGTGCGGAAGTAGAACTGCGGACGGTAGTTGGCGAAGAACGGCGTGTGACGGCCGCCTTCGTCCTTCGACAGGACGTAGACTTCTGCGCTGAACTCGGTGTGCGGCGTAACCGAACCCGGCTTCGCGAGAACCTGGCCACGCTCCACATCTTCACGGCCGATACCGCGGATCAGGGCACCGATGTTGTCGCCGGCTTCACCGCGATCAAGCAGCTTGCGGAACATTTCGACGCCGGTCACGGTCGTCTTGGTGGTGTCCTTGATGCCGACGATTTCGACTTCGTCGCCAACGTTCACGACGCCGGTTTCGACACGGCCGGTCACAACCGTACCGCGACCCGAGATCGAGAACACGTCTTCGATCGGCATCAGGAAGTCCTTGTCGACCGGACGGTCGGGCTGCGGGATGTGCTCGTCGACAGCCTTCATCAGTTCGATGATCGAGTTCTTGCCGATTTCGTCGTCGCGACCTTCGAGAGCGGCCAGAGCCGAACCCTTGATGATCGGAATGTTGTCGCCGTCGAAATCGTAGCTCGAAAGCAGTTCACGGACTTCCAGTTCGACGAGTTCGAGGATTTCCTCGTCATCGACCTGGTCGACCTTGTTCATGTACACGACCAGAGCCGGAACGCCGACCTGACGGGCAAGCAGGATGTGCTCGCGGGTCTGCGGCATCGGGCCGTCGGCTGCGTTCACGACCAGGATAGCGCCGTCCATCTGGGCAGCACCGGTGATCATGTTCTTCACGTAGTCGGCGTGCCCCGGGCAGTCGACGTGTGCATAGTGACGCGCTTCGGTTTCGTACTCGACGTGTGCGGTCGAGATGGTGATGCCGCGCTCGCGCTCTTCGGGAGCCTTGTCGATGTTGGCGAAATCGACGGCTGCGCCGCCGTAGGTTTCAGCCATCACCTTGGTGATTGCCGCAGTCAGCGTGGTCTTGCCGTGGTCGACGTGACCGATGGTGCCGATGTTGCAGTGCGGCTTATTGCGCTCGAATTTTTCCTTAGCCATTTTACCAAATAACCTCTGAGTTGAAATTGAATCTGTGCGGGACGAGGACGGCACCCGCTGAATCAGGCGCCGCCCCTAGACCGTGTCGCCTGCTTACGCAAGCTTCTCCTTGACTTCCTGCGCGACATTCGCCGGCACTTCGTCGTAGTGGCTGAACTGCATCGTGTACTGGGCGCGGCCCTGAGTGAACGAACGCAGCTCGTTGACGTAGCCGAACATGTTGGCCAGCGGCACGAATGCCTCGACCGCCTGGGCGTTGCCGCGGCTGTCCGTACCCTGGATCTGGCCGCGACGGCTGTTGAGGTCGCCGATAACGTCACCGAGGTAATCCTCGGGGGTCACCACTTCAACCTTCATCACCGGCTCGAGCAGCTTGATCCCGGCCTTCTGCGCGGCTTCGCGCATCGCACCGCGACCGGTAATCTCGAACGCAACCGTGCTCGAGTCGACGTCGTGGTACTTGCCGTCGATCAGGCGGATCGTGAAGTCGATGATCGGGAAGCCGATCAGGTGACCGCTTTCGGCCTGCTCGCGCATGCCCTTCTCGACCGACGGGATGTATTCGCGCGGAATGTTACCGCCCTTGATCTCGTCTTCGAAGATGATGCCCTGGCCGCGTTCACCCGGCGTGACGACGACCTTGGCTTCACCGAACTGGCCCGAACCACCCGACTGCTTCTTGTGGGTGTAGGTCAGCTCGACTTCCTTGGCGAGCGCTTCACGGTAAGCAACCTGCGGCGCACCGACATTCGCTTCGACCTTGAATTCGCGCTTCATGCGATCGACGAGAATGTCGAGGTGAAGCTCGCCCATGCCCTTGATGATCGTCTGGCCGCTTTCGTGGTCGGTCGATACACGGAAGGAAGGGTCCTCGGCAGCCAGGCGGTTGAGCGCGACGCCCATCTTTTCCTGGTCGGCCTTGGTCTTCGGCTCCACCGAGAGCTCGATAACCGGATCGGGGAATTCCATCCGCTCGAGGATGATCGGCTTGGACGGATCGCACAGCGTATCGCCGGTCGTGGTTTCCTTCAGACCTGCAATCGCAACGATGTCGCCCGCGAATGCCTCTTCGATGTCCTCGCGGTTGTTCGAGTGCATCAGCAGCATCCGGCCGATCTTTTCCTTCTTGTCCTTCACCGAGTTCAGGACCGAGCCCTTGGAGAGCTTGCCCGAATAGATGCGGGTGAAGGTCAGCGAGCCGACGAACGGGTCGTTCATGATCTTGAACGCCAGCGCAGCGAACGGCGCATCATCGGACGACGGACGCGTGTCTTCCTCGTCGCTGTCGGGCAGCACGCCCTTGATCGCCGGAACGTCGAGCGGGCTCGGCATGTAGTCGACGACAGCATCGAGCAGCGGCTGGACGCCCTTGTTCTTGAACGCCGAACCGCACAGCACCGGAACGAAGGCGCGCGCCATCGTGCCCTTGCGGATCAGCTTCTTGAGCGTCGCCGCATCGGGTTCGTTGCCTTCGAGGTATTCCATCATGACATCGTCGTCCTGTTCGACGGCGGTCTCGATGAGCTTCTCGCGGTATTCGGCAGCCTTGTCCTTCAGATTGTCAGGGATTTCGACGAACTCGTATTTCGCACCGAGGTCTTCGGCCTGCCACACGATGCCGCGGTTGTTGACGAGGTCGACAACACCCTGGAGGTCGCTTTCCGCGCCGATCGGGAGATACAGCACCAGCGGGGTCGCGCCGAGACGATCGATGATCGACTGCACGCAGTAATAGAAGTCGGCACCGGTGCGGTCGAGCTTGTTGATGAAGCACATCCGCGGGACTTTGTACTTGTCGGCCTGGCGCCAGACGGTTTCGGACTGCGGTTCCACACCGGCCACACCGTCGAACACCGCGACCGCACCGTCGAGCACGCGCAGCGAACGCTCGACTTCGATGGTGAAGTCGACGTGGCCGGGGGTGTCGATGATGTTGATGCGGTGCTTGGGCATGTCCGCACGCAGCGCTTCGGGGTCCGACATCGGATCCTTGGTCGGGTCCTCTGCGGTCCAGAAGGTCGTGGTGGCAGCCGAGGTGATCGTGATGCCACGCTCCTGCTCCTGCTCCATCCAGTCCATCGTCGCGGCACCATCGTGCACTTCGCCGATCTTGTAGGACTTGCCGGTGTAGTAGAGGATACGCTCGGTCGTGGTGGTCTTGCCGGCATCGATGTGAGCCATGATGCCGATATTGCGATAGCGCTCCAGCGGATAATCGCGGGCCATAGTGGTTTCCTTAAAGGTCTTGCGGGGGCCGCCGTCTCAAAGCGGATCGGCCCCCATATAGTGACGATTGTGACAGCGGAAAGACGTCAGGAGCTCTGGGCCTCCCACTGCTCCACAACCTGTTACCAGCGGTAGTGCGAGAAGGCGCGGTTCGCGTCCGCCATGCGGTGCGTGTCCTCGCGCTTCTTCACGGCGTTCCCGCGGTTGTTGGCGGCATCCATGAGCTCGCCCGAAAGGCGCGCCGACATGGTGGTTTCCGGACGACCGCGCGCAGCGGTGATCAGCCAGCGGATCGCCAGCGCCTGGGCACGCTCGGGGCGAACCTCGACCGGCACCTGGTAGGTCGCACCACCGACACGGCGGCTGCGCACTTCGACCTGCGGCTTGATGTTGTTGAGCGCATCGTGGAACACCTGCACCGGATCGGTCTTGGCCTTGGCCTCGACGGTGTCGAGCGCGCCATAGACGATCTTCTCGGCGACGGCCTTCTTGCCGTCCAGCATCAGGTTGTTCATGAACTTCGACAGGACCTGATCGCCGAACTTGGGATCAGGCAGGATCTCCCGCTTGGGCGGTTGACGACGACGTGACATATTTCTTAACTCCTTCGGAGTGCGCCCCGACCTCCGTCGGGGCTTGGGTGCCTTGCCAGCCCTCTCCCCCGCCCTTCCGCCCTTGAGGATAATTTCCGGGTGGAAGGGCGGGGGAGAGGGCCGGTGCCGATCGAGGGGCGGACGGATGTCCGGCCCGCACACGACAAAAACTCAGGCCGCCCTGCGAAACTTACTTAGGACGCTTTGCCCCATACTTACTGCGCGACTGCTTGCGGTCCTTCACACCCTGCGTGTCGAGCACGCCGCGAAGCACGTGGTAGCGCACGCCGGGAAGGTCGCGCACACGGCCGCCGCGGATGAGCACGACGGAGTGCTCCTGCAGGTTGTGGCCTTCGCCCGGGATGTAGGAGATGACTTCGCGCTGGTTGGTAAGGCGCACCTTGGCGACCTTGCGCAGAGCGGAGTTCGGCTTCTTCGGCGTCGTGGTATAGACGCGCGTGCAGACACCGCGCTTCTGCGGGTTCTGCTCCATCGCAGGGACCTTGGACTTGGCCTTCTGCGGAGTGCGGCCCTTGCGGACCAGCTGGTTGATCGTCGGCATAGACTTCTTTCTCTTCACCGTTTGCGGTTCAGGAACCTTCCCGATTCCGCTCGTGCTGAGCTTGTCGAAGCACCGTCCTTCTTGAAGAAAAGTGCAACCGTTGACCTCCGGTCGGCTTCGCAACCGACAGGCTCAGGGCGAGCGGTGGAGGGGTTGGCCCTTCACCAATGTTGGCGACAACTGTTGGAGATGTGCGCGGAGGGATTGGTCGTCCATCGCGAGTCCCCGCGAAGGCGGGGACCTCATTCGGCAAGCACGACGCTTGCGGCACGAGGCTCCCGCCTGCGCGGGAGCTCACATAAGACGAGCCTGAAACACTCCACCCAAATCGCCACACCGGCCACCGGGTTACTTTGACGGATGCCCCACCAGGCGCTCTCGAATGTCGCGAGTCCCCGCAAAGGCGGGGACCTCCCTCAATCCAGGAACGCCCCAATAGAAAAGGCCTTGCTACCCAACCAAAGAAGATCAGGGGGAGCAAAGCCTGCGGGACAGGACCGGCAATGTTCAGCTCTATTGTCTGAAGGGGACTCGCAAGGAGCCCGCTCCGATGGCGCGCCACTTAGGGGGAATGGGGGGCGGGGTCAAGGGAAATGGGCACTTGCTAAGGTCCTCCCAACCTTCAATAGCGAGGACTTCATGGCAAAAAACTTTAACTTGCTGATCTTTAGCATCCTCACGATTGGCCTCTTAGCCATCTCTTGGATCGTGACTGGGAGTCTTTCACCTTCCTCAGGTCCAGAAATGATCTGGTTCAACAGTGGCCTGTTCATGCTTTTGGTTGCGCGGTTCATTATTGAATACCGGTTCTCGAAGCCGAGTGATGTCTTCTTGAACTCCCTCGCAGTTTTCGTTTCGGTTTCTGCTTTGACGAATCCACCTAATGCCGAATGGTGGAACGCTTTGCGATGGGGGGCCCTATCGTTGGGCATTGCGTCATTGGTTTTGGCTTGGGATCAGCGTCGCTCGCCTGAAGATGAGTCGTCTCCATGGAGGAAAGCGGCGTATTCGGTTGTTGTCAGCTTAGGCCAAGGAACCGTTCTATTCTCAATTGTGTTTCTTCTCGCCTTGTTAAGCTACTTCGATCTTGAGGAGCCACAAACCAAGATTCTCGCTATTACTTGGGGCGCTATTCTTGTGGTCGCCAATCTACGCCTTGACCGCATCATCCAGCATCTTTCTTCGAAGAGTGACAAAGAGGTTCTTGGCTATGTCACAAGCTTCACGTCTCCAAGGACGCTGTACTTTGAACGTGCTGACGGGATTTCTCTCCGAGATCACACGATTGTCGGTATCTCGTCGAAAAGCGACGGCGCCATATTGCCTGCCCTTATCCACGGAGAGCGCCGCACCCCTGGAAAAACAATCTATGTAGCGAATCTTCTAAGGGGCACCCTGAGAGAGGGTGACCTTGATGGGAGTGCCAAGGTCAAGAGACTTCCGTCGGATGACCCCCAAATCCACGATCTGTCCTTCGTTGAAGCGCAGAGAACTGTCGGCCTCGTCTGCGAAGGAAGCTCGGTCAGCACTCTTTCGTTCGACATAATGAGAGAGTCCTCACTTACGACAGGATCACTGCTCGAGGCGCAACATCAACAAGGCAAGATCTACTATCAGTTGTTCGATGGGATGATTTTGGAAGAAAGGTCGATCAACTCAAACGAGAGGTTATTCATTCGAGCGAATGCTGAACAGATCGGTCGCTGGGATGTTGAGGCCAATGGGTTCAAGACATTTGGTTGGCTTGCAGAGGAAGACTCGCCGGTACTGTTGGTGGGCGAAGAGTCAGAAGCGGAACGAAGCAAGCTCGCTTCAAGTGAGACCGAAATTGGCCGGATACCCCAATCAAAGTTCCCTGCTGTCATCGATCTACATGATCTGATTCTATTCCATTCCGCGGTGTTGGGAGTCACGGGGAGCGGTAAGTCGTTTCTCACATTCGAGATCGTCGAATCTTGTGCTCATCAAAATGTGAAAGTCGTATGCATTGACCCGACAGGAGACTACCAACGGTACTTGCCAGATGCGGTGCTTATCAAATCGCACGGAGCCCTGCGGTCATTTCTAGACTCCGAGAGGCACGGCATCGGAATCTTGGAAACAGCGATCAATCAGAAAGACCCTATCATCCAGTGCCACGACGCAGCTGCGATTTGTCTCGACTGGTGCAAAAAGAACAGAAAAGACGAAGAGATAATCAAGCCTTCTCCGAAGGTCCTGTTTGTGCTCGAAGAAGCCCACCTTCTCATCCCAGAATGGAACTTCAATCCGACACGGAATCTTCAAGATAAAGTTAACCAAACATCACAAATCGTCCTTCAAGCAAGAAAATACGGACTTGGGTTCTTGATCGTTGCACAAAGGACCGCTAATGTCCTAAAAAGTGCCTTAAATCAATGCAATACGATTATTGCCCTTCAGCAATTCGACCAGACTGGTTTCGATTTTCTCAGCAACTACATGGGCCGGCATCACGTCCAATCACTACCGAACCTTGCTGAGAGGCACGGGATCGTTGTTGGGAAGGCTTCTGCATCACAAAGACCAGTGCTTGTCCGATTTAACGACCAGACTCGAAAACTGAACGCCAAGGTAATTCCAGACATGCCTGAAGGCGGGAAACTCGATGGTCAGCCTAAGGCCGCACCTGAAGCGCCAAGAATCGTCCCTCCGGACGAACTTAGGGGTTGATTTTCCTACTCGCCCATATTCTGCAATCTAGTCGGGGCTATGCCCAAACCTCCCTCCCAGTCCGTCACTCGGACCAAGCCCCTGTCTGAAGCATCTGCCGAGGAACGCCGCTCCCAGAGCGATGACTCGGCTCCACGCGATCGAGATCAGTCCAAGAGCCCCGTCGCCTGCCACCGGCAGATTGCGCGCCAGGCCACGTCCACGGTGGCACCAAGGTACCGCCTCCGCCACCTGCCCCCGAAAAAAGGAATCCGCAAACTGTCAACTTCACTTTTCTGCCCGAAGTGTCTGACATTGCGGCACTTTTACGCCAAAAGCGCGGTTGACACGGTGTCAACTTCGTCACCTTCGCGGATCGAAGCTTTCACAGGTCCCGATCCAATCCCTCGGCGCGAAGCGCCGCAAGGCCGACCGGCCGCCCGCAGCGACGCGCCCGCAGGGCGTGTGAGCGAGGACATCGCAGCGCGGATGCGCTGCGGAACTCAGCTTTCCGTCAAAAACGCGACCAGCGCCTTCACCTTCTTGCTGCGCCATTGCGGGGTCGGGGCGACCAGCCAGTATGCGCGGCGGCTTTCCTGCGGCTCGCCATGCGCCACCAGCTTGCCCTCCCCGATCGCGCCCGCGACCAGCGGCATCGGCAGCACGGTGCGGCCCATGCCTGCGAGCGCGGAGGACAGCGCCTGTCCGGCGCTTCCGGCCTTGATGCACGGCTTCACGCCTTCGGGCAGCGCGGCTCCCGGCCAGTCGATCCACGCGTCGCGGTGCTCGGGCGCGGCGACGGTGACGCGCTCGGCCGGGGCGAGTTGCACGCCTTCGAGCTCCTCCGGCCCGTCGACCAGCCGGATCGCGAGGTCGAGATTGGCTTCGGTGAAATCGGCGTTTTCGTTGGCGACGAAGGTGTACAACACGCCGGGCGTATCTGCCTGGAACACCGCGAGGCGCGGGGCGAGCCATTCGGCGTAGAATTCGCGCGGGGCGGCGATGGTGTAGCGGTCGCTCGACTGCCCGGCCTGCATCGCCTGCACGCTCTCCTCGAAGCGCAGGAACCCTTCGCGCAGGGGATCGAGCCCGGCCGCGCCTTCGGGGGTCAGTTCGAGCCCCTTGGAGGTGCGGCGGAACAGCACCACGCCGAGGTGATCCTCGAGCGCGCGGATTTGCTGGCCGACCGCGGCGGGCGTCACCGCGAGCTCGTCCGCCGCGCGGGTGAACGAGAGATGCCGCGCCGCCGCATCGTAGACGCGCAGGGCGTTCAGGGGGAGATGGGTGCGTTTCATTGCGCGCACCGCTTTAACGCGCAGGGCGCGAGCCGCAAGGCGACATCATCTTGGGAAGCGGAAAGGAAGGCTTGGCCGCCCGACCCGACCGGCGCTCTCAGCGGTTGCCTTCGGCGGTTTCGGGCGCGGCGAGCGGGAAGAACGGGATGCGCACTTCGAGCGGCGACCCGTCGGCGCGCAGGAAGGTGTAGAACCCTTCCATCGATCCGTGCGCGGTCGTCAGCGGGCAGCCGGAGACGTAATCGTGGCTCTCGCCCGGCTGGAGCATCGGCTGTTCGCCGACCACGCCTTCGCCGTCGACATGGTTCACCATGCCCCGCGCATCGGTGATCCGCCAGTGGCGGGTGCGCAGCTGGAGCGCCTCGTGCGAGCCGTTCTCGATGCGGATGTGGTACACCCAGAACCACTTTCCGGCCTCCGGATGCGATTGCTCCGGGAGAAAGTTCACGGCGACCCGAACGGTGACCCCTTCGGTGGTGGCAGCGTGTTGGAACAGCTCTTTCATACGATTCTCAAGGTAGCGATTCTTCAGTGACCGACAAGAGCACCAACGTGGTTAATCCCCGCTGTATCCCCAGAGAGGCAAATTTATCGCCTCCTTACCCCTTCGCCAGCTCCTCCTCGACCTGGTCGAGGCGCTCCTTGCCGAAGAACATCTCGTAGTCGTCGCGAGCCGCGCCGGTGCTGCCGACGAACATCGTCGGAATGCCGAACGCGCCGCGCTCGACCACGGCGTCGGTGTTCGCCGCCAGCCCCTGCTTGACTTCTTCGGTCTGCGAGCGCTCGAACAGGTCCTTCGCATCGAAGCCCGCACGCGCCACCGCTTCGCCGATGCTGGCGGGGTCGAGCACGTCGACGCCCTCCTCCCAGATCAGCGGCAGCATCGCCTCGGCGAACTGCACTCCGCGCCCGTCCTGGTCGGCGGCGTAGAGCATGCGCTGGAGCGTGATCGAGTTGAACGGGAATTGCGGGTGGAGCTTGTATTTGGTGAGATTGTGCCTGGCGATGAAACGCTGCATTTCGAGCATCGAATACTCGACCTTGCCCTTCACATCCTTATCGCGGATCATCGGCGGGGCGTTGCCGGTGAGCTTGTGCATCCCCGCGAGGAACACCGGGATCACGTCGAGTTCGGCGCCCGTCCGCCTGATGAGATCGCGCAGAGGCCACCACACCATGTAGGCGTTGGGACTGACGAAATCGAAAACCAGCTCGACGCGATTGGCCATGCGAATGCTCCTCCCTTGGTGAAAGGTGGGTCGCACACCGAAACCGGAAGAGCAAGACAGCCTCGGCATGGAACCGTGCGGGCAATAGCTGCCTTAGCTGAATTCGTTACGTTCGATGCAAAGTCGGACCGTATGACGAGTCCGCTCTGACACGGCCCGTTTCGGGAAACATTCTCCGGTCGGAGGAGATTCCACTTTCGCTTAACTGTGCACCTTTTCCTGAAGGACAATTGCCAGGCCAATGAACGACGCTGCAATCATCGCGTTCGTGTAGAAATCGAGCGATAAACCGACGCCAGGTCCCATTGAAATGCTGATGGCCAGCATCAACACCCACATGGATATTGGAACCATCAACAGATAGCCAATTTTTCTCTGACCAGTCTTTCTCAGAAACGCCACAGCATTGCCCAAGAACGCCAACACCATAGACACGATAAAGACACCTATGAGCGCAAGAACGCCCTGAGGAACCGGGTCTGGTACTCCTCCTCCGAATGCCGAAAGAGCGAAGATCCATATTGCAGCCGCCCCCAAAGATGCGGCCGCCAGCAAGGCGAATGCGGCGCCACCTCTGGCCAACAACGGGGCGTTCGCAGAGGCTCGTGGATAAAGTATCACTAGACCAATTATGCCGGATGCAAACCCGATAATTCCCGGGATGGCGGGCCACAGGACAGACAGCTGAAGATCCGAAAGGAAACGGATCCAAAGCAAAGCGGTGTTTATCAGCATAAAGGCACCGGCAATCATGAACAACCGAGAGGCCCAAGGCCCAGAATTCGGCGTTATGACAATTCGATTTTCCATATTGATTTTCATCTATGCATTCAGGCTTCTAAGGAACGGAATCGAACGGATTTCTTCCGGCGCGCGAAAATTGGCGGATGGCCCGGCGATAAGAGCCGACAGCGCGTCAGGATGAGGGCGACGGAAGGTCGCATTGTTCCGCACATCCAAGTCCATCGGTGCCGCACGCGTGCCAACGGTGGTCACGAGCGTGCGGAAGAAACTTGCGGGGCGCCATCACGCCTGGGCAGCATCAGATTTTTGGCGCGGCCAGCGAAAAGCGATCCAGGTTATCAGGATAAGGATGATGATCTCGGCCAGCACAATCAGCTGGTAAAACGGGGCTGATCCGATGCCTGTCCAAACCGCGAGAGCGCAGAAGATCGGCCCGAAAACCAGGTTCAGCAGACGAGACACTCTTGTCGGCAGGATCGACGATAGAAAGACCATGGTCGCGGGAAGCCCCACAACGAGGGCGACTCCAACCAACACGAGGTCGGTCGCTTCACCTAATGGTCCCATCTGTCCTTCGCCTATCATCTCGAGCATGCCGGGAATCCAGAGGGCGATGAAATCATTATAGATGTAGAGCGACATCAAAGACGCCCACAACAATGACAGTTTGACCGGTGTGGGTACGCGGAAATCCTCGAGCGGAGGCCGCGACTCTGTGTTCATTTCCATGGTTTTTTCGCCTGTTTGATTACATGCGTCCGCGAAACGCGACCGAGTTGGACCGCTTTGAAGCGACGTCGCTTCACGGGTACACAGTCGGTCACGCCTGCTGCGACGCGACTGGCGATCACAATGAAGCGGAAGACACGTATCGTCGTCCGAATGGGGCTATTCGTATATTTCCGGAGGGGCCTTCTAGGCCCTTTTCAGGACAGGCGCCGAGTCCTCACAGGACATGGAGCGATAGGCGCTGGGTGTCGAACCGGCGTGCTTCTTGAATGCAGCATTGAAGGTCGAGCGCGAATTGAAGCCTACCTCGAATCCGATTTCGAGGACTGTGTCGTCGGTTTCTGCCAGCAGGCGCTTGGCCTCATCAATCCTGCAACGATTCACGAAATCGAAGAAATTGACTCCGAGATGCTGGGACAGGGTCTCGGAAATGTGGTTCTTGGTCGCGCCGGTAATGTCCGAGAGATCCCGCAAGGACAGGTCGCTTCGTGCATAAAGGCGGTCTGTGACCAACGCTCGCGTCAGTTTGGAGGCAAGTCTTTCCATGTGCTCACGGGCAAGAATGGGCGTCCTTGTCGTTTGCTCTGCATCACCGGCGTCGAGGAGAGGTGATGGCTGGCGCAGCCCGAGATACGCGAATGCGGCAATCGATAGCATTTCGGCGAGTGCCAGCCCGACATAGAAGTAAGGCGCGGAAATTCCGCTCAGCCACAGCACCTGCTTGATGCCCAGGAACAGCCATACGACGGCAAAGACCAGCAGCATGTTTCGCAGCCAATCCAGCGATCGACGCTCAATATTCGCGAATTGGTTCATCATCTCGCGACGATGCCGAGCCTGAAGCCGAAGCGCGCTGAAGAGGTAATAGCTCGTGAAGACCAGGAACAGCACGATGCCCGTGGTGCAGGCAAACAGCGCCATCTGGAAGTGAGCCGGGTCCCTTGTCGCCGGATCGGCGAGCGCAAGCTTCTCTTCCGCAGAAAGCAACAGATACGGCACGCTTGCCAGAATAACCAGAGCGGGCCCCGTCAGGGCAATCCATCCCCGCCGGTCGAAGCCGATCGGCGACGGCGAAACCAATGCGCTGGTATAGAATAGCACGGCGGGGCCCAGCACCATTCGAATGGAGAGCTCGGCACCCACAAGGTGAGGGGCAAACTGGTAGCCACCCGAGGTGATGAGCAGTTGGCCGAGAATATGTGCGAGCAAGGCGATCAGCATCGCAGTGAAGCAAATGACCTGATCCCTTCGCCCTGCCCTTGTGTCGAATGACATCAGCAGAGCAAACGCAATGACCGCCGCTGCCGCCGAATAGAAGATCGTCATGAGCGTTTCCGACATCTACGCAGCCATCCGATAAATGCCCTGCCTTGTCAAAGACAGTGACGGCCTGCGCGAAGGGGCAACGACATTTCGCAATCGTGTCAATGCGGGGCTAGCCCCAGTTCTATCCCGGTGCGATCTTCAAGCGCGAACTTGTCGAACAGGTCGGCGCTTGCCGAATTCAGCCCGACGACCCGCGTATGGCGGCCATTGCGGCGCATCCGCTCGATCACCTTTTCCAGCGCGCCGATCGCCGAAATGTCCCAGAAATGCGCCTTCGACACATCGATCACGACATGGTGCGCGGCGTCCTCATACTGGCTTTCCGGACCGAGGCGCTCGATGAACTTGTCGACGCTGGCGAAGAAGATTTCACCCGTGACGACATAGACCGCGCTGTGCGGGCGGCGAATGCGTTCGACGTCGAACATGTTTTTGACCTTGCCCGCAAAAAAGATCCCCGAGAGCAACACGCCGACCAGTACGCCGAGCGCGAGGTCGTGCGTCCACACGACCACGACCACTGTGGCGACCATCACGATCGACGAGGTCGGCGGATGGCGGCGCAGGTTGGGGATCGAGTTCCAGCTGAACGTCCCGATGCTGACCATGATCATCACCGCGACCAGCGCGGGCATCGGCACCTGGCCGACATAGGGTCCGAGAACGGAAAGCAGGAACAGCAGGAAAGCGCCCGCAGTGAAGGTCGAGAGGCGCCCTCGCCCGCCGGATGCGACGTTGATGACCGACTGGCCGATCATCGCGCATCCGCCCATTCCGCCAAAAAAGGCGGCGGCGATGTTGGCTACGCCCTGACCGGCGCTTTCGCGGCGTTTGTCGCTTTCGGTGTGGGTCATGTCGTCGACGATCTGCGCAGTGAGCAGGCTTTCGAGCAGGCCGACCGCCGCCATCGTCAGTGAATACGGCGCGATGATCTGCAGCGTCTCCCAGGTCAGGGGAACATCGGGGATGGCGAAGAACGGCAGGCCGTCGGGCAGCTCGCCCTCGCCCGCGACGAGGTTCACAGGGAGTCCCCAGTACATCGAGGCCCCCGTCAGCAGGAGGATCGCGACCAGCGGGCTCGGCACCGCCTTGGTCACGCGCGGCAAGAGATAGATGATAGCAAGGCCGAGGACGACCATCGCGTAGGTCTCCCAGCCGACGCCGGTCAGCTGCGGGATCTGCGCCATGAAGATCAGGATCGCGAGCGCGTTGACGAAACCGGTGATGACGGATCGGCTGACGAACTGCATCAGCAGGTCGAGCCGCAGCAATGCGGCAATCCCCTGGAACACGCCCATCAGGATCGTCGCGGCGAAGAGGTATTCGACCCCGTGATCGCGCACCAGCGGGATGACGACCACCGCCACCGCTGCGGTCGCGGCCGAGATCATGCCCGGTCGCCCGCCGGTCAGCGCGATGACCATCGCGATCACGACCGAGGCGTACAGACCGACGCTCGGATCGACGCCCGCGATCAGCGCAAAGCCGATCGCTTCGGGGATCAGCGCGAGCGCGACGACAATGCCAGCGAGGATGTCGGCACGCGGCTGCGCGAGCCAGTCGCGGCGGAAAGTGGCCGCGAAGGAGCGGTCGTTGGTCATGCGTAATTCCAGATTGTGCGCCCATGCCGGGGCGGTTGCGAACGATTGCTCGCGTGGAGAGTGCGGATCGCCCTACAGGGTTATGCTGCACTGCACAACCGGGGGCCCGGTCGGAATTCTTGGTTAAAGGCGCGTTTCCCGAGTTCGGACCGAGAGTGTTAGGAAGATCAGGCGATTATCGTCGATGTCTCCCGGCGCAGCGACTTTGCCGCTCCGGGCCGGACCGGGGGTGGCTCCCCGCAAAACCGTCGTTCCAACGCTTTGCATTGCCAAAGCCATGTGCATGAAGCCGGGATGCCCTCCCCAATGGGTATCCCGGCTTTTTTGCATTGGTGTCTCGCCAAGTCTTTGCCCAGATCAGGGAAAGTTGGCAGCGAACCCCACTCAAATGAGTGGCCTCTGCGATCAGGGAAACGCGATCTCTTCACCTGCAATTGGGTGGAATGCGGCAGGTACTTCAAGTGCTATGTTCTAAGACCAACCTTCGAATTCATGACACTTGCCAGAAATGACGCTCACCCTTCGCGCCGGTAAAATTTGAGCACAGTATCTTGCGCAACTTGCTGCAAGAAGAGCGCGTCCTCTGCAGGAACCTCGCCGAAATAATCGTAGCTATTCCCAATTGGATTCGCGCCGTAAATGCTTGCAAGGACGGTGCAAGCTGCGAGGTAGGTTCCCAACATCGATGGATGCGTCCCGTCGAAAGAGGCGTGAAGGCTAATATCAGGCCTGCGGCGATAGGCTTCGTCGAAAGCGAGGCCAACCGGAATAACCAGTGCGCCGATGCGGTTCCCGGTCTCGATATAGAGCGAAGCGATGTCTTCTATCATATCCTCTCGCGCACGCGGGTGGGGAAAGACATAAGCATGCGTCATATAGAGGACCGGCTCTCCACCCATGGCCCTGACCCTTGCTGCATAAGTCTCTGCCGTCTCGGCAAAGCGCATGCGGCGGTCCGGCGACAGCGGAGCCGCGCTTCCGCCTTGCATGATGACGACATCAAACGGCCTGTCGACGCGCAGATTACCGGGTTCCAGCAAATGGTCGATATTGTGGTCGAACAAGGCTGCACCGCCAATTGTGGCGGATTTGTATTCCGGCTCGGATTCATGAAACAGCCCGGCGGCAACTGCCATTCGTTCGACATGGTTGTGGAGGCTGTCATTGTAATAAAGATAGCTGTTGCCGACGAACAGGATATGGGTCGGTCGCTCCGCTGTAAGGCGCCTTACCTGTGGATCCGCCGAAGGTAATGCAGCCATGGCTGCAGGCGTTGAACGAACTTCGTCGGCGGAGAGGCTGCACGCGCTGCCCGCTAGTAAGGCTGACAATGCGATTGCAGCGGCGAATGCTCTCATCTTGGTCTCTCGGCTTAGGGTCTGGTGCGCTCGGCGATTGTTGAAATGGCTTTGTTCATTGCCCAACCCGCATGGCTGACGCGATTGCCTCGCCCACTTCAGTGGTAGATGCAGTGCCGCCCATGTCCGGCGTGCGGGGGCCACTAAGAAGGACATGCTCAATGGCCTGCATAATCGATTGAGCAGCTGCGTCTTGGCCTAGGTGCTCCAACATCATCGCTCCCGACCAGATCTGGCCGATCGGGTTGGCGATATTCCTGCCAAAGACATCCGGTGCCGAGCCGTGGACCGGCTCGAACATCGAAGGAAACTCGCCTTCGGGATTCAAATTGGCAGAAGGCGCCACGCCTATCGTGCCCGTGCAGGCCGCGCCTAGGTCGGACAGGATGTCTCCCATGAGATTGGAAGCCACCACGACGTCAAAGCTCTCCGGTCGGCTGACGAAGTGTGCCGAAAGAATATCGATGTGGTATTGTTCTGCGGTCACTTCGGGAAAATTGGCCGCCATTTCCTCTGCGCGCGAATCCCAATACGGCATGGCTACAAAGATGCCATTGGACTTGGTCGCATATGCCAGTTTGCGCTTGCGCTGCATCGCGGTTTCAAAGCCATAGCGGAATATCCGGTCAATCCCTTGGCGGGTGAATACCGATTTCTGGATTGCGGCTTCCCGATCGGTGCCTTGATGGATGATTTCGCCCTCGTCGGAATATTCGCCCTCGGTGTTCTCGCGCACGATTAGAAAATCGATCTGGCCCGCCTGCGCCTTTGCCAACGGGGTTTCCATCCCAGGCATCAGGCGGATCGGGCGCAGGTTCACATATTGGTCAAACTTTCTCCGGATCGGTAGTAGCAAGCCCCATAGCGAGACATGGTCCGGAACGCCCGGAAAGCCGACCGCACCGAGAAAAATGGCATCGTGTTGGGCAAGCTGGTCCAAGCCATCGGCAGGCATCATTTCGGAGGTTTTCGAATAATATTCGCAGGACCATGGGAATTCGACAAAGTCCAATCCAAAGCCGAAGAGGTCGGCAGCCCGATTGAGCACTCGCACGCCTTCCGGCAGCACTTCCTTGCCAATACCATCGCCAGGAATGCACGCAATCGAGTAAGTTCGGATGTAATTCATTGTAAAAGCGTCCCTATGCGTTTTTCTCTCTCTCGCAAAGGGGAGCAAGCCCTGGCAAGCTTCTAGAAGTCTGCCCCTCGGGATTACATGCTCTTGACTGATGTCCGCACTCGGATCCTTTGCCGAATTCCCGTTTCTGGCCAGATCAGGCTTGATGCTGCCAGTCCGCTGATGGCGAAATCAGCGAAGCGTGGGAATGTCCCCAATTGGGTCGGAAGCGGACAGACCGTTAGCAACGAGATAATTTAGATCCCCGCAGCCTTCAGCGCGCGGTCCATGTCTTCGGTGATATCCTCGATATCCTCCAGCCCGACATTGATGCGCAAGAGCCCCTCGGTTACGCCCATTTCCGCGCGCGCTTCCTCGCCCATGTTTGCGTGGGTGGTCGAGGCGGGGTGGCACATGAGGCTGCGCGCGTCGCCGATATTGTTGGAAAGGTCGATCAGTTCGAGCGCGTCGAGGATAGCGAAGGCACGTTCCCGGGTATCGACATCGAAGGCGAAGATCGGCCCGGTCGCTTCCATCTGCGCAAGCGCGAGGTTGTGGCGCGGGTGGCTCGGCAGTCCCGGATGGCGCATGTGCCCGCCCGCCTTGACGACGCGCGGTTCGAGGAATTTCCCTAGCGCAACGGCGCTGCGCGACTGATGGTGTGCGCGCAGGGTCAGTGTCTCAAGTCCTTTGTGCACCACCCATGCGTTGAACGGCGAAATGTTCGGGCCGGTATTGCGCTGGAACGGGAGCAGCACCTCGTCAATCCACTCCCGCGTGCCGCACACTGCGCCTGCGAGCACCCTGCCCTGCCCGTCCATCAGCTTGGTCGCGCTGTACGCGACGACGTCGGCGCCGAACTCCATCGGGCGCTGCAAGGCGGGCGAGGCAAAGGCGTTATCGACCACGGTGGTGATCCCGTGCGCCTTGGCGAGGTCGCAGACGAATTTCAGGTCCACCACGTCGAGCGTCGGGTTCGCCGGGGTCTCGAAGAAGAAGACTTTGGTGTTGGGCCGGATCGCGGCTTCCCATTGCTCGTTCTCGGCGCTGCCGACCACCGTGGTCTCGATCCCGAAGCGGGGGAGCAGATGATCGACCAGCCAGCGGCACGAGCCGAAAGCGGCGCGTGCGGCGACGCAGTGATCGCCGGCCGAAAGCTGGCAGAGGAGCGCAGCCGTCATCGCCGCCATGCCGCTCGCCTGAGCGCGGCAGGCCTCCGCACCTTCGAGCAGCGCGATGCGTTCTTCCAGCATCGCAACCGTGGGATTCTGCAGGCGCGAATAGGTCATGCCCTCGGCCTCGCCCGCAAAGCGATCGGCAACCGTTTGCGCGTCGTCATAGGTGTAGCCCGAGGTGAGGAACATCGCCTCGGAGGTCTCGCCATGCTCGCTGCGCCACGTGCCGCCGCGCACAGCCTGCGTCGCGGGTCGCCAGTTGCGCGTCGTCGCGCGGTCCATTCCGGTGGTCTTTTTCATCGCCTGCGGACTTAGTTGGAGCCGAGGTTGCTCGCAAGCAGTCCTTCGCGAGCGGTTTCTTCGTGACCGACCACGCCAAGCATCAGGCTTCCTTCGATCAGCGTCATGAGATAGCGCGCGCCCCCCTCGGGATCCGGATCATCGTCGGGCATCTGGCCTTCCAGCCAGGCGAGTTGCCTGGCCATCATCTTGTCCGCCGCCTCGCGGTATCCCGGAACACCCCGAGCCGCCCCGGCGACGATCTCCCACCAAAGGACCATGAACGGCTGCATTCCAGGCTGTCGTCCCTCCTCAAGCAGGCGCGTGAGGCATTCTTGCCGCGTCGCGGGCCGATCCTTACCCATCGCCATGTCAAGAGCGGCCGAATAGACCCCGGCGATGTACTCGAGCAGCTCCGCGACAAGCGTTTCCTTGTTGCCGAAATGATAGATCAGCATCCGGTCGCTGGTCCCGGCAGCCTTGGCCAGCGGGCGCAGGCTCGCGCCGCCGAGCCCGTGCTCGAGCACATGCGCGGCCAGTTTCGGCAGCAGCGTTTCCCGGGATAATTGCGGTCTCGACATACTCCTCTTGTAGCGGGCGCTACATTTCGTTACAAGCGGGTGTAGCGACCGCTACATATGATCGGAGATTCGCCCATGGACGTTCTGCAAATCATCTTCATCGCCGTTTGGGTCTGTTCGGTCCCGGCCTTCCTCTACATTCTGTTCGCCCGTCCCACCGGTGGCAATTCGACACTCGCTGCAATGCTATGCGGCGGGTTCGCCGCCTTCACGGCGGTGCAAATCTGGTCCGAAGGCGTGATCATGTTCTGGACCAACCACACCGTCAACCTGACCGGGATCCAGGTGTGGTGGGATCTGGTGATGTGCGTCGTCATCGCGCTGTTCTTCATAGCGCCGCGCGCGCGAGCTGCCGGGATGAATGTCATTCCGTGGGCCCTGCTGGCCGGCGCGACTGCCAGCATAGGCCTGCTTGCGATGTGCGCGCGGCTGTTTTGGCTCGAGAGCCAATCATCTGCTGCGGACGCACGGCCCGCAACTGCGTAAACCCACTTGCCGCCTGCCAGCGCCTTTTCTAAGCGCTGGCAAGGATGGCAGACGCACCGACAGTATCCGAGCAGGAAAGCGATCTTGCGGCGCCCCATCCGGGCGAGGACCTGCGTGTGGTTGCCGAGGATCCGTGGATCTGGTGCATCGCGCTGCCTCTATTGTTCGGCGCGCTGGCATCGATCCGGCTGACGATCCCGTCCGCCCCCTTCTTCGACGAAGTGCACTATCTGCCGGCGGCACGCGAGTTGCTCGCGATCACTGAAGGCAATGCGAGGTATATCAATCGCGAGCACCCCCTGCTGGGCAAGGAGCTCATCGCGCTCGGTATCCAGCTGTTCGGCGATAATCCGTTGGGATGGCGAAGCATGCCGCTCATCGCGGGGATCGTAGCGCTCGGGGCGAGCATGCGGGCGCTGTGGCACGCGAGCCACGATCGCTTTGCCACCCTTGCCTACGGGGTGCTGCTGGCGACCGGTTTTCACCTCTTCGTTTTTGCGCGGATCGCGATGCTCGACATCTTCATGGCCGCTTTCCTCGCGCTCGCCGCGTGGCAATTTGCCGCCGCGATCCGGCAGCCCGAAGAGGGGCGCTGGCGGCTGGCGCTGACCGGTGTGGCGATTGGCTGCGCGATGGCGTCGAAATGGAACGCGGTGCCGCTGGCCATGGTGCCTGGGCTCGCGTTCTTCGCAGCACGACTCTCCGCCGGGCGCCGCCGTCTCGTGACCAGCCGCCGCGGTATTCCGGTGCCGGGCATCTCGCTCGGCGAAGCCTTCGTGTGGCTCGGGATCGTGCCGCTCGCAGTTTATGCGATTACCTTTGCCCCGGGATATTGGCTTGGCGACCAGTTCCATCCCTCCCCTCTCGGTGCGAAGGGCCTGATCGGATTCCACGGTGAGATACTCGACCTGCAGCGCCAGGTGCTCGCGCCGCACAATTACCAAAGCACCTGGCCGCAATGGGTGCTCAACACGCGCGGTATATGGTTCCTCTACGAATTCACCGACAACGCGCAGCGCGGCGTGCTGCTTATCGGCAATCCGTTGACGATGCTGCTCGGCCTGCCCGCGCTGGCATGGTGCCTCGTCACTGGGCTGTGGCGCGCCGACTGGGCCAAGGTGGGCGTTGCGGTCGGGTACGGACTGAGCCTCGGCCTGTGGCTGGTCGCGCCCAAATCGGTGCAGTTCTACTACCACTATTTCGTGCCGCATTTCTTCCTGCTGGCTGCGCTCGCGCTGACCTTCGCCGACCTTTGCCGCAGCCGCTATCGCTGGGCGAGCTATGTAGTGCTTGGGAGCTCGGTGCTGTTGTTCGCAGTGTTCTTCAAGGTGCTAAGCGCGGACGAACTCGAAGGCCCGATGAGCTTTGCGAAATGGACGTGGCTGGTGGGTTGGCGCTAAAACCTACCCCAGACGAAGCGGCTCGATAGCGCGTAATTCCACACCGATCCGATCAGGATCCCGGCCAGCGCCGCGAGCGCGTAGAACACGCCCTGGCTTTCGAGTAGCGTAGCCACCGCGACATTGGCGAACCCGCCCACCGCGCAGGTGACGACGAAGCCCGCCCAGCCGCGCAGGAACTCGCCCCAGCCCTTCAGCCGCCGGTCGCGGTAGGTCAGCCAGTTGTTGAGCCAGAAATTGAAGCTCATCGCGGTGAGCACGGCGGCGAGCTGAGCTTCCCAGAATGCGTCAACGAGGCGCGGGAACAGTGCGAACAGCACCGCGTAGTGAACGACCACACCGAGCGCACCGACCGTGCCGAACAGCGCGAACCGCGTCGGGATCACCCGGCCCAGCGTCTTGTCGTAGAGCCCGGCGAGGAAATCGAACAGGACTGCGCGGTCGAGCTTACTCTCGCCCGCGCGGCGCGCGGCGAAGTTGAGCGGGAATTCGCTGACTCGCATCGTCTCTTTCGAGGTTGCCAGCAGGTCGAGCAGGATCTTGAACCCGATGCCCGAGAGGCGCGGCACCAGAGCGCGTGCGGTGGCGGTAGGCAGCATGAAATAGCCGCTCATGGGGTCGGTCAAATCGACCCCGGTGATCGCCCGCGCGACCGTGTTGGCGAGCCCCGAAAGCTTCTCGCGCTCGGGCTCGGCCCAGTCGGCGGTGCTCGCGCCTTCGGCAAAGCGGCTGGCGACGCAGATGTCCGCTTCGCCCGCTTTGAGGCTCGCCAGCATCCTGGGGAGCAGCGCGGGGTCGTGCTGGTGGTCGGCATCCATAACCGCGACATAGGGAGCAGCGGTGGCGCAGAACCCTTCGATCGCCGCGCTAGACAGCCCGCGCCGTCCGATACGCTGGATCACCCGGACGCGGCGGTCTTCGAGCGCCAGTTCGCGCGCCTCGTCGGCGGTGCCATCCTTGCTGTCGTCATCGACGATCAGGACTTCCCAGCCGTCGCGGCCCAGCGCGCGCTCGATCCGCTCGACCAGCGGCGCAAGGTTTCCGCGCTCGTTGAGCGTGGGGAGGATGATCGCAAGGTCGAGCGGCATGGGTCCAGCCCGTTACAGCCTTTCACGCACCGCCGCGCCGATTTCCTCGCAGCCATGCGTGCCGTCAAGGTCGCCGCCGCGGATACCGTCGGCCAGCGCCTTCTCGACCGCGGCTTCGATCCGCAGGGCCTCGTCCTCGCGGCCAAAGGAATGGCGCAGCATCATCGCCACCGACAGGATCGTCGCCATCGGGTTGGCCTTGCCCTGCCCGGCAATATCAGGCGCGCTACCATGGATCGGTTCGTAAAGGCCGAAGCGCCCGAATTCGGTCGCGCGATCGCCCATCGATGCGCTCGGCAGCAGGCCGATCGAGCCGACCGCCGCGCTGGCGAGGTCGGAAAGGATATCGCCGAACAGGTTCCCGGTCAGGATCACCCCGAAAGCGCCCGGATTGGTAATGATCTGCATCGCCGCGTTGTCGACATACATGTGGCTGAGCGCGATATCGGGGTGCGGTCCAGCGGCCTCGTTGACCGCGTCGCGCCACACCTGGCTGGTTTCGAGCACATTGGCCTTGTCGACGCTGGTCACGCGCAACTTGTCGCCGCGCGCGCGCGAAGTGCGGAAAGCGACGAGCGCGATCCGGCGCACTTCGGTTTCGGAATAGGACATCATGTCCCACCCCTCGCGGCTCCCGTCGCTCGCCACGCGCTCGCCCTTGTCGCCGAAATAGACGTCCCCGGTCAGCTCGCGCACGATCATGATGTCGATCTGCCGGGCGATATCGGGCTTCAGCGGGGAGAGGTGTTCGAGGCCAGGAAAGACCTTGGCCGGGCGCAGGTTCGCGAACAGCTCCAGCTCTTTGCGCAGGCCGAGGATCGCCTGTTCGGGCCGGAGCGAGCGCTCGAGCTTGTCGCAATCGGGGTCACCGACCGCGCCGAACAGCACCGCGTCGCAGGCCTTCGCGATGGTCAGAGTCTCTTCGGGCAGCGGGTGGCCGTGGCGCTCGTAGGCAACGCCGCCGACATCGCCATCGAACAAGGTGAGGCCGGGCAGGCCGAGCGCTTCGAGCACCTTCACCGCCTCGCGCGTCACTTCGGGACCGATACCGTCCCCCGGCAGAACCGCAACCTTCATCAGCCTCCCTCCACCATCCGCACGAGCCGCTCCCCCAGAGCGACCCGGGCGGCCATAACATCGCTTTTGCTGTCGGCAAGCAAGTAGCGCGCGATCGGCCTGTGGAGAGCGCGGAAAACCGCGATCTGCGCTTCGAGGTCGCCGCTCGTGTCGGGCCGCTCTCCGCCATAGCCGAGCTCGCGCAGCAGCATCGCCTCGTAGGTTACCATCGCGCCGAGCCAGCCGCGCGCCGAAGGCGCGCTGCAGATCGCGCTCAAAAGCCCGTCCAGTGCGTCGTAAAGGCCGGGAAAGGCGTTGCGCTCGGGCAGCGTGCTGGCAGTGAGCGCGCAGGCCCAGGTAATCGCGGCTGCGGGCAGCGGCTCGGTCATCCATGGCGCGCGGCTTTCGATCAGCTCGATGCGCGCAAACGGCAGCTGGCTCGCGGACTTTGCGCGCAGGTCGAGGTCGACCCGGTTGCCGGGAATCATCACCGGGCGCAGCTGTCGCCCCCGCCCGCCCGCAACATACCCCGCAACGAGCCCGTGCTCCTCGGTCAACAACCGGGCAATCACCGCCGTCTCGCCATGCGGGCGCGAGCCGACAAGGATTGCCGTGGCGCGGAGGTTCATCAGGTTACCCCTTCGGCGTCACCCCTGCGCAGGCAGGGGTCCAGATAATTCATGCCATGCAGATCAGGCATTGATTGTCTCGAACAAATCGTCCCAGTTCGGATTGTCGCGCCGGATAAGCTTGAGCTTCCACTGCCGCTTCCAACGCTTCATCGCCTTTTCGCGCGCAATCGCCTCTTCGATGGTCGGAAAGGGTTCGATGTAAACAAGGAGGACGAGTTTGTGTTTGCGGCAAAACTCGGAGCCGCGACCTTCGCGATGTGCCATGATGCGATCCGAGAGACTGCTCGTTACGCCGATGTAGAGCGTCCCGTGTGGTCCGTTCGTCATGATGTAGACCCAGCCACCCATATCCGGGTCAATACCGGCGTTGGCGAACCATCGCTAGGGTGGATGGGCCCCTGCCTCCGCAGGGGCGACGAGATACTCAGTCAGATTCGATCAGCCCCAGTTGCTCCTCGATAAACTCAGCCTGCTTGCGATAATAGAACAGCTGGTTCGAAAGCTTGCGCCAGCCGTGGCCTTCGTCGGGGATGCGGATGAAGGGCGCCTCGACGCCGTTGGCGCGCAGCGTCTTCACCATCACCTCGGTCTCGTAAATGTCGATGCGCGGGTCCATCACGCCGTGCGAATAGAGCACCGGTACGGTGATCTGGTCGGCCTTCCTGATCGGCGAATTCACCTGATAGAATTCACGCCACTCATCCTCTTCGATGTCGCCATACTCGATCCGGTCGGAGGCCTTGAGGGAAGGCGAGGCGATCTCTAGCGCGGTGACCCAGTCGGCCACGCCGAACAGCGATACACCGGCGGCGAACTCGCCCGGATATTCGGCAAGCACCGCGTTTACCGCGTAACCGCCATAAGATCCTCCAAGCACAGCCGCGCGATCCCCGTCGATCAACCCGTCGGCGGCAAGCGCATTCTTGAGATCGACGAGGTCGCGCACCGAATCCAGCCGCTTCTCGCGATCGTCGAGCGTCGCATAGGAGCGCCCGAGCCCGGTCGAACCGCGCACATTGGGCTGGAACACCGCAACGCCGCGCGCGACGTGATATTGCGCGACCGGCTCGAAAGTGGCGGCGCTCTGCGCGGACGGGCCGCCATGCACATCGAAGATCACGGGCGGCGCATTTTCGCCCGTCCCCGCGCCTTCAGGAAGGTAGAGCAGCCCCTGAAGTTCCACTCCATCGCGCGCCGGATAGCGCACGACCTGCGGGCGCACCAGTCGTTCGGGATCGAGACCGGCGAGATTTGCGGAGAAGACCTTTTCCGCCGTGCCATTGATCGGATCGGTCATCCAGATCTCGCCCGGCGTCTGCCAGCCATCGACCCGGATCATAAGATCGCCATCGCCCTCGCAGTCGAGCTGGTACTTGCCTTCGGGCAGGTCGGGCATCGCAATGGGGCGTTTCTCGACCGTATGCCAGCCGCCCAGACTATCGAAACCGTCGCGGTTCTGGGTCCAGAAGATGTAAGAGCCACCCGGCCCAGGCCCACACAATTCGAGGTTTTCGACATCGGCATCCGGCTCGAAAACGGTCTCGAACGTGCCACTGGCGATCTCGTAATAGGCGAGGCCGCCATATTCGCGCCCGACATTGGTCGAGAAATAGAACCCGTCCGAATTCGGCCACCATTCGAACCCGCCAAGCGTATGGCTGGCGCGATCCTCGACCGGGGGCTTGGAGATTGTTGTCATCTCTTTCGTCGCCAGATCGAGCAGGTAGAGATTGTCGGCATCCTCGCCGACGGTTTCGGTGACGAGCGCATACTTGCCATCGGGCGAAATCGAGCGCGCTGCGAGGCCCAGCTCGCTTTGGACGATGAGTTCGCTCTCTCCATCGAGCGTCCCGCGATAGATGTCGAACACCCCTGCCCCGCGCGCGGTCGAGGCGTAGATGAAGCTGCCGTCGCTGGCGAAATCGCCGAAAATGCGGAAATCGCCGCGCCGGGCAGGCAGCACTTCGGTCTCGCTCATGCCGTCCGCCGAAAGTGCGAAATAGCCTGGCTGTTCGTTCCCGTCCTTGTCTGCGCTGTAGAACAGGCTCGATCCGTCGGGCGTCCAGATCGGCGCAAACACGCCGGTCTTGAATGTTACCTGCTTGGGCTGGCCACCGGTGGCGGGCATCACCCACAATTCGCTTTCGCCGGTAACGTCCCAGGCGAAGGCGATTGTCTTTCCGTCGGGCGATAGGTTCGCCGCACCCGCACCGCTGGCGAGCAGGTACCGTGCGATGTCGGCCGGGTACTCGCCGGCGCGGCCGATCGTGATATCTCCGGATTCGGGCTCCATCGCCTCGATCGAAAGGTCGGCCCCCTTCGCCCCGCCAAAGGTCTCCTCATCGTCTTGGGCAAATGCTGCAAAGGGGACGGCGAGCGCCGTAGCGGCGAGCAGGGTCGTGCGGATCATGGATACCTCGAATGGCTGTGCAGACGCGAGGCGCGCAACCTAGAGGATCGGGTTGTTAAGGCAATCCTGCGAGCGCAGGTCGCAGACGGGTTACTTCCCGGCCAGCTTCTTTTCGAGTTCGGCGACCTTCGCTTCGAGCGCATCGGCTTGCTGGCGCGCCTTCTGCGCCATTGCCTTGACCGTGTCGAATTCCTCGCGGCTGACGAAGTCCATTCCGCCCATCGCTTCGCGCATGCGCTCGCGCGCGGCTTCGCGCGCTTCACGGGTCATGCCGGCAAAAGTGCCTGCCGCGCTGTTGGCGAGTTTGACGAAGTCGGCGATGATCGGGTTTTCGCTTTGCATGGCGGCTATTTGGTGGAGCGGGTGCGCTTTGTCTAGAGCGTAATGCGCTCGACCGCCCCGCTCTCGTCGCCGTGGCCGCCTCCGGGGTTTTCGACGATGAACTGGTAGTTGAGAACAGCGGCAAAGCAGACCCAGGCAAGATAAGGCAGCAGCAGCAGCGCCGCCCATTTGCGCACCCGCCAGAAGGCCCAGATCACCACCAGCAGGCTCACCACGACATAGCCGAGGACGTAAAGGCCGCTCATCATGTCCTGCATCCCGAAAAACACCGGGGTCCAGGCAAGGTTGCCGATGAAATGCAGCGCGAAGAGCACAATGGCGAGCCCTCTGCCGCTGGCACCCCACGCACTGGCGACCAAAGCGACCGAAAAGCCGACCATGACGTAGAGGATGCCCCAGACGATCCCGAACGCGGCTGGCGGCGGGAAGATCGATGGCTTGGTCAGATTCTGGAACCACGCCGTATCCGGTCCGCCCAACTGGCCCGCGAGAAAACCGAGCAGCACCACGAGCGGTACCAAGAACAGAGACCAACGCAGGAAGCTCGCCCGCAATTGCGCTTTCGAAGCCAGAAAGTTCATTCTCTCTCCTGTTTGGCAACAGCCGTCCGGGACACGCGGTTAGTCGGCGGCGATTCGCGGCTAACCATTGCCTGTGAGCGATACACACTGGCATCGGTAGCGCAAATCTCCCGGCGGCGTTGTGTCCCAAACTGCGTCGGTACATGCTGCAAACCCGCGCATTTCCTTCGCTTGGGGCGAGCCATGATTAAAGACGTGTGCGTTTCGAGCGTCTTGTGATAGCGTCGCCACATTCTTGCCGTGATTCGGGGCGCCAATCGGCAAGATTTCATCCACTCGCGCGTCCCGCCTTTTCCGGGTTCGATGGGAGCCCAATTAGGGGAACGATTTCATGAAAAAGACCAACTTTGCTTCGATGCTCGCCGTTGCAGGCGGCCTCGCTGTCGCCACCGCAGCTTGTTCGGCTCCGGCTGACGACGGCGCCACCACTGCCGACGAAACCTCGGTCGAAGAAACCGCAACTGCCGATTGCGGTGCCGAAGGCTGCTGCGCCGCTGAAGGTTGCTGCGCCGCTGAAGGTTGCGAAGCCTATGCCGAAGGTTGCGACGCTGCAGAAGGCTGCTGCGCCGCTGCAGAGTGCGAAGCTGCCGAATAAGCTTCGCGCTCAAGCGTAAGACAATCCGGCCGATGGCAGCGAAAGTTGCCGTCGGCCGTTTTGCTTTATAAGTCCCCGTTTGATGAACCTGGTCGAAGCCGCGAATACCGTCATCGAGACGATTGCGCAGATGGCGCAAGAACAGCGCCCGCTGATGCTGCGCGTTGTGCCCGAGGACGAGGTCCATTTCTGGAAGCACTATCCGGAAAAGGACGCGCGCGACGCGAAGTGCAAGTCGCGCTGGTATTACCACGTCCATGCGCCGGGCAAACGCGATGCCGACGAGCATGGGCATTTCCACCTGTTCCTCCACCGCACCCAGTTGCCGGAAGGACTCGAGCCGAAGGTTTGGCCGCCGCAGCGTGAGGATGCGCGGGCGCATGTCACCCATCTGATCGGCCTGTCGATCGACACCGTCGGCATTCCGCGCGCGTGGTTCACGGTGAACCGCTTCGTCACCAACGAATTCCTCTACCCTGCCGAAGTGATGATCGAGCACCTGCCGGATTTCAACGTGGACCGCACGAAGGAAGACGACCTGGTCAATCGGTTTGTCACCGCAATGGTCGCGCTCTACCGCGACGAGATCGCCGAGCTGCTGCGCGAACGCGATGCCCGCCACGCCGAACTGGTCGCACAGTACGGCGACGAGGGTTACGAAAAGGCGAGCGGGGTCGAAGTGCTCTCGCAAATCCCGATCGACCTGGATGCGAAACTGTCGAGCCTCGACCTCGGCTGAGGTCTAGCCCCGCCGTGCGCTGATGAGGAACTCGACGTTCCCCTGGGGGCCGGTGATCGGGCTTGTCACGATGCCTTCAATGTCCCAGCCAAGCCCCTCCAGCCATTCGCGAACCTCGCTGCAGACGCGCTCGTGAAGCGCGGCATCGCGGACCACGCCGCCCTTGCCCACCTCCTCGCGCGCGACTTCGAATTGCGGCTTGATGAGGGCGACCAGTTGGCATTCACGCGCAGCCAGCTCGAGCGGGCGCTCGAGCACTTTGGCTAGGCCGATAAAGCTCGCGTCGCACACGACCCAGTTGCAAGGCCGGTCGATCTGCTCGGGCGTCAGGATGCGCGCGCTGGTCTGTTCGAGCACGGTCACACGCGGGTCCTGACGCAGCTTCCACGCCAGCTGATTGGTCCCGCTATCGACCGCGAAGACGTGCTCCGCCCCTCCCTGAAGCAACACATCGGTAAAACCGCCGGTCGAGCTGCCGATATCCATCGCCACCGCGCCTGCCGGATCGAGCCCGAAGTGCTCGATTGCGTGGGCGAGCTTGATCCCGCCCCGACTGACCCAGGGATGGTCGCGCCCGCGCACTTCGAGCGGCGTGTCTTCGGCTACCTGCTGGCCCGGCTTTTCGATCTTGGTCTCGCCGGAGAACACCACGCCCGCCATCACGAGCGCCTGCGCGCGGGTGCGACTTTCGGCGAGTTCGCGCTCGACCAGCAGGTGATCGACCCGCTTCTTCGTCTTTTTCGGTGGTGATTTCGGCGAATTGGTCATGGACCCTTCAGCCGTTAGCGCGCATTTAGGCCTCATGAAAGCGATCTACTTCCACGCCGCCGGTGCCATCGCGCTGACCTTCGCCATCGCCGCATGCGTGCCAAAGGTGGATCCGATCGTGTCCGCGCCGCCGCCGGTCACGGCTCCAAGTCCGACACCGACACCGACTCCAACCCCGACACCCCCGCCGGTGGTGCAGGAGCCCGAATTCGACAATTACCTCGACGCGCCGCAGACGCCGGGCAACTGGACCTATCTCGACGAGTCGGGCGAAACGCTGGCGCTGTTCGGCCCGAGCGCCGCCGAGCCGGTCCTGATGATCCGCTGCGGCAAGACCAATCGCGAGATCGGTATTGCGCGGATCATGTCCGCGCCCGCAGGCTCGCCGCGGATGATGCGGATCGAGACCGAGACCGCGCAGAAGCAGGTGCAGGCGAGCCCGATCGAAAGCCGTCCCAGCCTGATGGTTGCGAGGTTCGACCCGCGCGATCCGCTGCTCGATGCGATGGCGATCACCAAGGGACGGTTTGCCGTCGGCGTGGAAGGAGAGCGCACGCTCTACATACCCGCGTGGGTCGAGGTGAGCCGCGTAATCGAGGATTGCAGGTAGGATGTCGGTGCGCCGATGGGCGCCCGTCCAGCCGATTCTATACGTTAATATCCACAGGCTTTCCCACGTTTCGTCCACAGACGAGGCAGGAATCAAAAAGCGCCCGGGGTTTCTCCTCGGACGCGCTTGTCACGCCTCGTGCGCAACGGCGATCGAGTATGACGTGGGAAAAGTATATTTCAAGTCTTGTGTCGAGGAATCGCATGATTCACAACAGCAGGTGAGGCCAGCGGCGAACGCGGCTCTCGGCCCCCGGTGAAACGGCGAGGTCTTGGCTTTCAAGCGCGAAAGGAGGTGATCCGATGTCTCATGGTTCAGCAGAGAGGTCGGCAAGTTTCCGCGCGAGGCACTATCGGTAATTCATTACCCTTAGAGGCTTCGTGAGCGGCACTTCCAGGCCGCTGACCATGAAAGGGCGATCCACCGACGGGCTGGATCGCCCTTTTCATTTTATCGCTTGCCGGTCGATCAGTAATCCTCGGGATCGAAGCCCTCGAGTTCGGGATCTTCGCCGAATTGCAGCGCGAGATAGGAGAGCTGGATATCCCCGCTTCGCATAGCCGGCGCAGTCGAGGGGATGACGATATCACCCATCAGTTCCTCGCGATTGAGATCGCCCTCGTCCTCGCCCAATTCGCGATAATCCATCGACAACTTTGCTCGACACCCGCCAAGGTCGGCTAGCGTGCCGCCGTTGAAGTCGACGATCCGGCCATGCATGTCCCATTCGAAGCCGAACATTGCGAACGACGCTCCGTTCACCTCTTCGATCCGTTCGACCGAAGCGCCCCTTGGCAACCCCTTGATCGTCCATCGAGATTCCGGCCCGGCGCCGACCGACCGCACTTCCTTGCGTTCTTCGGTGCGGTAGACGATCTCAAGCGTGCGCGAGGGATCGTCCGGCCATATCGTCAAAACGAAGAATTCCTCGGCCTCACCCCAATATTGGCCGAGCCTGGCCTGCTCCCCGTAACGCGCGATAAGGCTTTCCGCCGAATCGTCGACCTTGACCGGATACTCGCAGGTCAATTCCCGCGACGAACCCTCGGCGACCTGTTCGGTATCGGCTTCGTTCGCCGCCTGCGCCGCCGCGCAGCCGCTTGCAATAAAAGCGCCCGCGAGCGCTGTCGACAATTTCCAGGACATGACCAATTCCCCCGTTTTCCTGGTCAAAAACAAACCGGAAGGTTGGGTATCAGGCGGCGGCCTGCGGTACAATTGCGCCGCGCAAGGCGATCGAACGCGGCTATGCAGGGCCTTGCCCAGCACCACCCCGCGCATTAATCGCACAGGCCATGGAATTCATTCGCATCCCCCACCCCGCGCCCACGCCCGACGATGTCCGTGAAGCCCGCATTGCCGATCCGGGATTCGGCACCGTGTTTACCGATCACATGGTCACGATCGACTATGACGAAGCCAAGGGCGGCTGGCAGACTCCGGTGATCGGGCCGCGCGCGCCGCTCTCGCTCGATCCTGCGGCAAGCGTGCTGCATTATGCGCAGGAAATCTTCGAGGGGATGAAGGCCTACACCCACGCCGATGGCGGCCTTGCGCTGTTCCGGCCCGAGGCCAACGCAGCACGCTTCAACGCGTCGGCGCTCAGGATGGCGATGCCCGAGATCCCGGAAGAAACCTTTATGGCGGCCGTTCGCGAAGCGGTGACGACCGATGCGAAGTGGATGCCGCCGATCGAGGGCGGATCGCTCTACATCCGGCCTTTCATGTTCGCGTCCGAGGCATTCCTCGGCGTCCGTCCGGCGAAGCAGTACAAGTTCGTGGTGATCCTCGTTTCGAGCGGCAACTACTTCAAGAAGGGCGTGAACCCGGTGAAAATCTGGGTGTCGCAGGATTATGTCCGCGCTGCCCCCGGCGGCACCGGCGCGGCCAAGACGGGCGGCAACTACGCGGCCAGCCTTGTCCCGCAGGCCGAGGCGATTGCGCAGGGCTGCGACCAGGTCGTGTTCCTCGACGCGGTCGAGAAGAAGTGGGTCGAGGAACTGGGCGGGATGAACCTGTTCTTCATCCGCTCGGACGGCAGCGTGATCACTCCGCCGCTTACCGGCACGATCCTGCCCGGCATCACCCGCGACAGCCTGATCGCGATGCTGCGCGAGGAAGGGCTCGACGTGCGCGAGGAACCCTATTCGATCGCCCAATGGCGCGAGGAAGCGGAAAGCGGCACGCTGCTCGAGACGCTGGCCTGCGGGACCGCGGCGGTCGTGACGCCCGTCGGCACAGTCGCGTCACCCGCTGGCGAGTTCACCATCGGCACCGGCGGCATCGGCCAGATGGCTGCGAAAATGCGCGAGAAGCTCGTCGGCCTCCAACATGGTAAGGTCGAGGACAAACACGGCTGGGTCACGCGGATTTAGGAGAGACAGGATGGCGTTAGCGCTTCTTGGAGCTTTGGCTTTGCTCACAAACGGCACCACGACAACGATCGAGTGGCTGGATACGAACACAGCGAAGGTGAGCGTCACGATCGACATTATCGAGTCGTCTGACGGATATGTGAAAGCCCCGGCCGAGCTTGAGAAGGCTGCGAAGCGGGCATGCGCAGGTAAGGGTGATCCCAAGCGGATCTCTGACTACGAAGCCGGTTCTGGCGAAGGTGGCGATAGCGAGAATAGCCCGATGCGTATAAGCCTGACATCGACCTATGAGTGCGTCTGACAGAAAACATACCGTCAACGTCGCCGCGCTCTACCAATTCACGGCGTTCGACGATCCCGCCGCGCTCAAGCCCCCGCTCCAGCAGGTCTGCGTCGAACACGGCATCGGCGGAACTCTCTTGCTGGCGAAGGAGGGGATCAACGGCACGATAGCGGGGTCGCACAACGCGCTCGCCGCCGTGATTGCTTTCATCCGCGCCCTGCCCGGCTGCGCCGATCTCGACGTCAAGTTCTCGACCGCGAAGGACATGCCGTTCAACCGCATGAAGGTACGATTGAAGCGCGAGATCGTCACCATGGGCCAGCCCGATATCGATCCGCGCGCCTCGGTCGGGCACTATGTGGCGCCCCAGGACTGGAACGACCTCATCTCAGACCCGGACACGCTCGTGATCGATACGCGCAATGATTACGAGGTCGCGATCGGCACCTTCAAGGGAGCACTCGATCCGGAGACGCGCAGCTTCGGCGAGTTTCCCGAGTGGTTTCGCGAGCACCGCGAGGAACTGCTCGAAGGCAAGAAGAAGGTCGCGATGTTCTGCACCGGCGGAATTCGCTGCGAGAAATCGACGAGCTTCCTACGGTCCGAAGGCATCGAGGACGTCTATCACCTCAAGGGCGGCATCCTCAAATATCTCGAGGAGGTGCCTGCGGACGAGAGCCTGTGGGAAGGCGATTGCTTCGTGTTCGACGAGCGTGTCGCGGTCGGTCACGATCTTGCGCTGTCCGATTACAAGCTGTGCCGCGCCTGTCGTCGCCCGGTCTCTCCCGAAAACATGCGAAGCGAGCACTACGAGGAAGGCGTTAGCTGCCCGCACTGCATCGACGAAAAGTCCGAGGAACAGCGCGAACGCTATCGCGAACGCCAGCGCCAGGCCCGGCTCGCAGCCGAGCGGGGCGAGAAACATGTCGGAACGCTGCCGCGCGCAGACGATTGATTCGGTGTGAGCGAGCGTTCTTCCTCTTCTTTGGCAGTCCTCTATTCCTTCCGCCGCTGCCCCTATGCGATGCGGGCGCGCATGGCCTTGTGGGTTACGGGAATCCTGGTCGAGCTGCGCGAGGTGAAGCTTTCGAACAAACCGCCCGAGCTCATCGAAGCCTCACCCAAAGCGACGGTACCCGTGCTGGTGCTGCCCGATGGCACCGTGATCGATGAAAGCATCGCGATCATGCGCTGGGCGCTCGGGCAGAACGATCCCGAAGGCTGGCTCGCAGGCGACGATAAGGCGCTGATCACCCGCAATGACGGGCCGTTCAAGCACCATCTCGACCGCTACAAATACCCCAACCGCTATGAGGAGGAGCAGGACGACACCGACCACCGCGCGCGGGGTCTTCTCATCCTTCAGGACCTCGACGAACGGCTCGCGGCGCACAAGCAGCTGTGCGGCGACACGCGCACGCTCGCCGACATCGCGCTGTTCCCTTTCATCCGTCAGTTCGCCAACACCGATCGCGGCTGGTTCGATTCGAAGCCGATCCCGCACCTGCAATTCTGGCTCGAAGGGCATCTCTCCAGCGACCTGTTCAAGGCGGTGATGCCCAAATTCGATCCCTGGAAGGCGGGCGACGAGCCGATCGCCTTCGGCCCCTAGGTCTCGCAGCGCGCGAGTTCATTCCGGAATGTATCGATAAGCCAGCTGGCCGCCGGACCGAGCCGGTCGTCGCGCCGCCATAGCGCGCTGAGCGTGTAGTCGGCGCCGGGCTTTTCGGGCAGGTCGAGTTCGACCAGTCGTCCTTCGACGACATCTTCGGCGATCTGGTGGCGCGGCATGTTGCCCCAGCCCAGCCCTTCCTTGAGCAGCGAGTGCTTCGCGCCGAGGTCCCCCAGCCGCCAGGTGAGCGGGCTCAGGACCGAGAATTCGCGGCCCTGTGTGAGGTCGGAACGGTCGGCGAGCACCAGCTGCAGGTGCTTGCGGCTTTCGCCCGGCGCAATGTCACCGGCCGCAAGCGGATGGTCCGGCGCGGCGACCGGCGCCAGTTCGACCTCGCCGATCGCCTGCCGTTCGAGCGCGGGATGGTCGCCGATCACCGGTCCCCCGATGGCAAGCGCCGCGCGACCGTCGAGCAGGCACTCCGCCACCGCCCCCAGTCCCTCGATATTGAGCGTCAGCGCCACGGTCGGGAACATCCGGCGGAACTCGCGCAGCACCAGCGCCGTGACCTCGCCCGGCACCATCACGTCGAGCACGAGGGAGACACTGCTTTCGAGGCCAGCATGGAGCGAGCGGGTTTTGGCAAGCAGCGCATCGACGCGGTCGGTGACGCCGCGCGCCTCGGCGAGCAAACCTTGTCCCGCCTCGGTGAGCACCGGTCTCCGGGACCCTTCGCGCTCGAACAGGGTCACAGCCAGCTGCGCCTCGAGTTGGGCGATGCCATAGCTGATCGCGGAGACGGCACGGCCGCTCGCGCGCGCTGCACCACCGAAGCTGCCCTCCTCCACTACAGCGAGAAAGATGCGCAATTGGTCGAGTGTGGGATCGCCGAGCTTCATGCCTGTATGTTCGGATTATCCGAACATTTTGGCAAGGTTTATCTCAGTTATCATGACGGATTGCAGCGCCTATCTCCCGTTCCAACAGAGCAGATACGCTCAGACAGGAGACTCGAAATGATCGAACTTCGTCCCTTTGAAAGCCTCGGTTCGGCCAATCACGGCTGGCTCGACGCGCATCACCACTTCTCTTTCGCCAGCTACCACGATCCTGCGCGGGTCCACTGGGGCAATCTGCGCGTCTGGAACGATGACACCATCGCTCCGGGCACGGGTTTCCCGACCCACCCGCACAGCGACATGGAAATTATCACCTATGTCCGCAAAGGCGCCATCACCCATCGCGACAGCATGGGCAATGAAGGCCGCACCGAAGCGGGCGATGTGCAGGTGATGAGCGCAGGCAACGGCGTGCAGCACTCGGAATACAATCTCGAGGATGACGAAACCCAGATCTTCCAG
Organism: Erythrobacter sp. GH1-10; assembly: GCF_045363165.1. Taxonomy (NCBI): domain Bacteria; kingdom Pseudomonadati; phylum Pseudomonadota; class Alphaproteobacteria; order Sphingomonadales; family Erythrobacteraceae; genus Erythrobacter; species Erythrobacter sp. GH1-10. The sequence continues at coordinate 1,383,671 of NZ_JBJFLP010000001.1, read as the reverse complement.
ATCTGGATCATCCCCGACGAGCGCGGCGGCGAACCGACCTGGGGTGCCAAGGAATTTCCCAAGGGCGACCGCTCGGGATCCTTCGTGCCGCTCGCCAGCGGGATCGCAAATGACAATGATGCGTTGAGAATACGTACGAACGCCCGAGTGCTGGGCGCGACGATCAAGGCCGGTGAAAGCGTGACTTACGACATCGCGGATGCCTCGCGGCATCTCTATCTCGTCCCCGCAACGGGCAAAGTCCGCGTCGAAGACGTTGAAGCCATTGCCCGCGATGGCGTTGCGATCACTCAGCGTGAGAGCATCACCGTGACCGCGCTCGAAGATAGCGAAGTCGTGCTCGTCGATGCTGCTTGAGGCGCGGCCTGACTTTGCCGGGGCCAGCCACCGATCCCCCCTCCCATCGGCTGGCCCCACTTTTTTCCAGTTCATCCAAGGAGCCTAAACCCCATGTCCCATATTCTCTACCTCTCCGCTTCGATCCGCGACGGTGAAAGCGTCAGCCGCGATCTGGGTGACAAGCTGGTCGAAAACCTCGCCGCCAAGAACCGTGCGAGCGTGAATCGGCGCGACCTGTCGGCAAACGACCTGCCCTACCTGACGCACGATCGTCACACCGCAAACCTGACGCCGAAATCGGAGCGCACGCCCGAGCAGGCCGAACTCGCGGCGATCGGCGATGAATTGATCGCGGAATTGCAGGCCGCCGACACTATCGTGATCAGCACGCCGATCTACAATTTCAGCGTTCCGGCAACCGTGAAGAGCTGGGCCGACCTCGTCGCGCGCGCCGGAACCACCTTCAAATACACCGAGAACGGTCCGGAAGGCCTGCTCACGGGCAAGAAGGCTTACATCACCGTCGCATCGGGCGGCGTGCCGGTCGGCAGCGACGCCGACCTCATGACTAAGTGGCTCAAGTTCTTCCTGGGTTTCCTCGGCATCGAGACCGAACAGGTGATCGCGGCTGACGGCATCATGGGCGAGAACGCCGATGAGAAGATCGCCGAGGCGAAGGCTGAAATCGAAAAAATGGCGGCCTGATCCCAAGCGCTCAGTCGAGCAATCGATGCCGGGGCGTCTATCGGGACGCTCCGGCATTGTCTTATCAGCTGTCCTTCAGGTCGAGGTAGTCAGGTGCGACGTGTTCGTAATAGGGTCCGGCGGTAACGCAGAAGCGCACCGGGTTGTTATAGGCGTCGTAGCCGAGTTCCAGCCGGTAGCCGGGATCGCAATAAGTCGGGCCCGCTGCGTTCTGGTAGGCGTATTCATCGAGAGCGGCAGACAGTCCGACCGTAAACGCCTGCATTTCCGCCGCAGTGCATCCCGCCATTGTCAACGAAGCTGCCGCGCAAAGCGCAATTCTGGTGCCGAGTTTCATTGCCCCAATTCCCCTGACCGTGTGCGCGACCGTAGGTCAGGAACTCACCACAATACCACTGAACCGATTGTGAGATCGGAAAGCAGCAACCGTTCAGGTTTCTCTGTAGTTAGTTTTCAGGCAGGCTCGCTCGCAATTCCTCCACCCACACATCGGCCACCGCATCGGACGGCGCGCGCCAGTCACCGCGGGGGGACAACGCTCCGCCCGAAGAGACTTTCGGCCCGTTGGGCAGAGCGCTGCGCTTGAATTGCGAAAAGCCGAAGAAGCGCTTGAGAAACTTCTCGAGCCAGTCGGCGATCGTCGCCAGATCGTATTCGTTCTTGCGATCGTCGGGGAATCCGGCGGGCCACAATCCTGCCTCGGCATCCTTCCACGCATGCCACGCCATGAACGCGATCTTGCCGGGTCGCTGGCCCCAGCGGATCGTGTGGTGGAGGAAGAAATCGTTGAGCTCATAGGGACCGATGATGCTCTCGGTCGATTGCAATTCGCCGTCCTCGTTCGCAGGCACGAGCTCGGGCGAGATCTCGGTGTCGAGGATCGCGCCGAGCACCTCGCCGCATGCCTCGTCGAACTGCCCGGTCTCGATCGACCAGCGGATCAGGTACTGAATCAGTGTTTTCGGGACACCTGCATTGACGCCGTAATGGCTCATGTGGTCGCCCACACCATAGGTGCACCAGCCGAGCGCGAGTTCCGACAAGTCGCCGGTGCCGACCACGAACCCCTTGTGGTGGCCGGCTAGGCGAAACAGGTAATCGGTGCGCAGCCCGGCCTGCACGTTTTCGAACACCGTGTCGTATTGCGCTTCGCCCTCGGCGAAGGGATGGTCGATATCCTCCAGCATTCGCCGCGCAGCTGGCTTGATATCGATCTCCTCGGCCTTGATCTCCATCGCCTTCATCAGCTTCCACGCATTGGACTTGGTGGTATCCGAAGTGGCGAAGCCGGGCATGGTGTAGCCGCGGATCGTGGTGCGCGGCAGGCCCAGCCGGTCGCACGCCTTGGCCGCCACGATCATCGCATGCGTGCTGTCGAGCCCGCCCGAAATGCCGATCACGAGGCTTTTGGTCTGCGTCGCCTGGATGCGCCGCATCAGTGCATCGACCTGGATGTTGAAGGCTTCGTAGCAATCCTCGTCGAGCGCATGCTGCCGGTTGGGGACGAAAGGGAACCGGCGGATCGGGCGTTCGAGCCCGACATCGCCCTCGCGATAGGCGTGCTCGAAGACGATCCGGCGGAAACTGTCTTCGGGCCGCCCGTGCGCTTCGGCGGCGTCCGAAAAGGTCTGGTTGCGCATCCGCTCGGCAGCGATGCGGTCGAGGTCTATATCGACGACGCAGAGTTCGGGATGCAGATCGAAGCGCGAGCTTTCGGCGAGCAGGTCGCCCATCTCGTAGATCACGCCCTGCCCGTCCCACGAAAGGTCGCTGGTGCTCTCGCCGTGCCCGCTCGCCGAGTAAACATAGGCGCAGATCGAGCGCGCGCTGCTGGAGCGGCAATGGAGGTGGCGATCATCCGCGCGACCGATGGTGATCGGTGAGGCAGAGAGGTTGCACAGGATGTGCGCGCCAGCGAGCGCGGTCAGCGTCCCGGGCGGGTTGGGTGCCCAGAAATCCTCGCAAATCTCCACGCCGAAGGTGAAGCCCGGCAGGTTGGCGGCACCGAACACGAGATCGGTCCCGAACGGCACTTCTTCTCCCGCCACGGCAATCCAAAGGTCGCGGCAATTGCGGCCATGCGCAAAATGGCGCTTCTCGTAGAACTCGCGATAGTTCGGGAGATAGGACTTGGGCACCGCCCCAAGCAGCTCCCCGCCCGCGATCACCAGCGCGCAATTGTAGATCTTCGAATTGCGCCGCAGCGGTGCGCCGATGACGAGCACCGAATTCAGCTCTGCCGAAGCCTCGACGACCTCGGCCACCGCCGCTTCCACCCGGTCGAGCAGCGCATTTTGCAAGTGCAGGTCGTCGATCGCATAGGACGACAGGCACAGCTCGGGGAACACGACAAGATCGACGTGCTTCTCATGCGCCCTCTTTGCCTCGGCGATCACACCTGCGGTGTTCAGCGCCACGTCGGCGGTGCGGTGATGCGGCGTCGCGGTCGCCACGCGGACGAACCCGTGCGCGTGCATGTCGAAGAACGGATGCGCCGATGCGGACTTCTTGGAGGTCATGCGGGGGGCCTTCGATGGCGACGGAGAGTTTGCGGGTTCGGCGGGAGCGGGTTCGAGCCAGTCGGCGGGTTCGCAGATCCCCAGTTCGGCGAGGCGTTTCTGCACCTTGGGCCTTGCAACCTTGCCTTTCGCCTCCCAGCCATAGACGGTGCGGCTCGGCCAGGGATCACCCTCTGGATCGCAGTAGCGTGCACCGAACTCCTCCGCGGAAAGCGGCGGGTCGTGCGCCTCACGCCAGAGGCGAATTCTGTATCCTGCAAGATGCGTCATGCGCGCCAAGTATCCCGAAAGGATACGCGGCGCAAGCTTCGGTTTCAGCGCCCAAAGCAAAACCCCGCGCGCCGCAGGCTTGCGCTCGTAACGCCAATGCCCCACTTCGCGAACCACATGTTAGCCCACGCATAACAGGAGCCGAATTCGATGGCCGATCCCACCTACACCCCGCCCGACGTCTGGAGCGTCGACACCGAATCGGGCGGCCGGTTCGCCAACATCAACCGCCCGACTGCAGGGGCACGGACTGAAAAGAGTCTGCCGGTCGGGGACAATCCATTCCAGCTCTATTCGCTCGCCACGCCGAACGGCGTGAAGGTGACGATCATGCTCGAGGAATTGCTCGAAAGGGGTCACTCGGACGCCGAATACGATGCTTACACGATCAACATCGGCGAAGGCGAACAGTTCACCAGCGGCTTCGTTTCGCTCAATCCCAATTCGAAGATTCCCGCACTCGAAGACCGCAGCGGCGAGAAGCCGTTCCGCGTGTTCGAAAGCGGTGCGATCCTTGTCCACCTGGCCGAGAAGTTCGGGGAGTTCCTGCCCACCGATCCCGCCGCACGCGCCGAAGTGCTAAGTTGGGTGTTCTGGCAGGTCGGCACCGGCCCGTTTATTGGCGGAGGCTTCGGCCATTTCTACGCCTATGCGCCGGAAAAATACGAATACCCGATCAACCGCTACGCGATGGAAACCAAGCGCATCTTCGACGTCGCCGACAAGCGCCTCGCCGACAGCCGTTTTTTAGCAGGAGAGGATTACACCATCGCCGACATGGCGAACTGGCCGTGGCTCGCACCGTTCGTGTTCGGCAAGATCTACAACGAGGCCAAGACGTTCCTTTCGATCCACGAATACGAAAACGTCGCGCGATGGGTTCACGAGATCGCCGAACGCCCCGCAGTGAAACGCGGGCGGATCGTGAACAAGGTGTGGGGCGACGAGGACACCCAACTGCGCGAGCGTCACTCGGCCGCCGATTTCGAGGGCAAGGCGATCTAGGCCGTATCGAGCGCGAAGGAGAGCCGCTTGCCCGAGCCAGCATCAACCGAAACTCGCGGACGGGTCGGCTTCGGGGAGAAGCTCGGCTACGGGGTCGGCGACCTCGCTTTCGGGCTGATCCTCAATTTCTTCGGCTTCTTCCTACCGTTCTATTTCATCGACCTGCTCGGCGTCGCGCCCGCGGCGATCGGATTGATGATGCTGCTCACCAAGCTGGTCGATGCGGTGACCGATCCGATGATGGGCGTGATCGCCGACCGCACGCGCACCCGCTGGGGGCGCTATCGCCCCTATCTGCTCTACGGCTCGGTACCGCTGGCGATCACCATCGTCCTCATATTCAACGCGCCGGAGGATCTGGGCGACACGGCGCTGCTTGTCTGGGCCTATGTCACCTATACACTGTCGATGCTCGCCTTCACGGCGGTCAACATCCCCTATGGCGGACTGCTCGGAGTGATTTCGCCCTCTTCGAAAGTGCGCGCCAATGTCACCGGCTTTCGGATGTTCTTTTCCGCGCTCGGAGGGATATTGGTCGGTGCGCTGGGGACGACCCTGATCCGCACCCTTGGCGCCGGTGACGACCGGCTCGGTGTGTTGCTCACGATCAGTTGCATCGCCGCGATTTCGGTATTCTGTCTGTCGATCACCTTCTTCACGACCAGGGAGCGCATCCCGCCGGTCGAGGCCAATGGCACGCCGTGGAGCGATGTGCGCGTCCTGGTGCGGACTGGGTCGTGGATCGCGGTCGCCATCGCGGCGATCCTGGGGGTCACCGCCATTGCATCTCGCGCGGCCACAGCGCTGTTCTTCTTCGAATATGTCGCCAAGGACGACGGTGCACCGGTATTCCTGTTCTTCGACCGCCCGGCGTTGTTCCTTACCAGCCTGGCGCTGGGGCAGGTAACCGGGGTGGTCGTCGGCAGCTTCCTGATGCGCCGGTTCGAAAAGGCACATCTTCTCGTCGCGGCAGGCGCGCTTAAGGCGTCGATGATCTTGGCGTTCTATTTCCTGCCACTCGACGCGGTATGGCCCCAGACCGGCGTGCAATACCTGGTCGGGATCGGGTTCGGGATGCTGATGGTGCTGGCCTATTCGATGTTCACCGACATCGCGGAGTTCGTCGACTGGAAATATCAGCGGCAGATGACGGCGCTGGTGATCGCGGCATCGGTGTTCGGCGTTAAGGCGGGCATAGCCTTCGGCTCGGCCATCCCGGGCTTCGTGCTCGATGCAACGGGCTTCGTGAAAGACGCCGTGCAGACCGAAACCGCACTGATTGGCATCCAGATGGCCTTTGCCATCATTCCCGCTTTGGTGATGCTCCCGGCGGTGATCGCGCTGATGTTCTACCGCATCGATCGAGCGGTAATTGCAAAGGTCGAAAGCGATCTGTCCACGCGCCGCACCCGCGCCGCCTAAACCCCCTTCACATACGCGCGAGAGCCGCTATATCCGCGCGCTCTGCTGGGGTGTAGCCAAGCGGTAAGGCAGCGGTTTTTGGTACCGCCATGCGCAGGTTCGAATCCTGCCACCCCAGCCAATCCTCCACAGCATGGGTTTTGGCGCGTTCGTGGAACGCAGCCCCGCCCCACCCGTTTCGAGATTGAAATTCCTCGCTCCCTGCCCCGATGAGACGGGGCCAGGATCACGACGGCTTTGCCGTCCCGATAGTGCGCTGCCCAGCCGCAAATTGAGCCTTCAAGTCAAGGCATATTCGTGACAAGAGGCGGGGCAAGAAATGGAACACCCAGGAGAGCAGGACCATGAACCTCGAATTCACCCCTGAAGAAAAGGCCTTCCGCGAAGAGGTCCGCACGTTCATCGCCGAAAACTATCCGAAGCATCTCGCCGATTTCGGCATGCGCGAGGATATGGAGCGTGAGGATTTCCTCGCCTGGCACAAGATCCTCGGCGAAAAGGGCTGGTCGGTTCCGGCATGGCCGGTCGAATACGGCGGCACCGGGTGGACGCCGACCCAGCGCTATATCTGGTCGGAGGAAAATGCCCGCATCAACGCAGTGATGCCGCTGCCGTTCGGCGTGGCAATGGTCGGACCCGTCATTTACACGTTCGGCAACGAGGAACAGAAAGCAGAGCACCTGCCCGGCATCCGCAGCGGCGATGTGTGGTGGTGCCAGGGGTATTCGGAACCGGGCGCGGGCTCCGACCTTGCCTCGCTCAAGACCACCGCGGTGCGCGACGGCGACCATTACATCATCAACGGCCAGAAGACCTGGACGACGCTCGCCCAGCATGCGGACTGGGGCTTCTTCCTGTGCCGCACCGATCCCGACGCTGCGAAGCCGCAGGAAGGCATCAGCTTCATCCTGATCGACATGAAGACGCCGGGCGTCGAAGTGAAGCCGATCAAGCTGCTCGACGGCGGGTACGAGGTCAACGAAACCTGGCTCACCGATGTGCGCGTGCCGGTCGAAAACCTCGTGGGCGAGGAAAACAAGGGCTGGACCTACGCCAAGTTCCTGCTCGCGCACGAGCGCAGCGGGATCGCCGGTGTCGCCCGCTCCAAACGCGGCGTCGAGAAACTGCGCGAAATCGCCGCATCCGAAACGCTGGACGGCAAGCCCCTGATCAACGATTTCGATTTCGCCCGCAAAGTCAGCCAGCTCGAGATCGACCTCGCCGCGCTCGAAATCACCGAACTGCGCACCCTGGCCGGAGAACAGGCAGGCAAGGGTCCGGGGCCCGAAAGCTCGATCCTCAAGATCAAGGGCACGGAAATCCAGCAGCGTTTGACCGAACTGACGCTCGAGGCGGTCGGCTCCTATGGTACGCCGCTCTATGGCAATATCGCCAACGTGCCGGGGGATGCGGGTTCGAACCAGTATCCGGTCGGGCCGGATTACGCGAAGCACGCCGCAGCGACCTATTTCAACATGCGCAAGACATCGATCTATGGCGGGTCGAACGAAATCCAGCGCAACATCATTACGAAAATGATCCTCGGCCTCTGAGCCGCCGAGCGACATCCGGAGAGAACAAGTGGACTTCAACTTCACCGAAGAACAGGAAATGGTGCGCGACGGCCTCACGCGCCTCGTGCGCGAAGAATACGACTGGGAAACACGCCGCGCCGCGATCGCCAGCGAAGCCGGATGGCGTCCGGAAATCTGGGCCCAGCTGGCCGAGCTCGGCATTCTCGGCATGCCTTTCAGCGAGGATGACGGCGGATTCGGCGGCGGCGCGGTCGATGCGATGATCGTCATGCAGGAATTCGGCAAGGGCCTCGTTGTCGAGCCGTTCGTCCCCACTGTCGTGTGCGCGGGCGGGTTTCTCAAGCACGCAGGGACTGCCGCGCAGAAGGAAGAGCATATCGGCGGCATCGTCGATGGCAGCCGGGTCTTCGCCTTCGCATATGCCGAGCCGCGCGGTCGCTACGACTTCGCCGATCTCGAAACCACCGCGAAGAAAGACGGCGACGGCTATGTCCTCAACGGCCACAAGGCGGTGGTAATCGGCGCCCCTTGGGCGAGCCATTTTATCGTGACCGCCCGCACCTCGGGCGACCGGCGCGACAAGGACGGCGTTTCGGTCTTCGTGGTCGACAAATCGACCAACGGGGTCGTCACCCGCGACTATGAAACGGTCGACGGTCGCCGCGCGTCCGAAGTCTATTTCGAAAATGCCGCCATCCCTGCGGATGCACTGATCGGCAAAGAAGGCGCAGCCTTGCCGCTGATCGAGCGGGTGGCCGACGAAGCGATCGCCGCCCAGTGCGCCGAAGCCTGCGGCGCCATGAAGGTCGCGCACGCCATGACGGTCGAATACTCCAAGCAGCGCAAGCAGTTCGGCGTGCCGATCGGAAAATTCCAGGTGCTCCAGCACCGCATGGTCGACATGTACACGGCTTACGAACAGTCGGTTTCGCTGACCTATCTCGCGACACTGCGCCTCAACGCTTCCGAAACCGAGCGCAAGCGCGCGGCGTCGGCTGCCAAGGTCGGAGTCAGCCAGGCGGCGCGGTTGATCGGGCAGGAGGCGGTCCAGATTCACGGCGGCAACGGCGTGACGGACGAATATGCGATCGGGCATTATTTCAAGCGACTCACCATCTTCGAATCCGAATTCGGCGATGTCGACCATCACATGAAGCGCCACATAGCGCTCGCCTGACGATGGCCTGTTTGTGGATGTTAGAGGCTCTGGATCGGGAGTGAGCGATGTCGTTTGAGCAAGCTCCGCGCAGCCTGCTGATCGCTGCAATTGCCGCGGCGATCGGTCTTGGTTTCGCCTATCTGGCAGGTAGCAACAGCCTGCTGTTTGAGGGCCGCTCGGCATTCTTCGTCTGTGCTCTGGTGGCGCTGGGAGTGAACTGGCTGGCTTTCGTTCCGGCAGCAATCTTCCAGAGCGACCGCTTCTATGACAGCGTCGGGGCACTGACTTACATTTCAGTGATTGCTTTCGCGTGTTTCGCCGCCTGGCCGCTCGATACGCGCGCGCTGATCGTCGCCGCCCTGGTGGCAATCTGGACCATACGGCTCGGCAGCTTCCTGTTCATGCGTATCCACGCATCGGGAGGGACCGATCGGAGGTTCGCGAAGATCAAGACCAATCCGCCCCGTTTCTTCGTCGCGTGGACGCTGCAGTCGCTGTGGGTGATCTTCACCGCATCGGCCGCGCTGATCGTCATCACTTCGCAGGACACGCGGCCCCTGGGCGTGTTCTTCTGGGCGGGCCTAGTCCTTTGGCTTATCGGTTTCGCATTCGAAGTGATCGCCGACGAGCAGAAGCGCCGGTTCAAGGCCGATCCCGCGAACGAAGGCCATTTCATCAAGAGCGGGCTATGGGCGTGGTCCCAGCACCCGAACTATTTCGGCGAAATCACCTTGTGGCTGGGTATCCTCGTCATCGCAATCCCGCTGCTTTCGGGCTGGTCCTATCTCGCGATCATCTCCCCGATCTTCGTGACGCTTTTGCTGACCAAGGTCAGCGGGATAAACCTGCTCGACGGGATCGCGAAGAAGCGCTGGGGAGACGACCCCGAATATCGGGAATACACAAGCAAGACGCCAAAGCTTATCCCTCGGCCACCAGGCTCCTAACTCCCCGAAGACGGCTTGCCCGAAGCCTGCATGCACTGCCCGGTGACCCACTCGCTCGCGGGCGAAACGAGGTAAAGCACCAGCGCGGCGATGTCCCGCGGCGTGCCGAGTCTTCCCGCGGGCAGCGCGAGCTGCTCCAGCAGCGGACCGAAGTCCTCGTCGCTCATATTGAGCGCCTTCTTCACCGTGTCGGTCGGCACGAAGCCCGGCAGGATCGCATTGACGCGCGTCTTGGGACCAAGTTCCATCGACAGCGTGCGGGTCAGCATCAGCACACCGGCCTTGGCCGCGCTGTAATGCGCGCTACCGGGAAACGGCTCGACCGCCGCCAGCGAGGAGATGTTCACCATCGCGCTGCCCTCCCCCAGATGGGGAACGGCCGCCTGAACGCTGTAAAAGATCGATGAGAGGTTGGTTGCAAGCGTCTTGTCCCACTCCGCCGGATCGAGCTCGGCAAGTGGTGCGGAAACGAGCGAGCCACCGGCGTTGTTGACCCAGATATCGAGCCGCCCGAATTCCTCCATCGCCCGAGCGGCGAGCGCTTGCATATCCTCTTGCGAAGACACGTCGGTGCGTTGGGTGATCGCGCGTCCGCCCTCATTGCTTGCGTTGATCAGTCTCGCCGTGTGTTCGATCTGGTCGGTCGATCGGGCGGCGCAGACGACATTCGCGCCAGCTTCTGCAAGCAGCGTTGCAATACCTTCGCCGATCCCCCGTCCCGCGCCCGTGACGACGGCGGTTTTCCCGGTCAAATCGAACAGCTCCATCATGGTGCATCTCCCCTCTTCGCAAGGGAGAGCTAGTCGCTTCGCGCCGCGCGCGTCCACTAGCTCTTATGCGGGAGCGAGCACCTTTTCCGCCAGCGCGACGCCGGAAAGCCATGCTCCCTCGACGCGCGGGCTATGAAGATAATCGCCCGCGATGCCGATGCATAACTCGTCGTCAAAACGCGCGGGCTCGCCGTCTACGGCCTGCACCATGGCGTACAGCCAGCGATGCGCCGCGAGGTGAATGGGGGTTACCGCTTCGGCGCCGGTCTGTGCGAAAAAGTCTTCGAGCAGGATCGGGCCGACCTCTTCCTTCGCCAAGTCGACCAGTTCGCGGCTGCGTTCTGGCGAGGCGTGAAGCACCCAGCATTCGCTTCCGGAGCGCGACGGTTTGGCCGAGTTGCGCGCGGCCCAGCTGATCGGCGCTTCGGGATCGCGGAGCGTGTCGGTCTCGACTTCCAGCGGCGCGTCGAAGCCCGCCATCACCGCCCAGCACGGGGCAGACACAGCCTCCGAAGCGATTTTGGCCAGCGGGGAAGACACGTCTGCCAGCAGTTCGGTGGCCTGTTCGGCCGGGATCGCAAGCAGCACCGTCTTGGCCGAGAATGCCGTATCGCCCGCCTCGATCCGCCATCTGGCGCCGCTGCGCACGATTTTCTCAGCTCGCGTGTTCCAGTGGACTTTCAGATCCTGCGCCATCGCGCGGATCGGGCCGTTCATACCGGGGATCCCGACATAGGCCCCTTCGCCCGCTGCCGGCCATGGAGCGACCACGCCTTGCGCTTCCCACTCGCCCACCGCTGCCCCGAACTCCGGATCGCGCGCGGTGAAGTATTGCGCGCCGTGGTCGAACGAAACGACCTCACCCGCGATTTCGGTCCGCCTTGCAGCCATGCGGCCACCCGGGCCACGCCCCTTGTCGACGACCGCGATCAGCAGCCCCGCTTCGGCGAGACGCGTCGCGCAGGCGAGCCCGGCCATCCCGGCGCCGATGACGCAAATGTCGCAATGATTGTATCCCATGCCCGCCCAACGCGCAGATAGGCCGAGAGTTTCAGGAAGGCGTCAGGGCGCGCTGCGCGGCGGCCTCGCCTCGGCCAGGATCAGCGAAAACCGGTCCTTGGAGTCGAGCCAACGCTCCTGCGGTTCCCAGCCGCCCGCCAGCAGCAGCATGTTCGAAGTGCGGCGGTTGAACTTGTGGCTGTTTTCGGTGTGGATCGTCTCACCCTTCTGCATCGTGAAGGTGCGACCACCGACAGTAAAGGTCATGTCACGACCGGCGACCAGGTGCATTTCGACCCGCGCGTAATCGTCGTTCCAGCGCGCCTCGTGTTCGAAGGCGTCCACCGGAATATCGCCATCGAGCTCGCGGTTGATCCGGCGGATCAGATTGACATTGAATTCCGCCGTGACGCCTGCGTCATCGTCATAGGCGGCGACGAGCACGTCTTCATTCTTGATCAGGTCCATGCCGATCAACAGCTGCGCGCCGATGCCGAGTGTTTCGCGCATCGAGCGCAGCAGGTCGACCGCGGTTCGCGCGACCATATTGCCGATCGTCGATCCCGGAAAGAAGCCGAGCTTCGGCAGGTCGGCCACTTCTTCGGGAAGCTGGACCTGTCGCATGAAATCGGCCTCGACGGGGTGGACCGGAAGGCCCGGAAACTTCGCCGCCAGCTCGGCGGCCGACGCGCGCAGGAAATCGCCCGCGATGTCCAACGGGACATAAGCCGCAGGTGCGATTGCCTCGAGCAGCAGCGGCGTTTTGACCGACGAACCCGATCCGAATTCGACCACTGCCCTGCCCGGTCCGATCCTTGCCGCAAACTCCTCCGCACGCTCGGTCAGGATCTCGGTCTCGGCGCGGGTCGGGTAATACTCGGGCAGCTGGGTGATGTCTTCGAACAGCTGCGATCCGGCATCGTCATAGAGCCAGCGCGCGGGGATCGCCTTCTGCTCCTGCGAGAGACCTTCGATCACGTCCGAGCGGAAGACCGGATCAACCCCTCCCTCGTCGCGTTCGACCAGCTTCAGGCCTTTCTCGGTAGTCATTGTCTTAAAGGTCCTTTGCGAGCCGCAATCCGGTCAATTGCCAGCGCTGATGGGGGTAAAAGAAATTGCGATAGGAGGCGCGCGAATGGCCGCGCACGGTCGCACAGCTGGCACCCTTGAGCACGAACTGCCCGCTCATGAACTTGCCATTGTATTCGCCCACAGCGCCCTCGGCGGGCCGGAAGCGCGGATAGGGGAGATAGGCCGAGCGGGTGAACTGCCAGCAATCGCCGAACAGCGCCTCGCCTCCCTGCGGGCTCGGCGCTTCGGCGTGATCAAGCTGGTTGCCGGATGACGGAACGTGCGCGGCACGTTCGCCTTCCTGTCCGCGCGCGATCGCCTCCCACTCGAATTCGGTCGGCAGTCGCGCCCCCGCCCAGGTCGCAAAGGCATCGGCCTCGTAATAGGAGATGTGCGTGACTGGAGCGTCCGGGTCGCGGATGTGCCAGCCTTGATGCGTGAACGCCTCTTCCTCGCGCCAATAGAGCGGCGCAGCGATGGCGTGCTCATTGACCCATGCCCAGCCGTCCGACAGCCAAAGCGCAGCAGTATTGTAGCCGCCATCGGCAATGAACTCTTCCCATTGTCGGTTGGTGACGAGTCGCCGGGAGAGCGCGAACGGCTCCAACAGGACTCGATGGCTCGGGCCTTCATTGTCGAAAGCAAAACCGCCGCCCTGGTGACCGATCAGTGCGACCCCGCCCGGATGCTCATGCCAACCGATCTCGCGCCCTCCCGCCGACATCGCCGCTTCGGGCGCGCCCCCGAACATCGCCGGACCGGTCGGATTCTGGAACAGGGCGTGCTTGATGTCGGTCAGCAGCAATTCGATGTGCTGCTGCTCGTGCGCAATCCCTAGCGCGATCAGGTCGGCACAGGCAGGATCGTCGAGCAGCCCCTCCATCGCCGCGGTGACATGCGCGCGCCAATCGAACACTTCGTCGAGCGTCGGGCGTGACAGCATCCCGCGCGAAAACCGCGCGATCCGCTCTCCTTCGGCTTCATAATAGGAATTGAAGAGGAACGGGTACTCCTCGTCGTAAAGGCGGTAACCCGTCGCGTGATTGCGCAGCAGGAAGGTTTCCCAGAACCATGTGGTGTGCGCGAGGTGCCATTTGGCAGGCGAAGCGTCTTCCATCGACTGGATCGTCGCATCGGCATCGCTAAGCGGTTCCGCCAGCGCTTCGGTCAGCGCCCGGGTCGCCCGGAAACTTCCCGTCAGGTCATCGGGATCGGAATTCTGCGCCGTCTCGTGGCGCTCGCTAAGGGGCACGTGCCTCTCCTGCTTCGCCGGTCTTGCGTCTCCGGCAGCGAAAGGTCTCATGCCGCAATCGCGTGACAATTGAAAGGCATGCGCCTTGCCGGCACACAGATCAGGCCGCGTCGGCAGCTTTCTCTGATTGACGCTCGTTCATTTCCTCGTTGAGCATTTCGGCCAGCAGGAAAGCGAGTTCGAGCGACTGCTCGGCGTTGAGACGCGGGTCGCAATGGGTATGATAGCGATCGCCGAGCGCATCGTCGGTGATCGCGACCGCGCCGCCGACGCATTCGGTCACATCCTGCCCGGTCATCTCGATATGGATGCCGCCGGGATGCGTGCCCTCGGCGCGGTGCACAGCGAAGAAGCCCTTTACCTCATTGAGGATCCGGTCGAACGGGCGCGTCTTGTAGCCGCTTTCCGATTTGACGACGTTGCCGTGCATCGGGTCGCAGCTCCACACCACCGGGTGCCCTTCGCGCTTCACCGCGCGAACCAGCTTGGGCAGGCCCTCCTCGACCTTGTCGTGGCCAAAGCGGCTGATGAGCGTGATCCGCCCCGGCTCTCGCGACGGGTTGAGCACATCGAGCAGTCCGAGCAGCGCGTCGGGCTCGAGGCTCGGCCCGCATTTCATGCCGAGCGGATTGCCGATGCCGCGCGCGAATTCGATATGCGCGCTGCCCGGGAAACGGGTGCGATCGCCGATCCAGAGCATGTGCGCGCTGGTCGCGTACCAATCGCCGGTGAGCGAATCCTGCCGCGTCAGCGCCTGTTCGTAGGGCAGCAGCAGCCCTTCATGGCTGGTGTAGAAGCTCGTCCCCTGAAGTTGCGGCACGGTCGCCGGATCTACCCCGCACGCCTCCATGAAAGCGAGCGCCTCGCCGATCCGGTCGGCGGTCTCGGCAAACTTCGCGGTCCAAGGCGTGCGGCCCATGAAATCGAGCGTCCATTTGTGGACCTGCTGAAGGTTTGCGTAGCCCCCGCCCGCAAAGGCGCGAAGCAGGTTTAGCGTCGCCGCTGCCTGGCTGTAGGCTCGTACCATCCGGCCCGGATCGTTGCGGCGTTGCTCGGGATCGAACTCGATCCCGTTGATGTTGTCGCCGAAATAGCTCGGCAGCGTTACGCCGTCCTTGGTCTCGGTGGGTGCAGAGCGCGGTTTCGCAAATTGGCCCGCCATGCGGCCGACCTTCACCACCGGGCGCTTGCTGGCGAAGGTCAGCACGACCGCCATCTGCAGCAGCACGCGGAAGGTGTCGCGAATGTTGTTTGGATGGAATTCGGCGAAGCTCTCGGCGCAATCGCCGCCCTGGAGCAGGAACGCCTTGCCGTTGGCGACATCGGCAAGGTCCGACTTGAGCGCGCGGGCTTCCCCCGCGAACACAAGCGGAGGATAGGCGGAAAGCGTTTCCTCCGCATCAGCGAGCTCTGCGGCGTCTTCGTAGTGCGGCAGGTGCCGCGCTTCGTGAGCCTTCCAGCTTTCCGGTTTCCAGTTCTGAGCCATAATCGAATTCTTCAAATCTTCTTCGGGGGCGCGCCCCTATCGCGCGTGGACACTATGTGTAAAGCGCCAAAGGCCTTTGCGACAACTTTATTTCGCGCACTCGGTGATCGGTTCGCTGCAAGTCGACCCCCGTCAGCGCCCGATGATTTCCGGCTGCGCGCGCACTGCGGCGCTGGATTCGCTCGCGGCCGGGGCAATCGTATCCGGAGCCTGCGCGAGTTCCTGCCCCTCGGGGATCACCGCCAGTTTCAGCGGTTCGGCCCCGCCGAAGTAACGGTCTGCGAGGAACTGCATGATTTGCGGGCTGGTGCGCGAATAATCCGCCAGCAACGTCCGCAACAGCGCGATCCTTTGCGGGTCGGTGGTCGCACCTTCGAGGTTGAACAGCCAGAACTGGTTTCCGGTCGATGCGCGGCGGATCAGCTGGCCGAGCGGCTCGGTCACTCGTTCGAGCTCGTCGGCGGTTGGCGGATTTGCGGCCAGGTCCTTTGCAATCCTGTCCGCCTCGGCAAAGAAGATCGGCACAAAATCGGGCTCAAGCTGGGCGAATGCCGTGATCGTGCCGCCTGCCGGGAGATCGGCCGGCCAGTCGGAAATAACCTGCGGCGAATAGCTCGCCCCGGCACGTTCCCGCAGCGCTTCGAGCAGACGGTTGTTGAACAATTGGGTGAGAATTTCGAGCTGGCGGGATTCGCGGATGCTCGCCATGCCGCCGCCGCTGCGCCAGGCAATCACGGCAGCGGCCTGGTTGGCATCGCCGCGATGGTTCAGCACTGTCGGCTCACCCGTCGCCTCGGGGAAATCGGGCACGCGCGCAGCGATTTCCGCCGGGATCGGCTCGGCGGGGGGCAGCGCGCCGAAGGTCTGCCGGAGCTTCTCGACGATAGCATCGCGATCGAACTCGCCGAATACGAGGACCTCGACCGGCGCTTGCGTCAGCAGCGGCTCCCACACTTCGCGGAAGCGCTCGGGCGTGACGGCCTCCAAGGCTACGGGACCCGGCGTGGCAAAACGGGGGTCCCTGTCGGTCACGAGGTATTCGAGATCGCGATTGATGATGCCGCTGGGGCTGGTGGAATAGGTGTTGTAGGCGAGCTCCGCCGCCGCCTTGGCGCGGATCACAGGTTCCGGGTCCCAGCGCGGCATGCCGAGCTTGGCGGCGAACAGGTAAAGCTGGTCGGCAACGTCGGTCGAACGCGTCTGCGCGGTAAAGGTGAACACCGCATCGTCGATCGCGAAGTCGAATCCGAGTTTGCGCCCTGTCGCGAGCCGATCGATCTCGGTCTGGCCAAGCTCGCCGATGCCAGAGCCGACCAGCGCGATCTCGCCGATCGGGGCGTACACCGCATTACTTGCGTCGAAGGCTCGATAGCCGGCGCCGAAGCGGACCTTCACCGTCACGCGCCCGGGTTCGGCATCGTTCGACCACAGCAACGCCTTCACGCCGTTGTCGAAATCGACCTGCTCGATATCGAGCACGCCGATGGGGCGCTCTGCGGTGATCGTGCCTGCGGTGCCGATCGGCGGAAGGTCCTCGAAAGAGATCGTCTGCGCGGCGAGCCTGGCGCTGGAGTCGATTTCGATCTCGCTTGCCAGAGCCAGCTTGAGCGCCGCTGCATCGGCTTCGCCGATAGCCGGGGTCACGTAAACCGAGCGGACCACGTCGCCTTCGAACAGCGCCTTGGTGCGGGCCAGCACTTCCTCGGGATTGAAGCGCGCGTTCATGCCGCGAAACACTTTCAGCACGGTTTCCGAGGATGCGACCGTCTCGCGGATATCGACCGCGTTGACGAGATTGTCGGCCAATTGGGAGCCCGCCTCGACGCTGGCTTGTTCGACCTGGTTGACGAACACGACATCGAATTCGGCCACCTCGCGGTCGATCTCTTCTTGCGTCGGCGGATTGGTGATGGCGTCCTGGATCACGGCGCGCACATCGGCCAGCGCGGACTGCCAATCATTGGTCAGCGGCGCGAAAGTGACGAAAGTGGCATCGGTGGAACGCGAGATATCGTCTTGCTGGACCTGCGCGTAGAGGAACGATCCGCCACCGCGCGCGCGCTCCTCAAGCCGCCGGTTGATAATCGACTGGGCTATCGCATCGAGCAGCAGGCCTTCGTTGTAGACAATGGTGTCCTGGACCGGTCGCCACGGGCGCATCACCGCGTAGGTGAGATTGCGCGGCAGGTCGGGCTCGACGCCGACCGCGAGTTCGCCGATCGGCCAACCGCTCCCGGCTGCGACTTCGGTGCCCTCGGGCGCGACCGGATCGCCGAAATCGGGTGCGACGCCCGCCTCCCCGGTGACCTGCCAATCGCCGAACCATTGTTCGACAAGGCCGGCGAGCACTTCCGGATCGGCATCGCCAGCGACGACGATCACGGTGTTTTCGGGACGATACCAGCGATTGTAGAACTCCTGGATCTTCGGGCCCGTAGCGCCTTCAAGGGTTTCGATCGTCCCGATCGGGCTGCGGGTGGAAAGCCGCTGGCCGTTGAAAAAGGTCTGACGTGTGAGATCGGCGATGCGCTGCGCAGCCCCGCCCCGTTCGCGCTTTTCGGCGAGCACGATCGGGCGTTCGGCGGCAACATTGGGCTCGCTCAGCACCGGTTCGCGGATCATGCCCGAAAGCAGCTTGAAGCTTTCGGCCAGTTTTGCGCGGTCGATATTGGGGATGTCGAGCTTGTAAACAGTATGGGTCGGGCTGGTTTCGGCGTTCGCATCGCTGCCGAACGTCGCACCGAGCCGTTGCCAGGCCGCGATCGCCTCGGCCTGACCCAGATACTTGCTTTCACGAAACAGCAGGTGCTCGAGCAGGTGGGCATAGCCCTGTTCCCACTCGCGTTCGTGCAGCGAACCCGCATCGACCCGCACTCGGATCGAAACCTGGCGCGGCGGCACGCCGTTGCGGCGCACGGCATAGCGCAGGCCGTTTTCCATCTCGCCGAACACCCATTGTTCGTCGACCGGCACGTCGCTGCCGCGATAGAGCCACGGAACCTCGCCTTCGGGAGTGACCGCCTGCGGAGCCGGGATTTGCGGTTCCGCAGGTGTGGCAGGCGCTTCGTTCTGTGCGACTGCCGGTAGTGCGATCGCCAAGGGGACAGCGATCAGAGCAAGGGCGCTAAGGGCGCGAGTGATTACATTCATGGCGTTCCCTATAAAGACCCAAGGGCTGAAGGGATAGTGAATGATCGTTTGGACACGGACTAGCAGAGCTTGCTTGCCGCACGCCCTGCCCGCCCCTATTTACGGTCCATGTTCATAGAAACCGAAACCACTCCGAACCCTTCGAGCCTGAAGTTCCTGCCGGGACGCACCGTCATGTCGTCAGGCACGCGCGAATTCGCATCGCCCGAAGCGGCCGAGGCGAGTCCGCTGGCACAAGCGATCTTCGACACCGGCGAAGTGGTCAACGTGTTCTATGGCTGGGATTTCGTCACGGTCACAGCCGCGCCGGGCACCGACTGGTCCGCGCTCAAACCTCAGGTTCATTCGATCCTGCTCGATCATTTCGTGTCCGAGGCCCCGCTGTTCGTCGGGGGCAGTGCGGACGGGATCAACGTTCCCGCCGAAGACGAAGGCAATGTGGTCGAAGACAGCGAAGAGGATGCCGATACGATCGCGGCAATCCAGGAACTGCTCGAAACCCGGGTGCGTCCTGCAGTGGCGGGAGACGGGGGCGATATCGCCTATCGCGGCTTCTCGGAGGGCGTCGTGTATCTCTCGCTGCAGGGCGCCTGCGCGGGCTGCCCGTCGAGCACGATGACCCTGAAGCAGGGCATCGAGAGCCTCCTGAAACATTACGTCCCCGAAGTCGTTGAAGTCAGAGCAGCCTGAATTTCAAGTCAAACTTCAAGGATTTCCATGACCAAGCAATTCCACGATCACGTCCTGTCGGACGATGCGCTTGCGCAGCTTTTCAACGAGGCGCGCAGCTACAACGACTGGCTCGACAAGGACGTTTCGAACGAACAGCTTCATGCCATCTGGGACCTGCTCAAGATGGCCCCGACCTCGGCGAACATGCAGCCGGTGCGGATCGTGTGGGTCAAGTCGCACGAGCAGAAGGAAAAGCTCGCCGGGTGCGCGATGGAAGGCAACCAGGCCAAGATCAAGGCCGCGCCCGTTACCGCCGTGATCGGCTACGACATCGATTTCCACGAAGAGCTCCCGTGGCTGTTCCCCCACACCGACGCCAAGAGCTGGTTCGAAGGCGACGAGGAAGGGCGCAAGGAAGGCGCGTTTCGCAATTCCTCGCTCCAGGGCGCCTACCTGATGCTCGCCGCCCGCGCGGTGGGACTCGATTGCGGTCCGATGTCGGGCTTCGATCAGGACAAGGTCAATGCGGCGTTCTTCGGCGACGAGCCGCGCCACCGGGTCAACTTCATCTGCTCGATCGGATATGGCGACCCGGAAAGCATCTTCGATCGCAGCCCGCGTCCCGATTTCGATAAATTCAATACGATAGTCTGACTTGCGGGCAAGCGCTCGCTGGGGCAGGGCCTTGGCATGCGCACGCTCGCAATCGAAACGGCAACCGAAGCCTGCTCGATCGCCCTGTTCGAGGGCGGCAGGCTTCTCGCGCATGACCATCTCGAACTGGGTCGCGGCCATGCCGAGCGGCTAATCCCGATGATTGCCGACTTGCCCGACAAAGGGCGCGCGGATCGTATCCTCGTTTCGCTTGGCCCGGGCAGTTTTACCGGCGTGCGGATCGGCATCGCGACCGCCCGCGCCCTCGGCTTTGCTTGGGGCGCAGAGGTGATTGGATATCCGACACTCGCATTGGTCGCCGCGATGGCACAGGCCGACGGAGCCGGCTCGCTTACCGTTTGCATGACAGGCGGGCATGGCGAGTGGTTCGTTGCCGACTTTGCGCCAGGACCCGCGCCTCAAGGCGAAATGGCGTCGCTCGCGCCGCAAGCCGCCCTCGCCCGCGGCGCAGAAGCACATGTCGCAGGAAGCAAGGCGCAAGAACTCGCTGAATTGCTCGATAGCCGCCGAACGGTTCACGATCTCCTGCCCGATGCCCGGCATGTCGTGCGGCTGCCGGCCACGGTACTTACCGAAGACCTGTCGCCGATCTACGGACGCGGGCCCGACGCCACGCCCCAAAAGGCCCGGAAGGTCTCATGATTCGCTCTTCGCATATCGTCGATTGCATCATGGAAGTGATGGATGCGGCGTTCGACCCGGCCTATGGCGAAGCATGGACCCGTCGGCAGGTGGCGGATGCATTGGTGCTTTCCAACACGCATGCACTCGTCATCGACGCAGATGGCAAACCGATCAAAGGCGAGACCGAGCGTGATCCTTCGGGCTTCGTCCTCACCCGCCACGGCGCCGACGAGGAAGAGCTGCTGCTGATCGCGGTCATTCCCGAATATCGTGGACGCGGTTTCGGCAAGCTATTGATCGAATTGCTGTTCGAAGCCGCGCGCGAGCGATCAACCGCTCGAATCTTTCTTGAAATGCGGCGCGGCAACCCTGCCGAACACCTGTATCTCAGGACCGGTTTCGAACCCATCGGCGAACGTCCCAACTATTACCGGATGTCCGATGGCAGTAGGATCGACGCCATTACTTTCGGGCGCTCGATCTAGTCTGTTACCCCCACTCCCAAAAGTGAACAAAAGCCACGGGCGATCTTGCAAAGACTGCGAGGCTGGTTCATGGCAAAATGATCGGAAAAATCCGAAAAACAACAAATCGAGTGAGGGACTCATGCAAGGCTTGGAAATCGAAATGAAAGAGACGCTAATAACTTTGACCAGCGACATCGTCGCTGCTCATCTCAGCAACAATGATGTCGAGGTGAACGAAGTTCCGTCGCTGATCAGCAACGTTTATGCCGCCCTTTCGGGACTCGGCGAAAACGATAACGAGGAAGAACCGCGGCCCGAACCTGCGGTTTCGATCCGTTCGTCGATCAAGAAGGACCACATCGTCTGCCTCGATTGCGGCAAGAAGATGAAGATGCTCAAGCGTCACCTTTCGACCGAACACGGACTGACGCCCGAGGAATACAAGGCGCGTTGGGAACTGTCCGCGGACTATCCGCTGGTGGCACCCAACTATGCCGAAACCCGCCGCGATCTCGCCAAGAAGATCGGCCTTGGGCGCAAGCCCGGCAGCGGCCGCGGGCGTCGCAAGAAGTAAGTCTGGAAAGCGGCTCCGCTCGCATTTTTGGGCGAGCCGCCCGCCAGCTTGAGCAAGGCGCCCCGTCTCGTATATGAGGCGGGGTGCTTTACTTTCGGGTCGTCGCGGGGCACCGCGAACGGGCCTGTACGGTAACGGAGCTTCGCTTGAGCCAGAAAATCGATCTCGAACAATTGTGTGCCGAAAAAGGCCTGCGGATCACCGAGCAGCGCCGCGTGATCGCCAAGGTCCTGTCCGAGAGCGACGACCACCCCGATGTCGAATTGCTGCACGAACGCGCTTCGGCGATCGATCCGAAGATCTCGATTGCGACGGTTTACCGCACCGTGCGCCTGTTCGAGGAAGCGGGCATCCTCGATCGGCACGATTTCGGCGACGGTCGCTCGCGCTACGAACCAGTGCCGGAAGCGCATCACGACCATCTGATCGACGTCGAGACCGGCAAGGTCGTCGAATTCGTCGACCCCGAAGTCGAGTCGCTACAGCGCCAGATCGCCGAAAAGCTCGGCTATCGCCTCGTCGATCACCGCATGGAACTGTATGGAGTCAGGCTCTCGCGGGATGACTGACAGTCCGGCGGATCAAGGCATAGACGCGCCCGAAAGCGAACTCTGGAAACTGCGGGTCGCAGCCGCGCGCGGCGAGAAAACGCCGATCTCGACCGGCGGCTGGCTTCGCATCGCTACTCGCTCGCTGGCTTTGATCGCGCTGCTGCTGATCTTCGTGCCGCTGCATTATCTCTACCGGATCCTACGCTACGGCTCGCCCTTCCCGATGCTTTTCCTGCGCTATGCCGCGCGGGTGTGCGGGTGCAAGGTCGTCGTTCACGGCGTCCACCTCAAGCGCGACGTGTTCTATGTCGCCAACCACATCTCCTGGGTGGACATCCTCGCCATGGCGGGCGCCAGCGGAACCGCTTTCGTGGCCAAGGCCGAGCTGGCGGAGGCGCCAGTGGTGGGCTGGCTCGCATCGCTGAACCGCACTGTCTATGTGAAGCGCGAAAACCGCCTCGGCGTGGCCGAGCAGATCAACGCGCTCAAGGAAGCGTTGGCAGACAACTGGGCGGTCACCGTCTTCCCGGAAGGCACCACCACCGATGGCCATTCGCTGCTACCTTTCAAGAGCAGCATGCTGAGCGTGCTGGAGCCGCCTCCGGCCGAAGTTCTCGTCCAGCCGGTCATGCTCGATTACAATTCGGTGGCCGAATGGATCGGTTGGGTTGGCGACGAAACCGGGCTCAACAACGCAAAGCGCGTGCTAGCTCGGCGGGGCAGCTTTACTCTGCACATGCATTTCCTCGAACCGTTCAGCCCCGAAGACATCCGCGGTAGAAAAGCGATCGCAGCGGAGGCCCGAAAACGGATCGAGGAAGCGCTGTGCAAAGCGCTCGGCAAGCCGGTGCGCGAATTCGCCCATAACGTCCCGCCGATCCGTTACAACGCCCCCAAGGGCGCGCAAGGCGTCGGCGTGAAAATTCACGATCCGGCGGAAGAGGATGCGGGTTAGAGCCCGGCCCTGACCAGCCAATCGTGAAACAGCCTTACCGGGCGCGATTCGAGCGCTGTCGGCTTGCACACGAACCAGTAGCTGTAGGGGCTTTCGACCGAGACGCTCGACAGGTCGGTCAGCCGGTTGTCGGCAGCGCGGCGCATGTGATCGTCGTGCATGATCGCAATGCCAAGGCCCTGCGCCGCTGCCTCGAGCATGAGCTGGCCCGAATCGTAATGGTCGATGGCTGCCGGCTCCATATCGTCGAGCTTGTGGGCCTTCTTCCAGGCGACGAAACTTTCGGGCAGTTCGTTGTGAATCAGGAAGGTCTGTTTGGCGAGGCCCTCCGCATTCACTTCGGGGCCGATCGCGCGCGCGATTTCCCTGCTGCAGATCGCATGGACTAGGTTGTGATCGAGCCGCACCGCATGGAGCCCGCGTTCGGGTCCGCGCGACAGGATGATCGCCGCATCGAGCGTATCGCCAACCCGGTCTTCGAGATGCGGCCCCGTGTCGATGTCGATATGGAGCAGCGGGTGGCGCTTTCGCAGTTCGCCCAGCCGCGGGAACAGCCGCTGGCTGCCGAACAGCGGCAACACGCCGAGCCGCAGGCGCAGCAGGGAAATGTTGTCGGACTGGCTCTCGACCGCGCGCGCGAGCGCTTCGAGGTGCGGGTTCACAGCCTCGTAGAACGCCTGCCCTTCATCGGTGAGTTGCATCGACTGGCGCGCGCGGGTGAACAGTTTCTTGCCGACGAATTCCTCGAGATTGGTAATCCGGCGCGAGAGCGCCGAGGGGCTCAGCCCGATTTCCTCTGCGGCAGCCCGCGCCGATCCGAGACGGACCGTGCGCATGAACGCTTCCAGGGCGCGCAATGGGGGCAATCGACGTGACGGCATCAGAAATTCTCCTCGTTACGAGGAGATACGCGCGAGGCGCGATCCGGATGCAAAAAATCGAAGAAAAAATCAGAATCGGCGCAAAAAACTGCGTTTATTGCAAGTCACTCGCATCTTCGGCGGGTTCGGGCGCGTGGAGGCGCAGTCGCTTGACATGCGTTTCGTCAGCCTCCGTCACTTCAATCCGCCAACCGCTGGGATGTTCCACGACTGTCCCGACCGGTGGGACCTGCTCGGCCAGCACGAAGGCGAGTCCGCCGAGCGTGTCGACCGCTTCCTCGACTTCCGCGAGGCGCGGATCGACCTGTTCGGCAACATCATCAAGCTCGGCCCGCGCGTCGCAATCCCACATACCGTCGCCGATCGGCACGATAAGCGCCTCGGGCGTTTCGTCGTGCTCGTCCTCGATCTCGCCGACGATTTCCTCGACCAGATCCTCGATCGTGATGATCCCGTCGGTTCCGGAGAATTCGTCAAGCACGATCGCAAGGTGGACGCGGCGTGCGCGCATGTCGGCCAGCACATCGAGCGCCCCGCGCGTCTGCGGCACATAGAGCGGCTGGCGCATCAGCACGGTCCAGTCGCGCGGCGGCTTCTTGCCTGTGGCAAGATACGGAAAGATGTCCTTGATGTGGATCATGCCGATCACATCATCGAGCTTGTCGCGATAGACCGGCATGCGCGAATGACCGTTCTCGCTGAAGCTTTCGACCAGCTCTTCCCACCCGATCGATGCTTCGACACCCACGATCTCGCCGCGCGGAACGGCGACGTCATCGGCATCGTGTTCGGAGAAATGCAGCAGGTTGCGCAACATCTGGCGTTCGACCGGCGTCAAATCGCCATTCGCGCTCGATTGCTCGTCGGTATCGCTATCTTCGTTTTCGTCCTCGTGCTCGTCGATCGCCTCTTCGAGCTGGGCGCGCAGCGAACGTTCGCCGTCACCGATCTTGAGGACTTTCCGGATCGCAGGCCACAGCCCGCTGCTACTCTCCGCGTCTCCGGCGGGGGATTGGGAATCGGGCATACTCGTTTTGGGCCCTTACGGGATTACTCCTGTCATGTGCGGTCACCATATGGGTCCGGGATACCCATTTTTGCAAGTATGGCGATCTCGAGTTTTTCCATCGCTTCGGCCTCTTCGTCCGAATGGACGTGATCGTGACCGGCGAGGTGCAGCAGGCCGTGGACGATCAGGTGCGCGGCGTGATGCGCGAGACTGATCCCCTTTTCCTCTGCCTCGCGTGCGCAGGTCTCGAATGCGAGAGCGATATCTCCGAGCATGACAGGCGGACCTTCGCTTTGAAGATCGAGCAGTTCGGCGCGCTCCAGCATCGGGAAACTGAGCACATTGGTCGGCTTGTCGCGATCCCGCCATTCGCGGTTGAGCGCGTGGACCTGGTCGTCGGAGGTGAACAGAACGCTCACTTCAAGCCGCGGATTCCGCAGCTCAGCCACGAGCATTGCCGTTCCGGTTTGAGCCTTGTCAGCGATTTCCTCCCATTCGCCGGGAGACCAGTCTTCGATTTCGATTTCGAGCTGCACCTACTCGGGCTTGCCCTCATACGCCTCAACGATCCTACCAACGATCGGGTGGCGCACCACGTCGGCGGCGGTAAAGCGGATCGTACCGAAGCCCTCTACGCCCTCCAGTTTGCCCACGGCATCGGCGAGCCCGGACATCGAGTCGCCACCGGGAATGTCGACCTGGCGCGGGTCGCCGCACACCACCATCCGGCTGTTCTGGCCGAAGCGAGTGAGGAACATCTTCATCTGTTCGCGCGTGGTGTTCTGCGCCTCGTCGAGGATCACGAAGGCGTCAGCGAGCGTGCGGCCGCGCATGAAGGCAATCGGAGCAATCTCGATCTCGCCGCTTTCGATCCGTCGTTCGACCTGTTCGGGCGGCATGCAATCGTACAGCGCGTCGTAGAGCGGGCGCAGGTACGGATCGACCTTGTCCTTCATATCGCCGGGCAGGAAGCCGAGCTTTTCGCCCGCCTCCACCGCCGGGCGCGAGAGGATCAGCCGCTGGACGCTGCCGGTGATGAGCTGGCTGACCGCCTGCGCGACCGCGAGATAGGTCTTGCCGGTCCCGGCAGGGCCAAGCGCAAAGATGATGTCGTCGCGGGCAAGGCTGCGCATGTATGTCACCTGCGTCGCCGAGCGCGGCACGATCGTCTTGCGGCGCGTGCGGATCATGATCGGCGGCTTTTCCTTCTCGCCGCTTATGATCCCTTCGAGCGTCGGTTCGTTCGACATCGCGATCAGCGATTCGATCGCTCCGCTGTCGAGGTCCTGCCCTTGCGCCAGCCGGTCGTACATCGTGTTGATCGTGTCGCGGGCGCGGGCGACATTGTCCTCCGCTCCCTCGATAACGATCTGGTCGCCGCGCGCGTGGATCATGACGCCCAGCCGGTTCTCGACCTGCACGAGGTTCGCGTCGAACTCGCCGAACAACGCGCCGAGCAATGACTGGTTTTCAAAGGTCAGCTCCGCGCGGGCGCGGCGGGGCTGGCGGATCGGCGTGGGATCGGGCGAAAGCACCGGTTCTTTTCGGGGCTCCCGCTGGGGATCGGCTGCGCGTGTCGGTCTACGGCCCATAGGTTCCTTTGTTCGAGGACGGAAATTGGCCCGCCCTGAATCGAAAAGGTAAGCCGCTTCTGCGGCAAAGCAAGTTCGCACCCCCGCTGTAACGGTGGAAAGTCATGGAGATTTCACATGATGCGAGGTAGAACCAACTCCGATCATGCGGCTTGGAGGCCATATGAAAAGGTTCGCATCAGTCTGCGTGGCTGCTCTGCTGGGCGCGGCAAGCGCGTCGGCGCAGTCAACCGGGTCCGCCGCGCCTGAGAAGGTGACCGAGGCATCTTCCGATGATCCCGAAATTGTCGTCGAAGCTCCGCCAACCGACCTCGAGCGACGTCGGGAACTGCGCGAGATGGCCGAGGAGATCATCCGGCCACCACGCCTCGGCCGCACGATCGGGACCTTCTTCGACGCGATATGTCCCAAGGTATTCGGGCTTCCCGAAGAGCCCGCTGCGGCGATCGAGACGCGCATTCGGCAAAATGCCGATAGACTTGGCGCAAACAGGCGCGATCCGAGAGAGAACTGCAACCACAATATATCGGTCGTGTTCGTCGCGCCGCAAAAAGGCCCGCCGAGCGTGTGGCTCAACGAAAGATCAGAACTGCTCGATCACCTGTTGAGCTACGAACGCGCGCGGGTCTTGGAGGAAACGGGGCCGGTAAGATCGTGGACTTACACTGCGTTCCGCAGTGCAGATGGTAATGTGCTCCCCGAGCAAATGGGCCGACCGCTGGAGAATGTGGCCGACTTCGCCAACCCGCTTCGCCTGGAATCGCGCTTGCGCAGCCGCACCACCAATGAGATCATCGGTGCCATGGTGCTCATCGAATTGGCGAGCGCACAGGGAAAGACGCTCGAACAGCTCGCTGATTACGCAACGATGAGAACCTTTGCGCCAACCGGCGGCATCGCCCCGGATGTCGTACCTGCGGCACCGACAATACTGACCCTGTTCCAGGATGAGGAACCGCCCGAAGGCCTTACCGTTTTCGACCGCGCACTTATCTCGAAGCTCTACGATTCATCCAGAAACGCGCTTGCCTCGCGCTACTTCAGCGATATCGGCGCGCGCGCCTTGGCCATGGAGTCGGAAGAGAGGTCAGTTTCCGGCGAGTAATGCGCCCTGCAGCGAATTCGGCCCCGCCTCGATGAGGTCGACTTCGACCATGTCGCCGATCTGGCACTCGCCTTCAAACCAGACGCTTTGCAGCCATGGCGACTTGCCGAGCCACTGCCCGGGGTGCTTGCCCTTGCGCTCGACGAGGACGGTGCAGCGTTTGCCGACGCTGGCTGCGTTGAACGCCAACTGGTCGCGATTGAGGCGGGCCTGAAGTCGCTGGAGGCGGTCGTCCATCACCTCTTTGGCGATCTGGTCCTCCATGGTTGCAGCGGGCGTTCCGGGGCGCGGCGAATATTTGAAGCTGAAGGCCTGCGCGTAGCGGACCTCGTCGACTATGCTCAGCGTGTCCTCGAACTCGGCTTCGGTTTCTCCGGGAAAGCCGACGATGAAATCGCCCGAAAGCGCGATGTCCGGGCGCGCCTCGCGGAAGCGTTCGAGCAGCCGCAGATAGCTTTCGGCCGTGTGCGAACGGTTCATTGCCTTGAGCACCCGGTCATTGCCCGACTGCACCGGCAGGTGAAGATACGGCATGAGCTTGTCGATCTCACCATGCGCGGCGATGAGATCGTCTTCCATGTCGTTGGGATGCGAGGTGGTGTAGCGGATACGCTCGAGCCCATCGAGACGTGCCAGAGCACGGATGAGCCCCGCTAAGCCTACTCTCTGCCCCTTTACATCCTCACCCGACCACGCGTTGACATTCTGCCCGAGCAACGTGATTTCGCGCGCACCCGCTTCGATCAATTTGCGAGCTTCGGCGATCAAATCACTGAACGGACGAGAAATTTCCGCACCGCGCGTGTAGGGAACGACGCAATAGGTGCAGAACTTGTCGCAGCCTTCCTGCACGGTGAGAAACGCGGTCGGCGAGCGCTTCCGGCGTTGCGGCAGGCTATCGAACTTCGCGATCGCGGGCATGTCGGTATCGGTGGCCCGCTCGCCCTTCACCGCCTTGTCGAGCATGTCGGGCAGGCGGTGATATGCCTGCGGACCGACCACCATCGAGACCGCAGGGGCGCGCGTCATGATCTCCTCGCCCTCGGCCTGCGCGACACAGCCCGCGACCGCGATCATCGGGGCCTTTTCCTGTGTCTTGCCCTTCGTCAGGCGGCCAATGTCCGAATAGATCTTCTCCGCCGCCTTTTCGCGAATGTGGCAGGTGTTGAGCACCACCAGATCCGCATCCTCACCCTCGGGCGCAGGCGTAATGCCCTTTTCGGCCAGCAACTCGGCCATGCGCTCGCCATCATAGACGTTCATCTGGCAGCCGAAGCTCTTGACCCTGAAGGTCTTGGGAGGCTTTTGCGGTTTCATGAGGTTCGCGCCTTTAGCGGGAAGCGGCACGCGGTTCAATGCGCGAGCGATGTTGCCTGCCAAGGGAAAAGCTGCAAGATCGTCCGATGCACGGCAAACACCTCTTCACCCTGCTCGTCTTTGCTGCAACCGCATCGCACGCAGAAACGGGTTCGACCTCAGATGCGGAAACGCAATTTGCGCAAATCCTGTCGTGGGAGGGTCGCTGGTCGGTCGCTGAAACCGAAGCTCTGGAGATCGTGTTCGAACCGACTGCGCGTGGTCACACGGTTGTCGAGCGTTGGGAAACCGCTGCCGGTCTGCATTCGATGACTGTCTATCATCTCGACGGCGATCATGTGGTAGCCACGCATTACTGCCCGCAAGGCAACCAGCCCCGCCTCGAAAGCCTGCCTGCCACCCCCGATCGCATCGCGTTCGCCTTCCGGGATGTCACCGGGTTCGATGAAGGCGAGAGCCACGCACACAGCCTCGCATTCGATCTGCGCGAAGACGGCATGATCGGGCGGACGGAGATTTATCACGGCCCCGATGGGCCGGGCGAGCCGGGCCGCTACACTCTCAAGCGTGTGATCGCCACCGAATCCGAATAGGCGCACTCTGCATCAGAGCGTCGCCGCGCGCCGCAGGTCCTTCTCGCGACCGAAGCGGCGCAGGATCGCGCGCCTCGGCCAGAACCCTTGCTGTCTCCTCCAGCCTTTCAACGCATGCCGGGAGAAGGTCGACGCGGATCATCGATCCTCGTCGCGCGGCCGTTGATCGTCCTTCGGGTTTCGAGCGACATGCACGCAGGGTTCGATCCTTCTCGACCTCGGACCGGGATGCATCTTGTCCGGCTCCCCGCATTCCACCATCGGCTTGCGCACTCCGTTCGCTTCGACCACCGCGAGGGCATCGGCGCTGCCGTAGGCGGCGATCCAGGTGATGCAGTCGGCGAGTGGCCGGATCTTGTGTTTGGTGAACTGGCCGTTTTCGGGTGCGCAGTTGATCGTGAACACGTCGGCAGCCGGCGCAACGTCGTATTTGCGAAAGCGCCGCAGCACCTCGCCACGCTCATTGACCACCATCCGGCTGATGTCGTTGGTCATCGCATCGCTGCGATAGAAAGGAGACGTGTTGAACATGTAAGCGCGCACCTCAGGGTATTTGATCGACACCTCCGTCGCCAGCGCACCGCCCAGCGAATGGCCGGTCACGATCCATTGCGGATCGCTGCCCCAGCGCTCGCGCTCAAGATTGAAATATCGCATCGCGATTGCGATCTGGTCGTCGCGCAACGTGCCGTAGAAAATGTCGGTGAATCCGTCGAAATCGGTCCCGCGAAAGGCGAGGATACGGGCAATCGGCTTGCGATCCGGACTACCGGCGCTGCCCGGAGCGTATTGCTCGAAAATCTCGTAGCTGAAGCCTTTCTCGGCATCTTCTTCCGCGATCTCCAGCCGCTCGATCCGCTTCAGGACCGGGCCGGGATCGGGGAATACATCGTCATCGCCGACATAGGCATTCGTCGCCGCGACGGCATAGGGCCACGCTTCCGCCGCTGCCGAACGCACGAAGGGGCACCATCCTCCGGGCTCGGTGCGGCACGGGGAACGCGATTGCGATATGTCCGGATAGGTGACGCAGGCGGCGAGAAGGAACGTCGCAAGAACGACAATTCCCTTCCGCAGCGCCACGTTCATATTCCGGGCTCAGATCAGGAAACCGTTGCCTTCACGATTTTGCCCGGGTTCGCGGGCGGTTCGCCTTTGGGCAGGCCGTCGATGTGGTCCATGCCGCTCTCGACCTGGCCCCAGACAGTGTATTGGCCGTCGAGGAACTCGGCGTCGTCGAAGCAAATGAAGAACTGGCTGTTCGCGCTGTCGGGCACCTGGGTTCGCGCCATCGAGCAGGTGCCGCGGGTGTGCGGCTCGCTGTTGAATTCGGCTTTGAGGTCGGGCTTGTCGCTACCGCCCATGCCGGTGCCGGTCGGATCGCCGCCCTGTGCCATGAAGCCGGGGATCACGCGGTGGAATACCACGCCATCGTAAAAGCCTTCGCCGGCGAGTTCGGTGATGCGCTCGACATGGCCGGGGGCGAGGTCCGGGCGCAGCTTGATGACGACGTCCTTGTTCTCGCCGTCTCCAGTATCGAGGGTGAAGGTCAGTTTGTCGGCCATGCTTCTATCTCCAAATCAATTATTTCCGCTCATCCCCAGCTTGTCGAACCATTGCACTTCTTCTGGCAGGACGCTCGGAAGAAAGGACAGCCCCTCGACAGGCTCAGGGCGAGCGGATCGGGTTGATGGCTCTCTAGCAGTTGAGACAGCCTTGTCACCCGCTTGCTTTTCAAGTGCGCGACTCTAAACCCGCCCAAATGGTCGATCCCAGCGCCCTTGAAGACGAAACCATCGTCGGCGACGCAGCCGAAGAAGAAGTGCGCCCCGACGACCGGATCGACGACGAACGCCACGACGAGGAAAACCGGCTCAAGCCCGAATATATCAGGGGCGTGCGCGAGTCCCTCGAAGAGGGCGACAAGGGGGCGGTCTACGATCTCGTCGAGCCGCTCCACCCAGCCGACATCGCCGACCTTATCGAGCTGCTCGACAGCGACGAACGCGCCGAACTGGCCGAGGCGATCACCGACCTGATGAGCGTCGAAGTGGTCGCCGAGCTGAACGACCACGTTCGCGAAATGATGATGGAAGCGCTGCCGCCCGATGCGGTCGCGACCATCGCCGAACAGCTCGAGACCGACGATGCGGTGCAGCTGCTCGAAGACCTCGACGAGGACGACCAGCGCGCGATCATCGCTGAGCTGGAGCCCGAAACTGCTGAAGCAGTCAATTCCGCGCTCGCCTACCCGGAAGAGACCGCCGGGCGACTGATGAACCGCCATGTGATGGCGGTGCCCGAACACCTGACCGTCGGCGACCTGATCGATTACCTGCGCGAAAACGGCGATCTTGAACACGATTTCTTCGAAGTGTTCGTGATCGACGCCGCGCATCATCCGGTCGGCACCTGCGCTCTGAACTGGATCCTCACCACTCCGCGTTGGGTCAAGCTGACCGACATCATGAAGCGCGACCAGCAGCTGATCCCGGTCACAATGGACCAGGAAGAGGTTGCGCTGATGTTCCAGAAATACGCGCTGATCTCGGCTGCGGTGGTGGACGACAGCGGAAGACTGGTCGGCCAGATGACGGTCGACGATATCGTCCACATCATCTCCGAAGAGGCCGGCGAGGACGCCCTGCTGCTATCGGGTGCGGGCGACGGCGACATCAACGAGCCGATCCGCGAAGCCTTTTCGAGCCGGGTGCGCTGGCTGATCGCCAATCTCGGCACGGCGGTGGTCGCCTCCGCGATCATCGCGTTCTTCGGCGCGGCGATCGAGCAACTCGTCGCGCTCGCGGTGCTGATGCCGATCGTCGCCAGCATCGGTGGCAATGCCGGTACGCAAACCATGGCAGTGGCGGTGCGTGCGATCGCGACCAACCAGCTGACCCGTGCCAACACCCGCCGCATCCTGTGGAAGGAACTGCGCGTCGCCTTGCTCAACGGCGGGACTGTCGCGGTGCTGATCGGGATCGCTGCGAGTCTGCTCTTCAGCCCGATGATGGGCGCGGTGATCGCGGTGGCAATGATCATCAATATTGCGGTCGCAGGCCTCGCGGGCGTGCTGGTGCCAGTGGTGTTCGAACGGCTCGACCAGGACCCGGCGGTCGCCTCGTCGGTTTTCGTGACCATGATCACCGATTCGATGGGCTTTTTCGCCTTCCTCGGGCTCGCGGTCGTCAGCGGGCTGGTCACAATGTGATCCCGGGGGGTTGAGCCGCGCCGTGCCAACCGCCATCTTTACAGTATGCCGCTCCACCTGACCAAGATCGCGTACGGCGCGCAGAGTTATTCCGATATCGAAAGCTGGTATGCCGGTCGGCGCAGCCCGCATCTCACGACCAAGTACCGCCCGACGAAGTGGGAGCAATGCATTGGCGGATCGCTCTACTGGATTCACCAGCATGCAATCGTCGCGCGCTCGGAAATCACCGGCTTTTCCCAAGGCGACGACGGGCGCTGGCGGATCGAGTTGAAGCCCGAACTGATCCGCGTCCACCCGCGCACCAAGCGTGCCCACCAGGGCTGGCGCTATCTCAAGGGCGAGCCCCCGCGCGATCTCGCCCCGGGCGAAGACATCGGTGATGCGCTGCCCGGAAAGCTTGCAGCAAAGCTGGAAAAGCTCGCGCTTATCTAGGCGTCAAGTCAACGGCGGTGCCCCAAACCAGATCCAGAGCGCGGCCGCCGCTGCAATAGCCGCGCAAACCGCTGCGCGGCCCCACTTCATCGCCCCGATGCCATCGATATCCGCCGCAGCCTCGCGTTTGCCGGTAATCATCGGCCCCACCAGATCGTCCATCCGCAGCACCGCGTAGAACCCGATGGCGAGAATGTGCACTCCGATGAGGCCCGCCACGACGTAGAAGAACGCTTCGTGCCAATCGGTCAGCGTGTCGGCGGTCATCACGCCGACGAGCGGATTGAGCGGACCGGTCGCGCCATCGTAGGGGTCTCCCGCGAACAATCCCATGCCGATCTGGGCGAGCATCACGCCTAACAAGGCAATCACCGCCAGCGCGCCCAAGGGATTGTGCCCGATCTGACGGTCTTCCGCATATCCACCCCTCAGATAGGCGAGGATGCGCCTCGGTCCGCGCACGAAGCTCGAAAAGCGTGCGGTGCTTGTGCCGAGGAAGCCCCAGAGAATGCGGAAAAGGATCAGGCCGAGCAGGACGTGGCCGAGCCGCGTATGCCAGCCCCAATGCGAGTTCTCCGCGGTGAACCACATCGCCGGGACCAGTACGACGAAGCTCCAGTGCGTGAGCCTGACGGGCAGGTCCCAGACTCTGACCGGTCGGGTCGCCATTGCGCTAGCGGGTCGTCAATCGTCGTCGAGACGGAACTGGTCGTGGCATGCCTTGCAGGTTCCGCCGAGCTTTTTGACGCCCTCGCCGACTGCAGCCGCATCGCCAGTCACCGCGATGCCCGAAAGCTCGGCGCTGGCGTCGACGAGATCCTGCGCGGCCTGCTCGAATTCGGCGGGCTTTTCCCAGATCGTTGCGAGCGCTTCGGTGTCGTAGCCCGAATCCACACTGGTGCCTTCGGGAAAGTAGCCGGTGATCTTCTGTGCGCGTTCGTTAATCTCGCTCGCGCTGTTGCCGATCACAGCAAAGTCGGGTGACCCGGTTTCGAGCTGCGCGCGGATCGCCTTGAAGGCATCGCCGATCGCTTCGTAATTGTCTTGCCGCTCGCCAATGACGGCCGGTTCCTCGCCAACCGGGGAAACGTCTTCACCTCCACCTCCGCAGGCTGCGAGCAGGGCCAGCGGAGAAAGGGCTGCGATGGTGCGGAGAGAAACGGGTTGGCTCACGACAAGACTCCTTCGGTTGAACGTAAGGGCAGTCTGCGACCGACAGCAACTCCTTGTCCACCCTCAATTTAAGCGCTGCTCATAGGTTTGCTGTCTACGGCTGACGCAACTGCTTCATCACCAGGCGAACGTCGTGCTGTGCGTCCTCCTCGGAGGGCAGAGCATATTCGGCAAAGCTCGATGCAAGTTCGTCCATACGCTCGGCGATCCGGACCCGGTTGTATCCGTGACTGACGACAAAGCGCCTTCGCGCGAGGATTTGCGGAAGGACGATGTCGACGTAGTGATCGACATCCATGCCGAACTTCATGAAGCGCTCCGGGCCGAGCGGGGTGAACACCCACCCGGGAACGATCAGGCCCGCGTGGACGTGCGCCGGCAGGTCCTCGCGAAAACTCTCGGTCAGACCCAGAACGGCGTGCTTGGCCGCGATGTAGGCGGCCGAATGCGGGACCGCACAGAAAAAGCTGTTTTCGCTGCCGGTGTTGTAGATCGCGCTGGCGCTTTCCTGCGCGATCAGACGTGGAGCAAAGGCACGGCAGCCATTCCATACGCCCCAGTAATTGACATCGAAGTGCGCCCGGGCAAGCTCCGGGTCGACTTCCCACAGCTTGCCGTTCGGTCCGCTCTCGCCCGCATTGTTCAGCACCAGATCGACCGTTTCGAATGTCGCAAACGCTGCATCGGCCAGCGACTCGACCTGTTCGAGCTCCGAAACATCACATGGGAAGGTGGTGATACCGTCTATCGCCTCCGCGCGCTCGATCGCTGGGGTCGGGAGATCGGCGACCATGACCTGCACGCCCTGCCCCGCCAACCGCCGGGCGATCCCCAGTCCGATCCCGCTTGCCCCGCCGGTGATGACAGCAGTGCGCGGAGCAAATTCGGTCACTGCGCTTCCGCCCGGCTCTTTTCGGCCACCCGGCGCAGCACGTTGACGTAGGTTTCGGCCCCCTGCGCACCTGGCACCATGAATTTGCCGTTCACTATCATTGCCGGGACGCCGGAGATATTCATGTCCCAGGCCTGACGCTCCTCGGCGATCACCCGCGCTTCCAGCGCCTCGTCTTCGAGCGCCGCTTTGGCCGCCTCGCGGTGGAGGCCGACGCCAGCGGCGATATCGAGCAGCACTTCGCGATCCCCGATCCGCTCGCGGCGGTTGAAATGCGCCTCGAACAGCGCGAGTTTCAATTGCGTTTGCACCTGCGGCCCCGCCTGTTCGAGCGCGAAGCCGAGCAGCTTGTGCGCATCGCGGGTATTCCACATCATCGCTGGAGGCGCTTCCCCCTCGCCTTCGAAATTGAGGGAGACGCCCGCCTCTTGTGCAATCGCCCTCATCCGGTTGCGCAAGGCGGCACCTTCCTCGGCGGAGCGGCCATACTTGCGCTGGAGATGCGCCTCCTGCTCTTCGCCTTGGGCAGGCATGTCGGGATTGAGTTCGAACGGACGCCAGCGGATTTCCGCCTCGATCTCGCACTCCAGCTCGTCCAGCGCCTTGCTCAACTGCCCGTATCCGATCAGGCACCACGGGCACATGACGTCGGAGTAGATGTCGATGGTGAGTGTGTCGGGTGCGGTCATTTCGATAGCCACCATTTCATCAGGTTGCAGGCGATGGCGTGCGGGGGCGGCGCGCGGAACGGCCCGTCGCCTTCGAGCGAAGCGATCACTTCCTCGCGAGTGAACCAGATGATTTCCGCCATCTCGGTCTCGTCTATGACCAATTCGTCGTCATCGGCGTAGCTGTGGCAGCCCATCATAAGCTGGCTCGGAAACGGCCACGGCTGGCTCGCGACGTAGGACACGTCTCGCACCCGCACTCCGGATTCCTCATATACCTCCCGCGCGACAGCCTCTTCGATCGTTTCGCCCGGCTCGACGAAGCCTGCGAGCGCGGAAAAACTGCGCTCGGGCCAACCCTTGCCGCGTCCCAGCATCAGGCGCCCATCGTATTCGACCAGCATGATCGTGACCGGGTCGGTGCGCGGAAAGTGCTGCGCGCCGCAGCCGCTTTGTCCGGCGTCGCAGCTGCGCTGCCAGCCGCCTTTGGCGACCTTGGTCGGGGCACCGCACTCTGCGCAGAAACGATGGCGGGCGTGCCAATCGACCAGGCTCCGTGCCCCTCCGTAGGTCGCAAGATCGCCCGGCTCTAGCGTTGCCATGAGCGACCACAGCTTGGGATTGGCCATGCGCGGGCTGGCATCGCCTTGCTTCGGAATTGCCGCAAAGCAGGGCTTCTCGCCGCCGTCTGCCCGGTCGATCCCGAGAAACACCAGTTCGGCATCCTCGGGCGCATCGGCCAGAGTGCCCCACGCCAATCGACCTGTGTCGTCCAGTTCGGGCATGAGCTCGTCGAGCTTCAGCAGCCGCGCCTTCCAGTTCATCATGCCCGCGAGCGCATCGGGATCGGCACGAAGGTTGTCTGCGCGATCGATCGGGGAACCGGAGAATGCGACGGGTCCGGTGCGGGCGAGCTCGGGATGCGCCGGATGGTTCATTATGCCGCCTTGGCAGCGCGCATCGCCATCAGATCCTTTTCGAGCGCGGCCATATACTCGTCGCGGATCGGGAACGCCTCGGTCGGCATGTATTGCGTCCACAGGGCCGCGCGCAGTCCGAGATTGAAATCGACCGCGCCGAGCGTGCCTGCTGCCCCACCCCAGCCATACTGGCCATTGGTCGAGCGGCCCCCTGCGCCGAAGCCCTGTCCTGCAACCCAGGTCCCTTCGGTCGTAGCGGTCCTGGGCAGGATGTTGGACGTCGCAACGCGGACTGCAAGCTCCCCCATCACCCGCTCATTGCCGATCTTGCCATAGCCGAGCAGCATTCGCAGAAAGCGGTCATAATCCCTTGGACTCGAAACCAGCCCTGCCCCGCCGAACGGGAAGGCCGGTTCGTCAAGATAGATCGAGCTTTCCGCCGGATCGATTGGCATCGGAGTACCTGCGAGAATTCCGTAATTGTCCGTAAAGCGGCCGATTTCGCTATCCGGCACCGTGAAATAGGTGCTGGTCATGCCGCAGGGATCGAAGATTTTCTCCTGAAGCACGACATCGAATGGCTTGCCTTCGACCACCTCGATCACGCGCCCGAGCAGGTCGAGACTGACCGAATAACTCCACTTCGTGCCGGGCTGGAGCACCAGCGGCAGCTCGGCGAGGCGATCGGCGAAGGTTTCGAGGCTGCGGACTGCCTCGGCCCGCCCGATGCCCGGGATCGGCAAACGGGTTACCTGTCCGGGAACCAGACCCTGTTCCTCGTAGGCGTCCTTGATCGGACCCTTCTGGACGATCCCGTAGCCGAGACCTGAAGTATGTGTGAGCAATTGCCGGATCGTGATCGGGCCCTTCGCCGGCTCGAGATTGTCTTCGGTGATCGCGCCGTCATATTCTTTCTGGACCATCATCTCGCGGTAGGCGGGCAGGATGTCATAGAGCGGCTGGTCGAGCCCGAGCTTGCCCTCGTCGATCAACATCATCGTGGCGATGCCGGTCACCGGTTTAGTCATCGAATAGATGCGGTAAAGCGAATCCATATCGACCTCGGTCGAACCGTCGATCGAGAGAGTGCCGCCACCAACAGTGTGCGCCATGTCGTCGCGGCCCCAGCCGAACGTCGCATACAGGTTTGCTACCTTGCCCTCGCCGACATACTTTTCGGCCAGTGCAGCCACGTTCGGCCATGCGTGACTGACATCGTGGGCGAGCAGACCGCGTCCGAACGGAAGCGATGCCAGAGCAGCACCGGCGGCCATATAGCCGCCGCCACGAAGCAAGGCGCGGCGTGAAAGATCGGTCGGTTCGAAAGTGCGAAATGCCATGATGGGGTATTCTCCGGAGACTCGGTTTGCGCCTGTGTGAGGCAGATGAATTCAGTGGTCAATCGGGACTTGTCGAGCAATGGTGTTATACTTATATAACACACATGCTCAATCTCATCTCCTGGCTGATCGGCCTCGTTTGCCTGATCCTCGCAATCCCGTTCCTCCTGCCCGTCGTCGGCCTGCTCAACTGGCTGCTTCTGCCCGTCGCAGGGCTTGGCGCGGGGATTGGACAACTCTCATCAAGCAATTCGGGCCGCAATTTCTGCCTGTTCGTGATCGTGCTGATCGCAATCAGGCTGGCGATCACCGGCGGCACTTTCTAATCCCGCGCCAGCGCAAGCCGGGCGGCCTTCGCGAACAGCGTCGGCAGGCCCGCCTCGTCGATTCTCTCGATCGGCCACCACTCGCCTGACCCGGTCGGTTCGTCCGAAGCCTCGGCGCGAACGACGCCGAGCGTGAGGTGTGCGTGAGTGAAAGTGTGGCGGACCGCGCCGAGTTCTTCCCAATT
The DNA here is from genome assembly GCF_045363165.1 of Erythrobacter sp. GH1-10. Taxonomy (NCBI): domain Bacteria; kingdom Pseudomonadati; phylum Pseudomonadota; class Alphaproteobacteria; order Sphingomonadales; family Erythrobacteraceae; genus Erythrobacter; species Erythrobacter sp. GH1-10. Next base: position 1,344,877 of record NZ_JBJFLP010000001.1, on the reverse strand, counting down.
CGCATCCACCGGAGCCGGACCCGAACCGTCCTCTCGCGCGGACCAGCCGTCGTCGGGTAGCGCCCGCATCCCGCCCAGCATGCCGTTGCCCTCGCGGGTAACCAGCCAGACGTGTCCCTTTCGCTCGATCCAGTAGGCGGTGCCGCGCCGCTCGGGCTTGGCCTTCTTTGGCGGCTTGACGGGAAGCCGCTCGGGTTCTCCTGCCTTGCGGCCCTCGCAGGCATCGGCGAGCGGGCACAGGAGGCAGCGCGGCGATTTGCTGGTGCAGATGCTGGAACCCAAATCCATCATCGCTTGCGCAAAGTCGCCCGCCCGGTGTTCGGGCGTGATGGCTTCGGCCCGTTCGCGGATTGTCTTTCGCGCACCGGGCAACGGCTCCTCAATGTCGAACAGCCGCGCCACCACACGCTCGACATTCGCATCGACCACCACCGCACGCTGACCGAAGGCGATCGCGGCGATCGCCGCCGCCGTGTAGGCGCCAAGGCCCGGAAGCTTGCGTAACGCATCTTCGCTCTCGGGAAATCCGCCGAGGTCAGAGACTTCACGCGAGCACTTCAACAGATTGCGAGCCCGCGAGTAATATCCAAGGCCCGCCCACGCTGCCATAACCTCGTCTTCGGATGCCTGCGCCAGCGCCTCGACATTCGGCCATATCGAGGTGAATTTCTCGAAATAGGGCTTCACCGCCGCGACCGTCGTCTGCTGCAGCATCACTTCGGAAAGCCACACGCGATAGGGCCACGCCGGATCGTCGGGCACCGGCATGCCGGGCGGATTGCGCCACGGCAGGTCGCGGGCGTGCGTATCGTACCAGTCGATCAGCGTGGACGAGATGTCGGCAGCGGTGGAAGTCACGGCGGCCCTATGGCATGGCTGAGAGTGCGATGGGAAGCGACACCGACAAGAAGCCACAGAAAGGCACCAGAAAGGTGCCTAAGCCGTACCAACGGCCCCGTGGCGGCGGCCCGAAGGCGATCGGCGACCTCATGCCTGAAATCGGCCGCACTGCATTCCGCCGCTTCGGCTTCGTACAGAGTTCGGTCGTCACCCGCTGGCCCGAAATCGTCGGTCCGCATCACGCCCGGGTGTGCAGTCCCGAAGCGATCCGTTTTCCGCCGGGCGAGAAGTCCGAGGGCATCCTGCAACTGGTCGTCGCCCCGGCGCATGCGCCGCTGATCCAGCAGGTGATCCCCGAAATCATCGAACGGGTAAACCGTTTCTTCGGATACAGCGCGGTCTCGCGGATCAAGATCCGGCAAGGCGCGGTTAAGCCTCCGCGTGCTGAAGAACCTGCAAAGCCGCCGCCTTCGCTCAAGCCGATCCCGATGGAACTGGGAGACTCGTTGCGCGATATCGGCGATCCCGAACTCCGCCAGGTGCTCGAAAGCCTCGCGCGCAGTTTCGATAAGAAGGACGGGGAAAAGGACGCGTGATCAAAGCGGTAACCGGCGCGCTGGCGCTCGCGGGAACAGTGATTGCCGCGCCCCTTTCGGCGCAGCTGCTCAGCAATCCCGACAGCGCCTTCAAGGACAACACAAGCCGCAAAGCATGGCATGCCACCGTCGAGCGGACTGAAAACGGCTGGCTGATCGGCAATCCCGACGCCGAAACGCGGCTGATCATATTCACCAGTTACGCCTGCAAAGGCTGTTATGAGTTCGCCTTTAGGGGCGACCCCGAGCTCGATATCGCGCTGCTCGCACCGGGACTGCTGAGCCTCGAAATCCGGCTGCGGTTCGATCACCCCGCAGACCTCCCGCTCGCGCTTCTCGCTGCCTGCGGCGAGCCGGCGAAGTTCAAGGTGAACCACGCCATGTTCATGCGCGACCAGAAGCGCTGGATGGAACGGTGGAATTCGGCCTCGGCCTACAATCGTGCCATATGGTCCCGGGGGTACACGAGTTCCCGCACTTCCTTGGCTTCTGCGCTGGATTTCGACGATATGATGGCCAAACGACGCGGCTATTCGCGGATGGACCTCAATCTGTGCCTCAACAGCCGGGGCACGATCCTGGGGCTTCAGGAAAGCGCTACCGCCGACAATCAGGAATTCGGCCTGCCGACCGATGCCGAAGGCTTTTCGAAGCCGCATTTCGCGCTCGACGGCAAGCTGCTCGAAGGCGTTCACGACTGGGATGCGCTCTATCCGGTCTTGCGTGAGCACTTCCGGCCGGTCCCGGAAAACGACTAAACGCCGGATTCGCTCGATAGATGTGCCAAAACGAAGCGCCCGGTGAGTTATGCAATATTTTTGCACAAGCGCGTGCCGAGCCGCTATTGGCGCACGCGACACCCCCCGTTTAACTTCCTCCATTCGAATGAAGGTGACATCGACATGATTTCGATCCGTTCCGTCTCAACCAAACGCGCAATGGCAATCGGCGCGATTGCCCCGCTGGCGCTCGCGCTTTCTGCATGTGACAGCGCCCCGGAAGAAGGCGGTGCTCCCGCCGGCGAGCCGATCGAAGCGATCCCGGCTCCCGACGGCACCAGCTGGACCGAAACCGTCAACATCAGCGAGGAAGGCGGATACGTCCTCGGCAACCCTGACGCACCGCTCAAGCTGGTCGAATACGCGTCGCACACTTGCAGCGCCTGCGCCTATTTCGCGCAGACCGGCTCGACCCCGCTCAAGGAAGACTACGTTTCGACCGGCGTGGTGAGCTATGAGCTGCGCAATTTGATCGCCAACCCGGTGGATCTGACGATTGCGACGCTGGTGCGCTGCGGCCAGCCGGAGAGCATGCAGGTCCTCGCCGATCAGGCATGGGTCCAGTTCGAAGAGGTGATGGGCGGCGTTTCCGCCAATGCCGAAGCGATCAACGCCACCGGTGACCTGCCGCTGGAAGAACGTTTCGTACAAATCGGCGAGGTTTCCGGCCTGATCGACTTCTTCTCCGCGCGCGGCCTCTCGGCCGATCAGGCGCGCCAGTGTCTTGCCGATGTCCCGAACATCGAAGGTATTGCCGAACGTTCCCAGCAGCAGGGTCAGGAGCTCAACCTCACGGGCACCCCCTCATGGCTCCTCAACGGGCGCAAGCTCGAGGTGAACCAGTGGGCCGATCTCGAACCCGTCCTGCAGCGCGCCGGCGCGCGGACCGAGTAAGCGGGAGCACCACCAACCCATGCAGTTCCACCGGCTCAAGCTCAGCGGCTTCAAGAGCTTCGTCGAGCCGGCGGAACTGCGCATCGAGCCCGGGCTGACCGGGGTCGTCGGGCCGAACGGCTGCGGCAAGTCCAACCTGCTGGAAGCAATCCGCTGGGTTATGGGCGAGACCTCGGCCAAATCGATGCGCTCGGGCTGGATGGAAGACGTGATTTTCGCGGGCACTTCGGCCCGGCCCGAACGGGCCTTCGCCGAAGTCGTCCTGCACGCCAGCGACGCCGAAGGCGAAGAGCTGGTCGTAACACGCCGGATCGAGCGCGGCGCTGGCAGCGCCTACCGCGTGAACGGCCGCGATGTCCGTGCGAAGGATGTTGCGCTGACCTTTGCCGATGCGGCAACCGGCGCGCATTCTCCCGCACTCGTCAGCCAGGGCAAGATCGCCCAGGTGATCGCTGCAAAACCGGCCGAGCGCCGCAAGATGCTCGAAGAAGCGGCCGGCATCTCGGGCCTGCATGTCCGGCGTAAAGACGCCGAGAGCAAGCTGCGCTCGACCGAAGCCAACCTCGCGCGGCTCGAAGACCTGATGGCGGGGCTGGATTCGCAAATGGCCTCGCTCCGGCGCCAGGCCAAACAGGCCGAGCGTTACAAGAAGCTCTCCGACCAGATAACCGTGGCCGAGGCGCGGTTGCTGTTCGCGCGCTGGCGCGACGCGGCGCATGCCGCCAAGGAAGCGCGCAAGGCCGCCGAAGACGCAGAGGCGCGCGTCGCTGCGGCTCAGGAAGCAAGCAAGGCAGCGCAGAAGGAACAGGGCGAGGCAGCGGCAAAACTCGCCGAAGCGCGCGACGAACTCGCCGACCGCCGCGAAGACGCCAGCGCACACGGCCACCGCATGGCAGCGCTGTCCGAGAAGCTCGAAGCGGCGGAAGCACGGCTCGCGGATCTCGATCGGCAAAAGGCGCGGCTGCAAGAAGACCGCAAGGACGCAGACCGCCTCACTGCCGATGCGGTCGAAGCGCTATCGCGGCTCGCGCGCGAAATCGATGCAAGCAAGGCGACGGTCGAACAGGCCGAAACCGCTCGGCCACAGATCGCAGATCGCAGCGAGAATGCCGAACGCGCCAGTCGTGCCGCCGAACTTGCGCTTGCCAAGGCGACCGCCGATCACGCCGGGGTCGAAGCCGAATGGCGTGTGGCCGAGGCCGCGATCGAGCAGGCCGAAGCGCGGCTCGCGCGCCTTGCCCGCGAGAGCGAACGGATCGCCGCGACGCGCGCCGAACTCTCGGACGGACAGGATCCCGAAGCTGCGGTGATTTCCGCGCGCGAGGCCGCCGACGACGCGGCCGGCGAGGTCGCTCGCCTGCGGACCACGATCGAGGACGCGCAGACGCGCAAGGGCGACCTGCAAACCGCACGCGACGAGGCCGCCGCTGCGCTTGCCACGGCGAAGGCCGAACTTGCCGGGATCGAGCGCGAGTTCACCGCCCTCGCCCGCGATCGCGATGCGCGGGCCAAGAGCGCGGCAAACCGTAAGGGTCTGCCGGTCGCGCTCGACAAGGTCGGTGTCGAACCGGGATACGAACGCGCGCTCGCGGCGGTGCTCGGGCGCGATGCCAAATCGCCCCTGGGCAATCCGGCTGGCGATGACGAAGGGCGCTTCTGGACCGGAACCGACGCACCTTCGCAGGTTGCCGACAGCCTGCTCGACCATATCAGCGCCTGCCCCGCCGAATTGCGCGCACGGCTTGCGCTGGTGCATGTCGCGGACACAGACGATGGACGCTCGCTCGCACCGGGTGAGTGGCTGGTCACGACCGGTGGCCACCTGCGCCGCTGGGACGGGTTCGTAGCGCGCGGCGAAGGGTCCGCGGAGGCCGCCCGCCTTGAAGCGGCGAACCGTCTGACGGAACTCGAAGGCCTGCTTCCCGATCTGCGCGGCGCGGCACAGCTCGCCGAAGCCGAGGAACGCACCACACGCGAGGAGCTTTCCGCCCTGCAGACCCGTCTCGTGGCGCAGGAGCGGGAACTATCAAGTGCGATCGAGGCGGAGCGAGGGGCTCTGCGGGCGCTCGATCAGGCCGAGGCCGCGAAAGATCGTATCGCCGCCCGGTTGGAGGAATTGGCCGAAAGCGAACGCGAAATCGCTGAGCAGTTGAAGGCAGCCGAGGCCGAACTCGCCGCCGCGCGGGAGCAGCGCGATACCCTGCCCTCGCCCGATACCGGCCGTGCTTCACTCGAGGCGGCACAGGCCAAGCACGAGGCCGCCAAGTCGGCGGTTCAGGCCGCGCTCGCAGAGCTTGCATCGCACGATCAGGGCCTTGCGGTAGCGCGCGAACGGCTCGCGGCCCAGCAGGCGGATCACGCAAACTGGAAGGCGCGCTCATCCGAAGCGACCCAGCGCACCGCCGAAGCCGGGCGACGGCTCGAGGAAATCGAGGAAGAGCGCGCGGTGATCGCAGCCAAGCCCGCCGCGCTGATGGCCGAGATCGAACAGGGCGATGTGATGCGCGAACGGCTGAACACCGAGCTTGCCGCCGCCGAGGAAGCCAAGAACGCTGCACAGGAGGTGGTCACCGCCGCCGAACGCAAACTCGCCGACGTTACCGAAAACCTCGCACAGGCGCGCGAAGGCCGCGCGACGCTGGTCGCCCGCGCCGAAAGCGAAGAGGCACGCCGCGGCGAGATGGCGCGCGTATCCGGCGAGCGCTTCCAGTGCCCGCCGCCGCTGCTCGCCGAGCGCTTCGAATTCGCCGAAGAGAATGTGAAGCATTCCTCCGCCGAAAGCGAGGAGATGGACAAGCTTGTGGCCAGCCGCGAGCGGATCGGTCCGGTCAATCTCGTCGCCGCCGAGGAGCTCGAACGGTTGGAGCAAGAGCACGGCACCAACGCCAGCGAGCAGGCCGAACTTACCGAAGCGGTCGCGCGGCTGCGCGGTTCGATCGGCAGCCTCAACCGCGAGGGTCGCGAACGGCTCCGCGCCGCCTTCGAAGAGGTCGATGGACATTTCCGTGAGCTGTTCACGCGGCTGTTCCAGGGGGGGCAGGCGCATCTCGCGCTGATCGACAGCGACGATCCGCTCGAAGCCGGTCTCGAAATTTACGCCCAGCCACCGGGCAAGCGGCTGCAATCGCTGTCGCTGCTGTCGGGCGGCGAGCAGGCCCTGACCGCGACCGCGCTGATTTTCGCGCTGTTCCTGACCAATCCCGCACCGATCTGCGTGCTCGACGAGGTCGATGCGCCGCTCGACGATGCCAATGTAGAGCGATTCTGCGATTTGCTCGACTCGATGGTGAACACCACCAACACGCGCTACCTGATCGTCACCCACAATGCGGTTACGATGAGCCGGATGCACCGGCTCTTCGGCGTGACAATGGCAGAAAAGGGTGTGTCGCGACTGGTCAGCGTCGACCTGGGCGAAGCCGAATTGATGGCAGCCGAATAGGCCGCCCCGCAGTCACATTCAGACTTCGATCGCGCGCTCGAGCCGGGTGCGAATCGCTTTGAGCCGCGCAACTGCCTCGACGATCTTCGGCCTGTGGTCGGGCGCAGCCGGTCGGGCAAGGTCCCCGCCGCTGTCCGCGCTCGCGCGGCGATCACCGCTCCGGCGATCACTCCGGCGCCGGTCGAGTTCCGACTTGCCGGATGAACGCAAAACGGCCTCGGCGCCCTTAAGCGTATACCCCTCCTGATTGACGAGCCGGTCGATCGTTTCGACCAGCTCCACGTCTTTCGGACGGTAATAGCGTCGTCCGCCGCTGCGCTTGAGCGGCTTGAGCAGCGAAAACTGCTGCTCCCAATACCTCAGGACATGCGGCTTGATGTCGAGCGCATCGCTGACTTCGCCGATGGTGCGCAGCGCGCCTTCGTCCTTGCCATCGTCGAATTCAGCCATGCGCCCACTCCAGTTACATTAATCGCCCTTGGCGATGCGCTCCTTGAGCAATTGGCTTGCCCTGAAAGTCATCACCCTGCGCGGAGTGATCGGAACCTCGACCCCGGTTTTGGGGTTGCGGCCGATCCGCTCGTTCTTGTCCCTGAGGACGAAACTTCCGAAACCGGATATTTTTACATTTTCACCACCGGCCAGTGCATCGCTCATCTTGTCGAGGATGGCCTCGACCAGATCGAGCGACTCTGCCCGGCTGAAACCCAGCTTTCTATTTATTGTCTCAGCCAGGTCAGCCCGCGTTAACGTGCCTACTGAACGCATCATTGGCGTCTCTCCTTCGTCGGTGCGACCCGCTACGAAGAGTATGAAGTGTAAAGTTTTATCGTAAGAATCGCAACTTGCGTGACGCAGCGTGTACAAATTTTACACAGAGTGAAACGTCGCGCGTTAGATGCGCATCAGGCTAGCGCCCCAGGTAAAGCCCCCGCCCATGGCTTCGAACATGACGAGATCGCCTGGTTTGATCCGTCCGTCGCGCCGCGCCACATCGAAAGCAAGCGGCACCGAAGCGGCGGACGTATTGGCATGGCGATCGACCGTGACCACCACTTTTTCCGGCGGGATGCCGAGCTTTTTGGCGGTAGCATCGAGGATGCGCGCGTTGGCCTGGTGGGGCACGACCCAGTCGATGTCGGACACCGAAACATCCGCCTTTTCAAGCACTTCATGAAGCACATTGGCAAGATTGACCACGGCATGGCGGAACACCTCGCGGCCCTTCATGCGCAAATGACCGACGGTTTGCGTCGTCGAGGGTCCGCCGTCGACAAAAAGCAGGTCATGCTGCGCCCCGTCGGCATGGAGGCGGCTCGCAAGAATACCGCTTTCGGAAGCCGCGCCGGGTTCGGGCGCTTCGAGCACGACCGCCCCGGCGCCGTCACCGAACAACACGCAAGTGGTGCGGTCTTCCCAGTCGAGGATTCGACTGAATGTTTCAGCACCGATCACCAGAGCGCGCTTTCCCATTCCGGTTTTCAGGAGCGAATCGGCAGTCGTCAACGCGTAGAGAAAACCCGAGCATACGGCATGGACATCGAAGGCGATCCCGCCATTGCAGCCGAGCGCATCTTGCACCTTGGTCGCGGTCGCGGGAAAGGTGTTGTCGGGCGTCGCGGTCGCGAGGATGATGATGTCGATGGTTTCCGCCGGAATGCCGGCATCGGCAATCGCAGCGCGGGCAGCATCGATTGCGAGCGTCGAGGTCGTTTCGCCTTCACCCGCGATGTAACGCTGGCGGATCCCGGTGCGCTCCACGATCCATTCGTCGCTGGTATCGATTTTCGCGGCGAGCTCGGCATTGGTGACCACCCGTTCGGGCAGTGCCGAACCCGAACCGAGCAGCCGGGCACCTGTCACTCTGCCGCCTCGCTGCCGGGATTGGCGGCGACATTGCCGTTTTCCTTGAGCGCGGCTTCGCCGAGTTCGGCAAGGTCGTCCGAAATGCGCTGTGTCAGATCGTCCTCGAGCAGCCGCGCGGCGACGTTCACCGCATGCGCAACACCCTTCGCATTCGCGCTGCCATGGCTCTTCACCACCACACCGTTGAGGCCGAGGAAGACCGCACCGTTGTGGTTGTTGGGGTCGAGGTGGTGGCGCAGCAGCTCGGTCGCAGGGCGCGACACGAGGAACCCGACCTTCGAACGCAGTGAGCTGGTGAAGGCCTGCCGGAGCAGATCGGTCACGAACCGCGCGGCGCCTTCGATCGCCTTCAGGGCGATATTGCCGGAGAAGCCGTCGGTCACGACCACATGGGTCTCGCCGCGATTGATCTTGTCGGATTCGACGAACCCGTCGAAATTGAGCGCAAGGCCGCTTTCCGGATCGGCTGTCGCGGCAGCCAGCCTGGCTGCCGCCTCGCGCAGCGCATCGGTGCCTTTGATCTCTTCGGTGCCGATATTCAGGAGGCGCACGGTCGGCTTCTCGAAGCCGTTGACGATCCGCGAATAGGCTGCGCCCATCACCGCGAACTGCACGAGGTTGCGCGCGTCCGCCTCGGTGTTTGCGCCGAGATCGAGCATCACCACGTCGTGGGGTTCGAGTGTCGGCATAAGCGCGGCGAGCGCGGGCCGATCGATCCCCGGCATGGTGCGCAGCGCGATCTTGCTCATCGCCATCAGCGCGCCGGTGTTGCCCGCGCTGACTGCAGCGCCGGCGGCACCTTCCTTCACCGCGTTTACGGCGAGACCCATGCTGGTAGTCTTTGCCCGGCGGATCGCCCGGCTGGGCTGCTCGTCGCCGCTGATCACATCTTCGCAGTGGAGGATTTCCGAGGCACCGCGCATGTTCGGGTGCGCTTCGAGCGCGGTCTCGATCTTGGTCTGGTCGCCGACCAGCAGGAACTGGAACTTGTCGTGAGAACGGCGAGCCAGCGCAGCGCCCTCGATCATGGTGCGCACGCCTTCATCACCGCCCATCGCATCAACGGCGATACGCGGCAGGCTCATAGCTCTCTCTCCGTATTCATCGCTTCGGGGGCTTAGAGCCCGACCGCGACGACCTCACGACCGTTGTAGTAACCGCAGTGCGGGCACAGGTTGTGCGGGCGCTTCAGTTCACCGCAATTCGAGCATTCGTGATGCGCTTCGACCTTGAGCGAATCGTGTGCGCGGCGATTGCCACGGCGGTGGGGCGATACTTTTCTCTTTGGAACAGCCATGGCGGCACCATTTCCTCAAATAAATACGTGTGTTCGTGTCAGTTGACGTTACGTCTTGCAGCCGCCCTTAGGACATGGGCGCGTTTCGCACAAGCACAAGGGCTGGCGATGCGTCCGGGCCGTAAGTTGGCTGGGAAGGCGCGCGCTATAGCGGAATATTCGCGCGTTGCAAGCATGGCGGCGTGCGTTTAGCACCGCGAGCTACACTTCTTGAGGGGATCATCTCGATGGTATTGCTTCCGGTTACACTGGCGACTGCGGCTGCGGCGGCCATTCTAAACCTCTGGCTGATGGTCCGCATCGGACGGGTCCGCGCGGCCGAGAAGATCTTCGTCGGAGACGAGGATAATGAGAACGTCATCCGCCGGATGCGCGCGCAGGCCAACTTCGTCGAGAGCGCTCCCTTCGTGCTGATCCTGATCGCCGCGATCGAAATCACGGGCAAAGGCGATCCCTGGCTCGCCTATGTCGCAGGCCTTTTCATCCTCGGGCGCGTGGCGCACGGCTTCGGCATGGATGGAGGCTCGCTCGGCAAGGGCCGGATGATCGGAACGCTGGTTACGATGCTGACGCTGCTAGGCCTTGGCGTTTACGCCGCGCTGATTGCCGCGAGGATCTTGTAGGACTCAGCCCAGCGCCATATCGCTTACGAACTGGTTCGTCTTGCGCTCCTGACCGAAGGTGCTGGTCGGGCCGTGGCCGGGGATGAACATCACGTCCTCGCCGAGCGGCCACAGACGCTGGGTGATGCTGTCGATCAGGTCCTGGTGATTGCCCTTGGGGAAATCGGTGCGGCCGATGCTGCCCTGGAACAGCACGTCGCCGACGATCGCGAAGCGGCTCGGTTCGTGGAAGAACACGACATGGCCGGGCGTGTGGCCAGGGCAATGGATCACATCGAGTTCGAGTTCTCCGACGGTGACCTTGTCGCCGTGCTCGAGCCATCGGGTCGGCTCGAAGGTCTGTGCATGCATCCCCCAACGCGCGCCATCGTCGTCCAGCTGGGCGATCCAGAAGCGGTCGTCTTCGTGCGGCCCTTCGATCGGCAGTCCAAGCTCGTCGGCAAGCATTCCAGCCTGTCCGCAATGATCCAGATGGCCATGGGTGATGAGGATCTTCTCAAGCTCGACACCGGCCTTGGCCACGCCTTCCTTCAACCGGTCGAGGTCGCCGCCGGGATCGACCAGCGCAGCCTTGTTGGTCTTGGTGCACCAGATCAGCGAGCAGTTCTGCTGCAGCGGTGTCACCGGGATGATCGCGGCTTTCATTGGCGGAGTGGGTCTGTCGGTCATCGGGAGTATGTGGGTTAAACCCGCCCGCCTTTCCAGACCACCCGGCCGATAATTTCCACATCCTCTGCCGCGACGCTGACTGGCGGGTAGGCGAGGTTCTGGCTGAGCAGCGTAAGACGCCCTGGCCCCGCGCTCGCGACGCGCTTCACCATCAGTGTATCGTCCAGGCGCACGACGTGCACCCCGTCCCGGAAGCGGCGGGGCGAGCGATCGACGAGGATTTCGTCGCCATCGTTGAGGAGCGGCTGCATCGAATCCCCCTGGACAGTGATCGCTGAAAGCTGCGCACCTTCGAGACCCTGCTCGGCAAGCCAACGGCGCGAAAAGCGGAATGCGTCGAAAAACGCTTCGCTAGCGGGAAGCGCCCCGGGACCTGCAGAGGCACCGATGTCGAGCCTCGGGACGTCGATATAGCCTGATCGGCGCCCGAACGACGCGTCAATATAGGATTTTTCCTTACCTTCGCCGCCAAGCTCAACCTCGTCCACCCCGAAGAACTGCGCCAGCTTCCACCGATCGCTCTCTCCCAGCCGCCTCGGCGTGCCGCGCTTGATAAACTGCTGGAGATACGCGGGATTACGACCAAGCATCTCGGAAAGGCCACTCAGGCTCGCCCCCCGTTCCCGCGCCAGCTCGGCAAGCCGCTCGCGCTGCGATGATCTTTTCGATCCGCTCATCCGCAGAATTCCTCGCTTTTCGTCGATGTGACCCTTTATTTTTCCTATAGCATAGGATTTTTCCTAGACAAGTAGGATTTGGTGATTATCCCCTTCCGACACGTGTCCGTGGAAAGTCTCGTGCCGATGACTCCAGCGAATCGGAGGTGCGCGCTATGACGCCGGAATGCGCGAAAAACCCAGATGGCAGAAATATTTGGCTGCGGCCTTGTTATTCGCCGCTGGCGCAGTTGTTGATGCGCTTTTCGGTTTCGGAATTAGTGCGATGATTGCGCACTACGCATCCGATATTTCGCTGGCAGATATCTCGTCTTTGCCCTGGGGTGGGATTCTTAGCGTCCTTCTTGTTTTGGCAGCCGGTGCCATCTTATTCTGGCCTAGCCCAAAGAAAGTGAAATTGAATCCGACACAGAAACTACAAAGTCTTGCAAGACCGGCATCGGTGATCCTTCATCGGTTCAATGAACATCGAAACTCGACTTTTCTGGCAGAGCGCCTTTATCCGATGAACAACCTAATGAGCGACGCATTTTCCCTGCTCATCACTTTTGAGAAAGCGGGCCTCATTGTGCCGAACTTCTCAAACCTCGACGCTCGTCAGCAAATTGGTGCGATGGAGTACTACCTGTCGCAAATGACACCGCTACTGCGAGACGGGCACACAAATGAAGCGAAGGACGCTTCAGCTCATTTCGCGCAGCAGGCTGTAAACGGCTAAGAGTTTGCTGTATGCTCACAAGATGAATGATGCGCACGACAAATTCGACCGACTGTTAGAAGCCATGGTGCATGGCGAGAAGCCTAGCGCGAGAAAGAAGTCATCAACTCCGAAAGCATCGTCTCGGGACGGTTCCGGCGATTGTGACGGAACTCAAACTCGCCCAGATACTTCGACAGATGCTTCTGACTGACATGGATGTGAGTGCCGTGGATCGAGCGCTTTAGCTGCGCCCAGAAGCCCTCCACGCTGTTGGTCGATACCCCGCCCTTGGCGACATACTCGCCCTTCGAGTGGTTCACCTTCTTGTGCCAGTAGCCGTTGAGAATGCTTAGGTCGTTATAGCCGCCGAACTCGTCGGTGTGGACTTCGGTGTGCGCCTTCACGTGCAGCGGGATAATCTGGTTCATCGTCTCTTTGCGACGGTTCGGGAGAACGCGGATCACAATGTCACCGCCACGCTGCGCCATGCCGATCACGGCCACCTTGTTTGCCTTGTAGCCCGAACCTTTGCCTTCGACTTCACCGCCCATATAGGTCTCGTCGATTTCAACCGTGGTGAGCGGCCCGCCGATCGGTTCATCGCCATCGACCGCCGCCATATACTTGCGGATTTCGTGGCACATGCGCCAAGCGGTTTTGTAGGTGACACCGATCTGGCGCTCGACTTCCTTGGCGCTCACACCGTTCCGCTTCGAGCAGAACAGGAACATGACATAGAACCAATCACGAAGGCTCGTGCGCGTCCGGTGAAAGGGTGTGCCAGCAGTCGGGTAGACTTGGTGGCCGCAATGCTCGCAGCCATATGAGCGCCGCTTCGCGATCCGGTAGAACTGGGCATCCTTGCCGCACTTTTCGCACTCGTGACGCTCGCCAAAGCGCACCAGTTTCAGGTGCTCTAGGCAGCTATCCTCGGTGGGGAAGCGGTCTTGGAATTGGCGGAGTGTCGGTGCTTTCGTCATGCCCATTATATAGCACAAAACCTACGTGTCGGAAAGGGATAATCGCCTAGGATTTCAGTTGGAACATTTAAAGAACATCGAGTGATTCGACCGTTCCAATCCAGCCCACGGGGGAGACCATGTTGATCCGCAAAGTCGAGAAGTTCCTGCGCACCCACGACATGGCGGCGACCAAGTTCGGTCGCCTTGCTGCGCACGACCCCCGTTTCGTGCTCGACCTGCGCATGGGTCGCATACCACGCCCCGCGACCGAAGCGCGCACGCTGCGCTGGATGGCGGAATATGAAGCCGCCGCAGCGTTCATCGAAACCAAGGAGTTTGCCCCATGCTGATCGACACTTTCGCACACCCCGCACTGCTCGAAACCAAGTCGGCGCAGGTCGCGCGCCGCTATCGCCCGCGTCGCACCACCGCCGATCGCGTCCGCGACGCGTTGCTTGCACTGACCAACGGGCAGGCAAGCTTGCTCAAACATGAGGAGAAGGCCTGGGCCTCGATCACGTTCTCGGGGACGCGGCACGAAGTGATGCTCGACTTCGACGGGCGCGAGGCAGTCGAAGCGGGCGAGGAATTCATCACCGCCCTGCCCGATCATGAATTCACCATCCCCGGCCAGCTGGTGGCAGAAGCGACAATACGCGAAGTCGATCACCGTTTCGGCGGCGAGGACGAACGAATGGTGGTTACAGCCGTGCTGTTGCTGCTCGAGGAGAGCTGAACGGGCCGCAATCAGTCCGGATTCGCCAAAAATGCGCTTATCCGATATAACCGACGGACCTTGGCGGGGTCGCCCAGTTCTTAAAGCGCCAAGCAATTCAAACTGGGGGACTCTTTATGCGTAAATTTACTTTTCTGTTTGCTGCAACCGCTCTGGCCGCAATCCCGGCTTCTGCCTTGGCCGATAACCACAGCGAAGGACCGTCGGTTCGCGAGAACGCTCGGTATCTGAATATCATCATGGTCGACATCAAACCCGGTAAGCGGGGTCGGGCGGAAGAAATCATTCGCGACTATTTCGAGAAAGCATCGGACGCTGCGGATACGGCAAAGCCGGTTCTCGTCCATTTGCAAACAGGTGAATGGGATTTCCTCGTCGTGTGGCGCATGGAAGATGGCCCTGTCGAGCTCACCTACACGAGCAATCCGGACGGGGAGAAATGGTTTGCTGCGCTCTCCGAACTCGCTGGTGGCGAGGACAAGGCCAACGCGCTGTGGGAAGAGTACCAATCGCTCATCGCACGCAGCACCTCGATGATCGGGCATCGCCACATGGCTGCCGAGTAAACAACGACAATAAACGGAAAGCGCCGCCTCGATCGGATCGGGGCGGCGCTCTCGTTAGCGCCGGATCACGAGGTTCCGGATCTCGCTCATATCTTCCATCGCAAAGCGAATGCCTTCGCGTCCGAGGCCTGAATCCTTCACCCCGCCATAGGGCATGTTGTCGACGCGGTAGCTCGGCACGTCGTTGATCACGACGCCTCCGACTTCCAGCCGGTCCCACGCGTCGAACATCTTGAACAGGTCGCGGGTGAAGATGCCCGCCTGCAGGCCGAATTCGGAGCGGTTCACCTCGGCCAGCGCCCCATCGAAGTCGCTGAACTTCTGCAGGATCGCGAGCGGGCCGAAAGCCTCTTCGTTCAAGGCTCGCGCATCCTTTTCGACATTCTCGAGCAGCGTCGCTTCGAGCATGTTGCCGTTCGACAGACCGCCGCCGCACAGGAGTGTCGCCCCGCCTTCGACCGCCTCGTCGATCCAGCCTTTGAGCCGCGTAGCCTCGCCTTCGGAGATCATCGGGCCGATGAAGGTGGAGCGGTCTTTCGGGTCTCCCGCGACCAGCGTCTTCGTCTTCTCGACCAGCATTTCACGGAAGCGGTCGTAGATGTCCTCGTGGATAATGATCCGCTGGACGCCGATGCACGACTGTCCCGACTGGTAGAACGCGCCGAACACGATCCGCTCGAGCGCATCGTCGAGATCGGCGTCGTGGTCGACGATCACTGCCGCGTTGCCGCCGAGTTCGAGCACGACCTTCTTCTTGCCCGCACGCGCTTTCAGCGCCCAACCGACCGCCGGCGAACCGGTAAAGCTGAGCAGTTTCAGGCGCTCGTCGGTCGTGAACAGATCCGCACCGTCGCGGCTCGCCGGGAGTACCGAAAAAGCACCCTCGGGCAGCACATCGCATTCGGCCAGCACCTCGCCGATAATGATCGTCCCTAGCGGTGTCTTGGATGCAGGCTTGATGATGAACGGGCACCCCATCGCGATTGCGGGCGCAATCTTGTGCGCGGCGAGATTGAGCGGGAAGTTGAACGGCGAGATGAAACTGCACGGCCCGATCGGCACGCGCTTCCACATCGACTGGTATCCCTTCGCCCGCTCGGAAATGTCGAGCGGCATGACCTCGCCGTAATTGCGCACGGCTTCTTCGGCGGCAATGCGGAAGGTGTCGATCAGGCGCGTGACTTCGCCCTCGCTGTCGCCGATGGGCTTGCCCGCCTCGACACACAGCGCATAGGCGAGCTCGTCGAACCGCTCCTTGAAGCGGCTGACGCAATGCATCAACACATCCTGCTTTTCGTAGGAAGCAAGCCGCGCCATCGGCTCGGTAGCGGCGACGTTGCCGACGATGGCCTTGTCGATCGTCTCGGCATCGGCAAGCGCCACACGAAACGCGACTTCTCCGGTAAACTTGTCGGTGACGGCGAGATCGGTGTTGGGCTGCTCGGCCTTGTTGTTGAGATAGAGCGGATAGGTGTCTTTCAACTTGGGCAAGAAAATTCTCCTTTCCCATTCAATGTCATAGCTGCGCGCTCAGTTCCTTGATCTCGTGGTTGAGGATGCGGTCGTTCTCCGAATAATCGACCGGGCAATCGATCACGTGCACGCCCGGCGTGTCGCGGCATTCCGCGAGCACATCGGTAAGGTGTTCGCTGCTGGTGACACGGTGCCCTTCGGCGCCGTAGCTGCGCGCGTAATCGACGAAATCGGGATTGCCGAAGGTCAGCCCGTAATCGTCGAAGCCCATATTGGCCTGTTTCCAGCGGATCATCCCGTAGGCGTCGTCGCGCAGGATCAGCACGGTGAGGTCGAGGCGCAGGCGGACAGCGGTTTCCAGCTCCTGGCTGTTCATCATGAACCCGCCATCGCCGCAAATCGCCATCACCTTGCGCTCCGGATAGAGCATGGCGCTCATCATCGCGCTCGGCAGCCCTGCGCCCATGCTGGCGAGCGCGTTGTCGAGCAGCACGGTGTTGGGGAGATAGGCGGTGTAGTTCCGCGCGAACCACAGCTTGTAGATGCCGTTGTCGAGACAGATGATCCCGTCCTCCGGCATGCACTTGCGCACCTGCCGGACGAGATGCGGCGGGAAGATCGGGAAACGCGTGTCGTTTTCGAGCGGCTTCGAATGGTCGTGCTCGGCCTGCCGGTATTCGAGCATCCGGGTGAAATCCCAGTGCGGCTGCGGCTCCAGCGCTTCCTTGATCTGCCAGACCGCGTTGGCGATATCGCCGATCACCTCGATCTGCGGGAAATAGACCGGATCGACTTCGGCGGTCTTGGTCGAAACGTGGATCACGGTCGCGCAAGCCTTCGGATCGTCGAAGGCGTCGCGCATGAAGAACGGCGGCTTCTCGATCACATCGTGGCCGACATTGATGATGAGGTCTGCGTCCTCGATCGCGCGGTGGCAGAAATCACCGGAAGACAGCGCCGCGCAGCCAAGGAACAGCGGGTGCCGTTCGTCGAGCACGCCCTTGCCCATCTGGGTCGTGACGAACGGGATCCCTGTCTTGTCGACGAATTCGCGCAGCATGTTGCTGCTCATCCGCCGGTTGGCCCCCGCCGCGACGACCAGCACCGGAGCCTCGGCGTTTGCGATGGCTTCGACCGCATGGCGGACGGCCTTTTCCTCCGCCGAGGGCCGGCGTGCAAGGCTTGCCGGGATGGGGTTCGCGTCGGTTTCTTCGGTTGCAATATCCTCGGGCAGTTCGATGTGGGTCGCGCCGGGCTTCTCCTCTTCGGCCAGGCGGAAGGCCTCTCGCAAGCGGCTGGGAATGTTGTCGCCCGAATGCAGCTGGTGGGTCGATTTGGTGATCGGCCCCATCATGTCGACCACGTCGAGGATCTGGAACCGGCCCTGCTTCGAGCTCTTGATCGGCTTTTGCCCCGTGATCATCAGCATCGGCATTCCGCCCAACTGGGCGTAGGCTCCGGCGGTGACCAGATTGGTCGCGCCCGGGCCGAGCGTCGCCAGGCAAACGCCCGCCTTGCCGGTGTGGCGGCCATAGGTCGCAGCCATGAAGCCTGCGCCCTGTTCATGGCGGGTAAGCACCAGCTTGATCGAGCTGTCGGACAGGCTTTCGAGCAGGTCGAGGTTCTCCTCCCCCGGAACGCCGAAGACATATTCGACCCCCTCGGATTCGAGGCATTCGACGAAGAGGTCCGATGCTTTCCGTTTGTTCGCGCCTTCATCGGACATGGATCTTCGCTCCTATCATGCTCACTTCCACCAACGAGCGAGCACGTGGTTCGTTTCGCCTTGGATGGTTTCGTGCGTTTGCCCCGAAAGGTTACGCTGCGCGCGGATCAGTATCCGAGTTTCGGATCGAAGATCGGTGCAACCGGCTCGCCCTTCAGATACTTGTCGAGATTGTCGAGGAACCGCTCGGCGCTGCGCATGAACATCTTGTCCTGCGCGCGGCCCGAGAGGTGCATGGTGATATGCGCGTTGTCGAGCGACCACAGCTTGTGGTCGGCGGGCAACGGCTCGGGCGTTGTCACATCGAGGAATGCGCCGCCGATCTGCTTCGTGTCGAGCGCTTCGACGAGCGCCGGCTGGTCGATCACCGCTCCGCGCGCGATATTGACGATCACGGCGTCCGATTTCATCGCCGCAAGCTCTTCCGCACCGATCATTCCGTCGGTTTCAGGTGTGGCGGGCACGGCGAGGATCACCCAATCGAACTCGCCGAGTTTCACGCGCCACTGGTCGGGCGTGAGAACGCCCTCGCCGCCGCTTCGCCGCACCACGGTCACATCGACATCGAAGGCTTCGAGCCGCGGCTTGATAAGCTTGCCGATCGCGCCATAGCCGAGCAGCAGCGCCTTCGAACCCGCGAGCTCGCGTTTGCCGGGCGAGTCCTGCAGCCATTCGCGCTTTTCCTGCGAGCGCACCACCTCGCGATATCCCTTGGCGATATTGAGCATCCCCATCACGACATATTCGGCGATGGTAATCGCGTTGATTCCGGCGCCGTTGGTGACGGTAATATCGCGCTCGATCAGCACGTCCATCGGCAGGAAATCGAGACCGGCATAGATCGAATTGAGCCATTTGAGGTTTGTCGCCGCCCGCAGCGTTTCCGCCATGGCTTCCTGCTCGTACATGTCGAACCAGCCGATCTCGGCTTCGGGCACGGCTTCGAGTGCTTCCTCCTTGGTCATGAACCAGCGCACGTCGAGCCCTTCGGGCAGGCGGGGTTCGAGCAGCGGGCGGATCAGGCCGGAAATGGCGAGTATGGTCATGCGCAGTCCTCTCTTGCCGATGTCCTTAGACTTGACTTGGCCCGACGCACAACCGCATGTCGGGCTGCGATGAAAGGGACCGGCATCTTCGACGATTTTCTCGGTGCCGAGGCCTCGCACGACCTGCTCGAATTCACTATCGCGAACGAGGTCGGGTTCGGCCCTTCGAGCATTAGCGAGAGCGCGCAGGGCGGGATCGATACGAAGGTCAGGCGGTCCTCGACCTTTACCGGAAACTGGGACGGGCACCGCGCGCACTTCCGCGCGGCGATCATGGCTGCAACGCCGCAGCTGCTCGAGACCACCGGCGTGCCCGAGTGGTCGCCCAAAGAGATGCAGATCGATCTTGCCATCCACCGCGACGGCGATTTCTTCCGCCGCCACCTCGACACATTATACGGCGAGCATCGCAAGGACGTAGTGCGGATGGTGAGCGCGGTCTACTATGTCTTCCGCGAGCCAAAGGGGTTTTCCGGCGGCGAACTGGTGATCACCGATCCGCGCGGGGGTGCAGAAGAAGTGATCGAGCCGCGGCACGACCGGCTGGTGGTGTTCCCAAGCTTCCTGCCGCACGAGGTCAAACCGATTACCGTCCCCGGCAACGCCTTCGCCGACGCGCGGTTTTCGGTGAATTGCTGGTTGAGCCGCAAGCGCAGCTAGCCGAGCTTCCACTCCCAGCCGAGCGGATCGCCGTCCATCACCTCGACGCCCTTGGCCGCAAGTTCATCGCGGATCGCATCAGAGGTGGCGAAGTCCTTCTCGGCGCGGGCTGCCTTGCGGCGAGCGAGCGCGTCTTCGATTTCGGCTTCGGTGATTTCGGCAGTCTTGGGGCGGATGCGGAGGTCTTCGCGGCTCAGGCCGAACAAGTCGAGGCCAAGAACCGCGTCCATCTTTTCGACCACGGCGCGCTTGATCGCGAGATCGACTTTCTTGGTCGCCAAAGCATCTTCCAGTGCGGTCAGCGCTATCGGCGTGTTGAGGTCGTCGCCGATCGCGGCATCGAACTTGTCGAATGCCGGCCTGAATTTGGGGTGTGTGAGCTCCCGCGCAGGCGGGGGCCTCTCTCCATCCTGATGGAGGTCCCCGCCTTCGCGGGGACTCGCCTCACGGAGTTTTTCGACCGCCATCACCATCCGCTTCAGCCGCGTCAGCGCTGCCTCCAGCCCCTCCCACGAGAACTCCAGCTCGCTGCGGTAATGCGCCTGCAGGCACATCATGCGGTAGGCCAGCGGGTGGAAGCCCTTGTCGATCAGCAATTGCAGCCGCAGGAACTCGCCCGACGACTTGCTCATCTTGCCCGAGCGCTCGACGAGGAAGTTGTTGTGCATCCAGATCTTCGCGCCCGAGTGCGTCGCGACGTCCAGCCCACCGCAGCCACAAAACGCCTGGTTCTGCGCGATCTCGTTGGGGTGGTGGATCTCACGGTGGTCGATCCCGCCCGTGTGGATGTCGAACGGGAAGCCGAGCAGTTTCTCGCCCATGACCGAGCATTCGAGATGCCAGCCGGGTGCGCCCTTCCCCCATGGCGAATCCCATTCCATCTGACGCTTTTCGCCCGGCGGGGTCTTGCGCCAGATCGCGAAGTCGGCGGCGTTGCGCTTACCTTCGACATCGCCAATGCGGCTTTCGCCCTCTTCGGTTTGTGCGCGCGCCAGCCGCCCGTAATCCTCGACCGTCGAGACGTCGAAATAGAGCCCGCTCTCAAGCTCGTAGCAGTGCTTGTCCGCGATACCTTCGGCGAACGCAATCATCTCGTCGATGTAGTCGGTCGCGACCGACCACTTTGCAGGCTCGCGGATATTGAGCGCCTTCACATCCGCCCAATAGGCCTCGGTGTAATGCTTCGCGATGTCCCAGATCGACTGCGCTTTCTCCGCAGCCATCTTCTCCATCTTGTCCTCGCCCGCATCGGCATCGTCGGTCAGGTGGCCGACATCGGTGATGTTGATGATATGGGTGAGATTGTACCCCTTGTAGCTCAACGTCCGCCCGAGGATATCTGCGAACACATAGGCGCGCATATTGCCGATATGCGGGTAGTTATAGACCGTCGGTCCGCAAGTATAGACGCGCGCCTCGCCGGGATGGACGGGCTGGAAAGTTTCGATTTCGCGGGTGAGCGAATTGAAAAGCTTGAGGTCGGGCATTGCGAGTGGCGCTTTGCCTAGCCTTCGGTGCTCCGTCAATTATCTCGTCATTGCGAGAAGCCTCGGAGAGGCGACGCGGCAATCCATCGACCAAACATCGCCATGGGCGGAACTCAGGAGATGGATTGCTTCGCCTGCGGCTCGCAATGACGAACCTAGAAACCGAGGAACTTCACCTGCTCGCCCAACGGCACACGTTCACGCTCGAAATTGTTCACCGGCGCATCGGGGTCGCGATAGCCGATCGCCATGCCGCAGAAGAACATGTAGCGCTCGTGATCGAGGCCGAGGTGGTCGCGGATCACGTTGGCATAGTACGCCATGAACTCCTGGAAGCAGCTGTCGAGCCCTTCCTCGCGCAGCAGAAGCGCGACCGTCTGCAGCCACATGCCGGTGTCCGACCATTGCGGCGCTTTCATCAGGCGCGGGAAATAGACGAACATGACCGCGGGCGCATCGAAGCTGGTGGCGTTGCGGCCCATCGCCGCCATCCGCGCCGGGCCATCGTCGCGCGCGATGCCGAGCGCATCGAACATCCCCTTGGATACGCCATAGAGCCGCTCCTTGTAGGCATCCTCGGCCTTCGGAGCGTCCCAATCGTATTCGAGCTCTTGCGGCGGCGTGGTGGTGATCTTGGCCTGCAAGTCCTTGAGGGGTTGCCCCGTGAGGATGGAGGCTTCCCAGGGCTGGTAATTGCACCCCGAAGCCGCCCAGCGCGCGGTGTCCATCACGCGCTTGAGGGTTTCGAGCTCGACCGGCTTGTCGAGAAACGCGCGGACAGAGCGGCGGGTGGTGACGGCTTCGGTTACGGTCGTTGCTTTGCTCATCGCCTTTTCGGCCCCTTCTCATCCTCGAACAGCTCCGCAAGCTGCTCCATGATCGTCCCGCCAAGCTGCTCCACGTCCATGATCGTCACCGCGCGGCGATAGTATCGGGTCACATCGTGGCCGATTCCGATGGCGACGAGCTGCACGGGTGAGCGCGCCTCGATCCATTCGATCACACCGCGCAGATGCGCTTCGAGATAGCCCGCCGAGTTCACGCTCAGCGTCGAATCGTCCACCGGCGCGCCGTCGCTGATCACCATCAGGATGCGACGTTCCTCGGGGCGGCCCATAAGCCGCTGGTGCGCCCACATCAGCGCCTCGCCATCGATGTTTTCCTTGAGCAGCCCCTCGCGCATCATCAGGCCGAGATTGCGGCGCGCGCGGCGCCACGGCTCATCGGCCTGCTTGTAGATGATGTGCCTGAGATCGTTGAGGCGACCGGGGTTCTGCGGCTTGCCATCGGCGAGCCACGCCTCGCGGCTCTGCCCGCCCTTCCACGCGCGGGTGGTGAAGCCGAGAATCTCGGTCTTGACGCCGCAGCGCTCAAGAGTGCGCGCGAGAATATCCGCGCTGATCGCGGCGATCGAAATCGGTCGACCTCGCATCGAGCCCGAATTGTCGATCAGCAAGGTGACGATCGTGTCCTTGAAATCGACGTCACGTTCGACCTTGTAGCTGAGCGCGGTGCCGGGCGAGACCACGACGCGGGAAAGCCGCGCGGCATCGAGCACGCCCTCTTCCTGGTCGAAATCCCAACTGCGGTTCTGCTGCGCCATAAGGCGGCGCTGGAGCCGGTTGGCCAGCCGCGTCACTACGCCCTGAAGGCCCGTCAGCTGGCTGTCGAGATAGGCGCGCAGCCGGTCGAGTTCCTCGGCGTCGCACAGTTCGGGCGCGTCGATGATCTCGTCGAAACGGGTCGTGTAGGCTTTGTAATCGAGCGTGTCGGGGATGTCGGTTTGCGGACGGTTCGGACGGACGGGCGCGTTGGAGGCCTCGCCTTCCTCGCCCGGCTCGCCTTCCTGCATCTCGTCGTCGGCGGAAAACTCGCTCTCGGCATCGCCCTCGGCGTCGCCTTCGGCCATCTCGCCCGCCATTTCGGCGCTTTGCGGATCGCCTTCGCCTTCGTTTTCGTCGTCGCCGGTCTGCTCGTCGTCGGCGCCGTCATCGTCCTCGCCGTCCTCGTTGTCGGCATCGTCGGGCGCGTCGGTCGGGCGGGTAAGATCGAGATCGCGCAGCATGTCGAGCGCGAGCTGCTGGAACGCTTCCTGGTCGTCGAGCTGGTCGGACAGCGCCTCGAAGTCCTTGCCGATCTTTTCCTCGATCGCCTCGCGCACCAGCCCGATCCCGGCCTTCGCCTTGTCGGGGATCGGTTCACCCGTGAGCTGTTCGCGCAGCAGCAGCGAAAGCGCGGTCTGGATCGGCACTTCGGAGGAATTCTGCGCGCGCGCGATGTCGTCGCCCGCAATCCGCATCTCGGTAGCGGCGTCGAGGTTGGACTTGATCCCGCCGAAGCGGTTGGCGCCCAGTGCCTCGTAACGAACCTGCTCGATCGCATCGTAGCAGGCACGCGCAATCGGTTCGGGCGGCGCACTCTTGGCGTGCAGCCCGGCATTGTGGTGGCGCAGTTTGAGCGCGAAACTGTCGGCAAAACCGCGCGCTTCGGTGACCTGTTCGCCTGGTAGGTCGCGGCCCGGTAGCGGGACGCGGAAGCGGTTGCCCGCCGCGCCGGGCACATCGGCACTCCACGCGACTTCGATCTCCGGGTCGCGCGCGATCGCGCGCGATGCCCCGGTCAGCGCGTGCTTGAACCTGTCGAGAGGGGATTCTTCAGCCATTCGGTCCCAAATAGGAACTTATCCGATGGTTTGGCCAGTCTTTTCCCAGTCCTTGAGGAAACCCTCGATCCCCTTGTCGGTCAGCACGTGTTTGAACAGGCCGTGGATCACCTTAGGCGGCGCGGTCATCACGTCGGCGCCGATCTTTGCGGCTTGGAGGACGTGAGTGGTGTGGCGCACGCTGGCGACGAGGATTTCGGTTTCGAACGCGTAATTGTCGTAGATGAGGCGGATATCCTCGATCAGTTCCATCCCGTCGAAGCCGTTATCGTCGTGGCGGCCGACGAAGGGCGAAACGAAGGTCGCGCCCGCCTTGGCCGCGAGCAGGGCCTGGTTGGCCGAGAAGCACAGCGTGACGTTGACCATGGTGCCGTCTTCGGTAAGCGCCTTGCAGGTCTTGAGCCCGTCAACCGTGAGCGGCACCTTGATGCAGACATTGTCCGCAATCTTCCGCAACACCTCGGCTTCTTTCATCATCGTTTCGTGATCGAGCGCGACGACTTCGGCTGAAACCGGGCCATCGGTCAGGCCGCAGATTTCCTTGGTCACTTCCATGAAATCGCGGCCCGACTTTGCGATCAGCGAAGGATTTGTTGTGACCCCGTCGAGCAGGCCCGTGGCGGCGAGGTCCTTGATCTCGTCGATCTCGGCGGTGTCGGCAAAGAATTTCATGGCGGCGGCTCTCCGGTGATGCGTTGCGATTCGTTGCGGATCGGGATGGCATACACCGCGGATCGAAACCAGACGCGCGGTGACGGATTCACCCTGCAAATTTGCTCGGGAACTCGATCGAAAGCATTAGGTTACGTTATCACATTGCAAAATATAATCGATGATAGGGCCGGATAAGGAAACCATGAAACCACTCACGCTGATCGGCGCGGCCTGCGCCTTTCTGATCGCCGCACCCGCCGCCGCGACCGAGGACGATTTCAACATCTGGGGCGGTCAATTCATTTTCGTAGACCTGGACGAGGAAGGCGAGGTGTTCGTTCGGCTGGAAGCGCAGGAACGCTTCACCAACGATGCCGATCGTCTCGGGCAATTGCTGCTTCGCTCGTTCGTCGGATTCAAGATCGACGACACTGTCAATGTCGGCGGCGGTTATGCCTACATACTGACCGATCCGATCGGCCCGGTCGAAGTCAACGAACACCGCATCTACCAGGAACTGAACGTCACGCTCATCGACAAAGGCGGTTTCAAGCTCACGTCGCGCAACCGGCTAGAGCAGCGCTTCTACGAAGAAAGCGACCAGACGAGTTGGCGCTATCGCAACCTTGTTCAGGCGACCGTGCCGATTACCGAGCGCAACGACCTCGTTCTCTACACCGAGCCATTCATCGGCCTCAACGACGTGCCGTTCAACCGCGAGGGTGTGGCCAACTGGCGCAACTTCGCAGGCGTGTCGTTCCCGGTTTCCGACGCAATCACCTTCACGCCCGGCTATCTCAATCAATACGTCGTGCGCGATGGCGAGGACCGGATGGATCACATCGCCAATATCGGAGTGACCGCGCGGTTCTGAACCCTGTCAGTAGACTGCGCCTGCTCCGAATACGCCGATCAAAAGTGGGTCGCGCGTAGCATCGGGGTTGGCGCGGATCGCAGCTTCCTCCACGCCGATCTCGGTCCAGATCGCATCGTCGACATTGCCGGCGAGGCGCTGCGCGATCCCGCCGACATCGGTGCCGGTGAGGCCGTCGATAAGCTCGGCGACCAAAGGATCGGAGGCGACCTCGATCGCGCGGCCGAGCTCGGGGACCATCGCGTCGATCAGCCTGCCGCCGAGCTCGCCGCGCAGAGCATCGGTCGCAGCGGTAGGACCTCCGCGGACAAGTTCGACCGCATTGGCAAGGCCGATGACGCGCACGGCATCGGTCACGATCGGCGCGGCGCGATAGGAACCTTCGATCGCAATGTCGGCGAAGGCTTCCTCCAGCCGGTCCTTGAATAGCGCCGAAGTGAGGATGCGCGAAATGACATCGCCGCGCGTGCCGAGCAGGTTGCCGAGGCCGAGCCGTGCGACCTGTTGGTCCCAATAGCCGTCGGGCGCGGTCAGGCGCGCGAAGGCGCGTTCGCTCGATAAAAGCAACAGGCGGCGCACCGCCTCCGTCAGGCTGAAGCCCGGATAAGTCGAGCACGCGGGAAGCGACAGGACCGCCAGTGCGCCCGCTCCTCCGAGCAACACCGCACGGCGCCCGATCACCGCGCCATCTTGTCCGTTCATATCCATGTCCCGTTCCTTGTCGTTGTGCACCCGTCATGCCCATATTGCGCGGGAATCATGAACCGCGTCCGACTCCTTGTCCTGAATGCCGCGCTCGGGCCGCTCGACTATAGCGTGCCCGAGGGAATGCGTGTCGAACCTGGCAGCGTCGTGATCGCGCCGTTGGGGCCGCGCACGGTCACCGGGATCGTGTGGGACGAAGGAAGGCTCCCGGGACGTGCGGTGGATGCCAGCAAGCTGCGCCCGATCCGCGAGGTCGTGCCCGTCCCGCCGCTCGCCGAACCGCTGCGCCGCCTGATCGAATGGACCGCCGATTATTACTGCGCCGCGCTCGCCAGCGTGGCGCGGATGGTGCTGTCGAGCGGCGGCGCGCTGGGCGGCCCGACCACAACCACCGAATACCGGCTGACCGGCGGCACGCCCGAACGGATGACGCCGCAGCGGCTGGCAGCGATCGAGGCGCTCGAGGGCGAACAGGGAACGATCCGCGAGCTTGCCGGGATTGCGGATGTCTCGGAAGGGGTCTTGCGCGGACTCGTGAACCAGGGCGTTATCGAGCCGGTGACGGTTGCGATCGATCGTCCCTACCCGCCCGCCGATCCCGATTTCGATCAACCCGCTTTGTCCCCCGACCAGCTCGATGTGGCGAAGCGACTGGTCCAGGCGGTCGAAGCCCGCAGGTTCGCTCCGATCCTGCTCGACGGGGTGACCGGATCGGGCAAGACCGAAGTCTATTTCGAACCCATCGCCGAGGCGGTGCGAATGGGCCGGCAGGTGCTCGTCCTGCTGCCCGAAATCGCGCTGACCGAGAACTTCCTCGTGCGGTTCGAGCAGCGCTTCGGCACGCCCCCGGTGTTGTGGCATTCTTCCTTGAAATCGACCGAAAGGCGGCGCGCGTGGCGGGCGATCTCGGAAGGCACCGCGCAGGTCGTCGTCGGCGCACGCTCGGCGCTGTTCCTGCCTTATGCCAAGCTCGGCCTGATCATCGTCGACGAGGCGCACGAGGTCAGCTTCAAGCAGGATGACGGGGTGCGCTACAATGCCCGGGATGTCTCGGTCATGCGTGGCCGTTTCGAAGACATCCCGGTGGTGCTCGCGAGCGCGACTCCCGCGCTCGAAAGCCTGCACATGGCCGAAATTGGCACCTACGAGCTGATGGAACTACCGAGCCGCTTCGGCGGGGCGGAACTGCCCGACATCAAGCTGGTGAACCTGACCGAGGAGAAGCCCCCGAGCGGTCGCTGGCTTTCGGCACCGATCATACACGGGCTCGAAGACCGGCTGGCGAAGGGCGAGCAATCGCTGCTGTTCCTCAATCGCCGCGGCTATGCGCCGCTGACGCTGTGTCGCAATTGCGGCCACCGCTTCCAGTGTCCCAATTGCAGCGCATGGCTGGTCGAACACCGGCTTTCCGCGCGTCTCGCCTGTCACCACTGCGGGCTCGAGACAGCTCCGCCCAAAACCTGCCCCGAATGCGGCGAAGGCGATTGCCTCGTGGCCTGCGGACCGGGCGTCGAGAGGATCGCCGACGAAGTAAGGGATCTCTTCCCAGAGGCCCGCGTTGCGGTCGCGACTTCGGACACGCTGGGCTCGCCCGAACGCGCCGCCGAGTTCATCGCGCAGGCCGAGGCCAAGGCGATCGACGTGATCGTCGGCACGCAACTCGTAACCAAGGGCTTCCACTTCCCTGAACTGACACTGGTGGGAGTGGTCGATGCCGATCTCGGTCTCGAAGGTGGGGACCTGCGCGCCGCCGAACGCACATACCAGCAGGTCGCCCAGGTCGCGGGCCGAGCCGGGCGCGGTGAAAAGCCGGGGGAAGTGCTGATCCAGACGCGCCATCCCGACGCGCCGGTGATCGCCGCACTGGCGAACGGCGACCGCGACGCCTTCTACGCCGCCGAAACCGAGGCACGGCGCGATGCGGGAGCGCCGCCTTTCGGCAGGTGGGCAGCGATCATCCTGTCTTCCGAGGACGAGAAAGAAGCCCGCGAGGCGGCGGTGCGACTGGGCGATACTCGCCCGCAGCGCGACGATCTCTATATCCTCGGCCCCGCCCCTGCCCCGCTCGCGCTGCTGCGCGGTCGCTATCGCTATCGCTTCCTCGTCAACGCCCGGCGCAGCGCGAATTTGCAGGACACGCTGCGCGAATGGCTCGACGCGCACGATTTCCCGCCGGGCGTGCGGGTCGGCGTCGATATTGACCCCTACAGCTTTGTTTGAGGCACTTATCGCCCCGCCGAACATTGGTGGGGCATGTCCGACAAATCGATCCTCGTCCCCATACTTGGCGACCAACTGACCCGCACCCTCGCCTCGCTGCGGGGTCGGACAAAAGACGACACCGTCATCCTCATGATGGAGGTTTGGGACGAGGCGACTTATGTCAAACACCACAAGCAGAAGATCGTGCTGATCTTTTCGGCCATGCGCCACTTTGCCGCAGAGCTTGAGGATGCAGGGTGGACAGTCGACTATGTCAATCTCACCGACGAGGACAATTCGGGCGACTTCACTGGCGAAGTCGCCCGCGCGATCGAGCGCCACGATCCGCGCGCCGTGCACATCGTCGAAGCGGGCGAATGGCGGGTGCAGCAGGCGATCGAGCAATGGCCGGACAAATTCGCCTGCGACGTCGAAATCCTTCCCGACGACCGTTTCCTTTGCTCGCACGACGACTTCAAGGACTGGGCCGAGGGCCGCAAGCACCTCACCATGGAGCATTTCTACCGCGAAATGCGCAGGAAGACCGGCATCCTGATGACCGAGGATGGCAAGCCCGAGGGCGGCGACTGGAATTACGATAAGGACAATCGCGAGCCGCCAAAAGACGAGATGGACCCGCCCGAGGTCCCGAAATTCGAACCCGACGAGATCACCCGGGAAGTCATCGAACTGGTCGGCGAAAAGTTCTCCGACCATTTCGGCGATCTCGAACCGTTCGGCTGGCCGGTAACGCGCGGCGAGGCCGAACAGGCAGCGGACGCCTTCTTCAAGGAGCGGATCGAGAAGTTCGGCCCCTACCAGGACGCGATGGTCCACGGATCGGACGACATGTACCACTCGATGCTCTCAACCAGCATCAACCTTGGACTGCTCGACCCGATCGAGCTGTGCAAGCGCGCCGAGAAAGCCTACGAAGACGGCAAGGCGCCGATCAATTCGGTCGAGGGCTTCATCCGCCAGATCATCGGCTGGCGCGAATATATCCGCGGCTTCTACTGGCTGCACATGCCGGGGCTGGAAAGCGACAACAAGCTGAATGCCCAGCGCGCCCTGCCGGATTTCTTCTGGACCGGCGACACCGACATGCGCTGCCTCGCCGATTGCATCCGCTCGACAAAGGCGAACGCCCACGCCCACCACATCCAGCGGCTGATGGTGCTCGGCAATTTCTGCCTGCTGGCCGGGATCAACCCGCGCGACGTGCAGTACTGGTATCTCGCAGTGTATGCCGACGCCTACCAGTGGGTCGAACTGCCCAATGTCAGCGGCATGATCCTCTATGCCGACGGAGGAAATCTGGCGACGAAACCCTACGCCGCATCAGGCAATTACATCAACAAGATGAGCAATTACTGCAAGGAATGCAGCTACTCCGTCTCGAAGAAAACCGGCGATGGCGCGTGCCCGTTCAACCCGCTCTACTGGCATTTCATGGATCGCCACCGCGACCGGCTGGAGAGCAATCACCGCATCGGGCGGATCTATTCCAACTGGGACCGGATGGACGAGGACAAGCGGCAGGACTATCTCGACACCGCCGAGAAATTCCTCGACTCGCTGACCCCCGCCGATAAGAGCTGGGCGCATAACGAATAGGGGAAAACCAGACATGCTGACCGTCCACCATCTGCGCATTTCGCAATCCGAACGCATCGTCTGGCTGCTCGAGGAGCTGGGCCTCGACTACAAGCTGAAGCTCTACGACCGCGATCCCGAAACCCGGCTCGCCCCGCCCGAGCTGAAGGCGCTGCATCCGATGCAGATCGCCCCACTGATCGAGGACGGCGACCTGATGCTCGGTGAGAGCGGCGCGATCGTCGAATACATCGTCGGCAAATACGCCCCCGACACGCCCCTCGTCCCCGGCGCGGACCACCCCGATTTCGCCGACCACCTCTATTGGTTCCACTTCGCCAACGCGACTTTCATGACCAACGGGATGATGCAGATCGCGGTGAATTTCGTCGGCGCGGAAATGCCTCCGCCGCTGATGAAGCGCGTCACCAACGCGTGGGAGCAGATCGAGCGACGGCTGGGCGAAGCGGATTATTTCGGTGGTTCGCAGCTCACCACCGCCGACATCATGATGGTGTTCCAGCTGACCACCAGTCGTGCCTTCAACGGGTTGTCGATCGACGACAAGCCCACCCTCAAGGCCTACCTCCAGCGCATCGGCGCGCGCGACGCCTATCAGCGCGCGATGGCGAAATGCGAGCCCGGTTTTCCGCCAAAGCTCGATTGAACCGATCGGAACGCTGCCTCGCCTTGCGTGTTGAATCAGGCAAAGGAGTAAGCAAAATGAAAACAATCAATTCCGCCTCCGCACGCTATGAAGGCATGGGCAAGACCGGCAAGGGCCACGTCTCGACCAAGTCGGGCGCGCTCGACAATCCCTATGGCTTCAACACGCGGTTCGAAGACGCTCCTGGGACCAATCCGGAAGAGATGATCGCCGCTGCGCACGCCTCGTGCTTCACCATGGCAACGAGTTTCCAGCTGGCCGAAGCCGGTCACGAGAACGGCGAGCTTCACTGCACCTGCGACGTCACGCTTGAAGACGATGGCGAAGGCGGTTTCGAGGTGACCAAAAGCGCACTCAAGCTGACCGGCAAGCTGCCTGGCGTTTCGAAGGAAACGTTCGAGGATCTCGCCAACAAGGCCAAGGAAGGCTGCCCGATCTCGAAGCTCCTCAATTGCGAAATCACGCTGGAAACCGAATTCGAAGGCTGAGGCAGTCCCCCCGGGCCATCATGCGCGCAGGCCCTAACCCGCCAACGCCGCGCGCGCCGCCTCGCCCACCTGTGCCATCGCTTCGCGCCAGGGGCCCGGACCGTGGCTGATCCGGGCGACTCCCAGCCGCCCGAGCTCGGCATTGGAGAGCATGCCCGGCAATCGCATCACATTGACCGGCATGCTTACCGCTTCGCACAACTCCGCGATCAACGCGGGATCGCTGAGGCCCGGCACGAACAGGCACCCCGCCCCGGCATCGCGATAGATCACCGCGCGTTCGATCGCTGCCACGACAAGTTCCGCACGATTCGGGCTCTCGCCCGCGATCAGGGGCGCGAGGAACAGATCGGTGCGCGCATTGACGAACAGCCCTGCAGCATCGACCGCAGCGATGCGCGCGGCCTGTTGGTACGGATCGCGCAAGGCATCGGAGCCGATCAGCTGGTCTTCGAGGTTGCAGCCGATCGCCCCCGCCTTCCGGAGTGCCGCAGCGTTGGCCGCAAGGGCTTCAATCTCATCGGCATAGCCGGTTTCGATATCGACGCTAAGCGGAAGGGGGGCAGTCCCGGCGATGCGCCGTACGATCTCGAGCAGGGCTTCGAAGGGAATCTGCTCGCCGTCGTCGTAGCCCTGCGCTCCGGCGAGCGAGAGGCTCCCCGTGGCTATCGCCCTGCCTCCGGCATCGGACACTGCCCTCGCACTCCCGGCATCCCAGATGTTGAACAGCACCAACGGTTCGCTACCGGTGTGCAGCGCCGCGAATTCCTCTTTGGTCATGATTATCCTTCGCTTTCGCGCTTCAGCAATTCGGCCTTGATTCCCGGTCCATAGGCATAGCCGCCGACCCCTCCGCTCGCCGGAACCACCCGGTGGCACGGGATCAGCACCGCGATGTTGTTCGCGCCGTTCGCACTGCCGACCGCGCGGCTCGCCTTGGGGTTGCCAAGCATCGCTGCCTGCTCGCCGTAACTGCGCGTCTCGCCTGCCGGTATTTCGCGCAGCGCCTGCCAGCAGCGCTGCTGGAACGCGGTGCCTTTTACATCGAGCGGAATATGCGAATTGTCGCTCGATGGCTCCTCGACCGCCGCGACGACCTGATCGAACAGCGCACGAAACTCCGCGCCTGCCTCGACCAGCTCGGCCTTGGGGAAGCGCGCGCGCAATTCTTCCTCGCCCTCGTTGAAGGCGAGGCAGCACACGCCCTTTTCGGTTGCGGCAACCAGCATGTCGCCGAGCGAAGTCGCGACAACGCTCCAATGGACCACCCGGCCTTTGCCGCCATCGCGCCAGTCGCTCGCCGTCATTCCCAGCTTTCCTTTCGTTTCCGCATAGAACCGCGACGGCGCTGAATAGCCCGCCTCGTAGAGCGCATCGGTCACGCTCGCCCCGCCCTCCAGCGCCCCGCGCACTTTCTCTTCCCGCAAGGCGCGGGCGAAAGCTGCGGGCGACAGGCCGACCGTGCGCTTGAACAGGCGCTGGAAATGGGTCGGCGAATAGCCGGTGAGATCTGCGAGCTGGTCGAGCGTCATGGCGCCATCGGCGCGGATCGCGGCAATGGCGGCGAGTACGCAGGCTTCCTCCGCACTCTGGGTGTTGGGTGAGCAGCGCTTGCACGCACGCAGACCGACTGCCTCGGCATCCTCCGCAGTTGCGTAGAACTTCACGTTCTTGCGCAGCGGCGCGCGCGCCGGGCAGCTCGGGCGGCAATAGATGCCGGTCGAATGGACGCCGGTGACGAAAGCACCATCGAAGCGCCGGTCTTTCGCCATCGCGATTTGCCAGCGTTCGTCGTCTGTCAGGGTTCGTATCTGTGTCATGCCATGCGGCCTAGCCGAGCTGCCGCATATAGCGCATCCCGCTCCTTGCGCTCAATGTAGGCGTACGCGCTATTTCCGCGTGATCTGAAGCGAGACCGCGCGGCTGCGGGCCTTGAGCTCGTCGATCGTGCTCGCGTCGCCTTCCGCCATGTAGGCATGGACGAAGAAGTGCCGCGTGCCCACAAGAGTGCCGCACGATCCGACCGCAACGGTTCCGGCTCCCCCGCCTTCGACTGCGACATCGGCCACGCCGGCAAGATAGGCGCACTGGTCATCGGACCCGGCATAGCCGATACCGCCGAGGTCCATGTCGAGCTTGCCGTCGGTGACGGTATCGACATCGCGCTTGCCCTGGTCGAGGCCCTCCTTGACCGATTGGCCCTTTTGCATCTCGTTGGCCATGATCTCGATGAAGATCGATTTGGCGATCGGCACCGCGGGCATCTGGCGCGGCGTCTTGATCATGATGTA
Source organism: Erythrobacter sp. GH1-10 (assembly GCF_045363165.1). NCBI lineage: Bacteria > Pseudomonadati > Pseudomonadota > Alphaproteobacteria > Sphingomonadales > Erythrobacteraceae > Erythrobacter > Erythrobacter sp. GH1-10. The sequence continues at coordinate 1,311,699 of NZ_JBJFLP010000001.1, read as the reverse complement.
GTCCTCGCCATAGCTCCCGCAGCGCTGGAGATTGACCGGGGTGAGGTTGGCCGAATCCGCGTCCGCAAACTGTTTCGCTATCAGCGCGCCCGAGCCCTCAGGCGCGCAATATCCCTCGGGAATCTGAAGCACGAACGTCTCCCCCTTGACCTCGAATTCAACCTCCTCGCCAGAGTTTTCCTGAGCGGAAAGCGGTGCAGATGCGAATGCTGCGGCAACGGCTGCGATACAAAATGCGCGGAATTTCATGAATACCCCTTTGACCCTGGGCCGGTTATCCGGCCATGAAACCCATTCATCATTGCCGCGTGCTGCGGCAAGGGCAAGGGCAAGGGCAAGTGATTACACCGCTCGACATGGCGCAAAGTTTAACGAGCCTGCTGAAATCGCGCGGAAAAGCCGCGTTCGCGCTCGTCGTGCTGCTGCTCGCCGCGCTCGCGATCCCGGCAGCCGCCGATGAAGGCGATGTCGCCGCCGCGGCACGGGGCGTGGTCCGTGTCGTGCTCGTCAGCCAGAATGGCGAGGAGCTCGTCCCCGTCACCCACGGCAGCGGCTTTGCCGTCACTCCTACGAAGATCGTGACCAACGCCCACGTCATTCGCGAAGCGCTGCAAGACGATACGCTGCGGATCGGCATCGTGCCCAGCGAAGGCGCGGAGAGCGCGTTCGCCCGCCCGGTTGCCGTCAGCCCGCGCAACGACTTGGCGCTGATCGAAATCGTCGATTCCAGTTTGCGGCTGCCGCCGCTTTCGATTGCCGGCGGCGTGAACGGAACCATGGGTGAAGTCTCTGCGGTCGGCTACCCGATGAATGTCGATCTCGCTCAGGGGCTGGAGATCAGCGACATTTTCGATGCCCAGCCGCCGGTCAAGAGTCGCGGCTTCCTGTCGGGCGAGCGCCCGAGTCGCCAATTCGATACGATCCTCCACACCGCGCCCATCGCGCGGGGCAATTCGGGCGGGCCGCTGCTCGACGGGTGCGGGAGGGTGCTCGGAGTCAATTCTTTCGGAGCAGATTCGGACGGATCGGATGCCGAATTCTATTTCGCGGTGAGCCTGCGCGAATTGCTTCCGTTCCTGCGCGACAATTCGATCGAGCCCCAGACCAATGCCCTGCCCTGCCGCTCGATCGAGGAACTCAACGCCGCCGAGCGGGCCCGCTTCGATGCCGAGCGGGCCGACGCCCGCGCCAAGATCGAGGCGCGCGAGGATGCGCTGCGCGAGGCGAAGGCCGATGCACGGATGGCGGCGCAACTCGAAGTGATGGAAGAGCGCGACAATGCGATGGCGCTTGCTCTGGTCCTGCTGCTGGTGGGGATCGGCGCGGGTTATGCAGCAACGCAGTTGCGGGCCCAGTATCGCGCCGATCCGGAAGCGAACCCCCTCGCCCAGAGCCGAGCCATGATGGCCGCGGGGGTTGCCGGCATTGCTGCGATCGGGACGGTGCTCGTGTGGCTGACCCGCCCCGGCTACAGCGAGATCGAGGATCGTGTTGCGGCAGCGCTCGAGGAACTCGAGGGCTCAGGCGACGAAAGCGCCGTCCAGCCGGTCTCGCTGGCGGGCGACGGCACGCTGATCTGCACCCTCGTCCCCGAACGCAGCCGCGTGACCGGTGCGCGAACCGACGACGTTCAATTCGACTGGGCCGCCGACGGGTGCGTCAACGGGCGGACCCAATACGGCATGACCAACGGCGAATGGACCCGCGTGTTCGTGCCCAACGACGAGGCGGCGGTTTCGGTCAACACCTACGATCCGCAAACCCGCATCTTCCGCACTGATCGCTACCTGCTGAACCGCGACGCGATGCAGGGCGCGCGCGACGTGCGCTCGGCCTATACGCCTCCGGCCTGCGGCGTGCTCGATGGCGCACGCATTCTGGGCGAGCAGCAATCGGCGGTGCTCGCTCAATTGCCCGACCGGCCCAACGAACGGCTGGTCTATACTTGCACGGCTTCTGCCACAGCCGTCGGCGGCGGAGAACAGTAAGCCGCACGAATCTTCCTGTCGAAGCCCGTTCAGCGGTGCTTGAAGTGCGAACGAAATGCCGCATACAGTGCACGGCATGTCTCGCCTGCTCTTCCTGTTCGCCCTTTGCCTGATGGCGCTTGCTCCCTCGCGGCTCGCGGCCGACCCGGGAGACATCGATGCCGCCTCCCGCGGAGTGGCCCGCGTTGTGCTCGTCGGGATGAAAGACGAGCGACCTCAATTCATGGGCCACGGGACCGGCTTTGCAGTCACTTCGACAATGCTCGTCACCAACGCGCATGTGGTCGAGGATGCTGCGCGACGCCAGAACATGCTGGTGGTGGTGATCCCGTCAGAAGGCGATGGCGCCTCCCGTGCAAGAGTCGTGGCGATCGACCGCGCCAACGATCTTGCGCTGCTTGAGCTGGTCGACGAATTGCGGCTGCCGCCGCTCGTCCTGCGCACCAATTTCGTCGCCGACGACAATGAAGTGGTGGCGCTAGGGTATCCAGGCGTGGTCGACCGCGCGCTGAGCGGCTCGATCCGCGACTGGGTCGCGGCACAGCCTCCGGTCAAGACGCGCGGTTTCGTGTCCGGGCAGCGCGATCTGCGCGGCACGGCATCGATCCTCCATTCGGCTGATATCGCCGGGGGCAATTCGGGCGGTCCGCTGGTCGACGATTGCGGGCGGGTGCTCGGCGTCAACCGGGCGGTGACCCTCTCGCGGCAAGGTGAAGGCGAATTCTACTTTGCGATCTCCAACCGCGAACTGATGCCGTTCCTGCGTGCCAACGATGTCGAAGCCGCCACGACCGATATCGAATGCCGCAGCCTCGCCGATATCGAACGGGCCGAGGCCGAGCGCCGCGAGGCGGCGCAGGCGCAGGCCGCTGCCGCTCGGGCCGAGCGCGAGGCCGAGACCGAGCAGCTCCGCGACGAGATCGAGGAAGACGTCCGCGAGGAACGCGAGAACATGATGGCGCTTGCGGCAGTGCTTTTGCTGATTGCCGCCGCAGGGGGTTTCTTCGCGGCGCAGGCACGCCAGCGACGCTCATCCGGATCGCGGGTCTATGTCTTCGCAGGGATCGCCGGGGTCGCGATCATCGGCGCAGGCCTCGCCTGGATCACGCGCCCGGGCAATTCCGAAGTAGAGGACCGGCTCGCTGCTGCGCTCGGCGGAGACAGCGAAGGAGAAAGCGCAGGCAACGGGCCGCTCGCCGCCGGAAAGCTCACCTGCACGCTCGACCTCGACCGCAGCCGGATCACGAGCGACCCGGACCGCGATGTCGAGTTCGAATGGGATGCGGATGGATGCGTCAACGGTCGGACCCAGTACGGGCGCGAGGGCGCGCGGTGGTCGCGGGTGTTCGTTCCCAACGAAGAGGCTGTCGTATCGATCAACCAGATCGACTCCGATGCGCGCGAATACCGGATCGAACGCTATCTGATCGGGCGCAACGGCATGGCGCTCGCCCGCGATACGCGCCAGTCCTACGATCCCCCGACCTGCGGGGCGATCAATGCCGCGGACCGGCTTGGCGAGATGCAAGCCGATGTGCTCTCGCAACTGCCAGACCAGCCCAACGAGCGGCTGATCTACACCTGCGAGAACCGATAGCCCGAAAGACTAGGCGGCGAGCGCCTCTCCGCTCAGCGTGATGCGGTGCATCTCGCGGCGGTGGCCCTGATAGTCGTTGATCGCGTTGTGCCAGGTCGTGCGGTTGTCCCAGATCGCAATCGTCCCGGGCTTCCATTGCAGGCGGCACTGATTGTCTTCGGTCAACGCGGCATCGAACAGCTTCTGGAGCAGCGGCAGGCTTTGCTCGCGCGTCTGGCCGACGAAGTGGATCGTGAAGGCCCGGTTGACATAGAGCAGTTTGCGCCCGGTCTGCGGGTGGCGGATCACCACGGGGTGCACGGCGCCGGTCTTGAGATCATGCCCGCGCAGATCGCGGCCCATGTCGGTCTGCGCATACAGGCCATCGGCCTTGTATATGTGATCGGCGGTGTGGAACGCTTCGAGGTTCTCGATCTCGGCCTTCACATCGTCGGGCAGGGCATCGTAGGCCGCGCCCATATGCGCCCACATCGTATCGCCTCCGCTCGGAGGCAGCTCGCGCGCGACAAGGACCGAGCCCATCGCCGGGATCTGGTCGTAGGAATGGTCGGTGTGCCAATCCCCGCCGATATTGGTCTGCTGGTCGGCCTCTTTCTTGACCACCGCGATTTCCTGATAGTCCTGTTGCAGCGGGAAGTAGTTGTTGATGTCGATCCCGCCCCAGCGCTTTCCGAAGCGGATGTGGTCCTCAGGCGAGAAGTCCTGGTCGCGGAATACCGCCACCCCGTGTTCGTAGATTGCCTGCTTGATCTCATCCATTTCGGCGTCGCTGCAATCGGCCAGCGACACACCCGAAATCTCGACCCCGCACTTGGGGGCCATCGGAGTCATCTCCATCATTCCTCTCCCGGGGGCGTTTTAACCCACCTGGAAGGTTCTGCATCAAGCAAGAGATGATGTCCATAATTCACCCCTCCTTCGCTTGCGGAATCGGAAAGACATTGCTAGGCGCGCGCCAGCCTTGCCGGAGACCCCTTTACGGACCTCCATTTTCGAGGCGATGCATCGTTAATTCTCGAAGCTCCTGAAGGACATCGAAGCGCGTGGATATTTCCGCCGGTATACAGGCCAGCCTTGCAGGCCGTTACGCCTCAGCCCTGTTCGAACTCGCAAGCGAAGCGGGGACGGTGACCGCCGTCGAATCCGATCTCGGCAAGCTGAGCGAAGCGCTCGGCGAATCGGACGATCTGCGTGCGGCCACCACCAATCCCGAGCTTTCGCGCGCCGCTCAGGGCGAAGCGATTGCCGCAGTGGCGAAGCTGCTCGAGATGTCCGATCTCACCACCCGATTCCTTGGCGTGCTCGCTGAAAACCGTCGCCTCTCGGCACTGCCTGGCATGATCGCCGCGTTCAAGGCGATCGCCGCTGCCCAGCGCGGCGAGGTGACCGCGACGGTTACCAGCGCGCACCCCTTGAGCGACAGCCAGCTGGCCGAGCTCAAGAGCAAACTGACGGCCCGCGAAGGCCGCACTGTCATGCTTTCAGCCGACGTCGACCCCGACCTGCTCGGCGGTCTCGTCGTCACCATCGGGTCGCAGCGCATCGACGCCTCGATCCGCACCCGTCTCAATTCTCTCGCCCAATCGATGAAGGCGTCAGCCGTATAATACGCCCAATGAAGGCCTAAAGGACTACACACATGGAAATCCGCGCCGCAGAAATCTCGAAGGTCATCAAGGACCAGATCGCCAATTTCGGCACCGAAGCGCAAGTCAGCGAAGTTGGTTCCGTGCTGAGCGTGGGTGACGGGATCGCCCGCATCCACGGCCTCGACAAAGTGCAGGCCGGCGAGATGGTCGAATTCGCCAACGGTGTTCAGGGCATGGCGCTGAACCTCGAAGCCGACAATGTCGGCGTCGTGATCTTCGGCTCGGACGCCGAGATCAAGGAAGGCGACACCGTCAAGCGCACCGAAACCATCGTGGACGTGCCGGTCGGCAAAGGCCTGCTGGGCCGCGTGGTCGATGCTCTGGGCAACCCGATCGACGGCAAGGGCCCGATCGAAACGACCGAACGCAGCCGCGTCGAAGTGAAGGCGCCGGGCATCATCCCGCGTGAGTCGGTCAGCGAGCCGGTGCAGTCGGGCCTCAAGGCGATCGACGCGCTCGTTCCCGTGGGTCGCGGCCAGCGCGAACTCATCATCGGCGACCGCCAGACCGGCAAGACCGCCGTCGCGATCGACACCTTCATCAACCAGAAGGGTGTCAACGAAAGCGACGATGAATCGAAGAAGCTGTATTGCGTCTATGTCGCGGTCGGCCAGAAGCGTTCGACCGTCGCGCAGATCGTGAAACAGCTCGAAGAAAACGGCGCAATGGAATATTCCATCGTCATCGCCGCGACCGCTTCGGAGCCTGCGCCGCTGCAGTACCTCGCGCCCTACACCGGCTGCGCGATGGGCGAATTCTTCCGCGACAACGGCATGCACGCCGTGATCGTGTATGACGACCTTTCCAAGCAGGCTGTCGCCTACCGCCAGATGTCGCTGCTGCTGCGCCGCCCGCCGGGCCGCGAAGCCTATCCGGGCGACGTGTTCTATCTCCACAGCCGCCTGCTCGAGCGCGCGGCGAAGATGAACGCCGACAATGGCTCGGGTTCGCTCACTGCGCTGCCGATCATCGAAACGCAGGCGGGCGACGTGTCGGCCTATATCCCGACCAACGTGATCTCGATCACCGACGGCCAGATCTTCCTCGAAACCGACTTGTTCTATCAGGGCGTTCGTCCGGCGATTAACGTCGGCCTTTCGGTGAGCCGTGTCGGCGGTGCTGCCCAGACCAAGGCAATGAAGAAAGTCTCGGGCTCGATGAAGCTCGACCTCGCCCAGTATCGCGAAATGGCCGCCTTCGCGCAGTTCGGCTCGGACCTCGACGCCGCGACGCAGAAGCTGCTCAACCGCGGTGCGCGCCTGACCGAGCTGCTCAAGCAGCCGCAGTTCTCGCCGATGCCGTTCGAAGAGCAGACCGTGTCGATCTTTGCCGGCACCAACGGCTTTATCGATTCGATCCCGGTCGAGCGCGTCAACGAATACGAAGAGCAGATGCTGGCGTTCTTCCGCAGCGAACACGCCGACGTGCTCAAGACGATCCGCGACACCGGAAAGTTCGAGGACGACACCAAGGCGAGTGTGGTCGCCGCGCTCGAAACCTTCGCCAAGCAGTTCGCGTAAGGAGCGCACCCAGTGCCCTCACTCAAGGAACTCAAAGGTCGGATCAACTCGGTCAAGTCGACCCAGAAGATCACCAAGGCCAAGCAGATGGTCGCGGCGGCCAAGCTGCGCCGTGCACAGTCGGCTGCCGAGGCAGCGCGCCCCTACGCCGAACGGCTCGCTGCCGTCATGGCCAGCCTCGCGGGCAAGGTTTCGGGCGACAACGCACCGAAGCTGCTGGCAGGCACGGGATCGGACAAGCGCAACCTGCTGGTTGTCGTGAACACCGACAAGGGCCTGTGCGGCGGTCTCAACTCGAACATCGTCAAGGCCGCCAAGGCCAAGGCGCAGGCGCTGCTTGCCGAAGGCAAGGAAGTCGAATTCTATCTCGTCGGCAAAAAGGGCCGCGCGCCGCTCAAACGCGAATATGCCGACAAGATCGGCACCCATTTCGACACGTCCAAAGTGAAGACGCCCGGTTTCGACGAAGCCGATGCGATCGCGAACGAGCTGATCGAGATGTACGAGAACGGCAAGTTCGATGTCGCGCACCTGATTTACCCAACATTCAAGTCGGCGCTGGTGCAGGACCCGACCGTGAACCAGCTGATCCCGGTTCCCACTCCCGAGGAGACAGAGGACAGCGATGCCGTGGTCGAATACGAACCGGGCGAAGAGGAAATCCTCGAAGAGCTGCTCCCGCGCTATGTGAAGACGCAGCTGTTCGGCGCCTTGCTCGAACGCGAAGCATCCGAGCAAGGCGCCTCGATGACCGCGATGGACAACGCGACCCGCAACGCCGGCGAGCTCATCAAGGACCTCAACAAAGAATACAACCGCAGCCGCCAGGCCGCGATCACCACCGAACTGATCGAGATTATCGCAGGAGCTGAAGCACTATGAAGAAGCTTATCGCATTTGCCGCCGCAACCGCGCTTGGGGCCAGCATTGCAGCGTGCTCCGAACCGACCGGTGAAGACACCGCTGACCTCGCGCCCGAAACGGTTTCGGCCGATCTCAGCCCCGACGACAATGCTGCCGGCGACGGCGCCGCGCCCGAGCTTGCCAATGTACAGGCCGCGCTCGACACCGCCTGCCCAACCCTGCGCGCCCGCGTGAGCAATGCAACCTGCGTTGCCGACGAGCTCGGCACCGAATTCAGCTGCACATATGCGTTCGCGCAGGACCCCGAAGGCACCGAGCGGACCATGACTTTGGCGCAGAATGACGCAGCATGGGCCATCGTCGATGAACCCGATTTTTGCGGCGCGCTCGAACGCGCCAACCTGCAAGCCGACATGACTACCGACGCGGAAGCTGCCGAGTAACAGCCCCCCGCGCTCATAATTATCTGACAGGAACACTATAATGGCCACCGCACCTGCCCTTAACCAGACCACCAACGGCACGATCAGCCAGGTCATCGGCGCTGTCGTCGACGTGCAGTTCGAAGGCGAACTGCCGGCGATCCTCACCGCGCTTGAAACCAAGAACCAGGACAAGACGCTCGTTCTCGAAGTCGCACAGCACCTCGGCGAAAACACCGTCCGCACCATTGCGATGGACGGCACCGACGGCCTCGTGCGCGGCCAGGAAGTCGTCAACACCGGCGCGCAGATCAGCGTCCCGGTCGGACCCAAGACGCTCGGCCGGATCATGAACGTCATCGGGCAGCCGATCGACGAGCTGGGCCCTGTCGGCGCAGAAAAGACCGCCCCGATCCACGCCGAGGCCCCGGCCTTTGTCGACCAGTCGACCGAAGCCGCCATCCTCGTCACCGGGATCAAGGTGATCGACCTGCTCGCACCGTATGCAAAGGGCGGCAAGATCGGCCTGTTCGGCGGCGCCGGCGTGGGCAAGACCGTGCTCATTCAGGAGCTGATCAACAACATCGCGAAGGGCCACGGCGGCGTGTCCGTGTTCGCAGGCGTCGGTGAGCGTACCCGCGAAGGTAACGATCTCTACCATGAATTCCTCGACGCCGGTGTTATCCAGAAGGACGAAAACGGCGTCGCCACAAGCGAAGGGTCCAAAGTGGCGCTGGTCTTCGGCCAGATGAACGAGCCTCCGGGCGCCCGCGCACGCGTGGCTCTGTCGGGCCTGACCATGGCGGAATATTTCCGCGACGAAGAAGGCCAGGACGTGCTGTTCTTCGTCGACAACATCTTCCGCTTCACCCAGGCGGGTTCGGAAGTGTCGGCACTGCTCGGCCGAATTCCTTCGGCGGTGGGCTACCAGCCGACCCTGTCGACCGACATGGGCAACCTGCAGGAACGCATCACCTCGACCAACAAGGGCTCGATCACTTCGGTTCAGGCGATCTACGTTCCGGCGGACGACCTTACCGACCCGGCCCCGGCCACCTCGTTTGCCCACCTTGACGCAACGACGACCCTGTCGCGCGCCATCTCGGAACTCGGCATCTATCCGGCGGTGGACCCGCTGGACTCGACCAGCCGCGTTCTCGAACCGCGTGTCGTCGGTCAGGAGCACTACGAAACCGCTCGTAAGGTTCAGGAAACGCTGCAGAAGTACAAGTCGCTGCAGGACATCATCGCCATTCTCGGCATGGACGAGCTTTCGGAAGAGGACAAGCTGACCGTTGCGCGTGCGCGCAAGATCCAGCGCTTCCTCTCGCAGCCGTTCCACGTCGCCGAAGTCTTCACCGGCATCGACGGAATCTTCGTCCAGCTCGAAGACACGATCAAATCGTTCAAGGCTGTCGTCGAGGGCGAATACGACCACCTGCCCGAGCAGGCCTTCTACATGGTCGGCGGCATCGACATGGCAGTCGAGAAGGCCAAGAAGCTGGCCGAGGACGCGTAAGACAGTGGCCCTCCACTTCGAACTCGTAACCCCGGCCAAGCTGGTCCGCTCGGAAGACGTCCACATGGTCGTCGTCCCCGGCACCGAAGGCGAATTCGGCGTGCTCGAAGGCCACGCGCCGTTCATGTCGACCATCCGCGACGGTGCGGTGCAGGTCTACAAGAGCGACGGCGCCGCGCCCGAGATGATCGAGGTTCGCGGCGGCTTTGCCGAAGTCGGTGAAAACGGCCTCACCGTGCTGGCGGAGCATGTCGAAGCGTAAGCTTGGGCACCACGGCAAGAAACATGACAGGGCGGCTCCACAGCAGATGTGGCGCCGCCCTTTTTCATTGGATTTCCCTTCACATTCGCACCCTTCACCGCCACATTCCGATCATGCATTTCCCCCCAAGGAGAGGACATTTGAAACTTGTTTCCACACGAGCAATTGCTTTGGCACTGGGCGCTGCCATGACGATCACCGCTGCTAGCGGCGCAAACGCCGACGACCACAAGGCCGAAGCGCCCGCCGATGGCATCCCCGGCCCCGAACAGGATCCCTACATCTGGCTTGAGGAAGCGCGCAGCGAGGAGGCCCTCGAATGGGTCGAGAACGAGAACGAGCGCACACTTGCCGCACTCGAAACCGATCCGCGCTTCGAGCAGCTCAAAGCCGAGGCGCTGGAGATCTACGACAGCGAAGATCGCATCCCCTATGTGAGCTTCCGTCCGGACGGGCTCTACAATTTCTGGCAGGACAAGGAGAACCCGAAGGGCCTGCTCCGCCGCACGACGCTGGAAAGCTACCAGACCGACGAGCCCGAATGGGAGACCGTGCTCGATATCGACGCGCTGGCCGCTGAAGAAGGCAAGGAATGGGTCTACAAGGGTTCGACCTGCCTGCCGCCCGCCCTCACCAAGTGCATGATCGCTTTGAGCGACGGCGGTGAAGACGCGACCATCATGCGCGAATTCGACACCTCGACCAAACAGTTCGTCGAAGGCGGCTTCGCGATCGAGGAGAAGAGCCAGGGCGGGATCAGCTGGATCGACGAGGACACGCTGCTGGTCGGTCGCGATTTCGGCGAAGGCACGCTGACCGAAAGCGAATATCCCTTCACCAGCCGCGTCTGGACGCGCGGCACCGACCTTGCCGATGCGCCCGAAATCTTCCGCGGCGAGCCCACCGATGTGTGGGCGGGCGCGAGCCTGCTGCGCGACAACACCGGTTATATCCACGCGCGCACCGCATTCCGCGGCGTCAGCTTCCACGAAAGCGTCTACTACGTCGAAAAGGACAGCGAGTGGATCGAGCTCGACATCCCGAAGAAAGCGAACCCCTACGGCATCGTCGACGGGCACCTGCTCTATTCGACCGATGTCGACTGGGAGGTGGACGGCCAGACTTTTCCCGCCGACAGCCTGATCGCGGTCGATCTTGAGGAATGGAAGGCCGACCCCAACGGCGCCACAAAGACACTGGTGTGGGCTCCGGGCGAGCGGCAGACCAAGCGCGGCGGCTCGATCACAGGCAACGCGCTGTTCGTCGGGATGCTGGACAATGTCGTCGGCAAGGTGCTGCAGTTCAACTATGTCGAAGGAGCGTGGGTCAGCGAAGAGGTCGAGCTGCCCGACAACGCCACCGTCGGCATAGCTGCCTCGTCCGACGAAACCGACCAGATCATGTTCACGGTCACCGATTTCCTCAATCCGACAACGCTTTACTACTCGGACGGGACCGCCGCACCGCGCGTAATCAAGACCAGCCCGAGCTATTTCGACAAGGCCGGAATGGAAGTCGAACAGCACGAGGCGACGAGCAGGGACGGGACCAGGATCCCCTATTTCATAGTCAAGCCCAAGGGCATGGATATGGACGGCACCACCGCCACGTTGATGACCGGCTATGGCGGGTTCCAGATCCCGCGCCTGCCCGGCTATCTCGGATCAACCGGCAAGCTGTGGCTCGAGAATGGCGGCGCCTATGTGCTCGCCAACCTGCGCGGCGGTGGCGAATTCGGGCCGAACTGGCACCAGACCGCGATCCGCGAGAACAAGCAGCGCACCTGGGACGATTTCATCGCCGTGGGGCAGGATCTGGTCGACAAGGGCTTCACGAGCCCCGAGCACCTCGGCATCCAGGGCGGCTCGCAAGGCGGCCTGCTGGTCGGGACGGCCTTCACCCAGCGCCCCGACCTGTTCGGTGCGGCGATCGTCCAGATCCCGCTGTTCGACATGCTGCGCTATCACCTGATCGGACGCGGCGCGTCGTGGATCGGCGAATATGGCGACCCGCGTATCCCGGAACAGCGTGAGTGGATCGAAGGCTATTCGCCCTACCAGAAGATCGTCGAGGGCGTGGATTACCCCACCCCGTTCCTGTGGGCCTCGACTGCCGACGACCGCACCCATCCGGCGCATGCGCGCAAAGGTGCGGCGAAGCTCAAGAAGCTCGGCCAGCCCTATTACTACTTCGAGGACACGGTCGGCGGGCACTCCGGCGGCGTCGACAACGAGCAGCGCGCCAAGCTTCAGGCGCTGCAATACGTCTATCTCATGCAGCAGCTGATGGATGAAAACACCGGCGGTTGAACCGAGTCGCAGTCACGCGAAAATGAAGGGCGGCCCGCAATCGGGTCGCCCTTTTTTCTGCTGGAATTTCAGGGTGTAAAACAAACCGACAGTTTGCACTCGCTTCGTCGCACGCCGAAAACGCAAGGCGGCGTCAACGCGGAATTAACCATGCTTGGTAGCTCCGCATTAAGTCCAAAATCGCGATCCTTCACTCACGCAACAGAGGGCGTTGTGAAAACGGGGCTCGACATGAAGGAGTACAGAACGTGACATACCCCAGGGATCTTTCCATCGCCGATGTGATCAAGCAGTACGGCCTGCCCAAGTCGCACCGCGTCTATTGGTCGAAATCGAAAAAAGCCGACGTCGTGCAAGCCGTGCACGACCGCGTCATCAGCTTCCATGAAGCCCGCGAGCGGTATCTCCTGAGCCGCAGCGAGTTCGAACAGTGGGAGCGTGACACCGGACGCAAGCCGGCACAGAAGCGCACGCTCGAAGACGCGTGAGCGGTACCCCGAAGCGGCGGCCGAATTCCCCCTGAACGACCAAGTCTCCTATTCGGCCGCCACTTCGATCATCACTTCGTTGCGCCTGAGCGGCCCCGGCACCATCGGGGCATCGTAGAACGCGTACTCCGCGCCACCGACGGGCGTCAGGTCTTTCCGTCCGATCCAGTCGCGCAGCAGCTTTTCCATCGCCTCCAGATCGGCATCGCGAGCGTTTCCGTTGAAACGCACCGCCGCCATGCGCCGACCCGGCACTTCGGTGAGGGTGATATCCGCCGGAGCCTCCGGCAGCGTTTCTAGCGTGTACTTGGCGGGCATGACGAACCGCATGCGCCATGTGTCTCCCCCGGTATTCTCCGTCATCACGGGGGAGGTCATCGCGATCTTCTCGTTCTGGTCGACCTTCTCGGTAATCACCGGCGAAGTCATGGCGATGTCCTCGCCGCCAGCGGGCCGGTCTTCGCCGAAGATGTAAGCGGCAAGGCGACGGAAACTCGCCCCGCGTGCCTGACGGCGTGTACCCGTGTGCGTCACCTGCGCGACTACCATCGGCGCGTACTGGCGCAGTTCGAACCCGTCCTCGTCGATCACGACTTCGTAGGCCGGCTTCTCGATGTCGCGATATTGCGCATAGGCGGCGACTGCGCCGATTGTGGCGATGCCGACGCCTGTTGCGATCCAGCGTGCGATACCCATGTGTGTGCTCCTGACAGTGTCTCTCGAACTATCAGCAGCTACGGGGCCCAATGGTTCCCGGACGGGCCGGTCAACGCCGCGTGGGTGCGTGGAAGTCGGGCGGCTTGCCGCTCACCCAGTCGACGAATTTCGCGATGGCAGGATTCTCGCGCAAAGCCTCGGGATCGTCCCCGAGCCGCGCCAGCTGCGAATTGGTGAAATTGGCGTGGATCGTCTTGTGGCAGATCGGGTGGACGGGAACCGTGCCGCGCCCCTTCTTCGCCTTGGGCACCGGATGGTGCCGCTGGATGCGTGTCTCGAACCCGCGCCCGCACAGCCAGCAGGTGAGCGTTTCCTCGCTCACTTGTCCTTCTTCGCCGCCGCTTTCTTCTTTTTCATCGCGTCGTGAAAGCGGTCGGCCCAGCCGTCTTTCACGATCTGCTCGCCGCGCACCATGCGCAGGTCGCCCGCACCGACATCGCGGCTGACGGTCGAACCTGCCGCGACGATCGCATCCGCGCCGATGGTAACCGGCGCGACCAGTGCGCTGTTCGACCCGATGAAAGCGCGATCGCCGATTACCGTCTGGTATTTGAAATAGCCGTCGTAATTGCAGGTGATCGTGCCCGCGCCGATGTTGGCCTTCTCGCCCACGGTCGCATCGCCGATGTAGGAAAGGTGGCTGGCTTTTGCGCCTTTTCCGAGCACCGCCTTCTTCATCTCGACGAAATTGCCGACGAAGCTGTCTTCTTCCATCACCGCGCCGGGGCGCAACCGCGCGAACGGCCCGACTTGCGCGCCGCTGGCAATGGTCGCGCCCTCGATGTGGCAGAACGCCTTGATATGGACGCCGTCGGCGATTTTCACGCCGGGGCCGAACACAACATTGGGTTCAACCACCACATCGCGGCCCAACTCGGTATCCCAGCTAAAGAACACCGTATCTGGCGCCGTGAGGCTCGCGCCGCCGGCCATCGCCTCGTCGCGCTTGGACGCCTGCCAATGCGCTTCGACCGCGGCAAGTTCGGCACGCGAGTTGATCCCGGCGACTTCTTCTGGATCGGTTTCAACCACGACTACCTTGTCCCCGCGCGCGATCGCTCCGGTGGCGACGTCGGGGAGGTAGTATTCGCCCTGAGCGTTGTCGTTATCGACTGCGTCGAGAAGCGGCCACATGTCGTCGGAATGCGCGACAATCAGACCCGAATTGCACAGGCGGGTCTTCTTCTCGCGTTCGGTCGCGTCCTTGAACTCGACCATCTTGCGCACGGTCCCGTCACCATCGGCAAGGATCCGGCCATAGGCAAGCGCATCTGCGGGTCGAAAACCCAGGACTGCGACTTTGGCCCCGCCATCAAGTGCGGCGATCAGCTTGCGCACCGTTTGTGCGGTTACCATCGGCACATCGCCGAAGCACACCAGGATATTGCCCGAAAAGCCCGCGAGCGCTTCTTTCGCCTGCAGTGCGGCGTGCGCGGTGCCTAGCTGCGGGTCCTGCAACGCCGTGGCGATATCGCGCCCCTCGAGTGCCTCGTCCAGCTGTGCGCGCTTGTCGCCGACCACTACCACCGTGCGCTGCGGCTCCAACTCCGCCAGGCTGTCGAGCAGGTGCATCAGCATCGGCTTGCCCGCGATCGGGTGCAGCACCTTGTGCAGGTCGCTTTTCATGCGGGTGCCCTTGCCCGCGGCAAGGATGATGGCGGCAAAATCGGTCATATGCGCCACATGGCACCAAACGCTTGCAGATTGAAGTCGCATCCTGCACCGCGCCCGCCATGGCTGATTTTCCCTTCGACGCTGTCGGCTTCGATCTCGACGGCACCCTGCTCGATACTTTTCGCGATCTCGGCGCGGCGGTGAACCATGCACTCGAACTTGGCGGGTTCGACCCGGTTCCGGTCGATTCCAGCAAGGATCTGATCGGCGGCGGAGCGAAGATCATGCTCGCCCAAGCGGTCGAGGCGCAAGGCGGTATGCCCGGCGGACCCGAAGGCGACGATTTCCGCGCGCTCTACAAGCAGATGCTGGCCTATTACGCGGAGCACAACGCCGTGCATTCGCAGCCCTATGCCCACGCTCGCGAAGTGGTAGCGGAGCTCGCCGGACGAGGCGTCCGACTGGCAGTCGTGACCAACAAGTTCGAGGATTTCGCCCGTTCCATCCTCACCCAGCTCGATTTCATCGACCCGTTCGAAACCGTGATCGGCGGCAACAGCCTCGGCAAGGGTGCAGACGGGCGCTACATCTCGAAACCGCACCCCGATCCGTTGTTCGAAGCGCAGAAACGCTGCGGTGCGGACCGCTTGGCTTTCATCGGGGACTCGACCTACGACGTGAAGGCCGCACGCGCAGCGGGGGTGCCCGTGATCGCAGCGGCCTATGGCTATTGCGACAAGCCGCCACACGAGCTTGGCGCCGATGCTGTGATCGATTCGCTCGATCGCCTCATTCCCGCCCTTGAAACGCTGTAATCGGTTCGCCTGACCCTACGGCGCGCGGGGCAGGCAAAGCACGCTGTTGCAACACAGCACGATTCCTGCCACCCAGCGCCCGTCAAAGTTTACGCGAGCGTAAAGCCAAGGAAGCCATACGCCGCATTCGGACAGGAGAACCATCATGAGCATCGATTTCAAGGACAAGGTAGCAATCGTGACCGGCGCAGGCGGCGGTCTGGGCCGCGAATACGCGCTCGAACTCGCCCGCCGCGGCGCGAAGGTCGTGGTCAACGATCTCGGCGGCTCACGCGATGGCACCGGCCATTCGGACATGGCGCTGCAGGTCGTCGAGGAAATCGAGAAGATGGGCGGCGAAGCGATGTCGAACGGCGGCTCGGTCACCGAATACGAGCAGATGGAAAAGATGGTCGCCGACGCCAAGCAGAAATGGGGCGGCGTGCACGTGCTCATCAACAATGCCGGCGTGCTGCGCGACAAGACCTTCGCCAAGATGGACCCGGCCGATTTCGAATTCGTGCTCAAGGTGCACCTCACCGGCTCGGCCTTCGTCACCAAGGCCTGCTGGGAAACCTTCCGCGAGCAGGCCTATGGCCGCGTGCTGATGACCGCTTCCTCGACCGGCCTGTTCGGCAATTTCGGCCAGGCGAACTATGGCGCCGCCAAGCTCGGCCTTGCGGGCCTCACAAAGACGCTCCAGCTCGAGGGCGCGAAGTACAACATCAAGGTCAACACGCTCTCGCCCGTCGCAGGCACGCGCATGACCGAAGACCTCTTCCCCGAAGAAGCCTTCAAGCTGTTCGACCCGGTGAACGTAGTCCCGGCTGCGCTCTTCCTTGTCAGCGAAGACGCCCCGACCAACGCCATCGTCGGCGCGGGTGCGGGTGGTTACCACTCGGCATGGACCGTGATGAACGATGCCGTGTGGCTGCCCGAAGGCGAGCGCACGGTCGAAGGCTTCGCCGAGAACTGGGCCAAGATCAGCGAATTCTCGAACCTCACCGCACCGCAGAGCGGGAGCGAGCAGAGCGCCAATATCCTCAAGGCAATGCAGAAGGTGACCGGCACCGGTCCGAGCAGCGCGCGCGGGTAATGGCTTGGCGCACTTCGCGCTCTATGCGTTCGCAGGAGCGGTTCCGGCACTAGCCGTACTGCTCCTGCATTGGCGCCTGGCACCCAAGACGATCTTCGAGACCGCCAATATCGGCTTGGGCATCATCGTCGCAATCTATGTCGGTGCGCGCCTGGCCACCGGCGATGTGCGAGCGATCCTTATCGAAGTCGCAATTGCCTGTGCCTTCATGGCAGCCGGGCTCCTTTCCAGACGAATTTGGCCCGCAGGCGTGGGGTTCGCGCTCGCAGCGCACGGAATATATGATTTGCTGGCGGGTGAAGCGGCTGGATTACCAGGCTGGTATCCGCCGTTCTGCCTCGGTGTGGACCTAGCGCTGGGCGCAGGACTGATCGTGATCGGCACACGCAAGCATCGTGGCGTATTGACACAGTAATACACCTTGCCTACTTTCCCGCGCAACAGGGAGAATTTCGATGTACAGCGAAGACGACATCAATTCCGCGGTGGCGGCGGGCGCGCTCAGCGCCGAGTCCGCGAAGGAATTCCGCACCTACATGACCCGCGTGCGCGAACTGCCGCGGTCGTCGGAAGAAGATTTCCGGCTCATCAACAGCTTCAACGACATCTTCGTCAGCATCGGGATCGTCATCCTGCTGCTTGCTGTCGGAGCGATCGGACAGGCGATTGCCGGCATCGTTGCCCCGGCTGAAGATTTCCTTCAACTCATGCAGCAGAATCCCCCGGCAACCGAGGCACAATTGGCTGCCTGGCGCGAGGCCAACAACATCAAGCAGGCGTGGCAGATCTCGCTCTCCGGCCTGTTCGTGGCCGCAGCCGCATGGCCCCTCGCCGAATTCTTCACGCGCAAGCGCCGCATGGCACTGCCATCGATCCTGCTGCTGCTGGCGTTCGTCGGCGGAACCTTTGCCACCGTGCTGGGCGTCGCGGTCGGCATCGTCGAACGCGGCAATGACCAGCTTGGCGCGGTGCTGATTTCCCTCGCGGCGCTCGTTGCCGCAGGCGGTGCGTTTATCCACTGGCGACGCTTCATGGTGCCGATCACTGTCGCTGCGGGAGCGGCTGCCATCGCCGCGACCGTCATCGCGCTTATCGTTGCCGGTCTCGGCCCGCGCGACCTCAACCCGGACGTCATCCTCGCGCTGGTGTTCGTCGCCGGTCTCGGCGTGTTCGCTTTTGCCATGCGCTGGGATGTGACGGACCTCGAGCGCACCACGCGACGCAGCGATGTCGCCTTCTGGCTGCACCTGCTGGCAGCACCGATGATCGCGCACCCGATCTTCTCGCTGATCGGTGTGACCGACGGCGACAATATCGGCGTCGGCGCGGCGATCGGAGTGGTCGCGGTCTATATCGGGTTCGGCCTGCTTGCGCTGGCGATCGACCGCCGGGCGCTGCTGGTTTCGGCTCTCGCCTACGTGCTGTTTGCGCTCACCTTCCTGTTCCGTGAATTCGGCGCGGTGGAGCTGAATTTCGCGCTGACCGCACTGGTGATCGGCTCCGCGCTGCTCAGCCTCTCGGCCTTCTGGCAGCCGATCCGCCGCAGCGTGGTCTCGGCCCTACCCGAGAATCTCCAACAAAGGCTGCCCGCGACCAGCGATGTGGCCTTGGCCGCACCCGCTGCCACTCCGGCCTGACGGGAGCGCGCCGCCGCGCTCAGTCGTCGTCGACGGCCTTGAGCAGGCGGCGCTCCATCGGGGCCAGCACACCCGCGAGCTCATGCCCCCGTTTGAGGATCTGGCCGTGTTCGCCGAACAGCGTCCACATGCCCTGCTTGTTGCGTAGCGCCGGGCGTTTCTCCACCCGCGCCTGCGGACGCTCGGCGGTGCGGCGAAACGCGGCAAACGTCGCCGCGTGCTTGTCGAAATCCATCGCATAGTCGCGCCACTGGCCGGCAGCGACCATGCGGCCATAGAGGTCGAGGATCCGCTGCAATTCATCCCGTTCGAACCCGATCTGGCCCTGTGCCCTTCCGGGAAATGCAACGACCTGTCCGGGCGCTCCCGGCCCCATGCCGGAACTCATCAGCTACCCGTCCCGCTCTTCTTGGGATCGAGATCGAGCGAGGCCTGCTCCGCGGACTTTTCCTCCGACTGACGCTCGGCCTTGAGTGCAGCCAGATCCGCTTTCAGGGCCGCAAGCTCGCCTTCGAGCTTCTCGATGCAATCGACCCGGTTGCCTTCGGCATCCTCGCACTGCGGAACGGTGCCGTAGGGAATGAATTCCTTGGCCCAGTCTTCCGCCGGAACCAGCGTCGAACGGGCTTTCACGCCGACCATGGTCGCGCCGGCGGGGACATCCTCCATCACCACCGCATTGGCACCCACGCGCCCACGTTCGCCTACGGTGATCGGGCCGATGATCTGCGCGCCCGAGCCGATGATCACGTTGTCTTCGAGGGTCGGGTGGCGCTTTCCGCCGATCCCGTTGGTCGGGTTGGTCCCGCCCAAGGTGACGCACTGGTAAATCGTCACATTATCGCCGATTTCGGCGGTCTCCCCGATTACGGTGAAGCCGTGATCGATGAAAAAATTCTTGCCGATGGTCGCGCCCGGATGGATGTCGATGGCGGTGATCATCCGCGAAAAATGGTTCACGAAGCGCGCCAGGAAATACAGCTTGGCATCGAACAGCCAGTGCGCAATCCGGTGGAAGAACAGCGCCCAAACACCTGGATATAAAAGGACTTCCCAACGCGAACGCGGTGCGGGATCGCGTGCTTGGATCGAGTCCAGATAGCTCTTCAGACCGTCGAACATGGCATTTTTCTCCCACCAAAACCGGTGTGATGCAAGCTGGCACTAGAACAGCTTTTGTTGTTCGGGCCCTTGCAAAGCTTCCAGCGCGGAGCGCCATACCGACATGGTGGCGGGGGCCTGCCGTTCAAGACTGATGCGATCGATCGTCGCAACCAGCTTCTCCAGCGCAGCAAAACTGCGCTCCGTGCGCGGCACGAGATACTCCACCGCACCATCGGCCAAGGAGAGCGCACGCTGTTCGGCATGAGCATGGATCAACTCCGCCGCCATCTCGTCGTCCGGTTCGCCGATTTCGAGTTGCAGCGAGCCACCAAGCCGTGATCGGAGGTCCGGCAAGGCAATCTCCCACGGCTGCGCATCGGCGATCAAAAGCAGCGGCTCGCCGGACTTCGACCCACCTTTCTGGCTGGCGTTCCAGCGATGGAACAGCTCGGTTTCGTCGATCTTATCCGCGCCGTCGATCACGGCCACGCCGTGCCCTTCGGCCCAACGCCCGATCAGCGACTTGCCGGAGCGCGGCGGGCCGGTCAGCACGGCGGTGTGAAACGGCCAGCGCGCCGGATTGCGCAACGCTTCGATAACATCCGCATTGGCATTGCCGACGACGATGCGTTGCGCCTCGCGCCCATCTCGCGGGGCCAACGGCAAAGCTATCTGGGTCGATCGGTTGGCGTCCTTGGCCATAGCGGCGGCCTTAGCGGCTAATGGCGAGCGCGTTCGCCCCCTGGGTGACGTTGAAGCCGCGCGCCCGCAACGCCGCTGCGAGCTCGTCGATCGAACCGCCATAGCTCACGCTCATCACCGACGTTCCGCCCATCGCCGTGCTCGTGACCGCAACGCCGCGAACGCCCGGAGTGCCGCGCACACCCGAAAGCGCGCCATCGAAGGTCGCGGCATCGGGAGAAGCGAACTGGACGACGAAACTGCGCACCACCGCAGCAGCCGGCGGCGGCGTGGTTTGTTCGGCGCCCGGCTCCCCGGTCGCAACGGTGGCGCCCTCTGCGGCCGCCGCGTCGCGGGCGCGGATTGCCCTGCCGATTTCGATCAGCCGCTGGAGCGCGGGATCGATCTCGCCGGATCCGCCGACCCTCAGCGTGGGATCGGGCCGCAGCTTGCCGTCTTCGAGCGCGCGCTGGTAGATCGCATCCATCCGCTCGACCGCCTGGGTCAGCATGTCGGGCAGGCTCGCCGGGCTGTCCGCGTCCAGCTCGAAGCTCTCGAGCACGCGGTTGTCCGGCCCGTAGCGCGCCGTGAAGGTCCCGTTGACGGGGCCGCCGGGAAACTGATGATCGAGCGTGGCAATCGGAATGAGGACATCCGCAGCCCCGTACTGGTCAAGCGTCGAGCTCCACCATGCACGGCTGCGCCTTCCGGTCTGGCCATAAGTAAGCAGCAGCGAGTCTCCGCCTGCGCCGGTTGGGCGGACGTAGTCGATCCTGCTGGTGCCGGGATTGAACTCCGCCCAGGCGCGCTGCCATGGATTGCGCATTTCGAACGTGGTGTAGGTACCGGCGCGCACCGTCACCGGAATCAGCATCATCGGCGCAGAGGATCGCCCTTGCGTGGCACCACCGAGATAGCGTGCGGCGCGCTGGCGATCGAAGACCACGCCGAGCGTCGCAACGTAGCGTTTCGGCCCGATCCGTTCGCGCTGGATCACGATCGAGGAGACCATGCCCGAAAGCTGGCTGTCGGAAACCGGAGGACCATCGAGCTTTTGCCACGCGAGCCGCTGCGCGCGCTTCCAGGCTTCCTGTCGGGCTTCCTCGCCGCTATCCGCGCGGATATCGACCTCGATCCCGCGCACTTCGACGTCGGCGCTCGAGGCGGTTGGCGCGATCCCGCGATCACCCGAAACCTGCGCAACCACCAGGTAGGCTCCGCCGAGCAAGGCGACCGCGATCAACGCCGCACTCCAACGCCGCAGCCACGCTGGGGCGGTGGCGCGCTTGGAGGCCTCTTTGGCAGGGCCGGAATGGGTGATCGTAGCAGCCATCGGGGAAATCAGCGGCCTTTTGCCCAAACCGGCGTGGAATTCCAAGCAGGAAAGGCTAGAGGGGTGGGCATGAGGCTGGGGATTGTATGATGTCTGACACCGGTTCAAGCGGCAAAAACGCCGCCGCAGGCTACACCTACGCCGATGCAGGCGTTTCGATCGATGCCGGCAACGCGCTGGTGAAGGCAATCGCGCCGCTGGCGAAAGCCACCGCGCGGCCCGGCGCGACCAGCGAACTCGGCGGATTCGGCGGCTTCTTCGACCCCAAGGCGGCGGGATACGAGGACCCGCTGCTGGTCGCGGCCAACGATGGCGTCGGGACCAAGCTCAAGCTCGCGATCGATCATGACCGGCACGATACCGTCGGGATCGACCTTGTCGCCATGTGCGTCAACGACCTGATAGTGCAAGGTGCCGAGCCGCTGTTCTTCCTCGATTACTTCGCTACCGGGCGACTGGAAAACGGGGTTGCCGAGCGCGTGATCGCCGGGATAGCCGAGGGCTGCAAACAGGCCGGATGCGCGCTGATCGGCGGCGAGACGGCGGAAATGCCGGGCATGTATGCCGATGGCGATTATGACCTCGCAGGCTTTTGTGTCGGCGCGGTCGAGCGCGGTGAGCAATTGACCGGCGACAAGGTTGCGCCGGGCAATGTCCTGCTCGGGCTCACCTCCTCGGGTGTCCATTCGAACGGCTATTCGCTGGTGCGCAGGCTGGCGGCCGATTTCGGTTGGAAGCTCGACCGCCCCGCCCTGTTCGATCAGGAGCGGCTGCTGATCGATGCTCTGATCGAACCGACTCGCATTTACGTGAAGAGCCTGCTGCCGCTGATCCGCGCGGGTCTGGTGAACGGCCTTGCGCACATTACCGGGGGCGGATTGCTCGAGAATATTCCGCGCATCCTGCCCAAGGGCGCGCATGCGGTGGTCGATGCCGATGCGTGGGAGCAGCCGCGCCTGATGGCGTTTCTGCAGGCGCAGGGGAACATCGAACCGGGCGAGATGGCGCGGACCTTCAACTGCGGCGTCGGGATGGTGCTCGCGGTGGATGCTCACAAGGCTGAAGAGATCACCGCGCGGCTCGCCGAAGAAGGCGAGGCCGTTTTGCGGATCGGCACGATAGAAGCGGGCGAGCGCGGCTGCACCGTGCGCGGATCGCAAGGCACGTGGAGCGCCAAGGAAGGCTGGGAGGCGGTCCACCTTGCGTAAGGCAAAGGTCGCTATCTTCATCTCCGGCAGCGGCACCAACATGGCCGCGCTGCTTTATGCCAGCCTGCTCGACAACGCCGCCTACGAAGTCGTCCTCGTCGCCAGCAATAAAGCCGATGCGGCCGGGCTCGACATCGCCGAGGCGGAAGGCATCGCCACCTTCGTCCATTCGCACATGGGCCACTCGCGCGAGGAACACGACGCCGCGATGGAGGCCGCG
Source organism: Erythrobacter sp. GH1-10 (assembly GCF_045363165.1). Classification (NCBI taxonomy): domain Bacteria; kingdom Pseudomonadati; phylum Pseudomonadota; class Alphaproteobacteria; order Sphingomonadales; family Erythrobacteraceae; genus Erythrobacter; species Erythrobacter sp. GH1-10. The sequence continues at coordinate 1,288,677 of NZ_JBJFLP010000001.1, read as the reverse complement.
CTGGTCGACGCGGGAACGGAATATTTGGTTTTGGCCGGCTATATGCGCATTCTCTCTGACGAATTCGTGCGCCGCTGGGAGGGCCGCATTCTCAATATCCATCCTTCGCTTCTGCCCAAGTACAAGGGGCTCGATACGAACAGGCGCGCCATCGACGCGGGCGACAGCCATGGCGGTGCAAGCGTGCATATCGTCACGCCCGAGCTCGACGCTGGCGAAGTGCTGGCGCAGGCGAAGGTCGCGATCCGTACGGGCGAAACGCCCGCAAGCCTCGCCGAGCGCGTGAAGTTCGCCGAGCACCAGCTCTATCCGCGCGCGGTCTCCGATTACGTCTCGCGCGGCTACGATGCCGGATATCTCTACCAGCGCGTGCAAGAGCTCGCACTGGCTCTGCCCGAAACCCACGCACGCGAAAGCCACGGATCGCCGGGCTTTCGAGTCGGGACCGAGAAATCGGGCAAGTTCTTCGCGCATTTCAACGACCAGCATCACGGCAGCGAGCACATTGCCGTGCTGGTCAAGACGAGCGGGATCGACGAATTGATGGGCCTCGTCGAGACGCAGCCCGAGGTCTATTTCAAACCTGCCTATTATGGCGCGAGCGGCTGGGTCGGGCTGATCCTCAACCGTCCGGGGGTCGATTGGGAACACGTAAGCGAATGGCTTGAACGCAGCTGGCGGAGCGTCGCGCCTGCGCGGCTTACGAAGCTGATGAATGTGGCGGATCAGTTCTGATGGCGTCGCGAGCAATTTCCAGCCTGCCCGAACGCCCGCATCCGCTGGCCCGCGCGCCGATCGTCGACAAGGCGAACGGCTGGTTACGGCAGGCTTGGGACAGACGTTGGCTCCCCCCGCCATCTCTGGATGCAGAAGAGCTGTGGACGGCGGCGGCAAAGCCACTCGGCGACCAAGCCGCAGATGCCGAGATCGCCGGACGCCAGCCGGACGACGTCGCCGATTTCCGCCTGCGGCTCGAACGGCTCACGAAGGCGATCGAAGCCGAAGCCGATCTCAACCCGCTCGGCCGGGCGATGGCCTGGGGGCAATTGGTGCGCGTGATCCGCAACCGCCTGCGCTTCGGCGCGCTGTGGATGGACCGGCCCGAACTGCTCGCAACGAGGCTGGCCCCGCCGATCATCGTCATCGGCCACATGCGCAGCGGCACGACCCGCGTGCACAAGCTGCTCGCCGCCGATCCCGCGCATTCGGCGACCCGGTATTGCGACGCTTCGCATCCGGTGCCGAGCTTCCCGGACATGCGGCGGATGAAGGGCGCGATCGACCTGATGATGATGCGCCGGATCAATCCGTGGATCGATGTGATCCACCCGATGGCGAGCGGCGAAGTCGAGGAAGAATTGGGCTGGATCGCGGCGGCGCTCAACCATTCGATCTACGAATCGCAGTGGCGTATTCCGTCCTATTCGGCTTTCAGCGAAGCTCGCGAGCCTGCGCCGGTATATCGCGAATTCGCCCGGATGCTAAAGACCGACGCCGCGCATCGCGGGCTCGCCGACAAGCCGCGCGTGCTCAAGGTCCCGGCATTCTCGGAAGATCTCGCAACGCTGCTTGCCCAGTTCCCGAACGCGCGGCTGGTGATCGCCGAGCGCAGGCTCGAAGCGGTGCTGCGCAGCGCGGTCTCGCTGGTCGCCAACCAGATGGCGATCCAGTGCGACAATTGCGATCTCGGCTGGATCGAGGCCGAGTGGCGACGCAAGCTGGCGCTGCGCGAAGCCCGCATGGCGGCAGCGCTCGATGGCTGGTCAGGTCCGATTGCCCGCCTGCACTTCGATAACCTCAACGCCGATTGGGAAAGCGAAATCGCGCGAACGTATTCCAGGCTCGGGCTGGACCTCAACCCCGAAGCACTCGCCGCGATGCACCGCGAGATGGAAAGCAGCGAGAGCGGCCACCACCACGCGCATTCGGCGCAGCTGGCGCAATTTGCCAAGCGCTCGGCCCAGGCCGGCTGATCCCGCCAACGAAAAAGGCCGCCCCGATGGGAGCGGCCTTCCTGCTATCGGACGATGTCGGCGTTCAGCCGACTATTTCTTCGGGCTTGAAGAAGAAGTCGATCTCGATTTTCGCGTTCTCTTCGCTGTCCGAGCCGTGGACGGTGTTGGCTTCGATCGATTCCGCAAAGGTCTTGCGGATCGTGCCTTCGGCGGCGTCGGCCGGGTTGGTTGCGCCCATTATGTCGCGGTTGCGCTTCACGGCATCTTCGCCTTCGAGCACCTGCACGACGACCGGGCCGCTGGTCATGAATTCGACGAGCTCGCCGAAAAAGGGGCGTTCCTTGTGGACCGCGTAGAAGCCTTCGGCCTGGTCCTTGGTCATGTGGATGCGCTTCGAAGCGACGATGCGCAGTCCGGCTTCTTCCAGCATCTTGGTGACAGCGCCGGTGAGGTTGCGACGCGTGGCGTCGGGCTTGATGATCGAAAAGGTGCGGGTAACCGCCATTGTACTGGTTCCTTGAAATGATGCGCAAAGGGGGTGCGCGAAGAGAGACCCGCAAGCGGGCAGATTCCTGTCGGCGCGCCCCTAGCTCCGGCAGCGCGCCAGTTCAAGCCTTTGTGGCTTCGCGGGAGACTTACTGTTTGGTGCCGACGATCAATTGGGCGCGATTGCCGCCATCGTCGGAAGGCGAGGTGTTGAAGGAAAAGGTCGTTCCGTCGTCAGCTTGCCCGCCCAGCATCATCATCTCGTTCATGCGCATGTCGAGTTCGACCTTGATCCCCGCCTCTTCCGCTTGCTCACGGTAGAACTCGATCAGGTCTTCGGTGCTGTCTGACGATTGCATCACCAGCATGACGCCCTTGCCACCCGCGTGATCGACAACAGTGTTCGAGACGACCTCCGCGCCGGGATAGAGTGAAAAGCCGGACGGCAAATCGACCTCTACATTCGCGCCCGAGCGCAGAGTGGCCGTGCTCTCGTCCGTCGTGATCGATGCGGTGGTTTCGCCGGTTGTCTCGTCGATCGTGTATTCGCCGGTTTCACCGTCGCCCGTGGTGAACTCGCCCGAAGTTTCCGAACCGCACGCGGCGAGCAGAACGGTTGCGGCGAAGATGGTTGTCGTGCGGAGCATGGTGCTTCCCCCCCTGGTCAATGCGGAAACGAACATCTCGCAACACCCGCCGAATCGCAAGGGGTCAGGCGACCTTGACCCACTTTCCGCCCTCCTGCCGGTAGAACGCGCGTTCGAGATCGTCCTTTCCGTCGAGCGAGCGCCAGACCGCCCTGGCCTGCTCGACAGTGGCCTCGTCGAACAGCAGAAAGGTGCGTTCGAAGCCGTCCGTTTCGCGATATTGGCCGTCGGCAAAGATAACGTGGCCGGCCCCGTTGGCGGGTTCGGGCACATCGCTGAGCAGCACCGGCTGGCGCTCGGGACCGTCAGCATCCACTTCGGCATTGGCCAGAAAACTTGTCGGCCCGGCATTCCACAGCGCCTTCGAGATGGTGTCCCGCTGGTCGGGATCGTTGCTCACGACGAGCAGCCGCTCGCCCGAATCGAGCACCCGCTGCGCAATCAGCGCGCAGACCTTCTCCGCCGGATCGGTAGACAACTGCCAGAAGTCGATCTTCATGTTTGGTTGGATAGCCTAGGCCACCCGCTCCCTCCACCCTTCCACCCGGATCCTAACCGACAATATTCCGGGTGGAAGGGTGGAGGGAGCGGGTGGCTTGGTCACTGTGAACGAGAACGCCGGCACCGCTCGGAGCAATACTTCACGCTGTCCCAATCGCGCTCCCACTTCTTGCGCCATGTGAAAGGCAGCCCGCAGGTCTCGCAGATCTTGGTGGGCAGGTCCGCCTTCTTCCGCATCCTGCCCATGAGACTTATTCCGCGACGTCCTTTACCAGCCGGTCGATCAGGCGCGCACCATAGCCGGTCGCGCCCTTGTCCCAGCTGTGGCCGGGCTTGTCCGACCAGACCATGCCCGCGACATCGAGGTGCGCCCAAGGCATGCCCTTCTTGATGAAACGGTGCAGGAACTGCGCCGCCGTGATCGAACCGGCAGGGCGCGGGCCGACGTTCTTCATGTCGGCGATGGGCGAGTCGATCAGCTTGTCGTAGGCAGGGCCGATCGGCAGGCGCCAGAGCTTGTCCCCCACCGTCTTGCCCGCATCGAGCAACTGGTCGGCAAGATCGTCGTCATTTGCGAAGAGGCCGCCGTGCTCATGGCCAAGCGCGATGATCATGGCTCCGGTCAGCGTGGCAAGATCGATGATGCGAGCCGGGTCGTATTCCTCTTGCGCCCAGTGCAGCGCATCGCACAGCACCAACCGTCCTTCGGCATCGGTGTTGAGAACTTCGACCGTCTGGCCGCTCATCGTGGTGACGATATCGCCCGGGCGCTGCGCCTTGCCGTCGGGCATATTCTCGACCAATCCCATCACCGCGACGACATTGGCCTTGGCCTTGCGCGAAACGATGGCGAGCATGCCGCCCGCAACCGCACCTGCGCCGCCCATGTCCCACTTCATGTCTTCCATGCCGGGCGGCGGCTTCAGCGAAATGCCGCCGGTGTCGAAAGTGACGCCCTTGCCGACGAACACAGTCGGCTTCTCGCCCTTCTCGCCGCCGTTCCAGCGGATCGCGAGCAGGCGCGACGGGCGTTCCGAGCCCTGTCCGACGCCGAGCAAAGCGCCCATCCCGAGCCGCTCCATCTCGGCTTCGCCGAGCACGGTGATTTCCGCCCCGGTTCCCTTGAAGGCCTCGTCGCAGCGTTCGACGAAGCTTTCCGGATAAAGGATGTTGGCCGGCTCGGCGACGAGGGTGCGCGTGAATTCGACGCCCTTTGCGATGGCCGCCGCCTCTTCCCAGGCCGTTTCGGTCCCGTCGGGCGCGCCGAAGACATGGACGGTTTTCAGCGAGACACGCTTTTCCTTCGCGAGCTTGGTGCGGTATTCGTCATGCCGCCATGCGCGCAGGCGCAGGCCCAGCAGCGCTGCGGCGGCTTCCTCGCCCGAAAGATCGGCGTGTCCGAGGTCGAGCACCATCTTGCTTTCGCCCGAGCAGAGATATTTCGCGGTGAGCGCCGCACCGGCTTTCTCGATGTTGAGGCGGCGCGCATCGGCGTCGGTTTCGCCCGCACCGGCGATCGCCACGCGGCGCAGCGCCCCGTCAGCCACCGTGAAGCCCTCGAACACCTGCCCGACACGTCCCTTGAATCGCGCCGCCTTCGCGCCGTCGACGATTGCGGCGTCGAGATCGGACAGTGCATCACCCTGGTTCACGATCCTTGCGATAAGCCGGACATCGGCGGGCGGGCTGTCGGTGAACTGGATCTTCATGGGGTCTCCCGGGGATTTCTTGCGAACATGCGGGCCGGTAGCAGGCCGCTTCGTCGAACGCACGGAACGGCGAAACGGCTCCAGCGGTCGGGCTCTGGAATGGCGATTGCGATTAGGCGCGAGCGGTGCAATAGGCAAGCCATGTCGCGAGCTTGGAAGGTCGACAGTTTGATCGGGACCGGCACAGATATGCGCTGCAGGACAAGCCCGGTCGCACTGGCGATCGTGGGCTCGCTGGCGCTGTCGGTCGCTGTTCCGGCAGCCGCGCAGCAGGATGCGCCCGAACCGGAGCAAGACGTCGAAACGACGGCCGATGCCGTGGCCGAGCTGCTGTCCGACCAGACCATCACTTTCGAGGCGGAGCAGCTCGCCTACGACAACGAAGCCGATATCGTAACGGCTCGCGGTAACGTGATCCTGCGCAGCGAAGACGGATCGGTGCGCGCGGACGAGGTTTCGTGGGACCGCAAATCGGGGAAGATTCTGGCCACCGGCAACATCCGCTTTGTCGACGACGCAGGAAACCAGCTGTTCACCGATACGCTCGAGCTCAACGACAAGTTCGAAGCCGGGGCGATGGATGAACTGCTGCTCGCGCTGCGCGCGGGCGGAAGGCTCGCGGCGCGATCGGGAGGACGCGGCGAAGACGGCACCGTCATCCTCACCGATGCGGCCTACACCGCCTGCGCGGTCACGGGAGACGATGGCTGCGCCAAAAACCCGAGCTGGCGGATCACCGCCGACCGCGTCAGCTACGATCCGACCGACAGCCGGGTGCGCTTCAAGGGCGCGATGCTCGAGCTGTTCGGAGCGCGCATCCTGCCGCTTCCCGGCCTTTCGCTACGCACCGATGGCAGCGCGGTTTCGGGATTTCTCGTGCCCGATGTCCGCATTTCCGAGGTCAACGGGCTCGAGCTCTCGGGCGATTACTACTGGCGGCTGGCAAACAACAAGGATCTGCGGCTCGGAGCCTCGGTCTTCACCGAGGTCGCGCCGATGGCTCGCGGGCAGTGGCGGCACCTGACGGAAAAGGGCGCCTACCAGATCACCGGCTATGCCACCGTTTCGAGCCGCGTTGCCGACTTCACCGGGGTTCCGACGACCGAAAGCGATCCGCGCGGGTATCTGTTCGCCAACGGCAAGTTCCAGTTCTCGCCCGAATGGAGCCTTACTGGATCGGTCCGGCTCGCCAGCGATCGCACTTTCCTGCGCCGCTACGATCTCAGCCGCGACGACCGGCTGCGCTCGACCGTCAATCTCGAACGCATCGATGAAAGATCCTACCTTTCCGTTGCAGGTTGGGCGACGCAGACGCTCAGGATCAACGCCGAACAGGGTCAGATCCCGGTCGCGGTCCCGGCCTTCGATTATCGCCGCCTGATCGATGACCCGGTGCTCGGCGGCACGGTCCAGTTGCAGGCCAACACGCTCAGCCTCATCCGCAATGACGGGCAGGACACGCAGCGCGCCTTTGCCGGCGCGAGATGGGACTTGCGCAGGCTTACCGGGCTCGGGCAGGTCGTGACTTTCACCGGGCTCGTGCGCGGCGACATCTATCATACCGACAACACCCTCGCGACGCTCACCGAGAGCTATCGCGGAAACGAAGGATGGGAAGTGCGCGGCATCGCGACCGCGGCGATCGATGTCGAGTGGCCGTTCGTCGGCGAGGCATTCGGCGGCACACAAGTGCTCACCCCGCGGGTGCAACTGGTCGTCAGCCCGCCGATCCGGAACCTCGCCGTCCCGAACGAGGACGCGCGTGCGATCGACCTCGAGGATTCGAACCTGTTCGCGCTCAACCGCTTCCCTGGATACGACCGCGTCGAAGACGGCGCGCGCGTGACCTGGGGTGTCGATTGGGAACTGCGCAAGCCCGGCTGGCGCGTGAAGACAAATGTCGGCCAGTCCTACCGCCTCAACACCGAGCGCGAGATTTTTCCCGACGGAACGGGGTTGTCCGAAAGGGTATCGGACTTCGTCGGCCGCACCGAGGTGCGCTACAAGGATTTCCTGCAGTTCACCCATCGTTTCCGGCTCGACAAGGACAATCTAGCCATTCGCCGAAACGAAATCGACGCGACGATCGGATCGCGCAAAACCTATTTCGAAGTCGGCTACCTGCGCCTCAATCGCGACATCCAGACGGTCGAGGATCTGCAAGACCGCGAGGAGCTTCGCGCCGCCGCGCGGGTCGCGTTCGACCGCAACTGGTCGGCGTTCGGTTCGGGCGTTTTCAACCTGACCAACGCCGATGAGGACCCGACCTTCCAACCCGACGGGTTCGAACCGATCCGCACCCGGCTCGGCGTGGCCTACCAGGACGATTGTATCGAGTTCGGCCTCACATGGAGGCGCGATTTCATCACCGCCGGCGATGCCGAGCGGGGCAACACGTTCCAGTTGTTCTTTGCGCTGCGAAATCTCGGCTTCCGCTAACCGGGCAAAGCCGGGGTCCACGAATTGGCAGCGGCGGAAAAAGGCGTTAAAGGGCGCGAATAACGGGTCGGGGGCCACTCATCCCTTGTTAAGCCACCGAGTGGCACGGCCCGATGGCAAGCGCGAAGAGGGGCCGCGCAACAGACTGAATCGCTAAAGTTAAGCGAGACGACAAACCGGGATTGATTACGTGAAGATGAAGGTTTTTTCGAAAAGCTGCGCATTGCTTGCGGCTGCTGGCCTGATGGGCCTTGCCGCCGCTCCGGCACCGACCGGGGCGCAGACGCAGGCTCAACCCACGGCCGACAATCCGTTCGGCCTGCCGCAGGATTTCTCGATCTTCGGCAGCGAGGAATCGGGTGAGCGTTCGGCGACGGCGGTGGTCAACGGCTATGTCATCACCGGCACCGATATCGACCAGCGGGTCGCGCTGGTAACCGCCGCCTCGGAGAACGAGCTTTCAGAGCAGGAACTGCAGCGGCTCAAGGTTCAGATCCTGCGCAACCTCATCGACGAAACGCTCAAGATCCAGGCTGCACAGGCGCTCGAAATGGCTGTCGAGCGCTCGGAAGTCGAAACGACCTACCAGCAGCTAGCGGTCCAGAATTTCGGGCAGAACCCTGAGCGGATGGACGAGTATTTGCGTTCGATCGGCTCCTCGCCAACGGCGCTGAAGCGCCAGATCGAAGGCGAGATCGCGTGGGACAACCTGCTGCGGCGCAATGTGATTCCGTTCGTCAACGTGTCGATCGAGGAAGTGAACGAAGTGCTCAAGCGGATGGAGGATTCGCGCGGCACCGATGAATACCGCCTCGGCGAGATCTACCTGTCCGCCACGCAGGAAAACCGCGCGGCGGTGCTCCAGAACGCGCAGGCGATCATGGAGCAGTTGCGGCAGGGCGGCAGCTTCGTCGCTTATGCGCGGCAATATTCGGAAGCGAGCACGGCGGCGGTCGGCGGCGACCTCGGCTGGATCCGGCTTGGCCAGCTTCCTCCGGCACTCGGCAACGCAGCGCGCGAAATGCAGCCCGGCCAGTTGCAGGGGCCGATCGAAATCCCCGGCGGATTCTCGATTCTGTACCTGATCAACAAGCGTCAGGTGCTGATGGCCAACCCTGAAGACGCTGTGCTCAGCCTACGCCAGATCTCGATCGATTTCCCGACCGATATGACGCAGGAACAGGCCGAAGCGAAGGTCAACGAGTTCGCGACCTTCGTACAGTCCTTGCGCGGCTGCGCCGATGCCGAACGCGCGCGCCAGGAAATCGGTGCGACCGTCGTCGCCAACGACCAGATCACCGCCGGCTCGCTTCCCGAGCAATTGCGTTCGATCATCCTTAACCTGCAGATCGGGCAGACGACCCCGCCCTTCGGCAGTCCGCAGGAAGGCGTTCGCGTCCTAATGCTGTGCGGCCGCGACGATCCGCCTGACGTTGGCGCCCCGACGGCGGCGCAGATCGAGGACCAGATCAAGGAAGAACGTATCTCGAAGCGCGCCCAGCGTTACCTGCGCGACCTGCGCAACGACGCCTATATCGAGTATAACTGAGCTGCACCGATGAGCGAGGCTCCGTTTCCGCTGGCCGTATCGCTCGGCGATCCGGCGGGGATCGGACCGGAGATCATCTGCGCAAGCTACGCCAGGCTGCGAAGCGGGCGCGGAGTAACCCCCTTCTTCGTGGTCGGCGGGATCGAAGTGCTGCGCGCCGCCGCCGTCGCTGTCGGGATCGATTGCCCGCTAGTGCCGATCGCGCAGGCCGATGAGGCACCGATGGCGTTTCATGCCGGATTGCCTGTCCTCGCCGGGCTCGATGCCGCGTTTACTCCGGGAAATCCCACAGCCGAAGGTGCACAGCTGGCGAAGTCTTCGCTGGAATGGGCGACGGGGCTCGCACTCCGGTCCGAAGCATCGGGGGTGGTCACCGCGCCGGTGGCAAAATCCCAGCTTATGGCGGTGGGATTCGACTATCCCGGCCAAACGGAATATCTGGCCGCCGCCTGCTCGCTCGAACAGAGCGATGCGGTCATGATGCTTGCCGGGCCGAGCCTGCGCACCGTTCCGCTGACGGTCCATGTCGCGATTGCCGACGTGCCCGCGCTGCTCTCCGAGGAGCTGATTACCCGCAAGGCGCGGATCGTTGCCATGGCCCTCGCGCGCGATTTCGGGCTCGACCGGCCCCGCCTCGCCATTGCGGGGCTCAACCCGCATGCCGGCGAAGGCGGTCAGTTCGGCGACGAGGAAGCTCGGGTGATCCAGCCGGCCATTAGGGCTCTCGAAAAGGAAGGCCTCGCCGTTACCGGCCCCGTCCCGGGCGATGCGCTGTTCACCCCGATGGTGCGCGCAGGTTACGATGTCGCTTTGTGCATGTACCACGACCAGGCATTGATCCCCTTGAAGGCACTGGAGTTCGACGAGGGCGTCAACGTAACGCTTGGCTTGCCGATCATCCGCACCTCGCCCGATCACGGAACCGCATTCGACATTGCCGGCAAAGGCGAGGCAAACCCGGGCGCGATGTGCGCCGCGATCCGCATGGCGGGCGAAATGGTGGGCGCGCGGGCGCGAGCCGGTGGCTGAGCTCCCGCCGATCCGCGAGACGATCGCGAAACACGGCTTGTCCGCCTCCAAGGCACTCGGGCAGAACTTCCTGCTCGACGAGCAATTGCTAGCCCGAATCGCCGCGATACCGGGCGATCTTCAGGGCAAGCCGGTCCTCGAAGTCGGCCCGGGTCCGGGCGGATTGACCCGCGCGCTGCTCCGCGCCGGGGCGCGTGTTACCGCGATCGAGATGGACCGCCGCTGCCTTCCCGCGCTCGCTGAACTGTCCGAGGCTTTTCCCGGACAGCTGAGAGTGATCGAAGGCGATGCCATGAAGCTCGATCACGGCGCGGTAATGGGCGGCGAACCCTTCGCAGTCCTGTCCAACCTCCCCTACAATGTCGGCACCGCGCTGTTCGTGCGCTGGCTTTCTGGGGAGGAGTGGCCGCCGCAATGGAACTCGCTCACGCTCATGTTCCAGCGCGAAGTGGCGGAGCGGATCGTCGCCAATTCCGGCACCAGCGCATACGGGCGCCTCGCGGTTCTCGCGCAATGGCGTGCAGAGGCGAAGCTGGCGATGAAGGTCCACCGCAGCGCCTTTACACCGCCGCCGAAGGTCATGAGCGCCATCGTGCATGTGACGCCCGCCTCGGCACCCGAAGGCGTCTCGGCGCGAACGCTCGAACGGCTCACCGAAGCCGCCTTCGGCCAACGCCGCAAGATGCTGCGACAAAGCCTCAAGGGCGTGCCTGGCGCGCTCGAAGCGATGGCGAGCATCGGCATCGACGAGACTCGCCGCGCGGAGACCGTAAGCGTCGCGGAATTCGTCGAGCTGGCCCGAGCGCTCGACTAGCGTCTGCATCCGGCGCGATTCCCCGCGCGTAGCTCGATAGGGTTGTGGGTGAGAATTTGCCGGAGAGGATACCGAGACAATGCTGCACAAATCCCTGATTGCGCTCACCGCGCTGGCCGCATCGAGTATTGCCAGCGCTCAGGATTATGACCTCGCGATTGCCAATGTCGGCATCGTAAATGTCGAAACCGGCGAGATCGAACCGAACCGCACGGTGGTGATCGACGAGGGCAAGATCGAGATGATCCTCCCCGCAGAAGATGCCCGGCCCGAAACGCTCGAGACGATCGACGGCACGGGCAAGTTCCTGATCCCCGGCCTGATCGACATGCACGTCCACACCAACCGCGATTCGCTGCCGCTGTTCCTGCGGTTCGGCGTAACGACGGTGCGCGACATGGGCACGCATTTCGACGAGCTAACACCCGACTCGCGCGGGCAAATCGCCATGCGGCGCGAGATCGCCGAGGGCACGCTCGAAGGCCCTGAACTGGTGCTTGCGCTGCGGATCCTCGACGGAAACATCCCCCGCAATCCGAGCTGGGCGATGCACTACGCCTCGATTGCCACGCCCGAAGAAGGCCGCGCACTGGTGAACCAGGTGGCCGACGCGGGCGGCGATTTCGTGAAGGTCTACACCGATCTCACGCCCGATGTTTTCGCCGCCATCGTCGACGAGACGAAGACACGGGGCCTGACTTTCGCAGGGCATGTTCCAGGCGAAGTCGGTTATGCGGCCGCCGCTCAAGCGGGCCTGCGCACCGCCGAGCACCTGCGCGGAATCTTCATGGATATTTCTTCCGAAGAAGAACGCTGGCGCGCCGAGTTCGCCGAGGAAGCCGCCAAGCTCACCGCGAGTGCGACCTATCTTTTCACCAACGGGAAGCTGACCGAAATGGCGGCGACCCGCGATCCGGCCAAGGAAACGGCACTGTTCGACGTGCTGAAGGAAAACGACGTAGGCATCGTCCCCACCCTTGTGGTGCTCGACGATCCGCGTTGGCGTTATCCTTCGGCTGTGCCCGATCCGGAACTGGTCGGCGAGCTATCGTCGATCTACCAGCGGATCGTCACGCCGCAGGCTGATGTCAAAGGGCCGTTCGCAAGCATCGCCGATGGCAAGGCCGCCTATGAGCTGCGCGAGCAATTGGTTGGCCGCATGCACGATGCAGGGGTTACGGTGCTCGTCGGGTCCGATGCCTCCAACCCATTCGTAGTGCCCGGAGTATCGATGCACACCGAGCTGGGCCTGCTGGTCCGCGCAGGCATGACGCCGGGCGAGGCCTTGCGCGCGGCCACGCTCGAAAACGCACGCTATATCGAAGCCGCAGACCGCATCGGGAGCGTAACCCAAGGCAAGGAAGCCGATCTGATCCTGCTCGACGCCAATCCGCTCGAGGATATCGCCGCGACGCGCGCGATCTCCGCCGTGATCCTAAACGGCAGTCCCTACGCGCCCGACGTCGAGGACGGCGGTGAGTCCTGATCCCGCTTCGGCGGAACCTGTCGGCCCGCCAAGCGCTTTTCCGGCATGACCACCCGCGTCGTTACTTCGCTCCACCCGGCCATCCGCGACGACATCGGCGATCTCGTCACGCGGCGTCCCGTGCCCGGTCCCGGGCTGCCGCAAGTCGACCCGTTCCTGTTCCTCAACCACCACGGCCCGCAGAGGTACCCGCCGGGCAATCGCGGCCTCCCCTTCGGCCCGCACCCGCACCGCGGCTTCGAAACGGTGACCTTCATCCTCGACGGAAGCCTCTCACACCTCGACACCGGCGGCGGCGAAAGCATCGTGCGCGAGGGCGGGGTGCAATGGATGACGGCGGGAAGCGGGCTGGTCCATGCCGAGCTCTCGCCAGAGGACTTCAAGCGCGATGGAGGAGACATGGAAATCCTTCAGCTCTGGTTGAACCTTCCCGCGCGGCTCAAGATGAGCGAGCCCAATTACCTGCCGGTCCCCGCCGGGCGGATGGCGACGCTCGAACTGGTCGAAGGTGTGACCATGCGCGCGGTTTCGGGCACCGAAGCAGCTCCGGTCGATCCGCTAACCGGCGCGATGCTGGCGACGGTCGAATTTGCGCCCGGAACCTCGGCGACTTTGCCCGCCCCGGCGGCTCGCAGCGTGCTGTTCTACACCGTGCGCGGGGTGGTGACGGTTTCGGGTCGCGAAGTGCCCAAGTGGCACCTCGCCCAGCTTTCGGACGGCGACGGGATCGAGGTCGCGTCCGATGAAGGCGCGTTGCTGCTGTTCGGCCATGCCGACCCCATCGGCGAGCCGGTGGTCGCTCACGGTCCCTTCGTCATGAACACGCGCGAGGAAATTCTCGAGGCGATCCAGGACTACCAGGCCGGGAAATTCGGCGATCCCGCCGCAATCGGCGACTGAGCGTGGTTAATTTCGGATAATCACGATTGCGAACCCGGTGGAAGTGCCATTCGGGGAATAGGGAAGGTTCGCATCGGTCGCACGATAACAAGAAAAGGGTCACCCATGAGCAGCCTCGCCCTTCGCCAACAAGCCGCACAGGCTGACCGCCGTCGATCGGGGCGGTTCTCGGTCGAAATTCCGGCCGCTCTGCGGACCGTTTCTGGCACGCGCGAATGCCGCATGGCGAACATCTCCGATGGCGGTGCGATGCTAGAATTGCCATCCCCGCCGCCGGAGGGCGTTTGCGGATGTCTCGTGCTCGGCAAGGAAGAGATCTATTGCCGGGTCGTCTGGGCCAGCGAGACATCGTGCGGGATCGAATTCGAACGCGCGATCGGCGGCGAGAAACTCGCCGAAATCGCCGGTGAACAGGTGCAACGAACCGGCCCGATCGCCAATGTCGGACGGATCCAGATGGGTCGGAAGCGCTCGGGTCTGGTGACCGGAAGCTAGCCGAGCTGCGACAGGGATCGGTCTTGCCCTAATTTGACCCCGATCAACGACAGATCGCGCAGAAAATGGTTATGCTGGCTTCACAGCAAGTGGAGCCGATCATGAACGGAGCGATATTCTACCTCACCCGATACGGCAGCACGGCGGAATACGCCGGGTGGATCGCCGAGGATTCGGGCCTGCCGGCGTTTGATCTCGACGAGTCGCCACCGCCACTTTCCGGATACGACTTCATCGTGCTGGTCACCCCGATCTATTACTACAAGCCGCTGATCCTGCCTTGGCTGGCGGTGCATCTCGCCGAAATGCGGGACAAACCGGTCGTGTTTGTCACGGTTTCCGGCGCGCCTGCGGGCGAGAAGCTCGATGGCTGGCTCAGGAAATACTTGCCGCCTGAATTCCATGCGCGAATGCACCACGTCGCGCTACGCGGCCGGCAGGATCCGCGCGATCTCGGCTGGTTTCCGCGCCTGATGCTGCAGATCGCGGCGTTCTTCAATCCGGACAAGCAGGCCGCGAAGGAAGAAGCCGAGGGCTTCGATTTCGTGGACCGGACAAGCATCGCGCCTGCTCTAGCCCTGATCGAAGACCTCAAATTGCGAAAAGCCGCCTAAACCGCTTTCTTCACCTGCCTCCACCGGTGCAGCAAAGGCTCGGTATAACCGCTCGGCTGTTTGACGCCCTTGAAGATCAGGTCCTTGGCCGCACGGAAGGCGGGGCCGTCCTCGTTGCCGATCAGCGGCTGGTAGTCCGGATCGCCCGCATTCTGCGCATCGACCTTCGCCGCCATGCGGGTGAGCGAATCCATTACCATTTCCTCGCTCACCACCCCGTGCAGCAGCCAGTTGGCGACGTGCTGCGAGGAAATCCGCAATGTCGCGCGGTCCTCCATCAGGCCGACATCGTTGATATCGGGCACCTTGGAGCACCCGACCCCGGCATCGACCCAGCGCACCACATATCCGAGCAGGCCCTGGCAATTGTTGTCGAGCTCGTCGCGCAGCTCGTCCTCGGGCCAGTTGGTATCCCTGGCGAGAGGAATGGTGAGCAGCGCCTCCAGTCCGGGCGCTTCGGGTAGCGACTTCTGGATCTCGAACACGTTCTCGCGATGATAATGCAGCGCGTGGAGCGTCGCGGCGGTCGGCGAAGGCACCCATGCGGTGTTCGCCCCGGCACGCAGGTGCCCGATCTTCTCGACCATCATCTGACCCATCAGATCGGGCGCGGCCCACATGCCCTTGCCGATTTGCGCATTGCCCGAAAGCCCGTGTTTAAGCCCGATGGCGACGTTGCGCGCCTCGTAGGCCTGCAACCAGTCCGATCCCTTCATCGCGCCCTTGCGCAGCATCGGCCCGGCCTGCATCGAGGTGTGGATCTCGTCCCCCGTCCGGTCGAGGAAGCCCGTGTTGATGAAGACGATGCGGTCCTTCACCGCATGGATGCAGGCGCCGAGATTTGCCGAGGTCCGGCGTTCCTCGTCCATCACCCCGACCTTGATCGTGTGGCGCTTGATGCCAAGCAAATCTTCGACCGTGTCGAACAGGTCGTTGGTGAAAGCGCATTCCTCCGGCCCATGCATCTTGGGCTTCACGATGTAGATGCTGCCGGTCTTCGAGTTGCCGTATTTGCCGTGGCCTTCGACATCGAGAGTGCTGATGGCGCTGGTGAAAACCGCATCCATGATGCCTTCCGGAATCTCGCTGCCATCGGGCAGGAGGATCGCAGGATTGGTCATCAAATGGCCGACATTGCGGACGAACATCAGGCTGCGGCCCGGTAGGCTATGCTCCTTCCCCGCGCCGTCCTGGTACACTTTATCGCCTGCGAGGGTGCGGGTCATCGTCCGCCCGCCCTTCTCGAAGCTTTCCTCAAGATCGCCGCGAATGATCCCGAGCCAGTTGGTGTAGGCGAGCAGCTTGTCCTCGGCATCGACCGCCGCAACCGAATCCTCGCAGTCGGCGATGGTGGTGAGCGCGGCTTCGACCACGATATCGGCGATGCCCGCCTTGTCGTCCTTGCCGACCGGATGATCGCGATCGAAGACGACTTCGATGTGGAGGCCGTTGTTCCTGAAGAGCCGCCCTTTCGCGGTCTTGCCGACATACTGGCTCTCATCGGCGATCGCGATGCCTTGGCTCGGATCGCTCAGGTCGGTCCAGCTGCCTTCGGCCAGCGGGACGGCCTCATCGAGGAACTCGCGTCCGCGGGCGATTACAGCGTCGCCGCGTGCCTTGTCGTATCCGCCTGGCTTGGCAGGCGGCGCGTCGAGCGCGTCGGTGCCGTAGAACGCGTCGTAAAGGCTACCCCAGCGCGCATTCGCGGCGTTGAGCAGGAAGCGCGCGTTGAGGATCGGCACCACCAGCTGCGGCCCCGCCATCGTCGCGATCTCGGGATCGACATTTTGCGTGCCGATGGTGAACTCTCCCGGCTCTGGCACGAGATAGCCGATGCTTTCGAGGAAGTCGTGATACTCGCCCGCATCGTGCGGCTGACCCCGGCGCTCGGTGTGCCATGCGTCGATCTGCGCCTGCAGCTCTTCGCGCTTCTCCAGAAGCGCCTTGTTGCGCGGCGAGAACTCGGCGAGCAGCTTGGCGAAACCGTTCCAGAACGCTTCCGCATCGCGCCCGAGCGGCTTCAAAACCTGCGATTCGAGGAAAGTCGCCAGCTTTTCATCGATGGAAAGGCCGGCGCGGTCGACTGTATTGCTCATTATTGTCCTCGTGACGTCCGTAAGAGAGGCCTGGGGAGGAGGACGGGGTCATATGACCAAAGCGAGGCTGGATTGCAACGGGGTTGGAGTGGCTCCATTCGCCCGCTAGAGACCGTCGCATATGAAACCTGATTTTCTCTCGCAAATTGACGCCCAGATTGACGCAGCGTCGATGCTGGACGACGTGCAGACTTGGTGCGCTATCAACACCGGCACCGGCCATCTCGAAGGTCTTAAGAAGCAGGCGAGCGCGCTCGCGGATGCCTTTTCCGCACTTCCCGGAAAGGTCGAACTGGTCGATCCCGCCCCGGTCACGGGAATCGCCGCCGACGGCAGCGAATTCGCCATCGAGAACGGCAAGCACCTGGTCGTGCGCGTCCGCCCGACTGCCAATCGCCGCCTGCTGTTCACCGGCCACATGGACACGGTTTTTCCAAAGGATCACCCGTTTCAGGAGCAGACCTGGCTCGACAACGACGTGCTCAACGGCCCTGGCGTCGCCGACATGAAGGGCGGGATCGCGGTGATGCTCCACGCGCTCAAGGCGGTCGAAGCGACCGGCGCGGCGGGATCACTTGGCTATGACATCCTGATCAACTCGGACGAGGAAACCGGATCGCTCGCCAGCGCCGATCTCATCGCCGAGATGGCGCGCGGGAAGCTCGCCGCACTGACCTATGAACCTGCCGCGCTGCCCGACGGGACGCTCGCGCATGCGCGCGGGGGCACGGGCAACTACTCGATCACGCTGACCGGCAAGTCCGCGCATGCGGGTCGCAATCCCGAGGACGGCCGGAATACGATCGTCGCCGCTGCCGACCTGATCCTGCGGCTCAAGGCGATGGAGCGCGAGGACATCACCGTGAATCCCGCCAAACTCGAAGGCGGGGGGCCGAACAATGTCGTGCCCGACCATGCGGTGCTGCGCTTCAATATCCGCCCCAAGAGCACCGTGGCGATGGAAGGTTTCGATAGCGCACTCAACGATTTGCTGCGCGAAATTGAATCGAAGCATGAAATCACCGCCCATCGCCACGGAGGAGTCACCCGTCCGCCCAAACCGGTCGACGATCAGGCCCAGCGCCTGTTCGATCTCGTCAAGGCGTGCGGCGCCGAACTCGGACAGGACATCGGGTGGAAGTCGACCGGCGGCGTGTGCGATGGCAACAATATCGCCGCCTGCGGCGTGCCCGTGGTCGACACGATGGGCGTTCGCGGCGGCTCGATCCATTCCGCGGACGAATTCCTGATCGTTCCCAGCCTCAAGGAACGCGCGGCGCTCTCGGCGCTCGTTATCTCCCGCCTTGCCGAAGGAGCCCTGACTTGACCTTTCGCCTGCGCGCTGCGCGCACTTCCGATCTCGAGCACCTTTACGAGATGGCCAAGCTTACCGGCGGCGGGTTCACCAACCTGCCTCCGGACCGCCCGGCGCTCACTGCAAAGCTCGAACGCGCGGCGGAAGCTTTCGCCAACACCGGCGACGAGCTGACCGACGAGCAATTCGTGTTGGTGCTCGAAGACCTTCAAACCAAGAAAGTCGCCGGCACCTGCCAGCTGATGACGATGGTGGGCCAGCAGTGGCCGTTCTATTCCTACCGGCTCAATACACTGACGCAGTACAGCGCCGAACTCGACCGTACCGTCCGTGCCGAACTGCTCAGCCTCGTCACCGACCTCGAAGGTTCCAGCGAAGTCGGAGGGCTGTTTCTCCACCCCAACAATCGCGCCGGAGGTTTGGGCCTGCTGCTCGCCCGCAGCCGCTATCTGTTCATCGCGATGCACCGCAAGCGTTTCGCCGACAAGGTCATCGCCGAGCTTCGCGGGATCATCGACGAGCGCGGCGGATCGCCTTTCTGGGACGGAGTTGCGGGCCGGTTCTTCGGCATGAGTTTCCAGGAAGCCGATTATTTCAACGCCATCAACGGAAACCAATTCATCGCCGACCTGATGCCAAAGCATCCGGTCTACATCTCGATGCTGAGCGAGGATGCGCGCAGCGTGATCGGCGTGCCCCACCCGACCGGACGCGCCGCGATGCGCATGCTGGAGAATGAAGGTTTTCGCTACGAAGGCTATGTCGACATTTTCGATGGCGGGCCGACCATGGTCGCGCATACCGACGACGTTGAAAGCGTGAAGAACAGCGTGGCGGCAAAGCTGACCGGCCATGATCTCAAGGAAGGCGAACGCGCCATTCTCGCGACCGGCAGGCTCGAGAGCTTCCGCGCCTGTTATGGCGCACGCAAATTCGACGACGATGGCGGGATCCAAATCGACGCCGCAGCCGCAGACGCGCTCGACGTAAGCGAGGGCGACACCGTTTGGAGTGTGGCGCGGTGAGTCTGGTAGAAATCAATTTCGACGGGATCGTCGGCCCCTCGCACAATTACGCAGGGTTGAGCCTCGGGAATATCGCGAGTGCGAGTCACAAGGGCGATACGTCCTATCCGCGCGCGGCGGCGCTGCAAGGCGTCGCCAAGATGCGCGGGAACCTTGCGCGGCTGGGCGTGCAGGGCTTCCTGCTGCCCCTGCCCCGCCCCAACCACGCACTGGCCGAAGCGCTCGCCTATGACGGGACCGAAGACCGCGCCTTGCGCGCGGCGCCGTGGTCTGCCTCTTCGATGTGGACCGCCAATGCCGCGACGGTCAGCCCCGCGCCGGATACGAGAGACGGCAAGTGCCACCTCACCCCGGCGAACCTCGTGACCATGCTCCACCGGGCGCAGGAATGGCCCGACACCAAGCGCATGCTCGAGGTCGCCTTCGGCAATGGCGACCATTTCGCCGTGCACGACATTGCGCCGGTGACGTTCGGCGATGAAGGCGCGGCGAACCATATGCGATTCTGCGAAGGCCACGGCACCGCAGGCGTCGAAGTGTTCGTCTTTGGCCGCCCCGGCGGCAAGTTCCCCGCACGCCAGCATGAACAATCCTTCCGCCTGATCGCAAGGCGCCATGGGCTTGATCCGGCAAGATGCGTTTTCATCGAGCAGAACCCTGCCGCGATCGAAGCCGGCGCGTTCCACAACGATGTCGTCTCGGTCGCCAACGAGCGGGTGCTGTTCACCCATGCCGAGGCCTTCGCCGACCAGCAGGGAGCCTATGACGCGATCCGCGCAGCCTTCCCGGCGCTGGAAGTGGTCGAAGTGCCGAGCGATGCAGTGAGCCTCGAAGAAGCGATCCGCACCTATCTTTTCAACGCCCAGCTCCTGACTCTGCCAGATGGCTCGATGGCGCTGATCGTCCCCGAGGAGTGCCGCGAGAGCGCTGCTGTCTGGAAATACTGCGAGGCGATGATGGCCTCGAACGGTCCGATCCGCGAAGTCATCCCGGTCGACGTGCGCCAGTCGATGGCTAATGGCGGCGGCCCCGCCTGCCTGCGGCTGCGGGTCGTGTGCGATCCGGCGACAGTCGATCCGCGTTTCCTGCTCGACGAGGCCAAGGCCGACCTGCTGGACCAGGTCATATCCGAGCACTGGCCCGAGCAGATCGATCCTGCCGATCTGTGGAGCGAGGCGTTAACCACGCAGGTGGTCGCCGCACGCACGGCACTGCTCGCCGCGCTTGCCATCACGGAACTGGATTAATCAAAGTTAACGCGTTTGGCGTTTCGCGTCGGATGCGCTTACACTCGCTCGCACGTTAACCAGCCGATCCCGCGCGCTTCCGGCGTTGGCACAAGGATTGCTCTGCAAGAGGTTAACGAAGGAGAGCGAATGCTGCGCAAGATCGGAAGGCTGTTTGTGATCAAGAACAGGTTCGAAGCCTTCGTGATCATCTATGCGCTGGCTTTGGGGGCGATGACCCGCGGGGTTCACTATCTCGAACAGTATCCGAGCTATTGGGGCGAAGCGCTGTTCCTTGCCACCAGCGGCGCGGTATTCCTGGGCGGAGCCGCGATCCTCGACGGGCTGAAAGCGAAGAAAGAACTCGAGGCACTGCGATCCGAGCAAACGGATGGTGAGACTGGAAGCTGAGCCACTCAACTGGGCTTGGCACTCGCGCGTTGCCTGAAGCCACGCAGTCGCCGCTCAAGGCCGCTTGAATCCACTGCGGCGCTGGTCCCCTTACGATCGAGGCTCTTCATCCATTTGTCGAGATGCGCGCGGGCGAAGGCCTGCCCTTCTTCGGTCAGCTCTGACATCCTGAGCTGGAATTCGCGTGTCCGCTCTACGGTCACGCCGTCACACAGCATACCGTTGTCACGCATGAACTCGCCGAAAACGTAGACTGTCTCTGCACCCTTGCGCTGATACTCACCGTCATCGGGCAACAGGTTTCCCGAAGCGTCATAGGTCTTCACCTGTCGATCTAGCATCCACGCAGCCGCAACCAGAACAAAGTCCAACATGGCGGACGCACTCCTGTAAGAAAGGAAGTGGGGGTTTCTGTTGCTAGCTACCCCCGGAGCCCCGGTATCCCTTCTGTTGCCCGGTGGGTCCAACCGCGCTTTAGCTTTGTAAATTCAGGCCGCTAGGCCTTAAAATTACGCAGCGATTGCGAGTGCTTCGTTATCGTTTGCACTTATGAGTTTTGAACAGTTTTACGGGTTACTCAGCCCGGGCAAAAACTACGCTTTTCAGCCCACGTCGATCCTGGTTCGGCCCCGTCAAAAACCTCGTGAATACCGAGGGTTATGGTGGAGCCGCCGGGTACTGCCCCCGGGTCCGTTGCGCCTATTGCACGCAGCAATTTATCGCCATAGCCCGCCGAAACGGGCAAGGCCTATATAGGCCCTGCCCGCTTAATGTGAAGTGTATAGGATAAGCGCGCGGCTCGGGCCCGGCGCTAGAGCCTATTTCTTCAGTGCATCTCGGATTTCGGTGAGCAGTTCGATCTCGCTCGGACCTTCCGGCTCGGCCGGGGCCTCCTCTTCCTTCTTCTCGAACTGCGCGGTGACCTTGTTGGCGTAGCGCACCAGCAGGAAGATGATGAAGGCGAGGATCAGGAAATTGATGATCGCGGTGATCAGCGCGCCATAGCCCACCATCGCCGCGCCCGCTTCCTTCAGCGCCGCATAGTCTGTCATCGAGCCGGTGTAGCCATCGGGGACCGAGAGCAGGATGAAGTAGCTGGAGAAATCCGCCCCGCCGAAGAGGAACCCGACGACCGGCATGATGACCTCGTCGGTCAGAGACTTGACGATCGTTGCGAACGCGCCCGCGATGATCACCGCGACGGCGAGCTCGAGCACATTTCCCTTGGCGATAAATTCCTTGAATTCGGTCAGCATGGTGATCCCCATCAAACTTCCTGCCTGAGCGAGGTTTTACAGCAGTTTGTGCGCCTGCCAAGCGCCCGCAGAAGCGGCTGTGGACTTCTTGAAAGCGCCCTGCGGTGTGCTATATCGACAATACAGGTTGACCTGCGCGCCCTCTCCCCGTTCCATGGGCGCGCCATTCCGGAGGGATCTCGATGAATTTGAAGACCGTTACCCGCGCTGTCCTCGTGGCAGCCGCATCGCTCACGCTGGCTGCCTGCGGGATCAACTCCGTTCCCGCCGCCGAGGAAGAGGCGAAAGCCAAATGGGCCGATGTCGAGGCGCAGTTCCAGCGTCGCGCGAACCTCATCCCCAACCTCGCCGAAGTCGCGCAGGGTGCCGCCGAGAATGAGCGCGGCATACTGACCGAGGTGACTGAAGCGCGCGCGCGCGCGACTTCGATCAATGTCACTGCCGACGATCTCGGCGACGAGGCCAAGATGGCCGAACTCGCCGCCGCGCAAAGCCAGCTGAGCCAGGGCCTCGGCCGCCTGCTCGCGAGCTTCGAAGCCTATCCGCAGATCCAGTCGAACCAGAACTTCCTCGCGTTGCAGAGCCAGCTCGAAGGCACCGAGAACCGCATCGCGGTCGCGATCCGCGACTACAACGAGGCGGTGCGCAAGTATAACACCACGATCCGCACCTTCCCCGACACGATCGGCGCGAACATCATCCACGGCGCGGAGCCGCTGGTGCCCTATTCGGCGGTGACCGAGGGCGCCGAGGAAGCCCCGCAGCTCGATATGACGTCGAACTGACCGGCGTGTTTCGCCGCCTTCTCCTGATCCTCGCAGCAGCGGGGGCGCTCCTTGCGTCCCCG
This sequence comes from Erythrobacter sp. GH1-10, assembly GCF_045363165.1. Taxonomy (NCBI): domain Bacteria; kingdom Pseudomonadati; phylum Pseudomonadota; class Alphaproteobacteria; order Sphingomonadales; family Erythrobacteraceae; genus Erythrobacter; species Erythrobacter sp. GH1-10. Next base: position 1,265,877 of record NZ_JBJFLP010000001.1, on the reverse strand, counting down.
CTCGCGGCGCAGCCGGAATTTCCGGAGCTCACCGGGCGCGTGGTCGATAATGCGGATATCATCCCGCCCGACGTCGAGGCGCAGCTGACGGCGAAGCTAGAGGCGCTCGAAACCCAGTCCCAGCGCCAGCTTGTGATCGCGACCGTGCCTTCGCTGGATGGCTACGTGATCGAGGATTACGGGTATCAGCTGGGCCGCGAATGGGGCCTCGGCGATGAGGAACGCAACGACGGGGCGCTGCTGCTGGTGGCACCAAACGAGCGGAAAGTGCGGATCGAGGTCGGTTACGGCCTCGAGGGTTATCTCACCGATGCGCTGTCGCACCTCATCATCCAGAACCGGATCCTGCCGCGTTTCCGCGAGGGTGACATGCCCGGCGGGATCGTCGCGGGGACCGATGCGATCATCGAGCAGCTGCAATTGCCGCCGGATGAAGCGGCGCGGGTTGCGCAAGAGGCGGGCCAGCAGCGCGAAAGCTCTTCGCGCGAAGGCGGCTTCCCATTCGGGGCGCTGATCTGGCTTGGCTTCATGTTCTTCTTCTTCGTCCTGCCGATCATCCGCGGTGCCAACCGTCGCCGCAAATACCGCTCGAAAGGCGAAGGCCCGTGGGGCAAGCGGGATCGCGGCCGCGACTGGACCGACACCGCCGGCGATATCATCCTGTGGGAGATCGGCAGCGCGATTGCGCGCGGGGCGATGTCCGGCGGCGGCAGCAGTGGAGGCGGCTTCGGCGGCGGGGGCTTCTCGGGCGGTGGCGGATCGTTCGGAGGCGGCGGCGCTTCGGGGGGATGGTGATATGGCGTATCTGACCGACGAAGGACGCAAGATCGTCTCCGACGCCGTGGGCGAGGCGGAGCAAACCACCTCGGGCGAAATCCTCACCGTTCTGGCCGATCGCAGCGACGGCTACACCGATGTCGCCCTGTGGTGGGCCATCGGCGCAAGCTTCACCGCGATGAGCCTGTTTGCCGCCATCCCGCAGCCCTTCCTCGATTTCTGGGACAGGCTGATCGGCGGATGGGGCCACGAATGGTCGATCGGCGAACTCGCGAGCATGACGATCGCGCTCGGTCTGATCACCTTTGTCACGGTGCTGCTGGTCCAGATGTGGCAGCCGCTCAAATTCCTGCTCGTGCCCAATCCGGTAAAGACCACGCGCGTGCACGAGCAGGCGATCAAGCATTTCAAGGTCGGCGCGGAACGTCGCACTCATGGCCGAACCGGGATCCTGATCTATTTCTCGATGAGCGAACATCGCGCCGAGATCGTCGCCGACCGGCCGATTGCGGAGAAAGTCTCCGCAGAGGTCTGGGGCGAAGCGATGGGAGACATGCTCGCCGAGATCAAGGCGGGCCGCATTGCCGAAGGGATGGCGATCGGAGTGCGCGATGTCGGCTTCGTGCTTTCGCAACACTTCCCGCGCGGCGATGAGGACGAAAACGAGCTTCCCGACCGACTGATCGAAGTTTAGGGCGGGTCGCGATGACTCGCGAATTTGCCAATTTCACCAAAGACAAGGACGCCGACCTCCCCGAGGAAACCCGTTGGGCGGGCCGCTTCATCACGGCCAAGCAGCGCGGGCGCTGGGAATATGTCGGACGCGCACGCGGAATTCGCGCGGCGGCGATCATCGCGCTCGACGAGGATGATGACGGCACCCGCCACGTGATCCTCGTCAGCCAGTACCGCGTGCCGCTCTCGCGCTTCTGCCTCGAAATCCCGGCTGGACTGATCGGCGACGACGACGGCGAGGAAGGCGAGGATGCAGCCACCGCCGCCGCGCGCGAGCTCGAGGAAGAAACCGGCTACCACGCCGACCGGCTCGAGGTTCTGGGCGAATTCTATTCCTCGCCCGGCATGGTCTCCGAATGCTTTACCCTGTTGCGTGCGACCGGCCTCACCAAGGTCGGCGAAGGCGGCGGGCTCGAGGATGAAACCATCACCGTCCACCGTGTGCCACTCGGCGAGCTTGCAAGTTTCGTTGCGGACTGGCGCGCGGCGGGGCACGGTGTCGATGTACGCATCGGCATGCTGCTGACACCTGAATATCTCGGAGAGGAACTCAAATGACGACCAAAGGCCAAGGACGCTGCGAAGGAAAACTCGCGCTGGTAACCGGCGGCGCGCAAGGGCTGGGCCGCGCGCATTGCATCCGGCTCGCGCAGGAAGGTGCGCGGGTGATTGCGACCGACATCAATGGAGACGGTGCGGCGGAAACAGCCGAGATCGTCAATGCCGAGATGGGCGCAGGCACCGCTTTCTCGATCCAGCATGATGTGACCGATCCCGCGCAGTGGGAAGCGGCGGTCGATGCCGCGCGCGAGAACCTCGGCGGCCTCAATGTGCTGGTGAACAACGCCGGGATCGGCGTCCCCGGTAATATCGAAGAATGCAAGTTCGACGACTGGAAACGGTGTTTTTCGATCAACGTCGATTCGATCTTCCACGGCTGCCAGAAGGCTCTGCCGCTGATGCGCGAGCATGCGCCAGGGTCGATCGTGAACATTTCCAGCATCGCCGGGCTGATCGCGAGCGACACGATGCCCGCCTACAATTCGTCCAAGGCGGCGGTGTGGATGCTGTCGAAATCGATCGCGCTGCACTGCGCCAAGAAGAACATGCAGATCCGCTGCAATTCGGTGCACCCGACCTTCGTCGACACGCCGATCCTCGACGGCACCGCGCGGGCGCACGCACTCGACAAGGATGTGCTGATGGAAAAGCTTGCGCGGCAGATCCCGCTCAAATTCGTCGGCGAGCCCAACGATATCGCCAATGCGGTGGTCTATCTGGCGAGCGACGAAAGCCGCTTCATGACCGGCGCCGAGATCAAGCTCGATGGCGGTATTTCCGCGATGTAAGAGTCAAGAAAGGGGCCGAACGGCCCCTTCCCGGTTTGATCAGATCGGTCTTGGCGGTCCGAAAACCGGGGTCGGCTTTTCGTTGCGCCAAGATCAGTCCGCGATGAGTGCGACAGCGAGGTAGATGGGGATCGTCAGGCCGAAACCCAGCAGGGTCGCGACAACCAGGCCGATGCGCCACACGGTGGCATCGATGCCGGTGGTGTTCGCAAGTCCCGAGCAGACGCCGAACAGCTTGCCATTGCGTTTGTCGAGGCGGTAGCCGGTCTGCGGCGCGCCGCCATTGCGGTTGGTCAGGTTGCTCATGCGAGGGCTCCCAGAACGAAGGGGGTTGCAGGGCTGGCCGGGACGATGGCGGTTGCCATCAGCACGACCGTGATGATCGTGGCACCGACGCCGGCTGCGATGCGGGCGACTGCCGTGCCACCGAGGTCGAAGAACGAGTACATTACAGATATTCCTTTCATTCGTAGAGGGGTGTTCGATCAAGCGAGGCCGGGGCTTGCCGGGACAATCGCGTAGGCAAGAACGCTTGCCGATACGATCACCGAGAAGGCGGCGGCGAAGAGGCGGGTGCCGAATTCATTGCCAAGCATTGCGGGGTATCCTTGTGTGAGAGGTTGGACTGGCAATCAGGCCATCAGCGTGGGGCTGGCGGGGATGATTGCGTAGGCGAAGAAAGCTGCCGAGATCGCGATCGAGAAAGCGGCTGCGGCGAAGCGGTCAGAGAAAGATTGCGCAAACATTGTAAGGTCTCCTTTGTGTTGTGGCTGGGCTTTCAGGGCCGTCGCCGTTGATGCCAAACACTTTGCAGGAGGTGTGCCAAACTCGAAAAACGGCGGACTTCTGCGGTTTCGCTTGGTCTCGAAACTGAACCACAGGTTAACAAATCCCATGATTTGGGAAATTTCCCCACCTGTTGGGATCGGCCTTTTTGGTGGTCTCTCGGCCCGCGCATGCTAGGGACCGACCAGCCATGGCGCTCGACAAGATCACCCTCCAGAATTTCCGGAACCATGCCTCGAGCGAGCTCGTGGAGACGGCTCATTTCAACCTGCTGGTCGGAGAAAACGGCGCGGGGAAGACGAATGTGCTGGAGGCGCTTTCGCTGCTCAGTCCGGGCCGCGGGCTGCGGCGGGCAAACCTTGCCGAACTGGCGCGCCGGGCGAATCCCGAGGACGAACCCGGTGCCTTTGCCATCGGCGCCAGCCTGATCGAGCAGGGGCAAGTCTCCGCCCGGATCGGCACCTACACCGAGCCGGACCGTCCCAACCGCCGCCTGGTTCGCATCAACGGCGCCGACGCTCCCGCCAGTGCGCTGTCCGAGTGGCTGGCGATTTCATGGCTGACCCCGGCGATGGACGGGCTGTTCACCGATAGCGCTGGCGCACGGCGGCGGTTCGTCGACCGGATGACACTCGCGGTGGAACCGGGACACGCCAAACACGTGACCAGCCTCGAAAATGCCCTGCGCGAACGCAACAAACTGCTCGAAACCGGCGGCGAACCGCGCTGGCTCGACGCGATCGAAGCGCAGGTCGCGCAGCACGGTGCAGTAGTGGCGCAGAACCGCGCACGGCTGATCGACCTTTTGGCGGACGAATTGTCCGCGGTGCCGCCCGAGCCTTTCGCCCGCCCGATCTTGGCTTATCGTCCCGGCGGCCCCACCGATGTCGCCGAGCTGCTCGCCGAACTCGCACGCGCGCGCCCCAGAGATCGTGCAGCCGGTCGCGCCCTCTCGGGTCCGCATCGCGACGAGTTGGACGTGGTGATGGCCTCCTCCGGCGTCCCCGCCGCCTCCTGCTCGACCGGCGAGCAAAAGGCGATGCTGATCGCGATCACGCTCGCTCACGGCGTGCTCGCCTCTTCCGGTCGCCCCAGCGTACTGCTGCTCGACGAAGTTGCCGCGCATCTCGATCCTGTTCGCCGCGCGGAGCTGTTCCGCCGGCTGGGCACGGGCAAGGCGCAGATATGGATGACCGGAACCGAACTCGCCCCTTTCGCCGAGATCGAAAGCGAGGCGGCGACCTGGCGGGTGAGCCGAGGGAAGCTGGAGCGGCTTTAACCGCCCTTGTCCTCCGGAATGGCCTGCTGAACATCGTCGAGCGTCGATGCCACCAGGGTTTCGATCCCTTCGGAGGTCGGGTGGATCCGGTCCGACTGGAACAGCGACTGGTCCTCGTAGATCTCTTCGAGCCAGAACGGGATCAGCGCGGTGCCGTATGTTTCCGCCAACTCGCCGTAAAGCGCGTCGAATTCGGCCTGATATTCGGGTCCGTAGTTGGGCGGTGCGCGCATCCCCATGATCAGCACCGGGATATCGCGGGACTGCAATTCTTCGAGCATCGCAGATAGATTGGCCTCGGTCTCCGCCGGAGAGAGCCCGCGCAACAGATCGTTTCCGCCGAGTTCGAGGATGAAGAGGTCGGGCTTAGACTCCTGCGCATCGAGCACGAATTCGAGCCGCTGGAGGCCTGCCGCGCTGGTATCACCCGAGACGCTGGCATTGGACATCACCGCATTGACGCCCCGTGCCCTGAGTGCAGCCTCGAGTTTGGCGGGGTAGCTTTCGCCTTCGCCGAGCCCGTATCCGGCGAACAGGCTGTTGCCGAAAGCGAGGATGTTCACTTCCGGCCCCATCACAGGTATTGCGGGCATTGTATCGCCAGCATCGAGGCGCGCGGCGCCCGATGCGGGAACCGCCTCCGCCTCACTCGCGTTTTCGCTGCACGCCGCCAATCCCAACGGCAAGACCGCCGCCGCACACGCAAAACGGATTGTTTTCGACCAAGTGCTTATCTGCATCTATCAGCCCCTCAGTTGGGTATCTTGTTGCAACTCATCCCCTATGCCATCTGGTGTCCGTGACAAACAATTCAAACGCAATCTCCGCCCGTGATCTCACATTGACGCTCGGCAGCGCTGCCGCGCCGGTCGAAATCCTGCGCGGGATCGATCTCGACATCGAATCCGGCGAGGTCGTCGCCCTGCTCGGCCCCTCGGGTTCGGGCAAGAGCTCGCTGATGGCGGTGCTGTCGGGTCTCGAACGCGCGACCGGGGGCAGCCTCGAGGTCGCGGGCGCGGATTTCTCCGGGATGGACGAGGACGCGCTGGCCCGTGCGCGGCGTGGCCGCATCGGGATTGTGCTTCAGGCGTTTCACCTGCTACCGACCATGACCGCAGCCGAAAACGTCGCAACCCCGATGGAACTCGCGGGCGCTGCGGATGCCCAGCCGCGCGCGATCGCCGAATTGCAGGCGGTCGGCCTCGGGCATCGCACCGGGCATTACCCGACCCAGCTTTCGGGCGGCGAGCAGCAGCGCGTCGCCATCGCCCGCGCCATCGCGCCGCGCCCCGAACTGATTTTCGCCGACGAGCCGACCGGCAATCTCGACGTCTCCACCGGCGAGGAAGTCGTCAAACTGCTGTTGGAACGCCGCGCCGAGACCGGCGCGACGTTGCTGATCATCACCCACGACGAAAATCTCGCAGCCAAGTGCGAGCGGGTGCTGACCATGGCCGACGGAGTAATCGTTTCCGACACGAGGAACGAGACTGCACGGGCCGAGGCAGCAGAGTGAGCGACACCTCCGGCCTCTCATGGGGCGCGGCGTGGCACATTGCACGGCGCGATCTCAATGCCCGCTTCCGCGGGTTGCGCCTGCTGCTGGTGTGCATCTTCCTCGGCACGGCGGCGCTGGCGGCGATCGGATCGCTGACCGCGGCGATCGAGCGTGAGCTTGCCTCTTCGGGCCAGGTGCTGCTCGGCGGCGATCTCGAGATCGAAGTATGGCAGCGTGACCTTTCCGATGAGGAACAGGCGGCGCTTGCCGAATACGGCACGATCTCGGGCGGAACACGGCTGCAGGCGATGGCGACCGCCGGTACGGGAGAGGACAGCCGCGCGGCGCCGGTGGAGTTGAAGGCGGTCGATGACAAGTGGCCGCTCTACGGCACGCTCACGCTTGCCGACGGCACCGAGACCGGCGCACCGGACGGTCGCGACGCGTATCTGGCACAAGGCGCGCTGGACCGGCTCGAAATCGCGGTCGGCGACACGTTCAGGGTCGGCACCGTCGACCTCACTGCGGCGGGCGTGATCGAAAACGAGCCCGATCGCCTGTCCGAAGGGTTCCAGCTCGGCCCCACGGTGCTGGTGGCAGAGCAAGTCCCCTATGATGCCGGATTGCTGGCCCCCGGCTCGCTCTATCAGAGCAAGTATCGTGTCGCCTTCGACGACCAGTCGCAAAATCCGGAGGCGGTCGAGGAAGCACTCACAGAAGGCTTCCCCAACGCTGGATTCGATTTCCGCAACCGCGACCGTGCCTCGCCGGGCGCAGACCGCTTCGTGGGCCAGATGAGCGACTTTCTCACGCTCGTAGGACTCGCTGCGCTGGTAATTGCAGGTATCGGGATTGCGGGCGGCGTTTCATCCTATCTCGACCAGCGGCGCACGAGTATCGCGACCCTCAAGGTCCTCGGCGCTTCGTCGCGCGACATCCTGCGCATCTACGCCCTCCAGATCGCGGTCGCCGCGCTGATCGGCAGCGCGGCGGGGCTCACGGTCGGCGTGCTGGTAACGCCGCTTCTCGGTTCGGCCCTCCAAGGGCTGCTGCCGGTCGAGAGCGGCTTGGTGATCGAGCCCGGCCCGCTGTTGCTTGCCGGATCCTACGGCTTGCTTGTCGCCTTCGCCTTTGCCGCCGCGCCGCTGCTGCGCGCACGCACCTTCCCGGCGATGGCGCTGATGCGATCGCGGATCGTGCCGCTCTCGCGCGACAAACGCGCGCTGATCGCCACCGGCCTCGGGATCGCGGCGATCTGTGCGCTGGCCCTGTTGACGACCGACCAGCCGATGCTATCGGGCGGTTTCCTGCTCGGCGCGGGGGGCGCTTTGATCGCGCTCGCGGCATTGGGCCTGCTGATCCGGTTTATCGCTCGCAAGCTCCCCCGCCCCGCGAACCCGGTGCTGCGTTCGGCGCTCGCAAACATCCACCGGCCCGGCTCGGCTACCGGCGCTCTCGTGACCGCGCTCGGCTTCGGGCTTGCCGCCTTTGTCCTGCTCGCGGCGATCCAGTCCGCTATCGACGGGAATATCCAGACCCGCGTCCCGCGCGAGGCCCCCGATTATTTCGTGCTCGATGTGCCCGTCGATCGCGAGCAGCGCTTTTACGAACTGGTCGAAACGCGCTTCCCCGAGGCGCAGATCCGCGCGGTCCCGACGATGCGCGGTTCGGTGCTCGCCTTCGGACCGCAGGACGACATGGTCCGTGTCGCCGACCTCGAAGAGCTGCCCGAAGGCGCGTGGATGCTGCGCGGCGAGCGCGGGATCACCTACGCCGACAGCGTTCCGATGGGCAATCGCGTGATCGAAGGCGAATGGTGGGGCGAAGATTATGCGGGTGAACCGCTGGTTTCGGTCGATTCCCGCTTCGCCGAAGCGGTCGATGTCGAAATCGGCGACTACCTCACGATCGGCATCCTCGGCACCGAACGCGACGTGAGGATCGCCAATTTCCGCGAGATCGACTGGGAAAGCATGGGCTTCAATTTCACCATGGTCTTCAGCCGCAATGCGATTGCCGATGTCCCGCACAATCTCTCCGCGACTATCGAGCTTCCTGCCGATGCCGACCCCGCCGAACAAGGCAGGCTGCTGCGCGACCTCGTGCAGGAGTTCCCCTCAAGCTCGGTGATCGAAGTTGGCGAGATACTGACCGAAGCGCGCACGATCCTGCAACAGGTGAGTCTCGCCACCCTCGCCGCCGCCGCAGTGGCGGTGCTTGCCGGCCTCGCAGTGCTGATGGGCGCGATCGCCGCCGCTCGCGCGGCGCGGATGTACGACACCGTGGTGCTGCGCGTTCTCGGGGCGAGCAGGCGGCAAATCCTGATGATTCAGCTCGCCGAATACGGGCTGATCGCACTGGCGCTCGCCGGCGTCGCGCTGGCGCTGGGATCGGCTCTCGGCTGGGTGATCATCACCCAGATGTTCGAATTCGACTGGCTGCCCGACTGGGGCGAGGTCCTTGGGGTGCTCGGGCTCGGCCTCGCGATGGTACTGGCCTTCGCGCTGGGCGGTTCGCTGCCGCTGCTCAGAGCCAAACCGGCACAGGCGCTCCGCGAGCTCTGATCCGGAACGAGAAAGGGCGGAGCCGCGGCCCCGCCCTCATTCATTCGGATTTCCGCCGAAGGCTTATTCGAAAGTCTCGGCGTCGCCAAAGCCCTTAGGATCGGGTCCATACTGGTTTGGACCCCGCGTTCCGTCGAGGCACATGAAGACCAGCACGATCAGACCGCCGACCAAAGGGATGAATCCCAGCAGAACGAACCAGCCGGACTTGTCCTGATCGTGGAAGCGGCGAACCTGCACAGCGAGGCTCGGGATGAAAATTCCGAGGACCAACAGCAGGGTCAGTGGACCGTATAGCCCTCCAACCATGCCTGACAGCCCCAGAATGCTCTCAACAATCGACAGCAAAATGGCCGCAATCACGACGCCCAGCAGAAACATCCAGTATTCCTTGCGGCGCGAACGCCCCGAAAAATCGGCATACCGCTTCAGCGGCATTATCATCCATTCCATACTTGATCCCCCTCTAATCAGGCTTTGCAGGCCACCAGAAAACGCCCGCAAGGACAATATACAAAAACGCGCTTCTTGCGCCCGGTTGCGACCCGGATCGCTTATTCGAAGACCTCAGCGTCGCCGATGCCCTTGGGATCGGGTCCGTACTGGTTGGGACCTCGCGTTCCGTCGAGACACATAAACACAAAAACGATCAGTCCGCCGACATACGGAATGAACTGGAGCAGGATGAACCAACCCGACTTGTCCTGGTCGTGGAAGCGACGAACCGTAACCGCGAGGCCCGGGATGAAGAACAGGCCGAGGTAGATTAGGCCCATGAGGATCAAAACGATCCCTCCAATCCCGCTCGGATTCTCGTCGAGGCCACCGGTGATCCCGACAATCACCGCCATGATCACCAGAACGATGATCTGGAGCAACACAAACATCCAGTATTCTTTGCGCCGCGAACGCCCTTGGAAGTCGGCATAGCGCTTCAGCGGTAGTGTCATCCATTCCACGTGAGATCCCCCTCTCGTTGAGCAGCGCCAAAGCACCATATCGTGCGTGGCAAGACAATAGGAAAACACAAGAAAAAGGGCCCCGCCGTCACCGGCGAGGCCCGTTTTCTGTTGGTAACGTCCCGTTCGGGATCAGAACTTGAAGCGAACCACGCCGCCGTAGGTGCGAGGGCCGCTCGGATAACCCGAGACAGTTCCAGCCTGTGCAACGCCATCGAACACCGTGATGATGTACTCGTCGTCGAGCAGGTTGCGGGCCCATGCGCCCACTTCGAGGCCGTTGTCGAGCGCCAGCGTGATCGATCCGTTCACGAGGTTGACCTCGCGCTTGAAGATCGGGTTCGATCCGAAGGTCGGCAGGCCGTTGTTGATGTTCTCGTTCGACTCATGGCTGTAGTCGAGACGCGAGATCAGGCGTGTGCCGCTGTCCCACTCGTGGGTGTAAGTCGCGCTGGTGGCGAGGCTCCACGAGGGGATGCCACCCGGACGCGCTCCGGTCAGGTCGCCGACGGGGCTTTCGGTGAAGCTGTCGTAAACCGGATCGAGGTGGGTCACGGCGAAGGTGAACACCAGCCCGTCTGCCGGGTTGATCGTCGTGTCGAGCTCGAATCCCTTCACCGACTGCTGACCGGCATTGTTGAGCTGGAAGCCCGTGCCGGTGAACAGGAAACTCTGGAAGCCCTTGATCGTCTGGTCGAACACCGCGAGGTTGAAGCCCCAGCCCGGCCACTGACCCTTGATGCCGAGTTCATAGACTTCGGCTTCTTCCGGTCCGGCAAAGCGCGACCCGGTGGTAAGATTCGGAACCGCGAGGCCGGCGTTGAGTATCGGCGAAGGCGGGGCCAGGATCTGTGAACGGCCCGGGCCGGGGATGTAATCGCCGAATACCGGTCGGCTGTCACGCGAGAGGTTGACCGAGCTCGCCTTGAAGCCGGTGGCGTAGCTGAAATAGACGTTGACCTCGTTCGTGGCCTGATACGACGCGCGCAGCAGGTAGGTGAACTTGTCGTCCGAGGTCTCGCCATCCTCGACTGCGTTCGGGATGGTCAGGAAGGGCGGCTGGAACTGGAACGGGGTCAGACCCAACAGCGGGTTCTGTGCCGGACTCTGTGCTGCCGCCGCAATCTGCCCAAATGCGACCGGATTAGCCTGTGCGAAGGCCGCGATCACCGCCGGATCGCTCGAACCGATTGCACCCGCGATGAAGGCATCGACGAGGTTGATGTTGGCCAGCTCGTCGAACGCCTGTCCGGCGAGAGCGAACTCCTTCTGGTCGTCGGTGTAGTTGAAGCCAGCGGTGAAAACGAGACCGTCAACCGGCTCGAGATCGATGGTGCCGAAGATCGAGTAGGACTGGTTTTCCATCGAATAGGCTTCGCTGGTCAGCAAGCCTGGCGAGAAAATGCTGTTCTGCGGCAGACCAAGCGCCAGCTCGACCCCGTTGAACACCTGCGGATTGCCTGCAAGGAGCGAGAAGAACGGTCGCGCATCCGAGCCGGTGAGCAGCAGGCTGTCCTGCACGATGCTTTCATCGAAATAGTAGCCGCCGAGCAGGAAGTTGAGCGGGCCGTCGAAATCCGAGGCAATTCGCAATTCTTGCGTGAAGGTCTTCACGCGCTGGTCGCGAATTTCGCTGACGATATCGGCGCTGGTGAAGTCGACGTCCTGATCGACGAAGTTTTCGAGCTTGCGATAGGCGGTGATCGAGGTCACCGAAATCGGGCCGCTCGCCCAGTCGATCTGGCCCGAGACGCCATAATTGTCTGTCTCGTTGACCGGCACCTGATTGAGGAAGATGTCGTAGCTGAAGAAATCGGTATTGAGCGCCCCGCCCACACCGAACACCGCCGGTGCGGTCGGTCCGGCAACCAGCGTGCTGACGACGCAGCAGGCTTCATCGAAGCGCGAATAGTCACCGATCAGGCGAATGCTGAGATCGGGCGTCGGCTCGATCAGAAGCTGGCCGCGGGCGGCCCAGCGATTACGCTCGGAAACGTCTTCGTCGAGGTTGACGATGTTGCCATAGCCGTCGCGGCGGTTGTAGCTGCCATCGATCGAGAACGCGATATTGTCGCTGATCGGGCCGGTCACGTCGCCCTTGAGAACCAGCGCGTTGAAGTTGCCGTAGCTCGCTTCGACGCTGCCGCCGAACTCGAACTGAGGCGGACGGGTCACGACCGAGATGACGCCGGCCGACGCGTTCTTGCCGAACAGGGTCGATTGCGGGCCGTTGAGCACTTCGATGCGCTGGACATTCGGAAGGTCGTTAAGCGAGGCTGCCGAACGCGAACGGAATACGCCGTCGATGAAGACGCCGACCGATGGCTCGATGCCGAAGTTGTTGTCGCCATTGCCGAAGCCGCGAATGATGAAAGTCGTCGAAGACGAGTTCTGGAGCTGGCTGACGCGCAGCGACGGGGTGACCGTCTGGAGATCCAGCACGTCGCGGATCTGCGCCGCTTCCAGTGTCTCGCCGGTGGTCACCGAGACCGAAATCGGGGTTTCCTTAAGCGTCTGTTCGCGCTTCGAGGCGGTGACGATGATGACGTTGTTGTTTTCGGGCGCTTGCACCCCTGGCTCGCCTTCGTCTGCATCCTGAGCGAAAGCGGCGGTCGGCGCGGCAAAAGCGAAGGCTGCGGCACCTGCCAGCAGGGTGAATCGGTACGATCCGGTCGAACCGGTCTTAATCGAACGCATGGAAACTCCTCTCCAAAATCCCCTCGACCCCCCGGTTGCCGTAGCGGCGCGCATCCCTAAATGCTTTTTATCCCGTGGTCGATTGCCCATCTAATAGTGGAGGGTGACTCGCGCCACAAGCGGCATGCCTAGGGAATCCGCAGCGAAACGAGGCATTGTTGCAACACCGACACAGTGTTGCGCGGGGGCGGCAACGCACGGAAATCGCGAAAGCTTGCCGAATGCCACCCGCTGCGCTAGGCGCTCGCGAAATGCTGCAATGCAACAGCGTGTGAAACTGGCAGAGCTTGCCGTAGCGTCACCTCGCCTGTCGCAAACCCGCCACATAACCGCCCTACCCGCACCCCGCACTTTCCGTCGGTTCGCATCTCGCGCCTCCGGCACCTGATTTGGATAATTCGAACAATGTCTTCCGACCTTCGCAATATCGCGATCATCGCCCACGTCGACCATGGCAAGACCACGCTGGTCGACCAGCTCTTCCGCCAGTCGGGCACTTTCCGCGAGAACCAGCGGGTCGAGGAACGCGCCATGGACAGCGGCGACCTCGAAAAGGAACGCGGGATTACGATCCTCGCCAAATGCACCAGCGTTGAGTGGGAGCATGATGGCAAGACGACGCGCATCAACATCGTCGACACGCCAGGCCACGCCGATTTCGGCGCCGAGGTGGAGCGTATCCTGAGCATGGTCGACGGCGTCATCCTGCTGGTCGACAGCGCAGAGGGCGCGATGCCGCAGACCAAGTTCGTCACCGGCAAGGCGCTTGCGCTGGGCCTGCGACCGATCGTCGTGGTGAACAAGATCGACCGTCCCGATGGCCGCCCGCAGGAAGTGCTCGACGAGGTGTTCGACCTGTTCGCCTCGCTCGACGCGACCGATGAACAGCTGGATTTCCCGTCCCTTTTCGCCTCGGGCCGCGATGGATATGCCAGCGAAGACGAGAACGCACGCGAAGGCACGCTCGATCCGCTGTTCAAGCTGATCACCGAGCACGTCCCCTCACCGGGCCTCGACACGACCGGCAAGTTCGCATTTCTCGCCACCCTGCTCGATCGAGACAATTTCATGGGCCGCGTGCTCACCGGCCGCGTGCAATCGGGCACGATCAAGATCAACGATCCGATCCACGCGATCGACATGAACGGCAATGTCGTCGAGACCGGCCGGGCAACCAAGCTGATGAGTTTCGACGGACTTGAGCGCGTACCGGTCGAAAGCGCGCAGGCGGGCGACATCATCGCGCTCGCGGGCCTCGAAAAAGCGACCGTCGCAAATACAATATGCGATCCTTCTGTCCGCGAACCCATCGCCGCCCAACCGATCGATCCGCCCACCCTCGCAATGCGTTTCTCCGTGAACGATTCGCCGCTTGCCGGACGCGAGGGCGACAAGGTCACGAGCCGCATGATCCGCGACCGCCTGCTCCGCGAGGCCGAGACGAACGTCGCGATCCGCGTGACCGAGAGCGAAGACAAGGACGCCTTCGAAGTTGCAGGACGCGGCGAGCTTCAACTCGGCGTGTTGATTGAAACGATGCGCCGCGAAGGTTTCGAACTTGGCATTTCCCGCCCCAAGGTTCTCTTTCGCGAGGAAGATGGCCAGCGCATGGAGCCGTACGAAACCGTCGTCATCGATGTCGATGACGAGCACTCCGGCACGGTTGTCGAGAAGATGCAGCGCCGCAAGGCCGACCTGACCGAAATGCGGCCCTCGGGCCAGGGCAAGACCCGCATCACCTTCTCCGCCCCCTCTCGCGGGCTGATCGGGTATCACGGCGAATTCCTGTCCGACACGCGCGGCACCGGCATCATGAACCGCCTGTTCGAGAAATACGGTCCTTACAAGGGCCCGATCGAAGGCCGGATCAACGGGGTGCTGATCTCCAACGGAGACGGCGAGGCCAACGCCTATGCGCTCAACATGCTCGAAGAGCGCGGCGAGCTGTTCGTCGCTCCGCAGATGAAACTGTACGAAGGCATGGTGATCGGCGAGAACGCCAAGCCCGACGATCTCGAAGTGAACCCGATGAAAGCCAAGCAGCTTTCCAACGTGCGTTCATCGGGCAAGGACGACGCGATCCGGCTCACCCCGCCGCGGCGAATGAGCCTGGAGCAGTCGATCGCCTATATCGACGACGACGAGATGGTCGAAGTGACGCCGCAGAGCATCCGCCTGCGCAAGACCTTGCTCAACCCGCACGAACGCAAAAAGGCGAGGCGCAGCAAGGACGCAGGCTGATCCGCCTCACATATAGGCGAAGAAATTCGGCTGGCCGTTCGAAGAGCTGACTCCGCCATCGACCGCGAGGTTGACGCCGGTGATGAACGCCGCGTCCTCGCTGGCGAGGAAGGCTGCGGCGGCGGCGATGTCTTCCGGCTCGCCCATCCGGCCGAGCGGGATGCGCTGCATGAACCCCTCCATCAGCTTCTCGTTGCCCATGATGTCCTCCACCATCTCGGAGCGTGTCAGCGACGGGTTGATCGCGTTGACCCGGATGCCGAGCATGCCGATCTGCTGGGCGAGGCCGCGGGTGAGGTTCGTCACCGCGCCTTTGGACGCGTTGTAGATCGGCAGCGTGGAATCTCCGCCGGTCCCCGAAACGCTCGAGATATTGACGATCGATCCGCCGGTGGTCTTCAGATGCGGGATCGCGGCGCGGCAAAGGTAGAGCACCCCCTTTACGTTGATGTCGATCACCCGGTCGATCTCTTCGTCGGTCGCCTTGTGCAGCATGCCCGAAACCGCGACGCCCGCATTGTTGACGAGCGTATCGAGCCCGCCGAAGCGCTCGACCGTCCTGGTCACGATCTCGTTTGCGAACGCCGATTTGCTGACGTCGCCGGCAACGACGAGCGTCCGGTCCGCGTCCAGCGTTGCGGCGACTTCCTCGCAATCGTCGCGATTGCGCGAATTGATGACGACGTTCGCACCCTCGGCGGCGAACCGGCGGGCGATGCCCTCCCCGATCCCGCCGGACGATCCGGTAACGATGACGGTTTTTCCGGAAAAGCGGCTCATGGTGGTGGCTCCTTTGATGGCGGGTTTGATCTCTCAACTCACAAGACGGCGAGCGGCTCCGAGAAAGCCGGTCAATCGACGCCGCGAAGAAAGTTTCTTGCAGGGCAGCATCCACGAAAGACATTTAGGAATGCGCGCGAGCTTTCGCGCAATGCTTGCTAATTCCGGTCGCCCTGTGGCCATTACCCTCGGCCTTTGTTACCCGCCTCTCCGATATGGAAACCGCAACACTCGTCTCTCTCGCTCTCTACTTCATTCTCATGATCGGCATCGGGCTCTATGCCTGGCGCAAGTCGACCGATGACAGCGAAGGCTATCTGCTCGCCGGGCGCAACCTGCCCCCGGCCGTTGCGGCGCTTTCCGCCGGTGCATCCGACATGTCGGGCTGGCTGCTGCTTGGCCTGCCAGGCGCGCTCTACGCCGCCGGGCTGGTCGAGGCATGGATCGGGATCGGCCTGTTCGCCGGTGCCGTCGTAAACTGGTTCGTCGTCGCCCCGCGCTTGCGCGAGCAGACCGAGAGTTACGGCAATTCGCTGACGATCCCGCAATTCCTCTCCAACCGCTTCCCCGAAAGCGCGACAACATTGCGGGTCGTCTCCGCGATCGTGATCGTGGTGTTCTTCACCGTCTACACCGCTGCGGGGCTCGTAGGAGGCGGCAAGCTGTTCGAGACGGCATTTGCGGGACTGCTCCCGAATGCCGGGATGAGCGATTATATGCTCGGCATCGTCATCACGTGCGGGATCGTGCTCGCCTACACGATGGTCGGGGGCTTCCTTGCGGTTAGCCTCACCGACTTCGTGCAGGGTGTGATCATGATGGTGGCTCTTGTCGTCATGCCGCTGGTCGTCCTGTTCGGCCCGGGCGGAGATGCGGGTGCATCGCTTTTGGAAGTCGATGTTCCCGGCTTCCTCAGCCTGACCGAGGGCCTGACATTGCTCGGCTTCATCAGCGCCGTGACCTGGGGGCTCGGCTATTTCGGCCAGCCGCACATCATCGTGCGCTTCATGGCGATCGATACGGTCAAGCGCGTCGCCACGGCCCGCAATTACGGCCTGTCGTGGATGGCAATCTCGCTGGTCGGCGCCATCGGCATGGGCATTGCCGGACGCGCCTATGCCGACCGCAACGGTATCGTCGTGGAAGATCCCGAAACGATCTTCATCGTACTGTCGGACTTGCTGTTCCACCCGCTGGTGACGGGCTTCCTGTTCGCCGCGCTGCTGGCTGCGATCATGAGCACGATTTCCTCGCAGCTGCTGGTGTCGTCGAGCTCGCTTACCGAGGATTTCTACCGTCTGTTCCTGCGCAAGGACTGCAGCGAGAAAGAAGCGGTGAACGTCGGACGCGTCTGCGTTGCGCTCGTGGCTATCGCGGCGATCGTCATTGCCAGCGATCCGGACAGCGAAGTGCTCGGCCTCGTCGCCAATGCATGGGCCGGGTTCGGAGCGGCCTTCGGACCGCTGATCATTCTAGCGCTGACATGGCGCGGGATGACGGGTGCGGGTGCGGTTGCCGGCCTGATCACAGGAGCGGTGGTCGCAGGCGGCTGGATCGCACTCGAATGGAATTCCAGCTTCCTTGGCGGCGAAGGCCTGTACGAGATCGTTCCCGGCTTCATTGCCGCATGGATCGCAATCGTGGTCGTGAGCAAGGCGACCGAGGGCAGCAACCAGGCGCTTCCCGCCGAATAGGCCTCCCTTTTCTCCTGCTTCCGGCTGGTTCACACTCCCGAACGGGACTGTGAACCGGGGCCGATTCGCCCCGCCGGACAGGAGGGTGTGCGATGAGTGACGAACCACGGATCACAGGGCTGGGAGGCGTATTCTACGTCGCCGCAGACCCGGAAGCGACGCGCGCATGGTATCGCGAGATGCTCGGGGTCGATGGCGAGTACGGTCCGCAGTTCGCGTGGGCGGACGAGCCGAAAAAGAACCCCTACTCGCTCGTCAGCCACTTCCCCGACGACGAGTATATCAAGCCGGGCCAGGGTGGCTTCATGATCAACCTGCGCGTCCACGATCTCGATGGCTTCTGCGCGATGCTCAAAAAGAAGGGCGTGAAGGTGCTCGACACTGCCGATGAAGGCTACGGGAAGTTCGCCTGGATTCTCGATCCCAACGGGGTGAAGATCGAGCTGTGGGAGCAGGTCGCGGAGGAATTGCCCTGATTCCGGGACGAGCCGAGCGCGCTTAGCCATTTGTTAACCATGTTCGGCCGATAGTCCCGGCCTATGGAGAAGCTCGCGACAATCAGGCAATTCGCTGTGCTGGCAGGCGCATTGGCGCTCGGTGCGTGCGGAAGCCTAATTCCATCGGCGAACGGAAGCCCTGCCTCCGCGCCGGATCGTGCGAGCACCACGCCGGCCAAGCCGGTTTCATCGCCGCGCCGGGTTGCGTCTGCCCCGACTGCCATCGTTCCGCGTAGGGCCGATGCCGCCTGCATCGCCGATCTCACCAGCGCCGGAGCGCGTTTCTCCGCCCTGCCCGACACTTATGCGGGGCCGGGTTGCAACAAGCTCGGCACGGTCCAGCTTTCGGCTTTGTCGGGCGATATGTCGCAATTCGGGGTCAGCAATATCGGCCCGGTCCAATGCCGCACCGCGCAAGCCTTCAACGCCTGGGCGCGCTTCGGTGTCGACCGCGCCGCGCGCCAATTGCTCGGCAGCCGGCTCGAGCGGATAGAGACCATGGGCAGCTATGCCTGCCGCAATGTCGCGGGATCGGATCGCCGTTCGGCCCACGCCACTGCGGGGGCGATCGATGTATCGGCCTTCGTCCTGGAAGACGGGCGGCGGATCAGCCTTACAGACGACTGGCACGGCGGCACCCCCGCCGAACGCGAATTCCTCCGCGTGGTCCACAAGAGCGCGTGCAAGCGCTTCGGCACGGTTCTCGGGCCGGATTACAACCGCGCGCACGAAGACCATTTCCATCTCGAAGGCACGGGCGCGCAATTCTGCCGCTGATCCCGCGCGCGACGACGGTCAGGCCCGGCGAGGTTCCAGCTTGGCGTCGAGCTTCAGCCTCACCGCCTCTGCTGCGTGCCGGGCACCCAGCTTGGCCATCATGTTGGCGCGGTGGATTTCGACCGTTCGCGGGCTGATGCCGAGATCGCGCGCAATCACCTTGTTGCTGCTGCCATCGGCGAGCAGATCGAGCACTTCGCGCTCGCGTGCCGAGAGACTCGCGATCAGGTCGCGTGCCTCGATCATGCGCCTGCGCGCCGCGCCGAACACTTCGGCCTCCTTGGCGATCCGCGCAAGGCACAGACCGAAACGCTCCGGATCGAGCGGAAGCGGGAGATAATCGAGCGCCCCCGCCTTGATCGCCTCGACGATCCTACCCGGCTTAGGCTGTTCCTCCACCGCTATCACGGGCAGCCAGATCCCGAGCCGACCGAGACGATCCAGGATACCGGCGATGCCGCCCTCCTGCATCACATCCCGCGCCACGATGATTCCATCGCGCGGCGGATGGACAGACAGTTCGTCTAGATTGCCATAGACTTCGGAATGGTGGCCCAGCTGGAAGCCCACGCGCGCCAGTTCGGCACGATGCCTGCTCGATGGATCGATGAAGTGCAGAGAGGATTTGCTTGGCATGCGATCCGATTGAGCGTGGATCGCATGCTAATTCACGCGAGGATTACTCGACTATGGATCGACGGGCTGCCTGATATCATTCTTTACGCCGCTCAGCCTCCGAAAAATTTCCTCCAAAATGAAGCGGAATGCCAAGCATCGCCTAGGTGTTTCCTCGGGTCGCACGGATTGCGGCGGATCAGGACTGCGAATCGAAACTGTAGTTAGGCAGCGAGTGAAAGGCCGATTTCAGCGCATCGCCCCAACCCGACGAGATCGCGTCGAAATAGGGATCGTCCTGCGTCACGCGATGTTCGTGCGTCGGCGCGAATTCGTCCTTGCCGATCACCAGACAATCGAGCGGCAAGCCGACCGAGAGGTTCGCCTTCAAAGTGCTGTCGAACGACACCATCAGCAGCTTGACCGCATCCTCGAAGCTCATGTTGCGGTCATAGGCGCGCAGGATAATCGGACGGCCGTATTTGGTCTCCCCGATCTGGAAGAACGGCGTGTCCCAGCTGGCTTCGACGAAGTTGCCTTCGGGGTAGATCATGAACAGGCGCGGCTCCATGCCCTTGATCTGTCCGGCCAGGATCATCGATGCGGTGAAACGCCCTTTGCCGCGATCGCCGTTGTCCGCCTGGACCTCCTCGATCGTCTGCCGCAGCAGTTTGCCGATCTCGGTCGCGACGTTAAACATCGTTTTGCCCTTGATCAGCGTGTTGTCGCGCTCGTCGGGTTCCTTGGTGCGCTCCTCGAGCTGGCTGACCACAGCCTGCGTGGTGGCAAGGTTGCCCGCCGTCATCACCGCGATGATGCGCTCGCCCGGCACCTCCCAGTGGTGCATCTTGCGAAACACCGAAATGTTGTCGACGCCGGAATTGGTCCGGGTGTCGCTCATCAGCACCAGCCCTTTGTCGAGCACCATGCCAACGCAGTAAGTCATGTGGGTTCTCCCAAGAACGGCTGCCGCGCGCTAGCCCAAGTGGGCCGAAGCGGAAAGCACTATTGCTGCGCTTGTTCCTGGTGTTCGTGCTGCTGCTCGACCGCGATATCCACCTTGAGCATCTCCTCGGTCGACCCGAAGGTAATGCCGGTGATCGGCGCCGCATCGCGATAATCGCGTCCGGTCGCGACGCGGACGTAGCGCGGATCGGGGCTGATACCGTTGGAAATGTCGAACCCCACCCAGCCGAGCCCGTCGACATGCGCTTCGGCCCAGGCGTGTGCCGCCTCTTGCTCGATCCGGTCGTTCATCATCAGGTAGCCGCTGACGTAGCGCGCGGGAATATCCGCCGCCCGCGCGGCACCGATGAAGATATGCGCGTGATCCTGGCACACACCGTGTCCGGAAACGACCGCTTCCTCCGCGGTGGTAGAAACGCCGGTTCTTCCGGTTTCGTATTGCACCGCCTCGAGGATCCTGCTCGACAAACGGTGCAGGAATGCGACCTTGTCGTCATCATCGTCCGGGCTTTCGATCTCCTTGACCAGTGCGCGCATCTTGGGTCCGGGCTTGGTCAGCCGGGTCTGCCCGAGGAAGCTCCAAAGCGGCAGGTGCCCCGAATGGCGACCGATAATTCCGCTTTCGTCCTGCGTCTGGACAGTGCCCGCGCACGTCACCCTGACCTCGCTCGCGCCCGGCTCAACCGCGACCAGAGTCACCGTATTGTGGTGCTGGTCTTCGTATTCGAGTTCGGGCTGCGCGTTCTCGTAGGTCATGTCCCACTTCAGGATGCGTTGCCCCTGCGTCTCTTTCGGCTTCAGGCGCAGGCGCTGCAGCGCGTGCACCACCGGCTCTTTGAATGAATAATGCGTCGTGTGGCGGATTGAGAGTTTCATGACAGGAACCGGTAATCTTCGGCGATAGCGCTGGCTATCGCGGCGTTGCGGGCCATGAAGTCGATCAGGAATTCGTGCAGCCCCTGTTCGAAAATCTCGTCCACGGTAAGGTTGGCGATGTGCATGTCGGCATCGCGCATCAGTTCGTTGCAGGTGCCTTCCTGCCCGTGGAGACGGGCAAGCGCGGCGAGATTGTCACGCAGGGCGCTGCGGCAAAAGGCGAGGGCCCTGGGGAAGCGGTCATCGAGCACCAGGAATTCGACGATCCCGCGCGCATCCATCTGCCCGGCGTTGAGCCAGCTGTAGGCGCGTGCGCCCGCGACCGATCGCAGCACCTGCTCCCACTGCCCGGTGTCGAGGCTCGACCCGACGTAGGAGACCGATGGCAGAAGCAGGAAATACTTCATGTCGAGGATCCGCGCTGTGCTGTCCGCGCGCTCGATAAAGGTGCCGGCGCGCGCGAAGTGATAGGCTTCCGAGCGCAGCATCGAGCCGTCGAGTGCGCCGTGAACGCGCATCCCGGCGCGGCGGATC
Organism: Erythrobacter sp. GH1-10; assembly: GCF_045363165.1. NCBI lineage: Bacteria > Pseudomonadati > Pseudomonadota > Alphaproteobacteria > Sphingomonadales > Erythrobacteraceae > Erythrobacter > Erythrobacter sp. GH1-10. The sequence goes on along the minus strand of NZ_JBJFLP010000001.1, from coordinate 1,244,253 downwards.
GTGCGCACGACCTCACCCACCGATCCCTGACTGACCGGACGCGCCAGCATTTTGTCGAGCGCCATCCAGTTCTCGTTGACCGCTTCCCAGACGTCGCTCGAAATGTTGGTGCGTGCGAGCCGCGCATTGGTGCGCACCGCGCCAAACATCTCGCGGACATTGGCGGGATTGGCTTTGTCGCGCAGCACGAAATTCCAGACCGACGTTCCGTCGTACACATCGTATTCGGCCTCGTAGAGCGACTGGGTGCCGCTGGTCGCGATGACCGACCGCCACTCGTCCTCGGCAGCGACCAGATCGCGGGTCAGCGCCATGCGCAGGCCCGCTTCGAGCAAGCGTGCGGTATTCTCGGCCCGCTCGAGATAGCGGAACATCCAGAACAATCCGTTGGCGGTGCGTCCTAACATCAGTCTTTCAACACCCATGTGTCCTTGGTGCCGCCGCCCTGCGACGAGTTCACCACCAGCGAGCCTTTCTTCAGCGCAACGCGGGTCAGCCCACCGGGCGTGATGTCGATCCCGTTGGGCGACACCAGCACGAACGGGCGCAGATCGACATGGCGCGGCGCCAGGCCCTTCTTGGTGAAGATCGGACAGGTCGACAGCGCGAGCGTCGGCTGCGCGATATAGTTTTCAGGATTGGCTTCGAGCTTCTTGCGGAATTGCTTGACCTCTTTCTTCGAAGCGGTCGGGCCGATCAGCATTCCGTAACCGCCCGAACCGTGCACTTCCTTGACCACCAGCTCTTCGAGGTTGTCGAGCACATAGCCGAGGCTGTCCGGATCGGCGCAGCGCCAGGTGGTGACATTGGGCAGCAGCGGCTTCTCGCCGGTATAGAATTCGACGATCTCGGGCATGAACGAATAGATCGCCTTGTCGTCGCAGATCCCTGTCCCCGGAGCATTCGCGATCGTGATCCCCCCGGCCCGGTAGACGTCCATGATCCCCGGAACGCCGAGCACGCTGTCAGGTTCGAAGGTGAGCGGATCGAGGTAGTCGTCGTCGACCCGGCGATAGAGCACGTCGATCGGCTTGAAACCGATTGTGGTGCGCATCTGCACCCGTCCGTCTTTCACTCTTAGATCGCTGCCCTCGACAAGCTCCGCGCCCATCTGGTCTGCGAGGAAGGCATGTTCGAAATAGGCCGAGTTGTAGATACCCGGCGTCAACACCGCGACGGTGGGCTTGGATCCGCCGGCACCGTCATAGGCGGGCGGCGCGCACGCAGCGAGACTGCGCGCGAGGCGGCGCGGGTAGTTCGAAACCTGTTCGACAGCGACCCGGCTGAACAAGTCGGGGAACATCGCCATCATCGTTTCGCGGTTCTCCAGCATGTAGGAGACCCCCGATGGCGTGCGGGCGTTATCTTCCAGCACGAACCATTCGTCCGGTCCCGTGCGCACCAGGTCGATGCCGACGATGTGGGTGTAGATATCTCCGGGCGGGCTGAACCCGACCATGTTGGGCAGCCAGGCATCGTTCTGCCGGAACAGCCGCTCCGGCACGCGTCCCGAACGAACGATTTCCTGCCGGTGATACATGTCATAGAGAAAGCTGTTCAGCGCCCGTACGCGCTGCTCGATCCCGCGGGTCAGCCTGCGCCATTCGCCTGCGGTGATAATGCGCGGAACCATGTCGAACGGGATCAGGCGCTCTTCCGCCTCTTCCTCGCCATAAACATTGAAGGTGATCCCGGTGCGGCGGAAACTGTCGTCCGCTTCCACCGCCTTGCGGCGCAGCCAGTCGTTTTCCTGCTCGTCGAACCAGGTGCAGTAGTCTGTGTAGGCGGGACGCGTGTCGCGTGACGCGTCCCACATTTCATCGAATGTGTCCGGCTGTCCTTGCACGTGGCCGACCATCGATCCCCCAGTTTGTTAGCAGTTGCACAATCAGCTTAGCCGTATGTGCGCGAAAAGAAAGTCTAACAAACCAAAGGATCAGTCGCGCTCAAGTTCCGAAAGAACCGCGTAAATCGCCTCGGGGGCGTAGGAAAAGCCGAGATGGGTGCATCGCAAGGCGATTGCCCGGTCGCGTTCGCCGGGGTGACCGGCGGCGCTGCGCGGCGCGATCGCACCGTCGTTGGGGCTCCACATGGCGACGGTTTCCATCGGCGGTTTGACGGCGAGGTCTGCCTTTACCGGCGGAGCATCGACCCGGTGCCCGGCTACGAATTGATAGACCCGCCAGACATTGTTGGCGCGCGGACTGCCCGAAAACGGCGAACCCATTGTGATCACCTTGCGTACCCCGTCGGGTTGGCGCTTGGCCAATTCGCGGGCGTAAAGCCCGCCTAGGCTCCAGCCGAGCAGGACGATCGGGCGATCGTAGCGCTCGCGAATCTCGATCAGGCGGCGTTCCATCTTTTCGAACGTCTTCTCGTCCGCGCCCCAATTGAACCCGAGCCCCCAGCGTTTCGCCTTGTGCCCTGCACGCTCGAGATTGCGCGCAAGATAGCGCATGCGCGCCGGATGGGCGGCAAAGCCGGGCAGGATCAGGACGGTCTTGGGCGAACTCGTCGCCGGAATATCGAGCTTGCCGCGAACCAGCCGCCGGGCCGGCTCGGTCAGAACTTCGAGCTCTCCCAGCATGCGACGCAGCGTGGGGCGCCCCTTCTCCTCGTCCTCGCTGTCGCACTCCTCGCGCGCCAGCTCGATACGACGCGCAAGATCGATTTCGCCCAAAGGCAGCTTGGGCAGCTTGGATCGGTCGAAAAGGCGCGCGCGGGTTGCCATGGAACTGTAACAATACACTCAACGAGTGAATGCACGGTGAAGCAAGCGATTGCGCGCGCCGTCGTATGCCGGTCGTGGAATTGGGAGGGCCGAGTGCGGCCTCAGCAGTCGCCTATCCGCTCGTGCTGGGCGCGGAATTTCATGGTCGTCGGCCCCATGCCCATGTCTCCGCTCATGGTCATCGTCACGTCGGAAGACGTCGGTGTGCCCGTGCCTTCCATGACCATGGTCATCGTGCCCCCTCCTGTCTTGCAGGTCATCTCGGCATCGATGTTGCCACCGGTCGCGTCGAAGCGCTGGAAGGTGCAGTCACCCTCCTGCGACTTCCGCGTCATTTCCTTGAATCCTTCATCGACATCGTCCTGCGTCAGGCAATAATCGAAACTGCGCGACATTCTCCCGCGCATCATGTCCGCCACCTGCGGGGGTGCGCCCGGCATATCGAGCGAGATCAGTTCGACATCGCTGCGGTACTTCCCGGGCATCGGCTTGACGTCCGAGCTTGCTGCGGCCGATGCAACTTCGTCCATCGTCATCGCGCTGTCGCTCGCATCCTGAGACGCGCTGGTGTCGTTGCTGGAGGCGTCACCCCCGCATGCAGCCACCAAAAGCACCGCTGCGGTTCCAAGAGCCAGGTTCTTCATCGTCCATCTCCTCAATTCTCTCGATTCGATGCGACCGTTCTTGTCTTTTGACGGGCAGCGTAGAGAAGCGCGCCGCGTATCTCAATGGCGAGCCGGAAACCGAGAGAATGCCCGGCATTGGGCGACATTCTCGCTTCCACCCTCGTCGCGAAACCGCGAAAGAACTGGCACGGACGATATGGCATGGATCACGTGCCGCTTCCCGACGGCAGGTAATCCGGTTGGAGTGCGACAAATCACGGCAAAGAATTGCCGAACGCGACTCCATTCCCCATATGTTCCCGCCATGGCCGAACTCATCATCCGACGCGGACTCGACGAACCTGAAACCGGCGAGGAATTCACCCCGCACCGCCCCGAACACCCCGAAAAATCGATGCCCGGCAAGCGGTTCGAGCTGGTGTCGGATTACGAACCCTCGGGCGATCAGCCCACCGCGATCGCGGAGCTGGTGGCCGGTGCCCGCGACGGCGAGCAGACGCAGACGCTGCTCGGTGTAACCGGATCGGGCAAGACCTTCACCATGGCCAAGGTGATCGAGGAATTGCAGCGCCCCGCGCTTGTCCTCGCGCCGAACAAGATCCTCGCCGCGCAGCTCTATGGCGAATTCAAGAGCTTCTTTCCGAACAACGCGGTCGAGTATTTCGTTTCATATTACGATTACTACCAGCCGGAGGCCTACGTCCCCCGCTCGGACACCTATATCGAAAAAGAATCGAGCGTGAACGAGGCAATCGACCGGATGCGCCACTCGGCCACGCGCGCGCTGCTCGAACGCGACGACGTGATCATCGTCGCTAGCGTTTCGTGCCTTTACGGTATCGGCTCGGTCGAGACCTATTCGGCGATGGTGTTCGACATCAAGAAAGACGAGACGGTCGACCAGCGCGAGCTGATCCGCAAACTCGTCGCGCTGCAATACAAGCGCAACGATGCCGCCTTTGCGCGCGGCAACTTCCGCGTGCGCGGCGACAATCTCGAGCTGTTCCCCTCGCACTACGAAGACATGGCATGGCGCATCAGCTTCTTCGGCGACGAGATCGAGGAGATCAGCGAATTCGATCCGCTGACGGGTAAGAAAGGCGCATCGCTCGACAAGGTGCGCGTCTACGCAAATTCGCACTACGTCACGCCCGGGCCAACGATGAAGCAAGCCACCGAGGCGATCAAATTCGAGCTCGCACACCGGCTCGAGGAACTCGAGGCCGAGGGCAAGCTGCTCGAGCATCAGCGGCTCGAACAGCGCACCAATTTCGATCTCGAAATGATCGCCGCCACGGGCTCATGCGCGGGGATCGAGAACTATTCGCGCTTTCTTACCGGGCGACTTCCGGGCGAGCCGCCGCCGACCCTGTTCGAATACCTTCCCGAAAACGCACTGCTGTTCGTCGACGAAAGCCACCAGACCGTGCCGCAGATCGGCGCGATGTCGAAGGGCGACCATCGCCGCAAGATCACGCTTGCCGAATACGGTTTCCGCCTGCCCTCCTGCATCGACAACCGCCCCTTGCGCTTCAACGAATGGGACGCGATGCGCCCGCAGACCTTCTGCGTCTCGGCAACGCCCGGAAACTGGGAGATGGAGCAGACCGGCGGCGTCTTCGCCGAACAGGTGATCCGCCCCACCGGCCTGATCGATCCGCCGGTCGAGATCAAACCGGTCGAGGATCAGGTGCAGGACTGCATCCAGGAATGCCTTGCGACCGCGAAGAAGGGATATCGCACTCTCGTCACCACGCTGACCAAGCGCATGGCTGAAGACCTCACAGAATTCATGCACGAGGCGGGCGTGCGCGTGCGCTATATGCACTCAGACGTCGAGACGCTGGAGCGTATCGAGCTGATCCGCGACCTGCGCATGGGCGTCTACGACGTTCTCGTCGGCATCAACCTGCTCCGCGAAGGGCTCGACATTCCCGAATGCGGCCTCGTGTGCATCCTCGATGCCGACAAGGAGGGCTTCCTGCGCTCCGAAACCTCGCTTGTGCAGACCATCGGCCGTGCCGCGCGCAATGTCGATGGCCGCGTGATCCTCTACGCCGACCGGGTGACGGGCAGCATGGAACGCGCGATGGCGGAAACCGACCGACGCCGCACCAAGCAGCAGGCTTATAACGAGGAACACGGCATCACGCCGACCACGATCAGGCGCAATATCCAGGACATCGTCGCGCACACCGCATCGCAGGATGGGGTGACGGTCGAGATCGAGGACGAGGTCAACAATCTCGTGGGCCACAATTTGCGCGCCTATATCGAGGACCTCGAAAAGCGGATGCGCGACGCGGCGGCAAACCTCGAATTCGAGGAAGCCGGGCGGCTGCGCGACGAAATCCGTCGGCTGGAGAACGACGAGCTGGGCCTGCCCGATGCGGACAAGAAGGCCCCGCGCGTGGGTCGTTCGGATGCGGGCCGACCGGGGACGCGCAAGACGCGGTATGGGAAGACTCGGTACAAGCGGATGGGTGGAAAGCCTTGATAGGACATTTTCCACATCCATACCTTGCAATTGCAAATTGATTTCATCATAATGTCTCCATCAAGGAGGCTGGGATGTCATTCGAAACTACCATTGCTGGATTGCTGGAATTCTTGGACTGGATGGCGGACAAAGGTTACGCGCCTGGAAATACGATCTCGTCGCGGAAGGCGGCAGCCAACAAGGTCATCTCTTCGCTTGGAGAAGACGAGGCGGCAGACGTCCTGGCAATCGAGGTCGAGGATGCAATCGAACGCTTTGCTACCAAACACGGTCAACAGTATTCCTCGGAGAGCCTGCAATCGTACAAGAGCCGAGTAAAAACCGCTCTTGAGGATTTTGCCGCGTATAGGGCCGACCCAGTCGGGTTTCGACCAGCCGGGCGCTCGTCTGTCAAGCCAAAGCCAGATAAGGGGAAGCAAACTAGTCTTAAGGTCAAACGCCCGCCGCATAAGACCGCCAGCCTTTCTCCCCCGCCCCCCCCTCCTTCGACCTCAGTAGGTGGCAATGTCGTTCCCGTGCCAATTCGCGAAGACGTCATCGTCAAGATCGGGAACCTCCCGTTTGATTTGAGCCAAGATGAGGCGCGAAAAATTGCAAACGTCATTTTGGCATACGGCGGGGCTTTCGACTGATCATGATACAATCCTTCGCCGACAAGGAAACCGAACGCATCTGGTCCGGTCGGCGTAGCCGTAAGCTTCCTGCCGATATTCAGTCGCGCGCCCTCATCAAACTCAACATGATCGACGCAGCAGAAACGCTTGAGGACCTCAAATCCCCTCCGAGCAACCGCTTGCATGCACTCGTAGACGACCGCGTCGGGCAGCATTCGGTTTCAATTAACATGAAATGGCGTATATGTTTCGTCTGGAAGGACGGAAACGCGTACGATGTCGAAATCGTCGACTACCACTGACGAAGACTGGCTGCACATTCCCCATGCGGGCGAAGTGTTGGTCTCGGAATTCATGGAGCCGCTTGGGCTCGACACTGCCACTTTGGCCCGCGCCATCGAGGTCGATATCTCTCGCCTTCAGTCCGTGATCGATGGCGAGGATCGTATCGACGGCGAACTCGACCTGCGCCTCGCGCGGTATTTCCGTATGTCCGATGGCTTTTTTCTGCGCATTCAGACCAGTGCTGAGCTTCGTGTCGCGAAACGCGCGCTCAACGGCGAGCTTGACCGCATCCAGCCCCGAGCTGCGTAGCTCCCCAACGCTCTTCGTCGAGCCTGAACGCCCCTCGTCGAGCCTGAACGTCGCTGGTCAGACTGGCGCTTGCCCCTGCGGGCGAACACGCTTCCATTCTCCCCAACACGGGAGACTACCACTATGAAACGCCTCGCTTTTACTCTCGCCGCCGCATCCGCGCTTGCGCTCACCGCCACCCCTGCCCTCGCGCATGAGCCCGAGACGATCGCCGCCGCCGTCGCCGTGCCCGACCGTCCCGAAGAGGCCCGCGCGCTCGATGAAATCCGCAAGCCTGCCGAAACGCTCGCCTTCCTCGGCCTCGAAGAGGGCATGGTCGCCGCCGACCTGATCCCCGGGAACGGCTACTGGAGCGAAATCATGGCGCATGTCGTCGGACCCACCGGATCGGTCGTCGCGCTCCATCCGCAGCAATTCAGCACCAGCGAGGAGGCTGTCGCGGGGTGGGCGGCCTTGCTGGAACGGGCGCCCGGCGTGTCGCTCATCCGCTATCCGTTCGAAAAATTTGCCTACGAAGCCGACAGCCTCGACTTCGCGATCATGAACCTCAATTACCACGACATCTACTGGACTTCCGAGCGCTACGACATCCCCTTCACCGATCCTGATGCCTACGTCGCGGCGCTCTTTTCCGCAATGAAGCCGGGCGGCATCGTCGGGATCATCGACCACACCGGCCAACCCGGCGATACGCGCGAAGTCGTGGACGCCACCCACCGGATCGATCCGGACGTGGTCAAGGCCGATTTCGAACGCGCAGGCTTCGTGCTGGTGGCGACAAGCGACATCCTGGCCAATCCGGAGGACGACCTCTCGGTCAACGTGTTCGACCCCGCTGTCCGCGGAAAGACCGACCGGTTCCTGTTCAAGTTCGTCAAACCGCTCTGAGGGTAGCGGCGAGACTGCCGTTTTTGCGCGGCGGAAAGTCTGCCATAGCGCCGCAATGCGCTGCGCATTCGCTTCGATGATTCTCGCTTTGGTTCTGGGCGGTACTGCCGGCTGCAAGCCGCCGCCGACCGATGCCGATCTTGACCGCGAGATGCCGCAAGACGAACCGACCTTCGCCTCCGAGCCGTTGCCCTCGCCCGATACCGAAGGCGCGATCTGGGCGCCCTCCGCCGAAGAGAACCGCATCATCTACGGCGTCCCGGGACAGCCGCCGCTGCTGGCACTTGCGTGTATCGAGCGCGAGGGCCGGTCCGAGGCGTTGCGGATCACCCGGCTTGCCCCTGCCGACGAAGGCGCGAGCGCGCTGCTGGCGCTGATCGGGAACGGCGCGATCGGGCGGATCGAGGTCGAAGCGACCGAAATCGGCAGCCGCACCGTTTGGCAAGGCGAGATCGATGCTGCCGACACCCGCTGGGAGCCGCTCAACGGTCCGCGTCAGGTCACTGCAACGGTTCCCGGTGCCGGGATGGTGACGATCAACCCGAGCCGGCTGCCCGAGGAATTGCTCAGCGAATGCCGCGCGTTGTGATCTTCCGCACGCCCATTCGGGCACGCGATCTCCTTGCTCACGCGACCTGAAGGCCGCATCGCTGCGGGCGGGCGGTCGCCCTTGCGAACCCCTTCCGGGTTCGAGCCCGTATAAGCCTAAAAGCGTCTAGTTTGCTGCTTCAGCCCGCCCGATCAGCGTGTCGGGAGTGAGCACCTGCGGCAGTTGCTCGGCCTCCGCGCCGGGATCGTACCACAGGTAGAGCGGCACACCCGCCGCGCCGCGCTCGGTCAGGAAGGAGGTGATTTCCTCGTCGCGCACGGTCCAATCGCCGACCATCGTCAAGACACCCGCCTGCTCGAAAGCTTCCTTCACCGCGCCGCGCTCGATGGCGACGCTTTCATTGACCTTGCAGGTCACGCACCAGTCGGCGGTGAACCACACGAACACCGGCTTTCCAGAAGCGCGCGCCTCGGCCAAGGCGCCGCGGCTGAAGGCCATCGGCTCGTGGATCGATTCTGTCTTTCCAGCCATTTGTGTCTCGAAGCTCGAAGGCAGTGCGAAGGCGCCGAAGATCAGGAACGGCGCGGCGACGAGGCCGAAGGCGGGCCAAGCCATTTTGCCCGCCTGCTGCAACCGCCCGACGACGCCCAGCGCGAGCACGATCCCGAACACCATCACCAGCGCGAACAGCGCAAAGCCCTTCCCGCCGAGCTGCACCGTGAGCCAGACCAGCGCGAGCGCAGTGAGGCCCATCGGAACCGCCATGATCCTGCGGAAACGCTCCATCCACGCCCCCGGCTTCGGGAGCCTGTTGCGCAGCGCGGGGACGAAACCGATCAGAAGGAACGGCAGCGCCAGCCCCAAACCGAGCATTGCGAACAGCAGCAGTGCCAGCGGCGCAGGGAGCAGCAACGCGGCTCCGAGCGCGGCAGCCATGAACGGCCCCGTACACGGCGTCGCGGCGAAGGCGGCGAGCAGCCCGGTGGCGAAGGCTCCGCCCGGTTTGCCGCCTTGGGTGAAGCTCAGCGAAGGCAGCTCGAACAGCCCTGCGAAATTCACGGTGATGACCGTTGCGAGCACCAGCAACACGATTACGACGCCCGGCTCCTGCAACTGGAACGCCCAACCGACCTGCTCGCCCGCCGCGCGCAAGGCCAGCATCAGCGCGCCTAGCCCGACGCAGGCGAGCACCACGCCCGAGGTGTAGGCCAGCCCTTCGGAGCGCGCCTGCGCTTCGCTCTCGCCAGCGCGGGCGAGAGACAGCGCCTTGAGGCTCAGGATCGGGAATACGCAGGGCATGATGTTGAGCAGCAATCCGCCCGCCAGCGCTCCGAGAATCAGCGTCCAGAGCGGCGGCGTGGCCATGCCGACAGGGCCTGCGATGAGTTCGCCACCAGCTGGAACCTCGCCGGGTGCAGCCTCGAACCGCACGCCCGAGCCGTCTCCGAAAGCGAGGATGCCCGTGAGCGCATCGGCCTCGCCCGTCCCGTATTCGTCGAGCGGGATTTCGGCGACGAGCCTGTCTCCATCGCGCCGGAAAGTCTGTTCCGAAGCGTAAGCGACCAGCCGCTCGTTGGCGACGAAGACATGCGGCTTCGGCAAGGCAACACTCTCGGGCAGCGGGATCGTGACCCGCAGGCGCTGGCCTGCGATCTCGAATGCGCCCTCGGCATCGAGCAGCGGCGCGATCTCCGCGCGCCAGCGGGCGAAATCGCCGCCTTGCTGCGCGCGCAGCACCGCGTCCTGCGGCACGCACACCCGGTCTGTGCAGGCGAGGTATTCGACATGGCCGGTTATGTCGGGAATGCTGGGAACTTGCGCATCCTCGGGCACGCGCACCGGCACCAGCACCGCATAGGTGCCTTCGTAGATGTGGTTCATGAGGCCGGAGATCAGCAGCGTCTCGGGCACCGGATAGAGCGCTTCGCCCATCTCCCAGCCCTCGGGCAGAGCGAGCTTCAGCTGCATCCCCTGCCCCGCATCGCCGGGGTTCGACCAGTATCCGTGCCACTCCGGCCCGCTCGGGGTGAAGCGCAAAGCCAGAATCCATTCTTGGCCCGGCTGCGGCACACCTTCGGCGAACAGCTGGACCGGCATGTTCTCGTCGCCGTACCGCGCCTCAGCCGGGATATCCTGCGCCAGCGCCGGGGTCGCCAGCGCGCACATTGCAGCGAGCGCAACGAGCCATGCAGCGAAATGACGCAAAAGGGAGGGGAACATTCTTGCCTCGGACACGGCGGAACCTCTAGGCGGGACAAATGGTATTCGCAATGAACGCGAACAAGGTGACGGAAACCCGATGAACGACACACGCGACCTTCTGATCCTCGGCGGCGGTCTCGTCGGCATGACGCTGGCGCTGGCGGCGGCGAAGCAGGGGCTTTCGAGCCACGTGATCGACCGCGCCGATCCGGCCGAGCTGACCGCGGAAGGCTTCGACGACCGCGCAACGGCGATCTCGACCGCGAGCTGGCACCTGTTCCGCAATATCGGGATCGCCGACAGTCTCGAGAAATTCGCCTGCGACATCGCGAGCATTGCGGTGACCGACCAGAACAGGCCGGGCCGGATCGATTTCCAGCCCGAACCGCATGAAGGCACGCTGGGGCGGATGTTCCCGAACCGCCGTCTGCGCCTCGCGCTGTTCGAGGCGGCCGCCGACGAACCGCTTATCAACTGGGTTTCCAAGGCCGAAGTCACCGAGCGCCAGCGCAGCGAATATGGCGTCGCCGCGGTGGTTTCGGTCGATGGCGGCGAACCGCGGAAGCTCAAGGGCCGGTTGATGATCGGGGCCGAGGGCCGCCAGTCACCGACGCGCGACGCGGCGGGGATCACCATCGCCAAATGGGATTACAAGCACCGCGCGGTGATTGCCGGGCTGACCCATTCGAAACCGCACGACAATATCGCGTGGGAAATCTTCTATCCCGCAGGCCCGTTCGCACTGCTGCCGATGAACGACGATGCGGACGGCACGCACCGCTCTTCCTTGGTGTGGACCGTCTCGGAGGAAGACGGAGCTGGCGTGATGAAACTCTCCGACCGGGCATTTCTCGCAGAGGTGCAAAAGCGGATGGGCGATGTGCTCGGCGAAGTGACGAGCGTCGGCAAGCGTTCGTCTTGGCCATTGGGCTTTCACCACACCGCCAAGATCACCGGCGAGCGGCTTGCGCTGGTGGGCGACGCGGCGCACGGCATCCACCCGATCGCGGGTCAGGGCCTCAATCTCGGCCTGCGCGATGCGGCTGCCTTGGTCGAAGTGCTCACCGACGGCGCGCGGCTCGGGCTCGATCCGGGCGATGCGCAGGTGCTCAAGCGCTACGAGAACTGGCGCGGGCTCGACAGCTTCATGGTAGCGCTTGCTACCGACGGCCTCACCCGCCTGTTCGGCGTGCCGGGCAAGGCTGCCTCGGCGCTGCGCCGCCTCGGTATGGCCGGCGTGCAGCGCACCGGGCCGCTCAAGACGTGGTTCATGGACGAAGCGCGCGGCGTCTCGGGCGAGCTGCCCGAATTGCTGAAGGACTAATCGTCGCCCGCACCTTCGATCGGGCTCGGCTGGTTGATCAGATTGCCCGCTCCGTCGCGCAGCCCCCGCTGATCCAGGACCGCCGCGGTCTCGATATTCTCTAGCGCGGCCATCGCATCGCGGAACTTTTCCGCGTCGGCGATCCACGCCTCGGCCTTCTCGGCACCGGGCATATTGCGGATCTCATCGATCGCGTTCTGGTAGCGACCCTGTTCGAGCGCGTAGCGCGCGCGTTCGAGCCGCCGTTCGGGCTGCGGCGAGGGTGTGCTTTCCCGGCGGATCACGAACAGCTGCGACAGTTCGCGCTTGAAAGCCGCCCATGAAGGCCCCTCGTCGCGCTCTGCGAGCTGCGGGCCCAGCCCTTCGAGCCGGGCGAGCAGTGTGTCGAGCCGGATCGGCGGATCGGTCCGCGAGAAATTGATGATGGTGTTGACCGCGTTGGGGCGCTCGTCGCCGAAGCGCAGGCGCAGCTGGTCGGCGAGATAGCCAAGTTCGTCACCGCGCTCGATAACGCGCCGGGTCGCAAAGGCGATCAGCAGCGCCTCGGCGCGTGCGGCGTTGCCGGCAGCGGCCTGCGCCTGGAGATCCAGCCGGGCCAGCCGCTGTTCGGCCGCCGCGAGGCGCTGGTCGAGCCCGCCCTGCTGCTCGGCAAGGCCGCTCACCGCCTCGACCGCTTCTTCGGCGCTTTCGGGTTCGACATGCTCGCCGATCGGCGTCGGAGACGGCGCCAGAGTTTCGGTCGGAGAGGCGCTGGGGCTGGCCGATACGAGCGCTGCGGGCTCGTCGACTGCTGCCGGCTCCTGCGAGCCGACATTGTACCAGACGATGTAGCCGACAAGAGCGCCGCCCAGCGCGAACGACGAAACTGCCGCCAGCAACATCCCCTTGCTCGAGGACGGCTTTCGCCGACTGCCGTATTTCGAAGCCATATTTCCCGTTCTAAGACCCGATTTGTGCGCCTTTCGGCGCTTCCCACCGACGCATTATTGGCACAAGCCGCGCACCATGGCCAGCAGGTCGACGTCGTTGGGGCGCGGCGAAACGTGGATAGCGCGCCATTCCTTGCCCGCCGCTGAAGCGATGCGAGGACCGAGCACCGCAATCTCGATGCCGGAGCGGGCGATCCCGAGCCGGGCGCATTCGGCGGCAAAATGCTCCGCGGCGGCGGCGGAATGGAGGAGGACGATCAAGCGTCCGGTGTTCCCCGCGAACATCGCGGCGTCGAGCGGCAAGGCAACGCTTTCGTAGGCGATCACGGTTTCGAAGCTCACTCCCTCGGGCGGCGTCAGCGGGACGTGCTCCGCCCCTGCGATACGCAGCAAGCGTACAGGCGGCTCGACGGCATCGAGCACGCCCTGCAAGCCCCCCGAACCGACCGAAGCGATAGAAAAGCCAGCCGCGCGCGCAGCGCTTTCAGTCGATTTTCCAACCACGTATGCGGGTTTTCGGAGAAATGCCTGCAGGTTTTCGCCGCCATGCCGTATCGCGTTGGCACTGCCGATCAGCAGTGCGTCGAAGCGTTCGGGATCGGGAACATCCCAATCCAGGCCACGGATCTCGAACAACGGCGTGCCGGTGATCTCGAGCCCCAGGTCCCGCCCCGCATTCAGTGTCGCGGATAGCCCCGGCTCGGGCCGGATGGCGATGACCTGGGTCACGCGCTTTGCTGGAACAGCTTTGTGATCGCGGGGGAGGCCCGGTCGAGCAGGTCGGCGGCGAGCGCCTTCACCGAAGCGTGATCTCCGCCCGAGAGGCTGGCCGTGCCCTCGACCCGTTCCGACCCGTCGGCGCTGAACAGGGCGGCACGCATCGTTCCGCCCTCGCACAGCACTGCAACCGGCGAATGGCAGGTACCGCCAAGCTCGGCGAGAAGCGTACGCTCTGCCTCGAGCTCGGCGCGGGTGGCGGCATGGTCGATCGCCGCGAGCGCCTCGGTCGCGGCCTCGTCATCCACGCGGCATTCGATCACAATCACGCCCTGCGCCGCAGCAGGAATCCATTCTTCGCTTTCCAGCGGGTTGCCGACATCGCTTTGACCGAGCCGTTCAAGACCGGCAGCGGCAAGGAACGTCACATCGGCCTCGCCCGCATCGAGCTTGCCGAGCCGGGTCGCGACATTGCCGCGAAAGGTCACCACCGTGCAGTCAGGGCGCAAGTTGAGCAGCTGCGAAGCGCGGCGCGGCGCACTGGTGCCCACCACCGCGCCCTCGGGAATTTCGGCAATGCTTGCCGCCCCCACCAGCGCATCGCGCCGGTCGGCGCGCGGCAGGCACGCGGCGAAGTGGAGTTCCCCCGGACGGATCGTCTCGACATCCTTGGCCGAGTGGACCGACGCGTCGATCTTTCCCTCGGCCAGCCACACATCGAGTTCCTTGGTCCACAGCGCCTTGCCGCCGATCTCGGACAGCGGGCGGTCGAGCACTTTGTCGCCACTCGCGGTCACGGGGACCAGTTCGACCTGCTCCTCGCTCCAGCCGTGTGCGGCGCACAGCCGCTCGCGCGTCTCCACCGCCTGCGCCATCGCCAGCGGCGAATTGCGCGTCCCCAACCGCATTTTCACGGCTTCTGCTTGTGTATTAGTTCCCATCGCTGTGCTTGCCCTAGCCCGCGCATCAACTAGATGGAAGCGTGATGGGATCGGATAGGCACATTGTCCTCGGGATTGAATCGAGCTGCGACGAGACGGCGGTGGCGCTGGTCGCGAGCGACCGGACGATCCTCGCCCAGCGTATCGCCAGCCAGGAAAAGGAACACGCGCCCTATGGCGGCGTGGTTCCCGAGATCGCCGCCCGCGCGCACGCAGAGCGGCTCGCGCCGATGCTCGAAGCGGTGATGGGCGATGCCGGGATGGAACTGGCGGACGTCGATGCGATTGCCGCGACCGCCGGGCCGGGTCTTATCGGCGGGGTGATGGTCGGCCTTGTGAGCGCCAAGGCGCTGGCGATGGCAGCCGACAAACCGCTGATGGCGATCAATCACCTGGAGGGTCACGCGCTCTCGCCGCGCCTTGCCGACGCAAATCTCGAATTTCCTTACATGCTGCTGCTCGTAAGCGGCGGGCATTGCCAGATCCTCAGCGTCGAAGGGGTCGGCGAATATCGCCGCCTCGCCACCACCATCGACGATGCGCTGGGCGAGGCGTTCGACAAGACCGCGAAGATCCTCGGCCTTGGCTATCCCGGCGGTCCGGCGGTCGAGAAACTGGCGCGCGAAGGCGATCCCGAAGCGGTCCCCCTCCCCCGCCCGATGAAGGGCAGCGCCGAACCGCATTTCTCCTTCGCGGGACTGAAGAGCGCGGTGCTGCGGGCGGTCGAAAGCGGCGAGTACACTCGCGCCGATATTGCCGCCAGTTTCCAGCAGGCGGCGGTCGATTGCCTGATCGACCGGCTCGAAAAGGCGCTTCGCGAGACCGGTCAAATGCCCGCGCTCGTCGTCGCCGGCGGTGTCGCGGCGAACATGACGATTCGGGCCGCACTTGAAGAGCTTGCCGAACAGCACACGATGCGCTTCGTGGCGCCTCCCTTGGCGCTGTGCACCGACAACGCGGCGATGATCGCCTGGGCGGGATGCGAGCGCCTGCCGCTCGACCAATCCGACCCGCTCGATTTCAAGGCGCTGCCGCGCTGGCCGCTCGATCCCGAAGCGGAAGCGGTTCGCGGTGCAGGAGTGAAGGCATGAGCCAGACGATCGGAGTTATCGGCGCAGGCGCATGGGGCACCGCCCTTTCGCAGATGCTCGCGAGCGACGGACGCACTGTGGTGTTGTGGGCATTCGAACCGGAAGTGGTCGAAGCAATCAATTCGCAGCGCCGCAACCCGATCTACCTGCCCGGCGCCGAACTCGCGGCGACGATCCGTGCAACGGGAGATCTCGCCGAACTTGGCGCGCTCGATATCGTCCTCTCGGTCACGCCCGCACAGGTGCTCGGAAAGGTCCTCGGCCAGCTTCCGCAGGCCCCGCGCGACCTGGTGCTGTGCTCGAAGGGTATCGAGGCGGGGACCAAGCGGCTGATGAACGATGTGGCGCGCGAGGCTTCTCCCGGCAGCGCGATCGCGGTGCTATCCGGCCCGACCTTCGCGCACGAAGTCGCCGCCGGGCTGCCAACCGCCGTGACGCTCGCCTGTGAAGGCGGCACCGAACAGTGGGAACGCCTTTCTCCTGCCATCGCGCGCGCCGCGTTCCGCCCCTACTACACCGATGATGTGACCGGCGCAGAGATCGGCGGCTCGATCAAGAACGTTCTGGCGATTGCCTGCGGCGTGGTCGACGGGCTGGAGCTCGGCCAGAACGCGCGCGCCGCGCTCATTGCGCGCGGCTATGCCGAGATGCTGCGCTTCGGCGAAACTCTCGGCGCGCGGGCAGAGACGCTCGCAGGGCTATGCGGCCTTGGCGATCTCGTGCTCACCTGCTCCTCGACCTCGAGCCGCAATTTCTCGCTCGGCAAGGCGCTGGGTGAAGGCAAGAGCGCCGCCGAACTGATGGCCGACCGCCACACAGTCGCCGAAGGTGCCCACACCGCTCCGGTGCTTGCCGAACTCGCCGAAGAGCGCGGCATCGCCATGCCGATCACCGTGGCGGTGAACGCCATCCTCGATGGCCAGCCGCCGCGCGACGTCGTCGCCGAATTGCTCGCCCGTCCGCTCAAGGCCGAGCAGGAATCCGACGCGTGAGCTCCACGACGCCACCTGCACAACCCGAACCCGCAAAGGGCGGCGACGATATGGCGACGCTCGCCAGGGGCGGTCGCACCAATACGCTGGGCTTCGTCATCCGTCTGCTCGGCAACATCCCCTTCCTGTTCATCGGCTACCGCCTCTACGGCGTCGACGACATGGGCCGCTTCGCCGCCGCCTTCGTCATCATCGAAATCTTCGCGCTGATCTGCGCGCTCGGGGAAAAGCGCGGCCTCGCGCAACGCCTGACCGAAGGCGCCGAGGAAGAGGGCGTGCCGCAATCGAACCTCGTATTCGACGGGATGCTGGCTTCGCTTATCGTATCGCTGGCGGCGATGGCGATCCTCCTGGTCTTCCCGGTCATCATCTTCCCGAGCGGCACGAGCAGCGATTTCGACATGTGGATGGTCGCGGCGATTCCCGCCTTTGCGCTGACCGAGATCCTGCTCGCCGCGCAGGCCTATCGCTACGATATCGCCACCACGGTTCGCGCCCGCGCCGTCGTCGAGCCGTGGACCCGTTCGATCGCGGTCGGAGCGCTGTTCTTCGTGCCCGGCCTCAGCGAAGGGGGACTGGCGCTGGCCTTTCTCGCCTCGATCTACGCCGCGCTGCTGGTCGCGCTGTGGTCGTTCCTGAGAACCTACAGCCTGCCCAAGGCGTGGCGTCCGCGTCCTCGCTATCTCGGCAAGATGGCCGTGCGCTCGCTCCCGCTCGTCGGGGCTGACGTGATCGAACGTGGCACACGGCTGCTTGACGTCTTCCTCCTGGGCCAGTTCACCACGCCCGCCGCCGTCGGCATCTACTTCTTCGCCAAGGAAATCGCGAGCCTGCCGCAAAAGCTCAAATCCTCGTTCGAGCCGATCCTGTCGCCGGTGATCACCAAGAATCTCAAGATCGGCAACATGGAGGCGATCGCCGCGCAGGTGCGGCAGGTGGGCTTCTGGATCATCGCCCTGCAGCTCGGCATTGCGCTGATGATCGCGATTCCCGGCGAGGCGGTGATGGGTCTCGGCGGCCCCGCGATCGTCGGCGGCACCGGCGCGCTCGCGCTGTTGCTCGCGGCGGAGGTCGTGGCCTCGATGGCGGTCGTGTCGGAAAGCGTGCTCGTCTACATCGCGCGCAAGCGGAACCTCGCAATCTCGGTCGGGATCATCACGCTGCAGGCTGTGCTCACGGTCGCGCTGATCCTGCTCGCGCGGCACCTGGAACTCGGCGAAGGTTTCATGGCGGCAGGTGCGGCGGCGGCGTTGTTCGTCGCGCTGGGCGTGTCGAGCCTCGTCAAGTCGCTCGTGCTCAAGACCTTGCTCAAAGCGCCCGTCTCGAATTGGCGCTGGGCACTGGTGTGGGCGACCGGTCCGGCGGTCGTGGTCGGCTTCCTGTTCACCCTGCTGCCCGAATGGGCCGAGCTGTTGTTCGGCGTTCCGGCGATCCTGGGCACTTACCTGATCGTCATCTGGAAACGCGGTTTCGATGATGCGGACAAGGTGCTTTTCCGAAAAAATGTTGTTCCCGCCGAACCGCCACCGGAGCCGGTCAAACCCGTTTGATTTCCGGTGCTTATCCGCCAAAAAAGACCAACATTTCACCGCCCCTACAGGGCGTTCAGTCGCTATTCACGGCCCTCGGCAAAATCTCGTCCCCGGGTAATTCGGGGAGATCGAGAATGCGTTTTTCAAACCTCGCGGGCGTTGCCATCCTGAGCGCACTTGTAGCGGCCTGCGCCTCATACGAAGCGGCACCGCCGCCACCGCCTCCCCCACCGCCGCCACCCCCTGCAGCGGCTGCCTCGCCTCTCAAGGTCACGGCTTCGCGTTTCGCGAATGCCGAGTCTGCTGCGGTAGGCAGGCGCGGAATGATCGGCATCCCGCCCGTCGTCGTCCCCACCGATCCCGGCCGCGAGCAGTATGACGGCGAGGAGGTATCGCCGGTCAAGCTCACCAGCACCGAACCGGTCAGCACCTTTTCGGTCGATGTCGACACCGGCGCCTATGCCAACACGCGGCGGTTCCTCAGCCAGGGCATGATGCCGCCCAAGGCGGCAGTGCGGACCGAGGAAATGATCAATTATTTCCGCTACGATTACGACAAGCCCGCAGACCGTTCTCAGCCGTTCACCGTCACCACCGATATCGCGAAGACGCCGTGGAACGAGGACACCTACCTGATGCGCATCGGCCTGCGCGGCTACGATATCGATGCGGAAGAGCGCCCGCCCGCGAACCTCGTGTTCCTGATGGACGTTTCGGGCTCGATGGGCGCGCCCGACAAGCTGCCGCTAGTCAAGACTGCGCTCTCCGGCCTTGCGGGTGAGCTGGGCGAACAGGACCGCGTCTCGATCGTCGTCTATGCCGGCGCGGCGGGCCTTGTGCTCGAGCCGACCAACGACACCGGGAAGATCCGGCGCGCGCTCGAACAGCTTTCCGCGGGCGGATCGACTGCTGGCGGCGCTGGCATCCAGCTGGCCTACAACATTGCCGAGGACAATTTCATCGAGGGCGGCGTCAACCGCGTGATCCTTGCCACCGACGGCGATTTCAATGTGGGAATTTCCGACCGCGACGCGCTGGTCGAACTGGTCGAGAAAAAGCGCGACACCGGCATCACGCTGACCACGCTCGGCTTCGGGACCGGCAATTACAACGAAGCGATGATGGAGCAGATCGCAAACAAGGGTAACGGCAACTACGCCTATATCGACAGCGCGCTCGAAGCGAAGAAGGTGCTGGGCGACGAGATGTCGAGCACACTCTTCACCATCGCCAAGGACGTGAAGATCCAGGTCGAATTCAACCCGGCGCATGTCAGCCAGTATCGCCTCGTCGGTTACGAGAACCGCATCCTGCGCGAAGAGGATTTCGACAACGACAGGGTCGATGCGGGCGATATCGGTGCGGGCCACCAGGTTACCGCGATTTACGAGATCGTGCCGACCGGGACGAAGGGCTGGATCGCGCCACGCCGGTATGGCCAGTTCCCCGAAGCGAACATGCACAAGCGGCTTCCCGAAGTCGCGCATGTCAAGCTGCGTTACAAGCTGCCCGATGGCGACACCTCGCGGCTGATCGATACGATCGTCTATGCCGATGATCTGAATGGGGCACGCAGCCCGCGAGGCGACTTTGCCTTCGCCGCAGCGGTCGCGGCCTTTGGCCAGGTCCTGCGCGGCGACGAGCTGATGATGGGGTTCGATCACGACGATATCGGCGCGCTTGCCGGAAGCCAGGACAATTACTGGCGACAGGAGTTCCTGCAACTCAATGCGCTCGCTGCGGGAATGCGCTCCGGCGGCTGATCGCGGCCTTGCTGCAACCATTCGGGCCGGTGTCCGTTAAGCGGTCACCGGCCCTTTTGCATGCGCGATTGCCGCTGCTAAGGGGCCGCCGAAACCAAACTCCTTTTCCAGAGGCCACCCTCCATGACGCTTGCTCAAATGCTTCCCTATATCCTCGTCGCCATCGCCGTTCTCCTCGTGGTTTTCGCCTTCGTTTTCTTCGGCGGGCGCCGGACCAAGGTGGTGGACCAGACGAAGGGCGACGTGCTCGATGAAGGCGCCGAGCGCGCCCGGCGCAACCAGGCGTTGATCGATGCCCCGCGCTCGGTTGCGCAGGATATCGGGCAGACATCGGCCAATGCCAATTCGGATACGATCGCCGCTGCCGGAGCCTCCGCGGACGCGGAAGCCGGCGCCAGTGTCACCCCGTCCATGCCCGAACCCGCACCGGCTCCGGCTCCGGCTCCGGCTCCGGCTCCTACCGGCGAAGCGGACGACCTGAAACAGATCAAGGGCGTCGGACCGAAGCTCGTCACGATGCTCGCCGAACAGGGGGTCACGCGGTTCGAACAGATCGCCGCCTGGACCGCTTCCGACATCGAACGAATCGACGCGACACTCGGCCGGTTTTCGGGCCGGATCGAGCGCGATCAGTGGGTCGAGCAGGCAAAACTGCTCGCTGCGGGCGATTCAGAGGGCTTTTCGGAAAGATTCGGCCAGAATAAGTGATCTTGATAGGAACATAATTGTCCAAGCTGTGTTACACACTCAGTCCGGGATCAGAAAAATAAGTCCGGGTTGGGAGGACAGCATGAGTCACAGAATTCTGGTCGCGGAAGATGAAATGATCGTCGCGTTCGACCTTTGCGATACCGTTGAGGAAGCCGGGTTCGAAGTCCAGGGGCCCCACGCAGGCATCTCGGATGCGATGCTCGCTTTCCAGAAGCAGAAGCCCGATCTCGCGATCCTCGATATCCAGTTGAACGACGGCAACGTGTTCAACTTCGCGCAGAAGCTCGCGGACGAGAATGTTCCGATCATCTTCCATTCTGGCCGCCATTCGAGCGAAGAGGTCGAGGCCCAGTTCCCGGGCGCGACCACGCTCGCGAAGCCCTGTCCGCCAGCCGACATGATCCAGGCGATGAACAAGGTGCTCGACGCCGCCTGAGGCAAGTCCGCGCTTTTCTCGGACGCCCCCAGCCCCTAGTCTTTCTGCGAAGAGAGACAGGAGACATTCGTGACTCAAGAGATATTCCCCGTGCCCGAGGAATGGGCGCGCACAGCCAAGATCGACCCGGCCAGGTACGACGCAATGTATGCCCGTTCGGTGGACGATCCCGAGGGCTTCTGGCGCGAGGAATCGCAGCGGATCGACTGGATCGAACCGTGGCAGACGCTCAAGGATGTGAGCTACCACGAAGCCGATTTCCGCATCGGCTGGTTCCTCAGCGGCAAGCTCAATATCTGCGCCAACGCGCTCGACCGGCATCTCGATACGCGCGGAGATGTGCCCGCAATCCTCTGGGAGCCGGATCACCCCGATACACCCGGTCGCACCCTCACCTATCGCGAGCTCTATGCCGCGGTCTGCGCATTCGCCAATGTCCTGAAGGCGCACGGCGTCACCAAAGGCGACCGGGTGACGATCTACCTGCCGATGGTGCCCGAAGCGGTGATCGCCATGCTCGCCTGCGCGCGGATCGGAGCGGTGCATTCGGTAGTGTTTGCGGGCTTCTCCCCCGATGCGCTCGCCGGGCGCATCGAGGACTGCAAATCCGATATCGTCATCACCGCCGACGAAGGCTTGCGCGGCGGCAAAGCCATTCCGCTCAAGGCCAATGTCGACGCCGCGCTCGAAAAGGCTCGGGCGAAGACCGTGATCGTCTACCGCCACACCGGCGGCGATGTTGCCATGAAGGACGGGCGCGACGTGTGGTGGCACGATGCCATTGCCGACGCCTCTGCCGAGTGCGAACCCGAGGTGATGGACGCGGAGGACCCGCTCTTCATTCTCTACACCTCAGGCTCGACCGGCAAGCCGAAGGGCGTGCTCCACACCACCGGCGGCTATGCGGTTTGGACCAGCATGACGCACGAATACGTGTTCGATTACCGGCCAGGCCAGGTCTACTGGTGCGCCGCCGACGTCGGCTGGGTCACCGGGCACAGCTACGTCGCCTACGCCCCGCTCATCAACGGCGCGACGCAGGTCATGTTCGAAGGCGTGCCCAATTATCCCGATCACTCGCGCTTCTGGCAGGTGGTCGACAAGCACAAGGTCGAGATCTTCTACGCCGCGCCTACCGCCTTGCGCGCACTCATGCGCGAAGGTGACGAGTACGTCACCCGCACCGACCGCTCTTCGCTAAGGCTGCTCGGATCGGTCGGCGAGCCGATCAATCCCGAAGCGTGGGACTGGTATCACCGCGTCGTCGGCGAACGGCGCTGCCCGATCGTCGATACGTGGTGGCAGACTGAGACCGGCGGCGCGATGATCACCCCCCTCCCCGGCGCGACCGACCTCAAGCCCGGCAGCGCGTCGAAGCCGATGTTCGGTGTGAAGCCCGCGCTGGTCGATCCCGAGAAGGGCACTATGCTCGAAGGCGCGACGGCGGGCGCGCTCGTCATCACGGATAGCTGGCCGGGCCAGATGCGCACCGTCTATGGCGATCACGATCGCTTCTTCCAGACCTATTTCAGCCAGTATCCCGGGTACTATTTCACCAGCGACGGCTGCCGCCGCGACGAGGACGGGTACCACTGGATCACCGGCCGGATCGACGATGTCATCAACGTCTCGGGCCACCGCATGGGAACCGCCGAGATCGAAAGCGCATTGGTCGAACATGAGAAGGTTGCCGAAGCCGCGGTCGTCGGGATGCCGCACGAGGTCAAGGGACAGGGCATCTACGCCTATGTCACGACCATGGAAGGCGTCGAGGATAATGACGACCTCCGCAAGGAACTGGTGCAGTGGGTCCGCAAGGAAATCGGCCCGATCGCCACGCCCGACGTCCTGCAATTCGCGCCCGGCCTGCCCAAGACCCGTTCGGGCAAGATCATGCGCCGCATCCTGCGCAAGATCGCCGAGAACGACACCGGCAATCTCGGCGACACATCGACCCTCGCCGACCCTGCCGTGGTCGACGACCTGCTCGCCAATCGACCCAAGTGAAATCCGGATTTCCGAGGACTGACCCAATGAAAAAGCTTGTCGCGGCCTGCGCCGCCCTGACCCTGCTCGCGCTGCCTACCCATGCGCAGGAGAGCGAAAGCAACGCCGAGGAAGCGCGTCCGGTCGGCGAGCAGATCGGCGCGGGCGGCAGGCCCGTAGGCGCGATCTGGAGCCGCAGCCCGGTCCACGCGCAGCACGGAATGGCTGCGACCGCCCACCCGCTGGCGACGCAAATCGCGCTCGATGTACTCAAGGACGGCGGCAACGCAGTCGACGCAGCCATCGCCGCCAACGCGGCGCTCGGGCTGATGGAGCCGACCGGCAACGGCATCGGCGGCGACCTGTTTGCTATCATCTACGATCCCAAGACCGACAAGCTCTACGGTATCAACGGTTCGGGCCGCTCTCCGAAGGGGCAGACGCTCGATCAGCTCAAGGCGAAGATCGGCGATAGCGACAGCATTCCCGCCTTCGGCCCGCTTCCGGTCACCGTCCCCGGCACAGTCGATGCGTGGTTCACGATGCACGACCGCTTCGGCAAAATGCCGATGGACGACATTCTCGCGCCAACGGTCAAATACGCCCGGGAAGGCCACCCGGTCGCTCCCATCATCGGCGCATACTTCGCAGGAAACCTGCGCCGGTTCGAAAGCGTGCTGGAAGAAAGCCCGTTCGACTTCTCCAATGCCCGCGAAACGTGGTTCGCCGATGGACCGCCCGAAGCCGGAGAAATCTTCACGAACCCGGACCTCGCCAAGACGCTCGAAACGATCGGGCGCGAAGGCCGCGACGCCTTCTACGAAGGCGAATTGGCGCAGGTGATGGTCGATTACCTCCAGCGGCAGGGCAGCGCCTACTCGCTCGAAGACTTCGCCAGCCACGAGAGCACATGGGTGGAACCCGCCTGCGTCACCTATCGCAAGGGCTACGAACTGTGCGAGCTTCCCCCCAACGGCCAGGGTTTCGCGGCACTGCAAATGGTCAACATCCTCAAGAATGTCGACCTCACCCAATGGGAGCGCGGCAGCCCCGAAGTCATCCACTACATCACCGAGGCGAAACGTCTCGCTTATGCCGATGTCGCGCGTTTCTATGCCGATCCCGATTTCTACCCGTTCCCGATGGAATTGCTGACCGACGAATACGGCAAGAAGCGGTTCGCGCTGATCGACCCGACCCGCGCGACGCCCGAATTTCAGCCGGGAACGATCGAGGTCGAACCCAAGCTGGAGGGTGAAGGCGACACCACCTACCTGACCGTTGCCGACAAGGACGGGATGATGGTGAGCCTGATCCAGTCGAATTATCGCGGCATGGGCTCGGGCATGACGCCCGACGGGCTCGGCTTCATGTTCCAGGATCGCGGCGAGCTTTACAGCCTCGATCCGGCGCATCCCAACGCTTACGAGCCGAACAAGCGCCCGTTCCAGACGATCATTCCCGCTTTCGTGAAGAAGGATGGCAAGCCGTACATGACGCTCGGCCTGATGGGCGGCGGAATGCAGCCGCAGGGCCATGTGCAGGTGCTGATCAACATCGTCGATTACGGCATGAATTTGCAGGAAGCGGGCGATGCCGCACGGATCAATCACACCGGTGGTCGCCAGCCGACCGAGCCGCTGAGCGGTCCAGCCGAAGATCCGCTTGGCACGCTCAATGTCGAGCCAGGCATTCCGGCGGAAACAGTCGCGGCGCTCGAAGCGATGGGGCACAATGTCCGCGTGGTCGATAACGGGGTCATGTTCGGCGGCTATCAAGCGATCGCCCGCGACCCCGAGAATGGCGTCTACACCGGAGCGACCGAAATGCGTAAGGACGGTCAGGCGCAGGGTTACTGATCCCCGCGCTGCCGCACACCCCCTTGCCCCTCGTGGCGCAAGCTGCGAGAGGGATGATGAATTAGTTTCAGGAGTAACCAATGGCCGAAATGGTGCCATTCAACTGGGAAGACCCCTTCGACCTCGAAAGCCAGCTGACCGAGGACGAGCGGATGATCCGCGATACGGCGAATGCGTTCGCGCAGTCCGAGCTTCAGCCGCGCGTGATCGAGGCGTTTCGCGATGAAGTGGACGCGCCTGAACTCTTTCCGCTGATGGGCCAGGCGGGCCTGCTCGGCGCGACGATCCCCGAAGAATATGGTGGGGTCGGCGCAAGCTACGTCGCCTACGGCCTGATCGCGCGCGAGATCGAGCGGGTGGACAGCGGCTATCGCTCGATGGCTTCGGTGCAATCGAGCCTCGTAATGCATCCGATCCATGCTTTCGGCTCGGAAGAACAGCGCCGGAAGTATCTCCCCGGCCTCGCTTCGGGGGAACTGATCGGCTGCTTCGGCCTGACCGAACCCGATGCCGGTTCCGACCCCGCAGGCATGAAAACGCACGCGAAGAAGGACGGCGACGGCTATGTCCTCAACGGGTCGAAGACGTGGATTTCGAACTCGCCCTTCGCCGATGTCTTCGTCGTCTGGGCGAAGTCGGAAGAACATGGCGGCGGGATTCGCGGCTTCGTGCTCGAAAAGGGGATGAAGGGGCTTTCCGCGCCCAAGATCGAAGGCAAGATTTCGCTGCGCGCCTCGACCACCGGCATGATCGTGATGGACGATGTGAAGGTCGGTGCCGACGCGCTGCTGCCCGAAGTGCAGGGGCTCAAGGGACCGTTCGGCTGCCTCAACCGCGCGCGCTACGGCATCAGCTGGGGTGCGATGGGGGCGGCGGAATTCTGCATGCACGCCGCGCGGCAATACGGGCTCGACCGCAAGCAATTCGGGCGCCCGCTGGCCGCGACTCAGCTGTTCCAGAAAAAGCTGGCGGACATGATGACCGACATATCGCTCGGCCTGCAGGCGTCCCTGCGCGTCGGCCGGTTGATGGACGAAGGCCGCTTCGCGCCGGACATGATCAGCATCGTCAAGCGCAACAATGTCGGCAAGGCATTGGATGTCGCACGTCAGGCGCGCGACATGCACGGCGGCAACGGCATTTCCGAGGAATACCAGGTAATCCGCCACGCGGTGAACCTTGAGACGGTCAACACCTACGAAGGCACGCACGATGTGCACGCGCTGATCCTCGGCCGTGCCATCACGGGCATTGCGGCGTTTGCCTGATATGACCAAGCCACCCGCTCCCTCCACCCTTCCACCCGGAGCCTGCCGGGATACCATCCGGGTGGAAGGGTGGAGGGAGCGGGCGGCCCGGCACCACGTGGAAAAAACACCATGAAACTCTACGGCTACTATCGGAGCTCGACCTCCTATCGCCTCCGCATCGCGCTGGAGCTGAAGGGACTCGATTACGAGAACGTGCCGGTGAACCTGCTCACTTCCGAGCAGAAGGGCGAGGATTTCACCAGCCGCAATCCGTTCGGCAGCGTGCCGATGTTAGAGGCCGACGGGCGCGACCGTGCGCAATCGATGGCGCTGCTCGAATGGCTCGACGAGGCCTATCCGGACAAGCCGCTGCTGCCTTCGGACATCGAGGACCGCTACACCGTGCGCGAGCTCGCCTATGCGATCGCGACCGAAATCCACGCGATCAACAACCTGCCGGTGCTCAAGTATCTCAAGAACCCGCTCGGCCACCCGCAACGGGTGATCGATCACTGGTATCGCCACTGGCTCAAGCGCACGCTCGGACCGGTGGAAGAGCGGCTGAAGCAGCTCGATGCGGGCGATTTCCTGACCGATCGTCCCGGCATGTTCGAAGCAGTGCTGATCCCGCAAATCTACAATGCGCGGCGGTTCCACTACGACCTGTCGGAAAGCCCGCACATCTGCCGGATCGAAACCGCTTGCCTCGCGCTTCCCGAATTCCAGCGCGCGCACCCAAACAACCAAGCAGACAACCCGGAATAAGAAAGGCTGAAGCCTCATGAAACTCGCAACGCTCAACGATGGAACCCGCGACGGCAAGCTCGTCGTCGTCTCGAAAGACCTCACCCGCTGCTGCGCCGCGGGCTACATCGCTCCGACGATGCAGGCCGCGCTCGACAACTGGGCGCGGGTCGCACCCGAACTCGAAGTGCTGGCGCGCGATGTCGAGCACGAGGCGGTGCCGTGCGAGCGTTTCCATGAGCGGCAGGCGCATTCCCCCCTGCCCCGCGCCTACCAATGGGCCGATGGCAGCGCCTACATCAATCACGTCGAACTGGTGCGCAAAGCGCGCGATGCCGAAGTGCCCGAAAGCTTCTATCACGATCCGCTGATGTACCAGGGCGGCAGCGACGGTTTCCTGCCGCCGCGCGCCGACATCCCGCTCGGCGACACCGCATGGGGCTGCGACATGGAAGGCGAAGTCGCGGTCGTGGTCGACGACGTGCCGATGGGCGTCAGCGTCGAGGATGCGGCAAAGCACATCAAGCTCATCATGCTGGTCAACGATGTGAGCCTGCGCGGCCTGATCCCGGGCGAGCTCGCCAAGGGATTCGGGTTTTTCCAGTCCAAGCCGGCGAGCGCCTTCTCGCCCGTCGCAGTGACGCCCGACGAACTGGGCGATGCGTGGAAGGACAATCTCATACACCTGCCCTTGATGGTCGATTACAACGGCGAGCCCTTCGGCCGCGCCGAAGTCGGCGTGGATGCGACGTTCAACATGGCGCAGCTGGTGGCGCACGCCGCCAAAACGCGCAGCCTGTGCGCGGGCTCGATCATCGGATCGGGCACGATCTCGAACAAGGGCGAAGATGGCGGCCCCGGCAAGCCGGTGGCCGATGGCGGGCTCGGCTATTCATGCATCGCCGAAATCCGCATGATCGAGACGATCCGCGACGGCAAGCCGAGCACCCGGTTCATGGAGCCGGGCGATACGGTGAAGATCGAAATGCGCGACGCCGACAACCACTCGATCTTCGGTTCGATCGAGCAAGAGGTCGTGCAGGCCTGAGCACCCAGCCCTAATACTCCGCCAGCGACCGGCGCGGTTCGCGGGTTTGATCGCGGCGCTCGTCGATCATGTCGACGAAGCAATGGTTCACGTCACGGTGCTCGGCCTCATCGGCCCGCACCGCGATGATGACATCGCGCAGCCGCGCATTGCCGGGCAATTGCCAGTAATCGATCGCGATCTGCGGCGCGGGCACATTCTCGTGTCGGCCTGCATCGACCTCGGCGAGATATTGCGTGTAGCTGATCACCGCCTCTTCCTCGAAATAGCCGACGACGCGGTGCGCAGTGCGCGGCGCGAAGAGGTAGAGGAAGAAATAGAAGTTGTAGAAGATCAGCTGCACCGCGACGATCAGAGCGCGCTCGAACCGGCTTGGCTGCGCGATCTCGATGAAAGTCATCAGGTGCATCCGCTCGTTCTCGGCTTCGTCGAGCAGAGTGCGGATCCAGCCTTCGTCATCGCGCATCTTCCTGAGCGCACTGAGATGCTGCCAAAGCCCGCCAACCATGCCGGGAACGGCAGCGACGGTCTCTAGCACCACGGCGCGGTGACCGTAGCGACTGGAAAAGAACGTATCGGCGAAAAAGCGCAGCAGCTTGACGAACGCAAAGGCGATCTTGTCGCTGCGGGTCGTCGGTTCGACATGCGCGAGCAGGTCAACGTCGGAGCGAACCTGACGAACGAGGGGACGGGAATCGAGCTGTAGCATGGGACACTCTCAAGTGGCTAGGCCCCTTCTACCCGACCCTATGTCGGACGCCCTGACCAAGCCGCCGTCGGCCCGAATGATATGCTGTATCGCGGCGCATTTCTCAATTCAAATCGGTGCAGCTTGTGTACGCTTTCCTGCAACGATCAGAACCCCAAGCTTTCGGCAACCGCTTCGTTGACGATCTTGCCCTGATGGACGTTCAGGCCCGGCTTGAGGTGCGGGTCCTCATCGCACGCCGCAATGCCCTTGTTCGCCAGCGCGAGGCCAAACGGCAGCGTCGCATTGTTGAGCGCGTAGCTCGAGGTCAGCGGCACAGCGCCGGGCATGTTGGCAACGCAATAGTGGATGATCCCGTCAACCTCGTAGGTCGGGTTTTCATGCGTGGTCGGCTTGGACGTTTCGAAGCACCCGCCCTGATCGATCGCGACATCGACTAGCACCGCGCGGTTCTTCATCAGCTTGAGGTCTTCGCGCGGCACGAGGTGCGGAGCGCTTGCGCCCGGGATCAGCACGGCACCGATCACCACGTCGGCTTCGGCGAGCGCCTGTTCGATCGTGCCGGCTGTCGAATAGCGGGTGCTGGCACGCCCCTGGAACATCTCGTCGAGCTGGCGCAGGCGCGGGAGCGACTTGTCGAAAATCTCGACATAGGCGCCCAGCCCCACCGCCATGCGCGCGGCCTGCGTGCCGACCACGCCGCCGCCGAGGACGACGACCTTGGCCGGTAGCACGCCGGGCACGCCGCCCATCAGCGTGCCGCGCCCGCCATTGCTGGCTCGCAGCGCATGCGCCCCGGCTTCGATCGACAGGCGGCCCGCAACCTCGCTCATCGGAGCGAGCAACGGCAAACCGCCACCGGGACCGGTCACCGTCTCGTAGGCGACCGCCGAAACGCCCGCGTCCATCAGGCCCTTCGCCTGGTCGGGATCGGGCGCGAGGTGGAGATAGGTGAAAAGGATCTGGCCTTCGCGCAGCTGCACCCATTCGTTCGGTTGCGGCTCCTTGACCTTCACAACCATGTCCGCGCGGGCGAAAACCTCCTCCGCACTGTCGACGATCTCCGCACCGATCGCGCGATAATCGTCATCGCTTTTGTCGATGCCGAGACCCGCCCCGCTCTGGACGATCACCTGATGCCCGGATGCGATGTATTCGCGCGCTGCCTCGGGGGTGAGGCCGACACGGAATTCCTGCGGTTTGATCTCGGTGGGTACGCCGACAAGCATGATTCTCTCCTGGGGAACTGTCGCGATGCGCCATACGCCTTGCGCAACAAAGTTTCAATTGAACCGAATACAATTGCGACTATTCTTGAAGGGTATCGAGCCCCGCCGCTTTCCTACCGGGATGCGACTGTGCCATCCGGGACGACATGCAGGATGCACGCGAGGCAAAAAATGATCTGGTGCAGTGTCAACTTCGGAATTCGTCGTTTAATCGTTCGATTCTAGAGGGTTGATACCGCGAAGGCCGGTTGACACGGTGTCAACTTCGTCACCTTCGACCGCAGTGAGAGACAAAGGAGCCCAGCAATGACAGCCTATCCCCATATCAAGATGCTGATCGGCGGCGAATGGGTTGCCGATGGCGGCGACGGGTCGATGCCGGTGGCCAATCCGGCAACCGAAGCAAAACTCGGCGATTGTCCCAAGGTCTCTGCCGAACAACTGGATGCCGCGCTCGCTGCCGCCGAAGAGGCCTTCCCCAAATGGGCGGCAACGCCGGGCGCCGAACGCCACCGCATTCTTTCCCGCGCGGCCGATCTGCTGCGCGAACGCGCGGAAGGCATCGCCCGGGTGATGACGCTCGAAATGGGCAAGCCGCACGCACAGGCGCTGGGCGAAACGACCAACGCGGCGGACCTGATCGACTTCCTCGCCGAAGAGGCAAAGCGGCAGGGCGGAAGGCTCGTGCCGGTGCGCAGCCCCAACCTGCTGCAACAGCGCGTAACGCAAGAGCCGATCGGTCCGGCCATGCTGTTCACGCCGTGGAACTTCCCGATCAACCTGCCTGCCAAGAAGCTCGGCGGCGCGCTGGCCGCAGGTTGCTCGTGCATCCTCAAGCCTGCGGAAACCACCCCGGCCTCGGCGCAGATGCTGGTCGAATGCTTCCTCGATGCGGGCGTGCCCGCAGGCACGATCAACCTCGTCTACGGCGATCCGGCGATGATTTCGCAGCATCTCATCACCGCGCCCGCCACGCGCAAGGTCAGCTTCACCGGCTCGACTGCTGTGGGCAAGCAACTGGGCGCTCTCGCAGCGCAGCACCTCAAACGCTTCACCGCGGAACTCGGCGGCCATGCCCCGGTCGTCATCGGTGAAAGCGCCGATTTCGAACGCACCGTCGCCGCCTGTGCAGCCACCAAGTTCCGCAATGCCGGGCAAGTGTGCGTCTCCCCCACCCGGTTTCTGGTCGCGCGCGGGATCTACGACAAATTCGTCGCCGAATTTGCGCAGCGGTCCGAAAAGCTGAAGGTCGGCGATGCGAGCACGGACGACGCGGTCGAGATGGGGCCGCTCGCGCATGCCGGGCGCGTCGCCGCGATGCAGGACCTGATGGGTTCGGTCGGCGGCAACGAAGGCGAAATCGTCACCGGTGGCTCCGCCATCGCCGGTAAGGGATATTTCTTCCAGCCGACAATCGTTGCAGGGCCTTCAGCCCAGAGCCGGTTGATGACCGAAGAACCGTTCGGCCCGGTCGCCGGGATCGTTCCCTATGACGATATCGAGGATGCGGTGCAGATCGCGAACTCGCTGCGCTATGGCCTCGCCGCCTATGCCTTCACCGCTTCGCTCGACGAAAGCCATTATCTCGGCAAGGCGCTGCACGCGGGCATGGTGGCGATCAACCACTTCGCGGTGGGATCGCCCGAAACGCCTTTCGGCGGAGTTGGCGATAGCGGGTTCGGTTCGGAAAGCGGGGTCGAGGGATATCTCGGCTACACCGAGACGAAGCTGGTTACGGTCGCAAAGGCAGGGGCCTGACCGCTTCCGGCGTTAACGCCACAGCCGGGCGAAAGCGTTGAAAAGCGACGTCTTCTTGGTGGGCATGGGGCGGATGCGACCGTATCGCGCTCGGCGCGAGCTTTCGTCTCCGAAACAGACTGTCCGGCCCATTGCGTCCGGACCGCTCGAAATGATGGTCGGTCGTTCCATGTATCGCGTCCCCGATTCGCGTTGTTTTCTACAGGTTAGTTAACACGAATCCTGCGGAAAACTGAGTCCGAATTGACGGATAGCGGAAATTCCTTTCCCGAATGTCAACATCGCGAATCCGTAATCCTGTGGAATTCCTTCACGCGTTGCAAATACGCCGAAGCGTGCTTTTCCTGTGCCTGCTTCCAGACAGGTTTCGAAAGCGGGATAGATAACGGGCCGCTGCGCTGGCATCGTTGCGAAGCACAAGAACCGCGGGTCGCATCCAGTCAGGTAGCAGGAGCTTGGAACGATGGGCGGTACACGGATTCCACGCGGGCAATTGGTGCCCGGATTCACGATTTGCTTCGCACCCGGATTCACGGTGGGGCGCAACGAGAACATCCTTTTTTCGATGCACCATCGCAGCGTCCTCGCGGCGGCGAACAACAACACGCAATACGCCTGCTACAACGAGGATGGCCAAGCCTACACCGGCCCCGATCCCTCCATCAGATCGACCGAACCGGTCGCAGTCATTCCCTTCTTCGTCGATGCCACGATAGCCGATCAGATTGCCGGGATGCAGCAGACCGCGCCGATCACGGGCTTCATGGCCTATTCGGGGTATACGTCGCGATCATCTGCGTCCCAGGCGCATCGTCGCGGGCAAGGCCGGTTGACCCGCGTGCCCAAGCAGATCGTCGACCAGATCGCCAATGCGCTGCGGGCCAACAGCCCGGTCCCGAGCGCGACCGGCCTGGATCAGGATTTCCGGGGCCTGCTCGAACAGGTCGACAATTTCCGCGGCTCCAATTTCGCAACGGCGATGGACCGGATTTCGAGCATCGTCATGCCGTGGCGCGACCGGGTCTTTGTCGGCTACCTCAATTTCAGGGGGCGCTGAGAGAACTCCTACCGGTCGGTGCGCTGTGCCCCTGCAGCGCGGACATCCTCCAGCGTGGGATAGCCGTTGACCGCCATCGAAAGGTCGGCTTCCGCGAGGATCGAGCGCAAGACCCACGCCGCCCCTTCCGCGCCGCCGATGGCAAGTCCATAGGTGTAGGGCCTGCCGACCCCCACCGCCCTCGCCCCGAGCGCGAGCGCCTTGACCGCGTCGGAGCCCGAGCGGATCCCGCTGTCGAACAGCACCGGCACATCGCCCGCCGCCTTCACGATGTCTTCGAGCAAGTCGATGGTCGCAATCCCGCCATTGGCCTGCCGCCCGCCGTGGTTGGAGCAATAGATCGCGTCCGCCCCGCTATCGACCGCGCGTCGGGCATCGTCGGGGTGGCAGATCCCTTTGAGGACGATCGGCATGTCGGTGACGTCCTTGAACCACTTCATGTCGTCCCAGGTCAGCACCTGCCCGAACACCTGCGCGAACATCATGATGGCAGCTTGCATGTCTTCTTCGGGCGGTTTGTCGAGCAGCGAGCGAAAAACCGGATCGCAGAAGTAATTCTGCAGCACCTTGCCGCGGAGCTGCGGGAAGTTGGAGGCGTTGAGATCGCGCGGCCGCCAGCCGGTGACCCAGGTATCGAGCGTGACGACGAGCGCCGAATAGCCTGCGTTCTCGGCGCGACCGATCAGGCTTTCGGCAAACTCGCGATTGCGGGGGGTGTAGAGCTGGAAGAAGGCGGTGGTGTCGCCGCACGCCGCCTTCACATCCTCAAGCGGATCGTTCGAGAGCGTCGAGGCACAGAAGGGCACGCCGGTCATCGCCGACGCCTTGGCCGCAGCCAAGTCGCCATGCCTGTCCTGCGTCGCCTCGCCGTTGAGCCCGATGGGGGCCATGAACAGCGGGGTCGGCAGGGTCTTGCCGAACAATTCGATCGACAGGTCGCGTTCGGCGCAGTCGACCATCATGCGCGGAACCATGCCCCAGTGATGGAAGGCAGCAGCGTTCATGTCCTGCGTGTGCTCGTCGCCGCATCCACCCGCGACGTAGTTGGTCAGCATCGGGCCCAGCGCTTCGTGCGCGCGCTGTTCAAGCGTCGCGAAATCTACCGGGAAGCGCGGAAGGTGCCCTCTCAGACCGGCATTGTAGATCTCGTTCTGCATGCCGCCGAAGTTGCTCATGGGGTGTTCTCTCCTGAATTCCTGTTTCGGAAGAGAGTGAACCAGATCGAGCTTGCGGGGCAAGCGCTTTGTCGGGGTCTCAATCGAGAGCGCGAGCGATACGCTGAACACGCGGGCGCACCCGCAGATAGCCGATGTAGAGCCATTCGAGCACGGCAAGAAACGCGCGGTTTCGCGCCAGCAATCCCAGCGGGCGCAGCAAAGGGATGGCGCGCCACATTGCAGCGAAAGCCTCCGCGCCGCTCACGATCTTGCCATCCTCTTCCGCATGGAACCGCTCGAGCAGGCGCCCCTGGTCGATCGGGCAGGAAGGATCGTCGCCTTCGGCAACGTCGAAGAACTCGATAGCGCCCTTGCGATCAAGCCGACGCATCAAGGCAATTTCGCGCAAGCACAAGGGGCAGGCGCCGTCGTACCATATCTTTACCTTGGCCTGTGTGGGAGATTTCGGCGGCGCCTTCATGTGGCCAATGTGCGCACGCAGCGTTCATTTTCAATTGGCAAGCGGGTGACAACGGTCGTTTGGAGGCTATGAAGTCGGCGGAACGCATTTGAAATGTATTCAGGAGACGGGATCAAAATGACTGGCAGTATCGCAAGCTGGATCGCGGCAACGAACGTCGCCCTTGTCGCAAGCGCTGCCGCCGCGCAGCCGACATCGATCGACTCCATCGACCAAACCCAGGTGATCGAGCGGATCAACGAGGACAGCGTCGTCCCTGCACTGAAGGTGGTGACTGGTAACCACATCGGGTCCGTCGATGCCGAAGGCGCTCCGAGCCTTTCCGCCACGGCGACAAACGGCCTGCGCTTCGATGTCAACTTCCGTGCATGCGAAGAAGCATCCGAAGATGCGGCTCGACACTGCATGGGGCTATTCATGGTCTCCGCCTGGGATCCTGTTCCGGCGGGGCAAGAGGACGCGTGGACATCCGCTCTCGTCCAATACCTGCGCGACAATCCGTCGGTAAGCGCCGGTCGCACGGAAGATGGATCGCCATTCGTAGTGCGATATGTGATTGCCGTCGCACTTATCGCAACGCTGATGCTGACGGCCCCACGTCGCCGTGCGCGAAGGACTTCGGATAGCGCTCGGGTGCTTCATTCTGCTTGGCGCTCCGGTGATCGCATCCGCCTTCGTCTGATTTCGCTGCGCTAGGCCTTGGCCGGTCGCGGTTTGGGTTTGGTCTGGATGGTGAAATAAATGATCAGTCCCACGCCAATCGAGCTTGGGCCTGCCCAGATCAGCGGGTTGAACACATGATCGGGGAACATGCGGATCAAGCCGACCGAAAGAAACGCGGTATAGGCCGAGATCCCCATTCCAATGAGTGCGCGGAAATGCTCGCCGACATAGGCACGCGGGAGGACGTCGCCGGGTTTCCAGATGAAGACCTGCTGCAACACCATCGCCACGAGCCCGATCGCCGCGACGATCGGCATCAGGGGATGGCCCACCCGCAGTCCGAAATATCCGCACCACAGCGCCGATACAATCACCGCCGCAATCACCAACTGGTATCGCGGCGATCGCAGCGCCGCGCGATCACGTGCATGCTTGACCACCGATAGGCCATAATCCGCAAAACCCAGCGTCAGCAGGCCCAGATAGAGCATCATCCATCCGAACAGGCCGGCGAAAAGCTCGCGGTCTGTAAACGAGGGGATGCGCTCTTCGGGACCATAGAGCGAGAGCAGCGCCATCGCGATGGCTAGCGTCCCGGCAGCTGCAAAGCCGTAGCACGACGCACGGCCCCATTTGCGGTGCGGCCGGGAACCCTTGCGGGTCGCAACTGGCCCCCAGAACGCGACAAGGCCGATTGTTCCCGCCACCACATGGAAATAAACGATAACCTCGAACAGGTGCATCATCGGAACCTGTACGAAGATCTGGATACGCGCAACAGTCAGCTGTCGGCCACGGCTCTCCGGCCTCACCTGCTTGTGCCGGGGACGAGCTAGGTATAGCTTCGTTCAAAACTGGGGAGTTGGGGGAATGATCCGGTTCTTGAGCATTATGGTGTGCGTCTTGCTGATCGGGCCAGGTACAGCGGTATCGGCGCAAGACCCGGACGATGGTGTCGGTGGAGAGATCATCCAGCAAACCGAGAACGGGACCGGCGTGGATCACGCGTCGTCGCAGCGACCTCCAAAGGCATTTCCGGCCGATCTCGCACCTTTGCGAATCCGGCTTTCAGACGCGCTCGAAGAAAGCCAGCGCGCTGCCGTTATGGCGGTCCTCGACGCTACGCCCAATGTCCTCGTAGAACAGGTGGCGACTTACGAGATCGCTCCCAATCCCAGCCTGCCAGATCATCTCGTCCTGTTCGAAATCAAGGGCGCGAGCGCAAATCCGCAACGTGCCTTGGCGCGATCGATGCAGGTCGAAGGGGCGATGACGCTGCAAGATGTCATGGAATTCTTCAGCACCGAGAGCGCCCGGCACCATGCCTGGGCTTCGAATGTCCCGCTTCCGGTGGAACTGGGCGACCCATCGCGGGAGGATTTCGCAGCCGATCTTTCGGGCAGGATTGCCGGATTGCGGCGTAGGGCCGGCCTTGTCTCGGTGGCGCAGTCGAGCGAGCCCGGCCGTATCTCGGTTTGCCTCAGCAACCGCGTGTCCAAACCCGGCTCGTGTCCTTTGCCTGAAGACAATCTTGGTCCGAACGAAGCGAGCACAAGATATCCCATATACCTCACGGTCTCGAGCCCGGCGGACAATTTACGGTACTTCTCGCTCGCGGCCATGGACCGGGAGGGAGATATCACACCGATCCCCGTCGTTCCGGCAATCGAAACGCCCTCGCCTTCCGGCGATCCGCAAACAGACGATCAGAATCCTTCAGCGGAGGCTTCGGCCCAACCACCGCGCGCCTATGCCGTCTCCTACGGCGATCTCGCCGATCGGCTACCACCGGGGAATTACGAACTGTTGGTCGTTTCAAGTCCCGAGCAGATCGATCCGCGTTTGTGGGAAACACGGACCGGACCCGAAACGACACCGGATGTTTGCAACCCGATTTTCGAGAGGGCGATCTGCCAAGCAATGACCGGCAGAAACGTTGCCCTGCCCTACGAATGGAATGGCGACTTCGCAGTAATCCCGATTTCGATCCGCGGCGCGATTGTGCGCGAATTGGTACGGGGGAATTTCGCGAGCTCCGCAGTGCGTCCTTGGCAGGCGCAATTGCTGCGCTACGCTCCGCGTGCACCGGGCTCATCATCGGGCGCAGCGAACCGGATCGATTTCATCTCGTCGCACAAATGCGGGGGGTCCTATCTCGGCGACGGATTCGTTCTCACCGCGGCGCACTGCATTCTCGACGATCCCGGGGAGATGCGTGTCAGGCTGGGGGCCAATCATATCGAGTATGGCGGGACTACCTTCAAAGTCCGATCGCTGGTGCAGCACAAGAAGGGATCTTCGCGTAACGGCAGGGTCGATCTTGCAGTCATCCAGTTGATTGCCAGCCAAAAGCAATTGGCGCGCGTCGCAAATCTTGCATCGATCGATCCGGCCGATGATCCCGACGCAAAATACACTCTGATCAGCGGGCTCACTGTGACAGGGTGGGGCTTCGAAAAGCCGAGAAAACCCGGAGAGACAGGGTGGGAAGCTGCCGACGGGACGCGCCAGACACAGCCCGACCGGCTGTTGCAGCTGGTCCTTCAACAACAATCTGCCAGCGATTGCACGAAGGTACCGGAATTCTCGGCCTATCGTGCCGCAGACATCCTGTGCCTCAAGGGCGTCCCCGAATACAGCGACAGCTGCGCTGGCGACAGCGGTGGGCCGGTCAGCAGCAGGGGAGCCCGCGAGCGCGAACTCGTCGGTGTTGTCTCAAGCGGTGTGGGATGTGCCTTTACCGGAGAGCCTGCGGTGTATGTGAATGTCGCACGCTACGCAGGCTGGATCGAGCGCGCCAAGACCCTGATGCGGACCAAGCCGCGGGGCTATTACGAACTCGGCGGCCGCTGAGAACCGGAGCACGGCCCAAAAAAACACCCGCTTTCCCCATATCGTAAGGGAAGGCGGGTGCGATTCTAGCTGCGGAAGGGAGGCTTATTCCGCCGCTTCTCGATCCCCGGGTCCGGTCGGAGCATTCTCGTCCGGCTGAGTGTCTTCGGGAATGGTACGATCGTCAGGTCCGGTCCGATCATCGGGATCCTGGCTATCTTCATCCTCCGTAGGGTCGCCATCTTCTGTGCGTTCATCGACGATAGGCTCATCTTCGGCGGCCATCGTGCCCTCGCTTTCGCCGCTCTCATCAGCTGGCGGATTGCAGGCAGACAGCCCAAGCGCAGCCACCGCTCCCACAAATATTGCAGTCTTCTTCATACACAGTCCTCCTTCAAACGACCCATCTTTCAGACGAACCCCATTCGTTGCGCGAGGTTCGCGTAGCGTGCATTGCCGCGAAGCGGTTCGAGCAGGGGGTCCGAATATAATTGTACGAGCCCAGGATCGCGCATTTCCCATGCGGCGTCCATGGCGGAGAGTGCAGCGTCGATATCGCCCCACTGAGCCTGTATCTGCATGTACTGGTAATTGCTTTTGTCGCCTTCTTGCGCCTGCAATTCTGCGAAATGCGCTTCGGCGGCAGGACGGTTGCCAAGCTTGTCTTCGACAATCGCGAGGCCCGTCTTGGTCCAGACGAAGAGATCGTCGGCCTCGAAGCTTGTCTTGGCCGCGGCGAGATCTCCCATCGCCATTTGGATCAGGCCGACATTATAGTGATAACTGGATAGCGGATTTTGCAGCTCGAGAGCCCTCTCGAAACTTTCGAGCGCTCTG
This sequence comes from Erythrobacter sp. GH1-10, assembly GCF_045363165.1. Taxonomy (NCBI): domain Bacteria; kingdom Pseudomonadati; phylum Pseudomonadota; class Alphaproteobacteria; order Sphingomonadales; family Erythrobacteraceae; genus Erythrobacter; species Erythrobacter sp. GH1-10. Next base: position 1,205,502 of record NZ_JBJFLP010000001.1, on the reverse strand, counting down.
GAAAAATTGCCGGCGCTGTATTCGATGCTACCTGCAAAACGGAACACCCTCGAATTCAGCGGATCGAGCGACAATGCCGCATCGATCGAATTCCGCGCCGAGGCGTAGTCTCCCATGCGCGCGCGAAACAGGGCGTAGCGGCTCAGGATATCGGCGTCTCCCGCGCCCAACTCCCTCGAACGTTCATAGGGCGATCGGGCGGCTCCCATATCGAGCTGACGGCTCGCACGAACTCCACCAAGGACGATATGACCGTCGGCGAATTCGGGGGCAATCGCTATCGCCTTTTCGGCCGCCTCGATCGCAGCGCGATTGATCGCGTCCGCCTCCTTCGGTCCTGTGTAGAGGTTTCCAATCAAGGTGAGCGCACGCCCACGCATGGCAAGTGCCGCGGCATATTCCGGATCGAGGCGAATGGCTTCATCGAATTGCGCCAGCGCGGCGCGGTCCGTAGCTTCGTCGACTGCGGATTCATACATTTCGCGTCCGCGGAGAAACGCATCGTAGGCAGCGACGTCATCTGTCCCACCCACTCGGCGACCGGAAAGGGCACTGCTGTCAGAACCGGAAAGCTCCTGCACGATCTCTGATGCGATCTGCTGCTGGAGCGCGAGAATACTGTCCAGAGGAGCATCGATATCGAACGGGCGCACGACGCGTTCCGCAACGCCCTCGGCCAGCTCGGCGTTGCCGATGATCCGCCCGGCTTCGATCCTGAGATCGCCAGCGAGGAGGAAATCGACACCCAGCTTCTTGCAGATCTCGCCAGCGGTCGCTTCGCTTTCGCGAAAGGCATTGGAGGAAGCCCTGGCCGCGACATGCAAGAGCGGATTACGCGCGAGTAGCGAGCGGATTTCGGTCGCAAACCCTTCGACGAAATATCCTTGCTCGCTTGCATCGCCAAGAAGCTGGAACGGCAGAACGGCAAGTCGCTGACTCGAACCTGCGCCGCCGAACATGCCAGAACTCCACGCGACAAGCCCCCCGGCCGCAAGTGCCGCAGCACCCGCCCCGCCTATCAATGCGGTCCGGCGCGATAGACCGGACGCCGACGCAACCGGTTGGGCAAGCGGGGGCATGGGCGATGATTTTGGAAGCTCTCCATCAAGCTCACCGCGTTTCGCCTCGACGGCATGGACAAGCTTTGCGATTTGCGGATCGTCCAACGACCAGGTGCTGCCGGAGACATCGATCCACTGGAACTGCCGAAAACCGAGCGGCGGCAAGGTTCCGTCGATCGATACCGGGATCAGACAACCTCTGTCTCGCCCACGCGTAGCTTCGTCGTGCACCCAGTGGGATTGCGTCGAAACCTTCGACCAAAGCACGACGACAGCAGCTGCGTTTTCGAGATTGAATTCAGTGACTTCGTGAAAGCGTGCGCCGCCTTCGAGCATGGCATCCCACCAGACGCTGATCCCGGACTGTTCAAGCAATTCGAGGATCTTGCCCGCAGCTGCCTGATCGTCGCGCGAATAGCTCAGGAAGACATCGCTTCCCTGCATCACGCCATCAGCAAGCCGCTCGGAGCCGCTCATGTTTCTGTTCCCCAACTCGTGCTTTTCGCAGGATACATGGCCTCGCAGCACTTTTGCCCGTCAGACTGATATCGCACCTTTTTTGCCGTGTCGAACCCCCAATCAAAATGAAAGCGGCCAAACGCCATGCTTGTCGAACAATTCTTGTCGGTCTACGCAAACAAAAAGCTTCAAAGGGGTAGCCAGCAGGGGGACGCCCGATCGCTTCGAAGGCACAATCCGCAACGGGCAGCACAGTCGCTCCTCCCTTACCGGTCCCGTTGCTCGCCATCGGCGTGACGGGACATCGTAGCTCGCACCCCTCGTTTCCCGACAAGCCAGCCGCGCTTCAGACCGCAATGGGCAATTTGTTGGATGCCTTGCGCGATGCTGCTTACAGGGCCGAGATCCATGGACTGGACGACGAAAAGCGGGAATTCAGACTGCTGACCCTGCTGGCCGACGGGACAGACCATATTGCAGCGCACGCTGCCCTTGCGCGGGATTGGCAGGTCGTAGCTCCCCTGCCCTTCGGGAAGACCCTGAACAGCGCGATCAATTCGCGGCCCGAGAGCGGCGCGGATGCCCGCGCAATCCTGAGTGGATCGCCCCCCGGGGATGCCGCGACGAAGCGACGGGTAGAGGCTATCGAAGAACTCGCTGCCTCGGTGCAGTTGTTCGAACTCGCTGATGAAGACGATAGGATCGAGCCCGTTTTCCTCGCGTCTTGCGATGCAGCGCACGATCCTGCGGCGATCGGCAGTTTCGTTCACATCGGATCGCGCCGGGCCCAGCTCGCAGGCCGGATCATGATCGAGCAGTCGGATATCTTGATCGTGGTGTGGGACGGTCAGGAAACGGCGAATACCGGCGGAACCGGGCATACCGCTCAATTGGCGCTCGAGGCAGGTGTGCCGGTAATCTGGCTCAATCCCGCAGATCCAGAGCACTGGAGGATCATCTTCAGTCCCGAGACTCTGGATCTGTTGCGGACCGGCAGCAAACCGGTAGAGGACCCCAGCGAAGCAATCGGCCAGCTCGTGTCCCATATCATGAGCCTGCCCGAACCTGTCGAAACGAGACCTCCTGCCGGGCTTGCCGTGTTGCAGGAAAGCGTATGGCGTGAAACAAGCTCGGTCTTCGGCCATGCATATGGCCGGGTCGAAACGTTCTTCGGGGAAACGCGATGGTCCCGCAAGCTGGCTTCGATATCGGAGTACTACGAGCATCCCGATGAGATCTCCAAGGGCAGCGCAGCCGGATACCTTCAGGCCCTCGCCGACATCTCCCCTGCAAGCAGCGATTCCGCAACGTCCGATTGGATCGGGAAACTGAAAGCAGACCTCGCACCGAGATTTGCCTGGGCGAACGGAATAGCAACCCGGCTGTCGGGCCTCTATCGGTCGGGCATGGTGGTTAACTTCCTCCTCGGTGCCACCGCCATTGTAGCCGGGGTTTTGTACCTGCCGCTCGTTAGCCCATCGGATAAGTGGATATTCGCCGCGATCGAGCTGGCCTTGCTCCTCGCCATCGTGGTGAACACCGTCATCGGTCAGCGCGCGCGGCTTCACGGGCGGTGGCTCGAGACGCGCAGGTTCGCCGAATATTTGCGCCATGCCCCTGCCCTGTATGCTCTGGGCATCGCTAGACCGAACGGCGAGTGGCCCGCCGGGCTGCGCAGCGCATGGCCCGAATGGTATGCCAAGACAATGGTCCGGCAACTCGGCCTGCCCGCTGGCAGGATAGATCAGTCGTATCTGCGCAAGGCCGCCAAGGCCCTGCACGAACACTTCGTGATTCCGCAGCGCGACTATCATCTGGCCAAGGCAAAGCGCCTGCGCCATGCGCACCACTCGATCGAGCATTTTGCCGAGCGGTTGTTCGCTGTCGCAGTTATCGCAGTCGCCACCTATCTCGCAGCGTTCGGAGCTGCGCAGCTTGGCTGGATCGACCCGGCGCTGGTCGACAAAAGCGCGAAATGGTTTACCGTCACCGCCGTTGCCCTGCCAACCATCAGCGGCGCCTTCGCGGCGATCGGCTATTTCGGTGATTTCGACCGCTTCGCCGATATCTCGCAGATGACTGCCGCGAGGCTCGAGCATCTCGACGAGCGGATCGGGCAGTATCTTTCACTTCCCGACGAGCGACTGACCTATCGCCAACTGGCCGATCTGGCGCGCGCGACCGATGAAACGACTTTCGCGGAGATTCAGGCGTGGCAGGCCGTCTTCAGCGGCAAGCGCACCACGGTTCCGGCCTGATCAACCGAGCGCTGTAACGATCAGGCGCAAACCCAGCCCGGCAGCCACCAACACGACCCCGACTCCGAAAACATTCGCGACGATCCCGTTTGAGTAATCGCCGAGAATTTCCCGACGGTTGACGACGTACAGCAGGAAGGCCGCGACAATCGGAAGCAGCAGCCCATTCGCGAATTGGGCGAGGATGATGATTTCGACCGGACGGATACCCGTGAGCGAGAGCAGCACTCCGATTACGATCACGCTCAATGCAATGAGGCGGAAACCGCGCGAGGTCTGCCCTCCGCCAATCTTGAGGATTTCGGTCATCGCGAACCCGGTGGCGAGCGGCGCTGTGATCGCACTGGTCAGGCCGGCTGCAAACAGCCCGATACCGAGGAGGTATTTCGAGTAGGCGCCGAACAGCGGTTCGAACTGGGTCGCCATATCGGCGGCGCTCGATGCTTCTATACCGGCCGCAAAAAGGCTCGCGGCCGAAGTCGAAAGGATCAGGATCGCGATCACCCCGCCCAGCCCGATTGCAACCACCGTGTCGGTGCGCACCGCTTCGAGATCGTCTGCGCCTGACCACTTCGTCTTTACCGCGCTCGAGTGCAGAAAGAGGTTGTACGGCACAACGGTGGTGCCGATCAGCGCGACGACCGTAAGCAGAGCGCCGTCGGGGATAGTGGGGGTAACCATCCCCGCGAACAAGGCTCCAAGGCTGGGCCGGACAATCGCGAATGTGGCGATAAAGGCGACTGCCATGATGCCCACGAGGACCAGCAGCACGCGCTCGATCAGTCGATAGCTGCCGCTCACCAGCAACGCTGCGGCAAGCACCGCGATCGACAGGATCGAGATTGTGAAAGCCGTATCGGACTCTCCCGCAATCGCGGCGATCCCGAGCGCCGCTCCGGAAAGGTTGCCTGCTTCATAGGCGGAATTGCCGACATAGAGAGCCACACCCACGAGGACGATCAGCGGCCACTTCCAGACGGTGGCGTCGAGCAGGCCCGATAGCGTCTCGCCGAGCCCTTTTTGCGTGACGACACCGAGGCGTGCCGACATTTCCTGCAAGACGATGGTCGCCAGCGTCGCGAAAACCAGCGCCCAGGCAAGCGCAAAGCCATAATTCGCACCGGCCAGTGTGCAGGCGGTGACCGTGCCCGGCCCGATAAAGGCGGCGGTGACCAACGCACCCGGCCCGATATTGCGCAATCGCTCGATCATCCGGCCCGATCCCCTTCGTGTCGCTTGGATACCGGCCCGACACCGCCTCCGGTCGGAGACTGGATCACGATACGGTCGCCTTGGGCGACTTCAGCTTGCCCGCATCCGCCAAGCTCCTCGACGCTCCCGTCGCTCCGCTCGATCCAGTTTCGGCCCACCCGCCCGGGCTCGCCGCCGTCGAGGCCGAACGGCGCGATGATCCGGTGCTCCGAGAGGATAGAGCACTCCATATCCTCGAGAAAACGGATTTTGCGCGTGATCCCGTCCCCGGCGTTCCACTGGCCCCGACCGCCCGAACCGCGATCGATCCGAAACTCGTCGAGCACCACCGGATAGCGCTGCTCAAGGATTTCCGGGTCGGTCATGCGCGTGTTGGTCATATGTGTGTGCACCGCCGCCACGCCATCGAAACCGGGGCCAGCTGGCGCCCCCGAGCAGATCGTCTCGTAATACTGGCGGCGCGCATTGCCGAAAGTGAGGTTGTTCATGGTTCCCTGGCTCGATCCCAAGCGGCCGAGCGCGGCGAAAAGCGCATCGGTGATCGCCTGGCTCGTTTCGACATTCCCTGCGACCACGGCAGCGGGGAAAAGGGGATTGAGCAGCGAACCTTCGGGCACAACGATATCGAGCGGCTTCATACACCCGGCGTTGAGCGGGATTTCGTCCGCGATCAGGCACCGCATCACATAGAGCACGGCGGCATTGGCGACGGCCCGCGGTGCGTTGAAGGCGTTGTCCTGCTGCTCGCTGGTGCCGGTGAAATCGATGACCGCGCTGGCTTTTTCGCGGTCGATCCGGACAGCCACGGCGATAGTCGCGCCCGAATCGAGGGTATGCCGGAATTCACCGTCCTCCAGTTCACCGATGACCCGCCGCACCGCAGCTTCAGCATTGTCTTGTATATGCCCCATATAGGCCTGCACCACAGCCACGCCGTAATTGGCAACGAGCTTCCTGAGTTCGCTTCCCCCGGCAGAGTTGGCCGCGACCTGCGCCATCAGATCGGCGATATTCTGCGGAATGTTGCGAGCCGGATAGGGGCCGGAGCCCAGCGCCTGTTCGATCCGTTGGGTCTGGAACACGCCGCGCTCCACAAGTTTCAGATTGTCGAGCAGGATGCCTTCCTCGTGGATCGTCCTTCCATGCGGAGACATCGAACCGGGCGAAATGCCGCCCACGTCTTCGTGATGCGCACGCGATGCGACGAAGAACATGATCCGTTCACCGTGCTCGTCGAACACAGGTGAAACCACCGTAATGTCAGGAAGGTGCGATCCGCCGTTGTGAGGATTGTTCTGGACGAAGGCATCGGCCGGCTCGATCGATTGTCCGCTGGCGATAACCGTCTTCACCGTCGCGTCCATCGAGCCGAGATGCACGGGCACATGCGGGGCATTGGCAACCAGATTGCCGTCGACGTCGAAGATCGCGCAGGAGAAGTCGAGCCGCTCCTTTACGTTCACCGATTGCGAGGTGTTGCGCAGGATGATCCCCATCTGCTCGGCGATCGAACGGAAGAGGTTGTTGAATATTTCCAGCATCACCGGATCGGCATCGGTGGCGATTTCCACCTGCCCCATCGCGTCTGCCTTTGCCGAAAGGATCAGGTGCCCGTTGCGGTCGAATTCCCCTCCCCATCCGGGCTCGATCACGATTGTGCCGGTTTCCTCGATAACGATCGCCGGGCCCTCGATCTTGTGACCGTAACCAAGCGTGGCGATGTCGTAGATTGGAGCCTCGAACCACTTGCCCTTGGCGAAGAAACGCGTCCGGTCGATCGGTTCCGGTCGCGAGCGATGGGGTTCGCCGGGCGCAGCATTCTCTCCACCCCCGCCAGGAGCGCTACTTTCAACCACCAGGGTATCGAGCAGGACAGCCTTGTCCGGAGCCGTGAAGCCGTAATGCTGATCGTGGGCCGCTTCGAAATCGCGCTTCATGGTGGCTGCATCCGAAAGGTCCACGGTCAGCGTGGTATCGGTTCCGACGTAGCGTAGCAGTGCAGAGGCGCGGAAGGTGACATCGCTTTCCCGAACCCCTTGCGACGCCAGTTCCTCCGCGCCCGCCTTCGAGAGCTCTTCGACGACAGTGCCGATGCGGCCTTCCAAATCGCCGTCGAGCTGCTCGCCCATGACTCGCTGGCGCTCGGTCTGGATTGCAGCCAATCCCATCCCGTATGCCGAGAGCACCCCCGAGAACGGATGGAGCATGATCTTTCCGATCCCGAGCCGCTCGGCCACGAGACAGGCGTGCTGCCCGCCCGCGCCGCCGAAGCAGTTAAGGACGTAACCCTTCACGTCATGCCCGCGCGCGGTCGAGATCTTCTTGATTGCCTGCGCCATGTGCTCGATCGCGACGTCGAGAAAGCCCTCCGCGACTTCCTCGGCGCTTCGCCCGTCACCAATCTGCTGTGCGATATCCGCAAAGCCCGTTCGGGCCGCCTCCGCGTCGAGCGGCTGATCCTGCCCGGGGCCGAAGATGCGTGGGAAGAACTCGGGCCGGAGCTTGCCAAGGCAGACATTGATGTCGGTCACAGCGAGCGGTCCGCCTCGGCGATAGGACGCAGGGCCCGGATCGGCTCCGGCGGATTGCGGCCCTACGCGAAAGCGCCCATCTTCGTAACGCAGCACCGAACCACCACCCGCAGCTACGGTGTGGATATGCAGCATCGGCACCCGCATGCGGACACCTGCCACCTCGGTCTCGTAGACCTTCTCGAATTCGCCGGCATAGTGCGAGACGTCGGTCGAGGTCCCGCCCATGTCGAAACCGATCACCTTCTCGAAACCCGCCTGCCGGGCCGTTTCGACGCACCCGACGATGCCACCAGCCGGCCCCGAGAGAATGGCATCGCGTCCGCGGAAGCTTGCGGCGTCGATCAGTCCTCCGGAGGACTGCATAAACAGCAGCCGTCCCGGCTCGCTCGCAGCTTCAAACGCGCTGGCAACTGTGTCGACATAGCGGCGCAAGATCGGGGTCAGATAAGCATCGACCACGGTCGTCTCCGCGCGCGAGACGATCTTGGTGAGTGGACTGACTTCGTGGCTGGCCGAAACCTGAGTGAAGCCGATTGCCCGGGCGATCGCGGCCATTTCCCGTTCGTGCTCGGGGAATTTGTAGGCGTGGATCAGTGCGATCGCGACGCAGCGATAGCCCTCAGCGTAGGCTGACTCCATGGCCGCGCGAACCTGCTCTGGATCGAGCGGTCGCTCGATCGTGCCGTCCGCCCTCACCCGTTCATCGACCTCGATAACCAAGTCGTACAGCAACTCGGGCTTGCGAATGTCGAGAGCGAAGGTTTCCGGCCGCGCCTGGTATCCGATCTCAATGACATCGCGGAACCCGCGAGAGGTGACGAAGACCGTCGGCTCGCCCTGTCGTTCAAGCAGGGCGTTGGTCGCGACGGTAGTCCCCATCTTGATTGCGGCAATCTGTTCGTCAGGGATCGCGGCTTCCGGCTCCAGCTCGAGGAATTGCCGGATCCCGTGAAGAGCAGCGTCGTCATATGCATCGGGATTGACCGAGAGAAGCTTGCGGGTCTGCAATTCGCCTTTCGGAGTCTTCGCGACGATATCCGTGAAGGTCCCTCCGCGATCGATCCAGAATTCCCATCTGCCAGCTGCCTGTCCGGCCCGTTCCACCATGTCACTCCGAGATTGTTGCCCTTAGGGGATGGTGCCGCCGCTTGTGGGCGACCGACCCTGTGTTTGCAATGCAAACCCCCGGCGCAGCGATCCGGCGGATTACGGTTAATCCCGGTTTACCTTACTCGCGAACCAGATTTTTGCAGTGAGTGTGTGATCCGGCAGGCATGCCGAAGTTGCACAAACCTCTGCTGGCACTGCGCGCGTCGCTCGCAGGTCTCGCCCTTGCCGGTGCGACCGCAACCGCTGCTGCGCCTGCCCTCCCGATGGGAATACTCAGCATCCCGCTGGTATCTTTCGTCGATGTCGATGCGCAATGCCCCGCAAACGCTTCGCAGTCAGTGGCTGTAACCGCACCTGAGACGCGAGCGCTGAAGAGCGCTGCAATCCTCGGCGGCGAGATGAGCGCGCTCGATCGCATCCGGCTCCAGCAGTCGGGGGCGAGAGTTACGTCTGCCGCAGTTGCGACGGTCGAGCCCGCACAAGCGATCGCCCCGACCACGACGAGCGCTGCCTGCCTCGGCCAGATCTCCAGCTTTTCGCCCCGATCGCGCGACGCAGCGTTTACCGTACTCGACAACGAGAACTTCCTCGCCTCAACTCGAATCGCGATCCGCAAAACAAGTTTCGACCGTCAATGGCGCCGGGTGAGCAACGAATCCGTCTCCAAGACGCTGCGGCTTGAGTTCGGGCGCGACATCGACGCGTCGGTGGGGACGGTTCAGTCGGTCAATAGCTGGGTCAATCGCGAGATTGCGTTCGTCGACGATCGCAAGCTGTTCGGTCGCGGCGACTATTGGGCGGGCGCGCGCCTCACTCTCGCGCTCGGCAAGGGCGATTGCGAAGATATCGCGCTCACCAAGATGCAGCTCCTTGCTGCCGCCGGTTTCAAACGCAGCGACATGTTTCTTACCATCGCCCGCGACACGGTGCGCAACGCCGATCACGCGCTGCTGGTTGTGCGGATGGGCGATCGCTTCCTTGTGCTGGACAACGCGACCGACACCATTCTCGATGGCGCCTATTCGCACGATTACCTGCCGGTCCTGTCCTTCAGCGGCTCGGACCGCTGGGTGCACGGGCGGAAGATCTGATTTGACTTGAGGCTCAGCGCTCGGTCAGGGCGCGATCGAAGGCTTTCGATACCGGTTTGAGCAAATAGCTCAGCACCGTTCGGCGACCGGTCAGGATTTCGACATCGCAGATCATCCCCGGCACGATGGGTAGCGTCTGGCCCGCGCGCTCGATCGCCGAGCGATCGGTTTCGATGACCACGGTGTAATAGGCCTCGCGCTCGACCTCATCGAAAATGCTGTCTGCGGAGACTTGCTGCACGACTCCGTCGAGGCCGCCATAAATCGAGAAATCGTAGGCCGTTACCTTCACGACCGCGCGGTCGCCCACCTTGATGAAGGCGATGTCGCTGGGAGCCACGCGGGTCTCGACCAGCAGCTTCTCCCCGACCGGAACGATCTGCATGATCTTCTCGCCCGCATTCACGAAGCCGCCTTCCGTAGTAATCTGGACGTCGTTGACGATCCCGTCGGCAGGCGCGCGCAGCTCGTTGCGCTGTTGGCGGGCTTCCGCGCCACGGATCGTTTCCTCGTTCACCGCGATCCGGGTCGTGACCTCGCTGCGCTCGTTGAGCGCCTGTTGGCGAAAATCGAGCCGAGCGGAATTGAGATCGGCCTGCGCCTGGCTGATCGCGGCAGAAGCGCGCCCGGCAGCCTGCTGAGCCGCCGACAGCCGCCCTTGAAGATCGTTGAGCTCCCGCTGGGCCGAAAGCAGTTCGGTGCGCGGGACGATGCCGTCCTTGGCAAGCGGTTCGAGCATCTGCACCTGTTCGCGCGCAAGACGCACGCTGTTGCGCAGCGAATCCACGGTCGCCTCGGCCTCGCGCAGGTCACGCCGCCGCTGCTCGACTGCGGCGCCCAGCGAACGTTCGCGGGCATTGGCAGCAGCGCGCCGGGCCTGCTGGAGCTGCCTTTCCTCGGCGCACAACGTACCTTCCTCGCAACCGAGCGCCCCGCCCGAGGCTTCCTGCTGAAGGCGCTGCGCCCGCACCGAAAGGCGCTGGTTCTCGGTCTGTAGCTGCCCCAGTTCCGACGCCGACTGCGCGTCGTCGAGCCGCACCAGCAGCTGCCCCTTTTTGACCGACTGCCCGCCGCGCACCAGGATTTCCTCGATCACCGCAGGCTCTGCCGGCTGGACCAATTGCGCCTTGCTCGACGGGATAACCTTTCCCATCCCGCGGGTCACACTATCGACCTCGGCAAACGCCGCCCAGAGGATCAACACGGCAAGCCCCGCCGCCGCGATCACGATCAGCCGGCGCGGTGCATCGAGCGATTGCCAAAAGCCAAACCGGCTCATTCGGTTATCTCCGCCTCTTCAGAAAGGCTCTCACCCTGTACGCCGAGCGTCTCTTTGTAGGCGCTAGAGCCCCTCACGGGATCGGGAAGCGATAGTCGCCATTGCTTGGTCGTGTCGATCCGTCCGCCGACATCGGTGGTCGCATGGCGATCGGTCGGATCGGGAGCGACCGTGAGGCCAGGGACCCAGGTATCCTCGGGTCGCGGCTCGATCTCGGGCACATCTTCGACCGTCGCATTGAAGCGCGCCCAATTGATCTGCGGAATGCTCTCGACCTGCTTCCAGCGCGCGGCAAAGGACTGTGGTTCTCCTGCGCGACCGGGGAAACGGTAGAAAATATGCGTGCCAACCACCCGCAGCTTCGAAAGCGTGTAGGCCCATTTCGGGACCACGTAATCGGCATGGTAATGCGTGGCTGTGCCGACTTCGGTCATCTGCTTGCCCGCCAGCGCGTCCTTCGCAACCGAAAGCGATTCATCCCATTGACGCCGGAGCGGTTCCCGCAGCAGTGCGCCGTCGCAGGTGAAGCTGAACTGGCAGACGCGGTCATTCACGCCCTGGTAGACGACCCCGCACACCGAATTGGGATAGGCCGGATGGCGCATGCGATTGAGCACCACCTGCGCGACCGCGCGTTTGCCGTCGCGCGTTTCATTCGCAGCTTCGTAATAGACGGCCTGTGTCAGGCATTTGAGCGCGGTCGAATACTGCGCCGTCCCGCGACCGATCGGAGTGTAGTTCGCGAGGCTTCTGAGCTGCCCCGAAACGAGCGGGATGCGCGAATTGCGGGCCTGAGCTCCGTTGCCGCTCAGCAGAACTTCCTGATCCGCGCCGGTCGACATGTCCTTAAGCGTATTGCTGAGCGCCGGACCCAGCTGTGTCTCGATCGTTTCCTTCGAAACCCGTTCAATCGGCAGACTGGGAGCCGCCGCGAACGCACCCACTGCCGCAAGGCAGCCGAGACGAGCAATCAGGGCGAAAACCGGTTTCACTGCGCCAACCCCTCCAGACTTGCCCCGGCGGACTGGATGACGTCCTTGATGGGGCCATCAGCAGCGACGCGGCCGTTGCTGAAGACGATGATCCGGTCACATAGCGCAAACAGCGCCGGTCGGTGCGTGGCGATCACCAGTGTCTGATTATCGGACAAAGAACCTTTCAATCGTTCCACGAAATGCTTTTCGGTCTGACTGTCCATCGCTCCGGTCGGCTCGTCGAGGAACAGCAATTCGCACGGCGTCACGAGTGCGCGGGCGAGCGAAAGGAAGGAGCGCTGGCCTCCGGAGAGTCGCCGTCCGCCCTCGCCCACCGCGCGCTCGAAACCGCCACTGTCGCGAGCGAGAAACTGGTCTGCCCCGGTTTGCTTCAGCGCTTCGAGGATGCGCTCATCTGTCGCTTCGCGGCGGCCCAGCGCCATGTTGTCGCGGATCGAGCCGGAGAAAATGTCCGCGTCCTGCCCGACGAAGCGTAGCGCGCTGCGCAGCTGATCGGGACGGTGCTGCGCTGCATCGAGTCCGTTGACCAGCACTGCGCCTTCGCTCGGCTCGTAAAGGCCGCAAAGCACGCGCCCGAATGTCGACTTGCCCGAGGCCACACGGCCAACGACCGCGATCCTCTCGCCCGGCTTGATCTCGAGATTGATCCCGTCGAGCGCAGGCTGGCCGCTTTCGGGATAGGAAAAGCGGACGTCCTTGAACGTAATGAGCGGTTTCTGGATCGAAGACGGCGCGAGCGACCCGCCCTTCTGGCGCTCGTCGCTGGCTTCGAACAAGCGCTCGATGCTGCTCAGCATCTCGGTCGCCTGACGCCCGCGGGTCAAGACGAATGCGATCTGGCCCGCCGGAGCGAGCGATCGCGACGCCAGCATCACGATCGCGATGATCGCCCCCATCGAAATCGTGCCCGCAGCGAACAGGTAATAGCCGCCGATGATCAGCGACACGGTCGAAAGCTGCTGGAAGGTCTGCGCAAGGCCGACCGCAACCGAGTTGATGTTGCGCAGCCGCTCCTGCGAGTGCGCGCCTGCATCGGCAAGCCGATGCCAGCGGCCCAGCGTTCCGCCTTCGCCGCCCATGCTTTTTAGAGTTTCGATCCCGGCGAGCGATTCCACCAGCAGGGTCTGCTGGAGACCATAGTCGGCCTGGGCATCCTGCGCCGCTTCGGTCACCTTGCGCTGCAGGATGTATCCCGCGACCATCATCGCCACGATGATCACCAGCGGTATCAGCGCGAGCCACCCCCCGATGATCGCGATCACGCCGACGAACACGAACAGGAACAGCAGATCGATGATCAGGACCACCGTGGTCGAGGCGAAGAAGTCGCGGACGATCGCATATTCGGAAACTCGCGCGGCGAGCGCACCGGTGTGCCCTTGCCGTTCTTGCAAGGGCGTCGCCATGAGGCGGCCGAATATCTTCTGGGAGAGCTTGAGGTCGAGCCGCCGCGAAATCTGGTCGACCACCGCAGTCCTGCTGCGTCGCAACGCGAATTCGAGCGCGAAGACGATGAGGACACCGACTGCGAGGACCCACAGCGTCTCGCCCGCGCGGTTGGGGATCACCCGGTCATAGACGTTCATCGTGAACAGCGGCAACGCAACTGCCAACAGGTTGATCACCAGCGATGCAAGGATGACCGGCCAGAACGAGCGGCGTTCCTTGCGCAATTCAGACCAGAACCAGTGCCCGCGCGCCTTGGCGTGCCACGGGGCCTCTTCCTCGCGCTGAAGATCGGGATTGCTGAACACCGAATAGAGGCGACCGGCATATTCGCCCGACAGATCGCCGTGCGGGACCCACTGGTCTTCGGCAATCTCGGGACGCCACACGAGCAGATCGCCATCGCGCGCTTCAAGCACCAGCACGAAACGCTCGTCCGAGAGCTCGACGAGCGCGGGGTATACGTCGTCACGCACCGGCAGCTTGCCCGGCCGTTTGGCGTCGAAATTGACACCGGCCTGCTCGAGCGCGGCTTCGGCCTGGTGCCATGGCAGCCGCCCGTCCGCCTTCTTCGGCAGTTGGGCGAGCGCCATCGGCGACATCGGCGTGGAGAAGCGGGCGGCAACCTCGGCAACGCACAGCGAGAGGCTGTCTATCGCGATGCCTTCTGTTGGTTCCAGCATTCTGTTCATTTGCCGCCCGTCTCGGCGTCCACCCTATTCGGGATAGACGCGCCGTTGCAATTCGGCCTCTACCGGAGGCCCGTAATCGTACTGCTCGCGCTCGCGCTCGCCAGAGCCGGCACCCGCCGCAACCCCGAGCGAGTCGAGGAAGTTATTGGTAGCAGCAAGGATCTGATACCGCGCGAAGACTTCCGAGAAGCGTGCCGTTTCGAGACGAACCTGGGTGTTAAACCTAGTGTTCTGCGCATCGAGCACATCGAGCAGCGAACGCCGGCCGATGTTGAACTGGCTGCGATAGGACAGCAGCAGATCGTCGGAGACGCTCGATTGACGCTCGAGCGCGGTCACGATCCGGCCCTGCGTATCCAGCGCATTCCACGCCGCCCGCACATCCTCTTCGGCCTCGCGCTGGCGCTGGTGCAGTGCGTAGCGGGCGATCGAAGCCTGACGCACGGTTTCCTGCAAGCGCGCGCGGCGAATACCGCTGTCGAATACGTTCCAGCGGAACACGACGCGCCCCTGCACATCGTTGGTCTCGCCAGCAAAGCCATCGATATCCTCGCCGATGCGGCCCCGAACTTCGAGTCCGATGGTCGGATAGAGATCGCCCTCGGTCTTCTTCACCAGAGCGTTGGCTGCATCGACATCTGCCTGGGCTTCGCGCACCAGCGGATTGCGCACGCGCGCCTGCCCGACAGCCATCTCGAGCGAGCCTGGTACCTGTGCTGCGAGATCGGGCGGCAGGCTCGCACTGTAGAGATCGAGGCCGGTCAGCGAGCGCAGCGAGATCTGCGCATCGACCAGCGAACGTTTCGCTTCTTCCTCGCGCACGATCGCCGCCTGAAGGCGCTCTTCGGCCTGCTGGAGATCGGCCACGCTGATCGATTCCTGCTCGACGCCCTGCGCAAGGTCACCGACCAGCAATTCGTGGAACCGGCGATTGTCGGTTGCCGCCGCCTGCACGCGTTGCTGCAGAAGGACATCGAGATATTGCCGCGATACCTGAAGCGCGATGAACTCGGAGCGTTCGAGCACCCTCAACGAGGCTCCATCGACCCGGGCGGCCTGCCGCAGGACTTCACCGCGACGCCGACCGAAATCGAACATGGTCCATTCGCCGGTGATGCCGGCTTCGAGCGGATAGAGCTCGTTATTGGCGATACCGAGATTGCGGCGTGTGGTGTTTTCGAGACGACGGATGCCTGCCGATGCCTCGAAGTCCACCCGGGGACCGTAAAGCCCCTCGGCCTGCTTGCGCTCGAACTCGATCGCTTCCTTGTTGAATTGCGCCTGCAGGATCTCGGGGTTTGCCCGCATCGCTGCATCGATCGCGGCCTGCATCGAGATCACGTCCTGCGCTTCCTGCGCGTGAGCGACAGGGGCTGCGCTGGCGAGCAATGCACCGGCCAATGCTGGAATTACGAATTTCTTCATTGGTTTTCCCCCCAACTCACTGCCTGACCGTGATTTCGACACGGCGGTTTTGCGGACTGCGTACGCCGTCTGCCGTCGGAACACGCGGATTGCTTTCACCTTCGGCGCTGATGCTCATCTGGCTGCGGTTAATGCCGAGGCTGACCATAAGGTCTGCCACCGCCTGCGCCCGGCGCATCGACAGCGCATCGTTGTAAGCGTCGCTACCGGCGCGGTCGGTGTGCCCGACCACCGTGAAGCTGTTCCAGCCGCAACGCTGTGCGTTTTGAGCCACGAAGCGGATCGTGTCGGCTGCTCCTTCGCCCGGGACCGAGGAATCGAATTCGAAGAACACGATGCCAGGCTGCTGGTCCTGGCAGACCTGCGGTTGGGGAGGCGGTGTTGGCCGGGTCGGTGGAGGCGTGGCCGGCCGCTCGGTCACAACCTGCATCCGCTGATAGGCGTAATCGCACTTCGAGATGCTGGTCTCGTCACGCGTGCTCGATTTGAGATAGCCGAGCGCGATCGCGCACTGCACCTTTGCCTCCGACGCCCACAAGTAGCGAGTGTCGTTGGCGGCAATAATGGCGTTGTCGCGGGTCAATCCGAGTGCGGCATCATATCTCATCTGGATGGCCCCGCGCAGCGTGTCGGTATCGCTGGTGGCAAGATCCTGGCTGAGGTCCTGCGCCGCTAGCGAAGCAGGTGTCGCCATTCCAATTATGGTTAACGCGCTGATCAACGTAGTTTTCATGTGCATGGTCCCCCCCAAGGGCTTTCAATCCAGATTAGGCCGAAACAGTGCTCGCCGCAGCTTCATCCGCGTGCGAGTCCATCAATGCCAGCGGTTCGACGGATCCAATCGAACCTTCGAGCGACTGGCTGAGCAGGTCTTCGACAGACGTGTCGGAATGACTCATCAGGTAACCGGCACCGTCTGAAGGGTCGGTAAGCCCTTCGATCATCTGCTCAAGCGCGATCTCGACAGCGATATCGGAAATTACATCGCCTGCGGTCTCGCCCAGCCCATCGATCGCCGCTGCGTTGGCAGCAAGGCCGGCAAGTGCATCCGCACCCGGCTCGATCGCCAGCAGCGCTTCCATAGCCTGATCAACGCCTGCGGCCGCCGGGTTGGTGAAGAACGCCGACTGGTCGACGCTGTCGAAGCCGCTCGCGCCGTCTTGATACAACTCGATCGTATCGGGTTCGGCTTGCACGCCGAGCATCATCTCGGGTGCCGAAGCCAGCGCGCTTTCGCCTCCAATTCCGGCCATCTCGACGATGTCGCCGCCCGCGTCGAAACCTTCGAAATGATCGAGGATCGAGATGCTGTCTCCTGCTTCAATTCCGGTGAACCTTGGAGCGAGGAAATCGCTGTCGATCACCATCAAGTCATAGGATGCCGATGCATGCTGGGTCATCGTCGCAGTGCTGTCAGCGCCGAGCGAATAATCCATCAGAACCGCGCCCGAGATTGCAGCGACCAGAGCCATTTCGGAAGTGCGCAAATCGTTTTGCAGCAGATTCAGGCCGTTGAGGTTGCTGCCGCTGCCTGGGCCGGAATTGCTGCCCACGTTCTGGTCGACCGGATCGTCAAGCAGCAGCATCGAATTCGATAGATGCTGCGTGCTTGCGGAACTGGTCGCAGCGACGCTCGACGAAGACGCTGCCGGATTAAGCGTGATGTCGAGATCGTCCGAACCGACGACGTCTCCGTCGTTGTCAGTCACCGAGATGGGTACCGAAAATGACACCGGATCGTTGGTGATTGCGGTCGCACCGAAATCGCCGATCTGGAACGTGCCGCCCGACTCGTAGGTGTATTCCACACTGTTGAAGCCATCGGCAGTGAAGATGCCGATCACCGTGCCCGCCAGCGACGAGCCCGATGCACCAGCGATGCCATCGACCGAGACCGAACCGTCGCCATTGAGTGTCACGGTAAAGGTCTGGCCATTCACGATGTAGTCCGTCGGCGTGGACGTCGGAATGATGACGCTGCCGTGCGGAACACCGAGATAAGAGATGGTCATTCCGGTAATCGTATCGATCACGCCATCACCGACGATCGTGTTTCCATCCGGATCGTCGAAGGCGGTAATGCGGACCTGCGACCCACTGGACGACTTGAACAGGGCAGTCGCGCCGTTGACGGTGTAGTGCCCGTCGAAGACATGGTCGCGATTGGATGCAGCGGCGTAGTTCTGCCCACCAACGGTGTCAGCCGGATTACCACGTAGGTCGGTTACGAAATCGACCCGGAATGTTTCCGTATTGCCGACCGATGCGCCGCCACCAATGCCGCCGATATTGGCAGTACTGTTTACGGCGCTGGCATTGCCCCCGTTGATTGCCGGAGTGAGCAAGAGGTCGGGGCTATCATTATCGACCGGCGTGCCCCCCAGCGTTTCGCCAACCGGCACGAACCCTGTCCAGGAGTTGAAGCCGCCGACGAAATTGTATCCGCCGTCATTAAAATCGATCGTCGAGGTCGCATCGATCGTCTGGACCAGGTCCAGCACATACTGGTCGGGCGAAGTGTCCGGATCCAGCGTAATCGTGAAGACGGTGTCGGTCGTGCCTGCCTTGACCGCTGTCAGCACCGTTCCGTCCGTCGATATCGAGTATTCGAGCGGCGCCAGGCCTGAGGTGAGGTTCTGGGCTTCCAGTGCCGTTATCGTGTCGGCGGTGAAGATCACCTTGCCGCCATCGCCGCCGAAGTTGTTGTCGACATCAAAATCGGAGTCGAGGAATGCCGTCCCGCTGCCACCCGCATTGTTGGTAGTCGTCAGGTCCGCAGCAACGACCGCAACCGGACTGTCGTCTTCCAGACCAACCGCAATGGCCGAAACCTTGGTCGTGGTTGTCGTGCCATCGCTGACATTCACATCCACTGTGAAGACTTCGATATCCTCGACACCGGGATCGGTGTGGAAGATCGGCAATGACAGGGTGACGTCGAAGTCGCCATTGTCGTCGATCACCAACGTGACTGCGGTATCCGCGCCGCCGTTGATCGTACCCGTCAGGGTCTTGCCATCGGGGCTGAGCGACCATGTGATGGGCGCTCCCGTCGGACTTCCATCGGCAACCGCAAGCGATTGCGTCGGCGTGCCGAGCGTTACGGTAAAGGTGGTGTCATCGACATCTGTAATCGAAATCGAGCCGCTCGCCGTGGCCAGGTCTGTGGTGTCGACGGTTCCTGCTGTATCGGGCAGCCCGCCCGGCAAGCCTTCGTCGGAAACGGATACCGAGTCCACTCCGACTAAAGGCGCATCGTTGGTGCCGAAAATGCTGATTGTCAGCGTCGAATCATCCGTCGCGTCGCCATCGGTAACGGTGTACGCGAACTGGTCTGTCAGCGGCGCGTCGCCCTCATCGAGCGCTTGGACTGCGGCATAGGCAGTCGGGTTTTGCGCCTCTGAGTAGAGCTCATAGCTGTAATTGCCGTCCGAACTGAGCGTCAGGATACCGTAAGTGCCGTTGTAAATGCCGAGATTTGACACAATCAGCTGCTCGACATCGACATCGGTGTCAGCATTGTCCGCAAAGGTGCCGCTTGGGGCGCCGGGGTGAGGCACATCGGCCAGTACATTGCCAGTAATGGCGGACGCGGCATCCTCGATCGTCCAGTTGGTGTCCGCAACTGCCACCGGAGCGTCGTTCGCACCGTCGATGGTGATCGTCAGCGTAGCCTGCGACGGGTCACCATCGGCATCGATAATGGTGTAGGTGAAAGTGTCGAATTCGAACTCGCCGTCGTCCAGTTCTTGCATCGCTGCAGTGTTGAGATTGTAGATATAGCTGCCGTCACCGTTGAGCGTCAGCGTGCCCCACTCCCCATTGGTTACGCCGCCGACCGTCCCCGGTCCGCCGAATCCAGAGATTGACGTGATGGCCGGATTCCCCGGACCGTCGCCGCCAAATCCATCGGCGGTTCCGTCGGTCAGAATATTGCCACCGACCGAAGCAGTGTCTTCGCTCAGTGAGTTGGTGTCGTTGCTCGCCACCGGGCTGTCGTCATCAACGGTAACCCGAACCAGCCCGGCAGGGGCGATCGTATCACCATCGGCATCGGTGGCACGGATGATGCTTTGGAAATCGATCCGGATGTCCGGCACGTTTTCACCACCACCCGGAGCGTGATCGAGCGGAGCAAGAAGCTCGAATTCCCAAGCGCCAGTCGTTGCATTGAGCGTGAAGGTGAACACGGTAGCCCCGCCAGCCGAAGCAGTTAGCGTATTGCCAGCAACTGCGTAGGTGACGGCCACCCCTCCCGAGGACAACGCCAGAAGTCCACTCGTGTCGCTGTCCAGCGAATAGGTCAGCGGCGCATCGGCGCCTGCCGAGAATATGCCTGAGACCGATCCGGTTGCAACGGTGTCTTCGCCCGGCGCATCGTTTACGCCGCCTGCAATACCACCCGGCAGACCATCCTCATCGACGCGGCCCTGGGAATTGACGGCGAGCGCCACCGGCGTGTCGTCGTCCACCGTGATCGTCAGCGAAGTGGGCGCGCTATCCCCGTCGCCATCGGTCAACGTGGCTTGGAGCGTGAATGTGACCTCGTTTTCTTCATTCGCCACATCATCTTCGTGGAGAATGTTGGCAAGCTGGGTGATGGCATAGCCGCCGGTGAGGCCATTGAGCGCCACTTCGACCACAGGAACCCAATTGCCGGTGCCCTGCTCCTGCTCGATGATCACGCCATCGCTGCCCGGATCGGCCACGAGGCGGAAACCGCTCGGCAGCGTGCTGCCGAGGTCGAAGGCGACCGAGCCGCCATCATTGCCGAAGCCTTCGGTCGGATCGACCAGCGTACCGGTTAGGTTCGAGGTGTCGGGATCCTGATCGTCGGGTCCGTCAGGATTGCCGCCCAGCGCATCGTCATCAAGCGTCGCGATGAGCGTCGGTTCACCGGTGGGAATGTCGTCGGTGAAGAACAGATCACCACCGATATCGAGGCTCGCAGCAGCAGTATCGCCGTCGTTGTCGGTAATCGTGGCTACCAACTGGATCAGGTTGTCAGCGGCGAGCGTCGCAGTCGAACCATCACTGTTGACGCTGAGCGCGTGGTCGATGGGTTGCTGCTGATCAAGCGTGACGTTGCCGTTGTTGTCGGTCGATACGACGAACGCGATCGGGCCCGTGCCCTGCGCCGCATTGGCGTCCACGCCGATCCGGCCCAAGACCGCCCCGCTTTCCAGGAACAGGAATACCTGGAGTCCTGTCGCGGTCTCATACAGGCCGGAAGCAGTGCCATCGACCACGGCGAGTTCGTAATCGGTACTCTGCGTACCGTCTTCACCGCCATCGAAAGTGAAATTGTCGGCAAAGTTCTGCGTGTCGTCGGTGCCGAAATCGGTATCGCTCACCGTCAGGGTCTCGTTCAGCCCCGAAAGCGCGACCGAAGGCCCATCGTCGAAGAAGGTCAGCGCCTGACCGATCGGGATCGTCGCGGAATCGCTGTCGCCATCGCCATCGACGATCGTGACGGTAGCCGAGAGCTTGCCCGCGAGATCGAGCGTATCGTTGTGCTCGCCTGCGCTGTCGTCACCATCGATCAGGTGCTCGAGCGCGACATTCTGCGTGAGCGTCACGGTGCCGTCCGGATTGATCGCAACCGTGAAAGCGGTCTGATCGCCGCTGCCATCGTTGTAGATGCCCGAAACGGTAACCGGACCGGTCTGCACAAGCGTGATCGGGTAGTCGCCCACAGCCGTCGCGAGGCCCGAATTGGCATCGTCGATTACCAGTACGAAGCCTGTGCCGTTTTCTCCATCTTCACCATAATCGGCCGTGAAGCTGATGATCGAGGCTGCTGACGTATCGCTCGTCGGCAGGCCGTCGGTCTCGTCGACATCGACCGAGCTGCCGAGACCAACATTGCTCAGCGCCGGTCCGTCGTCGAGGAAGGTGATGGCGCCGGAGATATTTGCCGTAGCCGTGTCGGTGTCGCCGTCGCTGTCGGTGATCGTCGCGCTGAGCGTGATCAGGTTGGCCGCAGCGAGGTTGACCGGCTCGTTGTCGCTGTTGGTGTTCGGGTGCTCGACCGCGCGCAGCTGGTCGAGCGTCACGGTGCCACTGGCATCGACCGAGACGGTGAACACCAGTTCGTTGGAGCCGGACGTGCGACCTTCGACGACAGTGCCGTTCATCGACAGGACCACGTCTTCGCCGGTTGCGGTGTCGACGAGGCCCGTCGCTCCGGCATTCACGCCAAGCGTGTAGCCGCCCACGGTCCCGGGATTGTCGGCATTCGCGTCCGAAGTGAACAGAGCGGAGAAATCCGCGGTTGCATCGGTCGCAAGATCGGTTTCATCGACCAGCAGGGCGTCGGCCGCGGGGTCGCTCGCGCTGATTGAGGGCAAGTCGTCCGAAACCCCCACGCTGACGGTCGCGGTCGCGGTGTCACCGTCGATATCCTCGGCAATCACATCGACATCGCCGAGAGCGACGAGGTCGTCGACATCGATAGTCGGATGATCGTCGTAATTGTCGTTGAGTGTGGCAGTGACGGTTGCCACGGTGTTGGTAACCGAAAGATCAAGGGTAACGACAAGGCGTCCGCCGTCTTCACCGATGATCTGTACGTCACTGACACGGGTCCATGTCAGACCGCCGCCCAAGCCGCTCACATCGCCGAACACGATGGAAGCGATGTCGTCCGAACCCGGGGTGAAGACGATGCTATCGCTGTCGGTGGTCACGCCCGGCGTCGAGCCGTCCGCGAGGTTCTGGTCGTCGACAGTAAGCGAAATGTCCGGGCCCGCCGCCGGGTCCTGACCATCGGTGATCAGGATCGGCTGGGTCGCCGTGTCGAAATCGCCGTCGGTGTCGGTCAGTGTGTAGCTGAACGAGGCATCGATATCGCCCGTGCTCTGATCCTGGTTCGGGTTCGGATCGAAAGTCCAGTTCCCGTCCATGTCGATCGTGTAGGTGCCCTTGATGGTAATGACCGTCGCATCGGAGCCATCCTGCGGCACAGCTGTTTCGTTGCCGTCGATGGTGATCGCAGTCACCGTCGCGCCATCGGCACCTTCGGTGTCGTTGGCCATGACGTTGCCGCTGAGTTCGGCGGCCGCGCTGGCGTCTTCGGCGATCGACTGCGACGCTTCATCGCGGGCAGTCGGTATGTCGTCGATGATGCTGACGTCGATCGAGCCATCGCCGATCAGGTTGCCGTTCGTATCGCGCACTTCATAGGTGAAGCTTTCCGCACCGTTGACGGTATTCGTGCCATTCTCGTCGACCGTATCGGTGAACGGCGTGTCGAGCGTGTAGGTATATGCACCGGTCTGCGTGTTGAGCACGATCGTGCCATAGGTGCCGTCGATCTGGACCTCGTTCGGCCCGGGACCGGCGACGCTGCCATCCAGCGAATAGACGAGCGTGCCCGTAGCGTTGAGGACCGTGATTTGGCCGTCGGCGTCGATCTGGCTGCCGTCGAGCGGAGAGCTGCCATCGGCCAGCCCCGCTTCGTTGACGATCACATCGTTATCGGACACCTCGCCCGGCGCATTGGTAACGCTGATTGTCAGCGTCGCGGTCGACTTGTCACCGTCGCCATCGACGATCGTATAGGTAAATACGTCGTCAACATCGACATTGGTCGAGTTCGCGTTCGAGACATAGCTGTATTCGCCAGTCGTCGCGTCGAGTGTAAGCGTGCCAAGCGAAGTGGTGAGAACCAGGTTGCCCGAACCATCGACGGTCGATTGGGTCAGGGTGTCGTTCACGCTCGCGATTTCGACGACTGCGCCATCGACGCCGAAGCCGTCGGCACCGGCGATGTCGTCGGCCAGCACATTGCCGCTGGTCGAAGCGCCTTCGTCGACGTCGTTCGAGTTATCTGTCGCAACCGCGCTGTCATCGTCGATATCGATGGCGAGCTGCGTGGAAACGGTATCCCCGTCACCGTCGGTCGCGACGATGTCGAAGGTGAGGATGATGTTGTCCTCATAACCGATTTCCGGTCCGTCATTGGCGCCATCGGCGTCGTTCGACGGATGATCGAGCGGCTTCAGGACGTTCACGGCAACCGTACCGGTGCCGAGATCGAATACGAGCGTCAGGACCGGATCGTTGATGTCGGTGGTGTAGCCCGTCATCGTGTTGGTCGATGCGTCCCAGCTGAACAGGACGGGGTCGCCGCCCGAGGTCAGCGCGATCGCGCCGATAGCGGGATCGGAGGTGGTCGCGCTTTCGAGCGAGACGGTGAGTTCGTCCGCAGCCGGACCGTCCGCGTTGAAATCGACGTCGAAGAAGAACGTCGTCGCCAGCGCACCGGCATCGTCGCCGGGCGCGCTGTCACCGGCGCCTCCGATGAGGTCGTCTTCGTCCTTGCTTACGCTCACGACGTTGTCACCAAACTCGGGACCATCGTCTTCAAACGTGAAAGAGCTGCCGATATCGATGCTGGCGCTGTCGGTATCGTCGTCGCCGTCGGTCACCGTCGCGGTGATGCTGATGAGATCGGCAGCCATGGTTGCCGCGCTGGCACCGGATTCGACCGGATCTGCCGGGTCGTCATGCTCGATCGCACGCAGCTGGGTCTGGCTGATCTCGCCGGTCGCCGTGTCGAGCGCCAGCGTGAAGGCGATATCGCCCGAAGTTTCGAGATAGCCTTCGATCGTGTCGCCGTTGAGACGCAGCAGGATGTTCTCGCCGGTCAACGTGTCGTTGAGACCGGAGTCGGTCCCGTCGCCGCCATTGATGTCGAGCGAATAGGCGGTTGCGTCGGTCGCGGCAGCGCCATCGGCTCCGAAGTCCGTGGTGAAGAGGCCTGCAAAGCTGTCGGTCGCGCTATCGCTGCCGTTGGTCTCGACATCCGTGTCGTCGGTCGCGAGGACCGGCGCGTTCTCGCCATTGGGGGCGACATCGGGAATGTCGTCGACGATTTCGATGTCGAGGCTCGCGGTGTCGGTCGAACCGTCGGTGTCGGTGGCGATCACCTCAAAGCTATCGGTGAAGCTGTCCTCGCCCGACAGATTATGATCGAGCGAATTGTCGTCGAGCGTGTAGCTGTAATCGATTGTCGCGCTGACAACGTCGCCATCGCCATCGGTCACCGGTGTGACCCCCGTGATCGTCAGAATGCCATAGACCGGATCGTCGATCGTAACCGGATAAACGGTGACGGCACCGGCATCGAAAACAAGGATGCCGCCGACCGTGAGCGTGCTAAGTCCGTCGGGGCTGTCGACCGTGAAGCTGCCGGTCTTGGTCAGTTGCGACGCATCGGGCGAGCTGCCATCGGGCAGATCGTCTTCGTCGAACACCAGCTCGGGAGCTTGCAGGTCCAGCCCGTTGATCACGACGATGTCGTCGTCGCCGTTGATGGTGATCGTAAGCGTGGCGGTCGAGGTGTCACCATCGCCGTCGGTGATGGTGTAGGTGAAGACCTCGGTCAGGCTTTCGGTGCTATCGAGGCCCTGGACGAACTCGTTCGCGTTATCGAGCGTGTATTCATAGCTGCCATCGGCATTGATGGTGAGCGAGCCATAGGCACCGGATACACCGGTGGCTACGTCGCCTGCCACATCGCCCAGTGCCTGGCCGAATGCGACTCCCGTTACGGTCGCTTGATCGGCACCGTCGATGTCCGCGACGCCGTCTGTCGCGTTGGCATCGCTACCACCCGAGCCGGTGAGCACATTGCCGTCAGCGACGAGCGGCCCGTCCTCGGTCACGCTGTCGATATCGGCGGCGGCGGTCGCCACATCGTCAACAACTTGCACGGTGAGAGTGCCGGTGTCTTCCGAGCCATCCGTATCGGTCGCGACGATATCGAACAGGTCGAACACCGAATCCTCGCCCGAAAGCGAGTGATCGAGCGTGTTGTCGGTCAGCTCGTATTCGTAATCGATCGCCAGCGACACCGTATCGCCCGCGGGATCGAGCGTCGGGGTTGCCGAGATGATGGTGAGCGTGCCGTAGTCGCCGGTAATCGTGACCGGGTAGGTAACGCCGCTGCCGAAGATCGCGATACCGCCTACAGTCAGCGTTTCGAGCCCGTCGGGGCTGTCGACGCTGAAGGAGTTGCTTTGGGTCAGCGCGCCGGCATCGGGCGAGCTACCGTCCGCCAGATCGTCCTCGTCGACAGTGACATCGGGGCCTTGCACTGCGAGGCCGTTGATCGTCACGTCGTCATCATCGCCGTCGATCGTGATGGTGACTGTGGTCGTCGACGTATCGCCGTCGCCATCGGTGATGGTATAGGTGAAGACTTCGCTCAGGCTCTCGGTGGAATCGAGGCCCTGTACGACCGCGTTCTGATTGTCGAGAACGTACTGATAGCTGCCATCGGCGTTGATCGTGATCGCGCCATAAGTCCCGGCCACACCGGTTCCGACATCGCCCGCCACATCGCCGGGAGCGATCCCGAACGCGACGCCGGTAACGGTGGCTCCGTCGGCGCCTTCGGTATCGGCCACGCCGTCCGTCGCATTGACATCGGTGCCGCCTGAGCCGGTCAGCACATTGCCGTCGGCTACCAGCGGACCATCTTCGGTAACGGAGTCCGAGTCTTCGACCGCAGTCGGCTCGTCGTCGACGATCGCGATTTCGAGCGTGTCTTCGTTGAAATCGTCGTCCTGGTCCTCGACCCGGACGACGAAGCTGTCCGAGGTGTTGTCGCCGGACGTGTTGGTGGTGAGCGTGTAGCTGTAGCTGATCGAACCTGCGTTGATCGCGGTGATCTCCAGCGTGCCGTAAGTGCCCGTGAAGGTCTGGCCGACAGTCGTCACTTCGGTGCCGTCGATGAACACGGTCGCCGGACCGTCCTCGGCCGTGAAGTTGAAGGTGCCGAGCGTGGTTTCGCTGTCAGAAGCGGCGTCCGAGCCCGCGGGAGGACCGTCCAATCCGGCTTCGTCGACGATCGTGCCGTCCTCGCCTGCGACCGGAAGGTCGAGCGTCGTTTCACCATCGCCAATGGTGATCACGAGGCTGGCGGTCGCGGTGTCACCGTCATTATCGGTTATCGTGTAGGTGAACGCATCGGTCACGCCGCCCGGCGTGCCCGGATCGCGAGTGTAGCTGTAGGTGCCATCGGCGGCGATGGTCAGCTTGCCATAGAGACCCTGGACTTCGATGCCTGGCGTGCCCGGCTGGCTCTGCGCTCCCGAATACGATGTAACTTCGGCCCCATCCGCTCCCTGCGCGTCATTGGAGAGAACGTTGCCGCCAACAGGGCCGTATTCGCCTGCGGCAAGACCGTCGGCATCGTCGCTTGCGGTCGGTGCGTCGTCGTCGAAAACGATCCCGAGATTGGTGAACGTCGTATCGCCATCCGAGTCCGCCACCACGAAATCGATCGAGACGAACGCCTCGTTTTCTTCGCCACCCGGTGAATGAAGGACGTTATCGAGCAGCGTGACGGTGTATGCCCCGGTCGCGGTATCGGTGATCTCGACCGTGAACAGGTCGGTCCCGTCGCGGTCACCACCGGTAACGGTCGCAGTCAGGGTGTTGCCGCTGATCGAGTATGTGACGGTTTCAACCCCGACCGTCGCGGTCGCGCTGCTAAGCGCCGGATCGAACGAGATCGTCGCCGGGCTGTCGTTGAAGACATCGAACGGCAGGGTGCCGGTGAAGCTTGCCTCGCTGGTGTCGGCAGGATCGTCGTCGGCGTTGGCATCGAGATCGCCGGTGGTCGAGGCAGGGTTTCCGCCAGCCAAACCGTCATCGTCGACCGTTGCTACGGTTTCGCCGCCTTCTGGCTCGGAATCCGGGCGCAATTCGAGTGTCGCTGTTGCTATCGAGACGTCGCCATCACCGTCGGTGATGCTGTAATCGAACGTAACCGTGCCTTCCTCGCCAGGCCCCGGGGTGTAGTTGAAAGTGCCGTCGCCGTTGTTGACGAGCGTTCCAGTGCCGCTCAGGCTGCCTGCAACCAGCGCCACCGTAGCCGGGTCGACATCGTCCGCACCCGGCGTATCGTTCGAGAGGACATCGATGGTGATCGGTGCGTTTTCTTCGACCTGGCCTTCGTTATCGTCTTCAGCAGCAGGTTCATCATCGATGATCGAGATGACAAGCGTATCTTCCGCCGTGTCGCCATCAAGATCGGTCACCGTGATATCGATATCGACCGTGGTGTCGTCGCCCGATGTGTTGTCACCGAGCGTGTATTCGTAGGTGATCGTGCCATCGCCGGTTAGCGGATCGTAAGTGTAGCCTGTGACGACAAAGGTGCCGGTGTCGTCGCTGAAAATGGTCTGGGGCAGGCTGCCCGGAGTGATCGCAACGCCATTCAGCGTGACGCTTTCGACACCATCGGGCGAATTGAAGCTGATCGTCGCGCCCGTAGACTCTGTGGGATCGCTGTCGTTGTCGGGATTGCCGTCGGCCCCCTCGCTCGATCCGACAGGCTCGTCGCCGCGCGGCGGCAGCGCGCCTTCATTGACTTCGGTCCCGTCACCGACGCGAGGCACGTCGGTGATCGTGTCCGGTGCGTCGCCGATCTGGATTGTCAGTATTGCGGTGGAGGTTGTGCCGTCCTGGTCGACGATCGTGTACTCGAAGGACTCCTCGACACCGCCCGGGGTGTTGCCGTCACGAGTATATGTATAGGTGCCGTCGGCATTGAGCGTGAGGGTGCCGTATTCGCCCTGCAACGTGTCGCCGGGCTCTGCCGAGCCGCTTTCGTTACCGAAGCCGGTGACGGTGCCGTCCGTCGGGAAGTCGTCAGCACCGGATTCGTCGTTGGCAAGTACATCGCCGGTGATCGGGGCATGGGTGCCCGCCGGGACGATACCGATGTCGTCCGCCGCAATCGGCCCGTCGTCGACAATGATGATGCTCAGCGAAGCGGTCGCCTGGTCCCCATCGACATCGATCACCGTCACTTCGAAAAAGCCGTCGACTTCCTCGCCCAGCGTGTTGTCTTCAAGCGTGTAGCTGAAGCCCACCTCTCCGGCCGCCAGATCGATGCTGGTGATCGTCAGCGTACCCAAAGGCGAGGTGAAAGTCTGGCCGACGGTCGTGACTTCGACGCCATTGATCAGAATCGCAGAAAGACCGTCATCGGCCACGAAGACGATCGTTCCGTTGGTTGTTTCGCTATCGGTTTCCTCGCGAGTTCCGGGCGGTTCGAGGGGGCCTCCCTCGCCGCCTTCACCGCGTGCCGGCAGACCGTCTTCGTCGACCGTTGCGACAGCGTTTTCGACACCGGCGGGATTGTCCGGCGTCTGGATGACGACTTCCGGCTCCTCGTCTGGAACGGCCGGAATGATCTCTTCTTCGCGATCCTCCGGAAACCCGAAGTCGGTGAACGGCAGAAGGTCGCCGATGTCGAAGGCGGCTTGGATCGCGCCTTCATCGTCGGCGAAGTTGCCGCCGGAGCTCTGCGTGGTTCCGGCCTCGGGCTCAGGCTCGTTACCGGTCAGCAACTGGGCGACGGTCTGGGGAGGGATGCTCGCACCGTTCGCGATAATCTGAGGTACGAAAATCGCACCCTCGGGGACTACTATCCGCGAGCCATCATCGAGCGTGATGACAAGATCGCGCCCATTGGCGGACACCTCGGCGATCGTACGACCCGGTGGAAGGGTCACGACATCCTGCTGCGCCGGAAGCGTAGTCTCTACGGCCTCCTGGTCTGCTGCAATGTCGTCGAGATCGGTGTCCTGGACTCGCTCCAGGTTGGCTTCGTCTTCAAGCTTCATTGTCTTGCCGCCCATCCCAGTCGGTTAATTCCGACACTAAGCCGCAAGCACAGATCCGAGCCTTGCGCGACTGCGCAAATGCATATGCTTACGGCCCGATTTATTCCTCGCGAAGGCGACTCGGCAACTGCTTCTGTCGGACGCCCTTTTGTTATCGAATGATCAGAACAGGAATCTGTTTTGGTTACAAGCTTGTTTACCAAATCCTGGGTGAGCACATAACAATCTGATTTACATACATAAACGCGGAACGCCGCGACGAACTTGAGCCGGATCAAATTCCCGAACTGCGGCTCTGACCGATTTTGGGACAATTCGCGGACGATTCGCAAAGGTCGATGTTTTTGCGAGGCTTTTTCAATTAGGATAAACAAATGGCATTCGCGGGAAAGTAGCGGCAAACGCATTCGTTAACTACAGCGGTTAACGACAGGATGGAACCTGCAGGGGGCAAAACGGTGCCAGACTTCGAAAGTCGTTCAGCCAGTCCGTGGCTTGCCGGGTTCGTGGCGGTCGTAGCGATCGCGCTTGTAATTGGGGTCGCACTTCCCGCTTCTGAAAAGGCAGTCCCGAAACGCATCGTTCTCGGTTCGCATCCGATCGATGGACCGCGGCGCTCGGGATCGGAAGCCGAGGCTTCCGATGAAGAACGATCATCTGTCGTCTCGGAAGCGCGCGCAGATCCAGAAGACCGCGATCAAGATGAAATAGCTCCTGCCTCATTAATGGCTTCGCGGGACGAGCCCGCGAACCTGCCCTTGTCGCAAATCGAATTCGACCTCGCCGATCCCGGCGGGGCTGCTGCACAACCTAGCGGGCGGGACGGAGACCAGGTCAGGGTGCAGAAACCGCTGTTTGCAGATGGTTCTTCCATCGGCACCGTAACTGTCACCATCGATGAGAACGCACGGCTGTTCGTCAACGGGTCCGACGTCAAGCGCTTGCTTGGAGGTCTGGAAGACCCGCCAGGCCAGCTTTCCCGGATCGCTGAGGGGCAGCCGGTTTCGTTTCAGCGACTCAGACAACTGGGCATCGACCTGCGCTACGTGCCCACGACCGACAGGATCGAACTGAACCGCTGACGAAAGGCTAGATCATTCCCCGGGCGAGCAAGGGATCGTTGGACTCCGGCGCGCGCCCATCGTCGGCAACACATTTTTCGAAGGCGCGCGATTGGGAGAGGAACACCTCGCCATTCAAGTCGTCCAGGAAGTGCGAGCGTTTGAGCCTGTCCATGACCGGGCCTTTTACCTCCGAAAGGTGCAGCCCGATCCCACCATCGGCGAGACGGTGGTTGATCGCCTCAAGGCTCTCCAAGCCCGATGCGTCAATTTCGTTGACCGCACTACACATCAGGATGACGTGGCGGAGCTCGGGTTTCTCTGCGACGCGTTCGAGCACATATTCCTCGAGCCAGCGCGCGTTGAGATACGTCAGCGCCTCGTCGATGCGGATCGAGAGGACATGCGGCACGGTGAAGACTTGGTGACGCTCGACATTGCGGAAATGCTCGGTTTCCGGAACGCGTCCGACGATGGCAGCGTGCGGACGGCTCGCGCGCCACAGATACAGCAGCAGGCCAACGGCAACCCCCGCGATTACGCCCATCTCTACACCCGAAATCAGGGTAATACCGATGGTGGCGACATGCGCTGCGAAATCAGCCTTGGAATAGAGCCACAGGCGCCGCGGAGTCTTGAGATCGACGAGGCTTAGCACCGCGACGATAATTGTGGCCGCGAGAGTAGCGATCGGCAGGCTGTAAAGCAGCGGTGTGAGGAACAGGGTAGCCAGCGCAATGCCGACAGCGGTGAAGGCGCCCGCCGCCGGAGTCTGTGCGCCAGCATCGAAATTTACCGCAGAGCGGGCAAAGCCACCGGTGACCGGGTAACCACCAGAGAAGGCGCTGGCGACGTTTGAAGCGCCGAGGCCGATCAGCTCCTGATCGGGCGAGATGCGCTGTCGACGCTTCGCCGCCAATGTCTGCGCGACGGATACGCTCTCCACGAAGCCGATGATCGAAATGAGCAGCGCAGGCACCCACAATTGTTCGATCAGCGACAAGTCGGTCGAAGGCATGGCAAAGGGCGGCAAGCCTTGTGGGATCGACCCGGTGATGGCGACCCCCCGGTCCTCTAACCGTAGAATCGACACCGCGATGATCGAAAGCACCACAGCCACGACAGGGCCGGCCTTCGCCATCATGTCGGCAGCGCGTGCCGGAATGCCGAGCTTCTGAAGCAAAGGCTTTGCGCCCTTTCGCACCCAGAAAAGAAACAGAGTCGCGGTAATACCGATCCCGAGCGTCCATAGGTTCAGACCGCCGATCTCCCCAGCCAGGGAACCGAGCATTTCGGGCCAGTTGTCACCCCCTGCCCTCACGCCGAATATGTGCTTCAACTGGCTGGTCGCGATCAGCACGCCGCTCGCGGTGATGAAGCCGCTGATGACCGGATGCGACAGCAGGTTCGCGAGAAAACCCGCGCGCAGGAGCCCGAGCACCGCGAGCATCATCCCCGACAGGAAGGCAAGCGTGATGGCCGCTTCGAGATATTCGGCACTCCCCTGCTGCGCGACAGCCCCCGCTGCGCTCGCCGTCATCAACGAGACCACCGCGACCGGACCGACCGCGAGCGTGCGGCTGGTCCCGAAGACGGCGTAGAGCATCAGTGGAAGGATCGAGGCGTACAGTCCAACGACAGGCGGCAGCCCGGCAAGCAGCGCATAGGCGAGGCTCTGCGGGATCAGCATGATGGTGACGATCACCGCCGCCATCAGGTCACTCGTCAGAACCTCCCCGTTATAGGTGCGGCCCCATTCGAGGATCGGGAAGTAGCGTTTGAGCATCCGGTCGGTGCCGCGACTACTGCGCGTTCAACCGGTCGGTGAGGCCCGAAAGGTCGTAACCCGCAGCTCGGGCGTTCTCCAGCCGCTCCTCGACGCTGAGACCCCTTGGATTCGCGAGCGTTTCGAGCGTGATCGAGCGTGTGCCGGTGCGGCAATAGGCCAGCACTTTCCCGGGCGTACCTCGGCGAACCTCGCGGAAAGCATCGATCGCGGCTTGCGG
Source organism: Erythrobacter sp. GH1-10 (assembly GCF_045363165.1). Taxonomy (NCBI): domain Bacteria; kingdom Pseudomonadati; phylum Pseudomonadota; class Alphaproteobacteria; order Sphingomonadales; family Erythrobacteraceae; genus Erythrobacter; species Erythrobacter sp. GH1-10. The sequence goes on along the minus strand of NZ_JBJFLP010000001.1, from coordinate 1,173,227 downwards.
AAAGGCCCCGCCGCTGACCGGCAGGTGATGGAAGTGAAGACCCGCCGCTTCGACGCCGGCTCGAATGCTGGCGACGTCGGGCTGGCCTGGCTCTTCGCCGTCGGGGCGGTTGCAGATGACGGCAAGGAAACCCCGTTCCGCAAGCGCCTGCGCGTCTTCGGGCTGGATCTGGGGCGCAACCGCAAGATCGTCTGTTACGGGCCGGATTTCCATGCTCAATTTCCCTCGAAGATGCGCGCTATGGCCATTCCGGCCAGCATGGCGATAACAAAGATCGCTGCCGAAGCCGGCTCGATGACCAGCGCTGCAATGCCCGGCCCCGGGCACAATCCGGCAATTCCCCAGCCGACCCCGAACAGTGCGGCTCCCCCGATCAGCTGCGGAGTGAGGTCGCGGCGGTCGGGAAGCGAGAATCCTTCGGCGAACAGCGGCCGCCCGAGCCGCGGCTGAATCTGCCAGGCGATAATCATGACAAACACCGCACCGCCCATGACGAAGGCGAGTGTCGGATCCCAATCGCCGAACAGGTCGAGGAACCCGCGCACCCGCGCGGGATCGGTCATCCCGCCCAGCGCGAGGCCCGCACCGAAGACGATGCCCGAGACCGCGGGAACGATGGCACGGTTCATCATTGCAGCACCTCCAGCCCGAGCGCATTCATCGCGGCCACGGTCGCAAATCCCGTCGCCATGAAAGTCAGCGTCGCGACGATCGAGCGCTGTGAGAAGCGGCTCATGCCGCATACGCCGTGCCCGCTGGTGCAACCGCTACCGACGCGGGTGCCCACGCCGACGATGACACCCGCTATGACGAGATAGAACGGCGACGCGAAGCTCGCGGTCAAACCACCCGATGCGAGCATGACGACCAGTGCGCCGACGGGCAGGCCAAGCAGGAACAGCCACGCCGAACTGCGCGGCATACTGCTTTCGCTGAGCCCGGTGGCACGCGCAGCGATACCGGACACGCCGGCGATCCGCCCTGCCCCTAGGAGCATGAGCGCAGCCGAAACGCCGATTAGGATTCCGCCACCAACGCCCGCGAGCGGGGCAGCATCGGGAAAGCCGGGGAGCATCATACCGCGTTCACCGGTATCTTGATGTAGCTCACGCCGTTATCCTCGGGCTCGGGCAGGCGCCCGCCGCGGATATTGACTTGAACCGATGGCATGATGAGGTTCGGCATTGCGAGCGTCGCATCGCGGGTGGTGCGCATCTCGACGAACTCGTCTTCGCTGACACCATCCTTCACATGAACGTTTTCACGGCGCTGCTGGCCGACCGTCGTCTCCCATGCATACTCGTCGCGCCCCGGCGCCTTGTAGTCGTGGCACAGGAACAAACGGGTTTCGTCGGGAAGCGAGAGCAGCCGCCGGATGGACCGGTACAGCTGACGCGCATCGCCACCGGGGAAGTCGGCACGCGCGGTGCCGAAATCGGGCATGAAGATGGTATCGCCGACGAAGGCTGCATCACCGATAATGAAGGCCATATCCGCCGGAGTGTGGCCGGGAACGTGCAGAGCGATCCCTTCGATCGTACCGATCTTGAAAGTCTCTCCATCGGTGAAGAGATGATCGAACTGCGATCCGTCGCGCTCGAAATCGGTCCCCGCGTTGAACAGCTTGCCGAATACTTCCTGGACGCGAACGATCTCCTTGCCGATCGCCAGCTTGCCGCCAAGCTTTTGCTGCAAGTACGGCGCTGCGGAGATATGATCGGCATGTGCGTGCGTCTCGATCAGCCATGTCACTTTCAGATTCTTCGAATTGACATATTCGACAATTCGCTCTGCGGAGCCATAGGACGTGCGGCCCGACGCTGCCTCGTAATCGAGCACCGAGTCGATGATCGCAGCCTCGTCTGTCACGGGATCGTGCACGACGTAACTCACGGTGTAGGTAGCCTCGTCGAAGAAGCCGGCAATCGAGGGGCGTAGCGCCTTTTCGGCGCGCGCGCGCTCAATCTGTTCGGACGCCGCCCTGAGGGCAGAATCAATGTCACTCATGACGAGCTCCAATTATTTACATAAATTGTGTATATGTATTGCTTTCCGCCTGTCAAGTGCTATGCGCTGGAACCATGAACGCGTCGATCGACCCTCCCCACCCTCAAGCCGCAGGCTTACGGATCGGCGACACCGCGCCCAACTTCGAGGCGCGAAGCACGGTTGGCCCGGTGAGGCTTTCCGATTTTCGCGGTAATTGGCTGATCCTGTTCTCCCATCCGGCCGACTTCACACCGGTGTGTACCACCGAGTTTATCGAACTGGCGAAGGCCGCCAGCGAATTCGATATGCGAGACTGCGCGCTCATGGCGCTTTCGGTCGACAGCCTGTTTGCGCATTTCGCATGGCTGCGCATGATCCGCGACAGGTTCGATATCGAAGTGCGCTTCCCCATCGTCGAAGATCCCACGTTGGTGATCGGCCGCGCCTTCGGCATGGTTGCGCCGGGGGACAACGACAGCGCGACCGTCCGTTCGACCTATTTCATCGATCCTTCGGGCACGATCCGCGCAATGACCTGTTACCCCGCGAACGTCGGGCGATCGACCTCCGAAATGCTCCGTACTCTCGATGCGCTGCAAGCCATCGATGCCGATGGCGGCCTGGCTCCGGCCAATTGGGGACCGGGCGAGAAGCTCTTGCGTGCCCCGACCGTCGATCTCGATGAAGTCTATTCCGCCAAGGACGAGACATCGTGGTTCCTGCGCGAAAAGGGAGCGAAAACGAAATGATCGATGAGGAAACACTGGTCGAGCAGCTCAAGGCGATCGCGCACCCGTTGCGCTATCGCATCCTGAACGCGCTGGTCGGTGTCGAGCTTAATGTCGGCGAGATCGACGACGTCGCAAAGATCGGGCAGCCGGCGCTTTCCCAGCAATTGAGCGTGCTTCGCAAGGCGGGTCTGGTCGAGACCCGCAAGGAAGCAAAGCTGGTCTATTACAAACTGGCCACGGAAGAGCTGTCGGCTGTAAGCGAAGCGATAGGAGCGCTCCTCGACAGGGCCCCTGTCGCTGCGCCGTCGCGTCGACCTGCTCCCGGCGCAGCCAATTTCGCTCGGATATCTTGACCGGCGGGTGAGAGGGGGGACTTATTCCCTCGGTACAGCCCGTAACTTGCGGATCCTCATTCGCGCTCGGCTTCGACTTCGAGGACCGCGACCATCGGGCTGGTCCGCGGCAGGCCGCGATAGGCTTGCTGGTCTTCGGCATCGACCGGTGCCGCGACAACCATCCGGGTCAGGCCGAACACTGTCCCGATCAGCGCGAGCCCGCCGATCAGCATGAACAGACCCGGCGCGCCGAATGCCGTCATGCCGACAGAGCCGAGCATCGGACCGGCAACCGCCCCGGCCGAATAGGCTAGAACCAATCCGCTGCTTGCGGAGAGGCGCTCGTTCTCGCCTAGGTGGTCATTCGAATGCGCGACGCAGAGCGGATAGAGGGCAAAGGCGAAACCGCCGAATACCGCTCCCAGCGCAAAGAGAGCAATCTGCGGCAAGGGCAGGAAGGCCATCACGGCGCAAATGGCTGTGACGGCCATGAAACAGCCGACGATCACGCGCCGGCGATCGAACCGGTCGGACAAGAGCCCGAGCGGGGTTTGAAGCGCCACTCCCCCACCGATCACGCACGACGTGAACAGGGCCACCTGCGAAAGCTCCATGCCGATCCGTTGCACATACACCGCTCCGAGCGCGTAGAACGCGCCAAGGATCGCACCGTTGAGCACCACGCCCACGATCCCGAGCGGCGACGCGCTGTAGAGACGTTTGAGGGAGAAGGGCGCAATCGCCTCCACCGCCGGTTGTTCGAGCCGTGTCAGCACGACCGGAAGGAGAGCGAGCGAAAGAAGGATCGCGGAGAGCATGAACGGGAGGTCGGGTCGGTCTTGCCCGAGATTGAGAAGGAATTGGCCCAACGCCTGTCCGCCATAGAGAAACACCATGTAGGCGGCGAGGACCATGCTGCGCGATTGCGCCGCAGCCTGCCGATTGAGCCAGCTTTCGAGGCATACGAAGACACCTGCGATGGCGACTCCGTCGATGAAGCGCAGGAGGCTCCACGTTATCGGATCAAGAGCGAGCGCATAGGCGAGACTGCTGGCAGAGAATACTGTCACGCAGGCGGCAAAAGCGCGGATATGCCCGATTTGGGCGATCATGGCGGGGACCCTCAGCGATCCCGCCATCAGACCGCCGAAATACGCCGTGCCGACGATACCGATCGTGAGCGCACTTGCTCCCGATTGTTCAAGCCGCACAGCGATCAGTGTCGAAAGGAAACCGCTGCCCGCCATCAGCAGGAAGATCGCAGCCAGAAGCGTCCGGACGGAGAGGAGAGGAGCGAGCATATCTCGCTCGCCTATCGCCAGAATGGCGAGAATGTCGACACGAAACTTTGCGCCGGTTAGGTCACGGTATGGACCAGATCGATTTCGACCACTTCATGAAGATCGACATTCGCTGCGGCACGGTCGTCGATGCGAGCGATTTCCCCGAGGCGCGCAAGCCCGCGATCAAGCTCGCGATCGAGTTCGGTCCGGAGATCGGCAAGAAGAAAAGTTCCGCCCAGATTACCGATCACTACTCTCCCGAAGAGTTGATCGGGCGCAAGGTTATGGCGGTGGTCAATTTCCCGCCGCGTCAGATCGGGCCGTTCATGTCGGAAGTCCTGGTGCTGGGCTTTCCCGATGAAGGCGCCGCGATTGTCCTCGCCAAGCCCGATGGCGACGTGCCTGACGGCGCCAGGCTCGCCTAGACGAGATCGCCCAGCGCTTGCTTAAGCGGATCGAGCCACGGCTCGAACGGCGTCCACGCCCCCTGTCCCTTGCGGTTGATCGGTTCGCGCACCTGTTCGCTCGATGCGGTGCGCACCGCGCGGTCTGTCTTGTGAAATTCGAGACATGCTTCCTCGAACGGCACTTCGAGGAAGTCGAGCATCCGCCGCGTCTGCCCCTCCAAATCGTCGAGCACGTCTTCGTGCTGAACCCGCAGGACCTTGCCCGGCAGCACTTCGTCCCAATGCGCCATCAGATCGACGTAGTCGGCATAGTAGCGCCCGACCTCGTGCAGGCCGTAGGTAAACTCCTGCCCTTCGGCGAACAACTGTTTGAAGCCCGAGAAACAGCAATCCATTGGCGCACGGCGCGCATCGATGATCTTCGCATTCGGCAGGATCAGATGGATGAGGCCGATATGCCGGAAGTTGTTCGGCATTTTGTCGATGAAGAAAGGCGCGCCCTGTCGGTGGATGCGGGTGTTGGCGATAAAGTCCTCACCGAATTTCGCCAGCTGCTCTCCGGTCAAGTCGTGGAGGATTTCCGGATAGCGCGACTGCCCCGCTTTCCGACCGCGCAGACGGTGGGCGAGCGCGAGAATGTTGGGCAGCTCGAGCGTCCCATCGATCTGGGAATGACTGGCGAGGATCTGTTCGAGCAGAGTCGAACCCGCGCGGGGAAGACCGAGGATAAAGATCGGATCGGGCGCATCGTGGCCCGCCTCGGCCTGTTTCTCGAACAGTTCCGGCGTGCAGAATTCTCGCTGCTTGGCGAGTTCAGCGCTCATGCTGTCGGCGGAATACCGTGTCTGCGCACGCTTGAGCGCGTTGCCTTCGTCGTAATGGCCGAAGCTCGCCTCGTAGTCGCCGCGATCCTCCAGCGCCTTGCCCAGCGCAAAGGACAGGTGGACCCGGTCCATGAACGCGAGGTCGGGCCGGGCGCATTGTTCGCGCAATGCCGCGACTTCGGCGTCGGAAAATTCGTAGGTCTTGAGATTGGCAAGCGCATACCACGCATCACCATGATCGGGTTTGGCTGCGATGGCCGCGCGATAGGCGTCCTCGGCCTCCGTGCGCGCGCCGGTGGTCTTTAGCGCATGGCCCTTGCTGGTGAGATTTGCCGGATCGTGCGGCAGTTTTTCGAGCACCTTGTCGAACAGCTCGAGTCCGCGATCGTAGTCGCCGGTCTGCATGCTCTCGATGGCAAGCCGCGACTGAAACAGGGGATTGTCGGGATCACGTGCATGCAGCGCTTCGGCCTCCTTGCGCGCCTTTTCGAAATTCTGCCTGCGCCGCAGAACGTCGATGTAGTCGAGCCGCAGCTGAACATCGTCGGGCGAGAATTCGACCGCGCTTTCGAGCAGGAACTCGGCATCGTCGAGCACGCCCAACTCGATCCCGATCCGCGCGAGCAGCCGCATACCTTCTACGTCCCTGGGATTTTGGCGAAGATAATGCCGACAGATTTCCTCCGCACGCAGCAAGCGGCCTTCGGCAAGATGGTTGGTTACGGCGAGTAGCTCGCGCGGCAGCCGCGCCAAACGCTGATGTTGGGCGGCTGCGACCTGAGCCTCGGCGGCCTGACCCGCTTTACCATAGAGCCGCGCCTGCTCGCGCCAGCTGGCCTCCAGTGCAGGATTGAACCGCGTGGCCCGGGCGAAGGCACCGAGCGCGGCGACGCTGTTCCCCTGCGCAAGGGCCAGGTGCCCCTCCTCCTGCCAGGCACGGCCGTATTCGGGCATCGCTGCGTGGAGACGCGAGAGAAATGCCTTCGCCGCATCGAAGTCCTTCAGATACCGGCATGCGACCGCAGCGAGATACAACGCCTCGCCGTCGCTTGCGTCGGCGTCCAGCAGCGAACGTGCGTCGGAAAGTCCCGCATCGAACTGGCCCGACTGCATCTTCCGTTGCGCCGATTTGAGCTGTTCCTCGCGCGTCATGTGTGCTGCCCTAACAAGAAAATGGCGGGAGTGAACCCAAGCTCACCCCCGCCATCGTGATTTTCGCGATCGATCGAATCAATAGTCGAACGAGACCCGCATGCCGACCGTCAGCGGACGGTTGGTGGTGATGCGCGGGCGATCGTTGACGAAGTTGCCCGAAATCTGCGCGCGTTCGTCGGACAGGTTCTCGCCGAACACCTCGACACGCCACTGATCCTTGGCCACGCCGACGGCGAGGTTGAAGGTCGTGTAGCTATCGAGCTCGATCTTGTTGATCTCGATGATATCGGTGAACTTCGAAGCCGAATAGGCAACCTGCGGCTGGACATAGGCTTCCAGCGTGTTGGTCAGATCCCATTCGTAACGGACGCGCAGGTTGCCCTGGAAGCCCGGTGCGAAGGCCAGTTCCTCGCCCACGACCACGTCGTCGGTCGGCGTCAACACTTCGGTGATCTCGGTATCGAGGATCGAGAAGGCACCGGCAACGGTGAGACCCGGGATCGAATACGGAGCGAAGGTGAAGTCCGCCTCGACGCCGTAGATCTCTGCATTCGCCGCATTGTCCGAGAAGAACAGGTTGGTGATGCTCGGATCGAAGATCGTCGTCTGCAGGTTGCTGATGTCGACATAGAACGCGCTGCCGTTGAAACGGAGCTGCCCGTCGAGGAAATCGAGTTTCCACCCGAGTTCGTAGTTCTTCACTTCGTCGGTCGCGAGCTCGAACGGCACCGTAAAGCCATTGGCCCCCTGCGCACCGCCTGGGCGGTTGAGCAGGCCGGGACGGAAGCCCTCCGAATAGGTCGCGTAGAACAGCAGGTCCTCGGTCGGGGTCAGCGTCACCGTACCCTTCAGGATAGTGCCGTCCGCTTTCGCCACGTCGGGCGCCTGAAGCGCATTGAACACCTGCGTTGCCTGGGCAAGGCTCAGACCCGCCGCCTGGATGTCGGCAATGGTGTCACCGAGGTTGAACGTTTGGCGCAGGTTCGGATCGCAAGACCCGATAAATGTGAACTGCCCGTCGGCGTTGTAGAGGTCACTGATGTCGGTGCCGAAGGCGTTCTGATCGGTGGCGCTGAAGCTGTTACAGAAAGAGCCGTTTGCGCTCCCCTCGAGATCGACTTCGATGTCGTAATAGCGCGCACCGAGCGTGACGGTTAGAAGATCGGGGACGATGTCCGCGCTGATTTCACCGAAAATGCCGAACTGCTCGTCGGTCCGAAGGATGTCGTTGCGGAAGATGGTGTCCGCAGGGAACGGTCCCGGATCCGAGATGTAACCGGTCGTCTGCGGGAAGTTCGGCTTGAACGGCCCGAACGGCTGTGCGGCGACGTTGCCCGGATAGGCGAAGTCGTTGCGCTCGGCCAGTTCGAGGTCGGAGTAGAACCCGCCTGCGGTCACGCGCACCGGCCAATCGTCCGGAGTGCTGAAGCGCAGTTCCTGCGTGAACACGGTCGTATTGCTGTCCGAGGTCACATACAGGTTGGGCGGCTGACAGGTGCCGCTCGGATCGGCGGCGCCGGGATAGGTCACCGAGCCATCGCAGATGTAATACGGCAGATACTGGCCGACGAAGAGATAGTCGGTGTAGTCGACCCGCTGGTTGGTCTCGCGATCGGTGTAGGCACCGGTGTAGACCACATCGAGCATCGCGATACGGCCTTCGACCGTCCAGCTGGTGTTCGAGAAGTCGTCTTCGAGACGGTCTTCCTCGAAGCGCTGGATTTCGAGATCATCGAGCCCGCCGAGTTCCGGATCGGCGAAGAACACGCCATCGGATTCGAGGCTTTGACGCGTATGCGCAACGGTCACGGTCCAGTCGGGGGTGACTTCCCAAAGCGCGGTTGCGCGGAATCCCGAATACTGGGTGTCGTTGAAATCGTCTTCCACGAGCCCAGCGTTATCGGTCTCGAGGAAAGTGACGTCGGTAAGATCGGCACCGGCCTGGAAACCCGCACGGTTCGCGTTGACGGGCACACCATTCGAACGAACCGTTCCCGCAGGACGGAAACGTGCGCTTTCAGTTAGGTCGCGCGTGCCCTGGACGTTATCGATATAACCGCCCTGGTCGTCGAGGAACACGACACCGCGAAGTGCGATCGTGTTTGTGACCGGTACGTTGACCATCGCCTCGGCCTTATAGCTCGACTCGCCACCCTTGGTGAACGAAACACCCGCTGAGAAGGCCGCGTCGAAACCGCTCAGGCTCGGCTTGTTGGTGATCAGGCGGACAACACCGGCCTGCGAACTTGCACCGAACAGCGTACCCTGCGGACCCGAGAGGACCTCGATCCGCTCGAGATCGGCGGCGTAGACATCGAGGTTACGACCCGGCTGCGCGAGCGGCTGCTCGTCGAGATAGGTTGCAACGTTGGGAGCAAGGCCCGCAACGCCTGCGGTTGTCAGGTTCGGCGTGGTCGACGCGAGACCGCGAATGTAGATCGTGCTCTGGCCAGGGCCGCTACCGCCCGCTGTGACGGTCGGGAGCTGCTCGAGGTAATCCTCGAAGGTGTCGATGTTGAGCTCGTCGAGCTCTTCCGCACCGATGGCGGAAACCGAAACAGGAACATCCTGCAGGTCTTCGCTGCGCTTCTGCGCCGTCACGACGATCGTCTTCACACCGCCACGTTGCTTTGGCGTCTGTGCCTGCGGCTGTGGCTCCGGTGCAGCATCCTGCGCGATGGCAGGCGATGCGACCGCGATTGCGAGCGCGCTTGCCGACGCGCCGACAACAAAATTCTTCATATCGATTGGCCCCTTTTGAGCATTGTTTTCTTTGATGGGGACGACGCGAAGCGCGCCGTTCGCCCTCTGAAACGAACACCTACATATAAGCATAGGCTTAAGAGGGGTTCCCACTATCAGGTGAGATTGGGGCTGAACACAGCAAAACCGTGTGTTTTTTGCAACAGAATCGGCGTTATCGTCTAATAACCGTCAATCCCAAGAGCGAAGTATAGGAAAGTATCGCGAGTTTTTTACTTATCCTTTTCTGATAGTATTTCTCAAACACTCCAAAGTACTGACAAATATAAATCGATAAGGACTATTTTTCGTAAGTGCGCCTGAACTTTTATTTGTATTCGGCAAAATTATGCCACAAGTCATTCGGCGGCCTGTACTTGACCATCCCACTCCTCGCACCCTTGCGCAGTGGTCGGGATCCCATGGTGCTTCCGGATGAGGTCGTAGATCACCGCCTTCACGATGGAGATGGCCATTGCGAAGACCACGAGCGAGAACGGCAGCGCGCCGATGATCATCGTAATCCGGATCGCGTCGATCCCGCCAAGGATGAGCATCGATCCCACGATAAAGGCGAGCGCGGCACCCCAGAACAGGATGTGGTACCGGCGGCTGCCCTCGTCATCGCCGGCACCATTGATCGTGTTGATGATCAGGATCGCGCTGTCTGCCGACGTAACGAGATAGGTCATCAACAGGACCACAACGAGCGACGAGACGACGAGCGCGAAGCCCGGGTTCAGCATGACCTCGAGCGTCGCGTAGAGCTGGCCCGATATGCCGGTATCGAGGATCGCGCCGCCTGCCGCGCCCGACAACTCGAGATCGATCGCCGTGCCGCCCATCAATGCCATCCACACGAAGCACATCAGCGAAGGAACCAGTGCCACGCCGAGCAGGTACTCGCGGATCGTGCGCCCGCGCGAGATGCGCGCGATGAACATGCCGACGAACGGCGCGAAGGCGATCCACCATGCCCAGTAGAAGACCGACCAGTCGAGCTGCCACTGGACCAGAGCCTCTCCGACTTCGCCGCCTTCGCTGCCGAACAATGTCAGAGCGTTGGCGGGCAGTGTGCGGAAGTAGTCCCACAGCCCCACCCCCAACAGCTCCAGCGCCCAGAAACCCGCTCCGAATATTGCAAAGAGGATGAGCAGGCCGAAAGAGAGGCCCATGTTGAGGTTGGAAAGCCACTTGATCCCGCGCCCGACACCCGAAAGCGCGCTGATCGTCGAGGCGCCCACAAGCACCAGCAACGCTACGATGATCGCGCTTGTCGACGAAGTTCCATCGGCTGCGACGAGCCAGTCGCCCAGTCCCACCCGGTGGAGACCTGCCACGAACTGCTCGACGCCAAGGCCCATTGTGACAGCAACGCCTAGGATCGTCGCCACGACGGACACGATGTCAACGACATGACCGGCCTTACCGGACATGGTCGAACCGAACAGCGGCACGAGGCTTGAGCGGATCGTCAGCGGCAGGTTGCGGCGATAAGCCACGTAACCAATCGCGAGCCCCACCAACGCATAGGTGCACCACGCCGCGAAGCCCCAATGTATAAAAGTATAGATATAGGCCGGGCGAACGGCTTCGACCGATTGCGGCTCGACCAGCCCACGGATGATATCGGGGTTGTTGCTGAAATGCGCGAGCGGTTCACCAGTGGAATAGGTCAGCATGCCGATGCCGATCCCGGCACCAAACAGCATCGAGAACCAGGAAAACCGTGAGAATTCCGGCTTCTCTTCCGGCGCACCGATGCGCAAGCGGCCCGATTGCGGTACCAGCGCGAGCGCGAATGACACGACCACCAGCCCTGCAACCAGATAGACATACCATCCGGCGAAGGTCGAGATGATTGTGGAGTTCGCCGCCTCGAGCGTCTCCATCGCGCTCACCGGGAAGAAGATCGCCCACAAGATGATCAGCGAAACGATGATCTTGGACGGAATCGTGACTTCGCGACTGAAGCCGTCATAGAACCCGCGATCGTGGGTCTGGATCGGAAGTTCGGTCAATGGCGGTGCGATAGGCAGCGCCGACTCATCGGACTCTGGTGAATGTGTGATTGGTCTTCCTGATGGTTGCTTCAGGTGGGTGGGAAATGACTGCGAACTCGGATTTCGTGCACCTTAGAGAGCCTCGTCGTGTATGCAAATCGTCGTGCCGCCTCGAAATCGATTGGCAGCGGCACGCACTCCGCACTGGCAGAACCGCACGCGCCGGTGGTGACTTCAATCGAACGCTGCGCAAACAGACCTGTTCCGCCCGCTCGCGAAACGATCCTCAAACCAGGATAGAGTGCTGAGGTAATCAATGGCGGAGAGGGAGGGATTCGAACCCTCGGTACTCGTGAGAGCACAACGGTTTTCGAGACCGCCCCGTTCGACCACTCCGGCACCTCTCCGCTTAGAAAAGAGCCCGTATTCGGACAAGCGCCGTAGCGCTTCGGCCAACTGGGGAGCGCGCCCGTTAGCGCAGCCGCCGCGCCTTGCCAAGACCCGATCGACCACAAAATCGGGGCATATCTCACCCGCACCCTTATGCGTGGCTTGTTTTGCGGCTGCGAAGAGCCATATTCTCCAGACTATGGAACGCGCAGAGTTCTTTTCGACGCAGGCGGGCCGCACCATCATCGCGCCGCGCCAGTCCCGCACCCGCTTCGGCATCGGCGAGATCGTTCGCCATCGCATGTTCGATTTCCGCGGTGTCGTGTTCGACATCGATCCGGTCTTCGCCAACAGCGAAGAATGGTACCAGTCGATCCCCGAAGACATCCGTCCGCCGCGCGACCAGCCTTATTACCATCTGCTGGCCGAAAACGAGGACGAGAGCTACGTCGCCTATGTCAGCCAGGGGAATCTCGTTTCCGATTCCGAAGGGGGGCCGATCGACCACCCCACCGTCCCGCAGCTGTTCGATCAGTTCAAGGACGGGCGTTACCGGATGCGCCGCTCGCTGACGCACTGATCGCGAGACCGGTTAGCTTTTAAGCTTCCATCCCGATTTCAGAATTACATAGACCGCCACGGCGATGGCGAGGTTGAACACGCCCAGGCCTATCGCTGCGGCCATGACGTCACCTCGCCCGCCGATATCGCTCTCCCCGAGAAAGCCGTACCTGAAGCCCGAAATCACGTAGAAGAAGGGATTGGCGCGGCTCACCGCCTGGAATGCGGGGGCCAAGTTGTCGATCACGTAGAACGTACCCGACAGCAGCGAAAGCGGTGCAATCACGAAATTGGTGATCGCCGCGTTGTGATCGAACTTTTCGGCCCATATCGACGTGCCGAGTCCGAGCAGCGAAAGCATCACCGATCCCATCAGGCCGAACCACACGATCGCCCAGGCATGCGCGGTGCTGAGCGTCACACCCGGCCACAGCAACATCGCGAGCGCCACGGTGCACCCGACCGCGATCGCGCGTGTCACCGCCGCGGCAACGATGCCGGTCATCAGCTCGCCCGGGGAAAGTGGGGGCATAAGCAGGTCGATGATGGTTCCCTGGATCTTGCCCGACAGGAGCGAGAATGAGGAGTTTGCGAACGCGTTTTGCATCATGCCCATCACGATCAGCCCCGGAGCGACGAAGCTCGCAAATGGCACGCCGAGCACTTCGCGACCCTCACGGCCGAGCGCGACGGTGAATATGACGAGAAACAGGAGTGTTGTGACGGCAGGGGCCCAAATCGTTTGGGTCTGCACCTTGAGAAACCGCCTTACCTCCTTCATATAGAGCGCGAACAGGCCGACGCGATTGATACCGGTGATCACCGGCTCGCCGCGCGGCGGAAACCGGAAGCTCCCGCCGGTTGCTTGTCCTTCGGGAGCGGCGTCCGAAACCGGGCTGGCCGAAGGTTCGTGAGAGGCTTGCTTTTGCATGTCACCGCCGCCTAGGGCTTTGCCGGAAAGCTGGCAAGCCGGGCGCCAGTGCACAGTTGAGAACGGAACAGAGATTTATGAGCTGGACTGACGAGCGCATCGCAACGCTCAAAAAGATGTGGGAAGGCGGCAGCACCGCCAGTCAGATCGCCGAGGAACTTGGCGGAGTGAGCCGCAACGCGGTTATCGGCAAGGCGCACAGGCTGGGGCTCAAATCCCGTCCTTCCCCGGTAAAAGCCAACGAGAAAAAGAAGGCCGCTAAGAAGGCGTCGCCGAAGACCGTCACGGCCAAGAAGGCAGCGGCCAAGCCCGCCGCGAAACCAGCGGCCAAGCCCGCGCCGTCGAAGGCCGCGCCCGCTACGGCGAAGGGTCCGGCCAAGGACGGTGGCACGCCTTCTCAGCCTGTGCCCAACCCGACGCCCGACCTGCCCAAGATCGTCTCTATCGGCCCGGGCGGGTTCCAGCGTCAGGGCCCCGGCGACCAGCAGCCACCGATTCCGCCCGCGCCGCCGCGTCGCCTCGTGCCCGCGAAGCCGAGTCCCGAAATCGCCGACAAGACGAGCCTGCTCGATCTGTCGGACAAGGTCTGCCGCTGGCCGATGGGCCATCCCGGCGAACCGGACTTCCACTTCTGCGGCGTCGCGGTGAACCCGGGCTTCCCCTATTGCGTGGAGCATTGCGGGCGGGCGTATCAGGCGCAGCTGCCGCGCGGCGCACGCCGTCCCCCGCCCCCGCTGCCGTTCGGCGGCCCGCGGGTCCGCTGACCAACCGAACCCGACAGGCCCGGCTGCTCCCAAGCAACCGGGCCTTTCCTCTTGCCCAGGAGATTCCCGATGCCCGTGACGCTCCACGATGCCTTCGTCCCGACCGCGCAGCAGATCCTTGCCGGGATGGCGAAGCTGGTCGACAAGGCCGAAGGCTATGCCAGCGACAGCGGGTTCGACGACGCTGAGCTGATCGAGGCCAAGCTAGCCGAGAACATGTGGACCTTACCCTGGCACGTGCGCGCCTGCTGGGTGCATTCGGGCTATGCTATCAACCTTTACAAGACCGGCGGATTCACCCCCGATTTCACCGATATTCCCGATAGCTGGGTCGCGATGCGCGCAATGATTGCCGACGCGCAATCGCAGCTCGACGCGATCACGCCGGAAGAGCTTGAAGCGGTTGCCGGCGAAACGGTCGGCTTTATCCTTGGCGGTAAGCGACTGATGGAGATGACCGGGCAGAACTTCTTGCTGAGCTTCAACCAGCCGAACTTCTTTTTCCACGCGACCACCTTCTACGACATCCTGCGCATGAAAGGCATGCCGCTCGGAAAGATGGATTTCATGGGACCGCTGCGCGTTATCGGGAGTTAAAATGCTTAAATCAAAGACGTTTTTTGCCGCCTGCGCTGCGGCAGCCGCCCTCTCCACGCCCGTCCCGGCGTTCGCCCAACTTCCCGAACCGGTGCGCGCGATGATCGATGCCGCCATTGCGTCGGGTGACGAGGCAAAGGTGCGCACGGTGATCGAGCTGGCGCGCGAAACCAATCCCGGAGATGCGGCCGAAATCGATGCGATCCTCGCCTCGTACGAAACCGACCTCGCCGCCAAGGCCGAGGCGGATGCTGCAGCCAAGGAAGAAGCCATCCGGACCGCAGGACTGTTCGAAAACTGGTCGGGGAAAGGCGAACTTGGCGCGTTCCGTTCGACCGGCAATTCCTCGAACACCGGGATCACCGCCGGTCTTGCGCTGAAACGAGAGGGGATCGACTGGCGCCACAAGCTGACCGGCCGCGTCGATTACCAACGGTCGAACGGCGCCACCACGCGCGAGCAATTCCAGGCCCGCTACGAACCCAACTACAAGATTTCCGACCGCCTGTTCGCTTATGCGCTGGCGCAATATGAACGGGACCGGTTTCAGGGATTTTCCGCGCGCTATTCGGTTTCGGGCGGTCTCGGCTACGACGTGATCGTCGAGGAGAACATGAGCCTGTCAGTCAAAGCAGGACCGGCGTGGCGCCGCACCGAGCGGATCGGCGGGCTCACGGAAAGCAATCTCGCCGGCCTCGCAGAGCTCGATTTCGACTGGCAGATCGCCGAGAATCTCGCGCTTACGCAAAACGCGAGCGCGTTCGTGCAGGAAGGATCGAGCACATTCCTGTCCGAAACAGGCCTTCAGGCCGGGATCGCTGACGATCTGAAAGTCCGCCTGTCTTACGCGGTCGAGCACGACACCGATCCGCCTGCCGGCGCGGTGAAAACCGATACGCTGAGTCGGGTAACGCTGATCTACGACTTCTAGGACTGCATTGCCCTACGCCGTCACTTCCAGCACCATGTTGGTGGGCGTTTCCGCCGCGCGTTCGACCGAACTGAAGCCTGCCTCTTGCAGCACTTCGGTTAGACGCTCCTGACCGGCCTGCGCACCTAGCCCCAGACCGACGTCCTGCGACAACGAATTGGGAGTGCAGACTGTGGTCGAGAAGGCATAGAAGATTTGCCCGAGCGGATTCATGTTTTCCGCCATGCTGTCGCCCGCCATCGGCTCGACGAGCATGAACGTGCCGTCATCCTTGAGGCTTTCACGCACATGCCTGGCCGCCCCAACCGGGTCGCCCATATCGTGCAGCGCATCGAAGATGCAGGCGAAATCGAACCCGTCCCCGGGATAATCCTGTGCAGTCGCCACAGCGAATTCGACGTTTTCCAGGCCCACTGCATGCGCTTTGCGGCGCGCCTCCTCAATCGACGGCGCGTGGTAGTCTATGCCGACGAAATTCGATTGGGGATAGGCCTCCGCCATCAGGATAGTTGACGAGCCCTGCCCGCAGCCGACATCGACAACTTTCGCACCCGACTTGAGCTTGTCCTCGACCCCGGCAAGCGCCGGAATCCAGTTGTCGACGAGGTTTGCCATGTAACCCGGGCGGAAAAAGCGGTCGGTTCCGCAGAACAGGCACTGCGAATGGTCTCCCCATGGCCGGCCCTTGCCCGACTTGAAGATATCGACCGCCTTGTCGTTCTCTTCATATTGCGAAACCACCGCCATGATGAAACCCTGCATACAGGCGGGCTGGCCTTCGCGGCCGAACACGAGAGCCTGTTCTTCCGAAAGGCTGAAGGTTTCGCTTGCAGGATCGAAAGTAACATATCCGGCGGCCGAAACCGAGCCCAGCCATTCGTGCAGGTATTTTGGGTTGAGCCCGGTCTTCTCGGCCAGTCGCTCGGCCGTACAAGGCCCTGCGGCGTCCATCGCATCGAATAGGCCCGCCTGATCGCCGATATAAGCCATGTAGAGGCTCAGCGCACCGGCCACGTCTCCGATGACTTTGCCAGCCAGCGTCTCGAGTTGATGCATATCGACTTCGCTCATCACACGTTCTCCCGTTCCAAACGTGCGACCCACATCGGATTTTCTCAGCGGCCCCGACTCGCCGCGATACGCCATAATATCACGGTTTGCGGACAAACCAGATCGTGTGGCGCGGCCCCTTGTTATTGGGACGGGCGCGGACTTCGCGAACCTCGACCTCGAAACCGGCATCCTTGAGGCGCCGGGTGAACTTGTGGTCGCCGCCAGCAGACCAGACGGAGAGAATTCCGCCCGGGTTGAGCGCATCCTTCGCCTTGGCGAGCCCGGTGCGGGTATACAGCCGGTCGTTGGCGTCGCGCACAATGCCGTCGGGACCGTTATCGACGTCGAGCAGGATTGCATCGAATTTCGCGCAAGTCCCGTCATTGGCATCGTCGATCAACGCCGCGACATCGCATAGCACGACCTCACCGCGCGGATCGCTCAGGCATTCCCCGGTAAGGTGAGCCAACGGCCCCGAGGCCCATTCGAGGATTTCCGGAACGATCTCTGCCACCACCACTTCGCTGCGCTCCGGCAGTTTGGCCAGCGCTGCGCGGTAGGTGAAGCCCATGCCGTATCCGCCGATCAGCACGCGCGGTGCGGGCCGGTCGATCCGCGCCAGCGTCAGCTCCGCGAGTTGCTCTTCGGAAAACTGCATGCGCGTGCCCATCAGCTCGCCGCGACCGAGCATGATGATGAAATCGTCACCGTGACTGACGAGTGTCAGTTCCTCGCCGCCAGGGATTTGGGCTGTTGCCAGGGTTTCGCGGGGAAGCAAAACGGATCTCCAAAAAGAAAGGGGCCGCAGGCATGCCCGCGGCCCCTTCCGATGTCCAATGCGAAAGACTTAGTCCTTCAGAAAGTCCGGCATCGCTGCGGGGCCATCGTTGCCACCGCCGTCGCGATTGCCGCCACCCTTGGGGCCGCGACCACGACCGCCGCGACGATCTCCGCCGCGTCCGCCACGACCGCCGCCCTTGTCGCCACGCGGTTCGCGCGGCGGGCGGGTGTCTTCGAGCTCTTCGCCGGTTTCCTGGTCGACCACGCGCATCGACAGGCGGACCTTTCCGCGATTGTCGATTTCGAGGACCTTGACCTTCACTTCCTGGCCTTCGGAGACGACATCGGTCGGCTTCTCGACCCGCTCGTTCTTCATTTCGGAGACATGGACGAGACCGTCCTTGCCGCCCATGAAGTTCACGAACGCACCGAAGTCGACGATATTGACGACCTTGCCGGTGTAGATCTTGCCGACTTCGGCTTCCTCGACGATGCCTTCGATCCACTTGCGGGCCGCTTCGATCTCGTCGGCGTTGCTCGACGAGATCTTGATCACACCTTCATCGTCGATGTCGACCTTCGCACCGGTTTCGGCAACGATCTCGCGGATCACCTTGCCGCCCGTGCCGATGACGTCGCGGATCTTCGACTTGTCGATCTGCATCGTTTCGATACGCGGAGCGTGCTTCGAAACCTCGGTGCGGGCGCCGGTGAGAGCCTTGGCCATTTCACCCAGGATGTGCGCACGTCCGGCCTTCGCCTGCTCGAGCGCCTTTTCCATGATTTCCTTGGTGATGCCGGCAACCTTGATGTCCATCTGGAGGCTGGTGATGCCTTCTTCCGAACCGGCCACCTTGAAGTCCATGTCGCCGAGGTGATCTTCGTCACCCAGGATGTCCGACAGGACGGCAAAGTCGTCGCCTTCGAGGATGAGGCCCATGGCGATACCCGAAACCGGACGCTTCAGCGGAACGCCTGCATCCATCATCGACAGCGCGCCGCCACAGACGGTAGCCATCGACGAGGAACCGTTGGACTCGGTGATGTCCGAGAGAACACGGATCGTGTACGGGAACTCCTCGGCATCCGGCATGACCGGATGGAGGGCGCGCCAGGCAAGCTTGCCGTGGCCGATTTCACGCCGACCGGTAAACCCGAAACGGCCCACTTCGCCGACCGAATAGGGCGGGAAGTTATAGTGCAGCATGAAGTTGTTGTACGAGAGACCCTCAAGCCCGTCGATCATCTGCTCGGCGTCTTTCGTGCCGAGGGTGGTGGTGCAGATCGCCTGCGTTTCACCGCGGGTGAACAGCGCCGAGCCATGCGTGCGCGGAAGCAAACCGACCATCGCCTCGATCGGGCGAACCTGATCGAGCTTGCGACCATCGATGCGGGTGCCGTCCTTGATGATCGAGCCGCGAACGATCTCGCTCTCGAGCTTTTTCACCAGCTTGAGCGTGCCGAGATATTCGGCCGGGTCGCTCTCCGCGAGGTCGGCGAACGCTTCGCGTGCCTTTTCACGGGCGGCGTTGACGGCATCCTGGCGTGCCGACTTATCGGTGATCTTGTAAGCGGCTTCGAGGTCCGAACCGATGGCGGCGCGAAGCTTGTCCATCTTGGCCGATTTGTCTTCGACCGGATCGAGGTCCCACGGATCCTTGGCAGCCTGCTCGGCAAGATCGATGATCGCGCCGACAACCTTCTTGCACTCGTCATGCGCGAACATGACTGCGCCAAGCATTTCTTCCTCGGACAGTTCCTTCGCTTCGGATTCGACCATCATCACCGCGTCTTGCGTGGCGGCAACGACGAGGTCGAGGCGACCTTCTTCGAAGATGTTCTGGACGCTGGGGTTAAGAACGTATTCGCCATCGACATAACCGACGCGGGCCGCGCCGATCGGGCCCATGAAGGGAACGCCTGAAAGCGTCAGCGCAGCGCTGGCTGCGATCATCGCGACGATATCGGGCTCGGTCTCGCCGTCATACGACAAGACCTGCGCGATGACGTTGATTTCGTTGTAAAAACCTTCCGGGAAAAGCGGGCGAACCGGGCGGTCGATCAGACGGCTGGTGAGCGTTTCCTTCTCGGTCGCGCGGCCTTCGCGCTTGAAGAAGCCGCCCGGGATACGGCCGGCTGCGGAGAATTTTTCCTGATAGTGGACGGTGAGCGGGAAGAAATCCTGCCCTTCCTTGACGCTCTTCGCAGCGGTGACCGCGCAAAGAACAACAGTTTCGCCATAAGTGGCGAGGACCGCGCCGTCAGCCTGACGGGCAATGCGGCCGGTTTCCAGAGTGAGGGTCTTTCCGCCCCACTCCAGCGATACGGTTTTCGTGTCGAACATTGATTTTCCTTTTGAACCCGCGGAGCCTCATTGCTGCGCGGGGCCTACAATTTCCGGGTATGCCGTCCCGGTCCGGTGCGGGGCTTAGTTCCGATGCCCCGAGGCTAGACCGCCGAATTGCAGTCTTCGCCCCTATTTTTTACCCTCAATCCGGTACTTTTAACCGGAGGGACTGTCGCTCTCAGTCAACTGGTAGTAATCATCGCAATCAAACGGATTTCCGTCCATACGGCAGATATCAGGGCTGTAAGTCGCGACGGTAGCGACGAAAGTAAGAAGGTTTGTCACGATCAAAAGCGCAAAAACGTAACGCTTTTTCATGGTATAACTCTTCCTGAATGCGAAAAAGGCGGCCCGTTTGAGCCGCCCTTCGCAAAGCTCTTATTTACGCAGACCCAGCTTCTGGATCAGGGCGTTGTAGCGCTCGACATCCTTCTTTTTGAGGTATGCGAGCAGGTTGCGACGCTTGTTGACCATCATCAGAAGGCCGCGGCGCGAGTGGTTGTCCTTGTGGTTGGACTTGAAGTGCTCGGTCAGGTTTTTGATGCGCTCGGTGAGGATCGCGACCTGGACTTCAGGGCTGCCCGTGTCGCCTTTGGCCTGGGCATTATCCTTGATGATCTCTTGCTTACGCTCGGCGGTAACCGACATATATTTTCTCTCTTACTCAGCGACATCGGGAAGGTTAAAACCCCTGACGACCTTCGCCGTCCCATCCTGAATTTCCATCAGCGCGACCGGGACGCTGTCCAGCATCGCACAATAGAGCCCGGATGGTTGGGGCAGTTCAGACAGGACCCGGCCCTGGCGGACCGCCTGCGCGTCTGTCTGAGAGAGGGAAAGGGCCGGGATGTCGTCCAGCCCTGCCTCCAACGGCAGGAGTAGGTCAGATAGTGGCGCGCCCTTACCGATTTCGTTGAGTTTGTCCAGAGAAATCGCCTGTTCCTGAAGGAACGGGCCGGCCTTTGTCCGACGTAGATAGGTAACATGACCGCAAGTTCCAAGGGCACGGGCGATATCGCGGGCGAGCGAGCGGATGTAGGTGCCCTTTGAGACATGGGCGGTCAGTGTGATTTCGTCGCGCCTGTCAGGAATGTCGGCGATGCTCAAGCCGTGGATCGTAACGGCGCGCTTCTTGAGCTCGACCTCCTCCCCCGCCCTTGCCCGGTCGTAGGCGCGTTTCCCGTCGACCTTCAGCGCCGAATAGACGGGGGGAACCTGTTCGATCGCTCCTGTGAATTGCGGCAGGACAGCCTCGATCTCGGGCAGGGATGGTCGGACATCGCTGCGGTCGATCACCTCGCCTTCGGTATCGAGCGTTTCGGTCTCTTCTCCAAAGCGGATGGTAAAATGGTAGATCTTGCTCGCATCGAGCATCCGCCCGGCGAGCTTGGTCGCCTCGCCCAGTGCGATCGGCAGTACGCCCTCGGCCAGCGGATCGAGCGTGCCGCCGTGCCCGACCTTGGTCTTTGCATAGCCGCCTTCACGAAGGTTACGTTTTACCGCACCGACCGCCTGCGTCGAGCCGAGCCCGCGCGGCTTGTCGAGGATGATCCATCCGTGGGGTGCGGGTTTTGTGTCGCTCATGCTCCGTCAGGCTGGGGATCGCCGCCGAGGAATACAAGCTGCGCGCGGTTGCCGAACACAGCAAGATTGGTGAACAGCGCCACCAGCACCGAGCTGAACAGGACGAACACCATCACGTCGATGTAATGCACCCACGGCAGGCCAATTGTCGCGTACCATGTCACGCCGCCGAAGTTCTCGGGCACGTAGAGGTAGAATGTGTGGAAGGCGTAGAGCGCGAAGCCCCAGACGAGGCCCGCCACAGCCGCACGCGCATCCATGTTACGGAACAAGAGAGCAGCGATGAAGGCCGAGAGAATCGGCATCGACAGCAGCCCGTTCAGCTCCTGCAACAGGTTGATTATGCTCTCCGCGCCCGCATAAAGCGGCACAAGCACCACTGAGAGTGCTGTCGCGATCACTCCGACCGTCAGGTTGAGCCGTTTCACATCGACATCCGGATTGAAGAACCGCCGATGGAAGTCGACCGAATAAAGCGTGATCGTCGCGTTCATCACCGCCGAATAGGTCGTCAGCACCGCCGCCGCGATCATCGCAGCGAACATGCCGCTGGTCCATTCGGGCAGCACCTCGCCGACAACCATCGCATAGGCCCGGTCGTCGACATCGCCGAACAGCTGGAAAGCGACGATGCCGGGGATGACGACGATTGGTGGAACAATCAGCACGCGAATGACCGCAGCGGCGATCACGCCTTTCTGCGCCTCTTTCACGTTTGGCGCGGCGAGCGCCTTTTGCGTGATGTTCTGGTTGGTCGACCAGTAAAAGATCTGGATGAACAGCATGCCGGTGAAGAGCGTGTGAAACGGGATCGGGCTGTCGAGCGATCCGATCATGCTCAGCCGATCCTCGGGCACGCCCGCGGCAATGTCCCAGCCGACCGCCTGCATCGCCAGCACCACCACGACGAGCGCCAGCGCAAGTATGCCGACGCCGGCGTAGGTATCTAGCACCGCCACCGCCCGCAGGCCGCCGAGGATCGCGTAGGCCGCACCCACAATCGCGAAGATCGCGGCGACCACCACCAGCGGCGCCTCCACCCCGAACAGCGTCTGCATGAACAGCGCGCCGGAATAGATCACGGCCGGGAGGTAAATCAGGAAGTTGCCCATCAGGAAGAGGGCGGAGATCACCGTGCGGATGCTCGCCCCGTCATAACGCTGCTCGAGCAATTGGGTGATCGTGGTGCAATTGTTGCGGTAGTAGATCGGCACAAACACGAAGGCGAGCAGCAGCAGGCCGACGAACCCCGCAAGTTCCCACCATGCGAGCAGCAGCATCTGGTTGCCGTTCATTCCGACAAGCTGGTCGGTCGAAAGATTGGTCAGCGTGATCGCGCCGGCGACGAAAAACCAGCTGAGCCCTCCCCCTGCCAGGAAAATCTCACGGTCGGCCGAAGCGTGGCTGGCCGCCTTTGCAGCGGCGACTTTGCGCCACGTCATCGCGGCAAGCAGCACCATCAGTGCGAAGAATACGCCGACCTGCACCATTGCGCTTGAAATCCTTCCCGATTTGTCCCGCATCCGGCGGCGGATTTGGGTTGTCCTAGCCGATGGACTCACGCATGGCGATGGCGATGACGAAGAGCGAGCCCGCCTCTCCCCGACATGTTTGCCTGACAGGCGGAGGAACCTTGCTGGTGCTCGATCTGTGCGAAGGCGAGCGAGCGCAGATCGTCTATGCGGGCCCGGATTTGGGCGCGGTCGACCCGGTGGAACTGGACCTGCTCTCGAAGCGCCAGCACGCTCCGGGAGGGCCGACCGAACCGATTGCGCTCTCATTGCTCAATGCGATCGGGACAGGGCACCCCTCTCCTCCCGGACTGCTGGCGCATGCAGGCGGCCAGCATTGGTCGCTCGATCCGCGCATAGTTTCGATTGTGCGTTCGGAGGAGCATTCCTGCACCATCGTCACTCGGGATGAAGCCAGCCGGATTTGCGCCGATCACACGATCACACTCGGTCCGGAGAGTGGTGTCGCCTCCTTCGCGTCGAAAATTCGGAACGAGGGCGACGTCTCGCTATGGCTCGAATGGTGCGCGGCTGCCTGCTTGCCGCTAGACGAGAGCCTGACGCGAGTGACCAGCTTCACCGGCCGCTGGGCAAGCGAATTCCAGACGGAAATGCACGATCTGGTTCGCGGCTCGTTCCTCCGCGAGAACCGCGCCGGAAGAACCAGTCATGACAGCTATCCCGGGCTGTACCTCGGGACACCGACGACCGGCGATGCACAAGGGTTGGCCTGCGCATTGCACCTGGGCTGGAGCGGCAATCACAGGCTGAGGGTCGACCGGCTGGCCGACAATACGTCCTCGATCCAGGCGGGCGAGCTGCTCCTGCCAGGCGAAATCAAGCTCGCTCCGGGAGAAACCTACACAACCCCGATGCTCCACGCCTGCTGGTCGAGCCAAGGCTACGGGGACATCACGCGCCGCCTGCATCGCTTCGTCCGCACGCGGCTGCCCCAACCCGATGCGCCGCGACCTGTGCATTACAACACGTGGGAAGCGGTCTATTTCGATCATTCGCCCGAAAAGCTGTTCGCCCTCGCCGAACGGGCTGCCGCCGTGGGGGCCGAGCGCTTCGTGCTCGACGATGGCTGGTTCGGGGCGCGCCGCAGCGACCGCGCGGGTCTCGGCGACTGGTTCGTTGCCGAGGACGTGTATCCGGACGGCCTGAAACCCCTCGCCGACCACGTCCGCTCGCTCGGCATGGAATTCGGCCTGTGGTTCGAGCCCGAGATGGTCAATCCCGACAGCGAGCTCTACCGCGCTCATCCCGATTGGGTGCTCGGGGTCGAGGGCCTCGAACCCATCGCTTCGCGCAACCAGTTGCCGCTCGACCTTACTCGGCCCGAAGTCTGCGATTACCTGTTCGAGCGGATCGACGCGCTCGTGCGTGAACTCGGCATCGCCTACATCAAGTGGGACATGAATCGCGATCTCCAGCACCCCGGCGGGCAGGACGGGCGCGCGATCGTCCATGACCAGGTCCGGGCGCTCTATGACCTGATCGACCGCATTCGCGCAGCGCATTCCGATCTCGTCATCGAAAGCTGTTCGAGCGGGGGCGCGCGCGCCGATTACGGCATCCTCGCCCGCACAGACCGCGTCTGGACCAGCGACAACAACGATGCGCGATATCGCCACGCGATCATGCGCGGAGGGGCGCATTTCCTGCCCCTGCCGGTGCTCGGCAACCACGTCGGGCCCAAACGCTGCCACACGACGGGCAGGCGCTTCGACATGGCTTTCCGCGCGGGAACCGCTGTGTTCGGTCACATGGGTATGGAGCTTGATCTCGCAGATGAAAGCGAGGCCGATCGGGCCGTACTCGCCAAGGCGATCGCGCTCCACAAGCGGCACCGCGGTCTGATCCATGGTGGCGACTATCATCGGCTCGAAACGCCGCCACATATCGGCGGGATCGGCACCGTGTCGCCCGATAAGGACGAAGCCTTGTTCCAGATCGCGGTGCTCGAGCAGCATCCGGGCACCCAGCCACCGCGCATCCGCTTTGCCGGACTCGACCCGGACAAGCGATACCGGCTCGAATGCATCTGGCCCGATGCGATGGGTGGCGAACAAGGCCCCTTTGCGGGATCGGCGCTGATCCACTACGGCCTGCAAATGCCCCTTACCTGGCCCGACACCTGTCTGATCTATCACCTAGAAGCCGTTGAATGAGCGAGAACTACGACCTCCTGATCGTCGGCGGCGGCGTCAACGGCGCTGGCATCGCGCGCGACGCGGCAGGGCGCGGCCTCAAGGTGCTGCTCGTCGAGAAAGACGACCTCGCAGGCCACACCTCCTCGGCTTCTACAAAGCTCGTCCATGGCGGTCTGCGCTATCTCGAACATCTCGAATTCCGGCTGGTGCGCGAAAGCCTGATCGAGCGCGAGCGGCTGCTCAACATCGCGCCGCACATAATCTGGCCATTGCGTTTCGTGCTGCCGCATGATGCGGGCCTGCGGCCCAAGTGGATGCTGCGGCTCGGCCTGCTCATGTACGACAATCTCGGCGGGCGAAAACTGCTTCCCCCGACGCGCACGGTAGATCTTCGCCAGCCACCGCATGCGGAAATCCTAGAAGACCGGCTGACGACGGGTTTCGAATATTCGGACTGCTGGGTCGAGGATTCGCGGCTTGTGGTTCTGAATTGTCTCGACGCCAAAGAACGCGGCGCGGACATCCGCACACGCACCGAATGTACCGGGCTCAAGCGTGGCACGAATGGTTGGACTGCGAGCTTGCGCAACGAGAGCGGGGAGCACACCGTTTTCGCACGCATGGTTGTCAACGCTGCCGGACCATGGGTCGATTCTGTGCTCGGCCGGGCGATCCCCGAGACCCGCCACGAAAACCTGCGACTGGTGAAAGGCAGCCACCTGATCTTCCCGCGTCTGTTCGAAGGCGAGCACTGCTACATCTTCCAGAACCGCGACGACCGGATCATCTTCGCAATCCCCTACGAGCGTGACTTCACGCTGATCGGCACGACAGACCAGGGGTTCGAAGGCGACCCAAACGATATCGAGATCTCGGCAGAGGAAGCCGCCTATCTTTGCGACGCGGCGAACGAATACCTCAAGACCGACATCGCGCCCGAAGGTGCAGTATCGAGCTATGCCGGGGTCCGACCGCTCTACGACGATAAGTCGGCGGACAATTCGACCGTAACCCGCGATTACGTATTCGAACTCGACAAAGGCGCGGACGGCGGCGCCCCCGCGCTGCTCTCGATCTTTGGCGGCAAGATTACAACCTATCGCAAGCTTGCCGCGCATGCGCTTGAGAAACTGGGTGTTTCCGGGGACGCTTGGACGGCGAAAGAAGACTTGCCCGGCGGCGATTTCGCTCCGGAGCAATTTGATGCGAAGCTCGCGGAATATCAGGCGCGCTATGACTGGTTCCCGCCCGAGAGCATCCGAAGGCTGTTCCGCGCCTATGGCACGCGGATCGACCGGGTGATGGGTGACGCGCAGGGGATCAACGATCTCGGCCAGCACTTGGGCGGCGACCTCTACGCTCGAGAACTCGAATATCTCGTCGAGCACGAATTCGCCCGCAGCGCCGAAGACGTGCTGTGGCGGCGCAGCAAGCTACGGTTGCACCTCGACGAAGAGGCCCAGGAACTCGTGCGAGACTGGTTCGCCAGGGAAATGGCGCAGTGACCGCCCTCGCCCGATCGCTCGGCGGCAAGCCTGTGCATCGCCGCGATCACCGCAAGGCCGACGGACGCATGCTGTACCTCTACGGACACGAACCGCACGAGCTGCCCGTCCAAGCTGAAAGCTCCGACCCGATCGCACAGGGAGGCGAAATCCGCCACCATCCCCTGCGCGACGAGTGGAATGTCTACGCCGCGCACCGGCAAAAGCGTACCTTCAAGCCGTCCGGCGCAGAGGACCCGCTTGCCCCGACGCTGCCCGACGGTCCCGAGACGGAAATCCCGTTCGCAGACTTCGAGCTCGCGATCTTCGAGAACAAGTTCGCCGCCTTTCACCCTAGCGCCGACACGGCCGCCGACCTGCCCGGGATTACGACAGAACCCGCGCGCGGCGCCTGCGATGTCGTCGTCTACGGACCAGAGGCCAGCGGCAGCCTGCACACGCTCGGCGCGGACCGGCGGCAGGTGCTGATCGCCGCGCTGATCGACCGCTACGAGGCGTTGTTCGGGGCGGGTTGCAAGTACGTGCTCCCGTTCGAAAATCGCGGTGACGAGGTCGGGGTGACGCTCCATCACCCGCACGGACAGATATACGGCTTCGAGCGTGTGCCCCCGGTCCAGCAGCGCACCATCGAAGCCTTTGCCGGTGGGTACGACCTCGCTGC
The DNA here is from genome assembly GCF_045363165.1 of Erythrobacter sp. GH1-10. Taxonomy (NCBI): domain Bacteria; kingdom Pseudomonadati; phylum Pseudomonadota; class Alphaproteobacteria; order Sphingomonadales; family Erythrobacteraceae; genus Erythrobacter; species Erythrobacter sp. GH1-10. Next base: position 1,145,987 of record NZ_JBJFLP010000001.1, on the reverse strand, counting down.
CGAGATCGCGGCGGCCATGCCGGAATACGGGATCGGCGAGAGTGGCGGGATTGCCGCGTTCGTCCCGCGCTTCGCCCGCTTCCCCTACGAAGTCTGGCTCGCCCCGCGCGTCGCTCGCCGGGGACCGTGGGACTGCACCGACGAGGAGCTCGAAGCACTGGCCGACTGGCTCGGCGAGATCACGAGGCGCTATGATGCGCTGTTCGAGCAGCCTGCTGCGACAATGATGGCGTTCCACGCCGCGCCTGCTGGCGGCTCGGCGGGCTTCCACTTCACCGTGCAGTTCTATCCGTTGCTGCGCGCGCCGGGTCGGGTGAAGTATCTTGCATCGGTCGAGCAGCACAGCGGCACCTTCACCGTCGATGTGATGCCCGAGAGCGCCGCAAGAGCTCTGCGCGATGTCTGAGCTCTACACCGCCCGCGCACCGGGACGGGTCAACCTCATCGGCGAGCATACCGATTACAATGGCGGAATGGTGCTGCCCGCAGCGCTGACGGTCGGGCTGGAGGCCACCTTGATGCCTCGCGCCGATACGACGGTCGCGGTGAGTTCCAACGGTTACGATGCGCCTGCCATCCGCAACCTGGCCGACGATGCGGTTGGCGACTGGGCCGACCCGTGCGTCGGCGCGATCCGCGAGGCGAATGCGCTGGGGTTGCTCAAAGGGGGAGCGACCATCGATATTGTGTCGACCATTCCCGAAGGATCGGGCCTGTCCTCCTCGGCGGCGCTGATCGTAGCGGTGCTCAAGGCTGCCCGCGAAGCGGTGGTGGAGGGTCCCGGCGATATCGAGATCGCCATCGCCGCACGGCGGGTCGAGAACAATTACATGGGCGTGCCCTGCGGTATCATGGACCAGATGGCGGTCGCGCTCGCAACGCCCGGTACCGCGATGGCGCTGGACACCAAGGCGATGGCCTATGGCGTCGTCCCGCTCCCCGCGAACCACGAAATGGTGGTGGTGCATTCGGGCCTGACCCGCAAACTGACCGACGGGCGGTACGCCGCGCGCAAGGAGGAATGCGACGCTGCCAAGCGCCATTTCGGGACCGAGGACTTGTGCTTGCTCGACCTTGCGACGGTGGAAGCCAGCGATCTCGACGAGGTACCGAAGAAGCGCGCGCTTCACTGCCTGACCGAGAATGCAAGGGTCCACGCCGCCATCGCTGCGCTCGATGGCGGGCACATTGAGAGGTTCGGTCAAGCGATGAACGCAAGCCACGCTTCGATGCGCGACCTGTTCGAAATGTCGCTTCCCGAAATCGACGCACTGGTGGCCTCCGCAGTCGAACTCGGGGCAGTCGGCGCGAGGCTCACAGGTGGCGGCTTTGGCGGTTGCATCGTCGCCTGTGTCGAGAAGGACCTGCGCGAAGAATGGCTCGAAGCGCTGCTTTCACGCCATCCGCGAGCGCGCTTCATCGATGCGGTGGGTGGTTAAAGCAGGCCCGCAACCCCTTCCGCCACCGTCAGATACTGTTCGACCGCCCACATCACCGGCGGCATCACCACCTGCGCGATCCACCCTGTGCCGAACACCCAGCTCGCCACGATCAGCGCGATCAGCAGGAACATGCCGATCTGCTGCAGCTTCTCCCACCCCGCCTGCATGCTGCGAGGCAAGAGACCGCCGACGATATGCGACCCGTCGAACGGCGGGATCGGCAGCAGGTTGAACATGCCGAGGAACACGTTGAGCAGGATCATGTAGAACAGCATCGTGGTCAGCGGCCGGAAATCGCCCGCCGCATCCTCGATCAGCATCGCAGAACTCGCCGTGCTGCCGAAAGTCGCTCCGTCGGGAGCGAAGAGACCGAACAGGATCGCCGCGACGAAGGCGATCACGAAATTGCTTGCCGGACCCGCCGCCGCGACCGCCATCATTCCGTAGCGCGGATTGTCGAGCCGCCGCTTGTTGACCGGCACCGGCTTGGCCCAGCCGAACACCGGCCCGCCGAGCAGTGCGAGCACCCCCGGCACGAGCAGCGTGCCGACGGGATCGACATGCGGAATCGGGTTCAGCGTGAGCCGCCCGAGATTGCTCGCGGTCGGATCGCCAAGCCGTTTCGCCGCGTATCCGTGGGCGACCTCGTGAAACACGATGGCGACGACGAGGCACGGTATCAGCACCAGCGCGAGGATGAGGGTATCTACCATCGGCTGTAGATAGGCACGCGTGCGACCGCGCGCTAGTTGCCCAGCGCTTCGCTGAAATGTTTCCGGCACAGCGCGAGATAGCGATCGTTGCCGCCGATCTCGGTCTGCGCGCCCTCCGCCACCGGCTTGCCATCGGCATCAACCCGCAGATTCATCGTCGCCTTGCGCCCGCAGTGGCAGACCGCCTTCAGCTCGACCAGCGCGTCGGCGATCCCCAGCAGCGCCGCCGATCCGGGGAACAGCTCGCCCTGAAAATCGGTGCGGATGCCGTAGCAAAGCACCGGGATGCCCGCCTTGTCGGCCAGCCGCGCCAGCTGCCACACCTGTTCCCTCGTCAGGAACTGCGCCTCATCGACAAGCACGCAATCGAGCGGTTCGGCGAGGTGCGCGGAATGTATCGCCTCCCACATATCAGTGTCGGGGCGATAATGGTGCGCGCGTGCCTCCAGACCGATCCGGCTGCGCACCATCCCTTCCGAACGCGTATCGAGCTCGGCGGTCCAAAGCATCGTGCGCATGCCGCGTTCGCGATAGTTGAAATCGGCCTGCAGCAGCGTGGTCGATTTGCCCGCGTTCATGCTCGAGAAGTAGAAATACAGCTTGGCCATACGCCTGCCTAACCGCGGCGACGGAAAGGCACCAGACCCTCGCGAAACCATCAACAGCCACGCCATTCAGAGGGCAGACAGGCTCGCCCGGCAATGCTAGCCAGCTGCAAACATTCGCAATCAACGGGGATCAAGCGATGGCAAGTGCGGCTTCGGCTGAAAGCAAATCTGAAGGCATGACCGGCATTCTCGGCTGGATCGAACGGAGCGGCAACAAGCTGCCCGATCCGGTCTTCCTGTTCTTCTGGCTCATTTTCGGGCTGATCGTCATCTCGGTGATCGCGAGCCTGACGGGCGTTTCCGCATTGCACCCGACCGAGGTCGATCCCGAGACCGGCGCCGCGACTGTAATTACCGCGACAAGCCTCTTATCTGCGGAAAACATCCAGAGACTCTGGGTCGACATGCCGACCACCTTCACCCACTTCCACCCGCTCGGATACGTGCTGGTCGTGATGCTGGGCGCGGGAGTGGCCGAGCGCGCAGGCCTGTTCGGCACCGCGATGCGCGCGGGCGTTCGCGACGCACCCAAGGCCCTCCTAACCCCGATAGTCGTTCTCGTAGGGATGATGGGCAACCTCGCCGCAGATGCCGCTTACGTCGTCCTGATCCCTCTCGCAGGGATCATCTTCCACGCCGCCGGGCGCCATCCGATTGCGGGTATCGCCGCCGCCTTTGCCGGCGTCTCGGGCGGATTTTCCGCCAACTTGCTTCCGGGCCAGCTCGACGCGCTGCTGTTCGGGATCACCGAAGCCAGCGTCGAAACCGTATTCGGCGACTGGACCGCGAACATCGCGGGTAACTGGTACTTCATCGCCGCGATGACTTTCGTGTTTCTGCCGGTGATCTGGTACGTCACCGACAAGATCATCGAGCCGCGCCTCGGCGCCTATAACGCCGCCAACGCGACTCATGTCGATGCAGAAGACGAGGACAGCGACCGGCCGCTGACCGATGCCGAGCGCAAAGGCCTGAAGATGGCAGGTCTCGCCGTGCTCGGTGTCGTTGGAGTCTGGGTATTGATGACCTGGGGCCCGGGCACGCCGCTGATCGATGAGAGCGCGAGCGCAGAAGCGCAAATGACCCCGTTCTATCGCAGCCTCGTCGCCGCTTTCTTCGTTCTGTTCCTGCTGGCAGGCTGGGCCTACGGCAAGGCCGCCGGGACGATCGGTGACCACCGTGACCTCGTGAAGATGATGTCGGGCGCGATGGAGGATCTCGCATACTACCTCGTGCTCGCCTTTGCCGCGGCTCATTTCGTCGCGATGTTCGCGTGGTCGAACCTCGGCCTGATCCTTGCCGTACATGGCGCAGCCTTCCTCGGCAGCACCGACATGCCAGCATGGCTGCTGCTGACCTCGATCATCCTTGTCTCGGCGCTGCTCAACCTGTTCGTCGGTTCGGCGAGCGCGAAATGGGCGCTGATTTCGCCGGTTATGGTGCCGATGCTGATCCTGCTCGGGATCTCGCCGGAGATGGCGACCGCCGCCTACCGTGTCGGCGACAGTGCGACCAACATCATCACTCCGCTGATGGTGTATTTCCCGCTGATCCTGATCTTCTGCCAGCGTTGGGACAAGCAGTTCGGTCTCGGCTCGCTCGCCGCGGTCATGCTGCCGTTCTCGGTCGGGCTTATGTTTTCGGGCCTCGCGCTGACGATCGGGTGGGTCGTGATGGATATTCCGCTTGGTCCCGATGCCGGGGTTTGCATCGAGGTGCCGTCCGCCAACACCGATATCAGCGGCACATTCACACCACGGGCCTGCTGATGGTATAGTGTGAGCGGGGAAGGGAACGCCCTGCCCCGCTCGCACGTTCGGACAGGCAGGGATTGGAGAGGTAGCGATGCCGATAATTCGAAACGCCGTGTTCGCATTGCTGGCGCTTTTCGCCTCCGCTGCGCTTGCTCTCAATTCGTCGGCGCCGCGAAAATACCTGCTTGATTCAAACGCGAGCGACGTTTCGGCCAAGGTCGGTTTCTTCGGCCTGGCCAGCAAGACCGCACGCTTTCCGAAGATGAGCGGCGAAGTGCTGATCGTGCCAGGCGCACCCGAACGCGCTGTAATCGACGTGACCTTCGATGCGGCCGCGCTTGAAGCATCGGACGAGACGACCCTGAAGCGGCTCAAAGGCGACAAGTTCTTCTGGGTCGAAAAGTATCCGACGATCCGTTTCGTCGGCAAATCGCTCAAGCTAAAATCGCCCACGCGCGGGACGGTTTCGGGCGATCTCACCGCACGCGGGGTGACGAAGCCGCAAGTTCTTGACGTTACCTTCGACAGCGACCCGGTGACCGCGCCTGCCGGCGGGGCGGTAAGCTTCACCGCAACCACCACGATCGACCGCCGCGAGTACGGCATGAAGAGCTATCAGGTGATCGTCGGCAACAAGGTCGACATCAGGATGCGCGCGCGGATGGTTCCGCAGCGCTGATTATCTAAAGCTCGAGCATCCAGTGCTCGGTGGTTTCGGGTTTTCCGAAATCGTCCTGCTCTTCGCTGCCGGTCAGGGTGTAGCCCTCCGCGACATACAGCTTGCGAGCGCTGTCGAGCACGGCATGCGTCATCAACACGATGCGGACATATCCCGCCTCGCGGGCGAATGCGGTGCATTGGCGCACAAGCGCCATCCCGATCCCCATTCCGCGCGCTTCCGGTTCGACATAAAGCAACCGCAGCCGTGCGGTCTCCCGGTCTTCCTCGCACAGGAATACGCCGCCCATCATCTGCCCGTCGCGCTCGGCGACCCAGCATTGCTCGCGCCCGTCCTTGAAGTCGCGCAGGAAACGCCCGGCAATGTCGTAGATCATAGCCTCCATCGGGCGGCCCCAGCCCCAATGTTCATCGTAAAGCGCAGCTTGGCGCGCAGCGATGTGGCCGAGATCTCCGGAGCGGAATGTCCGCAGCGACCATCCGGCCGCATCAGTCATCGTCGCTGTCGCCGTCGAGGTCGCGTGCCACCTTCGGATCGCGCAATAGCGCCTCAATCCGGTCAGCCTCGGCAAAGCTCTCGTCCTTGCGGAACTTGAGCTTGGGCGCGAATTTGAGGCCAAGCCGCTTGGCAACCTCGCGCTGGAGGAAGGCGGTGTTCTGCCTGAGCGCATGGACCACATCGTCCTCGCCCGCGCCGAGCAGCGGCTTCACATAAGCCGTCGCATTGCGCAGGTCGGGCGTCATCCGCACCTCGGTCACCGCGATATTGGCGGAGCTGACAATCTCGTCATGGACCTCCTGCCGCGCGAGCAGTTCGGAAAGGATGTGACGCACCCGCTCGCCCACCTTGAGGACGCGGACCGAATGCTGTTCGGCGGTAAAGGGATCGCGTTTGGCCATACGTTCAGTCCATCTTTGCAAGGATGTTCTTGAGCGAGTTCATGTTTCGGGCGGTGCCTTTGCAACCGAGCCTGCGTTCGAGAAACTTGCTCGACAAATCGGACACACCGACACCGTGAACGTAATCCAGATACAGCACCCGGTCACCGAGCGCGAGCCGTTCGCTGCCCTTGCCCTTGTGCTCGTCAAGCAGCGCATCGAACCGCGCTTGCTCGGGCTGTTCGCTCAGGAAGATCGAGTGCACCATCCTGTCAGATCCATGCTCCGGGCCAGTGCCGTGGAAGGGGTTTTCGTCGATGGCGGCACAAACCTCGTCGCGGGTCCTGACCATGGCGCAGCTCCGAAAACCGAAGCGGGCGGATATGATTTCCTCCAGCCGCCTTTCAAGCGTGCTCGCCTGCCTGCGGTCTGTGACGATAACGTTGCCGCTCGCTGCGACTGTCTCCACCTCGCGGAATCCTTCCTCCGCGAGAACCGCCTTCAATGCCGCCATTTTCACTCGGTTTCCGCCGATATTGATGCTGCCGAGAAGCGCCAGATAGCGCGGCATCAGACCATCCCCGTTTCGGTCGGCGACGGGCGAGGCGTGGGGATTGCGGTCGAGGTTGCGCGGGCATGGATCGTGCCGTCCTCGGCGAGCAATTCGCCTTCGAGGAAGACCACGCGCCGTCCGGCCTTTACGACCCGGCCCTTGCCGATGATGGTTGCGCCTTCCGGGATAAGCCGGATGAGGCTCATCGACAATTCGAGGTTGAGCGGTGCCTGTTCGCCCCGGGTCGCGGCGACGAAGGCATAGCCCATCACATCGTCGAGATAGCCCGCGACAAGCCCGCCCTGCACGCCGCCGCGCCAGGTTGTCATCTCGCGCTTTACGGTGAAGCGCATCGTCGCGGTCAGCGTGTCTTCATCGAAAGAGACGAATTCCGAGCCGAGCAGCGACGAATGCGGGGATCCCCCCGCATCCTCCGGAAAATACGGTTCGCTGGCCACGTGGCGCCCCTTTTACGAGACTTCGAGAGTCCGCTCGCGCTCCTCGACTTCGAAGACTTCGAGGTTGTCGCCGGCCTGGATGTCGTTCGTGTCTTCCAGCACCACGCCGCATTCGAGACCCGCGCGAACTTCGTCCACGTCATCCTTGAAGCGCCGCAGCGATGCGATGGTCGTCGCCGAAACGATAACATCCTCGCGGGTGAGGCGCGCGTGGAGACCCTTGCGGATAACCCCGTCCACGACGAGGAGGCCCGCGGCCTTGTCCTTCTTGCCCGCAGGGAAGACCTGCTTGACTTCGGCACGACCGACAACGGTCTCGATCCGCTCGGGACCGAGCTCGCCCGCCATCTCCTTCGCCACCTCTTCGGTGAGGTGATAGATGACGTCGTAATACATCATCCGCACGTTGTCGCGCTTGACCAGTTCGCGTGCCTTGGCGTTGGGTCGGACATTGAAGCCGATAATCGGTGCGTCCGAGGCGGCCGCGAGAGTCACGTCGCTTTCGGTGATCGCGCCGACTCCTGCATGCAGGACGCGGACCTTGATCTCGTCATTCGAGATGTTGTGGAGCGCCGAGACGATCGCCTCGACCGAACCCTGAACATCGGCCTTCACCAATACCGGCCACTCGATGACGTTGGACTGCAAATTGTTGAACATCGTGTCGAAATTGGTCGGAGCAAGCGCGGTACGTTTCTCGGTCGCCTTTTCCTGGCGGTATTCGGCAACCTCGCGGGCGCGCTGTTCGTTTTCGACCACAGTCAGCTGATCACCGGCCGACGGCACGCCTCCGAGGCCCAGCACTTCGACCGGCATCGAGGGGCCGGCTTCCTTGATCTGCTTGCCCTGGTCGTTGACGATCGCGCGAACGCGACCGCTCTCGGTGCCGACGACGAAGGTGTCGCCGCGCTTCAGCGTCCCGCGCGTGATCAGCACGGTGGCGACCGGGCCGCGGCCCTTGTCGAGCTGCGCCTCGATCACCGTCGCTTCGGCATCGCGATCGGGGCGAGCCTTCAGTTCGAGTAGTTCGGCCTGCAATTCGATTTTCTCGATCAGCTCGTCGAGGCCGGTCTTTTCCTTGGCCGAGATTTCGACGTCCTGCACATCGCCCGACATTTCCTCGACGATGACTTCGTGCTCGAGCAGCCTGCTGCGGATGTTGTTGGGGTCCGCTTCGGGCTTATCCATCTTGTTGATCGCGACGATCATCGGGACGCCTGCAGCCTTGGTGTGATTAATGGCTTCGATCGTCTGCGGCATGATGCCATCGTCCGCCGCGACCACCAGCACCACGATGTCGGTGACGTTGGCACCGCGCGCACGCATTTCACTGAACGCGGCGTGGCCTGGCGTATCGAGGAAGGTAATCTTTCCGCCGCTCTTGGTCTTCACCTGATAGCTGCCGATGTGCTGGGTGATGCCTCCGGCTTCGCCCTTGGTCACATCGGTGCCACGCAGCGCATCGAGCAACGAAGTCTTGCCGTGGTCGACATGGCCCATAATGGTGACGACCGGCGGACGCGGCTTGAGCGTCTCTTCCGGGTCAACATCCTCATCGGCGACAATGTCGATATCCGCTTCGGAAACCTTCTGGATGTTGTGGCCGAACTGCTCGACCAGCAGCTCTGCCGTATCCTGGTCGATCGTCTGGTTGACGGTGACCATCATGTCGAGATTGAACAGTTCCTTCACGAGGTCCGCGCCTTTCTCGCCCATCCGCTTGGCAAGCTCGCCGACGGTGATGGCTTCGGGCACTACGACATCGCGGACCTGCTTTTCGCGCGGCTTTGACGGGCCGCCCTGCATCCGGCGTTCCTTCTCGCGCGCGCGCTTCAGCGCGGCGAGCGAACGCGCGCGGCGTCCTTCGTCCTCGTTCAGGGCTTTGGTGACGGTGAGCTTGCCCGACCGGCGCTTGTCCTTGCCTCCAGTCGCGGGCTTCTCGGAGCGCTTGTCTTCGCGCTTCTTCTTTTCCGGGCGCTTGGGCTCGGGCCGGGCAACCGGGGTGAACTTACGCGGAGCTGCGGTCGGTGAATCGTCTACTTCTGCCGCTGCGCTCGCATCGGCCTTTGCCTCAGCTTCGGCCTTCTTCTCTTCGGCTGCGCGCTTTTCGGCCTCTTCCTCGGCCTTGCGGTTTTCCTCGGCGCGCTTCTTTTCCTGTTCGGCTTCCTGCTTGGCCTTCTTGTCGTCGCGCTTGCGCGCTTCCTCGGCAAGCCGCAGGCGCTCCTCCTCGGCCTCGCGCTGGAGGCGGGCGACGCGTTCTTGCGGTGTCTCGTCCGAAGCGGCCGGCTTCTTGGGCGCAGCCTTCTTGGGCGTTTCCTTCTTGGCCGCAGGCGCAGGCGCGGGAGCCGGTTCCGGCGTGGGCTCGGGTGCGGGCGTCTCGCCCGGTTTGACGAGCTTGCGGCGGCGCTTCACCTCGACCGCGACCTTGTTCGTGCGGCCGTGGCTGAAGGTCTGCTTGACCTCGCCTGCATCGACCGCCCTTTTCAGGCCCAGCGGTTTACGGGTGCGTTTTTCTTTATCGTCGCTCATTCTAGCTCGTCAGTCCTTCAAATATTCACTTCATCGTCCGCCATGCCGGTCGGCTGGCTGAGAGTTTCATTATCGGCGGGAGCCCCGCCGACATAGGCCGAAAGGCGACCCACCGCCTGCGCCACACGGGTTGCCGCGTGCGCCGGCTTGGCTTTCCCGAGATCGTCGGGACGCCCCGAAACGCCCAGATGGACGGTATTTTCGCGGCCCAATGCCACGGAAAGCGTGTTGCGGTCCAGTGGCAAGACTGTCCCGCGCGCACCCGATCCCTCGATTTCGCATCCGACCCGCCATGCCTGGTCGAGCCGTTTGCGTCCGTCTGCACTGCTGTCTTTGGCGTGCAAAAGCAATGCGATGCGCCCGGAACGCGCCTGTTCCTCGATCCGGGAGGACCCGAGCACGATGTTTCCCGCCCGCAATTCCAGGCCGAGCCGGTCGGAGAGATGGCGGGTGAGGGCCATCTCGACCTGCTGCGGCAGCTCGTCCGAGTAGGAAAGCTGAAATCCTTCAGGGCCGCCCTTGAACGCGCGCATCAGCGCCCGCCTGAAATGGCCATCGGCCATGCTAGCTTCAAGGGCAGCGCGGTCGGGCGCGATCCACGCGCCGCGGCCGGGTGCTTTCGCTCCCGGATCGGGCAGGACCACGCCTTCGGGCGAAATCGCCAGCCGCACGAGAGACTCGCGCGGATGGGTCTTTCCGGAAAGGATGCAGCGCCTTTCGCTCCCGGAAGCCTTGTCGGTCTTCGGCGAGCTGGGCGCTTCAGCGATGTCGGACGTCAGGCGCTCATTGGGTGGAGTCCGCATCGGCGGCCTCCTGCGTGTCGGTCGTCTCGGCAGGTGCCGGAGCTTCCTCTTCGTCTTCGAACCAGTGCGCGCGGGCAGCCATGATAATCTCGTTGCCCTGCTCTTCGCTCAAGCCGTATTCGCCAAGCACACCGCCCTTGTCCTGTTCGCGCTGCGGGCGCCGCATCGGCGGACCGTCTGCATTGTTGCGGCGACGCGGCGCTTCGCGCTTCTTGGCGATCAGTTCGTCGGTCGCAAGATCGGCAAGATCGTCGAGCGTCTTGATACCCGCCTTGCCGAGTGTGACCAGCATCGCTTCGTTGAGGTGCGGGATTTCGGCCAGCGCATCTTCGACGCCGAGTTCGCGGCGCACTTCGCGGTGTGCTGCTTCCTGGCGCTCGAGCGCTTCGATCGCACGGCTCTGAAGTTCTTCGGCGAGCTCTTCGTCAAAACCTTCGATGCTGGCGAGTTCGGCCAGTTCGACATAGGCGACCTCTTCGAGCATCGCGAAGCCTTCGGCGACCAGCAGCTGCGAAAGCGTTTCATCGACGTCGAGCTCTTCTTCGAACATCTTCGAACGTTCGGCAAATTCCTTCGAACGCTTCTCGGAAGCCTCTTCCTCGGTCATGATGTCGATCTGGTGACCTGTCAGCTGGCTGGCGAGGCGGACGTTCTGACCGCGGCGACCGATGGCAAGCGACAGTTGGTCGTCGGGAACGACGACTTCGATACGGCCTTCTTCCTCGTCGAGCACCACGCGGCTGACGGTGGCCGGCTGGAGCGCGTTGACGACGAAGGTCGCGGTGTCTTCCGACCACGGAATGATATCGATCTTTTCGCCCTGCAGTTCCTGCACGACAGCCTGCACACGGCTACCCTTCATGCCGACGCAGGCACCGACCGGGTCGATCGAGCTATCGTGGCTGATCACGCCGATCTTGGCGCGGCTGCCCGGATCGCGTGCGGCGGCCTTGATCTCGATGATGCCGTCGTAGATTTCGGGGACCTCTTGCGCGAACAGCTTGCGCATGAAATCGGGATGCGCGCGGCTCAGGAAGATCTGCGGGCCGCGGTTGTTGCGCTCGACCTTGGTGATCAGCGCGCGGACACGCTCGCCGACACGCGCGGCCTCGCGCGGGATCTGCTGGTCGCGGCGGATCACGCCTTCGGCGCGGCCGAGATTGACGATCACGTGGCCGAATTCGACCGACTTGATCACGCCGGTGATCACTTCGCCTGCACGATCCTTGAATTCCTCGAACTGGCGCTCACGCTCGGCATCGCGGACCTTCTGGAAGATCACCTGCTTGGCCGACTGCGCATCGATCCGGCCGAGATCGACCGGCGGCAGCGGGTCGACGATAAAGTCGCCGATCTGTGCGCCTTCCTGCAGCTTCTGCGCCTGCTTGAGATCGACCTGCTTGAAGTAGTCGTCGACTTCCTCGACCACTTCGACGACGCGCCACAGCGTCAGGTCGCCGGTCTGCGGGTCGAGCTTGGCGCGAATGTCGTTCTCCGCACCGTAGCGGTTGCGAGCGCTTTTCTGGATCGCCTCTTCCATCGCCTCGATGACGATCGACTTGTCGATCATTTTCTCCGAAGCGACCGCGTTGGCGATTGCAAGCAATTCTGCCTTGTTGGCGGAAATGGCACTGGCCATCAGTCGTCTGCCTTTTCTTCTAGGTCTTCAACAATGTCCTCGGCACCGGTGGTGTCGATGGGTTTGGTGGCGGCGATCAGCTTGTCGGTCAGGACGAGCTTTGCCGTGTGGATCTGTTCGCGCGGGAGTTCAACCCCGCCCAGCTTGGCGTCGGCGAGTTGCACCTTGCCGTTTTCGAGGCCGGCGAGTTCGCCCTTGAACACGCGCTGGCCCTTTTCATCGCCCGACCAGCCCTTGGTCATGACGATCCGCGCCTCGTGCCCGGCCCAGTCGGTAAAATCCTTATCGCGCGTCAGCGGCCGGTCGATGCCGGGCGAGGACACTTCGAGGTGATACGCACCTTCGACCAGAACCTCGCCCGCTTCCTCGCGTGCGTCGATCATATCCGACACGCGGCGCGAAAGCGCGGCACACTGTTCGATCACAAGCTGGCCCGTCGCCGGGTCCTCGGCCATGATCTGCAGAGCCTGCCCGCCATCGCCCGCTTCGGACGGCATCATCTGCACGCGCACGAGATCGAAACCGAGCGCTTTGGCTTCTGGTTCGATCAGGTCCGTCAGGTGTGCGATGTCGGTCATCGAGTTCCGTAGTAGTCTTCAAGTGTGACAAAGCCGATCCGGGCCGGCCCCTCGCGGCGCCAGCATCCAAACTTGTATCGACAATGTCGGGATGAACGTCAGATAGGCGCGGCCTTGCGCAATTGCAACGAAAAAGGGCCCGGCGCGAACCGGACCCTCCCCCGTTGCACTCGACAGAGCGCAATTGGCTTGAGATCAATGATCGTGATGGTCGCGATCGGGTGTCCAGGTTACGTGGGTGATATATGTGTAGTTGCCCGACGACCGAATGAAGCGATACGGCTTTCCGTTGGGCAAGAAGGCCGTGGGTTTGCCCCACGAAACCGGTGTGTTGCCGACCCCGGGGAGCGCGGTCCGGCTGCTTTTCTTGCCTTTGCCGCCGCCCTTGCCACCGCCATTGCCTCCACCTTTGCCGCCTTTGGGACCCTTGGTGCCGCCGCCTCCGCCGCCGGTGCCCGCACCATACATCAGAGCGAGTTCATCGTAATCATGCGCATCGGGCCCCTCATTGCCCTCGGGCAGGCTGGTGTATTCCATACACGACGTCGTTTCGTCGGTGCTGAAATCCTCGTTCTGATGGCCCAGCCCGTAATCGTGGCCGATCTCCTGGCAGGTGACGAGCTGACGCCAGGTGTAGTTGTTATAGCGATCGCGGTTGAAATAATTGTCGTTGAGCTTGGTCGATCCGGCGGTGATCACCCCGTTGCGCAGCGCGATCGTCGCGATCCCCAGCCAGCCATTCGCGCCATAGTCGTCGTTGCAGACCTGGATCGTGCCGGTGGTCATCCCGCAGCTCGAATTGTTGCCGTATTCGAGCCCCGAGTCGATCCATCCCGACTTGTTCCAATCAGACACAGCCTGGCTGACATGGCCGTTCCAGCGGCTGTCGGTGTTGTCGACCACCGCAGGCGTAATCGGATTCACGCTGTCCGACGCCCAGGCGTAGGTCGACCATTGGTGGTGCGCGAACAGCGGAGCTGCGGCGATACCGATTGCGAGAATGGCGGTGGACACGCCAAGGCTGCGCGTTGCGAATTTTTTCATGATTGTCCCCCTCGGACCGAGTACCGGTTCGGCCAAGGTGTGAACGCAAAGCGCTACCGCCGGTTGAAGGGATAGGGCTGACGAATATCGTGAACGCGCGATTCACCTGCTCAACAAGAAAGGGCCCGGCGCGAACCGGGCCCTTTCGAAGTGGTTCGGCTTCGCCCCTTACTGGACGATGCGGATCACGTCTGGGTTACTGTCGCGGTCGCCCGAGACAGTGCCGTCATTGGTCGAAGCGCCCTGAAGCAGGATGCCAGCGAAGTGCGGAGCCGCCATCGAGGTGCCCGAAATGGTGTTGTAGCCGCCGTCTTTCCAGGTCGACAGCACGGCCACGCCCGGCGAAGCGTAATCGATCGGCGGATTGCCGAAGTTCGAGAAGCTCGCGAACACGTCGCCCTGAGCAAAGGCCGAGATCGTGTAGACGTTCGGGCCGTTGGCGCGAGCGGGCGAACTGAGGTTCGCATCGCGGCTCTCATTGCCGGCTGCGAGCACGAACTTCACGCCGCTCTGCGAGGCTGCCACTACGGCCTGGTCGAGCGCGGTGCTGACCCCGCCGCCAAGGCTCATATTGGCGACATCGCCGTTGCTGCCATTGGCACCGACATAATCGACGCCGGCGATCACGCCCGAAATCGAACCCGATCCGCGGCGGTCGAGCACGCGCACCGAAACTACCGGAGCGCCCGGAGCGACGCCGATGACGCCGATCGCGTTGTCTCTCGCGGCGATCGTACCGGCAACGTGAGTTCCGTGACCATTCTGGTCGTCGGCGTCGCGGCCGACTGCAAAGAACGAACGGGTTGTGTCGACGTTGAGATCGGGGTGGTCGAGATCGATACCGCTATCGATCACCCAAGCGGTGCCGAAAGTTCCCGCGGCTCCACCGTTGACGCGGGTTATACCCCACGGGGTCTCCTGTGCGGGATCGCTCCCGCCGCCACCGCCGCCGCCAGGCTTCTTGCCCTTGCCCTGCTGGGTAGTGACGACCTGGTCCTGCTCGCAATAGGCGATATTGGGCGACAGGCGCTCCATGCGTTCAACCGCTGTGGCGCTCATATTGGTCGAGAACCCGCGAATGGTATTGCTGTAGACCCGCTTCAGCTGGCCGCCATTCGCATTGTTGAGCCGCGCGGCCTCGGCGCGGACATTGCCGCGCGCGACATCCTGCTTGTTGAAGACGCAAACATAGCTGTTGGGGATTTTTTCGCCTGCGCGCGGGCTATTTCCTTGCGCCTGCGCTGGCGATGCGAGAGCCATCCCCAGCCCTCCGAATGCGACACCGATTGCCAGAATCTTCTTTGTTTTCAGTCCCAAGAACCTTCTCCTCCGTGGTAAGAGGCAAATCGCCAACCCCATGGCGAACGCCCCCGGCGCTATTGGCCTGAGGGAAGGTTTAACCCGCGTTTCGCAAAGCACAAGTCGAAGGGGTTAAAGCTGTGAATATTTCGCGATGACCCGAAGCTCACGACGAATTCTATCGATTTCCGAATACTTCCAGCAAATACTATACGTTTTGGCGCAATGCGCACCGCTTGTCTTGTCTGAAAACTCGGAAATTGTGCCCGGAAGCCAATCCTGGCTAGTTTTCTTCGCCCCAACCGCCTTGTGCCTCGCCTTCGTCATTCAACGACCCGCGATCGACGCTGCGGGCTGAATCGTAGCCCCAGCCGTCTTTGCCCATCTCACGCGCAAGCTTGGCTTCGACCTCCGCCTTGATCGCTTCGTTGCCGAGCCGCTCGATCCGTTCTGCCGCAGAATCGGCCACCTGGGGCGCAACATAGGACGCGCCCACGGTCATGAAGAGGCCAAACAGAACGACCGCGCCGAAAATCAGGAGGAAGACCAGCCTGATGCTGCTGAACACGTTGTCAATCACGTCGCCGATAATCCGCA
This sequence comes from Erythrobacter sp. GH1-10, assembly GCF_045363165.1. Classification (NCBI taxonomy): domain Bacteria; kingdom Pseudomonadati; phylum Pseudomonadota; class Alphaproteobacteria; order Sphingomonadales; family Erythrobacteraceae; genus Erythrobacter; species Erythrobacter sp. GH1-10. The sequence goes on along the minus strand of NZ_JBJFLP010000001.1, from coordinate 1,130,413 downwards.
TCCCACACCCTCTTTGCTGGCGGACGGAACGGATCAGGTGACCCGTTCGCTGGCGAAAGCATTAAACTGCAACGGTAAACAAGGAGTTGTGCCTAACCGTCGGCTTCTTCCATCAGGCCATGCTTCTTGATCGCGTGGCGAAGCTGGTCGTAGCTGAGGCCAAGCGCCTTTGCCGTCTGCCGCTGGTTCCAGCGGTGCTTGCCAAGCGCATGCTCGACGATCGAGCGTTCGTGCGCATCGACTGCGGCGCGCAGATCGTCCACCTGCTCGAAATCGACAGCGGGAGGGACAGGCCCCATTGGCCCAATGGCCGCCGGAGCGGAGGCAGCCGGTGCGACTTCGGCTTTACGGTGCGGAGGGGCCTCGGGCTTCCACGGGCTGTCGAAGGGATCGAACTGGACATGTGCGACCGGCGTATCGGGATCGTCCCAGCGATAGACCGCACGTTCGACCACATTGCGCAATTCGCGAACGTTGCCGGGCCATTCGTAATTCTCGAGCTGTTCCATGACATGCTGTGCAAAGCCTGGCCAATTGTGCCAGTCGAGCTCCGCTGCCATCCGGCGCGCGAAATATTCGGCCAGCACGATCACATCGCCCTCACGTACGCGCAGCGGCGGCAAGGTGATAACCTCGAAACTCAGTCGATCGAGCAAGTCGGCGCGGAATTCGCCGCTCTTGGCGAGTGCGGGCAGGTCGTCATTGGTGGCGGCGACGATCCGGACATCGACCCGGATCGGGCGCGAGGCGCCGATGCGCGTCACCTCGCCATATTCGACGGCCCTCAACAGGCGTTCTTGTGCGCCCATCGACAGAGTACCCAGTTCGTCGAGAAATAAAGTGCCCCGGTCGGCTTCCTCGAACCTTCCGGCTCGCGCTTTGGTAGCACCGGTAAACGCCCCCGCTTCGTGGCCGAACAATTCGGCTTCGATCAGGGTTTCGGGCAGCGCCGCGCAGTTCATCGTAACGAGCGGCTCGTCCCAACGGGTCGAAAGGCGGTGGAGACGTTCGGCGATGAGCTCCTTGCCCGTGCCCCGCTCGCCGATGACGAGCACGGGGCGGCTCATCGGGGCGGCCCGCGAAGCTCGCTCGACCGCGTCGAGGAAGGCGCCGGACTGGCCGATGAACTGATTTTCGCGTTCCATGGCCGATATATAGTGAAAATTCCCAATGGTTGGCAATAGAAACCAATACGTTCATCTGTCAGTCATCGAAAACCCTCGGATTTCCGCCATTTTCGGAGTTTGGCACGGCGGTTGCAGAATACCTTGCGAGACCGGCGAGGCTCTCCCGCAACGGGATCCCGCCAAGACCAAGAGGGACCAAGACGATGTACAAGAGCGTGTCGTTCGTAAAGGATTTCTGGGCCAAGAGCTTCTGGACCAGCAAGCTAGGCCAGGCCGCTTTCGCCAGTATCGTGGCAATGAGCGCGATGGTCGTCGTGACCACGCAGTTCGATGCCAGCGAGGCGCAAGCTGCGGCGATGACCCAGCCGCACGCCATCGGCGTCGTCTCGGTCGAGATCGCTTGAGCGTGCTCGTGAGCAAGCGCGAAACCAATCCCCTCGGGCCGGAGCGGGCAAAGTCCCCCGCAAAGGCTGCAACCGGCGCCACTGCCCCTGCGCGCCCGGATGGCAGCACCGCTTCGGCCCACACGGGATCGGGTTCGCTGTTGCGCCCCACCAAGCTTTCTCGCCTCGATGCCGAAATCGAAGCCTTGCGCCGCAGCCCCACCCCGACGCAATCTCGTCGCGATGATCGCGACGCCGAGTCGGGCAAGAGCGCGACCAACCCGTTTCTAGATGGAGTAGCCTTTATGGGCATTTTCAGCCGCACCCGTGACATCATTGCCGCGAACTTCAACGACATGCTCGACAAGGCGGACGACCCGCAGAAGATGATCCGCATGATCATCCTCGAGATGGAGGAGACGCTGGTCGAGGTCCGGGCGAGCGCGGCGCGCACCATCGCCGATCAAAAAGAAATGCATCGCCACGTCGTGAAGCTCGACAAGCTCCAGGCCGACTGGGCCGACAAGGCGCAGCTCGCTTTGTCGAAAGACCGCGAAGATCTCGCCCGTGCGGCGCTGGTCGAAAAGAAGAAGGCCAGCGGCATGGCCGACCAGCTCAAGACCGAAATCGCGGTGCTCGACGATGCGCTGCGCGCCTATGAGGAAGATATTTCCAAACTGCAGCACCGCCTGCGCGAGGCCCGCAGCCGTCAGACGGCCATAGCCGCCCGGCTCGAAAGCGCGGAGAACCGCGTCAAGCTGCGCACGCTGATGAGCACCGAGCGGACCGACGAGGCACTTTCGCGCTTCGACCAGCTCGAACGCCGCGTCGATTACGCCGAAGGCCGCGCCGATGCGATTTCGATCGGGGAAGACAGCCCGCCATCACTTTCGGACGAAATCGCCGCGCTCGAAGGTGCCGACGCGATCGACGACGAACTCGCAGAAATGAAAAAAGCGCTCGGCAAGCCCGACAGCGCCGAGAAGGAGGACTAAGCCATGGAACCCGAAGTGATCTTCGTCCCACTGTTCATCATGGGGACCATCTGGATCATCCTCCATTACATCACGAAATGGAAAACATCCGCGACCATTACTTCCGACGATGAAGTCCTGCTCGAGGAACTCTACAACCTCGCCAAGCGCCTCGACGAGAGGATGGACACGGTCGAGCGCCTGGTCGCATCCGACGACCCGTCCTTCAGCCCGGTCAAGCGCCTCACGGCCGACCGCGAAACCGACAACCAGCAACTGCGCGAGCTCGAGGAACTGCTCGCCGAGAAGAAGGGAGCCCAGCAATGAATTCGCCCCGCACAACGATCTATCGCGACAAAGCCAATGGCAAGCTCATGGGCGTCTGCTCGGGCATCGCGGAATACACCGGTGTCAACGTCCTCTGGATCCGCCTCGGCATGATCGCGCTGACCATCGGCCTTGGCTGGCCGATCCTGGCCTACTTCGCTGCCGGCATGCTGATGAGCAAGAAGCCGCCGCACCTCTATCGCGACGAAAGCGAACAGAAGTACTGGCAGCGCGTGCGGCAGAGCCCGAAGCGCACCGCCCGCGAAATCCGCGCCAACTTCCGCGACATCGATCGCAGGCTGGCAGCCGTCGAAACGCATTACGTCAGCAACAACCCGCGCCTGACCGCCGAAATCGAGCGACTGCGCTGAGCCGACTGACACGATTAGGGAGGAAAGTGAGATGGATCCGGGCATAATCGGAGTGTTCATTCCAATCGTCGCGATCATCATGGGCTGCGGCATCGCCATCACGAGCGTGTGGACCAAGCACAAACAGAAGATCGCCGAGATGCAGATCGACACGACTGCCAAGGCTACCGCCGAAAAGGCCGCACAGTATTCGAGCCAGGTGCAGAAGCTCGAAGACCGCGTGCAGGTGCTCGAACGCATCGTCACCGATCGCGGCTACGACATCGCCACCCAGATCGAGGCGCTGCGCGACACCCGCGAAGTCGAAGACCGCGACAGCGGCGTCCAGTTGGACGTCGACAACAAGGAGCGCGTGTGATGGACTGGATCATTGCGATTGTCGCGATCAGCACCGGCGGCTGGATCATCAATAACTGGATCCGGGCGAAATACGGATACGACCTTGAAGACGAGTGGGGCGGCAAATCGAAGCGCTCCGACGAAAAGAAGGTGAAGCAGCTGAAAGCCGAGAACCGCGAATTGCACGACAAGCTCGACGCCATGCAGGACCGCATGGTGGTGCTCGAGAAGATCGTGACCGACCGCGGATATTCGCTGGCCGATGAAATCGAGGCGCTGCGCGACAAGCCCGCCCGTGACACCGGTACCCCTCTCGACATTGAAACGAAGGAAAAAGCATGAGCATCGATGCAGCAGCCAATCTTGCCCCGCACCTCCCGTGGATCGTCGGCGGCGGCCTGGCGCTCGGCGCCGCAGGGATTGCCGGTTGGATCCACACCACGCGGCTGAAGATAAAGCACGGCTACCCGCTCGAAGGGATGTGGGGCCAGTCGCTGAAACCCAGCACCGATAACGAAGCCAAGCAACGCGTCACCCTGCTCACCCAGGAGAATGCCGAGCTGCGCGCCGAACTCGGCTCGGTCAAGGACCGGCTCGCCAATGTCGAACGGATCGTGACAGATAGCGGCTACCACCTCGGCAGCGAAATCGACAAGCTGCGCGAGCGTTCGCTCGAGCACCGGCAAGATGAAGGGAGTGCCTGATGGATATGGACCTGCTTATTGCCGTAATCGGCTCGATCATCCTGCTTTCGATCGTCGGGCTAAGCGTGAACGGCATCGTATCGAAGGTGCTCGACTACAAGCGCTCGCAAGCCGGGATCGGTGCGGCAAGAAATGCCAATAGCACCCAGGTGAATGCGATCGCCGACCGCACCGAGATGATCGAAGATCGTCTGCGCGTGCTCGAACGCCTCGCCACCGATCGCGGCCAACTGTTGGCCGACGAGATCGAGGCGCTGCGCGACCGTGCCATCTCGCACGAGAAATCGAAGGAGCGCGCCTGATGTTCGGAGCGGATACTCCCCTCGTCATGGACGCGCTGCAGATGGCGGGGCTTGCGCTCGTCGCCGGTGGCGCAGGCATGTTCTTCATCCTGCGCCGTAGGAAAGCGGATCAGCGCTATACGGGCTCGGGTGAAGCCAATCCGGACCAGCTCGAGGAACGCGTTCGCGTGCTCGAACGGATCGCAACCGATCAGTCGATCGGCCTCGCCGATGAGATCGAAGCCCTGCGCAGCGCTCCGCAGCAGCAGGACCGGCTGGAGAACGCTTCGCAATGAGCTGGATGAGCATCGCCTTGATCGTTTTTGTAGTCCTGTGGATCTACGAGCGCGGCCGTGTGCAGCGGCTGCGGCGCGAGAACCACGCGTTGATCGAGCGGATCAACCACGTCGGCAGCGATCTCGATCCGAGCGCCGACCAGGACGAAATCGACTCTGCCGAACTCAAGGAATTGCGCGAACGCGTGCAGGTGCTCGAACGGATCGCAACCGATGAAAACAGTTCCGAGGCGCGCAAGGCGCAGCGGATCGCCCAGGAAATCGAAAGCTTGCGCGGCGATATCGCGCGGCGTTCCTCGAAAGATAGGGAGGAAATGAGCGAATGATGGACCCCGTATTTGTTATCGCCGCGACCTGCCTCGTTGGCCTCAGCGTCGTCGCCTATGCCCTGCTGAAGGCATGGCAGGGCTGGCTTGAGTTGAAGCGCGAGCAGCTGGAGCGCGGAGGACAGGCTTCCTCCAATGCAGCCGCACCTGAAATCGAAGGCGGCGCGGGCGTTGGTGCGGCGCGGATCGAAATGGCTGACCTCAAAGAGCGCATCAAGAAGCTCGAAGCTATCGCCAGCGGGGTGGAGCTTTAACCCGCCTTCCCCCGCTGGACATGACGCGCGCTGCCCCTACATAGCGCGTCATGCGAACCCTCTCCGACATTCTCGAAGAATATGAATTCCTCGAAGGCGACGAACGCTATCGCCTGCTGATCGAGCTAGGCCGCGAGCTCGAGGATATGCCCGATGCGCTCAAGACCGATGCGACGCTGGTGCGCGGATGCTCGGCGGCGGTGTGGGTGTACCCCACGACAAGCGATGACACGCTGCACTTCCTCGCCGACAGCAACGCCGCGATCACCAAGGGGATCGTCGCGCTCGTCATTTCTGCGGTTCAGGACAAGCCCGCAAGCGAAGTTGCGGCAATGGACGTCAGAGCCGCGCTTGAACCCTTTGATCTCCAGAACCAGCTTTCGAGCAACCGCACACAGGGGGTGCCCAACATGATCGCGCTGGTGAAGGAACATGCCACGCGGATCGCAGCCACAGAATAGAGGGCTCGGCCGTATGCGCCCGCTTTACTTTGTAGGAGGTGCGATCGCGCTGGCGCTAGCCGTGACGGGCGCGGTTCTGCCGCTGATGCCCACCGTCCCCTTCCTGATCGTTGCGGTGTTCTGTTTTGCCCGCAGCAATCCCCGGCTGGAACAGCGTATCCTCGACCATCACTATTTCGGCCCACAGGTCCGAGATTGGCAGGAACGCCGCGCAATCAGCCGCAAGACGAAGCTTATCGCCATCGCCGCCATGACGATGGGTATCGGCTTCACGTGGTACACGCTCGGCTGGCCGTATTACCTTGTTTCGATAGCCATACTCGTCATCGCGGGCGGCTGGATCTGGACCCGCAACGAGTGATCAGATCTGCGCGTCCCTGACGACCGCCAAGCCCGATTCGCGCTGGGCTTTCAGTTCAGCCTTGAGCTTCTGCGGATCGCGCGCGAGTACAAAGCCGAAGCTGACCCCGCCTTCCTTGCCAATGGTCGCGTGGTGCAGCTTGTGCGCTTGCACCAGCCGCTTGGCATAGCCCTTCTTGGGGACCCATCGGAAGTAGCGCTGATGGACGAGGCCGTCGTGGACGAGCGTGTAGATGACGCCATAGATTGAGATGCCGACCGCCGCCCACCACAGCCATTCCCAATAGAGCGAACCGAAGATGTACATCGCAGCGTTTATGGTGCCGAATACGACTGCGAACAGGTCGTTGCGCTCGAAGGTGTTGTCATGTGGCTCGTGATGGTCGCGGTGCCACGCCCAGCCGAAGCCGTGCATGATGTATTTGTGCGCAAACCACGCCCACCACTCCATGAACACCACGGCGGCGACAACGATTGCTACGGCTTCGAACCAAGTCATGCCGTGATTTTACTCTCTTGCGCGCGCGGTTCAACCGCTTCGCCCACTCCGGCGCGTTTGGCGGCGGGCAAGGCCCACCACGGCACGTCGGGTCGGCGGTGGTGTTCGAGGTGGTATCCGAAGTGAAAACAGCTTGCGAGGCTGGCCAGAGTCGCGAATTCATCGCTCCGCGTGTTGTGCCGGTCGATGAATTCCTGCTCGTGCCCATCATCGAGATGGCGATGCGGGCGGAATGTACCGAAGTAGAACAGTTGGAGCGAAGACAGTAGCGCGGGTGCGCCGTAGAGCAACACGATCTGAACCATCGGAATGCCGATCACCAGCCAATAGATCCCGACCACGGTGTGCACGTAGAGCAGCGACTGCCAGCCGAAATAGCGCTTGAAGAAGGTCGCGTACCAGCGCGCGAAATCCCGCGGATTGTTTTCGTCGAAGTCGGGATCGCCTTCATGCCCGGCAAGCTTGTGATGGGTGAAATGCGCGTCGCGCAGCTTCCTCCAGGCAAAGCCCGCATAGAGGAACAGCAGGATTGTCCCGATCGCGGAATTCGCCCGCGGCTTTCCGGGTACAAGGCTGCCATGCATCGCATCGTGGCAGACGATGAACACCCCGACCGAAAGCCAGCATTGCACCACCGCCATTGCCAGCGCCAGGGGCAGGTTGGCCCATGTCAGTTCGAACACGAACATGGCGTAAGCGTGGATACCCAACCAGCCGCCCGCGATCAGCGCGGCGAGCGCAAGGCCGATCGAGGCCTGCGCGTGGCGGCCGGGAAGCGAGAAGTGCGGTGTCATTTCAGGCAAAGAACGCTCGAACCATCGGTTCGGTTGCGTATAGCGTGAAAGGTTTTGCGCTCCAACCGGCGCAGACCTATTCGCTGTCGGGAAAAAAGAACTCGCGCAGATGCTCGCCGATCTTTGCCGGGCGCAGCGTTTCCGCATCGATGCAGCACCAGCTCGATTGCACTTCGGCCAGCACTTCCTCGCCGCGCTGGATCACGGTGCGATAGAAAGCGCGCGGCCCTTTGAAACGTTCGAGCACGGTGTTGGCGATCACGTCGTCCTCGAGGAAGGCGGGCTTGCGATAGGTAATCTCGTGTTTGAGCGCGACCCACGCCTTGCTGGCAACTTCCTCTGCCGGAGCGAGCTTGTTCCAGTGTGCCAGCACCGCGTCCTGAACCCAGTTCAGATACCGCGCATTGTTCACATGCCCCATGAAATCGATGTCTTCGGGAACGACCTTGATCGGGTGACGGAACGGATTCGTTGCTGACATGAGTGTAAGTTAGGCGCAAAGTGCTTACGTTTCCATGACGAAATGCAGGTCTTTTCACCATCGGCTTGCCAGTGTTGCCCCAAGGCCGCTAATCGGCTCGGCAAAGGAACACTTTCTCGCCATGGCCAGCAGACCCCGCACACTTTACGAAAAGATCTGGGAGGATCACGTCGTTGAAACCCGCGAGGACGGGACCGCGATAATCTATATCGACCGGCATCTCGTCCATGAAGTCACCAGCCCGCAGGCATTCGAGGCGCTGCGGATGGCGGGTCGCCCGGTGCGCCGACCCGAACTGACGCTAGCGGTGCCCGATCACAACCTGCCGACCACCGCGCGCCGCGATGCGTCGGGCGGCAAGATTCCCATCGCCGATCCGCAGAGTGCGCAACAGCTCGCGATGCTGGAAAAGAACGCGCCCGATTTCGGCATCCGCTACATCGGCGATGCAGACGCCGAGCAGGGGATCGTCCATGTCGTAGGTCCCGAGCAGGGCTTCTCGCTTCCCGGAACCACCATCGTATGCGGCGACTCGCACACTGCCAGCCACGGCGGCCTCGGCGCGCTTGCCTTCGGGATCGGCACCAGCGAGGTCGAGCACGTTTTGGCCACGCAGACGCTGCTTCTGCAGCGCTCGAAGCCGATGGAGGTCCGGGTCGAAGGCGAGTTCGGCCCCGGCGTTACGGCAAAGGACCTGATCCTCCACATCATCGGCGTAATCGGCGCGGCGGGCGGTAGCGGATACGTGATCGAGTACCGCGGCACTGTGTTCGAGCAGATGAGCGTCGAGCAGCGTCTGACCGTTTGCAACATGAGCATCGAGGCAGGAGCGCGCGCCGGCCTGATCGCGCCCGATGAAACCGTGTTCGCCTATCTCAAGGGCCGCCCGATGGCGCCCAAGGGAGACGATTGGGATCGCGCGGTTGCCTATTGGAAGACGCTGCACAGCGATCCGGGCGCGGAGTTCGCAAAGTCGGTGGCGATCGACGCCTCCGAAGTGCAGCCGTCCGTGACCTGGGGGACCAGCCCCGAAGATGTCGTGCCGATCGGCGGCACCGTTCCCTCGCCCGACAGCTTTGCCGATCCGAGCAAGCGCACCGCCGCACAGAAAAGCCTCGATTACATGGGCCTGACAGCGGGCATGAAGATGACCGACATCCCAGTCGAGAACATCTTCATCGGCAGCTGCACCAACAGCCGGATCGAAGACCTGCGCGCTGCTGCCAAGGTGCTCGAAGGCCGCAAGAAAGCCGACAATGTCCGCTGGGCAATCGTCGTCCCGGGGTCGGGGCTGGTCAAACGGCAGGCCGAAGAAGAAGGCCTCGATCGTATCTTCCTCGAGGCCGGATTCGAATGGCGCGAGCCGGGCTGCTCGGCTTGCCTCGGTATGAACCCCGACAAGGTCCCGCCGGGCGAACGCTGCGCTTCGACCAGCAACCGCAATTTCGTCGGCCGTCAGGGCCCCGGCGCGCGCACCCACCTCGTCTCCCCCGCCATGGCCGCGGCGGCGGCAGTCGCGGGGCGGCTCGCAGATGTGCGCGAGTTTACCTGACTTCCCTTGAAACGGCGCTCTACCGAGCGCATTGAGAGATTATGACCAAAGACACCAAGAAGAAGGCCGCCATCGGCGCAGCCGCGACCATCGGCTCCGCTGCGATTGCGGCTGCGCTGCTCTATGCTGGCAAGCGGTTCAAGAAGAAGGCGGACGAGAACGGCTTGACCGGAACCATCCCTTCCGTCGAGCCGCCCGAGACCGACTGAGGGGTACGGCATGGAAGCGCTCTCGCAGGTCACCGGCCGCGCCATCCCTTTCGGCGCGAAGAATGTCGACACCGACATCATTATCCCGGCCAAATGGCTCAAGACCATTTCGCGAGAAGGCCTGGGCGAAGGCGCATTCGAAACCATCCGGCAGGACCCGGACAACGTTTTCGATGACCCTGCTTACAAGGGCGCACCGATCCTGCTGGCAGGCGACAACTACGGCTGCGGATCGAGCCGTGAACACGCCGCCTGGGCGATGCTCGATCTCGGCATAAGGGTGGTGATCGCGCCGAGCTTCTCCGACATCCATTCGGGCAATGCCGTGAAGAACGGCATTCTCCCGGTGGTGCTGCCGCAGGAGGCGGTCGACCGGCTGATGGAGGTCGCGCGCGAAGGCCATAAGATCACCGTCGATCTAGAGAACCAGACGGTGACCACGCCGTTCCAGGACCGCTTCACCTTCGATATCGATCCGTTCCGCAAGCACTGCCTGCTGAACGGTCTCGACGAAGTGTCGCTCACGCTCGAAAGCGAAGCGGCGATCGGAAAATTCGAGCAAGCCCGCGCCGGTGCACGAGGCTGGCTTGCCCAAGGCACAGCAATCTAAGGGAGAATCCAGCCATGAAAGCCCTCCGCAGCCACGAAGTCGGCGGCCCCGAAACCCTCACGCTCGACGAGGTCGAGACCCCAACCCCCGGCAAGGGCGAAGTGCTGGTCGCGGTGAAAGCCTGCGCGATCAACTATCCCGACACGCTGATCATCCGCGACCTCTACCAGTTCAAGCCGCCGCGCCCTTTTGCCCCGGGCGGCGAGCTTGCCGGCGTGATCGAGGCGGTCGGCGAAGGCGTCGAGGACTTCAAGGTCGGCGACCGTGTGATGGCCGGTATCGGCAATGGCGGGCTCGCCGAGAAGGTGATCGTGCCCGCAGGCCGGATGTTCCCGATCCCCGACGGCGTCCCGTTCGAAAAGGCCGCATCGCTGCTCATGACCTACGGCACGACGATCCACGGTCTCAAGGACCGCGGCCACATCAAGGAAGGCGATACCGTCCTGATCCTCGGCGCGGCAGGCGGCGTTGGCCTGTCTGCCGTGGAACTCGCCAAGGCGTTCGGCGCACGCGTCATTGCGGCCGTCTCGAGCGAGGAAAAGGGTGAGGTTGCCAAGCAGGCGGGCGCGGACGACGTCGTGATCTATCCCAAGGGCGAGATGGACAAAGCCGCCTCGAAAGAACTCGCCAACGCCTTCAAGGCCGCGTGCGGCCCCGAAGGCGCGAACATCGTCTACGACATCGTTGGCGGGCAGTATTCCGAACCCGCGCTGCGCTCGATTGCTTGGGAGGGTCGCTTCCTCGTGGTCGGTTTCCCCGCCGGGATCGCGAAGATGCCGCTCAACCTCACCTTGCTCAAGAGCTGCGACATCTGCGGCGTCTTCTGGGGCGCCTTCACCGCGCGCGAGCCGGTGAAGTTCCGCGAGCAGGTCGTCGAGCTGTTCGACCTGATGAAAGCGGGAAAGATCGATCCGCTGGTGTCGGAAACCTTCCCGCTCGAACGCGCCGGCGATGCCATCGCCAAGCTCGAAAACCGCCAGGCCGTCGGCAAACTCGTCGTCACCATGGATTAAATTGCTCGCATGTCGGGTTGCCCGGCGCGCACCCGGACCCTATTTCGAGGGTAGCATTTTCGGAGGGACATAGATGACCGATTTCAAGGATCGCGAACGCGCTGAAGAAGCCAAGTTCGCCATGGACGAAGAGACCGCTTTCAAGGTCGCCGCACGCCGCAACCGGTTGCTCGGCGAATGGGCTGCGGGCCTGATGGGCCTCACCCCGGAGGAAACCGAAGCCTACAAGAAAGCGGTCGTGCAGGCCGATTTCGAGGAAGCGGGCGATGAAGACGTGATCCGCAAGCTGCTCGGCGACCTCACCGCTTCCGAGTGCGACGTGTCCGAAGCCGACATTCGCGCAAAGCTCGAAGAGATGAACATCGAGGCCAAGCGCCAATTCATGAGCGACAGCTAATCCGATGCCGATGTCGCGAGCCGATATCGAATCCGCCATCGCCGAGGCACTGCCCGGCGCGGTGGTCGAACTGACCGATCTGGCCGGTGACGACGATCACTGGGCCGTCCGGGTCGAAGCGCCGCAATTCGCTGGCAAGAACCGCGTCCAGCAGCACAAGCTGGTCTATGCTGCGCTCGGCGGGCGCATGGGCGGCGAACTGCACGCCTTGCAAGTCACCACCGTGGTTCCCACGTAACTCTCCAGCAGATGAATCATACCAAAGGCCGCACAAATCATGGCTGACACCAACACCCGTATTTCCACCCTCGTCGGCGACAACGATGTCGTCCTGTTCATGAAGGGCACCCCGCTGTTCCCGCAATGCGGTTTTTCGAGCCGCGCAGTCGCGATCCTCGACCATTGCGGCATTGCTTACGAGAGCGTCGACGTGCTGCAGGACATGGAAATCCGTCAGGGGATCAAGAGCTATTCCGATTGGCCGACGATCCCGCAACTCTACGTCAAAGGCGAGTTCGTCGGCGGCAGCGACATCATGATGGAAATGTTCGAAGCCGGCGAATTGCAACAGATGCTCGATGAACAGGGCGTCGCCAAAGCGGAGAGCTAATTTCGGGCAATCGGCTGTGCAGAAGCGGCAAGGGCGACCGCCCGCTTGCTGCGATGCGACCTTCAGATCGCATGAGCCAAGAAATCGCACCCCGGACCGGATGCGAAAAATGAGACACCCAAAAAGAAACCGCCCTGCTGACCAAGGCAGGGCGGTTCTTTATTACGGGGAGGTCGGACCCAGAGACCAGGAAGGCCAAACCTCGTTTCGAAGACCACTTGGGCTGCCCAATGCGATGCACTACCCGTGCCAAACTGCCGGAATTCAGCAAATCCAAGGGGTTCGATGGTTTATGGAACGTAAAAACTTCCAAAGGTGTAAAGTAGCCCGACAGGGCACAGACCAGCAGTTTCAACTCGAAACCCACTTGGCAAGCGCTCGCCCAAGCGGCATCACATTGCCCTATGTCTAGTGAACCCGCCCGCGAAGGGATTCCCGCCGCAACCATCGTCATTTTCCGCAACGCAACCTCGGGCGGTCCGCCCGAAGTGCTGATGACAGTGCGCTCGCGCGACATGGTGTTCGCGGGCGGGATGGCGGTCTTTCCCGGTGGCCGGGTGGATCCGGCGGATTTCGAGCTGGGACAGAAAGTTGCAGGCGAATTTGCCGATGCGATGACACCGGACGAGGCCGCGCATCAGGTCGCCGCCGTGCGCGAGACGCTTGAGGAAACCGGGCTGGCTCTTGGCCTGTCGGGTGACATCACCGCCGAAAGCGCAGCGGAAGCGCGCGCACTGCTCGAAAGGGAAGGCGCACTGGCACCGGTGCTCGAAGCGTTCGGCTGGAGCCTCGACCTCGATCAGATCGTGCCCTTCGCCCGCTGGTTTCCCAAGAACGAGCGGATCCCCCGCGTCTACGACACGCGGTTCTATCTCGCCAACCTCGGCACCGGCGCGGTCGAGATCGAAGTCGACGCGACCGAGAACACACGGCTGTTCTGGACCACCGCGCAGGGCGCGCTCGACATGGCGGAACGCGGCGAGATCAAACTGATCTTCCCCACCCGCCGGAACCTCGAACGCCTCGCGCTGTTCGGTTCTTTCGCCGAGGCACGCGCGCAGGCCGAGGCGATCCCTGTGCGCACGATCGTGCCGCAGGTCGATACCAGCGGCGGCAAGCCGATGCTGACGATCCTAGAGGACGCCGGCTATCCGGTAACGTCCGAATTGCTCGAAACGGTTGCGAGAGGCTGAATCGGCCTAGTAGCCGCGCTGATATCCCGGCGGATCATCGAATCTCGTCGAAGTCTGTCCTGCGCGACGCGTAGACCAGAAATACTCGCCATCGGCACCGCAGATATAATAGCGCCAGCTGTTGGGTGCCCACTGCCCCGGCCCGACGTTCGATGAAACCCAGCAGGTCCATCGGCCGTTCTTGCTCAACAAACATAGCCGCATGTCGACCGCGAAATTCTCGTCATTGCGAGCCTTGATCGCCAAAGTATAGCGATTGTCGTTGCAGCGATCGTCCCACTTGGTTTCGATCTTCGGTGCGGCATACGCCGCGGAAGGCAATGCCACCGCGGCAAGCAGAAACAGTGATTTGCGAATTGCCCGTCCCCTTTCCAGGCTGCGTCATGTTGCACCGCCGGGCTAACATGATGCGATTGGAGGGGCAAACGGCGTTCCTGCCCTTCTGCGCACATTTCAGCGCCTGGCCATCCAGCGCCGGTTCTCGCGGAAACTGGCCACGCGATAGCCGCGCTCGCGCATTTCCTTGCGGTAATCGTGCTTCGCATCGGCGATCTCGCGATGGTATTCCTCCCATGCATCGCGCACATCCTCGCGGTCGGTCGCACGTCGCAGGTCGCTTTCGAGTTCGCGTTCGGCCTCGCTGATGTCGGTCTTGTAATCGAGCCACCACGAATTGCTGTCGTTATTGGGTGCGATCGGCATCCCGCGGTCGCGCTCGACGATGATCGGATGCGCGCTTGCCGCAACCGGCGCCGCGAGCGCTGCAATGGCAAGGGTGATCGAGGTGCTGAGCTTCATGTGCTGTCTCCTTCGATTGGTCGGGGACAAGCAAGGTGCTGGTTGGAACCTGAACGTTGGCAGACTCCGGAAGCCGGTATGCGACCGAGGCGTGCATCAGCCGCGATAAATCGATTGGCGCGCCCGGCAGGACTCGAACCTGCTGCCTCAAGATTAGAAGTCTCGCGCTCTATCCAGATGAGCTACGGGCGCGCGCTCCGTGTGGAACTGCCGGTGCAATAGCGTGCTTTGTGCGCAATGGGAATCGCGCTAGAGGCGCGTCTTATGGAAAACACCGATCCAGCCGCCGCGTTCGACGAGGACCCCGATGACGGCATCCAGGCGACCAGCCATGCTCCGGTGACCTTCCGGTATTACGATTTCGTCATGGCGGCGTTTGTCGCGATCCTGCTGCTGTCGAACATCATCGGCGCGGCCAAGCTGACATTCGTCGAGGTCAGCTGGTGGCCGCAGGGCTGGTGGCCCGCCGCGGACGGCGTGTTCATCTACGGCGCGGGCATATTGTTCTTCCCGCTCGGCTACGTCATCGGCGACGTCTTGACCGAGATATACGGCTTCGCCCGCGCGCGGCGGGTGATCTGGACCGGCTTTGCGGCGATGATCTTCCTCGCTTTCATGAGCTATGTGGTGGTCAGCCTGCCCGCCTTCGACGGGTGGGAATGCGCGGGCAGCGGAACGCTGGAAATGAAGGGTGATGCCGCCGCCGTGCCCGGCTCGATCTGCCAGCAGACGTATGAGTCGGTTTTCGGCAGCACCTGGCGGATCGTGGTGGCGTCGATCACGGCGTTCTGGGCGGGCGAGTTCGTCAATTCCTATGTGATGGCCAAGATGAAGGTCTGGACCAAGGGCAAGGCCCTATGGACCCGCACCATCGGCTCGACCGTCGTCGGGCAAGGCGTCGACAGCCTGATCTTCTATCCCGTAGCCTTCTACGGCATCTGGACCACCGAAGCGGTGGTGACGGTTATGGTCACCAACTGGCTGCTCAAAGTGCTGTGGGAAGCGGCGCTGACGCCGGTGACATACTTCGTCGTGGGGCGGCTCAAGAAGGCGGAGGGCGTCGACCTGTACGACATGGAGACCGATTTCTCGCCCTTCTCATCGAAAGAAAGGCGCGGGCTGGCCTGACGCCTATTTCGCGGGGACTTCCTCGTCGTATTCCGGATCGCTGTGCAGCTCGCCATCGGGCACGGTCTCGACCGTCCAGTCCAGCCCCAGCCGCCCCGACAACAGCCTGATGTCCTTTTCAGTGGGGATGCCGAACAGCGCTTCGTGGCTCTTTTCCAGCCGCAGGACGAGCGTTTCGTCGCGCACGGTCAGGCGGCTGACCTGGAGCGAACGCCGCGATCTGGCCCCGATCCTGCGCGCGAGGCGTACCGCCAGGCCCCAGCAGATCGCTTCTTCGAGCGCTTCCTCGCTGGCCAGTTCAGTGACGTTCGCGGGCATATCGAGATTGTTGCCGTTGGCCGCGATCGCCGCGCCCATCATCGCACGCTCAGTGTCGGTGACATCGATCCAGCGCTTGTGCAGCGCCCACTCGATTGCCTGCGGGTGGCGGATGTTGGGCTCGATCTGCATCGATGCGAGCGCGAGCATCGTGGCTGCCAGCCGGATACGTTCCGAACCGTGTTTGCGCGAAGGCGCAGCATCGACCGTCCAGCCCGCTATGCGAGCGGCAAGCGTGGGCGGAGCGCCGCGCTGGGCCGCGAAGACTCCGATGCCCGCAAGCAGCGGATCCTGCGATTTCCCATGCAGCGGCAAGCGATCGTAAAGCAGCCCTTCGCGCAGACCCCATGATGAAAAGACGAGCTCGCTTGGCTCAATCCGCGCAAGCATAGCCTGCAACAGAACCGCTGCATCGGGCAGCTTTTCGGCGCGCATCGAGGAGATGCGATCGCGCGCCTGTAGGTCTTCGACCGATTGCGACGCGAGCGTCTTGGCAAGCTTTTCCGCCCCGTCCGTATCGATCCGGTAGCCGTGAGGATCCGACAGCGGATGCCCTTCCTCCTGCATGGCGAAGACCGCCATGGTCCGCCAGGTTCCGCCGACGAGGAAGAGCGGTTCGCCCTTGCCGATCGACTTTCCGAACGCGGGGGCACCTTTCTTGAGCGCCTTCGTCAGCGCCTTGCGCATATCGGAATCGGCTTTGTCGTCGTCGCGATACTCGGGCAGGCGCAGCGTGCCGAGCGGGAGCGAGATAGCTTCACCCGGCTCACCCTTTGCGATGCCCACCAGTTCGAGGCTGCCGCCGCCAAGGTCGGCCACGGTCCCCGTCGCGCCGGGGAAAGCGCCGGCGACGCCGTTCGCGCTTACGCAGGCTTCCTCTTCGCCGGAAAGCACCCTCGGTTGGAAACCGAGCGCACGTAATTGCTTCACGAACGCCTTGCCATTGCTCGCCTCGCGCACGGCGGCGGTGGCGACACAATCGATATCGACCACGCCGAGATCGTCGAGCAGCAGCGCGAACCGTTTAAGGCCGCGCATGGCCAGTTGGATTGCCTCTTCGGCGAGCACGCCTTCGCTGGCGATGGCGCGTCCCAGTTGGGCGGTTACCTTTTCGTTGAGCAATGTCGTCGGCGCCCGCATCGAGCCGCCGTAGACGACGAGCCGCACGGTGTTCGAACCGATATCGATGATGGCGCGCCCCGGCTGGTTGCCGGAGAACGCTCCGTCGCGTTCGGATCGCCGCGTGCGATAGCTCATCCGCCGCGCCCCTTGCGCAGCGAAAGCTTGGGCACACCGCCCGCCTCAAGCGCGCCGCCACGCCCCGAAAGCGATGGGTTGGTCATGAAATAGCGGTGACAATTGAAAGGCTTCGAGCCACCTTCTTCGACAGCTTCGACTCGCGAATAGCTGCCATCTGCGTGCAGCCACCAGCTTTGCTCGGTGTCGAGCATATTCGCGAGCAGAACTTGCTGGAGCACCTGATCGTGCACCGTGCGATTGAGGATCGGGATCAGCGATTCAACCCGGCGATCGAGGTTGCGGCCCATCAGGTCGGCGGAGGAGATGAACACCGCTGCGGCGGGGCCCGGCATAGCGCGGCCATTGGCGAAAGCGTAGATGCGGCTGTGTTCGAGGAAACGTCCGATAATCGATTTGACCCGGATGTTCTCGCTCATCCCCGCTACGCCGGGACGCAGGCAGCAGATGCCGCGCACCACCAGTTCTACCTGCACCCCTGCATCGCTTGCGGCGTAAAGCCGGTCGATCATGCCCTGGTCGGTGATCTGGTTGCACTTGATCCAGATCGCAGCGGGCTTGCCCTTCGCGGCATTGACGATTTCCGTGTCGATCCGCCGACACAGTTCCTCGCGCAGGTTGAGCGGAGCGATCGATATCCGTTCCAGCGAGTCCGGCTCGACATAGCCGGTCACGAAATTGAACATCTTGGCCGCATCGCGGCACAGTTTGGGATCGGCGGTGAAGAAACTGAGATCGGTGTAGATCTTGGCGGTGACCGGGTGGTAATTGCCCGTTCCGAAGTGGCAATAGGTGCGAAAGCCGTCATCCTCGCGGCGCACGACCATCGCCACCTTGGCGTGGGTCTTCCAGTCGGTGAAGCCGTAGATCACCTGCACACCGGCGCGTTCCAGCTTGGTTGCCCAGGTGAGATTCTGCTCCTCGTCGAAACGGGCCTTGAGCTCGACCACCGCCGTCACCGACTTGCCGCGCTCGGCGGCGTCGATCAGCGCGTTGATGACCGCCGATTGCGAGCCTGCGCGATACAGCGTCTGTTTGATCGCCACGACGTCCGGATCCTCGGCCGCCTGACGAATGAAATCGACCACCACCTCAAAGCTTTCGTAGGGGTGGTGGATGATGATGTCCTTTTCGCGGATCGCGGCAAAAGCATCGCCATCGTGTTCGCGAATGCGCTCGGGGTAGCGCGGCGAATAGGCATCGAATTTGAGGTCGGGCCGGTCTTCTTCGACGATTTCGGCAAGCCCGTCGATCCCGATCATTCCGTCGGTCTTGATCACGGCGGCCTCGTGGACACCCAATTGCTCGAGCAGGATCGCTTCCGCCTGGGGATCGAAATCCTCCTCGAGCTCGAGCTGGATCACCTGCCCGCGCCTGCGCCGCTGGATCGCGCTGCGGAAGGTGCGGACAAGATCCTCGGCCTCTTCCTCGATCTCGATATCGCTGTCGCGCAGCACGCGGAACAAGCCGTCGCCCTCGATCGTGAAGCCGGGAAAGAGCTTTTTCGCATAACGCTGGATCAGGCTGGCAATCGAGATGTAGATCGTCTCGCCATCGGCCACCCGGTCGCTCGGCACGCGGACGAAGCGCGGGAGCGCGCTCGGGATCAGGATCATCTCCATGATCTGTTCCTGGTCCGCATCGCGCGTGAGCGTGAAGAGCAAGCCCATGCCTTCGTTCTGGACGAAGGGGAACGGGTGCGCCGGGTCGAGTGCCTGGGGGGTGATGACAGGCACGATCTCTTCGAGGAAGAACGACTTGAGCCACTTGTGCGCCGCCTTGTCGATGCGGTGCTCATCGGCGATGTGGATGCCGCTCTCGGCGAGGCGGTCGTGCAGGTTGCGCCAGATATCCTGCTGCCAGTCGGTCAGCATGGCGAGCCTCTCGCGGATCGCGGACAATTGCTGCGTCGGCGTTCGCCCGTCGATCGAGGGCTTGGCGATGCCGCGTTGCACTTGCCCGACCAGACCGGCGACGCGAATCATCATGAATTCATCGAGATTGCTGCCCGAAATCGAAAGGAAGCGCAGCCGTTCGAGCAGCGGATATTGCTCGTTGCAGGCCTCCGCCAGCACCCGCTCGTTGAAAGAAAGCCACGAAAGCTCACGGTTGAAATACAGCTCTTCAGGCGCGGCGGGCGCATCCGCAGGCGACGAGGCAGCACTGGGCGCGGCCGTCGTGACCTTCTCGCTGATCGCCGTCTCGCTCATTTCCTGCCCGTTCTGCCCCTCGTCAGCGTTTGGTGCCCCATACATGAACGCGGGCGACCGCAATTCGTGCCAAAACCAGCGAGTCGTGTAATTGACGCAGGGGCGCTTGTCACACCGTTCCGCGGGCGGTCGTTCAGACCAGAGAGCGGCTGTCGGCGATCTGGGTGATGCCGCGCTTGCCATTGGCATCGCGGCCGAGTTGCACGATCACATCGATCACGCTGGCCGAATAGGCGATCGTGTCCGAGCGGGAGAGGCCGATCCCGGTCTGCATCACCATCAGCGCGAGCTGTTCGAGCGCGCCGCGCAGCGAGTTGGCGTGGATGGTCGAAAAGCTGCCCGGATGGCCGGTGTTGATCGCGCGCAGGAAAGACACGCTCTCCGCCCCGCGCAATTCGCCCAGCACGATGCGGTCGGGGCGCAGGCGCAGGGCGGCCTGAAGCAGCTCGTTCGGAGTAACCTTTGCTTCACCCAACTCGCCCTTCACCGCCACAAGGCCGACCGAATTCTCGCCCGGGAATTTGAGCTCGGGGGTGTCCTCGACCAGCACGACGCGCTCCTCACGCGGGATTTCGCCAAGCATGGCGTTGAGGAACGTGGTCTTGCCGGTGCTGGTGCCACCGGAAATGAGGATCGTGCGGCGATGGCGGATCGCTTCGCGCAGGTAGGCGATCGGTTCCTGCTGCGCATCGGGCATCGCCACTTCGGTTTCACCGGAGAGCGGCCCACTGTCATAGGCATCGAGCGGCAGGTCGAGCCGGCGGTGACGGCGGATCGCCATGGTCCAATGCTTGCGGCTCGCAGGCGGCCCGCAGAACTGGATGCGCGCGCCGTCTGGAAGGGTCGCTCCGAGCAGCGGATGCTCTCGGTTGATGCCCTGATGCGAAACCCGCGCAACCTGTTCGGCGAGGCGCTGCACCAGACGGTCGTCGATTTCGGGCGTATCCACCCGCCTCATTCCCGGGTCGGAAGCGTCCTCGATCCACACCTCGCCGGGTCGGTTGACCATGATTTCGGTGATGGTGTCGCGATCGAGCCAGCGCTTGAACGGCGCGAGGTAGGCGTCGAGATAGACGCTGCGTTCACCCAGCGCAGTGAGGCTGTCGGTGGGAGTATCGTCCCCGTCGGCTGTCGCGAGTGGATGAATGTCGGCGCTCATCGTTGCTTATTGGACCGTGCTGAAATCGAGATCGCGCGCGGTGAAGACGCGGATCGGTTCGCCCATTCGTACCCGGATGGTCGGACCGATCTGCCCGTCCTGCTGCAAGGCGGTGCTGGCGGCGCTCTGCCCCGCCCCGCCGATCACGACCGATGCACCTCCCGAAGCGACCGCCCCGAGTCCGCCGACGACCGACAGCAGCAACGCAGAACCGAAGCGCTTGAAGAAGTGGTTATCGACATCGCCCGCAAGGCCGGTCGTGCCATCGAATCCCACGGCGGGCGACGCGATGTTGACCGAAGCCCCATCGGGCCGGATCAGCCGGGTCCAGATGACATAGGCGCGCTTCTGACCGTTCTGGACGCCCGACTGGTACTGGCCGATCAGACGCGAGGAGCGCGGGATCAGCACACGCTTGCCATCGAAACTGCGTACATCCTGACTCACTACCGCGCGGACATAGCCCGGTACGTCGGTGTTGATCGCGGTTTCGAGGATCGCGGGGATAAGCGTGCCCTGGGTGACGGTGGTGGTGGGATTGGCCATCGCCCGCGCCTGTGCGGGCGCGCCGCCGACCCCGCCGATCCGGCTCGCGAACGCGGCTGCAGCACCTTCCGCACCGGTGTCGCCGGTGCCCGGCGCGCCCGAAGCGGTCGTCGAGTTCGGCGCTTCGAGCACGCGGCTCGATTGCGCTGCCGTGCTCGCATCGTAGACCATGGTCGGGCTCGCATAGGGATTGGTTGCCGGAGAGGTACTCGGCTGATTGGCGAGGATCGGTGCGGGAGCCGGATCGGGCGAGGGCTCGACTTCCTGCGGCGGCAGTGCGGGTTCGGTCACCGGAACGGGCGCTGCGGCCTGCACCGGGGGTTGAACATTGGCGTTTCCGACCGGCTGCTGCTCTTGCACCTGCGCAGATTGCATCGCCCAGAATGTCGTTGCTCCGAGCAGGCCGACGATAGCGACGCCGACTGCGAGGCCGAGTCCGTCAGACTTCGCCTTGCGATCGACCACCGCGGGAAAGCCGTTGCGGCTTGCGAGGTCGATGATCTCCGCCGATTCCTGCTCGCGCGGATCGCCGCCGGAACCGTCCTTTTTCGGAAGCCGCATTGCCAGTCGCATCACTTGATCTCCCTTGCCGCGAGCGCGGGGCCATTATTTGTAAGCGTCGCGGAATCGTCGCCCGACCTGAGCACGATCATCCCCGGCACCACGTCGAGCACCACGGTGTTGCCACGCACGGTGAAGTTCACAGGCCCCTCTTCACCCTCGTAATTCCGCACGAGGATGGCCGGGATCGGCGTCCCCTCAGGCCAGGTCAGGTATACCGATTCGCCATCGTCATAAGCCTGCTCCGGAATGAGCTCGGCATCGCCTGTGCTCGCCCACGCGAAGTTGAGGCGCTCGGGGTCGGCAACCGCGAGAGGATCGGTGGCGGCTGCCATCTCGACCGCATTCGCCTGCTCGCGCGCGCGCTCCGCCGCACGCGCAAGCCGCGCCTCTTCTTCGGCCTTCTCGGCCTTGGGATAGCTGAACTGCAGCACATAGAGCGGGTTGTTGCGCGGGCTTGAGACGAGATCGAACAAATAGGTGCGTTTGTTGGTCACCACCGTCATGTTGGTCTTGGCGTTCGGTTCAAGCGGTTTGACGAACAGCAACGATTGCGCCTTGTTGGGCTGCACCTGCCACGCTTGGCTGTCGCCGATGGCGACGTTTTCGATTGCTTCGTCCTCGCGGAACTTGATGGTCGTCTGGACCTTCACCTTGCCGTTGATCTGGAAAACGGTCGCTTCGTCATAGACGCGGGTTTGCAGCCGCTGGTCCTGTGCGAGCGCGGGTACCGCGAGCAGAAGCGCCGCCGAAGCGAGCGAAAGCCGAATGAAGTCGGCGCGGATCATTGCGTGTTCTCCGATTTTCGCGAAATCTTGGCTGATCCCGCGTTGCGGAACCGGTTGCCGATCCCGCGGGTGCGGGAAGATGAAGGGTTAAGCGGCGCAGCCTGACCGCTGCCTGAAGAGGTGGCGAACACCTTGGTCTCGCGGACGGTCGTGCGGCCCGAGCCGCCGGTGTCGTTGGCCGCAACCACGGCGGCCTGCGGGACGACATCCATGCGGCGTCGGCCGGTCGATGCTGCAGCGGGAGCGACTTGCGAGGCGCGCGAAAAGCCCGTTTGCAGCGGCGCAGCTTGCGGGGCCGCGCGGAGTGTGTCGTTAGCGCTCTTCTCCTCCTTCGAGGGGACCAGCCCGAACACCTGCCACTTGCCGACCATCACCACCGACACGATCAGCGCCATCACCATCAACGCACAGTGAACGAAGCCGACCATGAAGAACGCCATCGCTGCTTGCTGGTCGATCTGGCCGGGGATGGCGACGAGCGACGCAAGGATGGGCACGGCGATTTCGAGCATGATCGATCCGCCCAGCACCGCAAACAGGGGTGCGATGGCGAGCATCGTCACACCCTTGAGCCAGCCGGTGAAGAGGCCGCGTGTGCCATTGAACAGAGCGAGCACGACGAAGATCGGCCCCACCGCGAGCAACAGTGCAAGCCCGATCCGTGCGGTGACGAGCAAGCCGACGGTGCCGAGCAGAAGCATCATTGCGCCCGCCCACATCATCCCCTCGGGAGAAAACAGGCTGATATCGGTCGCATCGCCGCTCGCCTGCTGGACTGCGAGGAAAACCACGTCGAGCTTTTGAGCGAAGGTCGCCGTGGCCGAACCCTGGGTGCCTGTGATGACGCCAGCAATCTCGTCCGGCCCGCCGACGAAGACGTTGTAAAAGATCGCCGAGAAAGCCGCGAAGCTGGTTGCGAACGTCAACACCAGTCCGATGGTCATGATGCGAGGGACGAGGTTGCGGACCGAGAGGTTCGACCTCCCGAGCATCAGGCTGATGCCGAAGAACGCAACATAGAGCACCAATAACAGCGTCAGCGCGAACGCCAGCTGCCCGTCGGTACCGAACAACCGCCCGAACGCCTGCTCGCTGATCTGCGAGGCGATGCAATCGACCGCGGTCAGCGCCGCAGCGACGCCGGTGCCCATATCCTGGGCGACGAGATCACAGCTCGTCGTCATTCGGCGGCCTGCCAGACCGGCAAGGGAATGCCATTCTCGTCGAGACCGCTCGCCCCGTCGGGCCACGCATGGCCGGTGAGCGCGGGGTACCACTCCGAAGGCTCGTCACCCACCGCTTCACGTAACCGGTCAAGCCGGCGCACGGCGACCTCGCGGCCCGAGAGCACGGTGAGCACTTCGGGGGCGCCCGAGAGGTCGAGCCGTACAACGACGCTCGCATCGGGCTGGCGCACGAGAAAACAGCGGCTGTGCGCGGGCAGCGAACGGATCAGCGCGAATTCGTGATCGGTCAGACCGAAGCCGTCGATGTAATCCTCGGGCCGCGCGCGGCTGTTGGGCATGAAGATCATTGTTGCGGTCTGCTCGACCAGCGCAGCCGAAATGCGGCTTTCGAGCGCATCGCGGGCGGACTGTGTCGCAAATCCGACGAGAGCATTGCGTTTCCGCAGCGTCTTCAGCCAATCGCGGATACGCGCAGCGAAAACCTCGTCGTCGAGAGCCTTCCAGCCCTCGTCGATCAGGATCATCGTCGGTTGCCCGTCGAGCCGTTCTTCGATCCGGTGGAACAGGTACATCATAACCGGAGTGCGCAGGCGCGGGTTTTCGAGCAGCTGCGTCATGTCGAAGCCGAGCACGCGGCGGTCGAGATCGAGCAGGTCGCGCTCATTGTCGAACAGCCACGCATGTTCGCCGCCTTCGCCCCTGGTATCGCCGATCCATGCGCCGAGCCGGTCGGCAAGGTCGCCCGGTTCGGGACGGCGCGCGCCCGCAAGTAATTCCTTGAAGTGTCTGAGGCGCCTGAGGCTGGCATCGTTCTGATACGCGGCATCGACCGCCGAAGCGATTATGGCGTGTTCCTCGGGGCCTTCCGCCTTGAGGAGCACACCGAGCCAGTCGCGCAGGAATGCCTTGTTCGCAGGGGTATCGGGCAAGGCCAGCGGGTTGAAGCCGGTCGGCTCGCCCGCGTTGATGCGGTCGTAACGCCCGCCGATCCCGCGAATGAACAGCTCGGCGCCGCGATCCTTGTCGAACAGGATGGTGCGCGGTTTGAACTTCTGTGCCTGCGCGGCGAGGAAGTTCATCACCACGGTCTTGCCCGATCCGCTCGGCCCGATGACCGAGAAATTGCCAAGGTCGCCGTGGTGGAAGTTGAAGAAGAACGGGGTTGCGCTGGTGGTTTCCAGCAGCGTGACCGCGTCGCCCCAGTGGTTGTTCGTGGCCTGCCCCAAAGCGAAGCCGTGGAAGCTGCCGAAGCCTGCCATATTGGCCGAGGAAATCAGCGCACGGCGCACGATGTATTCCTCGTTGCCCGGGAACTGCGCCCAGAACGCCGGCTCCAGATTGGTGTCCTCGCGCACCGCGATCGCGCCGGTATCGGCGAGCGCGGCGGCACAGGCCGCAGTGGCATCGTCGAGACGATCGAGCGAGCGTTCGCGCACGAGCACCGTAAGGTGGTGGTCGCCGAAGCCGACCGCGCCGTTCCCCAGCGCGTCGCGCGCGGCCATCATGTCGGCGCGTTCGGCGGCGGCCTCCTCGTCGACCGAGCGTGAGCGGCGCAGCGCAAGATCGATCCGTTCGCGCGCGGTTGTCCGCTCGTTGGGCGCGTAGCTTTCGGTGACGATCATCTCGTGCGGCAGCCGCAGCAGGCCATCGAGCAGCCCTGGAGAGGTCGCTTCGGGATAATCCTTGAGCCCCAGGATCGCAGAGAAATCGGGATCGCCCGATCCGCGCGATTCCATCGCGTCGAGACCGAAACTCACCCGACGATAGGGCAGCATTTGGCCGATATCGGTGTCCTCGTGCGGGCGACGCACCGGACGCATCTCACCATTGTAAATGGCCGAGAGCAACTCGAGCATCTCCGAATTGGTGCCCTCGCCGTGCCCGGTATAGTCGCCGAGGACCGTTGCACCGTAGGCCGACAGCGAGGCGACGAGACCGGTCGCCGCAGCCTTGAGACTGCGCAGGTCCTTGTAATCGGCCTCGACCTCTTCCTGCCCGCGCCGCTGCCAGAATTTGCCGATGCGTTCGGGCAATCCAGCCTTGCCCCGCGCCGGGCGCCGAATGAGCGTGACGAACTGGTCGTTGATGAACAGCGAGCCGCCCGCGAGCCGTTCCTTCCAGCGCGCATCGATATGGCGCGAGAGAGGATCATCGAATGTGCCGTCGATTTCGACCTCGACCCGGCGGCGGA
Organism: Erythrobacter sp. GH1-10; assembly: GCF_045363165.1. Lineage (NCBI taxonomy): Bacteria > Pseudomonadati > Pseudomonadota > Alphaproteobacteria > Sphingomonadales > Erythrobacteraceae > Erythrobacter > Erythrobacter sp. GH1-10. Next base: position 1,104,709 of record NZ_JBJFLP010000001.1, on the reverse strand, counting down.
TCACGTGGTGATAGAGCACGAAGCGCGCATCCAGAGTCGATCGCAGCATCACCTCGCGGGTGGCAGCGTGCGCGTTCAGTGCGTCGGAATCCTCGGTTTCGAACAACAGGCCCGGCACCTGGATCGCTGTCATCACCGATCCGTCGCGCAGCAGCACCGTGCTTTCATCGACCAGCCGCGCATAGGGCAGCCGGTCGCCAGCGCGCGCTTCTTTCGCGCTCCATGCAGCGGGTCCGATCCACTTTGGCATTCTGTGTCGGCCCTCCTTTCAGGTGGCCAGTTGCATCACGTTACGGGGCGTAGCTGTTACAGCCCCAACGTTTGTAATTGGGCACGCGCGGGCATTTGGAGACCTTGGCGATCCAGAGGTCGAAAATGCGCGGTTCGCGCAGCGAAGCGAAATAGCCGACCGCGTGCATCACGACCGGCACCAGCAGGAAGACCAGCAGCATCACGACATTCGCGATCAGCAAGTCCTTCAGGATCAGAAAGGCGATCGTCGTCACCATCATGTTGATGATGAAGAAATTCATAGTCACGCCCGCGAACATCTGCGGACGGGTGAGTGCGCGGTGCACCGGATGACGGGTAAGATCGCTCATTTTCCGACTCTTTGCATTCTCCTAGCCTGCCGCCGCCTGAATCCCGGCGACGATCGTGGTCGCGCCAAACAGGATGAACACGCCGATGATAACGGTCGCTCCAAAGCGCCAGTTCATCCTGCCGGTAAGCATCATGAAGCCGATCGCCGCGACGGCCATCACCGCGACGGTGGTCGCAACGGTGCCGAGCAGCGTGTTCTGGAGCCAGAGCAGCGCATTTGTGATGGGGCCAGACCCTTGCGGGTCCACCCCTTGCGCAAACGCCGCGCTCGGCATGGCCAGTACCGTCAACAACGCGGCAGCGCGGGCAAAAAGAGTAATCAAGGAATTCATCAATGTGTCCATCTTCTTCAAATTCAGAAAGCTCGGTGCGTGTCGATCATGTCCCCTATTGGCCATCGACGCGGGAATGACTCGCGAGACGCCCCATAATGGCAGCAACATAATGCTTCGTCTCGCGGATGTTCGGGATTCCCCCGGCTCTGATCACCCGTCCGGGACCGGCATTATAGGCCGCCAGCGCCTTTTCAAGATCGCCATCGAAACGGTCGAGCTGTTCGCGCAGGTAGCGCGCCCCGCCCTCCAGATTGGCGTAGGGATCGTCCGGATCGACACCGAGGTAACGCGCGGTTCCCGGCATGAGTTGCGCCAGACCGCGCGCACCCGCGGGCGAGACGGCGTTTTCCCGCCAGCGGCTCTCTTGCCACACCACCGCTTCGAGCAAGCTAGGGCTGAGGTCGAACCGGCGGGCGAGTTCGTGGATCTTGGCCGTGTATTGCGCAGGGATAGCCGCTGCGTGACGCGACGTGTCGGCGACGATTTCGTCGGGCACCAGCGCGGCGTTCAATTCGACCACGCTCGCTTCTTGGGCGGAGTCGCCGGGCAGCGGTGCGCCAGCGCCGCCCGCGACCCAACGGGCGCCGGTGGCGTCGATTTCCATCACGTCGGCCTGCGCCTGCGAAGCGAAGGCAGCGATCGTGACGCTAAGAATGTACATGCTCGCGCGCGCGAGAATCATCAGGTGGACCCTCCGAAGCTCTCCCATGCTTACCGCAAATGACACGCAGGTGACAATTTTGCGCCGAAGTCTTCGAGAAACCCGTTGATCGGGTGGGAGACGACGAAAGCAAAAGAGGCGCGTCTTCTCAGACACGCCCCCATCGGTGCGCGCGGAATAAGCCCGTCAGTCGCGTAGCGTCAGCGTTTCCGTGGCCCCGACTGCGGGACGGAATTCCCCGCGATCCAGCATCCCGAGTGCCCGGCGGGCGAGACGTCGTGAATCGCTGGTGTGGCCCGAGGCAGTTTCGAGATCGATCGCCTCTTCACTCGCCATGGCAGCGCGGAACAGCGCGCGAGCCCGTGTGTCATCTCCGCGTTGCGCGTGCGCAATTCCAAGGTTGATGAGGATCGCAGGGTCGTCGGGATTTGCAGCGAGCTCGGATTCGAGGACCCGGATGGCCTCGCCTTCCCTGCCCTGCGCCAGCGATGCGGAAGCGAGCCTGACGTCGGGTTCGCTCGCCATCTGCGCCGATACCGAATCGGCTGCAGCCGGATTGGCGACAGCAATGGCAAATGCGACGGTCGTGAGGATCATTTCCGCTACTCCTTCTCAATCGGAGCAAATGTGAAACACCTTTCACGCAAATGCAACAAAACTGTAACATTGTCATTTTTAGGCCATTTAACTGACCAACCCTCTGATTATTAGGTGTAATAAATGAGTCTCATTCGTCCGACCGGCGAGTGCGAGCTCTCCTGTCGAATGTCGCATTTGTCATACTTCGGTCGCACTTCGGAAATTGTGTAGATACTGAATTCAAACGGTAATCCTGCAAGAAATCTGTCACGCGCCCCGCCTAGCGCCACCCCTGCGAACCAAGTCGCATGTACTGACACTCGGTTTTTAGGGGACCGCTCGCTGTGAAAAATCTTCAACGCACTCTCGTTCTCGGCGCCAGCATTGTAGCTCTTGCAGGCTGTGGCGCGGACGAAATCGTCTCGCCCGGCACCAGCGGCGACATCATCATCAACAACCCGTCGCCCTCGCCGACACCAACGCCGACCCCGACCGGCGGCGCGACCGTCACCGCGGCTGCAGGGTGTCCGACAATCAGCTCGACCGGCGGTCTCGAAGATCGCGGCGTCCTCAGCAACACGCCGACCGGCGACTATCGCGTTTGCCGTCTTCCGGCGACTTTCAACGTCGACGACAGCCTCCCGCGCATCGACGGCCTGCTTTATGAGATCTCGGGCCGTGTGAATGTCGGCACCGACCAGGGCTTCAGCAGCACCGGCACCGATGTGACGCTCAATGTCGATCCGGGCGTGATCTTCTTCGCGCAGGCCGAATCGTTCCTCGTGGTCAATCGCGGCAACACGATCGAAGCCAACGGCACCGAAACGATGCCGATCATCTGGACCAGCCGCGACAACGTGCTCGGCGTGGCCAGCGACAACAGCCAGGCCCAGTGGGGCGGCGTGGTGCTGCTGGGCCGCGCGCCCGTTTCCGACTGTTCGAACCTCGTGTTCAACACCGCTGCGGCGCCGAACGCCAATCCGCAGTGCGAACAACAGCTCGAAGGCACCGTGGTCGCCACGCCGTTCGGCGGCACCGACAGCGCCGACAGCTCGGGTTCGATGACCTACAACCAGATCCGCTTCTCGGGCTTCGAACTGCAGCAGTCGAACGAACTGCAGTCGCTGACCACCGGCGGCACGGGCTCGGGAACCACGCTCGAAAACATCCTGTCGTTCAACAGCTCGGACGACGGCGTCGAATTCTTCGGCGGTTCGGTCAACATCAAGAACCTCGCGGTAATCGGCGCGTCGGACGACTCGCTCGATGTCGACAGCGGCGCGCAGGCGAATGTCGAAACGGTGGTGGTCGTGCAGCGCAGTGGCACGGGCGACAGCCTCATCGAGTTCGACTCGCCGGACGACCTTGCCGACGGCACGCCGGGCAATGCCCTGCCGCAAAGCCGCTTGCAGGTGAACAACTTCACTTTCGTGCAGCGTTCGTCTTCCTCGTCGCAGGCCATCCGCGCACGCGGCGGCCCGGCGCTCGGCCTGACCAACGGCGTGATCGACGTCGATACTGCCGATGACGTCTGCATCCGGATCGACGAAACCATCACTCTCAATGCCATTATCGGTTTCGACTCGATCGTCTGCGATGGCGCCAACCGCCCGGTTCGCGGTTCGTCGGGAGTTGCCGATGCCGATGTCCAGGCGGTCGTCGACGCAGGGACCAACAACAACCTGCTCGCGACGCTGACGCTCACCAACACGCTGGTGAACGGCACTTTCGAGAACGGCATTACCTCGTTCGATCCGACCGCCCGTTCCTCGTTCTTCACCGACTTCGGTTTCATCGGAGCCGAGAACGACGACATCACCGACAACTTCGGCGACTGGACCTGCAACTCGTCGATCATGGACTTCGGCAGCGCCACCGGCGCCTGCACCTCGCTGCCGGTCTACTGATCGCGCCCGACCGATTGATGGGGAGGCGTGGCAGGCTGTCGCGCCTCCCCCACTCATAGATGCAATGGGGGCTCTTCAGCCCCGACATTCAAGAACCTAGACACAGGGGTTTTCGCATTATGTCGACCGGCAAACGCCTCGCAGGCTTGCTGCTCCTCACCACGTCGCTGTCGTTTCCGACAGTTCTGCACGCGCAGTCCGCGGACCAGCCTCCGGCAGATGAAGCTGCAGAAGAAACGACCGACGAGGCAGAGACCGCCCAGGAAGAGGAAGAGTTCGAGCAGCCGGAGGTGTCCGTCCCGGGTGGCGGGATCATCGTTACCGGTCGTCGCAACCGCAATCCCGAACGCTCCTCGACGCAGGTTCTCAACGTCCTGACCGAAGCCGACATCGCCCGTACCGGCGAAGGCGACATCGCCGGCGCGCTCGGCCGCGTCACCGGCCTTTCGGTGGTGGGCGACGGCCGCGTCTTCGTCCGCGGGCTTGGCGATCGCTACTCGCTCGCGCTCCTCAATGGCCTGCCGCTGCCGAGTCCCGAGCCGCTGAGCCGCGTCGTTCCGCTCGATATCTTCCCGACCAACGTGGTTGCTTCCTCGCTGGTCCAGAAAACCTATTCGGCCAACTATCCCGGCGAGTTTGGCGGCGGCGTGATCAATCTCACCACCAAGGCTGTGCCGGTCGAGGATTTTCTCAATGTCAGCCTGTCGGTCGGAGGAGATACCGAAACGACGTTCCAGAACGGTCTCACCTATTTCGGTTCGGATTGGGACTCTTTCGGCTTCGACAATGGCAATCGCGACATTCCATCGAACCTGCAGGCTTTCCTCGATAGCGGCGAGCGTATCGGCACCGTGCCGATCGAGGTCAGCGAGGGGATCGCCGGGCAGCTGATGCCGCTCAATCTCGTGACGCTCCAGAAAGTCCCGCAGCAGCGCGCCAACCTTTCCGGCTCGATCACTGGCGGTGCGTCGTTCGAGCTTGGCAGCGATACCTATCTCGGCGTGATCGCCACAGCCTCGATCAAGAATTCGCTGCGCAATCGCACCGTGATCAGCCAGGGCGGCAGTTCGGACCTGTCGGAGCTGTTCCAGGACTTCCGCACGTTCATCACCGACGAGAATATCCTCGTGAACGCGTTGCTCGGCCTCGGACTCGATTTCGGTCCGCACACGCTCCGCTGGACCAACCTCTACATCCGCGACACGCTGAAGACCGCGCGTCTCGAAGAAGGCACCGACATCCTGCCCGGGTTCAACGGGTTCGATTTCCAGAACCAGCAGACCGCGTGGTTCGAACGCCAGCTGATCGACACGCAGATGGTCGCCGAGCTCGACTTCGACCGGCTCGATATCGATTTGCGCGGCGGCTACGCCCGGACCGATCGCGAGGCACCGTTCAACACCACGGTCAGCTACACCCGCACCAACATTCCGGGCGATCCCTATGGCGACCAGTTCGTCGCTTACTTCAACCAGCTTTCGGACGCCGGGATCACCACGATCGCCTTCGACGATCTCCAAGAGGAGCTGTGGTTCGGCAGCGCCGATCTCAGCTACGAATTGTTCGACAGCTTCTCGGTAACGATCGGGGGGGCCTATTCGGACACCACCCGCCGCTCTTCGAGCCGCGAATTCCGACCGTTCATCTCGGGCGACGTCCTGCCCGACTCGATCGTCCCCGCCCTCGGCCTGCGCCGTCCGGGCGATATCATCAACGGGGCGACCCTGGCCGGCTTCAACGTCACGCTCACCGAAGCTTCGCCCTTTCCGGTGTTCGATGCCGGGCTCGAGATTTACGCGGGTTACGGCCTGTTCCGCTGGCTTCCGACCGATCGGCTGACGATCGAAGCGGGTGTCCGATACGAGGATGCGAGCCAGTTCGTCGCGCTCGACCAGACGATCTTCAACTCGCCGATCGCCGGGGCGACGCCGACCAATCTCAATAACGATTACTTCCTGCCCGGCGGGACGATCACCTGGGAACCGATCGACGACCTGCAACTGCGCCTCTCGGCTTCGCAGACGATCGCCCGCCCGCAGTTTCGCGAGCTGGTCGAACAGACCTATTTCGATCCGGATTCGAACCGCCGTTTCCGCGGCAACCCGCTGCTCAATGACAGCGAGCTGATCAACCTCGAAGCGCGCGCCGAATACTACCTCGGCGGGCCGAACCGCGTGAGCGTCGCCGGGTTCTTCAAGGAAATCGACAGCCCGATCGAAAACACGCTGATCTCGGCTTCGGGACAGGTCCTCACCAGCTTCGCCAACGCGCCGGGCGCCAATCTCTACGGTGCCGAGGTCGATTTCGTTTACGGCATCGACCTGTACAATCTCGGCGGCAGCTTCTTCGAGACCAAGCAGCTGCTGTTCCTCGCCAACTACACCTACGCTCAATCGGAAATTTCGGTCGGCCCGGACGACATCTCGCCGACGACCTCGAACCCGAACCAGCTTTCGAGCCTCATCTTCGACGATGGCGCCCCGCTGGTTGGCCAATCGGACCACGTTGCGAACGTCTCGATCGGGATCGAAGACACCGAGAAGACCCAGCAGCTGACCGTGCTCGTCAACTATGCCAGCGAGCGCGTGACCCTGCGCGGCGGCGCGCTGCCGGATGTGGTCGAGGATCCGGGCGTGACCGTCGATATCGTCGCGCGCACCGACCTCGCGCTCGCCGGTGTCCCGCTCGAGCTGTCGTTCGAGGCGCGCAACATCTTCGACCGAGACAATTTCGAGTTCCAGCAGCTCGGCGACAACCGGATCGAGATCAACACCTACGAAGTCGGGACCTCGTTCTCGTTCGGGATCAAGGCCGAGTTCTAACCAAGTAACCCTCTCCAATACCCTCGGGGCCGTTCCTGCAAGGGAGCGGCCCTTTTTCTTCGAATGTTGGCGAGGCTCGGCTTGTCAGGGCAGATCGAAGACGTAGCCCATCGAGCGGACGGTGCGCAGCGGGTTGCCGCCGCCTGCGGCCTTGATCGCGCGGCGCAGGCGGCCGATCCACACATCGACTGTGCGCTCGTCGATCGGCGGTTCGCGCTTGCCCAGGCCGGCGATCAGTTCCTCGCGCGAAAGTACCGTGTTGGGATTCTCGGCAAAGAACCGCAGCAGGCGGAATTCGTTGGGCCGCATCTCGATCGGCTCCCCATCCCAGCGCGCCTGCAAAGCGGCGAGGTCGATCGTCAGCCGCCCGACCTCCATCCGCTGGGTCGCGTGCCTCTCCGAATAGCGCGATTGCAGCGCGAGCACCCGGTCGAGGATCGCGGTGCGGTCGAGCGGACCGACCATGTAGTCGTCCGCCCCGGCGCGCAGCGCGCGGCGCCGATCCTCGACATCGTCTTCTTCGAGCACAAGCGTGATATGCGCCTCGCTCGTGCGCGGATCGGCGCGCAGGCGGCGGCACATCTCGAGCCCCGCCAGATCGTCCATCACCCAGTCGACGAAGATCCACGCCGGGCCTTCGACCAGCCGCCGCGGACCTTCGGGTCCAATCCGGTCGAAGATGAAGCGCTGATCGTCATGGACGAACTCTTCGAGCGTTTCGCCCAGCTCTCCGGTCAGGAAGATATTGATTAGGTCCACAAATCGCCCCGCATCGTTGCGGGACCAGAACTGACGCCGCTCTGTGACGGTGTCGTGACCGATTTTCGACCGGAGATGTCAGTTTGTCACATTACTCCGATTTTATCGAAACCGTGTCCATCGGCGGCAGCGGCATGCCCATTCCGGTGGGGTTCTTGGGATGATAGGGCGCTTCCAGAGCGGCCAGCTCATCCACCGACAGCTCGATGTCGAGCGCGGCCAGCGCGGCATCGATGTGATGCGGCTTGGTCGCGCCGACGATCGGGGCGGCGACCGCAGGCCGGGTGAAATGCCACGCCAGCGCAAGGCTCGCCATCGCATCGCCGCGCTTCTGCGCCAGCTCGGCAAGCGCCGAGACGATCGCCTTGTCGGCCTCGTCTTCGCGGTAAAGCGCCTTGCCCACGCCATCGGTTTCGCTGCGCACGGTCTCCTCCCCCCAAGGGCGCGCCAGCCGCCCGCGCGCGAGCGGGCTCCACGGGATCACGCCGACGCCCTCGTCCTCGCACAGCGGCAGCATTTCGCGCTCCTCCTCGCGGTAGAGCAGGTTCAATTGGTTCTGCATCGAAATGAACGGCGTCCACCCGTTCGCCCGCGCGGTCTCCTGCGCCTTGGCGAACTGCCATGCGTAAATCGACGACGCACCGATATGCAGCGCCTTGCCCGCCTTCACGATATCGTGCAGCGCCTCCATCGTTTCCTCGATCGGCGTGGCATCGTCCCAGCGATGGATCTGGTAGAGATCGATGTAATCCATCCCCAGCCGCATCAGGCTGTCGTCGACCGCCTGCATCAGCGCCTTGCGCGAATTGCCCCCCGCATTCGGCGCCTGCCGCCACGGGAAATAGGCTTTGGTCGCGACCACGATCTCGTCACGGTGCGCCATTTCGTTGAGCAGCTTGCCGGTGATCTCCTCCGACGTGCCGCCCGAATAGACGTTCGCCGTGTCGAAGAAATTGATCCCGCTTTCGAGCGCCTTGCGGAAGAACGGGCGGCTCTCTTCCTCGCCGAGCAGCCAGTCGCCGTGCCAGCCCTTGGTGGTATCGCCATAGGACATACAGCCGAGGCACAGCTGCGATACCATGAGGCCGGAATTGCCGAGGCGGGTGAATTTCATGTCGTGCTCCTGCGCCGGAATGGCGGATTATTTCCTACGAAGTTGACAGAGTTGACACCGTGTCAACCGGGTTTTCGCGGTTTATCGTCTTGTAATTACGGTCGAAAACAGTGCCGGTACGAAGTTGACACTTTGCAAAATCGATTTCGCGTCTCCGGCTCTTCCATATATCCCTTTTCATGCCACGGATGGCACCGGGTAGGAAAGGGCGCTCACCCTCCCTCGTCATTGCGAGCCGAAGGCGAAGCAATCCATCACCTGTCTTTGATCCTTGGTCCAACGTCGGAAGATGGATTGCCGCGCTCCCTTCGGTCGCTCGCAATGACGAAGGGGAGTTCTACGAAAGCGTAAGCCCGCCATCGACCACCAGCGTCTGCCCGGTCATGTAGGCGCTCAGCGGTGAAGCGAGGAACAGCGCCGCGCCCGCCATGTCCTCGGGCGTGCCCATGCGGCCCAGCGGGATCGAGCGCAGCGCGCCCTCCCGGCGTTCGGGATGTTCGGTGGTGACGGTGGTCAGCTTGGTCGGGACGAGGCCGGGAGCGATGCCGTTGACCCGCACGCCGTCGCGCGCCCACGCTTCTCCGAGCGATTTGACGAGGCTCGCCGCTCCCGCTTTCGAGGCCCCGTAGGCGGGGTTGCCGAGGGTAGATTTGAACGCGGCGACCGAGGAGACGACGATCATCGTGCCACCCCGGGCCGCAAGATCGTCGTGGAAGGCGCGGGCGACATCCATCACCGAATTGAGGTTCACGTCGATGACCTCGTCCCAACCCTCGCGGCCGAATTCCTTGCGCCCATAATGGACGATGCCCTGGCTGAGCACGAGCACATCGACCGGCCCGATCGCCTCCGCCAGCGCGCCCGCCGCGTCGCGATCGGTCACGTCGAGCTGGCGGTAAGCTAGCCCGCGAAAATCGCTGTCCTCGGCTTCGAGGTAATCGCCCGCATCGGGCCGCGTGCCGGTGACGGTGACTTCTGCACCGCGCCCACGAAAGCCCTGCGCGATCCCGCTGCCGATCCCGGACGACCCGCCGATGACGAGCACGCGCTTGCCGGTGAAATCGAGTGGGTCTGTCATGGCTGCTCTCCCTTGGGGACACTAAAGAAGCGCGGGAGGCGAATTGTAAAGCTGTCCCTTCCAGTCTTACGTCCGCTATCGGAGGGGCGAGTGGGTCTGACCGATGGCGACTCTTGGGTGGAAAGCAGACAAAGCAAAAAAAGCCCCGCTCGAAGGCGGGGCTTGAAAATAGAGAGCCGAATCGAAATCCGAACCCTTCGGGTCGCGTTGACTGTCTTTGCTAATCAAGATGTCCAATACGAGACAAACGATCGGCAATTCCCGATCTGACACGCCGCGAATTCGAACGGTGAAGAACGACGACTGGTGCATTGCTCGACCGTCCGCTCTAGTTTTAGCCCCTAAACCATCCGCGCGGAAGCTGATGGGTGGAAACTGGGCACAAGGTAGACCCTCCTCCAAAGGGCGGAGCATCGCTACTTCACCTTGCGCAACCATCGATCAGAAAGTGAGAAAAGTAGCGTAGCACTGTCATTGCGCAGCTCATCTCACGCGAGCAACGCTCCAGCCCACAATAGCCCCGAGTTTGATTTATAGAATGATTTATTGACACTTTTTGTGTAACTCGCAAAAGGGAGAGGTAAACCAAAGCGGAGTCATTATTATATGAAGAAGATCATTTTTTCTCTTGCAGCTGCAAGTCTGGTCTCAGCGCCTGTCGTTGCCCAGTCCTTGCCAGCAAGTGCGCCTGTTGAAGGTGAAAGTGAATTGGAAGGCGGGGCCGGCATCGTTGCAGCAGCCCTTATAGCCGGCATCGTCGCTATCGGCGTTCTTGCTTTCACTAACGATGACGACGACATCCCTGTCAGCCCATAAACGACCAAGAGCACCTTGATCACGCCTTGCGGTCCTACAGCCGCAGATGATCAAATCGGGAATAAATGAGGGGCCGTAGCGCGTTCTGCGCTGCGGCCCTCATTGATACCAAGCGACGAGCGTCTGCAGCTGGGTCGAGAGCGGAAAGTTAGCACTAGGGTCGCCATTTGCGACACCCCGTCGCTTTCAACTAAAGCCCCCGAAGCCCCTCAAATCGACCGGCTCACGACTTCCTTCATGATCTCGTTCGTCCCGCCATAGATGCGCTGGACGCGTGCGTCGCGCCACAGGCGGGCGATGGGGTATTCATTCATGTAGCCCGCGCCGCCGTGCAGCTGGAGCGCGGCGTCGACCATCTCCCACTGCATGTCGGTGTGCCACAGCTTCGCCGCGCTGGCCTCGTCGGTGGTCAGCTCGCCGCGCAGGTGGCGGGCGATGGCCCAGTCGAGATGCGCCCAGCCGACCTGCAGCTTGGCCTTCAGATCGGCGAGCGTGAACTTGGTGTTCTGGAATTCGAACACGGTCTTGCCGAACGCCTTGCGGTCCTTGGTGAACTTCACCGCCTCGTCGAACGCGCGCTGCGCCCCGCCTTGCGCGGTGACGGCGATGCTGAGCCGCTCCTGCGGAAGCTCCTCCATCAGATGCACGAAGCCGCGCCCCTCGCCGCCGAGGATGTTGGTCTTGGGCACCCGGCAGTCCTGGAAGAACAGCTCGGAAGTGTCCGCAGAATGCTGGCCAATCTTGTCGAGGTTGCGGCCCTTTTCGAAACCTTCGGTCCCCGCCTCGACCAGCACCAGCGAGGTGCCCTTGGCGCCTTGCGAAGGATCGGTCTTGGCGACGACGATCACCACATCGGCGTTCTGGCCGTTGGTGATGTAGGTCTTCGATCCGTTGATCACGAGGTGGTTGCCATCCTCGATCGCGGTGGTGCGCACGCCCTGCAGGTCGCTGCCCGCGCCCGGCTCGGTCATGGCGATGGCGGTGATGATGTCGCCCGAAATCATGCCGGGCAGGTATTTTTCCTTCTGCTCGGGGCTGCCGAGCCGCTCGAAGTAATTGACCGTGATATCGTTCTGCAGCGTGAAGCCAGCGGACGATCCGATGTATGCGATCTCTTCATTCAGTACGCAGTTGAAGCCGAAATCGAGCCCGAGCCCGCCGTTCTCCTCGCTGACCGTGGGGCACAGCATCCCCGCCTCGCCCAGCGCCTTCCACGCGCTGCGCGGAACGATGCCCTCCTCCTCGTGCTGGTCGAGATAGGGCACCATGTGCTCGGCGAGCACCTTGCGGACGGTATCGCGGAATGCCTCGTGGTCTTCGTTGTAGGCGGTGCGGTGGGCGGTGTTGAGCATTGGTGGTGACTTTCGGAGAATGGTTCACTTTGCGACGATACAACCGCGCCACGATGCACGGGTCAAGCGCGAAAGCTACAAGTTGGAAACTAGAGATCCGAGCTAGCGACCGGCTTCAACCTAGCTAGTGAGAGTAGACATTCTTAACTATTCAAGCGTAGAAATTCTCCCATGAATAGTCGCTTCATCACGTTCGAGACTGTATCAGAACCAATCGATCCGGATGTGGAGCAGTTGACGGTAAAGCCTTTATTTGCGCGAATCGTCGGCGCCCTTGAGGCGAAGGGTGTCGAATTCATCGAGCCTCCTGCGGAGTGGGACTCCTATGGATGGTATGCAGACTATCAGGTTGGTTCGGCGAACTTGACCTGCATGATGCAGAGATCGGACGCCTGGCTAATCCTCATAAGCAGCAACCGCAGCTTGATGGATCGACTGAAGGGCCGGCACTACAATCGCGAACTCGATGAGTTCTCTGGTTTGGTGGTCTCAACTGTTCAAGAGACGACAGGGGTTCCGGTGAAACTGTTCAATTCTGAAGCAGAATTCCGGGCCGGCTAAGCGACAATTCCCGACCGTCTGCATGGGAAACCAGAGCTCGAAATAGCGGACTCAGCCTGACTTTCTCAACCCACGAATGCCCGTTCGATCACGAACTGGCCGGGCTTGTTGTTCGCGCCCTCTTCGAAGCCGCGCGTTTCGAGGTCGGCGGCGTGATCCTTGATCATCGCCATCGATCCGCACAGCATCACGCGATCGTCTTCGGGCACGAATTTCTGCGGCCCCTTGCTGTCCTTGAACAGGTCGCCGCTGTCGATCAGCGTCTGGATGCGGCCGGTGGTGCGGAACGCCTCGCGGGTGACGGTGGGCACATAGATGAACCGCGCGCGGTCCTCGTCCTCGAGCAGCGGATCGCCTTCGAGCTTGCTTTCAAGGAGGTCGCGATAGGCGAGCTCCTCGACATGCCGCACCGAGTGGACGACGATCACTTCGTCGAACATGCCGTAGACTTCGGGATCGCGGACGAGGCTCATGAACGGCGCGAGGCCGGTGCCGGTCGAAAGCATGAAGAGCCGTTTGCCCGGCAGCAATGCATCGGTGACAAGCGTACCGGTCGGCTTCTTGCCGAGATAGATGGGATCGCCGGGCTGGATATACTGCAGCCGCGAGGTCAGCGGGCCGTCCTGCACCTTGATCGACAGGAATTCGAGCTCCTCGGCATAGCTTGGGCTCGCCATCGAATAGGCGCGCAGCAACGGCTTGCCGTTATCGCCCGGCAGCCCGATCATGACGAATTCGCCCGAGCGGAAGCGGAAGCTCGGCGGGCGGGTGATCTTCAGGGTGAACAGGCTGTCGGTCCAGTGGTGGACATAGGTGACGGTTTCGACCGAAAGTGCGCCGCTTTCCTGGAACTGGTCACGATCGATGATAGGCTGGTTCAAAACGGGCCTCTGAAATGCTGCTGGGGCCGCAATCGCGCGGCGTGAACGAAGGCGCAAATGGACGTTTCGCGCCCGCGCATCAAGGTAGTTTAGTGATAAGGGGTGAAAGGGGCGCTTGGCCCCGCCCCGATCACTCGCCCTTGCTGCCCAGCGCCAGTTCAACCTTGGAGGCTTGTGCGGAAACCTGTCCGGCAGGGGCCGGGTCGGCGGGCGGAACGGGCGCGTCGGCGGGCCATAGCGCGATCAGCGTGTCGAGTTCGGCGCGCACGGTTTCGCCCTTCGAACCCTCAATCCCCTCGGCGATCTGGCGCGCGACCGTGGCGAAGCCCCACGCGTCCTGGTACTCGGCCGGGTCGGTGACGGTCCCATCCGTCACCGCCGCGCCGTATTCTTCGCGCGCGACGCCCATGAGGTAGGTGATAAGCGTCGCCGGATCGCCTCCGGCCTGCTCACGCATCGCCGCGAGATTGGCCTGCGCGGCCTCCAGTTGCGGCTCGATTTCGCTCGCGGGCTTGCCCTCTTCGAGCGCCTTCGCAACCGCTTCGAACACCGCAGGCTCGAACCCGAGCGCTTCGAGACCCGCGCGCTCGTCGGCGTGGGTTTCGTCGACCGGATGCGAAAGGTGCGGCGCGGCAGCCTCGCTTTCGCCTGCACGGTAAAGCGCGATGCCCGCCTCTGTGTGTCCCGACATGAAGGCCAGTCGCTGCTCGACGGGAAGCGCGCCGCCTTCGCCGCCCTCGCCCTCGCCTGCTTCACCCGCTTCACCCGCTTCGCCAGCGATCGCGCTTTCTCCGCCTTCGCCGCCCTCGCCACCTTCTCCGGCGCATCCGGCAAGTCCGGCGCCGGCCAGCGCGGTTGCGAGGCCAAGGCCGGTCCATGTCTTCAGTGTCGATTTCATCGCGTCGTCATCCCGTTTCAGAGTTCGATCTTACAGTTTAGGCGCTTGCAGGCGTGATTCAATTGAGCCAGACCTCGCTGCCATCATGATCCTGTCGATAGCCGCCATTTCCGATCCCGATACGCTCGCCGACATCGGCCGGCGGCTCGAAACGCTGAACTGGCGCGATGGACGCGCGACCGCCGGAGCGCAGGCGGCAAAGGTCAAGCGCAACGAACAGGCAGTGATGACGAGCGAGGAAGGCCGGGCGCTCGGCAACATCCTGCTCCCGCTGATCGCGGACAACCCGGTCGTGAATGCTGCCGCGAGGCCGAGGCGATTTTCGGCGCTGACGATCAGCCGCACGGCGGATGCCGGGCACTACGGCGCGCATGTCGACAACGCGCTGATGGGCAGCGGCAGCGCACGGATGCGCACCGACCTGTCCTTCACGCTGTTCCTCGGCGACCTGGCCGATTACGACGGCGGGGAGCTTTCGATCCATCACGCGGGCGTGACCCAAGAGGTGCGCGGCGCGGCGGGCGAACTGGTGCTCTACCCTTCGACCAGCGTGCACGAAGTGCGACCGGTTACGCGCGGCCAACGGATCGTGTGCGTCGGCTGGATCGAAAGCCTGATCGCCGATCCGGCCCGGCGCGAACTGCTGTTCGATCTCGAAAACCTGCGTGCCTCGCTGCGGCAGAAGGAAACCACCGGTCCGCAGGAGTTGCTCACGCTCGACAAGAGCATCGCCAACCTCCTGCGGATGTGGGCCCATCCCTAACCTCTAGTTCCAGCCCGCGCGGTCGAAGATCTCGACCGCTTTCGCCTGGTTCCTTCCGATTTCCGCGGCGTTGAGCGTGTCGGGCTTGAAGCTGCCCAGTTGCTCGACCGCCGAATTGGCTTCGAGACTGCCCACTGCCGGATATTCGTTGTTGCCGTCCGCGAAATAGCGCTGCGCGCTTTCCGAGGTGAGATATTCAAGAAATTGGATCGCATTGGCGCGGTTGGGTGCAGTCTTCACGACCCCCGCCCCGCTGATGTTGACATGCGCTCCGCTGCCGTCCTGATTGGGGAAGATCACCCCGATCTTGTCGAACATCGCGCGCTCGTCCTCGTCGCCTCCGGCATAGCGGGCGAGATAGTACGTGTTCACCACCGCGATCCGGCACTGGCCTGCGGCGACGGCTTCGATCTGGGCGGTGTCGTTTCCTTGCGGCCGCCGCGCGAAGTTGGCGACCACGCCTTCGGCCCATGCCTGCGCCGCTTCTTCGCCGCGATTGGCGATGATGCTGGAAAGCAGCGAGATGTTGTAAATGTTCGAAGACGAACGGATGCAGATGTCACCCCGGAAGGCGGGATCTGCGAGATCGGCGTAGGATTCCAGCCCCTCGGGTTCGCCAGCATCCTTGTTGTAGATGATGACCCGCGCGCGGGTCGAAAGCCCGAACCACAAGCCGTCGGGATGGCGCAGGTAGATCGGAAGCCGCTCGGCCAGGACATTGCTTTGGACCGGCGAGAGGATGCCCGCCTCTTCGGCGCGCCACAGCCGCCCGGCATCGACCGTGATCAGCAGGTCCGCGGGAGAGAATTCGCCTTCGCTGCGGATGCGCTCGATCAGAGCGTCGGCATCGGCTTCGATCAGGTTGACTGCGATACCGGTCTGCTCGGTGAAGTCTTCGTAAAGCGCGAGGTCGGTATCGTAATGGCGCGAGGAATAGAGATTGACCTCGCCTGCATCGGCCTTTGCGCCATCTTCGGTATCGGCTCCGGGCGAACACGCCGCCACGGCAATCGCCAGCAGGCCGCCGATAAGTCGCTTGTACATGAATGTCCTTCCAATCAGTTCTTGCGACTGATTATCATTATAATTTAGGGGTGCAAGGACTAAGTCGGGGCAAAGGCGCGCACGCTCGCTGCGTGCGGCATGGCCCGGTATCGCTCGCCGGGCGCAACCGGCGCGGAGGTTTCGATAGTGATTTCCAGACCTTGCCCGGCATTGAGCAGGACGCGGTGTCCCTCGCCGAGAGGCTGGATATCACGCACGGGCAATCCGTCGGGATCGGGGTGGAGATCGATGCGATCGGCGGAAACGAGCAGTTCGAGCTTCGGCGACTCGGGCAGGTCCCCCGCGATGCAAGCGCGGGGCCAGGTGCCGAACGCGGTTTGCAAGTCGTCGCCTGCCCGCTCGGCCGGGACGATTTGCGAGCCGCGGAAGATAGCGCCCACCGATGCGGTTGCGGGCGCATCGTGCAATTCCGCCGGCGTGCCGAACTGGACGATGCGTCCTGCTTCCATCACCGCGATCCGATCGGCGATGTCGAGCGCTTCGGACGGATCGTGGGTGACGAGCAGCGCGGTCGCGCCGCGCTCGCGCAGCAGGATGCGGCAATCGCGCCGCAGCCGCCGCCGCAGAACGATATCGACGCTCGCGAAGGGTTCGTCCATCAGCAGCACCTGCGGACCGGGTGCCATCGCGCGGGCAAGCGCGGCGCGCTGCTGTTGTCCGCCCGAAAGCTCATGCGGATATCGCCCGCCCAGCCCTGCGAGCCCGACCTGTTCGAGCCAGCTTTCGGCCCTGTCCCGCTCGCCGCGCGGCAGGCCGAAACCGACATTCTGCGCCAGCGTCATGTGCGGGAACAGCGCGCCGTCCTGGAAGACGAGGCCGACCGGTCGCTTCTCGGGCGGCGGATTGCGTGACGGGTCGGCGAGGATATCGCCGCCGAGATGGATGCTGCCCTGCTGCACTTCGAGCAATCCCGCTGCCAGATTGAGCAAGGTTGACTTTCCGCAGCCCGACGCGCCAAGCAGGCAGGTGATCTCCCCCTCGGCAGCGGCAAGACTCACGTCCTCCAATGCGCGCAGGCGATTGCTCCCTTGGCCGTAATCATGGGCAATATGACGAAATTCGAGGCTCAACGCGCAGGTCCGGGCTTTAAAGGAAACGGGGTGTGGTGAGCCGCCTTACTAAGATTGAGTCGCAAGTGGCAAGCGAACTCGGCGCGGCCTCGCGCGGCGGGCGTATCGACGGCTGGCTGGTCGCTGCTCTGGCTATCGCCGCGCTGGCCGGCCTGCCGATCCTCGCAGTCCTCGCTTCCGCTCCGAGCGGCGGGTTGGACGCGATCCTGCATCTCGCGAGCACGGTGCTGCCGCGATACACCGCCAACACCGCCCTGCTGATGCTGCTCGCGGGCGGCCTGGCAGGGCTGGTCGGGACGGGCTGCGCGTGGCTCGTCACCGCCGCCGAGTTTCCCGGGCGGCGGGTGCTAAGCTGGGCGCTGGTCCTCCCGCTCGCGGTTCCAGCCTATATCGCCGCCTACATCTACGCCGATCTGCTCGACTTCGGTGGTCCGGTGCAATCGGGCCTGCGCATGGTGACCGGGTGGGAGGCAGGGGAGTACTGGTTCCCGCAGATACGCTCGCTCTATGGCGGGGCCTTCGTCCTCGGCATCGTGCTCTATCCCTATGTCTACCTGCTTGCCCGCGCCGCCTTTGCGGCGCAGTCGCGCGCCCAGTTCAAGGCCGCGCGCAGCCTCGGCGCCGCTCCGGGCAGAGCCTTCACCCGCGTTGCGCTTCCCGCCGCACGGCCTGCGATTGCAGGCGGGCTCGCGCTGGTGCTGATGGAGGTGCTCGCCGATTTCGGGGTGGCCGACTATTTCGCGATTCCGACTTTCAGCACCGGCATTTTCCGCAGCTGGCTGCTGATGGGTGACAAGCTCGCCGCCATGAAGCTCGCAGCGATGATGCTGGTCTTCGTCATCGCGCTGATCGCGCTCGAGATGCGCACCCGCAAGGGCCGCAGCGACAGCCGCGACGGGCTGGCGGCGGGCGCGGGAGAACCGCTGGTCCGCTTGACGCCGGCGGGCAAGCTGCTCGCTTTCCTCGCGTGCCTCCTGCCGGTGTTGCTCGGCTTCGTCCTGCCCGCAGCCTATCTGGGCTGGCTCGCATCCGGGGATGCGGCGATCGCTGCGATCGGAGATCTGTGGACCTATGCCAGCGGGAGCCTGTGGCTGGGCCTCGCGACCTCGCTGACCTGTCTCGTCACCGCCCTCCTGCTCGTCTTCGCCAAGGCGCGTACCGACACCCGCATCGTCGGCGGAGCGATCCGGGTTGCGACGCTCGGCTACGCATTGCCCGGAGCGCTGCTGGCAGTCGGCCTGCTCGCACCGCTCGGCGCTTTCGACGTCGCGCTCACCCGCTTCGCCCGCGACAGTCTAGGCTATGGCGGCGGGCTGCTACTCACGGGCACAAGCTTGATCCTCATCTATGCGCTTTCGGTGCGGTTCCTCACCGTGGCCTACAATTCGGTCGATGGCGGCATGTCGAAGATCCCGCGCAACCTCGATGCCGCCGCCCGTTCGCTCGGCGCGGAGCCCAGACGCGTGCTCACCCGCATCTATATTCCCCTGCTCCGCCCCAGCCTGCTGGCCGCCGCCGCGCTGGTGTTCATCGACACGGTCCGCGAATTGCCCGCGACGCTGATCCTGCGCCCGTTCAACCTCGAAACGCTCGCCACGCGCACCTATCGCCTCGCCAGCGACGAGCGGCTGGTCGAAGCCTCGATCCCCGCGCTGATCCTGCTTGCTGCGGGTCTGCTCCCGGTCCTGCTGCTCAATCGCCTCGACCGGCAAAAAGTGTCAGGATGAATTGTCACTAGCGCTTGTCCAAACGCAGCCTAGCGTTCACAAGGACGCGTAATGGCACGGTTTCCCTTTTCCGCAATCGTCGGTCAGGACGAGATGAAGCAAGCGCTGCTGATTGCAGCGATCGACCCTAGCATTGGCGGCGTGATGGTGTTCGGCGATCGCGGCACCGGCAAATCGACCGCCGCGCGCGCGCTCGCAGGGCTGCTACCGCCGATCAGCGCGGTCGAGGATTGCCGCTATGGCTGCGAGGGCGACCAGAAGGGCACCTGCCCCGATCCGTGCACTTCGGGCCGCGTCCGCAAGCGCACCGTCCCGTTCGTCGACATGCCGCTGGGCGCGACCGAGGACCGCGTGATCGGCTCGCTCGACCTCGAACGCGCGCTGCGGGCGGGAGAGAAGGCGTTCGAGCCGGGCCTGCTTGCCAAGGCGCATCGCGGGTTCCTCTATATCGACGAGATCAACCTGCTCGAGGATCACCTCGTCGACCTGCTGCTCGATGTCGCGGCGTCGGGCGAGAATGTGGTCGAGCGCGAGGGACTGTCGGTCCGACACCGCGCGAAATTCGTGCTGATCGGCAGCGGCAACCCGGAGGAAGGCGAACTGCGCCCGCAATTGCTCGACCGCTTCGGCCTGTCGGTCGAAGTCAAAACGCCCGAGGCGATCGAGACGCGGGTCGAGATCATGCGGCTCGTCGCAGAGAACGAGCGCGACCCGGAAGGCTTCGCGACGAAATGGGCGAAGGAGGACGAGAAAATCCTCAAGCAGGTCGCGCGCGGCAAGGCGAAGCTCGCCAAGCTCGAACCCGGCGACGACGTGCTCACCGATGCCGCCGAACTGTGCCTCGCTGTCGGTGCAGACGGCCTGCGCGGCGAACTCACGCTGATGCGCGCCGCGCGGGCGCTCGCGGCGCTCAAGGGCGCGCGCTCGGTCAAGCGCGAGCACCTGATCGCGGTCGCGCCTTCGGCGCTGCGCCACCGCCTGCGCCGCGACGTGCTCGACGAGACCGGATCGACCGTGCGCATCACCCGCGCCATCGACGAATTGTTCGGATAATGCCGGGCGATCTGCCCGACCCCATCCACGACGCCGTTCTCGCGGCCAAGCTCTTCACCCTCTCGCCGCAGACCTTCGGCGGGATCGTGCTGCGCGGCAGCGGTCCTTCGCGCGATGCAGTCGTGGCGGCGATCGCCGACGCGATGCCCACGCGGCGCCTGCCCGGCCATATCGACGATGAACGCCTGCTCGGCGGGATCGATCTTGCCGCGAGCCTGACCGCGGGGCGCCCGGTGCAGCAATCGGGCCTGATCGAGGAGGCCAAGGGCGGCGCGCTGCAGGTGCCGATGGCCGAACGGCTGGGAGATGCGATTTCAGGGCGACTGGCGCAGGCAATGGATGCTGGCGATGCCACGCTGGTGCTGCTCGACGACAGCACCGAGACCGAGGATACGCCGCCAGCCAGCCTGATGGAGCGCTGCGCCTTTCACTGCGACCTGTCGGGCTCACGACAATGGGAGGTGGATTGGCCGAAAGGCAAATCGGCCCCGGTTTCACCGCTCGGCGACGAGGCGATGCATGCCCTCGCCGCGACCGCCGCCGCGCTCGGCGTCCGGTCGCTCCGCGCGCTGCTGTTCGCAGGAGAGGCGGCGCGAGCGCATGCGGCTTTGAACGCTCGGCGGGAAATCGAGGATGTCGACCTGGCCGCCGCCGCGCGACTGGTGCTCGCGCCCAGGGCCACGCAATTGCCGCCGGTCGAACAGGACGAAGCGCAGGAGCCTCCGCCAGAGCAGCCGCAGGATGGCGAGAGCGACCCCTCGGATGCCGAGCAGCAGCGGCCGGACCAGCCGCTCGAGGAAATGCTGGTCGAAGCCGCCGCCGCTTCCATCCCTGCCGACCTGCTGGCGCATCTTGCGCAAGGGAAGGCTCCGCGCCGCTCGGGCGGGTCCGGTTCGGGGCAGAAGCGGAAATCGGGCCTGCGCGGAAAGCCGCTCGGCGCACGTCCCGGCATGCCGCGCGGAGGTGCCCGGCTTGCGCTGATCGACACGCTCCGCGCCGCCGTGCCGTGGCAGGCAGTGCGTCGCAGAGAGCAGCCCGGTGCCAGCGAAACAGCCATCCTCACCCGCAAGGACGACCTGCGGGTCCGCCGGTTCGAGGAAAAGGCCGCGCGGGTCACGATCTTCGCGGTCGATGCCAGCGGGTCCGCCGCCGCCGCGCGCCTCGCCGAAGCCAAGGGCGCGGTCGAACTGATGCTCGCGCAGGCCTATGTCACCCGCTCCGAAGTCGCGCTGATCGCGTTTCGCGGCGAGAGCGCCGAACTGTTGCTTCCGCCGACCCGCTCGCTCACCCGCGCCCGCCGCGCGCTGTCGGAATTGCCCGGAGGAGGCGGGACCCCGTTGGCACTCGGCCTCAACGCGGCGCGGGAAACCGCCGAAGCGGTGATCGCGCGCGGACGCACCGCAAGCCTCGTGATCCTCACCGATGGCAGGGCCAATATTGACGCCGCGGGCAAACCGGGCCGCAAGCAGGCGGGCGAAGACGCCGAAGCGTCGGCCAAGGCTATCGCCCGCGCCGATGGCGGGAGGGGCATCGATGCGCTGGTGATCGACATCTCCGCCCGTGCCACACCCGAAGCCGCCGCGCTTGCCGAAACGATGCAGGCGCGCTTTCTCGCCCTGCCCCGCGCCGATGCAAAGACGCTGCACAAGGCGATCTCCGCCGCCGATCCGTCGAAGGTCGCGGCATGAGCCGCGCGCTCGCCTGGGAGCGCGAGGGGCTGATCTGGCCGCACCGCGAGGCGAGCGCGTTTATCCGCGCTGGCGGGGCCCGCTGGCATGTCCAGCGGATGGGCGATCCCGCCAAACCGCCGCTGCTGTTGCTGCACGGAACCGGTGCATCGGTGCATTCGTGGCGTCACCTGATGCCGCTGCTTGCCGAGACGCACCACGTGCTCGCGCCCGACCTTCCGCGCCACGCCTTCACCACCGGACACCCGCCCGAGGACACCAGCCTGCCGCGCATGGCGACCGCGATCGCGCGGCTGCTTGCAACGCTGGATTTCGAGCCCGAGGCGATCGTCGGCCATTCGGCGGGCGCGGCATTGGCGCTGCAACTGGCGCTCGATCACGGGTTCACCGGGCCGATCATCGGCCTCAATTCGGCGCTACGGCCCTTCCCCGGGCTTGCCGCGCAGCTCTTCCCGGCGGTCGCGAAGCTGCTGTTCGTCAATCCGTTTGTCCCGCGCCTGTTTTCGGGAATGGCGGCGATCTCGGGCGATACCGACCGCTTCCTGCGCAAGGCGACCGGCTCGCACATCGATGCCGAGGGCATGGCCTGTTACGAAGCGTTGCTGAGCAATTCGCGCCACACCAAGGGCGCGCTCGCGATGATGGCCAACTGGGATCTGCCGAGGCTGCAAACGCGCATGCGCAACGTCTCCAATCCGGTGCTGTTGGTCCACTCGGACAAGGACGCGGCGATCCCGCTTGAATGGGCGCGCGAGGCGCAAGGATGGATTCCGGGTGCGGAGCTTGAGGTGATCGAAAAGCTCGGTCACCTGGCGCATGAAGAGGCACCCGAGGCAGTCCACGCATTCGTCGCCGAATTTCTCGCAGCGCACGCAATGGCAAAGACCGCATAAGGGGGCGCGCGATGGACGGAAATTTCGGCTGGATCGAAATCGTGATCTTCTATGGCGTCGCGATCGGCTTCGGCGTGTGGCAGTGGTGGAAGATGGACCGCGACCTCAAGCAGATCCGCAAGGACAAGGCCGACGCGAAGGACGAGAAAACCGAAGACTAGCGGCGCTGACCTAGCTCTTCTGTCGCGGCATCCGGTAAGGCAGCATGAACTGCACCAGCGGCGAGGCGAACCGGCGCATGTCGAGGCTTTCCTGTACCGACACCACATCCTCTCCATAGAGGCGGCTCGATAGCTCGGCGCGCGAATAGAACGGCGTATCCTCCCACTCCCGGGCGACTTCCGCGACCCCGATATCCGACCGGGTGCGCCGCTCGATCCGCCAATTGCTGCGCGGGAGGTGGGCGACATCGGGGAGATCGGCCTCTTCGGGAATGCCATCGGCGCCGAAACGGATTGCGCTTGCGAAGACCGATCCGTCGCCGCGCTCACCTTCGTAGCAGACCACAGCGCCGCGCTTCATGTGCGCGCGCGACCAGTGCCAGGTTCGGAAGCCTTCTTCGAGCGGTTCGGAACCGCGATTGTGATCGAAATACCCCTTGCCGCTCCATGAGATGCCCGGTTCGTCCATGGCGACTTCGATCCGCGCGCGCGGGGCCATGCAATGCCAGATGTGGTTCTCCGCCGGGTCGAGCGCGAAGCTCGCGGGATTGAGCGCCTCGGGGATGACCCGCACTTTGCCGCGCACCGGGCGGCGAAAGGGATTGAACAGCCGCTTGTCGCGCTCCTCGATCGTGATTTCGAGCGCGTCGCCCTTCCATTCGACCTGGCTCGGGCCGATGCGCAGGTTGGAAACCTCGCGCTCGACACTGCCGCGCGGCCGCTCGGTCATCGCCCAGCGCGCCTTCGGACCGTAGAGCGCGACGTTGAGGCAGGCGTGATTGAGCGGATCGCCGCGACCGCTCTTCTTGTAATAGGGCGAGAACACGCTGCCCAGAAAGACGATGATCGTCAGCCCGTGCTGCCCGTCTTCGCTGATCGCATCGATGTACCACCAGGTATAGCCGCCGGGAGGAATCGCCGCATCGAAGCGAGGTCCCGTTCGATCGTTCGCGCTGCCAGAAGTCCGGACAAGGCTGCCATCGGGACTCCGGCCGCTGGGTGCGTCGCTCCCCCCGCGCAATACAGCCCCGGTATCCGCGTCTTCGGCCCCTGTCGCAGGAAGGAGGCCGCCCAGCCGTGCGATGCTCTGCCATAAAGGGCGCCGCCGGTCGCCGGGAACAGCTGTTCCCAATCCTCGGGCGTCGCCAGCTGGTGCGGCATCGGGTCCTCGAGCGTCAGGCCGCATCGATCGAGCGTTCTCCTCATGGCGCGATTGCATGTCTCGATCTCCTCGGTGGTGTAGTGGTGGGTGTCGCCATTGGCGGGGGCGTTGACGATCATCTGGATGCGCTCGCGCCGGCCCGGACCGATCGCCGTGGTGGCATTGTAGTCTGCGCTGCGATCCTGTGCGCACAGGTAAACCGTTGGGTCGGCGGGTGGTTTTCCCGCGCGGATGTCTTCGAACTCGCGAGCGTAATCGGGCGAGAAGAAGACGTTGTGATGGGTAAGGTCGAACCCGCCGGTACCGCCGGGATTTGTTTCGGCGTGGGCGAACCACACGAAAGCAGACAGCGAGCGCTTCTCCCTGGGCATGCGAGCGACCGAGCGCGCGGCCTGCTCGCCGAACTTCCCTTCGGTCAGCGCCGCCGGATCGGCGTTGGAAATAACGATGTCGGCACCGATGGTGTCGCCGTTGGTGAGGCGCACTCCGCTCGCACGGCGGTTTTCGGTGAGAATCTGAGCGGCGGCGGTGCCGGTGCGGAACTTGACGCTCTTGGTCTCCGCCAGCTTGCGGAGCGCACGCGCGAGCGCGCTGATTCCGCCATCGATCAGCCATACCCCGCGCGCTTCGGTATGCGCGATCAGCATCAGCGTCGCGGGAGCCTGGAACGGATCGGAGCCGCAATAGGTCGCGTATCGTCCGAAGAGTTGCTGCAGGCGCGGATCGGCGAAATGCTCGCCCAGCGCTTTCCAGAGGTTGTCGAACGGGCGCATCGCCAGCGCGTCGCCGATGCGGTGCAGGCCGATGCGCCACATCATCGGGAACGGCGTGTAGCTCTTGTCGCCGCGCAGGAAGGGCTCGTCGAGCACTTCGTAGATGCGCCGCGCTTCGGCCCGGAAGGCGCGGAATCCCGCAGCGGCCTTGGCCCCGGCGAAATCGCCGATCGCTTCCTCGCTGCGCAGCGGATCGGCGAACAGGTCCAGATGACCGCTGTCATCCCAGGCGTGGCGCGCGATGACTTCGGCCTGCCGGACTTTGATGTGGTCGTCGAGCCGTTCACCGCAGGCATTGAAGATCTGGTCGAACACATCGCGCATGGTGAAGACGGTCGGCCCCGCCTCGACCGGCTGGCCATCGACCTCGACATGGCGCGCCTTGCCGCCGACGTCAGCTTCCTTCTCGATAACGGTGACGTCGTGACCGCGCGCGGCGAGCATGACGGCGCTGGCAAGCCCGCCCATCCCTGCTCCGATAATCGCGATCCTCTCGCCCAAAGCTCTCCCCCGCCACCAACGCGACTCCGGTCGCGCAAACGGACATTATGATTGACCTATCCCTATCATCTGTCCAATCGTTTGGACATATGGGATGTCAATTCGAACAAATATGACCGGCAAGCCGCCCCTCAAGGTGCGCTGGATCGCGCGTCGCAACGCGATCTTTGCAAGCCCGCGGTTCCAATATTGGGCGGCGCGAATCCCTTTCATCAAATCGGTCGCACGCACGCGCGCGACGCAGATGTTCGATCATCTCGTGGGCTTTTCCTATTCGCAGGTGCTGCGCGCGGCGGTGGAAAGCGGGCTGCTCGATATCCTTGCCGACGGTCCGGTTGGCGTGTCGCATGTCGCCGCCACAACCGACCTTAGCGAAGAGGCAGCCCTGCGGCTTCTGCGGGCCGCCCGCGCGCTCGATCTCGCCGAGGAAGCGCAACCCGATGGCTGGATGCTCGGCCAGCAGGGAGCGGTGCTGCAGGCCGATCCCGGCACGCAGGCGATGATCCGGCACCACCGGCTGCTCTATTCCGATCTCGAGGACACGATGGGCCTGCTGCGCCGCGACCGGAAGGAGCCGACCGCGCTCTCGCGCTATTGGTCCTATGCCGGAGCGCTCCACGGCGCGGCCGAACGCGGAACCGAGACGCAGGAGTATTCCGAGCTGATGGCCGCCTCGCAGCGTTTCGTAGCCGACGAGGTGCTCGGCGCGTTCCGCTTTCCGAAGCACGGCAGGCTGCTCGATGTCGGCGGCGGGCATGGCGCGTTCCTGCGGCGCGTGGGCGCGGCCTATCCCGAGATCGGGCTTGGCCTGTTCGACCTGCCCGAAGTTGTGGATAGCGCGCGCGGTGCACTCGGGAAGGCGGTCGGCGGCGAACGTCTGCAATGTCATCCCGGCAACTTCTTCGAGGATCCGATCCCGCAAGGGTACGATCTCGTCTCGCTGGTGCGAATCCTGCACGATCACGACGACGATCCGGCGATGGCGCTGCTCCGCAATATCCGCGCCAGCCTCGCACCCGGAGCGCGTCTGCTGATCGCCGAGCCGATGGCCGGAATCCCCGGGGCGGAGCCGATGGGAGACGCCTTCTTCGGGCTCTACCTCTGGGCGATGGGATCGGGCCGGCCGCGCACGCCAGACGAGATTCAGGACATGCTCCACAGAGCCGGATTTTCGCGGACGCGGATTGTCCCGACTGCGCAACCGGTCATCGCCAGCTGCATTGTCGCCTCAGCCTGACGATTACCCTGTCCGCTTTGTTTGACACTTGGTGTTGTAAGGCGTAGCACACACAAAGAGAGAGCGCCTCCTGCCACGGCACGAGTCGCGAGAACAACGCGGTATGGGATCGCCGCAAAGGGGGAAGCCGCAGAGGATGCAATCACTGGCTGTCTTACTCGAGGGACCGGAGCGCCTGGCGCTTCGGGAGCTTGAGTTGACGCCTGCGGGCGCAAGCGATGTCGTGATCGACGTCGCGTGGAGCGGCGTTTCTTCCGGAACCGAAAAACTGTTGTGGACCGGGCGGATGCCCGATTTCCCGGGCATGGGCTATCCGCTGGTGCCCGGTTACGAATCCATCGGACGCATCGTCGATGCCGGCGCGGAAGCGCGGGAGCGGATCGGCGATTGGGTCTTCGTTCCCGGTGCCAATTGCTACACCGATGCGCGCGGCCTGTTCGGCGGAACGTCGAGCCGCCTGATCGTGCCTTCGGCGCGGGCGATTCCCGTGCCCGAGAGAATCGGAGAAGCCGGTGTGCTCTGCGCATTGGCTGCAACCGCGCTCCACGCAATCAATGGCGGAACGGCTCCCGACCTTGTCATCGGGCACGGGGTCCTCGGCCGCTTGCTCGCCCGCCTTGCGATCGCCACCGGCGCACCGGCACCCACGGTCTGGGAAACCAGCGCCGCCCGCAGCGATGGCGCTGAGGGATACAGGGTGCTTTCGCCCGAGCTGGACGACCGCCGCGACTACACCTCGATCTACGATGCAAGCGGCGATGCGGGCATTATCGATGCTGCCGTGCCGCATCTTGCCAAAGGCGGGGAAATCACGCTCGCCGGGTTCTATTCCGAGCGGGTCGGTTTCACCTTTCCGCCAGCCTTCATGAAGGAGGCGCGCCTGCGCGTCGCTGCCGAGTGGCAGCCGCAGGATCTCACGCAAACACTGGAGCTGATCGAAGCTGGCAAGCTCGACCTGTCCGGACTGGTCACCGACCGGAGCCCGGCGGAGCGCGCATGCGAGGCCTATCCGCAGGCCTTCAGCAATCCCGATTGTCTCAAGATGGTTCTCGATTGGAGCAACGCCGAATGACGATGTTAGACGCCGACACCGCCCTGCGCGAAGAGGCCTCGATCGAGCCCGATCCGGTGCATACCGGCGAGGTGACCAAGGAAACGCAGGTCATCGCGATCTATGGCAAGGGCGGTAGCGGCAAGAGCTTCGCGCTCTCCAATCTCAGCTACATGATGGCGCAGCAGGGCAAGCGCGTGTTGCTGATCGGTTGCGATCCGAAAAGCGACACCACCAGCCTGCTGTTCGGTGGCAAGTCCTGCCCGACGATCATCGAGACTTCCTCGAAGAAGAAACTCGCGGGCGAAGACGTTACGATCGAAGACGTGTGCTTCCAGCGCGACGGCGTGTTCGCAATGGAGCTCGGCGGCCCCGAGGTCGGTCGCGGCTGCGGTGGACGCGGCATTATCCACGGCTTCGAACTGCTCGAGAAGCTCGGCTTCCACGAATGGGGCTTCGACTACGTCCTGCTCGACTTCCTCGGCGATGTGGTGTGTGGCGGGTTCGGCCTGCCGATCGCGCGCGACATGTGCCAGAAGGTGATCGTGGTCGGATCGAACGACCTTCAATCGCTCTACGTGGCCAACAATGTCTGCCATGCGGTCGAATATTTCCGCAAGATGGGCGGCAATGTCGGCGTTGCCGGCATGATCGTGAACAAGGACGATGGCACCGGCGAAGCGCATGCTTTCGCGGAGGCTGTCGGCATCCCGGTTCTCACCGCGATCCCTGCGGACGAGGATATCCGCCGCAAGAGCGCCAACTACCAGATCATCGGCAAGCCCGGCGGCGAATGGGCCAGCCTGTTCGAAACGCTGGCGACCAATGTCGCAGGCGCACCGCCGCTGCAGCCGGCCCCGCTCGATCAGGACGGCCTGCTGAATCTGTTCTCACCGGAAGACACCGGGCGCGACATCGAACTCATCCCCGCCACCCAGGCCGACATGCGCGGCGGAGTGTTCGAAGAAAAACCGTCGCTCGAAGTGATTTACGACGAGGTTTGATTGACTGATCTGACTGCCTCGGACGCGGAACGCACCCCCGACACGCTGGACCTCAGTGCCCCAAGAGACGTGGGCGAAGGCGGCTGTGCGAGCGGCGACACCATGCGTGATGCCGCACGCAAGGCCGGAAAGTCGGACGTGCTCGACCAATACGCTGCGGACTACCCGGTCGGGCCACACGACCAGCCGCAAAGCATGTGCCCGGCCTTCGGCAGCTTGCGCGTCGGACTTCGCATGAAACGCACCGCAACCGTGCTCTCGGGCTCGGCCTGCTGCGTCTACGGCCTCACCTTCACTTCGCATTTCTACGGCGCCCGGCGGACGGTGGGCTATGTGCCGTTCTCTTCCGAAACGCTGGTCACCGGCAAGCTGTTCGAGGATATCAAGGAAGCGGTCGAGGATCTCGCCGATCCGAAGGATTACGACGCGATCGTCGTCACCAACCTGTGCGTTCCCACCGCGAGCGGCGTGCCGCTGAGGCTGCTCAAGAAACAGATCAACGGCGTTCGGATCATCGGCATCGATGTGCCGGGCTTCGGCATTCCGACCCATGCCGAAGCGAAAGACGTGCTCGCGGGTGCCATGCTCAAATATGCGCGCGAGGAAGTTGCCGCCGGACCGGTCGCCGCTCCGAAAGAGCGTACCGACAAGCCGACCGTTACGCTGCTTGGCGAGATGTTCCCCGCCGATCCGGTGGTGATCGGGCAGCTGCTCGAACCGCTCGGCCTCGCAGCAGGACCTGTCGTCCCGACCCGCGAATGGCGCGAGCTCTATTCGGCACTCGATTGTTCGCTCGTTGCCGCGATCCATCCGTTCTACACCGCCAGCGTCCGCGAATTCGAAGCCGCCGGTCGCCCTGTGATCGGCTCGGCTCCCGTCGGCGTCGATGGCACGGTCGCCTGGTTGCAGAGCATCGGCGATACGCTCGGCCTGCCGCAAGACAAGGTCGACGGCGTCAAGAATGCCATGACTGGCGCCATCACCGGCGCGCTCGCGAAAATGCCGATCAAGGGCCGGATAACCGTGTCGGGCTATGAAGGCTCCGAACTGCTGGTTGCCCGCCTGCTGGTCGAAAGCGGCGCGGACGTGCCCTATGTCGGCTCCGCCTGCCCGCGCACCAAATGGTCGGACGCCGACCGCGAATGGCTCGAAGCCAAGGGCGTGCGGGTCAATTTCCGCGCCAGCCTCGAAGACGATATCGCCGCGGTCGAGGAATTCCGCCCCGACCTCGCCGTCGGAACCACTCCGGTGGTCCAGCACGCCAAGGCCAAGGCAATCCCCGCGCTCTATTTCACCAACCTCATCTCGGCGCGTCCGCTGATGGGGCCCGCCGGCGCCGGCAGCCTCGCGACCGTGATCAACGCCGCGATCGGCAACAAGGCGCGGTTCGACAATATGCGCGACTTCTTCGAAGGGGTCGGCACCGAGCATGCTGCGGGGGTGTGGGAAGACACGCCGGTCGACCGGCCGAAATTCCGCAAGAAATATGCGGCCCTCAACGAAGCGGCGCGCAAGGCGGCCGAGGCGGTGGGCACATGACGCTTGTCCTCGATCACGACCGCGCCGGCGGATATTGGGGTGCGACCTACGTCTTCACCGCGGTGAAGGGCCTGCAGGTCATCATCGATGGTCCGGTCGGGTGCGAGAACCTGCCGGTAACCAGTGTCCTGCACTACACCGATGCCCTGCCCCCGCACGAATTGCCGATCGTGGTCACCGGCCTTGGCGAAGAAGAACTCGGCAAGACCGGTACCGAAGGCGCGATGAAGCGCGCCTGGGAAACGCTCGACCCCGAACTGCCCGCGGTGGTGGTCACCGGATCGATCGCCGAAATGATCGGCGGCGGCGTCACGCCTGAAGGCACCAACATCAAGCGCTTCCTGCCGCGCACGATCGACGAGGACCAGTGGCAGAGCGCCGACCGTGCGTTGACCTGGCTGTGGACCGAATTCGGCCCGAAAAAGGCTCCCAAGCCCAAAGCCCGCAAGGAAGGCGACAAGCCGGTCGTCAACATCATCGGCCCGTCCTACGGCATGTTCAACATGCCCAGCGATCTCGCCGAGATCCGCCGCCTGGTCGAAGGGATCGGCGCGGAAATCGGCGTGGTGTTCCCCTTGGGCTGCCATCTCGCGGACATCCGCCAGCTCGGCACTGCCGACGCCAATGTCTGCATGTATCGCGAGTTCGGGCGCAACCTGTGCGAGACGCTCGAGCGGCCATACTTCCAGGCACCGGTCGGGCTCACCAGCACCACCAAGTTCCTGCGCGCGCTCGGCGAAGAACTGGGGCTCGACCCCGAACCCTTCATCGAGCGCGAGAAGCACACCACGATCAAGCCGCTGTGGGACCTGTGGCGCTCGGTCACGCAGGACTTTTTCGGCACCGCCAATTTCGGGATCGTCGCCAACGCAACCTATGCGCGCGGCATCCGCCACTTCCTTGAAGAAGACATGGGCCTCCCCTGCGTCTTTGCCTTCAGCCGCGAAGCCGGCGTGAAGCCGAAGAACGACGAGGTGCGCGCAGCGATCCACACGACTTCGCCGCTGGTGGTGTTCGGCAGCTACAACGAACGGATGTACATGGCCGAGACCGGCGGTGCCGGCCACGGCCCGTCGGCGCAGTTCATCCCGGCCAGCTTCCCGGGCGCTGCGATCCGCCGCCACACCGGCACGCCCTTCATGGGCTATTCGGGCGCGACCTACCTCGTCCAGGAAGTGTGCAACGCGCTGTTCGATGCGCTGTTCCACATCCTGCCGCTGGGCACCGACATGGACCGGGCCGAAGCCACACCGGCGCGCGAAAAGACCGAAATTTCGTGGGACGAAGCCGCCAAGGCCAAGCTCGACCGGCTGGTCGAAGCGCAGCCCGTGCTTATCCGCATTTCCGCCGCCAAGCGCCTGCGCGACGCGGCCGAGACCACCGCGCGCCAGCGCGGCCTCGAAGCAGTCACGCCCGACTGTCTCGATTCACACTTTTCTGGGGCGCAGCTCGAGGAGGAGACCGCATGACGATCCTCCTTCCGGCAGCGCCCGGCATCCGAACAGCCTGCATCACAGGCTCAACAAATCCACGTGGGGGATCACGCGGGGATGCCGACGGAGGCTTCGGCCTCCACTCCAACCAACGAATACGGAGACATACCAATGAATGATCCGGAACGTATTGGGACTCACCTTACGCCTGAAGAGGCGAAGGAGATCCACAAAGGGTTCATGAGCACGTTCACCTTCTATGTGGTGATCGCGCTTGTAGCGCATGCGCTGGTCTGGGCCGACAAGCCCTGGTTCCCAATCTAGTCCACTGCACAATCCGCCGGTGATCGCAGACTTGTCCGCGCCATCCGGCTGAAAACTGCAACCGAAAACCACAAAGGAATTTCACCATGTGGAGTATTTGGCTTCATTTTGACGTGCGCCGCGTTCTCGTGGCCCTGCATGTCGGCCTGGCTGTCCTGGCCTTCACGATTCACTTCATCCTGCTCAGCACGGATCGCTACAACTGGCTCGATGGTTCGACCACTGGCGCTCCGGCCGCTGCTGCCGTGATTGAATCGTCGGAAGCTCCGGCGGCCACCTGACGGCAACCAAAGATGCGAGGGGGCAGGTTCGCCTGCCTGCCTCCTACTTCTTTCCGGTAACTCAATTGACCCGCCTTTGAGGCGGGAAGGATGGACCTATGGCGCTCCTTAGTTTCGAGCGGAAATACCGCGTGCGCGGTGGCACATTGATCGGCGGCGACCTATTCGATTTCTGGGTCGGGCCGTTTTATGTCGGATTCTTTGGGGTCACAGCAGCAATCAGCGCGCTTCTAGGAACGATGCTGATCTTCGCTGCGGCCATTGAAGGGCCGACCTTGAACCCCTGGCTGATCGATATCCAACCACCACCTATCGAATATGGCCTCTCGCTGGCCCCGCTTTCCGAAGGCGGATACTGGCAAATCATAACCTGCTGCGCTGTCGTGGCGTTCGTCTCCTGGGTTTTCAGGCAGGCGGAAATCTCGCGCAAGCTTGGGATGAGCTATCACGTCCCGATCGCATTCAGCTTCGCCGTCTTCGCCTACGTCACTCTGGTCGTGATCCGGCCGCTGTGGATGGGCGCATGGGGGCACGGCTTCCCATACGGCATCTGGTCGCACCTCGATTGGGTGTCGAACACGGGCTATATGTATGCGAACTTCCACTACAACCCGGTGCACATGCTCGCGATCGCGTTCTTCTTCACGAACTGCCTCGCGCTCGCCCTGCACGGCGGCCTGGTGCTCTCGGCGGTCAACCCGACCAAGGGGACCGACGTCAAATCGCCGGAATACGAAGACACCTATTTCCGCGACTTCATCGGCTATTCGGTCGGCACGCTCGGCATCCACCGCGTGGGCCTCTTCCTGGCGCTCAGCGCCGGGTTCTGGAGCGCCATCTGCATCGTGATTTCAGGAACCCTTTATGTCGGCAGCTGGCCGGAATTCTGGGACTTCTGGAAGAAGATCCCGATCTGGTCCTGAGGAGAACCTGAATCATGGCGACATATCAAAACATCTTCACCCAGATCCAGGTAAAGGGGCCGCCCGAAATGGGCGTCCCGCATCTCGACGGAAGCGAGCCTCGGATCAACGCCACCGGCTACAGCTACTGGATGGGCAAGATCGGGCAGGCCCAGCTCGGCCCGCTCTATCTCGGCTGGCTGGGGACCATCTCGCTCGCCTTCGGCGGGCTGGCGATCCTGATCATCGGATTCAACTTTTGGGAACAGGTCAACTGGAGCCCGCAGGGATTCATCCGCGAACTGTTCTGGCTTTCGCTCGACCCGCCGGGCCCTGAATACGGGTTCAGTCCGTTCGTGCCCTTGTGGGAAGGCGGCTGGTTCATCCTGACCGGCGCGTTCCTGACCATATCGGTGCTGTGCTGGCTGGCGCGGACCTATTACCGGGCCAAGGCGCTCGGCATGGGGCTGCACATCTTCTGGGCGTTTGCGAGCGCGATCTGGCTGTTCCTAGTGCTGGGCTTCATCCGCCCGCTGCTGCTGGGCAGCTGGTCGGAGGCGGTGCCCTACGGCATCTTCTCGCACCTTGACTGGACCAACAACTTCTCGCTGATCCACGGCAACCTGTTCTACAATCCGTTCCACGCGCTCTCGATCGTCTTCCTTTACGGGTCGGCGGTGCTGTTCGCGATGCACGGGGCGACGATCCTTGCGGTGGGCCGCTATGGCGGCGAGCGCGAGATCGAGCAGATTACCGATCGCGGCACGGCGTCCGAACGTGCAGGCCTGTTCTGGCGCTGGACCATGGGCTTCAACGCCACGATGGAATCGATCCACCGCTGGGCGTGGTGGTTCGCGGTGCTGACCACCCTCACCGGGGGTATCGGCATCCTGCTTTCGGGAACCGTGGTCGATAACTGGTATGTGTGGGCGCAGGAGCATCACTACGCTCCCAGCTAAGCGTCCGGGAACAGGGTAGAGCGGGATCATCGAACACGCTCTACCCGTCGGCATTGATGAAAAGCCCGGCCTCGCGAATTGCGGCGCCGGGCTTTTCCATTTGGGGGCAGGCGAACTCGCGTAAGCTCGGCTCTTGTCTGAGAGTGGGTGGGAAACTGTCAATCAGGATGACAGCTCGAGAGCCGGATCGTCCGTGTCAGGCTGTGCTCGAAGCACGATCGACGATGCGGAAAGTCGCAGCGCCCTTGGCAATCGTTTGGCCATCAGCCTCGATCCTTGCATCGGCAAAAGCGAGCGTGCGTCCAAGCTTTGCCGACATTGCACGCACCTCGAGCCACTGACCGATCCGGCCCACCGAGAGGAAGTCCACCGACAGGCCGACAGTCAGTGCCGAACAGCGCTCCATCTGCATCACACAGGCAAGCCCCATCGCATTGTCGGCAAGCGTCGAGATCACCCCGCCGTGCAGCAGCCCGCGCGCATTGCAATGCGTAGCGGAGATCCTCAATCCAAGGCTGAGCGCAGTCCCATCCCGCTTGATGAATAGCGGCTCCCACGGATCGGTAACCGGGCTCTTGCGGAAGTGCGGCTCGAAGCCGGGCGGGACGGGATCGCTGTCCGGCATCATCGTTTCCCGACGAAGTCGAGGATCGCTGCCAGAACCTGATCGGGCGCTTCAAGTTCGGGCGTGTGGCCGAGGTCGTCGAAGGTCACGGTCTGCACGCCTTCATAAAGCCGCGCGAGCGAATGTGCGTTACTCGCCGGGTGCGAGCCATCGGCCGCGCCCCAGATCGAAAGGATCGGCTGCGCGGGCCGGGGCAGTTCGCCCTGCTGCTTCATGTAGATCTGAAAGGCGCTCGCCAGCGACCACAGAGCACCATGCCGAAAAGAGCGCTCGGCGCAGGCGCAGAAATGCGGGATCTGCTGCTTGCGCCCGACCGAGAGGCCATACCACTGCGGCATGCGCTTGGGGGCCATCCGAGCCATGGCGAGCTGGCCCACGATCGGCCGCGCGAGAATGCCCTTGGGATCGCGCCCCGCCTTCCAGATCGCGAAAGCCTCCGTTCCGCCAGCCTGCACGAGGGCGAGGTGCGAGGCGAGTTCGGGCATTCGGCCTGCGATATCGAGCGCGGCGAGGCTCGCGGCGCAGGAGAAGGCGAGAATGCTCCCCGTGCCGGCCACATCGCGCAGGAAGGCGGCCAGATCGTCATTGGTCTCGCGGAACCCGAAAGCATAATCGGCCGTGGTGGCGGAGAAGCCCATCGCCGGCAGCTCGACCACAATCACGCGGAAGTGCGCGGAGAAGGCCTCGACCAGCGGACCATAGACTTCGATCGTCATCGGCGGATCGCAGGTAAATACGATCGTGCGCCCGCTGCCAGCTTCGAGATAGCGATATTGCACCTTGACGGTGCGATGGAATTTGACCTGCGGCGTGGCCGTCGCGGGCCAGCCGCTGCGGAAGCGGGCCATCCTGGATGAGCCGCCCCAGGTCTCGATCCGCGCTCCGAGCCGAGCAAGGAGCCCCGTCATGCCGACACCTCTGCCCGCGCGGCCCGCGATAGGAAAAGCGCGGCGACAAGCGGAATCGCGGCGATGGCATGCGCCAGCCGGAATCCAGCAGTTCGCATACTGCGAAACCCTTGCGTCGGTGTGGCCATCCTTGCCTCTCTCTCCCGTCCCGATGGCCGAGCGTTAGGCGATTGCCAGCCGTCCAACATCTTGCGATATCGCAAATTAATCTTCCGTTTGCGCAAAAGGATATGGCCATGCCTCTCGATCCGCAGGACCTCGGCGATCTTATCGCGATCCGTGACGCGGGCACGCTGAGCGCGGCAGCCAAGGCGCGCGGGGTCGCGGTGTCGACCGTGTCGCGACGGATCGAGACGCTGGAGACGGCGCTCGGTCTGCCACTGGTTGACAGACGCACCGACGGTGTGCGGCTGACCGGCGCAGGCCTCGCGATCGCCGAGGCGGCCTCACCGATCGCCGAGCAGATGCGCCGTGTGGAGCGGGTGGCGGAGAGCCTCAGACAAGGGAGCAAGACGGTTCCGGTGCGTATCTCGGCGGTCGAGTTCGTGATCTCGGATATCCTCGCCCCGGCGCTCGACCGGCTGTGGATGATGGGTGCGGATTTTCCGGTCCAACTCCAGTCGCAGGCCGATGTGGTGAGCCTGGCCGCACGCGATGCCGATCTGGCGATCCGCATGGTGCGCCCCGAAGGTGCGAGCCTTTATGCGCGCAAGCTCGCCGACATCCGGCTCGGGCTGTTCGCTTCGGCCGATTACCTCGCGGGCAGGGACCCCGCTGCGATCGACCTGAAGGCAGAGCGGCTGCTGATTTACGACGACAGTTACGGCCGTCTTCCCGAGCTGGCCTGGGTCACGCGCGACGGGCTTGCGGACGCGGTTGCGATGCGCACCGGCAGCACGCGCGGGCTCTTGGCCGCAGCGCTGGCAGGTGCGGGCATTGCCCTTCTGCCCGTGCCCTTCGCTCTTCGCGCTGGCGGGTTGATCGAGATCCCGCCGCCCTCGGCTTTGCCGAGCCGGCAGCCTTGGCTGATCGTCCACCGCGATTTGCGGGGCCTGCCTGCAATCAGGCTCGCGCAGAAGTGGGTCGCGCTAGCCTTCGCCAGCCTGCGTTGATCGAGAAGGTTGGAAATCAGCGTTCCTGCGCCAGCCGCCAACGCAAATCCATCAGGTGCAGCGGCAGCGAGAGCGCGAGCGGGATCGCGATCCAGTACCACTCGGCGCCCACCAGTGCCGCTCTCAGGCCGAGGACGATGAAAACCGCCGGGCCCAGCAGTCCCGCGATCTCGCCGCCGCGCCAGCCGCGCGACGTGAGCCACACAGCTTCTACGAGGAGGACGAGGAGAATGAGGTCGGCGGCGTGACCCGATTGGAAGAACCAGGCCGCGGCGTCCATGTCAGCCGAACGGGCCGTTCAGCTGGATCACTTCCCAGTTGAGCGCGCCGGCGATCGTCACCCAGATGAGGTACGGGACCAGCAGCACGCTCGCGAGCCGCGAGAAGCGGCCGCAATAGACGATCAGCAGCACGATCGAGAGCCATAGCGCGACCAGCTCGAACATCGCCCAGTCGGGGCGCTGAAGGCGAAAAAACAGCAGGCTCCAGGTGATATTAAGGAAGGCGTTCAAGGCGAACAGGCTGATCACCCACTGCGCCTGCACCGACGTCTTTGCAGCGCGCCACGCGGTGATTCCCGAGACTGTGATGAGTGCGTAGACGAGCGTCCACACCATTGGAAACGCCACGTCGGGCGGATTCCAGCCGGGCTTTTGCAGGTTCTGATACCACGGGCCGAGGTCGGTGATCGTCGCGCCGAGCGAGGCAACGATGATCGCCGCGAAAGTCGCGATCGTCACCGGCAGGATCAGGCTACCCCTCATGGCGTAGGTCTTAGCGCGTTGCAGGACGCATTCCCAAGAGGTGCGCGCAATCTTTCAAGAAGATTTTGACATGCGCCATCGGCTTTTTGCGCACCAGCTTCTTGTTCATATAGGCCTGCCACGTGAGCTGCTGCACGTCCTTGTCGTCGCACATCGTCACGAACCGCTCGCGGCGCTTGTCCGACGAGTACCAGAAATACTGCATCATCCCGAGGATCCAGAACACCCGTCCGTGGTCCTTCATGAAGCGTTTGCGCGCCGTTCGAAGCGCCTTGGCCTCGCCGGTCTTGAGAAACGCGCTGGCGGCATCGGCGACATAGCGCCCGCCGGTCATCGCGTAATAAATGCCTTCACCCGAGGCCGGGGCGACGATTCCGGCAGCGTCGCCGGCGACGATCACATCCGCGCCGTTGTCCCAGCGCTTGAGCGGTTTGAGCGGGATTGGCGCGCCTTCGCGGCGGACGGTCTCGCAGCGGGTAAGATCGAGGTCGCTGCGCATCTGCGACACCGCACCGCGCAGCGAGAAACCCTTGTTCGCGCTGCCCACGCCGATGCTCGCGGTTTCGCCGTGCGGAAACACCCAGGCGTAGAAATCGGGCGAGAGCTTGCCCTGGTAGAAGACATCGCAGCGCGAACCGTCGAACGCGTCGGTGTCGTTGTCCGGGGATTTGATGATCTCGTGATAGGCAAAGACACAGGGCACGCGCTCGGCACCCGGCAGGCATTGCTTGGCGACCGCCGACCGTGCCCCGTCGGCACCGATGATGCAGCGCGCGCGGACCCGCTCGATCTCGCCGCCGCGCTCGCGCCGGAAGGTGACGATCGGGTGCCGGTGCTCGTCACGCTCGACCTTTTCGAACACGCCGGTCAGGCGCTCGGCCCCGGACATGCGGGCGCGCTCGCGCAGCCATTCGTCGAACTCGTCGCGGTCGACCATGCCGACATAGCCGATCTCGCCGACCGGCATGTCCACCGCCCGGCCCGACGGCGCGATCATCCGGGCACACCGGGCACGCGCGACCAGAAGGCTTTGCGGAATGTCGAAATCCTCCAGCATCCGCGGGGGCACCGCCCCGCCGCAGGGCTTGATCCGCCCGCCGCGCTCCATCAGCAGCACCGAGTGGCCTGCCAGCGCAAGATCGGTCGCCGCGGTGGCGCCGCACGGGCCCCCGCCAACGACTACGGCGTCATAGATTGTCTCGTTCATGCGAACACCTCTTTCTCCCCTGCCCCCATTTCATCGCCGAGGGTCGGCGCGGCCCGCGTCGCGCGCACGGCGAGAACCGCCGCGAGCACGAACAACGAAGCCTCGACTGCGAAAATCAGCTGGAATGCGCTGCCATCGTGGCCGAGTACGCGGCGTGCGGCATCCACTCCGACCGCGCCCAGCAATCCACCTAGCCCGAATGCAATTGCCTGCGCCGCGCCCCACACACCCATACGCACGCCTTCGCGCGTTTTTGCACCCGCTCCGGCCAGACCCATCATGGCGCCGATCGCAGCGACCGCGAAGACACCGTTGCCGAATCCGAGCACGAAGACATTCGGTCCGATCGGCCAACCCGGTCCGACCATCGCCGAGATCGCCAGCACCGACAGCGCCAGCGCCGACAGCAGGCATCCGCCCGCAATCCACGCCCTCAGGTTCGACGTCAGCCGCCCCTTGAACGCGCTGCCGCCGACACCCGCAACGATCATGCCGAGCAGGATCCCGCCCTGATGCTGGCCGCCAAGCTGGGTCGATTCCCCCGGTGTCATGCCGTAGACGAGACCCGCAAACGGCTCGAGGATCAGGTCCTGCATGCTGAACGCCATCATCGAGACGAAGATGAAAACGGTGAAGCGCCGCGCCGCCGTCTCGCTCCATATCTCGGCGATGGCCGCGCGGAAATCGGGTGCAGGTTCGTCCTTGCGGGTTTCCTCGAACTGGACATGTCCGCGCTCCAGCCGGAAGGTGGCGAGCGCGCACAGGGTAATGGTCGCGGCGGCAAGCCCGGACGCGATTGCAAGCAGCCGCTCCGGCGAATAGGGGTCCAGCAGCTTGCCTACGACGATTGCCGAGGCGACGATCCCGGCAACCATCATGATCCACGTGGTCGCCGCCGCCGCCGCACGCCTTTGCGGCGCGACGCCCGACGCCAGCAAGGCAAGCGCCGACGTGCCGCCCATCCCCACGCCCACACCGATTAACGTGTATGCGAGCACGGCCAGGCCGAAACCGGTTGCAAAATCATTCGCCATGACCGGCGTAGCGCGGGCGGCGAGCAGCACCCCGGCAGCCAGCACCGCAATGCCGCACAGGATCCACGGCGTCCGCTTGCGCCCCTTGTCCGAAATCTGGCCCCACAGCGGCCGGGTCAGCTGCACTGCATAATGCCACGCGACAAGGCCTGCGGGGATGGCAGCGAGGAGCGCGTATTCGACCACCATCAGGCGGTTGAGTACGGTCGTCGGCAAGACCACCATCGCGCCAATCGACGCCTGGACCAGCCCGATCCGGATGATCGAAACCCAGCCGAGCCCCGCGATGTCCGATCCCCGGCTCGCCATTAGATGTAGCCTCCCAGCCCAAAAGCCGAGCCAAGCATGCCGAGCACGTAGAGCGTCACGCCGACGGCGTTGTACCACGGGGCGTATTGCTTGGGATCGCGCAGCAGCTTGGGCATGGCGGCGAATTGCGCGGCGAGCACCGCGCCGACGATGCCAGCCGAGATGATGTGGCCCCACAGGATAAGGAGTGCGATCACCGCGACCTGCGCGAGTGCCATCACTGCGCAGGCGAACCGCGCCGCGCCCGTCACTCCCATCGTCACGGGCAGCGATTTGAGGCCGGTCTCGCGGTCTCCCTCGACCGCCTTGAAATCGTTCAGGGTCATGATGCCGTGCGCGCCGAGGCTGTATAGCACCAGCACCACCAGCACTTCGGTGCGCGGCAGGGAGCCGAGCATCACGGCCGCGCCAGTGAACCAGCTCAGCCCTTCATAGGTGAGGCCGACCACGGCGGGTCCGGTCCAGCCGCTGGTCTTGAAGCGGAAAGGCGGGGCGGAATATCCCCATGCCAGCGCGAGTCCGACCAGCGCTGCGATGAATACCCAGATGCCCAGCGCCCATGCAACAGCGGCAGAAATCGCCGTGCCGATCAGCGCGATATACAGTCCCCAGCGTCCCGCGATGCGCCCCGACGGGATCGGCCGGTCGGGTTCGTTGATCGCATCGACATGCCGGTCGAACCAGTCATTGACCGCCTGGCTCGTGCCGCAAACCAGCGGTCCGGCGAGCAGAATTCCACCGAGCACATACCACCAGCGGCCATCCATCCCCACGCCGGACGACACGGCACCGCACATGAAGGCCCACATCGGCGGGAACCAGGTGATGGGTTTGAGAAGCCGGACGACGTCCCTTGCTGCCGGAACCGGCGCGGGGCGAGTCGAAATTGCGGACCTCTCCATGGGGAGAGGCTATGCTTGACAACTCTAGGCGTCAATTTGTTTTGACACTTATTCTCCGCGAATGTTCGAATCCGGGCCGATTCGGGCTGTGTGTCGGGACTTGGCCGGTAAATCCGGGTGACAGCCGCGGGTTTGACACAAGTGTCAACTCGCCGGACGGTTCGAAACCGCTCAGCATGCGCCAAGCGCGTTTCTGACGCTTTCAACTGCGTTTATGTGTCGTTCGGGGTCCGCACTGTTTCCAGCGCCGATCGCGGCTGCGCTCAGTCGGAATCGGTCAGATTGCCGAGGCCGTAGCGATGCAGCTTCGAATACAGGCTCTGCCGCGAGAGTCCGAGGATTTCCGCCGCCGATGCACGGTTATCGGAGGTGTAGGATAGCGCCGCCTCGATGCAGAGGCGTTCGATCAGATCGGTCGATTCGCGCACGATATCCTTGAGCGACATGCGCCCGACGAGATCGGTGAGTTGCTCGACCGAACGCGGCAGGTCTTCCGAACCCGGCGGCAGGTCGCGCAGGCGGCGGCCGATCGGGCGGATAACGAAGGCATAGAGTGAATCATCACCCCCGCTGCGCACCGCCGAAAGCTCCACCGGCTCGCCTTCGAGTTCATGCCCGGCGCGGATAACGGTGCTGACGTTGCGCGCCGCGCCGTGCTGGTCGATCTGCCCCTCGATCAGGTCGAGATCGATACCGGGCCGCCCGACATATTCGGAAAGGTGACGCCCGCGCACCTGGTCCGCACTCGCCGCCTGGGCCAGTTCGACGAAGGACTGGTTCGCGCCGACAATTTCCAGATTGGCGTCGGCCATGACGAAGGCATCGGGCATCCGGTCGATGAGATCGAGCAGCGGCGAGGACACTTCCTTCGCCTCGTCGTCCAGCGGCGACAGGCGCAGCAGCAGGAATTGCCCGCGATCCTGGGTGAACCCGCTGATCGCAACGGTGACCTGTCGTGAGCCCTTGGACAGGGTGATTTCGATCGGCGTAACCGAAGCCGATGCCATGGCGGAGCCCGCCAGCACCTGCAGCGCATCGCGCGAGCTTTTTTCCACAACCGCCGGCAGTTTCTTGCCCTGCAGACCGCCGAGCCGCGTTCCGGTGAGCGAGTGCGCGGCCGGATTGGCCTCGCGGATCCGGAGGGTCTGCGCTTCCACGACCATGACCGCTTCCGACGAAAGCTCGAACAGCATGCGGTAACGCGCCTCGAGCTGGCGCATGCGCAGATAATCGCGTTCGAGCGATTGCTGGACCTGCAGCAGCCGTTGTTGCAGCTTGCCGGCTTCGCGCAAGTCGCGGCCGAAAGCGATACGGTGTTCGCCGCCATTGACGCTCAGAACAGCGTAGCGGATCGGCACGATGCCATCGCGCGCAGGGTGGTTGACCTGCCGCCAATGCTGCACCTCGCCGCGGCGCGCGGCGGCGAGCATCTCCATGATTTTAGGGCGACTTTCCTCGGTTACCGTCTCGATCCAGTTGGTCCCTACCCAGTCATCGAACTCGGGGAAATCGTTGGGGTCGAAGGCCGCATCGAGGATGGTTCCGGTATCGTCGAGCACAAGCGTGACGTCTCCGGCAACCATGGCCAGTTTCATCGCGGAATCGGCATCGAGAGTGTCGAAGAGTTCCGCCGCTTTATCGAACGGATTCTTGCCTTCGATACTGTGCTTACGTGTGAGCATTTAGGGTCCCGGTTTAACGCATAATTTGCGCCCGCACCGGCGCAGAGGCGACCAGACTTTCGGCCTCCTCAAGTGCAGCACGTGCGTCGGCGCCGGTCCCATCGGCTCCTACTGTTGCGACGAGCGAGGGGTCTTCGTTGACCACCCTCCCGCCAATGATAATCGAAATATTCGGATTGGCCGAAACGCTACGCATCGCCTTGATCAGGTTCGAGATGGCGGCGCTAGGGCAGTCGCGAGAGATGGTCAATCCTGCGACATCGAAGAACTTGTAAGCCAGCCGGTCCAGCAATTCACGGCGTTCCGGCCGGGCGATCGCCTCGCTGTCCCAACCTGCCCGGGCGAAGACTTCATCGAGCATCAGGGCTCCGAATGTGTGCTGGTCGCCAGGCATGGCGGCGAACAGGACGCTTCCGCGCGATCGCGATTCCTCGCTCAGCGAAGTCGGCACGCGCGCGGCGATTTCCCGCATCACTTCCTGCAGGCGCCACAGGCCCATGGTCACGTCGATGAAATCGCATTCATCGGATTCCCACATTTCGCCGAGGCGGCGTGCGGCGGGGGCCAGCAGGTCGAGATAGATCGCCTCGACGCTCACTCCGGCATCGAGAAAGTTATCCACTTCCTCCAGCAGGTTTGCGGCTTCGAGCTTCAGCGGAAGCGAAGCGAAGCGGCTTGCGTCGGAGGGGTCGATTTCGCTGCCGCGGATCGATGCGACCGAAGCGCGTCCGGTCGAATGTGCCATCAGCAGTCGCGGAATGATTTCCCCCTCGATGATCGAGTTGATCGAATCGCTTTCGGTCGCTCCGGGACTGTTCGGACCGGCCTCGGCCGATGCCTTCCAGCGCCCCAGCGGATTTATCATGATATTTCGCAGAGCGGCAGAACCGGCGCCAATTACGCCTGTTCCCTTGGTTCCTGCCATCTGATCCTCCCAGTCTCCCGGTCCACAATGCCGGGAACGGCGCGGATCGCGTCGCTGCTGGTGAGGTCGAATGGATTCCGACTCCTATCCCGCCAGCGAATCCCGTGTACGCGGTTTTGGTTCGATGAGCAAACGCGCTCGATTTTTCGTGAAAAGTTGTCAAGTCAACAAGACGTCCACTTGGATTGACACTCTGTGTGTAAATGGCGTAATCATCGAGTCTAGAGGGAAAGGCAATCGCCACAGAGATGACTCGGAAGGATCAAGCATCCCCGGTCGCACCCACCGCCTCAAAGGCGCGGGCAAGTGATAGGCAAGGGAACAAGGGGGCGCTCTATTCGCAAGAAGAGCGGCGGCGGAGAGACGAGTCGGTCTGGACCCTGGTTCAAGGCGTTCTCGCTCCGCTCCAGTTCCTCGTCTTCCTCGTCAGTCTCGCACTCGTAATCCGTTACATGACAACCGGCGAAGGCGCCTTTGCTGCGGACATGTCGATCGTCCTCAAGACTCTGGTGCTCTACACGATCATGATCACCGGCTCGATCTGGGAGAAGGTCGTGTTCGGGCGCTGGCTGTTCGCCCCGGCATTCTTCTGGGAAGACGTTTTCTCGATGCTCGTGCTGGCATT
This sequence comes from Erythrobacter sp. GH1-10, assembly GCF_045363165.1. Taxonomy (NCBI): domain Bacteria; kingdom Pseudomonadati; phylum Pseudomonadota; class Alphaproteobacteria; order Sphingomonadales; family Erythrobacteraceae; genus Erythrobacter; species Erythrobacter sp. GH1-10. The sequence continues at coordinate 1,060,664 of NZ_JBJFLP010000001.1, read as the reverse complement.
GCACACGCTCTATCTCGTGATGCTGCTGGGCGCGGTCGGATCGGTGGAACAGCGCATGCTGGTCGCACTCGCCGCCTACACCGCCTATGTCATCAACGCCGCTCAGTTCCTGTGGAAGCTGCGCATGGCGCGCCTGCAGGGCGCTGCACCCGCTGCGGTGCCCGCATGAGCCCGCCCGACACCCTGACGGCCACGCCCCTCCCCGGCTGCGACGCTCCGGAGGCCAAGGCGCAGCGCCCGGTCCTGCGCGAGCGGGGCCAGCGCGAGGTCTTCTGCGGGCTCACCGGCATCGTCTGGCTGCACCGCAAGATGCAGGACGCTTTCTTCCTCGTCGTCGGCTCGCGCACATGCGCGCACCTGCTGCAAAGCGCGGCGGGGGTGATGATCTTCGCCGAGCCGCGCTTCGCCACCGCAATCATGGAAGAGCGCGATCTTGCGGGCATGGTCGATTGCCAGGACGAGCTCGACCGCGTGGTCGACCGCCTGCTTGCGCGCCGCCCCGACATCAAGACGCTGTTCCTGGTCGGCTCGTGCCCTTCCGAAGTCATCAAGCTCGACCTTGCCAAGGCCGCCGAGCGTTTGGGCGCGCGGCACATGCCGCAGGTTCGCATCCTGAATTATTCGGGCAGCGGGATCGAGACGACCTTTACCCAGGGCGAAGACGCTTGCCTTGCCGCGCTGGTGCCGGAAATGCCTGCTTTGGCGGAGGACGCGCCGCAAGAGCTGCTGGTCGTCGGGTCGCTTCCCGACATCGTCGAGGACCAGTTCCTGCGCCTGTTCGACCAGCTCGGCATCGAGCGGGTCGGCTGCCTGCCCGCGCGCAATGCCCGCGATCTTCCATCGGTAGGACCGAACACGCGCTATCTGCTCGCCCAGCCTTTCCTCGCCGACACGGCGATGGCTCTCGAGCGCCGGGGAGCAAAACGGCTCGACGCCCTGTTCCCCTTCGGAGCCGAAGGGACGACCAATTGGCTCAAGGCTGCCGCCGATGCATTCGGCGTCGATGAAATGCACTTCAACCGCGTGATCGCGCCGGGCCGCGAACGCGCCAAACGCGCGATCGAACATTCGCGCGCCAAGCTCGAGGGCAAGCGCATCACTTTCCTGCCGGACTCGCAGCTCGAAGTGCCGCTTGCGCGCTTCCTTGCGACCGAGCTCGACATGATCCCCGTCGAAGTGGGGACGCCCTACCTGCACCGCTCGCACTGCGCGCAGGAACTCGACCTGATCCCGCCCTCCGCGCGGATCAGCGAGGGCCAGCATGTCGACAAGCAGCTCGACCGCGTGCGCGAAGACAAGCCCGACCTTACCGTCTGCGGCCTCGGTCTCGCCAATCCGCTCGAATCCGAGGGGTTTTCCACCAAGTGGGCGATCGAGCTCGTCTTCTCGCCGATTCACGGTTTCGACCAGGCCGGTGATCTTGCCGAACTCTTTGCGCGGCCGCTGCGGCGTCGCGACGTGCTGGAGGTGTAGGCGCAATGCAGTTGTCGGTCTGGACATATGAAGGCCCACCGCATGTCGGGGCAATGCGCATCGCGACCGCGATGGACAAGCTCCACTATGTCCTGCACGCGCCGCAGGGCGACACCTATGCCGACCTGCTGTTCACGATGATCGAACGGCGCGGGAAGCGTCCGCCTGTAACCTACACCACTTTCGAAGCGCGCGACCTCGGCAAGGACACCGCCGAACTGTTCCAGACCGCTGCGCGCGAAGCGGTCGAGCGGTTCAAACCGCAGGCAATCATCGTCGGTGCATCGTGCACGGCGGAGCTGATCCAGGACGATCCGGGCGGGCTTTCCGAAGCGATGGACCTGCCCTGCCCCGCGATCCCGCTCGAACTGCCGAGCTACCAGCGCAAGGAAAACTGGGGTGCGGCGGAGACGTTTTACCAGATCGTCCGCACGCTGGCCGACAAGGATTTGGCACCGGGACCACGGGAAGGCCGCAAAGCGCGCGCCAACATCCTCGGCCCGACCGCGCTCGGCTTTCGCCACCGCGACGACCTCGTCGAGATTCGCAAGATCCTCGACACGCTGGGCGTCGAAGTGAACCTCGTCGCGCCGCTGGACGCGACCCCGCGGGACATCACCCGGATCGGCGCGGCCGATTTCAACATCGTTCTTTATCCCGAAATTGCAGATGAAGCGGCCCGCTGGCTCGAACGCACGTTCAAGCAGCCGACGGTCCGCTCAATCCCAATCGGTGTGGGGGCCACACGTGCTTTCATTACCGACGTCGCCGAGTTGGCAGGTGCAGATCCCACGCCTGCCCTCGGCGACACCCATTCCCGGCTCCCATGGTGGAGCCGCAGCGTCGATTCGACCTATCTCACCGGCAAACGGGTCTTCATCTTCGGCGATGCAACGCATGCCGTGGCCGCCGCGCGGATCGCGCATGAAGAGCTCGGCTTCGAAGTGTGCGGACTCGGCTGCTACAATCGCGAATTCGCCCGAGACGTGCGCGAGGCGGCGAAGCTCTACGGCGTCGAACCGCTGATCACCGACGATCACCTCGCGGTCGAGGAAGCGATCATCGAAGCCGCGCCGGAAATGGTGCTCGGCACCCAGATGGAGCGCCACATCGCGAAGCGGCTGGGCATGCCCTGCGCAGTGATTTCCGCTCCGGTGCATGTCCAGGACTTCCCGGCAAGGCATTCGCCGCAAATGGGTTTCGAAGGCGCGAACGTGATCTTCGACACCTGGGTCCACCCGTTGGTGATGGGGCTCGAAGAGCACCTGCTCACCATGTTCCGCGAGGATTTCGAATTCTCCGACGAGAACGGCCCGTCGCATCACGCGGCGCACGCACCCAAGAACAATCAACGACGCGCGCCCGCGATCGATGCCGAGGTGCCCGAAGAACCGGTGCTCCCAGTCAATCCGGAGAGCATCTGGACCGCCGAGGCCGAGAAAGAGCTCAAGAAGATCCCGTTCTTCGTCCGCGGCAAGGCGCGTCGGAACACCGAAGCCTTTGCGCTCGATCAGGGCCGCGCGGAAATCGATCTCGACACGCTCTACGACGCGAAAGCCCACTATGCCCGGTAAGGGCAACGCCTCGATCGTGGCGCACCGCCGCGCTCCCGTCCGGGCCGTGATCGTCACGCTCGACAACCATCTGAAGGGCGCGGTCGAACGGGCAGGCGATGTCCTGCGAAGCGAAAACATCGAGCTCAGCCTTCACGCGGCAGCCGATTGGGACCGCGATGCCGAAGCGCTCGATCGGACCAAGGAGGCCATCGCCAACGCCGACATCGTGATCGCGACGATGCTGTTCCTCGACGATCATTGCCGCGCGATCCTGCCAACGCTCGAGGAACGCCGCGAAAATTGCGACGCGATGGTGTGCCTGATGTCGGCCGGCGAGGTCGTGAAACTTACCCGGATGGGCGGCTACCGCATGGATGCGCCCGCGAAAGGTCCGCTGGCGCTGCTCAAGAAGCTTCGCGGGTCGAAGAAACAGGGCGCAAGCTCGGGCGCCGGGCAGATGAAGATGCTGCGCCGTCTTCCGAAGATCCTGCGTTTCATCCCCGGCACCGCGCAGGATGTGCGGGCGTATTTCCTCACCTTGCAATACTGGCTCGCCGGATCGGACGAGAACGTGATCGCGATGGTCCGCTCGCTGATCGATCGCTATGCCTCTGGCGAGCGCGCGGGGCGCCGCGGCATCACCAGGGCCGACGCCCCGCTCGAATATCCCGAAACCGGCGTCTACCATCCCCGCAGCAAGCAGCGCATTTCGGAAAGCCTGCGCGTGCTTCCACGCTCCAAGGGCGAAAACGGCACGGTCGGTTTGATCCTGCTGCGCTCCTACCTGCTCGGCCACGACAGCGGGCACTATGACGGCGCAATCGCAGCCTTCGAAGCCGCCGGGATGAAGGTCGTTCCCGTTTTCGCAAGCGGACTCGATGCGCGCCCCGCGATCGATGCATTCTTCAAGGACCGCGACGGCAATCCCACCGTGGATGCGATCGTCAATCTCACGGGCTTCTCGCTGGTCGGCGGCCCGGCCTACAACGATGCCGAGGCGGCGCGCGAAGTGCTGGCCGATCTCGACGTGCCCTATCTCGCCGCCCACGCGATCGAATTCCAGACGATCGAGGAATGGCGCGCCCGCCCGCAGGGGCTATTGCCGCTCGAAGCGACGATGATGGTCGCGCTGCCCGAACTCGACGGCTCTACTGTGCCCAGCGTATTCGGAGGCCGTGCGGGTGAAGGCGCGGTGTGCGAAGGTTGCGAGCGTCGCTGCGAAAAGCCGAAATCCGATCACCTCCGCCCGATGCAGGGCTGCCCCGAACGCGCCGAGGCGCTCGCCGCACGCGTCGGCAAACTGATCGAACTGCGCCGCAGCGAACGCGCGGCCCGCAAGCTCGCGGTGGTGCTGTTCAACTTCCCGCCCAATGCCGGCGCGACCGGCACGGCGGCGTTCCTGGCGGTGTATGAATCTCTTTTCGCAACGCTCCAGCGGCTCGCAGCCGAAGGATACGATGTCGACCTTCCCAACAGCGTTGATTCCCTCCGCGAGGCGATCCTGACCGGTAACGCCGAGCAATTCGGTGCCGACGCCAATGTCGCCGCGCGCATTCCTGCCGACGAGCATGTGCGCCGCGAACCGCATCTCGCCGAGATCGAAGCGCAGTGGGGTCCTGCCCCGGGCAAGCAGCAAAGCGATGGCGGCCACATCCAGGTCCTCGGCGCGCATTTCGGCAATGTCTTCGTCGGCATCCAGCCCGCCTTCGGGTACGAAGGCGATCCGATGCGGCTGCTGTTCGAAGGCAACTTTGCTCCGACCCATGCCTTCAGTGCTTTCTATCGCTGGATTCGCGAGAACTTCGGCGCGCATTCGGTGCTGCATTTCGGCACCCACGGCGCGCTCGAGTTCATGCCCGGCAAGCAGACTGGCATGACCGGCGATTGCTGGCCCGACCGGCTGATTGGCAACCTGCCCAACTATTACCTCTACGCTGCCAACAATCCGACCGAGGGCATGCTGGCCAAGCGCCGGTCGGCCGCGACGCTGGTCAGCTACATGACTCCGCCGCTGGCACAGGCCGGGCTTTATAAGGGCCTTTCGGAGCTCAAGGCGAGCGTCGAGCGCTGGCGGATGACGAGCGAAACGAGCGAGCGCGCCGACCTCGAAGCGATCATCCGCGATGAGTGCGAGGCACTCGATATCGAATGCGGCGACATCGAAGATCTGACCGGCCGCCTCTACGAACTCGAAGCGACCCTGATCCCGCATGGCCTTCACGTGCTCGGGCGCAATCCGGCGGGTGCCGAGCGCGAGGACATGCTCGATGCCATGGTGGAAGCCTCGGAAGATACCGAGCGAGACGAGCTCGCTGCCAAACTCGATGCCAGCGACGAACTCGGCTCGCTGATCCACGCGCTCGATGGCGGCTACGTCCAGCCTGCCCCGGGCGGAGACATCGTCGCCAATCACGATGTGCTGCCCACGGGCCGAAACATCCACGGGTTCGACCCGTTCCGCATCCCGAGCGCCTATGCCTGCATGCAGGGCCGCGACCAAGCCGAGCGGTTGATCTCGCGCCACGTTGAGAGCGGACAGCCCTTCCCCGAAAGCATCGCGATGGTGCTGTGGGGCACCGACAACATGAAGACCGAAGGCGTCCAGATCGCGCAGGCGATGACGCTGATGGGCGCCAAGCCACGGCGCGACAGCTACGGCCGCCTGTGCGGGGCCGAACTGATCCCGCTCGAAGAACTGGGCCGCCCGCGTATCGACGTGGTGATGACGCTTTCGGGCATCTTCCGCGACCTCCTGCCGCTGCAAACCCGCATGCTCGCCGAAGCCGCGCTGCTGGCAAGCCAGGCCGACGAACCGCTCGAAACCAATTTCGTCCGCAAGCACAGCCTCGCCCACCAACAGGCGCATGGCTGCGAACTCGAAACCGCCGCGCTGCGAGTGTTCTCCAACCAGGAAGGTGCCTACGGCGCGAACGTCAACCAGATGATCGATGGCGGCGTCTGGGCCGATCCGGACGAACTCGCCAACGCGTTCGAGATCAACAAAGGCTTCGCCTACGGCGTCAGCGGCACTCCCGTGCAGCAACGCGAGCTGCTCCAGAGCGCGCTTCGAGACGTCGAATTTACCTATCAAAACCTCGAGAGCGTCGAAGTCGGGATCACCGATCTCGACCAGTATGTCGACGGACTCGGCGGGGTCAGCCGCTCGGTCGCGAGGGCCAAGGGAGCCGAGGCGCCAGTCTATATCCTCGATGCGACCCGCGGGAACGCCAAGGTCCGCACCCTCGCCGAGCAAATCGACCTCGAAACCCGCACCCGCACGCTCAATCCGAAATGGTTCGAAGGCATGCTCGACCACGGTTTCGAAGGCGTGCGGCACATCGAAATGCACGTGACCAACACACTCGGCTGGTCGGCCACCACCGGTCAGGTCCAGCCATGGGTCTACCAGAAAATTTCCGAAACCTTCGTCCTCGACGAAGAGATGCGCCGCCGTCTTGCCGAGCTCAATCCGAAGAGCTCCGCACGCGTCGCAAACCGCCTGCTTGAAGCCTGCGATCGCCAGCTGTGGGAGCCCGACGAGGCCACGCTGGCTGCGCTGCGCGAAGCAAACGACGAACTCGAAGACCGCCTCGAAGGCGTCTTTGCCGCCGAATGAGACAAGGGATTAGTCTATGAACCTCCACAGCCCCAAATCCAGCTTCAGCCCGCCAGACGGCGAAGGCTCGGTGCAGGTCCAGCTCGACCCGCGCGACGCGATCAAGGGCGCAAAGGTCTTCGCGGTCTACGGCAAGGGCGGGATCGGCAAATCGACCACCTCGTCGAACCTGTCCGCTGCGTTCTCGAAGCTCGGCCACCGGGTGCTCCAGATCGGCTGCGATCCCAAGCACGACAGCACCTTTACGCTTACCAAGAAGCTGATGCCGACTGTCATCGACGTGCTCGAAACGGTTGAATTCCATAGCGAAGAGCTGCGGCCCGAAGACTATATGTTCGAAGGCTACAACGGCGTGATGTGCGTCGAGGCCGGCGGCCCGCCGGCGGGCACCGGCTGCGGCGGCTATGTCGTCGGCCAGACGGTCAAGCTCCTGAAACAGCACCACCTGCTCGAAGATACCGACGTCGTGATTTTCGATGTCCTGGGAGACGTGGTGTGCGGCGGGTTCGCCGCCCCGCTGCAACACGCAGAGCGCGCACTGGTGGTCGCCGCCAACGATTTCGACAGCATCTTCGCGATGAACCGGATCGTCGCCGCAATCGGTGCGAAGTCGAAGAACTACGACGTCCGCCTCGCCGGCGTGGTCGCCAATCGCAGCCGCGAAACCGACGAGATCGATCGCTTCTGCGACCGCATCGGGATGGAACGCCTCGCGCACTTCAAGGACGTCGATGCGATCCGTCGCAGCCGTCTCAAGAAATGCACCTTGTTCGAAATGGGTGACGATCCCGAAGTCGTCGCCGCACAGGACGAATATCTCCGCCTCGCCGCGATGCTCTGGGCCGGGGTCGAGCCGTCGACCGCACAGCCGATGAAGGACCGCGACATCTTCGACTTCCTGGGGTTCGAGTGATGGCTACACATCCAGACAGCAGATTGGCGCAAACCGGTTTCGATTCCCGCCGCGAGGCGCTCGCGACCTATTTCGACTCCACCGCCAGACAGGCGTGGATCGACCTGACCTCGGACGCCAAGGTCAGCGGCATCCGCGCCACCGTGCGCGCGGGCCGTGACGAAATGCGCTCGACGCTGCTCGACTGGCTGCCCACAGACCTTCGGCGCACCCGTATCCTCGATGCCGGATGCGGTACCGGGGCGCTGGCGATCGGCGCGGCCTATCGCGGTGCCGAAGTCACCGGAGTGGATGTCGCAGGCGGCCTGATCGAAGTGGCGCGCGAACGCACGCCGGGCTTCATCGGCCATGGCCGGATCGACTGGCTGGCAGGCGACATGCTCGATCCTGCGCTCGGGAGCTTTGCCCACACCGTCGCGATGGATTCGCTGATCCACTACTCGCCCGAAGATCTTGTCGACGCGATCGAGCAGATCGGCGAGCGGACCTCGGAAACCATCCTGTTCACCTTTGCCCCGCTGACACGTCTGCTGGGCGCGATGCACACGATCGGGAAGGCCTTTCCGAAGGGCAACCGCTCTCCCGCGATCGTGCCCGTCGCCGAGGATGAACTGCGCGCCCGTCTCGGCGAGCTGCGCGATTGGTCGATCGGCCGCACGAAGCGCGTTTCGAGCGGTTTCTACACCTCGCAGGCACTCGAACTGGTAAGGCGCGGATGAGCACTGCGCCCCGCCCTCCTTCCTCCTTCGCGGAGTTCGCAATGGCCCTGATGCCATTCGCGGACGCGGCAAGCACCGACTTGCCGCTCGGGCGGCTGCTGCGTCTCTCGTTGTTCCAGGTGAGTGTCGGGATGGCGATGGTGCTGCTGAACGGCACACTCAACCGCGTGATGATCGTCGAGCTCGGCACGCCCGCCTGGATTGTCGCGCTGCTCATTGCCGTACCCCTTCTCGTCGCTCCCTTCCGGGCGTTGATCGGACACAAGTCCGACACGCACCGCTCCTTCCTCGGCTGGAAACGCGTGCCCTACATATGGTTCGGTACGATTATGCAGTTCGGCGGCCTCGCGATCATGCCTTTCGCGCTGCTGTTGTTCGACGAGGCCGAGACCTTCAATCTTGCCGTGATCGCGGCGGCCGCATCCTTCCTGCTCACCGGGGCGGGTTTCCATGTGACGCAGACGGCGGGCCTCGCGCTCGCCACCGATCTTGCACCCGAAGATAAGCGCCCGCGCGCGGTCGCGCTGCTCTACGTGATGCTGCTGGTCGGCATGATGTTCGCCGCCTTCGTGATCGGCGGTTTGCTGATCGACTTCAGCCCGACCCGGCTGGTGCAGGTCATCCAGGGCGCTGCCGTGCTCACAATGGTGCTTAACCTCACCGCGCTGTGGAAGCAGGAAGCGCGCAATGTCGCGGCGACCGCGCCCGACCGCGAAACACCCGATTTCCGCGAGCTTTGGAATGCCTTCGTGCGCGACGGGCGCAACGCGCGGTTGCTGATCGCGATCGGCATCGGCGCCGCTGGCTTTGCGATGCAGGATGCGCTGCTCGAACCGTATGGCGGCGAAGTGCTGGGCCTTTCGGTGGGTGCCACGACCGGTCTCACCGGAGCGTGGGCTTTCGGCGCCTTGCTTGGCTTCATGTGGTCGGGCCGGATGCTCGGGCGCGGCGGCGATCCGCTGCGCATTGCCGGGATCGGCCTCGTCCTCGGCGTCACCGCATTCCTGGTCATCGTTTTCGCTGCGCCCTTCGCTTCGCCGTCGATGCTGTTCATCGGCGCTACGCTGATCGGCGTCGGGCTCGGCCTGTTTTCGGTCGGCACGCTGATCGAAGCCATGAACCTCGCCGAGAATGCGACGGCGGGCCTCGCGCTAGGCGCGTGGGGCGCGGTTCAGGCGACCTGCGCCGGGGCCGGCATCGCGCTCGGCGGAGCGCTGCGCGATACCGTCGCCGCGATTGCCATGAGCGGTGATGCAAGCGCCGTCACCGCCACCCGCGCGACCGGCTACACCACCGTCTACGTCATCGAAATCCTGCTGCTTCTTGCAGGCCTCGCCGCGATCGGACCGCTTGTCGGCCGCGCTCGCAGATCTGCCAACGAATTGGGGGAAGGCGCCGGCCAGCCGTTCGGCCTGCGCGAGTTCCCGACATGAATGCGGCCGCCGTTCTTAGCCGCACAAGTACTGAGAGGAATGTGACATGAACAACACATACATTGTCGGGACGTTCGACGTCGCCGAACTCGCTTTCCTGAGCTTCTTCGTCTTCTTCATCGGGCTGGTGATCTACCTCAATCGAGAGAGCCGCCGCGAAGGCTATCCGCTCGAGGATGAGTGGACCGGAAAGGTCGAGACACCGAAGCTGTTCGACTTCGAGAAGAAGGAATTCCAGCTGCCGAACGGTCGGGGCACCTATGTCCCCGAAGACGTGCCGCGCGATCCAGTCGAAATTCCGGCGGTCCGTTCGTTCGGAGCCGGCGGGGCACCCTATGTGCCGACCGGCAATGCGATGAAAGACGGCCTCGGCCCGGCAGCCTGGGCCAACCGGAAGGATTATCCGGACCTGACTTTCGACGGCAAACCGCGCATCGTCCCAATCGCAGACAGCCACGAGATCGAGATCGCGCCCAATGATCCGAACATCGTTGGCTGGCCGGTGGTCGCAGCCGACAAGAAGGTCGTCGGCAAGGTGAGCGATATCTGGGTCGACCAGGCCGAACACCTGATCCGCTATCTCGAAGTGACGACCAACACCGGAACCAAGGTGCTCGCACCGATGACGGTCGCCGTCGTGCACGGCAAAGGGCTCCTGACCGGTATCCTTCCGGATGGCCCCGACGAGGTCGAAATCGACGCGATCACCTCGGAGCAGTTCGAGGATGTGCCGCAGGTCAAGACCGCAGGCCAGATTACCCGTCTCGAGGAAGACCAGATCATGGCCTATTTCGGCGGTGGCTACATGTACGCCACGGCCGACCGCGGTGAGCCGTTCCTGTGAGTAACGACCTCCACGAGCTGCCAGAGCTGGATCACCCGGACGTTGCCGGACATGGACCGGCAGCCGACGGTGATCCGATGGGTACACCTGCCCCGGACGAGAAGGTATTGTGGAAAGGGCGCCCGGACCGGTCGCTGCTGGCGCGCACCGCCTTCCACAGCTGGAGCGTGGCGATCTATTTCGTCGTCCTCATCGGGCTGGCGCTCGCCTTCGGTAACGCCGCCGGCGCGATCGTCTGTGCTGTACTCGGCGTCCTCGGCCTCGCGGTGCTGCAAGGCCTTGCCTGGCTCAGCGCGCGCAGCACGCTCTACATCCTGACCAACGAGCGGCTGATCATGCGGATCGGCATGGCGATCGAAACGCGGATCAACGTGCCGCTCAAACATGTCCAGGCGGCGCATCTGAAACCGCGCGGCAAGGGACATGGCGACATCGCGCTCGAACTTAATGGCGATCGACTGCTCGGTTACGTGCTGCTGTGGCCGCATGTGCGCCCCTGGAAGTTCGCGATGCCGCAACCGATGCTGCGCGCGATCCCCGATGCCGAAGGCGTTGCGAAGCAACTCGCCGATGCCTGCAGCGCATTCAACCGGATCGAGCAGAATTTGACCGAGATCAAGGATCGCACAGCCGAAACGGGCAAGCAGGAGAACGGCCCTGCCCCCCGTCCGGCCAAGGCGGGCGAGTTGGCCGATCGTGGTCTCAGGGGAGCGCCGGCATGATCGTACGTGAATACGAAGAGGACGAATTTGCAATCCACAAGGTGCCGATCATGATGATGGGCGGCGTGGTTGCGATTTCGCTCGCGCTGACATCGGTGGTTGCGTTTGGCTATGTCGACCGCGCGGCAGTGCCGAGCGAGGTTCGCGCGCAGGAAGGCGTGATGTCCACCGCAACGCGCAGCATCCAATTCTACGACGAGGCGGACGGCACCGTCCGGGTCGAGGATGCGGCAAGCGGCGAGGTCATTGCGAGCTTCGCACCGGCAACCGGCGGCTTCGTCCGCTCGAGCGTCCGCAGCCTGGTCCATGAACGGCGGATCAGAGGCATCGGTCGCGCCACTCCCTTCGAACTGATCGCGTGGGACAACGGCGCGCTCTCGCTGCGCGACACCACCACGGACAAGTCGATCGAACTGGCATCTTTCGGTGCCGATAACCGCGCGGTTTTCGCCGCCATGTTGAAATAAGAGGAGAAGCGTTGATGGGATCCAGCGCACAAACCATGCCACCGGGCATCCAGACGAATGCAAGGCAGTTCGATACGGCCTGCAGAATTCTGGTCGAACAGAGTCCGGATCATTTCCACGCTCACGTCGAGCTTGAGGGCGATATCGAATTGCAGCCGGGGGACAAGGTCCGCGTTCACGGCGCACCGATATCGGTGCCGTTCGGCCACAGCGCCACGTTCGAACGCGATGCCACGGTAACGCGCGCCGGTCCCCTGACCCGCGCCGCGACCCGTCTGGCCGCATATTTCGACCTCAAGGAACTCTACGAGGTCAGCTTCAATCCCGGGAGGATCAAATGAACGCACCGGCGAAAATAAATGCCGCCCACGGCGGCAAGATCATGACCAGCGACGAGGCGATGGCCCTCGCCACCCAAGACACCATCCTGACCCCGCGCTTCTACACCACCGATTTCGACGCGCTTGACGCAATCGACGTCTCGCTGGTGCGCGAGGAGTGGGACCAGTTGATCGCGGACATGGTCGGAGATCCGAACAAGAAGCACTTCCGCAACAAGGGCACGTTTGAAGGGATCATCGAAAACCTCGAGCCCGAACTGCGGGCCGAATTCACCGACTTCATGGTCAGCTCGATGACGTCGGAATTTTCCGGCTGCGTGCTCTATGCAGAAATCGCCCGGCGCACGAAGAACCCGGACGTGAAGCAGCTGTTCAAGCTGCTCGCTCGCGACGAAAGCCGTCATGCGGGCTTCATCAATGAAAGCCTGAAAGACGCCGGCATCGGGGTCGATCTCGGCTTCCTGACCAAGACAAAGAAGTACACCTACTTCAAACCGAAATTCATCTGGTACGCGGTCTACCTGTCGGAGAAGATCGGCTACGCGCGCTACATCACGATCTACAGGCACCTCGCGGCAAACCCGCAGAACAAGTTCCACCCGATCTTCGACTGGTTCGAAGAATGGTGCAACGACGAGTTCCGCCACGGCGAAGCCTTCGCGATGCTGATGCACGCCGATCCCAAACTGCTGAAGGGCCACAACAAGCTGTGGATCCGGTTCTTCCTGCTTTCGGTCTACGCCACGATGTATGTGCGCGATCACGCCCGTCCGGTGTTCCACAAGGCACTCGGCCTCGATCCGACCGAATACGATTACAAGGTGTTCGAGGTCTGCAACCAGATCAGCCGCCAGGTCTTCCCGGTCGAGCTCGACATCGACAGTCCGAAATTCCGCGCCAATATGGAAGCGCTGCGCCAGGCCGCACTCCGTATCGAAGACGGAAAGGCACAGGGCGGCATCGGTGGCTTTGCCAAGCGCGTCAGCGGCATGGCCGGTGCGGGCTGGAACTTCGCCAAGATGTACTTCCATCGCACCAAGCCCAACACGCTGCCGCAATCGATCAGGCTCCAGCCCGCATGGTAAGCTGGAGCGGCCATATTGTGCCGTTCATCGTGACGGTTGCGATCTGGTTTGTCGCGACCGGGCTGATTGCCTGGGCCGACAATCGCGACCGCGCGACCTTTTCGCGCAGTATCCTGATCGGCGGAGCCTTCGGCATCGCAGGGCTCATCGCGATTCTGATCGCCTCGCAATCGGCTTCGCTCTGGGGGGTCTATCTTGCCTTCGGCGGTGCCTTGATGGTGTGGGGCTGGCACGAGATCGGCTTCCTCACCGGAGCCGCAGCAGGACCGCGCCGCATTCCCGCCGAGGAAGGGCTAACGGGAGCGCGCCGTTTCGCCCAGGCGAGCGCGACCGTGATCCATCACGAGGTCGCGCTGGCGCTTACTGCGCTTCTGCTGATCTCGCTGTCCTGGAACGCGCCTAACCAGATCGGCGCGACGGTGTTCGTGCTGCTATTCGGCCTGCGCCTGACCGCCAAGATCAACATGTATGTCGGCGTGCCCAATTCGACCGCCGAAATGCTCCCCGCGCACCTCGCCTATCTCAAGACCTATTTCGGGGCGAACAGGATGACTTTGCTGCTGGCGGTGTCGATCGCTGCCATCGCATCGGTGGCGGGATGGTTCGGATCGCTCGCACTCGCCGCACCGGTCGGAAGCGCCGAGATGGTCGGGGCGAGCCTGCTGACGACATTATGCCTGCTCGGCGTGCTCGAGCACCTTTTCCTGGCTCTGCCGTTCCGCGACGGAATGCTGTGGGGCTGGGCCCTTCCGAAACGCGCCGTGGCGGTGCGCAACGACACGAATTCGAGAACATAAGAGATGACAACAGAGGGAAACGTCATGGACTTCGAAGCCTATTTCGCAAGCGAGCTGGACACCGTTCGCGAAGATGGTCGGTATCGGGTGTTCACCGATATCAAACGGCACCGGGGCAAGTTCCCGCACGCCACGCGCTTCATCGACGAAGAGACGCAGGCGGTCACCGTGTGGTGCTCGAACGACTATCTCGGCATGGGCCAGCATCCCAAGGTGCTCGAAGCGATGCACGAATGCCTCGATGAATGCGGCGCGGGTGCAGGCGGCACGCGCAACATTTCGGGCACCAATCACCATCACGTATTGCTGGAGCGCGAGCTCGCCGACCTGCACGGCAAGGAAGCCGCGCTGCTGTTCACCAGCGGATACGTATCGAACTGGGCGGGTCTGGGGACGCTCGCAGCCAAGATCCCGGGCTGCGTGGTGTTCTCAGACGCGCTCAACCATGCCTCGATGATCGAAGGGATCCGCCACAGCCGCGCCCCCTACAAGATCTGGAAGCATAACGATCCGGAAGACCTCGACCGGATGCTGTCCGAATTCGGACCAGATGTGCCCAAGCTGGTCGCTTTCGAGAGCGTCTATTCGATGGACGGCGACATCGCCCCGATCGCAGAGATCCTCGACGTTTGCGAGAAGCACGGCGCGATGAGCTATATCGACGAGGTCCACGCCGTCGGCCTCTATGGCCCGCGCGGCGGCGGCATTGCCGAACAGGAAGGTCTGATGGACCGGATCACCGTGATAGAGGGGACGCTGGGCAAGGCGTTCGGCGTGATGGGCGGCTATATCGCCGCTTCGGCCAACCTGGTCGATTTCGTCCGCAGCTTTGCCAGCGGCTTCATTTTCTCGACCGCGCTGCCTCCGGCTGTCGCCGCGGGCGCAGCCGCGAGCATCCGGCATCTCAAGGAAAGCAACGCCGAACGCGACCTGCAGAAGGAACGCGTCAAGCAGGTCCGGCGCAGTCTCGACATCATGGGCATCCCGCACCTCGACAATCCGAGCCACATCATCCCGGTGATGGTCGGTGATGCGAAGAAGTGCAAAATGATCAGCGACTGGCTGATGGACAATCACGGCATCTATGTGCAGCCGATCAACTACCCCACCGTTCCGGTCGGGACCGAGCGGCTGCGCCTGACCCCTTCGCCGGTCCACGACGACGGCGATATCACACGGCTGATCAACGCCTTGAGCGAAATCTGGTCGCAATGCGAACTGGCGCGGATGTCGGCAGCGGCCTGATCCCATCCGTCTTGCGTGGCTTAAGCGCAGGCTCGAATCGACCAAGAGAAAGGGCGGCGTGGTTTCCCACACCGCCCTTTTTCGTGTCAGCTTGAAATCGGCTCTTAGAGGCCGGCTTCTTCGAAGATCTCGGTGAATTCGCGACCGGCGAGACCCGGGTGGGTCACTGCCTTGGCGGCTTCGACATTGTCTTCCATGCCTTCGCCTTCAACGATGATCAGGCCGATCATGCCCGCTGCATAGTGCGGCACGCACTGGTAGCCGTAGACGCCCGGTTTCGGCAGGACGTAAGAAACTTCCTTGTTGATCTCACCGCGCCAGCCCTGGACGCCTTCGGGGACCATGCCGTCGATCGACGACGACTGGTGGGTCGGATCGGTCGGGACGAACTTGACCGTGTCGCCAACCTTGGCGGTGACGAGGCGCGGCTTGAAAACCTGCAGGCCGCTGGGATCGTCCGGATCGCGGGTGAGCATCTGGATTTCGATGACGGTGCCGTTCGGCTCGACTTCCGGCGCTGCGGCTTCGGCCGGCGCTTCTTCGGTTTCAGCCGGCGCAGTGGCGGTTTCCTCTTCTGCCGGCGCCGGGGCGGTGTCGCCGTCGGTCCGGCCGCCGCATGCGGCGAGGGTCAATGCACTTGCGAGCACAGTTGCGCCCATCAGATAAGTACGCTTCATATCAGTAATCCTCTGTCTTGCTCGAAGATCCCACGACGGGACCTAAACCACTTCATTCAGCGTTGAAAGCTCTGGTTCGGCACGGTTCTCCTCCCGCCCTTCCCGCGCTTTCCACGCCCCCTCAACGCACGAGCCGGAAAGGGTTTCCCAACAATTTTTGCGTTTGTGCGGGCAGCCTCACCGCAGGTCTCGGGCAAGGTCTTCATTGCCAAGCCGCAAAGCCAGGCTTAACAAGCGCCCATGAAAAACATGTCCTGGAAAACCAAGCTCGTCGGCGGGCTGCTGCTGTTCCTGCCGCTCTATTTTGCCACCGCAGCGCTCGGTACGAAGTTCGGTATCTGGAGCTGGCAGACCGGTCTGGGAACGCTGGTCATCGGGGGCGGGCCGATCGTGCTGGGCCTCGTCGCCCTTGTGTCTCTGATCCTGCTGGTCATGGCCCTTTGGAAGAAACCTCGTCAGGGCTGGATTCTGCCCGCCATCGGTCTCGCCGTTCCGCTGGGCATTCTCGGCATGCTGTCTTCGGTCGGCACCACCGCCGCGGAGAACCCGATTCACGACGTCGCAACGGACACCGCCAACCCGCCCGAATTCTCAGCTGCGACAGTGGCGGCGCGCGAGGATTTCGGCGCCAACCCGCTGAACGATTATCAGACTCCGCTGGGCGAACTCGAAGCATACAAGAACAGCCCGCCGGAGCTCGCGATCAAGTCTCACGCGCAGATCATCAACGATACCTATGCGAAGCTCTCACCACTGCCACTGGGCGGAGCGAGCAAGGAAGACGCGGTCGCGGCGGTCGCGGCGGCGATGGGCGAAATGGGCTTCACCGACATTCGCGCGGATAACGAAGCGGGCCGCGTCGAAGGCGTAGCGGAGACGTTTTGGTTCGGGTTCAAGGACGATGTCGTCGCCCGGATCGGCGAGAACGAGATCGACTTCCGCTCGGTCAGCCGTGTCGGTCGCAGCGATCTCGGCGCCAACGCCAAACGGATTGCCGAATTGCGCGATCAGGTCGCCAAGCAGATCGGCCAGCGTTGATCACGCCCTGAATTGCATGACAGCCAGCGCGCTGCGCTGGAACACGGTGAGCACGCACAGAGCGGCGTAGCCATAGGCGATGGCGCCGAACCACGCCGGAAACACGCACATCGCCACGAACACCGCGATGGTCTCGGTGCCTTCGGCGAGGCCGGTCGAATAGAAGAAGCTTTTTGTGCCATGCGCCTCGGTGCTCTCGCCACGCTCGGCGGCAATGACCGCGAAGGCGAGGAAGCTCACTCCGGTAAGCACAAAGCTCGCGACCAGGACGAGAGCGGGAAGCGTGTTTTCGCTCGCGAGGATGCCAAAGCCCAGCGGAACCGAAACGTAAAAGGCGAAATCGGCGACAATGTCGAAATATCCGCCCAATTGTGTCGGCCCGCGCACCCGGGCGACGGCCCCATCCAGGCCATCAAGGAGCCGATTGGCGAGAATGAGCGCGAGTCCCAGCCACAGTTCCCCGAAAGCGACGGCCACTGCCCCGCCCAGACCGAGCGCAAGCCCCCCGAGCGTCAGTATGTTCGCGCTGATCCCGATCCCCGCCAGCGCGCGGCCCAGAAGGCCAAGCGGCGGATCGATGAGAGGTCGAAGCTTTGCGTCGAGCATCAGGCCACCCCGAACGTCACCAGCCCGATCCACGCGCCGGTCATTGCAGTGGCCAGATTGCCTGCGATCCAGCTGCGGATGCCAAGCCCAGCGGCCTCGGCGCGGCGTTCAGGACAGAGCGTGCCGATTGTCGAGACCAGCAGGCCGACGCTGGCGAGGTTGGCCACGCCGCACAGCGCATAGGTTACGATCAGCAGGCTGCGCGGACCAAGCGTGCCGTCGGGAAGCGCGGCGAGCTCGAGATAGGCGACATATTCGTTGAGGATCGCCTTGGTCCCCATCAGGCCCCCTGCGGCCTGCGCCTCGGCCCACGGAACGCCGATCAGCCACATCACCGGCGCAAACAGCCAGCCGAATATGCGTTTCAGCGTCAGCGGCTCGTCTCCGACCAGTGGCAACAGCGCCAGCACCTGGTCGGTCAGAGAAACCAGCGCAAAGACCACGATGATCACCGCGATCACCGCGAGGAACAGCTGCATCCCGTCCATCGTGCCCTTCACGATCGCGTCGATACTGCTCTCGTATTTGAGCCCCGGCTCGTCGTCTTTTCCATCGGTTTCGGTCGCGGCATCCTCGGCCTTTCCCGGCACCATCAGCTTCGCGATCAGCAACGCAGCCGGTAGCGACACCAGAGAGGCGGAGATCATGTGTCCCACCGCATCGGGCACGGTTTCGCGCAGCGTAGTCGCGTAGAGGATAAGGATCGCGCCGGAGATCGTCGCCATCGCGAGCACCATGACCTGGAACAGCTCGGCGCGGCTCATGCGCAGGAAATAGGCGCGTACCACCAGCGGGCTCTCGACCACGCCAAGAAACATGTTCGCGCCCCCGGACAGGCCGACGACGCCGCTCACGCCAAGCGATTTGCGCAAGAGGAACGACAAGCCGTTCACGAGCCATCGCAGCACGCCCCAGTGCCACAGCAGCGCGGCAAGTGCGGAAAACACGATCACCAGCGGCAGGATCTGGAACGCGATGATAAGCGGTGGATCGACGCCGTCTTTGAGCTCGAACGGCAACGGCGCGCCCCCGAGATAGCCGAACATGTAGGACGATCCGTCAAGCGTCGCGCGCTCGATCGCCGCAACGCCCTCATTGGCAAGCGTCACTATGTCCCACACGAAGGGCACGCGCACGATCAGCAAGGCGAGCAGCCCCTGCAACGCGATCGCACCGGCGATCCAGCGCCAACTGGGCCGCGCGCCGCGATCCTCGCTCAATCCCCATGCAATGACGAGCAGCACGGCAATTCCTGCTATCCCGCGCAACTGGTCGAACAGTTCCAATGCGATCCCCCGACTGCGCCCGGAGCGGCGCTGCGATCAGCCTTTCTTGCCGAAAAGACGATCGAGCGCCAGCGTGTCGTGTTTGCGCAGCGCGATCAGCGCAAGTGCGGCCCCGGCCACGGTCAGCGAAGGGAAGAACAGGATATTGGCATCTTCGTGGAGATATTCGCCGAACGGGTCGAGGAAGTGCCGCCAGATCGGGATGGCGCCGCCTACGAGGATCACCGCCGATCCGATCAAGGTGTACTTCCGCATCACCCCCAGGATCACCAGTATGCCGAGCGCTATCTCGGCATAGCCATAGGCGAGCTGCAGCATCTCGTTCGATCCGACGCCGCTGTAGTACTTGTCGGCAAGGCCAACGCCCTTTTCGCCGACCACGCGGACCAAGCCCCACACCACCAGCAAGCCGCCGGTGCCGATGCGCATGATGAGCAGGGATATTTTTGTGAGCATTGGGGGTTCTCCAGGGTGTTCGGGTGGGCGCTAGGCGCGCCGCCAATCGTGATACTTCTCGACCCAGCCGAGCAGCCTTTCGGGCTTGTTCGCGCGCTTCCATTCGCCCGCAGCAAACTTGTTGGCTTCGGCCATGGTCGGATAGGAGTGGATCGTGCCGAGGATCTTGTTGAGGCCAATCTTGTGCTTCATCGCCAGCACGTATTCGGCAAGCAATTCCCCCGCATGGCTGCCGACGATGGATACCCCGAGGATGGTGTCCTTGCCCGGGGCCGTAAGAACCTTGACGAAACCCTCAGCCTCGCTCTCGGCGATCGCGCGGTCGAGATCATCGATACCGTAGGTCGTGATCTCGTATTCGGTGCCCTGCTCTTTCGCCTCGGTCTCGTTGAGCCCGACGCGGGCGAATTCGGGATCGAGAAAGGTCACCGCCGGGATCACCCGATAATCGGCCTTGAACTTCTTGAATGTTCCGAACAGGGCGTTGACACTGGCATACCAGGCTTGGTGGCTCGCGACATGCGTGAACTGGTATGGCCCCGCGACATCTCCCGCGGCGAAGATGTTCGGGAACCTGGTGGCGAGGAATTCGTCCGTGTTCACGGTCTTGTCGGTGTCGATGCCGAGCTTTTCCAGCCCGAAGCCGGTCAGCCGCGCCTTTCGACCGACCGCGACGATCAGCGTATCGAACGGGATTTCGACGTCCCCTTCACCGTGTTCGGCGACGAGCACTCCGTTGAGGACCCTAACGGCTTTGTGCCCGGTGAGAACGTCGACGCCAGCCTCCTCCAGCACAGACTGGGCCATCGCCGAAACTTCCGAGTCTTCGCGTCCGAGCACACGGCCTTCCATCTCGACCTGAGTCACTTTCGAGCCTAGCCGCGCAAGTGCCTGACTCAGTTCGCATCCGATCGGTCCACCGCCGAGCACTGCAACCCGTTCGGGCGCGCGCTCCATCTGCGCGAACGCGTCCCACATCGTCTCGCTGGTGAGGTACCCGCTGCCTTCGATGCCCTCGATCGGCGGCACCACCGGCTCCGCACCGCTGGCGATCACGATGCTTCGCGTCGTGAGCCGCTGCGTTCCGCCGTCGTTCAAGGCGATCTCGACCGTCCATGGATCGACGATGGTCGCATAGCCTTTCACCACGTCGACTCCGAGCCCTTCGTAGCGTTCGACGCTGTCGTGCGGTTCGATCGCCTTGATGATGTCCATCACCCGCGCGATGGTCTCACGGAACGGCACCTCGGGTTCGACCGGCTTCAATCCGTATCGATCGGCATTGCGCATCTGCGCGGCGACCTTCGCGCTCTTGATAAGCGCCTTCGACGGCACGCAGCCGGTGTTGAGGCAATCGCCGCCCATTTCGTTGGCTTCGACCAGCGTCACCTTCGCCTTCACGGTCGCGGCGATGTAGGCCGAGACCAGACCGGCCGATCCGGCACCGATCACCACCAGATTGCGGTCGAAGCTCTTCGGCTGTGTGTATCCCTTGTAGACCTTGCGCCGCTTGATGATGCCAATGATGCCCTTCGCGATCCACGGCACGATGCCCAAGAACACGAATGAGCCGATCAGCATGGGCGAGAGCAGTCCGGAGGTGCTTTCGATCTGCGCCAGCTGCGTACCGGCGTTCACATAGGCGATCGTGCCGAGCAGCATCCCCACCTGGCTCACCCATGCGAATGTCCAGGTCCCGATCCGCGTCAGCCCCATCACGAGGTTTACCACGAAGAACGGAAACAGCGGGATCATGCGAATCGTGAACAGGTAGAACGCGCCATCGCGCTCCAGCCCCTGGTTGATCGCCTTCAACCGCTCGCCGAAGCGCGCTTCGATCGTGTCGCGCAGCACGTAGCGAGACGAGAGAAACGCCAGCGTCGCGCCAATGGTTGAGGCGAAGGAGACGAGGATCGTCCCTGTCAACAGCCCGAACAGCGCACCCGCCGCGAGCGTGAGGATCGCCGCACCCGGAAGCGAGGCCGCTGTCACGGCAACGTAGATCAGGAAGAACGCGCCGAGCACCAGCACGGGATTGTCATGGTAGAACCCGTCGACCTCGCCAGCGACCTGCTTGATCCCGTCGAGCGTGAGGTACTGCCCCAGATCGAACAGGAAATAGGCCGCAATCAGAGCGGCCAGTGCCAGGATGATGAGAATCTTTTTCATGATGTGCCCGATGTCCCCTGTTCGCGGCGCAGTAGCAGGTGGTTACAGCTTTCCGCCCAGTCGCGCATATTTCTCGATCCAGCCGGTATCGATCCAGTGCTTGAGCTTCGCTACCCAACGGCCCTTTGCCGAGAAAGGTCCGTAGCTGGCGATGGCAGAACCGTTTCCTGTCGAGAGCAGGTACAGGCTGAAGCGACGCGGGCGATAGCTCTTCGACGGCGGCAGCCCGGCGGCGGCGGCGCGAATGTTGTCGGCGAGGATCGGCCCGGTGTGCACTGCGTGGACACCCGAATGCGGCACATCGCGGTCCTGCCGCGCGGCGACATCCCCCGCCGCAAAGATATCCGGATGCGACGTCGATCGCTGGTGCTCGTCCACCGCGATGAAGCCGTCCTCGTCACAGGCGAGACCGCTGGCGCGAGGCCATTCAGGTGCAGCGCTGCCGAGCGCAGCGACAATGCAATCGACCGGTTCGAGGCGGGAGGTACCCGCCTGGAAAGCACCGGCGTCGATCATGGCGTCCTGACCGATCAGCTCGATCTCCTGCCGTTCCAGCTCATCGCTCACCTTGCTTCGAACCGAAGCGCCGAAGCCCGGCAGGAGGCCTTCGATTCCGGCGACCAGCACGACTTCGGGCCGCTGTACCGCCCCTTTGCGGTTGCGCAGGCCGACAGCGAGCTCGACCCCGCCCGCACCGCCGCCAATCACGGCAATTCGCGCTGCGTCTACCAAGGCGTCGATGCGTTCCACGAAGCTGTCGATCGGTCGGACGTCGATCAATCGCGGATCCTCGCCGAGCACCGTTCCGGCACGGCCCACACCCCCGGTATCGATCGAGGCGATATCGTATGGGATCTCTTCTCCGTTCCCCGTCTGGACGACCTGGTTTTCCGGATCGATCGCGATACAGCGATCGGGCACCAGCCGGATACCGGCGCGCTCCGCCAGCGCCGCGAGATCGACCAAACCCTCGTCGCGGTCATATTGTCCGCTGATCCAGCCCGGCACCGTGCCGGAATAGCGCAAGTTCGGATGCGGTGTGAGAAGGGTGGCGCGGTCTGCCGGAACACCGCTCCTGATCCAGTCGGCCAGCACCGCTACATGCGCGTGCCCGCCGCCAACCAGCAGAATATGGTGGTGGTCCAGCGACACCGCGCTCCGCTTACCCGCGCGCGGTCCGGGCGATTGCGACCGCCTCGCGAGCCAGCTGCGTCACAGCAGCATAGTCACCCGCCTCGATTGCGTCCTTCGGAGTAAGCCAGCTGCCCCCGCACGCGAGCACGTGGGGTAGCGCGAGGAATTCGCCAAGGTTGCCGGGCGACACGCCGCCCGTCGGCATGAAGCGCATTTCGCGGAACACCGATCCGAAAGCCTTGAGCATCGGCACGCCGCCGGCGAGGCTTGCCGGGAAAAACTTCACTTCGCGCAGGCCCAGCGCATAGGCGCGCTGCACCTCGCCCGCGGTCATTGTGCCCGGGAAGAACGGGATCCCTTCAGCAAGGCAGTATTCGGCGATCTCGTCGACGAGGCCGGGGCAGACGATGAACTGCGCGCCCGCCTGATGCACTTCCTTCGCCTGACCGAGCGTCAGCACCGTTCCCGCACCGACCACAAGGTCTCCGCCCAGCTCGATAATCGCCTTCATGCCTTCGAGCGCGCCTTCGCTGCGCAGCACGACCTCGATCACGCCGAGCCCGCCCTCACCCAGCGCCTTCGCCGTCGCGACCGCGCGATTGGCATCGCTCTCGTCGATCAGGGGTACGACGGGAGCCGCCTCAAGCCGCTGGTTCAAGTCGCTCATTTTCAATCCCCTTGTACTTTTGCCCACCGTAATCGCGGAACCGCCCTTGCAGGTAAGCGTTTCATCCGCGCTGCGACGGGCCAAAATCCCGTCGGACGTCCGGGTGGGGATACCGGCGTGCGCACAAAGACGAAACGCTTTTTTCGACGCTCGATGGACTGAGACGCCGCTATGGCCACTGACAATGCGACCTACGGCACCCGGCTTTCGCTGGGGACCTTCTTCCGCCGGTTTTTCGAGATATTGAAGCCGGAAGCGAATTTCTACTGGCTTAGCCTGGTCTACGGGCTCGGCGTAAGCCTGCTTTCGCTCGCGACTCCGATTTCGGTCCAGTTTCTGATCAACAACGTCGCCAACACCGCACTCGCCGCGCCGTTGGTGATGCTCTCGCTCACGCTGTTCGGGCTGCTGGTCCTGTTCGGCCTACTCAATGCGCTGCGGATCCACCTCATGGAGATCTTCGCGCGGCGGTTCTACGCCCGCATGGTCGCCGAGATCGCGCTGATATCGGTTTATGCGCAGGACCCCTTCTTCGGCGACCGCAAGAAAAGCGCGCTGTTCAACCGCTACTTCGATGTGATCAACGTCCAGATCGCTCTGCCTGTGTTGTTCATCGGCGGATTTTCGGTGGTGCTGCAAGTCGCGGTCGGCTTTGTTCTGGTCTCGCTCTACCACCCGCTTTTTCTTGTCTTCACGCTGGTGATGAGCGCGCTCATCTGGGTCGTCTGGCTGACATGGGGCGGGCGCGCGATCCGGACCGGGATCGACCTGTCCCATGCCAAGCACCAGACCGCCGCCTGGCTCGAGACGATCGGAGAATCCAACGGGTTCTTCAAATCGCAGCGCCGGATCGACTACGCGCTCGACCGCACCGACGAATATACCCACGGCTATATCGACCAGCGCAAGCGGCACTTCCGCCAGCATTTCTCGCAAACGCTCGCTTTCCTGCTGATGTATGCGGCTGCCAGCGCTGTCCTCCTCGGCCTGGGCGGCTGGCTGGTGATCCAGGGGCAATTGACGCTCGGCCAGCTGGTCGCCGCCGAGCTGGTTCTCTCGGTGGCCTTTTTCGGCGTTGCGCAGCTCGGCACCTAC
Source organism: Erythrobacter sp. GH1-10 (assembly GCF_045363165.1). NCBI lineage: Bacteria > Pseudomonadati > Pseudomonadota > Alphaproteobacteria > Sphingomonadales > Erythrobacteraceae > Erythrobacter > Erythrobacter sp. GH1-10. The sequence goes on along the minus strand of NZ_JBJFLP010000001.1, from coordinate 1,036,325 downwards.
CTCACCTATTTCTACGACCTGTGTGCCGCGATCGAAGAACTGACGCTGTTCTACGATGTCGAACAGGAAAAGCCGGCGGGCGACAATCCCGTGTGCGGGGAGGATCACACGCTCGTATTCACCAACGTTCGCGGGCGCGCACGACACGAAGATGCGGTGCTTGACTTCGAGATTCCGAGTGGCGCGATCGTGATGGCGTCGGCGAGCCAGCCCGGGGTCCAGCGGCTGTTCACCAACATCCTGAAGATGCACGAATTGCCGCAAAGCGGCTTCGCCACGATGGGCGGTGTCGACCTGCGCGAGATCGAGACAGGCAATCTGCGCAAGGACGTGCATGTCCTCGAACGGCCGAGCTTCGTCGGCATGACGATCCGCGAATATCTCGGCTTGTCCTGCCCCACGACCGCGAGCCACCGCATGGTGGGCGCGCTCGAAACGGTCGGCCTGACCGACACGATCGCCACCTTCGAGAAGGGTCTCGACACCGTGGTCGCCTCGACCGGCTGGCCGTTATCCTCGGTGGAATTGCAGCAGCTGAAGCTTGCCAACGCGCTGCTCGAACAGCCGCGAGTCCTAGTGCTCAGTCAGCTGTTCGACCTGATCGACGAGGAAAATCTTGCGCGCGCCGTAAAGACGCTGCGCGAACAGGCATATTCTACCGTGATCTGCTTTTCGAACCGCCGGATCGACCTTGGCTTCGATCGTTTCCTGTTCATGGAGGCTTCGCAGCAACGATACTTCAAGGATTTTGACGATTTCTGCCTGGCGGTGAACCAGAAGCCGCCGCGCCAACCTTCGGGCCCTCGCCCCCTGGCGACGGATGAAATCGCTCCCAAGCCTGGCAAACGCGAGGTGGCGGGGAAATGAGCGCCGCCGTACGCAACAAGGAAGACATGGCGCATTTCACCGCGCTGGACGAGATCAAGACGCCGCGCGTGATGCGCACTGTCTATGTCATCGTGCTGGCGGGGATCGTCGCGCTGGTCTGCTTCCTCATCTTTGTGCCGTGGGTCCAGACCACCGGCGGACCGGGCAAGGTGACCACGCTCGATCCGGAGGAAAGGCAGCAGGAAATCACCGCGCTCGTATCCGGACGGATCGAAGAATGGTTCGTGCGCGACGGCAGCGCAGTGCTGAAGGGCGATCCCATTGCGCGGATCTCGGACATCGATCCGCGGTTGATCGAGCGGCTGCAGATCGAGCGCCAGCAGGCCCAGATCCAACTGCAGTCGGCGCAAAACGCGCTCGCGACCGCCCAGATCGACGAACGGCGCATGGCGGAGTTGTTCGCTGCGGGCCTTACCGCGCGTCGCGACTACGAACAGGCGCAAATCCGGGTGGAGGAGATGCGCGGGCGGGTCGCCGGGGCGCAGGCCAACCTCACCCGGTCCGAAACCGCTCTGTCGCGGCAATCCGAACAGCTCGTCGTCGCCCCGCGCGACGGTTTCATCCAGTCGGTAAATTCGGGCGACTCCGCAACACTCGTGAGCGCGGGCGATGTATTGGCCAGCTTCGTGCCAGAGACCTCGGAACGGGTGATCGAGATCTTTGTCGATGGCCGCGATGTCGGCCTGCTGCAGGTCGGCGAGAAGGCGCGCATCCAGTTCGAAGGGTGGCCCGCCGTCCAGTTCAGCGGCTGGCCATCGGTCGCGGTCGGCACTTTCGGCGGCGTCGTGATCTCGGTCGACCAGTCGGCGCAGGCGGATGGCCGGTTCCGTGTGCTGATCGCCGAGGATGCGCGCGCCGACCTTCCCTGGCCCGAAGAGCGCTACGCCCGATACGGCGCCTCGGTACGTGCGTGGATCCTGCTGGAAACCGTTCCGGTCGGCTATGAGATCTGGCGCCAGCTCAACAATTTCCCGCCCGAGCTTCCGCCTGCCACCAACACGGGCGGGCAGGGCGTCTGATTATGCGGTCGGTGGTTGCCCTTGGGCTGGCGGTCGCGCTCGATGCGTTTGGCGAACCGCTGGCAGCGCAGAACATCGAACCGCTCGACGATCCGCTCGAACAGGCGCTGACAGAAGGGCCGCTCCTCCCTGAAGAAGTGTTGCGCAGCTCGGTGCTGACCTTCCCCAGCATCCTCGAGAGCTTCGAGCGCGAGGCCGCCGCGCGCAGCGACCAGCTTTCCGCCGACGGCGCGTTCGACCTGATGCTCGAGGCGGAGGCCTATGACCGGGTGACGGGTTTTTACTCGGGCGGATTCGCCGAGGTCGGCGCGATCCAGCCGCTGCGACCGTTTGGTGCCGAGGTCTACGGCAGCTATCGCCTGTCGGACGGGACCTTCCCGATCTACGAGAATTACTACAACACCAACCAGGCCGGCGAGTTCAAGATCGGTGCGCTGTTCTCGCTGCTGCGCGACCGGCGGATCGATAAGCGCCGCTTTGCCATCGAGGATGCCCGCCTCGCTGCGAGCCAGGCCAGCCTCGATGTCATGCTGGTCCAGCTCAACGTCCAGCACGAGGCGCTGAAGGCCTACTGGCGCTGGGTCGCGGCGGGGCGCGAGATCGAGGTATACGAGGAATTGCTGGAGATCGCGCAGGCACGCACCATCGGCCTCAGTCGGCAGGTTCGCGCGGGGGCGATCCCGCAGATCGCACTTACCGAAAACGAGCAGAACGTGATCCGTCGCAAGACCCTGCTTGCCGAAGCGCAACGCAATTTCCGCACCGCGTCGAACGGCCTGTCCTACTACATTCGCGATGCATCGGGACGGCTGATCACCCCGACGCGCGAGCAGTTGCCTGATACCGATCTGCTCGCCGGCTTGCCCGAGTTGGATCGTCTCTTGGCATCGCAATCGAATGAGGTTCTCGACAACCGCCCCGAATTGCAGAATTTCCGCCTTGCAGTCGAGCGGGCGACCAACACGATCGAATTGCGCCGCAACGACCTCCAGCCCAAGCTCGATTTCAACGTCGAGCTGTCGCGCGATTTCGGCGCGGTGGGCGATGGCGGCTCCAGTTTCGACTCTACCGACACGGTGGTCGGAGTGAAGTTCACCGTTCCGATCCAGCGCCGCGAGGCTCGCGGTCGCCTGCAACGGGCCGAGGCCGAACTACGCGAAATCGAACTGCGCGAGCGGCGGGTGGCCGACCGGATCGAAGTCGAACTCGGCAATATCGTGACCACGCTGGGGACCGCGCTCGAACTGGCCGAACTTTCGGAGCAGGAGGTCGACCAGGCCAATGCGATGGTCGCTGCCGAGCGCAAGCGGTTCGATCTCGGCGCTGGGGACTTCTTCCTCGTCAATTTGCGCGAGGAAAGCGCAGCCGACGCACAGATCCGCGCGATCCGTGCCGATCTCAACGGCAGGCTCGCGGCGGCGAGCTATTCCGCCGCCACCATGGATCTCGATGCACTCGGGCTGGAATAGTCCGGCTCAATTGTCCGGCAGGCTCTTGCCAAGTTCCATCAACGCAAGCGGGGCATAGCCGGAAGCCAGTTGCTCGGCATCGTCGGAACCGGGCCAGTAGTGAAGCACCGCTGTATCGGTTTCGGCGCCCATATCCTGTGCATCGAAACCTTCGACAAGCTGGTGCTCACCGGAATCGGTGGACCATTTGAGCCTTAGCTCGGTGAAGCGGTAGCGTGTGTAACGACTGTATTCGATCACCCCCTCGCACGCGCTGGCAAGGCACGATGTGCGCAGGTTGCCGCCCTCGCCCGCAAGCACAACGCTGACACGATCGTCGTTTTGACCCTCCCCTTTCAGGACACACACGGCGATGGCATAGCCGAACTCGTCGGTGGTAGACTGGCCGAGGAAAAGCTGCCGCTCTTCACTCTGGCACAGGGCAATCGAAGCTTTGGGTTCGGGTGGTGAAAGTGCGATGGCAAGGGTCTGTTCGGAGGTCGCCGAACATGCCGAAGCGAGAAAGGCGATGGCGGCGATTGCGGCGGATTTGAACGGCTTCGTCATGGCGTGTCTCCTTGTGTGTCATCCGGACTAGCGCAGCCATCCGGCGGGCCGCCATGGGGTCGACACCCCATCCGCTCAGCGGCCTCTCGGTACACGAAGCGTGAAGCAGCTGCCTCTGCCCGGCCGAGACCGGATCGAGAGGTCATGACCAGGGGTATTGACGAATTCGCGCACAAGGGCGAGGCCAAGACCGTGCCCGTCGCTGTCCTCGCCCTTCGCAGCAATCTCGCCGAATTGCGCGATCTCGGTCTCGCTCATGCCCCTGCCGTTGTCGATGACGTGGATCGCGATGTGGTCCCCTCGCTCCTGCGCGGCAAGGAGGATTGTCGTGGCGCCAGCATGCTTGAGTGCATTGGATACGAGATTGCTCACCGCGCGCATCAACGCGACCGGATCGGTGTGGACCGCAGCATCGCTGGTACGCAGACGGATTTCGACTTCGGCGCGTTCGGCCTCGCCATGGAACATCCTCGCGCAATTGAGCAGAACCACTGAAACAGGGAAGCTCTCGGCGCCTTCGTCGGGCTTCTCTCCCGCTTGCTGATCCTCGCCTAGTGGCTCGTCCGCAAGCCCGCTCACGGTTACCGCCTCGAGATAATCCAGCGCGCTTTCGAGCTTGCCCGCGGCTTCCTTGTCGCGATCGGCGAGCCGCTGCAGGTTCTGCCGCAGCGCGATCAACGGCTGCTGGAGATCGTGCGAGGTCGATTGCAGCCGCGCACGCATCGCCGCTGCCGCACCTCGGGCCTTATCGTAGCGGTCGCGGCTTTCCTGAAGCGCTTGAGCCAATTCGAGCTTTTCGCGGGTTACCGCTACCTCGGCCTGGAGCGAGCGATTGAGGTCCTGCTGCATGGCGAGCATCCGCACGACGATAGCGATGAAGAAGGCGATGCTCTCGAACAGCAGCGTCGCGTGGAAATAGTCGAGCGCGATCGTCATCGGGACCTGCCCCGGCGCAAGCAGCACACCGATCATCACCGTGACGGTGAGGGCGATGGCCGCAGAACCCGCAAGGAAGGGCACTGCACCGAGCACCTTTGCCCGCCACGCGTGCGCGGCGATGGCAAGATAGGTCAGCGCCACCACCGGCACGAGCGCAAAAACGAGCAAGCGCACCGCATCGACCTGCCATGCGAGAGCGCTCAGCGCGAGAAGGCCGGCAAGTCCGATCTGCATGCCCTTCACCCACTGCGCGAAGCGGGGCGCGCCCTGTTCGAGACTGGCAAAGCTCCGCGCGAATTGCAGCAGGGCCAGCATCATCCCCGACAGCAGGATCAGGTTGAGCGGCTCATAGACCCACATTGCCTCGGTGAAGACGAAACGGTGGAGATATCCTTCGTTGTTGGCGACAAACAGCGCGCTCAGCCCGGCATATCCGGCGAAGCCAAGCGCGAGCGGCCAGCCGACCAATCGCCCCATGAAAAGTGCCGCGATGACAAGCGCGAGAATGGCGCCGTTGATAGTCCAGTTGAACCGCGCCTCTTGCATATGCGCAGTTCGCATTCTCTCGAGCGTCGCAAAGGTCACCGGCATCCAGCTGCCGGTCGAAGAGCGCATGCCGATAAGGATATCGCTCGTCTCCTCAGCGTCCATCGCCAGCGGTGCAACCAGGTACTGGCTTTCTATCGGACGCGCAGAAAAGGGGGTCCTGCTGTCGACATCGAGCAGCGCGTCGCGCACCGAGTTGCTTTCCACCTTGGCGACCAGCAATTCCTCCGCAAAGGGCCGCTGGATGTCGATGACCCACTCGCCCGCGCGCTCGCTCGGATTGTGGACCTGCACCAGCAACCACACCGGTCGCCCTTGGTCGCCGAAATCGATCCATGGCGTCGTTACCGGCTCGAAGGCAGCGCGATGCGACAGCGCCTTTTCGGGATCGAACGTGTCGCTCTCGCCAATCCAGAAGCGCATCCGGTCGAAAGGCTGCACATGCGCATTTCCGACCGGCAGTTCGACCGCTTCAAGGGCAGACGTTGGTCCCACCCGCGCGGTCGCCGGAAGGCACGCAAGCAGGAGCGCCGCAAGGCCGCACAGACAGGCGATCAGGCGTCTCGAAAGGTAGAGTTCTCTGGTCATGTCGAACCAATAGGTTCCGGCTCTGCACCGCCATATGGGGCCAATCCCCCATTCATCGGCGAGAAAGCTTTCCGGTCTGGGTCTCAGAGCTGTGTGTGTTCATCGAGCAGCCCTTCCTTGAGGGCATGGACCAGCAGCGCCGAGACCGAATTGACCCCCAGCTTCGCCATCAGACTGGCGCGGTGCTTCTCGACCGTTTTGGGGCTGATGAACAGCTTGTCGCCGATCGCGACGTTTTGGTGTCCCGCAGCGATAAGCGCCAGAACCTCGCGTTCGCGCGCTGTCAGTTCCTCGCGTTCGGGTTCGGCAGCGAGCTTGTCAGCGACTTCTTGCGCTACGAATTTTCCCCCCGCGAGGATTTCGGTGAAGCCCTGCTTCATTTCGGCAGGGTCGGCACTTTTGAGGAACAACCCGTCGACATCGGCGGCAAGCCAGTCGGCCAGCACGCCTGTGGACGTGAAGCCGGTCACGACCGCGACCTTGGTATCGGGCGACCATCGACGCGCTTCGCCATAGACTTGGACTCCGCGTGCCAGAGGCATCGCGGCATCGAGCAGCAAGAGGTCGGGCCGGTGTTCCTTCACGAGGGCAATGGTTTCGAGACCGTTTTCTGCCTCCGCGACCAGATCGACCGTTCCGATTTCGGCAAGGATGGCAGCAAGCGAACGCCGCACGATCGCGTGATCGTCGGCGATGACCGCCGTGAACCGTTCGCTGTTTTCGGCCATGCTCCCCCCGAGAAATGCCCGCACGGCGCAAACCCTGCCCATAAATGCCCATTCCATCAAGGCCGAAGCGCGCAACCGGATGGGGGATCGGCCCCATGGCGGCTCCGCCCAATCGCGGACAGATTGTGGTCATCGAAACCACGGAGGCATCCATGAACGGCAAACACTTCCTGATCGGCGCGCTCGCGCTGGGGCTCGCATCGCAGGCACAGGCCCGGGTCACCTATGTCTGCCCCGAACTGCAGGGCAGCGATTTGAAGGTCCGCGTCGCCAGCGGCTGCGTCAGCACTTCGATGAAGTACCAGGGCAACGACCTTGCGCTGGAAGTCGACCAATCCATGGCCGCGATCTACATAACCGGAGATATCGAGTATGGCGGAGGTGGTCGGATCGTCACGGCCGATTGCATGGGCGCGGAGTCCTTCACCCTGACCGCGCAGGACATCGATATCCGGAGATACACGGTGTTCTATGAGGGTCAGGCAATCGGCGAGGCGAATTTCCTTGAGAATGTCAAACCGGATCAGTGCCTTGGCACGAAGATGGCCAAGAGCGTCCAGGGCGATTTCGAGCTTGTCCGCCACAGCCAGTTCCGCGACTGGGACAGCAATCCGAAGGACGGCTGGCGCGAATGGCGCGGGACCGGCGTGTTCGACCTGCTTGGCCCGGTGCTGAACAGCCATCCGGAAAGCATGGAAGGCAAGGGCGAAGCCTGGGTCAAGGTGCGCAAGGTCAAATGGCGGCGCGAGTTCAAGATGCTCGATAAGCCCAACTGGCGCGAGCCGTTCTACGCGGTCTCGTTTACCCAGGACGGATATCTCGACGACAGCGTCTCCGCCGCACGCTACTTCGCCGAAGTGAGGATCGACGAGAAAGGGCAATGGATGCTCGACGGGTTCTGGCGCCAGCAAATGTGCGCGCGCGGTGAAAACGCGGGCCAGTGGACCAAGCAGCCCTGCCCTTGAGCGCTAGGCGAGCGCCGCGAGCGCTTCAGGCGTGTCGATATCGACGAGCCATTCGGGCGGGCACTCGATGGCCTCGCCTTCGGAAAGGATCGCCCGCGCGCCGATATCCCCTCCGAGCCGTGCGAGGTGCGGCAAATGCTTCGCACCGAAGATCGCGGGCGGCATTCGCGCGGAACCGTCCGACGAAACCGCTACGCCGCCCGGGGTGGATCTGTTTGCAAGCGCAGTGAAATGGCTCTGCGGAACGAGCGGCATGTCCGCGAGCGCGATCAACAGCGCATCGGCACCGGCCCCTATCGCCAGCGATGCCGCGAGCGCGACCGAGGTGCCCATGCCCTCTTCAGCGCGCGAGTTCGGTTCGATTTCGAAGCCTGCTGCGCGCCAGCCCTTTGCGCACGGATGATCTTCCGTGGCCACAATCACCCAGCGATGCCTAAAGAGATCGCACGGGATAGCGTCGGTGGCGTGCAGGCCAAGCATCTTGCCACGAAACTGGGCAGCCAGCTTGTCTTCGACCCCGAACCGCCGCGACGACCCGGCGGCGAGGACAGCTACTGCGAGGCGCGCACTACGCGCCAAGCACCGCCTCGAAATCGGTTTCCTGATAGGTGCGAATTACTTCGGCCAGCGTGGACAGCGCCAGCGTTTGCGGATCGCGCGAGGAATGGAACACGCCGATCGGAGCCTTCATCGTGAACAGTTGTTCCTCGGTGATGCCTCGCATGCGCAGCGCCCTGCGGCGGTTGGCATGCGCTTTCCGCCCGCCCATCGCCCCGATATAGAAATGCGGCAGTTCGAACGCCCGCGTCATCAATTCGATTTCCCAGTCGTGATCGTGGAACAGGAAGACGAAGGCGGTCCACGGATCGCTTTGGATGAGATCGGTCTGCGAAGTGCGCTTGAGCCGCGCAACATCCATCATGCGCCTGTCGAGCGAGGCGGCGAGGCGTTCGTCGGGGGTCAGCACCCTCGTCTCGCAGCCAAGCGTCTGCGCGAGATCGCACAAGGCCTCCACCCCTGCGCCATGGCCGACGATTTCAAACTTCGGCGCCGGCCAGTGACCGAAGACACCGGTCGCGCTTTCGGGATCGAAGCTCGGAGGGTGCCAATCGCTCCGGTGCTCGGCACCGGTTTCCGAAAGAGCGATGGAATAGGCCGAACGCCGCTCGATCGAGGCGAGGCATTGGGCGGCAAGATCGCTTTCGCCGAGTGGCTGGAAATGCAGGTCCAGCCCGCCGCCGCAAGGCAGCTTGATATCGAGATAGGGCGAGCCCGCGCCAAACCGCACGACCCGCGCATCGCCCGATTTTAAAACGTCGAGCGCCTCGGAAACGACCGCATTTTCGATGCAGCCGCCCGAAAGCGATCCGGCGAAGCTGCCATCCGCAGCCACGCCCATCACCGATCCCGGATTGCGCATCGACGATCCCTCGACCGCACAGACGGTGACGAGCACCGTTGCCAGGCCTTTGAGCCGGTGCTCGTCCAGGAACAGGAATACGTCGTGGAAATTCACCGCGCCACTCGCCCGTGCGCTTACTCGCGCAGCGTTTCGAGATAGGCGATGATCGCCGCGCGCCGGTCATCGTCAGGAACCGCCCCCGCCGACATGCTGGTTCCGGGCACAGCCGCTTGGGGATCGGCGAGGTAGCGATCGAGCGAGGCCGCATCCCAGGTGATGCCCGAGCCGGCCAATTCCTCGGAATAGGCGAAATCGTCGAGCGAGCCCGCCGCGCGGCCGACCACGCCGTACAGGTTGGGGCCCGCCGCAGACGGTTCGCCCGCTTTTGCGACATGACATCCCGTGCACATGGCGAAAGCCTTCCGGCCCGCGGCGACGATATCGCCCGCAGCCTCGACCGGCGCGGGCGCTGCACCTGGTTCGCGAACTACGATCTGCTCGACCGGCTCGGGTGCCGGGTCGCTGCCGCAGGCCGCGAGCGCCAAGGAAAAAAGGCTCGTGGCCCATATCGCCCGATTGCGCATTCTCATTCCCCCTGATGACCCCGCTCAGGCAAACCGCTTGGCGATCGGCAGCTCGCGCAGGCGCTCGCCGGTCGCAGCGAAGATCGCATTGGTCAGCGCCGGTGCCACCGGGGGCAGTCCCGGCTCGCCCGCGCCGCCAACCGGAACATCGCCCGAATTGATGATCTCAATCTCGATCTCGGGCGTCTCGTCCATCCGCAACATCTTGTAATCGTGGAAATTGCTCTGCTTGATCGCGCCGTCTTCGAGCTCGAGCTCGCCATACAGCGCAGCCGTCAAGCCGAACACGATGCCGCCTTCGATCTGGTTGCGGAAGCCGTCCGGGTTCATCACGTAACCGGCATCGCACACCGCCCAGACCTTGTTGAGCCTCGGCCTGCCCGTTGACATATCGACCTCGACCACTTCGCTTACGATGCTGCCGAAACTCTCGACAATCGCGACACCCTTGGCTGTGCCTTCCTTGCCCGGCTCACCCCAGCCGCTGATTTCGGCGACCTTTTCGAGCACCGCCTTGTGGCGCGGCGCGTTGCCGAGCATGGCGAGCCGGAATTCGACCGGATCCTTGCCAGCTTCATGCGCGGCTTCGTCGATGAAGCTTTCGATGAAGAAGCCCTGCACCGAGTGATCGACAGACCGCCATGCCTGGAACGGCAGGTGCAGTTCGGCCTCCGCCACGCGCACGGCAGTGTTGGGTATATCGTACATCGCGGGGACACAGGCTTCCGCCGGATCGTGGCGCTGGGTAAAGAGGCTGTCATAGGCGACGAGTTTGCCGTCACCGTTGAGCCCGCCGCGCATCCGGCAAGTGTCCGCGTTGCGGTAAAGCGCCTTCTGGGTGTCTTCCTCGCGGCTCCAGATCATCTTGACCGGATAGCCGGTCGCCTTGGCCACGCGGGCCGCCATCGAGACATATTCCGCTCCAAGACGCCGCCCGAACGCGCCGCCAAGGTAAGGGTGATGGATCGTGATGTCGTCCGCCGAGACGCCGATGGTCTTGGCGACTTCGCTGCGCGCCATCAGCGGCACCTGCGTGCTCGTCCAGATGTCGCATTTGCCATCCTTGAAGGAGGCCGTGCAGTTCATCGGCTCCATCGGGGCGTGGGCTAGGTAGGGAACCTTGTATTCGGCCTCGATCCTGCTCTGAGCGCTGCCGAGTGCGTCATTCGCGTCGCCCTTTGCCGCCGCAGTCTCGCCGCCGGTTTCACCCGCCGCATCGAGCGCCTTGGCAAAGACCGCGTACTGATCGTCCATCGTCTTGACCGGGCTCGGCGATTTGCTCCAGCCGATATCGATCGTATTCACCGCCTGCTGCGCTTGCCAGTAGCTGTCCGCCACCACGGCAACGAAACTGCCCATGTTGAGTATCTGCAGCACGCCCGCCATGTCTTTCGCGCGGGAGGCATCCATGGTCTCGACGCTGGTTCCCGGAACCGGCGGACGCACGACCGCTGCATAGCTGAGATCCAGTCCTTCCGGAGTGGCGTCGATCCCGAACTCGGCTGTGCCGTTCACCTTCGACGGAATGTCGGTGCGAGGCTTGCTCTTGCCCATCAACCGGTATTCGGCGGGTTTCTTGAGTTCGGGGGTCTGGTCCATCGGCTGCTCGGCGGCAGCGCTGGCAAACTCCGAATAGGGAGCCGAATTGCCGGACTTTTCATGAAACAGCGTGCTGTCCTTCGTCGATATCTCGTTCGCCGGGACGCCCCATGCGTCCGCTGCGGCACCGATCAGCATCTTGCGTGCGGCTGCGCCCGCAACGCGCATCGAATGCTGCCCGGTGGTCCGGATCGAGGACGAGCCGCCGGTGATCATCGCATCGGCAAAGCGCGCGACCTGCGTGAACAGGCCGTTCCAGGTCGGCTCGATCCAGTCGGCGGCGTTCAAGGTGAACGGCGCGACGAACATGCGCGCGGTGTCGGTCACAACATAGCTGCCGTCGGCAGGCGCCTGCATCACGCGGACGTCTTCCCATTTGGCATCGAGTTCGTCGGCGAGCATCTGGCCGAGCACCGAGTGGGCACCCTGCCCCATCTCGCAATGCGGCACGATCGCGGTGACGATATTGTTAGCGTCGATCTTGACCCAGGAATTGACCAGCTGCTCACCCGCGCCCGGAGCAACCTTTGGCGCAAGCTTGCCGACCGGATTGCCTGGTCGCACACCGATGCCGATCAACAATCCGCCGCCTGCGAGCACGCCTGCGCCGATAAATCCGCGGCGGCTCCACTTGGCGAGGCCGGAACGTTCCTTCTTGTCGGGGGTCATGTCGTTCATCGATCAGGCCTCCACGCTTTCATCTTCTGGCCGGGGTTCGATCTGCCCGGCAGCGACTTTGATCGCGCGGCGGATTCGGGTGTAGGTCCCGCAACGGCAGATATTGCCCGACATCGCGGCATCGATATCGGCATCGCTCGGGTTGGGATTGTCACGCAGCAACGCCGTAGCGGCCATGATCTGGCCGGACTGGCAGTATCCGCATTGCGGCACCTGCTCCGAAATCCATGCCTGCTGGATCTTGCTGAGCTCGCCGTCAGGGCCGACAACGCCTTCGATCGTTGTGACTTCGCGGCCTTCGGCCTGTGCCACGGGGGTCGAGCAGGAACGCACCGGTTCGCCATCGAGATGCACGGTGCAGGCACCGCATTGCGCGATCCCGCAACCAAACTTGGTCCCGTTCATTCCCAGCTTCTCGCGCACGACCCACAGGATCGGCATTGCCGGATCTGCGTCGACCGTTACCGGCTGACCATTGAGGGTGAAACTCGCCATATCGAAAAATTCCCCGCGCTGCTCTCGGTTGCAGTTCGCAATCTATCGAAGAGGCTGTCGCAAGGGAAGGGCGTGGCGGCAATTAGGCGTTCCTCCGATCCCCGTAGCGCCATCTTGGAACGCGACCGACCGCTATGGTGTTCATTCATAAAGGAGAACAGAATATGCCAGCATCGGATCACGCCAACCTCGAGCAATTCATGGAAGGCGTGAAGCAGCGCAATCCGGGGCAGACCGAATTCATCCAGGCGGTCCAGGAGGTCGCTCAGGACATTTTCGATTTCATCGAGGACAAGCAGGAATATCACGAAGCCCAGATTCTGCGCCGGATGGTGGAGCCGGACCGGGTGGTTTCGTTCCGGGTGTGCTGGGAAGACGACAGCCACCGGATCAGGGTCCAGCGTGGCTGGCGTGTGCAGAACAACAATGCCATCGGCCCTTACAAGGGCGGCATCCGCTTCCATCCGAGCGTCAACGAAAGCGTGCTCAAATTTCTCGCGTTCGAGCAGACCTTCAAGAACTCTCTCACCGGTCTGCCGATGGGAGGTGCCAAAGGCGGATCGAATTTCGACCCGCACGACAAGTCCGACAGCGAAATCATGCGATTCTGCCAGAGCTTCATGACCGAACTCTATCGGCATGTCGGGCCCGACACCGATGTCCCCGCCGGCGATATCGGCGTGGGCTCGCGCGAGATCGGCTATATGTTCGGACAGTACAAACGCATCACCAATCGCTGGGAAGGCGTTCTCACCGGCAAGGCGACCGAGTATGGCGGCTCGAAAATGCGGCCGGAAGCGACCGGCTATGGCGCGGTGCAGTTCTTGTGCAATATGCTTCGTCATTCGGGCAGCGAGATTGACGGAAAGACCGCGATCATTTCCGGCGCAGGCAACGTCGCCCTCCACGCGGCAGAAAAACTGTGCGACCTCGGCGGTAAAGTGCTGACTTTGTCCGATTCAGACGGCTTCGTGCACGATCCCGATGGCATCGGCCGGGACAAGATCGAATGGGTCAAACGCCTCAAGAACGAACGCCGCGGCCGGATCAGCGAATATGTCGAGGAGTTCAGTGGGGCAGAATACCATGAGGGCAAGCGCCCCTGGCACGTCGCAGCCGACCTCGCTCTGCCGTGCGCGACCCAGAACGAGCTCGAAGAGGACGACGCCAAGGCGCTCGTCGACAACGGCTGCATCGCAGTCGCCGAAGGCGCGAATATGCCGACAACCCTGAAAGGGGTGAAGGTCTTCAAGGACGCCCGGATCATGTATGCGCCCGGCAAGGCGGCCAATGCAGGTGGGGTTGCAGTCTCGGGGCTGGAAATGAGCCAGAATGCCGAGAGGATCAGCTGGAACCAGGAGCGCCTTGGAGACATGCTGACCGAGCTGATGAAAGACATTCACGAGAAATGCGTCACCTATGGCGACGATGGCGACGGCTACATCGACTACGTCAAAGGCGCGAATATCGCGGGGTTCAAGAAGGTCGCCGACGCCATGCTGGCCTTCGGCGTGGTTTGATTCCCTAACGAACCCCCAGCTGCTGCGCCTGTTGCCTTAGCTGGTCGGCCTGGTCTGGATTGGCGGCGATGGCGGCATTGAGCGCAGCGGTCGCCCTGTCCGGCTGACCCAGCGTCATGCGGCTGCGCATCAGCATCACCCATCCCTCGATATCCTGCGGCTCGGACTGCAAGCGTGTTTCGAGCCGGGTGACCATACCTTCGACCATTGCGCGCTGATCGGCGGGAGCCTGTTGCCCAAGAGCCTGAGGTGCCTCGCTCTCACCGCGATCCATGGTCCCGACGATGTAGGACGCGGTCGCCATCAGAAATGCCGCGGCGAGAAGGATCCACCCCGGTTTCGAGCGAAACCAGGTGTCCTCGCTTTCGTCGCCGACGCGATAGTGCTGATCCGATACCATGCTCTGGCGACTAGCATCGACGTCATGGACGGGCAATCGCTCGACCGCGTTTAGAAGTTGACCCCGGCGCGAATATTGAACTCGGGATCGTCGCTCGGCTGGCGTTCTCCGCTCCCGCCAAGCGGAAATGCGCTCTCGACTTCGAAATCGAGAATGCCGAGCCGTGCCCGCACGCCCGGTCCGGCCGAGAACAGCGATCCCTCGCTACCGGTCTGGTCGATATCCGACACCGTTCCGCCATCGACGAAAGCGTAGAGTTGAAGAAAGTCGAACGGCAGGTCGCGCGCGTCGAAATTGTAGCGCAGCTCCAGCAGGCCATAGATGCCCTCATCGCCCAACACCTCGGCAAAATCGTAGCCGCGCGTGCGATAGGCTCCGCCCAACCCGATTTCCTCGCTCGCGAGCAGCGGACGATCGGCAACCTGCCCGCCCGCGGCGAAATACAGGTCGAGCCGCTTGACCAGCGGTACCCTTGCGTCAGCATTGAACCTTACCTTGGTGTAGACCCCGTCGCCATCGAAGCGAGAGGCGAAAGGATCGCCCAGTCGCGTCGCACCGAGTATGCCGAGCCCGCGTTCGATCCGGACGCTGGTGCGAGCGAAACCTCCGGCAAAGGCAAACCGTGTCCTGAGCCCAACTGCGGCCGTCACAAGCGTATCATCGCGAAGCATCGCACCGAGATCGTCCTGTTCGATCGAGATGTAGGCCATCTCGCCCTCGATCCATGCGCTCGCGTCCTTCGTTCGCCGGATCGGGGCCGAGACCTGCACGTTGGCACTCAGCGTGTCGCCGTTGATGTCGGACCCGTCGAGCGCGCCGCCGGGATCGGTGCTGCCGATCCCGCCAGCGACCCTGAGCGTCACACCGCTTTGCGTTAGCTGCGTTTGATAGGAAGCCGATGCGAACAACAGTTCATCGGGTTCGAGCGGATTAAGCCTCAGCGTACCGCGAACCTCATCGGCCGATGACAGGACTTCGGCAACTCGCGCGGTCGCACTCGTGCGTATCGGGCCGAAGCTCTCGGTGCCGTAATTGTCGACATCGATGCGCCACTCGGACGTCCGCTCTTTAAGCGCGACCTCGAGTACGTTTCGTCCATTGATCCGGCGCAGCTTTGCTCCGGCCAGTTGCACTGAGGGAATATCGGAAACCAGCAAAAGAGTCCGTTCCAACTCGTCGCGATTTGCCGGCCGTCCGATGAGAGCACCCAGTGTCTGCCGCGCCATGGCATTCTGGTATCCGGATATCGCGACATCTTCGATCCGGCCCTCGTCCATTTCGATCTGGACGATACCGAGCGCTGCGGCATCTTCGTCGATCGATGCGCGCGCATAGGGATAACCCTCTTCCTTTGCGAGCGTAACAAGCTCGTCGTTAAGTCGCTCGAGCATTTCGTCGGTTAAGGGTTCGCCGAAATAGGCTTCGACCACCGCCTGGTACTTAACGTCGTCGACCGCCTCGTTGCCGGTAATGACGACCGCGCCGATTTGATTCGATCCGGCGGAACCCGCATCGCGCCCCTGTTCGGCAATCGCCAGAACGTCCGCATAACCGATTTTTGGCGTGTTTTCAGCTGATTGTGCGTATGCGGATGCACACGGTGTGCACAGCATCGTCCCCAAGATCAGCGCTTTAGCCGGCGGCATCGGTGGTCTCCATTACCCTCCGCGCGATAGGCATTTACACCTAAGGAATCCTTACACCTTTGTTGTTGTTAACTTTCTGGAAAGGAGCGCTTTTCACCACTCATTGAAACGTAGGGTCCAAAAGCGGAGGCCAGCAAGAAGAAGATTTGAGTTGAGGAAATGATCTCTTTCGCCAGACGCACGATCGCATTGGCCGCACTGATGGCCAGCACGAGCGCGCTAGCCTCCGCACCCGAATGGAAGGTGTCGGAAGCGAGCGGCAGCGTGTCGATCGTGCGCGACGGTGAAGTGCGCAGCGCGCGAGCGAACAGTTCGCTCGAACCCGGGGACGTTATCCGGACCGGTGCGAAGGGCCGCGCGGTCCTCGTGCGGGGCAAGGAATTCGTCGTCGTCTCGCCCCGTGCCGAACTCCAGCTTGCAGAACCGGAAAAGAGCGGTCCGATCATCCAGTTCTTCCAAAACATCGGAAATGCGCTGTTCCGGATCGAGAAGAAAACGACCCAGCATTTCGGCGTGAAGACACCCTATCTTGCAGCGGTCGTAAAGGGCACGACGTTCAACGTATCGGTCACCACTTCGAAATCGAGTGTCCAGGTGACCGAGGGTGCGGTCGAAGTCGCCACCGGCAACGATCTGGAAGCGGCTTTACTGACGCCGGGCATGGTCGGACTAGTCGATGCGGGCAATCTAGAGAATCTGGTGGTTATAGCGGGCAACCGGGCATCCGGAGACACCGCAGGCATTGTGGTGCGCGGAGCACCAGAAATCCTGGCTGAGCCGCCAAAAGAGCCAGCCAACGACACCGCACGCAACGTCGCATCGCCCAATTCCCGGCTCGCTCTGCTGAGTTCGCTGGACGACCAGGTTGCAGGTGGCGACACCGGTTTGGACGCTGCGATTGGGCAACGCGGCGACGAGATCGAAGTCGAAGTGGCACTGGCACGCAGCGAGGCGCCGCGTAGCAACAGCGGCCGCAACGGTGAAGTCGAAGATGAAAGTTCCGTCGATCCGACCACCGGTCCTTCGAACACAAACGACAAGAGTGCAGGAAAGCCCAAAGCAAACGGCAACGGTGGCGAGAATGGCATCGGAACTGTCGATCTTGCGGCCGAAATCGGCATCGGCAATGGCAATGGCAACGCTGGTGGCAACGGCAAAGGTAACGCTGGTGGAAACGGCAAGGGCAAAGGTGGCGGTAAAGACCAGGACAAAGGCGGGGCGGAGATCGATCTCGGCCTCGATCTGGGCCTCGGCACTGGCGTCGGCTCCGGCGAGGGCAACAAGGGCCAGAACGACGGTGATGGCAACAGCCGAGGCAACGGCAAGAACCAGGGCCAGGGCAATTCCGATCAGGGCAATGGTAGCGACAACGGCGATGACCAAGGGGGCTTCGATCTCGGTGACGAACTCGGCCTGAACGGTCAGGGCGGAGTTCCGTTCGGCGACGACGAGAACGGCAATCGGGACGAACAGGACCCAACCGGCAACGGAAACGGAATTCGTGGCGGCGGCGGTAACAAGGGTTTCAAGCCCTGAAGTTGGTTCGCAGGTGACCAACCGGTCGTCCGGCCAAATTTGACGATCATTTTCCAGCTTTTTTCCAGGTTTGCACGCCCAATCCGGTATTGGTGCAAACGCGGCAGTAACCCTTTTCCGGCATAGGAGGCACTTCGTCTGGCGCTCTGCGCTCTAGGGGAGACACGAAGTGTGGGTAATGCGTGCCTTGCGCACGGCCAGAAATGCGCAGATCCACGGTGCTGCGTTCATAGTCGCAGCGCTGGTGGCGGTGCTGTTCGTTTCCTCCGGCATCGGATCGGGCGCGGAAAACGCGCTCCGCGACAGCCGCGACACATTGCGCATCACTCCGGCGAGCGGCGAGATCGTGATCGTTGAGATCGACGGGCGCTCGCTCTCCGAAATCGATGAATGGCCCTGGCCGCGACGACATTATGCCACTGCGATCGAGGAGCTCGATCGGCTCGGC
This sequence comes from Erythrobacter sp. GH1-10, assembly GCF_045363165.1. Lineage (NCBI taxonomy): Bacteria > Pseudomonadati > Pseudomonadota > Alphaproteobacteria > Sphingomonadales > Erythrobacteraceae > Erythrobacter > Erythrobacter sp. GH1-10. Next base: position 1,018,329 of record NZ_JBJFLP010000001.1, on the reverse strand, counting down.
GCCGAGCAGATCGCGTTCGATATCGATTTCTCTTCGCGTTCCGAGATCGCTGAAGACGCGCGTTTGGCAAAAGCGATCGACACGATCGGCCAGCCCGTCATCCTGCCGACGTTTCGCCAGCTCAGCCGCGCTGGCACGGGCCAGACGATTTCTGAAGCGATCCCGATCCCCGGCCTGCGCGAAAACTCGTTCCTCGCCTCAGTCAACGTGTTTCCGGGAGCTGATGGTAGGATTACGCACTATCCCAACGGAACGACCACCAACGGCACCGCTCGCCCCTCGCTCGCGAACATGCTCGCCAAGAAGGGCGGAGAAGTGGACTTGTTTTTCAGGGTCGATCAGGCGATCGCCCCCAACACAATCCCAAGGCTGTCTTTCATCGACCTTGTGGAAGGCAAGGTCGCTCGAGAAGATGTTGCCGGAAAGCGGGTGGTTATCGGTGCGACCGCGATCGAGCTCGGGGACCGTTATTCGACGGCGCTGTACGGCGTCCAGCCCGGCGTCGTCATCCAGGCTCAAGCCGCCGAGACACTGTTGCAGGACCGTGCTCGCAGCGATTTGCCCGCCTGGTTCACGCTGGGACTTCTCATGGCTTCGATCGCGCTCGCGCTGGTAGTGCAACGGCGATCCGCCGACAGGCGATTGGGACCAAGCGCCTTGGCGATAGGAACCGGCGCTTTCTTCGTGGTCCTCGCGCTCGCGCTCGATCAGCTGGCATTGCCCTATATCCCGCTTGCCGGCCCGCTGCTTTTCGTCGTGCTCTTTGTTGGCCTGCATCGCGCCATAGGTGCGGCAGCGAGCCTCGAAGCCGAACGGATGACCGACACCGCGTCGGGCATCGCCAACGGGGCCGCAATGGCACGGGTTCTGACACATCGACCGCAAATGCGCGTCGCGGTCGCCCGAGTTGCCGATTTTGGCGACGTCGCAACGGTACTAGGCTCAAGCCGCCTCGCAATGCTCGACGGTGAGATCGTGCGACGCCTCGCGCTACTTTCCGGGATCGAGGACGTTTATCGGATCGATTCCGGGCTTTTTGGCTGGCTCGTTTCCGAAAACGGTGAAGACAACCCGGACGAATTGTTTGCAAGCGCTCGCGCATTGTTCAACGCGCCGTTCGACGTGGACGGCGAGCGCTTCCGTCTCTCTCTGAATTTCGGATTCGTGGCTGGTTCGATCGAAGGCGCGACCTACGCATCCGCCGACGCTCGCAAACGCGGCCTCGTCTGGTCCTCGAACGCCGAAAATATCCACGAAGGCGCGCACTTCCGACAGCATCTTCTCAGCGAGCTTGACGAGGCCCTCTCGAACGGAGCGATTTCGGTTGTTTACCAGCCAAAACTGCGGTTTGCAGACGGTGCCATTGCGGGGGCGGAATGCCTCGTCCGCTGGAACAGCCGGGAATTCGGGCATATCTCCCCGTCCGAATTCATTCCCATTCTCGAGAGCAAGGACCGGATCGACGAACTCACCCGGTTCGTTTTGCGGCAGGCAATCGACGACTATCGCTTGGCAGTAGAAGCGGGGAGGGAACTCAACATCGCCGTCAACATATCGGCGCAATTGCTCGGCGACGAAGCCTTCGTCACATATGCTATGGAAGCAATCGGTGCTGTCGAACGCTCTGGCGACGGTGGGATCACACTTGAGATAACCGAAAGCGCCCCGCTTGCAGATTCGGTCAGGGCCCGCTCGGCCATCATGCGCCTGAGGGCGTCGGGCGCCCGCATTTCGATCGACGATTACGGCACCGGGCAGGCGACGCTCCACTACCTGCAGGATTTTCCGGTTCAGGAACTCAAGCTCGACCAGAGCTTCGTCCGGGGGCTTCGCCAGAACCGCAAGGACCAGATCATGGTGCAATCGACGATCGAGCTCGCCCATGCGCTCGGTTTCGCCGTCGTGGCCGAGGGTGTGGAGGACCGGTCCACACTCGATATCCTGCGCGAGCTCGGCTGCGACTATGCGCAGGGGTGGCAGATAGGCAAGCCGATGTCCTGGGCAGAGTTGGCGGCGTTCGTGAATGACCACGACGCAACCTATGCAGCCGCCTAGCCCTGCCGGACTCCGCACGATCACTTGAAAAAGGGCTTGGATTTCCTCGCGTGACATGTGCAAGAGGCGCGCGAAACGTCATGGGCCTCGTTCGATCTTTCAAGAAAGCGGTGTTGCACGCGGAAATCGTGCTCGGCCTTGCTTATGCAAGGTTGCTCATCAAGCTCGTCCCGTTCCGCTGGTGGCGCCGCTCGCTCGGCCCGATCGACGGTAGCGAGCAAGCGCCCATGCCCCTCTCGCCGCAGCAACTGAAGCAAGCGGGAGACATCGGCCGGATCATCAAACGGCTCGCGCGAAAGCAGAAGTTCGAGGCGGTGTGTTTCCCGCAAGCGATAGCCGGACGCTGGGTGCTCAAGCGGCGCGGCATTCCTTCGCAAATCATACTCGGATCGAGGCGTGCAGACCCTGCCGGAAACATCGCTCTGCACGCCTGGCTCAAGGTCGGCGATCGGGTAGTGACCGGCGAGGACGAGTATGAGAAATACCGATCTTTCGGCTCCGGAGGATCGCCCGCTGGATCCGATTGACTCACGTTTGGCCTGACCCGCATAGATTGGCGGCACACATGAAGGGGCGCTCGATGATAACTAGGTTCAATTGCCTGCTCGCAGCAGGATCGATGGCATGCGCAGCGCAGGCTGATGCAAGCGAGCCGATGCCACCGGTCATCCCGATGAGCGAGACCGAGCAGGCCGATCCGGCCAGGCCCCAGCTCCTTTCGATGCGAGAGCGGGCGGCAGTGATCGATCGCATTCTCCAAGAACGTCTCGACCAGATCATCCCCCGGATCATGCGCGAGCAGAACGTGCAGATGTGGGTGCTGGTCGCGCGCGAATATTTCGAAGAACCGGTCGTCGCCTCGATGCTCGACGCCCGGAACTTTCACGCCCGCCGTCGCACCCTGCTGGTGTTCTTCGACCCCGGCGACGGCCAGCCGGTCGAGCGGCTGACAGTGAGCCGATATGGGTTGGCAGGCCTGTTCGAACCCGCGTGGGACCCGGAGGAGGAGCCCGATCAGTGGGCTGCGCTCGCGGACATTATCGCCGAGCGCGATCCGTCTACGATCGCAGTCAACACTTCAGACATCACAGCGTTCGGCGACGGGATGACATTGAGCCAGTATCGCGGCATGGTCGACGCCCTGCCCGAAAGCTATCGCGAACGGATTGTCAGCGGAGAAAGGCTATCGGTGCGCTGGCTCGAGGAACGTGTTCCGGCCGAACTCGAGATCTACCCCGGTATTGTGCGGGTTGCGCATTCGCTGATCGCACGTGCATTCTCGCGCGAAGTCATTACGCCGGGCGAAACCACCGTTGCCGACGTGCAATGGTGGTACCGCGAAGAGCTGGCCCGGCTTGGACTGAAGCCGTGGTTCCACCCAGGGGTCGGCGTGCAGCGACAGGGTGCGGAGGGCATGTTGCGCGGCGATACGGTGATCGAGCCAGGCGATCTGATCTGGACCGATTTCGGCATCACCTATCTGCGGCTCAACACCGATACGCAGCATCTCGCTTATGTCCTGAAGCCCGGCGAAACAGATGCCCCCGCAGGGCTTGTCCAGGGATTGAAGAACACCAACCGCGTACAGGATATCCTGATCGAAAGCTTCGAAGCCGGCCTTCCCGGCAATGCGGTCCTCGCCCGGGCACGCGCGGCTGCACTGGCCGAAGGGCTCGATCCCTCGATCTATTCGCATCCGATCGGCCTGCACGGCCACGGTGCAGGCACGGCAATCGGTTTCTGGGACAACCAGAAAGACGACCCGCGCGGGGCCTATCCGGTGCATGCCGGAACCATGTGGTCGATCGAGCTCACCTCCTATCTCGAAGTCCCCGAATGGGGCGGTCAGCGGGTCGATTTCCGTTCGGAAGAGGACGCATGGTTCGACGGCGAGAGTGTGCGCTTTCTCGATGGTCGCCAGACCGAGCTCACGCTCATCGCGTCAGACTGAGGCTAGCTGAGCTGGCGATCCACCGGCGTCTCGATCGCTGCCAACCGATCGAGCAGCGCGGGTAGCTTCGCCCAAGACCTAGCCTCCTCCACCGCTGGCTGCACCTCCGCCGCTCGCGGGACTCGATCCTCCGCTCGCACCGCCTCCAGCAGAAGACTGTGCCCCGCCGCTTGGGCTTCCGCCACCTCCGCTGGCCGAACCGCCCCTGGCCGAGCTGCCTCCTCCTCCTCCTCCTCCTGCACCAGCGCTGCCGCCGACACCTGCCGGACGCGAGCCACCGCTTGTGCTGCTTCCACCTCCACTGGCGCCGCCGCCAGAGGGCCGGGCTCCTCCACTAGGGCCTCCGCTTCCGCTTGCCGGCTGCGAGGCGCTGCTTCCCCCTCCTCCACCGGCGCTGCTCCCTCCATCCGAAGGCCGAGCTCCCCCGCTCGCGGCGCCGCCTCCACTGCTGGCGGATCCTCCGCTCCCACCGCCGGCGTTGCTGCCGCCGCCGCTGCGAGCCGCAGGCTGCTGGGTGCGCGCTGCACCGGTCGGTGAAGGCGGACTCAAGGGACTGGGCGGCGGCGGCGCCGTCGGAGTGCGCAGCGAGCTGTCGAGACCGCTGCGCCGTGCGGTCCTTTCGGCCTGGCGCCGCCCTTCGCGGGCTGTCCGCGCGGCCTGTATCCGCTGCGCTTCGGCCTCAGGGTTCAGCGCGTTGACGCGAATGCGCTCGCGGTCGCTCGAACCGGCCAGCCGGTCCAGCGGGACATAGTCGGTGCGGAAGATCAGCTCGACGCCGCTGTCGAGATCGAGTTCGGTGTTGATCTCCTCGCTGGTCTGCGAGCGCTCGGTGGTGACATAGCCGATCGTGTTCTGGACTTTCGCTTCCGCACCCCAAGGGCCGAAACGCGCTCCACCGCGAGCCTCCACAGTGTTGCGCATGTCGAATTGCGAGCCGCGATCCTCGGCGGTCGCGCTCGACGTGTCGACGTGAAACTTCATCGAAGCATTCAGCCGCCCGCTTTCGATCACGATCCGCTGGAGCCCCATCTGCACCATGGTTGCGAGCATCTGCTGCTTGTTACGGGCCAGCGCTGCGCGAGCGAGCGGGACGAGGCTCTCCGGGTTGCCGGTCGGTATCGTCTGCCCCTGAGGGACCCCGAGCGCGATCCGCAGGGCGTTTTCCTCCGGAAACGAGCCTCCCGGCAAGAGTTCCAACCGCTGCTCAGCGTCGCGCTCGCGCTGCCACTCCGCGCGTTCCTCGGGCGACATTTCGGCCGGATCGTCGAAACCATCATCCTCCGCCCCCGTAACACGGAAAGACCCCGGGAAGCGCTCCGCGAGCCATGCGCGGGCCCCGGCCAGCCCCACATTCGCATCGGCGAACCCGTCGGTCGATGCGGCGACATTGCGGATCAGTTCGACAAAGGCGGTGAGCTGCTGCTGGTTGGAGTCGTTCATCGCCTTGAACACGCCGGTGATCAGCTCGCTCACGAAGCGCGGAAAGGATACAGCCTCGAGCGTGTCGCGGGTGGTGCTCGCCAGCCGCCGCGCCGCCTCGCCGAAGGCCGGTTGCGACTGGGCCTGCGCAATCGGACGGGAACTCGAAGGCGCAATTTCGGGAGAGGATAGCGCGAGGCTGCGTTCTTCCTCTTCGGCGAGATCGAGTGCAGTCGACCCGATTTTGACAAGCGACTTGGCAATGTCCTTGCGGGTGTCGCGATCGAGCCGGTTGAATGCATCTGCTGACGACAGGACCGATCGCAAGCCGTTGCGAACGTCATCGCGTGCCCGCTGACCCGGTGGCGCGGCCATCTCCATGGTTCAGGACCCGAGCTGGGCCCAGGCCGAGCCGGAGCCTCGACCCTGGCCGGGTTGATAGCCTGCGCTGCTTTCACCGATTTCGAGGACCGCCTCAATCCATTCCACCGCTGCGCCGATCACTGCGTCGCCAGGGCGGATGATCGCGGAATTGCCGACCATGTCGTCGGATCGATCCGCGAGCCAGGCGAGGATGGTCATGCCGGACTTGCCGCGGCGAATGTAGGGCGAAGGGGGGCGGACCTCTTGCGCAGACAGGCGTCCGATCGCCGCAATGACATCCCAGATGTTGCGCGCGCCGAAGCGCGCCCGCAGATGCGGGTGACCGAGGATCGCGACGGCTTGCTTCAGGGTAGCGATGATCTCGCCCGCGAAGAATGCGGTGATGCCGGTGCTCGCCTGCAACAGGTTCTCCATCAGCTTGCGACCGGCAAGCCGCACCTGGTGCTGGACCGCGAAATTGTCCGAGCCCTGGCCCGGAGCGACCTTGAGCAGCGCTTCGCACAGGGTCAGCATGCGATCTTCGAACAGCGCGTTGCGTTCCACACCCGCAGTGATCGGCCCAGACGAGGTGCCGAACAAGCGCGCGTAAAAGGCATTGCGCTCGGAGGCGTCGGGACGGTCGCCACGACCCTGCCAGAACTTGCCGACGAGCGGCCTCGCGGGGCCGAGATCGACTTGCAGCACCGAGCTCGATAGCCCGGCCAGCTTTTCCGCTGCCGGGATGACGCCTGCCGGTTCGAGTTCTGCGGCGAGGTATAGCGAGGCGAGCGCGCGCAGCTGTGCTTTGTCGATCGGCGGCGTGCTTTGCTCGGGAATGTCGAGATAGCCGAGCTCGTCGAATGCGAAGGCAAGTCCCTTCGCCGTTGCCTGCGCCACAAGCGCTTCGCTCTTCTGCAGAGCGAAGTCGATCTCGGCATCGGCAACGGGAGGGAGCAGCGCCGTCATTGCGTGGCCGGCTCCTTCTCCTCATTGGGGTTGAACGGCATCGAGTTGCCCTGGATCACCGACATCATTCCCGGCGTCGCCATCTTTTCCATCGGCAGGAAGTCGCTCTTGAAATTGACCCTGACGTCGCCCGAGAGCCGCGCCTTCACTTCCGCTTTGGACTCGCTGGTCTCATCCACGGCAGAACCGACCGTTGCGACGTGTTCCTGCTGCCCCGTGAAGGAAGCCTTGGCACTGTAAGGCGAGTACCAGCCTCCGTAGCGGGCTTTGACGGACTGGGTGTACTTCTGCGCCTCGCGGTCATGCATGCTCGCGGTGGCGGTACGCCGCGCGACGTCGGAGGCGCGCATATCGAACACCACCTTGGCGTTGATCGAACCGTCGGTGACCACGATCCGGTTGATGCCGAGCATCACCATCGAGGACAACAGCTGCTGGCGGCTCTTGGCCATCTCCAGCCGAGCGGCGGTTACGAGCCGCAATTCCGCATTGGCATCGGAAAGATCGGTGACCGGCGGATTGACGTTCATTTCCTTGCTGATCTCGGCCAGCCGCACTGAAGCGTCATCGCCCTGCGCCTGCAAGCGCGGCGGCGAGACCTGCTCGCCGGAAATATCCTCGTCGGCGAACCCGGAACCCCAGCCGTCGTCCTCGAAACCGACCGACATCACATCCGGATATTTGTCCGCAAGGTAATCGCGCCCGCTCGCCTCGGTGATGTTGTCGGCCATGAACTGATCGGTCGTTTTCGCGACATTGGCGATAAGGTCGCCATAGGCGCGCATCTGTTCGATCGAGCTTTCGACGATGGCCTGGAATACGTTCTTGATCAGCCCGCCGACGAAGGCGGGAAAGTCGACTTTTTGGACCAGCTGACCGAATTGCTCGACCCCCTGCTCGACCGCACCCGCCTTGAAATCCTCCCCGGCAAAGCCCTGTTTGCCCGACAGGCGTCGCTTGGTGGCATCGACGGCGCTTTCCTTCATCGCCTCTGCGGTTGGCGGGCTGGATTGCGCCTTTGAAACCGGTTCCTCGGGTGAACGCGCCGCGGCAGCCGCCGCTTGCGCAGCCCTCGAAGGTTCAGGGCCGGTAGTTTCCCCCAGCTCGGACAGGATTCCGTCCGGATCGCGCATGTAGCTGAAGACCCGCACGGTATCCTTCGCGATCTGCGCCCGCTCGTCATCGCCAAGCGCCTTGAAGGACGGGGCGGACATGAGCCCATCGCGGATTTGCGGACGGACTTCGGCGATGGCTTCCTGGCTCGTGGGGGCCATTTGCACATGCCTCGACCGAGGCGGCGTTCCGGTGGATGTGCCGGGTAGTGTGACGGGCGTGGCCATAGGGTTCTCCTTCCTAGGCCGGCGGCGGGGCGATGGTGCCGCCCGTAGACTGGTTGCCTCCGGTGTTCCCGGTCGTGGGGGGCGGCGGTGCCCCGCGAGGCGAAGGCACGACATTGGGATCGACCGGGCGCGCATTGCCCTGGATTGCGGCGATCATGCCCGGCGTCGCCATCTGATTGAGCGGCAGGTAATCGGACTTGAAGTTCACATCGACCGCACCCTGCAGCTCGATCTTGGCCATCATCGCTGCATCCTGCGATTCCGCCGCCATTGTGCTGGCGGTGATGATCGGCTTTTCTTCGTACTTGTAGTTGCCTTTGGAGAACCAGTCGGCGCTGTATTCTTCGGTGTTGTATTCGCCTTCGCGACTACCGCCTGAATCCCATTCGCGTTCGGAATCGCGGGTTTTCTCGACACCGCCCCAGCGGTTGCGGGCATAGTCCATCGCAGCGGCTGAACGGCGTTTCGAAAGCCGGTCCGACGTGCGGACATCATACTTGACCTTGGCCGATATCCGCCCGTCGGTGACAACGATGCGGTTGATGCCCATCAACACTATGCTCGCCATCAGCTGTTGGCGCTGGCGAGCAAGCTGCATCCGGCTGTTCTCCACCAGAGCGCGTTCGACGTTCTCGTCGCTTAGGTCGAGGCTCTTGAGATTGCCCTCTTCGAAAGTGAGCTTGTTGTTGACCTTGCGCAAAGCCTCGCTCTCGCCGACGCCATCGCGCAGTTTCAGCCTCGGACCGGAAGACTGAGTCTGGCCGAAGACATCATCACCGCCATCGCCGAAATCGCCGAAATCGCCGAACCCGCCCGCGTCTCCGGAGCCGATCTCGAACAGGTCGGGGAACTGATCGACCAGGTTGTCGCGCCCCTGGTTCTCGGTGACGTGATCGTCCATGTATTGCGAAAGCGATTTCGCTACATTGGCGATCATGTTCTGATACGCCTCCATCTGTTCGATCGAGCTTTGGGTGATCGACGAGAAGACACCCTCGATCAGGCCCGAGACGAATGCCGGAAATTTGACTTCGCGCAGCAGCTCGCCTGCAACCGCCGCCCCCTCGCGGGCCGCATCGGCTCTGAATTCGCCCTCACCGATTGCATCGACCGCAGCCCGGCGATCGGCCCAGCTTGCCTCTTGCGGGACATTGTCGTTCCTGGAGAAGAACATTCCTTCCGCTGGCGCTGCAGGACTGGTCGCCATGCCTTCGGGCACGACCCCACCGACGGCGCGGCCATCCATCCCTTCCGGCTGAGCAAGGTAGCCGGCGACCTGCGCGGTCGCTTTCGCGATGGCCTTCTGGTCCTCCGGACTCATTTGCCGGAAGGCAGGCGACTTCTGCAGGACCCGCGCAACTTCTGAACGGACCTCCGGCGCGGGCTGCGGATCGTGATCCTGGCCCGCTTGGTGGCTGCTGGCTGTTTGAGCTGACATGCTGGTCATGACAGGCCTTTCTTGTTTGGCAGTTGCCCCTAGGCGGCCTGCGATACGGCTTCTTGTTGCAGTTCGAATTCGACCGGTCGCAGGTACAGGCTGACGCGCGGCGGCGAGGTGCGGTCGGTCCGCAGGCTCACGATCGAGAACCGGCCCGGCCAGTGCTCGTCTTCCGGGGTGAAGGCGCCGATCCAGCGTTCCAGCGCGGCAAGGCTGCGCGGTCGTTCGGCCAGCCCCATCGTCAGCAAGCTGAGGAAGCTCGGGGGCACGTCTGGGATGTGAGCGAGCAGCAGATAGATCTCGAAATCGGGACCGTTGGGACCTTCTCCGAAAGCCATCAGCGCCGCATGCGCCGGGATGTCAAACCGACCGCCCAGCACGAGCCCAATGGTCTGCATCAGCCCGGGCAGGCGGTGCCCAAGCCCCAGTTGGTCGAGCGCCGGCTGGAGATCCGCCAGCCGGATCGGCTGGGTGCAGGCGAAGGTCAGACGCTGCGAGCCGCTCTCCCGTTCGGCGGCAATGGTAGTGAACAATGGCTTGAGCCCGGGGATCATTTGCGTCGCGACCTGCACAGTGCGGAACAGCGCGACAGGCAGACCCTCGATCACCCCGCCATTGCCATTGGTCTCGTAATAGACCTTGGACGAATAGAGGCCGTTGCGATCGTAGGACGATCCGAAGAAGGCCCCGTAATCGAGCAGGCTGCCATTGCCGATTCCGCGATAGGGCTCGCTCGCGCGGTCGAACCAGTAGACCGCGTCGGTACCGATATTCTGGTCCAGCAGCCGCCGCATCTCGCGGGTCGATTCATTGCGCCGGTCGATGCTCGATGCCTGGGGCGGCAACGGTTCGATCGTGAAGCGCAGGATACTCGGCTGCATTTCCGAGAAGCTCGGTTCGAACGGGGCCGCCATCGGCGTCAGAGCGTTGTGCCCATAGCGCTCGTCACCTTCCGGGTAGAAGAAGGTACGCCTGAGCAGGTCGTGCACCGATGGCACAGGATCGGTTGTGCCGAGCCGCTGCGCCGCGCTTCGCAAACGGCGCTCGACCTTGTGCATCAACGGCTGGGATGGAGTTGAGAAGTAACTCATCGCCGTTCTCCTTTTCTATCAAACGGGGCAGTTCAGTGCCGCGTGTTGTGCTGTCCCAACCCGATGCCGATGTCGTCGAGCATATCGCGCGCCATCGCCGGGATCGGGATCGGTTTCGAGGTCATCAGCGGCGATTCCTTCGGCTGCGAGAGCTCCTCGACCTGGCGGTCGCTGGTCGCGGTATCGGCGAGCCAGAGTTCGCAGGCATTGACGAGATCGTAGTCGCTGGGGTCGCGGGTGGCTCTGTGCGAAGGCCCGTGGAACAGGCCAGGATTGCGCACTTCGGCAAGGTCGATCAGCGGACCCGTAGGACGGCTGATGAGCTCGGCCTTCTTGGCAAGCCATTCGGCGATGATAGTGCCGCAGGTCGCCAGCGTGCGGTAACGCGAGCTCGTCTTGGCACCGCCCAGGTCATAGGTCGCGACCTGGTCGATCACCTGCCACATGTCACGCGCGCCATAGGACGCCTTGATCTCGCGATCCTCGAGCAGGTCGATCATGAACTTGATCTGCGACTGCAGTTCCCGCGCGGCGTAATGGGCCATGCCATAGCCGTGCAGCGTGAGGTTCGCGGCGAGATCGCGCGCGGCCTTACGGACCTGTTGCTGGCTGATCGCACCCGGCGTGGCCGAGCGTAGCAGCGTATCGACCTCGTTCTGGCGAACGAAGGACGACACCGAAGAGACGAACCGGATCCACAGGTCGTTGAAGTCGCGATTGACCAGCGCATTGGGATTGCCGCCCGGCACGCCGAGCGTGATCGTCTGAAAATCGCGGCGTTCCTGTTCGGACATCCGGTTGGGGGCCTCGCGCCAGTACTTGTAGAGCAGTTCGCCCGCCCTGCCCGAACCGATCGGCAGCATTCCGCGCTGGAACTGTTCGACGATCCGGTCGACCACCTGGTAGACCTTGAGCTCCTCGAACATGGCCGAGACGATCATAGGGCCCATCACCCGGATGTTCTCCCTGACGATGTTGGTGTCGGCGATGCTTTCGAGATCGGGCAGGTCGATCCCGCCGGTCGCGACTTCATCGAAACCGCGCACGTTCTGGACCTTGTCGAGAACCTCGTTGATGCGCCGACGCAGTTGGGGTTCCTGGGCATGGACACCGCGTTCATCGAGGCCGCGCACGACGCGGGCGAATTCGACCACGTCGACGCTCGGGTCGAACTCGGCGCCAGCGCTACCGTCCTGGTCACCTTCCTGAGCGAGCAAGGCGAGGACGTTTTTGGCGAGATCGCCATAGCTCGCCGCTTCGCCGATCGCACGGAACACAGCGGCGTTGAACGACCCGTAGCGCCGGTCGCTTTCGTCCGGATAGATGGTTCTCCCGTGGCCCGTTCCCGTAGCCTTCTTGCCGGTTACACCGCGCGCCTGAGGAACGACCGTCAGCTGCGGCGGCTCCACTTCGTCCAGAGCGAGAATGCCCATGACCAGGGAGATTTTGGTCATCACATCGTCGGTGGGCTTGGAGTTCGTGATCTCGCCTGTGTCATCATCGAGATCGTCCCCGTCGAGGACAAACCGCCCCTCATCGTGGGACCGGATCTCCGGATCGATCAGCGAATTCTCGTTAAGCAGAGTCCGGGCCGTAACGAACAGCGGATCGACACGCTCTTTAGCTTTCGACGGGTTGTTCTGGCTCTTGGTCCACTCGTCATAGATTTCAGTGAGGCGGGCGAGTTCATCGAGCTGCGTCTTGCTCAGTGCCTTGCCGTCATCACGGAGCTTTTCGAGCGAGTTCTTCTCGTAAGTGAGCCTCTGGTGGGCCTTGCGTTCGCGCCATTCGAGATCGCGGAACCGCGTTTTTCTGTCGATACGGGCCATTGTCTTACTCCTTGGAAAATTGTGTGAACATGAGACTTCGTGGTTGGGTCAGGGGACCGATCGATCATCCATCATCGGCGCCTCCGTCGTCTTCGGGTCTTTCGTCGAGGACCGCGTCGATCTCGCGGTCGAGAGCCTGGAGCGCGGCCTTGGCGTCGAGGATGCCGGTGCCGCAGCCGGTCGGTGAATCGAGCCCGAACGGACGCGCAGACGTCATCAGGACCCGCTTGATGATCCGGTGGTCGACCGGGAACGCGCGGCGATGCGCATGCGCGACGAGCAATGCAGCTGCGCCCGAGACGAAAGGCGCGGCAAAGCTCGTGCCCGTCGCATGCTGGTATCCGCGCAGCGACGTGGTCAGGACTTTCTCGCCGGGAGCACAGAGCGCGACATGTTCGCCGCGGGTCGAAAAACCCGCCGGGCGGCCGTTGCGGTCCACCGCGCCGACCGCGATCACTTCGGGGTAAGCGGCGGGCCAGTAGCGTGTTTCCTGGCCGTTGTTCCCGCTCGCCGCGACGAGGATACAGCCGCGCGTCACCGCGTATTCTATCGTGTCGGCGTGCGGGCGCGGGCTGGAAGGCGAGATCGCGGAATCGTCCGTGCCGAAGCTCATATTGATGACCTTCGCGCCAAGGTCGACCGCGAGCTTGAGCGCCATGTCGAGATCGCTGATCGCGCCGAGGCCGACGGCCTTGTCCTTGCCGGGGAGCCGGGCCGCCGCGAGCGCGCGCAGCGGAAGGATACTGCATTGGCCGCCGATGCCGGGGGGTATCCGCAGGCCGTGCGCAGCGATGATGCCCGCGCATCCCATACCGTGGCCGACATAATCGTCGGTCGGATTGCTGTCCTTGCGCCGATGGTCGCCCAGTAAGTGTACGCCGGCGGCTACGTCGCGATCGTCGAGCTGGACGGTGTCGTAGCCGGCGCTGAAGACGTCCTGCAATTCGGCATGGTTTTCGCTGATCCCGCTGTCGATCAGGCCGATCCGTACGCTGCGATCGCCGGGCTCGTATTTAAGCGCCTCGCCCGCATGCACCATCGCGTGAAGCGCTCGGATATCGTCATTATCTTCCGGGGTCAGGGGGGCCTGCATATCGAATGGCAGCGCGGTGACGTAATTAGGGCTGGCGGATTCGACGGTCGGGATCTGGCGCAGCGTCTCGCATAGCCTGCCGACATGCGCATCCGAAGGGACTCGCATCACGAAGGTCCGGGCAAGACCGGTGGCTTCCTCGATCGGATCGAACTGTTCGCGATCCCCGTTTCCCGCACCGAGGCTGGCCGCTGCCGAATGCAAGCGGCAGGCGCGGAACCCTCCGGCGAGTTCGCTGGTAATCCGGTCGATCGGGCCGCCATCGATCGAGGTCGCCGCCGAGAGTTTCTTGCGCGAGACTTCGCGCAGGGCGGGTATATCCTGCGGCGCCTCGCCCAGCGCCATCTTGAGCATGACTGCGCCGGGCAGCGAATACTGCTTGTCTTCCGGGGAATTCCAGGCGGCGGCGAGGCTGATACCGGTCACGATGCCCCCCCTTCCCGAGCCAGCTGCAAATCCGGACCCGGCGCGCATTCGGATAGATCGAACGCCATGCTGGTCGCCACTTGCGGGGCTGGCTCGATCGTGATCTCGCCCGACCATTGATCGTCCGAGGGTGCGAGCAGCAATTCGCCGGCCGATGATTTTAGGATCGAGACCGGGCGATTGCGGATGCGGACCTGCGGGAAGCCTTCCTTGCGCACGAGGTTGCGCCCCTTGACGCGCAGCAGCGGCGGGCCGCCATCGGCGTTGTCCGGCGCGACCGGTTCGACGATATCGACGCGCGGCCTCGCTGCGCGGTCCAGCGCCTTGCGCAGGCGATCGACCGGCAGGTTGGTGACGCGGCCAATGGTGTGGACCGCGTTCTTCTGGTCGAGCTCCTGGAACTGGCGAATGGTCTGGACCCCCGCCCATTTGAGCCGGGTGATCTGGTCTGGCGTCAGGCCGCTCTCTGCCATGTCGAGCGGCTCGTCCTCCTCGTCCTCGGCAAAGCTGATCGCGTTCTCCTCGATCGCCGGCCGGGTGATCGCGGTGAAAACGAGGTGAAAAACGCTGGCGTCGGTCTCTCCCGCCGCCGCAGGCCGGATGCGGATTTCGCTGGCGACGAATTCGATATGCGCACGCAGGTCGAGGTTGATGTCCTTGATCGCGAAGGTCAGCGGCAGGTTGAGGTTGCGCGCCTTGATCGCCATCGCCGCCTGCGCGTTGTCGAGCTGCGACTGCACGGCCTGGATGAAATCCTCCAGACGCAGGGTTCCGCCATCGGTCATGGCTCGACCTCCCCGGCTTCCCAACGCACCGCGAGCCGCGAAACTGGCGGATCGAATGGAGTTCGGGTGAGGAACAGCGGCACATCGCCGTGCAGCGCCGCGCCTTCATCAGACGAATGCAACCGCAGTTCGATAGGTAGGTCGATCTCCAATCCATGAACTGCGATTGGCGCACCGGCAGTGCCTTCAAGCGCGCTCGAGGCAATCTCCTCGAGGAGTTCGGCGAGGGGGCGGCGCAGCTTCATGACGTCGGTCCCGGTTGCGTCGGGGCAGGTGCAACCTGCGCAGGCTGGGTCGGCTGCGGTGCCTGTTGCACCGGCTGGACCGGCGCAGGCAGCGGTTGTTGCACGGGTGCCTGCACCGGTTGCACCGGCTGCTGCTGGATCGCCTGGCGCATCGCCCCGCGCTGCGCCTCGGTGAGGCGGCTGTGCCGTTCGAGCAGCGTGCGCTGCGCCTCGTCAACGAAGCGTTCGAGAGGCACGTAGTCGGAAGCGAAGTTGATCCGCACCTTGCCGCGCAATTCTGCCGCCAGCTGGGTGTCCGACTGCGCGTTGATATCGACCGTTGCGACCTTGACCGCGGCTTGCTGATGCCCGCGAATGCCCCATTGCGATTGCGGGGTCTGGGTGTCGTTGCCGGTTGCATAATCGACCGCCGCGCGATCGCGCGCCGCCGCGCGGAAGCGCAGGCTGGTGTCGATCACGCCGTCCTTCACGACCACGCGCTGCATACCCATCAACACCATGCTGGCCAGAGTGGAGAGGCGTTGCTGTGCCATCCGCTGGCGAGCGAGCGGCAGTACCTCGTTCTCGAGAGTCTCGCTGTCGGCTGGCTGACCTTCGAGCCCGAACTCTCCCATCAGCGCGAGGTCGGGCGCATCGAAGTCATCGGGCGAGACCAGCGGTGCGAGTTTGTATCCACCGGCCTCGTCGTCCACCAGCGTGACGTCGGAGGGGTACTGCTCAAGCAGCCAGGCGCGGGTCTGACCCTTGGTCACGTTCTCCTGCGCGAACTGGTCAAGCGGTTTCGAGACCGCTGTCACCAACTCGGCGAAGGATTCGGTCTGACGGATCGAGCTGTCGACAATCGCATCGAAGGTGCCGTGGACGAGCGATGCCACGAAGGCGGGGAAGTCGATTTCGTCGGAAAGCTCCCCGGCACGCCGACCGAGAGCATCGGTCGCTTTCTCTTTCGGTTTGCTCTCTGTGGGCGCGCTCGCGAACGGGTCTTGCTGCCGGGTGCTTTCGCCGTAGGCGGGCCCCGCAGCAATCTCCCGGCCGAAGGCATCGCGCGCGAAGCTGCGCACCGGGGTGGCCTGCGGGTTCCTGTCTGGCGGGGGAGGAATGTGACCCGGCATCGCGATGTTCCTCGCCTCAGGCTTCGACCGGAGCCGAATTCACGGCCGGAACCTGCTCCCAGTTGCCAGTCCCGTTCCTGGGCTGGCCACTAGTCGGCTGGGTTTCGACCTCGCCGGTCTGGCCGACACCGTGCTGGACATTGCTGCGGCCATCGCCGTCGAGTTTCACCTCGCTCACCGCGACCTGCTCGGATTCGCCCGCCTTGGTGAAGGTGGTCGTCACGCGGACGCAGACCTGCGCCTTGCCGGGCACGTCGGTCCCGCGGACAAGGTCGGCGCGGACGGCGATGTCCCATCCATCGGGGGATGCGCCGTCGAGCGGAGTGATCCCGATCTCGCCCACCGCGCCGCCCTTGAAGGCCCAGTCGATCGCGACCCCTGCCTGCGTGCGACCGCCAGCGCCGTCGATATAGGGCCAGTCGTTGAGCAGCACTGGCTCGGCGCGCATGGCGTCGCTTTCGACCATTGCGCCGGTCTGCGGGTTCACGAAGCCGCGAAGCTGCGCGAGATCATATCGGCGTTTGCCTTTCTCGATTACCTGACGGGTCACCGTAACGCCGGGGCCAAAAGGATGGTCGGCCACAGGCTCTCCGTTGAGCGAGGGCGAAGGTGCCCCGCTCGATGGCGAGCCGGCGGGTGTCTGCACATTGCCGTCGAGGACCGGGATATCGGGCATGACGGCCTGGTTGTCGGGCTTGGACAGAGCGTATCCCGGTGGCGTGGAAGTTCCGCGATTGGGCGTGTGCCCGTGCGTTCCATTGGCGTGCAGCACCTGGACCGTCGCGTGCGGCGCGGCGCGCTCGTAATCGGCGACGAACTGCTCGAAGGTCAGGATGTAGCGGCTGCCGGTCGAATGGCTGTTGGGGATGTGCGCTCCCGGCGAGCCCGGCGTTCCGACCACACGATCCCAAGGATCGGTGACCCGCACATACCATTGCCCGCCATCGTTATACATGCCGGTGACAACGACGACGTGGCCGAAGTTCGAGGGGATTTCCGCCACGAACAGCGGGCCCTTGGTTTCGAGCAGCGCGAACCACTCCTCGGGCGGCAAGCTCTGCGCCGGCTCGTAGGTTAGGCCGACTTCGTCCGCGAAATCGTCGAAGTCCTGGCCGCTGATCGGCTGTTTGATGTTGCGGCGAGCGATGTCCGCAATCGTTTCGGCGGTGACGCTCTGCCGGTCGCGCCAACCGATCACCATCGCTGCGGACGTCGCCCAGCAACTCATGTCGGTGGGCTGGGGGACGAGCTGCACGTCGTCCCAGTTGATCGTGCGGCTCTGGTTGTTGCCAAAGGCACCCGAGTAGGCCTGAGTGCCCGAGAACGGCGTCTGCGGCGTGACCAGGTGGCCGACATAGCCGAGTGCACCATCTCGCAAGGTCTGTTCTGGGATGTCGCCCGGCGATGCCCAGTTGGGCGCGCTGACGGTAAGCCGCTGCCCCGCATCCTCGTATGAACGCAGCACGAGCGCCGAGCAGAAGAAGCGGTCGGCGCTGGCGCTGCCGTCCATCTTCCAGGCGACGAGCGAGCGGCACATTTCTTCGGACAAGCCGCGCCGCTGGCACGCCTGTACCGCCAGCCGGAACAGCCCGGCCTTGACGATACCGACATAGTCGAAGCCGCTGTCCAGATACTGTGCCGCCTTGTCGGCAATCTCCAAGCCTTTCATCTCGTCGACTTCGGGCGAGCGATAGGCGACCGCGAGAGTGGCGCCTTGCAGCGCCTCTTCGATCGGTTTCAGACGGACGCCGTCGCCACGCGCCTCGATCACCTGGCCGCCCTGCCCGACATAGAGCATGACATGGCTGACCGGCTGGTCGGTCGCCTGCCGGATAATGCCCGATACCGGCGCTGCGGTGGTGGTAACGATGATGTCTCCAGGCTTGAGCGCGCTCTTTCCGATCGACATGCCGCCTTCGCCCGGATCGAGCGGGATGTCGCCACTCATCGCGTAGCCTGCGGGCGTCGTCGCGCCGCGATTGGGCGTGTGGCCGTGATGCCCGCCCGCGTGGAGCACTTGCAGGTCCGCTACACCGGCCGAACCTTCGTATTCCGCGACGAAGTCTTCGTATTTCTGGATGTAGCGACTACCGGTCGTGTGCGTGCTCGCGTAGCGCCCGGGCGCGCCCGGCGTACCTACCGCGCGATCCCACGGATCAGCCACCCGGACGTACCACTGGGCACCGTCCTTATACATGCCGGTCACGATCACGCAGTGCAGGATCGGCGGATTGTTCTTGAGGACAAGCAGTGGCCCGACTTCCTCGAGCCGCCCGAAAAAGCCTTCCGGAGTGTAGCTCTGGCCGTAATCGTAATCGAAGCCGATCGCGTCGGCGAATTCCTGGAAGCGCCCGGCATTCAGGTAATCGCCGGTTGTCTTGCCGGCGAATTCGGCGATGGTGGCCGGGGAAACGCTCTGGTGGTTCTGCCAGCCATAAAGCATCGCGCCGGCGGTCGCCCAGCAACTCCGGTTGGTGGGCTGCGGCACAACCTGCACCATGTCCCAGTTGATTGTCTGGCTCGCGCCGAAAGACTGCGCTCCGACCCCGCCGACGGCACCGCCTATCCGCGCGAATTCCTCGGCGACCATGGCCATGTAGGTGTCCCAGCTCCATGCGCCGTCCGGACACTGGGCGCGACGCGGACGAGTATCGATCTGGTTGTGACCGACGATGGTCGTGCGGTCTGCCGGGAGACCGTATTTGTGGCACAGATGCGCCACCAGCCGGGCGGACGCGCGGTACTCCGCATCGGTCGGTGGTTGATGCGGATAGGTGGTCTGGCCGTAGGTCGCGCCGCCCGTCTTGACCGCAACATGTTCGATGCCGATCGAGCGCGAATTGCCACCGACTGCATGCCAGGCCGTATCCGCCTCCGAGACGAACTGGGTAATCGCTCCGTCGGGGGCGACGAGGTAATGGGCACTCGAACCGTTCTCGCGGGTAGCGTCGGTCAAGTGGTTGATGGTGCTGCTCGCGGTCGGAGCGTCGGTAATATGGATTACGATCCGATCGATTGCGCGACCGCTTCGACCCGGCGTAAAGTGCGGGCTCACCCTGACCTGCGAGACCCCGTCATATTCGGCGTCGGTCAGCTCCAGCGCCGAAGCCGGCGCTGGCCGGGCATGGCTTCCGCCGCAGCACTCGACACCGCGGCTCTCGGGATCGATGGCGGACATGCCATAGGCGTCGACCAGTCCTTGCTGCTGGCCAACGGTGGTCGACCAGCTGCGCTGCACGCCGACATAGACGCTGAGCGGCGAACCGAAACCGAGGCCGGCTTCGAAAGTGACGCCGACGAAATTCCCGCGATCGTTGAAGATCGCGCTGGCACCGCCGACATAGACCTCGCCTCCGCTGACCGAGACGACGGTCGACATGCCGTTGAACGCTTCGATCCCGCCGTCGATGATGGTGACCTGCAGGGTGACGCTGCCGGAGAAGATCTCTCCGATATCGATCTGGCCGAGACCGTAGATCCCGATCCTGCCCTGCGGCGCGAAGATGATCCCGCCACCGATGGAGGCTCCTTCTGCCGCTCCGATATTGGCACCGACCCCGATTGCGATCGATGCTCCCGCTTCGTTTGCGACGAGCCTGCCGACGCTGAACAGCGGACCGGCAGCCGCAAGAAGTACTTCGAGCGCAGTCTGCTCTGCCGTGGTGAGTTCGCGCACCTGGGGCGCGCGGATCGATCGCCGGTTCTCGCCGAAAGTGTAATTGCCGGTCTCGATCAACCGATTGCGGGCGGTTTCTGCCACGACATCGCTGACCCTGCGACCGAGCACGTGGTCGAACAGGCCGAGAGAGTAGGACTGTCCCGCACCGACACCGCCGACCCGGGCGTATTCCTCGGCGACCATCGGCATGTAGTGATCCCAGTCCCAAGCGCCCGTGGGGCAGCTCGAATGGCCTGTGCGCGCGTTGATCTCGTTGTGCCCGACGATCGTCGTGCGATTGGGTTCGAGACCGTATTTGCGGCACAGATGCGCCACCAGCCGTGCGCTGGCGCGATACTCCTCTTCGGTCGGCGGGGTGTAGGGGTAGGTGGTCTGACCGTAGGTTGCACCGCCGCGTTTCACGGCGACGTGCTCGATCCCGATGCTGCGGCGGTTCGCCGCGCGGTTGCCCGCGTGCCAGGCGGTATCCTGCTCGCGCACGAACTGGCGGATGACGCCTTCCTGATCGACCATGTAGTGCGAGCTGGAATTGGCTTCCTCGCGGGTAAACCAGCTGCCGAGCCACCGGCTCTGCGGGCCATCGGTGATGTGGATCGCTATCCGGTCTATCGTGGTCCCGCGCCGTCCAGGGGAATAGGCGGGCGATG
Organism: Erythrobacter sp. GH1-10; assembly: GCF_045363165.1. NCBI lineage: Bacteria > Pseudomonadati > Pseudomonadota > Alphaproteobacteria > Sphingomonadales > Erythrobacteraceae > Erythrobacter > Erythrobacter sp. GH1-10. Next base: position 997,890 of record NZ_JBJFLP010000001.1, on the reverse strand, counting down.
GCATGACCCGCGCACCTTCGTATTCGGCCGTGCGCAGGGCTCGCGGCCTGCCCTCCATCGCCGACGGCTGCGAAGACGGCGGCACGTCGGGGACCGGCCCATCTATACCCTGATCGTCCAGCCGATCGCGCTCGGCATCGCTCATCGTGTCCTGTTGCTTGGCACCGAACCCCTGCGCTTCGGGAGAGGCTTGCGCGCCATTTCCGTTTCCGTTGCCATTGCCGCCGTTCGCAGCGTCTCTCGGTGGGAGAGGTCCGAAGCCATCATCGTAGGGTACGTTGGACGGCGCCGGGGATGGCGCCGGCGCGGGGGGGGCGTTGCCGTTCGATCCATTCGGCTGGGGTTGCGCACCAACCTCGCTCGTGCCCGACTGCGCTGCATCTCCGGCCCATTCGAGCAGCGGCTTTGGAGCGCCCTCGCCGTATCCCGATTGTCCCGTGCGGCGTGGATACATCCGGACGCGGCGCAGCGAACGGTCGTTGAGCCCGCTGAGCGAGATGTAAGGGCTCGAACCGGTCGGCATGACATCGACCGTCCAGGTTTTCTGGCCGCCATTCGCCGGAGCCGTGGCCAGCCCGAACCACAATCTTTCGGCATCGGTAAAGCGGGCAAGGACCTCCGGCGGAACGGTATAGACCGCCTCCGCGCGCGGCAACGACAGGACGCCCAGCTCCTTCGTCGTGAAGAAGGTCGAACGGCTGCGCCCTTCCTTGCTGGCGAACAACGCGGGATCCGTCGCGAGGACGATCTCTGCCAATCGCGGCTGGCCATCGGTCATTATGGTAAAGCTTGCGAGCGGGAACCGGTCGCTGATGTCGATACGGTTCGGACGGATCTGGGCTTTCATCGGATCACCTCTTTGCCGGGCTTGAATGCTGTTCGACGACGCGCCGCCGGGCATCGATCGCGCGTCGTTCGAATTCTGTTGGGTTGGTAAGACCGAAATCGCCGAGCTCGTCGTCGATCGAGAGGTCGGGAATGGGGCTATGCTGGCGCTCGAACTCTTCGATCGAGCCATTGAGCATCGTGGTCAGCAGCTTTGCGTGCGCGGGACTGAGCGCTACGCGTTTGGACAGGCGGACGTCGCCGCTTTCGGGGTCGAGCTGGCCGATATCGATCAGGAATTCCGCCGCGTTGTGGCCGATCTCGAAATAGTTCGCATAGCTCGCCATCGGCGGCTGCTGTCGTCGCAAACCTTCTGGATGCTCGGCCATAGAGTCGTAACGCCTCCCTCGCTTTGCGCACCGCTTCGCAAGCGGCGTGCCAAGACGGCAAAAACGGCGGGAATGCTGGGTTTCGGTTGGCCGACGGCGCGTCGGGGTATCGTCGGAAGGTGTATCATGTGACACCGTGCAGTCGCGCGGTGTTACACTCGCAGCATCACATGTCCTCGGGCGGGTCGCGATCTTCGATGCGATACTTGTCGAGCTTGCGGTACAGCGTCATGCGCGACCAGTTGAGCTTGCGCGCCGCTTGCGCCTTGTTCCAACGGGTTTCCTCGAGCGCATCCATGATCTGCTCGCGCTCGGGCGGCGCTTTCTTCACATGGCCCTTGATCAGGCGGCGGTAACCCATCGGGATGTCGCTGATGCACACTGGCCGGTTCTCGGGCGGATCGATGAAAAGCGCTTCGGCAAAGTTCCTCAGTTCGCGGACATTGCCAGGCCAGTCATACTCCGAAAGCGCTTCCATCAGCTTGGCATCGGGTCGTTCGACATGGCGGTGATAGCGAGTGTTGAGCCGCGCAATGAAGTGACTGAGGATCGGTCCGATATCGCAGGCGCGTTGCCGCAGCGGCGCGACCCACACCCGCGCGACATTGATGCGATAGAGCAGGTCGGCGCGGAAGCTGCCCTGCTCCACGCGTTCCTCCAGATCTTCGTTGGTCGCCGCCACGATCCGCACGTCCACCCTTTTCGTCCGGGTCCCCCCGAGCGGGGTGACTTCGCCGGTTTCGAGCGCACGCAGCAGCTTGGCCTGGGTCGCCATGCTCATCTCGCCGATCTCGTCGAGGAACAGCGTGCCACCATCGGCCTGTTCGAACTTGCCGCGATGCGAAGCAAATGCGCCGGTGAAGGCCCCCTTCTCATGGCCGAAGAACTCGGATTCGACGAGATGCTCGGGCAGCGCGGCGCTGTTGAGCGCGACAAAGGGCTTGTCGCGCCGGGGACCGAGCTCATGGATGAGCGCGGCCACCCGCTCCTTGCCGGTGCCGGTTTCTCCCTGGATCAGGACCGAGGCATCGCATAGCGCGACCTTGGGAATGTAGGCGCGCAGGTCTTCCATCGGTTCGCTTGAACCGATCAGCTCCTGGCCCCCCCTTCCCATCGCGGGCATCAGCTTTCCTCATCGAGCACAGCACGAAAGACATCTTCGTTAGGTGAACGTTGCCTGCCGCGCGGCTGGCTCCGATCCCAGGATTCCTCATACTCTGACCGATTGCGTCGGTTCTCTCCCCCGCCAACAGGCGGTCCGCGACCCGAAGAAAAGATACTGCATCGGAAATGTCATTGGAACGAGAATTTCTCGTAGATTCGCGCCGAAGAGGGCCGGATTTCAGCTAGAATCCGCGAAACCCGCGATTGTCGTTGGGTGAATCGAGAATTGCGGAATTGCGTTACTCTCCGGTTGCTTCGAGTCGCGTCGTACAAACATACTGGGTTCAGGGAGAGCAGCCCGAAACGGCTGACCGACACTTTGATGGAGAAAGTAAGAACCGGTTAGTTTGACACGCTGTTGTCCGTTTCGCGATCGATCGCAGAGGGCCGTAGCATGACTGGCCCCTGACAAAGGTTTTGGCGGCCAAAACGCCACTCGCGGCGTTGACGCACCGAGATGGTGGCTTCCCTGTGCTGTTCGTCGATCGCTTGCTTGACCTTGCCGAGGAGGAGCCGGAATATGCGAAGTTGGAAAGCACGATGGGATTCGTGTAGACCACTCAGGGTCTGCGAGTTGAGGGGAAAATCTATGCGTAAGACAATTCTGACCACCGTGCTGGTTTCGGCCGCTCTCGGTTTGTCCGCATGCGGGCAACCTGCGGCTGATGGCGGCACCGGAACGGATACGTCCGAAGACGATCGTACCGGCGAAGACGATCGTACCGGCGAAGACGATCGTACCGGCGAAGACGATCGCACCGGCGAAGATGATCGCACCGGCGAAGACGATCGCACCGGGGAAGACGATCGCACCGGGGAAGACGATCGCACCGGGGAAGACGATCGCACCGGGGAAGACGATCGCACCGGCGAAGACGACCGCTGAAGCGGACCCGCTCTCGCAATTGGCGAGAGCGGCCTCTTTTCTTAACGCTCCGGGCCTTCCGCACGCGGCCATTCGGTGACCGTTGACATGCGCGCGGCTCTCTTGGCCTCGTCGATCCAGGCAGCATAGTGAGAAACCCTCACATACACCGCCGGTACCCCCGGCGCACCGCATCCCTTGCCGCGCGACACAAGACCGACCAGCGTGCGGCGACCTCCGTCTTCGAGGCGAGTCAGTGGCCCTCCGCTGTCTCCCTGGCAGCTATCTTTTCCGCCGCCGACAGTTCCATCGGAAATGAGCGAGCCTGCGCACAAGCTACCTCCGCCATAGTCGACGAATTGTTCCTCGCAGAACTGATCGTCCAGATAGCTGATCGACAATTGCTGTAACGCTGCGGGCCTGCGCTGGAGCTCGCCGCTGCTGTCGCGCAGACGCTGCCAGTCGCGGTCGGCGTTGCGCTGCCCCATGTATCCCCACCCGGTGACCCTCAGCTCTTCCTTCTGATCGAAATCACGATCGTCGGGCCTCATCAGGTCAATCGCGGAGAGACGTCCATCGGCGATCAGCGCGTCCAAACGTTTCTTTGTCTCATCGTCGTCCCGCAGGCGGATCAGCGCGATGTCGTCCATCTTGCTGTCTCTCGAATAGCCCGCGTGAACGACGACCGCGCCAATATCGAATTTGCCATCCTGGACTGTCAGATTCTGGGTCCCGAGCAGCAGATGGCGATGTTTGATGGCATTGCTGTCGTTGCCATCGGGGGCCTTGATCCCGACGACGCAATGCGCGGCGGTGACGATCCAGCCATCGCCGATATACGATCCTCCACACTTGTGGGCGAGTTCGAAATCCTCGCGCTCCAGGAGGTAGCTCTTGCACTCGTCGCCATCCTCCAATGTCGCGTCGAAGCGCCGTTCAGCCTCGGAATAATCCGGTTCGGACATGATTGCGATTTGCCACGGGGCGGAGCGAGGGCGCGCCGGTTCCCCGCCGACAATCCGACCGCCGCTTTCCTTTTCAAGCCTCGCCCGGCACCGCTCGCTGCGCGTCGAACCACCGGCATCTGCGGATTTCGATGAGGCTTCGACTTTTCCGTCGGACGGCACGGCTTGCTCGCACGCGGGAAGCAGGCCCAGCGCCAAAACCAGAGCAGCAATCTGCGGCAAGAAATTCGGACGCTTCATCGGCTCACTCCACGACTGCCGACGAGACGGTCGCCAGCCAATTGTCGACCGCCCCGACTGACGGATCGCGCGTTCCTTTACTCGCCGAACAGAGCAACCGTTCAAGCGGCGTCTTGCAAGACTCGATGTCGCGGGTGCCGTTGCCGCTTTGCCTCAGCGCGTCCACCCTTATGCGCTGGTCGCTGGCGATCGTCACGAAGCGGTAGGTTCCCGGCTCGGCGAAGGAGATAGGGCCGCGCCTGTAGGGACGATCCGGATCGAGTTGCCCGTCGATTTCACCCGGCCTTGGCAAGACCTGGATGACTGCGTTCTTGGGGTCGATGGCGAGAACGTATGTGAACAGCGGTTTTCGCCCCCGATTGATGACGGTCACGAAAGTCATATCGCCACGTTCGATCTGTCGTATTCCGCCTGCTTCGGGGGCAGGGCAGTTACCGGGACGACTTCCCTCCTTCGCAATGCAGAATTCGACCGGACCTACGTCGCTCGATGGATCGCCGGAGCGGCTCGTCGTGCGAAGCGACAAGAGCTGGTTGACCCGCGCGATCTTCATGAGCTCCGCCTTGAGCAATCCGGCAAATGCGGGATCGCCCGGATCGCCCAGCTCCGCGAACACGGTTCCGTCGCTCGCCTGCAAACGTGCGAGGGCTGCGTCACCTGGCGTGGAAGTGATCAGGATCGTCCCATTGTCCACGATGTCGGCGAAGTCGATCCTGGCGAACGCCTCGGCCACGGCATTTTGGCCCTGTGCGCCATCGATCCGGTTGCTGACCTGCAAGGTCTCCTCCGGAAAGAAGTGTGCGATCTCTTCGGCAAACAGCCGCTCGGGCAACGGATTACCGGGTGCTTCTTCCAGCGCAAGCAGGGCCGAAGTGGGGGTGACCGAGACGATTGCAGCGGTCGCGATCGAATTCTCGCGTGCGATGGCGTCGCTTTGCGACGTGTAGAGCGCAAATCGCGAGCCTTTGGTCATTCCCGAAAGCGATCCTGCGGCAAGCGCTACTCCGTCGCCCTCGGGCCTGGCATCGAACACAACGACCGATCCGGCACGCGATCCAAGCGCGGCGGTCAGCTCTCCTTCCGCGGACGGGACTTGCGCTGAGTGCGCCATCTTCGAAACCCGAAGCTGGACCTCGCGGATAATGTCACCAAAACTTGCAAGACGCATATTCGGCGTGCGCAGGGTTTCGATCAGAGCATCGGTGAAGACGCCCGACCGCTCGCCGACCTCGCCGCTGATCGCCTCCTGAGCTTCCTGGCCGTCCTGCGCAGCGGCAAGATGCACCCAATACCCCGAGGTGTCGGAAACCGGCCTGTGGTCCTGCGTCGGCTGTTCGGCAGGGGGGGCGACAGTCGATACTGGAGCGCTTCGCGCCTGGCCGGTTGCACCATCGCGCGTCGCCGTTCCCGAGTTGCAGCTGTCGAAGATCGAAACGAAGTAGATCCCTTTGGCGGTCGCGCGATCCTTGCGCTGCTTCAATTCGATATCGAATATCTCGCCCGGCGAGCCATCCGGATTGCGCGCATCATGGGGAAGTATCGTTCCGTTATAGCCCGAGTCCTGATCGTGGTTCACATCGTCGCGATATTGCGACCCGTGACCGGCGAAATAGAAAATCAGCGTGTCTTCCGCCTCCAGCGCGTCGATCCGTTGGTCTAGTGCCGAGAGGATTTCGTCGCGCGTCGCGCACGCATCGAGCAGCGTCGTCGATAGTTCGTTTTCCGACCGGCATTCGCTCCGCGGAGTCCGATCGAATTCCAACCCGTAGAGATCGTGAAGCGCTGTCTTGAAACGTCGTGCATCCCCCACGGCACCGCGCAAATCGTCGAAATCGGCGAAGCGAAGCTGCGCGCGGGAGAACTCGTATTTGTCGATGCCGACAAACAGGCCGTAGATATTCTCAAGCGGAGCCTCATCGACCGGAGCCACGACCGCCGGAGCACTGATCGCCTGGTACGGTTCGACTGTCTCCTGTTCTGAACACGACGGCAGCAGGATCGCCAATCCCAGCGTGCAAAGGAGGGCCAGTGCCCGGCTCAAAACTCCAGCTCCTGGAGAACGACGTCGCGCGGTATCACATTGAAGTCGAACAGCGAGGGCTCCTGGATCCTTTTCTCGACCCAGCCTTCGGGCAGATCGTGAAAGATGATGGACCGGGCACCAAGCCCTTCGACGCGTACATCCGCCTGCAATTCTGGCAAACGCTCAACCGCGTAGGTCATCCATTCGGTCAGGTGGATCAGACCATCGTCATTGCGATCAACCCAGAATTCGTAAGGATTGAGCCCTTCGTCTGCCAGGGCATACGTCAAAAGACCGTGCCTGAGATCAGCATCCTCGATCGCCACGTCGTCGGCCTGTGTTGCGGTGAGGATGAGCACGCCTTTGTCGAAGGCCAGTTGGCCAAGGCCGGGATCGCCCAACGGTCCGGGCTTGAAGGTACCGTTTTCGACGCTGGCTGCAGAATGGCAGGCGTCGATAACGAGCGCCATGGTGCCTGCATCAATCCTGCTCATCCAACTGGCAAGCCGGGCCGAGGCAACCAGGCCATCGCCGTCCGGAGAACCGTCATCCTCCGACCAGGATGCGTCGGATGTCACCAGGTAGAATTCGCCTCTCTCATCGGTCCAGCCATGACCGGCATACGAGATGATCACGAGATCGTCCGGCATCACCTTCTCCAGCATCGATGCATCGATGCCCAGTGCGCTCAACCGATCGCGGGCCTCGTTCGCCTGCGGTTCCGCCAGAATGGCTAGAACACTTTCTATAATAGCCGGAGATATGAATTCGGGACGTTGAGACGTGTCACCGGCGCTTGCCCCTCGAGGCTCTTGATCGGCTTCCGGACCGGAGCTCCTGATCGCAAGCGTGCGCATTTCGTAACCGGGGATGAGGCTGAGGCTTTGCTCCATCAGAATCGCATCGTTTCCCGCGAAATTGAGGTTGAGCCGCGTTTCCCGATAATGATCGATTCCGAATGTGATCACGAAGGCCTTCGGCACGCGAGTCTCTACTGCAGGCCGCTCATACTCGGCGAACGCTGTCTCCGATTTGATCCGGTCTTCATTGAAGGCATAGGCAGTAAAGACGGGAAGCTCGTCCTCTGGTCGGTTGCCCGTGCCGAGCGAAATCGTACTCGTCACTCGGAGAGAGTTGGTTTCGCCGCTCTCGGGAATCGTCAATGCATTGTCCGCTCGCCAGCTGAGCAGCTGGCCAAGATCGTGTGTGCTTGCGCCCGGTGTGCGCGCGACCAATTGGTGATTGCGAAACAGGCGCAGGTCAAAGGCCCATGGAGCAAACGGATCATCGGCGCCCGAATTGGCTGAGCGACGGATTTCTACCGTCACAATGGCCTCGCTCGGGATCTTGCCTGGTTTGACTTCGACGATTTCGACTTCCGGCAACGAACGGTTCAGGTCGACCAGCGGCCTGATCGGAGCGAAGTCGCTTTCGCAGGTTTCATCGACGGAACAGGAAATCCAGCGCTCGGTTAGGCCGGGCGTGTAATAGTCGCGGCTGAAAGCGTCGGGATTTAGGCTTTCAAACGGTTCGTCCGGCACAAGCCAGCGAAATCTTGCATCGTAGGGATGGACATTGCTGTCATAGCGGCCATCCGGTGTTACCGCGAGAATGCCGTGATCGTCGAGGAAGTAAGTCGTCAGCACAACCGACCAGTCGCGCGTATCCCAAAGCCGAAGCCCCTCTTCGGCGGAGAATGCCCAGAAGAGCGGCTTGTCAGGAAAGAAACCACCCGAAGACACATTGCCGAATTGCAGCGACGGCAACGTCTCTCCACTGGCAAAGTCGTATAGGCCGATTGCATCATCCGCTTCGCCAGCGATGGCAAGGACATCTCCATGCCTCGCGAGCACCGTCGTATCGAGCGAGGAAATCGACATCGCCCCCCATTCGTCGGCTTCGATATGCCAGCGGAAGATCTGCCCGTTTCCAGAGACGAAAAGATCCTCTCCGTCAGGAGAAAATTCCATCGAATCGTTGATCGACAGGCCTTCGAATGTCCGACTCAACAGCAATTCTCCGGACTTCGCATCGATGATGTGGCCTCGAAGGGAAGAGCTATCTTGCTCGAGCGGCGGGAGCTCCGTGACCGCCAGTCGGGACCCGTCGGGAGAGACCGCGATCAGATCTATAAGCGGATTGTCCTGCAATTCGGGAGGGCCGAATTTCTTCCATGCGACAGCTTCCGCGTCGTATTTCTCGAGCCCAAAGGTTCCCTGAGGGAATGCGCGGCATGTCTGCGCTCCGGCGCCGACGAAGCCCCCATCGGCAATTGCCATCATGTAGCAACGCGGCTCGATGCGCTCGTTGAGTAACCCTCCATCTGCTTCGATAATCCAGGCATTCGGGGCAGGCCCTCGATCGGGAACGCCGTCGCGCATCCCATCATTGCGGACGGAGGTTTCCGAAACAACGAACCGTTCGTCCGAAATCCATTGGATATGGCTGTAATCGCCGGTGATCCTGACTTGCGGCTCGAAGGTTGCGGTCTCGATGTCGAAGATTTCGATGATCGACTGATCGCGATCGGTCTCTTCGTCCTCCTCCATCTTGTCGTTGGTCATCGCAATCCAGCGACCGGTGGGGGAAAGCTTGGCAGCATCGTATTTCTGCATCGGCGCATGGCGCAGCTCGCGCTGCGATCCGTCCACAGTACTGGTAAGCACAAGACCGCCTTCGGGGAATTCACCTTCCTCTCCTTCAGAAGGCACGGGCAGCCTCTCAAGTAGCCAGGCCCCATCATGAGAGCCAGGGAGGTCTGGAAGATCCGTCATTGCCTGTTCCGGCGTTTCCCAAAGCTCGTCGTCATTCTCAAATACAGCTTCGAGCGCATCGGCGGCGGCTTCGATGTTGTCGTTCTCCAGATCGAAAGCTGGATCCGGAACCGATGCGGCGATGATGACGGTTCGCTCTTCGAGATCCATCTCATACCGCATTGCGCGCGGGTCGGCATATTCGCCTTCCGAAACATATCGGGCCGACACCCCTCGGATCACGGCAGTTGTGCCATCGGGAGTGACTTCCATGCCGATCAGCCTCAGCAAAGCGCCCGTCCGCCCCTCTTCCGCAGGCATCCTTATCCGATCGACGATATTGCCGGTCGCCACCTCCCAAATCGCAATCGAACGGGTCGGGCCGACCGCGGTGATGATGTGCTCGTCATCGCGGGTCCACGCTGCGACCTCGACACCTTTGGTTGGCAGGCTTTGCAGGACGATCTTCGGTTGCAGATCGACAGGGGTTGGCCTGTAGTCGGCGACAGGCTCGAAGGTGTCGGGCTGAGTGCAGGATGCCAGCACGCCAAGGCAGACCATGCCCACCGCAACCGACCAATGGCGAAGACCTTCATAAGTCCTTGAAAATAAAGACATTGCCCCACCCCCAGGCGCTGATTTACATGGTTTCAAACCTTCTATACCCTGTCAAGTGTCGCGGGTGTTAGATTTCCGGGGGTGTATGTTGCGTCCACTTGTTCTGGCCTCGTTGCCATTTGCTCTTTTGCTCTGCGCAAACTCTGCCGCGGATGACCCAGAAAGCCTGGTCCTGCTCGCCGGAGACGGCTATTTCTCCGCCAGCGGGACGCTTGTTCCCGACTCCGGCGCGCACATCGATGCAGTTCGCCGCAATCACCCTGACATCAAAGTCCTCGTATTGCAGAACGTGCCGGGGTCCGACGATGACAACGACTACATGGACGCGGCCTGGAAGCTGCATCAGGATGGCTTCACTACGGTCGTTCCTGCGGATGGACTGGTCGCCTCGGGCGGAACCGATTTCTTTCTGGCCGGGAAGCGCCGCATTATCGAACCGGGCGCCTGCATTGGCGTTCACAGCTGGGAAGATGGCGGGCCGCCTGCCTATCAGGCCACCGACCTGCCTCGTGACCATGAAGATCATCAGGACTTCCTGAGTTACTTCGAAGCAATCGGGATTTCGCCCGAATTCTACTGGTTTACGATCACGGCGGCTCCCGCCGAAGGCATGCACTGGATGTCGCCAGCGGAGATGAACCGCTTTGGAATGAGTTCGGAACCCGTCCCACATGCTCCGGAGAGCGCCGAAGAACGAGCCGCCAGATGCAATAGACGGGCATCGGGAGCATGAAGCCTGCGCGCGCGCTAGCAGCGCAGCCAGCCAAATCGGATCTGACAGTCTGCAGCCATCCGCATCATGTCGAGGTCAAGGCTGGGCTGATTTCCGGTTTGCTCTAGATTGCCGAGCCGGCGGCTGGCTGCTCGATACGATCACAGATCGCAAAACGCTCTATGCTGGCGATGTGGAGGTCGCGGCATCCGCCCAAACGTGCCAAAGTATGCCGCTGTCTCGATACGGCAGGTACGCCCGCCCGTGCCGTTGGTGGGAAAGCCGACCAACCATTGCTGCTGCACCTGTTTGCAGTCTGGTCGAAGGCTAGCCTGCGAAACGCCAAACCCGAAACGTGCTGGACTCAGCAACCGACAGGTCCGGAGGGCAAACCGACAGACCGATTACCTTCCGATACTGTTCTTTGGAGTTCCGCTTAGAACTTGACCCCTACTTCCACACCGTACAGCTGCCGCGCCCCCGGCGAGATGAACGAACCACCGAACTCGATCGCGGGGATCGCTTCGGCGATGTATTCTTCACCCAGGATGTTCTCGCCGAACGCGAAGATGCTGAAATTGCCGAACTCCAGCCCGGCCCGCACGTTGAGCACACCAAATTCGTCGCGCTGGGCGACATCGTAGCGGGCATTGCCGAATTCGGGCGGCAGGAAGTTCACCTGCGAGATCGGGATCAGGCCGCTGAAGATCGTCGGGCGCTCCTGGTCCTGCACCGAGTGGAACCACGTCGGCCCGGTTATGCGGTAATCGCCGCGCACGATCAGGTCGACACTGTCGCTCAGCGGAGTGTCGATCTCGGTTCCGAAGTTGATTGTGTAATCGGCGGTGTAAGGTGACTTGTTGCCGACCGTGTAGGGTCGCGAGGTGTTGGCCTTGATCTCGCTGTCGGTGACGTTGACCGAGCTGAAGAATTTCCAGCCGTCGATCACTTCTGCCGTGAGGTTGAGTTCCGCACCCATCACCTCGACCTCGTCGATGTTCGAAACGACGCGCAGCAGGCCGAAGCTGCCGACGAAGAATTCGAAGAACTGCATGTCGTCGATCTCGGTGTAGTAGCCCGCAAGATCGAAGGTGAAGCGACCATTGGCAGCGCTGCCCTTGATGCCGACTTCGAACGCGCTCGACACCTCTTTCTCGTACTGGTCGAAGATGGTCACGTCGGCATCAATGGTGCCCGGCGTCACGCCGTCGTTGAAGAAGGTGTCGATGATCGCCGAAGAGCCCTGGTTGTTGAAACCGCCGGATTTAAAACCGATGCCCCAGTTGGCGTAGAGGTTGAGGTTAGCGGTGGGCTGCCAGCTCAGGCTGACCTTGGGCTGCAACTGCTTGAAGGTTTCGCTCGCCGGATCGAGCGTACCAAATAGCTGCCCGGGATTGATCGGGCCTCCGGTGATAGGATCGATTGCGGTCGGTACGAGAGATTCGGTGCTGCGATCCTCGATATCGTAGCGCAGCGCCACTCCAGCGGTCACATCGCCCATCTCGTATTCGAAATTGCCGAATGCGGCATAGACATCGGTGTTGAAGCTGTCCGCGAGCAGCAACGAAGTCGGGTTCGACGTTCCCGGTGCGTTGTAGAGCTGCGGGATCACGGGACCACCGGTATCGGCACCGAGGCTCACCCCGGTCTGGCGGTCTATATTGAGATAATAGAAGCCCAGCTGCCAGCTGAGGGGACCATCGCCGTTCGAAGCGAGGCGAATCTCGCCGCTGATGTCGGTCTGCTCGCGCGACTGGAACTGCGTACCGTCGCAGGTGGTCGGGCTGTATGGCCCGAAGGTGGAACCCGTCGCTACGTCGAACAGGAACGGCACGGGGGTCGGCCCGATGAAGCCGGGCTGGTTGACCGGGAAGCCGGTGAGCGCGGCGGTCGAGGCGAAGCATGCTCCCGCGACATCGGCGGCCGTCTGCGTCGGAGCCGGGAACGGGATGTAGCGCGCGAAATCGGCTGCGGTCCCGTCGGCTACGAGGCTTTGATCGACGTCCGAATACAGCGCCCACGCGGTCAGCGTGGCACCGCCAAAATCGTGCTCGACCTTGGCCGAGATGTCGAAGCTGTCCTGGTCGTTCGACGGGTCGATATTGCTGTAGTAACGGAATTCGTGCTTGTTCACGTCTTCGTAGAAGGCCGGATTGAACGCAGCGAATTGCGGCAGGTGGAACGATGCGTTGAAGTTGATCGAAGCGCCGCGCAGCTGCGAATAGCGTGCCTTGACGTCGACTTCGGTGGCATCGCCGAGCTCGGCCACGAGCCGCCCGTCGACCGACCACACTTCCTGGTTGTCGACCGTCTTGCTGTTGGTGAAGATGTTGTCGAAGAACCCGTCGGTGGTGCGATAATAGCTCGAGAGGACAAAGCCCAGGTTATCTCCGATCGGCCCTGCGATGTGGCCGGTCGCTTCGATCGTTTCCTCGTTTGCGTAGGAGACCCTCGCCGCGCCCTCGAAGTAATCGGACGGCTTGAGGGTGGAAAGCACGATTGCACCGGCAGCGGCATTGCGGCCGTAGAGCGCGCCCTGCGGACCCTTGAGCACTTCGACCTGGCGGAGCGTGCCCTGCGGCTGGTTGAGCTGCGCGGTGTTGGTTTTGAGAATGCCGTCGACAACCAGAGCGATCGAGCTTTCCGCATCGCGCGCACCATTGATGCCGCGGATGTTGATCTGGGTATCGCCCGCCTCTGCGGTACCGGTGACAATCGTCACGCCGGGCGTCAGCTGCACGAAATCCTCGGCGTTGTCGGCACCGGTCTTCGCCAGAGCATCGGCGGTGATGACCGAGACCGATGCCGGAACATCCTGCAACTGCTCGCTCTGACGGCGGGCGGTCACTATGATCGCGTTTTCCTGACCAGCATCATTTGCAGCGACCTCGTCGTCCTGCGCCATGGCCGGATTGGAATACAGTACCGCGCTCAGGGCGACTCCGGCGGCGAGTTGAAATTTCAGATTGCGCATACCCAGTTCTCCCTGAACCGTAATTTGACTTGCCAAGAGACCGAAGCCGCAAAAGACCACGACCATTCCTCGCAAACATTCCCCAACGCCTGGCTCTTTTTTTCGAACCTGTTGCGCTGACCTGCTCTTATTGTATACAATTTGGCCGAGTCAAGACAAAGGGTGCATTCGTGGCCAAGGCCTCCGACAGAGCATATGACACTATCCGCGCGATGATTCTGTCGGGCGAGCTATCCTCGGGCGAGCAGCTTAGCGAGGAAGCCCTGGCGGAGCGTTGCGGAGTGTCGCGAACACCGGTGCGCGATGCCTTGCGCCGACTCGAAGCCGAATTGCTGGTGCGCAAGAACGAGTCGCAGCGCAGCTTCGTCGCCGACTGGTCGCTGGGCGACGTCGCCGACGCGTTCGAGCTGCGGGCAATGATCGAAGGCTATGCGGCAAAACGTGCTGCGGAGCGCATGGATGACCGCACTCTAGATCGTCTTCGCTCATGCAATTCAGCTATTTACACTGCAATCCGCGGAAAAGCGCCCGATGTTTCAGCGTTTCTGGAATACAACAAACGTTTCCACGAAATCATTCTGGAAGCAGCTGATTCGCGTCGTCTCATAAGCCTGCTCGGCGCGCTGATCGAGCAGCCGGTCGTCTGGCGTACCGCCCAACACTACGGGAAAGAGGCGTTTAACAGCTCCCATAGCGAACACGACGACCTCCTCGCCGCCTTCGCCCGCCGCGATGGCGCATGGGCCGAAGCGATCATGGCCGCGCATATCCGGCGCGCCTTCCACGCCTATGCTGACGCGCATCGGGGCCTCCCGTCGATCGATAAAGACGCTGCCTGAAAAATGTATACAAATCACACCGATACGATCGAATTGGTCGAAGTTGGAGCGCGCGACGGGCTACAGAACGAGCCTGAAACGGTGCTGACGGAGGTCAAACTGGGGCTGATCGAGCGCATGATCGGCTATGGTGCACGCAGGCTGGAGGTTGCGAGCTTTGTTCATCCGCGACGCGTCCCGCAAATGGCCGATGCCGAAGCGGTGATCGCCGCCCTGCCCGACCGCGACGACGTGACCTATATCGGCCTCACTTTGAACAAGCGTGGGGTGATGCGGGCTCTGGCCACTCGCGAAGGAGGAATGCGCGGGATCGACCAGGTTGGCTACGTGCTCGTCGCCAGCGACACCTTCGGCCAGAAGAACCAGGGCCAGACCATCGAGCAGGGTATCGCCGAGAACCGCGACATGATCCGCTTCGCCAAGGCCGAAGGTCTGCGCGCGCAGGTCACGATCAGCGCCGCGTTTGGCTGCCCGTTCGAAGGCGAAGTCAAGCCGGAGACCGTGCTCGCCATCGCAGGGGAAATGGCGGCCGAGGCACCCGACGAGATCGCTCTCGCCGATACGATCGGTGTCGGCACGCCGGCACAGGTCAGCGACCTGTTCGGCCGGCTCGGCGAACTGCTCGGCGACACAATCCCGATGCGCTGTCATTTCCACAACACCCGGGGGACCGGCATCGCCAACGCCTGGGCGGCGTATCAGTCAGGCGTACGCGTGTTCGACGCCTCGCTCGGCGGGCTCGGCGGTTGTCCCTTCGCCCCCAAGGCGACCGGGAACATCGCGACCGAGGACCTAATCTACCTGATGGAACGTTCGGGCATCGACAGCGGCGTCGATCTCGAAGCAGCCATCGCCACCAACCACTGGTTCGCCGAAAAGCTGGGCCGTGAATTGCCATCCCTGGTCGCGCGCGCGGCCTGACCCATTTGAAGCCACGGAGAAACTATGACTTACAGACTGGGTGTCGACGTGGGGGGAACCTTCACCGATCTGCTGCTGTTCGACGAGAAGAACGGCAAGTTCTGGCGCCACAAGACGCCTTCGACCCCGCACGACAGCTCGGAAGGCATCCTCAACGGCGTGAAGGCGATCACCGAAGAAGCCGGGGTTCCGGCCGGCGAGATCGCTTATTTCCTCCACGGGACCACGGTTGCAACCAACGCCGTCCTCGAAGGCAAGGGCGCCAAGGTCGGCCTGGTAACGACCGAGGGTTACCGCGATATCATGCAAATCGCGCGCAGCTTCGTGCCCGGCGGGCTCGCGGCGTGGATCGTCTGGCCCAAGCCCCAGCCGCTCGCGCACCTTGAAGACACGGTCGAGGTCCCTGGCAGGATGGGTGCCGATGGTGAGGAAGTCCGCCCGCTCGATGAAGACGCGGTGCGTGCTGCGCTTCGCAAGCTCAAGGGACAGGGGATCGAGGCGCTCACCGTCAGCCTGATCAACGCCTATGTGAACGGTGCGCACGAAAAACGCATTGGCGAAATCGCCACCGAGGAACTTCCGGGCGTGCCGGTGTCGCTTAGCCACGAGGTCCTGCCGGAAATGCAGGAATACGAACGCACGCTTTCGACCGTCGCCAACGCGGCGGTGCGACCCGTGGTGAGCAAATACGTTTCCAACCTGCGCACCAAACTTGAAGACCAGGGACTGGAAGGCCGCCTGTCACTGCTGCGTTCGGATGGCGGACTGATGAGCAGCCAGAAGGCCGAAGAACACCCGGTCAATATCCTGATGTCCGGTCCGGCAGGCGGCGTAACCGGAGCCCTTTGGGTCGCAAAGAATGCAGGACTCACAAACATCCTGACGCTCGATGTCGGCGGCACCTCGACCGATGTCGCGCTGATCGAGGGCCTCGAGGCGCGGCGAGTGCGCACCACCGATGTCGGGCACCTCTCGGTCCGCGCTTCGGCGCTCGATGTGAAAACGGTGGGCGCGGGCGGCGGCTCGATCGCCCATGTTCCCGAACTGACCAAGGCGCTGCGCGTCGGCCCCGAAAGCGCGGGCGCGGTGCCCGGCCCGGTGGCCTACAACAAGGGCGGCGAACTGCCGACCGTGACCGATGCCAATGTGGTGCTCGGCTACCTGCCCGAAGACCTGCTCGGCGGCAGCTTCAAGCTCGACCGCGAAGGCGCGAAGAAGGCGGTGCAAACCATCGCCGACGCGCTCGGCGTGTCGCTGATGGAGGCGGCACGCGGCATCATCGACATCGTCAACGAAAACATGTTCGGCGCGCTTCGAATGATCAGCGTCCAGCAGGGCTACGATCCGCGCGAGTTCGCGCTGATGGGCTTCGGCGGAGCCGGACCGCTCCATGTGAACGCGGTTGCCAAGCTGATGGGCAGCTGGCCTGCCGTCTCGCCGGTCTCCCCCGGAGTGCTCTGCGCACTCGGTGACGCCACCACGCAGATGCGGACCGAGACTGCGCGCAGTTTCTCGAAGCTGGCGAAGGACACCTCCATCGCAGATCTCGAAACCGTGCTCGACGAAATGGCCGACCAGACGCGCGGCGAATTGCTCGCAGATGGCGTTGCCGAGGACCAGATCACGACCCAGTTCGAAGTCGACGTCCGCTATGCCGGACAGGCTTTCGAAGTGCCGCTTACGATCGACAAGACGGTGCTCGAAAAGGACGGGATCGAGGGCATCCTCAAGCGCTTCGACGAGGAGCACTTGCGGCTGTTCACTTTCAACATGGATACCCCGCACGAGATCGTGAACCTGCGCGCGGTCGCTCTGGGTCAGGCCCCCGCCCTGCCGGCTGCCGAACTGCCCAAGGGCGATGGCGATCCTTCCGCCGCGAAGATCCGCGACCACTCGCTGTGGATGGATGGCAAGGAGCAGGCGGCGGTGATCTACGACCGCTCAAAACTCCGGCAGGGAGACACGATCCCCGGCCCTGCAATCATAACCGAAATGGATTCGACCACGTTGGTCGAAAGCGGCTGCGTCGCCACCATCGACGCCGTGGGCAATATCCTCATCAACCCCCAAGAAACCGACAGCGCGGAGGGCTGAACCGATGCCGGCACAAATCATCGAGACCAACGAAACCCCCTTCAAGAAGGTCGACATCGACCCGGTCACGCTCGACATCATCGAGAACGCGCTGCGTAACGCGCGCATCGAGATGGATGCGACTTTGGTGCGCACCGCGATGTCGCCCGGCATCCGCGAACAGGGCGACGCCTTCCCGCTGATCGCCGATCCATCGGGCAAAATGATCGTCGGCCAGTTCGGCAGCTTCATCGACGGCTTTCTAAAGGGCTATGACAACACGCTCGAAGACGGTGACATGATCTTCCTGTCGGACCCCTATTCGTGCGAGGGCGCGATCAGCCACTCGAACGACTGGCTGGTGCTGCTGCCGGTGTTCAAGGACGGTCGCCTGATCGCCTACACCGCAATGTTCGGCCACCAGTCGGATATCGGCGGCATGGTCCCCGGCTCGATGCCGATCGGGGCAAGCTCGATCTTCGAGGAAGGCGTGCGCATCCCGCCGGTGAAGATCTGGAAGAAGGGCCAATATAACGACGACCTGATGAAGCTCGTCATGCACCAGACCCGCAAGCCCGACTGGTGCCAGGCGGACCTCAATGCGCTGATCGCTTCGTGCCGCGTTGCAGCAAACCGCGTGGTCGAGATGGCCGAGCGCTTCGGCGACGATGTGTATTATTCCGCTACGCAGGAGCTGCTCGACCGCAACTACCGAGCGATGAAGGCGCTGATCGGCATGGCGGTGGCCGAAAAACCCGCCAGTTTCGAGGACTACATCTGCGACGATGGAAAGGGCTACGGCCCCTACAAGATCAAGTGCACGATGTGGCGCGAGGGCGAGAAGGTGATCCTCGATTTCGACGGCACCGACCCGCAATCGGCCGCCTCGATCAACTTCTATCTCAACGAGAACATGTTCAAGATGTTCTTCGGCATTTACATGATCATGGTCTTCGACCCGCAGATCCTGTTCAACGACGGGTTCTACGACCTGATCGAGGTACGGATACCCGAAGGATCGCTGCTGAAGCCGCAATTTCCCGCCGCGCTCTCGGGTCGCACCCATGCGCTGGGGCGGATCTTCGACATTCTCGGGGGTCTGCTCGGACAGGGGACACCCGAGTTCCTCAACGCCGCCGGTTTCAGCTCTTCTCCGCACCTGTTCTATTCGGGATGGGATCAGCGCGACGGCAAGGCCAAGAACGGGGACCGCGAGTGGTTCCAGCTGTTCCAGATCGGCTTCGGCGGCATTCCGGGCCGACCGCTGGGCGACGGGCCGGACGGCCACTCGCTGTGGCCGGGCTTCACCAACGTGCCAAACGAGTTCCTCGAGCGCTATTTCCCGCTGCGGATCGAGCGTTATTCGACCGAGCCCGACAGCGGCGGCGCTGGTCTGCATCGCGGCGGCAACGGCATCCACATGACCTATCGTTTTCTCGCCGATGGCAACATCGCGATCCACGACGACCGCTGGTTCGTGCCGCCATGGGGCGTCAATGGCGGCCACCCTGGCGTTCGCGCCAGGAAGGTGATCGAGCGCGGAGACGGCAGCACCGAAATCGTCGGCAACAAGGTCGAGGACGTCGAGGTGCGGGCGGGCGACCTCTTGCATTTCATCACCTGGGGCGGCGGTGGCTGGGGTGACCCGCTCGAGCGCGATCCCGAACTGGTCGGCCTTGAAATCCGGCAGGGCCTCGTCACCGCCGAGGGCGCCAAGGCCTATGGCGTGGTTGCCAGCGAGAACGGCGTGGTCGACGCCGCTGCGACCGAGGCGCTGCGCTCCGAGATGAAAGCCGGACGCGGCGAGTTGCCGCTGTTCGATTACGGCCCCGGCATCGAGGAACTGCGCGCCAAGTGCGAAGAGGAAACCGGCCTCCCCGCCCCGATCCAGCCGGAATGGCATGACAGCTCGCTGGCGGAGGCTGCGGAATGACCGGAGCGCTCTCCGACATCCGCGTCGTCGAGATGGGGCAGCTTCTGGCAGGCCCGTTCTGCGGCCAGCTGCTCGGCGATATGGGTGCGGATGTCATCAAGATCGAACCGCCCGGTGCAGGCGATCCCATGCGTCTGTGGGGCCAGGGCCAGGAAAAGGTTCAGTGGGAAGTGATCGGCCGCAACAAGCGCTCGGTCACCTGCAACCTGCGCATCCCGGAGGGGCAGGAGCTCGCGCGAAAGCTGATCGCGAAGGCGGATGTGCTGGTCGAGAACTTCAAGCCCGGCACGCTCGAGAAATGGGGCCTGTCGCCCGAGGTCCTGCTCGAGGACAATCCCGGACTGATCATCGCCCGCATGTCGGGATACGGACAGGACGGTCCGTATTCGGACCGCGCGGGTTTCGGCGGGATCGGCGAAGCGATGGGCGGATGGCGCTACATCGTCGGCGAACCCGACCGCCCGCCTGCCCGCATGGGCATCTCGATCGGCGACACTTTGTGTGCGACCTATGGCTGTATGGGCGTGCTCGCCGCACTGCACCACCGCGAAAAGACCGGCCAAGGCCAGGTGATCGACACCGCGCTCTACGAAGCCGTGCTGCAGGTGATGGAAGGCCTCGTCCCCGAATACGATTACAACGGTTTCATCCGCGAACGTTCGGGCTCGATCCTGCCCGGCATCGCGCCGTCCAACGTCTACACCTGCAAGGACGGCCCGTTCATGATCGGGGCGAACAAGGACGCGATCTTCGCGCGCCTCGCACAGGCGATGGGGCACCCCGATCTGGCCGACGATCCGCGCTATGCGACCCATATTGCGCGCGGACAAAACCAGACCGAACTCGACGAGCTGATCAACGCCTGGACCGCGACACTCACCATCGCGGAGGTCGACGCGCTCATGATCGAGCATTCAATACCGGCGGGCAGGGTGTACACCGCCAGGGACATGCTGGCGGATCCGCACTTCAAGGCGCGCGAGGCGATCATCGAGGTCGAAACCGAGGGTCATGGCAAACTCAAGATGCAGAACGCCTTTCCCAAACTCTCGGCCACCCCTTCGGGCATCCGACGCCCCGCCCCGGCATCGCCAGGCATGCACAATGCCGAAATATTCGGTGAGCTGCTGGGAATGGGGGAAAAGGATATAGCCCGGCTGGCAGAGACTGCGGCAATCTGAATGACGGACTGGCACAGCGCCTTTTCGGGACGCCTGGAGCCGGGCAAATCGCCCGCACTGCTGCTGGTCGATCCGGTGGCCGCCTATGTCGAGCCGAAATCTCCGCTCTATCTCGAAAGCGGGCAGGCAGCGGCCGAACGAATGGCCGAATTGGCCGCCGATTTCCGTTCGCGCGGCCTCCCGGTGATCTGGACCGGAGTGCGCTACCAGCCGAACGGCGCCGACGGTGGCCATTTCTTCCGGAAAGTGCCTGTACTGGAAGTCTTCATCGGCGATAGCCCGCTTGGCGCCTTCCCCGCCGATCTTGAGCCCGCTGCGGACGATCCCGTCTTCATGAAGCAGTATCCGTCGGCGTTCTTCGGGACGGCACTCGACGAATGGCTGCGCACACACCGGGTCGATACGCTCTTCATCGGCGGTTTCTCGACCTCCGGTTGCGTGCGTGCCAGCGCGCTCGACGCTCTTCAATACGGCTATGTCCCGTTCGTCGTCAGCGATGCCTGCGCAGACCGGAATACGGATTTCCACGGGCAGAACCTGCGCGATCTGGGCGCCAAATATGCAGAGATCGTGATGTCCGAGCAGGTGCCGGCGATGCTGGAGACCGGCAACACCTCCTGATCAGCCCGAATTCGGACAGCCGGTTTCCCAATCGGTAACGCGAAGAAATTGGCGGCGGATCAGGGACCCGATCCCCCAGGACGACGATCTTAAGATCTTTTTCGAAGAAGGTGGCGGAGCAGGAGGGATTCGAACCCTCGATACGGGGTTGCCGTATACACACTTTCCAGGCGTGCGCCTTCGACCACTCGGCCACTGCTCCGCGTGTCGTTTGTCGCGCTACCGCTGCACTGCTTGAGCGCGGGGCTGCCCGGGACAAAGACGCGCTGCCTCTAGCCATGAAAGCCCGGCTCCGCAAGGCGCGGCGAAGGCTTGCGACGATACGCGCGAAAAAAGCGCTCAAGCAGCGAAGCGTTAGCGCGAAAAAAATGCTATACGAGTCGCATTGGGCAGCGCTGCGCGGAATGGCATTCCCTGCGAACGCTGTATCCCAAGAGCCCCTTTCCGCCCTCAAAAACGCGCGGAAAGGGGTTTTTGTTTGGGAGCTCTTTTCTTTCCTCGCTCATGCGACCTGACGGTCGCAATGCTGCGGGCGGCCGGTTGGCCTTGCGGCGCTTCGCGCCGAGTGCCAAACATCGGGCATGAAGAAACCTTTGCTTGCCGCCAGCGCCGCTCTCGCCCTTGCCTTGCCCGCTTCCGCCCAGGAGGAACCCGAGGGTGCGACCTCGCCCAACCAGATCGTCGAGACCGCTGCTCTCGACGAGTGGGTGGCGATCCCGGCTGAGGACCTGCTGGTGATGACGCTCGCGCCCGCCACGGATGGATCGGCGCGTGAGGTGGTGATCCAGCTGATGCCCGCGCCGTTCTCGCAAGGGTGGGTCGAGAACATCCGCACCCTCGCCCGCGCGCAGTGGTACGACGGGATCAGCGTCAACCGCGTGCAGGACAATTACGTCGTCCAGTGGGGCGATCCGGGATACGACAATCCGGAGAGCGGCGAGGTTGAGCAGAAACCGCTGCCAGAGGGGCTTCGGGTAATGGGAGAGGATGAATACGCTGCGACCGGACTTCTTAGTATTCCCGATCCGCGGGGTCGTCCGAGATTCAATTACACGCTGGGCGCGATGATGATGCGCAATGCGATGATAGCCGCCAGCGGCGGAGTTGCCATCCCGGACGAATTCGCAGAGGCGCTGGAGACCGGCGAGGCCCCTTCAGAAATGAGCCCGAAGATCGGAGACAACTACGGTCAAATCGCCACGCTTTCCCTAGGTTGGCCGATCACGGGAACCATGGGTAGCGAGGCAGACAAGAAGAACAGATTCTGGCCCATCCACTGCTACGGAATGGTCGGCGTCGGACGGAACTACTCGCCCGACACCGGATCGGGCGCGGAACTCTACACCGTGATCGGCCATGCACCGCGCCATCTCGATCGCAACATTGCGCTGGTCGGGAGGATCGTCAGCGGGATGGAGCACCTCTCCTCGTTGCCGCGCGGCTCGGGTGTGCTGGGCTTCTACACAGAGGAAGAGGCCGACAAGCGCACCCCGATCCTGTCGGTCCGCGTCGCCTCCGACCTGCCCGAGAGCGAGCGCCCGGGTTTCGAATATCTCTCCACCGAAGGCGAGACCTTCGCCAAATATGCCGAGGCGCGCGCCTACCGCCGCGATCCGTTCTTCATCGTGCCGGCAGGCGGGGCGGATATCTGCAACATCCCGGTCCCGATCCGGCCGGTGGCGGGTGAGTGAAACCCTCTCCACCATCCTGCCACTCAAGCGTTGGCAGGGCGAGAAGGCGGTCTACCACCTCGTCGCTTTCACCGGCGCCGAGGCTGAAGCCATTGCGGCGCATGCGATGATGCACCGGCTCGAATTCGGGCGTCAACGCGGGTTCGGCTCGGTCAAGGTAATCGCGCGGATCGGTGCAACCGAGTGGACAACTTCGGTCTTCCCCCAGCGCAAGCAATCCGAATGGGTGCTGCTGGTCAGCAAGAAGGTGATGCGTGCCGAAGGGATTGCGCCCGGGGACAGCATTCCGGTGTCTCTGACGATTTAGTCCGAGCGCTCGTCCCACGCGCGAAACACAGCGGCCAGACCACGGACATCGGTTTCGGCTTTCAGAGCCTCGATCGCGGCGAGGATTTCAATCTCGAAATGCACCACTCCTCGTTCCTGACCGGCTTGTCTGCCGCCGAGCGAGCGGGCCAGCGCGAGAGCAGCTTCATTGTCTGGAAGTACATGGCAGTCCAGCGTCTCGAGCCCCTCGCTCCGGCAATCAAGCAGCAGCACTGCGGTCAGGAGGCGTGCCAGCCCCTTCCCGTGATGAGCGTCGATAACCGCGACCGAGAATTCCGCGACCGAAGGATCGTCTTCATCCCGGAACGCGTGGACCACGCCGAGCGCCGGTTGACCCGGCTCGCGCACAGCAATCGCGCCCCAGGCGATGTGTCGGTATCCATCGACATCCAGCAACGCATCAAGCACGTGCTGCGGCGGCTCGCGCATGCCGGAGAAGAACCGCAGGTAGCGGGACCGGCTCGAGAGTTTGGCGATTCCTTCCCGCAAGCGGGCTTCGTCTCCGGCGTCGACTTCACGAATGCAGATCGGAAGTCCATCATTGAGCTGGGTGTCGATGATCATCCTGTTTCGCCGCTACCCTTGGGGAATCCGGTCAGGTCTCGCCGCGCTGCATGAATTCGACGCGGTTGCCGAACGGATCGAAGGTAAAGAACCGCGCGTAGCCTTCGACCGGCTTGTCGTCATGCGTCTCGATATTCGCGGTTTCGAGCCGAGTCCGCAGGCTCGCGAGATCATCGACGAGAAACGCCGGATGCGCCTTGCGCGCCGGGACGAACTCGGGATCGACCCCGATATGCAGGCTCACCCCGCCGCGTTCGAACCAGCATCCGGTAGGCGAGAGATTGTCGGGCTTGGGCACCTCGTGCATTCCCAGCAGGTCGCCGTAAAAGCGCCGCGCACGGTCCTCGCCGCCAGCGGGAATGGCGATCTGGATATGGTCTAGCCCGATAATCGCCATCAGATCCGCTCCGGCTTCATATGCGCTCTGCCTGCGCCACAGCATCGCTCGCCCTGAGCGCGCTCAATATCCGTGAGAGGTGCGCGAGGTCCTGCACCTCGGCGTCGATCTCGTAGGTGGTGAACGGATGGTCGAGCTGGGTCTGCGCGAGGCTCGTCACGTTGATCTTGTTCTGCGCGAAGATGCCCGCCATTTCGGCGAGCGTGCCGGGCCGGTCGTAAAGCGTCACCGAAAGCCGCCCGACCGCGCCGTGCGAGCGCTTGCCCCACGACAGGTCGAGCCAGTCGGTATCGACCCCGTTGGCCAGTTCGAGACAGTCGATCGTGTGCACCAGCACCGTCTCGCCCTTGCGCCTCAGGCCGACTATCCGGTCTCCCGGCACCGGGTGGCAACAGGTCGCCAGCTCGAATCCGACACCCGGGGTCATCCCTTTGATCGAGATCGCCCGGTCGCGCGCGGGCCAGTCCTCGTCGTCTTCGAAATCGGCGGTGCAGCCGGGAACGAGCGCTTCCATCACCTCGCGGTCGGTAAGCTTGGCCGACCCGATCGCGAACATGAGATCTTCCGGTCCATCCATTCCCAGTCGTTCGATCGCGTCGCGGATCGCTTTGCGCCCGATCCGGGCGGGCACGCGCGAGGCGATCTCGTCGAACAGTTTTGAGCCGATATCGGCCACCTCGGCGCGCTCCTTGAGGCGCACCGCGCGGCGGATCGAGGCGCGCGCCTTGC
Organism: Erythrobacter sp. GH1-10; assembly: GCF_045363165.1. NCBI lineage: Bacteria > Pseudomonadati > Pseudomonadota > Alphaproteobacteria > Sphingomonadales > Erythrobacteraceae > Erythrobacter > Erythrobacter sp. GH1-10. The sequence continues at coordinate 973,086 of NZ_JBJFLP010000001.1, read as the reverse complement.
CGGTGACGACGAAGCCCAGCCACGATAGCTGAGGCTCGGCGGCCGAGCCCTTGATGATCTCGACCACATCGCCGTTGTTGAGCGGGGTGCGCAGCGGCATGTGCCGCCCGTTGATCTTCGCGCCGACGCAGGAAAGCCCGAGATCGGTGTGAACCGCGAAAGCGAAATCGACCGAGGTCGCCCCCTTCGGCAATTGGAACAGCGCGCCCTTGGGCGTGAACGCGAAGATGCGATCCTGGTAGATCGCCATCCGCGTATGCTCGAGCAGTTCCTCGGCATCGTGGCTCGCATCGACGATCTCGATCAGATCACGCAGCCAGCCGACCTGCCCGTCGGCCTTGTCATGCTGCTTGTAGGCCCAGTGCGCCGCGAGCCCGAATTCGTTGCGCTGGTGCATCTGCCGGGTGCGGATCTGCACCTCCACCCGCATCGAATTCTCGTACATCAGCGAGGTGTGAAGCGAGCGATAACCGTTCGATTTCGGGGTGGAAATGTAATCCTTGAAACGGCCTGGAAGAAATTGCCACGTCGTGTGCAGGATGCCCAGGGCGCGATAACAATCCGCCTCCGTTTCCGTGATGACGCGGAACGCCATGATATCGGTCACCTGTTCGAAGCTGACATGGCGCTCCGACATCTTGTTCCAGATCGAATAGGGGTGCTTCTCGCGCCCCGACACCTCGACCTGCAGTCCCGCTTCGGCCAGCGCCTGCTTGATCTTGAGCGCGATCGCATCGACCTGGCCGCCATCCTGCCCGCGCAATTCTTCGAGCCGTTTGGAGATCGTGGCAAAGGCTTCTGGCTCGAGCTGCTCGAAGGCAAGCAGCTGCATTTCGCGCATATATTCGTACATCCCCACACGCTCGGCGAGCGGCGCGTAGATATCCATCGTCTCGCGCGCGATGCGTTGGCGTTTCTCGGGCGACTTGATGAAGTGCAGCGTGCGCATGTTGTGCAGCCGGTCGGCGAGCTTCACCAGCAGCACGCGAATGTCCTCGCTCATGGCGAGCAGGAACTTGCGCAGGTTCTCGGCCGCCCGCTCGTCTTCGGGCATGGCTTCGATCTTGGAAAGCTTGGTCACCCCGTCGACCAGCCGCGCGACTTCGTGGCCGAAATGCTGCTCGATATCGTCGATCGTCGCCAGCGTATCCTCGACCGTGTCGTGGAGCAGCGCGGTGATGATGGTTTTCTCGTCGAGCTGGAGGTCGGTCATCAACCCCGCAACTTCGATCGGGTGCGAGAAATACGGATCGCCGCTCGCGCGCTTCTGCGTGCCGTGTTTTTGCACGGTGTAGACATAGGCGCGGTTGAGCGCCGCCTCGTCGGCGTCGGGGTCATAGTCCTTGACCTTCTCAACGAGTTCATACTGGCGCAGCATTGACTTAGATATGTGCCCCGGCGCGGGCGGGAGCAAGCGCGAATTGCATGCGCATGAATTCGTCTGCGCAGCGGTGGCGCCGACGCTGCGTCATGCTAGGGTCCGGCGCAGCAATTGGGAGAACATTCATGCACTTTGCCGCTCCAAAGCTTACGATACTCTCGGCCGCCTTGCTCGCCCCGCCAGCGGCAGCCTCGGACGATCACGCAATATCGGCCAGCGCCGAAGCGCGGGAGCTGGTATTTGCGGAAGAATTCAACGCCGGCGAGCTCGATCGGAAGACCTGGAACGTCGTCGGCATGGACTTCTGGGTGAACAACGAACAGCAGGCCTATGTCGACAGTCCGGAGACGATCCAGTTCACCGACGAGGTCGAAGGAGCGGATGGCGGCGCGCTGGTGCTGCGCCCCGTCTACAAACCCGGCGTCGACACCAAAAAAGATCGCAAGGCCGATTTCATCTCGGGCCGGATCAATTCGCGCGGCAAGGCGGACTTCACCTATGGCCGGGTCGAGGCGCGCATAAAGATGCCCGATGCCGAGGGCGTGTGGCCGGCCTTCTGGATGCTCGGCAATGGTCGCTGGCCGGACACCGGGGAAATCGACATCATGGAATATGTCGGCGAAAAGGACTGGACCGGTGTGGCACTCCACGGACCGGGCTATTCGGGCGATACCCCGATCGTGAACAAATTCTTTTTCGACGAAGGGACGGACGCAACCGGCTGGCACGTCTATACGATCGAATGGACCAAAGACGCGATCCTGTTCGAAGTCGACGGACGCCTCACCTACCGCGCGTCACGACCGATGGTCGAACGCTATGGTGAATGGCGGTTCGACACGCCCAAATTCCTGATCCTCAATTTCGCGCTCGGCGGTGCCTACCCCTACAAGACCAACATGATCGAGAAACCCTACAACGGAATGCCGCAATCGACCGTCGACCAGATCAAGGCGGGCGAAGTCGCCATGTATGTCGACTGGGTCCGGGTCTACGAGCCGCTGCCTTAACCGACTTCGAGGCAAGGCATTTCCCATTCGCATCGGCCCGGCACTTTGCCGTTGCCTCCGCTTGCGCGGGACAGATTCTCTATGGCGGTGAATTCAACCTACCCATATCCAAGAAAATATTTTCCGAAATTGTGCAAATACAGAATATCGAGTCAATATAAATACAACGATTCGCGGTCTTGATTCACAACGAATTTCATTCACATTGACACGGCAACATAATCTCCGAGTCGCAAAGCGTTTTGATAGGAGAATTTATGGAAGACCGTGTATCTTTAGCTAACCTCGACTCTGCAATTGCAGAAGCTCTCAAGGGAACTGACATTGGCAAGGGTCGAATTATTTACGGCTTCCTTCCGCCTGATTGGTACGGCAAAGACGAAGCGTTCAAGCTCGCCGAAAAGGTAACCGGTCAACTCAGCGGCGACTTCAAGCCTGCGGTCATGAAGATCGAAGGTCCCGAGCTCTCGGTCGCAGAGGGTTTCAAGAATCCGTACATCGTCGGATTTATCGGACCGATCGATCCGCGCATCGTCCGATGACCGGCCAGCCGACGCCTGGGCGCAGGCCTGTCCTGTGTCCCAGCGCTCCGGCGGACGCGGATGACGCGCGAGCGTTCGGCATCGTAACTCGGTCCAATGGGCGCGGGAGGCGTGTACGGTGGTTGGAAGAGCCCGTACCGGTAACCCCGGAATTCCTGGCCAAGACCGGAGACGTCGAGCCGACGCGGGTCCTTCGTTTCGCCGGAGCGTGCCAAGAGAGCTCTTGCGCCCATTTCAACGGAAGCGATTGCGAACTGGCGACCCGGCTGGTCGGAATGCTCGAGCCGGTCGCGGAGAAGTTGCCGCCCTGTACTATCCGTCGCGACTGCCGATGGTTCAAGCAGGAGCGCATCGCCGCATGTCGGCGATGTCCGCAGATCGCCACTGAAAGCAACGATACCGACACGACAATGCGCGAGGCCGCCCGCCCTGCCACTTCGGCGCCCGCTTAACTCCAGACGAGGCCACTACCATGCCCACAAAGATCGTCGATCTATCCGCCCGCTCGAAGATTATCCGTGACGAGCCGTTTCACGTGCATTTCTGGGAATGCACTCCTGACGAGTATCTGAAGTTCCTTGGCCACCCCCGCGAATTCCTGGCGGAGATGGGGATCAGGATTCCGGAGGATTGCCGCATCGAGACGACAATCGAGAATCACGACTGGATCGGCGCCCACGCGCCCGGCATCAAGAGCGACAACGGGACGATCATCTGCAACGTCGGCGGCGGCAACATTGCGCGCGAAGTCTATCGCATCGTCAGCTACGGCCACGATGAATCGACCGTCGCCAAGTTCCGCAAGGAGCTGCTGCACGATCCTGAAATGGAAGAGCAAAATCCACCAGCATCAACCGCTGGTTGATCCGGCAGGCCTTCACCCAAGGGCCAGCGAGGTCATCTCCACGTCGCTCTCGGCGGAAGGCTCATCAGGATGGCATCGACATTGCCGCCGGTCTTCAGGCCGAAGATCGTGCCGCGGTCGTAGACGAGATTGAATTCGGCGTAGCGCCCCCGGTATTCGAGCTGTGCGGCTTCGTCGGCTGCATCGAATTCGCTGTTCATGCGTTTGCGCACCAGCTTCGGGAAAATGTCGAGGAAGGCCTTGCCGACATCCTGCGTGAAGGCGAAATTCCGTTCCCAGCTCGGATCGTCGTCGCATTCGAGATGGTCGTAGAAGATCCCGCCGACCCCGCGGTGGACCTCGCGATGGGGCAGGTAGAAGTAATCGTCGGCCCATTTCTTGAACCGGTCGTAATAGGTAGGATTGTGCGCCGAGCACGCAGCGCGCATCGCGGCATGGAATTCCTCGGTGTCTTCCTCATAGGGGATCGGCGGATTGAGGTCCGCCCCGCCGCCGAACCATGCCTTGCCGGTCGTCAGGAACCGCGTGTTCATGTGCACGGCGGGCACATGCGGGTTGGCCATATGTGCGACGAGGCTGATCCCGGTCGCGGTGAAACCGGGGTTTTCTGGATCGGCACCGTTGATGCTGCCGGCGAACTCCTTGGGAAAGTTGCCGCGCACGGTCGAGCAGTTTACGCCGACCTTCTCGAACACGGTGCCTTTCATCAGGCCCTGCACGCCGCCGCCGGGATCTTCGTTGCCTTCTTCCTCGCGGGTCCAGGGAGTGTAGGTGAAGGACGCTTCCGAACCCGCCTCGCGCTCGATCTCTTCGAATGCGGCACAGATTTGGTCGCGCAAGCTTTCAAACCATTTGCGCGCGCGATCCGTATGCGGTGTCCAGTCGGTCATTAAGCTTCCCATCCCCTTCGCCGTTGCTTGCTGTGACAGCGCCTGTGTCCATCCGCTTTGACAAATGTCAAGTCAACCACAGTCTTGGCGATCCGGCTCTTGCCAAAGCCGGTCAAGCGCGGCAGAGGTGCTGCATGGTTCCCGTTTCGTTCGCCCCTCTTCCGTTTGCCGGAGAGGAGCTTGTCCTGATGAAGAGCAATGCGCTTTACTGGCCGCGCGAGCGCGCGCTGCTGGTGGCCGACCTGCATCTGGAGAAGGGCAGCTGGTATGCAAAGCACGGCCAGATGCTGCCACCCTATGACAGCCGCGAAACGCTCGAGAGGGTCGCCGATGCGGTGAAGGCGACCGGGGCGCGCAGAGTCATTACGCTGGGCGACAATTTCCATGACGATGCCGGTACGCACCGGCTCGATCCGTATGCGGCCGGGATGCTCGAATCGCTGACCCGCGCGCTCGAATGGGTGTGGATCACGGGCAACCACGACGAGCAGATGCACCGGGCGTTCGGCGCGACTCTGGTCGAGGAACTCGAGATCAATGGCATCGCGCTACGGCACGAAGCAAAGCGCGGCGAAACGCGACCCGAGCTTTCGGGCCACTATCACCCCAAGATGCGGCTCAAGGTGCGCAACCGCCATATCGCCCGCCCCTGCGGCGTTGTCAGCCGGGCAAAGGACAGGGGCGACCGCATGATCCTGCCAGCCTTCGGCGCCTACACCGGCGGCATGGATGCCGGATCGCCCGAAATCATGGAGGCCCTGCAGCCGGCATCGCGCATCGATGCCGTGCTCTCCGCGAAACACAAACTGGTCAGCTTTCCGCTTTATCGCGAGGCGGCCTGAGACTCCGCTAGAATTTGCAAGGATTTCGCCTTACATAGGGCGCATCACAAGACTCAGGCTACCACAGGAGATTCTCACATAGCCCGTCCACCTCGGCGTTCGATGGCCCCGCCAGTCAAAAGCGGCCCTCGCTACGATCAGTTTATCCAGGTTCCGAAAGTTCGCGTTATTGACGACGAAGGCGAGAACCTTGGTGTAATGTACACCAAAGAAGCGGTTGAGCAGGCCCAGGACAAGGGTCTCAACCTCGTCGAAGTGTCCCCCAATGCGGACCCGCCGGTGTGCAAGTTCCTCGATGTTGGCAAGTATCGCTACGAGGCCCAGAAAAAGGCCAACGCCGCGCGCAAGACGCAGAAGACGCAGGACATCAAGGAAGTGAAGATGCGTCCCAACATCGACACGCACGATTACGACGTGAAGATGCGGAACGTGAACAAGTTCATCGAACATGGCGACAAGGTGAAGGTCACCCTACGCTTCCGCGGGCGGGAGATGGCGCACCAGCACCTCGGCATGGACCTGCTCAAGCGGGTGCAGGAAGATGTCGAGGAGATCGCCAAGGTCGAGGCCTTCCCGCGCCTCGAAGGCCGTCAGATGTTGATGGTGCTGGCACCGAAGTAAGATTTGAAGCTGAACAAGGTATCGAAGGGCGGGGCTTGATGCTCCGCCCTTTTCGTTTGTGCAAAGCAGCCGGGGGTCAGACCGACAAACTGCAGGTGTTATCGACAAATAACACACCGCATCCGACAATCGACAACACTCGTATAAGTCCTTGAGCTATATGATCACGTGCGAGGCGGGATCGGTTTCTGCCCTTCTGGGTTTCCCCTTGAAGCCGGTCCCAACTCGCCAACGATACTGCGCCGCGTGACGCCCCCTATCGCTCCTTCCCCAAGGAGCACCCCCGATCAAAGGCCCCGCGAGAGGGCCGCCCAACAGGAAGGACTGAACCCAAATGCCCCGCCTCCCCACCCTTGCCCTTACCGCCGTGAGCGCGCTCGCGCTGCTCGCTTCCCCGGCTACCGCACAGGACGCCGGAGCGGTCGATGCGCAATTCGCAACCTTCACCCCCTCGGCCGAACCTAACAGCGACAAGATCGACTATTCGATCTGGGACGAGGCCATGAAGAATCTCGTCGTCTCGATGGGCCCTAGCCTGCGCGAAGGCGCCGGTTCGCCCCCGCCGAGCTTCGGCACGCGTCGCCAGTACGGGCACGTCTCGCGCTACCGGCTCGAAGGCTCGCGGCTGATGTTCAGCTTTCTCGATGCCGAGATCATCGCCAGCTTCACCGAGTATCGCAAAGACCTCGAGGCGACAGCCGACAAGGTCGACATTCAGAAATTGTCGCGTAACGAACAGCTCGCTTACTGGATCAACCTCCACAATGTCGCGATGATCGAGCAGATCGCCAACGCATGGCCGGTGCGCCAGCCGCGCGAGATCGAGGTCGGCGGTGTGCCGCTTAACGACGCGAAGTTCATCACGGTCGAAGGGATCAAAATGAGCCCGCGCGATATCCGCGAGAAGATCGTCTACAAGAACTGGAAAAGCCCCTCGGTGATCTACGGATTCTGGCGCGGCGAGATCGGTGGTCCGTCGATCCAGCGTGAAGCTTTCAATGCGGACAACGTCGCCCGCCTGCTCGATCGCAGCGCCCGCGATTTCGTCAACTCGCTGCGCGGCACCCAAAAGCAGGGCGACACGTTGCAAGTCTCGACTTTCTACGAGGAAGCGGCGCCGTTCTACTTCCCCGATTTCGAGAAGGACCTGCGCGAACACCTCGCCCGGTATGCCGACACTGAAACCAGCGAAATCCTGGCTGCCACCTCCGATATGAAGGCGGCGGTATCCGAGCACGACATCGCCGATCTTGCCGGCGGCGTGCGCGAACCGACCTACCAGAACATCCAGTCTCCCGACGGCGTTTCGCAAAGCTTCCGCATTCCGCAGAGCATGACCCGCCTGCTCGCCCAGCGCGAACAGAAATTCCAGAAGATCATCCGTGAGGGCCGCACCGGCACGGTCACCTTCAGCAACATAAAACTGCCGGGTGATCCCGAAGACAAGGATACCGGCGAGGTCGAATAGTCCCCCTCGCCCGTTCCGTCCGGTCGAGCCCCGAACGACCGGATACCCCCGAAAGACCGCCGAGCATCAAGTTCGGCGGTCTTTTTTTTGTGGGTGGTTCAGCCAAGGTTTTGATCGGTATCCTTAATTGCTATGCGTACGATCCAGCAATCAGGGGATATTGGCCGATGGTGGGGCTGCCTATTCGAAGCGTTTTGCTCGCCTTAGCGGCGGCAATACTGGCACTCAGCCCGGAAGCCGCGTCTGCGCAATCGCAAGACGAGTCGAGCGAACAGGGTAGCGAGCCATTTGCTACCTTCGTGCCATACGAAGACCGCATCCAGCACCGTATCGACTATTCGATCTGGACTTCGGCCCTGTCCAACTTCGTCATTTCGATGGGACCGCCGCTGCGCAAGAAGCCGTTCAACCCGCCAAGCGTAATCGGCACGCGGCGCCAACTCGGTCACAATTCGATCTACCGGCTCGACGGGTCGATGTTCGCTTTTTCATTCATGAACGACGAAGTGCGTGAGAGCTTCACCGAATACCGGCTCGACCTGCAGAGCGTGGCCGACACGCTCGATATCCAATCGATCCCGCGCAACGAGCAACTCGCCTACTGGCTTAACCTCCACAACGTCGCGATGGTCGAACAGATCGCCAAGCACTGGCCGGTCCGCCAGCCGCGCGAGATCGAAGTCGATGGAGTGCCGCTCGACCACGCCAAGTTCATCGTGGTCGAAGGGATTGCACTTAGCCCTCGCGATATCCGCGAGAAGATCGTCTATCCCAACTGGAGAAACCCGAAGGTCATTTACGGCTTCTGGCGCGGCGAGATCGGCGGGCCGGCGATGCAGCGGGAGGCTTTCACTGGCAACAATGTTTCGGATCAGCTCGACCGCGCCGCACGCGAATTCGCCAATTCCCGGCGCGGGGTCGAAAAGCGCGGGGACACACTCCATGTCTCGCAACTGTTCGAGGAAGCCGCCCCGTTCTACTTCCGCGACTTCGAGGCGGACCTGCGCAAGCACCTGCTCGATTTCGCCGAAGAGGAGGTGCGCGAGATGCTGGGCGAGACCGCTACCGCAAAAGCAAGCCTGAGCGAGCACGATATCGCCGATCTTGCCGGGGGCGCGAGGGACAACCCGTGGTTCTCGAGCGGACGTATTGGCCGCGGAATAGCAACGCTGCTGGCGCAGCGCGCGCAAAAGCTCGACTATGTCGAACGCAAGGGACTGCGACAGGGGCAGGTAATCTTCAGCAATATCGACCTGCCGGGCGATCCGCCCGACAAGAACGAGGTCGAATAAGGTCCGGCAGGCTTCGTTGTCTGCCGTTCATGTTCGGTTAGGGCGGCGTAGAACATTCTGATTTCCGGAGGGATTCGAGACGTCCAGGTGGGAGACCGACCATGAAAACCCGTTCCGTTATCGCCGCACTTGCAATCGGCAGCCTCGCCGCCCCGCTCGCCGCCGAAAGCGCCGAGATCGCGTTTCAGTCGCAAGGCACGCGCGCCGGGGCGCAGGATGCGCTCGCGCAATTTGCTCCGGTCGCAGACCAGCGCGAACACAGGATTGATTACGCCCACTGGGACGAGGCGCTCGCCTGGCTCGTGATCCCGATGGGCCCGTCGATCCGCGAAGGCGCACCGCGTGCTACTCCGGGAACCGGCACTCGCTTCATTTACGGTCATACTTCGCGCTATCGGCTCGAAGGCAATCGCGTGGCCTTCACCTACATCGACGACGAAATCCGCCGCGCGCTGACCGAGTATCGCCAGGATCTCGAGCGCGTGGGGTCCGAACTTGACCTCACCCGCCTCCCTCGCAACGAACAGCTCGCCTACTGGCTCAATCTCCATAACGTCGCGGTGATCGAAGCGCTGGCCAATAACTATCCGCTGCGCGATCCGTCCGAAGGGCCATTCGGTTCGAACGGCGCTGGGCTGCAGGACGCCAAGCTGGTGACAGTACGGGGCGTCGCGCTGAGCCCGCGCGATATTCGCGAGAGGATCGTCTATCCCAACTGGAAGGACCCGAAGGTCATTTACGGGTTCTGGCGCGGCGAGATCGGCGGGCCGTCGATCCAGAGACTCGCCTTCAGCGGCAGCAACGTCGATGCCCTGCTCGCCTTCTCAGCAGAGGAATTCGTCAACTCGCTGCGGGGTGTCGAGGCCTTCAACGGCGCCCTTCGCGTAAGCCGCCTCTATGAAGAGGCCGAGCCCTTCTATTTCTCCGATGCCGGATCACTCCGCGCGCATCTCGCCCAGTTCGCGCGCGACGATGTGAAAGAGCTGATCGGGAAGTATGAAGGGACCGCGTACAATCGCTATGAAACCGATATTGCCGACCTCGTCTATGGCCGGGCCGATCCGGGATTGAATTTCGTCTGTGCGCCGATCACGAATGATGTCCCGTCGGCTTCAGGCGATGCGAACGGTCCTGCCAAATGCGCCGACCAGCCGACCCGTCCGAATCGCGCCGAACAGCGGCTGATGGAAGAGCGTGCGCAGAAGCTCAACAAGGCGTACAAGCGTGGCATCCGCACCGGGCAAGTGATCTATGGCGACGGACAGTATGCCGAGGGCGAAGGGCCGAAAGAGGTCGAGTAAACCGGAGGCCTAGCCGAACACGTCGGCGATAGTATTGATTCCGGCTTCCACTTCAGCCTGTCTGGTGTAGCGCCGCTAGAGGTATCCGGTTGCTCCGCCAATCAGCCTTCAAACCGGCGAGAAGAGTTCGGGGCCAATCCATCGCGCGACACTGGACAGCATCGACGGGCGCGGCAAGAATGCGCCGGCGATGACAGGGGGCGCAACCAACCGATGACTGCACGCCGGATCGGCCTTTTCCTCGGCCCGCTCGCCTTTGCCTTGACCTTCCTTCTTCCCGCGCCCGCCGGAATGAGCGCAGAGGCGTGGCTTGTCGCAGGCCTCGTGATCTGGATGGCGGCGTGGTGGATGACCGAAGCGATCCCACTCACCGCGACCGCGCTGCTTCCTTTCATCTGGCTTCCGCTTGGCGGCGTGATGAATGCGAAGGATACGGCAAGCGCCTATTACGCTCCGATCCTGTTCCTGCTGCTTGGCGGCGCCTTCATCGCCTTGGCGATCGAGCGAACCGGACTGCACAAGCGATTGAGCCTCGCGATCCTGAAGGCGATCGGCACGGGCGGAGGACAGGCGCGATTGTTGCTCGCCTTCATGATTTCGGCTGCGCTGCTTTCGAACCTGATTTCCAACACGTCTACCGCGCTCATCATGATGCCGATGGCCCTGGCGGTTCTGGCGGGAGGCGCTGCCGCTGCGCCCGAGGGAGATGCGCCCCAACAGGAAGGGCTATATGGAGCCCTGCCCATGGGTATCGCCTTCGCCGCGACGATCGGCGGGCTCGGCACCATCGTCGGCTCTCCGACCAACGGGATCGCAGTCGCGCTGCTCGACGACATGATCGGATTGCGGATCACCTTCGCTAGCTGGATGGCGTTCGGCATTCCGATCGTCATCATCGGAATACCGCTCGCCGCCTTCATCATCGCCAAGGTCCAGCGGGTCGCCGAGCACCCTTTCGACGTAGTCGCCGCGCGCGCCGCAATCGACGATCACGCCCCATGGTCCCCTGCGGAGAAGCGGCTGGTGCCGGTTATCGCGATCACCTTCCTGCTCTGGATGACGCAGCGCTGGGTTGCGCCATTCCTGCCCGAAGGCAGCTGGGTCGACGGGACGATCGCGATCATCGCCAGCATGGCGCTGTTCCTGCTGCCCGACGGGACGGGTCGCCCGCTGCTGGTATGGAAGGAAGCCGACCGCGCACCGTGGGGCGTCATCATGATGTTCGGGGGCGGCCTCGCCCTCGCCGCCGGGATGCAGGAAAGCGGGCTTGCGCAATGGCTGGGCGATGCGTTGCTTCCACTCGAAGCCGTCCCGCTGGCGCTGATGGCGCTGGCCATCGTCGCGATGGTGGTGCTGATCACCGAATTCGCGAGCAACGTCGCCACGGCGAGTGCGATCATCCCGGTGATCGCCAGCCTCGCCGCCGCGCTGGGCCTGGGCGAGCAGGCGATCCTGATAGCGATGCCCGCTGCGCTTGCCGCGAGCTGGGGCTTCATCTTGCCCGCCGGAACCGGACCCAACGCCATCGCGTGGAGCACGGGACGACTGCGAATCGGGCGTCTCGTGAAGGCCGGGCTCGTGCTCGACCTGGTCGGGATTTTCCTGCTGGTCGGAATGGTGTGGGCGATCGCGTCGCTTTGATTTGACCCTCAAGCGTCGGGCGACCACGCGACCGAAAGATCGCATGAACAGCGAAACCGCGACCGCGGAGACGCTTGCGGAAATCGGAAAGTTGCGATTGAAACCATCTCGCGATAATTACCCCTCATTGATCGCCCGGTACGGAGAGGCGCTTCTGCGGAGGTTAGAAGCGGGTGCCTGCCGGGCCTCCAATCGGCTCCTGCCTTCCTGGGAGCATTCGCTGAGGAAGGATCGTCGCACATGACCGACGCCATCGACGCTGTTGAAACCCCCACCCCGCGCCGCAACCCGAAACCGGAAAAGACCAGCATCGGCGGGCGCGAACTCAAGCCCTCGACCCTGATGATGGGTCATGGCTACGACCCGACCCTGTCCGAAGGCTCGCTGAAGCCGCCGATCTTCCTGACATCGACCTTCGCCTTCCCGAGCGCGGCCGACGGCAAGCGCCACTTCGAAGGCATCACCGGGCAGCGCCCGGGCGGCGCGGAAGGCCTCGTCTATTCGCGCTTCAACGCGCCGAACCAGGAAATCCTCGAAGATCGCCTTGCGATCTGGGACGGCGCGGAAGATGCGCTGAGCTTTTCGAGCGGGATGACCGCGATCTGCATCCTGATGCTCGCATATGTCAGCCACGGGGATGTCATCGTCCACTCCGGCCCGCTCTATGCAGCGTCCGAAGGCTTCGTCTCCAAGGTGCTGAGCAAATTTGGCGTGACCTATATCGACTTCCCCGCAGGCGCGAGCAGCGAGGAGATCGACGACGTACTCAAGCGCGCCAAGAAACAGGCGGGCGAGAACGGCGGCAAAGTCGCGCTGATCTATCTTGAAAGCCCCGGCAACCCCACCAACGCGCTAGTCGACATCGAAGCGGTCAGGGAAGCGCGCGACGCAAACCTCAAATGGGACTGCCCGATCGCGATCGACAACACCTTTCTCGGTCCGCTGTGGCAGCGGCCGCTCGATCACGGCGCGGACATCGTCGCCTATTCGCTGACCAAATACGTCGGCGGCCATTCGGACCTCGTTGCCGGTAGCATCGCGGGTGCGAAGAAGTGGATGGACCCGGTGCGCGCGCTGCGCAACACGATGGGCGGGATCGTCGATCCCAACACCGCGTGGATGCTGCTGCGTTCGCTCGAGACGGTCGAACTGCGCATGCAGCGCGCGGGCGAGAACGCGGAAAAGGTCTGCGCCTTCCTCAAGGATCACCCGAAGGTCGAAGGGCTCGGCTATCTCGGCCTGATCAAGGATGCGCGCCAGCAGGACATTTACGACCGCCATTGCCTCGGCGCAGGATCGACCTTCTCTGTGTTCCTCAAGGGCGGCGAGGCAGAGTGCTTCCGCTTCCTCGATAATCTCGTGATCGCCAAACTCGCAGTGAGCCTCGGCGGGACCGAGACGCTGGCGAGCCACCCGGCTTCGATGACACACCTGTCCGTCCCACACGCGCGGCGCCAGCAGCTCGGCATCACAGACAGCCTTGTGCGCATCAGCATCGGGATCGAGGATCCTGACGACCTGATCGCCGATTTCGAGCAGGCACTGGAACACGTCTGATCGCTGGCCTAATCTCGCTCCCGAACAAGGGGAGAGAGACATGGCCAGCGACAAACCCGTATTCCTAGTAATCGGCGCAGGCGCCGGGATTGGCGGCCACTGCGCAAAGCACTTTGCCGCGGGAGGGTATTATGCGGTGCTCGCGCGGCGCTCCGACGAAGAGAGCATGGCCAGGATCATCGGCGATATCGAAGATGCGGGCGGCTCCGCGAGCGGCACGCTGATCAACGCTGCCGAGGATGGATCGATAGAGGAACTGGTCGAGCGCACCGAGCGCGACATCGGCCCGATCGGTGCGGCGCTCTACAACCTCGGCGCACAGATCGGGAACCGCACACTGCATGATACGCCGCACAAGACCTTCGAGCTTGGCTGGCGGCTTGGGTGCTACGGCGTGTTCCGGCTTGCCCATGCAATGTTCCCGGCAATGGTCGAGCGCGGCCGCGGCACGCTGCTCGTCACTTCGGCGACTTCGGCGATGCGCGGCAATGCAGGCCAGCACAGCCATGCTGCCGCCATGGGCGGGCGGCGGATGCTGTGCCAGACGCTCAACGCCGAATTCGGACCGCAAGGGATCCACGTCGCGCATATCGTGGTGGACGGCGCGGTCGATGCGCCCGACACACTCGGCAAGCTGCTTGGCGACAAATACGAAGCGTTCAAGGCAAACAAGGGGCCGGATGGGGTGATCGACCCGGGCGAACTGGCCGAAACCTACTGGCATCTCGCGCAACAGCCGAAGAACTGCTGGACCCACGAACTGGACATACGCCCATGGACCGATGTCGCGTGGTGGAACGATAACCCCAACCCCGAAATCGACGGACGCGGCAAGAGCTTCGCGGGGCCGAAAACCTAGCAACTCCAGGTGTCGTCTGCCTTTGGGTGGGAGGGGGAAGTGCGAAGTCGACTACAAGTCCATTTCGGCATCAACAAAGACGGAAGGTCGGCCTGATTCACGGATTAACTCACTCATACGTTCCTCGGTCGGAAAACTGAGAAACGCTTTGATTAGACGATCGGGCTTGAGTTGAAGCGCCTCCTGCCGCGCTTTTCGCCATTTGGAGTCTATCTTCAAACTCTGATTGAAATCGCAAAAGAGACGCACATACCTCGTGTCCGGTGAATTGTCGTTCGGCATCGCGGCCTTGCATTCTTCGAAGCGCACATGCGCATCTTTGTTTCGCCCTTCCGCAAACATAAGTGCGGCATCGAATGCTAGCATAAAGGGATATGCGTTGGCGTGGCGCTCTAAGAAACGATCCAAGCGCTTGCGGACAATGAGCAAGTCTCCCTCTTTGCGATGATGCTGGATTTGTCCCATTGACCAGCGCGCAGAGATTGCTTTGAAGAGTTGGATCGCTTCGCTCCCAAAATCGGCAAGATAGCGTTAGACTGTATGATTATTCGAACGTCCGCAATCGGGTCGATGCCAGCCGGTCAAAGTTTCAAATCTCGGAAGCGGAAATCACAGGGCCCGAAGTCTTCGCGGCGGGCTGTGCACGCTAGCCCCGCCATTCACGGCGCTCTTCGGCCATGCGCAGCACTTCGTAACTGACCTGGATGCGCTGGAATTCCCTGGCCGCCTCTTCGTCGCCCGGCTTTACGTCCGGATGCACTTCCTTCGCTTTCGCGCGGTAGGCCTTCTTGATCGCGGCAAAATCGGCGTCGGCCTCGAGTTCGAGCACTTCCAGCGCCCGCATCTCGTCTGCTGATCGCGAGCCGTCCCCCGAACCGCTCCAACCGTAATGCGAGGCTTCGGCGTAACCGGCGCTTTCCTGTCGCTCGGCGCGGGCGCGTTCTTCCTTCTGCTCCTTGTCGAGCCCTTCGAAGTAATCCCAACCCTTGTTGTATTCAGCGGCGTGCTTCTGGCAGAAATACCAGCGATCCGGGCTGTTGGGCGATTTGGGCGCAGGGCAATCGCCCGGCTCCTCGCAACCGTGCCGGTCGCACAGGCGCACCTCTGTTGCCTCGCGCGAGGCCTCGTAGCCGCGCCAGCGGGGGAATCCCCAGTCGAGCGAGCGGCGGGGCTTAGGCACAGGAACTGCGCGCGATGTCGTTGGTCGAAAGCATTACGCGCTTAACCTAGGCGAGGTCGCACGGATTTCAAAGCGCAGGCATGGTCTTGATGAAAGCGGGAACCCGTTGCGATATGAAATGTTGCATTGCAGTACCGCATTAAATCACCGGCGTACTTCGAACGCCATCAACGAGATCGAAATGAGCCAGCAACTCACCCTTTCCAGCATTTTCTCTGCGCTTGCACTTGCAAGCCTGTGCCTGGCTGCGGGTCATGGAATGCTGGGCGATCCCGTCGGCTCGACTGCCCCGTCGATCGAGTTGAGCGTGCAGGCCGAGACCGCACCCGGCCTGCACGGCTGATCCCATCAATTGATGATAATGCTCGCAGCGCGGCGGTTCTGCGCCCATGCGCTCTCGTTTGACGCGAGCGCCACCGGGCGCTCCTTGCCGTAGCTGACCGTGCGGATCCGGTCCGACGACACACCGAGACTGACGAGATAGTTTTTCGCCGCGTTCGCGCGCCGCTCGCCCAGCGCGAGGTTGTATTCGCGCGTGCCGCGTTCGTCGCAGTGTCCTTCGATGGTAAAGGTAAGCTGCGGATAGCGCGCGAAATACTGTGCCTGGGCCTGAAGCGCGGCGGCATCCTGGCTGTCGATGTTGAAGCGGTCGGTGTCGAAATAGATCACGGTTTGCCCGCCTACCGCGTCTACGAAATGACGCTGGGTACCTACGCTGGGACCACTCGGGGTTGTGCTCGGAGTGGGGGCCGGCGTCGAGATACCCGTATCGGGCGCAGGCGGAAGCTGTTCGGGCGGCTTCTTCGAACAGGCCGCCAGAGCGGTGGCCGAAGCGACGAGAAGCATCGTGGCTTTGATCGTGTTCATCGTGTTCATCCTCTCATGAATGGGGTGCGACCCCGTCGGGGATTTCCAAAGAAGTAACGGTTCAGGGACGAATAGGTCCCCATGCAGGATCCGACGCGTCCACCGGCGTCGGCAGTCTCCTCTCGTTGCGACCGGTCAGGTCGACTTGCCACAAGGCGGACCGACCGGTGTTCCGCTCGGTCCGGAAGAACTGGATGATGCGGCCGTTGGGGGCCCAAGTCGGGGCCTCGTCCTGCCAGCCATTGGTAAGCACGCGGAGGTTACGCCCGTTGGGGCTCATCACTGCCACGTTGAAGTCGCCCGCGATACGGGTGAAGGCGATCTGGTCGCCGCGCGGGCTCCATTCCGGCGTCGCGCAACGCCCGCCGAAGAATGTGATGCGGCGCTGGTTCCGCCCGTCGGCATCCATGACGTAGCATTGCTGCGAGCCCGAACGATCGCTTTCGAATACGATCTTGGACCCATCGGGCGAATAGGACCCGCCGATGTCGATCCCCGGCGTGTCGGTGAGGCGTACGCTCTTACCGCCGGTGACGGGCACGCGGTAGATATCGGTGTTGCCCGCGACCGCCATCGAATAGAGAATGTACCGACCGTCAGGCGACCAGCGTGGCGCGAGTGTCGGATTGCGGTTCTCGGTCACCAGTTGCTGTTTGCCGGTACCGATATCGTAGACGTAGATGCGCGGGTTCCCGTCGACATAGGATAGGTACATGATCTTCGAATAATCGGGCGAATAGCGCGGGGTGAGCGCGGTCGCGCTGCCGAGAGTGAGGAAGCGGTGGTTCGCGCCGTCGCTGTCCATGACCGCAAGCCGCTTCACGCGCTTATCCTTCGGCCCGGTCTCGGCGATATAGGCGATGCGGCTGTCGAAGAACGGGCTTTCGCCGGTCAGCCGGGCGTAGATCAGGTCCGAGCATTTGTGCGCAGCGCGGCGCCAGTCGGCGGGCCGCACGACCCAGCCTTCGCGGATCAGCTCGTCCTGCAAGGCCACATCGTAGAGATAGCAGCCGACCACCAGCCGGCCGTCGCCCTGCGCGCGGACATAGCCGTGGACCAGCATCTCGGCCCCGCGCCCGCTCCAGCTACCCCAGCTCGGCGAAGTGATCTGCGGGAAGCTCGGCTGCGGCAGGCTATCCGGGCCGACCGGCTTGAACAGGCCGTTGTTCCGCAGGTTCGCGGTGATGACCCGCGCGACTTCGCGCCCCAATGCTTCGGTGCCGTTGGCATTGGCCGGCGTCGGCTGGTCGCGATCGGTCGCAAAGGCCGGGATGGCCACGCCAATATCGGACCAGTCGCTTTCGTCGGTGACGGTGAAAGTCAGCCCGCCCTCTTCGGCCTGTTCGTCGGAGGCCGCTGTGCCGGTCGTTTCGACCTCGCCGCCTTCGCCCACCGGCTCTCCAAGATCGGTCTGCTGGGCCAGCGCCGGGCTCGCAAGCGAGACGGCCAATAGCGAAATGGTAAAGAGGCTGAATTTCATCGTGAAAGGTTCCTATCGAAGCGCGCACCCCGGATCGACTTCCAGGCATTATAGTATTCGTCGGGCAGGTCGAAAGGCGCGGCAAGCTGCACTGCGCGGATCGCCCGCTCGGCATGGAGCGCCTTTTGCGGGCGGTTGGCATCGGTCTCGCCGCTTTGCCTGAGCACCCGGGGTCGGCCTTTGAGCGAGCCGTCTTCATTCAGGTCGAAAGCGAGCTCGGTCACTAGAAGCTCTGCATCAACGCCGCTCGGCGCATTCCAGTGCGGACGGATTTGTCGCACGATCGCCTGTATGATCGAAGCCTTCGCGCTCGCCCCGATTTGCGACGCAGGAATCCGGGTGTCGTCGGTCGTAGTCGAGCTCCCCGAACCGGGCAGAAAATCCTCGCCGATGCGGCTGCCGCCGCCGCGCTCGGCGTTGCGGGCTGGCGGATCCGGCTGGCGCGTCGGGGTTGTCGGGCTGTTGCGCTCGGGGCTGGTCGGTGAAGTCGTGGTGCGGCGCTGAGTCGGGGGCGTTGTCGCTTCGGGAATGCTTTCCGTGACATCGGCCTCGCTTACTGGAGCCGGTTCGTCGGAAAGCTCGGGTGCCATCGCGGCGCGGCTGTCCTCGGCCGGGTTCGGTGCGGTCGCTTCGAGGCTTACTTCGCTCGCGAGACTAACCGTCATACGTTCCGGAATGTCCAACACGTCGCCTCGGCTTGGCTGGAACAGCAGCAGGGCCATCACCGCAAGGTGCAGGACGATCGCGACCGGGATGGCAACCCGGTCCTCGCTGCGAAAGATGGCGGTTTCTCCCATTCCGAACCCGAAATTATGGCTCGTTAACTGAACCGCTGGTGACCAGCGATATCGAGTTGCAGCCCGCGCGGTTAAGCTCGCCCAGCACCGCCATGGTGCGCCCGTAATCGACGCTGCGGTCGCCGCGAAAGACGATCACCGGCTGCTGCGCGCCCCCGCACCCAAGCTGGCCGACCGCATCGGGAAAACCGCCGACGGGGACTGCTGCATCATCGATGTAGATCACCCCTTCGGCATCGACCGAAATGGTGATCTGGTCGGGCGTCTGATCGACCGGATTGGCGCGGCTGTCGGGCAGTTCGATCGGCACGCCGACCGCGAGCAGCGGCGCAGTCACCATGAAGATGATCAGCAGCACCAGCATCACGTCGACGAACGGCGTGACGTTGATTTCCGACATGGGTGCGCGCCGCGACCTGCGGCCTGCTCGGCGCGAGGAGACGCTCATGCCCATGAGATTACCTCCTCGCCTTCAAACGGGTGCGAAAGCAGCCGCAAGCGCGACCGCGCGCCCGCAGCGACGCGACCTTCAGGTCGCGTGAGCGAGGAAATCGCGTTCGCGGATGCGAATGCGCAAACAATCATGCCTTGTCCAGCTCGCGGCTCAGGCCGGCATGAACCTTGTCGGCGAAGCGCTGGAGCTTTGCCTCGTAGCGGTTCACGCGGTTGGAGAAGCGGTTATAGGCGATCACCGCCGGGATCGCCGCGAACAGGCCGATCGCAGTTGCGAAAAGCGCCTCGGAAATGCCCGGAGCAACGACCGCCAGTGAAGAGCTTTCCTGCGCGCCGATCTGGAAGAAGCTATTCATGATGCCCCACACGGTCCCGAACAGGCCCACGAACGGCGCGACCGAACCGGTGGTAGCGAGGAAATTGAGGCGGCTCGCGAGTTCGTCCGCCTCGTGCGCGACCTGCCCTTCCATCGCCGCGCCAATGCGCTCGCGCGCCGCCGCCTTGTCGCGCACGCCGCCCGAGGTCGATTTCTTCCACTCGTCCAAACCGGCTGCGGCCACACGCGCCGAAGGCACTTCGCGGCGCTGCCCCTTCGACAGCAGCCCCTCACGATCGGGGGTTTCCCAGAAATCGTGTTCGTAATCGCGCGAGCGGCCTTCCATCTTCCCGATCCGCAGGCTGAACGAGACGATGATCGTCCACACCCAGAGACTGGCGAGGATCAGCCCCGCCATAACCGCCTGCACGACGATATCGGCCTGCAGGAACAGCTCGAGAGGGTCGAGCCGGGTGCCGGTTGCAGCGGCAAGGACGGTCGCGGAAATGGTCATTGAGCTTCTTGATCCATGAATGATTGGAACGCTGCGCGCCATGCGGCAGGCTGTCTTTTGGGGCGGCCTTCGAGCGAGATGAAGCCGACCCGCAAGGTGGCCTCACACAGATCCTCGCCATCGCGGCGGGCGACCTGGTGCATGCGGCAACTAGCGGCGCCGAGTTCGGTGCAGGTGGTCTCGATCACGACATCGTCATCGAGCTTCGCAGGGCGGAGATATTTCAGGTGTATCTCCGATACCGCGTAGGCGCCCCCATCGCCACTGGCGCCAGCCTCGATCGCCTCGCGTTGGTCGATCTCGAGCATCCGCAGCAGATCGCTGCGCGCGCGTTCGAACCAGCGCAGATAATTGGCGTGGTAGGTGATCCCCGACAGGTCGGTATCCTCGTAATAGACCCGCACCGCATAGAGGTGCCGCGGGCCGTCGAATACGCCACCGGGAGGAACAGGGTTAACCATCGGGGAGCCACCTAGCGCAGCAAGGATTCGCTGCAAAGTGGCGTTTGCTATCGGTCAGATGAACGGCGGTAAAACGAGTCTTGCGTGCGACGGAATTATCTCCGCGCAATCATCGGCCCGAGCGGCTGCCCGCCGAAGATGTGGACGTGGAGGTGCGGTACTTCCTGCCCGCCATGCGCGCCGATGTTGGCAAGCAGCCGATACCCCGGCTCGACCAGCCCCTTGCGCCTTGCGATTTCACCCACGGCCCGCACGAACCCGCCGATTTCCTCGTCGGTCGCCTTGGCCGAGAAATCGTCCCAGCTGACATACTTGCCCTTCGGCACGACGAGCGTGTGAATTTCGGCTTGGGGGTTGATGTCCTCGAAGGCAAACGCCCAGTCGTCTTCGTAGACTTTGTTGGAGGGGATCTCTCCGCGAAGGATCTTCGCGAAGATGTTGTCGTCGTCATAGGGAAGCGTCGGATCGATCGGCATTATTCGCTCCTGCTGGCTTTTTCTTCGAGCCCCGAAAGCCCTTCGCGGCGCTCCAGTTCCCCGAGCACATGTTCGAGCGAAACGCCGCGCGCATCGAGCAGCACGAGCAGGTGGAACAGCAGGTCTGCCGCTTCGCCGACGAGTTCCTCGTTGCTGCCCGAAACCGCCGCGATTACGGCTTCGGTCGCTTCCTCGCCCAGCTTCTGTGCGATCTTGGGCAGTCCCTTGGCATTGAGCTTGGCGACGTAGCTTTCATCGGGCGAAGCCGCACGGCGCGACGCGATGGTTTTTTCAAGGCGTTCAAGTGTGCTCATGCGCGCGCTTCTCGCTCAAACGCCGCGCGCGGGCAACCCGGCAGCCCGGAGCGCCGCATGCGCCTCGCTGATCGAATGCTCGCCGAAATGGAAGATCGACGCTGCGAGTACCGCGCTCGCATGGCCCTCGCGCACCCCTTCGACGAGGTGATCGAGCGTGCCCACACCGCCGCTGGCGATCACCGGAATGCCGACCTTGTCCGCGATCGTGCGCGTGAGTTCGAGATCGTAGCCCGCCTTGGTCCCGTCGCCGTCCATGCTCGTGACGAGCAACTCGCCCGCGCCCAGTTCGGCCAGCTTTACCGCGTGTTCGATCGCATCGATCCCGGTGGGCTTGCGCCCGCCATGGGTGAAGATTTCCCAGCGAGCACCGGTTTCGGACACCGCACCGGTATCGCTGGTCACCTCGCCCTGCACCGTTACCTCGGGCGCGACCCGCCGTGCATCGACGCTGGCGACGACGCACTGGCTGCCGAATTTCTTCGCGATTTCTTCGACAAGCTTGGGCCGTTTCACCGCCGCGCTGTTGATCGCAACCTTGTCTGCGCCTGCGAGCAGCAGCGCGCGTGCGTCCTCGACCGAGGACACCCCGCCGCCGACAGTGAGCGGCATGAAGCACACCTCCGCCGTGCGCTTGACGATATCGAGCAGCGTCCCGCGCCCTTCATGCGTGGCGGAGATGTCGAGAAAACATAGCTCGTCCGCGCCCGCCTCGTCATAGGCGCGCGCCTGCTCGACCGGATCGCCCGCATCCTTCAGATCGACAAAGTTCACGCCCTTCACCACGCGCCCATCGGCAACGTCGAGACAGGGGATGACGCGAATGCGGACGGTCATGGCAGAACCGCCATCAAAAAATCGAAGAACAAGAAAATCTGGAAAACAAGCGCAGCACCGATGGACAAAACAGCGAGCCAGAAAATGTGGGGGTCGTCTGCGCGCTTGATGAAGCCCTCGTCCTGATGCTTCCATATTCGCTCCAGCCATTGCGCCAAGACAAAAAAGAGCATGATTGGCGCATAGAGAGGTGAAGGATAAAGGAAGAACCCTGCCAGAAATGCGAGGACCAAACCGATACCTACAACTCGCAACCAACGAGGCCTGTGAACAGTATCTAAATAGAACTTTGGTCCTTTGCTCATTCCCGCGCTCCCATCTGGATCGCTGCCGCCAGATCGAGGCGCCCTTCGTAGAGCGCGCGACCAGTAATCACGCCCTCGATCCCCTCATGCGCGTGCATCGAGAGGACGTGGATGTCGTCCAGTCCCTTCACCCCGCCGCTCGCGATCACCGGGATATCGACCCGCTGGGCAAGCTCCACCGTCGCGTCGATATTCACGCCTTTGAGCAAACCGTCGCGGCCAATATCTGTGAACAGCAGTGCGGCGACGCCCGCATCCTCGAACCGGCGGGCAAGATCGACGACCGGCACGTCCGACACCTCGGCCCAGCCCTCGGTGGCAACCATGCCATCCTTCGCGTCCACTGCGACGACGATCCCGCCTTCCCATTCACGCGCCATATCCTTCACGAATTGCGGGTTCTTGAGCGCTGCCGAACCCATCACGATCCGCGCGACGCCAAGGTTGAACCAGCCTTCGACCGTCTCGGCATCGCGGATGCCGCCGCCGAGTTGGACATAGCCGGGAAAACGCTCGACGATTGCTTCGACCGCTTCGCGATTGCGGCCCTCGCCCGCGAAGCTGCCATCGAGATCGACGACATGCAGGTGCTCCGCTCCCGCTTCGGCGAAGATCATGGCCTGCGCCGCCGGGTCGTCGCCATAGATCGTCGCGCGGTCCATGTCGCCTTCGGCAAGCCGCACGACTTCGCCGCCCTTGAGGTCGATGGCAGGGAAGACGATCATGTTACTTCCTCAGCCAGCCGGGCCACCCGCGCCCTCCACCCTTCCACCCGGAGCCTACCGGGATACAATCCGGGTGGAAGGGTGGAGGGCGCGGGCGGCATGGCGCGTTCAGACATCATGGCTTCCACTCCAGGAAACGGGCGAGCGTCGCCAGCCCATAGGCCTGGCTCTTTTCGGGATGGAACTGCACCCCGATCATGTTGCCGCGCGAGACCGCTGCGACGAGACCCTCGCCGTGATCGGTGAGCGCGGCGATGTGATACGGATCATCGGCGACGAAGTGATACGAATGGAGGAAATAGGCTTCGCCTTCCTCGATCACTTCGTGGCTGCGCATGTGCGGCAGCATCGCGACATCGTTCCAGCCCATATGCGGCACCTTGATGCTCCGGTCGTGCGGCTCAATCCGCTTCACTTCGCCCGGTATCCAGCCGAGCCCGCGCGTCGTGCCATGCTCCAGACCGCGGGTCGCGAGGAGTTGCATCCCCACACAGATTCCGAGAAACGGCGCGCCACCCATTTCTACCCTCTCGGTCATGGCCTCGACCATGCCGGGAATCGACTTGAGGCCCTTGGCGCATGCCTTGAACGAACCGACGCCTGGCAGGACGATCCTGTCTGCGGCGCGCACGACATTGGGATCGGCGGTGACGGAAACCTCGGCTCCGACAGCCTTCAGCGCGTTGTGGACCGAGTGGAGATTGCCCGCGCCGTAATCGACCAAGGCAACGACTTCAGGCATTTTGGTTTTCCGCACGCCCATCCGGGCGCGCGGTCCTCGCTAGGCGTGCAGCAAAGCTGCACCCGCTGCGGGCGGGCGGTCGCCCTTGCGGCTGCTTCGCAGCCGAACTACCCACCGAGCTGGCCTTTCGTGCTCGGGATCGCGCCGCCCTTGCGCGGATCACGCTCCACCGCGATCCGCATCGCGCGGGCGAAGCCCTTATAGATGCTTTCGCAGATGTGGTGGTTGTTGGTGCCGTAGAGCAGTTCGATGTGCAGGGTAATCCCGGCGGTCTGCGCGACCGAGTGGAACCAGTGCTCGATCAGCTCGGTGTCCCATTCGCCGAGCTTCTCCTGGGTGAATTTGGCGTTCCAGACGACATAAGGCCGCCCCGATATGTCGAGTGCGACACGGCTCAGCGTCTCGTCCATCGGCGAATAGGCGCTGCCGTATCGCCCGATCCCGGCCTTGTCGCCCAGCGCCTCGGCAATTGCCTGGCCCAGCGCGATGGCCGAATCCTCAGTCGTGTGGTGCTGGTCGACATGGAGGTCGCCCTTCACCTTCATCGTCACGTCGATAAGCGAGTGTTTCGAAAACTGTTCGACCATGTGATCGAGAAAACCGATCCCGGTCGAAACATCATAGGTGCCGGTGCCGTCGAGATCGACGCCGATCGCGATTTCGGTTTCGGCGGTTTTGCGCTCGATAGTGCCCGTGCGCGGGCTGGTTTTCGTCGGGTCGGACATGGCCGCAGGCTATAGGCGCGTGAGCGATCAGCGCAAGCCATTGAGACGCGTTCGACACGCACCCCGAGACGTCGAATTCTGCTGCTAGCCCAAGGGAAAGGCTTGACCAGCGCCGCGAGCCTCGCCACCACTTGGACTATGAGCGATGACACGCCCGACAGCCTGATCCCGTATGACGAGATCGTCCAGGAAGCGCTCCGCGCCGTCGTCGGACGTGTGCTGGGCGAGATCGAGAGCGGCGGAGGCGAACTGCCGGGCAACCACCACTTCTATATCACGTTCAAGACGGGCGCGCCGGGAGTATCGATCCCCCCGCATCTGAAAGAACGCTTTCCCGACGAGATGACGATCGTGCTCCAGAACAAGTTCTGGGACCTCGAAGTCGGTGAAGAAGGATTTTCCGTCGGACTCTCGTTCAACCAGATCCCGGCGAAGCTGCAGGTGCCTTTCGCGGCGATCACTGCCTTTGTCGACCCGGCCGTCGATTTCGGCCTGCAATTCCAGGCGACCGTGGCCGACATGGCGCCCGAGGCGCATGAGGACGCAGAAAACGATGGCTCCGATAGCAGCGAAGGGCCCGATGATGACGGCGATGGCGACGGTTCGAACGTAGTGACTGTCGATTTCGGTCGGAAGAAGTGAAACGCAGCCGCAAGCGCGACGCTGCCCTTTCGGAAACGGAAGCTTCCGAAACGGGAGATAACGACCGCACGGGACTGTTCAGGCCCAGCCCCAACCCCGCGACCAACCTCCTTATCGCCGATATCGTCGTGCGCGGGGCTTCGAACCTGTTTCGCAAGAATGTCGAAAAGCGGATTGCGAAAGCGAGCTACGAGGACGACGAGAAGGCCATTAAGGCTCTCGACGGTCGCACGGTCCTGACGACGCTCGGGCTATACGGAGCCAGCAAACTTGCGACCAGATCACCGCTCGGCCTTGGCGTTGTTGCGGGCGGCCTCGTGCTCAAGACCCTGTATGATCGCGGCAGGCAGCGTCAAAGACGGCGCCGCAGTAAATCCGAATAACCAGCAGGCGTCACGCCGTCCCTCTTGATTTCGGGCCGTGCTTTGCGGCATCGGGGCCTATGGGCGAATACAAATCCACCGACAAACTAGCGCGGCGCGGGCTGCTGTTCATCCTTTCCTCGCCGTCGGGGGCGGGCAAGACGACCCTCTCGCGGATGCTGCTCGCGGCAGACCCCGAGATCAAGCTGTCGGTTTCGGCTACCACCCGCCCACCGCGTCCCGGCGAGGAAGACGGCGTTCACTACCATTTCGTTTCCGGCGAGGAGTTCGACCGGATGGTGGAGGAAGACGATTTCTATGAATGGGCCCATGTCTTCGGGCATCGCTACGGCACTCCGAAAGGGCATATTCGCGCCGGGCTCAAAGAGGGGCAGGATTACCTGTTCGACATCGACTGGCAGGGCACGCAGCAACTCTACCAGAAGGACCAGCAGGACGTGGTGAGTGTATTCATCCTCCCGCCGAGCCTCCCCGAACTGCGCAGACGGCTCGAGGCCCGAGCGCAGGACAGCGAAGAAGTGATCGACAGCCGCATGGAACGCGCCCGGGCGGAAATCAGCCACTGGGCCGAATACGATTATGTCGTGATCAACGATGATGTCGACGAGTGTTTTGCCCGGGTCCGAGAGGTGCTCGATGCCGAACGCATGCGCCGCACGCGCCAGACCGGACTGATCCCCTTCGTCCGCGAATTGATGGGCAGCTAGCAAGCTCGCGACGGAACCGACCAGGCTCTCGACCCAAAGAAAAAACCCGCCCACTACTTGGAGCGAGCGGCGTTCACTGCCGACTCCAAGAAATTGTCAAGTCGAAAAGCAAGTGCCGAGAAATCGGTAGGAGCCATCGCTGAATTTGCTTGTTGGCCCGGAATTTCAGGACAAGCATAAATCAGGGTTGCTCTTCAGGAGGGATGTGATGCCCCGATTTGACTTGAAATTCCAAGTGTTGTTTACTTCGACTGCCATGCTCGCGCTGAGCCACGGAGCGGCGCACGCACAGAGCGATTCGCCGCAGACAGGCACCGAATCCGAGCAATCAAGCAGCGAGATTGTGGTAATCGGGACACAGATTCAGGGCGCAAAGATCAATGATGTGCTGCCCGTCACTGTTCTCGACGAAAAGGCGATCGAAAACACCGGAGCCGCGTCGGGTGACGAACTGTTCCGCGCCATCCCGCAAGCGGGTACGGTCGCATTCAACGAACAGAACGCGACGACGGTGAACAATGCCCGCGGCGACGTTGGCTCGATCAACCTGCGCGACCTTGGCACCGGCAACACGCTGCTGCTGATCAATGGCAGACGCATGACGCTGCATCCCGGCTTCCAGACCGAATTGCTGGTCCCCGTCGTGAGCTCCGACACCAATGAAATCACACCGGGCAGTATCCGCCGATTGGAAATCCTGCGCGACGGTGCATCGGCAATCTACGGGGCCGACGCGGTCGCTGGCGTGGTCAACACCATCCTTCGCGGCGGACGGACCGGTGGCTTCCTCGAGGGCGACTGGCGCGCCTCGGACGGCACCAGCCTGTTCAGCTACAACCTCACCGGTGGCTTCGGCTTCGACTTCGGCGGCGGCCGGGGCAATCTCACCGTCTATGGCGGCTATTTCTTCGAGAATGGCTTGCCGGTCAGCGAGCGCGATTATGCAGCCGACGACAACCGGCTGCCCCTGGTAGAAGGGACGGACTTCGAAGGCGACGTTTCCTTCAACAACCGCAACACTTTCGGACCGTTCGGTCAATTCGACATCCAGGCATCGCGCAATGCGACGCCGATCGGCGATGACGATTTCTACCTCCAGCCGGATTCCTTCCCCAGCTGCGCGCCGCTCGATTTCGGCAATGGCCTCTGCGCTCGCGCCGGCACCACGCCGACCAGAGACGTGAGGTACAATACCCTCTTCGGCAACACGCTGATCAGCCGGAAAAAGCGCTACAATGCGATGGCGCTGCTCTCCTATGACCTGACCGAAAGCCTCGAAGCCTATTTCGAAGGCAGCTACTATCGCTCGCAGAGCCGTCGCAACAACGATGCCTCGGCGATCCTTAGCGCGGTACCGGTCGGGATCGCACGCGATGCCTACTGGAACCCGTTCGGTCCGGTCGGCAGCCCCAACCGCCTTCCCGGCACTACAATCGCTGCGGGCGGTGCTGATGTCATCATGGAGCGATATCGGTTCGTCGACGTCGGCAACCGTGACATCACCGTCGACAAGGATACCTATCGCCTGGTCGCCGGCCTCAAAGGCGAACTCGGGTCATGGGATTTCGATAGCGGCTTCGTCTATTCCGAAGCAGAATTGCTCGACCTTACGCGCAATCGCGTCTCGCTCACGCTGATGCAAAACCAGATCAACCTGACGACCCCGGATGCCTACAACCCGTTCAACGGCGGCTGTGTAACAGGCGACCCCGGTCAGGGCGACTGCACGCCCAACCCGCTTTCCTCGATCGATCCGTTCCGGATCGACGTCTTCCGGCGAGGAGGGACCAGCCTGGCGCTGGCCGACTTCAAGATCAGCCGCGACGACCTGTTCTCGCTTCCGGGTGGCGATCTGGGTGTCGCTGGCGGCGTCGAATGGCGGCGCGAGACCTTCTTCGACGATCGCGACCCGCGCCTCGATGGCACCATCACCTTCACCGACAGCGTGACGGGCGAGTTCAACGGTAGCGATGTCGCCGGGACCAGCCCATCGCCCGACACCAGCGGCTCGCGCGAAGTCTACTCGGCCTTTGCCGAATTGTTCGTCCCGCTGGTCGGACCCGAGATGGACATCCCGCTGGTCGAGGAACTCAATCTCCAGCTCGCAGGACGCATCGAACACTTTACCGATATCGATGCCACCGCGATTGTTCCCCGCGTTGCCGCGTCATGGACCCCGGTCGGCGGAATTACATTCCGTGGCGCGTGGTCCGAAGGGTTCCGCGCGCCTAACCTCGTGCAGGTGAACGACGAAGGCACGACCCGTTCCAATACGCGCGACGATTTCGTCCGCTGCCAGGCACAGGTCGAGAAGAACATCATCGAGAACCTTGGGGCATGTGCCGGTGCGGGCACCATCAGCTTCCGATCCGGCGCGCGCGATCTCGATCCCGAGGACAGCGAAAGCATCAATCTTGGCATCGTGCTTGAGCCGGACTTCATTCCCGGACTCACGTTCACCGCCGACTACTGGCGGGTCAAACAGACAGGGCTCGTCGGTACCTTCGGTGATGACAACGCGATCGCGCTGGACCTGCTTCGCCGTCTCAACGGCAGCACCAACCCGAACGTAATCCGCGACAATCCGACACAGGAGGAAATCGACCTGTTTACAGGGACGAGTCTCGCTCCGGCAGGCTCCATCATCCAGGTGCTCGATCCCTACCTCAACCTCGACAGTCGCGAGTCGAAGGGTTGGGATTTCGGTCTGTTCTACAACCTGCCCGATTTCGGCCTTGGCGATTTCCGCCTGAGATTCAACGCGGCGCGGCTTGAAAGCTTCGTCCAGTCCGCAGGGCCAGATGGCCAGGAACTGGTGAATGCGATAGCGGCAGGCGTCCTGCCGACCGATGTGACGGTCGGTGGGCTAGGCGAACTCCTCGAGATCGAGGGCCGACCCAAATGGCGCTTCAGCACCTCAGTCAACTGGGAAAGCGGCCCGGTCGATATCGGCCTGTTCGGCAGCTATGTCGGCGAGGTCTGGGATACCAGCGTCACGCGTGACGATCTGATTGAGACCGACGATCCGAACGGGAACTTCTACCGGGTGGATGACTGGTTCACGATGAACTTCTCGATTTCCTACACGATCGAGAACGACACCGCGCTCGACGGGACCCGGCTGCGCTTCGCGATCAACAATCTGACCAACGAAGACCCGCCGCTGGCCGACGAGAACTTCGGTTATTTCAGCGAACTGCATTCCCCTCGCGGGCGCCAATTCCACGTCGAGCTTAGAAAGAATTTCTAGGAACAGGCGGGAATTCGTCGCAACGCTTTGGCGTGCCCCGGAGGTCCCATGAGGTGATCACCGGGGCTTGCTTTCCTATTGCAGGGTGAATTCGCCGTCTACGTGATGGAATTCGCGCGCTCCGATCATCCGGTCATGCGCGATGCGCACCGAGTGGATCGCTGCTTCGATCTCGCATCGCCAGTGATCTAGAAACTTGAACAGGATCGGATAGTCCGGCGCTTCGTCGTAATCCTGCCATACGAACTGCTGCAGGAGCGATGGGTAGTCCGGCAGGAAGTAGAAAATCTCTGCGGTCAGCAGCCCGTAGCCCTTGAGCTGCAATTTGAAATCCCGGTCCGCCATATACGATTCGAGCCCTCCATGCCGGTTTGCGACATGTGGAAGCTCTCAAAACGTCAAATCATGGTCAAGATTGGCAAGCCCCTGATTCACCGAGAAAAATTTGGCACTCTTGAACTGAGAGTGCCAATCAGGCGCCGCTATCAGTGGCCATCACCCGCCGGGTCGTTGAAGACACTGGGCAGCGAAGCATTCACCACTCCGCCATCGACGGTCAGCGTTTCGCCCACGACGTAATCACCCGCGCGGCTGCAAAGGTATATCGCTGCTGCAGCCATGTCTTCGGGCGATCCGATGCGCTTGGCCGGGATTATCGAGGCAGAGGCATCCGGCGCGTTCTTGGCAGCTTTGTTCATCTCGCTGGCGAAAGCGCCCGGCGCGATTGAGGAGACGACGATGTTGTCCTGGATAAGGCGCGCGGCCATACGGCGGGTCAGCTGTATCACGCCCGCCTTCGAGGCCTGGTAGGCATAGGTTTCCCAGGGGTTGATCCGCTGCCCGTCAATTGAGGAAACATGGATCACCTTTGCCGGATGATCGCCTTTCCCGCCTGCGACCAGCAGGTCGTGCAGCTTTTGTGTCAGGAAGAACGGCGTCTTGACGTTGAGGTCCATCGTGCGGTGCCAGCCCGCCTCGCTGAACTCGAGATATGGTTGGCCCCAGGCGGCACCGGCATTGTTGATGAGGATATCGAGACGATCCTCGCGCTTCGCCATCTCGTCGGCGAGGTGCTGGATCCCGTCCATCTGGCTCAGGTCGGCGGGTATGCCGATGACCTTGTCCTCACCGAATTCCTTGATGGTCTCTTCCATCTGCTCGACTTTGCGGGCCGAGATGTAGACCTTCGCGCAACCCGCTGCGAGCAAGCCTTCGACGAACATCTTGCCGATCCCGCGGCTACCGCCGGTGACGAGGGCGATACGGCCATCGAGGCTAAAGAGAGACTGAAGGTCCATAATCAATACCCACTCATTTCTGCGACGCGATTGGCGTGGAAATACTGGTCGCCGAGGAATTCCTGCAGCGCACGATCGCGTTTCATGTAGAGGCCGATGTCGTATTCGTCGGTCATACCGATACCGCCGTGCATCTGCACGCCTTCCTTCACCGCGAGGCCTGCCGCCTTGGCGACCTTGGCCTTCGCGACCGAGCTCATCAGCTCGGCACGCTCGGAGCCCGCATCGAGCAACTGCTGCGTTTTGATCACGACCGCACGCGCGATTTCCACCTCGGAATAAAGATGCGCCGCACGGTGCTGCAACGCCTGGAATTCGCCGATAAGCTGGCCGAACTGCTTGCGCTGCTTGAGGTAATCGACGGTCATGTCCATCGCGCCGCGCGCGACGCCCACGCCTTCTGCCGCCGAGCCGACCCGACCGGCAGTAAGCATGGCGTTGAGGATCTCGCGACCGCCATCGACTTCGCCGATCACTGCATCGCCATCGAGCTCGACCCCGTCGAACTTTGTGTGCGTGGCCATCGAGCTGTCGACAAGGCGAACCGCGTCATGACTCATGTTTGCTGCATCCTTGGGCACCGCGAACAGCGTGATGCCGTCATCGTCCTCGTCGGATCCGCTGGTGCGCGCGGCAACAACCAGCATGTCCGCGCTCGCGCCGTGGATCACGAAGCTTTTCGAGCCGCTGAGCTTGAAACCGTTGCCCGATTTCTCGGCCTTGGTGGTGATGCGGCTCGGGCGGTGCTTTGCCGTCTCATCGATGGCGACGGCGAACACGCTCTCGCCTTCGATCAGACCCGGCAGGTAGCGGCCCTTGAGGTCGTTGCTGCCATGCTTCAGCGCGGTCGCTGCGAGCACCGAAGATGTCAGGAAGGGCGACGGCGTGAGGTTGCGCCCGATTTCCTCGAGCACGATTCCCGCTTCGACATGGCCCATCCCGAGCCCGCCATCGTCTTCGCCAACGAGCATGCCGGTGAAGCCCATTTCCGCCATCTGCTTCCACAGACCGTGGCCGAACCCGTCCTTGCAGTCGCGGTCGCGCCAGTGGCGCAGCTGTTTCTGGATATTGCCTTCTTCGGCCATGAAGCTGGTCGCGGTATCGGCCAGCATCGCCTGATCTTCGTCATGATAAAGGGGCATTTTTGCCTCGTTCCTCTCTGGATTGTCTTTGTCTGGGCCGCTCACCGCGCAGGCAAAAGCGGCCCGAATATCATTGTCGGATCAGGAACCTGGCAGTTCGAGAATGCGCTTGGAAATCACGTTCAGCATGACTTCCGAAGTGCCGCCCTCGATCGAGTTGGCCTTGGTCCGCAGCCAGTTGCGCGAGGGCTTGCCTCCGCCAGTGTCTTCGCTCTCCCATTCGAGCGAACGCGAGCCGCCGGCTGACATCATCAGCTCGTGGCGGCGCTTGTTCAGTTCGGTCCCGACATACTTCATCATGTTGGGCTGCGCCGGATGCGCCTTGCCGACCTTGATCTCGTCGAGGAATTTCTCGCCCATGCATGAGTATGCCAAAGCGTCGACATCGAACATCGCCAGTTCGGCGCGCAGCACCGGATCGATCTCGTCGCCGGTCTTCGCAGCGTGGCGCTTCATTGCCGCGCCGATCGCCGCAGTGCGGTCGCCCCCGCCAGCGCCGGAGATCATCTCGCGCTCGTGGCCGAGCAGATACTTGGCCACATCCCACCCGCGATTGACCTGACCGACATAGGCCGGGATGTCCTCGCCATAGCTCTTCGGCACCTTCACATCTTCCATGAAGGTTTCGCAGAAAGGCGAATTGCCGCTGATTAGCTTGATCGGCTTGGTCGACACGCCTTCGCTGGCCATATCGAACAGCATGAAGGTGATGCCCTGGTATTTGTTGGTCTTGTCGGTGCGGACAAGGCAGAAGATCCAGTCGGCCTGATCTGCGTAGGAGGTCCAGACCTTCTGGCCGTTGACGATCCAGTAATCGCCCTTGTCCTCGCCATAAGTCTGGAGCGAGACGAGGTCCGAGCCGCTACCCGGCTCCGAATATCCCTGGCACCAGCGGATTTCTCCACGTGCGATTTCGTTGAGGAAGCGCTGCTTCTGGCCCTCGGTGCCGAAATGCAGCAGCGCCGGGCCGAGCATCCAGATGCCGAAAGAACTGAGCGGCGGGCGGGCGCCCATTCGGCCCATTTCCTCACGCAGAACCTTGGCTTCGGGTGCGGAAAGGCCGGCACCGCCATACTCCTTGGGCCAGGCCGGTACGGTGTAGCCCTTGGCGACGCAGGTTTCGAACCACTGCTTTTGGGCGTCGTTCTTGAAGGTGGCGTTGCGACCGCCCCAATAGATGTCTTCGTCGTCGCGAACAGGCTCACGCATTTCGGGCGGGCAATTGGCTTCAAGCCAGGCACGGGTTTCTTTGCGGAAGGCTTCCAGATCGGACATATCCGACTCTCCTCTAAATGCTCTCGCTTTACGCTTACGTTATGGGCATTGGTGGGTTGCAAGCAAGGACCGATTTGGGTGAGGTCCGAGCATACCCCATGCCGTAACGTCAACGGGTTTACGTTGACGGGAGGCGCTTGGCGCCTAGGCTGCGCGGCGATGTTTGGGAGAGCATGCGTGGACAGATTCGCCGTAATCGCCGTGAATTCGGGGCGGCAGCGATGGGCTACATAAACGGCAAGTTGCCGCAGTGGCTCAAATTCGTGAACGGCTCGGGCGCGGTCGCGTTCGGGATCAAGGATCTCGGCTTCAGCTTCTTCCTGCTGCCCTACTATAATCTCGTTCTCGGCGTCGAAGCCTGGCTGGTCGGCGCGGCCTTGGCCACTGCCCTTGTCGTCGATGCACTGATCGATCCGCTGATCGGACATCTGTCGGACAGAACTTATACGCGTTGGGGGCGGCGCCTACCGTGGCTGTATGTGGCGCCCATTCCGCTGGCCTTTATGTGGTCGCTGCTGTGGTCGCCGCCTTTTACCGGCACGCCGGGCTTCTGGGAAATCGTCGCGCTGGCTGTCGGCGTCAGGCTGCTTTTGTCGGCTTGCGAAGTGCCCTCGATCAGCCTGGTCCCCGAACTCACCGACGATTACGTCGAGCGCACGACACTGTTTCGCTATCGTTTCCTTTCGGGCTGGCTCGGCGGCATGCTGATGATGGTGCTGGCCTTCACGGTCTTCCTTCCCACTCCCGAGGCACAGCTTCAGCCCGAAGGCTATGCGCAGTTCGGCATGTTCGGCGCGTTTCTTATGGTGGTCGCTGTCGTCGGTTCGGCAGCCGGACAACATCGGATCGTGGCGCAGCGCCCGTCGCATCGTCCGCCGCCATTCTCCCTGAACGGTGCTTTCTCCGAGATTTTCGACGCGTTCCGGGAAAAGGCGTTTCTCGTTTTCGCCGCGGGCGGTCTCGCGGCCTATGTCGGTCAGGGAATGAATTTCTCGATCACGCAATACGTCAACAATTACGTCTGGAAGTTCGACGAATTGGCTTTCCAACTATACCCCGGAGTACTCGCACTGTCGGTGCTGTTCATGTTCGCCATTGTCGGGCCGCTCCATAAACGGTTCGGCAAACCCCACTCGTCGGCGGGCGGAGCGATCGTGGCGATGATCTTTTATTTCCTGCCCTATGTCCTCTTTCTGCTGGGAATCTGGCCCGAAACCGGGACTGCCGTTTCAACCTATTCGATGCTGGCATTGCTGGTCATTGCCAACACTGCCTCAGTGGTTGCCATCATCTCGGCCACCTCCATGGTTGCCGAAATCGTGGAAGCGTTCGAGGAACGGACAGGCAAGCGCGCCGAAGGAACTTTCTATTCCGGCAACTGGCTTGTGCAGAAGTGCGCGACCGCAGGGGGCATCCTCGCAACGAGCCTGATCGTGCAATCGCTCGGTATCGAACAAGGGACCCCGCAGGACGAGGTGGCCGAGACAGCCGTGATCCAGCTGGCGCTGATTTATCTGATTGCTGGGTCGGTGCTGGCGATCATCGCAGCCTATTGGCTGGGGCGCTTTCCGATCACGCGCGAACAGCACGAAGCCCGCGTCGCGGCCAAGCACGACAAGGCCCGGTCTGCCGCGATCCCGGACGATCCGATCGATGCTGCAGCGCGAACCGAACCGGACGGCCATACGATCACGCCATAACAAATGAGAGCTTGGCGCGGCTGCAACGCTCTGCCACGGTCGCGCTCGACAGATTCGATTGCAAATCAGGACTTGAGAGAGGGAACCCCCATGGATTTCGAACCGACAGAACGCCAGACCTATTGGCGCGACCGCGTGCGCGACTTCATCGAAACGCATATCCGCCCCAACATGGACACTTACAAGGAGCAGGACGCCGAGGGCGATCGCTGGAAAGTGATCCAGATCATCGAGGACAAGAAGAAGCTCGCCAAGGAAGCGGGGATCTGGAACCTCTTCATGCCGCCGCGCAACGAGAGCCATCATCACGTCGACGACACGTTCGAGTTCGACGGCCCCGGCCTCACCAACCTCGAATATGCGCTCTGCGCCGAGGAAATGGGGCGCATCGGCTGGGCCAGCGAGGTCTTCAACTGTTCTGCTCCCGACACCGGCAACATGGAAGTGTTCCACCGCTACGGCACGCGCGAGCAGAAGGAAGAATGGCTTCAGCCGCTGATGAACGGCGAGATCCGTTCGGCCTTCCTTATGACCGAACCCTACACCGCTTCGTCGGATGCGACGAACATCGAGACCCGGATCGAGCGCGATGGCGACGAATATGTCATCAACGGTCGCAAGTGGTGGTCTTCGGGCCTCGGCGATCCGCGCTGCAAGGTCGCGATCGTGATGGGCAAGACCGACTTCGAGGCCAAGCGTCACGCCCAGCAATCGATGATCCTGATGCCGATCGACACCCCCGGCGTGAATATCATCCGCCACTTGCCGGTGTTCGGTTATGACGATGCGCCGCACGGCCACATGGAAGTAGAGATGAAGGACGTGCGCGTGCCGGTCACGAACATGCTGCTCGGCGAAGGGCGCGGGTTCGAGATCGCGCAGGGCCGCCTTGGCCCGGGCCGTATCCACCACTGCATGCGTACGATCGGCGTCGCCGAGGAAGCGCTCGCCAAGATGTGCCGCCGGCTGCAGGAGCGCGAGGCGTTCGGCAAGCCGATCTACAAGCACTCGGTCTGGGAAGAGCGCGTCGCCCGCGCCCGTATCGACATCGAGATGACCCGCCTGCTGTGCCTCAAGGCTGCCGACATGATGGACAAGGTCGGCAACAAGTCGGCGAAGCAGGAAATCGCCATGATCAAGGTGCAGGCGCCGAATATGGCACTCAAGATCATCGACGACGCGATCCAGGCGCATGGCGGCGGCGGCGTGTCCGAAGACTACGGTCTCGCCAGCGCCTATGCGCACCAGCGTACGCTGCGTCTCGCCGACGGTCCCGACGAGGTTCACGCCCGCTCGATCGCGCGCATGGAGTTTGGCAAGCATGTGCCGAACGAAGGGCCAACCGCGAATGCACTGCGCGACGGAGGCGGCCGCGCCGCCAACGACACCGGCTCGATGAGTTCGGGCGACATGGGCGCGACCCGCTAAGGCACGCGCGGCAAAAGGGAGAAAGCCAAACATGGCGAAAGCAGCAATCCTGGAAACCCCGGGCGAAGGCCTTGTGATCGGCGATATCGAGCTCGCCGATCCCGCGCCGCACGAGGTCCTGATCGACACCAAGGCATGCGGTCTGTGCCATTCGGACCTGCACTTCATCGACGGCGCGTATCCCCACCCGCTTCCCTGCGTGCCGGGGCACGAGGCGGCTGGCGTGGTCCGCGCAGTCGGCAGCGAAGTGAAGACGGTCAAGCCCGGCGATCACGTCGTCTCGTGCCTCAGCGCATTCTGCGGGCATTGCGAATTCTGCGTGACCGGACGGATGGCGCTGTGCCTCGGTGCCGATACGCGCCGCGGCAAGGGTGATGCTCCGCGCCTCTCGCGTGGGGGCGACACGGTCAACCAGATGCTCAACCTCTCCGCGCTTAGCGAACAGATGCTGATCCACGAGAATGCCTGCGTCGCGATCGACAAGGACATGCCCCTGGACCGCGCCGCAGTGATCGGTTGCGCGGTGACGACGGGAGCGGGGACGATCTTCAACGCCTGCAAGGTCACACCGGGCGAGACTGTGCTCGTCGTCGGTTGTGGCGGCGTTGGCCTTGCGACGATCAATGCGGCCAGGATCGCCGGCGCCGGCAAGGTGATTGCCGCCGATCCGCTGCCCGAGAAGCGCGAGCTGGCCAAGGTGCTCGGTGCTTCGCACACTGTCGACGCTCTCGCCGACGATGTGGTCAAGCAGATCCACGAAATCTCCGGCGGCGGCGTCGATTGGGGTATCGAAGCGGTCGGTCGTCAGGCGTCCGCAGACCTCGCCGTCGCTTCGCTCAAGCGCGGCGGCACGGCGGTGATTCTCGGCATGATGCCGCTCGACTGCAAGGTCGGGCTCGGCGCGATGGACTTGCTCGGCGGCAAGAAGCTGATGGGCGCGATCATGGGGATGAACCATTTCCCGGTCGACCTGCCGCGCCTGGTGGATTTCTACATGCGCGGGCTGCTCGATCTCGACACGATCATCGCTGAACGCATCCCGCTCGAAGAGGTCAACGCCGGGTTCGACAAGATGCGCGAGGGGCATTCGGCACGCAGCGTCGTGGTGTTCGACTGATGCCAAAGGATCAGACAACGAATCCCGAGACAGGCATGCCGGAAATCGATTTCGACAAGGAAATGGTCGGCACGGTCGAGGTGACCGAGAAAGACAAGCTCGACCTCGAAAGCCTGACAAGGTGGTTCGAGGACAATGTCGAGGGTTTCGCAGGGCCGATCAGCTACACCAAGTTCAAAGGCGGGCAGTCGAACCCGACCTATAGAATCGAAACACCGTCGACCAATTACGTGCTGCGCCGACAGCCGTTCGGCAAGCTGCTGCCGAGCGCGCACGCGGTGGACCGCGAATACAAGGCCATGACCGGGCTCTACCCTACCGGCTTCCCGGTCCCGCGCACCTATGGGCTGTGCGAAGACCCGGACGTCATCGGTTCCAAGTTTTTCGTGATGAGCATGGCCGATGGCCGAAGCCTTTGGAACGGCGCTCTGCCCGACAGCACGCCGGAACAGCGCCGGGAAATCTACCATTCGCTGATCGACACGATGGCGGAACTGCATCTCAACAAGCCCGAAGAGATCGGCCTCGGCGATTACGGCAAACCCACCGACTATTGCGCGCGCCAGATCAGCCGCTGGTCGAAGCAATACAAGCTCTCCGAAACCGAGCATATGCCCGAGATGGAGAAGCTGATCGAGTGGCTGCCGCAGACCATTCCGCCACAGCACGAAAGCAGCGTCGTGCATGGCGACTACCGGCTCGACAATGTGATCTTCCACAAGACCGAGAACCGCATCATCGCGGTGCTCGATTGGGAGCTTTCGACGCTGGGCGATCCGATCGCGGACTTCAGCTACCTGATGCTCAACTGGCACAACCCCGCCGATGGACGCGCAGGGCTGCTCGGGCTCGATCTCGAAGCGCTCGGCATCCCCTCGCAGCAGGAAGCGGTCGATCGCTATGTCGCGAAGACCGGCTACCCCGTCCCGCCCATGGACTGGTACTTCGCCTACAACTTGTTCCGGCTTGCGGGGATCATGCAGGGCATCAAAAAGCGCGTGATCGACGGCACCGCGTCGTCGGCCCATGCCAAGGCGATGAGCGACCGCGTAAAGCCGCTCGCGGAGCGCGCGTACCAGTTCGCGGTCGCTGCCGGAATGCCTGCCTAAAACGACGCCGAGAAGCTGACGAGCGCGCCAACGTCTGCTGGCGTCCGTTCCAAGTGTCCGGGCTCGCTGCGATAGAACACGCTCGCGCGGCCATAGCCGAACAGCAGTGGCGAGCCATAGGTCAGCTCTCCCATCACTTCGCGCCCTCGCGGCGAGAGCGAAAGCCTCTGGCGACCAATGATCGGCGCCTCGGTAGCGTAGTCATAGGCAACCGGCAGGTCGAAATCGATCCCGCCGCCGGTCACGCGCAGGGGCTGGCTCACCCGCAGCCCGACGCTGTCCGTATCGTGCACTGCGCCGCGTTTCGTGACATCGAAAGACCATGCCTCGCTCGAGAGGCGCGAGCCCCTGCCCACCAGCTCGCCTCCGCGTGGCCGGGTCACGCCCGCCCGATAGGCTGCGCCAAGCCGCCAGCCGGGAGCGAACCGCCACGCGGCCTCGCCGTCCATGAAGAGCGTGTCGGCGCCTTGCAGTCCCAGCGCCGGATTGAAATGCCCACCCAGAAGCGTGCCGTCTTCCGAAAGCCGAGAGAGCGTGAAGGCGGTATCAAGATCGTCGAAACTACGATCCACCGCGATGCCGACGCTCTTTGTCGGGCGCCGTTCACGCACGCCGAAAACGACATCGCCCGCGCGCCGATTGTCACCCAGCCAGGCCCGTCCGGATTCCGCCGATAGCGTCAGGCCCCACGGTCCGATCTCACGCCGGAATGCGACCGCAATATCGCTGCTCGCGAGGAAGCCGGAATCCCCGCCAGCGCTCGGTGCGATTGCGAATGAAGGACGATCAGCCCCTTGCAGTCGGCCGACCAGCCCCTTTGCGCTCTGCGAAATTGCGAATCCGAGCTGGAGGTCCGGCGCAATCCTGGCTGCGACGCGAGCGGCGAGGACCCGCGCACCCAGCGACTCTTCGGGCGAGAGCTGCAGTTCGCTCGACCAGCCGAGTCCGGCAGCGCGGCTCCCTTCGCCGATGGTCACAGCCAGCGACAGCGTCTCGCTTCCGGCAGCACGGGTGATCCCGCCGCGTTCGACCGCACCGCGCAACCTTTGGACCGGCGCGGCCGCCTGCGCCTGGTTGGCCAGCGCCACCGTGTAGGCACGGTCGTACCGATCGAGGACCACCGTTTTGAGCGAAGCTCCCGACAGCGCATCGCCCATCGCAGCCGATGCGATCGCGAAATTGTCCGCCAGCGCGAGCCTTCGACCGGTTCCGGCGAGCGTGGTTGTGCCGGAGGGCGCGATCGCCGCAGCGATATCGAGAATTCCGGCCCCGAACACCGGGTCGATCCCGCTGGCTCCCGCATCGCGCGCGGTGTCGAGGAGTATCTCGACGATCTCGCTAGCCGTCAGGTTGGGAAAGGCTTGCGCGAGCAACGCGACGGCGCCGGCTACCTGCGGCGCGGCGAAGCTGGTCCCCGAAAACACCGTCACGAACCGCTGCCCGTCGATCGTTTCCACAAAGATTTCGCCGTTGTCGTAGACGCAGCAAATCCGCTCGCCTCGCGCCGACAGGAACGCAGCTGCCCCATTGCCCGCGCGGTTGCTGAAGGCTGAAAACTCGCCCCGATCGTCGACCGAGCCGACTATGATCACATTGCCGTTTCCCGAATTCAGGATATCCCGCGCAAAGGGATCGGGCTGGTCGGGATCGATGTCCGGGTCCGATCCTTCGCCACCGTTGCCGGCCGAGACTACGACCACCACGCCGCGGTTGGCGGCATCGGCCACCGCGTTGCGGACTCTCACCGACGCACCGCCGCCGCCACCCAGACTGAGATTGATCACGGTTGCGCCGTTATCGACCGCATAAGTGATCGCGTTGGCGATGTCGCTATCGTTGAACAGGCACCCGAGCGTCGGATCGTCCGGCGTATCGGTGCCGCAAGACCCGGGATCGTCAGTTCGGATGGCGAGGATTTGGGCATCGAAGGCGATCCCGAGCACGCCTTGGTCGTTGCGCGCTGCGCCCGCGACGAGGGCGACATTGGTGCCGTGGTCGTCCTCGGGATCGATCCCGCGATTGCCGGCGATATCGACCGATTGTGGATGAATTCGTCCGGCGAATTCGGGGCTGTCGCTATCGATCCCGGTGTCGACGACCGCAATGACCTCGCCCGCACCGGTGAAGTTTTCGCGCCACGCATTGTCAGCCCCGTGAAATGCGGGACCGTCGGAGCGCCGAAACTCGGCCGTATCGAAATTGGTCGGTGCCGGCGGCGGCGGAGGTGGTGGTGGTGGGGGTGGCGGCGGCGGAGGAGGCGGCGGAGGAGGAGGAGGCGGCAGGTTCGAGATCGGAGTGTTCGAGCTCGGTCCTCCACCGCTGCATGCTCCCAACGCGACGCAGATCGTCGCGGCAATGGCGGCCTTGCCGACGACCTTCCAGCCAATCGGAGAGCGGGCATCGGGATCGGGAGGAGAGAAAACTCCCGAGGACCTGAACATAGCTGCGACCTCTTGCATCAACCCCCTGGTAGGCAAGGTCTAAGGCCAATTCCTTAACAATGCCAGTAGCGCCGATCAGGAACCTTCGCGCCCCTTGCCGCTTGTGACAATGGCCCTGCGCCGCTAGCAGCAACGCATACACAGACACCTCCAATCCGCAGGAAACGCATGACCGACACACTGATCGCCGATATCGAGGCAGCTTGGGAAAATCGCGCCGAAATCACGCCGGGAAGCGACATCCGCCACGCGGTGAATGAAGCGCTCGGTATGCTCGATAGCGGCGAAGCCCGCGTCGCCGAGCCGGACGGCAGTGGTGGTTGGACAGTCAACCAATGGCTTAAGAAGGCGGTCCTTCTCTCGTTTCGGCTCAAGGACAACCGCGTGATGGAAGGCGGTTCTGCGGGCGATCCGGCCTATGACAAGGTTCCCACGAAATTCGCCGGATGGGGCGAAAACCGCTTCCGCGAAGCCGGCTTCCGCGTAGTCCCTGGTGCCGTGGCCCGGCGCGGCAGCTTCATTGGCAAGGGGGTCGTGCTGATGCCAAGTTTCGTGAACATCGGCGCCTATGTCGATGAAGGCACGATGGTCGATACCTGGGCGACGGTCGGCTCCTGCGCACAGATCGGCAAGAACGTCCACATTTCCGGCGGCGCGGGGATTGGCGGCGTTCTGGAGCCGCTGCAGGCGGAACCGGTGATCATTGGCGACGGTGCCTTCATCGGCGCGCGCGCAGAGGTCGCGGAAGGGGTCCGCGTCGGCGAAGGCGCGGTGCTTTCGATGGGCGTCTATCTCGGCGCATCGACGAAGATCGTCGACCGCGCGACCGGCGAGGTGCACCGCGGCAAAGTCCCGCCCTACGCGGTCGTCGTGCCCGGTTCGCTGCCCGGCAAGCCCCTGCCTGACGGTTCGCCGGGCCCCTCGCTGTATTGCGCCGTAATCGTAAAGACGGTCGATGCGCAGACGCGTTCGAAGACCGGCATCAACGAATTGCTGCGGGACTGAATTGTTGCTCAACGGGATGCAGGGGCTTTCTCGGCCCGCGCGCTCCCGCTATACGGGATCGAACGGAGTTCACATGGCACACGAAGAAAACGACGAAATCCACATCGAAGACGATGATGCGCGCGCAGCGAGCACGCCCGGCATCCTTCGCTATATCCTCGGGATCAGCCTGCTTCTCGCGATCATCGTGATGAGCGCCGTCTGGATCGTGCCCGCCCTCTGGGGTTGATCATTCCTTCTCGATGACTGTTTCGATCGGCGGTTGATCGGCAATGCGCGCGGCGTATTGCTCGGCCTCGCGCAAGACCCGGATGGCGTTGCGACTGGCGATCATTTCCAGTTCGACCTGCGAATAGCCGCGGCGGGCGAGCTCCTCGAACAGGGCCGGGTATCCGGCTACGTCTTCCATGCCAACCGGCCCGGTCGGCATCCCGTCGTAGTCGGCGCCGATGCCGATATATTCGACCCCGGCCACTTCCCTGATGTGATCGATGTGGTCGGCCATGTGGCCGATCATCGTTTGCGGTTCGGGGTTGGCTCGGTCCCATTCCCCCATCGCGGCGGCAACGACATCGGGCTGGCCGAGATAGAGCGACTTCTGCCGTGCCTCCTCGGCCTCGCGTTCCGCATACCACTGCCGCCGCTCGTCATTGAGAAAGCCCGGCAGCCCCACCACCATCACGATGCCACCATTCTGAGGCAACCGTTCGAGCACGCTATCCGGAACGTTCCGCGCATGGCCGTTGATCGCGCGCGCGCCCGAGTGGCTGAAGATCACGGGCGCTCGCGCCACTTCCAGCGCATCGTGCATCGTCTCTTCGCTGACATGGCTGAGGTCTACGAGCATGCCGATCCGGTTCATCTCGCGGATCACGTCGCGTCCGAAATCGGTTAAGCCACCATGTTCGGGATCATCCGTCGAGGCGTCCGCCCACGGCGTGTTGCGCGAGTGGGTGATCGTCATGTAGCGCGCGCCCAGCGCA
Source organism: Erythrobacter sp. GH1-10 (assembly GCF_045363165.1). Lineage (NCBI taxonomy): Bacteria > Pseudomonadati > Pseudomonadota > Alphaproteobacteria > Sphingomonadales > Erythrobacteraceae > Erythrobacter > Erythrobacter sp. GH1-10. The sequence goes on along the minus strand of NZ_JBJFLP010000001.1, from coordinate 930,145 downwards.
TACATCTGCCGCAAAACGCCAAGGCTCGAACCGATCGAGTGACCGCCTTCCATGCCGAGCAGCGAGGCGATCCGGCCGTCAGCCATGGCGCTTTCGACCTGGTCGGCGGTTTCGGCATAAGCGAGGCTTCCAGGGTAGCGCGCAATCAGGCGCTTCATCACATCGATCTGTTCGATCGTCATCTGCACCGCTTCGGGCTCGGACAGGCTCGCCGGGACGTAAACCGACCAGTATTGCGCGCCGACTTTGCCCTCGGCGAGCCGGCGAAGATCGGTGTGCATCGCACGGCCCTGAGGATGGTCGTCCGCAGTGTAGAGCGTGTCCTCGAAACGGAAATCGGCGATCTGGTTGTCGAACCGGCTACGCAGCTGGATCGGAACATCGTTGTGGCCGTCGAACACCGGTGCAGCCTCCAGCGCGGCTTCCGCCGTGATCACCGCCTGGTCCGTCTCGATCGCGGGAGCGATGTCCTCGGCGACGCTTTGCGCGGACGCGGGCGTCACGAGACAGGCGGCAAGGGCGGCAAACGAAATGGCGCGATATTGCATGGTCATGGAAACTCCCGGTAACTGGCCCTTCGAACGAAAGGACACGACATGGCGGCGGGTAATAGCGCGGACGCGTTGATCGAACAATTGCAGCTTCAAGCGCATCCGGAAGGTGGATGGTATCGCGAGACCTGGCGCGGCGAGGCCGATGCGTCGGGCCGCGCACGCGGCACCGCGATCCTGTTCCTGCTCAAGTCGGGAGAAAGCTCGCACTGGCACCGCGTCGATGCGCACGAGATGTGGTTCTGGCAGGCAGGCGATCCGCTCGAGCTGCGGATTGCAACGAGCGATGCGGGGCCGGCCGAAAGCACTGTGCTCGGCAACAGCCTGTCGTCCGGCCACGCCTTGCAGGGGCATGTACCCAAGAACGCGTGGCAGGCCGCAAGACCTGCGGACGACTCGGCCGGTTACTCTCTCGTGTCGTGCGTCGTCGTGCCTGGGTTCGATTTTGCCGGCTTCGAGCTTGCTGCCGAAGGTTGGGAGCCGGGCCGATGATCAAGGCCGCGCTCCGCATACTCCTCGCGCTGTTCTATGCCTATGCCGGATACGCGCACCTTGTGCGGCCCGAGCCGTTCCTGACGATTACTCCTGGCTGGGTTCCCGCCCCCGAAGCGGTGATCTGGTGGACCGGGATCGCCGAAATCCTCGGCGCAGTCGGTCTGATCCAGCCATTCTCGAGACGGCTCAGGCAAGCGGCGGGCATCGGTCTTGCACTCTATGCGCTGTGCGTCTGGCCGGCGAACATCAATCACATGATGCTGGACTTCGCGAGCCCCGATGGCGGGCTCGGCCTCGCCTATCATATCCCGCGCATGATCGCGCAGCCGGTGCTGATCTGGCTGGCCTTGTGGGTGGGTGAAATTGTCGGCGGGAAGCCGAAACCGGCATGAGTGCGGTCGAGCAAGCTATCAGGGCGCTGCTTGACGAACGCGGGCCGGGAAAAACGATCTGTCCGAGCGAGGCTGCAAAGCGGCTCGCCGGACCCGGCGGCGATTGGCGCGAGACTATGGAAATGGTCCACGATGCGGTCGATGCAATGCTCGCCGCCGGGACGATCACGCTAACATGGAAGGGGCAAAGGAAAGACCAGCGGCGCTGTGCATATCGCATCGCGCGCCGCTGATCCCTTCGTCATTTTCAGGACGCAGGCCTTAGCTGAGGTGCTTCGACACCGCAGCGGTCATCTTGAACATCGAGATCTGCGAATTGCCGATCACTGCGCCAAGCTTGGCATCCGGATTGATCTGACGCTTGTCAGTCGAATCCTGAAGGCCGTTTGCCTTGATGTATTCCCACACCTTCGAGGTTACCTGAGCGCGCGTCATCGGGCCTTTGCCGATCACGTTCTCGAGTTCGCTTGAAAGCTGCACCGGTTTCTGCAGTGCGTTGGTCTTGCCAGCCATGGTATTTTCTCCCTTTTAAGATGGCGGGTTAGTCGAATTCTTCTTCGTCCCAGGCCAGTTCATCGGCGGCTTCGACGCCGGTGAAAGGCGCAGTGAGGACTGCGCAAGCGGTTATCGTTCCCTTGAGCGAGGCGATCAGGTCCTCGCGGCTCGCCCCGGGCATGAGCGTAAGCGGAAGCTCGGTCGCGAAGATCTGGAACACGTATTGGCGCGTCTCGCCGATCGGAGGATCGGGTAGAAGCCATTCCGAATTGCCGAGGTGGTTCTTCCCGGTCCGGGGCGGCACTTCACCTTCGAACAGCGCGCCGCGCTGGCCGGCAAGCCCCCATACAAGCCAATGGCATTGGGGTTCGTCACCGGCAGTCGTCGCGTCCTCGACAATGATCACAAGTTCCTGCGCCCCCGGCGGCGGCGCGGTCCATTCGAGCGGCGGTGCCACCGCGTCTTCTTCCTTGGCGGTGAAGCACGGATCGAGCTGTTCGCCCGGGCGAAAAGCGGGACTGGTCAGCGCAAAGCCGCCGCGCTCGAAACTGCGCGCATCGCCCAGCGTCGCGATCGCGAGGCCGCGATGACGTGCCGCTTCAGGCAGCTTGGAGCCGAGCCAGTCGGGAAGGTCAGTCATGATTCTGTCTTTCCATGTGTCATTTGCTAGTCTTATCGGGGGCAGGAAACGAGGCGCGGACGCTCGATTTGCCCCGCTTTCTGAGGAAAACACCCCGAAACTGGCCGAAAATCGGCATGTTTCGCGGTTGACGGAGGGAGAAAGGGCTGGAAACTCTTGCCGAGCTTCATCCTGCGTTGCATTCTCGAAGCCTCTCAATCCCTTGAGATGTCGCCTCAAACGAATGCTGTTTTCCACCTGGAGTCGCACCCCCATGCATATTGGCCGTTCCGCCCTTTCCGCAACCCTTGCCTTTGCTCTCGCGGCATGCGGAGGAGGCGGATCGCCGCCGCCTACTTCGGGTGGCCCGACACCTACGCCGACACCGCCAACCGCCTCCTGCTCGCTATCGGAACAGCAGGACTTTGCCGATGCGGTACTCGACGAATGGTACCTGTTCCCCAGCCTGCTCGACAATTCGGTCAATCGCGCCGCGTTCAACAATCTGCAGGACTATCTTGACGCGCGCGTCGCACCCGCGCGAGCGCAGGATCGCGACCGCGGATTCACCTACGCAACCTCGATCGCCGAAGAGAACGCGCTGATCAATTCCGGCTCGAGCGCGGGTTTCGGTATCCGCCTTGCCTACGATATCAATAACGACCGGGTATTTCTGCTCGAAGCGTTCGAAAACGCGCCCGGATTTGCCGCCGGTATGGACCGCGGGACAGAGCTGCTTGCAATCGGGACCACGAGCTCGAACCTAACGACCATATCCTCACTGATGGCTTCCGGCGGTCCGCAGGCGGTGATCAATGCGCTGGGACCGTCCGACGCAGGTGTCACCCGGGTGATCCGCTTTGCACAGGCGGGTGGTGCGGTGATCGAGCAGTCGATTTCAAAGACGGATTTCTCGCTCGATCCGATTTCGGACCGCTACGGTGCGCTGGTGCTAGACGACGGGGGCAAGAAGGTCGGTTACATCAATCTTCGCACCTTCATCGTTTCCGATGCGTCAAATCAGTTGCGCGATGCCTTCGGACAGTTCCGCGCCGAGGGTGTGACCGAACTGATCATCGATTTCCGCTACAATGGCGGCGGCCTCGTCAGCGTTGCCGATACTTTCGGGGACCTGATGGGCCGCAATCGCGTCGGCCAGGTGTGGAGCGAGACCGTGCTGCGAGCTTCCAAGGCTTCGGAGAACTCGACAGAGCTGTTCCAGAACGAGGCCAACGCCCTCCAGCCGACCAAGATTGCCTTTATCGGGCGCCGCGGCACCGCCTCGGCGAGCGAGCTGGTGATCAATTCGATGATCCCCTACGTCGCGCCGGCCAATATCGCGCTGATCGGGGAGGACACCTTCGGAAAACCCGTGGGACAGTTCGGCTTCGACCTCGACGCCTGCGACCTGCGTCTGCGCGCCGTGACTTTCCAGACCAACAATGCCGATGGGCAGGGCGAGTATTATTCGGGTCTCGCGAGCGTGATGCCCAACACCTGCAGCGCGGCGGACGATATCTTCACGCCCTTCGGCGATCCGGGCGAAGCCTCGATCGCAACCGCGCTCGACTTCCTGCGCGGGCAATCCTGTACGGCGATCAGCGGCGGAGCGGGCCAGACTGCACAAAGCGTGGGGGGCCGCGAGTTGATGCGCCCGGCGCGCCCGACAGCCGCACAATTCGAGATACCGGGACTGTTCTAACGGCTATTCGGCCGCGATCCGGATCGCCGTGGGGTCCTGGCCCTCGGCACAAACGATAGCTGCCGCGATCACCTTCTCGGCCGGAGCCGGCTTGGCGATCAACTGTGCTTCCAGCGTCCGGATCGTTTCGTCGTGGCGATCGAGATCGCCCGAATGAAGCAGGTAGGGAATGCCAAACTCGGTCAATGCCTGTGCGACGGGCAAGCAGGTGGAGTTCTTCCCGAGAGATACGTCGAGCACCGCGATATCGATCGCAGCGTCCGCTGCCAGCAGGTCGAGCGCCTCGCTGCACGAGGACGCGCAATGGACCGTGCAGTCGCGATCGAGCGCGGCATATTCGAGATCCATCAGGATCAGCGGTTCGTCTTCGAGAATAAGGATGCGATAGGTTTGCGCCATCAGCCCCTCTGCGTCGGTAGCTTTATCGTGACTTTCAGACCGGTCTCGCGCCAGTCACGGGTGATCGAACCGCGACCGCTCGATAACAGGCGATCGACGATTGCCGAACCCGTCCCGTCTTCGATCGCCCCCGGGTCGATAGCAGGACCGCCCTGCTCTTCCCAGATGATCTCAAGTGAATCTCCGCCGTCCGATTGCTGCCAGTCGACTATGACCGTACCGCCTTCGGCCGCCCAGGCGCCGTGCTTTGTCGCATTGGCTGCCAGCTCGTGAAGGATAAGGCTGACGATCGAAATGGTCGTGAACGGCATGCGTACACCGTTGCCTGCCAGCTTCAGGCGCTCCTCGTCGCGGTCGTAGGGAGAGAGCACCGCGCGGATCGCTTCGCCGATCTGGATGCTCCCGCTCAACGCATCGTCCAGCGTTGTTTCGTAGGCGCGCCCCAATGCCTGGATGCGCGAATTGATCTCCGCCGCTTCGCTACGGATCCCGCGAACCCGGCCGGTCACGTTCACGATCCCCGAAATGACCGCGAACATGTTCTTCATGCGGTGCGAAAGCTCGCGCGCCATGTCCTTGGCATGCTGTTCCTCGGCCCGCGCCGCGCGGACATCGGAAACGTCCCACTGGCTGCCGAAGAAATACACCAGCTCGCCCTTGTCGTTGTAGATCGGACCCAGATGCAGGGCATTCCAGAAGGTGGTGCCGTTCTTGCGATAATTGAGCAGTTCGACGACGACCACATCCTCGTTGGCCAGCGCCTCGCGGATGCGGGCGACCGGCTCGGGATCCGTTTTCGGCCCCTGCAGCAAACGGCAATTGCGGCCGATCACGTCGGCTTCCGAATAGCCGGTCAGACGGCGGAACGCGCGGTTGGCGAACACGATCGGAAGGTCCGGCTTGTGCGGATCGCACAGGCAGATTGCCATGCGCGTTTGCGCCATCGCCTGTTCGAACAGCACGCCCGATGCGCCGGAAAACCGGTCTGCCGAATGGCCGGCCTTGAACCGGTCCGGTGCGTCGTCAAACCGCATCGCGGCCTGGTCGGAACGCTGGGGTTCACGTTCGTCGTCGGTGCTCACAACTACCTGCTTTCCCGTTCTCCGCTCCGCAGGATAATGCGGGTTCGCAGAGCTGGAACGGACGATGTTTCTTCATGCAATTAACGAGGATTCGGGTCGTGAGTTCCGGAGGTTTCTTCGAATGATTGCAGGGGCCCACGCTCGGCGGCGCCCACGCTCCGCGGCTTCGACCACACTCGAGCGAGCGGCCCGATCAGTCGCGCCTATCGCACCAAGGTGTGCCTACACGCCCTCCGGAACGGTTTCAAAACCCGGAATATCGCCGAGATCGTACCAATCCTGCTTGCTTTTCGTATAGCAGTGAAACTGTGGCTTCAGGCTCGACGTATCGTCCAACGTACCGGCCTTTATGAACATCATTCCATTGGCGTTATCGAGCCGGGTAAACACGGGCGACCCGCACGTGTCGCAGAACTGCCGGTGCACTGTTGCACCGCTATCGCCGGTATCGTCGTAGGTCTTGACTTCCCCTTCGATCTCGAGCGCTGCCTCGGGCACGCCGATAATGATCGAAAGCACCGAGCCCGCCTGCTTCTGGCAATTCTTGCAATGACAGGCGACGCAGATCATCGGCTTTGCGTTGAGCGTGTAGCGCACCTTTCCGCACAGGCACCCGCCCGTCATCTGATCTGCTTTCGACATGCGATCTCTCCCCGCTCAGCGTCTCCTCAGCTTCCTTCACCCCTCGAAAAGAGAAATGCAAGAAAGCCGATCGCGAAGATCGCATCGATTGCGAGAATGCCGGTTACGAGCGGGTTTCCGTTCGGTCCCAGAGCAGCCGGCCCCAGCAAGCCGACGACCCCGGCTTTTCCGATGATGCCTGCCCACAGCGCCGGGGCAAATCGCAAGGGATCGCGGGCGACCAGAGCGTAGATAATGCCAAAACAGAATACGAGCAGTCCGATGATGCGGCCATCGACGCTCGGCGACGGTCCGACCATTCCCAGAAGCCCGACCACGAAGTTGAAGGTGGCTGCCGCCCAGAAGAAACCGCGCCAGATCGGCCGTATCACCGGCTCCCCGAGAGGCGCGCCCACTATCCCGTCGTTCACGATGCTTCCCCCCCTTCGTAAGGTTCGTCGCTGGTATACCCGCAGCCGAACAGCGTTGTCTCTCCCAAGGCGACAGTCGCTGTATACGGATAGATCCTATCGCTCATCGTATCGCTGCATTCGCCGGGCGTCAGAGCGATCTGGACCGCAGCTCCACCGAGTTCACCGGAAAACCCCAGGCCATTGTTTCCGGCAAAGCGCGACACCGTGAATGCGCTGCCGTCGATATCGTCCGGTGTGGAATAGGTCGCGGTGTATGCGCTGCCATCCGGGACGATTTCGATCCCCCAGAAGGGCTCGTTGCCAAGCAGGTTGAGGGTCGCATCAGGGGCAATGCCTTCGAACGTCTGCCCGCCCTCGTCGATGGCGTTGCCGGTCTCGCAGGCCGCCAGCGGCAGCAATGCGCCGAAGGCCAACACTGCGCGGAGTTTCCGCGTGTCTCTCAAGGTGAATCCCATACGCGTCTTCTAGGACGCACCGCCCGCAAACGCAAAAGGCGGACCCGCTTGGGGCCCGCCTTCGCAAATTCGGATCGCTTTAGGCGATTATGCCGGCATGAGCACGGTATCGATCACGTGGATCAGACCGTTCGATGCTTCGACATCGGTCGCAGTGACGGTCGAGGTGCCCCCAGCTGCGTCGGTCAGCACCACCGCACCGTCGACGACATTTGCGGTGAGTGTGCCACCGTTGACCGTCGTGATGGTGTAGCCTTCCTCACCCGCGCTTTCGATTGCGGCGGTCAGCGTCGCGGCATCGATGCTACCCTCGACAACGTGATACGTCAGGATGCTGCCGAGCGTTTCGGTGTCGTTGGTGGTGAGTTCGGTCAGCGTTTCTTCAGGGATCTTCGCAAACGCATCGTTCGTCGGCGCGAATACCGTGAACGGACCTTCACCCGACAGGGTTTCACCCAGCTCGGCTGCGGTCACCGCAGTCACTAGCGTCGAGAAAGTTTCGTCGCCTTGTGCCACTTCAACCACGGTGCCGGGCGCAGTGGCTTCATCGGTCATCGCGGTTTCGTCTGCAGTCATCGCGTCGCCGCTGTCTGCTTCGGGGGCGCAGGCGGCGACTGCCAGTGCGACGGTGGAGGCGAGCGTAATCTTGAGCGTCTTCATTGGGAAATCCTTGAATTTGCTTGTCAGTTTCATGTCTCGGGGATTCAGGCATTTGCCTGCCCCGTCACAGATACGAACGGCTCGGCCCCATGGATGTTCCGAAATACATGTCCCGGTCACGCAACGATATGTCTCGATGAAGCAATCGTGAGAGTGCGACCGCGGAACTCCCGCCTTTCTTCGAGGTTGCCATGTCATGCAATTCATTCCTGACCGCGCGGCAGCGCTCGCACGCCTCGCCGATTTCCTTCCACGCGCCGGACGCGCCTATGCCGACAGCCGCAATTTCGACGATGGAAGCCCCGAAAGCGGCGCACGCAAAAACGTGTCGCAGCTTTCCCCATGGCTCCATGCCGGTATCCTGAGCGAAGCCGAGGTCATCGATGCGGTGCTCGGCCGGCACAGCCCGCAGGCAGCCGACAAGTTTATCGCCGAGGTCTTCTGGCGGGTCTATTTCAAAGGCTATCTGGAACAGCGCCCGTCGATCTGGCGCGCCTATTGTGAGCAGCGCGATGCCGCCCTCGGCGAACTCGACTCCAATGCAGGCCTGCGCACAGCCTACTCGCAAGCCGTCGAAGGCCGGACGGGGATCGAAGCGTTCGACCACTGGGCGCGTGAACTGGTCGAAACGGGCTATCTCCACAACCACGCCCGGATGTGGTTCGCGAGCATCTGGATCTTCACGCTGAAGCTCGACTGGACGCTCGGCGCGGATTTCTTCCTGCGACAGCTGATGGATGGCGACGCAGCCTCGAACACGCTCAGCTGGCGCTGGATGGGCGGGCTCCACACCAAGGGCAAGACCTATCTCGCGACGCCCGGTAACATCGCTCGCTATACCGCGAATATGCCGGGTGGCTCCTTGACAGCCGATGGCCTTGCCGACGAGGCCCCGGCCCTTTCCGAGGACGAGGAGCATGGCCGCCAGCCGCTCGATCTTCCACCGGAACCGCGGGCGGCGGTCTTCGAGGAACCTTATGCCTTGTTGCTGCATGACGAGGCGGCGAGCCATGTCCCGCTCGACCTGCCCGAGCCTCCAGCACTCGTGATCGGAGCCGCGCGCCCCGAGGCACGCTCGCCCGGTGCCACCGGCGAGCGCGCGAGGGATTTCGCTCGAGCAGCGGTTGAAAATGGCGCTGCCGAAGCGGCGAAGGCGTTCGAATGCGACATGCGCCTGTGGGACGCCGGGCACAGCCTTTCGGATATTCTCGCGGAAGCGGGCCTTGGCCGGGTCGTCATGCCTTACATTCCCACCGGATGGACGCGCGATGCCTTGATACCCGAGCTCTCGCCGCTGCTCGAACAGGGCGATACCGTCGTCCTGCTGGACGATCTGAACCGCGCAACGTGGCCATTCGCCAAGGCCGGGTTCTTCGGGGTCAAGAAGAAGATCGAGAGCCTGCTCGGCGAAGTCGGTATCGTCGGCTCCGGCCTCGATGGTGCCGGGTAAGGTCGCTTCAAATCGATTGACTAACCAACGGTTTTCGCTTCCACTTTGCCCTGTTTGAAAAGGGGAGAAGCGCGACCATGGCAGGCGGACTGGCACTTGCATTGAGCGGCGGAGGCGCCAAGGGCGCTTTCCAGGTCGGCGTTCTCGATGAGCTGATCGAGCGGCGCGGGATCGATTTCGAAACGGTGACCGGCACTTCGACCGGTGCGATCCAGGCCGCAGCGGTCGCGCAGGACGATGTCGAGAGGCTCCTCGAGTTCTGGACCGGACTCAAGGGCAATGACGATATCTATCGCGGGCGCGGCGGGATGATCTGGGCGATCCTCACCGGCAAGAATTCGCTCTATAATCCGGATCCGCTCCGCAAGCTGCTGACCGACATGTTCGACGATGCGAAGATCCGCGCGACGGGCAAAAATCTCCGTCTGGCAGTGGTCAACATCACCAATGGCGAGCTGCGGATCGTCGCCGAGAACGCCGACAACATCGCCGAATGGGTCTATGCCAGCTCGGCGCAGCCGCCGGCCTTTCCCCCGCTTCGCACTTTCGATTCGCAGGGCCGTCTCGAGCAATGGGTGGACGGGGGACTGCGCGACGTGACGCCTTTCGCAGCCGCGCTGCATGAGCGCCCCCGCGCGGTGCTGGTCGTGCGCGCAGAGGCACCTCCGAGCTGGCGCCCTAAAGAGTACAAGAGCCTCGTCGATATCGGCTTCCAGTCGGTCGACATCCTCACCGCCGAGGTCGCCGACAACGACCTCGCCAATGTCGACTTCATCAACCACTTGCTGCTCGCCGAGGAAAAGCAGCGTGCCGAACTCTCCGCGCTCGGCCTTTCGCAGGCCGATATCGACCGCGTAATGCAGCCGCTCCATGACGAGATCAAGCGCTACAAATTCGTGCCGACAATGGTGCTGCAACCGCCGACCGATCTCTACGAAACGCTCGAATTCGTGCCCGAGCTGATCGCCGAAAACATCAAGCGCGGGCGGCGGATGGTGCGCGACCGCTGGAGCGAGATCGCAAGCTTTCTGGGAGTGGCCGAGTAGTCTCTATCGCCGCGCGGGGCGGTACATCGGCGTCATCACGGGCGCGTTGCCGCTGCGGATTTCGCCCATAACTTCAAAACCGTGCCGCTCGTAGAGCGAGATGTTGCGCGGGTTCGAGCTTTCGAGATAGGCGGGCAGCCCGTCCTCATCGATCCGCGCGCAGCCATGCTTCATCAGCGCGCCACCCAATCCTTGTCCGAGATATTGCGGATCGGCACCGATGATCGGCAGGTACCAATGCTCTTCCTTCGGATGATAATGCTCCATCTGCCCGAATATGCCTGCCATGTCTTCTAGTCGATCATTAGATACACCCTCCGACAGAAGACCCATCATCGTCTCTCCGTCGGGCTCGACACCGGGGGGAAGCCAAAGCGCCGCGGCCTCGCCATCGTTCGCGAGCCAGGCGGTCCCGTGATCAAAGGCCCGGCCCCCGAAGGCGGTCATGAAATCACCGATCACCTCGAGAAATCGGGTCGCAGTTGGCGCGGCGAAGCGGGTGATCGGATCGGTTGCGAAAGCGAGCACGATGGTCGCCATGATCCGCTCGCGATCCTCAGGGCCGGCAGTGGTGATGGCGGATGGCTGGTCGCTGCTATGCATATCTCTCTCCCGAGGAGTCGCGCGACCGCCAACCAGCCTACATCACTTTGTCGGGACGCGCATCGTGCTTGTGCTTCGACTCCTTGCCGAACAGTCGATCCAGCCGCTGGACCAGCGTGTTCGCCGCCTTGCGCGCAGCATCGTCGACCTTGTCGGCCTTGCCGGTAACTCCGATCGGCTTGCCTCCGCGCGGTCGCGCCTCGATCTTGCAATGCTTGTCGTCCGCCCCGTGCTTCGAGCCGTTGACGTCCGAGACATGGACTTCGACCCGGGTGAGACGCTCCTCGAAGCGTTCGAGCTTTTCGCGCACCATGCCCTCGATCCGCTCGGCCACATTTTCAGTGCCCATCACCGAACTGTCGGAGTTGAACTGGAACTGCATTGGGGGTCCTCCTCTCATTCTTCTCTCGGGCAAGTGTATCGCCCTAACCCAAGATAGGGAACGCTGCTTAACGTTTGGAGGGGATGAACGGGCAAAACCGTCAGCCGGCCCCGGGCGGCTTCCACTGCGCCGACCACACCCGAACTCCGTCCTCGCCGGGCTTGCGGATCTCGTAAAAGGTTTCGATCACGCTACCGTCACCTTGGAAGGCCACCAGGGCGTACCCGTTGTAAACTCGCGGATTACCCGCATCGAAAGCATCGTCATGGGTGTGCGAGTAGTAAAGCGTCTTGGTCTGCTCCGCGATCCCCCAGGCATTGCCGAATGGCACCGCGCCGTGGCCGCAGCAGCGCCCCAGTGTCTCTGGCCCGTCGACGACATCGGGATAGACGATGCCGTTGTGGACGTGCCCCCAATACCACAGCGTCGGTTGCCGCTTCAGCGCCGTCTCGACCTGCAGGAACAGCCGGTTGACCTTTCTCGTAATCGTGTCCCACGGATTGTGATGGGTCATCACCATGATCGGTCCGGGGTGCTGTTCGGCCAGCGCCCTGATCTGCGTCATCTGCTCCGTCTGCTTGGCGCTCCCGCGGTCGACCCCGATCGCGCCGTCCATGTACATCTTGTGGCCGTTCTGCTGGTCGGAGAAATAGGCCGAATCCAGGCCCAGCACGAGCCAAGACTGGTCTTTGTCTTTGCCGAACTTGTATTCGAGAGCGAAGTAGCTTGCGCCGTGCTGTTTGGGAAACAGGCCCGGCTTTTCGAGCGCAACCTTGAAATAACCATCCGCCGCGCCGTACATTTCGTGGTTGGAGTTGAGCGTGAAACTGCGATCCGCGCACCCCTTCGGCCACATGTCGACGAGGTTGTCCTGCTCCTCGTTCGCACTATCCGGGCCGAGCCGCGAGTGCCCGTCGGTTCCGGCGTAGTACGTATCGCCGAGGTGGACGAGGTAATCGAGCGAATGCCGCTCGAGGTCCGATTTCACCCTTTCGGCCGGGCTCGGAATATCCTTGTTCGGGCCTTCCTTGTACGCGCCCCCGCCCCAGTCGCCGACGATCCCAAGCACCACCTCGACTTTGCCCTGCTGCGAGCTCATCGGTTCGGCGGTGAGGTTGGCACCGACGAACGGGTGGATATCGTTATGCACCACGTTGAGCACGTAGTTGAGCGCGGCGATCATCCACTTGCGATCGAGCTGCTCATACTTCGCGAACCCGAATATCGTCCCGTCATTGCCGACCAGGCCGGGCGTGTCGGCCATCGACATCAGCCAGTCGTATTGCGCCTTCGACATCTTGAGGTGCTCGACCAGCTTGAGCGCCTCGGCGAGGATGTCGAGCGCGATCAGATAGACCGGATGCTCCTTCTTCCACTGATCGAACCACGGCGGCGGCGAGGCGATCCATTCGGACGCCCAATACAGCTCGAGCCCGGTCTCCTCGCCCACATCGAGTTGGTAGGGCGTGGTTTGCGGCGGGAGCGCCATGCAGCGCGTGATTTCCTGCACCAGTTTGGAGTGATGGTCGCCGATAAAGGCGGCCAATGCGGCAAGACCTTTTGCCGCTCCGAGGTGGACCTCGTTCGTCAGGTTTCCGGTTATGTAATTGTCGCGAAACGCCCGAGTATTGTCGTGCAGCTCTTTTTGCGTTTGATCAGCCATTACCACTCTCCCCCCAATTGAAGCGGAGTGGATAGCACGATTTAATTGTCAATGCGCGCGACTTTTGGTCCGCTTCGCATTGTCTGATGTTTTATTGGTCGGCGGCCTGGGCCTGCGCCTCGGCTTCGCGCCGGGCGGCGCGTTCGGCTTCGGCCTTTTCGCGCTGGATCACGGTCCTGCGCGCCTGCTGGGCGAGGCCGCGCCAGGTCTTTTCCGCCCGCAATTCGCGTTCGCGCACATTTTCGAGCTCGGCCTTTTCGGCGGCAGCGGCGGCGGCTTCGGCGCGTTCGGTGTAGAATTCGTAGGATTGGGACATCGGATGCGTTTCCTCGGATCGGCGGGAAGGGAGGATCGGGTGTGAGGGGGAGCCGCACCGAAGCGCCGCCCCCCCTCTATCCGCAGGATCAGTCCGCAGCCGAAAGGTTGACGGCGCTTTCCTTGCCGTTGCGTCCGGTTTCGACTTCGTAGTTGAGGCGCTGCTCCTTATCGAGCGAGTGCATGCCGGCGGCCTGCACGGCGCTGATGTGGACGAAGCTGTCGGCCGAGCCGTCGTCGGGCTGGATGAAGCCATAGCCCTTGTCGATGTTGAAGAATTTTACGGTGCCAGTCTTGGACATGGAGTGTTCCTTTCAAGAACGTGTATTGCCGCGCGGCAGCATGCCGTGCGGTCGTGCGTCAAATCGTTCAGGGAAAGGAAGTCGTCGTCCGGTTTACGCCGGGGCCCGATGGCTTTCCAATAATTGACTGGAAACGGGCAGACGGCGGTCGTCAAATTTCGAAGTCCGTCGCAAATTCCGACGTCAGCCAGAGCGCAGTAACACAGAAGTTTGCGAATAACGAGACAATTCGCCGAGCGGACGAATTCGGCGCGCAAACGGACGCGGGATTCGGGCGACGCGAGCGCCTGCAATCGCACCGCACTGGCAATCGCTGCTGCCCCGCCCCATATCCGCTCCATCGTAAGCACCGAAAAGTAAGCTCTTGCGGCTGGGAGACACCGTGCTTCCGCTTACGCCGCAAGGAGGTCTTATGGCCAACGACACTTTTCTCCCCCGCTGCCATCCGCACATGCTTGGCGAGGAGGGGCAGATCGATCTCGCCCGGTGCGAAGCGCTGGCTGCGGACATGAAGGAGCTGCGCGAACTCGGCATCGTCCTGACCCTCGTCGGGAACTACACCGTCGGAGCCTATCGCTACACCAATCTCGGCGATGCGCTGGCGCAGGCGCGCTCGCACCGCCCGGGTGCCGCAAAAAAAGCCCCCGCAGACTAGCTGCAGGGGCAAAAGGCGGACGCGATCGAGTGGATTCGCTCGAGCGCCTCGGGTCGCCTGGTGTGCAGATCGTGCCTGCAATTCATGGAAGAATGTCGTGGTGCCGCCGCGGCGGGCGGCCGCGCTATCCGCTCAGGAAATCGCCGAGCCGCTCGCGATGGAGCCACGCGTTCGAGGACAGGCCGGAGTCCTTCCGGAACGCCGCGATCCGCTTTTCATAATAGCCGACGAGGTCGAAATAGGTCTTCCGGTCGTCGTTCGAGGCCGAATGGTTCGCGTTCATCTTCGCGACCTGGTGATTGTAGAGCAGCTGGTTGAGATCCATGACGGCGTCCTTCCGGTGCGCGTTCGCACGCCGGGATACGGCGCGGATACGCGAAGGCTAAGAGGCGTAATGGAAGGAGGTGGCGCGCGGTTGGGAGCGCGGCAGACCGTCGATCGCGACTGGTAGCTGGCCGCAGTGTACCACCGATGCGAGGGATCGCCTAACGCTGAATCGGCAAGGCCGCGCCCGCCCAAGAGCGCGCCTCCCCGCAGGCTCCGGGCATCCGGGACGATCCCGGTCGCTGTCGCGGCATCGCAAAGCTGACGAAGTTGACACCGTGTCACCCGGCATTTCCGGCCTGAAACCCGCACAATCCTGCGGTTTCCAGCGCCAAAAGCGAAGTTGACACTTTGCAAAACCGTTTTTTCCGCTGCCCCCTTCAAACGCCCTCTCCGGGCGCGCAATCGCACGCCTCGTCCGATCCGCATTCGGGACAGCGATCCTCCATCTCCTCCCCGGCATAGAGCGCCTCGTATTCGAGCCGCACCTGTTCGTCCCACGTCTCCGGCCCCTCTTCGATCCGCGCGAGGAGGCCG
The DNA here is from genome assembly GCF_045363165.1 of Erythrobacter sp. GH1-10. NCBI lineage: Bacteria > Pseudomonadati > Pseudomonadota > Alphaproteobacteria > Sphingomonadales > Erythrobacteraceae > Erythrobacter > Erythrobacter sp. GH1-10. Next base: position 914,963 of record NZ_JBJFLP010000001.1, on the reverse strand, counting down.
CGAAAATCGTCGGGATCATAGGCCGAGGCGCGGTGGCTGGGCGGCACGCGGGGTCCGCGAAAACTGTCGCGCATGGCGAGCAGCGCGACGGTGAGCCGCTCGTCGAAGCGGCGCGAGGTGTGGACCAGCTCGCCCTTGTGGAAGTGCGGGACCTCGACCCCGTGGAGCGCGCGCTCCATCGCCGCCTCGGCGAGCGCATCGAAGCGGCAGCGCAAGGCGGCGGTCCAGGCAAGATCGAACGGCTCGCCCTTGAGCCGGGCGCGCAGCGCATAGGCGGATTGCCGTGACATCCCCGCCTGCCGCGCGGCGGCGGCGACGGAATGGGAGGAAGCGAGCGCGCGGAGAAACGCGGTCTGCCGCGCGGGAGTCCAGCCGTCATGGCGCTGGGTCGTGGTGAGGGCGGTGGGGGTCGCGGGGGCGATGTCGGAGGGGCTGTGGGTCATCCGACAGGATAAGGCAGATTTTGGCGGAGTAGGAAAGGTTTTGCGCTCCCGCCGATTGCGCTAGCGAGAGGGGCATGACCGCACCCATGATCCTCATCGACGCCGATGCCTGCCCGGTCAAAGAAGAAATCTATCGCGTGGCCGATCGGTACAAGGCGCACGTCCGCGTGGTCAGCAACAGCCCCTTCCGCGTGCCGGTGAGCGAACGGGTGAAACGCGTGGTGGTGGATGACGGCTTCGACGCGGCGGACGACTGGATTGCGGAGAATGCGGACGCAAGCAGCGTAGTGATCACCGCCGACATCCTGCTGGCCGAACGCTGCCTGAAGGCAGGCGCGCGCGTGCTGAAACACGACGGACGCGAGTTCGACGCCGCCAGCATCGGCAGCGCCATCGCCACCCGCGCAATCATGGAAGACTTGCGCGCCGGGATGGACGGCGCGGGCGGAGGTCCGCCGCCGTTCAGCAAGACGGACCGGTCGAACTTCCTGCAGGCGCTGGACCGGGTGATGGTGGGGATGAGGCGCTAGCCAATTCAATTCGATTTCGATATTAATTGCATGAAGATAGATGAGATCTAAGGACGATCCGAACAGAAAATCCGCACTTGGCGAGGCATTTATTTGTGACGTTGGACACTAATTCCCAAACTTTGACAGCGCGCCGAGTTGGCCAACGTCTGCATCAGATCTTTGACGGAGTCCTCAGTGTAGATGAATCAATTTGCAAAGATGATGCCGAGCAAGAGCGTCGGTTTCTCACTCAATCCTACATGGCTCTCGCAGTCTTAGGGCTCGCGACGACAACCAAGGAAGGGGCTGCTGCTTCGATCACTGACGGGTTCGACGACGATGGTATCGATTGCATCTACGCCGATAAACAGATGCGCAGACTCTACCTCGGTCAGAGCAAATGGTTCTCGAATACGAAGAAGGGTGTTCAGCTAGGAGACTTTACGCGCTTTCGAGACGGCGTCGCTCGACTGATCGACCTGAAATTTGATGATCAGAACGCTGATTTGCACGGCCATCGGGAGGCAGTCAAAGATGCGTTGGACGACATTAATTGTGAAATTCACTTGGTGTTCGCGCACAATAGCGAGCAACCTCTCTCTGACGAGATCTGTACATACCGAGATGAATTTCTTGCAGAATGCAACAAATTTGAATCGATAATGCACTTCAATGAAGTCAACCTTGCGCAGGCGGGCGAAACTGCGAGATCTCAGGTTCGCCCAGAAAACATCGACGTAGAAGCGTTGCTTCGCAATTGGGGGCGCCGGAAAAATCCTTTCAAGGCAGTTTATGGTTCAATGTCTGCGGCGGACGTCGTCGATTGGTATGAAGAAAATGGCAAGCGGCTGTTCGCGGAAAATCTTCGTTATGCAATCGAGCGTTCGGACGTGAATGAAGGTATCTCGCGTACGGCTAAATTCACACCAGAGAACTTCTGGTATTATAACAACGGCATCACCGCAATTTGTGACGATTTCGAAAAAAACCGGATTGGCGGAAACGACACCGATAGCGGATTGTTCACGATCAAAAAGATTAGCATTATCAATGGCGCGCAAACCGTCAGTTCTCTGTTCAAAGCGAAAGCGGCAGGGGCAGACCTGTCGCAAATCACTATCCAAATGCGCGTGATCTCGCTGGCTGGCACTCCTGAGGGATTCTCCATCGATGTCACGACCGCCAACAACACTCAAAACGATCTAAATCCGGTCGATTTTGTGGCCGCAGATGACAACCAGGATCGTATTCGGCGGGAGGCGGCAAGCTTTGGCGTGGTTTACACATTCCGACGTGGCGATGATGAACCGATAGACGCCGATGGATTCGGCATTAGAGATGCTACGGTGGCTGCTGCGTGCGCGTCTGGCGATCTCAAGCTAGCGGTGAGCGCGAAACGCTATATTTCGGGCCTATGGGAGAACACCGCTAAAGAACCATACACTCGTCTTTTCAACAACCACACCTCAGCATGGTGGCTGTGGAATGCTGTGAGAGTGTCTCGAGCCGTAGATGGTGCATTGACCGAATTGGCAGAGATTTCGGATGGGCGAGAGCACTTGGTTGCCGTCCATTCAAACAGGTTCGTTCTTTACCTCACCTTTAAGAACATCGATTTCCAGTTGAAAACTGACGCGGCGCAGCCAAACGAGGACATCGCAAAGGCAGTAGCATTGGCTCAGAGTATTCTCGGAGCAGTTACGAAGATTGTCGCTGATGGATACCCGGATGCATATCCCGGAAACGTATTCAAGAATACTGAGCGCCAAAGCGAAATTGAAGCACTCTTCAACCAAGCAAATGCTGAATCAGCGCCAAGCGAGGCTCCAGCGGCCGATCTCATTGCAATGATGACCGCAAGCGCAAAGGCTAGCGACGATTAGTCCTCACTTTCCGGCAAATACAACCGCTCGCCTTTCTCTTTGTAGACCCGGCTCATCTCTTCCATTCCGGCCTCGTTCTCGGCGCGCTCTTCGGGCGTGTTTTCGCCTTTCAGCTGTTCGCTGGCGAGGAAGCTGTCGGGATCGTTGTTCTGCTTCGCCGCAAACTCGCGCACCTCCTGGCTGATCTTCATCGAGCAGAATTTCGGCCCGCACATCGAGCAGAAATGCGCCGTCTTTGCGCCTTCCGCCGGCAGGGTCTGGTCGTGATATTGCTCGGCGGTGTCGGGGTCGAGTGAGAGGTTGAACTGGTCCCGCCAGCGGAATTCGAAGCGGGCTTTTGACAGCGCGTCGTCGCGGACCTTGGCCGCCGGGTGACCCTTGGCGAGGTCAGCGGCGTGGGCGGCGAGCTTGTAGGTCACCACTCCCACCTTCACGTCGTCGCGGTCGGGCAGGCCAAGGTGTTCCTTGGGCGTGACGTAACACAGCATCGCGGTGCCGTACCAGCCGATCTGTGCAGCACCAATGCCGGACGTGATATGGTCGTATCCCGGCGCGATGTCGGTGACGAGCGGTCCCAATGTGTAGAACGGCGCCTCGCCGCACGCTTCGAGCTGCTTTTCCATATTCTCCTTGATCTTGTGCATGGGCACGTGGCCCGGCCCTTCGATCATCACCTGCACGTCGTGCTCCCATGCCTTCTTGGTGAGCTCGCCCAAGGTGTAGAGTTCGGCGAACTGCGCCTCGTCGTTCGCGTCCGCGATGGAGCCGGGGCGCAGGCCATCGCCGAGCGAATAGGCGATGTCATAGGCCTTCATGATCTCGGTGATCTCGTCGAACTTCTCGTAGAGGAAGCTCTCCTTGTGATGCGCGAGGCACCATTTCGCCATGATCGATCCACCGCGGCTGACGATCCCGGTGACGCGCTTGGCGGCAAGCGGGACATAGGGCAGGCGCACGCCTGCGTGGATGGTGAAATAGTCGACGCCCTGTTCGGCCTGTTCGATCAGCGTGTCGCGGAAGATTTCCCACGTCAGTTCCTCGGCAATCCCGCCGACCTTCTCGAGCGCCTGGTAGATCGGCACGGTGCCGACCGGCACGGCGGAGTTGCGGATGATCCATTCGCGGGTGTCGTGGATGTTGCGCCCCGTTGAGAGGTCCATGATCGTGTCCGCACCCCAGCGGGTCGCCCAGACCATCTTGTCGACTTCCTGCGCGACGTCCGATGCGACAGCGCTATTGCCGATATTGGCGTTGATCTTGACGAGGAAATTGCGTCCGATCGCCATCGGTTCGCTTTCGGGGTGGTTGATGTTGGACGGGATGATCGCCCGCCCCCGCGCAACCTCAGAGCGGACGAATTCCGGCGTGATGACATCGGGGATTTCCGCGCCCCAGTCCTGCCCGTCGCGCACGAAATCCTTGGCGATCTCGCGCCCGAGGTTCTCGCGCTCGGCGACATATTCCATCTCGGGCGTGATGATGCCCTGCCGCGCATAGTGCATCTGGCTGACATTGGCGCCTGCCTTGGCACGCAGCGGGCGCTTCACCACGTTGGGAAACTGCGGGACCCCGCCGCTGCGGTCCGGGCCGAGCTGGCCATTGTCCTCGGGCTTGACCTCGCGGCCATCATATTCCTCGACATCGCCGCGCGACCGGATCCAGTCGCTTCGCAGGCCCGGAAGCCCGGCGTTGATGTCGATATTCGCTTCGGGATCGGTATAGGGGCCGGAGGTGTCGTAGACCCGCACGCTCGGTTCGCCGCCTTCGAGGTCGATCTCGCGCATCGCGACGCGCACGCCGCTGCCGGTGCGCGCGCCGACATAGACCTTGCGGCTGCCGCGAATGGGGCCGGTGGTGACGCCTATTTCGACGGGTGAATTGATGTCGGCCATGTGCTCTCTCCTCAAAGCGGAGTGCGGGCCGATCCGTGAAAACCGCCCACTCCCTCCGCCGATGCTAATCGGTTCAGGTTCGACGGGTCGTGTGGAGCATACCCACACCTCTCAGCCAGCTGCTGGCTCCCCGGGGATGGAATGGGGTGTAGAACTGTGGCACGCGTCCGTAAAGCCATTGGCGTTGGCCCAAGGGAGAGAATCTATGCCGTTCCGCATGACCGAGATGGTGGGATGCGAGTTCCCGCTGTTTGCTTTCTCGCACTGCCGCGACGTTGTCGCCGCCGCGAGCCGCGCGGGCGGGTTCGGCGTGCTGGGCGCAGTGAGCTACACGCCCGAGCAGCTTGAGCATGAACTGGCGTGGATCGACGACCATGTCGAGGGCAAGCCCTATGGCGTCGACGTGCTCATCCCGGAGGTGCAGGCGGTCGATCATTCGGTCAGCGCCGACGCCATCGTTGCGCAAATCCCGAGCGAGTATCGCGAATTCACCATGGCGCTGCTGCGCGAATGCGGGATCGCCGAAGAAGCGGGCGCCCCGCGCGGCGGCTCGCAGGCGCCCAACACTTCGCTCGGGCAGGAACTGCTTGAAGTCAGTTTCAATCACCCGGTGCGCCTGATCGCCAACGCGCTCGGCACGGCGCCGCCCGCGATGATCGAAGCGGGCAAGAAACACGGGATACCGGTTGCGGCGCTGGTCGGCGCAAAGGAACACGCGATGAAGCAGGTCGAGGCCGGGGTCGACATCATCGTCGCGCAGGGCGGCGAAGGCGGCGGGCATTGCGGCGACGTCGCGACGATCGTGCTGGTGCCCGAAGTGATCCGCGCGATCGAAGAAGCGGGCGCGGATATTCCCGTGCTCGCGGCAGGCGGCATCATGACCGGCATGCAGATGGCAGGCATGATGGCGATGGGCGCAGCGGGTGCATGGTGCGGCAGCGTCTGGCTCGCTTCGCCCGAGGCCGAAACCACCGAGGTTTTCCGCGACAAGATGATCGCAGCCGGATCGCGCGACACCGTCCGGTCCAAATACCGCACCGGCAAATATTCGCGCCAGTTGAAGAGCGAATGGCACGAGCGCTGGGAAGCGGCGGGCCTACCGGCCCTGCCCATGCCGTTGATGAGCCTGCTCGCCGAGCCGGTGCTGCGCGCGCTCGACCAGGCAGCGGTGGCGGGAAATACCAGAGCGCAGGCGCTGTCGAGCTACTGGGTCGGGCAGGGTCTCGGATTGGTGAAGGACTCGCGCGGGGTCGGCACTATCGTGCAGGACTTCAAGACGGACTTCGCCAAAGGCTTCGAGACGCTCGCCGCCAATCTGGATTGACCACTCTCTATCGCCTCGACTGCACTGCCGCCGAGATCGCGCAACGGTTTGGGGCACGGGTGGGAGACGATCCGTGGACGGGCGGCTATGTTGCGCCGCTCGGCTTCGCGCCGGTGGTGACGGCGGGGCGCGAGTTTATCGCGGGCCCTCGACCTGCCGGTGGACGGCTCGAACCGCGCATCACCCCGCGCCTGTGGGGTGTGCTGCCTCCGCCCTCCGCGCACGATCCGACCCGCCGGATCACCTCGGTGCGCAACACCGATAGCCCGTTCTGGATCGGAAACTTGCGCAACAGCGAATTCCGCTGCCTCGTCCCCGCGACTGCGGTCATGCTGTGGGGCAGCGGCACCGACTACGAAGGACGCCGGTTGAAGCACTGGTTCGCCGCTCCCGGCCAGCGCATCTTCGCAATGGCGGGCGTGTGGAAGGACGAGGATGTCCCCGCATTCGCGGTGCTTGCCCTCGACGCGAGGGGCGCAGCCAAAGAGGCCGGGTGCAAATCGATGCCGCTGATCCTCCCCGACAGCGAAGACACGCGGCAGGCGTGGCTCCACGGCGGATGGGACAAGGCGCGCGATGTGATCGGCAGGGCCGCGTTCGACCTCGATCCGCTGCCATCTCCGGGCTGAAGTCTAGTCGCTCTCGGCGAGGCAGAACCGCATTCCACGCCGCGCAATCCCGAACCCTCGCATTCCGACCTCGTGGCTCTCAAGGCTGTCGGGGTCCCGGATCGGATTGGTGTGGTTGTAGTGCATGAAGTGAACCTTGCCGCGCTCCCCGGCAGGCAAGTCTTGCAAGCGGTCCATCGTCGCCTTGACGCGCGGGTGCGGGACTTCGCTCATGTCGCGGCCCGGCAGCTCGTTACCGTCCCAGAAGGTCGCGTCGAGGAAGGCGTAATCGACCCCGCCGACCAGTTCCTCGAGCGTGCTTCCGCTCGCCGCTTCGAATGCGTCCCAGCTGTCGAGATCGGGGATGTAAAGCGCGCGCCGGTCGGGCGTCATGATGAGGAAGCCGACCGTTTCGGAGTATTCGTCGCGGTGCGGGACGATGATCGGGAGCACGCCGAAATCGTCGTTGACGACGGTGAATTCGCCATCCGCCATTTCGGTTAAGGCGATGTTCCCGAGGGTGACCAGCTGCTCCCACGGGCCGTTGCCGCGCAGGAATTCGGCCATGCGCGACATCGCGAAGACCGGCACTTCGTTCGCACCCGCCGCCTCGCGCCCGAACCATGCGAGGCCCATGTAATGCCCGATATGCGCGTGAGTGAGGAACACGCCGTCCAGACCGAGCCGCTCCTCGCTTCCTTGCTTGGGCGGTTCGATACTATCGAGCGCGGTGAGCTGCTCGGTGATCGCCGGGCTGGCATCGAACAGGAAGCGCTGGCCATTGGCCCGGTCGATCACGCCGAGCGAAGACGGGAGGAGGTAAGGCCCCTCGTCGCCGGCGCGCCCGATCTGCGGTGCGCCTGCGTCCTGCCCCGCGCCGAGCACGACAAGCTCGCGCGGGCAGGTTTCGGTCGCCGATAGCGGGGCGGCAAGGCCAAGCAGCGCCGCCCCGAGCACAAGAGAAGGCCTCACTCGATCACCCGGCCGCGCACCATCACGAAGTCGACGTCTTCGAGCACCGTCACGTCGTCGAGCGGATTGCCATCGACCGCGATGATGTCGGCCGAGTATCCCGGCGCGATCCGGCCGATCTCGTTTTGCATGCCGAGCACTTCGGCGGCAATGGTCGTGGCGCTGGCGAGCGCCTCGCGATTGGTGAACCCCTGCTCGACCATCAGCGCGAATTCCTCGGCGTTGCGCCCGTGCGGGAACACGCCGGCATCGGTGCCGAACGCGATCTTGACGCCGTATTCGCGCCCGCGCTCCACCAGCGAGGCCATGTAGGGCGACACTTCGCGGATCTTGGCTTCGACCACGGGCGTGTAGGTGCCGGTGCCGATGTTTTCCGAAACGCCCTTGAGCGCCATGAGCGTGGGGACGAGCACCGTGCCCTTCTCGCGCATGACCCTGGCGGCCTGCTCGTCGAGATAGGTGCCGTGTTCGATCGTCTGGACGCCCGCCCGCGCGGCGGCCTCGATCCCGCGCGCGCCATGGGCGTGGGCCGCGACCTTGAGGCCGAGAATGCGCGCGGTGTCGACGATCGCCTTCATCTCCTCGGGCGTGAAATGCGCTTCGAGCCCGCGCCCTTGCTGCGACAGCACGCCGCCGGTCGCGGTGATCTTGATCAGGTCCGCGCCGTATTTCGACGCGGTGCGGACCATTTCGGCGCATTCGACCGCGCCGGTACAGGCGAAGCTTGTCGCCAACGCGTCGTTGACCTCGCGGCGAAAGCCGTTGACGTCGCCGTGGCCGCCGACGATCGCAATCGTGCGCCCGCTGGTGACGATACGCGGACCGGGAACCACGCCGGTGGCCGTCGCCCGGCGCAGGCTTTGCGTGACCTGATCGCTGCGCGACCCGAGATCGCGGATCGTGGTAAACCCGGCCAACGCGGTGACCCGCGCGTTCTTGGCCGCGACCAGCGTATACCATTCGGGCGGGTTGACCGCAGCACGCCAGAACTCGCCGCCGGGATCGCCGGAAATGTGGGTGTGGAGGTCGACCAGGCCGGGGACCAGCGTCTTGCCTTCGAGGTGGATCATGGTCGCCCCTTCGGGGGTCGCGCTCCAGCCTTCCTCGATGCTGACGATCCTTCCGTCCGTGACGGTCACGGTCGCGCGGCCCGTAGGTTCCGCGTCGGCATCGGTAATCACGCTGTCGGCGTGGATAATGACCGTATCGGCTGCCGCGGGAGCGGCGAACAGCGCGAGCGCGGCCGCGACGGGCGCACTCATTCGTTTCAGCAATTTCATCGTGGCACTCTCCTTCGCCGCGCTTGATGCCGCTCGCGAACCGGCTTGGCAAGCGCGGTGCACCTGTCCGAGAGCGGACCTTCATTTTTCATGCAGTTGCGATTCAGACTGCGGTTGTTATGCAGTGCCGCAACTTTCAACCAAGCAGGGACAACAAACCCAATGAACCGCACGGTCGCAAAATCCGCCATCTTCACTGCAACACTGCTCGCCGGAGCCTCGCTCGCCGCGACGGCGCAGGCGCGCCCGATGACGCCCGAAGACGTCGCCAAACTCGAAAGCGTAGGCGCGATGGCGGTCTCGCCCGACGGCACCCGCATCGCGTTCACCACCGCGAGCCTGCCCGACGTGACCGAAGGCGAGGATAATGGCGGCTTCAAGTCGCAACTGAAGATCGCCACCGCTCCGGATGCGGCGCGCGCGTTCCTGCCTGCAGACATCAGCCCCGGCGACATCGCCTTTTCGCCCGATGGCACGATGGTTACCTTCACCTGGAGCAAGGATGACGAGGACGCCGCGGTCTGGGGCGTTCCGGTCGACGGCGGCACCTATACCAAGCTTGCTGCGGTCGAGGATGCGGGCGTGCGCGATTACCGCTTCAGCCCCGATGGCGGCACGATCTACATGCTGGTCGGCGCGGCCGAAGACAAGCAGCGCACCAAACAGGCCAAGGCCGGCTTCAACGCGAAGGTCTATGAAGAGGAATTCCGCCCGGCGCGCATGTTCGCCGCGACCGTCGGTGCGGAAGTGGACGAAAGCCCGCGCGAAATTCCGCTGCCGGGCTTCGTCAGCGCCTTCGATATCGCGCCCGACGGATCGTTCGGGATTGTCGAGACCGCTCCCACCCCGCTGGTGGACGACAGCTACACCAGCAAGCGGGTCAACATCATCGACCTTGCGACCGGCAATGTCCGCGCCGTGGTCGAAACCCCGGGCAAGATCGGCGATGTCGAGATTTCTCCGGATGGCACATTGCTGTCGCTGATCGCGGGCATCGACAAGAACGATCCGGCGGCGACGACGCTGCACATGGTCGAAACCTCGAACGGCAAGATCAACACGCTCAATCCGGCTGCCGAAAAGGCGGTCGTCGATACCGAATGGCTCGATGACGGGCGGCTTGCGGTGATCGAGGACTTCGGCGTGCAAAGCGTCCTGCGCATCTACGACGCCGGTGGAAACCAGCTCGAAGAGATCGATCCGAACGGGCTGATCCTGACCGGTCTCGAAGCCGATGGCGGCAAGCTGGTGGTTCGCGCGGACAGCCCGACCCACCCGAGCGAGCTGTTCGTCCTCAACGGCACCACGTTCGAGCGCTGGACCACTCACAACCCGTGGCTCAGCGAGATCACCTTCGCACCGCAGCGCGCCTACACCTACACCGCGCGCGACGGGCAAAAGATCGAAGGCGTTCTGATCGAGCCGATGGGCGAGAAAAAGCGCAATGGCGCGCCGACCATCATGAACGTTCACGGCGGCCCGGAAGCGCATGAAAGCAATGGCTGGCAGACCGCCTATTCGAAGCCGGGCCAGGTCGCCGCGGCAAAGGGCTATGCGGTGTTCCTGCCCAACTATCGCGGCTCCACCGGCTACGGCGTCGCCTTTGCGAAGCAGCACCAGGGCAACTACACCGACCCCGAATTCACCGATATCGTCGATGCCAAGCGGGCGCTCGTCGCCGATGGCATCACCGATCCCGACCGCACCGGCATCACCGGCGGTTCGTATGGTGGCTATGCCTCGGCATGGGGCGCGACCTACCATTCGGAAGAATACGCCGCTTCGGTGATGTTCGTCGGAATTTCGGACCAGACCAGCAAGTTCGGCACGACCGACATTCCATACGAGATGTACAACGTCCACAGCCGCGCATGGCCGTGGGACAACTGGCAGAAGATGCTCGAGGTCTCGCCGATCTATCACACCGACAAGGCGAACACGCCGATCCTGATCATGCACGGCGAGGACGACACCCGCGTCGATCCGAGCCAGTCGATGGAGCTGTACCGCTTCCTCAAGGTGCGCAAGCCGGACCTGCCGGTGCGGCTCGTGTTCTATCCCGGCGAAGGCCACGGCAACCGCCTCGCGGCGAGCCGCTATGACTACAACCTGCGCATGATGGAGTGGTTCGACACCTATCTGATGACCGGTGATCGCGCCGCGCCGATGCCGGCGCCGCGCCCGCAGCTCGCCGAAGGCGCCAAGGGTGCCACGATGGACGAGGATGACGGCGAGGATTGATGCCTATTGGGGCGTTAGGGTGAAGCGAGCGTTCAAAAGATACCATTCGCTCCGTGCTTCGAACCCCGAGTCCGAAAGCACGATCAACCAGAGCTCGCCATTGGCATTACTCGATACGATGGGGGCGTCGCTTGCGGCGCCCTCGATCGTCTTGGCAGCGAATACGCCCGAGCTGCACGTGCCTGCTCCCGGTACGGCCAGATCGCCGATCACGACCGCCTCGCTTCCGCTCTGGGACTGGTTGGCCTTGTCGACGCTAAGCTGCTGCTGAGCATCAACGCCGGGCTGGCTCGCGCTTGCACCGGCCTTTACAAAAACACTTTCGCCCGGTGCACCGCCCGCTCCGATGCAACCGGGCGGGACGTTCGATGCAAGCTCAAGCCTAGTCTCGATACGATAAAGGCGGTTTGCTTCGAGATTTATGATCCGCCGCCAAGTGAACATGGCAAGATCGTCCGTGACGTTTGTGCCGGCAAGTTTAAGGCCTGTCCGTGTGGACAGATCCGGTGGCACGGTTTCGACGCCCGTCTCGAAATTCACCCGAGCGCGATCGCCGAATTCCGCGATGCCGCTGGTCCACTCCGAACCCACCGCCGCAAAGTCGAATTCGAGCGTAACGATCGCAGGGGGAGCGGGACTTGGCGTAGGCTGCCCGATCGGTGGCGAAGTGCCGTCGCTGCCGCATGCCGCCAGCGACAGGAAAGCCATGAAAGGCCCAATCGAACGCAACCCGTTGACCAAGACTAGACCTTTCCCCTGATCAGAATGTGTAGCCGATGCCCAAGCCGCCAATGAACTGGTCGGCGCTGCCCCTGACCGAGGTGTAGGGCGTGTCGGCCGCGTCGCCAACCAGCCTTGAATAGCCGCCGACGAAGAAGACGTTCAACCCGCCATTGAGCACGTCGCCGTCGAGGTCGACTGTCCCGATCGCGGTGACACCGATACTGTTCAACCCACCCTCTGCGGTGAATTCGGCGAGGCCCGTGTCGGCACTCTGCTGCGGATCGACGGTGTAATAATAGTCGGCAAACTTGTCGTCGACGAAGCTGGCAGTGGCGATCAACTGCACCGCAGCGCCGCGCGAGAGCGGGCTGAAATAGCCAACGCTTGGCTCGACCAGCATGCCCTCATGCGCGCCGAGAACGTCCCAGCGCACCGCAGTGCCCAATGTCACCGCGTCGAAGCGGTGGAGCACACCGGGGATCCGCACCCCGCCCTGCACCCCGACCTCAAGCGCGCTGTCGAGCTCTCCTGCAAGCTCGACGACATCGTCGTTTACCGCATCGTCGCGGCTGCCCCGGAACCGGACCGTGGGGCCGAACGATAAGCTCGTCTTGCCCTGGTCCTGGCCCGGCGGGTTCGACAGGACATCGAAATTGAGGCCGGGACCGTTGGGCGTAATGCCGACACCGCCGATGCGGCCGACGATCAGCGGCAGCGGAAAGGCGCGGTAATCGTCCGAGCCCGAATAGCTCGGGGTAAGGCCGATGCCGACACCGAAGGTGAGCCACGTCTCGTCGAACACCGAATCCGACATATCGAAGCCGGCCGGCGGGCCGCCCTCGGGCCTTTGCGCGGCAACTTCGGCTTCGTCGCTGTCGGTTTCCTGTGCGGCCGCCTGTGAACCGCACGTTGCCGCCACGGCAGCAAGTGCAAAGGGTATTGATTTTATTGGGGTCATGTCCGTCCTAGCTCCACCCTTTCAACCCATGGGCAGAGCGGCGGTTCCCCGTCAGGAGTGCCCTGCCGCCTGCCACTCGGCGATACTGTCGAGCGGATACAATAGCATGACCACATTGAGCGTCAGGTTATCGCGCACCACGATCGCGGTGACGATCTCGGCAATGATGGCGAGTACGATGGTCGCTTTCACCGGCAGGCGCAGCGCGAGATAGAAGCCGAGGCTCATCCAGCCGAGATCGGCGAAGGAATTGAGCACGCTGTCGCCCGAATAACCCCAGTTGACCGTGACCGAGCGATAGCGGTCGATCACGAAAGGCGTGTTCTCGGCGATTTCCCATGCCGCTTCGATGAACACCGCCAGCGCAATGCCCCATTTGACCGTGCCCTCTCCGCCCAGCTTCCACTTCGCGAACAGCAGCCAGCCGAACCAATAAAAGATCATCCCGTGGATGACGTGGCTCGGCGTATACCAGTCCGCGATATGCTGGCTGTTGCCCGAGGAATTGATGTCGCCGTGCCAGAACTTCACATAGCCGCACTCGCAGATCGGCGGGCGGTCCATCGCGAGCAGGATCGCGACAGTCGCCAGCGCGATGACGATGGAAGTGATGATCGCGCGGCGGTCCGGAACGAGGATTCCCATGGACTTAGGTGATGAATCAGCCCGGTTCGCCGCGCAAGGAGGGCAAAGCACGGGTCTGGGGATAGCGTACTGCAGCCGTGCGCCATTGCGGGCGCGCACGCCCTGCCCTAGTGCCGTTGGCGAATGAGCGATTCACAACAAGAAACGGTGCACGACGTCGCGATCGTCGGAGGCGGACTTGCCGGCGGGTTAATCGCGCTCGCGCTCCACCGCGCTCGCCCCGAATTCCGCATGGTTCTCATCGAAGGCGGCACAACGCTTGGCGGGAACCACCGCTGGAGCTGGTTCGACAGCGATTTGTCGGACGAAGGCAAGGCTCTGCTCGAACCAATCCGCCAGACCGAGTGGAACAAGGGCTACGAGGTCGAATTCCCCAAGTACCGGCGCAAGCTCGGCACCGGATACCGGTCGATGTCGAGCCATGATTTCCACGAAGCGCTGGTCCGCATGCTCCCCAAAGACATGCTGATGCTCGGGCGCAGGGCGACCGCGATCGATGCGCGCGGGGTGGATCTGCAGGACGGCAATCGCATCAATGCGCGCACCGTGATCGATTGCCGCACTTTCCAGCCGAGCGAGCATCTGTGCGGGGGGTGGCAGGTGTTCCTCGGGCGGCAGATGCGCTTGCCAGAAGCTCACGGGCTTGAACACCCGATGATCATGGACGGCAATGTCGAGCAGGTTGCACCGCACGGCAATGGCGGGGCCTTCCGTTTCGTCTACGTTCTCCCGCTCGGCTCGCATGACGTCTTTATCGAAGATACATATTACGCCGACGATCCGCTGCTGGACCGCAATGCGTTGTCGGGCCGGATCGATCAGTATGCCCGCGATCAGGGTTGGGGCGATGGCACGCCTGTCGGTCACGAAAGCGGCGTCTTGCCAGTGCTGACAGGCGGAAACTTCAAGGCATATCAGGATGAGGTCCGCATTCCCGGCGTCGCTATCGCGGGCACACGGGGCGGCTTCACGCACCCGCTCACCAGCTACACCATGTGCCTGGCGGTGGAAAATGCGCTTGCGATTGCCGCCGACGCTGACCTGCCCGGTCCGCAGCTCGCCGCGATGATGGAAAGCCGCGCGCGCCAGCATTGGCGCAGGACCGGTTTTTATCGCCTCCTCAACCGCTTTCTGTTCTTTGCGGCGGAACCGCACAAGCGCGCGAAGGTTCTGGAGAGGTTCTATGGATTGCGCGAAAGGCTGATCGAGCGCTTCTACCAAGGCCGTTCGACGTGGCTTGAACGGGCTCGCGTCCTCTGGGGCGATCCGCCCGTATCTATCCCGCGCGCAATGGCCGCGATGTTCAAACGGGGCAAACCCCTCAAGACTTCAAGTCAACCGGAGAAAACGGCATGAACGCCGACGCAACGCTCGATTTCAACCCGCCCGCGAGCGGCGGGAAAGGCATCAATCCGGCCATCGCGGAGAAATACGAAGGCAAGAGCGCCTGCGTGATCGGGGCGGGCTTCGGGGGGATGGCGCTCGCGATCCGGCTGCAATCGGCGGGCATCAGGACTACCGTGGTCGAGGCGCGCGACAAGCCGGGCGGGCGCGCCTATTTCTGGGAAAAGGACGGCTTCACCTTCGACGCCGGCCCGACCGTCATCACCGATCCGCCGTGCCTCAAGGAATTGTGGGAACTGACCGGCCACGACATCGCCGAGGATGTCGAATTGATGCCGGTCCACCCGTTCTACCGGCTCAACTGGCCCGACGGCACCAATTTCGATTATTCGAATGTCGAGGACGAGCTCAACGCCGAGATTGCCAAGCTCAACCCCGATGACGTGATCGGCTACCAGCGCTTCCTCGAATATTCCGAAGGCGTCTACGAAGAAGGCTATCTCAAGCTCGGCCACAAGCCGTTCCTCGATTTCAAGAGCATGCTCAAGGCCGCGCCCGCGCTGATCAAGAAGCAGGCGTGGCGCAGCGTCTACGACATGGTGTCGAAATACATCGAGAGCGAGAAGCTGCGCGAGGCGTTCAGCTTCCACACGCTGCTGGTCGGCGGCAGCCCGATGAAGACCTCTTCGATCTACGCGTTGATCCACAAGCTCGAAAAGGACGGCGGCGTGTGGTGGGCGCGCGGCGGGACCAACCGGCTGATCGCCGGGATGGTGCGCCATTTCGAGCGTTTGGGCGGCACGATGCGCGTCGGCGATCCGGTGAAACAAGTCCACACGATGGGCACCCGTGCGACCGAGGTCGAGACGAAATCGGGCTGGAAGGAACGCTTCGATGCGGTCGCTTCCAATGCCGACATCATGCATTCCTATAAGGATCTTCTGGGCCAGTCCGAGCGCGGGAAGAAATATGCGAAATCGCTCGCCCGCAAGAGCTACTCGCCCTCGCTGTTCGTGGTGCATTTCGGGCTCGAAGGCACCTGGCCGGGCATCCCGCACCACATGATCCTGTTCGGCCCGCGCTATCACGGGCTGGTCGAGGATATCTACAAGAACGGCGTGCTGCCGCAGGACTTCTCGATCTACCTGCACCACCCGACCGTGACCGATCCGAGCATGGCTCCGGCGGGCAAGAGCACCTTCTATGCGCTGGTGCCTGTCGCGCACATGGGCAAGATGCCGATCGACTGGGATGTCGAGGGGCCGAAGCTCGAAACCGCGATCCTCGACGAGATCGGGCGGCGGCTGATCCCCGACATCCACGACCGGATCGTGACCAAGTTCCACTATGCGCCCAAGGATTTCCAGCACGACCTTTCCGCGCATATGGGCAGCGCCTTCAGCCTCGAACCGGTGCTGTGGCAGAGCGCCTACCTGCGCGGCCATAACCGCGACGACGTGATCGAGAATTTCTACCTCGTCGGCGCGGGCACGCATCCGGGCGCAGGCATCCCCGGCGTGGTCGGCAGCGCGAAGGCAACGGCGGGTATTGTGCTGGAGGATCTTGCGGCTAAGGCTAGCGCATGAAGAGATTGGCCGTGTATTGCGGGTCGGCTTCGCCGGAGGACCCGCGTTATCTTGAGCTTGCCACCGAAATCGGCCAAGGCCTTGCCGAGCGCGGTATCGGCGTCGTCTATGGCGGCGGCAGGCTCGGGCTCATGGGCGCGGTCGCGAAGGGCGCAAAGGATGCGGGCGGCGAAGTGATCGGCGTTATTCCGGACGCGCTGATCAAGTCCGAAGTCGCCAATCACGACTGCGACGAACTGATCGCGGTTTCGGGCATGCACGAGCGCAAGCAGAGATTCACCGATCTGTCCGACGGCTTCGTCACCCTGCCCGGCGGGGTCGGCACGATGGATGAGCTATGGGAAGCGATGAGCTGGGCGCAGCTCGGCTATCACTCGGACCCGGTCGGCCTGCTCAACGCATTCGGCTTCTTCGACGATCTTATCAGCTTCAACGCGAAGATGGCCGCGGTCGGCTTTGTCCGCCCCGCGCACCAGAACATCCTGATCAGCGCGACCGACCTGCCCGAACTGCTCGCCAAGATGGAAAGCTACACACCGCACACGCCGATCTTCAAGATGAAGGCCGAGGATCTGTAGGAACCGGCACGATGGGGATGGACGCAGCCCGCAGAGCCGCACTGGTCGAACACGCGCATCAGGCGATCAAGGTCGGCTCGCACAGCTTTTCCGCTGCCTCGCGCCTGTTCGATCCCCAGACCCGTGAGCGCGCGTGGCTGCTCTACGCCTGGTGCCGCCGCTGCGACGATATCGCCGACAACCAGGTGATGGGCGGCGAACTGGGCGACCAGTCGGACCTCGACAGCCGCCTCGACCATATCCGCAAGCTGACTGCCAAGGCCTTCGCGGGCGAACCGACCGGCGATCCGGCTTTCGACGCGCTCGGCGTGGTCGCTTCCGAATGCGGCCTCACACCTGCCATGGCCGAGGACGTGATCGCGGGCTTCGCGCTCGATGCCGAGGACTGGCGCCCGCGCACCGAGGCCGACATGATGCGATACTGCTTCCATGTCGCAGGAGCGGTCGGCGTGATGATGGCTGTGGTGATGGGCGTCGCTCCCGACGACCGCGACACGCTCGACCGCGCCAACGACCTCGGGCTAGCCTTCCAGCTTTCCAACATCGCGCGCGATATCGTCGAGGATGACGCCGCCGGGCGCTGTTACCTTCCCGCCGAATGGCTGGTCGAGGAAGACATCGAACCGGGCCAGCACACCAAGCCGCACCACCGCGAGGAACTCGCCGAAATGGCCGCGCGTCTGGTTGCTCTGGTCGAAAAGCACGAAGCCGCCGCGCGCGTCGGCGCGGCCCGCCTGCCGTTCCGCAGCCGCTGGGCGGTGCTGTCGGCGGCGCGCATATATGGCGCGATCGGGCGCAAGGTCCGCAAGCGCGGGACCGAGGCGTGGAACCACCGCGTCTACGTCCCGCGCTGGGAAAAGGCGCTGTATGGCGCGCGCGCCTTCCTCTCCGCGATCATCAACCGCGAAAAGCACCCTGACGGCCCGATCACGTGGGGCATTGCGGACTTCAAGCCCTTAACGTCACCCCGGACTTGATCCGGGGTCCAGCTTACTTCTTACTCTCACACCAACGAAGCGGGATCCCGGATCAAGTCCGGGATGACGGTTTTCTTTTGTCTCCCGTGGCCCTAATCCAGCCCGCATGAGAGGAATAATGACCTTAGCAGCAGCTTCCGTGATGCTGTCTGCCCCGCTGGCGGCTCGCTCGCCCACAGATGAGCAAATCGACGTCATCAACGCGGTTGATGATTTCTTCAATGCGCTCCGATCCGACGACAAGGCCGCGCTCGCGACTGAAATGATGCCCGAGGCGACGATCTTCATTCACAACCGTCTCGACCCAAGCAAACCTCGCATCGATGTCGTTCCCGTAGCCGATCACCTTGCGCGCTGGGCAAAGTCGAGCGCCGAAGTGAACGAATTGATGAGCTACGACACGATTCTGGTCGATGGCGACATGGCGCAGGTTTGGGGGCCATACGCGTTCTGGGCCGAAGGCGAGCTCAGCCATTGCGGCGTCAACTCGCTAAGCCTTGCCAAGGGCGAACGCGGTTGGAAGGTCGCCAACACGAGCTTCACCATGGAACCGCCAGAAACGTGTGGTGATATAGCCGCACGGCTCGCAACCGAGTGGGAGAGCTCGGAATGATCTCGAAACTTCTCATCGCCAATCGCGGCGAGATCGCCTGCCGCATCATCCGCACCGCGCGCAGCATGGGGATCGCGACGGTCGCGGTCTATTCGGATGCCGATGCCAAGGCGCTGCATGTGCGCCAGGCCGACGAGGCGGTGCATATCGGCCCCTCGCCTGCTGCCGAAAGCTATCTCGTGGGCGAGAAGATCATCGCGGCGGCGAAGGAGACGGGCGCGGAGGCGATCCATCCGGGCTACGGATTCCTTTCCGAGAATGCGGGTTTCGCGCAGGCCGTGATCGATGCGGGGCTGATCTGGGTCGGGCCGAAGCCTTCGAGCATCGAGGCGATGGGTCTGAAAGACGCCGCGAAAAAGCTGATGCGCGAGGCGGGCGTGCCGGTTACGCCGGGCTATGAGGGCGAGGACCAGTCGGTCGAGCGCCTGAAGCAGGAGGCCGACGCCATCGGCTATCCCGTGCTGATCAAGGCGGTCGCGGGCGGCGGCGGCAAGGGGATGCGCAAGGTCGATGCGGCGGCAGACTTCGAAGCCGCGCTCGAAAGCTGTCGGCGCGAGGCCAAGGCCAGCTTCTCCAATGACGAGGTGCTGCTGGAAAAGTGGATCACGTCGCCGCGCCATATCGAGGTGCAGGTCTTCGGCGACAGCCACGGCAATGTCGTCCACCTGTTCGAGCGCGACTGCTCGCTCCAGCGCCGCCACCAGAAGGTGATCGAGGAAGCCCCCGCCCCCGGCATGGACGAGGCAACCCGCGAAGAAATCTGCGCCGCCGCCGTGCGCGCTGCGAAGGCGGTCGATTATGAGGGCGCAGGCACGATCGAATTCATCGCCGACGCCAGCGAAGGCCTACGCGCCGACCGCATCTTCTTCATGGAGATGAACACGCGTCTGCAGGTCGAACACCCCGTGACCGAGGAAATCACCGGGGTCGATCTGGTCGAGTGGCAGCTACGGGTGGCGTCAGGTGAGCCGATTCCGCTGAAGCAAGAGGAGTTGAGCATCGATGGGTGGGCGATAGAGGCGCGGCTCTATGCCGAGGACCCGGCGAAGGGCTTTCTGCCCAGTACGGGGCGGTTGGAAGAACTTTTCCTTCCAGAAGACCTACGTGTTGAAAGCGGAGTGACTGAAGGCGGCGACGTTTCCCCATTCTATGACCCTATGATTGCCAAGCTCATCCTGCATGCTGAAGACCGCAACAAGGCGGTTGCAGGTTTGTCTTCTCTAATTCGGAAAGTCGCAGTCTGGCCGGTCAAAACGAACGCCGGGTTCTTATGGCAATTACTGGACGAGCGAGCAGTTCGCGAGGGTGAGTTCGATACCAGCTTTATTGGAGAACACGTCGAACGGCTGTCAAAGCCGCTTCCTCCAAGATCCGAACATCTAACCCAGATCGCGGAGTTACTCTCAGCGTCTCCGGGATCAGGGCCATGGTCTCGCGCCGCCGGATTCCGATTGAACGCATCGAACGAGACTGTCGTTCGACTGAGAGACAGCGATGGAGAGCTCTACGATGTCGCTATCGATGAGCCCGCAGATGCGGAGCCGGGCGATTATGCAAATGTCTTTGTCGATGCATTTCCGCGCCAGTTCACATTGGACAGGCCACGCGGCTCAGGCCACGCCTCCGCCGCCGATGGCGCGATCCTTGCGCCGATGCCGGGCAAGGTCATCGCGGTTGATGTCGCGGAGGGCGATGCGGTCACGGCAGGCCAGCGGCTGATGGTGCTCGAGGCGATGAAGATGGAACACGCGCTCACCGCTCCGTTTGATGGGACCGTCACCGAGCTTTCCGCCAGCGAAGGCGGGCAGGTGCAGGTCGAGGCGGTGCTTTGTATTGTCGAACCGGGCGTGGTGGAGCCACAGTCTGAGGGCTAATCTCACCTACTCCGCTCGCCCTGAGCTTGTCGAAGGGCTGTACTTTCTTTTGCTCTGCTGCACCAAAAGAAGGACAATCCTTCGACAAGCTCAGGATGAGCGGTTTTCTTGCGAACAGGCTCAGGGTGAGCGGAGGTTTCTGAATGTCGTGGCAAGCGGAACTTGAAGAGCTTAGAAAACGCGAAGCGCTCGCCGAACAGATGGGCGGCGAGGAGAAAGTCGCGCGCCAGCATGGCCGGGGCAAGATGGATGCCCGCGCGCGGCTTGCGGCTTTGTGCGACGACGGCTCGTTCCGCGAGATCGGCAAAATCGCGGGCAAGGGGCATTACGATGAGAACGGCGACCTTCAAGGCGTCACCCCCGCCCCGTTCCTGTTCGGCAAGGCGCTGATCAATGGCCGCCCGGTGGTCGCGACCGCCGACGATTTCACCATTCGCGGCGGCGCGGCGGATGCGGGGATCAGCCGCAAGATGGTGCAGGCCGAAAAGATGGCGCATGAACTCAAGCTGCCGATCGTCCGCATGATCGACGGCACCGGCGGCGGCGGCTCGGTCAAGACGCTCGAACAGATCGGCGCGACCTATATCCCCGCTGTGCCCGGCTGGGGCGACGTGGTCGAGAACCTCGACACCGTGCCGGTGGTCGCGCTGGCGCTCGGCCCGACCGCAGGCCTCGGCGCGGCGCGCACCGTCGCCAGCCATTACTCGATCATGGTGCGCGGGCTCAGCCAGATCTTCGCCGCCGGTCCCGCCGTGGTCGGGGCCATGGGTGCGAGCTACGAGCAGAACGCAGATCACGCACGGGCCAAGGAGGAACTCGGCGGCGCGGACATCCACACCCGCAACGGCGTGGTCGACGACGAGGTCGGCTCCGAGGCCGAGGCCTTCGCCCGCGCGCGGCACTTCCTTTCGTTCATGCCCGAACATGTCGGCCAGCTGGCACGCCGTTCGAACTGCACCGATCCGGTCCACCGCAAGGAAGAGGCGCTGCTGAGCCTCGTCCCGCACGATCCCAAGGCGGTCTATTCGATGCGCCGCTGCATGGGACTCGTCTTCGACCAGGGCACGGTGTTCGAGATCGGCAAGATGTGGGGCCGCGCGGCGATCACCGCGCTCGCCCGGCTCGACGGCTGGCCGGTCGCGGTGGTGGCGAGCGATCCTTCGTATCTCGGCGGGTCGTGGGAGGCGAAGACGAGCGAGAAGGTCGAACGCTTCGTCAAGCTCGCCGACCAGTTCCGGCTGCCGATCGTCCACCTCGTCGACAATCCCGGCTTTATGATCGGCCGCGAGGCGGAGATGGCGGGCACGATCCGCTATGGCGTGCAGGCCATGAACGCGATCTACAAGGCGAGTGTTCCACTCGCGAGCATCGTTCTGCGCCGCGCCTATGGCATTGCGGGAAGCGCGATGAGCAATGCCGAGCGCTATCAATACCGGTTTTGCTGGCCTTCGGGCGACTGGGGCAGCCTGCCGATCGCGGGCGGGCTCGAGGTCGCGTACAAGTCCGAACTGGAAGCGAGCGACGATCCCGAGGCCGAACTCGAAGCGATCAGGGAGCGGCTGGCGAAGGTCACCTCGCCCTTCCGCAGCGCGGAACGCTTCAATGTCGAAGACATCATCGACCCGCGCGACACGCGCCCGCTGCTATGCGAATTCGCCGAACTGGCTTGGAGAAAGCTGGAGTCTTGATTTACGCACGCCATACGGCGCGCGATTTCCTCGCTCACGCGACCTGAAGGTCGCATCGCTGCGGGCGCGCGGTCGCGCTTGCGGTCGCTGCGCGACCGGCCCTTCCCTTACTCCGCAGGAGTAGCGCCCGGACCCATTTCGGCTTCGGGCGGGCCGAACAGCTTGCCCTTTTCGCTGTAGAGCACCAGCGCGAGGCAGATAAGGCCGCTCGCCAGCAAAGCCAGCGCAAGCGGCTGCGCGGTCCCGTCGAACGCATAGCCGATCCCGGCCCCGATCAGCGCGGCCAGCGTCAGCCGGATAAAGCCGTGCATCGAGCTCGCCGCCCCTGCAATCGCATAGAACGGGTTCATCGCGATCGAGCCGAAATTACTGCCGATAAAGCCGAGCAGCATCATGTTCACCGCCATCAGCGGAACGAACTGCCAAAGGCTCTCGTCGGGCTGGAACGCGAAATAGACCTGCGCGCTGGCGACGCATATGAACGCGATCAGCGCGGTGTGGCTCACCCGCCGCGCACCGAAACGCTCGACGATGCGGGAATTGGACCAGCTCGCAATAGCCATCGATCCGGCGCAGATGCCGAACACGATCGGGAAGATATCGCCCGCGCCGAAAGTTTCGGTGATGAGCTGCTGCGAGGAATTGATGAAGCCGAACAGCGCGCCGAACACCAGCGCCCCGCCGAAGACGTATCCGACAACGCTCGACAGGCTCATCGCATGGAGCATGTTGCGGCCGATGATTGCCGGGCGGATTTCCTGGCGGTTTTCCTCGGTCAGCGTTTCCGGCAGGCGGAAATAGGCCCAGGTGCCGATGAGCACGCCCTGCAGCGCCATGGCGAGGAAGATCGCGCGCCAATCGGCCACCAGCAGGATCAATTCGCCCACGCTCGGTGCGAGCGCGGGGACCATCAGGAAGATCACGAAGATGAGGCTCATCATGCGCGCCATCTTGTCGCCGCCCACACGATCGCGGATGATCGCCGGCGGCAGCGCGACGATGCCTGCACCGAAAAAACCCTGCGCCGCGCGGATCGCGATCAGCGCCTCGAACGAGGTTGCGAGCGCGCTCGCGATCGACAGCACGATATAGACCCCGATCGATGCGAACAGCACCGGGCGTCGCCCGAACCGGTCGGCAAGCGCTCCGGGAACAAGCGCCCCGATCCCGGCGGTGAGGAGGTAGACCCCGACCACGAATTGCCGCTCGTTGCCGGGCACGTTCAGCGCCAGCGAAAGCTCGTCGAGCGCGGGCAATATCGCATCGATACCGAAAGCCTGCAGGGCCATCAGCATCGCCATCATCCAGATGAGCTCGGTCTCGCCCAGGGTCTTCCGGGGCGTCCGCGCAGGGGCAGCGGTGGTCGCCATCGGCGGCCCTTTGCCCTGAGGCTCGCCGGAAGACCACTGTTCTTTTCGCATGTGCACAAAATCGCTCAACGGGTGGAAAGTTCCGGCAACAGTTTCTTCAGGAGCGGCAAGCTCCTATTCTGCGCTGCATGGCGGATACGGGCGACATCGATGACAGCGAAGAGGCCGCGGGCCTGCGCAAGATCATCCATGTCGACATGGATGCCTTCTTCGCCAGCGTCGAACAGCGCGACAATCCCGAGCTGCGCGGCAAGCCGGTCGCGGTTGGCGGTTCGGGCGGACGCGGCGTGGTCGCGGCGGCGAGCTACGAGGCGCGCAAGTTCGGGGTCCGCTCGGCCATGCCCTCGGTCACGGCCAAGCGGCTGTGCCCCGACCTTATCTTCGTGCGCCACCGCTTCGATGCCTACAAGGAGGCGAGCCGCCAGATCCGGTCGATCTTCGAGCATCACACCCCGCATGTCGAACCGCTAAGCCTCGACGAGGCCTATCTCGACGTGACCGAGGACCGGCTCGGCATCGGCACCGCGACCCGCATTGCCGAGCTGATCCGGCAGGAGATCAAGGCGAAGACAAAGCTGACCGCGAGCGCCGGCGTGAGCTACAACAAGTTCCTCGCCAAGCTCGCCAGCGACCAGAACAAGCCCGATGGGTTGTGCGTGATCCGCCCGGGGCAAGGCGCGGATTTCGTCGCCGGGCTGCCTATCCGGCGTTTCCACGGGGTCGGACCCAAGGCGGAAGAGAAGATGAAACGGCTCGGGATCGCGACCGGTGCGGACCTCGCGGCGAAGGACATCGATTTCCTGCGCGCCAATTTCGGCTCTTTCGCCGATTACCTCTACCGCGCGGCGCGAGGAATCGACCTGCGGCCCGTGCGCGCGCACCGCGTGCGCAAGTCGGTTGGCGGGGAACGCACCTTCAGCGAGGATATCTCCAGCGGCGCGGCGCTGCGCGACACGCTCGAAAACATTATCGACATCGTGTGGGACCGGATCGAGAGCGCGAAGGCTCGCGGGCGGACAGTGACGCTCAAGGTCAAGTTCACCGATTTCCAGAACATGACGCGCGCCAAGTCCGTGCCGCACTGGGTCGAGGACAAGGCGGAATTTGCGAGACTGAGCCGCGAACTGCTCGAAGAAGCGCTGCCGCTCCCGATGCCGATCCGGCTGATGGGATTGACGCTGTCGAACCTCGACCGCGGCGAGGACAAGGAAGCCCCGCGCGCCGACGACGCGCAGCTTTCGCTGCTTTAGACTTTGGTCCCGCGCGCCTTCCAGAACTCGAGCCGCTTGCGCGTAACCTCGCCGAGCGGCTCCGGGAGTGAGTGCGACGGAAAGAACCGCGCGATATCGACTTCGCGCCGGTCGGGCTTTGGCCGCGCATCGCAGGTAGCGGCAAACAGGTATGCGGTGTGCTGCGAGCCCGACAATTCTTCCTCGATCGTGCCGATCGCCTCGATCGCGCTGATTGTTATTCCCAGCTCCTCGCGGACTTCACGCTTGGCGCATTCCGCGGGATCCTCGCCGCGCTTCAGCCCACCACCGGGCAGCGCCCAGACCTCGGGACCGTAGGAGTGGCGCAGAAGCAGAACATCGCCGTTGAAATTGCTGATGACAACGCTCACCCCGGCGATCGGGGAGCCACGCCATTTGCGCCAGCGATGGCGAAGCCTGTGCGCGATCGGCATGAGCGCGCGATGGATCGGCGCGGGAAGGACATGGGGCATGGGCAGACGACTAAACGAAGAATGTGACCGGGCGCAGATGATCTTCGTTGCGGGCCGCGAGCAGCCGGGTGATCGGCAGGTCGTGTTCGCCCTTGAGTGCGCCATCCAGCACCGCGCGTTTATCCTCGCCACGCGCGACGAAAACGAATTCATCGCTGTTGAGCAGCGCGCGCATCGTCAGCGTTACCCGGTCGAACGGCGCTTCGGGCGGAAGCGGATCGGGGGTCAGGCGGCGCAGGGCGATACCCTCTTCGATCTGCGGATCGGTGTTGGGGAACAGCGAGGCGATGTGCCCGTCCGCGCCCATGCCGAGCCAGACCAGCCCGAATTCGGGAATATGCGCGCTTTCGAAGCTCATGGTCCCGCTATCGGGAACCGCCAGCGCCTTGACCTCGACGCCGACCGGTTCGAGCAGCGCGCGCAGCTTGCCGGTGTTGCTCGCGGCATGGTCCTCGGGAACGATCCGGTCGTCGGTGGGATAGGCCTTGACCCGCGACCAATCGAGATTGCGGCGGACCAGCTGCTCGAGAATCGGGAACGGAGTCGAGCCGCCCGGAAGCGCAATCGCGACCGGGCCATCTGTACTTTCGAGCGCGCGGGCAAGCCGCCCTTCAAGCCAGTCGGCGATCTGGGTGTCGGTCGCGTTTTCAAGGATGTTCACGTCGGTGATCGGAAAAGTCATGGTGTCTCCAATAGCAAAAGAGCCGCTTCCGGCTAGGCGGAAACGGCCCTTTGATGTGGACGCCTCTTAGGCGCCTTCTGTTGTAGTTTCCCGTGTTAGGCGAGCAGCGACTTGAGGAACCACACGCGCTCTTCGGCCATGTCGGTCCAGTCGTCGATCAGTCCATCGGTCGCGTTGTCGCCTGCCTGATCGGCAAGATCCTTCATCGACTTCAAGCGTTCGACCATGCGGCTGTTATCGTCGCGCAGTTCCGCGATCATGTCTTCGGCGGAAAGGTCGGCCTTGTCCTGATCCTTCACCTGGGTGTGCTGCGCAATCATGCCCATCGAGGTGATCGTGTCGCCGCCCAGTTTCCGGGCGCGTTCACCGATCGCATCGATCTGGTCGCGAATTTCAATCGCCTGTTCGTCGAACAGCAGGTGCAGGTCGCGAAATCGCGGGCCCTTCACGTGCCAGTGAAAATTCTTGGTCTTCACATAGAGCGCGAAATGATCGGCCAGCAGGCCATTGATTTCGGCGACGAGTGCGGTTTTCGAATTGTTGTTGGGGTCAAGCATATGTTGTCCTCCTTCTTACCTGTTTGCGATACCCGACAAGAGATCGGGCGCTATTTGTCTGTTCACTCTATCAACGGGTCGGAAGGCGTAAGGTTTCGAGAAATTCCAGTTCGCATTAATCGGACTTATCGATCAATATCACGCGTAACGAGCGTTCAATCCGATAAATAGCGCCGCAACAATCGAACACAGCGCGAGTGCAAATCTCAGATATCGCAGCGGAAATGTCTCGAGCGCGGCCTGCCCGGCGAACCAGCCGAGCGCAATCGCCGCCGCTCCTCCGAGCGCCCCTCCGATGATCGTCGTCACCGGGTAGACCGCCTGCGCGGCGAAGGCGAAGATCACGAAGCGGGCGGCGTCCGAAATCTGCCGGGCAAGCAGCACGACCGCAATCGCGACGTAGCTGCGCGTCGGCTCTTTCATCGGCTTCAGGCGCACTTCCCACCCCAGTTCGAAAGCGGCGATCGCGAGCGCGATGGCAACCAGCATGTCGGCAGCGCGCGATGGCAGCAGTGCAGCGATGCTCCACCCTGCCCACGCCATCACTGCTGCGCTCGCCATTGCACACGCCATGCCGACCAGCAGGAGCGGCACCGAACGCCCGACAGCGTCGGAGAATTGCCCGACGATCAGCTGGTCGCGCCCGCCGAGCGCGATGGTGAATGTCAGCAGCAAGGTGAGCAGGAAACTGTCCATCACGGACCGGCTCTAGCCCGCACTTCTCCGGCGTGCCAGCCGTTCCTTCTGCACCATTTTGGCGGGTAGCCGCGCTCCGTCATTGGGCGTAGGCAAGGCGCAACGGCTTCAGGGGAGAGAGCATGAAACTGGAAGCAGGCATGGCCGCGGTCGTCACCGGCGGCGCATCGGGCCTCGGCCGGGCGAGCGCAAAGGCGCTGGCCGACGCGGGGCTCAAGGTCGCGATCTTCGACATCAACGACGAGGCGGGCGAGGAACATGCCGCCGCGATCGGCGGGACCTTCCACCATGTGAACATCATGGACGAAGACAGCGTCGAAGCGGGCTTCGCCGCAGCGCGTGCCGCCAACGGGCAGGAACGCTACACCGTCCACTGCGCGATGGCGTCGAAGCGCGGCAAGACGCTGGGCTGGGACAAGGAAAGCGGCGGCTACAAGCGCCTGCCGACCGAAGACTACGCCTTCGGTGCCGAGGGCATTCTCGTCGCCAGCTACCGCGTCGCCAGCATCTCGGCGCTGGGCATGGCCAACAGTGAGCCGCTCAACGAGGATGGCGAGCGCGGCGCGATCACGCTCACCGCCAGCGTCGCCGCGCAAGACGGGCAGATCGGGCAGGTGATTTACGGATCGTACAAGTCGGGCGTGAACGGGCTTGTGCTGCCGATGGCGCGCGACCTGATGGATATCGGCATTCGTGTGAACTCGGTGATGCCCGGCATCTTCGCGACGCCGCTGATGCTCGGGATGAAGGACCGCAATCCGCAGATGTGGGACCAGCTCAACGCCAGCGTCCCCTTCCCCAAACGGCTCGGGCATCCCGAGGAATTCGCATCGCTGATCATGGAGATCGCGCGCAATTCCTACATCAACGGTCACCAGTTCCGGCTCGATGGCGCGATCCGGATGCCGCCGAAATGACCGGGAAAAAGCGGCTCGAATTCTTCGGCAACCCCTCCTCCCCCTACTCGCGCAAGATGCTTGCGCTGTTGCGTTACCGGCATATCCCGCATTCGGTGATGTGGGGATCGCCTGCTTCGGCGCCCGAAGGCTACCCTCGCCCCAAGGTGGGCCTGCTCCCGACCTTCTATTTCCCAACGGAAGACAATGGGCTTGAAGCGATGGTCGATTCCACTCCGATCGCGCAACGCCTCGAGCGCGAATATCCCGGTCGCAGCGCGATGCCCGCAGACCCCGAGCTCGCGTTCTATGCTGCGCTCTTGGAGGACTATGCCGACGAATGGCTGACAAAGCCGATGTTCCATTACCGCTGGCATCACAGCGCTGATCGTGAACACGCCGGGCGCTTCCTCGCTTTCACATCCGACACGACCCTCGAAGGGGAAACCGCCGATGCAGCGGCCGGGGCATTCACCAAGCGGCAGTTCGAACGGCTTTATGTCGTGGGATCGAACGTGCGGACAGCGAACGCGATCGAGGCGAGCTATCGGCGGTTCGTTACACTGCTCGACGGCTTGCTGGCCAAGCGCCACTTCATGCTGGGCGACCGGCCAAGCATCGCGGATTTCGCGATCTATGGGCAGTTGACCCAGCTGGGGCTGGTCGACCCAACCCCGCGCGCAACACTGCTGGAGCACGCGCCGCGCCTCGAGGCGTGGATCTGGATGACAGACGATCTTGCCGGGCTCAAGCCGGAGCCGGGAGACTGGATGAGCGCGAGTGCAGCGCGAGAGGAGCTTGCCCCGCTTATCGGCGAGATCGCGAGGACCTATCTCCCCGTGCTCATCGCAAATGCTCGCGCAGTGACCAATCAGGAGCAGGTCTTCACAACCGAAGTTTGCGGCAGCGAATGGACCCAGCCGACATTTTCCTATCACGCAAAATGCCTCTCGGAGTTGCGTGCCGGCTTTGCCGCGCTGCCCGCCAACGCGAAATCGGCTGCATCGGACACGCTGCGAGCTAATGGCTGCGCCGCATTGATTGAGGAGCAAGTATGACCACAGCAACAAATGAATACCCGACCAAGGCCTATGGCGCGACTGCGCCCGACAGCGGAGTCGGTCCGATGGAGATCACCCGCCGCGGCCTGCGCGACGACGATGTCCTGATCGAGATCAGCCATTGCGGCATCTGCCATTCGGACCTGCATTCCGCGCGCAACGACTGGGGTCGCACGACCTATCCGATCGTGCCCGGGCACGAGATCGTCGGTACGGTGAGCGCGGTCGGCGACGGCGTCACCCGTCACAATGTCGGCGACCGGGTCGCGATCGGCTGCATGGTCGACAGCTGCCTCGAATGCTCGCACTGCGAGCAGGATCTTGAGCAGTATTGCAAGGAAGGCATGGTCGGCACCTATAACGGCACCGACAGGCGCGACGGCACGCCCACCTTTGGCGGCTATTCCGAGCGCATCGTGTGCCGCGAGGAGTTCGTCCTCAAGGTGCCCGAGGGCATGCCGATGGCCGAAGCCGCCCCGCTGCTGTGCGCGGGCATCACCAGCTATTCCCCGCTGCGCACCTGGAACGTCGGCCCGGGCAGCAAGGTCGCGGTCGCGGGGCTTGGCGGGCTCGGCCATATGGGCGTGAAACTCGCTGCCGCGATGGGGGCGGAGGTAACCGTCCTCAGCCGCAGCGAAAGCAAGCGCGAAGACGCCGAAAAGCTCGGCGCGCACGCCTTCCTCAACACCACCGACAAGGAAGCGGTGAAGGCCGCCCGCGGCACCTTCGACATGGTGCTCAACACGATCCCCGTGCGGCATGACGTCACCCCCTATCTCCACCTGCTCAAGATCGACGGTGTTCAGGTGCTGGTCGGCATGATCGACATGATGCCGGAATTGCACACCGGCGTTCTGCTGGGGCGCAAGGTGCTCACGGGCAGCGGAATCGGCGGGCTCGCCGAAACGCAGGAAATGCTCGATTTCTGCGCCGAGAAGGGGATCCTGCCCGAGATCGAGACGATCGCCATGCAGGATATCCAGACCGCCTACGACCGGATGGAAGCGAGCGACATCAAGTACCGCTTCGTGATCGACATGGAGAGCTTGCGCGAGGGGTGAACCGGCGGTTTCCGGTTCGCAATCACACCAACTAGTTTTCCGCTAAAGTTGGAGCGGGTGAAGGGAATCGAACCCTCGTCTTAAGCTTGGGAAGCTCCTGCTCTACCATTGAGCTACACCCGCCCGCTTCGCAGTCGGTCGAATAGCGCTTCGGCCTGGGACTGTCGACTTGCGGCTCCGCGGCTCTCTAGTCCTTGCAGCCGGCGGGTCAATGCGTTTTCGACTCGCCGAGAATTCCGATGCGGACTGGCGGCCTCGTCCTGCCGTTGCGGCTCGATTTGCGTCGCAAGCGGGCATGCCATAGCCTCGGAGCCGCGCGCGTCACGGAGCGGGCGCCGGGGCAGACATCAGACGAGGACATGGGGGCACATTATGCGCGGGTTTATAACGGTATCGGCCATCGCTTTCTTCAGTGCGGCGGTTGCGGGTTGCGGCGGCGAAGCGAGCGAGGCCACATCAGGAGCCGGAGAAACCGCAGGAGAGGATGCTACCGCCAGCGCCGGGCCAGGCGACGAGGCGCTCCAGGCGGCATCCGCTGCCGGAAACACGGCGAGGGAGGCAGCCGTTTCCAGCGGTGTCGCCGGCGCAATGACCGCGACCGTGAACGGCGAACCCAAGACCTTCTACATCGAGGGTGACAGCAACCTGATCGACTGGAAAGTGGCCGAAGACGGTTCCACCCGCGTCGAGATCATCGGCTCGCCGGTCGCGGACGATTGGGAGTGGAAGGGCTCGATGGAGCTCACTTTCAACGTCTCCGGTTCAACGGTGTCCGATCCGCAGATCATCTTCCGCTCGATGGGCTCGACCGACTTTCACCGCACGACAAGCGGCGACATCGTCGTCGGTGATATCCGGACAGATGGCGATACGCTGACAGTCTCCGGAAGCTTTTCCGGCACGCTGACCTATCAGTCGTTCAAGGATATCCCGCTTGAGGGCTATCCCGATCAGATCAGCATCAATGACGGCGCGTTCTTCGCATCGTTCGACAAATAGATCTTTCTGACTGAACCGGTAATCCTGCCTACATATCCATCATATTGAGGTTGGTGCACCCCAGGAAGACGTCGAAATCGACCGTGACCGATGCTTCGTCTCCGCTCTGGCGCTCTACCAGATCGCCGGAGAAGGTGCCCTTCATCCTCCCGTTCATGCCGCCGCCCTTGTGCTCGGTGATGGTGAGTTCCCCGGGCCCTTCGTATTGGAGCGGGACATTGATACCCTCCAATTCAGGATGCGGCACATTGCCGTTCATCCATCTGATCTCTTCCACCGGGAAGGTGCCCGTTTGCCCCGCTTCGATGGGAAATCTCCCGTCAAAGGCGACGTAGAACCCGCTCGGCGATCGCGCATTCGCATTGTCCATGAAGCCGAACGATACGCCCTCGCCCTGCGCGCATCCGCCTGTGAGTGAAAGATCTTCGACCTCGTATTCGTGCCTGACTTCGGCAGCCCCGGTTTGTGAGAAGTCCAATTTGGCGATCATGTTGTTGGGGCGCTCGGATGCTTGATCGGCCTGCGCGCCGACTTCTTCCTCCGAAGAACCTCCGGGAATCGCCCCCTCGCTCTCGACGTCTGATCCGCCGCATGCGGCCAAGGCAATCATCCCGGAAACAAGTGCGGCGTTGCGAATGAATATGACCATGGTTCCCCCTAGATGTAGATCTTCAGGACCGCCTGTTGCGGTCGGTTTCGTCCAGATCGTTCGAAACGGAGGCGCGCGGTTCCCATCCCCCTAGATGGATTTTGCGCATTCCCTGTAAGCCGCCTCACGGAATCGAATATCGATCACCCGGCGCCCGGTTTGTTCTTGTTTTCGTCAGGGACTGGAGGGTTACCATAGATCGACCGGCCTTGGCGAGGGCCCGACTTTGCACACCTCCGGCGTGTGCGGTACCATCCCGATCTGTCCGATTGGGGGGACTTTCCATGTTTGCAGTTCCAAAGCCGCTGGCGCGCCTCGTCCCGCTTGCGTTTGCAGCCATACTGGGCGGATGCTGGATATCCGCCGAACCGCTCGTGACCGACCGGAATGCAGCGACAGTTCCGTTCGAAGGCACCTATGCCTCCTCCGATGGAGACGACGAAACTGTCTCGATCCTGGCCGCGCCAAGCGGAAAGGGATACAATTTCAACCAAGGCGACGAGAGTGTCGAGGTGCATTTCATCGCGATCGGCAACGGATGGTACGTTTTGCAGATGATCGATCCGGTGAAGGAGCCACAGGATATCGATCTGGGCCCCGACCTTACGGGCAAACGCGTGCCGACAGGTCTTGCCAATTATCAGCTGCTGGGGCTGTCGGGCGATGTGATCCGGATATTCAAGACCGAATGCACCGAAGACGTCGCCGCCCTTTCAGGCGTTGAAAAAGACCGAAACGCGTGCGTGATCGAAGATCTGGCAAGCCTGCGGGCAGCCGCCCGGGTTCTGGCCACCTCGATTGTCGAGGGCAGGACAGATCCGGAAGTCCAGGAACTGCGCCCGCTAGGGCCCTGACCAGTTCAGCTCCGATCAATCGCACTTCCGCTTGAGCGTGATAGTCCTTAGGAAATCCCCACGTCAGCCAATCGCCATTGCGTTCTGAGAAAGCCATCATGTTTGCACGTTTCGCATCCTTCTATCGAAAATCCTTGCCGGCGGGACTTGCCTTCCTTGCCATCCTTGGAAGCAGCGCCGCTTACGCCGCCGACGCCACCATGTTCCGCAGCCCCACCTGCGGGTGCTGCACGGAATGGCTCAAGCACCTGCGCGAGCAATGGGCGGCCAATGGCGACGCCGGCGAAATCCGTTCGGTCGATTCGACTTCGATGCAGGCGCTCAAGGTCAGGCTCGGCGTGCCGCCGCAGCTTTCGTCGTGCCACACCACGCTGGTCGATCGCTACGTCATCGAAGGGCACGTGCCCGCCGCCGATATCCGGCGACTGCTCAAGGAACGGCCCGAAGGCGTCCGGGGCCTCGCGGTCGCTGGGATGCCGGTCGGTTCACCCGGCATGGAGCACGGCGATCACCGGCAGGCTTTTCAGGTGATCGCGTTCGGCCCCGACGGGACCAGCGTCTGGGCGAGCTATCCGGCGAGCGGTTCCTGATCCCGAGCGGGCCGATAATCCGGCCCGTTCAGCACTTTTCCTAGGGTCTGGGCCCTTGCCGCTGCGCCGCTGCTGATGCATTGGCTGCGGCAAGGAAGAGGAGATTCACCCCCATGCGCCAGATCGACCATTTCATCGTCGGCGACACCCCCGCCGCCAACCGCAAACACCAAGTCTGGAACCCGTCGACGGGAGAAGTCCAGGCCGAAGTCGCTCTCGGCGATGCGGCGCTGCTCGACACAGCGGTGGCGACCGCCAGGAAGGTGCAGCCCGAATGGGCCGCGACCAACCCGCAGAAACGCGCCCGCGTGATGTTCAAGTTCAAGGAACTGGTCGAGGCGAACAAGCAGGAACTCGCCGAGCTTCTGTCGAGCGAGCACGGCAAGGTCGTCGACGACGCCCACGGCGACGTGCAGCGCGGGCTCGAAGTGATCGAATTCGCCTGCGGGATCCCGCACGTGCTGAAGGGCGAATACACGCAAGGAGCCGGGCCCGGCATCGACGTTTATTCGATGCGCCAACCGCTCGGGATCGGTGCAGGCATCACGCCGTTCAACTTCCCGGCGATGATCCCGATGTGGATGTTCGGCATGGCGATCGCGGCGGGCAATGCCTTTATCCTCAAGCCCTCCGAACGCGATCCCAGCGTGCCGGTGCGCCTCGCCGAGCTGTTCGTCGAAGCGGGCGCGCCCGAAGGGCTGTTGCAGGTCGTCCACGGCGACAAGGAAATGGTCGATGCGATCCTCGATCATCCCGACATCCCGGCAATCAGCTTCGTCGGGTCGTCGGACATCGCGCAGTATATCTACTCGCGCGGCACTGCGAACGCGAAGCGCGTGCAGGCTTTCGGCGGCGCGAAGAACCACGGCATCGTCATGCCCGACGCCGATCTCGACCAGGTGGTGAACGATCTCGCAGGTGCGGCTTTCGGCTCGGCGGGCGAACGCTGCATGGCGCTGCCGGTCGTCGTCCCGGTGGGCGAAGACACCGCCGACCGGCTCAGGGAAAAGCTGATCCCCGCAATCAATGGCCTTCGGGTTGGCGTCTCGACCGATCCCGATGCGCATTACGGCCCCGTAGTAACGCCCGAACACAAGGCGCGGGTCGAACAGTGGATCACGACCGCCGAGGAAGAAGGCGGCGAGATCGTGATCGACGGGCGCGGTTTCAGCCTGCAAGGGCATGAGGACGGTTTCTTCGTCGGCCCGACCCTGATCGACCGCGTGACCCCGCAGATGAAGAGCTACCAGGAAGAGATTTTCGGCCCGGTGCTGCAGATCGTGCGTGCCAAAGACTTCGAGGACGCGCTGCGCCTGCCGAGCGAGCACCAGTACGGCAACGGTGTCGCGATCTTCACCCGCAACGGCCATGCCGCGCGCGAATTTGCCGCTCGCGTCAATGTCGGCATGGTCGGGATCAACGTTCCGATCCCGGTTCCGGTCAGCTACCACTCGTTCGGCGGCTGGAAGCGTTCGGGCTTCGGCGACATCGACCAGTACGGCATGGAAGGCATGCGGTTCTGGACCAAGGCGAAGAAGATCACCCAGCGCTGGCCCGATGGCGGCGGCGACGGGTCGAACGCCTTCGTCATTCCGACGATGGGGTGACCGCGATGAAGCAATGTCTCGTTGCGGCTGCGCTCCTTACCCTGTCCGCATGCGGCAATCCCACGGCGAAGTCGGACGATCCCATTCCAGAGCCCGCGCCGACCGACACGCCGATGCCGGTCGAACCCGATGGCGGCATCGGTGACGGAGCGGGTCCGCCCGGGGACGCAGAAGCGATCGCCTCAAACACGATCCCGGTGCGCTTTCATGGCGCGTGGGATTATGAAGGCGGAACCTGCGACGATGCCTCCGATATGCGGATGGAAATCTCCGGCAGCGAGATCCTGTTCTACGAATCAATCGGCCAGGTCACCGCTGTGAAAGCCGAAGGTGACGACATCGTCGCGACGCTCGACATGGAGGGCGAAGGCGAGACGTGGAAGCAGTCAACGCGGCTCTCGCTGAGGGGCTCCGGAGACGGGGAGCGATTGCACTCTTCCGACGGAGAGCTTCCGAAAAAGGAAGACGAATATCCAAGCAAACGCTGTCCGGTATGACACGCAGGAGAAGACCCATGCGCACCCCGACCGTCCTTGCAATTGTGGCCGCGTGCCTCACCGCTTGCAGCACCGGTTACGGCGCCAGCGAGCCGGTCTCCTCGACACCCGAGCCGGCCGAAAAGCCCGCTACCTTCCGCTGCGATGCAGCACCTGTGCAGTACCATGTCGGCCATAAGGCGACGCAGGCAATGGGCGCGGCGATCCTAAAGGAAAGCGGCGCGAAGACGCTGCGCTGGGGCCCGCCCGACAGCGCCTGGACGATGGACTATCGCGATGACCGCGTGAACGTGCGCTACGACCGCGACATGGTCATCACCGCTGTGACTTGCGGATGAGCGCCCGGCAGCGCGCCTCTTCCGGCTCTCCCTTCGAAGCGCAGTTCGGATTCTGCCGCGCGGTGCGAACCGGCAACCGGATCGTCGTTGCCGGAACCGGACCGATCGAAGACGACGGCAAAACCACCCCCGGCGGGGCAGCCGAGCAGGCCGAGCGCTGCCTTGCCCTGATCGTCCGCGCGATCGAGCAACTCGGCGGTTTGGCATCCGACGTCGTGCGCACCCGCATGCTGCTCACCGACTTCGACGATCAGGAAGCCGTCGGCGCAGTCCATGCGCGATTCTTCGGCGCTTCCCCGCCTGCCGCAACAATGGCCGGCGTCGCATGGCTTTGCCGCAAGGAATGGAAAGTCGAAATCGAGGCCGAGGCAATAGTCGAAGACTAACGTTTCAGAGCCTTCACTATACGCATTCGAGGGGCTAGTTAGCGCGCCATGACAGGACAATTTCAACTCACCGACGATCAGCTTGCGATCCAGGAAATGGCGCAGCGCTTCACCGCCGACAACGTCACCCCGCATGCCGGGGAATGGGATGAAAGGCACCACTTCCCCAAGGACGTGATCAAGCAGACCGCCGAACTCGGTTTCGGCGCGATCTATGTGTCCGAGGAATCGGGCGGCATCGGCCTGGGCCGGCTCGAAGCCGCGCTGATCATGGAGGCGATGGCCTATGGCTGCCCGACCACCAGCGCCTTCATCTCGATCCACAACATGGCCGCCTGGATGATCGACCAGTTCGGCGGCGAGGGTGTGAAGGCGAAGTATCTTCCCGATCTCGTCACGATGGACAAGATCGCGAGCTACTGCCTGACCGAACCGGGCAGCGGATCGGACGCAGCGGGGCTCAAGACCAGCGCGCGGTTGGACGGCGATCACTACGTCGTCAACGGCACCAAACAGTTCATCTCGGGCGGCGGCGTCAACGATGTCTACGTGACGATGGTGCGCACCGATGATCACAAGACCAAGGGCATCACCTGCCTTGTGGTCGACAAGGACACGCCGGGCGTCAGCTTCGGCGCGCCGGAAAAGAAGCTGGGCTGGAACGCTTCCCCGACCGCGCAGGTGATCTTCGAGGATGCCCGCGTGCCGGTCGAGAACCGCGTTGGCGACGAAGGCGAAGGATTTCGTTTCGCGATGATGGGGCTCGATGGCGGGCGGCTCAATATTGGCGCATGTTCGCTCGGCGGGGCTCAGCGCTGCCTCGACGAGGCGGTCGCCTACACCAAGGATCGCAAGCAGTTCGATCAACCGGTGGCGGACTTCCAGAACACCCAGTTCATGCTCGCCGACATGGCGACCGATCTCGAAGCCGCGCGCGCGCTACTCTATCTCGCGGCAGCCAAGGTCACCGACAATGCGCCCGACAAGTCGCGCTTCTCCGCGATGGCCAAACGGCTCGCGACCGACAACGGCTCGAAGGTCGTCAACGATGCGCTGCAGCTGTTCGGCGGCTACGGTTATCTCAAGGATTACCCGATCGAACGCTTCTGGCGTGACCTCAGGGTGCATTCGATCCTCGAAGGCACCAATCAGGTGATGCGCATGATCGTTGGTCGCGATCTCCTGCGCCAGTGAGGACGCCATCGATGACAGACGACGTAGTTATCCGCGCGAACGGCTCTATCGGCCATATCTCGCTCAACCGCCCCAAGGCGCTGCACGCGCTCACGCTCGATATGTGTCACGCGATGAGCGCGGCGCTGTCCGAGTGGGAGAACGACGACGCGATCGAGGCGGTGATCCTCGATCATGACGAGGGACGCGGCTTTTGCGCGGGCGGCGACATCAACCTGCTGCGCGAATCCGCCCTCAACGATGGCGGCGTGTCCGGCCGCAAGTTCTTCCACGACGAATACCAATTGAACCACCAGATGTTCACCTATCCCAAGTCGATCGTGGCTTTCATGGATGGCATCACGATGGGCGGCGGCGTGGGCATCTCGCAGCCGTGCAAGTTCCGCGTTGCGACCGAGAACACACGTTTCGCCATGCCGGAGACGGGTATCGGGCTTTTCCCCGATGTCGGCGGCGGCTGGTATCTCTCGCGAATCGGCGGGAGGCTGGGCCAGTTCCTCGCGCTGACCGGCGCGCGGCTCGACGGCGCGGAGACGCTGTGGACAGGGCTCGCGACGCATTATGTGCCGAGCGAAATGCTCGAAGACATCAAGGCGCGGATCGTCGAACGACCGGGCCGGATCGCAGGCATACTGTCCGAACCGGTCGGCACGCCGCCCAAGGCGCGGATCGAGGAAAACGCCCTCAAGATCGCAAAACACTTCGCCTCCGACAGCTACGAAGACATCCTCGCGAGTCTCGAAGCCGCGATCGAGGATGGCGACGACTGGGCACAGAAGGAACGCGACACGCTGGGCACAAAGAGCCCGCAGACCTGCAAGGTCGCGCTGCGCCAGCTGGCGGAAAGCAAGGAGCTCACCGATTTCGCCGACAATATGCGGATGGAATACCGCATTGCCTCGCGCGTGCTCACCCGCCCCGATTTCGCCGAGGGCGTCCGCGCGGTGATCGTCGACAAGACATTCGATCCGAAGTGGGATCCTCCCACCCCCGAAGGCGTGACCGAAGAGCTGCTCGACAGCATCTTTGCGCCGCTGCCTGCCGATGAAGAATGGAAACCCCTATGAGCTACGAAACCATCCTGGTCGAAAAGAACGCGCAGGGCACGAAGGGCGTCACGTTGATGACGCTCAACCGCCCGCAAGCGCTGAATGCGCTCAATTCCAAGGTTCTCGATGAACTGATCGAAGCCTTCGCCGACTACCAGGCCGACGCCAGCCAGCTGTGTGCGGTGCTGACCGGGTCGGGCGAGAAAGCCTTCGCCGCCGGCGCGGACATCAAGGAGATGAGCGAAAAGGCTGCGGCGGATTTCTATCTCGACGATTTCTTTGCGCCGTGGACCAGCGAGATCGTGAAGAAGACCCGCAAGCCGTGGATCGCGGCGGTGAACGGCTTCGCGCTGGGCGGTGGGTGCGAACTCGCCATGATGGCGGACTTCATCATCGCTTCGGACAACGCAAAATTCGGCCAGCCCGAAATCAAGCTCGGCGTCGCCCCCGGCATGGGCGGTTCGCAGCGCCTGACCCGCGCGATCGGCAAGTCGAAATCGATGGAAATGTGCCTCACGGGCCGGATGATGGGCGCCGAGGAAGCCGAACGCGCGAACCTGATCGTTCGCGTGGTGCCGCAAGCGGAGCTGCTCGCCGAAGTGCTCAAGACCGCTGCGACCATCGCTTCGATGCCGCCGATGGCAACCATCGCGAACAAGGAAATGGTCAACAGCGCGTTCGAAATGACGCTCGATCAGGGCCTGATCGTCGAACGCCGCATCTTCCAGATCCTCACTGCGAGCGAGGACAAGAAGGAAGGCATGGCGGCGTTTATCGAGAAGCGCGAAGGCCAGTGGAAGGGGCGGTAGCTACCGCAGCCGTTCGCCTCGAGCGCAATCGAGAGGCGTCCGCGCAACTGTGCCTCGACTTTGCTCGACACGAACGGAACTTGGGAGAGTGACATGAAAATCGCATTCATCGGCCTCGGAAACATGGGCGGCGGAATGGCCGCGAACCTTGTGAAGGCGGGGCACAAGGTGCGCGCCTTCGATCTGTCCGAGGAAGCGCTGGCGCGCGCGAAGGAGGCCGGGTGCGAAACCTTCTCCAGCGTGCGCGAAGCGGTCGAGGGCGCCGAAGCGGTGGTCTCCATGCTGCCCAACGGCGCGATCGTGAAGGATGTCTACACCAAGGACGTGATCGGCCACACGCCGCACGCAGCCACGCTGATCGATTGCTCGACCATCGATGTCGCCACCGCACGCGAAGTCGCCGATGCGGCGCATGCGGAAGGCTACAAGATGGTCGACGCGCCGGTTTCGGGCGGGATCGCGGCGGCCAATGCGGGCACGCTGACCTTCATGGTCGGCGGCGAAATTCACGCCTTCGATGCCGCTAAGCCCGTGCTCGAAGCGATGGGCAAGGCGGTGATCCACGCCGGTGCCGTCGGCAACGGGCAAGCGGCCAAGATCTGCAACAACATGCTGCTCGCGATCCACATGGCCGGGACCTGCGAAGCCTTCAAGATGGCGGAAAAACTCGGGCTCGACCCGCAGACCTTCTACGACATCTCGAGCGTCTCGTCGGGCCAGAACTGGTCGATGACGAGCTATTGCCCGGTCCCAGGAGTCGGCCCACAAGCGCCATCCGACAATGATTACCAAGGCGGATTTGCGACCGCGCTGATGCTCAAGGATCTGCGGCTTGCGATGGAAGCTGCCGAGAACGCCGACGCCGCGGTGCCGATGGGGTCGCGCGCAGCCGCGCTCTATGAGGATTTCACGGGCGCGGGCAATGGCGGGCTCGATTTCTCGGCGCTGATCAAGACCTATTGATCTGCGCTATCATCGCATCAAGCCATTCGCGCGGGGCCTGCCGTCGCCCGATATCGGCGACGAATTCCTGACCGCGCGCGACGCTGCGGAGCTTGCCTCCGCGTAGCCACCGATCCTCGCGGTCGTGATAGGAGAGACCGCCGCGCTTCAGCCAGTGCGGCCGCTGCCACAAGCTCGGCGGACCACCCGGAACCGTCAGCCGCAACGCGTCGCTTGCGCGGTTGGCGGCGCGCCCCTCGCCGCGCCAGATCACGTCGTTGGCGCTGTGCATCGCGAGCGCATGCGGGTGCTTCAGGTCGATCAGTTCTGTCGGCACCTCATCGGCAAGCCGGATCACTTCTTCTACGCGCAGATAGCCGAAGATGCGGTGATGCGGCTCGCGCGTTACTTCTTCGGCGAAAAGTCCGAAGAACACGAAGACATCGCCGACACCGACGCCCTGCCCTTCGAGATGGGTCTGCGCGGCGCTGTGCTGGCCGAATACGCACGTGCCATCATCGCAGAACATCGGATCGTGATGACACAGGTCGTTCGGCCCCAGCTTGCCCCGGCTCGCTTTCGCCGCATGCTCGCCCAGCCCGAGCTCGGCATAGGTCGTTGCGCTTGCGGTCCCGGCCGGAATAGGCAGGCTCAGCGGGCGGCCGCCGACAATCGGCGACGGTCCGCCGCCCGCGCTGCTGTCGAACCCCTTGCGGCTGAAGACGATTTTCATCGGAGGTCTGCGCCTCCTAGCGGTCACCCTTTTCGTGGCGGGTCGGCTCGCCTCCCGGTGCAGCATCCTCCTCCCACGCCAGCTTCGGCTTGCGTGCCGCCTGGGTCTCGTCGAGCCTCCGTCGTGGCGCGTAATAGGGCGCCTGCTTCATCGTCTCGTCTCCCGCCAGCGCGCGCTCGGCAACGTTGCGGAAGGCTGCGATGAACTCGTCGAGCGAGGCCTTGCTCTCGGTCTCGGTCGGCTCGACCAGCATCGCGCCGTGGACCACAAGCGGGAAATACACCGTCATCGGGTGGTACCCCTCGTCGATCAGCGCCTTGGCGAGGTCGAGCGTCGACAGGTCGCCGCCGAAGCCCTTATCGCCGAACAGCGCCTCGTGCATGCACGGCCCGCTCCCGGCAAAGGGCGCGTGGAGCAGGTCTTCGAGACTGCGCAGCACGTAATTGGCGTTGAGGACCGCGTCCTCTGCCACCTGCTTCAATCCGTCCGCGCCGTGGCTGAGCATATAGGTCAGCGCGCGGGTGAACATCCCCATCTGACCATGGAAAGCGGTCATCCGGCCAAAGGTCTGGCCGCGCGTTTCCTCGCGCGCTTCCTCTTCGACCAGTTCGAACACCCCGTCTTCATTCTTCCGCACGAAAGGCAGCGGCGCGAACGGCGCGAGCGCTTCGGAAAACACCACCGGCCCCGAGCCCGGCCCACCGCCGCCGTGCGGGGTGGAGAAGGTCTTGTGCAGGTTGATGTGCATTGCATCGACGCCGAGATCGCCGGGGCGCACCCGGCCGACGATGGCGTTGAAGTTTGCACCGTCGCAATAGACATAGCCGCCCGCTTCGTGGACGGCGTCCGCAATCTCGCGGAAATCCTTTTCGAACAGCCCGCAAGTGTTGGGGTTGGTGATCATCACCGCCGCCACATCCGGTCCTAGGCGTTCCTTCAGCTTCGCGACATCGACGCGGCCTTCGGGCGTCGCGGGGATGTCTTCGACGCGGTAATTGGCGAAAGCGGCGGTGGCGGGATTGGTGCCGTGCGCGCTTTCAGGCACGAGCACGACTTCGCGGGCATCGCCGCGCGCCTCGTGCGCCGCGCGGATCGCGAGGATCCCGCACAATTCGCCATGCGCGCCCGCCTTGGGGCTCATCGCGACTGAAGGCATGCCGGTGAGGGTGCACAGCCAGTGGCCGAGCTGATGGATCACTTCGAGCGCGCCCTGCACGCTGTTCTGCGGCGCAAGCGGGTGGATATCGGCGAAGCCGGGCAGTCGCGCCATTTTTTCGTTGAGGCGCGGATTGTGCTTCATCGTGCAACTGCCGAGCGGGAACAGGCCGAGGTCGATGGCATAGTTCTGGCGGCTGAGGCGGGTGTAGTGGCGGACAGTCTCAGGCTCGGTCAGGCCGACGAGACCGATGGGTTCCGAGCGCTCAAGACCGCCGAGCCGCGTCGGCGCCGCGGGATCGATCTCGGGCAGGTCGACACCGGTCACCTCGGCATGACCGATCTCGAACAGCAGCGGCTCCTCGAGCATCAGTGCGCGGTTGCCGGTAACGGTCTGCGGGCCGTTGTGGAGACCGTCCTCGGCCACTTCCATCTGCGGCTTCCAACCGCTCTTGTTGGGGGCGTTCATTATACGGCCTCCTTCACGCTGCGTTCCAGCTCTGTCGCGAGCGTCTCGATATCATCTTCGGTGGTGGTCTCGGTCACCGCGACCAGCAATGCGTGTTCGAGTGCCTCTACGCCGGGGTAGAGCCGCCCGAGCGACACGCCGCCGAGCACGCCGCGATCGGCAAGGTCGCGGACGATTTCGCGCGCCGGCTTGCCTTCGAGCATCAGGGTGAACTCGTTGAAGAAAGCGTTGTTGAGCAGCTTCACCCCCGGCACTTTCACGAGCCGGTCGGCGGCAAGGCAGGCGAGACGGTGGTTCTCCGCAGCGAGTTCGCGCAGGCCCTTTTCGCCGAGCAGCGTCATGTGCACGCTGAAGGCGAGCGCGCACAGTCCGCTATTGGTGCAGATGTTCGAAGTCGCCTTCTCGCGGCGGATGTGCTGCTCGCGGGTCGAGAGCGTCAGCACGAAGCCGCGCTTGCCCTCGGCATCCACGGTCTCGCCGCACAACCGTCCCGGCATCTGACGGACATGCTTGGGATCGCGAACCGCGAACAGGCCGAGATACGGTCCGCCGAATTGCAGGCCGACCCCGATCGACTGGCCCTCTCCCACCACGATATCCGCGCCCATCTCGCCGGGCGAGGTGATCGCGCCGAGAGCCACCGGCTCGGTGTTGACCACGATCAGCAGCGCGCCCTTGGCATGCGCGGCCTCGGCCACCACCGAAAGGTCGCTGACCCGCCCGAGGATGTCGGGATACTGCACCACAACGCAGGCGGTCTCATCATCGATCCGGCTGACCAGGCCGTCGAGATCGGGCTCGGTCTGGATTGCGGGCTGCGCGTCGGCAATAGTGTCGCCGGTAAAGTGCGCCATGGTCCTGACAACCTGCGCGTAATGCGGGTGGAGCGCGCCCGAGAGCACCGCGCGTTTGCGCTTGGTGACGCGGTTCGCCATCGCCACCGCCTCCCAGCACGCGGTCGAACCGTCGTAGAGCGAGGCATTGGCCACCGCGCAGCCGTAGAGCCGCGCGACCTGTGTCTGAAATTCGAACAGCATCTGCAACGTGCCTTGCGCGATCTCGGGCTGGTAGGGGGTGTAGGCGGTGAGGAATTCGCCGCGCTGGATCACGGTGTCTACCGTTGCTGGAACGTGATGGCGGTATGCCCCCGCGCCGAGGAAGAACGGCGCATCGCCTGCGGCGAGGTTCTTGCTCGCGAGCGCCTTCATGTGCCGCTCGACAGCCATCTCGCTCGCATGCATCGGCAAGTCGCGGATCGGCCCATCGAGCTGAGCAACGGCGGGCACATCGACGAACAGGTCGTCGATCGAAGCCGCGCCGATTGTCGCCAGCATATCGCTGCGGTCGGTGTCGGTTAAGGGCAAGTAACGCATCAATTCTACTCCTGAGCCCGCTTTTTCGACTAACGGGCGGTTTGCAGCTGCGGCAGCTACGTCCGGCACGTGCGCCGGGATGAGAAAATCAAAGGCTGTCCACGAAGGTCTTGTAGCCCTTCTCGTCCATCAGCCCTTCGAGCTCGTCTGTGTCGCTGATGGTCATGCGGAAGAACCAGCCCTCTTCCTCGGGCGAGGAATTGACCAGTGCCGGATCGTCTTCGAGCGCGGCGTTTCCTTCGGTCACTTCGCCGGTGATCGGCGCATAGACGTCGCTCGCCGCCTTCACGCTTTCGACAACCGCCGCATCGCCGCCCTTGTCGAGCATCGTGCCGACGCTCGGCAGTTCGACGAAGACGATGTCGCCCAGCTGTTCCTGCGCGTAATCGGTGATCCCGACGGTGGCACTTTCGCCTTCGACGTCGATCCATTCGTGTTCATCGGTGAAATAACGCGGCATCAATCAGCTCCCTCGGTAATAGCGGTGGGGGACAAACGGCATGGGTGAAACTTTCGCGGGCAGTCGACGCCCACGCACTTCGCATTCGAGCTCGGTGCCCTCGGCGGCGTGCGCGGCATCGACATAGGCCATCGCGATCGGCACGCCGAGCGTCGGCGAGAACCCGCCGCTGGTGACGGTGCCGACCTTCTGGTCGCTCGCGAAAACCTCGGCGCCTTCGCGTGCGGGCATCCGGCCTTCGAGCACCAGGCCGACGCGCTTTTGCGCCAGCGTTCCGTCCTCGACTTCGGCGAGCCGCGCCGTGATAGCCTTATGACCGTGATAGCCGCCTTCGGTGCGGCGTTTCTTCGACAGCGCGAAGCTCAGGTCGGCGCTCACCGGATCGGTCTTGA
This sequence comes from Erythrobacter sp. GH1-10, assembly GCF_045363165.1. Taxonomy (NCBI): domain Bacteria; kingdom Pseudomonadati; phylum Pseudomonadota; class Alphaproteobacteria; order Sphingomonadales; family Erythrobacteraceae; genus Erythrobacter; species Erythrobacter sp. GH1-10. Next base: position 870,280 of record NZ_JBJFLP010000001.1, on the reverse strand, counting down.
TCGTCAGGTCGTGGCCGTACAGCGGCAGGCCCGCTTCGAGCCGCAGGCTGTCGCGCGCGCCGAGCCCGGCGGGCTTTACCCGATCGTCGGCGACCAGCGCATCGGCAAGATCGGCGGCGCGCTTTTCATGGATCGATATCTCGAACCCGTCTTCGCCGGTGTAGCCCGCGCGGCTGACCCAGACATGGGTGCCGTCCCACTCGAACAGGCCCGCAGTCATGAAGGTGAGCTCCGCGGTGCCGGGTATGAGGTCTTCCAACACCGCGCCTGCCTTCGGCCCTTGCAAGGCCAGCAACGCGAAATCGTCGAAATGGGTGAGCGTGATATCGTCGGGCAGGTGCTCGCGCAGATGCGCGATGTCGTCCCACTTGCACGCGCCGTTGACCACCAGCGCGAGGTGCGGGCCGGTGTTGGTCACCATCAGGTCGTCGAGGATCCCGCCCGCTTCGGTCAACAGCAGCGAATAGCGCATCTTGCCCGGCTTGAGGTTCGAGATCGCGCCGGGGAGCAGCTTTTCGAGCTCGTGCGCGGCATTGTCGCCTTTCAGCGCCAGCTGGCCCATGTGCGAAACGTCGAACAGGCTCGCACTCTCGCGGGTCCAGGTGTGCTCGGCGACGATACCCTCATACTGGATCGGCATTTCGTAGCCCGCAAACGGGACCATGCGTGCGCCGTGCTCGCGATGCCACGCATCGAGCGGCAGATTCGCCAGCGGCATTTCGTCTTCTGGTGTATCGTCGCTCAAAATCTCGGTCCCCGAACAGGCAATTGAACGCCCCTGACGGTGCGTCGTTCCTGCCCCCTCTGTCGGGTGACCTGAGAGCTTCAGCCGCGAACCAAGGCGATCCGCGACCTTCCCCTTCGGTGGCCCCGGATCAGGTCCGGGGCGCTTTCCAGAGTACCCATTCTTGCCGCGGTCCATTTGCCTGAGAGTTTCCGGGGCGGTTGCTCCTTCGGCGCCAGACCCTCCTGAAAGGGCCAGTCTCTCCCGCGAAAGACGCCGGAATCACTCCCGGCGGGCACGACCCATGTTGCGGATGCGAAAGGCGGCGTCAATCGCCTCTTTTCGCCACGCGCAAAAGATCGGGGAAAGCGCGAAACAATCGTGCGATCAGTCGCCAGATTGCTGCGCAGAGCGGTCTTGGGCGAGAAGTTCCTGCGCGCGCTTCATCAGCGCGATTTCGCGCGGATCGAAGCCGCCCTCGTCCTCGGCAGACTGGCGCGGCGGGACGGCGCTGGTGAAATAGGCGATGCCGGTTGGTTCGTCGGCATTGAACCAGAGGCCCGAACGTAGGCCATAGGCTTCACCTGCGTGCCCGAAGCGCGGGTTGCCATCGTTGAACAAGGTATCCTGACATCCACTGTCAGGCACATCGATTGCCTGCATGTGGAGGCCGTAGAAACAAAAGAATTCCTGGCCGGCCACGGGTCCCGAAAAAAGCGCCAAGACGGCAGGGCGCAGGGCCTTTCGGGAAAGTAGCCGGTCGTCCTCATTCATGATTGCCTGCCCGATCTTCGCCAAATCCATCATCCCGATCCGAACGCCTCCCTGTGGGCTGAAGATCGAGGCGTTGGTGCCGGGCACGTAGTCGTCGAGGCTGCATTCGAATCCTTCCGCCACCGGAATAGTGCAGTTGGGCGGTAAGTCGCTCGGGTCGTCGCGCGCGATCTCCCCGGTATCGCGGTACAGCACCACGGCGCGCGCCACCTGCTCCTCGCTGCACCCGATCCAGTTGAGGCACGCCTCGATCCCGAGCGGTGCGAAGACGGTGCGCTTAACGATCGCATCGAAGCGCTCGCCGGTCGCGGCTTCGAGCACGGTCGCCACCACCGGCGAGCCGAGATTGGCGTATTCGAACGGCGCTTCGCCCGGCGGGGCATCGGCATACCAGGCTTCGGGATCGGCCAGTTTCGCTTGGAGGCTCTCGCCCAGCGGGATAACGTATCCGGCCCTGTCGCGCAGCCCCGCGCGGTGGGAGAGCAATTGTGCGAGGGTTACTTTGGCATCGGGATAGTCGGGCGAATGGACGTGCCAGCCGAGATAATCCGACACGTCGGCATCGAGATCGACTTTGCCTTCGTCCACAAGCCGCAACGTCGCGAGCGCCATGATCAGCTTGGAGATGCTGGCGATCCGCACCGGGGCGTTGGCGAATACGGGGCGTCCCGTTTCGCGATCGGCCACTCCTTCGACGATCAACGGCGCGACGCTCTCACGATCGAAGGCGACCACGACGGTTGCAGGCATGGTTTGTTCGGCGTGCGCGGCCATCGGTGACAGGAATAGCAGGGCGGCGATCGTTCGGGTCAACATCAAACGACCATCGCCGCTAAGCCCTTTGCAATCAATCCAGATTCGGCCTGAGCCAGCGTTCGGCGGTGGCGAGGTCGACCCCGCGCCGCTTTGCGTAGTCCTCCAACTGGTCGCGCCCGATGCGAGCGACGCCGAAATACTGGCTTTCCGGATGACCGAAATAGAAGCCTGAAACCGCAGCGGTGGGCCACATCGCGAAACTCTCGGTGAGCGTAAGCCCGGCGTTTGTCTCGGCATCGAGCAGTTCGAACAGAATCGGCTTCAAGGAATGGTCGGGACACGCCGGATAGCCCGGAGCGGGACGAATGCCGCGGTAATCTTCCTTGATCAGCGCCTCGTTGGTCAGCTGTTCGTTCGGCGCATAGCCCCACAGATCGGTGCGGGTGTGCTTGTGCAGCCGCTCCGCAAACGCCTCGGCAAAGCGATCCGCCAGCGCTTTCAGCAGGATGTCGGAATAGTCGTCCTTGTCCTCCTGAAAGCGGGCGATATGCGGCTCGATACCGTGGATTCCCACCGCAAATCCGCCGATCCAGTCGCCCGCCGGATCGATGAAATCGGCAAGACACATGTTGGCGCGGTCGCGCGACTTGCGCACTTGCTGGCGCAGGAAGGGGAGCACGATATGCTCCTCGCGGTTCACGCGGTGGATCGTCACATCGTCGCCGTCGCGCGCGCAGGGCCAGAAGCCCGCGACACCGCGCGCGGTCAGCCATTTTTCCGCGATGATCTTGTCGAGCATCGCGTTGGCATCGTCGAACAGCTGGCTGGCGGTTTCGCCCACGACTTCGTCCTTCAGGATCGCAGGGTAGTTGCCGTGCAATTCCCACGCGCGGAAGAACGGGGTCCAGTCGATATACTCGCGCAGGTCGGCGAGGTCCCAGTCGTCGAACACGTGCAGACCCGGCTGGGCGGGCGGCGCGGGTTTATCACTGAGATAAGCGTCGTAATAGTTCGCCCGCGCATCTTCCAAGCTCAGCAGCACGCTCGGGGTCTTGCCTTCGCGCGCGAGCCGGACCTTTTCGTATTCGCTTGCGGTATCGCCCACGAAATCGTCGCGACGCGTGTCCGAAAGCAGGTTCGAGGCGACGCCGACCGCGCGGCTTGCATCGAGCACGTGGATCACCGGGCCTTCGTAAGCCGGGTCGATCTTGAGCGCGGTGTGGACCTTCGACGTGGTCGCTCCGCCGATCAGCAGCGGCATGGTCATGCCCGCGCGCTGCATCTCCTCGGCAACGGTGACCATCTCGTCGAGCGACGGGGTGATGAGGCCCGATAGCCCGATCATGTCGGCCTTGTTGTCGTTCGCCGATTTGAGGATGTCTTGCCACGGCACCATCACGCCCATGTCGATCACGTCATAGCCGTTGCACTGTAGCACCACGCCGACGATGTTCTTGCCGATATCGTGCACGTCGCCCTTCACGGTGGCCATGATGACCTTGCCCTTGGCCTTGCGCTCGGCTTCGGGGAGCAAGTCTTTCTCGGCTTCGATGTAGGGGATGAGGTGCGCGACGGCCTTTTTCATGACGCGCGCGGATTTGACCACTTGCGGCAGGAACATCTTGCCCGATCCGAACAGGTCGCCGACGACATTCATCCCGTCCATCAGCGGACCTTCGATCACTTCGATCGGGCGCCCCCCCGACTCTGCGGTCGCGGCCCGCATCTGCTCCGTGTCATCGACGATATGCGCGTCGATGCCTTTGACGAGCGCGTGTTCGAGCCGCTTTTCTACCGGCCAGCCGCGCCATTCCTCGGCGGCTTTTTCATCGGCGACCGACTTGCCCTTGTAGCTTTCGGCAAGGTCGATCAGCCGCTCGGTCGCATCCTCGCGGCGGCACAGGATCACATCCTCGCATGCCTCGCGCAGTTGCGGGTCGATCTGGTCGTAAACGTCGAGTTGCCCGGCGTTCACGATCGCCATATCGAGCCCGGCAGGGATCGCGTGGAAGAGGAACACCGAGTGCATTGCGCGGCGCACCGTCTCATTGCCGCGGAAGCTGAAAGAGAGGTTGGACAGACCGCCCGAGGTCTTGGCATGCGGGCACTGCCGCTTGATTTCCTGCACCGCCTCGATGAAGTCCAGACCGTAGCGGTCGTGCTCCTCGATCCCGGTCGCAACCGCGAAGATATTGGGGTCGAAGATGATGTCTTCGGGCGGAAAACCGATCCCGGTCAGCAGGTCGTAGGCGCGCTTGCAGATTTCGACCTTGCGCTCTTTGGTGTCGGCCTGCCCGACCTCGTCGAACGCCATGACGACCACCGCCGCACCATAATCCATGCATTTGCGCGCGTGTTCGAGGAAGGCGTCCTCGCCTTCCTTCATGCTGATCGAATTGACGATCGGCTTGCCCGAGACGCATTTGAGCCCCGCCTCGATCACGTCCCATTTGGAACTGTCGATCATCACCGGCACCCGGGCGATATCGGGTTCGGCGGCGATCAGTTTGAGGAAGGTCGTCATCGCGTGTTCCGCGTCGAGCAGGCCTTCGTCCATGTTGACGTCGATCACCTGCGCGCCGTTCTCGACCTGCTGGCGTGCGACCTCGACCGCAGCGGCGTAATCGTCCGCCATGATGAGCTTCTTGAACCGGGCCGACCCGGTGACGTTGGTCCGCTCACCGATATTGATGAAGCGTGCGGTACTTGCTTGGGTGTTCATGGGATCAGGCTGCCACCACGAAGGGTTCGAGGCCGGAGAGGCGCATCGCCACATCGGGCGTCGGAATTTCGCGCGGCGTCAGGCCTTCGACCGCCTTGGCGATGGCGGCGATGTGCTCGGGCGAAGAACCGCAGCACCCGCCGAGAATGTTGGCCTGACCGTTCTCGGCCCATTGGCGCACAAGCGCGGCGGTGGTTTCGGGCATCTCGTCATATTCGCCGAGCTCGTTGGGCAGGCCGGCGTTGGGATAGGCCATAAGCAGCGTATCGGCGATGGCCGAGAGCGACTTAACATGCGGGCGCAGTTGGTCCGCGCCGAAACTGCAATTGAGCCCGATGGTGACCGGCTTTGCATGACGCACCGCGTACCAGAACGCCTCGACCGTGTGGCCCGACAGGTTGCGGCCCGAAAGGTCGGTGAGCGTCATCGAAATCATCACCGGCACTTCGAGGCCAAGTTCGGCTTCGAGCTGTTTCACCGCCATGATACCGGCCTTGGCGTTCAAGGTGTCGAAGACGGTTTCGATCAGAATGAAGTCGCATCCGCCCTCGATCAGTGCGGCTGCCTGCTCCTTATAGACCGCGGTCAGCTCGTCGAAGTCGATCTCGCGGAAGCCGGGGTCTTCGACATCGGGGCTGAGCGACAGGGTCTTGTTGGTCGGGCCGATAGCGCCTGCGACGAAGCGCGGCTTGCCGTCCTTGCCCTCGTATTCGTCGGCGAGCGTCCGTGCGATCTGGCCGCTTGCGATATTGATTGCGGCGACCTGATCTTCTGCGGCGTAATCGGCCTGGCTGATGCGGTTGGCAGAGAAGGTGTTGGTGGACACGATATCCGATCCCGCTTCGAAATAGCTGCGGGTGATGGCCTCGATCACGTCGGGGCGGGTCAGCGCAAGGATATCGTTGTTGCCCTTCTGGTCTGCCCCGAGGCCGAGATCGCCGGCATAGTCCTCTTCCGACAGCTTGCGGTCCTGGATTTGCGTCCCGAACGCGCCGTCGAAGATCAGCACTCGCTCCCTGGCCACCGCGTGAAGTCGTTCGCGCGCCGTCATACCGTATCTCCGACCGGGCGTTTGCCGAGCATATGGCAGATCGCATAGCTCAGCTCTGCGCGGTTGAGCGTGTAGAAGTGGAATTCGCGCGAACCGCCGGCGTAGAGCTTGCGGCACAGTTCGGCAGCGATGGTCGCCGACACAAGCTGGCGCGCAGCGGGGCGCTCGTCGAGGCCCTCGAACAGGCCCTCCATCCAGCCGGGGATCGCGGTGCCGCACAGGCCCGACATGCGCTGCACGGCGGCAAAGCTCATGACCGGCATCACGCCGGGCACGATCTCGGCATCGATTCCGGCGGCAGCGGCCTTGTCGCGAAAGCGGAAGAAGCACTCGGGGTCGAAGAAGAACTGCGTGATCGCGCGATCGGCTCCCGCGTCGAACTTGCGCTTGAGGTTGTCGATATCGGCTTGGCGGTCGGGCGAATCCGGGTGAACCTCGGGATAGGCGGCCACCGAGATCTCGAAATCGCCGACCTTCTTGAGGCCCGCGATCAGGTCGGCAGCGTTTTCGTAGCCGCCCGGATGGGGCGTGTAGTGGGCCGCGCCGTCGGGCGGATCGCCGCGCAGCGCGACGATGTGGCGGATGCCTTCTTCCCAGTAATGGCGCGCAACCTCGTCCACCTCCTCGCGTGTCGCATTGACACAGGTGAGGTGTGCCGCGGCCGGTATACCCGCCTCGTTCTGGATACGCACGACCTGCTCATGCGTTCGCTCCCGCGTAGAACCTCCCGCACCATAGGTGACCGAAACGAAGCGCGGACCAAGCGGCGCCAGCGTTGCCACGCTTTCCCACAGGGTCTCTGCCATCTTTTCGCTCTTCGGCGGGAAGAACTCGAAACTGATGGCGATGTCGCCCGGCAGGTTCGAGAACAGCGGCGCTTCGAGCGCCGTTTTCGCTTCGTGCATCTGGTCGAGAGTCGGGGTCATGCAGCATGCTCTTTGGAACGGGGGGTTATCGATTTGGGCGGGAGACCTTCACGGCGTTTGCCGATCCAGATTTTTACCGTGAGTTCGCCGCCGTCGAGCGCGATCGGCTCTTTCGCGGTGAAACCTGCACCGCGCAGCAGGTCGCGCATCTGTCGGTCGGAAAAGCCCAGGCGGGCGTGTTGGTGGCGGGTCCGCAAGTCCTCGCGGTCGTGATTGGCGAAGTCGACGATCGCGATCTGTCCACCGGCACGGGTCACGCGCGCAGCCTCGGCCAGCGGGAGCGCGGGATCCTGCGCAAAATGGAGCACCTGGTGCAGCACGATGGTATCGAACTGTCCGGCATCAAAGGGCAGCTCGCCGAAATCGCCTTGCACCAGCTCGATCTGCGAAGCGGGGAGGTGTTGCAGCTTCGCCCGCGCGACCCGAAGCATTTCGAGGTTCTTGTCGAAGGCGACGATCCGTTCGGCTTTGCCCGCGAACAGTTCCGCCATGCGCCCCGTCCCGGTTCCGATGTCCAGCACGCAGCCGAGCGAAGCATCGGCAAACGCCGAGACCAGCGCCTGCTCGACCTGCGCATCGGGGCTATGAAGCGCCCGCAATTCATCCCATTCGCTGGCGTGGCGGGCGAAGTAGCTTTCCGCCGCCTCCTCCCGCGCTTCGCGGATCGCGGCGAGCTTGCGACGGTCGGCCTGGCACAGCTGGCCGAATTCGGCGTTCCCTTCCTCGGCAATCGCGAGCAGCCGCTCGACCGCCGCGACCACCGCATCGGCTCCGTCGCTGCCGCTGGCAGAGCGCAGGAAAACCCAACTGCCTTCGCGCCGCCGTTCGGCAAGCCCGGCATCACACAATATGCCGACATGGCGCGAGACGCGCGGCTGGCTCTGGCCGAGAACCTGCGCCAGTTCGCCAACGGCAAGCTCCATCGTGCCCAGCAACCGCGCGATGCGGAGCCGGGTCGGATCGGCCAGTGCCTTGAAGATCCCTTCGATCACCATGCATGGGGGATATAAAGATATTTTTATATGTGTAAATGCGTTGTGAGCAGGATCGCGCTTGCAATAGTGACCGCGCACGCTGAAACGTCGGCTTCATGAAGCTTGGCTGCTGCTATTACCCCGAACACTGGCCCGAGGATGTGTGGGCGGAAGACGCGCGGCGTATGGCTGAAATGGGTCTTTCGCTCGTCCGGATCGGCGAATTCGCATGGAGCCGGATCGAACCCGAGCCGGGCCGGTACGAGTGGGACTGGCTCGACCGTGCGATCGACACACTCGATGCGGCGGGCCTCAAGGTGATCATGGGCACCCCCACCGCGACCCCGCCCAAATGGCTGGTCGACCAAATGCCCGACATGGTGGCGATCGACGAGAATGGCCGCCGCCGCGGTTTCGGATCGCGGCGGCACTATTGCTTCAGTCACGAAGGCTATCGCGATGAATGCACCCGGATCGTGACCGCCATGGCACGGCGCTATGGCGAGCACCCGGCCATCGTCATGTGGCAGACCGACAACGAATATGGCTGCCACGATACCGTGCTGAGCTATTCGAAGGCGGCGGCGGCGCGGTTCCGCGTATGGCTCGCCGCGCGCTACGAGACGGTCGAGGCGCTCAATACGGCCTGGGGCAATGTCTTCTGGAGCATGGAATACGGCTCATTCGACGAGGTCGATCCGCCGAACCTGACCGTCACCGAGGCAAACCCCGCGCATTGGCTCGACTATCGCCGTTTCGCCTCGGACGAGGTCGTCAGCTTCAACCGCGAGCAGCTGGCAATTCTGCGCGAACACTCTCCGGACCGAGACATCACGCACAACTTCATGGGGTTTTTCAGCGAGTTCGATCACCACGAAGTGGGGCGCGATCTCGATGTCGCGACGTGGGACAGCTACCCGCTCGGTTTCCTAGAGCAATTCTGGTTTTCCGACACGGAGAAGCGCGCCTACCTGCGTCAGGGCCACCCAGACATCGCGGCGTTCCACCACGATCTCTATCGCGGCTGCTCGAACGGACGCTGGGGGGTAATGGAGCAGCAGCCCGGGCCGGTGAACTGGGCGCGATTCAATCCGGCTCCGCTGCCCGGCATGGTCGAGCTCTGGACACTCGAAGCGATGGCTCACGGGGCCGAACTCACGAGCTATTTCCGCTGGCGACAGGCGCCTTTTGCGCAAGAGCAGATGCATGCCGGGCTGCTGCGCCCCGACAGCAGCGAGGCCGAAGCCGCCGCCGAAGTGCGCGCAGCCGCAAGGGCGATCAGGATCCTCGGTCCGCAAACGCCGGACCCTGCGAAGGTCGCGGTGGTATTCTCTTACGAAGCCGCATGGATATTCGGAATCCAGCCGCAGGGCCGGAGTTTCCGCTATCTCGAGCTCGTGTTCGAATGGTATTCGGCCCTCCGGCAATGCGGGCTCAATATCGATATCGTCTCGCCCGCTGCCGATCTCTCGGGCTATTCGATGGTGCTGGTACCGAGCCTGCCGATCGTGCCGGAAGGGTTTTTGGACAAGTTCGCCGCACTGAGTTGCCCGGTCCTTCTGGGCCCCCGCTCGGGCAGCAAAACCGAGAGCTTTTCGATCCCCGAAGGACTTGCCCCCGGCGAATTGAAACGCCTGATCCCGCTCACCATCACGCGCGTCGAAAGCCTGCGCGACGGGATACATGAGACCGGAGACGGATGGTCGATCACCCGCTGGCGCGAGGATGTCCAGACCGATCTCGAACCCGAGTTCGTTCTTGCTGACGGTCGCGGGATTGTCTTCCGGGACGACAATATCCGCTATTGCGCAGGCTGGCCCGACCACGCCTTGATGCGGCGGATCATCGAGAAAATGGCGCAGGAGGGCGACATCGGCCTGCTCGACCTGCCGGAAGGCCTGCGGGTGCGTCGCACCGCCAGCCATCTCTTCATCTTCAACTATTCGACCGAACCTCGCGTGCTTGCCGAGGCGGGTGAGCGTGTGTTGCCGATCACCGCAGACGCGATCCCGCTCGGGCGATGACCGCTTGCCAAGCCGGGACGCCGCGCACATGGGCGCAAGAATGAGCGAACCGCGCAAATACGCGATCATCGGCTGCGGCATGATGGGGCGCGAGCACATGCAGAACCTCGCCCTCGTAGACGGGGCCGAACTGGTGGCGATCGCCGATCCCGATAGCGGTTCTCGCGAGGCTGCAAGTGCGCTCGCGGAGACCCTCGGCCAGCGTGTCACGCTGTTCGACGACAACGAGGCCTTGTTGACGGAAGTGAAGCCCGATGCGGTCATCATCGCCTCGCCGAATTTCACCCATTTCGAGGTGGTGAAGCCGGTGATGGAAGCAGGCGCAGCGGTGCTGCTTGAAAAGCCGATGTGCACGCAAGTCGACGAAGCGCTGGCGCTCGAAAGAGCGGCGCGCGAATATGCCAACCTGTTCTGGGTCGGGCTTGAATACCGCTACATGCCGCCGGTCACCCGTTTCATCGAGCGCGTCCATGCAGGCGAGGCGGGCGACATCAGGATGCTTGCGATCCGCGAGCATCGCTTCCCCTTCCTCGTGAAGGTCGGCGACTGGAACCGCTTCAATCGCAACACCGGCGGCACGCTGGTGGAAAAGTGCTGCCACTTCTTCGATCTCATGCGCCACATCCTGCGCGACGAACCCGTGCGCGTCTTCGCGAGCGGTGCGCAGGACGTAAACCACCTCGACGAGCGTTACGATGGGGAAGTGCCCGATATCATCGACAACGCTTTCGTGCTGGTCGATTTCGCAGGCGGAGCGCGGGCCATGCTCGATCTGTGCATGTTCGCCGAAGGGTCCGAGGAGCAGGAGGAAATTTCCGCCGTCGGGCCGGTCGGCAAACTGGAAGTCAAACTGCCCGGCGGCAAGGTCACCTGGTCGCCGCGCGACAAGTCGGGGCCATTCGTGGAAACCGTCGACACGCCAGCCGATGCGCTCGCCGCCGGCGATCACCACGGGGCGACCTATTACCAGCTGCGCGACTTCCATGCCGCGCTGGTGCATGGCACACCGCCGCTGATCTCGGCGCGCGACGGCTATCGCTCGGTGGTGATGGGTGCCGCTGTCCAGCAAAGCATCGCCACCGGACAACCTGTAAACATCACATTCGAGGATTGATCGTGCTCCAAGGAATGCCCCTCATTGGCTTCGGCCTCTGGAAGATACCGCAATCGGAAACCGCTTCTTCGGTCGTCGAGGCGGTCCGGGCAGGATACCGCCATTTCGACAGCGCCGCCGATTACGCCAACGAAGTGCAGACCGGCGAAGGGCTGACGCACGCAATGTCCGATGGGCTGGTTTCGCGCGACGATGTGTGGGTGACCTCGAAGCTGTGGAACACCTTCCACGCGCCCGAACATGTCGAGGAAGCCTGCCGCAAGTCGCTCGCCGATTTGCAGCTCGAATACCTCGATCTCTACCTCATCCACTTCCCGATCGCGCTCGAATACGTTCCGATCGAGACGCGCTATCCGCCCGAATGGCTGCACGATCCCGACGCCGAGACCCCGGTGATGAAGCCCGCCCAGGTCCCGCTGCACGAAACCTGGGCGGCGATGGAGGCACTGGTCGACAAGGGGCTCGTGAAGAATATCGGCGTGTGCAATTACAACTCGGCGCTGCTGCATGACCTCATGACCTACGCAAAGATCCGGCCCGCCATGCTGCAGATCGAAGCGCATCCCTATCTCACGCAGGACAAGCTGATCCGGTGCGCGCGCGGATACGGGATCGATGTAACCGCCTTCTCCCCGCTCGGTGCGCAGAGCTATTTCGAGCTGGGTATGGCCGATGAAGGCGAGAGCCTCCTCAAGGCCGCGCCGGTGATGGTCGCCGCCGAGGCGCACGGCAAGACGCCCGCGCAGGTGCTCTTGCGATGGGGTGTACAGCGCGGGACCGCGATCATACCCAAGACCTCGAAGCCCGAGCGGATGCGTGAAAACCTCGCCATCGAGGATTTCGAGCTCTCGCAGGTGGAAATGGCGGCGATTTCCGCGCTCAACCAGAACCGGCGCTTCAACGATCCCGGCGTCTTCACCGAGGCCGCCTTCAACACCTTCCATCCGATCTATGACTGATTTCCCCGCGATCATCCCCGGCGGCGGCAACCTTGCCGCGTTCCTGAAGGGCAACAAGGCTGCCGTCGACGATGCGCTCGCCGATGCGGGCGCGCTGCTGTTCCGCGGATTCGACGTGCCCGACCCGATGGCGTTCGACGCAGCTGTCGAAGGGTACGGGGAACCGGGCTTCACCTATGAGGAATCGCTCTCCAACGCGGTGCGCACCAACGTGACCCCGCGCGTCTTCACCGCCAACGAGGCCCCGCCGACGACCGAGATCTTCCTGCATCATGAAATGGCACAGACCCCGCTCTACCCCTCCAAGCTGTTCTTCTTCTGCGAGATAGCGGCGGAGCAAGGTGGGGCGACGCCGGTGTGCCGTTCGGACTGGGTGCTCGAGCGGCTGGAACAGGCGGCTCCCGAATTTGTCGCGCGGGTCGAGGCCGAGGGCGTGCGCTACACCAATGTCATGCCCGGCAGCGACGATGCCGGATCGGGTCAGGGGCGTTCATGGCGCAGCACTCTGAGCGTCGACGATCGTGACGGCGCTGAGGCGCGGCTGGCGGAGCTCGGCTATTCATGGGAATGGTTGCAAGGCGACGTGCTGCGCGCGACCACCCCCGCCCTGCCCGCGATCCGCACCCTGTCAGACGGTCGCAGGACCTTCTTCAACCAGCTGATCGCCGCCTTCCGCGGCTGGGCCGACCGCCGCAACGATCCGAACCGCTCGATCACCTTTGGCGGCGGCGAGCCGATCACGGCGGAGGACATGGCCCCGGCGATCGAGATTGCCGACGAGCTGACAGCGGACATCCCGTGGCAGGCGGGTGATGTTGCGCTGGTCGACAATTTCCTGGTGATGCACGGTCGCCGCCCGTTCGGGGGCAAACGGCGGGTCTTGGCCTCGCTCGTCGCCTAGGCTGGCCTTCGGGCGGCGATGGTCCAGACCACGGTATTCGCCAGCACCAGTGCACCAAGCAGCGTACCGAACAATGCCCCCGGCCCCGCCTGACCGGCAACGCCGAGCGGCGAAAACAGCAGGTAGGTCGCGACGACACAGCTGAACAGTGTCACGGCCAACGGCTTCGCGAAACGCCATGGCGTGAGGTCGACCTTTTCGTCGCGGGTGAAGCTCCACGCCTCCTCGCGCGGAGCTATCCAGCCGCAAGCGAGCATGATGCCGACTTCGATCACGAACAGCACCGCATAGAGGTGGATGAAGTGCAGCGTCACCACATCGTCGAACACGAAGCGGATCAGGCCATAGGCGGCGACGTGAAAGACGATCACGATCTTCGCGCCCAGCGCCGGGACCCGCGCGGTGAACAGGCCGACGATCACGATCACCACGGTGGGAATGTTGTAGAAACCGGTGAAGATGCGGATGATCTGCCACAGCCCCTCTGGCGCGAAAGCGAGCAACGGCGCGACCGCGAAGGAGAACAGCGCGATCACGAGGCTGGCGATCTTGGCGACCCGAACGAGTTCCGCATCGCTCGCCCGGTCGCCCCTTGCGGGTGAATAGACGTCGAGGCTGAACAGCGTGGCCGCGCTGTTGAGCAGCGAATTGAACGAGCTGAACACCGCGCCCAGCAGCACGGCAAGGAAGAAGCCCGAGAGATAGGAGGGCAGGACGTCGCGGATCAGACGGGGATAGGCTTCATCGATCGTCCCCAGCCCCGGTCCGTAGAGATGGAACGCGATCACGCCCGGGATCATCATCAGGAACGGGACAAGCACCTTGAAGAAGCCCGAGAACAGCACGCCTTTTTGCCCTTCCGCCAGGCTTTGCGCCCCGAGCGTGCGCTGGATCACGTACTGGTTGGTGCACCAGTAGAACAGGTTGGCGAAGATCATCCCCGTGAAGATCGTCCCGAACGGTGTCGGGTCGGTGGCGCTGCCGATAGCGTTCAGTTTCTCCGGATGTTCGGCAGTGATCCTCGCGAGGCCCGCGCCGAAATCGCCATCGCCCAATGCGACCAGCCCCAACACCGGAACCAGCACGCCGATAATCAGTAGGCCGATGCCGTTGAGCGTGTCCGACACCGCCACGGCCCGAAGTCCGCCGAAGATCGCGTAGATCGCTCCGGTCACGCCGATCACGATCACCATCGCGACCAGCGCCTCGAAATCGCCGAGCCCCGTCAGCGCGGGCACATCGAACAGCGCGATCACCGCGAGACTGCCCGAATAAAGCACGCTCGGGATCGTCACGAGGCCGTATCCGAGCATGAACAGCACGACCGACATGCGCCGCACGGTCGGGTCGAAACGGTCGTTCAGGAATTGCGGCAGAGTGGTGAAGGCGCCCGCGAGGTATTTCGGCAGGAACACCAGCGCCATCGCGATCGTGGCCACGGCGGCGGTCACTTCCCACCCCATGCTCGACAGGTTGTAGCCATAGGCCGACCCGTTGAGGCCGATCAGCTGTTCTGCGGAGAGATTGGTGAGCAGCAGCGACCCGGCGATGAAGGTCGCGCCCAGCCCGCGTCCGGCGAGGAAGTAGCCTTCCCTGGTATCGGCTGTCCCGCGCGTCTTGATCCAGCTGATCCACCCGACGAGCGCCATGAAGAAAGCGCAGCTGGCAAGCGTGAAGATCAGGTCGCCTCCCGTCACCGCGCGGCTTTCAGCATTTCCCGGTAATGGTCGCGCAGCGTGTCCTCGCCGAACTCGGGGGTCTTTTCGGCGCTGTATTCGCCGGTCTCGGCGTCGAGCACCAGCATGCTCTCGGTCGCATAGTAATGCGCGATCCGGGCGTATTCGGCCTTCTCCGCGAACCAGCCGGAAAACGGCGCGCCGAGCGAAAGGACCTTGGCAATGCCGGTGAAAAGTCGCGGCGAAATGGAATGGAAGCGCGGCTGCTTGCCCGCCACCTCGAACAGCAGCTCTCCCTGCTCCCGCAATGACATCGCCGGACCGGGCCCACCAATCGGCAACACCGCGTTGCGGCGCTCGGGATCGGTGACGCAATCGACGATGAACGTGGCAAGGTCGCGGTCGCTGATCGGCTTGCAGCGGGTCAGCTCGCCATCGCCGAAGAGGAAGAACTTGCCGCCCTTCGCGACGCGCTCGACCTGACCCGAGAGGCTTTTGAAGAAAGCCGTCGGGCGGACGATCGTGTGGTCGATCTCGGACGCTTTCAGCGCGCGCTCGAACGCGATCTTGGCGTGCTGGAAGGCCAGGCGCGGCTTTTGCACGCAGATCGCAGACAGGAGAATGAAATGGTTTGCCCCGACGCCCTCAGCCGCCTTGAGGAGGTTGAGGTTGGCGCGAAAATCGACCGCTTCCGCATCCTTGGGAGAGCCGCTGCGCGAGGCGATACATGAGATGACCACATCCGGCTGGACGCACTTCATCTGGGTTGCGAGCTCATCCGGATCGTTGAGCCCGATTGTGAAGACCGCGGAAAACCCGGTCGGCAGCGGGGCATGGTACCGGACTTGGCCGATCACCTCGTGACCGTCGGCAAGCAAGGCTTCGCAGACCGCATGGCCGATCGTGCCGCTTGCCCCCGCGACCAATATCCGCTTGTGCTGCGCCCCGTCCTTCACAGAACGGGGCTTAGCGCATCACCACAGGATGACATAGAGCCCGACGAAGATCGCCACCGTCAGCGCCGCAAGCGTGTTGAAGAGCGTGGTGGTTGCAAAGCCGATATCGCCGAGCTTGACCGTGCGTTCCTCATCGGGCGCCCCGGTCATCCGCGAGACCACCGCAGCGGCGATGATCGAGAGCACGAACACGCCCCAGATGCGGATGATGAAGGGCACGTCCGGCATGCCGAACTTCAGCAGGATGTTGACCGCCAGCGATCCCAGCAGCGCGGTGAAGGCGCCGATGGTGTTCATCTTCTTGTCGAAGAAGCCGAGCAGGAACACCACCACGATCCCCGGCGCGATAAAGCCGGTGTATTCCTGCACCGTCTGGAAGCCGCTTTCGAAGCCGCCGATGAACGGGCGGGCAAGCACCAGGGCAATCGCCATGGCGGTAAAGGCGGTGATCCGTCCGACCATCACGTAATGGTGCTCCGACCGGTCGGGTCGCGCGCTGCGATAGAGGTCCATCGTGAAGATCGTCGAGATCGAGTTCATCATCGATGCCAGCGAAGATACCACCGCTGCGATCAGCGCCGCGAACACGATGCCGCGCAGGCCGGCGGGCGCAAAGCCCATCAATTCGCCGTAAGTGCGATCCGAGGCTGCGCCCAGCGCTTCGGCATTGAGGTCACCTTGCTGCGCCAGGATCACAGCAGCGATCCCGGGGACGACGACAATAAAGGGCACCAGCAGCTTGAGCAGCGCCGCAAAGGCGAGACCCTTCTGCGCTTCGCCGAGGTTCTCGGCACCGAGCGCACGCTGGATGATGTACTGGTTGAAGCCCCAATAGCTGAAGTGCAGCACCCACAGCCCGCCGAGAATCGTCCAGATGCCCGGCAGGTCGGAATAGGCCGGATGATCGCTGTCGAGGATCATCTCGAAGTGCCCCGGCATTTCCTGCATCAGGTATCCGAACCCTGCAAGCGCCCCATTGGCGGGCAGCGCATCGAGCGCAAACCAGGTGATGGCAAGCCCGCCAAGGATCAGGATCACGACCTGGATGATGTCGGTCAGCGCAACCGCCTTCAGGCCGCCATAGAGCGAATAGAGCGCAGCGAAGGCGGCGAGCGCCAACATCGATCCCATCACACCCCAGCCGGTAAGCGAATCCACCGCAAGGCCTCCGAGCCAAAGCACGGTGGTAAGGTTCACGGCGGTGTAGAGCGCGACCCAGAACACGCTCATCAGATTCTTGACGCCCTCGCCATACCGCTGGTTCAGGAATTGCGGCATGGTGTAGATCTTGCGCTTGAGGAAGATCGGCAGGAAGTATTTTGCCACGATCAGCAACACAATCGCCGCCTGCCATTCGTAGGCGGCGATGGCGACGCCGACAGCGAAGCCCTGCCCCGACTGACCGATGATCTGCTCCGCCGAGATGTTCGATGCGATCAGCGAGGCACCGATCGCCCACCACGGCAACGCGCGACCGGCGAGAAAGTAATCCTCGGTGTTCTTTTCATGGCCCTCGGGCTCGCGGCTGACGAACAGCGCAATGCCGAGCAGCGCGAGCGCATAGCCCGCGATGATGATGATATCGATAGTCTCGAGCGTCACTTGCGATTACTCCCCCATGGGGCATCGGCTCTTCTCGGCCCTTGCCCGGATCCCATTTCCAACAGGACTAGCGCATAGCGTCGCCACGTCCACAAGCATTCGTCTGCGCGATCAGAAGGAGCACTCCGCCCCTTCGGCCGCATCTTCGCGCGCAATCGCGTAGATCTGGATCGTGAACGGTGCTTCCGACCGGATCGTGAGCGCGTTGCTGAGCCCCGCGAGGCACTTCTCGGTCAACACCATTTCACGCCAGCCCTTGCCCTCGGCGACCGAAAGCTCCTGCGTTATGTCGAGCGTGGCGCCATTGCTGGCGAGTTCCACGGTTCCGGCCGGGCGCTGGGCCACGAGATACTCGATACGATAAGCGGTCCCGCCCTGCGGTCCGCTGAATTCGAGTGCCGTATTCGGGCCGAACGTGATCGAGCGCGCGTCTTCCTGCGCATTGCGATCGATCCCGCGGGCAACGACGCCGCCCGCCTGTCCGCGTAGATCCGGCAGTTCGGTGCCCTTCGACAGTGCCTTGACGCGGTCTGCGAGGCGGCCAGCCGTAAACCAGTCCGATCCGCCACCGGCGGTTAGCGCGGCGCACTCCTCGCTAAGCGTGCCGAGCGGCGATGTGTCGTCGAGCGAGCGACCGAAACCGAACGGGAACAGCGCCCCATCGGGGCTGTTGAGCGGTTCACCGTTGCAGTCGGCGGGCCAGGTGAACGACAGGCGCCCGGTCGCGGGCTTCTTGCCAAACAAGATGTCGGCAACGCCCGCGCCCTCGCTGCCTGGAAGCCACGCGGCTACGAAGGCATCGGCAAGATTGAGTTCGCGATTGACCCACATCGGACGGCCCGAGAGGAACACCGCGACAGTCGGAATTCCCCGGTCCTTGAAGCTCCGAAGTAGCTTGAGGCCCTCTTCATCGCGGAAGGCGAGGTCCTTTCGGTCGCCGACAAACTCGGCGTAGGGCTCTTCGCCGAACACGACGATCGCGACATCGGGAGCGCCAGCTGTTTTCACTTCGCCGTCGGACGACAGCGTCACCGCCGCATTGGCCTCTGCAGCGACTTGCTCGATCCCGGCAAAGATCGAAGTCGCGCCCGGAAAATCGGCATTGGTCAATTCGCCGCCGCCTTGCCAGGTCAGCGTCCATCCGCCCGATTGCTGGGCGATGCTGTCCGCCGCGCTGCCAGCGACAACGATATTCGCGTTTTCCTTGAGCGGCAGAACGCCGTTATTCTTGAGGATAACCATCGACTTGGCGACAGCCTCGCGAGCCACCCCGCGATGCGGCCCGAAGCCGAGCTTGTCCCAGCGCCCGGCATTGGCACGCAGCGAGGGCTTCACTTCGCTATCGAGGATCCCGGCGCGCTGCTTGATGCGAAGCACCCGGGCGACAGCCTCGTCGACGCGGGCTTCGGGCACCGTGCCATCGCGAACCTGTTCGAGCAGCGTCTCGTAGAGGCCTTTCCAGTCCTCGGGCACCATATAGACATCGAGCCCCGCAAGCAGCGCCTGCGGGCAATCGGTGTTGGTGCACCCCTTGATCTGGCCGTGGCCGTTCCAATCGCCGACGACCAGCCCGTCAAAGCCCATTTCGTCGCGCAGCAAGTCTGTCAGCAAGGCCTTGTTGCCATGCATCTTCTGGCCGTTGATCGAATTGAAGCTCGCCATCACCGAGCCGAGCCCGGCACGGATCGCTGGCGGATAGGGCGAAACGTGGATTTTCTTCAGGTCCTCGATATCGCCGTTCACATCGCCCTGGTCGACGCCCTGCTCGGTGCCCCCATCACCGAAGAAGTGCTTGGCGGTGGCGATCACGCGGCCCTTGCCAAGGAAGTCCTCGGAGCCGGGTTTTCCCTGTAGCCCCTCGACCATCGCAACACCCATCTTCGCGACCAGCGAAGGGTCTTCGGAATAGCTTTCATAGGTGCGCCCCCAACGGTCGTCGCGGGCCACCGCAACTGTCGGGGCAAAGGTCCAGTCAATCCCGGTGACTTCGATCTCGGTCGCGGTCGCGGCACCGATCAGTCGGATCAGGTCGGGATCGCCGGTCGCGCCGAGAGCGATGTTGTGCGGAAAGATGGTCGCGCCGGGGATATTCGCATGTCCGTGAACGGCATCCGTACCCCAGATGGTCGGGATCGCAGGTTCGCCATTGGGTAGCGGCTTGGTCGACGCTTCCCAGAAGGCGTCGGCCAGCTTGAGCCAATCCTGCGGAGGCGAAAGGTCGTTGCCGTTGGGTCCCGAATTGCCGCCATTGAGCACCGAGCCGAATCGGTACTTCTCGACATCGGCGGGGGTGATCGCAGAGATATCGGGCTGGATGAGCTGCGCGACCTTGCGTTCAAGCGACATACGCGAAATGAGATCGGCGATCTGCTGTTCGGCGGCATCCTCTGCCGATACCGCTTCAATTGCCGGAGGCGGCGCGCTCGCCGCCGTCTCGACCGGAGCCCCGGCGCATGCAGAAACCACTCCGGCAAGAGCACTGGCCGCCATCAACCGCGCTGGATTACGCATTTTTGAAAGTCCCTCCCAAGACCCAGAACGCTTGTTACGCCCCCTCTTTGAGAACGTTCACAAGATCGCCTGTCGTTGCACGCGTCCGGTCAAAAATCAAGCCTTCATGAGCGGCGCGGAATCGTCGCCAACAGCACGGCCGCCATGATGGCCAGACCGGCGAACAAGACGAACAGAGCGGAAAAGCCGAAGCCTGGCACGAGTGTCAGCGTGAGCCAGGGCATTACGATCGAAGGGATCGTGTTAGTAAGGTTGAAAAGTCCGAGATCGCGCCCACGATGCTGCGGTAACGGCAGGACGCGCAGAGTCTGTCCCGTATGAAGCGAGAGAAAGATCGAAGCCGCAATCCCGAACACGACGTACCCCGTGATCGCGAGCGGCAATTCGAAAGAAATAGCCATGATGCTGAGACCTATCCCCGCCATGGCAGCGCAAGCGGCAAGCGGCAGGATCGGTCTGGCGTGGCGATCCGACCAGCGGCCAATCAGCAGCGAAAGCGGGATCGATACGACAAGCACCGCACTGAAGATGTTGGCCGCGGTGTTTTCGTGAAAATCCTGCGTGATCGAGCGCAGCCAAAAGAGCAGGAAAGCGAACAGGCCGGCTTCGGATATCTGGACCAGGAAGCGGGCAAGCCACATCCGGCTTACAGCGGTGCGCTTCCGAAGTTGGTCGGTTGAGGCCTTCTCGATCTTCGAGACCGGGCGCGTGAGTTCGGGCAGTTCGCGACCGCGACCAAACATCACGACCGGGAGCACGAGTACGATAACCAGCAATGCAACGGTGAACATGCGATACTCTTCGGCCACCACGCTTTCGAAAGTGACGAGCGAACCGGCCAGCGCGCCCATGGCGGGCGCGATCGCGAGAAGGCCGCCGAGCAGACCCTTCTGGCTGTCGGGAACGCAGTCCCCGGCCCAAGCCAGCAGCGGACCGAGCATCATATTGAGGCACATCTGCCACGCCATCACCAGCAGGATGAGTTCGATCAGCGAACCGGCCCGGCCGATCATCAGCAGCAGCACGCTCGACGAGATCAGTCCGGTCAGCACCCACGGCAAGCGGGTTCCGCTGCGGTCGCTCGCCATGCCGAATGCGATGTTCGCTAGGCTCGCGATAATCGCGCCGTAGAAGGTGGTTCTGGCCAGCGACGGGACATCCTCGGCACCCATGAGCGCGGTCACTTTGAGTGGCAGCAGCACTGTCAGCAGAGGAACGTAGGCGATGGCTCCTCCGCCCGCCGCCAGCGCGAACAGGACGAGGAACCACACGGGTTGCCGAGTGGCTGGCTGGGCCGCCTCGTTCACCTCGATTGCGGCGCGGGCCCGGTCGAGGCGCGTTCGACCAGTTGCGCGGGCACGTCGATTACATTGCGAACCGGCGGTGCCTTCGCGGCATTGATCAGATGCTCGACCGCAATCGAAACGGTCTCGGCAATCGGCTGATCTACTGCGGTGAATGGCGGCTGCGTGAAGCGCACGATCGGTGTGTTGTCAAAGGAAATCAGAGAGATATCCTTTGGTACGTCCATACCGCGATCGCGCAGGACTTCGAGCGCTGCGAGCGTCATCTGGTCG
This sequence comes from Erythrobacter sp. GH1-10, assembly GCF_045363165.1. NCBI lineage: Bacteria > Pseudomonadati > Pseudomonadota > Alphaproteobacteria > Sphingomonadales > Erythrobacteraceae > Erythrobacter > Erythrobacter sp. GH1-10. The sequence goes on along the minus strand of NZ_JBJFLP010000001.1, from coordinate 849,033 downwards.
CTGCTGCCGATGATCGCGGTGAGATCGGGGTGGCGATCCAGGAGCTTGCGCGCCGCTTGCGCTCCCGAAGCGAAACCGAAGTCGCCGCGCTCGCACAGACCGTCGGTCGGAAGATCGTGCTCCTCCATCGCCTGCTTCCAGCCGTCGATACGCCAGCCGCTCAGGCTATAATTCGTGGGCCCGCCAATCATTGCGATGGTGCGATGTCCAAGCTCGATCAGGCGAGATGTCGCCGCGTGTGCGGCTTCGGCATCGCTCATCGTGAGCCGGATTCCCGGGCCTTCCTCGACCGAACCGATCCGCGCGAACGGGATGTTACGCTCGGCCAGCAACCGCGTGATTTGCGGGTTTTCCGAGTGCGGCGGGGTCAGGATCACTCCATCGGGTTGCAGCGCGGCGACGGTCGCGCCGAGTTCGCGTTCGACATGGTCGGCGTGGGTGTCGACCAGTTCGACGATCATGCGATAGCCGTGTTTCTGGCACGTGAGCGTACCGCCGAGCAGCATCTGGTCGACCCAGTCCGTCCCCTGACGCTCGCGCCAGTCGGCCAGCGTGCGTTCGCGATCGTTGATCGCGAGGATCAGGTAGCTGCGCGAACCGCTCATGCGCTGCGCCGCGATCGAGGGCACATAGCCCAGCTTGTCGATCGAGGATTGCACCCGATTGCGCATCTGCGGCCGCACATTCGGTTCATCATTGATGACGCGGCTGACCGTCTGCAGCGACACCCCGGCATCTTCCGCAACATCGCGGATGGTTACTGAATTACGGCGCCTTGCCATCGTATTCCCGTCTTCAACCGATCCCCCGATCGGCCCCTTAATACGAATTCTATCGTGTTGTCACCGCCGGGATGCACGCCCGGATGTCGGGCCCACACTGTCCGTGTCGGCGCCGGATAGAGAAGGAGGGGACCCTGCCCCCATGCAAAGCCCCCTCCTCATCTCGTTCGTTCGAGTTCCTACCCCTAGAAGTCGAACCGAGCGAGGAACGTGAACCGTCGGTCGTTGCGGAACGCCGAGCGGGTGATACGCGTGCCGTCGAAATCGACGACCTGCGAGGTTGTGGTGACCTCATCCAACAGGTTGACGCCCTGGACGCCGAGCTTGAGATAGTCGGTCACCGAGTAGAAGATCGACGCATCGAGTTGACCGGTATCGTCCTGCCAGATCGGCGAGAACGGGAAGATATCGTCACGCGGAGTGATAAGATATTCCGAGCGCCAGTTGTACGCGGCACGCGCCGCGAATGGCCCCCTCTCGTAGAACAAGGTTGCGTTAATCGTGTGCTCCGAGATCCCGGCAAGCGGTTGTTGCGCCACAAACGCGCCCGAGTTGAGCTCATTCGTTGCGGTCGTAATCGACGACTGGCCAACATCCGAAAGCGTCGGGTTCGAGAAATCGTCGCCGTTCACATACGTGTAGGTGAACTGCGCACCGAAACCGTCCAGCAAGCCCGGAAGGAAATCGAAGGTCTGCTGGTACGTGACCTCGAACCCGTAAAGATTGCCATCCTGGGTATTCGACGGACCTTTGACATTGACCTCCGCGGTCGCACCGCTCGGGCTGGTGTAATCGACCAGCGTAAAGCCGGTATCGATGAAGCCCTGGATATCCTTAAGGAAGAAGGACGCCGTGAGCGAGCCGACATCGCTGAAATACCATTCCGCCGAGACGTCATAGTTCCACGATTCAATCGGACGCAGGTTCCGGTTGCCGGTCTCTAGGGCGAACATCGGGCCGTCTGCGAGGTTATCCGCAGCAAGCAATGCTGCCGTATTGTCAAAGATTCCGCCCCCGGCCCGGAACAACTGGAGATCGGGTCGCGAAATGCCCTTCGATACGGCAAAGCGGAACAGCAGGCCATCACCGACATCCAGCTTTGCGTTGAAGCTCGGAAGCCAGTGTTCGAAAACGATATCCCGATCGTCGATCAGGACTTCGCCGGTATGCACGGCGGCGAACTCGCCTAGACGCGAGGCAAACTCGGGTTCGCAGAACCCACGCTGTGGCCCACCAGTAACCTGGCACACTGCTTCGATCTCGGCGACCTGAACGACACCGTCACCATTTGCGACGGCACTGACGCTGGGATCGTCGAAACGGCCAGGGTCAGGGAAGCCGATCCGACCGGCAGTCGAGACCTCTGTTTCGACATAACGAAGCCCGATGTTGCCTTCGAAGTTCCAACCATTGGAAAAATCGTGGCCGAAATCGATGCGGGCATAGGCCGCATTGGTAACTTCGGTGACCGTCGAAATCTCGCCTGGGCAATACACGCCTTCAATGTCGCAAGGAATGACCTCGCCGGTGAGAGGATCGGTAAAGAACCGGCCATTCACGCCGAGATTGAAACGTTCCGGCGTTTGCGAAAAGGTCGTGATTTCATCCCACTGGGGATCGATTTCACCATTCAGATAGTCGGCGAGGAAATCGTCACCGCCATAGAACCAGGCAGCTCCGTTGGGGATCGGGGTTGGTGCATTGCCGCGCTGGAACCCATCCGCGAACGGATTGCGGATCTGCGAATATTCGGGAAACTCGTCGGTGTAGGCGCCGCCTGCAGCGCCATCGAACGCGTTGGTTACGCCAATCGCGGCATTGAACAGGCCATTGGCGTCTGTACCAAGAGCGTTGTTCCAGAAGCGGCCCGGAGTGAAGCCGGGCGTACCCCATCCATAATTGGTCGTACCGACAGCACCCGGCTGACAGCCCGGCCCTTCACCCCACGGAGCGCAGCCCGCGCGGCCCGCCCACGGAGCGGACAGGTTGCCCCACGTGCTGAAATTGGTGTTGCGGGTGGTACGATCGCGCTCTGCCCAGCGTGCACCGAAGCGCGCGCTCTTGAAGAATCCCGTATCGCTGATGTCGTACTCGACATCGAAACGCAGGCTTTCGAGATCGCCTTCGTTCTTCTCGCGGCTGTCGAGACCGAACCAATAATAGGTGTAGAACCCACTAGAGAAATAGTCTGCCGGGGCCGTCGACGGATTGATCGTCGGGTTGACACCGGTCGGAGCGAGAAACTCGATCTGGGGCACCGTGCCGGTGGCGTCGATTGCGATATCCGCCCAGGTACTCATCGCACCGAAAACGGAATCGCGTGCCAAATCGGAGCTGATCGATTGCGCTTCGAAATTGACACGCAGACGTTCGGTCACGTTCCACTTGATATCAAAGGCAAAATCTTCGGTCCGCGAATCCGTGTCACGCAGGAACCGCAGCGAATCGAGCGGAACGCCACCGAACGGGCTAATTTGAACCGGTTGCGGCGTGACGGCAGGACTGTTTGGCCCCCCAAAGATCGGCTGAGTCAGCACGCCGCTCTGGAAAACGCCATTACTGTCGAACTGCCATGTGCTGCCTGGAGCCTGAACGGGATAGGCAACGCCGCTGTCGATGCGGCCCAAAAGGGCGAATTCTTCTGTCGAGAACGATGTATCGGAACGCAGCCACTCGAACGTCGCCACGAAGTCGCCGGTCGGGTCTTCGTACTGGAGAACTGCGGACCACGCTTCCCGATCGCGATCAAGATCAGTCGTGCGAACTCCAGCCGCTTGAGGAGTGAGCAGTGATCCCGCAGGCGGGAAATTATCAGGTTCGAAATTGGGATCGCCTACAAAGCCGCCCGAACCTACGGACAGCGCGCGGATACAACCGGCATTGAGAGCAGGATCGCGGTAGCACGGATCGGTAATCTGCGAAGCGTCAGTGCGGCTCTTCAGCTCGTTCTTGCTGTAAGCCAGCTGGAAGCCGATTTGCGAACCGCCGGGACTTTCGTAAACGGTCGAACCGAGAACCGAAAAGCCCGGGGACCATTCTTCGCGCAGATCGCCGTAGTTACCTTCGATCGAACCCGCGAGGCGCGTGCCGGGATTGTCCAGCGGCTTGCGCGTCACGAGATTCACGGTGCCGGCAATGCCGCCATCGATCATGTCCGCCGTAACGTTCTTGAAGACTTCGACGCGACCTAGAAGCTCCGGCGACACGTCATTGAAGCTAAGCGAGCGCCCGCCGGTCGCCGAGAAGATATCACGGCCATTGAGTTCCGAACGCACGAACGGCAAACCGCGCACGATAACCCCTGTACCCTCGACCGAGAAACGATCGGGATCGGTCGGCTTTTCGAAGCGACCGATGTTGACGCCGGGGACGCGCTGCAATGCTTCTGCGACCGAACGGTCGGGCAGCGCCCCGATATCCTCCGCGGTAATCGCGTCGACAAACGTATCCGAGTCGCGCTTGATATTCTGCGCATTCTCGAGCGCCGCCTTGAAACCGGTAACAACGATGACATTGCCGTCACCGGTAATAGCGACTTCTTCTTCGGTGCCCTCCTCATCGATATCCTGTGCGATCGCAGGAGTCGCGATCATAGCCGACATCGCAAGTCCGGATGCCGTGCTTAACGCGAAGAAGCGCCGCGAAGGCGCAATACGAGCCGTCTTCATATGAATTTTTAAACCTCCCCAAGACCCCTTTTCGGGTTCGTGCCCTTTGTGGACTTTGGAAGGCGTAGCGAAAAATGTTAGCGTTCACAAGACTTGCAATATATCCTTCACATTGCACACTGAGGGGTGTGGGATTTTCCCCACACCTGCACATACGTATTCATTGGACAGGCGCGAGCGTCGCGACAGAGGAAAACATGGCGATCAAAAATATTATCATCGTCGGCGGGGGGACCGCGGGCTGGATGGCGGCGGCAGCCTTGTCGCGCTTACAGCGCAACAGCGACCTGCAAATCACCCTCATAGAATCCGAAGCGATCGGTACAGTCGGCGTCGGCGAAGCGACCATCCCGCCCTTTGTCGAATTCAACCAACTGCTCGAAATCGACGAGCGTGAATTGCTCGCGGAAATCCAGGGTTCGTTCAAACTCGGGATCCAGTTCGAAAACTGGGGCAAGATCGGCGACAGCTACATCCACCCGTTCGGTGCCTACGGATACGCGATGGGAGGAATCTCGTTCCATCACGTCTGGCACCGACTGGCCACTGCGGGAGACAATCGCCCGATCCAGGTCTTCAATGCAGAGACCATGGCGGCCTATTTCGGCAAGTTCATGCGGTCGGCGGATTACCAGAAACAGCGCGACGATCTACCGCCTCTCAATTACGCCTACCATCTCGACGCTGGCCAATATGCGCGCTTCCTACGCAAATATGCCGAGGCGCGCGGCGTCGTCCGGCAGGAAGGAAGGATCGACGACGTGAAACTCGATCCCGAGAAGGGCCACGTGGTGTCGGTTCGCCTCGAAAGCGGCAAAGAAATTGGGGGTGACCTGTTCATCGATTGCTCCGGTTTCCGCGGCCTTCTGATCGAACAGGCGCTTGAGACCGGATACGAAGAGTGGACCCATTGGCTTCCATGCAACCGCGCCGTCGCTCTGCCGTGCAAACGCGAAGACGGCAGCCCTCCTCCGCCCTTCACGCGCGCAACCGCGCACAGGGCCGGATGGCAGTGGCAGGTTCCGCTGCAGCATCGCAATGGCAACGGACACGTTTACTGCAGCGATTTCATGGAGGATCAGGAAGCGCTCGATATTCTCGTCGGAAACATCAAGGGCAAGCCTCAGGCAGAACCGAATTTCCTCCGCTTCGTCACTGGTCACCGCAAGAAATTCTGGAACAAGAATGTGATCGCACTGGGGCTTTCGGCTGGTTTCATGGAGCCGCTCGAGTCCACCTCGATCCATCTTGTTCACACAGGTATCAATAAGCTGCTTTCGATGCTGACGCTCGACGGGATTACTCAGGCGCAGGAAGATGCTTTCAATCGGCTGACGCTACGCGAATACGCCCGCATCAGGGATTTCCTCATTCTGCATTACAATGCCACGACGCGCGATGACTCGGATTTCTGGAATTATGTCCGGACGATGGATGTGCCCGATACGCTCACCGAAAAGATCGAACTGTTCAAGGCCAACGGGCAAATCTTCCGTGAAGAGGACGAATTGTTTACCGAAACGAGTTGGGCGGCTGTGATGATGGGCCAGGGCATCGAGATGCGCGAGCACAACGCGATGGCAGACGCGCTCGACGACGCGCAAACCCGTAAGGAGCTAGACGAAATGGAGGCCTCGATCCGGTTCCTAGTCCAGCACATGCCGGGTCACGGCGACTATCTGGCTAAGTATTGTCCGGCCAAAGCGGCCTGATCGGTCAGTCCGGATAGCCGTAGGTTTAGCAAGCTGAATTGATGAGCTTAGGACAGATTATAAACCCATCCAGGATCGAGGTCCTCGGGACCGGACGGGGACGCTTGGGTACGAGGAAAGCATGATGAAGTCGCAACTGAAGGCTATCGTTGTCGCATCGCTGATCGGAGCCGGTACCATCTCAACCGTACCGCTCCTCGCTGAGGATACTGCGGACTTGAAAGCGCTCGATGCGCAGTTGCCCGGCGAGCTGGTCAATGATCCGTCGCGCATCGACTGGCAAAGCTACGGGCCCGATCTTGAGGCGAGCGCCATCGTCGACGAAACCATTCCCGGTGGGGGCGCGGCGCGTCGTTTCGAGATCAAGCGTGCCGACGAGTTCATTTACACCTCCGGCACTAACGTGCCGCTGACCAAGAAGGTAAATCGCGGCGACGAGATCACCATCGGTTTCTATGCCCGCACAATCGAGGCCGATACGGATGATGGCCGCGGGGTACTGCGTGTGCGCTTCCAGGAGAACGCTGCGCCATTTCCCGGCTTCGGTGAAGAAACGCTGTCGATCGGGAGCGACTGGCAATGGTATGAGGTCACGGCAGAGGCGGAGTTTTCGCTTGGCACCCGCGACGGCATTGTAGCGCTGCAGTTTGGCCGCACTCGGCAGATTATCGATATCGGACAGGCGATCGTCGTCTCTGGCGCGACCCAGATAGCGGGCGAGGGCCCTGTCACTGTCGCTGCAGCGCGGGCCGACGTGCCCGAACTTGAAATGCCTGATGGGCTAGAGGGAACCGGTGCGCTTCTGAACAATCCCGGCCAAGCCACCTGGAAGTTCGGCGGTTCCGCCGGAACCTATTCCAACCGTGACGAGCCCGAGATCTGGATGATGAAGGCGACCCGTTTCGAAGTGGCGCAGCCGGGCACGCAGTTGACCGACCTCTACGCGACCGTTCCGATCGAACAGGCGATCGCCAAGGGCGATAAGCTGACCATCGCGATTGCCGCGCGCACGATCGGCACTTCGGCAGCGGATGGCAAGGGCGTGGCAGCTTCGCGCATACAAGGCACCGCCCCGCCCTTCGAGAGCTTTGCCGCGAACCGTTTCAAGGTCGGCGAGAACTGGCAGCTGATAAAGATCCAGACCGAGGCCCCGCGCGACTACACGCCCGGCGGCGCCGAGCTGCAGCTGTATTTCGGCGGATCGCAGCAGCAGATCGACCTCGGCCCGGTGTATATCTTCAAGGCAAACTAGACTGGCCCAAGGGCCCGGGATTGCCGTTTCCGGCAAAGCTGGTACGCCTCTGCGCTTCGCTTAGCCATTCCAGCCAAACCGGAGACGTCACTTGCACTTGACCCGCCTCGCCTTCGTCGCAACCGCACTCGCCACGTGCAGTACGGCAGCGCTCGCCGATACCGTGGTGCTGACCGCCGATGCGATGGTCGATGTCGAGCGCGGGACGCTGGTCGACGACCCGGTGATCACCATCGTGGATGGCGTGATCGAGGCCGTAGCAACTGGCGAAGCTCCCCGGATCGAGGACGCCCGCTATATCGACCTGACGGGCAAGACGATCCTGCCAGGAATGATCGATATGCACGTCCACCTGACGAGCGATCACGATGTGCAGGGCTATGGCGCACTGGCTATTTCGGACGAACGCGCGGTCATCAGCGGCGTAGTCAACGCGCAGACGACGTTGATGGCCGGGTTCACCACGGTACGAAATGTCGGCGCGGGCAGTTTCGGCGATGTCGCGCTGCGCGATGCGATCAACGAAGGCGACATTCCCGGTCCGCGCATGTTCGTTTCCGGCCCGCCGATCGGCATCACCGGCGGCCACTGCTCGGACAACAACTTGCTGCCACCCGAATACGAAGCGAGCGGCGAGAATGTCGCCGACGGCCCATGGGCGGTGCGAGCATCGGTTCGCAAGAACAACAAGTTCGGGGTCGACCTCATCAAGACCTGCTCGACCGGCGGCGTCCTGTCCAAGGGCACCAAGGTCGGCGCGCCGCAATACACGCTGGAAGAACTGACCGCGCTCGCCGACGAGGCACACAGCCACGGTCTCAAGGTCGCGAGCCATGCACACGGGGCCGAAGGCATCGTCAACGCGCTCAAGGCCGGAATCGATACGATCGAACACGCTAGCTTCATCGACGATGAAGGCATCCGGCTCGCGAAGGAGAAGGGCGCCTACCTGTCGATGGACATCTACGTCACCGAATTCATTCTCGGGGTCGGGGCGGAGATGGGGATCCTTCCCGAAAGTCTCGAAAAGGAACGCATCACCGGCCAGACTCAGCGCGAGAACTTCCGCAAGGCGCACAGGGCGGGTGTGAAGATGGTGCTCGGCACCGATGCCGGCGTCTATCCGCACGGCGACAATGCCAAGCAGCTTTCGCGGATGGTGCGCTTCGGGATGACAGAAGCCGAGGCGCTGCGTGCGGCGACCGCCAACGCCGCCGATGCACTGGGGCAAAAGGGCAAGATCGGCGTCATTGCGCCGCAGGCATCGGCCGACATCATCGCTGTCGACGGCAATCCGCTGGCGGATATTGCGCTGATGGAAGACGTGACCTTCGTTATGAAGCAGGGCGAAGTCTACAAGAGCGAGTGACGCGCGCCGGGCGACTTGCCGACCGCGCTACGCAAGAATGTTACCGAGCGATGCAACGAAATCAGCCTCGCTGCGCGCCAAACATGGCAAATTTGCAACATCCGCGGGACCACTGTCCCAGCAGGTCCGCATTATGTCCGAACTGCCTTGACTCGCCAACGTCCAGACGGCTTCCATGTTGCGTCGCAACAAAACAAGGCCAAGACAGACTATGACACCCCTCTCTCTCAAGCTTTCCCGCACCGCCCTCCTCCTCGCCGCCGCAAGCGCCATGCCGTTCACCGCGCAGGCGCAGGAAGTGGCCGACCAAGAAGAGCAGGCAGCAACCGACGAAAATCGCATCGTCGTGGTCGGTTCGCGCATTGCGCGCGATCCCAACATCGGCTCACCGGCTCCCGTGCTTGCGGTCGATGCCGAAGAGCTGACGCAATCTGGTACGTCGGACGTCGTCGATGTCCTGCGCGACGTCCCGGCGCTTTCGACTTCGACCTCCAGCGACGCCTCGATTGACGGCGTCTTTTCAGGTGGGCTGGGCGTCGGCCAATCGGTTCTGAACCTTCGCGGTCTCGGACGTGAACGCACGCTCGTGCTGGTAAACGGTCGCCGTCACGTTTCCGGTGTGGCGGGCGAGCAGTCCGTCGACGTCAATTCGATTCCTACCGCCCTGATTGAGCGAGTTGAAGTGCTCACCGGGGGCGCGTCATCGGTCTACGGTGCCGATGCGGTCACCGGGGTTGTCAACTTCGTGCTTCGCGACGATTTCGAGGGCATCGAAGCGAACGTCCAGTCAGGCATTTCTTCCGAAGGCGACTCCTTCCGGATTAATGCCGACCTGACCTGGGGCGCGAACTTTGCCGATGGTCGCGGCAACATCACGGTTTCCGGTGCCTACGCTCAAGGCGACGAGCTTCGCTTCGGTGATCGCGATTTCTCGCGCAACAACGGTATTTTCGACGACCAGGCCAACCCCGCGCTGTTCTTCCAGACCGGCGAACTTGGCGCAGATACGCCCAACTTCAATGCCAACGGATCGATCCTCGGCGAACTCATCCCCACCGACGACCTCGGTTTCACGCCAACCTCAGCCGAGCAGGCCCTGATCGATCGGGCACTCAACGCGCCGCGTCGTTTCATCGCGGGCGATCCCCGATTCTCGCTATCTTCGGCTGGCGGTGTCGTTGGGCCGGGCTTCCTCGGGCTGAGCGATGGCCCGGATATCAACGGCAACGGCGTTGCCGACTGTCTTGAGTCCGCAGTCGGCTACAACAGCACCTTCAACCCCGGCGCCTTTGGTGTCGCTGGCGGCTGCGCCAACATCAACGCCGATGGCAGCGTCTCGGTCTATCAGGATGGCCTGATTACCGGGCTGTTCAACCAGTTCGGCGGCGATGGCATCCCGAACAATTTCGACGTCAATTCACTCATTCCGGAAACCGAGCGCTGGTCGATCAATGCAAACCTGACGTTCGAGATTTCGCCGGAAGCGACGTTTTTCTTCGAAGGCAAGTATGTATCCAGCTCGGCCGAATTCCAGGCCCAGCCGAACACCTTCTATGACCTGCTGACAATCCGGTCCGACAACCCATTCATTACGGCAGACCTGCAGCCGTTTGTCGAGGAACTGAGCCTTCCGCAGTTCGGGTTCACCAATGCCGGCTTCGATCCGCTTTTCGATACCGGCCTGACAGAAGGTTTCTACATCACCCGCGACCCTGCCGATCTGGGGCCTAACCGCAATCGCAACGAATACGAGACCTGGCGTTTCGTCGCGGGGCTCAAGGGCGACATCACGGACCACTTCGCTTACGAGATTTCGGCAAACTACGGGAAGTTCAACCAGGTATCTTTCGACAGGAACCGGGTGATCCTCGATCGCTTCTTCGCCGCGATCGATGTGACGACGGATGGCTCAGGCAATCCGATCTGCCGCTCGGATATCAACCCGACCCCGTCGGCGACCACGCCATTTGGCATTCCGGGCGGCGATCCTGGCTTTTTCACCTTCAATCCGGGCGATGGCCAGTGCAAACCGGCCAACATCCTCGGCGGCGTGGGCGCGATAAGTCAGGAAGCGATCGACTTCATCACCGCGACCACGATCAACGAGTTCGAGCTCGAGCAGTTCGTAGTGAGCGCGATCTTCAATGGCGATACCGGAGCATTCTTCGAATTGCCGGGCGGTCCGATCGGCTTCGCCGCCGGCTTCGAGCTTAGGGAAGAACAGAGCGTCTCCACCTTCGATCCGCTCGTGCGCGGGGTCATCCCCGTTACGACCCCCGATGCCAACGCCGGAGACTTGATCCGCGACATCGACAACCCGCAGAATTCGCTTGTCTTCGACCCGCAATCGCTGATCAACAACGATGGTGGCGAGTTCACTGTCTACGAGCTGTTCGGCGAAGTGAACTTGCCGCTGCTTTCGGGCGCACCGCTTGCAGAGAGGCTCGAATTCACTGCAGCGGCGCGTTACGCGAACTACTCAACGGTCGGAAACACCTTCTCGTGGAATGTGAACGGGCTTTACGCGCCGACCGAGGACATCCTGTTCCGTGCGACCTATGCTGAGGCCGTCCGTGCTCCGAACATCAACGAACTGTTCAATCCCGGACAGGGCGCGTTCTTCCGGCCGGTCGATCCTTGCGACGAGGGCAACTTGCAGGCTGCTCCGAACGCTGACCTGCGTTTCAACAACTGCGTTGCCTTCTTCGATGAAATCGGGTTCGACCCGTTCTTCGGCGCGTCGCCGGATCGAGCGAACTACAGCTATGTCGATCCGCTCACCGCACGATTCTCGGGCCTGGTAACCGGCAACCCCAATCTCGAAGAGGAAACCGCGACCACCTGGACGGTCGGCACGCAGATCACTCCGCGCTTCCTGCCCGGCCTGATCGTGAGCGTCGATTATTATAACATCGAGATCGAGAATGCGATCGACCAGTTCCCGGCCCAGGACATCGTCGATAACTGCGTCGACAGCTCGTCGATCGATAACCAGTTCTGCAATCTGATCACGCGCGGTTCCGGGAACGGTGGCTTCGTATTCCTTGAACAGTTCACGCTCAACTTCGCACGCCGCGAAACGGCGGGTGTCGAATTTGCCGCGCAGTACAGCTTCGATCTCGGCGACCACAGTTTTACGCTGAACGGCAGCGGTACGTGGGTCGAAAAGCTCGACGACTTCATCGATCCAAATGATCTCACGCTGGTCGATCCGGAGCTCGGCGAGCTGCAACGCCCCGAATGGGCAGGCCGCGCGTCATTCACCTGGGACTGGGAAGGCCTGAGCGTGACCTGGGGCACGACCTATCTCGACAGCATGGGTCTGCGATCGGTTGAAATCGAAAGCGTCGGCACCACGGGGAACGACCTGTTCTCGCCCGAAAACGGCTTGACCGACGAGACATTCATTCACGACATCAGCTTCAGCTATGACGTGAACAGCATGTTCGACGTCTACGGCGGCGTGAACAACGTCTTCAACGAGAAGCCGTTCGTTACCGAGCAGGCCTATCCGGTCAGCCCGGTGGGAACGCTGTTCTTCCTCGGTGTCCGCGCCACGATGTGACGCGCGGCCCAGCGGGAAATGAAAAGGCGGAGCGACTCAGGTCGCTCCGCCTTTTTCTTTGCGCGGTTGTCTTGATGGTGGGGCCGATTACTCGCCGTGATCGAAGTCGATCCGCGCTGCCGCAGCGCCGCTCATGATAAAGCCGATGGGGCGCTCGCTTTCTTCTTGCAGGTGCGCGATCAGACTCCCCGTGCGAGCGAGCAGCGAAATGCCCTTTAACGCGGCGAGCGGCTCGCGGCGTTGCTCGACTGATCGCTATTGCGGCGGCGTCTCGAGCATGGTCACCATCAGCGCTACCGCCGCCTCGCGCCCGATCCGGCGGATGAGCTCGCGATCGGTCTCGTCACCGATTTCGAAGGTGATCCCCGGCGCCCCGTACGTGTCATAGACATGCGCCTTGGATATCGGACGACCCTCTGCGTGCCGTGCGTCGCGGTTCACCGGATATCCCGGCATTCGCTCTTGGTAGAGCGCTAGCCATTTGCGGGTGAACAGTTCGGGATCGGTCGGCAGCTCGTCGGGGATGGTGTAGAACACATCGCGCTGGGTCGAATGAAAGTCGATCAGCACCTGAAGATCGTTCTCGGGATCGGCGGCGATACTTTCGAGTACGCCATTCATCAACTGCGTTTCGGGCTGGGTGAACGGCCCCCAGTCGCGATTGAGATCGACCCCGCCGGTGTTGTGTCGCCAGTGGCCGTGCACCACGCCGTCGGGATTGAGCAGCGGCACCACCACCGTCCGGAAGCGCGCGCGAAAATCTCTCGCCAGATCGCTATCCTCGAGCAGGGTTTCGACGAAAGGAAGCATCGCCAATGCGCCGGTAACCTCGGGTGGGTGCTGGCGACCGACCAAGACGATGGTTTCGCGCGGTTGTCTGCCCGGCGCGGCGATTTCGAGCATGTCGATCGGCCTGCCCTCGGCCGATTGGCCCAGAGTGATGCGCGTGGCCGAGGAAGCATTCGCTAGCCGGGCGAGCCACGCGTCGTAGTCCGATGGAGCAACGATTTCCTGCGCCGCGACAAAGACAGGCTTTTTGCCGAGGTCGAACGACAGACGCGCGCTCCGATCGTCGCCTTCACCAGCAACCTGAACCGCCTCCTCCGGCAGTCGGGTCCAGTTCATCCCGTCGCTGCTCGTTTTCGGCCAATAGCGGTGTCCGCAGCGCGTGTAGTCGAGATCGATGGTGACCTCGCCCTTGCGTCGAGGCGTCAGGCGAAAGGCATACCATGCGCTGCAATTGATCTCGCCCTCGTCCTCGGGAGCGATGGTGAGTTGGAAGCTCCGGCGAGCGCTCGCCGAGCAGGTGGCGAAGCCTCCGGCCGGGAAATCCTTGTCGATCCGCGCAGCCTTAGTCGAGCACTCGGTCGCGGAAACATTGTCCTGCCCTCGCCCGGCATAAGCGGGAACGGGCGCAAGGCCCAGCAGGCCGACAAGGACAAGAGCCGTAGTTGCAATTCGCATCGCGCAATCTCCGCTGGCCTTTGGGATGCGATACCGGCGGATCGCGAGGCTTTCCCGTGCGCCATCCTCATCAGAACGCACGTCAAGTGTCTAGAGCGAAGCAATGTTCAAGCAATGCCCCAAACACGGATGATCACTGCGACCGAACGGATCGCCGCCCCAGAAGCATGGGCATTGCAACCAGCTTTGAGACAGGATGCGCTCGATGCGGTTTCCGGCGATCCTGTTCAGGGGACGTCGGACACGTCCCAAATTTCCTCGACTTTCCGATCGAGTTGATCCGCAATTTTGAGAGCAAGCGGCAAGCTTGGATCGTATTTGCCGGTCTCGATTGAGTTAATCGTCTGTCGAGACACGCCGAGCAATTCGCCGAGTCGGGCCTGACTCCAGCCCCGCGACTTCCGAAATTGCCGCACTCGGTTTTTCACAGGAAGAAGCGCTGCCAGATGAACCGAAAAGCCGCGTAGAGAAGCGCGGCAATCGGAAGGATAAGAGCAATGGGCGGCTCCCAGAGGCCGCCGATCTCATGCAGCGCCATAGATGCGATGAGGAGCCACAAGGTCACTGCACCGGCAGCCGCAATTGCGCGGGTTTCGATCGCCCGGTCTCGTTCATCAAGGGCGGAGATCATGCGCGCGTAAAGCGCCCACCACAGGCTCAGTATCGCGACAGGAACCAGGGCCGCAGCCACCCCACCGAAATTCTCGGCCCACTCGTATGAAAACGCGAACAGTAGAGCGAGGCCGAAGGCGGCACTCCAGTAAAAGGCGATCGCCCGATTCCGCCGAAGACGTGTGGCCGGGCTTTCGTCGTCAAGTTGCTCACTCTCCACTCTGATCTCCACTCTTGCCCGTGATGTATCGCCAGATTCGCTTCCGGCTCTCGAACACCGACACGCCGAGGATTGCGGCGGTGATCCAGAAACCGGCCTCCAAGGCAATGGCGGCGGCCGTCACCAACGCGATGCGCAGTCCAGTATCCATACCGAGGGCCAGACCCACGCCCATCGCGATCCAGACCATTGCCACAATTGCCCAACAGGCCACCAGCAGTCGTTTCTTACTCATTGAGCCAAACTCCAAAAATATCAAGTGTCCTTGACATATGCGGTGCCTGGATTATGTCAAGGGTGTTTGACGTTTTGGTCGGATCTCGTTTCGGCCGAAGAATGATCAGGAGAAATTCATGCAGAACTCAATCAAGTTGAAGACCAGTGTGTTGGCGATGGCGGCTGCGGCTGCGGGGTGCGCGACCCCTGTCGCAGGGGAGGATCGATCCGGCCAGTTGACCCTCATCGAGAATGTCAGGATCGTCGATCCCGAGTCCCGGACCATTCACGAGGACGGCTTTATCGTCATCGAGGGTGAAACCATCGAGTCGGTCGGCACCGGACTGCCCCCGGAAAGACCCTATGCTCGCCGCGAAGATCTCCAGGGCAGGTACGTGATGCCAGGACTTATCGATACCCACGCGCATGTCACCCTTGGACCGGTCGTTGCCGAGCGCGTCGACGACTCCGTTGCGCTGAGTGTCGTGTACGACGATGAAATTACCCGCTTCCACGCGGCCACGCTTCTGTCCTTCGGGGTCACGACGATCCGCAATCCCGGCGGCCAAGCCGAAGTCAACGTTGCCTATCGCGAAGCCGTAGAGACAGGCGCTTTGCTGGGACCCTCGGCGCTGGTGGCCGGAGAGGTTATCGACCGCCCGATCATGGGCTTCGAGGGCCTCGTCGATCCAGTTACCGAGGATCGACCGATCGAGTTGGTGGTTCGCGAGCAAGCCGAAGCCGGGGTCGACATGGTGAAATTCTACACCATGCTTACAGAACAGGATCTCCGCGAAGGTCAGGCTGCCGCAGATGCTCTAGGAGTTTCGACCGTCGCACATACGGGTGTAAACTGGCACAAAGCCGCCGAGATCGGCCTCGACGCCCTCGTCCATGCAATGCCGACTTCGCCCGAGCTCCTTCCGCCAGCCGAACGCGAGCCGTATTTGGACAAGAAACGCCCGGGGGCATTTGAGTTCTTTGAATGGTGGGAGCACGCAGATCTTGATTCTCCGCTCATCACCGAGATGATCGCCGCACTCGCGGAGCACGAGGTGCACGTCGACGCTACCCTTATCGCATTCAAGAAAGCATTCTGGGGCGACATCCCCGAAATCCGCGATCGCCATCTCGAATATGGCCACCCGCGCTCGATCGAGAATTGGCAGACCCTATTCCGCTTCGATCTCGGCTGGAAACCGGATGACTATGAGCGAGCGCGGGCGGTTTGGCCCAAGATGCTGCGGTTTGTGCGAATGCTTCATGAAGCCGGCGTCCCGCTCACGCTCGGGACGGATCAGGCCAATCCCTTTGTCGTACCGGGCGCGAGCCTCATCGAGGAGATGGAGTTGCATACCGACGCCGGGATCGAACGATGGGAGATCCTTCAGATGGCCACAAACGAGGCTGCCGACACCCTCGGGATAGGCGATCGGGTGGGGCGGATTGCCGAGGGCTATGAGGCCGATCTCGTTATCCTCGAAGGCAACCCATCGGAAAGCTTCGATCCGTTGCTTACCCCTTTACTGATCGTCAATGACGGGGCGATCCACTCACCGTCGGATTTGCTGGCCGTGGCGCGTCAGGAAAGCACTGGCGACAGCGGAGAGGAATAGGGATTTGTTGTCCGCTAGGCGCTCCGCCATTGCCCCTTCGCGATTCTGCGTCAGCCCTCGGCGGTCTCGACCCGACCGGCGTCCGATCCACGCGACCAGATCGAAAGGCCGAACCCGATCACCATGGCAAGGAAAAGCGACTGCACGATCAAACCTGCCGTATCGTCCGCTATTCTCATGTAGGGCACATCCAGCCAGACCATGGTGATCAGCCGTCGCGTAAGATACTCGTAGACCAGGATCAGGTAGATCAGCGGAACCATCGCACGATAGCGGATCAGAGCCAACAGGCTGAGAGCGACGATGATGAAATGCATGTTGCCCAGTTTCGCGAAGATATTGAGCACCATGATGCCTGCTTCCGGAGAATAGCTGTCGATCGGAATGCCGTCGGCATTGACCGCGCCATAGCGCGAATTGATCGCTGTGTTGTACGCCATGAGCGTCTTGAAGGCCGTGATGATCCAGAGCAGCACCAATGCCACCCAATGGCCTCGGTACTGATTGTCGAACTGTTTGGGGAAGATCTTTTCTAACATGTCACGCTCCAACTTCGGTATTGGGGGTAGCCTTGGCACGCACGGGCCAGATCGGGCGCAGCCAGTTCTTCGCGAAGCGCACCCGGATGATCCAGAACGCCAGGAAAGCGAGGGTCGCCAGTGATGGTATGAAGAGCAGCTGCGATCCCGCCATGAAGAAGAACACGTCGTCCTGCTGCCCGAGGAAAAGTGCGGTGGCTGCCAGCAGGTAAGCGTAGACCATCCGCCAGAGGTGCCGCGCGATGCGCTGGCGCGGATTGACGTTGTCGCGCAGCAGATAATTGAGATCGAGCAAGACCGCCATCAGTCCGATCCCCCCGAAAACAAAGTACGGTTCGGGCGAAAAGCCGCCGATCCCGCCAGTGGGACTTTGCGTGGCCATGAAACCAAAATACCCGAGCGCCAGCACGCAAGCCGCTCCTACGGGCAAGATGGCCCATTCATAGCGCCGCCAACCTTTCCCGTGCTGGCGCACCGCCATCCACGATGTCGCGACCAGATACATTACCACAAGCCCGTTCAGCATGGATAGCGGATCGTATTCCCACCAGGTCAGCGCCGAAGCGGAGCCCGCCATGAACAGCATCGACACGACATAGAAATTGCCTGCGGTTGTATGCAGGGCGGTGTTGCCCTTGCGTGCGAACATGGCCAGCGCGCCGGACACTATGGCGACGGTTCCGGCGATGATGTGAGCAACCAGCAGGGGTAGAAATATGAAGGATGAAATGGCCACGTGCGCTCCAGATACCGATGAGAACTTGTGCCAACCGCTCTATCTAGGTAATACACCTCGCGTCCATGACCGTCCGTTCCAAAAACTTGATCCCGGGTTGCACACGTGACTGAAGCGACCGTTTCAGCCGGTGTGGCGAAGGGATTGATCGATTTTGCGGTCAAGCAAGGCGTCGATCGCGACAGCATCCACTCGCAAGCGGGGATTCATCCTTCTTCTCTGACAGACCATGACGATCGTATCGAAATGGCCCGCTACCGAGCTCTCGTATCGGCGGCGCAGCAACTGTCGGGAAATCCCGCCATCGCATTGCATTATGCCGAGCAAGTCGACCTGTCCGAGCTCTCGCTAGTGGGATTGATCACACGTTCTGCTCCGACCATGCAGGACGCCTTGATCCAGCTGAATCGCTACGGTCAGCTTGTCGTGGATATCGATACGGGCGCCGCGCAACGCTTCGAAATCGTTCGCGAGGATGGCGAGATCTGGCTGGTGGACAATCGCCGCAACCCGAACGACTTCCCGGAATTGACCGAAGTGACCTTCACACGGCTGATTTGCGGGCCGCGGCGCTTCACGGATGAACTCGCGCTCCGCTCGATCGAATTCACCCACGCCGCGCCTCCCTACGCCGCCGAGTATGATCGGATATTTCAGGCTCCGGTCACGTTCGAAAGCTACCGCAACGCCATGCAACTGGACGAAGGCTGGCTGACCCATCCGGTCGCACTGACCCCCTCATACATGTTTGGCATTCTGACCAGGGAAGCGGACGGGCTTCTCGCCTCGCTGCAAGCCCAGACGACATTCAAGGCACAGGTCCAAAGCCTGCTGATGCCGCAGCTTCACAGCGGCGAAGCGTCGGTCGGCAAGATTGCGGCCGAAATGGGGATGAGCCGTCAGACCCTATACCGCAAGCTGAAACAGGAAGGCACGACTTTCAAAGAGGTGCTCGACGAGCTTCGCTGCAAGCTGGCTCTCGATTACATCGAGGGACGCAAGGTCTCGGTGAACCAGGCGGCCTACCTCACCGGATTTTCCGATCCCAGTGCCTTCACACGCGCTTTCAGGCGTTGGACGGGCAAGAGCCCGCGGACGATGATGCGCGAGGCGGAAACATCCCACTAGCATTGCGCGTGACGGCATCACCATGCGCCGTACGCAAGTGGGGCAACGCAAAGCGTACTGCAAAGCGTCTACCGACAGGATCCCTGCTTGGAAGCACCAGGTTCAGAGGTTGCCCTGCCTCTTCATCCGCGCCCTGCAATGCTTGTGATCGCATCCTCCTCGTCGATCGGAGCAAGCCCCCTGAACACCGTCCTGAAATATGCGCCTGCCGGGGGAGGTTTCAGCCGGCCACCGTCGCCGGGCAGCGTAATGTGGCGAGATGTGGCCATGCTGAGGAGGCTACCCAGCAAGACCAGCTCGAGCTTGTCCGTCCCATGCGACGAGCCGCTTTCATCCTCGAAACATTCGGCCACCAGACGCGCCAGCTTGGCGGCGATGTTCTGCATTTCAGCCTCGGCGACAGCCTGTTTGCCCGGCGACAGCGACGCGAACAGGCACGGCCTGAGCAAGGGGTCGAGATCCGAAAAATGCCCGGTGTAAAGGGAGGTGCAGATCAGTTGGAGCTTTTCGATAGCACTGCGCCGCGTTTCGGCGGCCTGATCGAGCGATTGCGACATCTGCCGGAGCGAACGCGAGACACATTTTTCGAGCAATTCGTCCTTGTCCTCGAATGAATAATAGAAGCTTCCCCGGCTGGCTCCCAGTTCCGAGGTCAGCGCGTTGAGCGAGAAATTGGAATAGCCCGTGCGATTGAAGCTGCGGATTCCTGCGCGTTCGAAAGCATCGCGCTTCAGTCTTGCACGGGCTTCGCGATTGAACAGAGCCGTATCGCTGTCGGATTCCGATTGCGGGGTTCCCGTCACCAGTTCTGCCGACCGGTCGGTGGCAAGGCCCAGGGAAACGAGCCGAACCAGCCCCGATATGGCCGCCTGATGACGGTGAAACGGCATGGCAGCTAGCCAGCCCTCGATCCAGTTCGCTAGGTTCCAGACGAAGTAGGCGCTGCCGCGCTCTTCCGGTGTGGAAATCGATCCATCGGCGCAGCCTTCGTTGATGAAGGCTTCGATCTTGGCGAAATGCATTCCGATGCGGGCCGCGATCTCCTCGGCCGCATCCTGTTCGAAAGCCAACATATCGTTCAAGAGCGCGATACGCCCCGCTTTGCCAACCAGGATCTGCGAGTGGGTCGCCCCCAGCAGTTCGACCCATCGGATTATCCGCCCCAGACCAGTGGCATCCTGCGACGCATCGGCGAGCAATCCGGTGTAGACATCGCAGGTTTCGATATACGCGGCCTCGAGCAGCGCCTTCTTGGATTTGAAGTGATAACTGATGCTCGTTTTCGCTGTATCCAACTCGGCAGCGACATCTTCCAAGCGCGTGTCGTTAAAGCCTCGCTCGTTGAAATGGAGCGCCGCCGTTCGCAGAATCAACTCCCGCTTGTCGGCGCGATCCGTTGTCTGAAGCCTCGATGTCGCCATGGTACTTCTATGCGCTCTCCATGCCGTTACGCGAATGTCAAATCAGCATGCCCCGAAGACCAATGCAAGAATCTTTCACAATCGTGAAATTTGAACACGCTGTACAAAAAAGGTTGACTGTGTTCAAGGTTCGATTATCTCGTGGCCCAAATACAAGATCGGGAGAGTACCATGAGGAACATTCGCAAATCGCTGCTCGGCAGCTCAGCTTTTGCTGTGATGGCTGCAGTCGGCGCCTCTCCGGCGCTGGCGCAGGATCAGGAGCAAGAGAGCGGCAATCAACCGCCATCGACCGTAACCGGTCAGAGCGAGATCGTGGTTGAAGGTCGGCGTGGCTCCGCCATCGAATCGATCGACGAGAAGCGCAATGCCGACTCGGTAATCGACGTGCTCTCCGCCGACCAGGCGGGACGCTTCCCCGATCCGAACGTCGCCGAGGCTTTGGCGCGCATCCCCGGCATTGGCTTCCAGCGCGAAAACGATACCGGCGATGGCGAGTTCATTTCGATCCGCGGCCTCGACGCGTCCTACAACACGGTTCTCTATGACGGCATCCGCACCGGCACCGCCGACGAATTCCGCCGCACCGCGCTCGACATCGTAACCGCTAACGGCGTCTCGCTGATCGAAGTGATCAAGGCCCCGCTTCCCGAACACGCGACCGAAGGCATCGGCGGGGTCGTCAACATCCGCACGCGCGGCGCGCTCGAGCGCCGGGAAGGCGCTTTCCTCGAAGCGGACATTCGCGACAACACATTTGTCGATGATTACGGCTATCGCTTTGCCGGCGGCTTCACCAAGCAGATTACCGATAATCTCGCCTTCAACATCAGCGGCGCCTATCGCAAGCTCTATCTCGATACCCTCTACGTTAACCCGGCCAGCTTCACACTGGAGCAGCTCAACGCGATCACGATCGACGGCAACACCTTCATCGAGGAAGGGCCGCTCGAGAAAGTGCCGCAGGGATTTCTCGACCCGAACGATTTCACCAACGAGCAGATCAACTTCGAAGACAATCTGATCGAGCGCGACAATTACAGTCTTGCGGGAACGGTCCAGTGGCAGGCCTCCGATACGACGATCTTTACCCTCGGCGGTCGCTGGACGCGTGACGATACCACCCAAACGACATCGAATGTGGAGTTCGATGCGGACAATGGCGATATCGAACCGGATGGCATGGGCGGGTTCCTCCCCTCCGAGTTTCCCGATCCGGAAATCACCTTCGAAGGCCAGATCGAGGACTCGAAGGAAATCCAGGAGCGCTACTTCTTCCGCGGTGAGACGACGACCGGAAACTGGACATTCGATTACGTCGCCGGGTATTCGCGCGCCTTCGAAGACGAACCGATCCTGTCGATCGACTTCACCAACGATTTCGACGATGTGCCGGGTGGCCGGAACGACAACGCGGTGACATTCGTCCCGCTGGACTTCTCGAACCCGCCGTTCGCCGCCCCGCTTCCCAAGGATCTCGGAGTGTTTCAGCGGGCGCTCGATCCGTTCTGCCGTGACGATGACGGCGATCCGTGCGGCGAGATCAACGACTTCGACGAAAGCATCATCGACAGCCGTGAAAACAAGCGCTGGGTCGCTCGGTTCGATACCACTTACGAATTCGATGGCGGCAGCGCGATCGAATACATCAAGGCGGGCGTGCAGTACGAGCGCTCGGAATACGAGCAATTCGAATTCGATATTTCCGATGTCGATGACCAGCTCGGCCCGAATGGCGAGTACCTCGGCGATGATCGCGAAGTCAGCCTGCCGGACAACAACACCGCCATGGGCGAGCTCGGCCTGATCGACGGCTCTCTCTCGACCTACGACCGCATCGGCAATCCGTTCAGCGATATCGGCCTCAACGGTGTGGTCCTGTTCGACCCGACCCGTCTGCGTGAAATTCGCCAGACGTTCCGGGACGGCTTCTTCGCATCGGGTCTCGATCCGCGCTCGACCACGCTCCTGACAGCGGAAGAAGACTTCTACACCGGCTACGCCCAGGCCAAATTGCGGTTCGGTGATCTCAGCATTGTCGGCGGAGCGCGGATCGAGCAGTACGAGGCGAATTTCTCCGCGCCGCAGACATTCGATGCGCGCGTATTCTTCGATACCGGGAACGGTGGCGACGTCGTCGAACTGGCAACGCCGGGCGGTGTGCAGAACGTTACGGAGACCGACAACTTCGAGGTCCTGCCGCGTATCGCTTTCAATTACGACCTGACGCCGGAGATCAAACTGCGTGCGTCCTACACCACATCGATCGCACGCCCGACTTTCGACCTTCTGGCCGCCGAAGTCGACGGCAACTTCAGCATCGAACTGGCCGATGGCGTGTCCATCGAGGACGCGACCCCGGCAGACATCCGAAACGTCGAAATCGATTTCGACCTCGGCAACCCGGCGCTGAAGAACGCGTTCTCGCAGAATTTCGACCTGTCTTTCGAATTCTATGCCAACCGTGACAATGCCTTCACCGTCGCGGCGTTCTACAAGACGATCGACGATTTCATCTTCAACTCGTTTGCGATCGAAGGCGCAATCTCGGGTGTGCCGCAGTTCGATCCGATCTCCGCAGTCGCAAATGCGCCCTTCAGCGATGACGGCCGCGCACTGCTCGATCAGCTCGGCGGCATCGACGCGATCCTGTCAACGCCTGGGGCACAGGTAGACATTCGCCAGCCATCCAACGGCAACCGGGCCGAGGTCTACGGTGTCGAAATCGGTGTATTCCACTCGCTCACCTACCTGCCCGGTCTGCTCGGCAATCTGAGCTTTTCCGGAAACCTGACACTCCAGGAAACCTCGATCGATCTCGATCTCGGCGTGTTCGAGGCGGACGATGCGCTTGTCGTGCTGGGCATAGCCAATGCAGGCGATACCTTCACCGATACGTTCGACCTGTTCAACTCGCCCAAGGTGACCGGGAACGCTGCACTGAATTACAGCGACAGAAACTGGGACGCGACAGTGGCCTATCGCTATCAGGGCAGGCAGTTGGAAGAGGTCGGGACATTCGGCCTAAGCCAGTTCCAGCAGGGGCGCGGCTTCCTCGATCTCGACATCGAATACTCGTTCCGCGACATTCCCGGTGTCAACCGCGCGACGATGTTCTTCTCGGCCAACGACCTGCTCGATGGCGGTCGGCGACCGACCACCTATGAAACGCGAGGTCCGGACGAACAATTCCCCGACTTTGCATCCTTCAACGGGCGGACATTCAGAGCCGGAGTTCGCGTTTCATTCTGACGCGACGCGGCTAATATGCGAACCAACTTGAACGCGAGGACCTGCCGGCCACTCATTTCCGGCGGGCCCGCTTCTTTTCGAGACCGAGGCGAATGACCACCACCCAGACTTCCGAACAGCCTCGAATCGCGACCCACCAGCTCATCGGGTTGGCGCTCGGGCCGATAGTGGCGATCGCCATCCTGGCATTCTTCGAACCCGCCGGCTTGCCGCCGGAAGGGACGAGGACTGCGGCATTGGCCGCCCTGATGGCGATCTGGTGGGCGACCGAGGCCGCGCCGATGGCGGTCACAGCATTCCTGCCTCTGGTCCTGCTGCCATTCATGGACGTGATGCCCATCGACGAGACCGCTCCGTCCTACGCGCACCCCATCATATGGCTGTTTTTCGGCGGGTTCGTGATGGCTCTGGCGATCGAACAATCCGGTCTGCACCGGCGAGTGGCGCTCCAGATCTTCCGCTTCGCCGGTATGAACGGACGCTCGCTCGTGGCCGGCTTCATGCTCGCGAGTGCCCTGATCAGCATGTGGATTTCGAACACCTCGACCGCGCTCATGCTGCTCCCGATCGCGATGTCGGTAATCGTGGTCATCCGCGACACCATCCCCGACATTTCGACAAAGGAGCGCGGTGACTTCGAGACCGCCCTTTTGCTCGGGCTCGCCTATGGCGCCACGCTGGGCGGAGTTGCAACGCTGGTCGGCACGCCTCCCAATGCCTTCATGTCGGGCTTCTTGCAGGACAATTACGGCATCGAAATCGATTTTCGCCGGTGGATGCTGGTGGGTGTTCCGGTCACCATCGTCATGCTTCCTCTGACCTGGGTGATCCTCACCCGGTTGGTCTTCAAGGTGAGATTTCGCGCAAACGAAAACGCAAGGAGCCAACTCGGCGATCTTACCAGCGATCTCGGGAAAGCGACGAGCGCCGAAAAACGCGTCGGACTGCTGTTCGTTATCCTGGTGGCGGGCTGGATCCTGCGCGAGCCGATTGCCGATCTCACCGGAATACAAGGTCTGTCCGATTCCGGGGTCGCGATGGCCATCGCTCTTGCTGCGTTTCTCGTCCCTTCGGGCAGCAAGCCGGGAGCGCTGGTCGGCTGGGAAGACACGAAAAAACTGCCTTGGGGTGTCCTGATCCTGTTCGGCGGAGGGCTTGCGCTCGCGGGAGCGATGACGAGTTCCGGCCTTACGGAGTGGATCGGCCAGTCGCTTGCCCCTCTCGGCGCCATCAACGTCGCGATCCTCGTGATCGCAGCCACTGCGATGGTCATTTTCCTCACCGAACTGACCAGCAATCTTGCGACGACAGCGACATTCCTGCCAGTTATGGCCGCAGTCGCCGTAGAGACTGGGCAGGACCCGTTGATCTTCGTGGTTCCGGTTACGCTCGCAGCGAGTTGTGCCTTCATGCTGCCCGTCGCCACGCCGCCCAACGCCATCGTGTTCAGTTCGGGCGCGGTGTCGATTCCGCGGATGATGCGCGCTGGCGTTGTGCTAAACTTGATCGGCGTGGGGGTTCTCGCGGTAATCTCGATCTACCTCGTCCCCGCTATTTTCGGCTGATTTAAAGGGACGTCTTACGCGGCCCCAGGAGCTTCGATGATCCGATTCTTGACTGCCCTCGTCGCCGTTCTGATGCTTGTGGTCGCTCCGCAAGCGCATGCAGCCGACGACATCGACGCGCTGTTCACGCAGACCGAAACCAACCGCCTGGTTATGAAAGTGGAGGCCGCGCTCGCACAGGCGCAGGCCGAGCTCGGTATCATTCCGCAAGACGCGGCCGACGAGATCAGCCGAACCGCGACACTCGAATACGCGCCGATCGACGATTGGGAGGCCGAATACGATCGCGTGCGCCATCGTATGGTGGCGCTGCTCAATGTCTGGAGGCGGTCGCTCAGCCCGGAAGCCAGCGACGCGCTTCATCTCGGAGCCACGACCGTCGATATCTACGACACGGTGATGATAATGCAGCTCCGCCGCGCGATCGAGTTGCAGCGCGCCGAATTGCTCGAAGCCGAACAGAAGCTGCTCGCGCTGGCGCTCGAACATCGTGATACCCCGATGATCGGCCGCACCCTCGGCCAGCATGCGCTCCCCATTACCTTCGGCAAGAAAGTGGCGGTCTGGGCCGGGGCCAACCGGCGCAATATCGAACGGCTCGATGCCGTCTATTGTCGCCTTGGAACTCTGGGCGTGATGCGAGGTGCGGTTGGGACGCATCTCGGCCTGGGTCCCCAGGGGGCACAGATCGAACGACTCACCGCGGACGCACTAGGGCTTGGCCCTGTGTCTGCACCCGACTGGCACGGAATGCGCGACGTCTTCGGAGAATACGCGGCAATTCTCGCGATCATCGCAAGGGTCAATGCCGGGATCGGAGAGGAGGTCTTCACGCTGCAGATGACCGATATTGCGGAGGTCTACGAAGAGCGTCCGGGCTCCGCGGTCAGCAGCTCAAGCATGCCGCACAAACGCAATCCGAGCCGATCCGAAGCACTTATGCACCTCGGGCGTGTCGTCCCAGCCCAGGCCACCATTATTCTCGACGACATCGTCAACGCGTTCGAGCGGGATAACACTTCGCGCCCCAACCGCGTTCTCGAAGAAATCAGCAAACGCAGCATGGATAGCGCCGATGACCTGAATGCGCTCTTGTCTCGGCTGGTTGTCGATGAAGCGCGCATGGCTGCAAACCTGGAGCGAACCGACGGCATGATCATGGCCCAGCGCCTGGTGCTGGAATTGCAGGACGATCTGGGCAAGGAGCACGCCGAAGAATTGGTAGCAAAGGCGGCCAGAGCATCACTGGCCGATGGAACGACCTTCCGGCAGGAATTGCTCGCTGATCCGGAGTTGCATCCTCTCTTGCAAGGGCGCCTCGACGATTTGCTCGACTATCGCAGCTACCTCGGCGACGCGGCGGGGCAGGTGGACCGCACGATTGCCGAACTCGGTGCACCGCCTGAGCGACCAACCTGCGCGGGCGCGCGATAACCGCGATTATGGCGAGGCTGCCATCGGTTAGGAATAAGCGAATGGTGCCGCTTACGTGACTCGAACACGTGACCCCATCATTACGAATGATGTGCTCTACCAACTGAGCTAAAGCGGCACTCGGGCGCATGATGTGCGCCAAAGGTGGAGGCCCGAGCCGGAATCGAACCGGCGTATACGGATTTGCAGTCCGCTGCGTCACCACTCCGCCATCGGGCCGAGCCATCGGGTGCGTGCGATCGCGTTGCACCAAATGGAGCGCGCGCACTAGCGATTCGGCGCGACAAAGGCAATCCGCCTTTCGCATCGCTGAGCAATGCCGGCCCGCGCCCTATCCAATCCGCTACCTTACGCAACGTCAGTCTGGACCCGAGGCAGCTCGCGAGGCAGAGCCTTTCGTCATGACTATTGCCAGCCTTCTCGAACCCGTCACGGGCAAGCCCGGCCCCGCCCGTCTCGCCCACGCAGAGGAGTGGATGCAGGGACGCACGCTTTATGGCGGCGCATCCGCGCTCGTCGCCTTCACTATGGCGCAGCGCGCTTTTCCCGACCTGCCGCCACTGCGCGCTGCGCAAATCGCGTTCGTGGCGCCGGTGGGCGAGGAGATCGAGCTCTCCGCCGAGATCGTCCGGCAAGGGCGCAATGTCACGCAAGTGCGCAGCGAGATCCGCAACGAAAAGGGCGTGGCGCTGACCGCCTTCTGGCTGTTCGCTGCCGAGCGCGAGCCCAACGCGGTTCATCCCGCGCAGGGCCCCGACGAGTGGCCGGGGCTCCCTCAGGACAACGCCACCGCAATGGAAGGCAAGGGTCCGAGCTTCGTCCAGAACAATTTCGAATTGCGCTACGGGCAGGCGAAGGATGCCGATCGCGGAGCGACCGTGCGCCGCTGGGCGCGGCTGACCGAAGAGCACGATCTCGATCCGGTCAGCAAGCTGGTGCTGATGGGCGACGTCATGCCGCCGGGAGCGATGCGGATCATGCAGCGCAGAGGACCGATAAGCTCGATCAACTGGTCGTTCAACGTGCTCGACCCGCACAGCGAATCCGATGGCGGCTGGTACCTTGCCGAAAACGCCAGCCAGCATGCCGATGCCGGTTATTCCTCCGAGCGCCTCCGGATGTGGGACATCGAAGGCCGCCAGGTGCTGGACGGGCTGCAAAGCGTCGCCGTTTTCGGCTGACATGCGAGCGGCCGCGTGGTTGACGAAGTTGACACCGTGTCAGCCACGCTTTTAAAGCGTAAGCCATTAATTTTGATCATATTAATGCGCAAAAGGCGAAGTTGACACTTTGCCGAAACGGTTTTTTACGCGACGGACTCGACGATGTGAAAGAACCGCGTCCCCCTTACCGTGGCAGCCGCGAGTAGGAAAATGGCGGCGCGCCATCCCCGCGCGAGGCCCACGGCGTGAGCGGACCGCTCCTAAACGTCCTCGAAAGTCGGCTTGCGCTTTTCCATTCCTGCCATCACCGCCTCGACCTGGTTGCGGGTCCGCATGATCGCGTGCTGTTCAATGCTTTCCTCGAGCAGGATCGCGTCGGTGCCGCGTTCGAGCATGCCAGCCTGGAGCCGCTTGGCCGCGCGGATGGCATGCGGGTTGCGATTGGCGATCTCGCCCGCGATCAGCGTCGCACGGGCGAGCGGATCCTCGTCGACATGGGTTGCAAAGCCGAGGCCCTGCGCCTCCTCGCCGGTGAATTCGCGATTGGTGTAGACCAGCTCGCGCAGGACGTCGTCGCGCACCAGGCCGCGCCAGAGTGCGTAACCGCCCATATCCGGCACAAGGCCCCATTTGAGCTCCATGATCGACATCCGGGTCTCGGGATGGACGATGCGGATATCGGCGCCGCTCGCAATCTGGAGCCCGCCGCCGAAGCAGATGCCGTGCACTGCGGCGATCACCGGCACTTCCAGCTTGCGCCACTGCATCGCGACCTGCTGGAACTTGTTCGAATTGCCGTAAGTCCGCTCGGTCAGCTCGGGTTCGTCGGGGCTCGGCTGGCGGGCGAAGCTCGACGTATCGAGCCCGGCGCAAAAGGCGCGCCCCTCGCCCGAAAGCACCACGGCGCGAAGGCCCTTCATCCGGCGCAGCACGCTGCCAGCCTCGATAATCCGCGCAAACATGTCCGGATCGAGTGCATTCATCTTGTCGCTGCGGGTCAGGCGAACCTGTGCAACGCCGTCGTCCCCGAGCTCGATCGAGACGCGATCGTTGGCGGGCATGGTTGCGGGTTGGGCCATGTGGCTTTCCTTGCTGAGTGAGTTGCCGTGTCGCGAGAAGAAATGGCCGACTCGTCCGCGCAAGTCCAGCCTGCATGGGGCCTTGACGACTAGCCGTCGCCCCGTTGCGCGAACATCAAGGCGCTTGGCTCGGGCGGGACGTCGAGCAGGTATCCGCCATCGGGATGGGTCGCGAGAAGGTGGGCAAGGCCGAAGGGTTCGAGCTTGGCCCTCACCCGTGCGACGTGGACCGCGAGGCTGTTGGTTTCGGGTTCGAAATGGATCCGCCAGACATCGGCCAGAAGCTCCGGCTTGGTCATCCGCTGCCCGGGTTCTTCGGCCAGCCGCCACAGCAATTCGAATTCGCGAGGATGAAGACCAAGCCAGCGATCGTCGACCCGACCGTCGCGGTAAAACAGGTCGAGCATAACCGCGCCAGCGTCGCGGAAGCGGGGTATCAGAATATCGCCATCCGGAAACGCCGTGCGGACAGCGTTCGAATTCACAGATCTCCCCCGGCGCGCATCGAATAGGCGGCGTTCTCCGTGAGAATGAGGTGATCGATGAGCTCGATGTCGAGCGCGGTGGCGACGTCCTTGAGCCGGCGGGTCGCGTCGATGTCGGTGCGGCTCGGACGGCAATCGCCCGAGGGATGATTGTGCGCGACAATCAGCCCGCTGGCACCGACGGCAAGCGCCTTGCCGAACAAGTCACGCATGCGCAGCGAGAGCACAGCATGGCCACCCACCCCCATCGCAGTGTCGGCCAGGTAGGCCTGCCGCGCATTGAGGAAGATGGCGTGGAAGCGTTCGCAGGTTTCGCCTTCGCGCAGCATCGAGCGACGTAGATATGCCAGCATTCCGCCCGCCTGCTGTCCCGCGAAACGCGGGTGGACGGCAACTCGTCTTTCAAGAGACTGGATCATATACCTCCTTTCGGGCCACCGCCGGGCTCAACAAGATCCCATGGTTGCTTTGGGGTAATCCGCCAGTCGCGGTAGCTGCCGTGGCGTTTTTCACGTCGGATGTGACGCACGAGTCCAGCCGTCATCAGGATCAACTGGAAGTAGGAAGGACCTATCACCATCATCGCGTGAGCCAGCGGAGAAACCACGTCGACCATGAACCTGACTGCGTGGGAGAATGTCGCGACAAGTTGAAACCCGGCAATCCAGAGCGTGTAATTCCTGTTGGCGTTCAACGCGACCGCGACGAAGATCACCGCGGCCACTACGTCTATGCCCGCGTAGAATGTCCCACCTTCGATAAACAGCAAGGCTCCACCGGACACAAAGCCGGTGATCATATTCGGCAGAGTGAAGAGCACCACGAAAGTGAGCGCCACGATCTTCTCGGGGGCCCCGCCCCAGCGCCACATCGCCAGCCCCAAAAGGATGCTGGCGATGTGCTGCGCGTCGTCGCGATACTCTACAATCAACTCAAGCATGGAGAGTCTTTGGTTACTCCGCCCTCACCGCGACCTGTTTGCCCATCTCCGCCTTTTCCATTGCTTCGGCAGGGATTTCGGTAGGCACGTTTCCATCGCCGCCCATCTTTTCACGCGCAATCTTGCTCAGTTCTTCATGAACCCGAAGGAGGCTCGTGGACATTGCCATGGCTTCGGCCTCAGCTTGGTTCAGGCGCATCAGGGCCTTCTGCCCGGCGTGAACCTCGATTGCCGGGTTCTGGCGCGCTGAAAGGATGGCCTGCTTCAGACGGGCAAAAGCGATCATGGATTCATCGGCGAGTGCTTCCGACTCGCGAATGAGTTTCTTGAGGTTGTAGG
This sequence comes from Erythrobacter sp. GH1-10, assembly GCF_045363165.1. Taxonomy (NCBI): domain Bacteria; kingdom Pseudomonadati; phylum Pseudomonadota; class Alphaproteobacteria; order Sphingomonadales; family Erythrobacteraceae; genus Erythrobacter; species Erythrobacter sp. GH1-10. The sequence goes on along the minus strand of NZ_JBJFLP010000001.1, from coordinate 818,476 downwards.
CATCGTTGGTGATACGGTCGGTCATTGAATAACTCCTGACCCACCGCCGCTCGCTCGGCGGGTTAGACTTGTTCCACGGGGACGCGCGCTCTTCCGTCCATCGCCTCGCTGATTGCGACCGCCGCCGTAACCGTCAGAACCACCGCAGCCAAAATGCCGAAAGCGATCCCGATTATGGCAGCAAGACGAAACAGGACGGCATGTTCGCCGTCGAGCACCCCGGGGACGACCTTCGGTTCGCCAGGACGCAGCCAGGGCGCCTGTTCGATCAGCGGGAGAACATCGCTCATCACGAGTTCGCCCTGGTCGACCCGGCTGCCATCTATTCCGGCCAGAGTGTGTCCGTGGACCTGATTTTTGCTGTATACAGGTTCGGTTAAGCCCTTGACTGAAGAACCTGTAGAGGAATTTCCCTTAGTGTTTTCAGATGCTTCGCCCTGACCTTCTTCAGGAAGGGTGGCGCGATACTCTTCCACGAGTTCGCCGAGGCTTTCCGCCTTGAAGATGTCCTTAAGGGCCCGGATGTGCTGGTTGATCCGGGTTTCAGATACGCCGAGTTCCTGCGCGATCACCTTGATCGGCATTCTTCGATCTATTCTTTCCATCACGGCCTGCTGCCTTTCGGTCAGCGGCCGCGCCGCTTGGGGCGGCATTGGAACCTCCATCTTCAGTCTATGCCCGCCTTTATGATTAATGCGTATTTGGCGACATTGCTCCCAATTATTCGGGCTTGGGGCTTAGCACTTGAATCCTTTCGCTAACTCCCCGGCCCGTTCACGCCGAGCGACGTCAGATAGCGCTTAATATTGCGCGCAGCCTGCCGCAGGCGCTGTTCGTTCTCCACCATGGCGATTCGGACAAATCCCTCGCCTTTTTCGCCATAGCCCACACCCGGAGCCACAGCGACCTGCGCCTCGGTCAGCAATTGCTTGGAAAACTCGAGGCTGCCCATCTCGGCCAGCGCCGGCGGGAGCGGGGCCCAGGCGAACATCGAGGCAGACGGCGGCGGAATATCCCACCCTGCCCTGCCGAAAGATTCGACCAGCACGTCGCGGCGCTTGCGGTAGAGCTCGCGGTTTTTTTCGACGATGTCCTGCGGACCGTTCAGTGCGGCGCAGGCTGCTGCCTGGATCGGCGTGAAGGCCCCGTAATCGAGATAGGACTTCACCCGCGTCATCGCCGCGATCAGCTGCTTGTTGCCGACCGCAAAGCCCATCCGCCAGCCCGCCATCGAATAGGTCTTGCTCATGCTGGTGAATTCGACCGCCACATCCTTCGCGCCTTCGACCTCCATGATCGAACGCGTCGGTTTGCCGTCGTAATACAGTTCGGAATAGGCGAGGTCGGATAACACCCAGACCTGGTTGTCGCGCGCCCAGTCCACCAGCCGCTCGTAAAACGCAAGGTCGACCGTTTCGGCCGTGGGATTGGACGGATAGCTCACGACCAGCACGCTCGGGCGGGGCACGGTGAAATTCATCGCACTTTCGAGCGAACGCCAATATTCCTCGTCGGGTGTCGTCGGGACCGAACGGATCGTCGCACCGGCGATGATGAACCCGAATGTGTGGATCGGGTAGGAAGGGTTTGGCGCCAGTACGACATCGCCGGGCGCGGTGATGGCATTGGCGAGGCTCGCGAGCCCCTCCTTCGATCCCATCGTCACCACGACCTCGTTTTCGGGATCGAGATCGACCCCGAACCGGCGCTGGTAATAGTTCGCCTGTGCACGCCGCAGGCCCGGAATGCCCTTCGACTGCGAATAGCCGTGCGCGTCGGGTTTCTGGGCGACCTCGCATAGCTTGTCGATCACGTGCTGTGGCGGCGGCTGGTCGGGATTGCCCATGCCGAGGTCGATAATGTCCTGACCGGCCTGCCGGGCTGCGTGCCGCATCGCGTTGACTTCGGCGATGACATAGGGCGGCAGCCGCTTCATGCGGTAAAATTGTTCATCCATTGCGATTCTTGTCCAGTTTCGCGCCAATCGCCCGCGCGATCAAAATGACAGCGGACTTTGCCCGGTGTTTAAGCCATTAATGGTCGATGTGGAAAGGCGTATTCGCTAGACTTGTCACCAACCACCGGTCAGCACCGCAATCAGGCAACGCGTGAGGAATCATGGCACAGAACGACGGCAACAACCCCTTCGCAGCAGGAGAACCCTTCCGCGCCTTCTTCGACATGCAGGGCGAGGCAATGCGCGAAATGTTTGCGCAGGCGATGCCGGGATCGGGAAGCGGTTCCGGCGAGGCGCTGGGCGCCAGCCTGAAGGGCATGCTGCCCGAAGGCGTAAGCGCCGGGGATCTGGGCGAATGGGCCAAGGCAGGCACGGAATTGCAGCAGATGTGGCTCGAATTCATGGGCCATCAGGCGAAGAAAGCGGCGAAGAAGTCCACCGAAGGCAAGAACCTGCTCGATCCGGCGCAGTGGCTGGTGATCTCGCAGAGCATGGTCGAACAGTTCCCCAAGGGCGCGTTCGATGCGCAGGCCCGGTTGGCGCAGGATTCGCTGGCGCTGTGGAAGGGCGTCTTCGAACGGTTCGTCACCTCTGCAGGCGCAGGCGGGGAGAGCGACGACGCCTCCGAACTGCCGATGAAGGACCGGCGCTTTGCCGATCCCGCATGGCGCGAACACCCCGCCTTCGCGCTGCTTCACCAGACCTACCTGATGCTGACCGAGTATTTCCGGCAAGCGGTCAAGAGCATGGACGGGCTCGACAAGGAAAAACGCAAGCAGCTCGAATTCGCGGTCAACGCGCTGTCCGAAGCGATGAGCCCCGACAATTTCCTGCTGACCAACCCCGTGGTGATGAAACGCACGGTCGAGACCAAGGGGCAAAACCTGGTGCGCGGGATGCGCCACCTCATCAACGACCTGAAGCGCGGGCAGCTGACCCACACCGATCCGGATGCCTTCACGCTGGGCGAGAACCTAGCGGCGACGCCGGGCAAGGTGGTGCACGAAACCCCGATGTACCAGCTGGTGCAGTACAGCCCCTCGACCAAGGACGTTTACGAAGTGCCGCTGGTGATCTTCCCGCCGTGGATCAACCGCTTCTACATCCTCGACCTCACCCCCAAGAAGAGCTTCATCAAGTGGGCGGTCGATCAGGGGCTCACCGTGTTCGTCGTCAGCTGGAAATCGGCCGACGAGAGCATGGCCGATGTCGTATGGGACGATTACATCCGTTCGCAGATCGACGCGATCGACCGTGTGCGCGATCGGCTCAAGGTGCCGCATGTCCACACGATCGGCTATTGCGTCGCCGGGACCACGCTCGCCGCGACGCTCGCGATCCTTGCGCGGCGGGAGGAGGCCGACAAGGTCAAGAGCGCGACCTTCTTTACCGCGCAGGTCGATTTCGAGAAATCGGGCGACCTCAAGCATTTCATCGAGGATTCGCAGCTCGAGATGATCGGGCAGTTATCACCGCAAGGCTATCTCGACGGGCGCTATCTCGCCGCGACCTTCAACGCGCTGCGCGGCAAGGACCTGATCTGGAACTACGTCGTCAACAACTACCTGCTGGGCGAGGACTATCCGGCCTTCGACTTGCTGCACTGGAACGGCGACGTCACCAACCTGCCTTCGAAGTGGCACAACGATTACCTGCGCGACCTCTATCGCGACAACAAGCTGGTGGTGCCCGACGCACTTTCCGCCGACGGAACGCCGATCGACCTGACCCAGGTCGAAACGCCCAGTTTCGTGCAGGCCGGGCGAGAGGACCATATCGCCCCGGCCGAGAGCGTGTGGCGGATCACCGACCATTTCGCGGGCCCGCTCGAATTCCTGCTGGCAGGCTCGGGCCATATCGCCGGGGTGGTCAATCCGCCTGCCGCGAACAAATACCAGTACTGGGTCGGCGACAGCAACGCGCCCTCGCTCAAGGCCTATATCGAAAGCGCCGAGGAGCATCCCGGCAGCTGGTGGCCGCACTGGCTCGAATGGCTGGAAAAGCAGGACGACACGAAAGTCCCTGCGACCGGCAAGCGCAAGCCCGGCGGGCGCGGCGACACCGTGATCGAGGACGCTCCGGGGCGTTATGTGAAGACGAGATAATGCACGATTTCGGTTGACCGACGCACGCCCGGTGCCCACTTTTCTGTTTGAATTCAGCGATCAAATCACTTTTTGTGCACTGCACAAAAAATCCTTGACTTCGCACCTGCAATGCTTATTTTGTGCAGTGCAACATGAAGCGAGGAATTTATGGCTGAAGCCAACACCCAATCGAAAATCGATGCCGCTGCCGAGAAAGCTTACGAAGAGGCAGCTGCAAAGAAGACGACTGCCGCGAAGGTCGCCGAGGCTGTTGAAGCCGACGCTCCGAAACCCGCGCCGAAGGCCGCTGCTGTAAAGAAGGCAGTCAAGGCGCCGGCCAAGAAGGCCCCTGCCAAGAAAGCGGTCGCCAAGAAACCGGCTGCGAAAAAGGCACCGGCCAAGAAACCGGCTGCAAAGAAGGCCGCACCGAAGAAAACGACCGCCAAGAAGCCGGTTGCCAAGAAGGCACCTGCCAAGAAGGCGGCTCCGAAGAACACCAACCCCGTCACCCAACTCAAGGACACCATCATGGCTACCGCAAAGAAGACCGATTTCACCACCACCGCCAAGGAAATGGCTGCCGACGTGCAAGAGCGCGTGAAGGGTGCCTACACCTCGGCTACCGAATTCGCCGGCGATTTCGGTGAGTTCAACAAGGCCAACCTCGACGCTGTCGTCGAGAGCGGCAAGATCTTCTTCACCGGTGCCCAGGAACTGGCCAAGGATAACGTCGAAACCGGCAAGACTGTCGTCGAAACCGTCACCGAAGACGCCAAGAAGATGGCTTCGGTGAAGTCGCCGACCGAGCTGTTCCAGCTGCAGGGCGAACTCGCACGTCGCAACTTCGACGCGCTCGTCGGCTACGGCTCGAAGCGCACCGAAGCATGGGTGAAGCTCTACAACGACGCTTTCGCTCCGATCTCGAACCGCGTGAGCGTGGCCGCCGAGAAGATCTCGAAGGCTGCCTAAGCAACATATTTCTGAACCGGGCCTCTCCTCTCTCTCCCAAACCCGGTTCATGAAGTGGGCGCATTGCGCCAGGCCGGACAGACCATGCGTCTGTCCGGCCTTTTCATTTGCTCGCTGGGCCAGGACCGACCAAGCGTCTGTCCGGCCTTTTCATTTGCTCGCTGGGCCAGGAGAGACCAAGCGCCTGTCCGGCCTTTTCGTTTTATCGCTGGGCCAGGACCGACCAAGCGCCTGTCCGGCCTTTTGCTATCTGTCACAGATACAAACGGAACCGCGCAGGCGACGTCTCGTTAATAGAGCGCGCGCTATGGCCGCCCACGAATCCTTGCGATCACGATTACGAATCCCATAATGGAGCCTCATGGCAAAGCCCCGCCCCACTCTTGATCCCATCGAGCTGCCGCTCGTCTTCGCGCCTCTTGCGGCTGGCGACGACGATGCGGGCAAGGATGGCGATGCCGGGACCGAGGGCGAAGTCGGGGTCGCGACCAAGACCCGCGCCAAGCCGAAGAGGCCGAGCCAGTACAAAGTGCTGATGCTCAACGACGATTACACCCCGATGGAATTTGTGGTGATGGTCCTGAAGCGCTTCTTCTCGATGGATCTCGAACAGGCGACCCGGGTCATGCTCCATGTCCACCAGAGGGGTGTCGGCGTGTGCGGTATTTTCCCCTACGAAGTCGCCGAGACCAAGGTGAACCAGGTTATGGACTTCGCGCGGCAGAACCAGCACCCGCTGCAATGCACGCTTGAAAAGGCGTGAGCCGCCAGCCGCACCACCCCGAACCCGATCCGGTCGGCCCCGGACAGGAAAGCGTGTGGGACTATCCCCGTCCTGCCATCTGCGAGGCGACCGCGCGCCGCATCCAGATCATCCATCGCGGCGTAACGATCGCCGACAGCACCGATGCATGGCGTACGCTCGAAACCAGCCATCCGCCAACTTATTACATCCCGCCTGCCGACATCGCGACCGAGCATCTCGAGCCCAACTCGCGGCGATCGCTGTGCGAGTGGAAGGGGCAGGCGCGCTATTGGGACGTGGTGATCGGCGACGAACGGCTGGAAGCGGTTGCGTGGTCCTATTCCGACCCGACACCGTCCTTCGCGGCGATCCGCGATTTCATCGCATTCTATCCCGAGCCGTTCGACCGGTGCCTTGTCGATGGCGAGCAGATCACGCCGCAACCCGGCAGTTTTTACGGCGGATGGATCAGCCAGTACGAAGCCGGTCCCTTCAAAGGCGTCCCCGGCAGCCGGTTTTGGTGAAACCCGCCTGTCGAAACGGCACATGACCCGACGCGAATTTCGCGCTATGCCTCGCGCTACCGTTGGTTGAGAGCGATCCGAAGGCCCATTAGCAAGCCGTGCTGAACTTCATTCCCAGTATCGACCGGTACATCTTCCGGCTCACGATCGTGCCGCTGATGGGCGTTTTCGCGCTCGCCGCCTCGCTGCTGGTGCTCGACAAGATGCTGCGGCTGTTCGATTTCGTCGCCGTCGAAGGCGGGCCGATCGGCGTGGTCTTCAAGATGCTCGGTGCGCTGCTGCCGGAATACGCCAGCCTTGCGATCCCGCTCGGCCTGCTGCTCGGTGTGCTGCTCGCCTTCCGCAAACTCGCAACTTCGAGCGAACTCGATACGATGCGCGCGGTGGGGCTTTCGTACTGGCGCCTGCTGCGCGTGCCCTACGCGATTACCTTGCTGCTGATGGCGATCAACGTCGGGATCGTGTTCTACATCCAGCCGCTCAGCAATTACTATTACCAGCAGATGGAATACGAGCTGCGTTCGGGCGCGCTCGGGGCATCGATCAAGGTCGGTGAATTCACCACCCTCGCCGACCGGATGGCGCTGCGGATCGAGGAAAGCGAGGACAACGGCACGCGCCTGAAGGGCATTTTCGCCCGCGTTGCGAACGAGAAGAACCAGGTTCTCTCGATCAGCGCGCGCGAAGGGTCGTTCATGGCGACAACCGACGATCCCAACACGATCATCCTGCGCCTGACCGAAGGCACGATCGTGCAGGACACCGGCAGCGAAACCCCGCGGGTGTTGTCTTTCAGTCGTCACGATTTGCCGATCGACCTTCCCGCCATCGACGAATTCCGCGCGCGCGGCGATGCGACGCGCGAATACATCCTTCCCGAACTGCTCAGCATCGGGTGGAGCGAAAACCGGCCCGAGGCCGAGCGCGATGCCAGCCAGGCGACCTTCAATTTCCGCCTGGTCGAAATCGTCATGATGCTGCTGATGCCGCTGCTCGCGGTCAGCCTCGCGATCCCGCCCAAGCGATCGACCAGCGCGCTGGGCGTGTTCGTTTCGATCGTGATGGTAGTCGCGTATCACAAGGTGAATCAGTACGGAGAGGATGTCGCGACGCTCGGGCGTATCGATCCGATCCTGGCGCTGTGGGGGCCGTTCGTTATCTTCGCGGCGCTGATCCTGTGGATGTATTACCGGGTCGCCTACGTGCCCGGCGGACAGGCGATCGGCGCGCTCGAGAACGCCTTTGCCAAGATCGCGAAGAAGATCGGCAAGCTGTTCAAGCGGCGCCGCCCGCGCACCGCGCTGCCCGAGGATTCCGATCCGCAATTGTCTCCCGCGGAATAGCCAGCCATAGCGAAACGCCATGCAGCTCGACTTCTTCCCCTCGCGCACACTCACGCTTTACCTCGCGAAGATGTTCGTGGTGCGGATCTTTGCCGTGCTCGTCATGCTGGTGCTGGTGCTCATGGCGCTGGACCTGCTTTCGGCGACCGGACGCATCCTCACGCCCGAAGGCAACGGACAGGCGGAAATCCTCAAATACGCCAGCCTGCGGATACCGCAGCTGATATCGCGCTTCCTGCCCTATTCGGTGCTGTTGGCGACGCTGATCACGCTGGTGACGCTGAACCAGAACAGCGAGGTGGTAGCGATGAAGGCGGCGGGCCTCAGCGCGCACCAGGTGCTTGCCCCGCTGCTCCTGACCGCAGCGGTGGTCGCGGTGGTGAGCTTTGCGTTCAACGAGCGGGTGGTGACCCGCGCCAATACGACGCTCAAGGCCTGGGAGGCGGTGCAGTACGAGCCGATACCGGACGATTCGGGCGTGCGTTCGAACGTGTACCTGTCGGACGGCACCAATGTGCTCACCGCGGCAACGCTTGTCGGCTCGGGCGAGAATATCCAGCTCAGCAACGTCACCTGGTACCAGCGCGGACCGGGCGGGATCATCATCGAGCAGGTCAAGGCCAGCGGCGCGACCTATGCTGCGCCCGGCTGGAGGCTTGCCGATCCCGAAAGGTTCGATGTCGGCAGCGCAGAGACCGAAGAGCTCGGCGAAATGATCGTCGGCGAAGCGCTCACGCCCGAACAGATCGACCTGCAATCGATCGACCCCGACGGACAGAGCTTCTGGGAATTGTCCGAGACCATCGACGCGTTCGAGGCGATCGGAATGCGCACATCGGAAATGCGCGCCAACTGGTGGCACCGGATTTCGGGGCCGTTATCGGCACTGCTGATGCCCTTGCTCGGTTCGGTCGCGGCGTTCGGCCTCGCGCGCTCTGGCCAGCTGTTCGTCCGCGCTATCATCGGCATGGCGCTGGGATTTGCCTATTTCGTGGTCGACAATGCCGCGCTGGCGATGGGCAGCTTCGGCGGATATCCGCCATTCCTTGCCGCATGGGCGCCGTTCTTCCTGTTCCTGCTGGTGGGCGAAACGGTCCTGATCCGGACCGAGGAATGACTTCGGGCCCGGACTGGTCGCTGCGCCTCGCCCGACCCGAAGACGCAGAGGCCTTTCATACCGTTGAAGAGGACGCGGCACGCTTGTTGGCCGACGAGCCAAGCCTTGCCGGACTGCCGATACCGCCGAGCAATAGCGCCGACGAATATCGTGCGATGATCGCCCAGCGGCACTGCCTGACCGCAGTCAGCGGCGATGAGGTGATCGGCTTTGCAGCAACGCGAAGGCATGGGCGCGAGCTGCATCTCCACGAACTCAGTGTGGCGACCGCATTTCAGCGCAAGCGGATTGGCGCGACCCTGCTCAACGCGCTGAAGATCGACGGGCGAAATGCCGGAGTTCGGGCGATCACGCTCCACACTTTTCGCGATGTTCCCTGGAACGCGCCGTTCTATTCCCGGCACGGCTTCGAGATCATCAAGGACCTCGACGCCTATCCGAGACTGGCCGCTGGACAGGACGCAGCGGTCGAATTCGGCCTTCCGCGCGACCGCCGCTGCGCGATGATCTGTTTCCTCGATTGAGACGCACCCGTTTCGGGATTTTGTCACCGGCTGCACGACGCCTATGCTGGCTCGCAATCGAGGAGAAAGCCATGAAACATGCGCTCACCATCGCAGCCGCCGCGCTTGTGCTCGCAGGCTGCAACACGAGGGAAGACGAACCGGCGGTCACCGCCCGGATCGACGAGAACGCACCGGCGGAGCAGGCAACGGAGGCGGCTGAGGCGGATGCAGAGGGCGATCAGGACGAAGCGACCGGCACCATGATCCGCGGCGGTTCGGATACTGCAGGAACCACTCCGCCGAAGGGCTCGAAATTGCAGCGGGCCGATTAGGCCGCAGACCGCTTTAGCGACGGATCATCGTGCTGCGTGCGATCCGCCCGACCAGCGGGAACATGCCCGGATGGTTCGCGCCTTCATAGGTGGAACCGGTGCCGAGCTCGCGATTGAGGCGACGGTGCGCCTCGGGCAAATCGTGATACGGCATAGAGGGCATCAGGTGGTGCAGCGCGTGATAGCGCAGGCCGACCGGCGCCCAGATCTCCGCGATCCGTCCCGGCGGCGGCACGTTGACGCTGTCGAGGAACTGCGCGGTGACCGTCATCGGCTCGCCCTCGTTCTCCCACAGATGCGCCACCAGCGTGCGCAGCTGGTTGAGCACGGCGGTGACCGAGAAGATCGCGAGCGCTATCAGCACCGGACGCCAGCCGAACGCGAATGGGCTCAGCAGCACCGCGATCGCCCAGACGCTCGCGAGGGTCTCCTGCCACAGGACCCGCTTGCGAAAATCGCCGGTCGGCGGCTTGCGCCGGAATTCGGGATTGATCGATAGAGAGGAGAAGCGCTCCCAAACCAGTTTGCGCACCGGGGGAATGACCGCGCCAATCGGCACGAGGATGCCGGCGCGGATAATCAGCGCCGCAGGCGCAAGCAGTGCGATCAGCACGAATGCGGGCAGGCTCCACGGCTTCATCAGCGCAAGCGGCAGGTATTCAGGATCCTCGATAGTGCCGTATTGCGTGCGCTTGTGATGGATCACATGCACGCCCTCGTACATGAAGCTGGGCGTGAGCATCGGGATGCCGATAATGAGGTTCCACGCCAGCCGGAAACCCGGCAGCGCGTCGCTCTTGATATGGGTGAGCTCGTGGATGAACATCAGTGCGCGGTAGAGCGCGAGCGCAGCCACCACGCCGGCGAACACCGCAGTCCACGCGTTTCCTGCGAAGATCGCCGCTGCGATCCCGGCATAGCCGATCGCTGCCGAAACCAGCATGTCCGGCCAGTAGATACCCGGCTTCGCTTCACCCAGATCGCGCACGAGATCGCGCGCGGCGCGCAGCATGTCCTTGTCGTCCTGCGTCTGGAAATCGGCGCGCACGGCGCGGCGCTCCCGCGTCGCGGAAGAGGCAGCTGCTTCGGCAGGTAAAGGGCTCTGTTGCATGTTCATTCGTATGTCTCGCGGCGGCCTTTACCGCAAAACCGGCGGCATGGCCAAACAGGATGTGTTGGCAAGAGTGATCGACTGGCTTGCTTGTGATGCAGGTTCAGGGGCAGGGTCGCATTGATTTGAAACAATACGGGACACGCTGCGTGACGGACGCACAGATAAGTATCGAACCGGTCAACGACAAGCGCGGACGTGCGCGGTTCGTCGATGTCGGGCGGGCCTTTGCCGCGCGGCTCGAACATTCGGTCCCGCAATTGCGCAGCGAACAGCTCGAGCTGATCGATCCGGGCAAGAACCCGTTTTTCGGCCATGGCCGTGCGCAGTTCTTTATCGCGCAGCGCGGCGGCAAACCTGTCGGGCGGATTTCGGCGCATATCGACGAGCTGGCACTCGACATGCCGCCCGAGCAAGGGTTCGGTCCCGGCACCGGCATGTTCGGCTATTTCGATGCGGAAGACGAAACGGTGGCAAAGGCGCTGCTCGAAGCCGCCGAGGCGTGGCTGCAAGGGCAGGGTATGACCCGCGTCGTCGGCCCGATTTCGCTATCGATCTGGGAGGAACCCGGCCTGCTGGTGCGCGGGCAGGATCACGCGCCGGTCATCATGATGGGGCATCATCCGGCGGAGTACGCGGGATGGATCGAAGCCGCCGGCTATGCTCGCGCCAAGACGCTTTACACCTACGATCTCGACATCAGCGGAGAGTTTCCCCCGCTTGTGCAAAGGATCGTCAAATCCGGCGAACGCAACGAGCGGATCACCGTCCGCCCGGTCAACAAGAAGGACTGGGACAACGAGGCAGCGATCATCCTCGGCATTCTCAACGATGCCTGGTCGGACAATTGGGGTTTCGTCCCGCTGACCGAGGCCGAAGTCGAGCACACCGGGGTCAAGCTCAAGCCCATCATCCACGAAAAGCTCAACATGATTGCCGAAGTCGATGGGCGCCCGGTGGCGTTCATGCTGACGTTTCCCGATCTCAACGATGTACTCGCGCGGATCGACGGCAAGCTGTTCCCGCTGGGCTGGTTTCACATCCTGCGCTGGCTCAGGAAGCCGCGCGGTTCGGACATGCGCGTTCCGCTGATGGGCGTGCTTAAGGAATTCCAGAACTCGCGCATGGCGAGCCAGCTCGCCTTCATGATGATTTCCTACATTCGCCGCCACGCAGCGGGAGAATTCGAATCCAGGCGCGGCGAAATCGGCTGGATCCTCGAGGACAACCAGGGAATGGTCGCGATTGCCGATACGATCGAGAGCACGATCAATCGCGAATACGCGATCTACGAGAAGCCACTGGCCTGATGGACACCCGACAAAAAAGGCCTCCACTTGGGAGAGTGGAGGCCTTTCGGGATCGTGTCACAGCCGCTTGGACGGGAGGGGGGTCTCGGCGGTGACAAGAAAGAAATGCGCGTCTCGAAAACCGGTTCCCGCCGATCGAAATTTTTTTGTGAACTCTCTCCAATCCGGTCCGGATCATCGAGGATTGCACAAATCTTTCGCCGCTCCATATCGTTCGATACGCCTTTATCGAGCTTGGGGGCGACGCGCGCGTTTCAAGTCGCTATGCCCCCGATTCGAATGCGCTCCTGAAAGGAGCCGAACACGTTTCGAAAGCGAGTCGCCAATGTCCCTCGGTCAGCAAGTAGCCAACAATCTTCCGTTTCTCAGGCGCTATGCGCGCGCGCTCACCGGTTCGCAAAGCACCGGCGATGCGTTCGTGCGGGCAACACTGGAGGCGGCCCTGGCCGACGAGGACCTGCGGGCATCGCTCGATGGCGGGCGGATCCCGCTCTATCGGGCGTTCAACAAGGTGTGGTCGAGCGCCTACCTCGATCCCGACGCGACCCAGTCCGGCGGCGGCGAGCACGAAGCCGGTGCCCAAAGCCGGCTCGGCGCGATCACGCCGCTGAACCGCCAGGCGCTGCTGCTCACCACGCTCGAGGACTTCTCGGCCGCGCAGGCCGGAATGATCATGGATCTCGAGACCTCCGAAATCGAAGCGCTGGTGGCGGAGGCGATCAGCGAGATCGATCGCGAACAGGCGACCAGCGTCCTCATCATCGAGGACGAGCCGCTGATCTCGATGCAGCTCGAAGACCTGGTGAACTCGATCGGTCACGAGGTCTGCGGCACTGCTGCGACACGCACCCAGGCGCGCGAGGCGGTGGAGGAGAAGATGCCGGGCCTCGTGCTCGCCGATATCCAGCTCGCCGACGGGTCCTCGGGCCTCGATGCCGTCGACGACATTCTCGCGATTTCGAAAGTTCCGGTGATTTTCATCACCGCCTATCCCGAGCGTCTGCTGACCGGCGACCGGCCCGAGCCGACCTATCTGGTCACCAAGCCGTTCCAGGAGCAATCGGTCCGCGCCGCGATCAGCCAGGCGCTGTTCTTCAAATCGAGTCGGCCGCTCGACTGAAGCCGACGACAGTCCGGATCAATCGGCGCGCTCGCGGATCTGGAATTCGCTGCGCTGGCGCACCGGCACGCGCATGACGCAGCGCACCCCGTCATCGGGGAATTCCAGCTGCACGGGATTCCTGAGCTCGTGCGCGACGATCTTCTCGATGAGTTCGGTGCCAAATCCGCGATGACGCGATTGGGCGACAGGCGGCCCACCCGCCTCGCGCCATTCGACTTCCGCCAATTGCTCGTCGATCAGCTGCCACTTGATCGAAACGCTCCCATCCGGAACGCTCAACGCGCCGAATTTGGCTGCATTGGTGGCAAGCTCGTGAATGGCGAGGCCGAATGACAGCGCGTCGTTCGGAGCGAGCTCGACCGGTGGACCTTCGATCGCAATCGAATTGTCGCTCCCGGCGCGGAAATGCTGAAGCTCGGCCTCGATCACCGAACGGATCGGCGTCGTTCCCCAATCGGTGCCGGTAAGCAGGTCGTGGGTTGCCGAAAGCGAGCGGATCCGCCCTTCGAGACTGTCGGCGAATTCATCGAGATCGGTGGTCCGCCGCCGGGTCAGCGACAGGATCGAGAGCACGTTGGCGAGCGTGTTCTTCACCCTGTGGTTGAGCTCGCGGCTCAGCGAATTGCGGATCGAATGCTGTTCTTCATAGAACGCCAGCCGCGCCCGGTCTTCCTGCGCCTGTTGCGTGAGGAGCCGCGCCAGCAGCATCAGCAGGCTGGCGACCGCAAGTCCGAACAGCAGCGTCACCATCGATAGCGATGCCAAAACCTGCGAATTGTCGGATTCCACCACCAGCAGCAATTGCCGGTTGGCGATCGTCACTTCCTCTTCGACATGATGACGGACCTTCCCACCAAGCGGGCGGTTGGCGAGCACATGCTCGGTATCGAGCGAGCCGTCATACAGGCGCACGCCGAGGTCGGCCGGCGCGGCAAGTGCGATCGCGGAGTCGAGGAAGCGCCCGGCATTGAAGGGGCTGTAGACGAAGCCTGCCAGACTGTTCTCATAGTCGCGCGTCGCTGGATCGCCGCTGTAGACCGGCATGAAGATCACAAATCCCGGCGCGTTGCCGGACCCTTCCTGCGCAAGCACTATGCGACCCGATGCGGTCGGGCGTACGGTCCGCTTGGCTTCGGCCATGGCTGCGGCACGAACCGGATCGGAATGCATGTTGAACCCCAGCGCCCGGCGGTTGCGTGCGGTATCGGGTGAAAAATAGGTGACAGGTGCGAGCCGTTCCGCCGAGCTTTCCGGAACGGGGCGGACCGCCGGGAAATCGGGCTGGTTGCGGCGGGCACGCGCGAGAAATTCCGCCTCTTCCTCTTGCGAAATGACGCTTACCCATCCGATCCCTTCGGCCCCGCGATATTCGACATCGAGACGCAACTCGCTGACGAACTGGCGAAACAGGCCGGGGCTGACCTCATCGACGCTGGAGAACAGTGCGGCTCCGGCGCGCAGATAGGACGAGAAGCTGTTGCCGCGCTGCTCCAGCGCAGAAGCGATGGATTGGGCGTATTCGCGCATCTGTGCGTCTTCGCGAGCGCGCACATTGCTTTCGATGGAATAGACGCTGAGCACAGTGATCGCGGCAATTGCGGCGAAAATCCCGAGCGGAATGGCGCGCGGGTAATCGATCAGCCACCTTCGTGCACGGGTTCCCGCTGAAACGGGCCGCTCCGCACCTTGCTGCAAGCCCTTGGCCTGATCTCCCACTCCGCCTCCTGAACCGTAACCTGGCATTCTCTCATTCGGGTGCTACGTGTGGACGGAACCAAACCGGGCTCGCTTCGTTCCCAATTCAGGACTAGCGTTGACGAGCAATTTCGCAACGCCGTGCCGGGTAATTTTGCCCGGTACACCGGGGATCAGGACCAAAAATCAATGCCATCGGGCAAAGACACTAAAGATCCGGAAAAGCACGGCGGCAATCCGCCCGGCAAGAAAGCATCGCCGGATTGGGCCGACGGCCTGCGCCAGCTCTACGATTCCGTCGTCGACGAACCGATTCCCGACAGCTTCAAGGACCTTCTCGCCCAATTGGACGAGAGCGATGATGAAGCCGGGAAAGCAGGCGGCGCCTGATGGCCGGCAAGAAGAAGAAGAGCTATCCGAAGCGGACGCCCGCTGAAAAGGCCGCGTTCAAGCGCGAACTGACCGAAGTCGTGCCGCATCTGCGCGCCTTCGCGCGCGGGCTTTGCGGTCGTCCCGACATGGCCGACGATCTGGTGCAGGAAACCATGCTGAAAGCCTGGGCCGCGCAGGACCGGTTCGAGCCGGGCACTTCGATGCGCGCCTGGACCTTCGTTATCCTGAGGAACGCCTACCTCACCGACATGCGCCGCAACCGCTTTCGCGGCGACTACGACGAAGGCGTTGCCGAGCGTATCCTGACCGCACCTGCTGGGCAGGAAGAACCGATCCACCTTTCGGACATGCACCGCGCATTGCTCACACTCCCGCCCGAACGGCGCGAGGCGCTGCTGCTCGTGGGCGCGGGCGGGTTCTCCTACGAGGAAGCCGCCGAAATCTGCGGCTGCGCAGTGGGTACGATCAAGAGCCGGGTAGGCCGCGCGCGCGCGACGCTCAATTCGATGCTCGAAGACGGCGATATTCCGCAGCGTTCGCTCGACGATGACACCGCGCATCGCGCGATCCTCGAAGAGCTCGACGAAGTGGCAGCCGGTCGCGGCCTTGCCGCTCCTACCAAGGGCTAGGCCTCCGCCACCTCTTCATCTCCGCGATCCACCACGGACGTCACCGCGACATTCATCGTCACATTGGCGAGCGTGCGCATGATGTCGGGCAGCATTTCGACGGCGACCAGCAGGGCTAGCGGCTCGATCGGCACGCCCATCGCCAGTGCGATCGGGCCGATCGAAACGACGAAGCTGATCGAGCCGGGAAGGCTGACCGAGCCGATGCTGATGATCACCGCGATCAGGATACCGATACCGACCAGCGCAACGGGGATCTCGATCCCTGCCAGCGCGGCAACATAGAGCGCGACCGCCAGGTTCATCGCGACGCTGGTCGCGCGGAAGATCGCCACCGCCAGCGGCAGCACGAATTCGCTCGTTTCGGGCTTCAATCCCAGCCGGTTGGAGCTGTCGAGCATGGCGGGCAGGCTGGCGAGCGAGCTCTGGGTCGAAATCGCAACCGCCTGCGCCGGGATCAAGGCGCGGGCAAACCGCAAGGGCCCCACGCCGCCTAGCGCCCAGGCAATCAGGTAGGCCAGCACGAGGATGAACCCGCCCATCGCTGAAACGATCAGGATGTAGTGCGCGAGAGCCGCAAACGCTCCGCCGCCGCTGCGCAGCCCGACACCGAACGCGAGCGCAAAGACGCCGACCGGCGCCACCCACAGCACCCAGCCGATGATCATCAGCATCGCATTGGCAAGCGCATGGAAAAAGCCGAGCAGCGTCGTCGCCTGCGCCTTGGGCAGCTTCGCGATCGCCACAGCGAACAGCGCAAAGAAGATCGTCAGCGGCAGCATCGCCGTTTCCGCCGCCGCAGCGAACATGTTGGGCGCGATCAGCGAGGCGAGGAAATCCAGAATTCCCGGCACCTGCTGCTCGCCTTCCGGAACTTCGCTCAGGAAACCGCTTGCCGCCTCGGGTATCGGGACAGCCTGCAGCACCAGCGGCATCACGAGTGCGGTGAACAATCCGCCAGCGATCAGAACCCCGAACACCAGTGCGAGGAATTTGATCGCGGCCGCCCCGGCGCGCGCCGCGGCGATCATTTGCGCGATCCCGAGCACCAGCAGGCTGGCGACCAGCGGGATGATCGTCATTTGCAAGGCGCGCAGCCACAACCGACCGATCAGCGCGACGACATCCTGCACCCATTGCGCGATGCCGCCGCCTGCAAACGCCACCCCGAGCGCGAGGCCCAGGATCAGTGCGACGAAGGTCGCGACGACCGGCAGCCGGATCGTCACCAGTTCGAAGCCCTGTTCGGGCGCTTTCGCTGCTGGATTGCTCAAAATTTGCGTCCCCGGTTGCCTGCTTGCCCTTCCCTTCGCGCGATAACCGCGCCAGAAGCGCCTGACAATCAAGCTCGGTAGATCGGGCGGGCGCGACAAGGAGGCAGCGCACGGGATGGGACGCAAGTTCTTCGGCACAGACGGGATCAGAGGGCGCACCAATGCCGGGGTTATGACCGCCGAAACCGCGATGCGCGTGGGCCAGGCAGCGGGCAATTATTTCGTTCGCGGAGGACATCGCCACCGGGTCGTGATCGGCAAGGACACGCGGCTTTCGGGATATATGATGGAAAGCGCGCTGGTCGCAGGATTTACCAGCGTGGGCATGGACGTGATCATGACCGGCCCTCTGCCCACTCCGGCCATCGCCCTGCTTACCCGCGAGATGCGCGCCGACCTCGGCGTGATGATCTCGGCCAGCCACAATCCCTATGCCGATAACGGCATCAAGCTGTTCGGCCCCGACGGATTCAAGCTCTCGGACGAAGCCGAAGCCGAGATCGAGCGTTTGCTCGAAACCGAGCCGAAGCTGGCGACCTCGGAGAATATCGGCAGGGCGCGGCGGATCGACGACGCGCGCGGGCGCTACATCCACGCGGTCAAGAATTCCGTATCGAGCGAAGTGCGCTTCGACGGGCTGAAGGTGGTGGTCGATTGCGCCAATGGCGCAGCCTATCAGGTCGCCCCGTCGGCAATCTGGGAACTCGGCGCCGATGTCATCACGCTGGGCGTGACGCCCAACGGTATCAATATCAATGACGGGGTCGGCTCCACCGCGATCGAGGCGCTGCAGGCCAAGGTCGTCGCCGAGCAGGCCGACATCGGAATTGCGCTCGACGGCGATGCCGACCGGCTGATCGTGGTCGACGAAAAGGGCCGCGCGGTCGACGGCGACCAGATCATGGCGCTGATCGCGACCCGCATGCACGAAAAGGGCGCCTTGAGCGGTGGCGGGATCGTGTCGACCGTGATGAGCAATCTCGGTCTCGAACGGTATCTCGAAACGCAGGGTCTGACGCTCGAGCGGACCAAGGTCGGCGACCGCTATGTGCTCGAACGCATGAAGGAGGGTGGCTTCAATGTCGGCGGCGAGCAATCGGGTCACATGATCCTGCTCGACCATTCGACCACCGGCGACGGGACGATCGCCGCGATGCGCGTGCTCACCAGCCTGGTGCGCTCGCAAAAGCCGGCGAGCGAGATCCTGCACCTGTTCGATCCGGTCCCCCAACTGCTCAAGAATGTCCGCTACGATGGCGGCGCGCCGCTCGAGAACGAGACCGTCAAGTCGGTGATCGCGGCCGCCGAGGGCGAGCTGGAGGGCAAGGGCCGTCTCGTGATCCGCGCATCGGGCACGGAACCCGTGATCCGCGTGATGGCCGAAGGCGACGACAAGGCCCAGGTCGAATCCGTGGTCGACCGGATCTGCGACGCGGTGCGCGCGGCAGCCTAGGAAAGGATATCGCCATGCTGGAAATGCGCCCCGATTGCGAACGGTGCGGCACCGACCTGCCCGCCGAGGCCCCCGGAGCCTTCATCTGCAGCTTCGAATGCACCTTCTGCGCGCCGTGCGCGGAAGAGCTCGACGATCGCTGCCCCAATTGTGGCGGCGAGCTGATGGACCGCCCGACCCGGGCCAGGGCGCTGCATCAGAAGTATCCTCCAAGCACCACGCGGAAATTCAAGGACGAGGCGGAATGACAGCCTAGCGGCGACGGGTTTCGAAACCGGGGGATTTGCACTGGTCTACATCGTTTGTGGCTAAGCGGTTTTGCTTTGCCGTAGTGACGGCAATGGAACAGTTCGCAGCGTCCGGGTGAGGTGATAGGTTGAGGATGGGAAGGCTACTTGGCTTCGGCGCGATCGCGCTCTTTTCGGCTCTCGCATGGTTTCTGTGGCCCATCTACGGCTTCTACGCTCATCAGGGCGACGCTCCCTTTCCGCCTTGGGGCTGGACTTCCTTGCCTGCCGAGACACCGCAAACGCAGGTAGTCCATGATGATCGCTAGGCTGCACCGGGTGACAAAGTCCTCGCTGCCATGGAAGAGCATCGCGGAAAGATCGGCGCGCCGGCGATAACGGCTGCGGTTGCTGTCGACGGCGAAGTTGTATGGCAAGGCGCTGTCGGCTGGGCCGATATCGACGCGCGGCGTCCAGCCTCACCGGCGACCGTTTTCCGGATCGGCAGCACTTCGAAAGCGATCACGTCGACCGCCTTGGCACGGTTGGTCGACAAGGGCGAGATCGACCTCGATACGCCGATTTCGGACTACCTGAGAGAAGCCCCGTACGAGGCGTGGGCGACCATCACGCCGCGCATGCTTGCCTCGCATATGGCGGGTGTTCCGCACTACAGCGACAATCAGGATGTGCTCGGGTTCTACGAGACCGGGGCGTTGCAGCGCCACTACCCGGACGTTCGCGGCGCGCTATCCGTCTTCGACGAGAGCCCCTTGTTGTTCGGACCCGGAACCGACTTCGAATATTCGTCGCTCGGGACTGTCCTGCTCGGTGCGGCAATGAGCGACGCCGTGGGCAAGCCCTATCGCGAAATCATCAGGGACGAAGTCATTCTGCCGGGCAATATGACGTCGACCGTCGTGGCGCCAAAACACGCGGATCCGGAAAGAGATCACGCGACTCCCTACTTCACCGATGGCACAAGATACCGTTCGTGGCGTCCGATCGATCTGTCCCACAGACTGCCGGGAGGCGGCTGGGCCTCGACATCGACGGATCTCGTTCGCATGGGATCGAAGTGGCTGGATGAAAGCTATATTTCCAAGGAAACGCGGGAGCTGTTCTGGACACCGCAGTCGCTGGCATCGGGGGAAATCAACGAGCAAGACTATGCGATCGGCTGGCGATGGCGGGAGTACGACGTCGAGGGTGTAGGCGTTGCCCGAAATGCAAACCATGGCGGCGTATCCCGGGGCGCGCAAAGCTGGCTGCTGGTTTTTCCGGACTACAATATGGCTGTTGCTTTCAACATCAATTCGAAGACCGACGAGTTCCAGGAATTCGGCTCGTTTTACGAGGAAATCTTCCGCGAGTTTGCACTGGCGACAAAGCCGAGCGAGTGACGAAACCCGAGCAAGACAACGCGCTTGTTTTGTCATCGAGACCGAAGCGTGCCCGGGGCCTCCATTAGCCAACAGCCGCACCCGCGCAAAAACGGTCCCGCGGAGAGCGCGGAGTTGCTAAGGGCCTTGCATGAGCAATTCCACTACGCCGCGCATCCCTCCCCGCATCCTCGCTATCGCCGGTTCCGACAGTTCGGGCGGCGCCGGGATCCAGGCCGATCTCAAGACCATCGCCATGCTCGGCGGCTACGGCATGAGCGCGATCACGACGGTGACCGCCCAGAACACCGTTGGCGTGCAAGCTATCGCGCCGATGTCGGCTGCGGTCGTGGCGCAGCAGATAGCGTCCTGCATCGAAGATATCGGTGTCGACGCGATCAAGATCGGCATGCTGCACGATGCCGATATCATCGAGGCGACTGCCGAGGCACTGGTGGGCGTCAAAGCGCCCATCGTCCTCGACCCGGTGATGATCGCGACCAGCGGGGCGGCGCTGATCGATCCGCAAGCCGTCGAAGTGTTGCGCGAAAAGCTGTTCCCGATGGCGACGCTCGTCACCCCCAACCTGCCCGAGCTCGGTCACCTGCTCGAACGCAATCTCACCGACAGTTCGCAATTGGCCGATGCCGCCGAAGAACTCGCACATGCGACCGGTGCGGCGGTGCTCGCAAAGGGTGGCCACACCTCGGACCAGCGGATCATCGATATCCTGTATCTACCCGGCGAGAACGCGCGGGCGGTGCAGTTCGACCATGCACGGATCGAAACCAGGCACACGCACGGGACCGGCTGCACATTGTCATCGGCCATCGCGACGCTGCTCGGCCACGGACAGCCGCTCGAACACGCGGTGCGGCTTGGCCGCAACTTCGTGCGCGCGGCGATCGAGAACGCCCCCGGTTTCGGAGAAGGCAACGGCCCGCTGGGCCATCACGCGGTGCGGAGTTTGAGCGAGCCCGGCTGATTAGGCTTCGAGTTCGTAGAAATCGGCGATGCAGGACCACGCATCCTCGGCGGTCTCGCACCAATTGAACAGCTCGAGGTCCGATTTGGAAATCGTGCCCTCCTCGGCCAAGGCGTCGAAATCGATGATACGGGTCCAGAAATCCTTGCCGAACAGCAGGATCGGAATCGGCTTCATCTTGCCGGTCTGCACCAAGGTGAGCAGCTCGAAGAATTCGTCGAAGGTGCCGAAGCCACCCGGGAAAATCGCCACCGCTCGTGCACGGAGCAGGAAATGCATCTTGCGCAGCGCGAAATAGTGGAAATTCAAGGAAAGATAGGGCGTCACGTAGGAATTGGGTGCCTGCTCGTGCGGCAGGATGATGTTGAGGCCGATCGACTCGCTTCCCGCGTCGCTTGCTCCCTTGTTCGCCGCTTCCATGATCGACGGACCTCCGCCCGAACAGACGACGAACTGGCGCTTGCCGTCCTCGATGATCGACTTCTCGGAAACGAGACGGGCAAGCTTGTAGGCTTCCTCGTAATACCTGGCCTTTTCCGCAAGCCGTGCGGCAACTTTCTTCTCGAAGTCGGTCCCGTCCTTCGCAGCATCGATCTTGGCCTGCGCCTGATCCGGAGAAGGAATGCGCGCGGAACCGTACATGACCATGGTCGAGCCCACCCGCGCCTCGTCGAGCAGCATTTCGGGCTTGAGCAGTTCAAGCTGGAAGCGCACCGGACGAAGCTCTTCGCGCAGCAGAAAATCGGTGTCGCGAAACGCCAGCTTGTATGCCGGATGCTCGGTTTGCGGCGTGCGATCGGGCGCCCGCTCGGCAAACTTGGTTTCTTCGTCGGCGTGATAGAAACGCCGGTCTTTCAGGTCTTTTTCGGTCATGAGCGCTGCCCTAGGCGCGCCGCTTTGCGTCGGCAAGACAGTCTGTGACCCATCCGTCGCTGCGGCTGCCGCACTTACCCCTGGAACCGCGCCAGCAGCGCCTCGGGCGAGATCTCCTCGCGTTCGCCGGTGGCGCGCGATTTGAGCTCGACGACACCGCGCTCGACACCCTTGGGGCCGACGATCACCTGCCACGGCAAGCCGATCAGGTCCATGCCTGCGAACTTGGCTCCGCCGCGCTCGTCGCGGTCGTCGTAGAGCACATCCACGCCCGCGCCCGTCAATGCGCCATAGACCTTGTCCGCCATCGCCGTGGTGGCCTCGTCGCTCGCGCGGATGTTGATGATGCCGACGCGGAACGGGGCAACGGCCTCGGGCCAGACAATGCCGTTTTCGTCGTGACTGGCCTCGATAATCGCGCCCACGAGACGCGAGACGCCGATGCCGTAACTGCCCATCTGCGGTGCCACCAGATCGCCGTCGGGGCCCTGCACCTTCATCCCCATGGATTCGGAATACTTGGTCCCGAAATAGAAGATGTGGCCGACCTCGATCCCGCGCGCGGTGCGCAGCTTTTCGCCGAGCCCGGCCTCGGCCGCGGTATCGCGCATTTCGTCGGTCGCGGCATAAAAGCGGGTGCGATCGGCGACGAAAGCATCGATCGCATCGCCATCCGAGAAGTCGGGGACTTGCGGCCGGGTTTCCGCGGCCCATTCCTCATGGAAGAACACATCGCTTTCGCCGTTGTCGGCAAGCAGGATGAATTCGTGGCTCATGTCGCCGCCGATGGGCCCGGGGTCGGCCTTCGTCGGGATCGCGTGGAGGCCCATGCGTGCAAAGGTGCGCAGATAGGCGACATACATGCGGTTGTAGCTGTGGCGCGCGCCGTCGATATCGAGGTCGAAGGAATAGGCATCCTTCATCAGGAATTCGCGCCCCCGCATCACGCCGAAGCGCGGGCGGATTTCGTCGCGGAATTTCCACTGCACGTTGTAGAGAGTGCGCGGGAGATCGCGGTAGCTCTTGATCGAGCCGCGCATCAACGAGGTGATGACTTCCTCTGCGGTCGGGCCGAACAGCAGATCGCGGTCGTGCCGGTCGCGGATGCGCAGCATCTCCGGGCCATAGGCATCGTAGCGCCCCGATTCCCGCCACAGGTCGGCAGGCTGGATGGTCGGCATCAGCATTTCGATCGCACCGGCGCGATCCTGTTCCTCGCGCACGATCCGGCCGATCCTGTCGAGCACTTTCAGGCCGAGCGGCATCCAGGCGTAAATGCCCGATGCGGTCTGCCGAACGAGGCCCGCGCGCAGCATCAACTGATGGCTTGCGATATGCGCTTCGCTGGAGTCTTCCCTCAGCAAAGGAAGCACATATTTCGACAAACGCATGGAAACCTCCTGAACCCCTCGCGGGTAGCGGGTCCCTATTTCAGCTTCCCCGGATTCGCAATAGAACTGTCGGATGCGCGCGGGGGACCGACAGCCTGTCGTGCCTTCCGGCAGGCGGAAGCCAAGGCCCTGCGGTCTGGAAATGGATGCCCCGTGAGGATTCGAACCTCAATTGACGGAGTCAGAGTCCGTAGTCTTACCATTAGACGACGGGGCAATCGGCGCGGGTCGATCGTGCGACGTCCGCTGCGCGAGCGCGCCTCCTAGTTTCGCCGCGCAGCGCAGTCAAGGCTTCGCGCGCTTGCTCTCCGCCCGCGCTTGGTTTAGCTTTTGTTTCAGGTGCTCGTGCCAAGGCTTGCACGAGTGAGATGAAAGATTTGGATTATGGCGGATATGCCTCCGCCGGACGCGAACAGGAGTGCTGGCAGGAAAAGGGGCAACAGGTCCGGCAAAGTAGCCGATTTTCGCTACAAACGTCCCCTCCAGCGCAACGAGGCAAAGGGTAACGGCAAGACGAACGGCCGTTCGCACCGTGCTTCGAACACCAATTCGACCAAAACCAGCTGCGCGCAGTCGCAGGGGGCAGGCGCGTCGGCACCGCGGGGCAAATCCGCTGCGACCGGCCAACGCCCGGGCCAGGCCTATGCCGCGCTCGACCTCGGCACCAACAATTGCCGTTTGCTGATCGCACGGCCCTCGGGCCGCGATTTCACCGTGATCGATGCCTTCAGCCGGGTGGTGAAACTCGGTGAGGATCTCGCGAAGACCGGACGGCTTTCGGATGAGGCGATGGACCGCGCGCTCGGTGCGCTGTCGATCTGCGCCGACAAGCTCAAGCGCCGCAACGTCCGTCTCGCGCGTTCGGTCGCGACCGAGGCGTGCCGCCGCGCTGCCAACGGACCCGCGTTCATCGAGCGTGTGCGGCAGGAAACCGGTATCGTGCTCGACATCATCAGCGCCGAAGAAGAGGCCCGGCTCGCGGTGCTCGGCTGCCACATCCTGCTCGAACAGGGCGAAGGTTCCGCGGTGATCTTCGACATCGGCGGCGGTTCGACCGAACTCGTCCTGCTCGAGCCGGGCGGGCGTGTGCCGCGCATCCTCGACTGGCAGAGCGTGCCGTGGGGCGTGGTGTCGCTGACCGACACGGTCGGACGCGGCGAGGACACCCGCGAGGCCCGGCTCGCGCGCTATGCGAAGATGCGCGAGATCGTCTCGGGCAGCTTCGCCCCGTTTGCCGAGCGCATTGCCGGCGCGGCTGACGCCGAGGACATTCGCCTGCTCGGCACCAGCGGCACCGTGACCACGCTGGCGAGCCTGCATCTCGAGCTGCCGCATTACGATCGCAAGGCGGTAGACGGGCTGATCGTGCCGTCGGATTCGATGCGCGATATCAGCGGCAGGCTTTCGGGCATGTCGCCCGCCGAACGCAGCGAGCTGCCGTGTATCGGCCACGACCGCGCCGACCTCGTGGTCGCCGGCTGCGCGATCCTCGAATCGATTCTCGACCTATGGCCCGCCGAGCGGCTTGGCGTCGCCGATCGCGGAATCCGCGAAGGCATCCTGCGCAGCCTGATGGCAGCGGAGCGTCAGAGCGAGCGGGCGCTCAAGGCGCTCAACGAGATGCGCGCGGGCAAGCCCGACTGATGGCGCGTTCCGGTCGCAATCCAGACAAGCGCGTGCGCACCGCGAAAAAGCGCAGCGAAAGCTCGACCCGCTGGCTGCAGCGCCAGTTGAACGACCCGTATGTCAAACAGGCCAAGGCGGAGGGCTATCGCAGCCGCGCGGCCTACAAGCTGATCGAGCTCGACGAGAAATTCGGGCTGATCCGCGGCGCGAAGCGCGTGGTCGACCTCGGCATCGCGCCGGGGGGATGGTCTCAGGTCGTGCGCGCCAAGGCCCCCAAGGCCAAAGTCGTCGGCATCGACCTGTTGCCGACCGAGCCGATCGAGGGCGTGACGATCTTCCAGATGGACTTCATGGACGATGGCGCCCCCGCCGCGCTCGAAGAGGCGCTCGATGGCCCGCCGGATCTGGTGATGTCGGACATGGCGGCCAACACGGTCGGCCACAAGCAGACCGACCATCTGCGCACCATGGGTCTGGTCGAGGCGGGCGCGTGGTTTGCGACCGAGACTTTGGAAAAAGGCGGTGCGTTCGTCGCCAAGGTGCTGGCGGGCGGGACCGATGCCGAACTGCTCGCGCTGCTGAAGAAGCACTTCAAGACGGTCAAGCACGCCAAGCCGCCGGCGAGCCGCAAGGACTCGTCCGAGTGGTATGTCGTTGCTCAGGGATTCAAGGGGCGCGACTGAGCGCGCCCGCTTGGCGGATTACTCGGCTGCTGCCGCTTCTTCGGTGTCGGCGCCCGCCTCGGCTGCTTCGCCTTCACCCTCGCCTTCGGCAGGCTCCTCGGCCGCCGGAGTGAATTCGGGGACCGGAAGGCCCGAGCCTTGCTCGTTGAGGTAAAGCGCGATCGCAGCGCGATCCTCGATCTTGCCGAGACCGGCGAAGCTCATCGACGTACCCGACACGTAACCTTTTGGGTTCTTGAGCCACTGGTTCATCTCTTCCCAGCCCCACTGGCCTTCCATGCCCGAAAGCGCAGACGAGTAATTGAAGCCGCCCTTCGACGCGAAGGAGGCGCCCATGATGCCATGCAGGTTCGGGCCGACGCCGTTCGGGCCGCCCTGCGCGACATTGTGACACGCCTGGCACTTGGCGAACTGCTTTTCACCATCGGCGGCGGTCACCGTGGTCAGGGCCTCGGCAAAGGTCATTTCGGCGGGGCCGGAGGATTCTTCCTCGGCAACCTCGATCAGGTAACCCGGCTGCTCCGGCATTTCCGGATCGTAGCCGTGGAAGTACTTGTCGGCGAGGATCGAGAGACCGAGGCCGAGACCGGCCGCGAACAGGACCCAGCCTGCAGCGGTGTTGAACAGATCGCCGCTGCCGTTTTCGGCTGCGGGCGGAGTGTCAGTGTTGTTTTCCTGTGCCATTGCGGCGGTCCAATAAAGCGCCCCTCGCGCCCGCGCAAGAGTGATCGCAACATCAATTCGTGCAAGGAACGCAACCGGACTTGCCGCCGGTGCCCTGGCGCATTAACGCCGCAGGCCTGATGCGAAGTTTTCCCGGTCCCGCCCTCGCCCTCGTCGATCAGCTTCGCGCCGCAGCCGAAGCCAACCCCGCGCGCGCCATCGCATTTCAGGGTTCCCCCGGAGCGAATTCGCACCGCGCGGCGACCGAGGCGCGCCCCGAAGCCCTACCGCTGCCGTGCTTCAGCTTCGAGGATGCGCTCGAAGCGGTGAAGGACGGGCGCGCGGGACAGGCGATCATCCCGATCGAGAATTCGCAGCACGGCCGCGTCGCCGACATCCACTTCCTGCTGCCGGAGAGCGGCCTCTATATCGTCGGCGAATATTTCATGCCGATCCACCACGCGTTAATGGGACCCGGCAAGGGACCGTTCGAAGCCGCCTACAGCCACCCGCAGGCGCTCGGCCAGTCGCGCCTGTTCCTGCGCGAGCGCGGTATCGTGCCGCTCGCCTATGCCGACACCGCCGGGGCGGCGGCGTTCGTGGCCGAGAAGGGCGATCCGAAACTCGCCGCGATCGCCCCTGCGATTTCGGCCGAGCTCTATGGCCTCGATATCGTCGAGACCCATGTCGAGGACAGCGAGGACAATATGACGCGCTTCGTGATCCTCGCGAGCGAGCCGCAGACGCCGGAAGCCCTCGCGGGCAAGCAGGCGATCACCACCTTCATTTTCGAGGTCAAGAACGTTCCTGCCGCGCTCTACAAGGTATTGGGCTGTTTCGCGACCAACGGGGTCAATATGACCAAGCTCGAGAGCTACCAGCAAGGCGCGAGCTTTTCGGCGACCATGTTCTACGCCGACATCATCGGTGCTCCGGGCGATCCCGCGGTGGACCGCGCGTTGGAGGAATGTGCGTTCCATTCCAAGGAATTGCGGATTCTCGGCACCTATGAAGAAGCCCGCCCGCGCGGTTAACCACGAGAAGCCCGGATAGGCGGTTTTCGGCTGTTGCACCGGGCGGCGGGCCGTGCCACCACCGCGGTTGAATGACCTATCCGGCGACGTCCTCTCCTGCCGATTCCGAAGCCTCTTCCGTCGCCCCCGTTCGGGACGCGCCGCTGGAGAGCTGGGAGGATGTCCGCGACGACAGCGATATCCAGTTCCAGGAGATCGTCATCCCCGACACGCCGCCGCGCGAACCCAACGCAATCGAAAAGGCGCTGGAGGCTTTCTTCGACTTTCTCGGCGACCTGCTTGCGCCGGTGGGCTCGGCAATCGCCTATGCGTGGCCGGTCCTGCAATGGGTGCTGCTGGCGCTGGTCGTAGCGTTCGTCGCCTACCTGCTGGTGAACACCATCGGCCCGCTGGCACGACGGAATCGCGAGCGCCGCGCAGCCGAAGAAGAGCCCGAGTGGGCACCCACACGCAGCGAAAGCCTCGCCCTGCTCGAAGATGCCGACCGGCTCGCCGCCGAGGGGCGATACGATGAAGCCACCCATCTGCTGCTGCGCCGGAGTGTCGGGCAGATCGCCGCCGCACGGCCGGATTGGGTCGAACCATCCAGCACCGCGCGCGAACTGGCGGCATTGCCACCGCTTTCGGAAGCCGCGCGCGGCGCGTTTGCGACCATCGCAGAGCGGGTCGAGCGCAGCCTGTTCGCGCTCCGATCGCTCGACCAGTCCGACTGGGAAGCCGCACGAAAAGCCTACGCGGAGTTCGCGCTGGTCCGCATCGGGGGCGCAGCATGAGCGATACCACAGTCAACACCGGGCGCAGCGCCTCTCCCTTCAGCCGTTTCACCGTGCTCGCCGTGGTCGTCGTCGGCTTCCTCGCCTTCATTGCGATGCTGTATTTCCTGGCCGCGGGCGACACGGGGGAGCGCCGCAGCAACGGCGCGGCTCACGCTTCTGCGACGGGGATCAACGGCTATGCCGGGTTGGCGCGTATGCTCGAGAGCCAAGGGTTCGATGTCACGCTTTCGCGCACCCCCGGCGGGCTCGAGACCAACGACCTGCTGATCCTCACTCCCGGTATTTACGCCGATGCCGAAGAGCTCGGGCAAATCCTGCAGAACCGGGCATATCTCGGGCCGACGCTGGTGATCCTGCCGAAATGGTATGCCAGCCGCCCACCGCGCGATCTTCCGGCAGAAGCGGCGAGCGAGTTCGAGGAGGGTTGGGTCCAGCTGACAGGGTCGACACACTTGCCCTGGACCGACGAACTGCCCGCCCCCTTCGGCTTCGAACACAAGATCGAAAACCTCGAGGAAGACAAGTCGCTTGCGTGGGAGGGCCTCGAGCTGTCGGGCGATCTGCCGACGGCAACCATCGCCTATGCCGAGGAAGACGAACTGCACGATCCGCTCGTCACCGATGCCGCCGGGCACGCGCTGGCGATCAACGTGCTCGGCGAAGAAGGCACCGACTTCTACGAAAACGCGCACTGGGTGATCTTCGTCGTCGAACCCGACCTGGTGAACAATTACGGGCTCGCCGATCCCGAGCGCGCCAAGGCCGCTCTCGCGCTCGTCCGCGAAGCCGGATACGGGGACGAGTACGGGATAACCTTCGACCTCACATTGAATGGCTTTGGCGGGGCCGAAAACCTGCTGACGCTTGCATTCCGCCCGCCCTTTCTCGCGGCGACGCTGTGCCTGATCCTTGCGATGCTGATCATCGGCTGGCGCGCCTTCCTGCGCTTTGGTCCGGCGGCGGCGAGCGGGCCCGAAATCGCGTTCGGCAAGAAGCGGCTGGTGAGCAACGGCGCCGGGCTGATCGTGCGCGCCAAGCGGCTGCGACTGCTTGCCGAACCCTATGCCACCCTGACCGAAAGGCGATTGGCGCAAAGGCTCGGCCTCGCGCGGCATGATCCCGAGACGATCGACGCGGCGCTGGCCGCGCGCCTGCCGGAAGAAGAACCGTTTTCGTCGCGCGCCGAAAGGCTGCGCAACGCCCACACACCCCACGACATCCTGCGCGCCGCACAGGCGCTCAACGAACTGACAAGGAAACTCGCGAAATGAGCATGAGTCTGGAAGAACTGAGCGAGCTGGCCGACGCGATCCGCGCCGAAGTGGCGAAAGCGGTCGTCGGGCAGGAAGACATGGTCGAACAGTTGCTGGTCGCCATGGTGAGCGAGGGGCACGTGCTGCTCGAAGGGCCGCCGGGGACCGCCAAGACCTTCCTTGCAAACAGCTTTGCGACCGCGTTGGGGCTCGATTTCGGGCGCATCCAGTTCACCCCCGACCTGCTGCCGGGCGATATCCTTGGATCGAACCTGTTCAACTTCCAGACCAGCCAGTTCACGCTGACGCGCGGGCCGATCTTTTGCGAGCTGTTGCTGGCCGACGAGATCAACCGCACCCCGCCCAAGACGCAGGCCGCGCTGCTCGAAGCGATGCAGGAA
Source organism: Erythrobacter sp. GH1-10 (assembly GCF_045363165.1). NCBI lineage: Bacteria > Pseudomonadati > Pseudomonadota > Alphaproteobacteria > Sphingomonadales > Erythrobacteraceae > Erythrobacter > Erythrobacter sp. GH1-10. Next base: position 788,614 of record NZ_JBJFLP010000001.1, on the reverse strand, counting down.
CGCCGGGTGACGCTCGATGGCGAGAGCCACCAGCTGCCTTCGCGCTTCATGGTGGTCGCGACCCAGAACCCGATCGAGAACCAGGGCGTCTACCCGCTGCCCGAAGCGCAGCTCGACCGTTTCCTGTTCAAGCTGCTGGTGCCCTATCCCGACGAGGCCGAAGAGGCGCGGATCGTCTCCGATTACGGCAAGCGGCAGGGTCCGCAACGCCCCGCAGACCTTGGCGTGACCGCTGTCGCCGACGCGGCAAAGCTGCATGCCGCGAGCGGTGCGCTCGACCATGTGACGGTCGCCGAGGAAATTACGAATTATGTCGTGCGGCTGGTGCGCGCGACCCGCGAACACGCCGATCTCGCGGTTGGCGCATCCCCGCGCGCGGCGGTCATGCTCGCCAACGCCTCGCGCGCCCGCGCCGCGCTCCACGGGCGCGCTTACATCATCCCGGACGATGTGAAGGCGCTTGCCGTGCCGGTCCTGCGCCACCGCCTGACGCTCAGCCCCGCCGCCGAAATCGAGGGCCGCGACATCGAGGCATTGGTTGCCGAGCTGGTCGAAAGCACCGAGGCGCCGCGCTAGGTCCATGAAGCGCTTCCGCCCCAACCTTCCGCTGGTCCCGACCGAGCGCGCGGCATGGCTGATCGCGATCTTCGCGCCGGTGGCACTGGTGATCGCGGCGGTCGCACCGCAATTGTGGGTGGTGGCCCCGGCGGCGGCGATCGTGCTGATCGGGCTGATCGTGATCGACGGCATCCTCGCCGGATCGTGCCGCGAATGGATTGTGCAGGTCCCCGCCGATACCGAAGTCGGTCAGGCGACCCCGATCGAGGTCTTCGCCCGCTTCTCGCGCATGCTCGCGAGCCGTCCCGAAGCAGCGATCGAGTTCGATCCGCGGCTAGGCCAGTCGGGCCGCGCCACCGTGCAACTGTTACGCAATCCCGAGACCGGCAATCGCAGCGGCGCATTCGACGTTCATCCCGAGCGGCGCGGGACTGCCGCGGTCACTCATGCGTGGCTGCGCTGGAACGGTCCGCTCGGCCTCGGCGCGCGACAGACATCGCGCCCGCTCGAAGAGGAAATCCGCATCTGGCCCGACCTCTCGCCGGTACGCAGCCAGCAATTGCAGACTTTCCTGCGCGATTCGCAGACCGGCCTTATCGCCCGGCGCATTCGCGGCGAAGGCACCCAGTTCGAGGCGCTGTCCGAATACGAGCCCGGCATGGATCGCCGCCGGATCGACTGGAAGGCAAGCGCGCGGCACAATCACCTGTATGCGCGCGAGAACGAGAGCGAGCGCAACAACCAGATCGTGTTCGCCTTCGATTGCGGGCAAGCCATGTGCGAGCCCGTCGACGGCATGCCGCGCATCGACCGTGCCGTTTCTGCCGCCCTTACCTGCGCCTATGTTGCGCTTAAGGGCGGCGACAAGGTCGCTCTGTTCGGTTTCGCCCAGCGACCGCAGGTAATGACGCCCTTCATCGCCGACAGTCGCGCTTTCCACCGCCTCCAGAGCGCCGCTGCCGGCCTCGATTACGAAGCGACCGAGCCCAATTTCACGCTCGCGCTGGCAGCCCTCACCGCCAAGCTCAAGCGGCGTTCGCTGATCGTCCTGTTCTCCGATTTCACCGACCCGACCGCTGCGGAACTGATGGTCGAAAGCATCGGGAGGCTGGTCGAAAAGCACCTCGTGCTGTTCGTCACCATCGCCGATAGCGAGCTTGAAACCTTCATCAGCGAGGAGCCGGGCGACATCGGCACGCTGGCGCGCAGCGTCACCGCAGACACGCTGCTGCACCAGCGCCAAATCGTGCTGCAGCGCCTGCGCCGCATGGGCGTGGACGTGGTCGAGGCGCCGTGGGACCAGATCGGCTACAGGCTGATCGACCGCTATTTCATCATCAAGAACAGCGAGGCGATCGGATGAAGGCTCCGACAATCTCGGCGTGGTTCGGGCGCGGGGAAATCACCGCGCCGACCGATATCGAGAGCGCGGCGCTGCGTTCCGACCGCTTCCGCCTCGAGCGCGAATACGACTGGCGGCGACTGGAAGACATCGTCGCGCGGATGGAACGCGGGGGCGTGCGCAAGATCGACGACGAGGAATTGCTGGCGCTGCCGACGCTCTATCGCACCGCCGCCTCCAGCCTTTCGGTCGCGCGCGAGACCTCGCTCGACGCGGCGACGCTGAGTTATCTCGAAAGCCTCGTCCAGCGCGCGTGGTTCCAGGTCTACGGCCCGCGCAAGGGGCTGTTCGGATGGCTGCGCGAATTCTTCTTCGGCGGCTGGAGCCGGGCAGTGCGCGAAATCTGGCTAGACGTCTGCATCGCGCTGTTCGTGATGACCGCCGGCGCGCTGGTCGGCTGGTTGCTCGTCGCGCAGAACACCGATTGGTATTACCGGCTCGTGCCCGGCGGGCTTGCCGGAGGCCGCGTGCCCGGAGCCAGCCGCGAGATGCTGCTGGAGACGATCGAGCAGGAGAACAGCACCGGCGGGCTATCGGTCTTCGCCGCCTACCTGTTCAGCAACAATGCCGGGGTGTGCATCCTCGCCTTCGCGCTGGGCTTCGCCTTCGGCATCCCCTCGCTGATGCTGCTGATCCACAACATGGCGATGCTGGGGGCGATGGTGTGGCTGTTCGCCGGCGCCGATCTCGGCTGGGAATTCGCGGCGTGGCTCAGCGTCCACGGCACGACCGAACTGTTCGGTATCCTGCTGTCGGGGGCGGCGGGACTGCATATCGGACGGTCGATGGCGTTCCCGGGCACTCGAACGATCCTTGAGGCGGCATCGGAAAGCGGCCGCCGCAGCGCGATCGTGATGGTCGGCGTGGTGCTGATGATGGTGGTCGCCGCGCTGCTCGAGGCCTTCCCGCGCCAGCTGGTCGGCGGAATGGAAAGCCGCTTCGTGATCGGCGGCGCGTTCCTGGCATTCTGGCTCGCTTATTTCTTCCTCTATCGTCCACATCGGCTGGAGGAAGAGGCATGAACGCGGCCACCGGCACGATGGAATACACCAACAAGCGGGAGCGCATGCTAATCACGCCCGAGGGGCTCGCCGTGCCGGTGACGATCGCCTCGCGCGGGTCGCGGCTGGGCGCGCTGGTGCTCGATTTCGTGATCCTGTTCATCGCGCTCTTCGTCTTCCAGCTGGTCCTGATGTTCGTACTCGGCGGCCTGTTCGAGGAAGCGATGAACACCGCAAACGAGAACATCTCAGGTGCAGGCGAATTCCTGTTCATCGTGCTGATCCTTGTCGGGTTCCTGGCGCGCTACGGCTATTTCCTGAGCATGGAACTCGGCCCGCGCGGGGCGACCTATGGCAAGCGCATCGTCGGCATCCGCGTCGCGGCAAGGAATGGCGGCCGCCTTACGCCCGAGGCGGTGATCGCGCGTAACCTGCTGCGCGATATCGAGCTGTTCATGCCGCTCGTCTTCCTGATGATGGCGCCGAGCGGAGAAGCAGGCAATTTCGGAATTGCGGGGATGATCTGGTTCCTGATCTTCATGCTGTTCCCGTTCTTCAACAAGGACGCGCTGCGGGCGGGCGACATCATCGCGGGAACGTGGGTGCTCGAGGCTCCGCGCACCAAGCTCGCCGATGCGCTCTCGACGCAGGGTGCGGCGGCCAAGGGATCGAGCGAGATCACCGGCGTGCGTTACGAATTCGGCGAGGCCGAGCTATCGATCTACGGCGAGCACGAATTGCAGACGCTCGAACGGATGCTGCGCGATGCCCAGCCCGAAGCGCTCGCGGCGGTCCATGAAACGATCTGCCGCAAGATCGGCTGGGACCCGGGCGCCGGCGACGAGCGCGCCTTCCTCGAAGCGTTCTACGCGCAGCTGCGCGCCAAGCTCGAAGGCGACATGCGCTTCGGCAAGCGCAAGGCGAACAAGTTCTCGTGAGCGGGCACCCGATCGCCTACGCTATCGGGCGCGACGATCTAACGAGCGATGACGTGCTCGACCTGCTGCGGCTCCACCTAGAGGAGATGCATCGCTGGTCGCCGGCATGCAAGGTCCACGCAATGCCGCCCGAGCGCCTGCGCGCGCCGGATGTCACCTTCTTTGCGGTGCGCGAGGGAAAAACGCTTGCCGCGGTCGGCGCGCTCAAGGACCTTGGCGAAGCGCGCGGCGAGCTCAAGTCCATGCGGGCCGCCCCGGACTATCGCGGCAAGGGCGCCGGGGAGGTTCTGCTTGTCCACCTCCTCGCCGAGGCCAAGGCGCGCGGCTACAATTGGCTCGGCCTCGAAACCGGGCGACCGGAGCCCTTTGCCCCGGCCAAGCGGCTCTATGCAAAACACGGCTTTGCCGAATGCCCCGCTTTCGGCGATTATGTCTCCGACGAATTCAGCCTGTGCATGGAGAAACACTTGTGACGCCCGATCGCCGCGCATTCCTGGCAGGAAGCCTCGCGCTCGGCGCTTCGGCCTGCATCCCGCCCGACCAGAGCCCGATCGGGCGGCTCACAGCGAAGCTGCGGATCGTCGAGGCAGCCGCGAACGGAACGCTCGGCGCCGAGATCTACGACACGCAAAGCGGGCTGTCGGTCGGCCTCAACCGCGACATGCGGTTCGGGCACTGCTCGTCGTTCAAGCTTTCGCTCGCCGCGCTGGTGCTGGCGCGCGATGCGGCGGGCACCATCGATGCGGACCGCCGGATAGACTGGACCGGAGACGACCTGATGGCCGTCTCGCCCTTCACCACGCGGCGGCTCACCGAAGGCGCGACGATGCGCGAACTGGCCGAGGCGACGCAGAAATATTCGGACAACGCCGCCGCCAACGTGCTGCTGCGCGAACTGGGTGGACCTGCGGCGCTCACCGCTTTCTGGCGCGAGATCGGCGACAGCGTTAGCCGCCTCGATCGCACCGAACCCGCGCTCAACAACGTCCCACAGACGGAGTTCCGCGACACCACGACGCCGCGCGCCATGGCGCGGACAATGGCAAAGCTCGCTTTTGGCGATGTCTTGCCCACGGCGGAACGCACGCTGCTAAGGCAATGGATGGTCGATACGCCGACCGGAGCGCGCCGGGTGCGCGCAGGCATACCCAATGACTGGCGCGCGGGCGACAAGACCGGAACCTCGCTGTGGCCCGGCATGGGTAGCCTTTACGTCGATATCGGCTTCGTCGAGCCCGAAAACCACGCGCCGGTGACCTTCGCGGCCTATTTCCGGGCGCGTGACACGCATGACGAAACGGATCCGGCCTCCGAGCAGGCGCTCGCCCGCGTCGGAGAGGTGATCACCGATTTCGTGAGGCGGGACCGGGTCCTGCCATTCTAACGCGTCACGGCGTTTCGCTGGCCTGCTCGATCACGTCGGCGAAAATCGCCACTTCGTTCACCCCGTCACTGGTCGCACGACCGCGATACATCCCGGTCGTGTTGAAGCTGAACAGCGCCTGCCCCTCGGGCGTGACGATGATCACGCCTCCGTCACCGCCGAGTTCCTTGACCTCCTGCATCACCGCATCGGCGATACCCTGCGGATAGTTCTGCTGTTCGAGCCATTCGCGCCGCTCGCTGCTCTGCGCATAGGCCTTGGTGATGCGCAGGAAGCGGTAACGCGAACAGATTTCCGATGCGACGCCGACGCGAATGAAATACTCGCCCCACCCTGTCGCCGAGACGGCGCAGGAGCGATTGTCGGCATAGGTTCCCGCCCCGATCACAGGCGCATCGCCGATCCGGCCCCACCGCTTGCCGGTCATGCCGCCGGTCGAGGTTCCCGCGGCGAGGTTGCCGGCCATGTCGAGCGCGACCGCGCCGACCGTCCCGAACTTGTGGTCGACGTCGAGCGCGGACAGCTCACGCGCCTTCATCCGCTCGAGCGCTTCGCGGCGCGCCTCGGTGGCGAACCACTCGGGCGGTGCCGTTTCGAGGCCCTTCTCGCTGGCAAATTGCTCCGCACCCGTGCCCATCAGGAACACATGCGGGCTGTCGGTGCGGACCGCATCGGCGAGCAGGATGGGATTCTTGATCGAGGTTACACCGGTGACTGCACCCGCGCTGCGATCGCGTCCGTCCATGATCGAGGCGTCGAGTTCGTTCTTGCCGTCCCAGGTGAAGACCGCACCGCGCCCGGCATTGAACAGCGGATCATCTTCGAGCGGAACGATCGCGGCTTTCACCGCATCCATCGCGCTTCCACCGTTGGCAAGTACCGCTTTGGCAGCGTCCAAAGCGTTTTGCAGCGCAGCTTCGTAGGCAGCGCGGCGCTCGGGCGTCATCTCGTCGGGATCGAGCGTGCCCGCCCCGCCGTGGATCGCGATCGACCAGCGCGGTTCCGCCGCCTCCTGCGCGGAAACCGGAAGCGCGAATACGAACAGTGTAGCAAGGGCTGCGATTGCGGTGCTGAGTGCCTTCATGTCTTCCCCCAAAACTCGATTGGCTGTGCTTCCTTACCACACCGCCGCGGGATCGCCACCTTCGCTGATCGATCCGCCGCTTAACGCGGGCGGGCGGCTGCGCTAGGCAGCTTGCATGATCTTTCGCGCCGCCACGCTCGACGATGTTCCCGCGCTCGCCCGGCTCGGCCGCGAGAGCTTCTGCGCGACCTTCGAGCATCTTTACCGGTCCGAGGATCTCGCGAACTTTCTCGAAGAAGTCTATTCCGAGCCTTCGGTGGCCGAAGAGGTCGCAGGAGACGAGTGCATCCACCGGCTGGCCGAGGACGACGGCGCGCTGGTCGGCTATTGCAAACTGCGCGCGCCCAGCTGGTATGCCGAATATTCCGGTGCCGAAAACCCGATCGCGCTCGGCCAGCTTTACACGGCGCCGGAACGTACCGGCGAGGGCATCGGTGCGGCGCTGATGGATTGGGCGCTCGACTATGCAAAGACAAACCGCCACGGTGCGATCCAGCTTTCGGTCTATGCCGAGAATTTCGGAGCGCAGCGCTTCTACCAGCGCTATGGGTTCGGGAAGATCGCAGATATCACGTTCGAGGTCGGCGAGCAGATCGATCCGGAATTCCTGTATGAATTGCGGCTCTAAGGGAGAGAATCACGATGAGCGACTTCGGCAAGAACACGACCACCGACGACGTGCTGGCGGGCAAGGACCTGTCGGGTACCACGGTCTTCGTCACCGGCGGCAATTCCGGGCTCGGACAGGAGACCGGGCGCGCGGTGGCAGCGCACGGCGCGCATGTAGTTCTCGCCGGGCGCGATCAGGCCAAGCTCGACGCAGCTGTCGCTGCGATCAAGAGCGATCACCCAGACGCCAAACTCGAAACCATCATCTGCGATCTCGGCTCGCTCGACGGCATCCGCGCCTGCGGCAGGGAGGCAGGCGAGCGCTTCGACAAGATCGACCTGCTGATCAACAATGCGGGTGTGATGGCCTGCCCTTTCGCAAAGACCTCCGACGGGTTCGAGATGCAGTTCGGCACCAACCACCTCGGCCATTTCCTGCTGACGAAATGTCTTATGCCCCTTGTTGAAAAGGGCTCGAACAAGCGGATCGTCAACCTTTCTAGCCGTGGGCACCATTTCGCGCCGGTGGACTTGGACGATCCCAACTTCCGCAGCCGCGAATACAACGAATGGGTAAGCTACGGGCAGTCGAAGACCGCCAACGTGCTTTTCTCCGTGGGACTTGAAGACCGCTTCACCGACAAGGGCATTCACGCCTATGCGGTGCATCCCGGCGGCATTCAGACCAATCTCGGCCGGCATATGACCGAGGAACAATCGGCAGCGCTGATCGAGCGTATTTCCAAGAGCGATCCCGATTTCTCGTGGAAGACAATTCCGCAGGGCGCCGCAACGCAGGTCTGGGCCGCGACCGCCGATGAGCTGGAAGGCCGCGGCGGGGTCTATTGCGAGGACTGCCATGTCGCCGAGGTGGACGATGAGTCCACGACCGGTGGGGTGCGAACCTACGCGCTCGACAAGGGCAATGCCGATCGGCTTTGGACGATCAGCGAGGAAATGGTGGGCGAGACCTTCACCGGTTAGGCCGAGAGGCCGGTGACGAGCCCCTCGTTCACCCACTCGCCGAGGATCGCACCCGCACGCATGGCGGCCTTCTGCACATGCTTGAGTTCGGGCTCTTCACCCGCGAGATGCAGGATCAATTCGCCATAGGTGCCGCCCGCCTGAATCAAGGCGAATGCCTCCGCGCTGTCGGGCTCGACCATCTGGAACACGGGCCGCTCCTGCTCGCGCGCAACGATGCAGCCTCGCGGTTCGGCGAGGCGCGGCTCGGGCCGGTCCAGCTCGCTGCTGTCCTCGAGCGCGTTCCACAGGCCGGAAAGGTTGGTCCGGACCACGTGGGCCACAGCGCGGGGCTGGAACTGGACGCGCAGTCCCATCCAGTCCTCGTCGCCGAATGCGGCGGTTGCCTCGGCAAACCCGTCGGCGTCGATCGGTTCGCAATCCGGCGCATTCGCGACTTGCAGCATGGTCCATTCGAGCCACGCAAGCTCGGCGACTTCGGGATTGTTCGCAAACAGCTCGGCGCAGGTCGCGTCGAAGCCCTCGCCCGCTTCGTCGATGGTCCAGCCGCTCGGAGGATTGGCGAGTGCATGGTGCGCGCAGACCCGCTTGAAGGTCGCCTCGCCGACATAGCGCGCCGTGCGCTCGAAGGTGCTTTCGAGCGCCCCGACCAGCGCCGAGCGGTAATTGCCGCGATAGACCGACATGCCGAGCGCCTGGCGATTGCCCCAGCCTTCGGGCAGCGGCGCATCCTCATCGAGGATAGCGCGCATGAACGCGGCCTGTTTCTCCGCCAGATCGCTCATGCCGGGACCAGCGCATCACTGGCTACGCCGCGCGCACGGTCGAGTTCGGCCAGCAGGTCGGGAAGCGGCGGGATATGCTCGTCGCGCTCGATCATGGTCGCGACCGGTTGCGGCAGCATGGAGATGGCCTTTGCATAGAGATCCCACACACCGTCCGCGACTTCGCGGTCATGCGTGTCGATGATGACGTCGCGCTCGGGTGTCGCCGGATCGTGGCCCGCAAGGTGGATTTGCCGCACCCGTTCGAGCGGCAATCCGGCGAGGTATTCGTGCGCCGAGAAGCCGTGATTGCGGCTGCTCACATAGATGTTGTTGACGTCGAGCAGCAGGTAGCAGCCGGTGCGGCGCGCCATCTCCGAAAGGAATTCCCACTCGGTCAACTCGTCTTCGGGGAAGGTGAGATAGCTCGACGGATTCTCGAACAGCATCGCACGGCCCAGTGCATCCTGTGCACGGTCGATATTGGCGCAAACCACCCCAAGCGCCTCTTCGGTTAGCGGCAGTGGCAGCAGGTCGTGACTGTTATGCGCGCTGGTGCGGGTCCAGCACAGATGATCGGAGACCCACAGCGGGTCGACCCGCTCGGCCAGCCGCTTGAGTTTCTCGAGATGCTCGGCATCGAGCCCGTTCGCCGACCCGATCGACATCGAGACGCCGTGGAGGATCACCGGGTGCTTTGCGCGCACCCGATCGAGAATGCGCAGCTGCCTTCCGCCCTCGATCATGTAATTCTCGGAAATGACCTCGACGAAATCGACCGGGACGTCGCTTTCGAGAAAATCCTCGTAATGCGTGCGCCTGAGGCCGAGACCGAAGCCTCCGAACGGATCGATGGTGCGGCTGTGCGACATTGCGCCAGTCATAGCAGAAATTCTCCGAAGTCGAGGATCGCTCTTGCCGACAGGTTCGCGAGCGAGAGCTGCGCCGTTACAGGCGGCGCGGCTCCACTTTTTTCGCAGCCCTGTAACCGCTTCCCGCCTCGCGGCGAATGGCATGGTGGGTCCGGCACAGTGCCGGGTCGCCCGACCCCGAAAAGTTTTGGAGACACCCCGATGAATACCAAGTCCCTTGTGAACATCGCCGGCCTCGCCCTCACCGCAGGCATCGCCGCCGGTCTCGCCAGCAGCCCTGTCGCCGCGCAGAAATCCGAAGCCAAGGAAAAGTGCTACGGCGTCGCCAAGGCAGGCAAGAACGATTGCGCCGCAGGCCCCGGCACCAGCTGCGCGGGAACTTCGACCAAGGATTACCAGGGTAACGCCTGGAAATATGTGCCCAAGGGCACTTGCGAAGATATCGAAACGCCCAAGGGCAAAGGCTCGCTGAAGCCAATCAAGCGCTAAGCGCCACGGCGGCCGGCGGCCTGTCAGGCACTCGAAAACAGGTCAGCCGGCCACCCGGACGGGAGGACAACAAATGAACGCACTTACCAGCCTTTGGCAGCGATTGACCGGCATCCTGTCGGGCACCATCGCGGAGAGCATCGTGCAGCTCGCGACCCGCGTCGCGCTCGCCGGGATTTTCTGGCGGTCGTACAAGACCAAGGTCGTCGACGGCACATGGCTGCAGATCGACGAAACCCAGTACTTCATCTTCGAGAACGAATTCACCGGGCTTCCCATTCCCAGCGATCTCGCTGTACCGATGACAACCTATGCGGAATTCCTGTTCCCGATCCTGCTCGTCGTCGGCCTTGCCACCCGTTTTTCGGCGGCAGCGCTGATGGTCATGGCGCTGGTGATCCAGCTTTTCGTGTTCCCGACATCGGATCACTTCTTCGGCTGGGCAATCACCGTGCTTGCGCTCGGCGGTTTCCTCGTTAGCCGTGGCGGCGGGCTCTTCTCGCTCGATGCGCTCCTCGCACGGATCGCAGGCCCGAAAGAAGCCTGAGATGGTAGCCGACGAACCCACCTTTGCCCGCCTCATGGCAGCGACGCAGGACGGCGATAAAGCCGCCGCCAATGTGTTGCTGACCGAGGTGGGCGTGTGGCTCGAACGGTATTTCCGTCGCCGCGTGCCGCCGCACCAAATCGACGATCTCGTGCAGGAAGTGCTGATCGCCTTCTACACCAAGCGGGCAACGTGGGATGCGAACCGCCCGTTCCTGCCGTGGCTGGCAGCCATCGCGCGCTATCGCTGGGTCGATCACCTGCGCAAGGTCTACAAGCACGAGAGCCGGGAGTTGATGGAAGACGATGCGGCGCAGGATAGCGAAGAAGAGGTCGTGATGGCCCGCGTGAGCCTGGATCGCCTGTTCGGGCTCATACCCGACAAGCAGGCCGAAGTTATCGAACTCGTGAAGATCGGCGGCTTGTCGATCCGCGAGGCAGCCGAAAAGACCGGCCAGAGCGAAAGCCTGGTCAAAGTGAACATCCATCGTGGCCTTAAGAAACTGGCCACGCTGGTCGAGGAAGCAGACTAAATGAACACCAATTCAAATCGTGCCGACCTGATAGCGTCCCTGACCGAGGATCTTACGCCGGTCGCCCGCGTGAAGCCCGGGCATGGTGTGGCGCTGATCGGCGCTGCGACCCTCATTGCCGGAATGGCCTCGATCGCCATTTTCGGCTTCTGGAGGGGCATGATCTCGGGCGAGGCTTCGGGCTATTTCTGGATCACGAACGGGCTGCTTGCCGTGCTCGGCGCGGCCAGCACGGCTGCGCTGGTCGCATCGGCGCTGCCCCGCGTGGGCGCGCGCGGCAACGCGGCGATGTGGGGCGCGGCGATGATCGGTGTGCTACCCGTCGCAGGTCTGCTCTCGCTGCTGTCCACCATCATTGCGAAGCGCCCCGAAAGTGTCATGTGGGCATGGGAATGCGCGGCATATGGCTTGATCGCAGGTTTGCTTGTCGCCGGTGCGGCGATCGCGTTCCTGCGCCGCGGCGCACCGGTTTCGCTCGAACGCGCTGGCTGGGTGACGGGGCTCGCTGCCGGTTCGCTCGGCTCGCTCGCCTATGGCATCACCTGCCCGCTCGATACCGTGACCCATGTCGGCATCGTCCATATCGCTCCGGTCGCGATAGCCGCAGTTCTTGGAAGGCTCGCGGTTCCGCCATTGATCCGCTGGTGAGCGGCGCGTGGCCTAGAGCCACTTCCACTTCCAGAACAGGAAGAGCTGCAGCGCCATAATGCCGAGGCAGATCGCGACGACGATCCAGAATGCCTGCGCGTCGTCGAGGCCCGGCATCCCGCCGACATTGATCCCCATCAGCCCGGTAAGGAAGCCCAGCGGCAGGAATATCCCGGCGACGATGGTGAGCATATAGGTCGCGTGTTCGTTCGACGCGAGCGACCGCGCGCGCAGTTCGTCCTGCAGCACCAGCGCGCTTTCCTTGCTGATGTCGATATCGTCGAGGTAGCGCCGCAGCCGGTCGATCGATTCGGCGATCTCGCGCCGGTCGTGATCCTCGAACCAGGCGGGCGCGAAACGCGATATCCAGTCTAGCGCCTCGTGTTGCGGCGACATGTGGCGTTTCAACGCGAGGCAATTGCGCCGGATCGCGGTGATCTTCGGGAGGATTTCCTCGTATTCCTCCTCGACGTCCATCTCCTCGAGCAGGTCGATCTGCTCGTTCATGTCCACGATGGTCTGGTTCATCCGGACCACAAGTTGCTCGACGATTGCGGTCACCGCGCTGCCCGCATCGGTCGGCCCCTTGCCCGAATCGAACAGGGCGACGACATCGCGCGGGGTCTGCATAGCCAGCTTGCGCAGGGTGATCAGCCGAGTGCCGTCGGACCACAATTGCAGCGATATCATGTCCTCGGGGTGCGCACCGGGATTGAAATTGATGCCTCTCAGCGTGGCAACCAGCGCCTCGCCTTCGCGAAGCGCCCGCGGCCGCGTCGAATCCGACACGAGCAGTTCGGCGGTCGGCTCGGGGATGCCCAGGTCGTTTTCCAGCCACGGCTGCACTTCGGGCGCGTTGCGGCGCAGATGCAGCCACAACACTTCGCCCGGCGCGGAAGGCTCCCAATTGTCGACTTCCTCGCGCCCGATCGGGCGGGCCCCGCCCTTGCCATCGAGCACGCGCCCGAAAATCAGCGGTCCCTTGCCTTCGGTGGCATCGGTTGCGGTCGGATCCATGCGCGCTTCATGCCGCAACGCGGCGCGCTTGTCATTGCCCCTTCATTCGCTGGCGCCTATATGGCGCACATGTCTTCAGTGAGGCCTTGGCGCGATATCGAACGGCGGCAGTGCCGCCAGATCATGGTGGGTGACGTTCCCGTGGGCGGCGATGCGCCGATCACGGTGCAGACCATGACCAACACCCCGACGGAGGATGCGGCGGCGACGATCGACCAGATCCGCCGCTGCGAAGAGGTCGGCTGCGACATCATCCGCGTCTCCTGCCCGACCGAGGAAGCGACCGCGGCGATGCCGCTGATCACGCGCGCGGCGAGCATCCCGGTCGTCGCCGACATCCACTTCCATTACAAACGCGCGCTCGAAGCCGCCGATGCGGGCGCCGCCTGCCTGAGGATCAACCCCGGCAATATCGGCGGGTCCGACCGGGTGGCCGAAGTGGTCCGCGCCGCTAAAGCCAATGGCTGCGCGATCCGCATCGGGGTCAACGCCGGTTCGCTCGAACGCGACCTGCTCGAAAAATACGGCGAGCCCTGCCCCGAAGCGCTGATCGAAAGCGCGCTCGACCACATCAAGCTGCTGCAGGATCACGACTTCCACGAATTCAAGGTCGCGGTGAAAGCCAGCGACGTGTTCCTCGCGGTCGCCGCCTATCACGGGCTTGCCGAAGCGGTCGATTGCCCGCTGCACCTCGGCATCACCGAGGCCGGCGGGCTGATCGGCGGGACGGTGAAGTCCTCGATCGGCATGGGCTCGCTGCTGTGGGCAGGGATCGGCGATACGATCCGTGTCTCGCTCTCCGCCGAGCCCGAGGAAGAAGTGAGGGTCGGTTACGAGATGCTCAAGGCATTGGGCCTGCGCACCCGCGGGGTTCGCGTGGTCTCCTGCCCCAGTTGTTCGCGGCAGGGCTTCGACGTGATCCGCACCGTCGAAACGCTCGAGAAACGGCTCGAACACATCAAGACGCCGATGAGCCTCTCGGTGCTCGGCTGCGTCGTCAACGGACCCGGCGAAGCGCGCGAGACCGATATCGGCCTTACCGGCGGCGGCTCGGGCAAGCACATGGTCTACCTTTCGGGCGTAAAGGCGCACACGATCGAGGACGAGGACATGCTCGATCACATCGTGCGGCTGGTCGAAGAGAAGGCCGCGAAGATAGAAGCGGGCGAAACGACCGCGTTCGATCCACACGCGGCGGAAGCCGAAGCCGCCGAGTGATCCGCCAGCTATTGACCCTCGGGGCAGGCATTGCGCTGTCCGCCGCCATCCTTGCGGGCGACTGGTGGTTCAATCACCGCTCGCATTATGACGGCCCGGAGGCCGCGTCCTACGTCGTATCCGACGATGCCGAGGGCGATGTCGATGACGCGCTCGCCCGTGCAGCGGAGCGCGACACCCGCGTGCTGCTGGTGATGGGCGCGAACTGGTGCCACGACAGCCGCGCGCTCGCCGGATGGCTGGAAACCGAGCGCCTCGCCGGACTGGTTTCCGAGAAATACGAACTCGTCTTCGTCAATATCGGCATGCCCCAACGGGGCGACGGCCATAATCTCGGAATCGCGCGCCGCTTCGGCCTCAAAGATCTGCCCGGCACGCCCAACGTGCTGGTGCTGACGTCCGATGGCGAACTGGTGAACGGCGATACCGCGACGACATGGCGCGACGCAGCCAGCCGCAGCGAGAGCGCGATCTACGATGAACTGGCGAGCCTCGCGGGGTAGGCCCGCATGATCGAAGCCCTCTTTCTGGCCTTTGCGCTGGCGATGGATGCATTCGCAGTGGCGCTGGTGCAGGGCGCACGCTTTCGCCCGGCTCCGGGGCCAATACTCGCGATCGCTCTGGCATTCGGAGCGGCGCAGGGGATCATGGCGCTGATCGGCTGGGGTATGGGCGCAGCGGCATTCCACTATATCGCCGCCATCGATCACTGGATCGCCTTTGGATTGCTGGCCTTTATCGGAGTGCAGATGATCCGCGAGGGCGAGCACGACGAAGCTCTGCGCCCGCTCACCGGCATGGCGCTGCTGGTCGCCGCCATCGCCACCAGTATCGACGCGCTCGCCGCCGGGATCACCCTGCCGACGCTCGACTATCCCCCGCTGGTCGCCGCCGCACTGATTGCTGGAGTGACGCTACTTCTTTCGATCGTCGGGGTGACGATCGGCAAGTCGGCTGGAGACCGTTTCGGCAGGCCTGCCGAAGTGCTCGGCGGCGTGATCCTCATTGGTCTCGGCTGCAAGATCGTGCTCGAACATACGGGAGTGTTGTGATGCTCCACGTCGTCCATCACGCCGACTACATGGCCCCGCAACCGACCCGCGGGACATTCAAGTTCGACAAATACTACCTCGTGATGGAGGAGCTGCGTGCCAGCGGCGCCCCGATCACCGAGCACGCCCCCGATCCCTGCCCGCGCGAATGGCTCGAAGCGGTGCACGATCCCGACTATGTCGACGAAGTGTTCCGCGTGGCGGTGCCTCGCGAAAAGGAGCGCCGCATCGGCTTCCCGGTGACGACGCGCATCCGCGACCGCGTGCGCCACACCAATGGCGGGACATGGCTCGCCGCACGGCTCGCGATGGAGCATGGCTATGCCGCCAACAGCGCGGCTGGAAGCCATCACGCGCTCGCCGACACCGGCGCGGGCTATTGCGTGTTCAACGACCTCGCCGTCGCCTCCAACCGGCTGATCGCCGAGGGCCAGGCGCATCGCATCCTGATCGTCGATTGCGACGTGCACCAGGGCGATGGCACCGCCAGCCTGACCGCAGGGCGCGAAGACATCTTCACGCTCTCGCTCCATGCGGAAAAGAATTTCCCCGTCCGCAAGGCCCGCTCGAGCCGCGATGTCGGCCTGCCCGACGGGGTCGATGACGATGGCTATATGGAAGCGCTCGACACGCACCTGCCCGACATCATGCACCAGTTCGCGCCCGATCTCGTGCTTTACCAGGCAGGCGTCGACCCGCATGTCGAAGACAAGCTCGGGCGGCTCGCCCTGACTGACGAAGGGCTCCAGCGCCGCGACCGCTTCGTGGTCCGGCAGGCCCGCCAGCGGGGTGTTCCTGTCGCGTCTGCACTCGGGGGCGGATATGGCGACGACCAGCGCGCCGTCGCCGCACGCCACGCCCGCTCGATGCTCGCCATGGCCGACGAGAATATGCGTGTGTCGCGAGACTTCGATTGATGCTATCGCTTCCGTGGGTTGCGGGACGGAGCAGGAACGATGGCTGATTTCCAAACCGACTACCTGATCGTGGGAGCGGGCGCCGTCGGCCTCGCCTTCGCCGACACCATGCTCGACGAAGACCCCGATTGTCACATGACGATCGTCGACAAGCACGCCCGGCCGGGCGGTCACTGGAACGATGCCTACCCTTTCGTTGCGCTGCACCAGCCGAGCGCGACATACGGCGTCAACTCGATGGAGCTTTGCCCCGACCGGGTCGACGAGCATGGCCATAACGCGGGCATGTACCCGCTCGCCAAGCATGCCGAGATCCTCGCCTATTACAGCAAGCTGGTAAGCGAACGGCTGGTGCCGAGCGGACGCGTCACCTACCTGCCGCTTACCGAATACCGCTCGAAGGACGGCGGCGACCACCATGTGCGCGGCATCCTCTCGGGCGAAGAACAGACGGTCCACGTACGCCGCAAGATCGTCGACGCGACATGGTTCCAGACCTCGGTGCCTTCGACCCACACGCCCGGCTTCGAAATCGCCGAAGGCACGCGCTTTGCGATACCGGGCGACCTTCCGGGCCTATGGAAGCAAGCGGACGATTTGCCCGACCACTACGTCGTGATCGGCGGCGGGAAGACCGCGATGGACACCGCCGTCTGGTTGCTCGAAGCGGGCGTCTCACCCGACAAGATCGGTTGGGTGCGCCCGCGCGACAGCTGGATGTTCAACCGCAAGCTGCTGCAACCGGCCTATCACCGCATCGACGGGCTGATGAAGTTCCAGCTCGATCTCGTCGAAGCCGCCACCGCATCGGAAAGCGGCGACGAGATGTTCGCCGAACTCGGGCGTCGCGGAACCATGCTGCGGATCGACGAAAGCGTGACGCCCAAGATGTTCCACTACGCCGTGATCTCGGAGGGCGAAGTCGACATGCTGCGGCAGATCACGCAGGTCTATCGCCAGGGTCGGGTTTCACGGATCGAACGGGGCGCAATGCATTTCGGTGACGAGCGCGTCGAGGTGCCCGACAACACGCTTTTCATCGATTGCACCGCCACCGCCGTCCCGTTCGAAGCGCGGGCCAATCCGCGCCCGTTCTTCGACGGCGACACGATCACGCTGCAACTCGCGCAGACGCCGTTCGTACCCTACAGCGCGGCGCTGGCGGCGTTCGTTGAAGCCAATTTCGACACCGATGAAGAGAAGAACAATCTTATTCCGCCAGCACCGCTGACGGATTCGACCGACACCTACCCCTATGCGGTGATGGCGAACCTGATGAGCACGGCGATCCTTTCGAGCAATGAAAAGACCAATACTTTCAATGCCAAGAGCCGATTGCACCCGACCGGGCCGGCGATTGCACGAATGATCGAGGAGCAGGACCCGCGCCTTGCCCAAATGAGCGATCTCGGGCCGAAGATCCAGGCGCATATGCCCGGCGTGATCAAGCTAGGAATGGCCGCAAAAGCTCTTCACGAAGCGGGTTAACGATCCCATATTGGATATTCACGGGAACGATAGAATTGCGCTATAGGTATAGATGTCATGAACAGGCGTGAGCTCATCAAGACCGGCTTGGTGACGGGCGCAGCATTGTCGCTCCCCGCAACCGTTGCCGCTGCCCCGCAGAAAGGCTCCGCGCGCGACCGGAAGCTGTTCGCGCTGGCCAAGCGCGAGCTCGACCGTGCGGGCGACATCATCTGGAAGCGCGACATCGTCGGTATCGCCGATTTCGGGGTGCATTCGGCCGAGAAGCGGTTTCACTTCGTCAATCTCGACCGCGAGGAAGTGCAGAGCTTCCATGTCAGCCACGGCACCGGATCGGATCCCGAGCACGACGGCTGGCTCAACCGCTATTCCAACGTCGAAGGCTCCAACGCGACGAGCAAGGGCGCCTATGTCACATGGGAATGGTACAAGGGCCGCTACGGCACCTCGGTGCGGCTCGGCGGGCTCGACCCGACCAACGATGCCGCGCTGCGTCGCTATATCGTGATGCACCGCGCGGCCTACGCCGAGCCCTCGCATATCAATCGCTGGGGCAGGCTCGGCCGCTCGAACGGCTGTTTCGCGCTGGGCGAAGAACAGTTCCGGATCGCGCTGCTCAACCTGTCGGGCGGGCGGCTGCTCTATGCCGACAGCCTCGGCTGGACGGACGGATCGCTCGAAACGCTGCAGCCGGAAAATCCCAACAATCTGCAGCGCTACGCACCCGGGTCTTACTAGGCCCTAGGCCCCGTCGCGCGGGTCGTTCTCGATTACGATGACTTCATCATCGATCACGTTGCTGCGATCCTTGACGCGTGGTTTGTCGAGGCTCGCGAGGACCGGGGCGTCGCGGCCGTAGATGTCCTTGAAGGTCCGCATCTCGCCATTGATGTCGGTCGCCATCGTGAAATAGGTGATGTAGGCGGGCAGCTTCCGCTGGATCGGGACCTTCGTGTATTCGCCCGACGTCGCAATCTCGACCGCCTCTTCCTTGGTCGCACCTTTGCCGAGGATCGCCATCGTGATCGCAAGCTCAAGCGCACGTTCGGTGCGGATGCAGCCATGTGAAAGCGCCCGGTTGTCATTTGCGAACAGGTGGCGCGAAGGCGTGTCGTGGAAGAAAATCGCGTGGGGATTGGGCATTTCCAGCTTCATCCGCCCGAGCGAATTGCCCGGCCCTGGCTGCTGCACCACGCTGATCCAGCCGTTCGCGCCCTTGGTAGCGGTGTAGCCGTTGCGCTTGGCCCATGCGGGGTTGCTCAGCACCTTGTTGCCGAGCCCTTCGCCGACGACGATCGATTGCGGCACCGTCCAGGTCGGGTTGAAGACCACGCCTTCGACCATTTCCGCAAGCTGCGGCGTCGCTGTGCGCCCTGGCTTGCCGACAATGGTGCGATAGGTGAATATCCGGTCGCCAGCGGTCAGCCGCAATTGGTATTCCGGCACATTGGTAAGCAGGTAGAGGTTGCCGAGATCGCGCTGGAGCCAGCGCCAGCGATCCATGTTGGCGCGGATCAGCTTGCGCTTTTCGACTTCGCTCTCGGGCGTCTGCGCAAGCTCTTCCTTGAGCCGCGCGTAGTCGGCGTGGGTCGGGTTGAGCTCCATCAGCGTGCCGGCGACATCGCCGGTCTCGAGCGCCTTGGCCAGCAGGTCGCCGGTGCGATAGGTGTCGCGATCGGGATCGACCACGAACCACTGTTCACGCGCATCCATGGGCGTGCGCCCGTCGCGCAGGTCCTCGACCAGCCAGACGAAATTGCGCGACGCGAGCTCGTCGAGTTCCTCGGATGGGCCGGATGCCACGGCAGTCTTGAGCGCCTGAAGATCGTAATCGCGCGGGTCGAGGCCTTCGGCTCCGATGCCTTCGATGACACCGATCAGTTCCTGCGCGGCGAATACCGACCACGGCTGCACCAGCGGCCCCGGAGGCGCGAGATCACCCTGCACCATCGGATCGGAGATCATTTGCGGAAAGGCTTCGTCGAAGCTCGCGTCGGGCTCAACCGTCTGGGCCTCCGCCTCGGTCTCGACCGGCTCCTGCTCATCCTGGGCGAAAGCACCGCTCGAAACCAATGCCGCCGCCGCGATCCCGCTCGCCAGACTGCCGACCCATTTACGCATACCTGCCTCTACCGTCCCCGAAATGCCCGCAAACCACGGGCTTGACTAAATTTCGCGTAGTATATCCCCGCTGTCCACCCTCTATCAACCAGCATCGCTTTCCCCGCGATGAATTGTTCACTGCGCGCGGGCAATGCAGGCGTGACGACGCGCGAGCTTGAGCCTAGAGGGTGATCCGCCATGTCCTCTCCGCCGTCCTCCGCCAGCCGCTTTCTTCCGTTCGCTGCCGCCGCGCTGGGCGTGGGCTTCCTGTCGTTGATGGATGCGCTGATGAAAGACGCGGCGCTGGCGGTGGGCACTTACACTGCAACGGTGCTGCGGTCGCTGTTCGGCGCGGCGATCATCGCCCCTTTCTGGCTGGCGCAGCGCAAAGGGTGGCCGACGCGCAGCGTGATGAAGCTCCATATCGAGCGCGGGATCATCTCGGCCTTCATGGCGCTTAGCTTCTTCTACGCGTTGACCAAGCTGCCGCTGGCCGAGGCGATCGCGATCAGCTTCGTCGCGCCCTTGATCGCGCTGTATTTTGCGCGGGTGCTGCTCGGTGAACATATCCAGCGCAAGGCGATTTTCGCCAGCCTGCTCGGCTTTGTCGGTACCATCGTCATCGTCAGCGGCAGGCTAGGACGTGCCGACATGTCGACCGAAGTCCTGCTCGGGATCGCCTCGCTCATGTTTTCGGCGCTGCTCTACGCCTACAATTTTGTCGTGATCCGCCGTCAGAGCCAGGTTGCGGGACCCGTCGAGATAGCGACCTTTCACAGCGGCGTCGGGGGTCTGGTGCTGCTGCTGTTCGCCCCGTTCCTCGGCACGGTGCCGCAGCCAGATTCGTTGTGGTCGATCGTCGGCGCGGGGGCGCTCACGGTCGCCGGTGCGATGGCCATAGCCTGGGCCTATGCCCGCGCCGAAGCGCAAGCGCTGGTACCGATCGAATACACCGGCTTCCTGTGGGCGAGCCTGCTGGGTTGGCTGTTCTTCCGCGAACCTGTTACCCTGCCGACAATCGTGGGCACGCTGCTGATCGTAACAGGCTGCTGGATCGCGACGCGCAAAGCGCGAAAACCGGCTGCCGTAACGGCACCTTAGCCGCGCAATCGCAACCGACTCGCAAGAGCCGCGCAGCCCCTTGACGACTGACCCGCAGTCTAGCAGGTGCTCCACAAAGAATTGACCTCCGGGCACGCCCCGGAACCCCCTCCCCGACCAGTCTCCACTGGGACGGGACAGCAGACAAGGATGGGATATCCCGATGACAGCTATCGGCAAGGACACGCTCGCAACCCGCTCGACACTTTCGGTGAACGGAAACGATTACGCCTATTACTCGCTGGCCAAGGCCGCCGAGCAGCTGGGCGACATCTCCAGGCTTCCGATTTCGATGAAAGTCCTGCTCGAAAACATGTTGCGTTTCGAGGATGAGGGCTTCACCGTCGGACAGGACGATATCCAGGGCATTATCGACTGGCAGAAGAATCCGGTCACCGGCAGCGAGATCCAGTATCGCCCGGCGCGCGTGCTGCTGCAGGATTTCACCGGCGTGCCCTGCGTGGTCGACCTTGCGGCAATGCGCGATGCGATCAAGGCGCTCGGCGGCGACACCGCGAAGATCAACCCGCAGGTGCCCGTGAACCTCGTCATCGACCACTCGGTGATGGTCGACGAATTCGGTCATCCGAAAGCGATGGAAGCCAACATGGCGCTCGAATACGAGCGTAATGCCGAGCGTTACGATTTCCTCAAATGGGGTTCCAAGAGCTTCCAGAACTTCTCCGCCGTGCCTCCGGGCACCGGCATCTGCCACCAGGTCAACCTTGAGCACATCGCCAAAGGCGTGTGGGCGAGCGAAGGCCCCGATGGCCAGATGGTCGCCTATCCCGACACATGCGTCGGAACCGACAGCCACACCACGATGATCAACGGCCTCGGCGTGCTCGGTTGGGGCGTCGGCGGGATCGAAGCCGAAGCTGCGATGCTCGGCCAGCCGATCTCGATGCTGGTCCCCGAAGTGGTCGGCTTCAAGCTCGAAGGCCGGATGGCCGAAGGTGTGACCGCAACCGACCTGGTGCTGACCTGCGTGCAGATGCTGCGCGAAGTCGGCGTCGTCGGGCGCTTCGTCGAATTCTACGGACCGGGCGTTGCCAACCTTACGCTCGCCGACCGCGCGACGATTGCCAATATGGCGCCCGAATACGGCGCGACCTGCGGCTTCTTCGGCATCGACGACAAGACCATCGAATACATGCGCCTCACCGGCCGCAGCGAAGAGGATATCGCGCTGGTTGAAGCCTACACCAAAGAACAGGGCATGTGGTTCGACCCGACGCACGAACCCGTCTTCACCAAGACGCTCGAGCTCGACATGGCGCAGGTCGTCCCCAGCCTCGCCGGACCCAAGCGCCCGCAGGACAAGGTCATCCTTCCCGAGGTCGACGAGCTGTTCAACGGAGACCTTAAGACAGTTTACGGCAAGGACACGCCGCACCGCACCGCTGTCGAGGGCAAGGAACACGATATCGGCGACGGCGACGTGGTGATTGCCGCGATCACCAGCTGCACCAACACCTCGAACCCCGACGTGCTGATCGCCGCCGGTCTCGTCGCCAAGAAGGCGAACGAGAAGGGTCTCAAGCCCAAGCCGTGGGTCAAGACTTCACTCGCGCCCGGATCGCAGGTGGTGACCGACTACCTTGTGAAATCGGGCCTCCAGGCGCACCTCAACGATATCGGCTTCGATCTCGTCGGCTATGGCTGCACCACCTGCATCGGCAACTCGGGGCCGCTGGCTCCGCCGATCAGCGCCGCGATAAACAACAACGATATCGTCGCCGCATCGGTGCTGTCGGGCAACCGCAACTTCGAAGGCCGCGTCTCGCCGGATGTGCGCGCGAACTTCCTCGCATCGCCGCCGCTCGTTGTTGCCTATGCGCTCAAGGGTACGGTGACCGAGGACATCACGACCACTCCGATCGGACAGGACCAGGACGGCAACGACGTGATGCTCGCCGACCTATGGCCGACCAACAAGGAAATCGCCGAGCACCGTGCGGCCAATATCGACCGCACCATGTTCGAAAAGCGCTACGCCAACGTCTATGACGGCGACGAACATTGGCAGGCGATCACGGTCGAGCCGTCGGACACCTATCAGTGGCGCGCAGGCTCCACCTATGTCGCCAACCCGCCTTATTTCGAAGGCATGGACATGCAGCCTGCGCCGATCGCCGACATCGTCGATGCAAAACCGCTCGCGATCCTCGGCGACAGCGTGACGACCGATCACATTTCGCCCGCCGGTTCGATCAAGGAAGACAGCCCCGCCGGCTCCTACCTCAAGTCCAACCAGGTCGCGAAGAAGGATTTCAACTCCTACGGCTCGCGCCGCGGCAACCACGAAGTCATGATGCGCGGCACCTTCGCCAATATCCGCATCAAGAACGAAATGGTTCCGGGCGTCGAGGGCGGCTACACTACCTATAACGGCGAGCAGATGCCGATCTACGACGCGGCGATGAAGCACAAGGCCGACGGAACGCCGCTGGTGGTCGTCGCGGGCAAGGAGTACGGCACCGGCTCTTCGCGCGACTGGGCGGCGAAGGGCACCATCCTGCTCGGCGTGCGCGCGGTTATCGTCGAAAGCTACGAGCGCATCCACCGCTCGAACCTTGTCGGCATGGGCGTGCTTCCGCTGCAATTCAAGGAAGGCGACACGCGTGAAACGCTGGGGCTGACCGCCGAAGACACCTTCTCGATCAAGGGCCTTGCAGACCTCTCGCCCGCGCAGGATGTCGAAATCGAGGTCACCCGCGCCGACGGATCGACCTTCAGCTTCACCGCGCTCTGCCGCATCGATACCGCAAACGAGATGGAGTATTATCGCAACGGCGGCATCCTCCACTACGTACTGCGCAAGCTCGCGGCGGCCTGAGCCAATGCTGTCGCGCCCTCTGATCCTTGCCTGCTTCTCGGCACTGCCGCTTGCAGCCTGCGCGCCCGAAAATGGCGAGGACAAGAGCGCGCCCAGCGTTCCGCTCGGCTTCGAACTGGCGATGGCGCACAATGCACCCGATATGGCGGTGGAGGCGAGCATTGTCGAAATCGATCCCGGCGAGCTTTCAGCGATGTTGCAAGGCGGCAACATCCGCCTGATCGATGTGCGCCGGGACGATGAAGTCGCCGGGGGCATGATCGCCGGAGCCGAGCATATTCCGCTCGACGAGTTCGACCCGGCCAAGCTCGACCATGACGACGGGCGGCAAATCGTGCTCTATTGCCGCTCGGGTCGGCGCTCGGCGATCGCAGCCGAACGTCTCGGCAAGCACATGGGCGAGCCAGCAGTCCATTTGGCGGGTGGTTTCATCGCTTGGAAAACTGCGGGCGGAGCAACCGATTAAAGCGTGTCATTGAAAAACGCTGCGATTTCTGGAATTATCCAACAATAGCCAGCGTTGAATCGCTGGATCCTCTCCATTACGCGACCGAATAAAGGCATTCCCCATGATCGACCCATCAACCCTTCTCGTCTCGCTCCTGCTCGCCGCCCAGCCGCAGGCTGATGATGCCGAGGACGCTCGCGACACAAGCCAAACGTCGGAGGTAGCGGCTCGAAAAGAAGTCGATGACGATGACAAGATCATCTGTCGCCGTACCGCTGTGATCGGATCGAAGTTCAAGAAAAGGATTTGCGCGACGAAGGAGGAATGGGAAACCTTGGCAAACCAGAGCCGCGATGCGACCATGCGCGCGCAGAGGCGCGGACAAGGCCTCGATCCCAACGGCAACTGATCAAATTTCGTTTGGTTAGCGAGCCCTAAACCTTTTCCCTGCTAGTCCGTGCAGTCATGGGTGACCAGACTGCGATACCCCGCGAGAACCGGCTCGACCCGATGGCGGACCCGCGCAAGCTTGCGTGGTTCGGCCAGATTGTGCGTGACCGGCTCTTGCGCCATCCATCGGTCAGGCGGATCGATACCGCGGACGCGGAAATCTTCGAAGTCGAGGGCTTTCTGAAACGTCGCGACTGCAACGAGATCGTCAAGGTCATCAATCGCCGCGCAACGCCTTCGACGCTGTATCGCGGGACCGAGCGCGAGGGGTTTCGCACCAGCTTCACGCATCATTTCGAACCGCACGATCCGCTGACGCGCAGCTGCGAGTTGTACATCTCCGACCTGCTCGGCATCGATGACAACTATTCCGAAACGATGCAGGGGCAGCGCTACAGCACCGGGCAGGAGTTCAAGCACCATTTCGACTATCTGCACGTCGGCGACGGATACTGGCGCGACGAGGCGCATCGTGGTGGCCAGCGGACGTGGACCGCGATGATCTGCCTGCATGCGCCGCGCGAAGGCGGGGAGACCGATTTTCCCAAGCTCGGACTGAAGTTCCAGCCCAAGGTCGGCACGCTGCTGGTGTGGAACAACATGACACCCCAAGGCTTTCCCAACCCCAAGACCCTCCATGCCGGAACGCCGGTCATCAGGGGGACGAAGCACATCATTACCAAATGGTACCGGCAGGAGCGGTGGCGCCTGCTCAATCCGGTCTGACAGCATCATCGCACCAAAGGAAAGGGCGGCTCCTTGCGGGGCCGCCCTTTCTGCTTTCGGGTACTGAAAGACTAACAGGAAAGACTAGGCGTCCTGTTTTTCCTTGGACTTCCGCCGACGCAG
This sequence comes from Erythrobacter sp. GH1-10, assembly GCF_045363165.1. Classification (NCBI taxonomy): domain Bacteria; kingdom Pseudomonadati; phylum Pseudomonadota; class Alphaproteobacteria; order Sphingomonadales; family Erythrobacteraceae; genus Erythrobacter; species Erythrobacter sp. GH1-10. The sequence goes on along the minus strand of NZ_JBJFLP010000001.1, from coordinate 763,320 downwards.
GATCGCGGCGGCGGCAAGGCCGAAGAGGGCCATCATCGGCGGCGCGGGCACATCGGTCCCGCTCGAAGAGCCGCTCGTACTCGAACTGCTCGAAGAACTGGAGCTGCTCGACGAGGACGATGAAGAACTGGACGACGAAGAACCGGACGACGACGAGCTTGTGCTGGTGCTCATATCGCCCGAAGTGCTGCCGCCGCTCGTCGCGCCGCCCGAAGACGAACTGCTCGACGAGGACGAACTGGAGCTGCTCGACGAACTCGAAGAAGAACCGCCGGTGGTGCTGCCGCCGCTCGAACCGCCCGACGAGCTTCCGCTCGAAGACGAAGACGAGGAGCTGGAACCGGACGAGGACGAAGAGCCACTCGACGATCCGCCGCTGCTGCCCCCATGGGGCGGCTTGCCCGGCTTGCCGCTCGATCCGCCGCTCGAAGAAGACGAGGAACTGCTGCTCGAGCTCGAAGACGACGAGCTGGACGAACTCGTCGTACTCGACACATTGCCCGACGTTGTGGACGTCGTGCTGGAGACGTTGCCAGAGGTCGATGTCGTACTCGATACATTCCCCGAAGTGGAGGTGGTGCTCGAAACATTGCCGGACGTCGATGTCGAGACGTTGCCCGAAGTCGAGCTGGAGACATTACCCGACGTCGACGATGTGCTCGATACGTTCCCCGAGGTGGAAGTCGTGGTCGTCGTGGTTGTGGTCGTCGATCCGCCCGTCGTCGAGGATGGCGGAGGTCCAGGAGGCGGACCCGGAGGAGGGCCCGGAGGAGGGCCCGGTGGAGGCCCGGGAGGCGGAGGAGGAGACGGCGGCTCGCCGCCGCTGCTCGTCGAACTGCCGGTTGTGGTCGTGCTCACCACCGAGACATCGCCCGATGACGAACCGCCGCCACCGAAGAAACCGCCGAAGAATCCTCCACCGAAACCGCCGAAACCACCGCTTCCGCCGATAACCACCGGGCCTCCACCACCGCCGCCGGCGATCGGCGGGAGCGGGGGAAGCGGAGCCGCAGCGTAGGCGATCTGCTGGATCGGCGGGCACAGCTCCGGATCGATATAGGCCTCGGTCGCCCCGGCTGGCAGCGGGGTCGTCTGTCCGGCCCCGCCGGCCGGTCCGTATCCGATCGGCTGGCATTCGATCGTGCGCTCGACGATCCGGCGGCGGCGCTGCTCGGGCTTGGGCAGCTCGCGCGTCCGCGTCTTGATGTAAAGCGGTTCACCCTTGATCGCCTGCGGCTCGCCCTTGATCAGCTTGCCATCCAGGTTCGTGGTGTATTGCGGATCCTCGGTGTTGAGCGGCTCGGCCACGCGCACCGCGCCGCCCTGAATTAGGGCCACGCCGGCAACAGCGGCGGAGAGCTTTGCAGCAGCGAGTTTGAGCGACATAGGACCGCACCTTCTGTTTCATCGCTGGCTGGGAGCGGACAACCCGCACCTTCACCAACTCAACGTGCGTCATGCCGATCGTTTGGATCGCAGGGCAATGCGGTTAACCATGTTGACCGCCGCCTAACGCGCCAAACGGCCCGAAAAGGCCGGTTTTTCAGGGGCGCTGTCCCGTTTTGGAACCGATCCGGGGGCCAAGTTAGCCGGAAAGTTAGGTTAACGCGCCGAGCAGCGGATCACTTCCCGTCGCCGAACAGGCCTTCCTGCGCAGGACCGGACGGGCGGGTGGGCATCATCTCGAGATGCTCCCAACCCGCATCGTTGAGCACGCGCCCGCGCGCGGTGCGCGCAAGCAGGCCGAGCTGGATGAGGTAGGGCTCGACCACGTCCTCGACCGTGTCGCGCGGCTCGGCGAGCCCCGCGGCGAGCGTCTCCACGCCGACCGGTCCGCCTTTATAGGTGGTCGCGATCATGGTGAGGTACTTGCGGTCCATCGCATCGAGGCCCAGCCGGTCGATCTCGAGCCGGGTCAGCGCATCGTCGGCCATGGCGCGCGTGACGGTGCCCTCCCCTGCAACATGAGCGAAATCGCGCACGCGACGCAGAAGGCGCCCGGCCACGCGTGGCGTCCCGCGCGAGCGGCGGGCTATCTCGCGCGCGCCATCGGCGGCGATGTCTAGCCCCAGCAGTCGCGCCCCGCGCGTCACCACCAGCTCAAGCTCTTCATGGGTGTAGAAGTTGAGCCGCACCGGAATGCCGAAGCGGTCGCGCAGCGGCGTCGTCAGCAGCCCCTGCCGCGTGGTCGCGCCGATCAGGGTGAAAGGCGGCAGGTCGATCCGCACGCTGCGCGCCGATGGGCCCTCGCCAATGATGATATCGAGCGCGCGGTCCTCCATCGCCGGGTAGAGCACTTCCTCGACCACCGGATTGAGGCGGTGGATCTCGTCGATGAACAGCACATCGTGCGGTTCGAGATTGGTGAGCAGCGCGGCAAGGTCGCCCGCCTTGGCGATCACCGGCCCGGAGGTGGCGCGGAAGCCGACACCGAGTTCGTTGGCGACGATCTGCGCGAGCGTGGTCTTGCCGAGGCCGGGCGGGCCGAAGAACAGCGTGTGATCCATCGCCTCGCCGCGCGACCTGGCGCTGTCGATGAACACCCGCAAATTGTCGCGCGCACCCTCCTGCCCGATGAACTCGCGCAGGGTCTTGGGCCGAAGCGCCTGATCGGGATCACCGGGCTGCGGCTCGGGCGTGTGGAGGGGGACGGGGTCGGTCAAAACGGGTTCACCGTGTAGCCCTGCTGCTGGAGCAGAGCGTGCGCGGTCATGGCGGAGAGCTCCATCTGCACGCCGTCGATCAGGTCGGCTGTGGTCACGCCATAGGCCGCCGCGCTCTGGCCGCAGACGACGAAGCGCACGCCTTTGTCGAGCATCGCCGAAACCATGGCCGCGGAAGCATTCGGCTCCATTTCGCGCGCCGCCCGCGCCTCGTCGGTGACGAGGTCGAACACCGCCTTGCCGTGGACCACCACCACGATGTCGATACTGCTCTCGGGCACTCCGGCGGCGACATGCATGTTGATGAACCGCGCCGCGCTTTCGAATCCGCGATTGCGCGCGCCCTCATCGGCCTTCGCCGCGACGTCGAAAGCGATCGCGAATTCGGTGTCGTCAGGGAATTCCTTGACCCCCTCGACCGGAGCATGCGGGCCGAATTCCTCGAACACCGGACCGGGCTTGAATGCCGACATGTCCGCCTGCTGCGCGGCGGCGGGGACGGCCAGCGCGAGTGCGGCCAGCGCCAGTATCGTTTTCATTCGCATCGTCATTCCTTTCACCCCGCCGCCTTCTTGAGCGCCACGCGGATTAGCTCGCCTTCGCTCGCGCCCTCGCCCAATTCCGCAGTCGCGCGCGCCACGGCCTGCGCGGCGATGGCGGGTTTGAAGCCGAGGTTCTCCAGCGCGCTCACCGCGTCGGTGCTCGCTCCTCCAACCGGCGCAGCCATACCGACGCCAGCCGCACCGCCACCGGGCAGCGCGCCGGCCTTGTCCTTCAGCTCGTTGACGATCCGCCCCGCGAGCTTGGGCCCCACGCCGTTCGCGCGCGCCACACTTGCCGCATCGCCCGCCGCGCAGGCATCGCGCAGTTCTCCGGTCGAAAGCGCAGAGAGGATCGCAAGGCCGACCTTGCTTCCCACGCCCTGCACCTGCGTCAGCATCCGGAACCAGTCGCGCTCGGCGCTTTCGGCAAAGCCCAGCAGCCGCATGTCGTTTTCGGAAACCTGCAGATCGGTGTGGACGGTGCACGCCTCGCCCACCTCGCCCAGCGCCGCGAGCGTCTTGGTCGAACAGTGCACCAGATAGCCCACGCCCTGCACGTCGACGATCGCCCAGTCTTCGCCGGTCTCGTCCAGCCTGCCCGATAGCTTCGCAATCATGGTTTGTTCTTGGAGTAAACCGCCGCGTTGCGCCAGAGATTATGGACACTTGCCCACTCTTGCGACAAAGACACGCGCATGAGTGTGAACACCTTTGGGCGCGTGCTGCGCTACACAACCTGGGGGGAAAGCCACGGGCCGGGCCTTGGCGCTGTGGTCGACGGGTGTCCGCCGGGCCTGCCGCTGCGCGAGAAGGACATCCAGCCGTTCATGGACGCGCGCAAGCCCGGGCAGAGCAAATACACCACGCAGCGCAAGGAAGCCGATGCGGTCCGCATCCTCTCGGGCGTGTTCGAGAATGCAGAAGGCGAGCAGGTAACCACCGGAACGCCGATCCACCTGATGATCGAGAACACCGACCAGCGCTCGAAGGATTATTCGGAGATCGCGCAAAGCTATCGCCCGGGGCACGCCGACTACACCTATGACGCGAAATACGGCATTCGCGACTATCGCGGAGGCGGGCGCTCGTCGGCGCGCGAGACTGCGGCGCGGGTCGCGGCGGGTGCGGTCGCGCGGCTGATCATCCCCGAGGTCACGATCACCGCCTATGTCTGCGAACTCGGCGGCGACCGGATCGATCACGACGCGATCGATTACGACCAGATCGGCCAGAACCCGTTCTTCTGCCCCGATAGCTGGGCAGCGAAGCGCTGGGAGGAACTGGTCGAAAAGGCGCGCAAGGACGGATCATCGCTGGGCGCGGTGGTCGAATGCGTCGCCGAGGGCGTTCCCGCCGGATGGGGCGCGCCAGTCTACGGCAAGCTCGACGCCGATCTGGCCTCTGCGATGATGAGCATCAACGCGACCAAGGGTGTCGAGATCGGCGACGGGTTCGAAGCTGCACGATTGACCGGCGAACAGAACGCCGATGCGATGCGTCCCAGCAACGATGGAAAGCCGATTTTCGCGAGCAACCATGCAGGCGGGACGGCGGGCGGCATCTCGACCGGGCAACCGGTGGTGTGCCGGGTGGCGTTCAAGCCGACCAGTTCGATCCTCAAGCCGGTCGAAACGATCACAGCCGACGGCCAGGCGACCGAAATCCGCACCAAGGGCCGCCACGACCCCTGCGTCGGCATCCGCGGCACGCCGGTGGTCGAAGCGATGATGGCGCTGGTGCTGGCCGATCACAAAATGCTCCACCGCGCGCAGTGCGGGTGAGTCTCGCAACCGCTTCCGATTAAATTCCAAACCAACGTGACAAAAAAGGGGCGGACATCGCTGCCCGCCCCTTTCGATTTCGTGATGCGCCGTGCGCCTACATGCCGTCGACGCTCTTGCTGACGAGCACGTTCACCGCGACGCGGCGGTTTTGCGCCTTGCCGTAGGGTGTGCTGTTGTCCGCCGCCGGATCGGCCGCAGCCATGCCGGTCGGGCTGAGCATACGCCAGGGCTTCCAGCCGCATTCCTGCTGGAGGAAGTTGACGACACGGCCAGCGCGCTTCTCGCTGAGCGCCTGGTTCACTTCGTAGCTACCCGTGGAATCGGTGTAGCCGACCACCAGCAGCAGCGCGTTGTCCATCGATTCGGCCTGCTCGGCGGCTTCGCACAGCTCGGCGCGGGCCGATGCCGAAAGGTTGTATTTGCCGGTGTCGAAATAGACGTTGGTGGTGCCCTTGATGTTGTACTTGTCGATGTCGCCGAACCGGCCACGCAGGGCCTCGGTCGCGGCGGCGTTCTCGGCCACGCCGACGGTGTTTTCCTCGATCGCGGCTTCGTTCTGGCTGAAGCGCTGGTTGGTGCCGTTGCGGATCATCGTTGCCATTTCGAGATCCTTGCTGCTGAAGCGGATCTCGTCGGCGAACAGCTTGCCATCCGCCTGCAGCGTCTCGACCGCCACGGGCAGGCCGTTCAGCAGGGCTTCGGTGCCGAGCTTGGTCCGGCCGAGGCCGAGGAAGCCGCCCTTGGCCTTGATCTCGGTTTCGTCGAGAATGGTGATCATGTGGGCGCGGCCATCTTCGCCGGTGACCTGGATCATGTCGCCGTTGCGGGCGGAAATGACGCCTTCGATCTCGGGACCCTCGGTCGGGACCGTGCCGTAAACGGTGGTCAGGACGTCATCGGTGTCGCCCTGGTCCTGTGCGGCAAGTGCGGTGGGTGCAGTCACGGCAAGCGCGGCTGCAAGAGCCAGTGCCCCTGCCTTGTTGGAATTGATACTCATTACGCTACTCCTTCAAACTGTAACAACCGGTGCTTGCGTGTCACGGCACATTCGTCCGCCCCTCGCGGTGGCATGCCCGGCTGCCTGGACCCTGTTATTGAGCTGTATGTGATGCACGGCAGAATGCCGCCGGTGTGAACATCATGCCTCCCCGATTGTTCATACCGACCTTGCTTTCACCTTAACAAACCGCCGAGCGCCAGATGCTGTGCGGCAAAATGGCGCATTTCAGGGGGTGAACCGATGCTGGAGCCCGCAATAGACCGCCGTTTTTGGCCTGAAGCGCGTTTTGCCGGCTTGGAACCAATCGGTTTTGTTCCCGTTTCAGCGATTGAAAATTCCGATCTTCGCAATCGCACAATTTCGCTTTTGTGCGATGCACAACACCCTATTTGGGCAGCGTGACCGCTAAGGTCGTCTCTTTCGAACGCAAAGCAATAAAGGAAACCTCTCTCATGGGCATCATCGGCTCGACCATCAAACCGTTCAAGGCAACCGCATTCCAGGCCGGCAAGGATTTCTTCGACGTCACCGACGAAGACCTCAAGGGCAAGTGGAGCGTGTTCTTCTTCTATCCGGCGGACTTCACCTTCGTGTGCCCGACCGAGCTTGAGGACATGGGCGAAAAGTACGAGATGCTCCAGGAAATGGGCGTCGAAGTCTACGCCGTATCGACCGACACGCACTTCAGCCACAAGGCATGGCACGACACTTCCGAGCGCATCGGCAAGCTGAAGTTCCCGTTCCTCGGCGACCAGCTGCACACGTTGAGCAAGAACTTCAACGTTCTGCGCGAAGAGATGGGCCTCGCCGACCGCGCGACCTTCGTCGTCGACCCGGATGGCGTGATCCAGATCATGGAAGTGACCTGCGAAGGCGTCGGCCGCAACGCCAACGAACTGACCCGCAAGATCAAGGCGGCACAGTATGTCCGCGCAAACCCCGGCCAGGTCTGCCCGGCCGCGTGGGAAGAAGGCAGCGACACGCTGGCTCCTTCGCTCGACCTCGTCGGCAAGATCTAAGGGTCTGACGAAATACCGGGCAGCGCGGCCTCTCCTCCACCCAAACCGCGCTGCCCGAAATCCCGAGCCCTCCCCCCTAATCCGGGTTCGGGTCGCAAAAGGGTCCGGATCGCCGCCCCTCCCCCTCTCCCCCTCCCTCCCGGAGGCGGCCCCGATCCGGACCCGAATGCCTCTGACGGAGGCAATCGGGCGGAGACCGAATTCACGCATTTCTTTCGAAGGGATCATCCATGCTCGACGCGAACATGCAGAACCAGCTCAAGCAATACCTCGCCAATCTGCGCGAGCCGATCGAGCTCGTCGCCTCGCTGGATGACAGCGAGAAATCCAAGCAGACCAACGAACTGCTGACCGAGATCGCCGCGCTGCACGACATGGTCACCGCGCGGTTCGATGGCACGCACGAGCGCAAGCCCAGCTTCATCATCCGCCGCGCGAGCGATGCGGACAAGTGGGTTCGCTTTGCCGGTCTCCCCATGGGCCACGAGTTTACCAGTCTCGTGCTCGCGCTGCTGTGGGCAGGCGGCCACCCGCCGAAAGTCGATGCGGACCTGATCGAGCAGGTTCGCGCGCTTGAAGGCGATTACGAGTTCGAAATGTATTTCTCGCTCAGCTGCCACAACTGCCCCGACGTGGTGCAGGCACTGACGCTAATGGCGCTTGAGAACACCCACATAACGGCCACGCTGATCGAAGGCGGGACTTTCCAGGACGAGGTCGAGGAACGCGGCGTGCTCGCGGTCCCGGCGACCTTCCTCAACGGCGAAAGCTTCTACAACGGCAAGATGGAGCTCGCCGAGATCCTGTCGAAGCTCGACAGCGGCGCGGACGAGAAGGCTGCCGAGAAGATGTCGGCCAAGGATCCGTACGAGGTCCTGATCGTCGGCGGCGGACCTGCTGGCGCGGCGTCGGGCGTCTACACCGCGCGCAAGGGCTTCCGCACCGGCATCGTCGCTGAGCGTTTCGGCGGGCAGTTGCAGGACACGCTCGGGATCGAAAACCTTCCCGGCACTTCCTACACCGAAGGGCCCAAGCTGGCCGACGACCTCAAGAAGCAGGTCGGCGAGAACGAGATCGACCTGATGGACCTCGCCCGGGCGACGCAGTTGAAGCCCGCGAGCGAAGCGGGCGGCATGCATGAAGTCACCTTCGCCAACGGCGCGGTGCTCAAGGCTCGCTCGCTGGTCCTCGCGACCGGCGCGCGCTGGCGGAACCTCGGCGTGCCGGGCGAAGCAGAATACCGCAACAAGGGCGTGGCCTATTGCCCGCACTGCGACGGGCCGCTGTTCAAGGGCAAGCGGATCGCGGTGATCGGCGGCGGCAATTCCGGCGTCGAAGCGGCGATCGACCTTGCCAAGATCGTCGGCCACGTGACGCTGATCGAATTCGACAGCAAGCTGCGCGCCGACGAAGTGCTCCAGCGCAAGCTGCGATCGCTGCCGAACGTCGAAATCGTCGTGAGCGGCCAGACCACCGAGATCACCGGCGACGGCTCGCGGGTCAACGGCCTCGTGCTCAAGGATCGCGAGAGCGGCGATGAACGCCGGATCGAACTCGAAGGCGTGTTCGTGCAGATCGGCCTCGTGCCCAACACCGAATGGCTCGAGGATACCGGCATCGAGCTGTCGAAGTTCGGCGAGATCGTGATCGACGATCACGGCGCGACCAACCTGCCCGGCATCTTCGCGGCAGGCGACGCGAGCACCGTGCCTGACAAGCAGATCGTGGTGGCGATGGGCGAAGGCGCGAAAGCCGGCCTCGGCGCGTTCGACTACCTCATCCGCAACGAGCCGGTCGAGGACATCGCGCAGGCGGCGTAGTTTTCTGCGCGCAGGGCTGCATCAGCAGCCCTGCCTCCTCGCTCATGCGACCCAAAGGTCGCGTCGCTGCGGGCGGGCGGTCGCCCTCGCGGTCGCAATGCGACCGTCCTCCGCAACTCGAAGATTCTTGGCAAAGTCTCGACGCCGTAGGCGTCGCAAGGCCGACCGGCCGCCCGAGGGTATGCGAGGAAGCCAAGCGGGCCGGATGGCCCGCGCCCGGCGTTTGAGGGCGAAAGAAAACAATTTCAATCTATTCCCTCAATCAATCAGCGCATTTTAATCGATTGGACTGATCAGCCTTAAAGGACCATCTTCTCTTCATGACGCTCGGAGTGTTCCGAGTCTCACACTCAAGAGGAGAGAGTTTCCATGGACGCTAAGACAGGCGATATGAGCGGTGGTTGTCCGTTTCACGGCAGTGCGGATATGCGCACGCTGTTGGGCCGCACCAACAAGGACTGGTGGCCCGAGGCAACCCAGCTCGACATCCTGACCGAACAGGGCAAGAGCGCCAATCCCTATGGCGAAGACTTCGATTATGCCGAAGCCTTCAACGCGCTCGATTACAACGCGCTCAAGGCCGATCTCACTGCGCTGATGACCGACAGCCAGGAGTGGTGGCCCGCGGATTACGGCCATTACGGCCCGTTCTTCATCCGCATGGCGTGGCACGCGGCCGGCACCTATCGCACCGGCGACGGTCGCGGCGGCGCAGGCAGCGGGCAGCAGCGCTTCGCCCCGCTCAACAGCTGGCCCGACAACGGCAACCTCGACAAGGCACGCCGCCTGCTTTGGCCGATCAAGCAGAAATACGGCAAGAACATCAGCTGGGCCGACCTGTTCATCCTCACCGGCAATGTCGCGATCGAATCGATGGGCGGCCCGGTGTTCGGCTTCGGCGGCGGACGCAAGGACGTGTTCGAGCCCGAGTCGGTCTATTGGGGCACCGAAGAGCAGTGGGTGAACGAAGGCGTCGCCACCCGCATCCAGCCCAAGGAAGGCCGGGCGCTCGAAAATCCGCTTGCCGCGATCCAGATGGGCCTGATTTACGTCAACCCCGAAGGCCCGCAGGGCGATCCGCACGACGCAGAGGGCATGGCGCGCGACATGCGCGAAACCTTTGCCCGGATGGCGATGAACGACGAGGAAACCGTCGCTCTGACAGCCGGCGGTCACGCTTTCGGCAAAGCCCACGGCGCAGCCCCGTCCGAGACCTTCGGCGGCGCTCCGGAAAGCGAAGTGCTCGAACTGCAGGGCTTCGGCTGGCTCAATGACGAGGAAGAGATTGCCAAGGGCAACATCACGACCTCGGGCATCGAGGGCGCGTGGACTCCGAACCCCACCGAGTGGGGCAACGATTATTTCCGCCTGCTGTTCAAGTACGACTACGAGCTGGTCCAGTCGCCCGCTGGCGCGAACCAGTGGCAGCCGATCAATCCGGACCCCGAAGACATGGCGCCCGACGCGCGCGATCCGTCCAAGAAGGTCCCGACGATGATGACCACGGCGGACATGGCGCTGAAGCGCGATCCGGAATATCGCAAGATTTCCGAACGCTTCCTCAACGATCAGGCCGCGCTCGACGATGCTTTTGCGCGCGCATGGTTCAAGCTGTGTCACCGCGACATGGGGCCGAAGATCCGTTACCTCGGCCCGGAAGTGCCCGCCGAAGACCTGATCTGGCAGGATCCGATCCCCGCAGGGAGCGAGCCTTCGGATGCCGACGTCGCGGCGTTCAAATCGGCGGTGCTCGGCAGCGGACTGACCGTTTCCCAATTGGTCAAGTCGGCCTGGGCTTCGGCCTCGACCTACCGCAATTCGGATCATCGCGGCGGCGCCAACGGTGCGCATATCCGCTTCGACGCGCTCAGGAACTGGGCGGTGAACGACAGCGACGAACTCGGCAAGGTTCTCGCCAAGCTGGATGAGCTGCGCGGCTCGATCTCGATGGCCGATGCCATCGTGCTCGCCGGCGCGGCTGCGGTCGAAAAGGCGGCAAAGGATGCCGGTTACGACGTGAGCGTCGATGTGACCACCGGTCGCGGCGATGCCACCGAAGAGCAGTTCGACGCCGAAAGCTGGGAGCCGCTCGAGCCGTTTGCCGACGGTTTCCGCAACTACCTCAAGACCAAGGCGAACGTCCGCACCGAGGATATGCTGATCGACAAGGCGCACCTGCTGGGCCTTTCGATCCCCGAACTGACCGTTCTGGTCGGCGGGATGCGTGCACTCGGCGCGAACAGCGGAAACACCAAGCACGGCGTGTTCACCGACCGTGTCGGCCAGCTGACCCCGGACTTCTTCACCAACCTGCTCGATATGAGCACGAAGTGGGAAGCCGTCGATGGCTCGGGCGACGAGGACTATGTCGGCACCGATCGCAAGACCGGAGCGGAGCGTTATCGCGCCACCCGCACCGACCTCGTCTTCGGCTCCAACTCGCAGCTGCGGGCGCAGGCGGAAGTCTACGCCGAAAGCGGCGCGGAAGAGAAGTTCGTGCAGGACTTCGTCGCCGCTTGGACGAAGGTAATGGACGCCGACCGTTTCGACCTCACCTATGCCAAATATCACTGAGACAAGTGATCAGGCCTGAGCCCTGATCTCCCCCAGATCAGGGTCGCAAGGGACCCCCGGCAAGAACGCCGGGGGTCTTTTCTTGTGCAAGTCTGAGCGACCGCCTTTACCGGGTGGTAGGCACGCAATCGTTGTCCTTCGAGCCTAAGTCCCTTTGGTGATTTCTTCGAAGATTGGATATTCAGCCCCTCTAAATCTCGAATGGCTATCAAAAGCCTCTCATCAGCGTCGTTCAAGAAATGCCTTCTGCCAATCGGTGGTCCGGCTCGAGAAGGGGGAGAGATAATATCACTCGTAAATCGTCGATGAATCTTATGTGCGTTTTCTTCGGTTTCATTTGGTCGGCAATGGCAATACCCGCCGCTGCCGAGAATCCCAAAGAGCCTCTCGACTGCGAGGAACTGGAAGACCTAGTAGTCGCTGGCCTTGACGAGCTTTCCAGCATTCAAGGCGTTTCGTTGGCGATTTACACCCCGGAAAGTCAATGTGTTGCCGGGTTCGGTGTCACCGATATCGATACGCAAGAAGAAGTGACTGCGGACACGGCTTTCTACATCGCGTCATCGACGAAATCCATGTTCGCACTTGCGCTCGCAGCGATGGACTCCCGCGGCGAACTCGACCTTGATCAACCCATCTCCGAATTCGCGCCTTCCGCACCCTTTTCGCGAAGGATCCCGACGGATCGGATCACGTTGCGACACCTTCTGGCAATGTCCTCGGGGATCAAGAACCCGGCTTATGTCCACCGTACCGCTTATTCGGGCGAGTATACCGACGACCAGCTTTGGGACCTTATCGGCTCGACACAGCGCAATCGGTCACGCTCGATACGCTTCGGGAAGTTTCGCTATACCAACTGGAACTACAATCTCGCCGCCAAGCTGGTGGAGCGACAGCGCTCCGTGCCTTGGCAGGATATGCTCGTGAAGGAGATATTCGACAAACTGGGGATGTCGAGAACTACGGCCTATATCTCTCGCGCAGCAGAGGAGGGCTGGCCTCTTGCCCGGCCTCACGCAACACTCGAACCAGGCGGAACCGTCAGATCATATTTGGAAAAAACGGATGCGACCATGCATGCCGCCGGCGGAGTGATCATGAGCGGCAATGACGCCCTGAAATTGCTCGAGGTCTTCGTCGAGGAAGGCAGCCTGAACGGCGAGCAGATTTTCCCATCCGGTGTGGTTCAATCAACGCGCCAACGGCTGACCGAGGCTGATACCGAATTCAATGGCTATGAACGCGAACACTATGGCTTGGGTTGGTACATTGGGCCCTACAGAGACACAGACGTCGAACTGGTTCATCATTTCGGAGGCTTCTCCGGAGCCAGAGCTCATGTCTCATATATGCCGGATCAAGAAATTGGCGTGGCTGTCTTTGTGAACGACTCGGCAGTGGGTTTTAAGTATGCCGATGTTCTGGCGAATTACGTCTACGACCGCTTTCTTGGTCTCGCCGAAGCAAAGTCGCGCTACCTCGACGAGATTGCTGAAATCAAGAGTTGGGCAGCCGACATAAGGGTTCGACTTCAAGCTCAAAGGGAAGAAATCGCCGCTCGCCCGTCACTCTTGAGCCAGCCGCTAACTGCCTATGTCGGCACCTATGCCGACAAGGGATTCGGGACCGTTGATATCACCCTTGAAGATGGCCGCCTTCGTGTCACGAATGGTCAACTGAGCGCGATCGCGCAATCGGGGAACGAAGCGGAGAGTATCAGGGTGGAACTGGTTCCGCTCGAAGGAGCGAATATCAGCTTTGGCGTTTCCCGGAGCGGAGAAGTGCGAAATCTGAAGTATCAGGGGCTTGAGTTCGATCGCCAGAGCGACTGATCGGTGCCGAAATCGATCAGGATCGGATACGGCGCAAATCGCAGCTCCATCGGGACCAATCGCCGATTCATCACTGGCGCTTCAGCACCAGGTAGAGCGCACCCTCGCCGCCGTGACGGATGTGCGCGCGGCGCACCGCTGCAATGCTGTCGGCATGACGGCTCGCCGCGAGCCAATCGAGCAGCTTGGCACGGATCGCCCCGCGCCGGTGCTGCCTGTCGGCCGGGTCGACCGGACGCTCGCGCCCTGCGATCACCAGCACCACCCGCGCGTCCATCACCCGCGCCTGGTCGAGCCCGCTGAGGATGCGATCATAAGCGCTGTCGAGCGTATGGCCGTGCAGGTCGAGCGTGTAATCGGGCACGATCCGCCCGGCCTTGAGCCTGCGGTTCCAGTGCGAATCGAGCTCGGACGCGAAATGCCGCCTTGGCGTCGGTGCTGATGGGCGGCCCGACCCGGGTACAGGCTTGCGTTGCTTGGGCGCCACCGGCTTGGGCACTGGCTGAACCGTGGCGGGGCGCGAGGGCGTTTCGTCCCTGGGCGGCTTGGGCCGCGTGCGACCGGATAGCGGGGTCACGCTCTCGGCAAGCCGCGCCCACGCTGCCTGCTCCTCGGCGCTGAGGCCGCGTGGAAGTTTCATCGTGCGGTGGTCGTGATGCGCAGGCGCTCGACGCTTTCTTTGGGCAGCAGGACCACCGCCTGCCCGCGCCCGCTCATCCCGCCCGCGATCTCGCGCGCGTCGGCCCCGGCGCCCCAGAACGTGTCGAAGCGGTTGGCGCCCTTGATCGCGCCGCCGGTGTCCTGTGCGATCCAGATGCCGTCCGCCTCGTCGCGGTCGAGATCGAGCCACACCGGCGCGCCGTAGGGTACGAAGCGCGGATCGACCGCAACCGATTGCTCGCGCCGCACCGGAACCCCGATCGAACCCAGTGGCCCATCACCCTCGAGCTCGCGGAAAAACACCCAGCTTTCATTGAGGCGCATGAGATCCGCGCCCTCGCCAGGGTTCTGACGCAAGTACTGCATGATCCCCTGCATCGAGGCCGAATACTGGCCCGGCCCATCGCCGAACAGTCCGCGCTCGCGCATCACGCCGCCGATCCCGGTGTAGGCGTGGCCGTTCTGCCCGGCATAGCCGATGCGGATCACCTCGCCGGTCTCGCTTTTGAGGCGACCGGAACCCTGGATCTGGAGGAAGAAGAACTCGATCGGATCGCGCGCATAGCCAAGGACGGGGGCGCTGCCATCGAGCGCGCCCTGTTCGATCTCCGCGCGGGTGAAATGCTCCACGCAGCGACCGTCGGGCAGCCGACGGCTGAGCGGTGCGCGGCCGGTCCGCTCGGCTTCGGAAATGTCGTCGCGCCAGCAGCGCTCAAGGTCGCGTGGCACCCCGTAGACCGGCACGTCACGGGGGGATTGTCTTGTGCGCCCTCCGGCGATCTCGGGCTCGAAATACCCGGTCGCAAAGGCCCTTCCGTCGCCAACGCGGACCGGCACGAACATCGTCGCGAAGAATTCGGTGGCGCGCTCGCGCGGCCAGCTTGCAGCGGCTTCGCATGGGGCCCGCCAATCGCCGGGCCGGGTCAGCCCCGAGAGGTCCTCACGAATGGTCGCGACGGGGCAGGACAGCAGGAAGGCGTCGAGGTCGGCTCCAGCCTGCAACTGGTCCAGTCGCCCTTGCGTGGCGGATGCCAGCGAGGCGAGCGGCGCAACGCCCGCTGCCAGCGCGCTGCTTGGCGCCGGAGGCAGCGTGGTTACGGGCGGGGAGGTTTCGGGAATGATCCGTCCGCATCCGGCCAGCAACAGCAGCAATGCCAGTGCCGACCCGATGCGCATGGTTATTCCCTATCTTGACCGGCCCGATGTGCCGGTACGAATTAGCCTTCGTCGGTTTCGTCGAGCAGCCAGTTGGGATCGCGTGCGGCGACATTGCGCGAGAAGGTCCAGACGTCGCGGCTTTCGATCGCATCGTCGAGCGAGCCGGCGACGACATTGCCGTCCTTGTCGCGAGTGACGGCGGCGATATCGGCAACGAACAACACCGCGATACGGGCCATCCGGTGATCGAGCGAAGCCGAGTGGATGCGCGTTTCCTCGATCCGGATCAGCTTGTTCTCAAGCGTGTGGCCTTCGGCTTCGCGTGCGTCGATCGCGGCGGCGAACCCTTCGTAGACATCGTCGTCGCACAGCTCGCGCAGCGTGTCGCGGTCGCCATTCCAGAAGGCTTCGAGCACCATTTCATAGGCACCCTTCGCGCCTTCCATGAAGCTCGGCAGGTCGAACGTGCGGTCGGCATCGGCGATCTCGCGAATTCCGCGCTCCACTGCCGGCATCATGCCGTCGAGCGCGATAACGCGCGCAGGTGCGACCGCAGCCGCAGCCTGCGGCTGCGCAGGGCTCGGGGCCTGGCCGTCACCCGCATCGAAACGTTGCGGGATCGATTCCTCTTCGTGCTCGGCCCGGCGACCGAGCACCGAATAGAGCCGCAGGCCGAGGAATGCGGCGATCATTGCGAGGATGATGATTTCCAGAATCATATTGGTCCGATTACCTTTTCGGCCGGAAACTGCCGGCCCATTTTGTCCCGGGATACACGTCCAAGCCTTAATCTCGCCTGTGCGTTTGCCCCGTGGCTCCCTCAAGGAACCCATACCTGCCTTAAATAGGCATCAATTTCAATTCGCCAACGCCCATTTGGTTGCACCTGGCTGCCGAATCAGCGCATTTCGTCCGGTTGCGGGCACGCCCGGCGGGTGCTAGGCGCGCGCCGAAACACAAACATCAGTCATAGCCCCTCAACCGGCGCCTGTCTGGTGCAGTGCTTGCAAGTCCACTTACCCACTTTCGAAAGATCACAGACCATGGCCGACGAAGGCGATATCCTCCAGAACCTCGACAATGCGAATACCGGTCCGAACGGTGCCGACAACCAGCCGACCGCCGCGATCATCACCCAGTATGTGAAAGACCTTTCGGTCGAGAACCCGAATGCGCCGGGCGTGTTCCAGTGGCAGGAACAGCCAAAGATCGACGTCCAGTTCAACATCGGCACCGAACCGGCCGGAAACGAGGTTCACGAGGTCGCGCTCAAGATCAACATCACCGCCACCGGCGAACAGGGCGCGCATTACATCGTCGAGCTCGCCTATTGCGGGCTGGTGGGCATCCGCAACGTCCCCGACGATCAGGCGCATGCCTTTCTGTTTGCCGAGGCTCCGCGCATCCTGTTCCCGTTCGCGCGCCGCGTCGTTGCCGACGCCGTTCGCGATGCCGGATTCCCCCCGCTGCTGGTCGATCCGATCGACTTCAACGGGCTCTACATCCAGCAGCTGCAGCAGCGCCGCCAGCAGGAAGCCGCCGGTGCCGCCACCCCTCCGGCCGACGCGCCCGGCGGCGGCGAAGCGTAAGCCAGAACCACGGCGGGCCTGAGCGATGAGCCTGCTCAAGAATGTCGGAACGATCGGCGGGCTGACGGCTGTCAGCCGCGTCTTCGGCTTCGTGCGCGACATATTGATCGCGCGAGTCCTCGGTGCGACCGCGATGGGCGATGCCTGGCAACTCGCCTTCATGCTGCCCAATCTGTTCCGCCGCCTGTTTGCCGAGGGCGCTTTCGCGAGCGCTTTCGTGCCGCTGTTCAACCGGCGCATGAAAGAAGACGGCGACATGAGCGAAGCGGAAAGCTTCGCCACCAATGTCCTGTCGGTCCTGCTGCCTATCCTGATCGTCTTCGGCGGGATCGCCATGCTCGTGATGCCGTGGGTGGTCGAATTCTTCGCGCCCGAGGGACTGGGCGATGTACCGGGCAATCTCGAAGTCGCGGTGTTCCTCGCGCGGGTGACGTTCCCCTATCTGATGTTCATGAGCCTGGCGACGCTGGTCGCAGCCGTTCTCAATTCGCTCTCGCGCTTTGCAGCCGCTGCAGCCGCGCCGGTGATCCTTAACATCTGCCTGATCGCTGCGCTCGCATACGGGCTGACGCTCGAGGGCGATCTCGAAGCGCGCCGCACCACCGCGATGGCGATGGCATGGGCGCTGTCGCTATCGGGCCTGTTGCAGGTCGTGTGGCTCGGTGTCTTCATGCGCCGCGCGGGTTTCAGCCTGTCGCTGGCGTTTCCCTCGATCACCCCCGGGGTAAAAGAGTTGGGCGTGCTGATGGTCCCTGCGATTTTCGGCGCCGGGGTCTACCAGATCAGCCGGTTCATCGACCTGTTCTTCCTCTCGACCCTGCCGGTCGGGAGCTACACCTATCTGCAGATGGCCGACCGCTGGAACCAGCTTCCGCTCGGGATCATCGGGATCGCGCTCGGCACCGCGATCCTGCCCGCATTGTCGCGCTATCTCAGCCGCGAGCAGGACGACGAGGCGAGCCGGTTGCAATCGAACGCGATCGAGCTTGCGATGTTGCTGACCGTCCCTTGCGCGGTGGCATTGTTCTTCACCGGCACAGCATTCGTCCGTGTGTTCATGGCCGGGCAGGCCTTCACGCAGGAAGACGCCGGCGTCACCGGAACGGTTGTGCAGGGGTTGGTACTCGGCCTTCCCGCCTATGTGCTGGTGAAGGTGCTTACCCCGAACTTCTTCGCGCGCAAGGATACCCGCACGCCGGTGGTCACCGCGGCGATCAGCCTTGTGGCCACCGTGGGCCTCAACATCGTCCTCGTGCCGCGCATCGGCGTGGTCGGCCTCGCGATCGCCGGGGCCGTGGGGGCATGGTGCAACATCGCGCTGCTCGGCGGAATCCTGCACACCAAGGGGTTCTACCGTATGACCCCGCGCCTGATCGGAAGGGTGTTTCGCATCGCTCTTGCGGCGGGCGCGATGGGCGCGGCGCTGTGGTTCCTGATGCGCGAGATCGACCCGTGGTTCGTCGGCACTATCGGCGAGAAAGCCGCGGGGATCGCCGCCATTCTCGCGGTCAGCGCGGTCACTTACGGACTCGGCGCGATCGTCCTCGGTGTGCTCGACAAGGGCACGGTCCAGCGACTAATGCGCCGTCAAAGCTAATCGGAAAGAGTTCCTGACATGAGAGTCGTCTCCGGCATCCAGCCCACCGGCAAGCCGCATCTCGGCAATTACCTCGGCGCGATCGTCAACTATGTGAAGTTGCAGGACGAGGCGCATGCCGCGGGCGGGGAGTGTTTCATCTTTCTAGCCGACCTGCACGCGATCTCGCAGCCGCACGATCCGGCCGAGCTGACGCAGAACACCCGCGAAATGGTCGCGACGCTGGTCGCCTGCGGGGTCGATCCGTCCAAGACCGTGCTGTTCAACCAGGCGCAGGTCCCCGCCCATGCCGAGCTGCAATGGCTGCTCAACGGCACCGCGCGGATGGGCTGGCTCAACCGCATGACGCAGTGGAAGGACAAGGCCGGCAAGAACCGCGAAGGCCAGTCGGTTGCGCTGTTCACGTATCCGGTTCTGCAGGCCGCCGACGTGCTGCTGTATCAGGCGACCCATGTGCCGGTGGGCGAAGACCAGAAGCAGCATCTCGAGCTCGCACGCGACATAGCGCAGAAATTCAACAACGATTTCTGCCCGGAAGACGCGCCGCTGTTCACCCTGCCCGAACCCTACATCCCGCCCGCTGCCGCCCGGATCATGAGCCTGCGCGACGGGACGGCGAAGATGAGCAAGTCCGATCCCTCGGATATGAGCCGAATCAGCCTCACCGACGATGCCGATACGATCATGAAGAAGATCAAGAAGGCGAAAACCGATCCCGAGCCGCTGCCGAGTGAGGAAAAGGGTCTCGAAGATCGTGCGGAAGCGCTCAATCTCGTCGGGATTTACGGCGCGTTGACCGGCAAATCGGTGGCCGAGGTGCTGGGCGAGTTCGGCGGACAGGGCTTTGGCGCGTTCAAGCCCGCGCTCGGCGAGCTGCTGGTCGAAACGCTCAGCCCCATCAACGCACGCTTCATGGAGCTCAAGGACGACCAGGAATCGCTCGATGCGATCCTGGCGCGGGGCGCTGCGCAGGCACGCGAGCATGGCGTGCCGACGCTCGATGCGACGTATAAGGCGCTGGGACTCGTGCGTGGCCGCTGAGCGCGGCCTGGCGCCATTCAAACCCGGTTAAGACCCGCGCTTTACACTGTTGAAGGTCAGTGGCAGATCGCGAATGCGAGGTCATGAGCCTGATTTACAGGCCGAAGCGAGGGGAACGCACGATCTCACTGGTGGACGCTCAATCGTGACTGCAAGGCAAGAAATACCATGATCAAGACTTTCAAAACCGCATTCGGTCGGCTGGCTCTGCCGCTAGTCGCCGCGCTTGGGCTCGCAGCCTGCGCGCCGTCCTTCAACGCCGATGTTTCGCGCTTCACCGCAACCCTCCCGGCGCCGCAGGGCCAGAGCTTCGCCGTGGTGGCCGAGGATCCCAGCCTCGCGGGCGGTCTCGAATTCGGCATGTATGCCGATCTCGTCGCTGACGAGATGGAAAAGCTCGGATATACCGAAGCGGCATCGCCTTCCGAGGCGACCATGCTGGTGCGGTTCGATTACGGCGTCGACAACGGTCGCGAACGTGTCCGTACCACCGGAAGCGCCTTCAACGATCCGTTCTTCGGCCCATGGGGACGCGGTTACGCGTTCCGCCGCGGTTACGCGTTCGGCTTCTACGACCCGTGGCTCGCCGGGCCGGAAGTGCGCAGCTACACCGTCTATGTCAGCGATATCGAGCTGAAGATCGATTCGACCGCCACCGGAGAGCGGCTGTTCGAAGGCAAGGCCCAGGCCGCCTCGCGCAGCAACCGCTTGCAGATGCTGGTCCCGAACCTCGTGGACGCGATGTTCACCGATTTCCCGGGGAATTCGGGCGAAACCCTGCGGATTACGATCAAGGATGACGGAAAATCCGTGCGCGAAGTCCAGTGATAGGCTAAAGACGCCTTTGCACTCACCCTTGGACGGGAAGAAGGGCGGCGCCATGGGATCGGCGCCGCCCTTTTGATTCCGGAAATCGTAAACCTAGAGCTTCGCGTGCCCGCCGGTCGAACCGAAGCCGCCTGCGCCGCGTTCGGTCGCGTCGAGTTCTTCCACTACCTGCCATGCGGCCTGCACCACCGGGGCGAGCACCAGCTGCGCCACGCGGTCGCCCCGATTGATCGCGAACGCTTCGGTGCCGTGGTTGATGAGAAGGACCTTGAGTTCTCCGCGATAGTCGCTGTCGATCGTGCCGGGCGTATTGGGCACGGTGATGCCGTGCTTGAAGGCAAGGCCCGAGCGTGGGCGGACCTGGATTTCGTACCCGTGCGGGATCGCGAGTGCGAGACCGGTTGCAACCGGATGGCGCGCGCCGGGCGCGATGGTCACGTCTTCCGCTGAAACGACATCCATCCCCGCCGCGCCGCTTGTGGCATAGGCCGGGAGTTCGAGCCCTTCGCCATGCGGCAGGCGTTTCACTTCGACCGGGACGCTTGCTGCGGTCGCCGCGCCCTCGTCGCCAACAATCCTGTCGTTCATTCGGCTGCCTCTGCCTTGAGCGCCGACGCGATCCGTTCGACCAATGCCATCGCCACCGCGCTCTTGGGCATTTCCTCGAGGCTTTCGACGCCTTCCGCGCTGACGATGTGGACGAGATTGTCGTCGCCGCCCATCACGTCACCCGACACGTCGTTGGCAACGATCCAGTCGCACGCCTTGCGCTTGCGCTTCTTCTTGGCGTTGTCGATCACGTTTTCGGTCTCCGCCGCAAAACCGACCACCAGTTCGGGCCGCTTCGATCCGGCGGCGATATTGGTGAGGATGTCCGGGTTCTCGGTCAGCATCAGTGCTGGCGGCGCGGAGCCGCGCTTCTTGATCTTTTCGGCGAAGAATTCCTTGGGCCGCCAGTCCGCGACCGCGGCGACCATGACCGCTGCATCCGCAGGAAGCGAGCGCTTGACCGCCTTGCTCATGTCCTCCGCGCTTTCGACATCGATCCGATCGACGCCCGCCGGTGTCTTCAAGGAGACCGGCCCGGCGACCAAAGTCACCTTGGCACCGAGCGCTGCGGCCGCCGCGGCGATGGCAAAGCCCTGCTTCCCGCTGGAACGGTTGGCGATATAGCGCACCGGATCGATTGCCTCCCAGGTGGGGCCGGCGGTGACCAGCACGTGGCGCCCTTCGAGCGGGCGGTAACCGGCATCGACCGCGAAAGCCTCGCCGCCGAGCGCATCTTCGTCGGCGCTTTCGATCGCGGCAGGCTTCGCCGGGGCCTCTCCGACTGCTTCCGGCGCAGCCTTGCGATCGTCGAGCTCGTGGTTGATCGCTTCGGGGTCGATCGGCGGAGCGGACCCGGCCTTGCCCTTTGCCGCGAGCAACGGCCCGCCGAGATCGGGGTTGAACTCGATCTCTTCTTCCTCGGGCAGTTCCTCTTCGGGCGCTTCTTCTTCTTCGGGTTGTTCTTCGAGCTCGGCGTATTCGGCTTCGATGTCCTCGTGACTGCGCTTCGCCGTGGAGCGCGGAATGATCCTCGAGAGCAGTCCGCCAAGACCACCGCCCGAACTATCCTCTTCCTCTTCGGGTTCGAGCGCTTCGACCTCGATCGGAGTCCCCGGATCGTTGGCCGGAGCGGGCGCAGGAGCTTCGTCCTCGACTTCGATACCGAAGTGCGCCGCGATTTCCTTCCAGATCGCATGCGGCTCGGGAAGGCGTCCATAGCCGAACTCGCCGCAAGCCATCGGGCCTTCGTCAGGATGCAGCACCTGCACGCCTGCGGTCTTGAGCAGCTCGACATTGCGCTGGGTCGATTCGTGATCCCACATGCGCACGTTCATCGCTGGCACTGCCATGACAGGTTTGTCGGTTGCAAGGATCAGCGTGGTCGCGAGATCGTCTGCGATACCGGCCGCCATCTTCGCCATCAGGTCCGCCGTCGCCGGACACACGACCACGAGATCTGCCTCGCGGCTCAGCTGGATATGGCCCATCTCGGCTTCGTTCTTCAGGTCGAACAGGTTGGTGTAGACCTGGTTCTCGCTCAGCGCGGCGAGCGACATCGGGGTGACGAATTGCTGGCCGCCCCTCGTCACGACGCAGGTGACATCGCCCCCGCCCTTGCGGATCAGCCGCACCAGCTCGCACGACTTGTAGGCGGCGATGCCGCCACCGACGACCAGCAGCACTTTCGGAGCGGAGGCCTTGCTCACAGCCCGCGCTCCGCGTGTTCGAAGATGCAAGTGCCGAACGAGCCGGTCATGCGTCGAAATCTCCCTGCCGGATCGCGCTCCGGCACCTGATACCAATTGCGTGCAGCCTAGACGCACGCCGAACGCCCGCCAAGTGCGAAGGCGGGCCAAACCAGCGCTTTCCTTGGCACAGCATGGTTAAACGCCGAGTTAAATTCGCGGTTGAAAACGAGTTAAGACGACAGCGAGGTGCGACGGATTCAGCCGATCCAGCCCATCGCGACCGCACCCCACATCGCTCCGGCACCGGCGAGCAGCGCGACCAGGTAACCGAATCGCGATCCTGCTCCGCCCTGGCGGCGCTCGGTGATGAGCTTGATTTCGGGCAACGGCGGAGGCTCGGGCGCGCCGCCCTTGGGCGGGAACTTTTCCTCGATCCGGCGGATCAGGCCGGGCAGGCGCAGCAGGGTATCTGTGTCTTCCTTCAAACGTTCGGCGAGCGCGGCTTCCGGTCCCAGTTCGTCGCGGATCCAGCTGCGCACATATGGCGCCGCCGTGTCCCACATATTGATGGCCGGGTTGAGCTGGGTCGCGATACCTTCGACCATCACCATGGTCTTTTGCAGCAGCAGCAGGTGCGGCTGGGTCTGCATGTCGAAATCGCGGGTGATCGCAAACAGCCCGTCGAGCATCTGGCCGACGCTGAGTTCGCTCACCGGCTTGCCGCGCATGGGCTCGCCAACGGCGCGCAAGGCGGTCGCGAATTCGCCGACCGAGTGATAGCTCGGCACGTATTGCGCTTCGAAATGGATTTCCGCGACGCGTTTGTAGTTACCCGTGGTGAGCCCGTAGAGGATTTCCGCCAACCATTGCCGCGCGCGCCGGTCGATCCGGCCCATGATCCCGAAATCGATTGCAACGATCGTGCCGTCATCCTCGATGAACAGGTTTCCCTGGTGCATGTCGGCGTGGAAGAAGCCCGCACTGATCGCCTGCGTGAGGAAGCTGATCACCAGCCGCTCGGCGATGGCGTTGAGGTCGTGCCCCTTGGCGATCAGTTCGTCGCGCTTGGATATCTTGATCCCGTCGACCCATTCGACAGTGAGCACCCGGCCATTGGTGCGGTCCCAGTCGATTTCCGGGATGCGATAGCCGCCGATACCTTTCATCTCCTCCGCAAGTTCGGAAGCGGAAGCCGCCTCGCGCCTGAGGTCGAGTTCGGAATTGGTCCAGCGTTTGAAATTGGCGATGGTGAGCCGCGGGCGAAGCCGCATCGCTTCGCCGCCCACAGCTTCCAGATGGGCAGCGGCCCATTCATAGGTCTGGATATCGCGCGCAAACTTTTCGCGGATGCCGGGGCGCAGCACCTTCACCGCAACTGTGCGTCCGTCGGTGGTGATTGCACGGTGGACCTGCGCGATCGAAGCCGCGCCGACCGGTTCGGGATCGATTTCGGTGAACAGCGTGTCGAGCGGTTGCCCGAACGCCGCTTCCATCGAGGCGATGATTTCCTCGAACTTTACCGGCGGGAGCGCATCCTGCAGGCTGAGGAGATTGCGCGCCGCATCCTCGCCGACAAGGTCGGGCCGCGTCGCGAGCGACTGGCCGAGCTTGATCGCGGCAGGTCCGATCGCGCGGAATGCCCCGGCGTAATCGGGCTCGCCCTTCTTGCTCGTGAAGGTCGCCCAACGCGCGAGCTTGACCGCGCGCTTCACTGTCGGCGGTGCGTTCGGATCGTTTTCGACGCCCACCAGCGCGCGGCGGCGCGCCAGCGTGATGCCCCAGCGGGCAAGGCGGGAAAGGTGGATGACGGGAGAGGTCATGGTCTAAATGCGCGCGGCGGCCTGTTCCGTTCCCGGCGGGTCAAATCTTCCAGCCCGAATGGATCGCAACCAGCCCGCCCAGGATCGGCTCTACCTTTGTATTGGCAAAGCCGGCGTCGCGGATCATGCGTTCGAATTCCGGCATCGGCGGGAACTTGCGGATCGATTCGGCGAGATAGCGGTAGGAATCGGCATCGCCGGCGATCGCCTGCCCCATCCGCGGCAGGACCTTGTCCGAATAGACGTCATACGCTTCGCGCAGGCCCGGCCACTCGACCGTGGAGAATTCGAGGCAATAAAAGCGGCCGCCGGGTTTGAGCACCCGCAGCGCCTCTTTCAGCGCACGGTCCTTGAAGGTCACGTTCCGGATGCCGAACGCGATCGTGTAGGCATCGAAAGTGTTCGATGCGAAGCTCACCTCCTCGGCGTTCTGGCAGGTGAAGACGAGGCTGCCTGCCCGTTCGGATTCTTCGCGCTCCATCGCACGCTCGGCACCGACATCGAGCATTTCCTGATTGATGTCGGCAACCGTAATGTCCGCGCCCTTGTCGGCCATGCGGAAGGCGATGTCGCCGGTGCCGCCGGCCATGTCGAGGATCTGCTCTCCCGGCTGCGGTTTCACGCGGCGAACGAACTTGTCCTTCCACAGCCGGTGCATCCCCGCCGACATCGCATCGTTCATGATGTCGTATTTGCGCGCGACGCTGGTGAAGACCTCGCCCACGCGGCGGGTCTTTTCCTGCGGGGTCACATCCTCGTAGCCGAAAGATACTGTCTCTTCTGTCATGGGCTGGGCCTTAGATGGAATTGTGCGGCGCGCAAAGGGTGTTAGAGCGGCCACGAAATGCCAGAACTGCCAGAAGTAGAAACCACGGTTCGCGGACTCGCGAAATTCCTCGAAGGCGAGCGAATTGCGCGCGTCCGACTCAATCGCCCCGACTTGCGCCGTCCGTTCCCGCCCGATCTGGTGCAGGTCATGACCGGTGCGACGGTCACTCACCTCTCGCGCCGGGCCAAGTACGGCCTGATTCATCTCGATCGCGGTTCTACCGTGATCTTCCATCTGGGCATGAGCGGACGCTGGCGGATCGATCCGGACGAGCCCGACACCCACGACCACTTGCTGATCGAGACCGGCCGCAACCGGTTTGCGCTGTGCGACCCGCGCCGGTTCGGGTCCGTCGACCTCGTGGATACCAATGCGCTCGACCTGTGGCCGCAATTCGCCGCGCTCGGACCGGAGCCGCTTGGTCCCGGCCTGACTCCGGAGCACCTCAAGGCCGCGCTAAAGGGCAAGAGCCAGTCGATCAAGCTGTGCCTGCTCGACCAGCGGATCGTCGCGGGACTCGGCAACATATATGTGTGCGAGGCCTTGTGGCGCGCGCGCGTCCATCCGCGGAAGGCCGGGGGCAAGGTCACGAGGCCCCAGCTGGAGCGACTCGTGCCGGCGGTCAGGGATGTGCTCGAAAGCTCGATCCGCGATGGCGGCTCGTCCTTGCGCGATTATGCGCAGCCGGACGGCGAACTCGGCTATTTCGCGACCCGCTTCGATGTTTACGGCCGTACGGGCGAACCGTGCCGCCGTGAGGATGGCGGGCTTATCCGCCGCATCGCCCAAGGCGGACGCAGCACATGGTATTGCGCACGGTGCCAGAGATAAGCGAATCCTTGACCTCGGGCACCCTGCCGACTATGTGCGCGCCTTTCCGGCGGTAAATCGCCGTTTTTCGAACAAACCCAAGAAGTTTCCGGTCGCAACCTGCGGCCAGCACAGAACGCGAGACAGACAGAGACATTATGGCCAACACGCCGCAAGCCCGTAAGCGCATTCGTCGCAACGCCCGCCGGACGGACATCAACACCGCCCGGATGAGCCGCATCCGCTCCTACGTGAAAAAGGTCGAGACCGCCGTTGAAGCGGGCGACAAAAAGGCAGCACAGGAAGCGCTCAAGGAAGCGCAGCCCGAACTCGCACGCGGCGTGGCTCGCGGCGTGATGCACAAGAACACCGTGGCGCGCAAAATGTCGCGCCTGACGAAGCGCGTCGCCGCGCTCTGATTCGCTTCCGGGCCGGGCGATTCGCCCCAGCCCATAGGCGTTTTCACGCAATCCGATCTCGCGGGGCCGTGCTCGATGAGCGCGGCCCTTTTGGTTTGCGACGATCGCAACCGGAATTGTCCGCGAGAACGCAAGGATTCCTCGCGATTCGCATGCCTTTGAAACCTGATTTCTCGAAATAACAACGACTTGAACGCACGCCTGCGGGCTTGCGCCGAGTCAACCGGAATATTTCAGTTTTTTTAAAATTCCGTGCTTGCGCTCCGGCCCGAAGCGCTCTTTATTCGTGTTCTACCCGGGGCGGGACAGCCCGGGTTCTAACAAACTGGTCGATGGGGGGCACCCGCGAATCTCGATTCCGCGGGAGAGGATTTTTGAGCCTATCGCATTGTTGAGTGTGCGCTTCGGATGCGGCTCCGAGGTGTGTAGAGTATTGGGGAAACAATGGTACATAAGATCGATAAGGCGCGGACCACGCGTCGGAAAGCAGACGACGATTTGATGGAAGATGCCGAAGCCGTAAATCTCGCCGCAGACTGGGCCGATATCAGCCAGGGGCTTCGCAAGGATCTGGGACATCAACTGCACAGCCAGTGGATCAAGCCGATCCAGGTGGGCGCGATAGACAAGGACACCGGAACGCTCGACCTGTTCTTGCCGACCGAATTTTCAGCCAACTGGGTCAAGGATCGCTTCCACGACCGACTTCAACTTGCATGGAAGATCGCGCGCAGCGAAGTTCGCCGCGTCAACATCCAGGTGCACCCAGGCCGCCGCCAGCTGCCCGAGCTCCGCCTTGATGACGGTCGCCGTGCAGCGAATGACGGCGCGAGTGCGATCGCGGTCGCGGCGGGTACGATCGGCGATTCGGGCTTTACCTCTTCGGTCGGTCTCGACCCGTCGCTGACCTTCGCCGCCTTCGTTACCGGCGAGGCCAACGTGCTCGCCTGCAATGCAGCGCAGCGCATGGCCGCGACCGAACAGCCGCAGTTCTCGCCGCTTTATCTCAAGGCCGCGACTGGCCAGGGCAAGACGCACCTGCTCCACGCCATCGGTCACGCATTCCTGCAGGCCCATCCGCGCGCCCGCATCTTCTACTGCAGCGCCGAGCGCTTCATGGTCGAATTCGTCCAGGCGCTCAAAGCCAACCAGATGATCGAGTTCAAGGCGCGGCTGCGCAGTTTCGATCTGCTGCTGGTGGACGACATCCAGTTCATCATCGGCAAGGCGAGCGCCCAGGAAGAGCTGCTCTACACGATCGATGCGCTGCTGGCCGAGGGCAAGCGGCTGGTATTTGCCGCGGACCGTGCGCCGCAGGCGCTCGACGGGGTCGAACCGCGTCTCCTGTCGCGCCTCTCGATGGGCCTCGTTGCCGACATCCAGGCGGCGGATATCGAATTGCGCAAGAAGATCCTCGAATCGAAGCTGCAGCGCTTTGCGCCGCTCAACGTGCCCGAAGACGTGATCGACTTCCTCGCGCGCACCATCACGCGCAACATCCGCGAGCTGGTCGGCGGTCTCAACAAGCTGATCGCCTATGCGCAACTGACCGGTCAGGAAGTCTCGCTCAACCTCGCCGAAGAACAGCTGACCGATATTCTCTCGGCCAACCGCCGCCGGATCACGATCGACGAGATCCAGCGCACGGTCTGCCAGTTCTACCGGATCGACCGCAGCGAGATGTCGTCGAAGCGCCGCGCGCGAGCCGTCGTGCGCCCGCGTCAGGTGGCGATGTATCTGTCGAAAGTGCTCACGCCGCGGAGTTATCCGGAAATCGGCCGGAAATTCGGGGGCCGCGACCATTCGACGGTTATCCACGCCGTCCGGCTGATCGAGGACCTGCGTCAGCGCGATGCCGATATGGACGGCGATGTGCGCAGCCTGCTGCGCCAGCTTGAGAGCTGACACCGGATAGTTAATTCGCACATAGTTTCCACAATGCGGGCACAGGTTTATGGGCGGGGCTGTCGACAGCCCTGCCCACAGCCTATTCACAAGCCGTGCACAGCCTGCCAACAGGCTTGTCCATGAGTTCCGCACCGCTCCCGGCCAGCGAGATCGACCTGCCCGAAAGCTGGGTTTCCGCCTTGCTGCGCGGACTGCGTGGGTGCTGCCCGCGCTGCAATTCCGCGTCCTTGTTCGGCAAGTGGTTGAAGCCGGTCGCAACCTGCGCGCACTGCCAGCAGGACTGGTCGGTGCAGCAGGCCGACGACTTCCCGGCCTATATCGGCATCTTCGTGGTCGGCCATCTGCTCGCGCCGGTGGTGATCGCGATGATCGGAACGTTCGGCATGTCGGCATGGCTGACGCTGGCGATCATCCTGCCCGTCGCGGTCGTGATGCTGATTGCGATGCTCCAGCCGACCAAGGGCGGGGTGATCGCTTTCCTGTGGTGGCGCGGCGTCGGCGCGTTCCGGCAGGAACGCCGCGCTCCTCCTGCACCGGGTGAAACCCCGTGAGTCTGTCTCCCGCCCGTCTCGACCGCTTCGCGCGCCATATCGTGTTGCCCGAGATCGGAGGCGCGGGGCAGGTTGCTCTCGCCGGCAAGCATATCGCTGTGATCGGGCTCGGCGGGATCGGATCCCCCGCGCTGCAATACCTCGCAGGCGTGGGTGTCGGGCGCTTTACGCTGGTCGATGACGATGTGGTCGATGCCTCCAACCTCCAGCGCCAGACGATCTTCACCGCGCGCGATGTCGGGCACGGCAAGGCCACCAGCGCGCGCCGCTGGCTCGCCAATTTCGATGAAGCGCTGACGGTAGAGATCAGCGATTCGCGCATAGACGCCGACAATGCCGGGCGGTTGCTCGAAGGCGCGGACCTCGTGCTCGACGGAACCGATAATTTTGCCACCCGCCTCGCCGTATCCGACGCCTGCGTCGCCGAACGCACCCCTCTGCTTTCGGCCGCCGTGGGCCGCTTTCAGGGGCAGGTGGGAGCCTTCGCCGGGCACCTCGCCGATAGCCCGTGTTACCGCTGCTTCGTCGGCGATGCGTTCGATGCCGAGGATTGCGACACCTGTGCCGAAGACGGGATGCTCGGCGCGATGGCGGGATGGACAGGCAGCTTTGCCGCGATGCAGGCGGTGCGGGTCCTGCTTGCCGGCGTGAGCCGCTTCGGCGATCCGCAATGGGGCAAGCTGCACATGCTCGACGGGTTGCAACCGGGCATGCGCACGCTCACCATAGCCAAGGATCCGGCGTGCAAGGGATGCGGAGTGCCAGGATGAGCGACGACAAGTCTTCCACAGACCTGGCCGAGGATCGCACCGAACTCGCGCAGGACCGGACCGACTGGGCCGAGGATCGCACGCTGATGGCGAACGAGCGAACCTTTGCGGGCTGGATGCGCACCGGCCTTGCCTCGGTCGGCATCGGGCTCGGTTTCAACGCGCTGTTCGGCAAGCTCGAGCCTGCGTGGCTTCCGAAACTGATCGCGACGATGTTTATCGTGATCGGCATCTTTGTCTTCTGGGCCGCGCAGCGAAAAGGTTGCGACGTTCACGCGCGAATGCAGGCCCACAAGGCCAGCCCGCTCAAACCCACGAATATGCGCCTAATCGCCGGGTTCATGGCATTTGGCAGCTTTGCGCTCGCCATCGGTGTCTGGCTGATGGATTTTTCGAACAGCTGAGCGATTTTCCTACTCGCGGCTTTGGCGATATGGGACCAACGGCTCTTTTTCATTGCAAACCGGTTCGGTCGGAATTTTCGCCTTGCGAGGTGTCAATTTCGCACTTTGGCTCCAGGCATCTGTTTCTATTGAGAATTTTCCGACTTCTGGTGGGTGACACGGTGTCAACTTCGTCATCTTTGCGCGGTTAGCTGCCGAGCACCTCTTCTACCCACGCTGGGACCAGCTCTCCCGCAGGTCCGTGGCGCGCTTCGTGGAAGAAATGCGTGCCCTCGCTCGGTTCGAGGTTGAGTTCGAGCGTGCGCGCTCCCGCCATCCGCGCTTCCTGCACGAACCCGGCCGCAGGATAGACGGCGCCCGAGGTTCCGATGCTGACGAACAGGTCTGCGCGGGTGAGCGACGCGTAGATCCGCTCCATCTGGTACGGCATCTCTCCGAACCATACGACGTCGGGCCGTAGTGAAGGCGCCTGACACACCGGGCATGGTGGACGATCACCCATTGGCGCGTCCCAAGGACTGCGCACCTCGCAGGCGGTGCACAGCGCACTCTTCAACTCGCCATGCATGTGCAGCACCGATTTGGCACCGCCGCGCTCGTGCAGATCGTCGACATTCTGCGTGACCAGCAGCAGTTCGCCATCGAATTCGGATTCAAGCCGTGCCAGCGCGCGATGCGCCGGGTTGGGATCGACCTTGGCCAGCGCCTCGCGCCGCATGTCGTAAAAGCCGAGTACGAGATCAGGGTCGCGCATGAACCCCTCGGGCGTCGCAACATCTTCAACCTTGTGCTGCTCCCACAATCCTCCCGCGCTGCGGAACGTATCGATCCCGCTTTCTGCGGAAATCCCCGCGCCTGTGAGGATGACGATCCGTTCGAGCTGTGCCATGATGCGTATCAAACACTCCATGGGGTTCGGGATCAATGGCACAGTTTGGCGTGATCGGTCACAAGGGCCGGATGGGGCAGGCGATCGCCGAGGCGATCGCGGAGGCCGGGCACACATTCCAGGTGGGCGTGGACCAGGGCGGCGACCCCAAACCGATCATCGGCCAATGCGACGTCGTGGTCGACTTTTCGTCGCCGGACGCGCTTGCACGCAATCTCGAGGCGGCCTGTTCGGCAGGTATTCCGATCCTGGTCGGGACCACGGGGCTGGAACAGGATCATTTCGTAGCGCTGGCGGAGGCCGCAAATTCGATCCCCGTCCTGCAGACCGGCAACACCTCGCTCGGGGTCAACCTGCTCGAACACCTCGTGCGCGAAACAGCATCGAAGCTGGGACCGGAGTGGGACATTGAAATTCTCGAAATGCACCACCGGATGAAGGTCGATGCGCCTTCGGGCACCGCCAAGCTGCTGGGCGAAGCGGCCGCGGAAGCGCGCGGGGTGAAGCTATCCGATGCGATGGACAGCGGGCGGCACGGGCAGACCGGCGCACGGCGGGAAGGCGCGATCGGCTTCGCAACATTGCGCGGCGGTACGGTCGCGGGCGAACACAGCGTGATCTTCGCCGGGGCAGAGGAGCGCATTACTCTGTCGCATTCTGCCGAAAACCGCATGATCTTCGCTCGCGGGGCGGTGCGCGGGGCGGCGTGGCTGATCGGCAAGGAGCCGGGCCGCTACGCTATGAAAGACGTGCTGGGCCTGTGAGCACCGTCGCTGCGGACAAATGCAAATGGCGGGAAGAGGGTGGCGGCGAGGCTGCCGCCGGACGCTGCCTGGCGTTCCTCGAAACCGTCGGGATCGAGGTCGACTGGCTGGGCGATCGCGAACAACAATTGCTCGACGGACTGGCCATTGTCGAAGGGCGATTGCTGATCGATCCGGACACGCCGGTATGGCCGAGCGACCTGCTGCACGAAGGCGGGCATATCGCGGTTGCCGACCCCGAGATCCGCCCGAAGCTCGGCCCGATCGAGGCCGATCCGACCGACGAGATGATGGCGATCGCGTGGTCCTATGCCGCAGCGAGACACTGCGACATCGGTCTGGAGCAGCTGTTCCATACCGGCGGCTACCGCGACGATGCCATCAATTTGCGCACCGCCTTCGCCACCGGCCAGCACATTGGCGCGCCAATGCTCGGCTACTATGGAATGTGCGCCGACCTGCCGACAGCCATCGAGCAAGGCGTACCGTCCTATCCCGGCATGATCCGCTGGTTGAGGTAGTCAGCCAAACTCGCTTTTCGAACCCGAAGGACGGGATCGGGACCGGCCTGCACCGCGGACTCAGTGATCGCTGGCGGTGCGGAAATAATGCGAAAAGGCCGACACCGTTTAACGCGTTATATTACCCTGCATTACTTTGATAGCCTTCTAACTTGGCGCGTTTATACTATTTTGTCTAATATATCGTCGCTAGATGATCCGGGCATAAAAGGTGCGGTTTCTCTATCACGCCGAATAATACGGGTTGCTTCCAACACTATAATTGGGAGAACACCATGACTCTGTCCGAAAAAACTGCAGAATTGATCAAAGCCCGCGAAAGTCTCACGGCGCTTCGCACCACCCAGAAGTTTCAGGCCGACCTGATCGACCGCGGCAAGATCAAGCTTCCGATCTTCCTCAGGCCGTGCAGGATGAAAATCCTCATGGTGTGCGACAGGCTTGGATCGGTCCTCATCAGCTACGGGCTGACCTATTTCGGCCTTTCGACACTGGTCGACACGCTCGAGAACGATCCCGATTTCTGGGTCGAATACGAATTGACCAAGGCTCACCGCCAGACCGACCACCTGGGCGCAGCCGACATCGACAATTTCCGCTTCGACGATCCCGCTTTCGATATCAATGAATACGACCAGGTGTGGTTCTTCAGCACCGGGACTTCGACGAGCGGGCCGGGTGCACTCGACGAGAACGAACTCGAAATTCTCTCGCGCTGGATGGACGAGAAGAAGGGCGGCGTCTTCGCGACCGGCGACCACGCAACTCTGGGCGCGGCGTTGTGCAGCGAGATCCCTCGCGTGCGCAACATGCGCAAGTGGACCAACAGCCAGGGCGTACCATCGAATGTCGGACCCGATCGCCACGACACGCTGCTCAAGGGGCACAATAACGTCTACACTTTCGACGACGAGTCCGACGATATCCCGATGAAAACGCGGCTGCGGCGGTACCCGCTGTGGTCGTATCTGATCTTCCTCGCCCGCTGGCGTCCGCATCCGGTGCTGTGCGGTCGAGACGGTCCGATCGACATACTTCCCGATCACCCGCACGAGGGCGAAGTAATCGTCCCGACGGACACCAGCCTCGACTTCAGTTTCAACGGCTATACCGCCCCCGAATATCCGGGCGGAACGAACAAGCCGAAGCCCGAAATCATCGCCTGGGCCCGTGTGCAAGGGGATCACACCAGCACCAGCGATACGAACAAGGGCCCCGCCAACGGCAAGGAATTCGGAGCTGTTGGAGCCTATGACGGGCACCCGGTCGATGTCGGGCGAGTGGTGGTCGATTCGACCTGGCACCACTGGATGGACGTCAACCTTGTTGGTCGTCCCGGGGTTCCGGCTTCGAATCCGAAGTCCGAGGGGTTCGAAGCGACACCGGCAGGGGTGCAAGCACTCAACCGCATCAAGAACTACTTTCTCAATGTTGCGCAGTGGCTCGGCGCGCCGGCCAAGCAGCGCTGCATGTTCAACCGCGCAACGTGGGGGATCGTGGTGCGATATCCGCTCGCAGAGCAACTCTCGCCCAAGCTTCCCATCTGGGTTCTGGGCGGCTTTGCCAAGGATGCTATCGGGCGAAGGGCATCGCAATGCACCATGTACCAGTGGATCAAGCCGGTGCTGCCCGAATGGGTCAACCGCTTCGAATTCCAGACCGACTGGCTGGAAAAGATCGGTCCGCGACTGGCCGCCCCGGACTACGAGACATTCGAAACGATCGTGCTGGGCGGCGTAACCCGGTCGATGCTCGAAATCGCCTACGAGTTCGATGACGAGAAAGGAGAAATCTCCGAAAAACTCGTCGCCGAAGCGATGGCGAACGGACTTGCCCAGGGGGTCAGGGAGTATCAGGGCCTGCTCGAGGAATCGCGCAAGGAGGCGACCGCGCTCGAGGACGGCATCGACAAGGATGCCTACTCCAAAATCTCGGCCCGGGATTTCCTGGGCTGATCGCGCTCTCATCCCGGCCACAAGGCCAGATATGGGCGGCACTTTTGCGTGTCGCCCATTTCCTTTGCGGCATCGCTCGACGGCAGCTACCAGTTGGGCCGTGACCAAGGACCAGATCTTCGAATTCTTCCGCCGCCTCGCCGAGGACAATCCCGAGCCCGAGACCGAGCTGGAATACGGCAACGCCTATCAGCTGGTGGTGGCGGTGGCGCTTTCGGCGCAGGCGACCGATGTCGGGGTGAACAAGGCGACGCGCGCGCTGTTTGCGAAGGTGAAAACCCCTGAGCAGATGCTCGACCTCGGCCTCGACGGGCTGATCGAGCACATCAAGACGATCGGCCTGTTCAACTCGAAGGCCAAGAACGTGATCGCGCTCTCGCAGATGCTGATCGACGATTACGGCGGCGAGGTGCCCGACACTCGCGAAGACCTCGTTCGGCTTCCGGGAGTGGGCCGCAAGACCGCGAATGTGGTGCTCAATTGTTGGTTCAGGCAGGAGACCTTCGCGGTCGACACGCACATCTTGCGGGTCGGCAACCGGACGGGCCTCGCCAAAGGCAAGACCCCCGAGCAGGTAGAGGCGAAGCTGGAAAAACGCGTGCCCGAACCCTTCCGGCTGCACGCGCATCATTGGCTGATCCTGCACGGGCGCTATGTCTGCAAGGCACGGACGCCCGAGTGCTGGCGCTGCAAGCTGGTCGACCTGTGCAGCTACCGCAAGAAGGTGCTGGAAAAGCCGAAGGGTCGCTGAGCCAGGCGACTAAGGCCCCGTTCAGCTTGCGAGGCGTCTAATTTGCGGCAGCGAGAGGAGACATCCGATGATCCGCACCCCCATCATGCTTTGCGGCGTCCTAGCCATCGCCGCCTGCGCCCCGGTCGAGGCCGACGGGCGCGCCGATCCCGCGCTTGCCGGTCCACCGGTGAAGGTGCTGGGCGAAGCGCGCAACTGCATCAACCGCAACACGATTCGCACCACTCGCGTGCGCAGCGACCAGATGATCGATTTCGAGATGAGCGGCGGCAGGGTCTACCGTAACACCCTGCCCTACAACTGCCCGCGCCTCGGCTTCGAGGAAGCCTTCGCCTACAAGACCTCGATCAGCCAGCTTTGCAGTACCGACATCATCTACGTTCTGGAAAACACGGGCGGCGGTCCGCCCCGCCGCGGAGCCGGATGCGGCCTGGGCCAGTTCGTTCCGGTGGAGTACGTGGAAGAAAGTGAAACGGACTGAGCGGTTCGCGCAGGCGATTATTCTCCTAGCGATCCTTCTACCGCGCGCCATTGATAGGTGTCAGTGTATTGCTGGAACTCCGCAATCGTCTCGCCGTCGATCTTGTAGACATGAACGAATTGCGCATTGAGTGCTTCGCCGGTCTCCTTGTGCGTTCCGCTGTAGCGCCCCTCCACAACCACACGGTCACCTTCAGTCGTGAACCGCTCGGGAGTCGCTGCAAAGTCTTCGTAAGCCTCCAAGATGGGGCCAAATACTCCGCTGCCTACGCCCTCCATCCCAATGTAGGGATTGCCATCGGTGTAGGGACCGCTTTCTGCTTCGACCCAACTAACATCGTCCCCAAGCAGCGCACCGATCCTATCCATGTCGCCTGCTGCAAAGGCATCATAAAGACTCGCCGCTACCGCCTGAGAGCCGCTGCCACCCTCTGAACCTGCCGCGTTCTGAACCGCCGGAGAACACGCCGCTGCGCTCAAGAGAGCGGCACCCATGACTAGCTTCTTCATTTCATTTGCCCCCGATTGGAATAAATTCGATCAAACATCATCCGCCGAGATCATCTCGGCCCGGTCGATCTCGCCCGTCAGAGCCGCCACGGTGGTCGCCACCGCCGCGTCGCCGCTGACATTCGTCGTGGTGCGCATCATGTCCATGATCCGGTCGATTCCTGCGACCAGCGCGATCGTCTCAAGCGGAACGCCGACCGCGCCGAACACCAGCACCATCATGATCAGTCCCGCACCCGGAATGCCCGCTGCGCCGATCGCACCGAGCGTGCCGAGGATCGAGATGAGGAAATAGTCGCCCCATGTAAGGTCCACGCCGAACACCTGCGCACCGAACAGGGTCGCCAGACCGAGATACATCGCGGTGCCGTTCATGTTGATCGTCGCACCGAGGCTGATGACGAAACTCGCGACCGAGTTGCTGATGCCGAGGTTGCGCTCGGCGCAGCGCAGGGTCACCGGCAGTGTCGCGTTGGAGCTTGCGGTCGAATAGCTCACCGCAATCGCATCGACGATGCCGCGGAAGAAATCGATCACCGGCAGCTTGGCGATGAACTTGATCATCCCGCCATAGATCAGGCCGATGATCAGGAAGCAGCCAAGATAGTTGAGGATCACGACGATCCCGAGCGCCTGCAACGCCTCCAGCCCGAGCGTTCCTGCGACCCACGCCATCAGCGCGAACACGCCGAACGGGGTCAGCTCCATTACGATCATCGTCACCTTCTGCATGACGATGCTGCCGCTATCGAAGATCTTGAGGACCGGCTCGCCGTCCTCCTTCGCCATCAGGATGCCGATGCCGATAAGCAGCGAGAAGATGATCAGCGGAAGCACGTTGACGTCGGCCATCACCTGCACGGGGCTGGACGGGACCATTTCGAGGATCATCTGCTGGATCGTGACGCCGGTCTCCTGCCGCTCCTGCGCGCGTTCGAGCGCGGCGGCGTCGAGATCCATCCCGCTGGCATCGAGGCCTGAACCCGGCTGCACGAGCGTGCCGATGGCAAGACCCAGCCACACAGCCATCTGGCCGGTGACGACGAATAGCAAAAGCGCGCGCCAGCCAACGCTACCGAGCTTTTTCAGGTCGCCGATGCTCGCGACCCCGGCGACGAGGCTGAAGAAGATCAGCGGTACGACCAGCATCTTGATGAAGGCGATGAACACGTCGCCGACGATCTTGATGCTCTCCGCTCCCGGCCCCCAGACATAGCCGACGATAATGCCGAGGATGAGCGCGGCGATAACGCGCTGCCACAGCGGAATTGCAAACCAGGCTTTCATCGGCTTTGCGCCCCTTCTTTGTTCTAAAGAGCCAGCGCCCCCAGCGCGGCCCTCTTGTAGATTCTCGCTAGCGTATCGAGGTCGGGGATGGCCACCGCCTCGTCGCGTTTATGCATCGTCGCGTTGCACAGGCCGAATTCGATCACCGGGCACACGGCGCGCAGGAACCGCGCATCCGAGGTGCCGCCGCTGGTCGAAGGTTCGGGTGTGATCCCGGTTTCGGCTTCGATCGCCTCGGCCAGCATGTTCGAAAACGCGCCCGGCTCGGTCAGGAACGGCTCGCCGCTGATCACGGGCCGCGCGGTGCCGCCGTGTTTCTCGGCGATTGCGACAACCGTGCGCGCGAGCGAAGCTCCGCTGTGGGTGTCGTTGAAGCGGATCGAAATACGCGCCTTTGCTTTCGCGGGGATCACGTTATGCGCGCGGTTGGGAATGTCGATCTCGGTAATCTCGAGATTGGAGGGCTGGAACCAGTCGGTGCCCTCGTCGAGATGGAGATTGTTGAGTTCGGACAGCATCGCGATCATGCGCGGCAGCGGGTTGTCCGCAAGATGCGGATAGGCGACGTGGCCCTGCGTGCCGTCGACCTCGAGCCAGATGTTGACCGAACCGCGCCGCCCGATCTTCATCATGTCGCCCAAGCGGTTGACGCTGGTGGGCTCCCCGACGAGGCACAGGTCCGGCTTGATGCCCTCTGCATTCATGTAATCGATCAGCGCGCGGGTGCCGTGGAGCGCTGGGCCTTCCTCGTCGCCGGTGATGATGAAGCTGATCGTGCCCGCTGCCTGCGGGACCTCGGCCACAGCAGCGACCATCGAGGCAATCGCGCCTTTCATGTCGACCGCGCCGCGACCGTAGAGCAGTTCGCCGCGCTCTTCGGGGTCGAACGGCGCGCTGGTCCAGCCATCGCCCGGAGGCACGACATCGAGGTGACCCGCGAAGGCGAAGTGCTTCGAGCCTTCCGGCCCGTGACGGATAGCGAAAAGGTTCTCGACCGGCGCCTCGTCACTGCCCTCTTCGCCCTCGCCACGCGTGAAGCGGTGCACCGCGAACCCGAGCGGCATCAGCATCGCCTCCAGCTCGTCGAACACCGCGCCGGTGGCGGGGGTGACGCTGGGAGCGGCAATCAGGCGTTTGGCAAAAGCAAGGCTTTGAGACATTACCGCGCTGACTAGCAGGAGAAGTGCGCGATGCCCAAGCTCGATCTCGATTCGATCCCGCAATCCAATGCGACCGGCTATCCCCCCGAATATGCGGGCGAAGTCGGGGATCGCTGGTATCGCCGCCTCGCACCTGCAAGTGGCCTGTCGGATTTCGGTGCGAGCCATGTCGTGCTGCAACCGGGGGCTTGGTCCGCCCAGCGCCACTGGCATGTGGATGAGGACGAGCTGGTGGTGATGCTTTCCGGCGAAGCGGTGCTGGTCGACGACGATGGCGAGCATGTCATGCAAGCCGGCGATGTCGCCGCTTTCCCCAAGAACGACGGCAACGGGCACGCGCTGCAGAACCGCTCCGACGAACCATGCATCTTCGTCGCCATCGGCCGGCCTTCGGCGAGCGACTGCCACTATCCCGATATCGACATGCACCTTACCGACGGCCGCGGGTTCCACCGCAAGGACGGCAGCGATTTCGACTACTGATCCCCATCTATGGACCTGATCGGTTTCGCCCTTGCCGTCCTGCTCATCGAGCTGACGCCCGGCCCCAACATGGGCTGGCTGGTGGCGCTGACCCTGACCGAGGGCCGCCGCGCGGGGCTGGCGGCGATCTCGGGCATCGCGCTGGGCCTTGCCAGCAACGCGGCGCTCAGCGTGCTCGCGGCGAGCTGGGTCCTGCAGCAGAGCGATGCGCTCGCGCAGGGGATTTCGCTGCTCGGCGCGGCGATGATGGCCTATCTTGCGTGGCAGGCGTGGCGCGATACCGGGGAAAGCTCGCCCGACACCATGCCGTTCCGCGCCGCCCGCCATCATGCTCTCGCAGGATTCACGATCAACCTCCTCAATCCCAAGGCGACGCTGTTCTTCGTCACCGTGATGCCGCAATTCGTGCCCGATGGCAGGCCGACCTATGCGCAAGGCCTGACCATGGCGGCAATCAGCGTCGCGATTGCGACCGGCATCCACCTTGCGCTGATCCTTGGCGCGGAGCGCGTCCGCCCCGTCTTGATGGCCGACGGTCGCGCGCTGGTGGTGCGGCGTGTTCTGGCGGTGGGCATGCTCGGCGTGGGCGCGTGGTTCCTCGCCAAGGCGTTCCTTTAGTCGCGCTCGGGCGGCGGCAGCGGACCCGGGGCGAACGCACTTTCGAGCAATTCGGCGATCCTGAGGCCCGCCTGCTGCACCCGCCGTTTGGCAATCGGCACACCGCGCACGATATCCTCCTGCGTCAGCGCGGTCTTCATCGGCAGCTCGGTTGCGCACACATCCTCGGTGTCGAACGCGGTCGGATAGACGAAGCTGCGGCTGATCGACCAGCTCTCGCGCCCCCAGTCCGGGGGCGTCCCTCCGCCCAGTTCGGCGCGCTCGGCAGCCGAATAGCGCCGGATCGTCGGGAGCGGTCCGGTGGTTATCGCGCGTTCGGCCAACTGGCTGTCCCAGATCCTGTGCAGGTTGAGATCGGGAACGATCCCGTAATCAGTAATCCGATCATTGCCGCCGCGATCGTCCTTGTCGCCCGAATGGAGCGGCATGTGGATGTCGCCTGCAAAATGCACCATGAACGCCAGAGCCTGCAGCCGGATCGGCGCAGGCAGGCTTTCATCGGCCAGAATGCGATGGTTGCGGACGATCTGCCCGGTTACGCAGTTTCCACCGAAGCAGTTGGCCCAGGGATCGTAGTCCTCGCAAATCGGCGTCTGACGATAGTGCCATGGCGAAGTGTGACCCCAACGCCAGCGGGTGTTGCGCACGCAATCCGCCCAGGTCGCCAGCTCGTCGATTGTGGTGATCGGGCACTTGGGCGTTCCCAACTGCTCCTGGTGCTGCATGAGGAGATACACCTCGCGCCGAACCGATGGGCTAGAGTTCGCCATCGCCACTTTTGCGGTGACGCCATGCGCGAAGAAGCCCCAGGCCTGCGCCGGACCGGGCATCGCCACAACCAGCGCGGCAAGCGCGACAAGCAGCCTCTTCATCCGACTGTCTCGAACTGTTCGATCACCCATTCCTCGTTTTCAGCCGCCGCGATCCATTCCTGCGTCCAGGCGTGTTCCCAGATCGCTTCCATATAGCTTTGCGCAAAGCCGGGCACGCCGATCCCGTAGGTTATGAAGCGCGAAACGACCGGGGCGAAGAAGATATCCGCCGCGCCATAGGTCCCGAACAGGAACGGCCCCGAGTTGCCGTGGCGCGCCCGCGCCTCGGCCCAGAGCTGGAGGATGCGGACGATATCGGCGCGGGTCTGGTCGGAAACGTTTTCCAGTTGCACCCGGCGGCGGATATTCATCGGCAAATCCTGCCGCAGCGAAGCGTAGGACGAATGCATCTCCGCCACCATTGCCCGCGCCATTGCGCGCGGCGCGTCATCCTTGGGCCAGAAGCGTTCGCGCCCGACCTTGTCGGCGAGGTATTCGAGGATCGCGAGACTATCCCACACCACCGCCTCATCGTCCCACAGGATCGGCACCTTGCCGTGGCTGGGTGCCATTTCGCCCATGCCCTGTTTGGCCTTTTGCATTTCCTCGCCAAGCAGCGGGACGATGATCTCGTCGAAATGGAGGCCGGATTGCTTGGCCGCGAGCCAGCCGCGCATCGACCAGCTCGAATAGTTCTTGTTGCCGATAATGAGCTTCATCGCCGGACGCTCCACCTTGCTCTCGGGTTGGTCTCCCACCTAGGTATTCAGGGTTTCCGTGTCGAGGCTGAACGGCAGGATTGACGAAGTTGACACCGTGTCAAGCGCGATATCGGACGATTTCTTTCGTTCTGTCAGAGGCTTGGAGCGGAATTGCAAAGTTGACACTGCTGGAATTCGAAAATGCGATTCCACCGTGATCATCGCTTCGCCATGCCGGTTTGT
Organism: Erythrobacter sp. GH1-10; assembly: GCF_045363165.1. Classification (NCBI taxonomy): domain Bacteria; kingdom Pseudomonadati; phylum Pseudomonadota; class Alphaproteobacteria; order Sphingomonadales; family Erythrobacteraceae; genus Erythrobacter; species Erythrobacter sp. GH1-10. The sequence continues at coordinate 722,288 of NZ_JBJFLP010000001.1, read as the reverse complement.
CGGCGAGTAGGAAAACGGTTTTCCAGCCGGGAAAGTGCGCTTAACAATGCGCCTTATGAGCCTTCCCCCGTTCCACCTCGCCTTCCCGGTCCACGATCTCGCCGCCGCGCGGAGCTTTTACGGCGAACTGCTGGGGTGCGCCGAGGGGCGCAGCTCGGACGAATGGATCGATTTCGATTTCCACGGCCACCAGATCGTCGCGCACATGTCAGGAGACGCCGGAGACAGGTCCAGCAATCCGGTCGACGGGCACGATGTGCCGGTCCCGCATTTCGGGCTGGTGCTGTCGATGGACGACTGGCAGGCGCTGGCCGACAAGCTGGTCGCGGCAGGCACCGAGTTCGTGATCGAGCCGACGATCCGCTTCAAGGGCAAGCCCGGCGAACAGGCGACGATGTTCCTGCGCGACCCCTCGGGCAACGCGCTCGAGTTCAAGGCGTTTGCCGATATGGGCCAGCTGTTTGCGACCTGAAGGTTTCGCTATGCATCGTCTGGAATGGCTGCGTGGAGCGCTTGCTCACCGAATACCCGATTCGACGGGTAATCGTACAGTTCAGGCCCACCCTGAGAGTATCGGCCCGCGCGTCCCAGTCGCGACAACGAAAGCAAGCAAGAGCCGGTAAGTGCGAGTTCGTAGCGCACGTTAGCCTGCGCTTTACCAAATCGCGATACCAAACAGTATGCCGGTGAGCGCATAATACGCCGCGTCAAGACAACACTCGGATGACGGTTTTTAATCAATGAGAACGTTCCCTTCCTTGATCTCCAGGATCAAGAAATGCTCCAGCGGTAATGCACTTATACTCGTTGCGATCGGCATGCCTGTGCTTGTTGGCGGTGCTGGCTTCGCCGTAGATACCGCGCAGTGGTATATGTGGAAGCGTGAGCTGCAGCACGCGGTCGATCAGGCGGCAATTGCAGGAGCGTGGGCAAGGGCCGATGTGGGCACCGAAAGCACCTACGCAACGCGTGCGCTGCAGGAATACGATGCCAACGTAGCCAAGGTGGAAGAATTCGACACCCCTCCGCAAGTGTCGCTCGCGGACTATGCGGGTGGCAGCCAGAACAGCGTTGTCGTCACGGCTACAGCCAGCAAGGAACTACCATTCTCCAGCTTCATCATGGGTAGAGCCGCAACGGTCCGCGCAACCGCGCAGGCTTCTTACCGTGAAGGCGCGACCTACAATGCGTGCCTTATTTCGCTGCGTGAATCGGGCTCGGGCACAACCATCGGCGGGAACGCGACTGTGCGGGCAAATTGCGGTCTTGCCGCACTCTCTTGCGACGAGAACGCCATCGTTATCGATGGGAGCGCGACTGTCCAGACCGAGTCGATCGCAGCCTGCGGAACGATCGATGCGGAAGGCCTGGAATACCTTTCAACCGAAGGCGTCCAGGGCCTCGAGGACTCTTACGCCGAACTCGAACCGCCTACCAACGACACCGCGCGCGACTACAAATGTCAAGGCAGTGGCAAGAACAGGCAGGCCTCACTCCAGCCGGGCACCTATACGAGCATGGTCGTAAAATGCACCACACAGTTGCAGAGCGGCATCTATGTCATCGACGGCGGTACACTAGACCTGTCGGCCAATTACGATGTGACCGGTAACCGCGTCATGTTCGTGCTCAAGAATGGCGCGACGGTGAAGCTGGGCGGCCAAGGCAACGACAACTCGCTGAATTTGACGCCAATGCAATCGGCAGACTTTTTCGGAACGCCTTATGAATCCAAGGCCGACGACTACGCCGACATCCTGATCTTCGAAGATCGCAACAACGATCCGGGCCAAGACCATATCTTCAACGGAAACTCGAATTCGCTGATCGAGGGGTTGATCTACCTGCCGGACGGCAACCTTCAGGTGAACGGAACAGCAGATGTCGCGGCCCAATGCCTGAAGATTTCAGCCTACACAATTGACGTTCGCGGGGGCGCGTTTCTCGAAACGCTATGCCCGATCGACGAGTCCACCGAGGTGGGCACCTCATTGGCCGATGTCAGACTGGTTGCGTAATCATGAAGAGACTGCTTGAGCGCCTGCTTTCGGCGCATTCCGGAACCATGACGATCGAAACCGCCGTGGTTGCGCCCGTCCTGATCATCATGTCGCTCGGCGTATTCGAGACCGGCTCGATCGTTGCCCGACAACACGAGCTGCAGTCGGCAGCCAACGAAGCGACTATCATCGTAATGGCCGCCAATCGCGGCCCCGAAGTCGAGATTTCGGAAATGAAGGCAATCATAAGTGAATCGGTCGGTCTCTCCGGAGAAAGGATCGTTCTGGAGAGGGAATATCGCTGCAACGCCTCCAACGGCAAAGTGAAGAGCCAGGGAGCGTGCCCCTCTAACGCTACCATATCTTCGTATATCACGGTGTCGTTGACCGACACCCACACCCCCGTCTGGACTGCATTCGGAGTTGGTGAGAAAATCACCTTCAAAGTCGATCGCTCGGTGCAGGTGTCCTGACGATGGCCGAGACGAAAACCATGAAACTGTTTACCCGCCGTCTGGTCAAGGGCACTCGAGGTGTCGCCGCGATCGAGTTCGCGCTGCTTGCCCCCCTTTTCTTCGTGATCTTTTTTGGGGTGCTCCAGGTCAGCGTGTACCTGCAGAATTACAATGCGGTGCAGTCGCTCGCTTCCGACGGCGCGCGCTACGTGATGATCGAGTACCAGAAGGATAATACGCTGACCGACGAGCAGATACGCTCGGTGGTTCTCGGCGAAGCGGTAAACCCGCCCTACCTGCTCGATAGCGACCGGTTGACCGTAACTGTCGATCGTTCGGGGACGAGCCGGATCGCCGGTGCGGTAGAGATCGATATCCAGCTGACCTACAGATTGTCGGATTTCCTGCCCGGCGTCGAGCTGCCAGGTTCGACGATCAGCTATTCGCGACCGGTCTTCGTAGTTTCCTGACCCCCGCGCTCGATTGGCAGCTTATCTGCGCTCGAACCAACTCTCGCCCAACGCATCGGCCACCACCGCCGCGCGCAGCGCTGCGATCCCCATGCCCTTCTCGCTGCTGGTGAGGTGCAGTTCGGGATAGGCCGCGACGTGCTTTTTCGCTTCGTCGGCGGTCTGGTTCGCCACGCGCTCCAGCTCGCTTGCCTTGATCTTGTCGGTCTTGGTTAGCACGATCCGGTAGCCCACCGCCGCCTCGTCGAGCATGGTCATCATCTCGCGATCGACGTCCTTCAGTCCGTGGCGGCTGTCGACCAGCACGAGATTGCGCGCCAGCACCGGTCGACCACGCAGATAGCTCTTCACGAGGTTCTTCCAGCGCTCGACCACCTTCACAGGGGCCTTGGCGAAGCCGTAGCCGGGCATATCGACCAGCCGGAATAATGGCTTTCCGCCGGGCTCTCCGCCGACATCGAAGAAATTGAGCTCCTGCGTGCGCCCCGGCGTCACCGAAGCGCGCGCGATCGCCTTGCGCCCGGTGAGCGCATTGAGCAGCGAAGACTTGCCGACATTCGAGCGCCCGCAAAAAGCGATCTCGGGCACGATCGGATCGGGCAGGAACTTGAGCTGCGGCGCGGACAGCAGGAATTCGACGCGGCCCGAAAACAGCTTCGAAGCGGCTTCCTCGCGGAACCGCTGTTCGCGTTCTTCCGAACCATCGGAATTCGGGGGCGTCACGCCTTGCCCTTTGCCTTGTCCTCGGCGGCTTTCTTCTTCGCCATCTCGGCCTTGTCCTTTTCCGCCTGCGCTTTCAGCTGCGGATGCTTGGAATAGAGATAGCTCTGCTGCGCCAGCGTCAGGATGTTCGAGGTCACCCAGTACAGCAGCAGGCCTGCGGCGAAGGGCGCCATCACGAACATCAGGATCCACGGCATGATGTTGAAGATCTGCTGCTGCATCGGATCCATCGCGCTCGGATTGAGCTTGAAGGTGAGGAACATCGTGATGCCGAGCAGGATCGCGAGCACGCCTATACCGAGGAAGCCCGGCACCTCGTAGGGCAACAGCCCGAACAGGTTGAGCACGGTCCACGGATCGGGCGCGGAAAGGTCCTTGATCCAGAAATCGATGAACGGCTCGTGCCGCATCTCGATCGCCAGCATCAGGACCTTGTAAAGCGCGAAGAACACGGGGATTTGCAGGAACATGGGCAGACAGCCGGAAAGCGGGTTCACGCCCTCTTGCTTGTACAGCTTCATGATCTCCTGCTGCTGCTGCTGCTTGTCGTCCTTGTAGCGTTCCTGGATCGCCTTCATTTTCGGCTGGACCGCTTTCATCGCGGCCATCGAGGCAAAGCCCTTCTGCGCGATCGGGAACATCAGCGCGCGCACGATCACGGTCAGCAAGATGATCGCGACGCCGAAATTGCCGACCAGCCCGTTGAGCGTCCGGAGCAGCCACAGCATCGGCTTTTCGAACCACTCGAACCAGCCCCAGCTGATCGCCTTGCCGAAATAGGTGATGCCGCTGTCCTCGTACTGGTCGAGGACGATGCTGTCTTTCGCGCCCGCGAACAGCCGGGTCGACTGCGTCAGCGTGCTGCCTGCGGGAACGATCTGTTCGTCATAGGTCACGCCGGTGCGAAACAGCTCATCGCCGAGCGAGCGGAAGCCCGCCGTATCGACCGATCCCTCTCCAGGGATAAGCGCCGAATGCCAGTAGCGGTCGGTAAAGCCGAGCCAGCTGACTGCGCCTTCGGGCAGGTCCCGACCGATTTCGGACAGCTCTTCGTAGCTGTTGGCATCGTAGAGCGTCCCGCCAAACACCCCGATCGGTCCGGAATGGATGATGAACTCATCGGGCGTCGCGGTGGTGCTGGTGCGGTCGATCAAGGCATAGGGACGGATGACCGCCGGACTTTCGGTAGCGTTCGAGGCGCTCTGCTCGGCAGAGATCATGTAATTCTCGTCGATCGACAGCGCGATCGAATAGGTGATTCCCTTGTCGTCGGTGCGGGTGAGCGTCACCGGGGTCGAGGGCGTGAGGCGTTCGCCGTCCGCTTCCCAGACCGCGTCGGAAGGCATCTGCCGGCCATCGGTCGAGAAACCGAACTCGGCGAAATACTGGCCATCGGAGCGCGCCGGGGCAAACAGACGGACCGGGCCGCTGTCTTCGTCCACCGTCTGGCGGTAATCCTTGAGCACGATGTCATCGATGCGAGCGCCGACGAGGTTGATCGATCCGGCCACCTTCGGCGTATCGATCACCACCCGGCGCGGATCGGCCAGCGCCGCTTCGAGATCGACCGGACCGGCAGGGACCTCCGCCCCTTCCGGCAGATCGCCCGCAACCGTGGTCGTGCCTGAGACGTTGCCCGCGCTGGTCTGTGCAGCGGGTTCCGACTGTTCGATCGGAGCCGTGATCGACGCCTCGGGATAGAAATACCGCATGCCGAAATCCCAGCCGAGGATGAGCAGGCCCGAAAGCGCGACGGCGAGCAGGAGATTGCGCTGATTGTCCAAGGTTCGATCCCGTAACTTCGTCTATGGCTGTGTTATATAGATATGACAGTCGCGATTGCTATGCCCGCAGGTCACGGAACCGGATCGTGCCCGTGTCCGCCCCATGGGTGGCAGCGCCCTAGCCGCTTTATCGCCAGCCATCCACCCTTGAGAGCACCATATTTGCGCAGCGCCTGGATGGCATATTCGCTGCATGACGGAGAGTAGCGACAGGTCGGCGGCAGGATCAGCGACGGGCCGAGTTGCCACGCCCGGGCGATGGCGATGAAGAGATACTTCATTTCGGCCCCTGCCCCGCACTCCGACCCCGATTGCCCCTGCGCGGACGACGCCCCGCATCGGACTTCCCCTCGCGCGCGCTGGCCAGGGCATAGTCGAGTTCCTTCGCCATCTGATGAAAATCCCGTTCGATCCCCCCCGACCGGCCGATCAGCACGTGGTCGTGATCGGGCAGCCCTTTTTCGGGAAGCGCGGCGCGAAGCAGTTCCCGAAACCGCCGCTTCATCCGGTTGCGCACCACAGCATTGCCGATCTTCTTGGTGACGGTGATCCCGTAACGCATGCCCTGCCCGTCATTGGGCCGGGTCAGCAGCACGAAGCCCGGACGCGCATTGCGCAGCCCCTTATTGGCCGCGAGGAAGTCGGCGCGTTTGGTGAGGGTCTGGATCATCGAACCCTGCATAGCGGAACCGTTGTGGCTCCCCGAGTCCTTGTTTTCCGCTGCGCATCCGCGCCGCGATATCCTCGCTCGTGCGACCTGAAGGTCGCGTCGCTGCGGGCGCCCGGTCGGGCTTGCGGCTGCTGCGCAGCCGAGCTCCGCCACCAAGCCAATGACCTCAAATGCAAACGGGCTCCCGATGGGAGCCCGCAAGGGCGACTGCCCGTCGCGGCCACTGCCGCGTAGCCAAGCGGGCCGGATGGCCCGCGCCCGGCGCCTGAGGGCGCCAGAAAACTACGCGCAGAGCTTCTTGCGGCCGCGCTTGCGACGGGCGCGCAGGACCTTGCGGCCGCCCGGCGTTGCCTTGCGCGCGAAGAAACCGTGCCGACGGGCACGCACGAGATTGCTAGGCTGAAAAGTCCGCTTCATATCGTCCTCGAGTAACTGGTTCGGCGGGCGTCCTCGCGGGTCTTCCCGCGCCGGTGCTCGCCAATAAAAAAGCGGCCACCGATCAAGGCAGCCGGATCAGGTGCGCGCAACTATGGGAAACCGGCACGTGAGTCAAGCGATCTGACGGGGTCACAGTCCGGACGGCACCAGCCCGTCGGAATAGGCAATGCGCGGCGCCTCGGCGACGATCACCGCGAGTTCCACCGGCTCCGTAGCCAGCTCCGGCAGGGACAGGGGAGCCTCCCGCATCGCAAAGCTCGGTGCCCGGCTTTCCGGGGCGATCCACGGCTCCATGTCGGCGGCGCGAAGCCACAGCGCGGCGGCGTGCGGGACCGAGTTGGTCATGGCGTAGAAATCGCGGGCGCGCGCCTCGCTCATGCCCATCTCGACGTAGTAATCGAGATAGAGCCGGTTCTCCGGCGCGTCGGGCGCGAAATCGCCCGGCTCGCGGCCATAATTGTCGAGCCACGAATGGACTGCGAATTGCGCACCCGGCTCCATCGTCCGGGTCGCCCCGGCAAGGAACAGCTCGACCGCACCCGAGCGCACCGATCCATTGCCAGGAACATGCGTGGCGATCCCCGCCTCGCGAATGCGGCGTCCGACGGCAAGGTTGGCGATGTCGTTGCGCGTGCCCGGCGCCTCGACCATTTCGAGCACTTCGAGCTGCGGAAAGTCTCGCAGCATCGCGTCGAACTGCGCCGGGCTGCCGATTCCGGTCGATCCGACCAAGGCGGCGCGTCTCGCATCAAGAACGCGGAACGGCCCGTATTGCCCAATCGGCACCCGGGCATCGCCCGGACGCTCGGGCATCGCATACCGCGACGCGGCCTCTTCGGTTTCGGTGAATTCGGAAACGACTTCGCCATTGACGATGACGGTCGTGGTGGTCGTGACGGTCTGGGCGGGTGCAGCGCTCGCATCCGCTTCGATCCGGACCCAGCTCTGGCTTGCCGGGTCCCATTCCTCGACCCAGCTGGTCGTGGAAACCACCCGCGCGCCATACTGCCCCTGCGCCGCGAGGATCGACGGCACGAAAAGCAGTTGCAGCGCGGCAAGCAAAGCGGCGAAACGTTTCATCCCGATAGGGATGCCGCCCGCGCCTTTTAGGAAGTGCGAAGGTTTATCCTTGCGAAACTCTTACGCTGTAGACCTTCGCGCTCGACAATTAGTGTCCAACCCGCCACAAATACGGGACTTTACGTAAGCGGGGGTGGGCCGGGTTCATGGTCGCGCTGGTCAGGACTGTTGCCTATCTCGGGCTGGAGGCGCGGCGCGTCGAGGTCCAATGCCAGGTCGCGCCCGGTCTCCCGCGCTTCAGCATCGTCGGCCTGCCCGACAAGGCGGTAAGCGAAAGCCGCGAGCGGGTGCAGGCGGCGCTTTCCGCGATGGGTCTCGCGCTGCCGCCCAAGCGGATTACGATCAACCTCTCTCCCGCAGACCTGCCCAAAGACGGATCGCATTACGACCTGCCGATCGCACTGGCGCTGCTCGCGGCGATGGGCGTGACCGATGCCGAGCAGTTGGGCGACTGGATCGCGGTCGGCGAATTGTCGCTGGACGGGCGGATCGTCGCCAGCCCCGGCGTGCTGATCGCGGCGCTGCACGCGAGCGAGCAGGAATGCGGGCTGATCTGCCCCTTCGATCAGGGATCGGAGGCCAAATGGGCAAGCGGCGTGCCGGTGCTCGCCCCGCGGGACCTCACATCGCTGCTGGGTCATCTCAAGGGCTCGCAAGTGCTCGAAGAGCCCACGCGCGGCGATGTCGCCGATCCGCCGCCGGTGACCGATCTCAGACAGGTGAAGGGTCAGGAAACCGCCAAGCGCGCGCTCGAAATCGCGGCGGCGGGCGGACATAATCTGCTGATGGTCGGGCCGCCCGGATCGGGCAAGAGCCTGCTCGCCTCGTGCCTGCCCGGCATCCTGCCCGAACTCACGCCGTCCGAAGCGCTCGAAGTGTCGATGGTGCAATCGGTCGCCGGAATGCTCGATGCGGGGCGGATCAGTCGCGCCCGCCCGTTCCGCGCGCCGCACCATTCGGCGAGCATGGCCGCGCTGACCGGCGGCGGGTTGAAGGTGCGCCCCGGCGAGGTCTCGTTAGCCCATCTCGGCGTGTTGTTTCTCGACGAATTGCCCGAATTCCAGCGCCCCGTCCTCGATTCGCTGCGCCAGCCGCTCGAAACCGGGCAGGTCGATGTCGCGCGCGCCAATGCGCATGTGACCTTCCCCGCTCGGGTGCAACTGATCGCGGCGATGAACCCCTGCCGATGCGGGCATGCGGGCGAGCCGGGCCATGTCTGCGCACGCGGCCCGCGCTGCGCGACCGAGTACCAGGCGCGGCTCTCCGGCCCGCTGCTCGACCGGATCGACCTCCATGTCGAAGTCGGCGCGGTCTCGGCGATGGACCTCGGGCTTCCCCCGCCTGCCGAGGGAAGCGAGCAGGTCGCCGCGAGGGTGGCCGCGGCGCGCACACTGCAATCGGCGCGCGGGGTGCGCTCGAATGCCGAACTCGAAGGCGAGAAACTGGAGCGCCACGCCCAGCCCGACGAGGCGGGCAAGCACCTGCTGATGCAGGCGGCGGAGAAGCTGCGGCTATCGGCGCGCGGATACACGCGGATGCTGCGGGTCTCGCGGACCATCGCCGATCTGGCGGGCGCCGAGCAGGTCGGGCGCGTGCATGTTGCGGAGGCGTTGAGCTACCGCCAGACGATCGGGGTGCGTTAGGCTGCCGCGTTGCGCACGACGTCGACGAATTCCGCACCCCAGGTTTCGAGCTTCTTGTCGCCGACGCCCTGTATCCGCGACAGTTCGGACAGGGTCTCGGGCCGCTCCGCCGCCATCGCGCGCAGCACGCTGTCGTGGAAGATGATATAGGCGGGGATGCCGCGTTCCTTGGCGAGTTCGGCGCGTTTTGCGCGGAGCGCGTCGAACAGCGGATTGCCGACCGGATTGGCTTCCGCACCCTTGCGCTGGCGGCGTTTCTTCGCGGGCGGCTCGGCGATCAGGACCGCGCGCTCGTCCCGCAGCACTTCGCGCGCGGTGCTTCCGAGCGCCATCCCGCCATGGTCGGTGGCCACCAGCATCTCGTGCGCCATCAGGTTGCGCATCACCGGCTTCAGAAGCGGCGCTTCGTCCTCGCCGAGAATGCCGAACACCGAGAGCTTGTCGTGGCCGCGCTGGATCACGCGATCGTCGTCGCGCCCGAGCAGCACCTTCTCGACATGACCGAGGCCGAAACTCTGCCCGGTGCGGTAGACCGCCGACAGCAGCTTGCGCGCGGTTTCGGTAACGTCGATCACCTTGGGCGGCTCGAGGCAGTTGTCGCAATTGCCGCAGGTCCTGGGCGGCTCTTCGCCGAAATGCCTCAAGAGGATCGCGCGGCGGCAGGTCGGAGCTTCGACCAGTGCGGCGAGCGCGTTGAGGCGCGCGCGTTCGCCGGCAAGGCGCGCTTCTTCGACATCGCCGAGCCATTGGCGGGCCTTGGCGAAATCGGTGGCGCTCCAGAACAATTGCGCTTCTGCCGGATCGCCGTCGCGGCCCGCGCGGCCGGTTTCCTGGTAATACGCCTCGATCGACTTGGGCAGGCCCGCATGGACGACGAAGCGGACGTCGGGTTTGTCGATTCCCATGCCGAAGGCGATGGTGGCGACGATCACCATATCGTCCGACCGGACGAAGTCGGATTGCACCCGCGCGCGCTCCTCGGGCGGCAGGCCCGCGTGATAGAAGCCGGTTTCGCGCCCGGTCTGGGCGATGGCCTGCGCGAGCTTTTCGGTCGCGGCGCGGCTGGTGGCGTAGACAATCCCCGCACCCGGTGTGCGCGCGACGAAATCGGCGACTTGTCTTGCGCCGTTCTGGCGGGGTTGGATCGCATAGCGGATATTGGGCCGGTCGAACCCGGCCACGATAAGCCCGTCGTCTGGAATGCCGAGCTGCACGAGGATGTCGGCGCGGGTCGCCTTGTCGGCGGTCGCGGTGAGCGCAAGCCTCGGGACATGCCCGAAACGGTCGAGCATCGGGCGCAGCTGGCGATAATCGGGCCGGAAATCGTGACCCCATTCGGAGACGCAGTGCGCCTCGTCGATCGCGAATAGCGAGATGTCCGCGGTGTCGAGCAGCGCGCGGAAACCGCCGGTGTTGGCGCGCTCGGGGGCGACATAAAGCAGGTCGAGCTCGCCGCTGCGCAAGGCCTGGGCGGTCGCCGCGTTGTCGGCATCGGCGCTGGTCATCGACGCGGCGCGGATGCCGACCGCCTCAGCCGCGCGGATCTGGTCGTGCATCAAAGCGATCAGCGGCGAGACGACGATCGCGGTGCCGGGCCGGGCCACGGCGGGCAGCTGGTAGCAGAGCGACTTGCCCGCGCCCGTGGGCATCAGCGCGCAGGTGTGCTGGCCTTCCATAATCCGCGCAACAACCGCCTCCTGCTTGCCGCGGAAACCCGAGAAGCCGAAGGTATGGCGCAGGATATCTTGCAGATCGGCGCTGTCGGTGGCCGTCATGTGACCTCGGCGGGGTGGTGGGTGCGGCGCGCGGGCCGCGGGGGCTGTCTCAACCCGTAGCCGCTGCTTTCGCCGCTTCAAGGTCTACCACATCGCCTTTGCCCAGATGATCACCCGAAGTGGCGATGGTGCCATCCGCGCGCTTGCCGAGATCTTCGGGGCGAACCAGTCGCAGATCGGTGTGATCGAGGATGCGCCCGTCATGGGCGAGGATCGAGACAGGGCCGATCGGCAGCCGGTCACGTTCGTCGACGAGAACCGGGTTTTCCTTCATCTCGGTGCCGTATTTCTGGCCCCATTGACGCAGCGCGATCATCGCGGGGAGCAGGTCGAAACCCTTTTCGGTCAGGCGGTATTCGATCTTGCGGCGATCATCGGCGCAAGGCTCGCGCTTGAGGATGCCATGTTCGACCAGCTTGGCGAGCCGGTTGGAGAGGATGTTGCGCGCAATCCCGAGTTCGCTGAGGAATTCCTCGAAATGCTTCAGCCCGTTGAAGCTCGCGCGAAGGATCATGAACGACCAGCGTTCGCCCATCACTTCAAGCGCTTGTGGCAGACCGCATTCGATCAGCTCGCGCAGTGGTTCTCTCATGTCGCCCATATCAGTCCCTTCCGTGCAACCTATTTAGCCGGAAATTCCCGGAAGGCAAAATCGCCCGAATCCCGGCACTGAAAATAATTTCAGTTTTGAGTTGCAACTTAAAACCTAACCGCATAGGTAGTGATTCGCAACTGGTTTTGATTCGAAACCTGATTCGCACAAACCGAGTGAAATGCAAGCCCGCCTTACCGCACGATCCGCGAAAGGAATTTTACGATGAACCTCTCCCTCAAAGCCTCCAGCCGCATCTCCATCTTTGTCTCGGCCATCGCCTACACGGCCTTGACGTTCGGCACAGCGGTCGCTCCGGCACCACTTTCGGCGCAGGGCGGCGCCTATTACACCGCCACCCTTGCCCAGCCCGCCGAGGACGACCGCGCGGTTGCCGGCGGCGTCGCCTGGGCCTGCGAAGGCACCACCTGCGTCGCCAACAAGGGCACCAGCCGCCCGATGCGCATTTGCCGCGGCCTCGCCCGCGAGTTCGGTGAAATCACCAGCTTCAAGACCGAAGGCGAGGAACTCGCCGAGGACAAGCTGGCCAAGTGCAACGGCAACTGAGCCGCTGACTGCATACGCGGACAATCCCCCGCGTTCCCCCCTCCGTCCGGTCACTCTCCACATCCGGACGGAGCCAAAAAACCCCCGGAGCCGCGATCCCCAGCGATGCTCCGGGGGTGTTTTTGTTTAAAGAAAGCCGGACGCCGAGAGTTGCAACTCGAGCGTTGCGGCATCGGTGAACAGATGCGCGTCCCAGCCGCGCTCCCTCGCAGCCTCGACATTGGCGGGATTGTCGTCGGTGAAGAACAGCTCCCCGCCACTGCGACCGCTGCGCCGCTCGACGATCTCGTAAATGCGCGCATCCGGCTTGGCGACCTGCTCGGTGCCAGAGACGATGATGTCCTCGAAGCGCCGGAAGATCGGCTCGGTCGGATGGAAGGTTTCCCAGAATTCGTGGCCGAAATTGGTCAGGCAGAACAGCGGCACACCCCGCTCGTCGAGCCGTTCGACCAGTGCGTGGGTTCCCTCTACCGGACCCGGCACGGTTTCATTGAAGCGCTCGGCATAGGCGCGGATGTGGGATTCATAGGCAGGGTATTCGGCTATCCGTTCGGGCACCATCTCGGCGAGGGGGCGACCCCGGTCGTGCTGGAAGTGCCACTCCTCTGTGACGACGTTCGACAGGAACCAGTCGAGTTCCTGGCGGTCCTCGATCAGCTTCTCGAACAGCGCGCGCAGCTGCCAATGAAACAGCACCCGCCCGACATCGAAAACCACCGCCTTGCGCAATTCACCACCTCCTCAAACGGCTGCGGCCCGCTCTCCGACGGGAGGCGGGCCGCTGCGTCTGAACGATCACCCGCAGGCGACCGGCCACTCTATCGCTTAACCCTGGCGGGCCTTGAAGCGACGGTTGGTCTTGTTGATGACATAAGTGCGACCGCGACGGCGGATTACACGGCAGTCACGATGGCGGTTCTTCAGCGACTTGAGGCTGTTGCGGACTTTCATTTCGGGTTCCTGCGAATAAAAAAGCACCGGAGAGCGTCTCCGATGCCGGAATATCAGGGTGCGCAGCTAGGGTGCGAATCGCGAAAAGTCAACCGTCTCCTCTGATCTCGGACAGCTTGCGCTCCCATGCGAGCGCGTGGCCGATGATCGTATCGAGATCGGCATATTGCGACTGCCACGGGAGCGTGGCCCGGATGCGCGCAGGGTCGGAAACAAGCGAACCGGCATCGCCCGCGCGGCGCGGTTCGATCCGGCGCTCGATTGTCATGTTGGTCACCCGGTCGACAGCGTCGAGCACCTCCATCACCGAGAAGCCGCGCCCGTAGCCGCAATTCATCGTCAAAGAGCGCTGCGGCTGCGCAATCAGAGCCTCGAGCGCGAGCAGGTGCGCGGCGGCGAGGTCGCTCACATGGATGTAGTCGCGCACTCCGGTGCCATCGGGCGTGTCGTAATCGGTGCCGTAAACGCTGACGAAGTCGCGCTTGCCGAGCGCCGCCTCGACCGCGACCTTGATCAGGTGCGTCGCCCCCGCGGTCGACTGGCCCGAGCGCGCGCGCGGATCGGCCCCGGCGACGTTGAAGTACCGCAGCGCGCAATAATTGATCGGGTGCGCGTTGGCCGTGTCGGCGAGCATCTGCTCGGTCATCAGCTTCGACCAGCCATAGGGGTTGATCGGGATGCGCGGCGTCTCCTCGGTCACCGGCGAGACTTCGGGCATGCCGTAGGTCGCAGCGGTCGAGGAGAAGATGAAATGCGGCACATGCCCCTTCACCGCCGCCGCGATCAGCGCGCGGCTCTTCACCGTGTTGTTGTGATAGTATTTGAGCGGATCGGAAACGCTTTCGGGCACCACGATCGATCCGGCGAAATGCATGATCGCACCGACACCCTGCTCGGCGACAATGCGGGCGAGCAGGTCGCCATCCTCGATATCGCCTTCATAAAGCGGCACGTCGTCGGGCACGGCGAAACGGAATCCGGTGGAAAGGTTGTCGATCACCGCCACCGGCCAGCCCGCATCCTTGAGCGCCAGAACGGCATGGCTGCCGATATAGCCCGCGCCGCCGGTAACGAGGACGCAAGGTTTTGCTGCTTGAGATGCGGTTTCGACCATGGCCTGCGCCCATACCAGAGAACGCCTGCAAATAAATGAACATGTCCCAAGCCATTGCGGGCTTTTGCACAGCGGACCGACCGCCCTATAAGGCGGGGAAGAGAGAGGAGCCTGCCATGTCGCACGCACGCCGCCCACTGCAACTTGCCGCCGCAACCGCCTTGGCCCTTGGCCTCGGAGCCTGCGCGGGCACCTACACCGGCCCGGTCGAAGTCACCCGTTTCATCGCCGAAAACCCCGATGGCCTTGGGCAGGGCAACATCACGCTGGTCTTTCCGGACCAGATTTCCAATGAGCGGGTCCGCAGCGCCTTCGCCGGTGCGGTGGCGGAAGAACTCGGCACTCTCGGCTACGAACTCGTGATGACCGAAGGCCCCGGCACGCAGGTCGCCAGCGTCCGCACCAGCCGCAATCCGATCGAAGGAGCAGGCGTTCGCCGACGCAGCCCGGTGACAGTGGGCGGAGGAGCCAGCACCGGCACCTATGGCAGCGGCGTCGGCCTCGGTATCGGCATCAATCTCGGCGGCGGCGAGCGCGGACCCGCAGTGGTGACCGAGCTTTCGGTGCGCATATCGAGCGCCGGGGGCGACACGCTCTGGGAAGGCCGCGCCGAACTGCCGACCAGCGTCAAGTCTCCCTATTCCGAAGTCGATGCGAGCGCCCGCACGCTTGCAGCGGCGCTGTTCCGGGATTTTCCGGGTGGCAATGGCGAAACGGTGCAACTAACGGTCGATGAAATCGAAAGGACCCCATGACCTCCCTATTCATCGACGCCGCTTTCGACAGCGGCAATATCGACGTACTTTCCATCGACGGTAACACGGCACGGCTGGCGATCCGCAAGGACCACCAGAGCGAATTCGCGCAGTGGTTCCATTTCCGCATGACCGGCGCGGCCGGTGCCGAGGTCGAGCTCAAGATCACCGGCCTCAATGGCAGCGCCTATCCCGGCGGCTGGCCGGATTACGACGCCTGCGTATCGGAAGACCGCGAATACTGGGCGCGCGCTGCCTCGTCCTTCGACAAGGATGAAGATAACGGCACGCTGACGATCCGCTACACGCCTGCCTCGAACGTCGCCTGGTTCGCCTATTTCGCGCCCTATTCGATGGAGCGCCACCACGATCTCGTCGCCGAGGCGGTCGCGTGCGAAGGTGTCGAACTGGTGCGGCTCACCACCACGCATGACGGGCAGCCGCTCGACATGCTGGAGATGGGCGAGGGCGACAAGCAGGTGTGGCTCTACGCCCGCCAGCATCCGGGCGAAACGCAGGCCGAATGGTGGATGGAAGGCGCGCTCGAATGCCTCACCGATCCGACCGATCCGGTCGCGCGCGGCCTGCGCAAGCTCTGCCGCCTGCACATCGTCCCCAACTGCAACCCCGACGGATCGCGCCGGGGCCACCTGCGCACCAACGCCGTGGGCACCAACCTCAACCGCGAATGGGACAACCCGACACCGGAAAAATCACCCGAAGTGCTCGCGATCCGCGACCGGATGGACGTAACCGGCGTCGACTATGCGATGGACGTCCATGGCGACGAAGCGATCCCGGCGGTGTTCCTTGCCGGATACGAAGGCATCCCGAGCTGGACCGACGAGCTTGGCGAGCAGTTCTACCGCTACCAGCGGATCCTCGACCGCCGCACGCCCGACTTCCAGACCGCGCTCGGCTATCCGAAGGCTTCGCCGGGCAAGGGCAACCTGTCGATGAGCACCAACCAGGTGGCCGAGCGCTTTCGCGCCTGCGCGATGACGCTGGAAATGCCCTACAAGGATCTCGCCGATTTCCCCGAGCCCGAACAGGGTTGGTCGCCCGAGCGCTGCAAGCTGCTCGCGCGCGAATGCCTTGCCGCGCTGCTCGAATGGCTCGAGACCGAGGAAGGCTGAGGCTTTTTGCGTAGCTCCATGCTATGCCTTTACCGATCGCAAGGAGTGGAAAGGCCATGGTCGCAAACCGGTTTTCGCTGAACCGCAGGATGGTGCTTGCCGGATTGGGGGTTGGCGCTGTGCTGGCCGCTGCGCCAGTGCGCGCGCAGGGCCTCAGGCTTTCCTCGATCCTCGGCAGGGCGACCGACAGCGCGCTCGACAAGCTCGCCCAGCCCGGCGCGTTCTACAACGACGAGGACATCCGTATCGGCCTGCCGATCGTCGGCAATCTCGGCGGACGCAGCGGCGGTCTGTTGGGATCGCTGCTTAGCGCCGGCAACCGGCTGGGCGTTCTCGGAGACATCACCCGCAAGATCAACGATGCCGCTGGCGTTGCGGCCGGCGAGGCCAAGCCGATCTTCCACGACGCGATCGACGATCTGTCTTTCAGCGATGCGCCGGGCATCATTCGCGAGGCGGATGGCGGCACACAATACCTGCGCCGCTCCTCCAACGAGCGACTGCACGGCCGGCTCGAACCGCTCGTTGACGATGCTCTCGACGAACTCGGTGTATACAGGCAATTCGATGGTCTCGCCGAGGAACACAGCTTTATCCGCGATGCCGGGCTCGACCGCCAAAGCATCAACAAATCCGTGACCGACCAGGGTCTCGACGGGATCTTCGCCTATATCGGCAGGGAAGAACGCGAATTCCGCAGAAATCCGCTAGGCGGGCTGTTCGGCCAATAGCGGGCAACCACCGCCCGATCGATTGTATTTGGGCGACATTGTACGTTGCAGAACTGCAACAAGACTGCGGATTTGGCGCAGGACCGTCCGAATATCCTTTCGATTGACCACTGTCGGGCATATTCGTGCGCGAGTTCAAAAGAGTGGAGTTCCCATGAAAAAGTTTACGATCCTGGCTGCAGCCGCTGCTGCGACCTTCGCAACCCCGGCATTCGCGCAGGATGACGGCACCGGCGACAATGGCGGTTTCTTCATCGGCGCGGTTGGCGGTTATGACGTGATCAACCTCGAAGAAGGTGGCAACGACGCCGACGACACCGGTCTCGTCTACGGCCTGACCGCAGGATACGATGTCGACACCGGCAAGGCTATCATCGGCATCGAAGCCGAAGTGACCGACACGACCATCAGCGACGACGTCGGCGATGCAGGCCTCGACATCTACGGTGGCGTGCGTCTCGGTTACGAGATGGACGACAACGACATCATCTACGTCAAGGCCGGCTATTCGAACGTTGATATCGACTTTGTCGACAACCTCGAAGGTATCCGCGTCGGCGCCGGTTTCGAGCACAATTTCGGCGGCTTCGTCGGCCGGTTCGAATATCGCTATTCGAACTACAACGTCAGCGACGTGCTGCTTATCGACGTGAACGGCAACCGTCACCAGGCGGTGTTCACGCTCGGCGCCAAATTCTGATCACACCGATCAAACGATAAATCGAAAGGGGACCGTGGGCGCTGGCCTCCGGTCCCCTTTCTGTATCTGTGCGGCGCTTGGTCTCAGTCCAGATGCGCAGGCCCGAATGCGTGCGGGAGCAGCGTGGAAAGCTTCACCTCGCGCACTTCTTCCGATCCGACGCAGAGGATGCGCGGATCGGTGTTCCCCAACTGCGCGATTTCGTTGAGCACCTGCCGGCAGCGGCCACACGGCGTGATGGGCGCACCGTCGCCCTTGTCTTCCGGCCCGACCACCGCCACGCCGATCAGCCCGCCGCGTCGGCCTTCGCCCATGGCTTTCGCCACAGCTACCGTCTCCGCACACAGCGCGAGGCCGTAGCTGGCGTTTTCGATATTGGTCCCGGTCACGATCGCGCCGTCGTCGAACAGCAGCGCCGCCCCCACGGCGTATTTCGAATAAGGCGACCACGAATGCTGCGCGGCTCCGCGCGCTGCGGCAATCAGGTCCTCCGCTTTCACTTCTGCACCACCACCCATTCGATCGGCTCCTCCGAAGCTGCGGTTACCAACTGGCTGTTGGCGCTCCATAGCAACCATGGCCGCCCGGCGTAATCGGGGCGAGCACGGTCGCGCATCAGCCACAGGTCGCGTTCCATGCTGCGCGCGGTGCCATGGCGCGCCTCGAACGCGTCGCCCAGCTTCAGGATCACCGGCTTGCCCGCGTGCATCTCGATCTGGTTGACGAGCGTGAGCAGTTCGCTTTCGACCGCGGCATCGCTGACCGCCGGTTCGCACCCGTCCCCGACCCGCTCGAGCGCGATCGCCGGAGGCAACTGGTCGGCGCTGCGCGGCACCATCCGGGTAAAGCGCGAACTCTGCGGATCGGCCCGCAGGCATGGATCGAAGGGATAGATCACCCCGACCTTGAGACCCGCCTCTCCCGCCGCTTCCAGCCGCGCGGCAAAGCCGGGATCGGGCGCGCCGCCCGGCGGTGCGAGCTCGAGATACACGAAGTCGCCGCCCAACGCTTTCACCGTTTCGAACTTGGTGCCCGATGCCCCGCTCGCGATCACCGCCCCCTGTTCGGGATAGGTCGCCTCGTCGGGGCGCCATTCGCGCATGTCCCACCAGAACCATGCCGCAAATCCGAGCGCGACGAGCGCGACCAGCGCTGCCAGCCTGAACATCCAGCGGCCCGCGCCGCTCTTTTTGCGCCGGGATCGTGCCACCGCTTCAGCCCTTGATGTGCAGCACGCAGATCAGCGTGAAAAGCCGCCGCGCGGTAGCGAAATCGGTTTCGACCTTGCCGTCGAGACGCTCCATCAGCAGCTCGGCGGCGTTGTTGTGGATGCCGCGCCGGGCCATGTCGATCGTCTCGATCTCCGCCGGGGTCGCTTTGCGGATGGCCTGATAATAGCTGTCGCAGATCGCGAAATACTCGCGAATCGGGCGGCGGAAGCGGGCAAGGCCGATCAGCAGCGTTTCGAGCTCGTTTTCGTCGGTATCGCTGATCTGCATCGCGAGGCGTCCGTCGCGGACGCCCAGATGCAGGCGATAGGGACCTTGCGCCCCGCGCTCGGCCGAGCGGCAGGGCTTGAACGTGTTTTCCTCGATCAGATCGTAGATCGCGACCCGCCGTTCCTGTTCGACATCGGCATTGCGCCACAGGATCGTCTCTTCGTCGAGAGCGATGTGGGCAATGCGATGTTTGCCGGAAGGCGTAGTCGCGGAATCGGTCGGCAGGTCGGCCATCTGGAACGCCATCGCACTTCGCAGGTGCGGTATTCAAGCACTTCGATAATCCATCCACGCTATCCACAGCGATGTGCGGCGATTTTACCGCTTCCGGGCATTGCCACTTGCCCTGCCGACGCCCATCAGACTGCGCATGGCCGAAGCGAAACCTCTCTCCCTCGTCGACTCCGATTCCGACACCGCGCGCAAGCTCCCGTCCAACCTCGAGGCGGAGGCGGCGTTCCTCGGCGCGGTGCTGATCGACAACCGCGTGATCGAGGAATTGCAAACTCCGATCCGGCCCGACCATTTCTTCGAACCGCTGCACCAGCGCATCTACGAGCGCGTGCTGACACTGATCGAGCGCAACGCGACCGCATCGCCGGTGACGCTGCGGCCCTATTTCGAAGCCGACGAAGCGCTGAAGGATCTGGGCGGGACCAAATATCTCGCGCAGCTGACCGCGAATGGCGCGGGCCTGCTCGCTCCGCGCGAACTGGCGCAACAGATTTACGACCTTGCGCTTCTGCGCGAGCTCGTCAGCGTCGGGCGCGGTCTGGTCGAGGGCGCGCTCGACACCTCCGAAGAGGTCGATCCGATGGACCGGATCAGCCAGGCCGAAGCCGATCTGTTCAAGGTTGCCGAAGGGGCCGCGACCGGCAACGAGGCGGCAAGTTTTCGCGATGCCGCGCTGACCGCGATCAAGATGGCCGAAGCGGCGATGAATTCGGGCGGCGGGCTTTCGGGCAAGACCACCGGGCTCGAAGTGATCGACCAGAAAACCGCAGGCCTTCACAGCTCGGACCTCGTGATCCTCGCCGGGCGGCCGGGTATGGGCAAGACCTCGCTCGCAATGAACATCGCATTCAATTGCGCCGAAGCGCATCTCGAATGGCAGCGCGATGGCGGCGAGTTCAATTACGGCGCGCCGACCGCGTTCTTCAGCCTCGAAATGAGCGCCGACCAGCTGGCGACGCGTATCCTCGCCGAACAGGCCGAGATCCCTTCGGAGACGCTGCGCACCGGCAAGATGAGCCGCGACGATTTCCAGCGCCTCAGCTTTGCAAGCCAGCGCCTCGCCGAACTGCCGCTCTACATCGACGACACCCCCGCCCTCACCATCGGCGGGCTGCGCACCCGCGCGCGGCGGTTGAAACGGCGTCACGATATCGGCCTGATCGTGGTCGACTATCTCCAGCTGCTGCAGGGTTCGGGCCGCGCCAACGACAACCGCGTCAACGAAATCTCCGAGATCAGCCGCGGACTGAAGACGCTCGCCAAAGAACTCTCGGTCCCGGTCATCGCGCTGTCGCAGCTTTCGCGTGCGGTGGAGCAGCGCGAAGACAAGCGTCCGATGCTGTCGGACCTGCGCGAATCCGGCTCGATCGAGCAGGACGCCGACATGGTGTGGTTCATCTACCGCGCCGATTACTATCACGAAGCGATCCGGCCCGACATGCCAAGCGAGACGAGCAGCGCCGACGTTGTCGAGAAATACGCGACTTGGGAACAGCGCTATCTCGAACTCAAGAACAAGGCGACGCTGATCGTCGCCAAGCAGCGCCACGGCTCGACCGGCAATGTGCCGCTCCACTTCCAGAGCGAGATCACCAAGTTCACCTCGCCCAACAAGCGCGATTACTCGGACTACGGATACGAGTAGACAGGCCTCTATTCGGTCAGCGTGCGCGTTACGCGATAATCCGCCAGCGCCGCCATGTAGGTCAGCCGCCACCGCACCCGGTTGAGGCAATTCGCCTTGCGCTCGTACCATTTTTGAGTGACCGGCATGCTCGCCCCCTCGAGGTGGTCGATCAGCTCGCGCAAGCGCGCCGCGAGTTCCTCGTCGTCGACCCGGACCATCAACTCGACATTCAGCCGCACCGAGCGCTTGTCGAGATTGGCACTGCCGAAATAGCTGATCGAATCCACCACGAAGAGCTTCATATGGAGCTTGCATGGCTGGAACTCGAAAATCTTCACGCCGGCGCCCAGCAGGTCCTTGTAAAGCAGGCGCGCGACATCGATCGCAGCACCGATATCGGACTTGCCCGCGGCGATCAGGCGCGCCTTCCCCCGGCGTGCGACCCGCGCCATCACCCTGCGGGTACTGCGCGGCGGGGTGAAATAGGCCGTCACCATGTCGAGCCGGGTCGCCTTGATCATGTCGTGGCGGAAGCGCCAGGCCCAGCGCCCCTTGCGGATCAACGGGCCGCCGACGAGCAATTGCACAGGCCCCTCTCCGGGCTCCCAATCCTTGACCATCTGCCGGATGCGGAGGAACTGGGCACTGTCGTTGTCGGTCCACTCATGCACCAGCGAGAACCACTCGGTGAACTTTTCGACAACCGGGCCTTCGATCGAGACCGCGAGATCGCACCAGCCGTTATCGTCGGGCGGCTTGAAATAATGATCGGAAACATTGGCGCCGCCGGTTATCACCTTGGTGCCGTCGGCGATGAGGAATTTCTGATGGTTGCGGATCAGGTAACGCACGTTCCAGCGTGCAGCGAAAATCTCGAACTTGCCACCGGCCTCGACTAGCGGCCTGAAGAAGCTGCGCGGCGCGTCGGTTCCGAAATCGTCGACGATGAGATGCACGTCGACCCCGCGCCGGGCAGCATTCACCAGTGCATCGCGCACGACAACGCCCGATTCGTCATCCTGGAACATGTAGTAGAAGATTCGAAGTGATTGCCGCGCACCGGCGACCGTCGTGAGCAGCGCCTCCAGCCGGTCTAGCCCGCGCGGGAGAAAGGTGAACACGTGATCCGCTGCCTCGACCCTGAACGGGTCGGGATCACGGTATTCCGCGGGCGGATTTTCCGGTTCCGGTCTGGTCATGGCGTCGGTCACCAGCGCTCCATGCGCGTTTGTTGCGCGCGATGCAAAATCTTGACTCTCGGCAGTGCCGACCCTAGGTGCATCGCTCTTTCAGACAAGTAGTTTCGAAAAGGCCCGTACGATGGCACGCGTTACCGTTGAAGATTGCGTCGACAAGGTTCCCAACCGTTTCGACCTCGTCCTGCTCGCCGCACAGCGGGCGCGCGAAATTTCCGGCGGCGCAGAGCTGACCATCGATCGCGACCGCGACAAGAACCCCGTCGTCGCGCTGCGCGAGATCGCCGAACAGACGATCAAGCCCAAGGAACTGCAGGAATCGCTGGTCACCAGCCTCCAGAAGATCCTTCCCGACGACGAAGACGATGCGGATGAAATCGGTTCGCTGAGCCAGTCGGCCGAGGCACTGCGCATCACGGCAAGCGCTCCGACCCGTTCGACCTCGATCGGAGCCGATTACGACGGCTGACCGCGACCGGCGTGATACCGGGGCGATCTGTCCCAATTCGAGAAGGCCGCCGGCAAGGCGGCCTTTTTCGTATCCGCTCCGGCTATCGCCTTTGATGACACCAATGCGACGCGTCGGAGCAGGCCTTGCCAAGGGGCTGTCCGGCGATATTGGCGTTGGTGTAATCGGCGTGTCACACAAGAGGATCCGGCAGGAAGCGCGACTACAATGGCTTCGATCGCAGTCTACAGCGTCAAGGGAGGCGTCGGGAAAACGACCTTTGCGGTCAATCTCGCCTGGTGCGCGGCGACCATTTCGCGCCGCCGCACGCTGCTGTGGGACCTCGACCCTGCCAACGGCTCGGGCTTTTTGCTCGGCGTCGATCCCAAGAAGAAACGCACGGCCGAAAGCGTGTTCGCCGCCGACAGAACGCCGTCCAAGCTGATCCGTAAGACCGAGTTCGCCAACCTTCACCTGCTTCCGGCGGACGAGAGCATCCGCACGCTCGATCGCCAGTTCGGCAGGATCGGCAAGAAGAAGCGGCTGGCCAAGCTGACCGATGGCTTGCGCAAGGACTACGACCGGATCGTGTTCGATTGCCCGCCGGTGCTCAACGAAGTGAGCACGCAGGTGATGCGTGCATCCGACCTCGTGATCGTGCCGCTTCCGCCTTCACCACTGTCGACCCGTGCGTTCGAACAGGTGGTCGAGGAGGTGCGCGGCAGCGGCAAGAGCCATCCCCCGATCTTGCCCGTGCTGTCGATGCTCGACATGCGCCGCACGCTGCACAAACAGGCGCGCGCGGCCAACCCGACCTGGCCTGTGGTCCCGCTTGCGAGCGCGATCGAGCAATGCGCGGTCCTGCACCAGCCGGTCGGCGCCTTCGCCCCGCGTTCCCCCGGCGCGCGCGCATTTGCGCAGCTCTGGACCGCGATCGAACGCAAGCTGGCATTGAAGAAGCGCTAGAGCGCCCTTTTCCAAGGGACATTCTTCGTCCTATAGACCGGACCGGATCGAGGGGGCGTGATGAGCGACGTAACCGAGGGTATCGGCACTGCCATCGAAGGCGCGCTGCTGGGCGGCGCGGTCGAGAGAAAGGACGGCGGGGAAGGGCTTGCCGCGCAGGGCGAGGGGGCCTGCCTCAACTGCGGCGAGACGCCGCTCGGCAACTACTGCCAGAATTGCGGCCAGAGGCGCCATGTTCATCGCACGCTATCGGCGATCGGGCACGACCTGATCCACGCTGTGCTGCATCTCGATGGCAAGTTCTGGCGTACGCTTCCGCTCCTGCTGTTCAAGCCGGGTACGCTGACCCGACGCTATATCGAAGGCGAGCGCGCCAAGTTCGTCAGCCCGATGGCGATGTTCCTGTTCAGCGTCTTCGCCATGTTCGCGGTGTTCCAGGCCGTCGGCATCAGCGCACCGGCGGATTTCAGGGGTGGATTCGATGTCGGTACGACGGCGGCTACGCTGCAGCAGCAGGGTCAGGCGGAGAGCGAAAGACTGCGTGAGCGGATCGCCGCGCTGCCCGAAGGCGATCCACAGAGGGTCGAACTCGAAGAGAATCTGGCCACGCTCGAACGGGTGATCGAGGGCTCCAGCGCCGTGGCCGAAGCTTCGGCGAGTGACGGGGGCGGCTGGGAGCTAAACCTTACCGGGATCGAATCCATCGACCAGGGTATCGTCAAGAAGTGGAACGAGAACCCCGGCCTGATGCTCTACAAGATGCAGGCCAATGCGTATAAGTTCAGCTGGCTGCTGATCCCGCTATCGGTTCCCTTCGTGTGGCTGATCTTCGCCTGGAAGAGGCGGTTCAAAGCCTATGACCACGCGATCTTCATCACCTATTCGCTGAGCTTCATGTCGCTGCTGTTCATCACGGCATCGATCGTGATCGCCGTGGGCATCCCGGTGGCGCCGGTGGTGCTGGCGATGATGATCATTCCCCCGTTTCACCTCTACAAGCATCTGCGCAAGACCTATGAGATTGGGCGCTTTTCGGCCCTATGGCGACTGCTGGCGATCAGCCTGTTCATCTGGATCATTATCCTGCTGTTCGTCCAGACACTGATGGTGATCGGCGCGTTCTAGGCCCAAGGAAAAGGCCGCCCGGATCGCTCCGGACGGCCCTCCTGGCTCCATGCGGGGGTGTGCGGGTCAGGCGCCTTGCGGGGCTTCGCCGCTACCGCTGAAGCGCTTTCCCGCCTTCGGGATTGCAGACCCGTGCGACGGTTTGATCACGCTAGGACCCTTGGGCTCGTCGGGACGGTCGATCTTGCCGTCTTCGAGCAGTTGGGTGATTTCATCGCCGGTCAGCGTCTCGTATTCGAGCAGCGCCTGCGCGAGCAGGTGGAGCTTGTCCTCCTGTTCGGTCAGCACGTCGGTCGCTCGCTTGAGACCGCCTTCGACCAGTTCCTTGATCTCGGCATCGATCAGCTTGTTGGTTTCCGCTCCCGCCATGGTGCGCGAGGTCTGGCCCATGCCGAGATAGCCTTCCTGGCTCTGTTCGTACATCAGCGGGCCGAGCTTGTCGGACATGCCCCATTTGGTGACCATGTTGCGCGCAAGGTCGGTGGCATACTGGATGTCTCCGCTTGCGCCCGATGAGACCTTGTCGTGGCCGAAGATGATTTCCTCGGCGACACGGCCACCCATCGCGACCGCAAGGTTCGCGTGCATCTTGTCGCGGTGATAGGAGTAATTGTCGCGTTCGGGCAGGCGCATCACCATGCCCAGCGCACGGCCGCGCGGGATGATCGTCGCCTTGTGAATCGGGTCCGATGCGGGTTCGTTGATGCTGACAAGCGCGTGACCGGCCTCGTGATAGGCCGTCATCTTCTTCTCGTCGTCGGTCATGACCATGGAGCGGCGTTCCGCGCCCATCATGACCTTGTCCTTCGCATCCTCGAATTCCTGCATCGCGACGAGGCGCTTGTTGCGGCGTGCGGCCAGCAGCGCGGCCTCGTTCACGAGGTTTGCGAGATCAGCGCCCGAGAAGCCAGGCGTACCGCGCGCGATGGTGCGCGGGTTCACGTCGGGCGCCAGCGGCACCTTCTTCATGTGAACGCCAAGGATCTTCTCGCGCCCGTCGATATCGGGGATCGGCACCACGACCTGGCGGTCGAAACGGCCCGGACGCAGCAGCGCGGGGTCGAGCACGTCGGGTCGGTTGGTCGCCGCGACGATGATGATGCCTTCGTTCGCTTCGAAGCCGTCCATTTCGACGAGCAGCTGGTTGAGCGTCTGTTCGCGTTCGTCGTTCGAGTTACCGAGGCCGTGGCCGCGCGAACGACCGACCGCGTCGATTTCGTCGATGAAGACGATGCAAGGAGCATTCTTCTTCGCCTGCTCGAACATGTCGCGCACGCGGCTTGCACCGACGCCGACGAACATTTCGACAAAGTCGGAGCCCGAAATGGTGAAGAACGGCACGCCGGCCTCACCCGCGATCGCGCGGGCGAGCAGCGTCTTACCGGTACCGGGCGAGCCGACCAGCAGCGCGCCCTTCGGGATCTGTCCGCCGAGCTTGGAAAAGCGCTGCGGGTCCTTGAGGAATTCGACGACCTCTTCGAGTTCTTCGCGCGCCTCGTCGATCCCGGCGACGTCTTCGAACGTGACCTTGCCCGAACGCTCGGTCAGCATCTTGGCTTTGGACTTGCCGAAACCCATCGCGCCGCCGCCGCCGCCTTTCTGCACCTGCCGCAGCGCGAAGAACGCGATGCCGAGGATGAGGATGAACGGGAGCGACTGGATCAGGATGTAGAGCAGCAGGTTCGGCTCCTCGCGCGGCTTGCCCGAGAACTTGACGTCGTTTTCCTGCAACAGCTGGGTCAGCTGCGTGTCGGTCGGCACCGGAATGGTCTGGAAGGTCTGCCCGTTCTTGAGCGTCCCCGTGATCAGGTCTTCGCCAAGCGACACTTCCTGCACTTCGCCGCTTTCGACCTGATTGCGGAAGTCCGAATACTGGATCTGCGTGCCGGGGTTCTGACCGGCATTGCTGAACAGCGAGACGACCAGCAGGAGGGCAAGAAAAATGCCGCCCCAGATCATCAATTGCTTCACCCAAGGGTTCTGGCCCTCGGGCGGCTGCTGGTTCGGATCGTTCGGGTCACTCATGATGAGGGGATTCCTTTCTCGTCCGATTATGTAGGATCGAGCGTGTGAATGGCAAGATAATGCGCGAGTTTGCGCAGGACGCTTATTTTCGAACAGAGCGGTGCAAAATTTCGATCAGTCACCGTCTGCCGCCCCAGGTCCGTAGGCGGTAAGGAAGACATCGACCGCTCCGGCGATCCTCCGCCGGTTGTCTTCGTCCGCAACCTCCGCGCCGAATCGACGTTCGAGATCGCCCATGCCCTTGCACATCGAGACGAATTGTTCGGCGGCGAGATGGGGGTCGTCGATCTCGAGCTCGCCGCTCTCAGAGGCAAAGGCGAGATAGGCGCTGAAAGCCTGCTTCATTCGCCACGGCCCCGCTTCGAGGAACGCCTTGCCGAGCGCGGGTTCGTGCTCGGTTTCGGCGGCGATGCGGCGTTCGAACTGGATCATCTCGGGGCGGTGCAGGAAGGCGTGCATCGCCTCCCCGATCACCGTCAGCCGCTCGCGGATCGATCCCGCCGGCATCTGGTCGAGGCTGAAGTGGCCGCGCATCTTCTCGCATTCGCGCTCGACCGCGGCGGCGAACAAGCCGCGCTTGTCGCCGAAATGGTTGTAGACGGTGACCTTGGAAACGCCCGCATCGGCAGCGATCTGCTCGATCGAACTCGCCGCGAAACCGACATCGAAAAAGCTCTGCGCTGCCGCCTCCGCGATCGCCTTGCGTTTGGCAAGGTCGGACGGGCGACCGATCTTTTTCGGGTGGGTGGTTGACAAAGTGAACGGCTCCGTTCAATTAAACGCGACCGTTCAATATTTAGTGATTCCCTTTTCCAAAGCAACCCTTAGCCCCCTCCGAAGGTTCCCCCGATGCTCTGGATCGCCATCCGCATGCTCACCGGCGATGCGCAAAAATTCTACGGCCTGCTGTTCGGCATTGCCTTTTCAACCCTGCTGATCACCCAGCAGCTGACGATTTTCGTCAACCTGATCGAACGCGGCGCGAGCGGCGTCTACAACGCGCCCGAGGCGGAAATCTGGGTGATGGACCCGGTCAGCCGCACGACCGACGTCAAATACGAAATGCCCTCGACCGCGCTCGACGAAGTGCGCTCGGTCCCCGGTGTCGAGTGGGCGGTCCCGCATCTGCGCGCCAATGCGGCTGTGAGGACAAGCACCGGCGACCTGGAGGGCGTGGCGATCATCGGCGTCGACGATGCGACGCTCATCGGGCTCCCCGAACGCATGGTCGAGAAATCGAAAAGCGTCCTTTCGCAGCCCGATACGGTTGTGATCGACGATGTCGGGATCAACAACCTGTTCGAAAACGGAACCGATCCTATCGGACAGCGGCTCGAACTCAACGATCAGCGCGCGGTCATCCGCGGCGTTGCGGATGCGATCCCCAGCTTCACCAGCCAGGTCACGCTCTATACAAAATACAGCCAGGCGCTGAATTACGTACCGGGCACGCGCAATCGCCTGAGTTTCGTCCTCGCAGGTGTAAGCGACGGTCTCGATCCGGCCGATGTCGCCGCGCGGATCGAAGAGCAGACGGGCCTGAAGGCCGAAACGCGGGACGATTTCGCACGGGCCGGGATCGATTTCATCATCCAGAACACCGGCATTCCGACCAATTTCGGGATCACCGTGGTGCTCGGATTCGTCGTCGGGGTCGCCATCGTCGGCCTCACTTTCAGCCTGTTCATCCGCGACAACATCAAACAATTCGGGGCGCTCAAGGCGATCGGCGTCACCAATGCCAAGATCGTGCGGATGGTCGCGGCGCAGGCCGGGCTGGTCGGGTCGATCGGTTATGCGCTGGGCGTGATCGGCACCGTTCTGTTTATCTGGGGCTTTTCGGGAAATCCCTTCTTCAAGGGGTTCTATATCCCGTGGCAAATTCCGCTCATCAGCCTCGGCGCGGTGATCGTCATCCTCGCAATCACAGGCTGGCTGGCGCTGCGCAACGTGTTGTCGACCGAACCGGCGGCGGTTTTCCGGTGAGCGGCGGCAAACCCATGGACACCTCGGAAATCGGCGGCTGTTCGCCGGAGGCGGCCATCTGCGCGCGCAATATCGTGCGCGATTTCGAGGCGGGTCAGTCGACGATCCGCGTGCTTCACGGGATCAGCACCGACATCAAGCCGGGCGAGATGACCTATGTCGTCGGCGAGAGCGGATCGGGCAAGACCACGCTGATCTCGATCATGTGCGGAATCCTGTGGCCGACCGAGGGAGCGGTCCGGGTGTTCGGAACCGATATCTACGAACTCTCCGACACCGAGCTGGTCAAGTTCCGGCTCGAGAACATCGGCTTCATCTTCCAGCAGTACAATCTCATCCCCTCGATCGATGCCGCGGCCAATGCCGCAGTGCCGCTGATCGCGCAGGGAATGCCGATCGACGAAGCGCGCGAAAAGGCAAAGGAGCTGCTCGAAGCGCTCAATATCGGCGACCAGGCGGACAAGCTGCCGAACCAGCTTTCCGGCGGGCAGCAGCAGCGCGTCGCGATCGCCCGCGCGCTGGTGCACGAGCCGCGCCTGGTCGTGTGCGACGAACCCACAGCCGCGCTCGACGCTTCCTCGGGCCGCCGGGTGATGGACCTGCTGCGCGAGGTCGCGGTTGCGCCCGATCGCGCCTGCATCATCGTCACCCATGACAATCGCATCTTCGATCTCGCCGACCGTATCCTCGTGCTCGAGGACGGCCGCGTCACCCATGACGGCACTGAAATGCCGGACGACCATTAAGCCCGCAGCGAACCGAGACCCCTTATGGCAATCAACCTCTCCAATCTCAGCTTCTCGCGCCAGATCCTGCCGGTGATCGCAGTGATCGGGATCATCGCGGCGGTGTTCTACATCGTCAGCGATTTGCCCGATCGCGAGGTCGCAGAACCCCAGCAGCAGCCCGCCAAGGCGACCGGAGACCTCGCCAATGCCCCGCGTGTTGCGGGATCGGGACTGGTCGAGCCTGCGAGCGAGATCATCGATATCGGCTCGGCGCTTTCGGGACTGGTGACCGATGTCCGCGTCGAGCCGGGCGACCGGGTCGAGAAAGGCGAACCGCTGTTCCTGGTCGATGCCCGCGCAGCCCGCGCGCGTCTCGCCGAAGCCAACGCCGCGATTGCCGAGGCACGCGCCGCGATCAACGAAGCGCAAACTGCCCGTGCGACGGCGCGCCAGCAGCTCGCGCTGTACGAAAGCATCGACGATCCCGCCGCTGTCAGCCGTTCCGAAGTGATCCGCGCACAAGGGGAAGCCGATGCAGCGACAAGCCGCCTCGGGGTCGCCCGCGCCCGCCTTTCCGCCGCGCAGGCGCAGGCCGCCAGTGCCCGCACCGAGATCGGCCGCCTGACCGTTCGCGCACCGATCAGTGGCGAGATCCTTGCGGTGAATATCCGCCCGGGCGAATTCGTCGCGACGCAGGGCGGCGGAAATGCCGAACCCTTCATCCAGATGGGCCAGACCGATCCGCTGCACGTCCGCATCGATATCGACGAGAACGAAGCGGTGCGGGTCAAGCTCGGTGCCCAAGCGGTGGTCTCGCCGCGCGGCGCCGCCGAAATCCAGGTGAAAGCCAGCTTCGTGCGTGCCGAGCCGCAGGTCGTCCCCAAGCGGCAACTGACCAACAGCGCCGCCGAGCGCGTGGACGTGCGGGTGCTGCAGCTGATCTATGCGCTGCCCGACACGCAGGAGTCGGAGGTGTTCCGCGTCGGCCAGCAGGTCGATGCCTTCATCCCCGCCAACAAGGCTGCGGATGAGGAGGGCTGAGCCGATGCGCACCCCTGCCCCGCTCCTTCTCGCACTGGCGCTCGGCGCTTGCGTTGCGGGACCACCGCCCGAAATCGCTACGCCGACGCCGGAATTGCCGCAGGACTTCTTCTACCGCGGCGACGCTGCGACCGAAGCCTCGCTCTCCGCGCTGCTGCCGAGCGACGATCCGGCCTATCAGGCGCTGTCCGAAGCCGCGCTCGCGAACTCGCCCGGCCTCGGCGAAGCGCTCGCACGGGTCGAGGCGGCACGCGCCGGCGCGCGCCGCGCAGGCGCCGAACGATTACCCAGTATCGGTGCGGAAGCGAGCATCACCGGCCAGCGCACCAATCCCAACCAATTCGGTGGCAACAACCCGTTCGCGCAGCAAATCGACACCGAGCAGGTTTCCTACGGCGCCAACCTCACCGCGCGGTGGGACCCGGACATTTTCGGTCGGCTGAAAGCGCAGGAACGCGCCGCGATCGCGCGGATCGATGCGGCCAGCGCTTCGGCCAGCGCGGTGCGGATCGCGCTGCTCGCCGAAATCGCCGGAAGCGTGATCGACTGGCGCACCATCGAAGCCCGCACCGCCGCGCTCGAAGCCGATGTCGAAGCGGCACTCCGCCTCGCGGCGCTTGCCAAATCGCGCGAGGATGCAGGCATCTCGCCGGGCTTCGACCGGGTTCGCGCCGAGGCGCAAGCCAGCGCCTCGCGCTCGCGTCTCGCGGCGCTCAGAAGCGAGCAGGCACGCATCGTCGGGCGGCTCGTCACCCTCACCGGAAACGGCGCGGCGCAAGTGAACGCAGCGCTGTTGCAGCCGGGGCCGGCGCTTGCCCCCAGCCCCGCCCCGGCTGCACAACCTTCCGATCTGCTTGCGAACCGCCCTGATGTCCTCGCCGCTGCAAGCGAGCTCGCCGCGACCGATGCCGAGCTCGCTTCCGCCGCGCGTGCACGCTTCCCGCGGATCACGCTCTCGGCGGTGGTCGGCTTGCTTGCCTTCGATCCCGGCGACCTGTTCGACGAAGACTCGACCGTCGGAACGCTCGCCGCCGGAGTGGCGGCACCGCTGCTCGATTTCGGTCGGATCGAAGCCGAGATCGATGGCGCCGCCGCCAACAAGAAAGCCGCCTTCGCCGCCTATCGCGGTGCCGTGTTTCAGGCGCTCGGCGATGCCGAGGCCGCCTACGGCCTGACCGAAGCCGCCGACACCGAGGCGGTGCTGGCCGTGAGGGAACGCGACGAGCTCGAGCGCGCCGCGAGCCTGGCAGACACCCGCTACCGCGCGGGGCTCGCCAGCTTCCTCGAAGTGCTCGAAGCGCGCCGCGCCGCCGATGCGAGCGGTGAACGCGCCGCCGCTGCGTTGGGCCGCGCCGCGCGGGCGCGGGTGCTGCTGTGGCAGGCGCTCGGAGGAGAGCCTATCCGATAACTCGCTCGACCAGCCAGAAACTCCCGGTCATACCGATGGCGTAGGTCGCGGCGCGGATCGCCGGAGTTTCGAGCAGCGGGGCTGCGCGCCGGAGCGCAGCAAGCAGGGCAACAAGCGCGGCGATCACCAGCAACTGACCGGCCTCGACCCCGATGTTGAACGCCACCAGTGCCGACGCGATTTCGCCCTGTGGCAGACCGATCTCCGCCAGCGCCCCGGCAAACCCGAAGCCGTGGAGCAGGCCGAAGGCGAACGCGACGAGCCACGGTGCGCGGCGGGTCAGGGTGATGTGTTCGGGATCGCGGATCGCGCGGATGACCTCGACCGCGAGGAACACGATCGAAAGCGCGATCAGCGCCTCGACCGGACGGCTCGGCAGGCCGGTATAGCCGAGCGTGGTCGCGACCAGCGTGATCGAATGCGCGAGGGTGAAAGCCGTCGCCGCACCCGCCACCGCCCAGCCGCGCCGCACTAACAGCACCAGCGCGATGACGAACAGCAGGTGATCCCAGCCCAGCAGGATATGCTCGGTCCCGATCGCGAAATAATCGCGCGCGACCTGCCAGCGATCGGGTGCGGCGGCGATCATCGCGGTCGGCGAGTCGGCGGTGAGACGAAAGGTCTGCACCGGGCGATCCAGCGGCACGAACCGCGCAAGCGCATCGGCATTGCCCAGCAGTTCGCTCAGGCCGAAGCCCTGGCCCGACAGGTCGCCCTCGCATCTCAGCCGCGCGCTGCCAAGCAGGTCGAGCGGCGCCGCGCGCACTACCGGTTCGCTCGCCATCGTGCATCCTTCGGGCAACACCGGCTCGGCCAGCGGAAGCGCGGTTCCGCGAGGCCCGGCGCTAACCGGGAGCTTCCATTCGAGCGTGAATTCGCCCGGCGAACGTTCGGTCAGCTCGATCACTGCCGGGCGCAGCTCGTCCGCCCATGCTGGAGCGGCGATCAGCCCGAGCAGCAGCGCCAGCATCCACCTCAACGGTCGATCTCGACCCGGTAGGCATTGCGGAGAAGCTGGTAGGCTTCTGCCTTGCGCCGGGCAATCTCGGCGCTGCGCCAGTCATTCTCGAGGCGTGGACGGATGCTCTCGAAACCGGTCTCGACAACCGAACGGCCTGTCACGCGTACGACGTGCCAGCCGAAGCCGGAGCGCACCGGCCCCGACCATCCCGAACCGGCTTCGATCCGCTCCACGGCTTGCGCAAACTCCGCGCCGAACCGGTCGCGTATGTCGCGCGGCGATGCGTCTTCCATGCTGGCGGGCAGGCTGATCGCTTCCCCCTCGGCCCCGTTTGACAATGCCGCCCGCGCCGCCGCTTCGGTTGCAAAATAGCGCTGTTCGAAGCTTATTTCCTGACTGCCCGCATAAAGATCCGCATTGTCGGCAAGGAATTCGCGCAGTTGCGCCTCGCTCGGCTCGGCAACTTCCGCCGCAGCGCCCGCCGCCATGTCCATCTTCGACACCAGCCGCCGCCGCACCACCGCGTCGCCCTGGTCGAGCCCGAGCCGCAACGCCTCGCGGTAGAGCACTTCGTCGCGGACATACTGCTCGATCGCGGCATCGAGCTCGGCATCGGTCGGCGCGCGGCCCATGGTGCGCTCGAACTGCAACGCAAGCTGCGCCTGCTCCCGTTCGCCCACTTCGATCACGCGTGAAGCCGGATCGACCGCATAGCCGCCACTCATCGCAATGAGGGCGTAGAGTAAGGCACCACCAAGAAGGAAGTGGACCAGCGGCTCGCGCGTCCAGCCGGGAAAGGTCATGCGCGGCTCAGGCGTTCGGCTTGAGCCAGATCGGCGAGGTGTAGGCGCGCTCTTGCGCGACCGCATCCTCCTGCGCCTCGGGCGACAGCGTGATCCCGAACCGCACCGCATCGAACAGCGTCCAGCGCGGGGTCGGAATTTCGAGCACGCGGACATAATAGAACGCGCGCTGGCCCTCGACGTAGTCGGGATCGATCCAGACGCTGCGCAGTTCGGCCGTGCCGATGGTGTTGGTATAGGTCGCCGTCTCGCGGTCGACCGTATCGCCGACCGCAGGCACCTTGCCGCCGACCCGCGCACGGCTCTCCATGTCGCTCCAGGTGACGTCGTAGACCCGTTCCTGCAAGTCGCCCGATGCGTCGATCCAGCCCTTCACCACCTGCACCCGGTCGAGGTTCGCCTCGTCGGGGTCCTTCAAAGCGGAGATCATGAAGCGCGGTGCCTCGCCCTGGTCCGCCAGCTCACCGCCCATCGGCACGCCGGTGGTGTAGCCCTTGCGCACCCAGTCGCCGCTCCAGTCGCTTTCTTCGAAATCGAAGCCCCCGAACACCCGCACGCTCATGCGCGGGCCCGTCGTCGCATAGACCTCGCGGCGCCGGAACGCGTCGAAGATCTCCGCGCGCGTGTTCCCCCTCGCCCACGCCGCCGCATAGCCCCCTGCAAGATAGTGCCAGCCGAACCGACCCTGGCGGGTACCAAGGTTCTGCGACCTTACCGCGCGATCCTCGTAAGAGGGTTCGTTGCCGGTGTGCTTGCCCCAGAAATTGTCTTCGTCGCCGGTGGCAAAGGCGGTGTGGCTGTCGGTCGATCCGATCATCCCGAAGGCGTAGGGATTGACGCCCAGCTGCTGCTCGAGGCTGAGCCCGCGCTTCAGCGCTTCGCGGGTGTAGGAGCCTGCGTACATATCGGGCGTCGCGCGGGCGGTGAGCGGCAGGTTGCCAAGCTCCCAGCCCTTGACGCCGAAGCCCGCCATCTCGTCATTGGGTGACAGGAACGAATGCGTCTCGCTGTCGCCCTTGATCTGGGTTACCTCGACCACCGGCTCAGCAGCGGCGCGCTTGGCGGCGTATTCGGCCGTCATCGGCGAGCCGTCGGGCATGGTCATTTCGAACATCAGCCCGTTCGACAGATTGCCGTTATGCGGGATCGCGAGCACCTGGCCTCCGGTGCTGGCTTCATAAGCACTCATGTAATCCCACAATTGCTCGGCGGTCGTGTCGATCCCGGGGAAAGGCAGCACCTGCCCGGTCTTGTCCGATCCGTCGCGAAACATCACCACACGGTGGAGGTTGTTGCCGTTCGGCATCAGGGTCCATTCGAACCCCGCGAAAGCCGTGAATTCCCCCGGCACATTGTAGCGATCGAGCAGGTCCAGCTGGCTGCTCCAGAGGTCCTTGGTGCCCTCGCGCTGCGCCTCGGGATCGGCAAACGCCTCGGGAACCTCATCATTGGAAACCGCTGTGATCAGTTCCGCAATCGCGAGAGTCGATTGCTCGGGGCTCTCGTGCATCATGTCGTACCAGCGCAGCACGGTCTCGTCGCCGATCACCCAGCGGACATACCAGCGCGGCGCATCGTAAAGCCGCCGGGTCGCGCCCATGGCGTCCGAATGGTCGGAGATGACGAGGAAATCGAGCGGACGGGCCAGCTGTGCCTCGCCCCCGGTGGTCGCGGTGACCTTTTCGCCGCGTGCAAACCGCAAAGCCTCTTCCGGTCCTAGGCGAACACCGAAGCCGAACGCGTCGACCGAATTGTCGGTGTGGAGGTGGGTGTCGCCCCAATAGGGCCGGTCGGGGAATTCGGCGAGCTCGATCGTGCCTTCGCCATCGCCGGTCTGAGACTCGTCGACCGGAGCGGCGCTGTCGCACCCCGCAAGCGCCAAAGCCGAAATGCCCGCCAGCGCGATCGAACTCCATGCGCGCATCATGCGATCTCCCCTCTCTCCGCCTGCGACAGTGCCGCGCGAAACGCGCCCGCGTCAAGCGCGGTCAGAAAGGCAGGTAGCCGCCATTCGCCGCCTGCGAGGCGAAGGAGTAATACCCCAGTCCGATGAGCGCCGCCGCAGCGAGTCCCCAGGCGACCAGCATGGCGAGCCCGTCGCGGACCATGATCGCGAGGCAGATGATGTCGATCGCCAGCATCGGGCCGGTGCTCGCAAACGGCACGACCTCGAACGGCGGGATGATCAGGCACAGCGCGATGATGACGCCAGCCGCAATCCGCAGGCCCGTACCCGAGGCAAAGGCTTCGAGCCGACTGTGCGCAACGCTGTCGACCCGCCGCGCAACCTTCTCGAGCGTTTGCGAGGCTTTCTTCAGCTTGTCGCTCGATGCGCCGCGTCGGCCGATCCATTGCGGCACCCAGATATGGTCGCGCCCGAACAGCATCTGCAACGCGACCAGCGAGATGCACAGCGCGAGGAAAGTCGGAACACCAGGGATGCCCCCCGCCGGAGTCAGCTCGATCAGAGCGAACACCAGCATGACCGGGGCAAAACTGTGATCGCCGAATTTCCGCAGCACATCGCCGATCGTGACCGTGCTTTCCTGCTCGGCCAGTTCCTCGATCGCCTGGACGACATCGCCCACCGAATGGGGATCGCTGGATTTGCGCCCGTCCATCACGCTCCCCCGTGTCGGAGAGGATGGGCGGGCCGGCGCATTCAGTTCGACTTTCGCAACAGCGCCGAACGCTCGCAGCGGCACACCACTTCGTCGCGCTGGTTCAGCAATTCGTGAGTAAAGGTCACGATCCCCGCTTCGGGTCGCGACTTGCTTGGCCGCAGTTCCTTGACCTCGCTCTGCGCACGCAGCGTGTCGCCGATGAAGACCGGCTTGGGCGTCACAACCTTGTCGAAGCCGAGATTGGCAACCAGCGTGCCGAGCGTCGTGTCGCCGACCGAAAGGCCGACCAGCAGCGCGAAGGTGAAGGTCGAATTGACCAGAATCTGCCCGAAGCCACTTTCCTTCGCCGCTTCGACGTCGAGATGCAGCGGCTGCGGATTGTGTGTCATGGTCGAGAACAGCAGGTTGTCGGTCTCGGTCACGGTACGGCGGATCTCGTGCTCGATCCGCTCGCCCACCTGCCACTCGTCGAAAAACTTGCCCGCCATCAGTTTGCACTCCACTTGGCGACGACCTCCGCGCCGTTCTCGGCGCTCGACCGCACCTCGCCCGGCGTGCGGCTGAAGCGCGGTGCCGGGGCAGGATGCCATGCGCCGTCGTGTTCGACATAGGCTTCTCGCGCCTTCATATGCGGATGCTCGCGCGCCTCGTCGAGCGGGACCACCGGACCGTAGCAGACATCGGTCCCTTCGAGCAGTTGGTTCCACTCGGCCTGCGTCTTCGTCTTGAAGATCGCCGCCAGCTTCGCCTTGTTCGCTTCCCAGTTGGCGGGGTTCATCTGCCCTTCGGCGAGTTCCGCCGGGAGGCCCGCGCGCTGGCATAGTTCGGCATAGAACTGCGGCTCGATCGACCCGAGCGAGATCTCCTTGCCGTCCTTGCATTCATAACACTGGTAGAAATGCGCGCCGCCGCCGAGCAGCCCCTTGCCGCGTTCGGTGGTGCGCACGGCCCCCGCCTTCTGCCCGAAGAAGAAGCTCATCAGGCTTGTCACCCCGTCGACGATCGCCGCGTCGACCACCTGTCCCTTGCCCGAGCGTTCGCGTTCGTAAAGCGCGGCCATGATCCCGAAGGCGCAATACATCGAGCCGCCGCCGAAATCGCCGACGAGGTTCTGCGGCGGGATCGCCGGTTCGCCCGGCTTGCCGATCGCGTCGAGCGCGCCGGTGATCGCGATATAGTTGATGTCGTGCCCGGCGGCCTGGGCGAGCGGGCCGTCCTGGCCCCAGCCGGTCATGCGGGCATAAACGAGCCGCGGATTGGCTGCGAGCAGCTCGTCGGGTCCGAGACCGAGACGCTCCATGACACCCGGGCGCAAACCTTCGATCAGCACGTCGGCCTTGGCGCAGGCATCGAGGCAAAAGGCTTTGCCCTCCTCCGATTTGAGATCGACCGTCACCCGGTGGCGCGCGCGCTCGACCACCGGGTTCATCACGCCGCCGCCCGGCCGGTCGATGCGCACCACTTCCGCGCCAAGATCGGCGAGCAGCATCGCGACATGCGGCCCCGGCCCGATCCCGGCAAACTCGATCACCTTGAGACCCGCCAGCGGGCCCTGCGCTTCACTCATCGAATGCTCTCCCTTTCCGCCGAGCTTCTGGCGTGTGGTCGCCGCGAGAGCAAGAGGCGAGGCTTGTTGCCGTCACGATTGACAGACGCGCTGCGCTGGCAATAACTGCACAACCGTAAGTGGGATCAATAATCAGACGGTAATCGCAGTCTTGGGTAGAGGCAGACGAAGGGTGCTGGCGGTCGCGTCGGGCGGCGGGCATTGGGAACAGCTGATGATGCTGCGCCCGACGCTCGAGCAATTCGACGTTCGCTTTGCGACGACCGACGGCGATGTCGCCGCGCAGCATGGCGTGGCGGATGCAAGGATCCTCCCCGACTGCAATCAGGACAAGCCGGTGCGCTCCGCTTTGTGCGCTATCATCGCGGCATGGATCGTGCTGCGGACCTGGCCGCATGTGGTGATTTCGACCGGTGCGGCTCCGGGGTTTTTCTGCATTCTCGCCGGGCGGCTGATCGGTGCGAGGACGCTGTGGATCGACAGCGTCGCCAACGGCGAACAGCTTTCGATGTGCGGTCGGCTGTCGAAGACTGTCGCGCACCAGTGCCTCACCCAGTGGGAGCATCTCGCCGCCGATCCCCAGCCCGGATATCGCGGAGCCGTGCTGTGATTCTGGTAACGGTCGGAATGCAACTGGGCTTCGACCGGCTGGTGCGGGCGATGGATGCGATCGCTCCCGAATACGATTTGCGGATGATCGCGCAGGTCGGGAAAGGCAAATACCGCCCGCTCCACATGGAGGTGCGCGAGCGGATCGCGCCCGACGAATTCGAAACGCTGGTTGCGAAAGCCAGGCTGGTCGTCAGCCATGCGGGTATCGGGACGGTACTCACCGCACAGCGCCTCGCCACGCCGGTCGTATTGATGCCCCGCCGCGCCAGTCGGGGCGAACATCGCAACGATCATCAGCTGGCAACGGTGAAGAGCCTTGGCGGCCGCCCCGGAATCCTTGTCGCCTCCGACGAGACCCAACTGCCCGACCGGATCGAGCAGGGCCTGAACCTCGGCGACTGGTCGGCGGAAAAGTCGGACAGCGCGCAGCAATTGCATTCTGCGGTCGCGAGTTTCATCGAAACCGGAAGGCTGTAACGCCTTCTGCCCCCTTTCAGTCGCGTTGTGCGCGATTTTGGAGCCTTCCGAAAAAGGCGACAAACCTAACGCGTTATTTACCCCTTCGTGCCTAGAAAACCCGCGCAATTCAGCGGGAAAATGGTTCAGTGAACGCACCTTTCGACACTTCGGCGGCTTTCGGGCCGGATGCAGCCGTCCAGCCTGCGCCCGATCACCAGATCGCGGTGGTCGGCCTGGGCTATATCGGCCTGCCCACCGCCGCCGTGATGGCGAGCGCCGGTTGGAATGTATGCGGGGTGGATGTCTCTGAAAAGGTTGTCGAAACCGTCAACGCAGGCGGTGTCCATATCGAGGAGCGCGATCTCGACCGGCTGGTGCGCGAAGCGACCGAAAGCGGTCGCCTGACCGCTTCGACCGAGGTGCCCACGGCGCACTTTTACATGATCGCCGTACCGACCCCGCTGACAGGCGAAAACACACCCGATATCAGCTATGTAGAGGCCGCCGCGCGCGCCATCGCCCCCAGAATCCTGCCGGGCGCCTGCGTGATCGTCGAAAGCACCTCGCCGGTCGGTACGACCGAGCGCGTCGCTCAGATCATTGCCGAAATGCGGCCCGACCTGACGGTCCCGGTCTACGGCTCGCAACAGGGCGGCGACATCGCGCTGGCTTATTGCCCCGAGCGGGTTTTGCCGGGCAAGATCGTGCGCGAGCTGGTGCAGAACGATCGCGTGATCGGCGGCATTACGCCGGCCTGCGCCGAGCGCGCCGTCGCGCTCTATTCGAGTTTCGTCGAAGGCGATTGCCTCACCACCAACGCCCGCGTCGCCGAAACGGTGAAGCTGGTCGAAAACAGCTTCCGCGACGTCAACATCGCCTTCGCCAACGAGCTGAGCGTCATCGCCGACGATCTGGGCGTCGACGTGTGGGACGTGATCGCGCTCGCCAACCGCCACCCGCGCGTGAACGTGCTCCAGCCCGGCCCAGGCGTCGGCGGACATTGCATTGCGGTCGACCCATGGTTCCTCGTCTCGGGCTCGCCCAAGGCCGCGCGGCTCATCCGCACCGCCCGCGAGGTGAACGACTTCAAAGCCAATTACACCGAACGGCGCGTGCGCGGCCTGCTCGACGCGGTGCCGGGCGGGAAAGTCGCGCTGCTCGGCCTCGCCTTCAAACCCGATATCGACGATTTCCGCGAAAGCCCGGCGCTCGAGATCGCTTTGAGCCTCGCAAAGACCCGCGGCCAGAGGATCATGGTGGTCGAACCCTTCGCCGAGGAGCTTCCGCAGGGCTTCGCAGGAACCGGCGCCGAACTGGTGACGCTTGACCATGCGCTGCAATCCGCCGAAATCGTCGTGGTGCTGGTCGATCACACCGCCTTCAAACACCTGCTCCCCGCCGATCTTGCGGGCAAGCTGGTGTTCGACACCCGCGGCATGCTGAAGAAATGAACCAAACGGGCGGGAAACCGCGCATCCTCGTGACCTTCGGAACGCGTCCCGAAGCGATCAAGATGTTCCCCGTGGTACAGGCGCTGCGCGAAACAGGCCGCTTCGACGTGCGCGTTGCGGTGACTGCGCAGCACCGCGAGATGCTCGATCAGGTGCTGGAGATCGCCGGGATCGAGCCGGACGTCGACCTCGACCTGATGCAGCCGGGGCAGAGCCTCGATGCGCTTGCCGCGCGGATCGTCACCCGCTTCGGAGAGACGCTCGACGTCGAGAAGCCCGACCGGGTCCTCGTCCACGGCGACACGCTCACGACCATGATGGCGACGCTCGCCTGCTATTTCCGCCGGATCCCGGTCGGCCATGTCGAGGCGGGTCTGCGCAGCGGCGATATCTACGCCCCCTGGCCCGAGGAGGTGAACCGCAAGGTGACCGGCGCGATCGCCGACCAGCACTTTGCCCCGACCGAGAACGCCGCCGCCGCTTTGCGCGCCGAAAACGTGCCCGACCGTGCAATCCATGTAACCGGCAACACAGTTATCGACGCGCTGCTTGCGGCGCGCGAGAAAATCGCCGCCAATCCCTCGCTGGCGCCGGACGTCGCCGCCTTGAAACGGCGCTTCGCGGACAAAAGGATCATCGCCGTCACCGCACACCGCCGCGAGAATTTCGGCGAAGGGATGCACCAGATCGCAGCCGCCCTCGCCGAGCTCGCAGCGCGCGACGATGTCGCGATCATCTATCCGATGCACCCCAACCCCAACGTCGTCGAGGTGATGCGCCCGGCGCTTTCGGGCATGGACAATATCGCCTTGGTCAAGCCGCTCGACTACCTCGGCTTCGTCGCGATGATGGAAGCATCCGATATCGTCCTGACCGATTCCGGCGGCATCCAGGAAGAGGCACCGAGCCTCGGAAAACCGGTGCTGGTGATGCGCGACACCACCGAGCGTCCGGAAGGGGTCGAGGCCGGGACCGCGCTTCTGGTCGGCGCCAACGCATCGCGGATCACTCGCGAAGTCATCCGCCTGCTTGACTCACGGTCGGCCTATGAAGCGATGGCCAAGGCGCACAATCCCTATGGCGACGGCACCGCCAGTCGGCAGATCGCGAGGATTGTCGCGGCGAGCCATTAGCGGGGCGAACGCACCACCTTCACGTAGAATCCAGCCGCAGCCGCCGCGAGAAGGCTCAGCCCGAGATCGGCCACCCAGTTCAGCTTGAGCGGCCCGAAGTCTATCACCGACTATCCGCGGCTAAACCAGGCGATGCTGGCTTCGGCAAGCTTTGCTGTTCTGTTTTTGGCCCGGCCAGCCCGCGCGGGCGAGGAGGCGGAACAATGGGCGCGCGGATCGCCTGGTCTCTCGCTCTAGCCGCGATTGCCGCTGTCGCGATTGCGGTTCAGCCGGACGCAACTTCGCAGCGCTGATCGAAAGCCGCTGCTGAGCGGATTACGGCACGCTCGCGTGCATGCAGGCGGGCAATCGACCACCATGAATATGGCTGTCTGGCCTACACGGCATTTCTATCCTCCCTCGCAGTCCGCGCCGGTCGCATCCGGCGGCGAAGATGGAGGCCCAGATGCAAAAACTCGTTCCGTTTCCCGCAATCCTCTCGCTCGCCCTGCTCGCGGGGTGCGGCGCGCAAGCCGCCGGCGATGCACAGGAGGAAGCGGCCGAGCTGTCGGACATGACGATCAATTCCTACAAGCGGCAATGCGTCAATGTCGCCGTCCTCCAGCAGGTCCCGACAGAGGCCGCCCGGCCGGTTTGCGATTGCACCATCGAAAAGCTCCTCGACAGTGAAGACCTGACTGCCGACGCAATGCCCGAGGACGCTGCGCTGGACGATGCGCTCGGTTCCTGCATCAATGAGTTCTTTGCCGAGCTCGAAGCGGAGCAGGCGGTCGATCCGGCCGGAGAGAGCGAATGAGCCCGCGCGGTGCACTGGGGCTGGTAGGCACAGCAGTGATACTGGGGCTTGCCGCTCCTGCGATGGCGACAGCACATGACGGCGCCGGTGCCGTCCTTATCGGCGCTGCGACGCAAGCGGCTTCGGAGCCGATGGACGCCGAGGATGTGGTCGAGACTATCCGCCGCTTCCAGCCGGATCATCGAGCCTATCTGACGGGACGCGACGATTCCACCGACAATGCGCGCGTGCAACTTGCCGAATTCCGCGCATTGATGGACGCCGTCCTCACGCCCGAATTCATCGCCCGGGCGAACGATCCTGAGCAGCGCGGAACTCGCCGCGCTGTGCGCCGGGCGGAAGTATGGGCCGATCAGGCCAAAAACCGCATCCTGCGTGCCGATTTCAGCTTTGCAGAGGAGCGGGCGATCAGCGGCGCGATGCGGGGACAGTTCGTGGCGATGGTATTCGAAGGCGAAGGGTTGCGCCAACTCGCGCGGCTCTATCCCGACAATGCCAAGATTGCCGACGCGGTCGCCGCGACCCGGCAGCGGGTCGCCGAACTGGGAAGTTTCACCGAAGTCGAACAGCGCATCGCCTCTGCCGAGGCTGAGAAGGCCGCGCGTATTCGCCTGCGCCCCGCTCGCCGGACCAACGCGTCGCTCGCCGCCGACTTCAACCGCGCGTTCAAAGCCAGCGCGTACACCGCGAAGGAATTCCCGGGCGCTGCGATCCTGAAGACCAACCTCATCGAGACGGGCTGGACGGTCGAGCGCAATTCGATCACCGGGATCATCCTGAGCCGGTATCAGCGCGCGCATATGGGCATCCGTGACGCCGAGGGGACCTGCCACGCCTACATGGTTCTGTTCGAGCAGAAGGCGACCGGCGGCGGCGGATATGGCCGCACCTACATGCGCTCGGGCCAGCATACGCCGATGGCGTGCGAGAACATCTGATGGAAGCCGAGGAAACTTCGGCCGCAGGCCCGGTATTCGAGGCCAGGCGCAGCAGAGGCCGACTGATCGGCCTGTTGGTCGTGCTGGCGGTGCTCTGCGTCATCGCTCTGGTTCTGCAACTGCCGACCGAAGGATCACGCTTCATGGCCCGGCTCGAATTCGCGCTCCGGGCGGTCGGAAT
This sequence comes from Erythrobacter sp. GH1-10, assembly GCF_045363165.1. Lineage (NCBI taxonomy): Bacteria > Pseudomonadati > Pseudomonadota > Alphaproteobacteria > Sphingomonadales > Erythrobacteraceae > Erythrobacter > Erythrobacter sp. GH1-10. The sequence goes on along the minus strand of NZ_JBJFLP010000001.1, from coordinate 678,896 downwards.
CCTCGGCCTGATCGTCGTCCTCGTCAGGCTTCCGGCAGTGTTCCGTGCGCCGGTCGAACTGCGGGTCTCGGGCGAGGGCATCTTGTACCGCCCCTGGTCGGACCAGACCGTGCCTTGGGAGGAGCTGACGCGTATTACGCAGCGCAAGATCAACATCCAGAACGTCATCTGCGTTCATCTGAAGGACCCAGCGCTATTCCCGGTCAAACGCGCGCAGAAGATGGCGACGGCGCTGAACAAGAAATCCGGCGACTATGGCGATATGAACATCATGATCGCGGCGACCGACCGTTCGATCGACGAACTGAAGGCGGCGATTGCGCCCCATAAGCCGATCGAAGACGGATAGGGCAGCGCCGCACGCCGCTTCCCAAGCGCGCGCGAGCTTGGCAGGAAAGCATTGATGGAAAACGCAGCAGACCAGCCAGACGCCACAGGCCGCGCGCGAGCCATCGCGGCGCACCCGCTCATGCGGCTGCTGGCTGCGATCGTGGTTGTGCAGGCGATATTCTGGCTGGCGGTCTATCCGGCGCTGTTCGCGCAGGTGAAACTGGGGCCGATCGCGATCGAAGTCGAAGGGCCGCAGATCGCGCCAATCTCGGCGCCCACGTTAGCGGCCTTGGAGAAGGCGGATTTCGCCGAATACGCGCCCGGCGATGGTCCGCGCATGCCCGGCCATTTCGCGACGCGCTCGACCTTTACGCTCGAATCGGTGCCCGAGCGGGGCATCGGCGTCGCCATGTTCGACGGGACCGACAATGTCCGTCACGTGGTCAACGGCGAAGCGCTGCCTTTCGATGGCAGCATGTCTGTCGATGCGCCGAGCTACTACAACCTGCGTTCCTCCATCAAACAGGTTCCTCCGGTCTACCTCCGCCAAGGCGAGAACGTGATCGAAACGATCCATGTGATCGGCGAGCCTGCGCGCATGAGCAATTTCTTCACACCGGTGATCGCTGAATACGAGGCCTTCGTCGCAGCCACGAGGGTCTCACTCTTCATCCGCACCACGTGGCTACTCATCACCGTGGCGGCCGGCTTCGTCCTTTCGCTGTTCGTGCTCGTCGCATTGGTGCGAAGCCGCGACAAATACCTCCCCGCCACGCTGTTCGCCCTCGCTTTCGCATGGTCGCTGCACAACCTGTTCGGCTTTCTCGCTGAGGTGCCGTTCGGCGGGTTGGCGCGCGCCGAATTCTATTCGGTGACATTGCTGGTCATGTCGGCGGCCTGGCCGCTCGTGATCGACGCCTGGAGCGAGCGAAGCCTGCGCTGGTTTCGCTGGATGGTCGGCGTCGTGCTGGCGCTGGCGATAGTTGCCGTTACCTATCTGATCTTCGGGATGGGCGGGCAATATGGCTGGTTCCATGCCCAGCAGGTACTCGACGCTGCCGGACTGTTTTTCTTCGCGGCGATGATCGGACGGCTCGTCTGGCACTTCGTGAGAGTGCGCGAGGAGCGACGATACTGGGAAGCGGCGCTTTTGGTGCTCACCGCTTCGCTGCTTGCCTATTTCCTCGTCAATCTCGCGCTGGGCGGGCCGAATCTTCCGTATTTCCGATTGAGCCAGCCGCTGATCTTGCTGGCTCTGGCGATCATGATCTTTTCGCGCAATTTCCAGCTGTTTCGCTCGACTGCGCAGATCAACGCGCTGTTGCAGGATCAACTCGACGAGAAGACGGCGGAACTCCATGCCGCGCATAGCCGCGAGAAAAAGCTGGTGCGCCAGCAAGCCCATGATGAGGAACGCCGCCGCCTGATGCGCGACATGCACGACGGGCTCGGCAGCCACCTCATGGCGCTGCTGGTGATGGCCAAGCGCGGGGTCGGCAAGCCCGAGGATTTCGCCGAGGGAATCCAGCAGGTGATCGACGAGATGCGGCTCATGATCGAATCGCTCGATTCGGTCGGGGACTCGCTCGAGATCGCCCTTCACAGCTTTCGCAAGATCATGTCGGCGCGGATCGAGTCAGCCGGCTTCACGCTGGAGTGGCACGACGCGATGCAGGGCCGAAAGCCCCCCGATTACGACGCGCGCACCGTCCTGCAGGTCTTTCGTATCCTGCAAGAGGCCGTCTCCAATGCCTTGAAACACTCGGGTGGAGACAGGATCGCCATTACGGTGCATCCTTCGACCGACCCCGATTTCGCGCTCGCTCTGGAAGTGCGCGATAATGGCGCAGGCACGCTTCCATCGCCGGAGCGTCCGGGCGGGCATGGTCTTCGAAACATGCGCGCCCGCGCCGCCAGCATCGGCGCACAGCTGGATATTGCCGGGAGCGATGAAGGCACCGTGGTGAACCTGCAGCTGCGCCCCGACGGGATCGGTGAAAGGATTGCGGCATCGCCTCTGCCGCAACAGGTCCCTGCCGCATGACCGACGAGCCGAGGACCCGCCGTATCGCGATCGTCGAGGACGATCCCAACCTGCGCGATCACTTCGTCGAAATCGTCTCGCCCGTCGCCAATCTCGATATCGTCGGCACCGCCGCCTCGCTGCTCGCCGGACGCAACCTGCTGAAGCTGAAGCCCGACCTGTTCCTGCTCGACATCGGCCTGCCCGATGGCAGCGGCCTCGACCTCGTGCCCGAGATCGCAGAGCAATGCGGCGCGAAGATACTGATCGTCACCAGCTTCGGCGATCGCGAAACGGTGATCGATGCCATCCGGGCCGGCGCCAACGGTTATCTGCTGAAGGACAGCGCGCCCGACGACATCATCGCCGCAATCCAGAGCACGCTCGACGGTGCGGCGCCGGTCAGCCCGGCGGCTGCGGTCTACATCCTGGAAACGATGCGCGCAGGCGAACCGCTGGTCGAAGCGGCGGAGCAGGAAGACCACGATCTGAGCGCACGCGAGATCGAATTGCTCAACCTCTTCGCGCGCGGCCTGACCTACAAGGAAGCGGCACGCCAGATGGGTATCTCCCCTCTCACCGTCGGCAATTACGTCAAGACGATCTACAGCAAGCTCGCGGTCCATTCGCGCAGCGAGGCAGTGTACGAGGCGCTCAAGACCGGCCAACTGAAGCTTTGAGGGCCCGGGTTAACGAAATCCTGCCGCCCACCAAACTTATGGCATCAGCGACCCCCGGCTAATTCCTACCCACCCTCCCGGAGATGTTTCCAAACAGAGGGAGGGCACGAGGGTGGCGTATCTGAATTCGAACAAGGCAATGTTGCGCGCGGGCGTGGCAGGTGCGGCGCTAGCAGGACTGCTGGCGCTGCCAAGCGCCGCGCAGGCTGCGACGGTTGGCAATGCCGTGATAACGAATGTGTCCAGTTTCAATCAGTCGTGCGTAGTCACCCTTGCTTTCGATGTAACTGGCACGGCCAACGATAGCGGCGGCAATACCGATTATTATGCGTTTGGCGTCTACACGGCGAGTGGCCAAAGATTCAATTTTCCCAATCTCTCCTTCGTCGGGACGGGAGTGACCAACCAGGTTACCGGTGCGACCGTCAATTTCTCACAAGGCGGGGTGCAGGAGGATCGCGAAGTGCGATTTTTCGATCCGACGACCTTAAGCGGAACCCCCGCCGCGTTGGGCAATCCCATCGCAACCGTAGCCATTCCCAGATCAGATCTCCTTGCGGGTGGCAGCGGATGCGCTTCGATGGTGTCCAACAGCGCGCCGTTGGTAAATGCTGGTCCCGATCAGAATCTCTCCAGCGGTGGAGTGGTGGTCAGTCTGAGCGGGTCGGTTTCCGATCCCGACAATGATTCCCTCGTTATCAGTTGGTCGCAAGTTTCAGGCCCCGCTGTGACCTTGAATGGGGCCACCACCACCTCTCCCAGCTTTACCGCGCCGACGCAAACCAACCAGCCTCAAACCCTTGTCTTCCGTCTGACCGGCTCCGATGCACTTACATCAGCCAATGATGATGTTGCGATCACCATAGCGGCGGCTCCGAACAACGTGCCTGTGGCCGATGCCGGCCCCGATCAAACTGTCAGCTCGGGCAACACGGTCCAGCTGGCAGGCACCGGCACCGATGCCGATAACGATCCGCTCAATTTCCAGTGGAGCCAGATCGGCGGACCTTCGGTCACACTCAGCAATCCCAATACGGCCAACCCGACCTTCACCGCTCCGCAGACCGTTACCGGCCCTGTCACCCTGACCTTCCAACTGGTCGCCGATGACGGGATCGATCCGTCACAGCCCGATGAAGTGGTCATCACGGTGCAGCCGAATGCGCCTCCGACCGTCAACGCCGGACCCGACCAGACTGTCGCGGGCGGATCGCAAGTCACGCTGGCGGCGACAGCGACCGATCCCGAGAACGATCCGATCACGCCGCTGTGGACCCAGATTTCGGGACCTCCGGTCACCTTCGCGCCGCAAAATCTCTCGACCGATTTCACCGCTCCGCCGCGTGGTCCTCAACCGCAAGTGCTCGTGTTCCAGTTCGTCGCGACCGACAGCAACAACAACGCCTCGGCACCCGATACGGTCGAGATCACGGTCGAAGCCAACCAGCCGCCAACCGCGGCGATCGCTGGTCCCTCGACCGCTTCGGGCGGAGCGACAGTTTCGTTGGACGGCAGCGGCTCGACCGATCCCGAAAACGACCCGTTGGTTTACCAGTGGACCCAGGTCAGCGGGCCAACCGCGACGATCGCAAATCCCGGCGCGGCATCCACCGACGTAGTGCTTCCGGCGGCGACAGGTTCCGTACAAACGGTCGTGTTCCAGCTGCTCGTCGCCGACAATTTCGACGCAAGCGACACCGAACAGATCACGATCCAGATCGCGGCCAACAATGCACCGGTCGCGAATGCCGGTCAGGACCAAACGGTGCCCGGCGAGGCCGTCGTGCAACTCGACGGCTCCGGATCGAGCGATAGCGACAACGATCCGATCACCTACAGCTGGACGCAGGTTTCGGGTCCGCCGGTGACGCTTTCCGATCCGACTGCGGCCAATCCGACCTTCACCGCTCCGCCGCGGCGCAATGGGCCGCAGGAGATCGGCTTCCAGCTCATCGTCAACGATGGGACGGCCGATTCCGCAGCCGACATCGTGTTCGTGTTCGTCGAGCGCAACACCCTGCCGGTTCCGGATGCCGGGCCGGACCAGGGGGTGCAGGGCAACAGCACGGTCACGCTCGACGCCAGCGGGACGACCGATGCCGATGGCGATCCGATCACCTACAGCTGGACGCAGGTTTCCGGTCCGCCGGTGACGCTCAGCGATGCGGCGGCTGTTCAGCCGACTTTCACCGCTCCAGCAGCGACCGGGACCGCGCAGACGCTCGTGTTCCAGGTGACGGTAAGCGACGGTATCACCGACGGGCTCCAGAACCTGCCCTTCGACACGGTTGAAATAACGATCGAAGCGAACCGTCCTCCCGTTGCCGATGCCGGACCTGATCAGGGACCGATCGACAGCGGCCAGACGGTCAGGCTCGACGGGACGGGATCGAGCGACCCCGATGGCGATGGCCTGACTTACACCTGGACACAGGTTTCAGGCACGGCGGTCACGCTGAACGGTGCAAGCACCGCGTCGCCGAATTTCGCCGCTCCGGTGGTGTCGGGCAACGAAGATCTCGTCTTCCAGCTGATCGTAAGCGACGGACAGGTGAGCTCGGTCGCCGACACCGTTACGATCTCGGTCCGCGCGGTCGGCACGATCACGATCGTGCAGCGGGTGATCGGGAGCGACACCAGCGTCGCCTACACCTCGAGCCTCGCGGCGCTGACAGGGACGATAGCGACCAGCAACGGTTCGGGGCAGCTGGCGGCAACCAACGTCGCCGTCGGCAGATATGGCATGACCGCAGCCGATCTCTCTGCGCAGGGGTACGCGCTCACCGACATAGCCTGCAACGACAGCGACAGCCGCACCGACATTGCCAGTCGGTCGGTCGCCCTTGAGCTTTCGCCTAACGAGGACCTCGTCTGCACCTTCTCGCTCGCCAATACCCGCGAGGCGGCGGAGGTGGCGATTGCCGAGTTCCTGACCGGGCGCAACGCGCTGATCCTCTCCCACCAGCCCGACCTCCAGCGGCGGCTCGATCGCCTGAACGGGGTGCCCGGTTCAGGCGGATCGGGTTCCGCCTACAACCTCCCGGTCCCGGGTGCGGGCAAGCTGCCGGTCGATTTCACCGTCGGACAGGGCCGCGCGCAGGCGAGCACGTCGCTCTCCACCGTTACTTCCGCTCTCGACGGGCGCGACGAGAAAGGCCGGGCCTTCGACCTGTGGGGCGAGCTCTACGTCTCGCAGGCGCGGATCGGCGGTCAGGAAGGCAGCTTCCGCATCGGTTATATCGGCGCGGACTATCGCCTCGGCGACAACCTCCTGGTCGGTGCGCTCGTGGCGTTCGACACCTTCAACGACAAGGACAGGCTCGAGGCCGGCGAGGCCGAAGGCGATGGCTGGATGGCTGGTCCCTACCTCACCGCCAAGCTCGGCGAAGGCTTCTACGCAGAGGCACGCGCGGCATGGGGTTTATCGGACAACATCGTCTCCCCGCTGGGCACGTTCAGTGACAGCTTCGACACCAATCGCAGCTTCTATTCGGGCTCGCTGATCGGCCAGTTCGATCTCGGCGACCGGACGACGATCCGGCCCGAGGTGACGGTGCGCTATATCCGCGAGGAGCAGGAGGGCTACGTCGACAGCCTCGATGTCACGATCCCTTCGCAGGTGGTCGATCAGGGCGACATCAGCTTCCGTCCGCGCATCAGCCATCTGGTCGATCTCGAAGGCGGCTGGGCGCTGCGTCCCTATGGCGAAGCCGAGGGAATCCTAACCTTCGGCGAGGCCTCGGGCTTCGCAATCGGCAATTTCGGCAACGACCGGATGCTCGATCTGGGCTCGCTCCGGGCCCGGGTCGAGGGCGGTATCGACCTGTTCTCCCCCGGCGGCCTGCGCGCCAGCCTCTCGGCTTTCCACGACGGAATCGGGGCCGACAACTTCAGCAGCACCGGGGTGCATATCGGCGTTTCCTTCGGCTTCTGAGCCCCCGAGAGGGTCGCAAAGAAGCGGCCGGGCGCTTCCGAGAGGGGGCGTCCGGCCGTCATTGTTTTTGGGCAAAGGTCGGCTCATGCCAGTACGAAGTGACTGCGGGCCGGGAGCGGTCGAACAGCCAACCGATGCCCACACCGCGAGCGGATACCGAAAACGTGCTGCAATCGAAAAAATGGTGCCCAGAAGAGGACTCGATTCTCCGCTCATTTATCCTTGATAAATAACAGAAAAGTATCGGAATTGTGTACCTTGTGTACTTCCCAAATGTCCCATTTTGCCCCCAAAAAGGCCCCCAATGACTTTGTGCTCAAAAAGAGACTCGAACCATGTGGGTTGACGAAGTGAGCTCCATGGGATTCTATTCCCCATCCACTAGCGACCTGAACATCGCACGTATCTCCACGTCACCGATGTCAGTTTTGACTTCGTCGACTGCCCTCCGTGCTGATTGCGCCGGCTCGTCGTAGTCATATCCATACTCATCAATCTCAGCGTCGAGGTTGCTTATCTGACTCGAGAAGTCTGTGCCGCAGCGTTGCTCTATGAGTTCAAGTGTCGACCGCAACTCTTCAAGATGCTCTCGCCCGCCACCTGATGAGCGTTCATCTTGCCAGCCTGACTCCTGGTAGGCCTCAAATGCATCAGAGAAGCCAGGGATTGCGGCTTCAAAGTCGTCGCCTATGGAAGCATCGAGCTCGAGTAATACAAGCCAGTCGTCTGCAAATGCTCGCTCTAGATCGCTGGCTACAGCCTTCAGCAGGGGCTGAATGTCGTCCCATAGACCGGATCCGCGGTTATTCCAGGCATACTCGACCACTCCACGCAACTCGGAGTATTGCAGAGTTCCCCTCTCGACCACTTGGGTTAGCTGTTCCAGCGCGCGCAGTGTAACCGGCCTCGCTTCAGGGAGCTCCTTATGTAACTCGAATAGAGCCTCCACTTTTCGTGGAAGGCTGTGGTCCACGTACATGCCCCGTCTACCAGACCGGGAGTCAACCCATCGCAGATGTTCGGTATTGAGGAGCTGGTCGAGTTTTTCTGCAATAAAGGCCTTGTTTTGCTCCAGACGATTGCGTGCTGCAGAGAATGGGCCGCCTTCTTTCGCGCCACTCAGCATGTTCAAGACCTGATTGAACTTTACAGCCGCGCGTATGACATCGAGCACGATCTCGGGATCTTCGTTCAATATGCTTGCTATGAAATCGCGAACTGAGGGGTTGATGAATTCAACACCCCACTCTCCGATTCGTATGAAGGAGCCGTCTAGCTCTTTCATCGCACTCTTGAAGGCGCTCACGGCACTCTTTTGCTGAGTCCGCTCAATCGATCGAGCATGAAGGCGATCGAAGGCTTCCTCCAAATCCTCTAAGTAGACTTGGAACGAGAGCGAATAGAGTGCGACGAGAAGATCTCGAGCGCCTTGCGAGAGTTCATAGATGAAAGCGTGACGCCATATCTCTTTTGGATCTTTGAGCAGCGCCTCAACATGCTTCCGATAGTTCTCCGGCGGGACAGTCTTGAGCCTGTTCTGACTCGCCAGCCACTCGATAATCCGAGGGTTAAATTGATTGCTGTCGATGATCTTCAAAAAGAAATCATCCCGCAACATCTCTAGTTTGTATTCCTGTGGCAAGTCACTGAAATAGAGGTGATTATACAATATCCGAGCTCGTTGCCCCCGGCTAAAATCTGTCACAGTCACAAGACAACGTTCGTCGGCAACACCTGAATGCCTCAACTTCTCAGACCTTTGCAGCGCGTCGGAAAGGATGTGCTCTCTTGTGGTCAAGACAAAGCGATGTGACTTGTGACATCTCACCCAGTCGATGAAATCGACCAAGTCTGCGTCTTCCTTCCTTCCAAGGAAATCTGGGCGATCTCCAAGGAAAGTCTGGCCCAGGAAATCGTCAAAGTAGAATAGCGTTGGCTTCGTGGACGATGCTAGTCTGCGCCCTTCGGCTAGCCCAGTCTTAATCACCGCAGGTGCGAAGCCATCGGCGATATGCGCGTAAAGGAGCATGTCAGCTATCGTGCTCTTGCCTATTCCGGGCGCGCCTGAAACGATGACGATGCGGTGCTCATCTAGTGAACTCATCGCCCTTCCGTAAGCATCAGTCTGAACGAAGAGGGGCAGTTTTCTAGTGATGCGGTCCACCTGAGCTTGTGTCTGCTCATGCTCTGCTGCGTGGAGGACTTTCTCGAGAACAGACACACTCGACATCCAGAGTTTGTAGTGCCGCTTTACGACTTCAGGATTCTTCTCGAGCCGCTTTTCTAGCTCTGCCCCCCCTATGATGTCTTTCTTTGTTCGAACGTGGGGCTTCAAGATCTGGAACAGATCATCCTTTTGACCGACCGTCAGATCGCAGGAAGTGACCAGCACGTAGCGCGCTGGCTTGAGTTTCTGGATCTTGGGAAGCTCCTTGTTTTTCATGGTCGAACGTAGCGCGGCAAAACCAGAACGCTGGTAGTTCTTGCATTGGATTATGACGGCCTTGTCGTTCGGACCGAGCGCGCGAAGATCGATCCCGCCATCCTTACCCGGACCAAAGATCTCGAGCTTTAGGCCCCATTCCTCTTCGAGTAGGTCATGCACCAACTCTTCAAAATCGAGGCCAGAAAGTTTGGAGAAGTCATGGTTCATGCTCAAGCCAACTAACCCAAGAGGAAACAAAGAAAAAGGCAGGTAAGAGGAAAGGCAGGTAAGAGGAAAGGCGAGCGAAATGCTAGGAATTCAGCACACGATAAACGCTAGCTCGACCGATCCCGAGTTCTCGAGCAATCTGAGTTGCCCCTAAGCCAGACGCCTTAAGTCGCCGCACCTCGGCTGGATCGATGGACGCTGGACGCCCCTGATAGACCCCCCTCGCCTTCGCCTTCTCGATCCCATCGCGCTGCCGCTCGCTGCGGATATCAGCTTCGAACTCGGCGAAGGAGGCAAGGATGTTGAGCAGGAGCTTGCCGTCCGACCGAGTGGTGTCGATGGCTCCCTGTTGGAGGCATCGGAAGGTGACACCCTTGGCGGCGAGCTGGTCGACGATCTGGCGAAGGTCCATGATTGAGCGGGCGAGGCGGTCGAGCCTGGTGATCACCAGCGTGTCACCTTCGCGGACAAACTCAAGGGCCTCATGCAGAGCCTTGCGGTCGTTCGTGGTCCTGCCGCTCTTCTTCTCAGCGAAGACCTTTTCACATCCAGCTTCGCGAAGAAGGTCTTCTTGAACCTCCAGGCTCTGTCCGACCGAACTCACTCGAGCATACCCCACCAGCATAGAACACCTCCGTCTCATTTGGGTCTAGACCCATACTGATAGTCGTCTCAGAATCTCCAGGTCAACCCTAAAGAGACACTGGGGTGGTGGAAGTGAGACGTCTCGGGTGGGTATACCGAATTGAGACATGGACGTTTTCTCCCAGAACCTTATCGAGGCAGGATGACTGATAATCCAGATCTTGACGAGCTCGCCTATCGCTTCTTTCATCTCTTTAGTCGTGCAGAGGGGGCCTTAAAGGTTTCTGGCAGGTTGAAAGCGGGGAAGAAAACTCCGGAAGCCGACTGGGAGGCCTTTGGGGCTGAAATAGAGAGCGCTCTCAGCGACGCTATGTCCGAGGATGTCGAGCTCAAGGAGGCGATCAACTATTATCTCGACACACCTCCCCTCAAACAGGTCTTGAAAGCTGGTCAGACTGTGTTCGAAGAAAGACCAGTTTCATCGAGCACCAAGACTGGGCAGCTACTCCTCTATGTCTGCCGTGTACGGAATAACTTGTTTCACGGGGCGAAGTTCAACGGACATTGGTTCGATCCCGAAAGAAGTCTGCTGCTTTTGCGCCATGGGCTTACGATCATTTCGCAGAGCATTGAGGTGTCCGAGGAAGTAAGAAGTTGTTTCGAGGCACCCCCACCGGGGGGAGATTAAATCAGATCGCCTACGTTTATCCGCTTCGGATTTTTGCGACGAAACCAATCAGCTTGGCGGGTAGTGTCGGCTAGTTGAGGATCCGGCTTCGAAGGTAAGCGCACAGTGAACCAAGCCTAGCCTGAGAGTATCGGTTGTAACGAGGTGGAAGCATCACTCCCGTCGCCGCCCCTACAGTCATCCCTCTATAAGTCCCGGGTAATTGCTCACGTCAGGCAAACATGTAGGTCGCCTGCCTGATGCTGCCGAGATCGAGATCGCCCTTCTTGGGCGCTTCGGGGATCTGCTTGGCGATCTCAGGGGCGTGTTTGAGATCATCCAGAACAGACGACCGAAAGGCGGCCAGCGGATCTCCCTCATAGAGGTCGATGAACGTTTCCCTGAGGATTGCTGCAAGATCGTCAGTCTTCGCGGCGTGAGTGCCGAAGCTATCGTGAATTACGGCCAAGCTTTGGATCCCCTGCACCGAACACTCGTTAGCTACCATCATCAGGTGGGCGGCATCGAGCGAATGAATGAAGTTGGGGGCGATGCCTGAAAGGGCGGCGCGAGCGTCGTTCCAGCGCCCTTTGTTGTCGGCTAGAAAGTCTGCAAGCGTTGGATTCCCATCCTCCCCTGCGACGCGTAGCTGATGCGTCTTGCCCTGAATGGTTACCTCAACAGATCGAGCCTTCTCCCTTGGGTATCGCTGCAGTACTGGAAGGCCCACCGGGGTATCCCACCAGATTGGAAGATCAAGCTTGTTGACCAGGCTCATGACCTTCCGGAGCCAATCCATCGCCTTCCTCGCTGCTGGCACTTGCTTGCCCAACTCGCTGTATAGCAGCCCCGCCAGCCAGAAAGCAGCTTCTCTATTATCGAAGCTCCCAAGATGGGGCTCATGTCCGCGCAGTAGTGCTTCTTCGTCCAGTTCTTGAAGAACCTCGTCGATTTGCTCGGCCATACTGTGGCGCGTGGCTGAGTAGGTGTAGGTCATGCAGGGGCGCTTGACGATCTTGCGGGTGATCGTCTGTCCCTTCCACGGTAATGCGCCTGGATCATCTGAATCGTTCACCAGTTCTTGCGCGCGGGCGGCAACAACCGAGTAAAGATCCCCTGGGCGCTCCTGATCGACCAGGTTCACGTGAGGGGCAGCGTATGGATCCCGTAAAAGCGCCGTGAAGTGCTGTAGGCCGGAGTTCGATCCATCGAGCGCAATCGGCACGTGAGAACAGAACGACTCACCTTCCCGTCGATACCCTGCCCATTCGATACATGCCGCAAGCGCCTGCCAAGGCTTATCCGCTGTGCTCCAGAAGCGCTGACCATTGAGCGGATTGGTCGCGCTGTCGACGATCTCAGCGTCGTGCGTCTCGACCCACCGAACGCGATCCTCAAAGCTCACCTTGTCGACCCCAAAGAGGTTCGCAAGGTGGATAGCCAGCCAGCGTGCCCCCCTGGGCCCTAGCGGTTCCCCGACAGCGAAAGTCAGGAGAGCCTTGCTTATATCATCGCCCTGCGGCGAAGGTCCGCCAGCCGGGATCGGATAGACCCGCCCGCGCCAATCCATGCTGTGCGGATAATAGACCGCCGGATAGTCCGCCAGCTTCTCCGCCACCCAAAGCTTCTGCATCAAGGCAAGGCGCTTGCCCTTGCGTCGTGCGTTGACCGCATGAACCTTGGCCGCCCTACTCTTCCACTCCTGACGGATAGCTTCATCTTCTTCGAAACCGCTTGGCCTCGCCGGAACTAGTTCGTCGTCTCGAGGTGGCAGACCGCCGAGAGTGCCTCCACTTTCCCAGACCGCTCGCATCGCTTGAAGGATAGGACGATTAGTTTTCCAGGCAGTGCCCTGGATCGCGTTGATGGCGCTGAAGACGAGCGGCATCTCAATGTTTTCGAGCTCATCAAAGTAGGGCCGGGAGTGCTGTCGGATGATGGCATTTCCCGGTGGCGGATCGAGATAACCACCGTCAAAGGGCGTAGTCCACGGGCATGGCGGGACAACCATAGGCATCGGAATCGGATCGAGCAGTTCGCATCGAGCGTGTTGCTCTTCGAGCCATTCTCCAGCCTTGTCAGTCAGCTCGAGACGGTAGTGTGTCCGTCGCTTCTTCCCCATCCCCTCGTCGACACGGACCTTCGTGAATAGGCCGGTGGCATCCATGGCGAGCTCGATCAGTTTAGAACCCACCAGAACTCGATCTCGCGGCGACCAATCGAGAGCTACGCCCTCCTGGCGGTAGATCTCGCGGGTCAGGCGAAGTCTGCGTTGGCTGGGAGACGCTGTCTTCCGCAAGCTTCTATCAAGGCCAGCCGCGCCCGCCTTGTTCACCTTTCGGAGGGCTTCAGCCTCCATATGCCCCATGACCGCAGAGGCCACAGCGACCGCAGCCTTCTGCCAGACCAGCCGCTGGACCCCAGACTGAATGGCGGAGCGCAGTGTCAGAACCGCAAGTGGCTCCGGCTCAGCACCCTTAAGCAGCTTTATCGCGCTGTGCTTTCGTCCCGCAACGCCCCGCTGAGCTGCATCAAGAAATCCATCGATAGCAGAAACGGTCGGCTGGAGCGCGAGCCGCAAGAGCCTGCGTCCTGGCGGCAAGTCCGCCTCGTCGACACCCTTTCCAAGAACGCTCGTCCACTTGCTTCTTTGCTGCCGATAACGGGCTATGCCCAAGGCGCGGGATTCATCTTCGAGGGCCTGTTGGGCCTCGAGCAAATCTTCTCTTGTCATGTCTGCTAGGTCAGGATTGGTCGGTAAATCTTGCGTGGCTCAATTAGGCTGGGCTGCTTCACACCGCCGTCCGCATTGGACATCCGGAGCGAGTATCCCTTCTCCAGCCAACCTACGAGGTCATCTTCGTCAGGAACCTTGATGTAGTCCTTTTCGAAGCGGGTCTTCGACACAACGAAGCACCCGTCGCGATGCCTGTGCGGGAAGAGAAGAGTGCCTTCGTTTGCTCCGCGCCTTACAAAGGCATGGAGCCCTGATTTCGGTAGTTCCATTGTCATTCGGCTGGCTGAGCCCCCAGTTTCGCGGCTACGCTCCGGAACTTCTCAAGAGCCTCCTCGAGGTTCACCACAATCTCTGCGGCAATCTCGTCGGGTGGCGGGAGGCTGTCGGGGTCGGTCGCGCTGTCATCCTTGAGCCAGAAGATATCGAGGTTGACCTTGTCGCGCTCGATCAGCTCCTCGTAGGTGAACTTGCGGAAGCGCTCGGTCTCCTCACGGGTGTGGCGGGCGTGCTTCGGGCGATAACACTCGACGAAGTCATCGAGGTCAGCTCGGCGGATCGGGCGATCCTTGAGGGTGAACTTTTGGTTCGTCCGGAGATCGTAGACCCAGAGCTCCTTTGTGGCGACCTGCTCACCAGCGGTGGCCTTGTCGAAGAACAGGACGTTCGCCTTCACGCCTTGGCTATAGAAAATCCCGGTTGGGAGCCGCAGGAGCGTGTGGAAGTCGAAGTCCTTAAGCAGCTTGCGACGTAGGGCCTCCCCCGCCCCGCCCTCGAACAGCACGTTATCGGGCATCACGATGGCCGCCGATCCGCCGACCTTTAGGATCGTCATTATATGCTGGAGAAAGTTGAGCTGCTTGTTCCCCGTGGTGACGACAAAATCGTCCCGGACATACTCCTGCTTCTCGCTCTCTATCTGTCCTTCAGCATTGACGATCCGGAAGGACTGGCGTTTTCCGAAGGGTGGATTGGCGAGAACGAGATCGTAGCGCTGGCCGTCATCACTGAGCAGCGCGTCAGCCTGCTTCACCGGCGAGTTGTCCCCGCCAATGCCGTGGAGGTAGAGGTTCATCGCGCAGAGCCGGACTACCTCGGCGACAATGTCGGTGCCGAAGAAGCTCTCCTCACGGAGTTTGCGGGAGGTGGCGCGGTCGGTTGCGCCAGGCTTGTCTCGCATGTGCTCGTAGGCAGCCAGCAGGAAACCGCCGGTGCCGACGGCTGGGTCACAGACGGTCTCGCCAGGATCCGGATCGATGGCCTCGACCATCGCCTCGATGACCGGACGAGGCGTGAAATATTGACCCGCCCCCGACTTCACTTCGCCCGCGTTGCGCTCAAGCAGACCTTCGTAGATCGAGCCTTTAACGTCGACGTCGAGACCCATCCACGTCTCGCCATCGATGAGGGTCACCAGCCGCTGGAGCTTGGCTGGGTCGCCGATCTTGCTCTCTGCCTTCAGGAAGAGCGTTCCGACGATGTCATCACGCTTCGAGAGCTTTTCAAGGACATCCTTGTAGTGGTTTTCCAAGGCAATACCTGACTTGCCCCGCAAGGTGTCCCACCGGCAGTCCTCTGGGATCGCGGAAGGTTCGCCAATATATTTCGTCCGCTCCTCGTCCATCTTTAGGAAGAGCAGGAAACTGATCTGACCTAGATAGTCGCCGTAAGAGACGCCGTCATCGCGGAGAACATGGGCGTAGTTCCAGACCTTAGAGACAAGTGCCTGTTCGTTCACTGAACCAGTTCCCCTTTAAAGGCCGAGGCAAGAATGGAATGGCGAAGGATGCGCGACATTGAAGCAGCATCCTCGCCTTTGAGTGCAAAATCTCCCGCCTCCTCAAACAAGGCGTCGAGCAGAAGAGCTATTTGTCGTTGTTCGTGCAATGGGGGCAACGGCAGTGCAAGTGCCCTAACAAACTGGAAATGGCGGCTATATCCACGATCTTCGAAATGTGCCGCCCTAAACGCATGAAGCATATATCTCGCATCAACCATCGGGTGAGGTGCAATGATTTTGATGCCATCTGCTCCAATGCAAAAGGGCTCTGACACCGGCTTGAATCTACGAGTATGGTCTCCAAACAAGATCAACGGCTGATCGACCATTTGTAGCAGAGTCTCATCGTCGGTGTAGCCAGCGACGTCTTTGGCTCCCTGGTCGATAACCTTGAACTTGCCTTCAACCAGATAGTCCCGCTCTTTGAGCTTAAGCCCACCATCACTACGCACATCGCAAAGCTGGGAGAAACTGGCCCAGGCCCATCCATCAGGAAGGTCGACCAATTCGCTGGTATCCGCCGCTTCAGGCTCCTTGTATTTCTTCTTCCTATTCTTCGGGTCGCGATCCCACCGAGTTTTACGCTCTGCTAGGATCTGCCTCAAGAGTTGCTCACCATTTTGCTGCAGAGGATTGGTCGCTCGCCAGTCTGCAGTGAGCTCTCCGGCCATTGCGGCCTTTAAGAGCGACTTGCGGTAGGTCTCAATATCATCCGTTATCCGCTCGAGGCCAGCTTCACCGTCATCCAGTTCGGTGAAGAGCTCATCGATCCGCGCAACGATGCGTTTTTGGGTCTCCAGTGGTGGCAGTGGAAAGGGATAAGGGCTCATCCTTGCCAGATCGATTCTTGGTCGATCCCCTGTCACTGCGTGACTGGTGAAGTCGACAAATCGAGAATGATGGAGCAGCCACTTAAGGTAGTCCGGATCAACGTCTTCGCGGGTTTCGAAGACGATGAACTCTCCCGAGCAAGCCCCGTCCTGATCCGCGAGCCAAACCTTGTTCAAATAGGGACGCAACCTCCCATACAAGACGTTCCCTGCGCGGAAACGGTTGGCGCTGCTCCGCATCGACGCGAACGGCACTGTGGACGTAAGGGAAGTTGTGTGCGGTTCAATCGCATCCAATCCCACGAATGGAAGCTTACTCGCAGGATCTGGCTGCAGCTTTTCTTTGCTCTGTCGCACCACGGCGCCAAGCGGCTCCCAGCGCCATCCATCCGGCAAGGGTGAGGGCCCTTCGATGGGTCCCGAGTTGACGATCCCTCTCTTGCTGTCCCTCGCCACCCAAAAAACCCTTACGCCACCAATGCTTCGGTCACGTCGCCGATAACGTCCTCGAGCCGGGAACCAAAGGCCTTGCGGGCAGCAATTACGCCGCCTTTCGAAGTAAACTGTGGGAAGTCCTGCAGGTCCCTCAGGGATAGCTCGATATTGGCTGCGAGGTGATCCCGAATGGCCTCAAGCCAGGCGAGCTGTTCCTGCGTGTATTCACGCCCCGCCTTCTTCTCGCGCCCAAGCCAGAGGTTGAAACGGCCAGCCATATCCATCGACAGTGGCGCAAGTGTCTCGGTCGCTCCAATGGCGAAGCGCACAAGCGAAACGATATCAGTGAGCACCTTGGCCGGATTGCCCCGCACTTTGTCACCCTGAAGCCGCCTGTAAGCGTTCCAGAGCGCAGGCGGCTGGAGCAACCAAGGAGGTCGCATCATGGCCGACTGGAGCTCCTCCAAGCGCTCGTAAGTGAGCTTCTTCTGAGCCTCGGGCTTGCTGTAGAGGATCGAGAGCGCAACGATCTGGTCCTTCTCCTCCTCCAGGAACTTCTCGAAGCTCGTGATCATCTCCTTCGCGGCGTTCTCGTCGAAGCCAGTCGAGATCACCACGTCAGGCGAGTGCTGGTCGATGACAACCTCGCTCATCCGCTTGAGATCGATCAGGAGGTTACGGAGCTCAGGACTGTTGAAGGGCTCCAGCGCTTCTTCCCGCAGTCGCTCGGCCACCGCCTCCTCAGGCTCTTCTGAAGAGCTCTGGGCGGCGATCTTGTCATTGTCGATGGCATCCACCAGCCGCCCAGCCAGATCGGCCACAGAGAGCCCTCCAGTGGCCTTACGGACCTCCTCACGTTGTTCGTCGCTGAGCTTGCGGTCGAGGCTCGCTAGACGACCTGCGAGGGTCGAGACGGCATCCTCGTCACTGCGCCCGCTGGCGATCTGTTCCAGGAGCTTATCGAAGGACGTCGTGCGCTCCCGCTCCAGCGGCTTGGCAACGTGCTTTTCGCTCTCGGTGACCCCGACGGCATCGATCAGAACGAAACGGTCCTTCACCTTGGCATCGGGGGTGACCCGATTGAGGTCGCTGGGGTTGACCGTGCGGACCCCGCGCCCGCGCATCTGCTCGAAGTAGAGCGCCGAGCCCACATCGCGCATGAAGATCACCACCTCGATAGGCTTCACGTCAGTGCCGGTGGCAATCATGTCTACCGTGACCGCGATGCGCGGATTGTAATCGTTGCGGAAGGAGCTGATCAGCTGCTCCGGATCCACGCCGGTGACCTTGTAGGTGATCTTCTTGGCGAAATCGTTGCCCTTGCCGAAGACCTCGCGCGCGATGTTGACGATCTCCTCCGCGTGGTGGTCGTCCTTGGCGAAAATCAACGTCTTCGGGACCTCGGTGCGGCCAGGGAAGAGTTCTGTCGAGATAGTATCCCGATAGGTCTCAAGCACCGTACGGATCTGGTTTGGCGCGATGACCGAGCGGTCGAGATCCGCGCCGCCATAGATCAGGTCGTCCTCGAGCTCCTCATACCGCTGACGGCGCGTGTGGCGGTCCCGCCGGGGCACGGTGAAACCAGCAGGAATCCTACTGCCATGCTCGCCGATCTGGGTGCGGATGCGGAAGATCTCGTAAGGGACGTTGACGCCATCGGCGACCGAGCGCTCGTAGGGATACTCGGCCACAAGGTTCTGTTGGAAAAAACCCAGCGTGTGCACCGAAGGGGTCGCGGTGAGCCCGATGATGTGCGCGTCGAAATAGTCCAACACCTGCCGCCATGTGCCATAGATCGAGCGGTGACACTCATCGACGATCACGATGTCGAAAGTCTCGGGCGGAAAGTCGGGATTGTAGGTGACGACCTTTGGGGGACCGCCGGTGCGCTCGAAGCCGCTGACCTCGTCCTCCTCCTCGCTCAATTCCGTTTCGGAGAGCTGCGAGAAGACACGCTGGATCGTGGAGATGACAACCTTGGCGTCCTTGTCGAGACCGGCAGGGCCCAGCCGCTGGACGTTGTAGAGCTCCGTGAAGAGCCTGCCGGTGCCATGCGGACGGAATGCCTGGAACTCCTTCAGCGTCTGTCGCCCAAGGTTGTTGCGGTCGACCAGGAAGAGGATCCGCTTGGCTCCCCCATGTGCAAGCAACCGGTAACTGAGGCTGGCAGCAGTGAAGGTTTTGCCCGCGCCGGTGGCCATCTGGATAAGGGTGCGCGGCTGGTCCTTGCCCAGGGACTCCTCGATCCCCTCAATGGCCTCGACCTGGCAATCGCGGAGGCCCTGCGTGTCCAGCGGCGGCAGGCCCTTCAGGCGTGCCCTGAGGCTAGAGCCATCCTTGAGCCATTCGAGAAGCGTTTCAGGCTTATGGAAGGCGAAGAGGCGGCGAGAGCGTGGGTCCGGATCGGCTAGGTCCGAGAACTGAATCTCCGAGCCGCTAGCCTCGTAATCGAAGCGAAGAGGATCTCCCCAGTGCTTAAGCTGTTCAGGTGGCTTGAGCTGGTAGCGACGCGACTGGTCGACAACGCCCGAGAGCGTGCTCCCCTCCGGTTTCGCTTCGACAACCCCGCAGGCTTTCCCATCGACAAACAGAAGGTAGTCGCAGGGGCCCGTCGCCATCGGATACTCGCGCACAGCAACACCCAGTGAGGCCGTGCGGTTCATTTGCGAGCGATCCTGAATGACCCAGCCGGACGCCTCAAGCTGGGCGTCGATCAGTTCGCGGGCCTGTTCTTCAGGTGTCGGCATGGCTGTAACATGCCGAGCCCAAAGGGAAACGCAACCAAAACAGTCGTCATCCGACAGGTGGGCGCTTAAATCCCGGATAGGATATCTTGGCGATTGCTTCTCGAAGCATCGCTGTCGAGTGACCACTTCCGTAGTTGTTGGAGGTCGTGCCTCCCCTCGACCTGCCAGCAAGCTCCTCCCCTAGGGCCGTTCCGTGAAGGCCTGCCTCCCGAAGGCGGTCCTGGAAGTTGTGACGGAAGCTGTGCAGACCCAGCTTGTTCCCCGTCACCTCGCGCTCCTTCAAAAGGCGAAGGAACCAGTCGGAGAAACCATCGCCCCATTTGCCCCGCGAGTCCGGCTTCTCCCCGGGCCAAAGCTGCTCGCCCCCGCTGTCCTTTTGCGCCTTCGCGTAATCCAAGAAGCCGAGCGTAATGAGCTCAGGATGCACGGGCAGCATCCGCCGTGCATTGGTTGTCTTGAGGCGCCTCGCTCCGCCTGCCCTAACCAGAATAACAGGCACTCCATCGATCTCTGTGATGTCGTCGGTGGTAAGTTGGGCGATCTCGCCTCTCCGCATGCCGTGATAGAGAGCCATCAAGGGGCCCCAATAGTGTAGAGGACGTCCCTTCGGAGCGTCGTCTCGAGGGCACCACGGCTCACCGCCAAAGATGATGTTGAGTTGCTCGATGGTGAATGGATCGCGCTTATCGGCCTCTGCAACCGGATCATGGACACTAAGGCCCGACAATGGATCAGCCGCCATCCACTGCTCTTGAACAGCGAAGCGGAAAGTCGCCTTCATCATTGCCAGATATGTCCCGTTGATGCTCTTGGGGGAGAGCTTGGGGAAGTCGGTCTTGATGGCTTCAAGGATCGAAAGGCCGCGAAGCTTGGGTGACTTGCCGAGACCTCTCGGCAGTTGGCGCACTACATCGAACAGCTTTCTGCCATCCTCTCGTGTGATGGTATCTAGCTGACGGGCAGAGCCGAGCACTTCCCGCATGACTCTTTCGACTGGGACATAGGCCGCTGTGCTCGAAGGCGACCATCTGTCTTCACGGTCTTTTTTGAATGCCTCGATGAGTCCACCGAGCGTTGGCTTGGCCTTCTTTTCATCGACTGCCCTTAGCGCGGAGGCAAAGACCGGATCAGAAGGCTGGTAGCCGAAGTCGCCTCGAATCCTGGCGTCCCTCATCTGCCACAGCTCTTTATCCGCCCTCGCCATAAGCTGAGCCGCGAGACGGAAACCAGGAGTATCACGGTCGGCCTTGATGCCGTGCTCAGCGAAGAGCCGCTCTGCATGAGTTTCAAAGACCTCGAGGTCGCCGGTGCCGATCATTTCCGACACAACTTCAATGATCGGGTTGGTGCCGTCGAAGGCTACTCGACGAGCCTCAGGGTCAACTGTCGGGTGGAGTAGGTCGTACTCGGCATCTTTCTTGACCCGCTCTGCAAACCAACGAGACACCAGGATTGTCGCTTCAGCTTGCGTCACTTCTCTAGGAGCGTTGTCCACCAACTGACCAAGGCGGTCCACTTCCGAGAAGAACTCGATCTCCGCAGCGGGTCGCAAACGCACCGCTTCCTCGAGACTCGAGGTGCCAAGGTGGCGAATAAAAAACTCACCCTTTGCCACCGCGATCACGTTCTTGGGCCAGCGGCGGCGGTACCGATAGTGACCGTTGATCAGTTGAAGGTGACGCATCCTACCAGACACATGAGCCTCTCTGTGTACTTCGAAAGTGTACTTCAAAGAGGCTTTATGCGCTGTTTTTCAAGGGTTTCAAGTGCTTGAAAATGTTGGTGCCCAGAAGAGGACTCGAACCTCCACGCCCTTGCGAGCGCCGCCACCTGAAGACGGTGCGTCTACCAATTCCGCCATCTGGGCACACTTGTCGCAGCGAGTCGTCGTCGCGTCGCCGCTCGGTAGGCGCGGGCCAATAGCGAGCCGCGCGCTGTCCTGTCAACGCTTTGTCTCCGCAATATGGTAAGGGAACACTTGCCCGGCAAGCCGTGTTGAAGCATTGGCACCGCCATTCAGTAACCAGAGCCACACGGGATCGCCCGAACATGACCAAGACCTCTCCGCTCGCCGATAAGCTCGTCACCGTCTTCGGTGGCAGCGGCTATATCGGCAATTACGTCGCGCAGAGCCTGCTCGAACGCGGAGCGCGGCTGCGCATCGCCAGCCGCCACCCGGAGAAGGCGCACTCGCTCCAGCCGCTCGCCAATCTCGGACAGCTGCAGTTCGCGCGCTGCGACATTACCAAAGAGGACAGCGTCAAGGCGGCACTCCACGGGGCGGATTACGTGGTCAACCTCGTCGGCGCCTTCAGCGGCGATCTCGACACGCTGATGGGCGAGGCGCCCGGCACTATCGCGCGGCTCGCGAGCGAAGCAGGCGTCACTGCGGTGGTGCATGTCAGCGCGATCGGAGCCGACGAAAGCTCGCCTACCGCCTATGCCAGCGGCAAGGCCAAGGGCGAGGCCAATGTGCTCGCCGCCTACCCGGCGGCGACGATCATGCGGCCCTCGATCGTGTTCGGGAAGGACGACAACTTCCTCAACATGTTCGGGCAGATGATCGAGATGCTCCCCGCCCTCCCCGTGTTCGGACCGGATGCGAAGATGCAGCTGGTGTTCGCCGACGACGTCGCCGAAGCGATCGCGGTCGCGCTCGAGGATCCGGCGGCGCATGGCGGGCACATCTACGAGCTGGGCGGCCCCGAAGTGCTCACCATGATGGAAATCAACCAGCGCATCGCCGAGGCGCAAGGGCGCAAGCGCCGCTTCATCGCCATGCCCGATGGCGTCTCGGGCCTGTTCGCGAGCCTGCCCGGCACGCCGATGAGCCGCGACCAGTGGACGCTGCTCAAGGCGGGAAGCGTGGTTTCGGGCGAGCACCGCACCTTTGCCGATCTCGGCATCACGCCGCGCCCGCTCGGCCTGTTCCTCGACAAGTGGATGACCCGCTACCGCCGGTTCGGCCGTTTCGGGCGCAGCGACGAACGCGCCAACGCGCGGAACAAGGCGGGATCGAAGATCGCCTAAACCGCCGGGCCCGGACCGGCGCTGGGATTACAGCGTCGCTGAATAGAGCTCCAGCAGGTCGGCATAGGCCTTTTCCGCTGCCTCTTCGGCATAGGCGGGGCTGTCGGGCACGGTCCAGCCGTGATCTCCGGCATACACTTCGATCTTGGCGGGGCGCCCTGCATCGTCGGCCGCCTGGGCGAAGGTCGCCTTGGCCTGCGGATCCTCGGCATCGTCGTCCTGCGCGACCGCGATCAGGAAGCTCGCTTGCGCCCGATCGAGCACGTTGTGCGGGCTCATCGGGTTGTCCTCGCGCACCAGCCCGCCACCGTGGAAGCTCGCCGCCGCCTTGACGCGGTCCGGGACTGCAGCGGCGGTCCAGACGGTGAAGGGTCCGCCCATGCAATAGCCCTGCGTGCCGATCCCGCGCGACGTATCGACCTGCTCCTGCCCGTCGAGCCACGCGACGATCGATTTGGCGTCGCGCATGATCGCCTCGGCGGTCAGCTTCTCGCGCCACGGACGGACCTTCTGGAATCCCTCCGCCTCGATGAAGGCGGCGAAGTCGGCAAACTGCTCGCCCTGCACATCGCGATAGTAAGGGTTCACGACCAGCACCGCATAGCCTTCGGCCGCGAGCCGCATCGCCATTTCGATCTTCGACTGGCGCAGGCCGGCGATATCGGGCCACATGATCACGGCCGGATAGTCCTCGCCCTGTTCGGGATAGACGAGAACACCGTCCATCGTGCCGTCTTCGGTGGCGAAAGAGACCGCATCGGAAAACATCGAGCGCGAGCCTGCGGAGCTCTCTCCGGTCGCCTCTCCCCCGTTCGGAGCGCAGGCCACGACCGCCGCGGCGCCGGCCAGTACGCCGAACTGCCTGCGGCTGATCGCGTCCTTCGCCCAATTCTTCAGTTTTGCCTCATCGCACATTGCCGCATCTCCTCTTGGCACATCTCGCGTTTCTATGAAGACGCGTGGTTATGGACAACCGTTCCCGCACGCGGCAACATGGGAAGCGGATAGGGAGAGGGATCCGCATGACAATCAGGAACTGGGCGCTCGGCGTCCTTGCGTGGAGCGCGCTTTCGATCGCTGCGTGCAGCGAGCTGTTTTCCGGCGGCGAAGAAGGCGGCGTAACCCAGGCAATGCTGCTCGCCGCCGATGGAGATGCCGCGAACTGGATCACGCACGGGCGGACCTATTCGGAACAACGCTATTCCCCGCTCGACCAGGTGAACGCCGAAACCGTCGGCGACCTCGGCCTCGCGTGGTACGCAGATATGGACACCGCGCGAGGACAGGAAGCGACGCCGCTGGTGATGGATGGCAAGCTCTACCTCACCACTGCATGGAGCAAGGTGAAGGCCTACGACGCTGCGACCGGCGCACCGCTGTGGGATTACGATCCCGAGGTGCCCGGCGAGACCGGGGTCAAGGCGTGCTGCGATACGGTCAATCGCGGACTTGCGGCATGGGGGAACAGCCTGTTCCTCGGCACGCTCGACGGACGGCTTGTCTCGCTCGATCGCGACACCGGCGAAGTCAACTGGTCGGTGCAGACTACCGATCCGGAACGCAGCTACACCGTCACCGGCGCGCCGCGAGTGATCGATGGCAAGGTCATCATCGGCAATGGCGGCGCGGAATTCGGCGTGCGTGGCTATGTCGCGGCCTATTCCGCCGAAGACGGATCGGAACTGTGGCGGTTCTACACCGTGCCCGATGGCGATTCGTCCGACGATCCCGAATACCTGCAAAGGGCGTCCGAAACATGGTTCGGCGACGTCCTCGGCAGCGAGAACGGCATCGGCGGTGGCGGGACGGTGTGGGATTCGATGGCCTACGATCCCGACCTGAACCTGCTTTATATCGGTGTCGGCAACGGGAGCCCGTGGAACCGCGCCTATCGCTCTCCGGGCGAGGACGGCAAGGGCGAAGGAGACAATCTCTACCTCTCCAGCATCGTCGCGATCCGGCCCGATACCGGCGAATATGTCTGGCATTACCAGACCACACCAGGCGAGACGTGGGATTACACCGCGACCCAGCACATCATCCTTGCCGACATCGAACTGGATGGCGCGCCGCGCAAGGTACTCATGCAGGCGCCCAAGAACGGGTTCTTTTACGTGCTCGACCGGGAAACCGGCGCGTTCATCAGCGCCGAAGAGTACATCCCGCAGAACTGGGCGACCGGGATCGACGCGAACGGTCGCCCGATCTTCAATCCCGAAACGCGGATCGACGTGACCGGCCAGCCGGCAATGGTGATGCCGGGGCCGCTGGGAGGACACAACTGGCACCCGATGGCATATCATCCCGGCGAAGGGCTGGTCTACATCCCCGCATTCGAGGCGGCGACGATCTATGCTCCCGAGGCGAACTGGAAGCCCGATCGCGCGCGCGGTTTCAATGTCGGATACGATCTCGGCGCGGGCGATCTTCCGCCCGATCTCGGCATCCGCCGCCAGCTTTACGGCACGGTCAAGGGCAAGCTGACGGCGTGGGATCCAGTGGCGCAGGAAGCGCGCTGGACAGTCGAATTCCCCGGACCATGGAACGGCGGGCTGCTCGCCAGCGGCGGCGGGCTGGTGTTCCAGGGAAATTCGGGCAGCGAGTTCGCGGCCTACGACGCGGCCAGCGGCGAGAAGCTGTGGAGCTTCCCAGCGCAGACCGGGATCGTCGCCCCGCCGATCACCTATACGGTCGATGGGGAGCAATATGTCGCGGTGCTGGCCGGCTGGGGCGGCGCCTATGCGATCACCGCCGATGGCGACCTGATCAACAGCCAGGGGCCGGTGCGCAACATCTCGCGCCTGCTGGTGTTCAAGCTCGGCGCGAACGGCGAACTGCCACCGATGCCGGAATTGGCAAACCTTCCGCTCGATCCCCCGCCGAGCCGGGCGGACGCCGAGACCATCGCGCTCGGCAAGGCGAATTACGCGCGCTATTGCGCGGTGTGTCACGCCCCCGCCGCTGTCGGATCGACCGAGCTTCCCGACCTCAGGCGTTCGGGCACGCTCGGAAACCCGACCGCGTGGCAGGCGGTGGTGCATGACGGCATCCTAAAGGACAACGGCATGGCCAGCTTCGCCCCCTCGCTTTCGAAAGAGGAAATCGAAGCGATCCGCGCCTACGTGATCCAGCGCGCTAATGAGGACAAGGCGATGGAGGCTGCGGCGGACAGGATGGCGCGGCGGTGACGCTCCAACCTTGCTCGAAGACAACAACTCAGTTCAGCGAGGCTAAAATGCTGCGGGTCTAGCGCTTTCCCGGGTCACGCAACTCGGGGGAGACACGTTTCCATGAGACTTTCGATCACGCTCGCGGCTGCGGCATTTGCGGGCACACTCGGCGTTACCGCGCCGGCTGCCGCCCAGACACTGTCCGACGGCGATTACGAGCAATGTTCGGTCTACGACCGCGAAGGCAAGTTCAAAGGCTACGACAGCGTGTGCCTCGAACGAAAGCGCACCGCGCTTGCGCGGCTGCGCGACCGGCAGGCGCGCTACAATCCGCCCGCGCCCGCCTATTCAAGCGCCTATTGCCCCTACACCGCGAACCTCGGCGCGGGATACATCACGACATGGTGGAGCAATGGACGCATACCGCCGGTGTCGACAGCCTATGATGCTCCGGTAGACGGGCGCCCCTGCATTCCCAACCCGATCTACATCCGCAAGGGCGTGCCCTAGGGCCGGAACACCACCGTACGGCCGCCATTGAGCAGGACCCGCTCTTGCGCGAACAGCCGCACCGCCTCAGCCAGCACGCGGCGCTCGATGTCGCGGCCCTTGCGCACGAGGTCGTCTGCGGTGTCGGCGTGGCTGACGCGCTCGACATCCTGGTGGATGATCGGCCCTTCATCGAGATCGGCGGTGACGAAATGCGCGGTCGCGCCGATGATCTTGACCCCGCGCTCATGCGCCTGGTGATACGGTTTTGCGCCCTTGAAGCCGGGCAGGAAACTGTGGTGGATATTGATGCAGCGTCCGGCGAAATGCGCCGATTGCGCGTCCGAGAAGATCTGCATGTAGCGCGCGAGCACCACCAGTTCGGCGTCGGTCTCTTCGGCAATCCGGCGGACTTGGGCCTCCTGGTCGGGCTTGGTCTCCTTCGTCACCGGCAGGTGGTGGAACGGGATGTCGGCTATATCGACCCTGATCGCCGCGCCGCGCGGATGGTTGGAGATGATCGCCACTGGATCGATGTTCAGCTCGCCCGTGCGCCAGCGATACAGCAGATCGACGAGGCAATGGTCGAACTTGCTGACCATGATGATGACCCGGCGCGGGCGGTCCTCGGCGACAAGCTTCCACTCCATGCCGTATTCCGAAGCCAGCCGCGCGAAATCCGCGCGGAGGCTCTCGCTGCCGGTCCCGGTCGGATCGAACGCCACGCGCATGAAGAACCGGTCGCCTTCGTCCGAGCGGTCGTTGAACTGCTGCGCGTCGAGGATGTTGCACCCGCGCTCGAACAGGAAGCCGGTGACCCGGGCGGTGATCCCCGGACGGTCGGCGCAGGACAGGGTGAGGATCAACGGGTCTGCCATGCTAGAGCCGCGATGCCGTGGTCGTCGGGTAATCCATCCCAGCGCGCTTAATTGGCGACGCAGCGAACGGCAAGAATTCGGCGTTCGTCGCAAGAGGCATTCCGTTCATCCCAGCTTTCCGAATCCTGACAATCGTGCATCCGGGCCGTTCAGGAAACTTGGTCCAAAGCTGACTCAGGTGCAGAACTGGAGACGGTCAATGAGAAACATGATTCTATCGGGAGCAGTCGGAATGGCGATGGGAAGCGCGGTGCTCGCCGCACCGGCCCATGCCGTCGAGATACCCGCCATGCCGCATGCCGAGACCGGCGCGATGAGCGAATTGGTCTCGGGCTATCACGACGACGATTACTGGAAACACCGGCGCAAGGCCGAGAAGCGATACTGGAAGGAACGCCGCCATCGCGCCAAGCGGTACCGCGACTACGACTACGACTACGACTACGACGATGACGATGACGATTATTACGAGCCGGTCTATCGCGACACCCGGGTGTGGCGCGGACGCGACGGACGGGTCTACTGCCGCAAGCGCGACGGAACGACCGGGTTGATCGTCGGCGGGGCGCTCGGTGCGCTGCTGGGCCGCGAAATCGACACGCGCGGCGATCGCACGCTCGGCACGGTCCTCGGCGCAGCCGGCGGCGCTTTGCTCGGACGCGAAATCGACCGCGGTCGCTGCCGCTAGTCGCGATACTCGATCCGGATCTTGCCCGCTGCATCCCCCGCGATGCGGCGGGCTTCATCCGTATCCTCGGCGGTCGCGAGTGCGACTCCCATCCGGCGAAACGGCCGTGTCACCGGTTTCCCGAATATCCGCACATCGACATCCTCGAGAGTGTCGAGCGCTTCGCCGAGCCCCTCATAGACGAAGTTGGAACTATCCCGGTCGGCGAGGATCACCGCCGAAGCGGCCGGGCAGCTGGCAATATCCGCAGGCACCGGCAGGCCTAGGATAGCGCGGGCGTGCAGGTCGAATTCGGACAGGTCCTGCGAGACCAGCGTCACCATGCCGGTGTCATGCGGACGCGGAGAGAGTTCTGAGAAGATCACTTCCTCCCCGCGCACGAAGAATTCGACCCCGTAGAGCCCCCAGCCGCGGCCATTGCCCTGCAGCGCGCCAACGACTTTCGCCGCCATGTCCTGCGCCTTTCCCAGCGCCGTCGGGCTCATCGCGGCGGGTTGCCAGCTTTCCTGGTAGTCGCCGCGTTCCTGACGGTGTCCGATCGGATCGCAAAACGAAATCCCCTGCTTGTGCCGCACCGTCAGCAGCGTGATCTCGTAATCGAAATCGATGAATTCCTCGACGATCACCCGCGCGCGGTCTCCGCGCATATTGGCGACGGCATAGTCCCATGCAGCCTGCAATTCGGCTTCAGCCTCGACCTTGCTCTGGCCCTTGCCCGAGGAGGACATGACCGGCTTGATCACGCAAGGAAAGCCGGTGTGCGAGACCGCTGCCTCGACTTCCTCGAAACTCTCGGCATATCGGTATTTCGACGTCACCAGCCCGAGTTCCCCCGCCGCAAGATCGCGGATCGCATCGCGGTTCATGGTCAGCTGCGCCGCATGCGCCGAAGGGACGATGTTGAAGCCTTCGTGTTCCAGATCGGCCAGCACTTCGGTGCGGATCGCTTCGATTTCGGGCACGATATAATCGGTGCGATGCTTCTCGACTGCCGCGCGCAGCGCCTTGCCGTCGAGCATCGAGAACACCTCGCGCGCATCGGCGAGCTGCATCGCAGGGGCATCGTCATAGGCATCGCAGGCGATCACCCGCGCGCCGAGCCGCTTGGCCGAGATGACGAATTCGCGGCCCAGTTCGCCCGAGCCGAGGAGGAGAATCGTTGCAATGTGAGCCATGGCCCAAGCGCTTAGCGCCAGCAGCGCGCAACTCCAAACGCTGCACCGCGATCGGGCGCGACCGCGCGGTCTAGCCCGCGGCCTGGTGGATGTGGCCCGCCCCGCGCTGATAACCGCATTGCCGCACCTTCATGCCGCCGCCCGCGCGCGCCATGACCAGGCCCAGCTCGGCCTGCCTCAGGGTCCAGTCGACCGTGCATTCGATCCGGGCAAGACCGGCGCTCGCGCTAAGTTTGGGCGCTCGCGAAGACGAAGGCAGCGCGAGGCTGGAGAAGGTCTTGAGCACATCCTCGGCCCATTCGCGCGCAGCCTTGGGCGACATGTTGGTGAGCGCGACAGCAAGGCGCTCGTTATCGACCTGTGCGACCTCATGTCCCGGCAACGCCATGGTCTCGAGGAACTTGGCAAAGCCCCACATGATCTCGTCGGCGGTGCGGTGGCCGAATTGCATGTAGAGCGCGCGCATCCGGTCCACCCCGAACATCGCGATCATGTCGCCGCCGCCATGCGCGAGATGTCGGCGGAGGCTGGCGCAGAACGCCTGGCGATTGGCAAGCCCGGTCAGCGGATCGGTGACCGCGCGGCTGTGCAGCTCGCCTTCGAGCGAGCGCTTGTGCTGGATCGAGCGCAACAGGCCGAGCGCGCCCTGCACTTCGCCCCGATCGCAATCGATCCGGCGCAGGCTGAGCGCATACCAGCGGCTGCATTCCTCGGGATCGGGATCCTCCCCGCGCGGCTGGACGTTCACCGGAAACTCGAACCAGCTCTTGGGCTTTTCGCCCTTCAGCACCTGTTCGACGAAGCGCGAGAGCGCAGACTTGTGTTCCGGCGCGGCGAGATCCGCCACATGCGGCATCACCAGCAGCCCTGTCAGATCATGCCCCAGATCCGCGACGTTTTCCGATGCGAATACGATAAAGCCGTCTGCGTCCAGCCTTACGACAATGTCACCCGAAGCCTCTTGAACAAGACCGTGCAACACACGGCCTTCCACATCACTCAAACCCATATTCATGCCGAATTGCCCCCGGCGTTAGCGACCTACCCCTGTCTTTCCGCCTTCAATTCGGCAAGCTGTAAGCTAACGCACAACCATCCGGAACTAAATTTCCCCTTACTGTTCCGGTATTGACTGCTTTATATTGTTAGTCTAGTCAGTTTACTGAACTAAAAAACGAATCAACGCTAGAATTCGTTTACCATAAATTTGGAACGACTCGTCCCGTTGTTGAGTAAAACATGGGGTGTGTTGTTTTTATACCTCAACCATGATCCGGATATTCTGAGGGCTCGTGGCATAGGCCGTGGCGATACGTAGGCGGCAATCCTCGACAACGCTGCGACCGGCATCGCCCTCGCGGCTTTCGGACAAGTCCTCCACCGAGACGCCCAACACTTCTGCGATCGCCTCGATCCGTTCGGGCAGCGGGCGGGCCTTGCCCTTTTCCCAGGCCCACACTGTCGGCTTGCTGACATCGAGCGATGCGGCAACCTGGGCGAGGGTCAGACCCCGTTCGCGCCGGAGCCGGTTGAGTCGCGTCCCGAAGGGCTCGCCGGGCGAATGGGGAATGTGTGACGGCGAGGAAGCCGGCAAGGCCTGCAAGTCGACCGTCGCGAGCGCGCTCTTCGGCAGGCTGTCGGCGAAGGCGCAACCCGACAGGCGATCGCTCTGCCACATGATCTCGGCCTCGACCGGCCCGATCTCGGGCAGATCGATCTCCAGCATCTCTCCTGTCTCGAGCGGCACATCGGTTTCGATCAGCAGACCGGTCGTCGACAGGTTGAGCACGGTGACATTGGCCTCCAGCCCGCTCGGAAGGACGCCGGAAGTTTCTATGTGCAGCGCGCGGCGCGGCTCGCGCCGTTCGTCGAGAACGCTGGGGGCCGGATCGAGGTGGGCTTTGATGACCATGGCATGCAACTCCGATTGGGAGCGCCATGAGTCCGGTTAGCTGCTTTAAGAAAGTCCTACCGGCTATGGTTAATATCGACCAAACGCCCGCGGCGAGCCGCAGGATGAGGCGCGTTAATCAACCGCGTCCAACCCGTAGGCGGTGTGGAGCACGCGGACGGCGAGTTCGGTCTCGTCCTCGTCGATCATCACGCTGACCTTGATCTCCGAAGTCGAGATCGCCTGGATGTTGATGCCGCGATCGGACAACGCGCGGAACATCGTGCTGGCAACGCCCGCATGGCTCTTCATGCCCACGCCGACCACGCTGATCTTCGCGATCTGGCTGTCGGTGATGATGCGGTTGAAGCCGATGTCCTCGCGCTTGTCTTCGAGCAGCGCCTGAGCGCGCGCAAGGTCGGCCTGCGGCACGGTGAACGTCACGTCGGTCTCGCCCTTGTCGCGACCGACGTTCTGGATGATCATGTCGACATTGATCGACGCATCCGCCAGCGGCTCGAAAATGTGAGCCACCGCGCCCGGCTTGTCGGGCACGCGGGTGAGGATGATCTTCGCCTCGTTCTTGTCGTGCGCGATCCCCGTCACAAGCTGGCGTTCCATCAGGCCCTTCTCCACCAATTCGTCCATTTCTTCATCCGAGACGATCATGGTCCCGGGCAATTCGTCCGCCGAAACGGCATCGTCGCCGACGAAGCTGGAGAGCACCTGCAGGCGCACCCCTTCCTTCATCGCGAGCCCGACCGAGCGGGTCTGCAGCACTTTCGCACCGACGCTCGCAAGTTCGAGCATTTCTTCGTAGGTCACCGCTTTCAGCTTGCGCGCCTTGGCGACGATCCGCGGGTCGGTCGTGTAGACCCCGTCGACATCGGTGTAGATATCGCAGCGATCGGCCTTCACCGCCGCGGCGACCGCGACCGCAGACGTATCGGACCCCCCGCGCCCGAGCGTCGTCACCCGCCCGTCCTCGGAAATTCCCTGGAAGCCCGGCACGACGGCGATCTCTCCCGCTTCCATGCTGGCGACCATCTCGGGTGCGTCTATGCTTTCGATCCGCGCCTTGGCATGCGCTTCGACCGTCTTGACCGGCATCTGCCAGCCGAGCCAGCTGCGCGCCTTGCAGCCCAGCGATTGCAGCGTCAGCGCGAGCAGCCCGCTGGTCACCTGTTCGCCGCTGGCGACCACGACATCGTATTCGGCGGGATCGTAGAGCGCGTTCGCCTCGCGGCAGAAATTGACCAGCCGGTCGGTCTCGCCCGCCATCGCGCTGACGACGACCGCGACCTCGTTTCCACCCGCCGCCTGCGCGCGCACGATATTGGCGACGCGGCGAATCCGTTCGGTCCCCGCCATCGAGGTGCCGCCGAATTTCATCACGATACGTTGCCCACTCTTGGCCAAAGCCAGGATTCTCCTGCTGGTTAGACCTTTCGCGCGCTGCTAACGGGGGTGGATGGGAAACGCAAACGTCTCAAATGTAACCATCCGCCCGGAAGAGGCCGAGTTCTTCTCGGGATTGGCGCGCGACTGGTGGAACCCGAAGGGCAAGATGGCCTCGCTGCACCAGGTCAATCCGGTGCGGATGGAGTTCATCCGGAAAGCGGTCGACACACATTGGGGCACCGATCCGCGCGGCATCAGGCCACTCGCGGGCAAGACCGCGCTCGATATCGGATGCGGCGCTGGGCTGGTGTGTGAACCGCTTGCCCGACTGGGCGCCGAGGTGACGGGGGTGGACGCCAGCGCCGAGAACGTGTCGGTCGCAGCGACCCATGCCGAGATGGTCGGGCTCGATATCCGCTACATGGCGGGCGAGGTCGCGAGCCTCGATATCGGCCAGTGCGACCTTGTGACCAGCGTCGAAGTGATCGAGCACGTGGCCGACAAGCGCGCATTCCTCAAGGACGTCGCGGCACGGCTCGCACCAGGCGGGCTGCTCGTGATGTCGACGCCCAACCGCACGGTGCAATCGCGCCTGCTGCTGGTCGGCGCCGCCGAGGCGGTCGGTTACGTTCCTAAAGGCACACACGACTGGAACGACTTCATCACGCCCGAGGAATTCGAGGATCTGCTCGCCGAGGTCGGCCTCGAAGTCACCGAGCTGCGCGGGATATCCTTCAGCATCGGCAAGGGCCTCCACCTCTCGGACAACGAGGCGCTGAACTACATCCTCGCCGCGCAGCGTATCGTCTAGTCGCCTGCGACCTCCACGAATTCCCTCACATTGTCCGTGAAAAATCCATCCGCGCCGCTGGCGATCGCGGCCTGCCACAGCTGGCGATAGGCGCCATCGGCCGCCGGACCGCCGGTGCTTTGCAGTGTGGCGGGGAGGAAACCGTTTTCCTTGCGCAGGGTCCAGGGGTGGACTTCCAGCCCGACCGCATGCGCATCCGCAACCAGCGATGTCGCCTCCATCGTCGCCGGATCGAGCACATAGCCGAGCCACGGCCCGATCCCGTCGGCATAGGCGGCGATCTCTTCGAGACCGGTCTGCGACACCATCTCGGCATAGCGCATGTCGGGTTCGTCGACCGGCCCGCCTTCGGGATGGATCAGCTGCACCAGCTTGTAGTCGCTGCGCTTGTCGAGCCGCTGGAGCGTGCCGACCTCGAAGCTCTGGATGAAGATCGGGTCGTCCGGTCCAATGTCGAGATCGCGCAATTCCTTCAGCAGCAGGTCGACCATGTCGATCCCCGAATCCTCGAGCAGGAAGGTCGGATGCTTCAATTCGGGATACAGCCCGATCCGGCGCCCGGTCTCGGCTTCCTTGGCGCGCACCAGCTGGACGATCTCGGCAAATGTCGGGACCTGGTAAAGCCCGTTGTAGCGCACATTGGCGGGCCGCGCGCTCGGCACGCGTTCGCGGACCCGCAGCGTGCGCAATTCGGCGAGCGTGAAGTCCTCGGCGAACCAGCCGGCCACCCGTTGCCCGTCGATCATCTTGTCGCGGCGGCGATCTTCGAATTCCTCGCGGCTCGCGACATCGGTGGTGCCGGACAGCTCGTTTTCGTGGCGCGAGACGAGCACGAGGTCCTTGGTCACCACGAGATCGGGCTCGATGTAATCCGCGCCCTGTTCGATCGCGAGCTCATAGGCGGCAAGCGTGTGTTCGGGCCGGTCGCCGGAGGCGCCGCGATGCGCGATGACAAGGGGGTCGTCTTGCGCCAGGAGCGGCGCGGGAATGGCGAGCGCACAGGCGAGCGCGCCCAGAGCCAAATTCCTCAAAAGGCTGCGGACCATTCTTCTTCCTTGAATCCAACCAAAGTACCGCCCGAATGCACGGCCACTGGGCGCTTGATCATTGAAGGGTGCTGAACGAGCAGGGCGACCGCCCGATCAGGATCGCCCGCAGCCGCTTTCTCGTCGTCGGAAAGCTTGCGGTAAGTGGTGCCGCGCTTGTTGAGCACGATATCGAGACCCTTGTCGGCAATCCATTCCTTGAGGTTCGCCGGGTCGGCACCCTCCTGCTTGAAATCGTGAAAGGCATATTCGAGCTCGCGCGCTTCGAGCCATTTGCGCGCCTTGCGCACGGTGTCGCAATTGGGGATGCCGTATAGGTGGATACTCATTCATTCCTCGCTTGACGGATACGTCCGCCTTGTCGTCCCTTCGCAAGCGGTCGCTTGAGTTTAGCGCGAATGCTGGCAACGATGTGGCCGACAGGGGGGTCAATGGCTGTCTCGCAAATCAATTCGTTCGAATCCAGCAACAAAATCATTATCTGGGGCGCGATGCTGGTCGGTCCGGTCTTCGGCCTCTTTCTTGCCATCGACCTAAACGAGCGGTTCGCACAGGATTGGGGCGCTCTGGCCGCGATGGCTGCCGGTTTCGTCGCGTTCATCATCATCGTGGCGACCGCGCAATCCGTTGTGAAATGGAGAAAACGCAGGCTCATCGATTCCCTGTTCCCCGATCATTCCGGCGAGAGCATTCCGGTTTTCCTCACAATGGCTCTCAAGACAGCCGAAGGGGTTCGCGATTTCACCTCACCCCTTTGCAACGCGGCTTTGCACGACGCAGGCGAAAGGATTTTCGTGAAAAAGGCCGATAGCGCCAGCGACGAACCAGATCATTTCTTGGATTGGAGCTTCCTTCTCCGACCTGACCGGCCGACGATCTGGGCACCGCTCAAAGCCGACGTGAAGGCGGTGGAATTGATTGAAGTGAGCGAAGAAACCTTTGCACGCACGATCGCCGATGACACGTCGCTGGTCGAAAAGCTTGCGGTGGCCGGAATGAAAAAAGCGATGGGAGTAAAGGCGAAGGAAAGCATCACGCCTTTTGCAGCAATCCTTGTCATCCATGTCGAGAAGGACGGCAAAAGCGAACAGGCTTGGTTTGCAATTCCGACAACCGCATTGCCCCGGCACCTGATGGATCGTGACTATCTTGCCGAAAAAGTCGAGGAGTTGTGGGAGGATGCTGTCGCCAATGCCAGCGACAAGGCGGAGAGCTTCATGAAAGGCCAGGGACTGAAATTCGCAAGGGCGGTGATAGGTGAAAGCGTGGTGGGTACGATGACCGATATCGCCGGCTACCGCGATGAATTCGACGCGCTGGTGGATGCCGGCTCGATCAAGATAGACGGGGGCTCGCGCATGGCCACGCTGGTCGTCGCAAGAGTGATGGCAGAAAGGGTCCGGCGCATGACCGAATGCAGCGAGGTCCGAATTTCATCAGCGTGACGGGGCGAGATGCGCGTCGGCTATCGCGACCGCAAGCGCATCGGCGGCATCGGCTCCGGCGATATCCGCGCCGGGAAGCAGTATCCCGAGCATCGCCTGCACCTGCGCCTTTTCCGCCCCGCCCGTTCCCACCACCGCTTTCTTGACCAGCCGCGCGGCGTGTTCGTTCACTTCGAGCCCGGTCGCCCCGCACGCAGCCAGCACCACGCCGCGCGCCTGGGCGAGCTTCAATGTCGATTGCGGGTTCTTGTTGACGAACACCTCTTCGCACGCCGCACGAGTCGGACGGTGCTGTGCGATGACCCCGCCGATGGCGCGGTGAATATCGGCAAGCCGGTCGGGCATCGGCGCATGCGCGGAGGTCTTGATCTGGCCATTGGCGATATGCGCGATGCGCGATCCCTCGGCCCGGATCACGCCCCAGCCGGTGCAGGACAGCGAAGGATCGAGGCCGAGGATTATCATCGTCTTACAACCCGATCCGCCAGCCCAGGCGCCATACGAGCGCGAGCAGGAATGCGGCCCCCAGCACCAGCGCGAAGGCCCATTCCCGCCACGTCACGCCCGGTGGCTCACGCGTCGAGCTTGTCCATGATCTCGTCGCTGATGTCGTAATTGCCCCACACGGTCTGCACGTCGTCATCGTCGTCGAGCGCATCGACCAGCTTGAGCAACACCCCCGCATCCTTCTCGTCCAGTTCGACGGTGAGGTTGGGCTTCCATGCGAGCTTCACTTCCTTGGCCTCGCCCAGCGCCTTTTCGAGCGCTTCGGCAACCGCATGAAGATCGTCGGCCGCGGTCCAGATTTCGTGGCCATCTTCCGAAGAAGCGATGTCCTCAGCCCCCGCTTCCATCGCCGCCATCAGGACGGTTTCCTCGTCGCCTGCGTCCGCACCGTATTCGATATAGCCGAGCCGCTCGAAACCGTGCGCGACCGATCCTTCGGTGCCGAGATTGCCGCCGTTCTTGCTGAACGCGGTGCGCACGGCGGTGGCGGTGCGGTTGCGGTTGTCGGTCAGCGCCTCGACGATGATCGCGCTGCCGCCGGGGCCGTATCCTTCGTAGCGCACGTTTTCATAATTCTCGCCGTCGGCCGCGCTCGCCTTGTCGATCGCGCGCTGGATGTTGTCCTTCGGCATCGATTGCGCCTTGGCGGTGTTGACCGCGAGCCGCAGGCGCGGGTTCATGTCCGGATCGGGCGTGCCCATCTTGGCCGCGACGGTGATTTCGCGGCTCAGTTTGGAAAACAGGTTGGAACGCTTTTTGTCCTGTGCACCCTTGCGGTGCATGATGTTCTTGAATTTGGAATGGCCTGCCATGGGAACTCTTTTTCAGCCTTCAGATCTTGGTGGCTTAAGCTGGATGAAACTGGCATCGCATTAGCCCGATGAGCGATATGACCACAAGCCCTTCGAACCCCGCCGCGATCGAAGCTGTTTTCGGCGAAGGCGATCCGCGCGATCCGGCGATCCACCAAGCGCAATCGATGCGCGCCGAGTGGCGCAAATTCGGCGCGTTCCTGAAGCGACCGGCGCTTCCCGAAGAAATTGCCCCCGGTGGCATCGCCACGAGGGCCATGGGGCGGATGATTGTGCTCGATCTCATCATCATGGGAACGCTGATCGCGATCCTGATGGCCGTGGTGGCGTTGGGGGTCGAACTGCCCGAGAACCTCAACGCACAGCTCGATCTCAACGCGGGGACAATCGCGCTGATCGTGATCGCCGCGCCGGTGCTCGAGGAACTGGTGTTTCGCGGCTGGCTCTCGGGCAAGCCCGGCTATCTCGTTGCCTTCGCGATCATGCTGGGGGCAGGAGTGGTGGCTGCAATGCAAGGCGTGGCGAATACCGGGGAGGAGGCGACACTGGGCGTCGGCCTGTCGATCCTGGGCGGTCTGGTGCTCGCGATCATCGCCCTGATCGCCCTGCGAAAGCGCCCCCCGATGCGCTGGTTCGCGGCGTTGTTCCCGGTGTTCTTCTGGCTCAGCGCGGCGGGCTTCGCACTGGTGCATCTGCTCAACTATACCGAAGGAACACTGCTGGCGCTGCTGCCATTGCTGCTCCCGCAATTCATCCTCGGCACCATCGCCGCCTACAGCCGCGTAAACTACGGCTTGTGGACCGCGATCGTGACCCACGCCGCGCATAATGGCTTTGCGATCAGCCTCGCGCTGCTGGCGATGGCTGCGGGAATGGAAGGCTAAGGCTCGATATCGAAATGCAGCGCGGTGATCTCGCTGTGCGAGAGCTTGCGGTAGAGCGCGCGGGCCGGCTCGTCCTCGGGAATGATGTCGGCCTGCACGAACACCGTCCATGCGCCGACTTCTCGCGCGATCCGGCGCATTTCCCCGATCATCGCTGTGGCGGCGCCGATCCGGCGATGGCTTTCGAGAACCGCAAGGTCGTAGATGTATAGCTCGCTGCGGGCCTGCTCGAATTTGGGCAGGACATAGCCCGCGAGCGCACCGACCGGCTCGCCATCGGCTTGCGCCAGGATAGCGATATTGTTCCGGTTTGCGAGCCAGCCGTGGGCATAGGCATCGTCCGGCGGATGCGCGGTGTAGTTCTCCGGTTCGCCGAATACCTCGGAGAACAACGCGTTCATCGCGCGAAAGCCCGCAAGATCGCCCGCTGCAAGGCGATGCGCCACAATCATGGCGCTCAGATCTTCACCGCGGTTCCGCTGGCGGAGACCATCAGCATCGAGCCGGTGTCGCCGATCACTTCGTAGTCGAGGTCGATCCCCACAACGGCATTGCCTCCCTTGCTCGCGCATTCGGCCTGCAATTCCTCGATCGCCTGGTTGCGCGCATCGGCCAGGATGCGTTCGTAGCTGCCCGAGCGTCCGCCGACGATGTCGCGGATATTGGCGAACAGGTCGCGAAACAGGTTTGCGCCGACGATCACTTCGCCGACGACGATGCCGCAATATTCCTGGATCGGGTGGCCCTCCACCGTCGGGGTGGTGGTGACGATCACACCGCGCGCGTCCTTCCACGGTCCTGCCATTCAAATTCTCCCTTTGTTGCTGTATTATCGAGATAATACACAATCGGGAAAGTTCAATGACATCCGGCCTCAACCCATGCCCAGCGCGGCCTTGTAGGTTTCGAGGATCGTTTCCTGTTCGCTGCGGTCGTCGGGCTTCATTTTGCGCAGTCGCACGATCTGGCGCATGATCTTGGGGTCGTATCCGACCGCCTTGGCCTCGGCGTAGACGTCACGGATATCGTCGGCGATGCCCTTCTTTTCTTCCTCGAGGCGTTCGATGCGCTCGATCAGCAGGCGCAGGCGGTCGTCGGTGGCTTCGGCCATGGTTCAATCAGCTCCGGTGAATTGAGAATCGGTTGGCCGCTGAATAGGCAGCACCGCGCGCGGGCAAAAGTGCGCTTTCCACAACAGTCCGATTTGATGTGGGTAAACCTAGCGCAGGTCGGCCTGGTTCTTGGTCAGGCTCGCTTCCATCGCCGCAATCTGGGCTTCGGTGGCCGGAGTCTGGCGGCTCGACTTCCATTCCTCCATCGGCATGCCGTGGATGAGCTCGCGCGCGGCGGCCTTGTCGCCTTCGTACCCGGCATCCCTGATCCAGTCGGCGAGGCAGTTGCGGCAGAACCCTGCCAGCCCCATCAGGTCGATGTTCTGCGCGTCGTGGCGATGACGCAAGTGCCGTACCAGCCGCCGGAATGCTGCCGCCGCAACGGCATCGTCGATTTGGTCGAGCGGATCGGGTGAATTCGTATCCATGATGACTATTCCTTGAGTTGCAATCTGCCTGTGCCATAGGATCGACCAAACAAGGGAAATTGGGATCGATGGCAAAACGCGATCACACAAGGATCGACCCGCGAGGCCGGAAGGTCAAGATTCTGGCGACAGTGGGTCCGGCAAGCCGCTCGCCCGAGATGCTGCGCAAGCTGTTCAGGGCCGGCGCCGACGCATTCCGGGTCAACATGAGCCACGGCAGCCACGCCGATCACGAAGAGACGATCGCCGCGATCCGCGCGCTGGAAAAGCAATTCCAGCGCCCCATCGCCGTGCTCGCCGATCTCCAGGGCCCGAAGCTGCGCGTCGGCACCTTCAAGGACGGCAAAGCCGTGATCCGCCATTCGGGCCACTTCACCCTCGACCGCGACGAAACGCCGGGCGACGAGACCCGCGTGTGCCTGCCGCACCCCGAATTGTTCGGGATCATGGAGCCGGGCCAGCGATTGCTCATCAACGACGGCAAGATCCGCCTGCGGGTGAAGGAGGCGGACGAGAACCGCATCTTCTGTTCGGCCGAAGTCGGCGGGGTGATTTCGGACCGCAAGGGCGTGAACGTGCCCGACGCAGAGGTTCCGATCCCTGCGCTGACCGAAAAAGACCGCAAGGATCTCGCCTTTGCGGTCGAACACGGAGCGGACTGGATTGCGCTTTCCTTCGTCCAGCGGCCTGACGACCTTGCCGAAGCGCGCAAGCTGATCGCGGCGGCGGGCGGTCAGAACGTCGCGCTGTGCGCCAAGATCGAAAAGCCGATGGCGGTCAATCGCCTGTCCGACATCATCGACATGGCCGACGGGATCATGGTCGCGCGCGGCGATCTCGGGGTGGAGCTCGAGGCGTTCGAGGTCCCGCCTCTGCAAAAGCGGATCGTCAATGCGACCCGCCGCGCGGGCAAGCCGGTGATCGTCGCGACCCAGATGCTCGAAAGCATGATCGAAAGCCCGATGCCGACTCGCGCCGAAGTGTCCGACGTCGCCAACGCCGTCTATGACGGGGCGGATGCAGTGATGCTTTCGGCCGAGAGCGCGGCGGGCGACTGGCCCGAGGAATCGGTCGCGATGATGCACTCGATCGCGACGCAGGTGGAACGCGACGAGGGTTACAAGGAACGCGTGCGGTTCCTGGAAACCCCGCCCGACAAGACCACGGCGGACGCGCTGGCGCACAGCTGCATGACCATCGCCGACACCGTTTCGATCAGCGCGATCACGGTGTTCACGTCGAGCGGATCGACCGCGCGCCGCGTCGCGCGCGAGCGGCCCGACACGCCGATGCTGGTGCTCACCCCCTCGATGCGGACCGCGCGCCGGGTCGCGCTGCTGTGGGGCGCGCATGCGGTGGCGACCAAGGATATCGGCAGCTTCGAAGAGATGATCGCCAAGGGCAAGCGCATGGCGCTGCGCCACGGCTTCGGCCAGGCGGGCAGCAAGCTGATCGCGCTCGCAGGCGTGCCGTTCGGCACTCCGGGCGCGACCAACCTGCTGCACGTCGTGACGCTATCGGGTGACGAGCTGGACAAGCACGGAGGGTAGCAGGCGGCTTTCGACCCGATTGCGGACGATGCGATGGATTCGAAGGAGCAATTGCAGATGAAGCGGAGCGCACCTGAAGGTTCACGCTCAACCTCATCCCGCAGGCTATTCAAGCAATGACGCTGTGCGATGCGCAAGGCGTTCAAGAAAGCCATTTTGGAGATCAATGTGCTGGCTTGCCACCCTGAGCGAATGCAAGCGCCGGCGGATAGGATGGATCAGAAGCCGACCGCGGAGCGCGCGCTCCGCGGCCGGTGAGTTTTGCTATTCTGGCTCGCTTTCTATTGTGCAGTGTACCATTGCCCCGTGCCAACTGCCTTTTCGTTCGAGTACCAGTACATGGTCAGGCTGCCACGCGTGCCTTTCAACTCGCCGTCCGTCGCCTCCAAAGCGCCTACGCAGCCGAGTGGGGTTTCTGGACCCGGTTCGCCCAGCCAGTTGCAGCCATAGGCCACAGAGTAGGTTCCTTGCTGGTCTTGTGAAGTACAAGCGAGGTGAATGGCAAAAATGCCCGGAGGCTGCCGGGTGCCGACGCACCTGACCGTGCCATTGGCGACGGTCCCATCGCTATCGGTCGAAACATAGGTGCCTTTGACTGCACCGCCGCGATACTGCGGCCCATCCGGACTGCTCAAGCCGCCGTAGGACTCGACCGGCCCCCAAGTGACATCATAAGTGAAGTTCTGCGCCATCGCCGGCGTGCTCAGCGTGACGGACGCTGCTATCGCAGCACCGATTGCACTTTTTCTCATTATTCCTCTCCCTTGGATGTGACCAACGGCCAAGGCGAGACTCGGACCGCGCGATCACGCAAGCGGCCCTGACAAAGAAATAGCACTTACCGGATATGTTGGCAAAACGGGGCGCAACCGCAGCGCGGGGCGAAAGTCCACTCCCCACCAAAAGTCGGACGTTTCCTACTCCGCCCCGGACCGCTAGCGTGCTGCCTGCTCTTTCCCATCGTCGCACCCATTGTCCGCTCATGGCACCCTGCTCACGCGCGAATTTGAAATCTGCAAAGTGTCAACTTCGCCGAGAGGCCAATTTGTGATTATTTATCCAGGACTTGGAGACACGATTTCTGCTTGACACGGTGTCAACTTCGTCATCTTCGGCTTGGACCGATTTCAGCCCATCAGGTGTTCCAGCGTCGGGCCGTAGAGCGCTTCCTCGAAGGCGATCCCGGCGCGCTGGTCCTCGATCCAGACCACCTTGGCGGGGATGAAGCCGAGTCCCGGCAGCTTCACGGAGACGCTTTCGTCGGGCTTGGCCGACCAGCCGCGCGAACTCACCATGCATCCGCCTGCGCTCAGATCGAGCACCGGCATCTCCATTTTCGAGCGAGTGCGATAGCGCACGACCGCCTTAAGTTCCGTGCCGCTCTTGCTGCCAGCCATGAAACTCCCCCTGAATACCGGCGAGATTCACCTTCGCCGCATCCAGACAAACACAAAGGTTCGTAAATCGGGTTAAAGCGGCGGTTTACTTCGCAGCGCTCGCAAGCCGGGCGCGGGCTTCGTCCTCGCCGATCAGCGGCAGCAGCTCGCCCATGTCCGGGCCATGGTTCATGCCGGTCAGCGCCTGGCGCAGCGGCAGGTACAGCGCCTTGCCCTTGCGACCGGTGCTGTCCTTGAGCGCGGCGGTGAGCGCGTGCCATGGGTCGTCGCCCCATTCGAGCGCCTGCGCCGCTTCGCCAAGGTAGGCGCGGTCCTCGTCGGAGAACTCGACCTGCGCGATCGGGCCGGTGACCAGCCGCCACCAGTCCTCGACTTCGCCCACGGTCGCGACATTGGGCTGGACCGCGTGCCAGCCGGCAGCATCCATACCCTCGGGCAGACGGTGCCTGACCGCATCAAAGGGCATCGCGTGGACGATTGCGGTGTTGATCCGATCGAGCTCGGCGTCGTCGAACTTGGCGGGCGCGCGGCCGAACGTCGAAAGGTCGAAAGTTTCGAGCAACGCCTCGCGATCGACTATCGGCTCGACCGGAAGCGAGGTGCCAAGCCGCGCGAGCAGCGCGACGATGGCTTCGGGTTCGATCCCGCGCTCGCGAAACGCATCGCAGCCGAGCGAGCCGAGCCGTTTGGAGAGCTTGCCTTCCTTGCCGACCAGCAGGGCTTCGTGCGCGAAGTCGGGAGGCGCCGCTCCCATCGCGGTGAACATCTGGATCTGCACCGCGGTGTTCGAGACATGGTCCTCGCCGCGCAGCACCTGCGTCACACCCATGTCGATATCGTCGACCGTGCTCGGCAGCATGTAGAGCCACGACCCGTCGGCGCGGCGGATAACGGGATCGGACAGCAGCTTGGGGTCGAATGCGTTGGGGCCGCGCACCCCGTCTTCCCATGTGATCGGCTCGTCATGGTCGAGCTTGAACCGCCAGTGCGGCTCGATGCCCTCCGATTCCTTGGCCTTGCGTTCCTGTTCGGTGAGTTCGAGCGCGGCGCGATCGTAGATCGGCGGCAATCCGCGACCGAGCTGGATCTTGCGCTTGAGTTCGAGTTCCTGCTGGGTCTCATAGGCGGGGTAGATCCGGCCCGCTGCGCGCAATTGCTCGAATGCCGCCTCGTAACGCTCGAGCCGCTGCGACTGGCGGAATTCCCGATCTGCCTCGATTCCGAGCCATGCGAGGTCGGCGCGGATCGCCTCGACATATTCCTCCTTCGAGCGCGCGGCGTCGGTGTCGTCGATGCGCAGGATGAAGGTGCCGCCCGCCTTACGCGCGAGCATCCAGTTGTGGAGCGCGGTGCGGATGTTGCCGACATGCAGGCGGCCGGTGGGGGACGGGGCGAAACGCGTTGTGGTCATGCCGCCTGCCGTTAGACAGCGGCGCGCGGCGCGGCAAGCGCCACTTGTGCTCAGGCGGCGCGGGTCTCGGCAGCGACGAGGCCTAGCGCTGCGTCCCAAAGGCGGTGATGGCGATCGGGGCGGACCAACCCAGCGATCGCCTCCTCGAACCCGGCACG
This sequence comes from Erythrobacter sp. GH1-10, assembly GCF_045363165.1. NCBI lineage: Bacteria > Pseudomonadati > Pseudomonadota > Alphaproteobacteria > Sphingomonadales > Erythrobacteraceae > Erythrobacter > Erythrobacter sp. GH1-10. The sequence continues at coordinate 635,215 of NZ_JBJFLP010000001.1, read as the reverse complement.
ATCACAGGTCGCGGCGCTGTCGATCAGCTTTCCGATGGTGGCCTCGTCGTGCGAGAGCATCTGGCAACAGAAGCGCGAGACATGGATATTCTCGGGCCAGACCGAGGATATCGCCTGCGCCAGCGCAAGCGCCTTCGCCGCGACTTCGACACTGCCGAGCCGCACCGCCAATTCGGAAACCGGGTCGCGGTTTGCGCGATCGTGAAGGGCAATGAGGCGAAGCGAGTAGACGAACCGCGCGCCGAGCGGGCCGAGGCTTTCGATGCGGGGAGATCTGGCGAGATCGGCGATGGTCGAGCGGGCGGCGGCTGAGGGCAGATTGCTGCGGGGCATCGGTGCGGGGAATCCTCCGGTCGGCGTGGAATGACCCGACTCGGATAGCTTTATTGCAATTTATTCGCAATAGCGTTTGGGCCAGGTTTCAATCACTCGATGCCGAAGCGTTGGCGCACCTTGGCGATTTCCTCTCGAAATTTTTCGATTGCGCGGTTGTCCTCGCGGCTCCCGTGCTCGGACAGGTATTGCCCGATCTCCGCCAGTTCGAGCTCGGCGATCTGAAGGTGACCCGGTAGTTCGCGGATCGCATCGCTGCGCATCTTGTCGTAGGTATCGCGCGAGTGCGGGTCAGTCATGCCCTTCGGCGCTTTTCTGCCAGCCGCCCGCCACCGTTCTTGTGTGTGGCGGTGCAGCTTCTTGAGGAATTCGCGCAGCAGCCCGACCGCCATCGCCGCTTCGCCCCCGGCGATCATGCCGTCGAGCGCCAGCCGGTTGCGCTCGGTCAGCCATCCGCTCGGGTGATACATGATGCGATACCTTAGATATTTCGCGATGAGCTCGAATTCGCGCGCATCGAGATAGCGCTGCACCAGCGGCCTCGAAACAACATCGCCGGTATCGAGAAAGATCAGCCGCGCATCGTGCTGGCTCAATTCACCGTTCTTCGCCGCTGCAACTGCGGCGCATTCGATATCTTCTCGGTCGACGCGGAAATCCCGGAGCTTCAGCTTTGCGCGACCGACAAGCGTCTCGCCCAACTTCACGAGATGCGGCGGCGGAGGCCCCGGCCTCTTGAACAGCATCTGTGTGAACTCGTCGGGCGGCCCCGGATCGGGTTCGCCTTCCCACGAATTCGGAATGTCATCGGGATCGGACATGCAGTCACACCTAACGCGGACGGATTACGAATTCGTGCTCGATGGAGAGGAACACCTCGGTCTCGCTCGCCTGCTGCCAATAAAGATCGCCTTCGAGCCCGGTGATTTCCACTCCGTAAGCGCTGCCGAACAGCTCGTCGATCCGCATGTCGCTGTCACGCGAATCCGAGCTGACGAACAGCGGCGTAACGAAGTAGTCGGCCTGCCGGGTAACGCCGATCGCGGATGGTCCGCTGTTGGGTGAGAAATAGGCGTTGGTGGCCGAGCGATCCTGTCGCGAGTCCGTGACGACGATGGTTTCCTGTGCCAACGCGTGGACCGGCGCGAGCAGCGATGATGCGGCTGCGGCGAGTGCGAGTTTCTTCATCATGCGTCCCTCCCTTGGACCATCACGAGGATATCACTCGCCCAACAACGGACGAGCGCCAGAAAGCGGGTGCGAAAAACCCCGCCGAAGCGCTTTGCTCCGGCGGGGTTGTTCAATTCGTGGCGCGGGCCGCTGCGACGCTTATTCGGCGTCGTCTCCGCCGCCCATCGCCGCCTTCATCGCTTCCTCGGAAGGAATGGCGTCGGCTTCGGGCTCCGGTTCCGGCGCGTTCTCGGCAGCGAGCTTTTCCTGCTGCTTCTTCCACGCGGCCTTGAGCGCCGCGTCGCGGCTCGATGCGGTCACGCGCATGCGGTTCATGCCCGCACCGGTGCCAGCAGGGATCAGGCGACCGACGATCACGTTCTCCTTGAGGCCGATCAGCGTGTCTTTCTTCCCTTCAACCGCCGCCTGCGTGAGCACACGGGTGGTCTCCTGGAACGAAGCCGCCGAGATGAAGCTGCGGGTCTGCAGCGACGCCTTGGTGATCCCGAGCAGGATCGGCGTGCCTTCTGCCGGCTTCTTGCCCTTGGTCAGCTTGGCGTTGATTTCCATCATTTCGGCCAGATCGACCTGTTCGCCCGGCAGCAGCGTCGTGTCGCCACCGTTTGTGATCTCGACCTTCTGCAACATCTGGCGAACGATCACCTCGATGTGCTTGTCGTTGATCTTCACGCCCTGGAGTCGATAGACTTCCTGGATCTCGTTGACGAGGTACTCGGCAAGCGCCTCGACACCCATGACTTCGAGGATGTCGTGCGGGTTCGGCGAGCCGGAAATCAGGGTGTCCCCCTTCTTCACGAAGTCGCCTTCCTGCACGTCGATCACCTTGGTCTTGGGGATCAGGTAATCGACTGGATCCCCTTCCTCCGGAACGATCGCGATCTTGCGCTTGGCCTTGTATTCGCGGACGAACTCGATCTTGCCCGAAATCTTGGCGATGACCGACACGTCCTTCGGCATGCGCGCTTCGAACAGTTCGGCCACACGCGGCAGACCGCCGGTGATGTCGCGGGTCTTGGCCGCCTCGCGCGATGCACGTGCAAGGATGTCGCCGGCTTCGACCTGCTGGCCGTCCTCGACCGACAGCGTGGTGCCCGGAGCGAGCAGGTAACGCTGCGCTTCGGTTTCATCCTCGCTCTGGCCTTCGCCGAGGAGGGTCAGGCGCGGACGCAGTTCTTCCTTCTTCTTGCGCCCGGTCGCCCGGTTCTCGGTCACCACACGCTGGGCGATACCGGTCGCATCGTCGGTCTGCTCTTCGAGCGTCGTACCTTCGACGAGGTCCTGGTATTTGACCACGCCGGACTGCTCGGTGATGATCGGCAAGCTGAACGGGTCCCATTCCGCGAGACGATCGCCTTCCTTCACCTTCGCCCCGTCCTTGAACATCAGGACGGTCCCGTAGGGCACCTTGTGCATCTCGCGCTCGCGCCCTTCGGAGTCGATCACGGCGAGTTCGCCGTTGCGTGCGAGCGAAAGGATGCGGCCCTTCTTGTCGGTGATGGTCGGCATGTCGCGATATTCGATCTTGCCGTCCGAGATCGATTCGAGGTGCGAAGTCTCGTTGAGCTGCGCCGCGCCGCCGATGTGGAAAGTCCGCATCGTCAGCTGGGTTCCCGGCTCACCGATCGACTGCGCGGCGATCACGCCGACAGCCTCGCCGATGTTCACCGGAGTACCGCGGGCAAGATCACGGCCGTAACAGGTCGCGCAAACGCCCTGTTCGGCTTCGCAGACCAGCGGGCTGCGGATCTTGGCCGACTGCACTTCGGCTTCCTCGATCGCCTTGACCATCGGCTCGTCGAGCAGAGTGCCTGCCTTGACGATGACTTCATCGGTCTTCGCATTGACGAGATCTTCGGCCACGGTGCGACCGAGGATACGTTCGCCGAGCGATGCGATGACACTGCCGCCCTGAACGATCGCGCGCATTTCGAGCGCGTTGTCGGTCTTGCAGTCCTCCTCGACGATGACGCAGTCCTGCGACACGTCGACGAGGCGGCGGGTCAGGTATCCCGAGTTCGCGGTCTTCAACGCGGTGTCCGCGAGGCCCTTGCGGGCGCCGTGGGTCGAGTTGAAGTATTCAAGGACGGTCAGGCCTTCCTTGAAGTTCGAGATGATCGGGGTTTCGATGATCTCGCCCGACGGCTTGGCCATCAGGCCGCGCATACCCGCGAGCTGCTTCATCTGCGCCGGCGAACCACGCGCACCCGAGTGGCTCATCATGTAGATCGAGTTGATCTCTGCCTCGCGACCGTTCTTGTCGATCGGCTGCGACTTGATCTCTGCCATCATGGCGTCGGCAACCTGGTCACCGCAACGGCTCCAGGCGTCGATCACCTTGTTGTACTTTTCCTGCTGGGTGATGAGGCCATCCTGGTACTGCTGCTCGTAACCGGCAACCAGTTCCTTGGTCTCGTCGACAAGCTTCACCTTCGCATCGGGGATGATCATGTCATCCTTGCCGAACGAGATCCCCGCCTTGAAGGCGTAGCGGAAGCCGAGCACCATGATCGCGTCGGCGAACAGCACCGTGTCCTTCTGGCCGGTATGACGATACACCTGGTCGATCACGTCGCCGATTTCGCGCTTGGTGAGCAGGCGGTTGATGATGTCGAAAGGAACCTTGTGGTTCTTGGGCAGGCATTCGCCGATCAGCATGCGGCCCGGCGTCGTGACGAAGCGCTTCATCACCACATTGCCATCCTCATCGGCCTGCGGGACGCGGGCGATGATCTTGGTGTGGAGCGTGACCGTTTTCGTTTCGAGCGCCTGGTGCACTTCGGCCATATCGGCGAAGCGCGGCAGCTTCTCTTCCTTCGTGCCGTCTTCGTTCTCGAGGAATTCAGGCGTTTTCTCCTGACGCTCCATCGAGAGGTAGTAGAGGCCGAGGACCATGTCCTGCGACGGCACGATGATCGGCTTGCCGTTGGCGGGCGAGAGGATGTTGTTGGTCGACATCATCAGCACGCGTGCTTCGAGCTGGGCTTCGAGCGAAAGCGGCACGTGGACCGCCATCTGGTCGCCGTCGAAGTCGGCGTTGAAGGCCGAGCAGACCAGCGGGTGAAGCTGGATCGCCTTGCCTTCGATCAGCACGGGCTCGAACGCCTGGATGCCGAGACGGTGAAGCGTCGGCGCGCGGTTCAGCAGCACCGGGTGCTCGCGGATCACCTCGTCGAGGATGTCCCAGACTTCCTTGCGCTCTTTCTCGACCCACTTCTTCGCCTGCTTGAGGGTCATCGAAAGACCCTTGGCATCGAGGCGGGCGTAGATGAACGGCTTGAACAGTTCGAGCGCCATCTTCTTGGGCAGGCCGCACTGGTGCAGCTTGAGCTCCGGACCGGTCACGATGACCGAACGGCCCGAATAGTCGACGCGCTTACCGAGAAGGTTCTGGCGGAAGCGGCCCTGCTTGCCCTTGAGCATGTCGCTGAGCGACTTCAGCGGACGCTTGTTGGCGCCGGTGATGACACGGCCACGGCGGCCATTGTCGAACAGCGCATCGACGGCTTCCTGCAGCATGCGCTTTTCGTTGCGGACGATGATGTCCGGCGCGCGCAGCTCGATCAGGCGCTTCAGGCGGTTGTTGCGGTTGATCACGCGGCGATAGAGATCGTTGAGATCCGAGGTCGCGAACCGGCCCCCGTCGAGCGGCACCAGCGGGCGCAGTTCGGGCGGGATCACCGGAATCACTTCGAGGATCATCCATTCCGGACGGTTGCCGGATTCGATGAAGCTCTCGACGACCTTGAGGCGCTTGATGATCTTCTTGGGCTTGAGCGCGGACTTGGTGGTCGCGAGCTCTTCAAGCAGGTCTTCGCGCTCCTGCTCGAGGTCGAGATCCATCAGCATGACCTTGACCGCCTCGGCACCGATATCGGCCGAGAACGCATCTTCGCCATACTCGTCCTGCGCTTCGAGCAGCTCGTCTTCGGTCAGCAGCTGGAATTTCTCGAGCGGGGTCAGACCCGGCTCGATCACCACGTAGCTTTCGAAATAGAGCACGCGCTCGAGCTGCTTCAATTGCATATCGAGCAGCAGGCCGATGCGCGACGGCAGCGACTTGAGGAACCAGATGTGCGCGACCGGCGCGGCCAGCTCGATGTGGCCCATGCGCTCGCGGCGCACCTTGGTGACGGTCACTTCGACGCCGCACTTCTCGCAGACGACGCCCTTGTACTTCATCCGCTTGTACTTGCCGCACAGGCACTCGTAGTCCTTCACGGGGCCGAAGATGCGCGCGCAGAACAGGCCGTCACGCTCGGGCTTGAACGTGCGGTAGTTGATCGTTTCCGGCTTCTTGATCTCGCCGAACGACCACGAGCGAATGCGCTCGGGGCTCGCGATCCCGATCTGGATCTGGTCGAAGGTTTCCGGCTTGGCCAGCTGGTTGGTGAATTTGGTCAGTTCGTTCATGACTTGGTTCCCTCGGGGGATGAATTCTTAGGTGCGAAAAGGCGGGAGGGGCCGAAGCCCGCTCCCCTTATTCCGCTGCCTCCGGCCATTCGTCCTCGTCGTCCTCGCCGTCGCTCAGCGACTTGAGTTCGACATTGAGGCCGAGCGAGCGCATTTCCTTGACGAGCACGTTGAAGCTCTCCGGAATGCCCGCTTCGAAGGTGTCGTCGCCCTTGACGATCGCTTCGTAGACCTTGGTGCGGCCGACCACGTCGTCCGACTTGACGGTGAGCATTTCCTGCAGGGTGTAGGCAGCGCCATATGCCTGCAGAGCCCAGACCTCCATCTCGCCGAAACGCTGTCCGCCGAACTGCGCCTTGCCGCCCAGCGGCTGCTGGGTGACGAGCGAGTACGGGCCGATCGAGCGAGCGTGAATCTTGTCGTCGACAAGGTGGTGCAGCTTCAGCATGTAAATGATGCCCACGGTCACCTTGCGGTCGAACGCTTCACCGGTGCGCCCGTCGAACAGGGTCGACTGGCCCGAGCTGTCGACGCCGGCTTTCACCAGCATTTCGGTGACGTCGGGTTCGCGCGCTCCGTCGAACACCGGAGTGCCCATCGGCACGCCCGCGCTCAGGTTGGTCGCGAGTTCGACGATCTGCTCGGTCGAACGGCTGTCGATATCCTCGAAATACTGCTCGCCATAGACGTCCTTCAGACGCTCGACGACAGCTTCGGGCGGTTTCGCCTTCTTGTAGTCCTCAGCAGCATTCGGATTGGCTGCACGCCACTCTTCGAGCTTCTGCGCAATGTCCATGCCGAGCCCGCGAGCCGCGAAACCGAGGTGGGTTTCGAAGATCTGGCCGACGTTCATGCGCGAAGGCACGCCGAGCGGGTTGAGCACGAGATCGACGGGGGTGCCATCTTCGAGGAACGGCATGTCCTCGACCGGCAGGATGCGCGAAATCACACCCTTGTTCCCGTGACGACCGGCCATCTTGTCGCCCGGCTGCAGCTTGCGCTTCACCGCGACGAAGACCTTGACCATCTTGAGCACGCCCGGGGCGAGTTCGTCACCGCGTTCGAGCTTCTCCTTGCGGTCCTCGAACTTGGCGTCGATGCCGGCGACGGCTTCGTCGTATTGCGACTTGATCGCTTCGATCTGTGCCTGGCGATTGTCGTCGGCCACCGCGAACTTGAACCATTCGTGGCGGTCGATGCCATCGAGCAGGTCCTCGTCGATCTTGACGCCCTTTTTCACGCCCTTCGGAGCAGCCGAGGCGGTCTGGCCGAGCAGCATGTCCTTGAGGCGGTTGTAGGTCGCACGGTTGAGGATGTTGCGTTCGTCCGCCGCGTCCTTGCGGAGGCGCTCGATTTCCTCGTTCTGGATCGCACGCGTACGGTCGTCGATCTCGATACCGTGGCGGTTGAACACGCGCACTTCGACGACGGTCCCGGCAACGCCCGGCGGCAGGCGCAGCGAGGTGTCGCGAACGTCCGAAGCCTTTTCGCCGAAGATCGCGCGGAGGAGCTTTTCTTCCGGCGTCATCGGGCTTTCGCCCTTCGGCGTGATCTTCCCTACCAGGATATCGCCCGGGTGCACTTCGGCACCGATGTAGACGATGCCCGCTTCGTCGAGGTTGCGCAGCGCTTCCTCGCCGACATTCGGGATGTCGCGGGTGATGTCCTCCGGCCCGAGCTTGGTGTCGCGGGCCATGACCTCGAATTCCTCGATGTGGATCGAGGTGAACACGTCGTCTTTCACGATGCGTTCGGAGATCAGGATCGAGTCCTCGTAGTTGTAGCCGTTCCACGGCATGAACGCGACGAGGCTGTTCTTGCCGAGCGCCAGCTCGCCAAGGTCGGTCGAGGGACCGTCGGCGATGATGTCGCCGGCCTCGATCGTTTCGCCCACCTTCACCAGCGGGCGCTGGTTGATGCAGGTGTTCTGGTTCGAGCGCTGGAACTTCTGCAGCGTGTAGATATCGACGCCCGATTGGCCGGGCTCGACATCGCCGATGGCGCGGATCACGATACGGGTCGCGTCTACCTGGTCGACGATACCGCCGCGCTTGGCCGCGATCGCCGCGCCGCTGTCACGCGCCACGGTTTCTTCCATGCCGGTGCCGACCCACGGGGCTTCGGCCTTCACAAGCGGCACCGCCTGGCGCTGCATGTTCGAGCCCATGAGAGCGCGGTTGGCGTCGTCGTTTTCGAGGAACGGGATCAGCGACGCCGCGACCGAAACGAGCTGCTTCGGCGACACGTCCATCAGCGTGATCTGGTCGTTCGGAGCCATCAGGTTGTCGCCTGCGTGGCGCGAGGACACGAGGTCCTCCACGAATGTCCCGTCGTCGGTAAGGTCGGCCGAAGCCTGCGCGACGGTGTGCTTCTGCTCTTCCATGGCGGAGAGGTAGATCACGTCGCCGGTGACCTTGTTGTTCTCGACCTTGCGGTACGGGGTTTCGATGAAGCCGTACTTGTTGACCCGGCTGAACGACGCCAGCGAGTTGATCAGGCCGATGTTGGGGCCTTCCGGCGTTTCGATCGGGCAGATGCGGCCATAGTGCGTCGGGTGGACGTCGCGGACTTCGAAGCCCGCGCGCTCACGCGTAAGGCCGCCCGGGCCAAGCGCCGAAACGCGGCGCTTGTGGGTGACTTCCGACAGCGGGTTGGTCTGGTCCATGAACTGCGACAGCTGCGAGGAGCCGAAGAATTCGCGCACCGCAGCCACAGCCGGTTTCGCGTTGATAAGGTCGTTCGGCATGACGGTCGAGACGTCGACCGAGCTCATGCGCTCCTTCACCGCGCGCTCCATCCGCAGCAGCCCGACGCGATACTGGTTTTCCAGCAGCTCGCCGACCGAACGCACGCGGCGGTTGCCGAGGTTGTCGATGTCGTCGACTTCGCCCTTGCCATCCTTGAGGCCGACGAGTTCCTTGACCACGGCAAGGATGTCTTCCTTGCGCAGCGTCGTCACCGTGTCTTCGGCATCGAGTTCGAGACGCATGTTGAGCTTGACACGACCCACGGCGGAGAGGTCGTAGCGCTCACCGTCGAAGAACAGGCCTTCGAACAGGGCTTCGGCGGTTTCCTTGGTCGGCGGTTCGCCCGGGCGCATCACCTTGTAGATCGCCTCGAGGCCTTCCTCGCGGTTCTCGGCCTTGTCGGCCTTGAGCGTGTTGCGGATCCACGGACCGGTGTTGATCTCGTCGATATCGAGCAGTTCGAGCTTGTCGATCCCGGCATTGTCGAAGGTTTCGACATGCTCGAGCGTGATCTCGTCGCCCGCCTCGATGTAGATGCGGCCGGTGCTTTCGTCGATCATGTCCTTGGCGGCGTAGCGACTCACGACTTCTTCGGTCGGCAGCAGCAGTTCGGTCAGACCATCCTTGGCCGCCTTGTTGGCGGCGCGCGGGCTGATCTTCTGGTTGGCCGGGAACACTTCCTCGCCGGTCTTGGCATCTACAAGCGCGAAGGTCGGCTTCTGGCCGCGCCAGTTTTCGGGCACGAACGGGATCTTCCAGCCGTCCTTGGCGCGTTCCCAGATGACGGTGTCGTAGAAGTGGTGGAGGATTTCCTCGCTGTCGAGGCCCAGCGCGTACAGCAACGCCGTTACCGGCAGCTTGCGCTTGCGGTCGATCCGGACGTTGACGATGTCCTTCGCATCGAATTCGAAATCGAGCCACGAGCCGCGATACGGAATCACGCGGGCGGCGAACAGCAGCTTGCCCGAGGAGTGGGTCTTGCCGCGATCGTGGTCGAACAGAACACCCGGCGAACGGTGCATCTGCGAGACGATCACGCGCTCGGTGCCGTTGATGATGAAGGTGCCGTTCTCGGTCATGAGCGGCATGTCGCCCATGTAGACGTCCTGCTCCTTGATATCGAGGACGGAGCGGGTCTCGGTCTCCTGGTCGACTTCGAAGACGATCAGGCGCAGCGTGACCTTCATCGGAGCGGCGTAGGTGATCCCGCGCTGGCGACATTCGGTGGTGTCGTATTTGGGGGGCTCAAGCTCGTAATTGACGAAATCGAGCTCTGCGGTGCCGGCGAAGTCGCGGATCGGGAAGACCGACCGCAGGGTCTTTTCGAGACCGGAAACGTATCCGGTTTCCTTGTCCGAGCGCAGGAACTGTTCGTAGCTCTCGCGCTGGACCTCGATCAGGTTGGGCATGTCGACGACTTCGTGGATGTCGCCGAAAATCTTGCGGATGCGCTTCTTCGCGGTGCCCTGCGCCTTGCGGCTGCGGAGCTTGTTCGAAGTCTTTGGTGCCTTCGCCTTGGTCGCCATGGAGGAGATTCGCCTCTTTATATTGGTGCGCGCGGGCAGAAGACCCGCATGCCGGAATGAAAACTCACGTCACGCGAAACGGGTCCATATTCGACGCAAAAGAGCCGCACGCCTTGGCGCAACCCTTCCGGGCCGCCTGGGTGCAGCTGATCTAATCGTCGCGAATATGGCTAGCGCCGCTTCTATTCTGGAACCGATCCCCGCGCATGAATCGGTCTGTCTCGAAGCTGGCGTGTGTGGGCTATTTAGGGCGCACGCCGGATTTGTAAAGGGGGCGATTGGGCGGCGGCTCGCCTGGCCGGGGCCAGCGAAAACTTTCCTACTCCGGCATCGGGCAATAGCGTCGTTGCATGCGCTTTCATCGATCCCTCCACACCCGGATTTCCAGTTTGATTCCGGAAAGTGTCAACTTCGTTTCTGGCCCCTAAGTCTCTCATAATCAGTCGAAAATCTTCGAAATATGAGGGTGACACAGTGTCAACTTCGTCAACTCCGCACCGGCAAAGATCCGCGCAAAACGATATGCCACATATTGTTTTTCAATATTGTTGATTGACAATAAATCGAATCGCTCCTAGATCGTGATTATCGAATTTCAATAAGACGCATCAAGGAGTTCAATATGTCACGTATCGCAAATCAATCTCTCGCCCTTGCCGCCGCGCTGTTCCTCACCCTCAGCTCGATCGGCACTATCGTTTCCGTACCGCCCGCGCAGGCCATGTCGCCTGTGATCGCAGCCGAACTGGCCTGAACGAAGGCCAATCAGGGGATACACAATGAAAGAACAATTCAACGACCCACTGCTGCTTGCCGGAAAGGTCCTGACCATCTTCATGCAGGGCGTGATGGCGCTCGCGGCAATCGTGCTTGCGATCATGATCCCGGTCGTGATCTTCTTCGAGAATGCAATCAACACCGAGATTTCGGCTGAACATGCCGAAACCCTTTCTAACTTGCCCACCTTGCCTTTGGTGGGGCTGTTCGCGCTGTCGATCGTGGCCGTCGCCCTCGTCTTCCTGTTCTTCGGAAAGCTTCGTGCCGTCATCGGCACCGTAGGTGAGCGGGACCCGTTCGTCCCGGAGAATGCCGACCGGCTGAGTGTCATGGCCTGGCTTCTTCTGGGCGTACAGTTGCTGATGATACCGATCGCCGCGCTTGGTCTCATCGTATCCGAATGGGCGGTGCGGATTGAGGGTACCTCGCTCAAGATCGATGCAGGCCTAGACCTGACCGGCATATTGATGGTGATCGTCCTGTTCATCCTCGCCCGCGTGTTCAAACACGGCGCAGCGATGCGCGAAGACCTCGAAGGGACCGTGTGATGCCAGCAGAAGACGAAGGAGCAACGATCATGGTCAAACTCGACGACCTGCTGCACGAACGCCGCATGACCCTCACCGAACTGGCCGAGCGCGTGGGCCTCACGCTGGCAAACCTCTCGATCCTCAAGACCGGGAAGGCCAAGGCGATCCGGTTCTCGACCCTCGCTGCGATCTGCCGCGAACTCGAGTGCCAGCCGGGCGATCTGCTCGCCTACGACAAGGGAGAATAGCCTCGCCCGAATGATGGGGGATCCACCCCATACAGCGCAATCGGAGCGCTCCGTAGAAAGGTTGGCAGGAACTCGAGAGGGGTTTCTGCCAACACTTTCAGGAGAACCGAAATGAATACCCGTACCGTTACAAAGACTGCCGCCACCATCGCCCTTGCCGCAACCGCCGCTTTCGGAGCCGCGGCTCCGGCCATGGCGGGCAACACCTGCAAAAACGTCGCGATCGAATTCACCAACGACACCGGCGGCAAGATCAAGATCGTCGATATCGATTACTGGGACCCGGCAAAGGGTCGCAACGGCGGCTGGCGCTCGATTTATGTCCGCAACGAGAAACTCTCGCCGGGCGTCACGTGGGACGAGACGCGCAATCTGCGCCGCGTCAATCAGCGCCAAACGAAGCTGCGGATCGAGTACCGGCTGCCCGGCAAGCACTTCGGATGGAGACTGAAGAAGCACAAGGTGATCAGCGACAGCTTCGTCTGCAGCCGCCGAGACAGCGTCGAACTGTCGACCAGCGACTAACCTGGCTTTGCCGGTTGGCAGCGGATGGCCCGGTCGATCCCGCCCCAGGATCGACCGGACCATTTGCGTCGCCCGAGCCCCTGCGGATCGCGTATCCGCTCCATCGCGAGCCAGCCCCCAGCCCGACACAATCGCGGCATCGAAATCGGAGGCAACCCATGTCCTACGCCCTTATCTGCCCGCTCCTGCTCGCCATTGCCGCCACGACGAGCCTCACGCTGATCACCCTGGTGCACAAGGCCAGCGCGCATCTCGACCTGTTCTTCGGCAACATCGCGCCTTGACTCCTGCGGCCAACCGGCTAGACGCGCCGCCGACCGTTTCATCGAAAGGTGGAGCAGTCGTCCGTCCGAGACAGTTGGTGAGAGCAATCGGGCTCTCTTAATTTCCAGCCTAGACGGGGAAACGAGATTTTCCGGCCCCCTCCAATGGCGGCCACACGTGCCGTTTCGCGGCGCACTCCTTCCCCATCGTTGGACCTTTCCCGTGTCGATGATCGGCATGGGTGAATGTGAGCCGGTCGTGCGCAAGCCTGCGTGCGGCCACAGTGAAGGAGTAAGGCATGGATCGTTCGCAAAAAGCCGAAGCGGTTGCCCAGCTCAACGACGTCTTCAAAGAGGTCGGCGTGGTCGTCGTGACCCGCAACCTCGGCCTGACGGTGGACCAGTCCACCGAACTGCGCGGGAAGATGCGTGAAGCCGGTGCTTCCTACAAGGTTGCGAAGAACCGTCTCGCCAAGCTCGCCCTGAAGGACACCGATTACGTCGGGATCGAAGAGTTTCTCTCCGGCCCGACCGCGCTGGCCTGGTCGGAAGACCCGGTCGCGGCTGCCAAGGCCGCTGTCGATTTCGCCAAGTCGAACGACAAGCTCGAAATCGTCGGTGGTTCGATGGGCACGCAGGTGCTCGACGAAGCCGGGGTCAAGGCACTCGCCTCGATGCCGTCGCTCGACGAGCTGCGCGGAAAGATTGTTGGTCTGGTCAACGCCCCGGCAACCAAGGTTGCTCAGGTCGTCAATGCACCGGCTGCAAAGCTTGCCCGCGTGTTCGGTGCCTATGGCGCCAGCGAAGCCGCTTAAGAGACGCTTTCTCGCAAGAGACGAAACATCATGGGGCATTTTTCCGCCCCGCCAAAATTTGGAGTGAACATCATGGCTGATATTGCCAAGCTTGTTGAAGAACTTTCGAAGCTGACCGTCCTTGAGGCAGCTGAACTCGCCAAGGCCCTCGAAGAAGAGTGGGGCGTTTCGGCTGCTGCTGCAGTTGCAGTTGCTGGCCCGGCTGGCGGCGGCGACGCCGGCGCTCCGGCTGAAGAAAAGGACGAATTCGACGTCATCCTCACCGGCGACGGTGGCAAGAAGATCCAGGTCATCAAGGAAGTCCGCGCCATCACCGGCCTGGGCCTGACCGAAGCCAAGGGTCTCGTCGAAGGCGCGCCGAAGCCGCTCAAGGAAGGCGTCAACAAGGCCGAAGCCGAAGAGATCAAGGGCAAGATCGAAGCAGCTGGCGGTACCGTCGAGCTCAAGTAAGCTTCTTTCAGTTTCGACTGATCAACGGAGGGCGGTGCCAGCGATGGCGCCGCCCTTTTTTTGTGTCAGTTACCGAGCTAATTGCGGGCGTCGGGCTTCCAACCGGAAGAGGCGCTTAAGTTTTCTCCAGATTGCTCGTTCGTCGAACTGGGTTCCCGCTTGGTCAATTAGGCAATTTGAAGGGCAGCGCTGCTCCAGCTAACAGGTCGGGATGAAGACAGCACTTGAGAACCCGAAAGGCCCTCTGCGAGGCTTACTTATGGTCGCGGTGTGGGCGTCCCTCTGCTCAGCTATAACTACTGCTGTTCTGATTTATGGCCCCAACCCTGAACCGGCTGAAGGCCTACTGAATGAAGCGCAACTATCGTCCAATTGGTTGGCTCTCTACAAACCTTGGATTCTATTTTTCCATCCTCAGTTCGCGTTTATCGCTTCGATTGGCGCGGCGTTTGTTATTTGGAAGAAGCGCCCCGCTTTGGCCTTGATTGGGATATTCTACCTTATGATTTGGGCCGTTACCGAGATGACGCAACAAGCATTCATTATCGATACACTCAATCAGTTCTGGAGACCTGGTCTACTCAACGCCGAAGATGGATCGCAAAGACAGGCATTCGAAACTCTTCTGATCGGTTTCCCCGCGATCTCCGACAGCCAGTATTTCGTGCTGTTGTTCGGCTTCGGTGTTGGCTCGGTTCTTCTGGGATTTGGCTTACTGTCGTTCGACTTCTTGGGCCAAATCATTGGGGTGGTGATGGTTGCGCTTGGCGTGGTCTCTCTGACTGCATTCGCAGGATACTATCTTGCTCCTGCAGCAGGTCTTACCGCGATAACGGGATGGATCTACGGCTATCTTTATGGCCCATTCCAAACAGGCGTAAGGATTGCGCTCGCATGGTGGTTATGGCGACAAGCCTCGTCTGAATAGGAAGCTCAGGTGTAACGCCGAATTCCACCCAAACTGGAGACCAACTCACATCTAACGGTGTAGCGCCAATGCCGCAGCGTCACAGCTAAGTTACAGCGCTGAACAAGACCGGCTTTCCCCGACTCGACCGCGCGCGTATCCGGGCCGGCTTTATGCACGAGACGGTGCATCTCGAAACGCCCTCCTGGAGCGGCGAATTGCGCGCGACGACATTGCTCGCCGCGCCGCTGGCGGCTGCAAATCTGCTGCAGATGCTTACCTACGCGGTCGACGTCATCTTCATCGCACGGCTGGGCGACGAGCCGCTTGCCGCCTCCGCCCTGGCCGTGGCTTTGTTCGGGCTGGTGCTGTGGGCGATGACCTCGCTGACGGGAGCGGTCGCACCGCTGATCGCCGAGGCCATCGGCGCGCGCTCGCGATCCATGCGTCCCGTGCGCAGAGCGACGCGCATGGCGCTGTGGCTGGCGGTCATAACCGGCGTGATCGGGATGGGAATATGCCTGCTGCTCGAACCGCTGATGCGCGTCACCGGCCAGCAGGAACGCATCATCGCGCTCGCGGCCGAATACAATGTCGTCATCATCTTCTCGCTGATCCCGATGCTGCTCGCAGGGGTGCTACGCAATTATGTCTCGGCTCTCGGTCGCCCGATCTTTGCGACCGCCATCACGGGCCTCGGCATCTTCGTGAACGCGGCTGCAAACTATGCCTTCATTTTCGGCAATCTGGGAGCGCCCGAGCTCGGGCTGACAGGCGCGGCGGTGGCGACGATCATCACATCGATTTTCACCGTGCTGGTGTATATCGTCGCGATTCTCGCCGACCCGGCGCTGGCGCGCTACCGCATCTTCTATCGTTTCTGGAAGCCGGACTGGCAGCGCTTCTGGCTGATCGTCCGCATCGGCACGCCGATTGCGCTGACCGTGACAGCCGAGGCGGGCATATTCGGCGCGGCGGCCTTCCTTATGGGCCGCTTCGGCGCGGCAGAGCTTGCGGGTCACACCGTCGCGCTTCAGCTCGCCGCGCTCGCTTTCCAGGTACCTTTCGGGGTCGGGCAGGCGGCAACCATCCGAGTGGGTTATTTCTATGGCGCGCGTGATCCGGTCGGGATCAAGCGGGCCGGATGGGTCGGCATCGCAATCGCCACCGGCTTTATGGCTGTAACCGCCAGTACAATGGTGCTCGCGCCCTACACGCTGCTGTCGATCTACGTCGATCCCCATGCAGCCAAGAACGCGGCGCTGGTCGGCTTCGCGCTGCAATATCTCGTGCTTGCCGCCGCGTTCCAGCTGGTCGACGGGGTACAGGCGGTCGCCGCCGGAGCCTTGCGCGGATTGCAGGACACGCGGGTGCCGATGTGGATCGCGATTTTCAGCTACTGGGTGCCCGGCTTCGGTCTCGCGATCGGGCTCGGGTTCTTCACCCCGCTGGAGGGCGTGGGCGTGTGGATCGGCCTGGCAACCGGCCTCGCGACGGCGGCAATCCTCTTGACCTGGCGCTGGACGCTGCGCGACCGCTTGGATCTGACCGCGCGCGCCGCCGCCGCCCCGGTCACGCAGCCTTCGTCGTGACCTCGCGCTGCGGGAACGGAATGGTTATGCCGACTTCGTCGAACTTCGCTTTCGCCGCTTCCGTGAGATCCCATGACAGGCCGAGGTAATCGGGAGTGTTGCACCACACCCGCAAGCTGATACCCACCGAACTGTCGTCGAGCGAGCTGACATAGGCGACCGGCGCGGGCTCGGCGAGCACGCGCTCATCGGCCTCGGCCAGCGCGATCAACTCGCTCCGGGCCTGCTCCATGCTGTCGCCATAGCCTATTCCCACAACAAGCTCGAAGCGACGCACGGGATGCCGCGCAAAGTTGACGATCGGCTGGTTCCACAGGGCGTTGTTGGGCATCATCACGAACAGACCGTCGGGCTGCTTCAGTTCGGTGGTGAACAGGCCGATTTCCTGCACCGTGGCGAGGATCGATCCGACGCTGATGGTCTCGCCCACCTTGAAGGGCTTCTGCACCAGGATCATGACTCCGGATGCGACATTGCTCAGGGTCCCTTGAAGCGCGAGGCCGACCGCAAGCGCCATGCCGCCCAGGGCCGCGATGATGCTGGTGGTTTCGACTCCGAACTGGGTCAGGACCGTGATGAGAACGACCGCCCAGAGCGAGTATTTGACAAGGTTGGAAAGAAGGCCCGCAACGCTCGGATCGAGTTTGTCGGACTTGGCAAGCGCCCGGGAAACACTGCGCGAGAGGAGCCCCGCAATAGTCAGTCCGATGACCAGGACAGCGACCGCGCCGATCAGGTCCATCATGTTGGCCTTGAACCAAAGCAGGATCGTTTCAGGTACGGAAAGCGCGGCGAAATCGGTGTCGAGAGTCATGCTCGAATGGGCTCCGTTGTGACTGGAAGTTTGAGGCGACAGCGGACCCGTCCAGGCCCTGCATTTTTTTACTCAACCGTCCTTGACTCACGAAGTTCCCGCAACCACATGCGCCGTGCTGGCACTCTCGTGGGGAGAGTGCCAAAAAGTCATAATCATTCTTAGGAAGGTCATAACAATGGCATTTCGTCCGCTGCACGACCGCGTTGTGGTCCGTCGCATCGAAGCCGACCAGAAGACCGCTGGCGGCATCATCATCCCCGACTCCGCGCAGGAAAAGCCGAGCGAAGGCGAGATCGTCGCCGTCGGCGAAGGCGCCCGTGACGACGATGGCGATCGCATCCCGATGGATGTGAAAGCCGGCGACCGCGTGCTCTTCGGCAAGTGGTCCGGCACCGAAGTCAAGATCGACGGCGAAGACCTGCTGATCATGAAGGAAAGCGACATCATGGGGATCATCGGCTGATGATATCTTGAGTCCCAGCGCAGGCTGGGACCTCCCTCGATACCGAACAAGACCCCGGCCTTCGCTGGGGATCACCACTTTTTCTCAGGAGAAACATCAATGTCTGCCAAGGACGTGAAATTCTCGCGTGAAGCACGCGAAGGCATTCTCAAGGGCGTCGATACGCTCGCAAACGCCGTGAAGGTGACGCTCGGCCCGAAGGGTCGCAACGTCGTCATCGACAAGAGCTTCGGCGCACCGCGCATCACCAAGGACGGTGTCACCGTCGCCAAGGAAATCGAGCTCAAGGACAAGTTCGAGAACATGGGCGCGCAGATGCTGCGCGAAGTCGCCAGCAAGACCAACGACCTCGCCGGTGACGGGACCACCACGGCCACCGTGCTCGGCCAGGCGATCGTGCGCGAAGGCATGAAGTCGGTCGCCGCCGGCATGAACCCGATGGACCTCAAGCGCGGCATCGACCTCGCCGTCACCAAGGTTGTCGAGAACCTCAAGAGCCGTTCGAAGGACGTCTCCGGCTCCTCCGAAATCGCCCAGGTCGGCGTTATCTCGGCCAATGGCGACAAGGAAGTCGGCGAGAAAATCGCCGAAGCCATGGAAAAGGTCGGCAAGGAAGGCGTCATCACCGTCGAAGAAGCCAAGGGTCTCGAATTCGAGCTCGACGTCGTCGAAGGCATGCAGTTCGACCGCGGCTATCTCTCGCCGTACTTCATCACCAACCCGGACAAGATGACCGTGGAACTGGATAACCCCTACATCCTGATCCACGAGAAGAAGCTGTCGAACCTCCAGTCGATGCTGCCGGTGCTCGAAGCGGCGGTCCAAAGCGGTCGTCCGCTGCTGATCATCGCCGAAGACATCGAAGGCGAAGCGCTCGCGACCCTCGTCGTGAACAAGCTGCGCGGCGGACTGAAGGTTGCTGCGGTCAAGGCACCCGGCTTCGGCGATCGTCGCAAAGCCATGCTGCAGGACATCGCGATCCTCACCAAGGGCGAAATGGTCAGCGAAGATCTCGGCATCAAGCTCGAGAACGTCACGCTGGGCATGCTCGGTGAAGCCAAGCGCGTCACCATCGACAAGGACAACACCACCATCGTCGATGGTGCCGGTGACGAAGCCGACATCAAGGCCCGCGTCGGCGAGATCAAGGCTCAGATGGAAGCGACCACCAGCGACTATGACCGCGAGAAGCTGCAAGAGCGCCTCGCCAAGCTTGCTGGCGGCGTTGCCGTGATCAAGGTCGGCGGTGCTTCGGAAGTCGAAGTGAAGGAACGCAAGGACCGCGTCGACGACGCGCTGCACGCAACGCGCGCCGCTGTGGAAGAAGGCATCGTCCCGGGCGGCGGCACCGCGCTGCTTTATGCGACCAAGGTGCTTGAAGGCCTGAAGGGCGACAATGACGACCAGACCCGCGGTATCGACATCGTTCGCCGCGCGATCCTGGCGCCGGTTCGCCAGATTGCTCAGAACGCTGGTCACGACGGCGCCGTCGTTTCGGGAAATCTCCTTCGTGAAGGCGACGAAACGCAGGGCTTCAACGCTGCGACCGACACCTATGAGAACCTCGTGGATGCCGGCGTGATCGACCCGACCAAGGTCGTGCGCACCGCACTTCAGGACGCAGCCTCGGTTGCCGGCCTGCTGATCACCACCGAAGCGGCGATCACCGACGCTCCGGAAGACAAGAATGCAGCCCCGGCCATGCCCGACATGGGCGGCATGGGCGGAATGGGCGGCGGCATGGGCTTCTAAGCCCGCGCAGGCCGCATCGCTTGAACACAAAGGCCCCGGGAGTTCGCGCTCCCGGGGTTTTTTGTTTGCAAGATCAATGCAATCCTCCGATCATTGCCGCTGCGGGTCTGGAACGGGGGGCGGGTCTATGCGCATCTTGCCGGAATTCATGCGTGGGGAGAACGCTACTGCAGACAGTGGCGCAGTTGCGAAAGAACGCCTCGATGCCTGGATGAAGGTGTTCTTCGGCGAGGTGTACAAGCACCGTTTCGACGCCGACCAGAACCTCTCCGAATTCGTTTCCGGTAACGACTATTTCTGCGTCGGCCAGTCGCACAGCTACAACGGCATCCAGATCGTTCCCGGTCTCAACGCGGCGATGATGGGGGCATCGGCGCTCGACGCTACCAGCTTCGATCCCGTCACCCGGACCATCACTTGTGGCCCCTCGACCACGATCGAACAACTGAAGCGCGAACTGCTCAAGCATGAGCGCAAGATGTTCAACAGCGGCAATTACATGGCCCAGACCGTACCCGGCGCTCTGGTCACCGGCACGCACGGCTATGGCGCGCGGGCCACCATGGCCGACGGTGTCACGGCGCTAACGTTTCTCGACGGCAATGGGCGCGAGGTGTCCCTCAAGCGCGGCGATCCCGATTTTCCCTATGCCGTGCTGTCCTTCGGTACGGTCGGCCCGATCACCAGCGTCACGCTCGAATCCGCGCCGCTCGAAAGCTTTCAATCGGACGCCTGGATCACCCGGCTATCGAAGAAGCCCGCGCTCAAGAAAGGGTCGGTCGCCACATCCTGGGCGGTCGTCCCCTACAGCAACCCCTCGGATCCGCTGATCATGCTCCATACCTTGCGCCCGGCACGCGAAGGCAAGCGCGCGAAACAGCACCGTCCGAATGTCTTCTCTATGGCGGGTCTCGCGATGTTCATCATCGAACGCTACTGGGCGATCGACCGGATGTTCCCCAAGCTGCGCCGCTCGCTCCAGCGGCTCGTCGACCGGATCGACGTGCGGAGCCACCGCCGCACGATCACCGATCCGGCGGACCTCGACTATCTCTACGACCCCGAACCGCTGCTGAAGAGCCAGCGCTCACCGGACATCCTGACCGGCTTCTTTTCGACCACCCACACCGCCTACAACCTCGCCTTCCACGTCCCGCTCGAACGCGCCGACGAGGTCGTGAGATTCATCATGCTGGAGCTGGAGCAATGGCGGCCGCTTGGCTTCTATCTCAAGAGTCTGATCGGAGTGCGCGAGCTGAGCGACGCCTCGCCGCTCCCGTTCGCGGGGAACTTCGGGCGCCCCACAGCAGCCATCGACGTCTTTGCCGACACCCGCGACTTTGCCTGGCTCGAGCGTTTGCAGCGTGAAGTGCTGACCTATTTCGACGACGTCCGCCCGCATTGGGGCAAGAGCGCGATCGTTGGCGAATTCGCGACTAGCCTCGGGAAGGACACCCACATGGCGAAGCTGCGCGAACTCTACCAGCGGCACTATCCGCGCGCCAACCTCAAGCCCAACGAACGGGTGCGCAGGCTGTTTGGCCTTGGCGAGCCGATGGCCTCGGCGAGCATCGCAAAAGTTCGCGAAGGCGACGATTGATCGGTCGGGCACGATCGCCTGCCCTTGTCAGCCCTTCCAATTTGCCCGCCGGTGTCGCAGGGTCGGAAAGCAAAGTTGGGGAATCAGGGAAAATCCGAAAAATGAAAAAACACATTGCAGCGCTGCTGCTGTCGTCGATTGCGCTCACGGCCTGCGACATGATGGGGCCGCCGGTAGCGGCGATCGAATGCGCGACGACCCAGACCGAATGCATCAACGAATGGTTCGATGCGAAGTTCGAGGAAGCGCTGAAGTTCAGCCCGATCCAGCAGACCGCGCTGGGCCGGAAGACCGATTACGACAAGATCGACGATTTCTCTGTCGAAGCCAAACAGGAACAGCTCGAATGGTGGCGCGCGGCGACGCGCGAGATGGAAGCCAATTTCGACTACGACCAGCTTTCCGACGAAGCCAAGCTGTCATGGGACATGTGGCAGTTCCGGCTCGACCAGGCCGAAGCTGCGGCGAAATGGCGCGACCAGCAATACATCCTCACCCAGATGAACGGGACGCACACCGCGCTTCCCAGCTTCCTGCTCACCCAGCACAAAGTCGAGGACGAGAGCGATATGGTCGCCTTCATCGCCCGCATCGGCGCGATCGGTATCGCGATGGACCAGCTGCTCGAACGCGCGCAGAACAATGCCGCCGAGGGCACACGTCCGCCGCGCTTCGCCTATGATGCGGTGATCGCCGAATCCGAAAAGCTTACCAGCGGTGCTCCATTCGGTGACGGAGAACCTGCGGCGCTGTGGACCGCGACACAGGACCATCTCGCGCGGCTCGTCGAAGACGGAACGATCACGCAGGAACGCGCCGACGAGTTGCGCGAGGATGCCCGAACGGCGCTGGTCGAGGAGATGGCTCCGGCCTATCGCCGGGTGATCGACTGGTTCACCGAAGACCGGCCCAATTCCGCCGAACAGGCGCAGGGCGTCAGCACGCTCACCGATGGCGGCGACTTCTACGACCATCGGCTCGCGACGATGACGACAACCGAGCTCACCGCTGACGAAATCCACGAAAAGGGGCTTTCGGAAGTCGCCCGCATTCGCGGCGAGATGGAAGCGATCATGGAGCAGGTCGGCTTCGAAGGGACGCTCAAGGATTTCTTCGCCTTCACCCGCGAGGACGACCGCTTCTTCTATCCTGACAACGATGCCGGCGCGCAGCAGTATATTGCCCAGGCGGAAGAACATCTCGAATTCATCGATGACAAGCTTCCCGAGTATTTCGGCACGCTCCCCAAGGCTCCGCTGGAAGTGCGCCGGGTCGAGCCGTTCCGAGAGCAGGATGGGGCCGCGCAGCATTATCGCCCGGGCACACCCGACGGTTCGCGCCCGGGCATCTATTATGCGCACCTCTCAGACATGCGGGCGATGCCCAAGCCCGTGCTCGAGGCGATCGCTTATCACGAGGGCAATCCCGGCCACCACATGCAGGTCTCGATCGCGCAGGAATTGACCGGTATCCCGAAATTCCGTTCGCAGGGCGGGTTCATCTCGGCCTTCGGCGAGGGATGGGCGCTGTATTCGGAGCTGCTTGCGAAAGAGATGGGCGCCTACGAAGATCCCTATTCCGACTTCGGGCGGCTCACCAACGAAATGTGGCGCGCGATCCGGCTGGTGGTGGACACAGGCATTCACTCGAAGGGTTGGAGCGAACAGGAAGCAGTCGACTATTTCCTGGCCAATTCGCCGATGCCGGAGACCACCGTTCGGTCGGAAGTGCGGCGGTATTTCGTGCTGCCCGGACAGGCGACCAGCTACAAAATCGGGATGATCCGTATCCAGGAACTGCGCGCCAAGGCCGAACGGGAGTTGGGCGACAAGTTCGATATTCGCGGGTTCCACGACACCGTGCTTGGCGGCGGTGCACTGCCACTGGGTATCCTCGAAAAGCGGGTCGACCAGTGGATTGCGAGCGTAAAGTCGGCCTGACCGTGTAGCCACCAAGAAAGAAGGGGCCGGATGGTCACATGCCACCCCGCCCCTTTGTCATTCTGTCGCCAGTGGATCAGCCGCCCTGGCGGCTGTCCTCGATCGCTTCGAGCACGCTGTCCGACCATGTCACTTCGGTCTGGGTCTGCGGATTGAAGCGCGTGTTCTGGTAGCTCGCAGCTTCGGCAGCGGCGATCTCGGCTTCGTTCAGGTGCTCGCTGGGTTCGAGTGCAAAGACATCGATTCCGCGGGTGATCTCGGTGCCGTAGATGCGACCGTTGTACCAATAGGACGACCAGTAACCGCCAACCACCATCTGCTCCTCGCTGATCGGACCGCGGTCGAAATAGGCGATTTCCTTGGGGTTCGCACTGTCGGTGAAGTCCATCACGCTGATGCCGCCCTGGTACCACGACTGCACGAACAGGTCGCGGCCCGGGACCGGGATGATCGAGCCGTTATGCGCAACGCAGTTCTCGGTGTCCCCCTGCGGACCGGGCATCTTGTAATGGGCACGGAATTCGAGCGTGCCGTCGACGATGTCGTAAATCGCGTTGGCGCCCCACGTCATCGGGTCCGATGCCTTGCAGCGCGGTCGTCCACCGCCGCCCCACTCGTCGGTGAAGACCACCTTGGTACCGTCGTTGTTGAAGGTGGCGGAGTGCCAGTAGGCGAAGCCCTTGTCGAACACCGCATCGATGCGGACCGGATTGTACGGGTCCGAGATGTCCATCAGGATGCCGTTGCCCGAGCAGGCGCCTGCGGCGATCTTCTTGCTCGGGAACACAGTGATGTCGTGGCACTGGTTGGTCTGCGCTGTGCGCTGGGTCCCTTCGCCGCTGTCGCCGCCTTCCCACAGGCCGGCAATCTCTCCCGTCTCGGGGTCGGCAAAGACGCGCGGGCTCTTGACGATCCGTGCCGCGCCCGGATTGGCAACCGGGATTTCGATCACGTCGATGCTGAACAGTGCGGTGCGGCTGTCCGCCGGGTTGTCGATACAACGCGCCAGCTCTTCCTGCTCGCGCACGCGCGACGTGCCCGAATTGTAGACGACGATTTTCTCGTCATCAGCGCTCACGACCGAATGGGTGTGGCTGCCGCGGCAGGTCTGGACTCCGCCGACCTGGCGTGGGCGCTGGAGATCCGAAATGTCGAAGATACGAAGGCCGCGGAAGCGCTCTTCGCTGACATCGCCATCGACGCCCTGCAGGCCGCAATCGACACGGCCACGGGTCTGCTCGACACTCATGATGAGGATGTCGCCGACGACCGAAACGTCGCCCTGGCCGCCCGGACACACGACCGAGCTCAGAAGATTGGGCACTCCATCGTCACCGAGGCGATAGATATTGAACCCGTGGTAATTCCCGGCGACCATGATGTCGTCGAAGAATGCCATGTCGGTGTTGGCGAAATCGAGCAGCGGGCTGCGCTCGGCAAACTGGGTCAGGCTTTCGCCGCTATCGGGAGTGGCCTCCTCTTCCGCACCCTCGGCATCGGCGACCGCTTCGGCAGCATCGTCTGCGGCTGCCTCGGCCGTTTCTTCAGCTGCGTCCTCGTCTTCTTCCTTCTCGCGCGGCGGCACGACCGCTCGCAGATCGGAGGGGTTTTCCGGGTCGTAGAACCCGGCCGGCTTGCGCAGGCTCACGACTTTGCGCAGGTTGAGGATCGCTTCGCCTGCATCGGCGAATCCGGCCGCGAGCGATGCGCGGGGATCTTCCGAGAGACCAGCGAGCACGCCGTCCATCCGCTCGATCTCGGCGTTCTGGTCATTCTCGACATCGCCGATGAAGCGGAACAGGACCGGATCGGCTGCCGTGCCGGGCTGGCCCAGCAGGTCGTCCACCATGTCGATCGCGCCTTCGTGGTGCGCAATCATGAGGGTGAGGAACTGGCGATCGAACTCGGTCCCTTCGGCAGCCTCAAGCGCTGCGAGCTGTTCGGGCGAAGCCATGCCTGCCATCATATGGTGCATGTGGTCCCTGTGCGCGGCCATGCCGGGCATTTCGGTCGGTTCGCCGCGAGCGCTCAGCCACTCCTCCATGAAGGAGATTTCATCGGCCTGGCTGGCGAGGATCCGGCCCGCGACCGCAACCACCTCTTCGGTGTTGGTGCGATCGGCGACGAGCTCGGCCATAACAACCGCCTGGCGGTGGTGGACGATCATGGTCTGCATGAACTTCACATCCGCCGGGGTGTACTTGGCGCTTGCCAGCTTGGTCGCTTCTTCCGCGCTCAGCGTCTTGCTGTCCTGTCCCGGAGCGCCCGGTTGCACGATCGGTACACTCTGGGCGAAAGCGATGCCGGAAGTGCCCAGCAACATGGCGGTGAACATGGCGCGAGATGTGCGCAAAGCGGTGGTCGTCTTCATGAAAGCCCCGTATTGGAATTGCGCCCGGCTAGATCCGGGTTGCGTCTAAACAACGAGCCGGGATGGCCCCGTCAAGCCCCGAAAAGCGGGGATCGACGAACCGCCGACTGGAACCGTTGGCGAGCTTGGACATTATCCCTGCAACCGCCAGCCGCAACCAGTCGAGTCCCGGTCGCTTGCGGCACACTGTTCGTCGCAAGCGATGAAATGAACGCTTGCCGCGACGAATCGGTCCCAACTAAAGTGCGGGTTAAGTTGGTGGCAACCATACGGGGGGTAAGTTTCGCAGATGGTCATAAGAAACGGTCTGGGCATGGTCGCGGCGCTTGCAGCCGCATTCTCGCTTTTTGCGGCCCCCGCTGCCGCGCAGGACCAGGCATCGCGCGAGCTGCAATCGAGTTTCGACAGCGCCTTCGGAACCGAGCTTCGCGCACCGCAGACCTTCGAGGCGATCTACGAAACCGGCTTCGAGCGCCGGATCGCAGAACTTGCCGATGGCGACAAAGGCCGCATCGGCGTCGCTGCAATGGACCTCAAGACTGGCGAGATGATCACCGTGCTTGGCGACCAGCTGTTTCCGATGGCCTCGACCAGCAAGATCGCGGTCGCCGCGACCTACCTGGAAATGGTCGAACAGGGGCACTACTCGCTGACGTCGGAATTCCCGCTTCTGATCCCGGTTCGTTCGGCCAAGTATTCCACCGATATCGCTCCCAAGCGCAAGGGCAACTATATGCCTGCGATCGACCTGATCGAAATCATGATCACGCGATCGAGCAACCCGGCGACGGACACGCTGCTGGATGCGGTCGGGGGTCCGGAGAAAGTCAACGACTGGATGCGGCGACAGGGTATCAACGATTTTTCGATCGACCGCGACATCGCGACGCTGGTGCGCGACGATGGAGAATACGATCCTGCGCTGTGGATCGATCCGCGCGATTCAGCCACTCCTGAGGCAATGGTCCGCTTGCTGCAGGGGCTTTACCGCGGCGATTTCCTCTCGGACGAGAGCCGGCGCGTATTGCTTGGTGCGATGAGCCGCACGGTGACCGGAAAACGCCGCATCGTCGCATACATGCCCGATGAAGCACGGGTCAGCCACAAGACCGGATCGCTCAACAACACCTCGAGCGATGTCGGCATCATCGAATATCCGGACGGGCGAGCGATCGCTGTCGCAATCTATGTGACCGGCCAGGGCACGCGTCGCAACCGAGAGGCGCGGATAGCCTCGATCGCCCGCGCTCTCTACGATGGGTTCGAGGCCAAGGCCCGGGCCCGCGAGCGCAACCCCAACTGGACTAGCGCGCCCAAGAACGGCGGTTAAGGTCTTACAATCAGCGCAAAGAAAAAGGCGGCGCCTCGCGGCACCGCCTCTTCTTTTTCACGCTGCTCCGGCTTGCGGAGCGAGCATGACCGCAAACGAATTACTCGGCGGTCATTGCTTCTTCAGCGTCGGCAGCTGCATCTTCAGCAGCTTCAGCGGTTGCGTCTGCAGCTTCAGCGGTTGCGTCGGCAGCTTCGTCCGTAGCTTCTTCAGCGGTCGCAGTTGCTTCTTCAGCAACCGACTCAGCGTCTGCAGCCATGGCGTCGGCGGTTTCGCCAGCCTGTTCAGCGGTTTCGCCGCAAGCAGCGAGGCCCAGAGCCGAGGTGGCAACAGCAGCGGCAAGAACGATCTTACGCATAATATCAAATCCTTATTCAGCGAGTGAATCAGGTATGGCGGTATTCCAAGCCACACCGAAGCCGGTGTTAGACCCCCGACTCTGCTGCCCTAAATAATGGCGAGAATGTGGCAATGCAAGCGAAATAAGGCGATCTCGCCATGTTTTTGCCGTTTTGTCGCCATAATTGCGCGGCTTCGAACTCGGTATCGCAGCGCTGATCAAAGCGGCTTACGCGAGGCTCCGCCCGGTGCTAGCACGCTGGCATGGCCGAACAGCACAAGCACCTCTATCTCGTCGATGGATCATCCTACATTTTCCGCGCCTATCATAGGCTCCCGCCACTGACCGACCCGGAAGGAACACCGGTCGGCGCAGTTTACGGCTACACCACCATGCTGTGGAAGCTCGCCACCGACCTCGACGAGGCCGACGGCCCTACCCATCTGGCGGTGATCCTCGACAAGGATTCGAAGAGTTTCCGCAACGAGATCTATCCTGAATACAAGGCCAACCGGCCCGAACCGCCCGAGGACCTGCGCCCCCAGTTCCCGCTGATCCGCGATGCCACGCGCGCGTTCAGCCTGCCCTGCATCGAGGAAGCCGGCCTCGAAGCCGACGATCTGATCGCTTCCTACGCCCGCGAAGCGCAGAGGCAGGGATGGGATGTCACCATCGTTTCGTCCGACAAGGACCTGATGCAGCTGGTCGGCGAAATCGACGGTGCCAAGATCGACATGCTCGACACGATGAAGAGCCAGCGCATCTATGTCGAAGAGGTCGAAGAGAAGTTCGGCGTGAAGCCGGAGCTGGTCGGAGATGTGCTCGCGCTGATGGGCGACAGCGTCGACAATATTCCGGGTATCTATGGGGTCGGGCCGAAGACCGCCAGCAAGCTGATTTCCGAACACGGTTCGCTCACCGCCGCGCTTGATCAGGCGCCCGACATGAAGAAGTCGAAGCTCAAGGAGCGCCTGATCGAAAGCCGCGAAGACGCGGAACTCTCGCGCGTGCTGGTGACGCTCAAGGAAGATTGCGACCTTCCCGAGCCGCTCGACGAATTCGAACTCGACGGGGTGCCGCCCGAGCCGCTTGCCGCGTTCCTTGAAAAGCATGGCTTCACGTCGCTTCTGCGCAGGCTCGACGCCGGGAGCGGGAGCCCCGAACGGCCCAACAATCTCGATCCCGCCAGGGCGGATACCGCAGGCGAAACAGGTGACGCCGAGGGGAACCGTCAGCCGCTACCCGAAATGCCCGATGTCGATCGCTCGGCTTACGAGACCGTCCAGACGATGGACCGGCTCGAAGAATGGATTGCGCGCGCCACCACCGCACGATTGGTCGCCGTGGACACCGAAACGTCATCGCTCGATGCGATGCGCGCCGAACTCGTCGGAATGAGCCTCGCCCTCGGGCCGAACGATGCCTGCTACGTCCCCTTCGCGCACGGCGGCAGCGACATGTTCGACGAGAAGCCCGAGCAGGTCGACCGCGCGGCGGCGCTCGAAGCGCTGAAGCCGATGCTGTCCGACGATGCGGTGCTCAAGGTCTTCCAGAACGGCAAATACGATCTCAACGTGCTCGCGCGGTACGGTGTTGAGGTTACGCCGATTGAGGACACGATGATCGTCAGCTTCGCACTGGATGCGGGGCGCGGACAGGAGGGGATCGGCGGCGGACACGGCATGGACGAATTGTCCCAACGCCATCTCGGCCACACTCCGCTGGCATTCAAGGACGTGTGCGGCACCGGCAAGAAGGCGATCGCTTTCAATGAAGTGCCACTGGATCGCGCGACCGAATACGCTGCCGAGGACGCCGACGTTACCTGGCGGCTCTACCAGCACCTGAAGCCGCGGCTCGCCATCGAAGGCGGCACCAAGGTCTACGAGCGGGTCGATCGTCCGCTCATACCCGTGGTCGCACGGATGGAGCGCGAGGGGATCAAGATCGACCGCGCGCGCCTGTCCAAACTGTCTGAGGAATTCGCGAAGGAAATCGGCCGTCTCGAAGCGGAGATCCACGAGCTCGCGGGGCAGGAGTTTACCGTCGGGAGCCCCAAGCAGCTGGGGGAAGTCCTGTTCGACAAGCTCGGCTACAAGGGCGGAAAGAAAGGCAAGAGCGGGCAGTATTCGACCGACCATTCGGTGCTGGAACGGCTCGCCGGGGAAGGGGCGGAAATCGCCAAGCAGGTGCTCGAATGGCGCCAGCTTTCGAAACTCAAATCGACCTACACCGATGCGCTGCAGGAGGCGATCAATCCCGACACCGGCCGGGTCCACACCAGCTATTCGCTGGTCGGCGCGCAAACCGGACGGCTGTCTTCGACCGATCCGAACCTGCAGAACATCCCGATCCGAACCGCAATCGGACGGCAAATCCGCGAGGCGTTCGTGCCGGAAGAGGGCAACGTCCTGCTCGCCGCCGACTATTCGCAGATCGAACTCAGGCTGGCGGCGCACATGGCCGATGTCGATACGCTCAAAGACGCCTTCGCCAAGGGTGAAGACATTCATGCGCGCACCGCGACCGAGATGTTCGGCGAGGTTACCCGCGACACCCGCGCGCGGGCCAAGACAATCAATTTCGCGATCCTCTACGGCATTTCACGCTGGGGACTTGCAGGACGTCTCGAAGTCGAACCCGACGAGGCGCAAGACATGATCGATACCTATTTCAAGCGCTTCCCCGGAATCCAGCGCTACATCATGGAAACGCGCGAGATCGTGCGCGAGCGCGGCTATTCCGAAACGCTGTTCGGGCGCAAAACATGGTTCCCGCGCATCAAGTCGAAAAATCAGGCCGAACGGCAGGGCAGCGAGCGCGCCGCAATCAACGCGCCGATCCAGGGGACGAGCGCCGATATCATCAAGCGCGCCATGGCCCGCATGCTTCCGGCGTTGCGCGATGCGGGCCTCGACGATGTGCGCATGCTGTTGCAGGTACACGACGAACTGGTGTTCGAATTACCCGAAAGCGATGTCGAGGCCGCTTCGCCGATCATCGAGCGCGTGATGGCTGAAGCCGCGCTTCCCGCGGTTGAACTCGACGTGCCGCTGGCGATCGATATCGGCACCGGCGCTTCCTGGGACGCGGCTCATTGATTTGGCGCCCCGCCCAATCGGCAGTTGAATTCACCCGCCAAGGTTCATAGCACTCACTCATGCTCGAGACGATCAACCCGGCCAACTGGACCATCGACTGGAACGCGATAGCGATTTCCTCGGTCAGCGTCCTTGTGGCGGTCGTCTTCGCCTACCTGCTCTACCGGTTCGTATTTGCGATCGTCAGTCGCATCACTCAGCTGTCGGAATCCGAAGCGGACGACATCCTGATCCAGCGCATCCGCGCACCGATCAAATGGTCGTTCATCGCGATCGGAGTTACGCTCGCGGCGCAAATCGACGAAGCGCTTGGTCTGGTCTGGGAACCGCTTGCACAATTCCTGCGTCCTGCGCTTCTCGGCTGGATCGCCTACAACGTCGTCAAGGCCTTCGTCGCGACGCTCGAACTGCGGATGGAGGGGAATGAGGACCCGGTCGCGATGCGCAGCCGCAAGACCCGTATCGCCGTCCTGTCCAAAATCGCAACCTTCGCGATCATCGTGATCACTATCGGCCTGATGCTGTTTGCGATCCCCTCGGTCCGGTCGATCGGGACGACGATGCTTGCCTCTGCCGGCCTCGCCGCACTCGCCATCGGCGCGGCAGCGCAGCCCGCTCTCAAGTCGCTCATCGCCGGCCTGCAGGTGGCGCTGACCGAGCCGCTGCGGATCGGCGACCTGGTGAAAGTCGATGGCGATGCCGGGCGCGTGGAAGAAATCAAGCTGCCATTCGTCACGGTCAGGACGTGGGACGAACGCCTGCTGATCGTGCCGACTGCGCGTTTCCTCGACGGCTCGTTCGAGAACTGGTCGCGGGTCAGCGAAATGCTGACCGGGCCGGTATATCTGCATCTCGATCCGATTGCCGATGTCGGCCCGATCCGCGAGGAATTCGAGCGGTTCGTCACTGCGCACGAGCTCTTCGACGGGCGCAATCTCGCACTGCTTATGACCGAAGCCTATCCGGAAAGCGTCGAATTGCGGCTGTCTATGAGCGCCGAGACGATCGGCGATCTGTGGACGCTGCGATGCGAGGTGCGCGAACACATGCTCAAATGGCTGAGAGAAAACCAGCCGGATGCGCTGATCCGCCACCGGCTCGAACTGCCAGGCGGTCACGCCAAGGCCGGGGAAGCTCCCGCTCCCTAAACGCGTATCAGTCGTGTTTGTTGGCGCGGGCCGGTTCGAGCGTTTCGGGGGCGAAGAATCCGATCGGATTGACCTCCGCCGCGCGCTTCTTCAGCTCTCCGCGCATCTTGCGATATTCGGCTTCCATCTTGGCGGTAACGGTCGCGCGCGAATCTTTCAGTGCTTCCTCGAAATCCACCGCGGCGACTTCGCTCACATCCCCGCCTAGCCTTCGCAAAGCACCGAGGCCCGCGCGGCGCACAACGTCTTCGAGGTCGGCACCGGTGAAGCGCTCGGTCTTTGCAGCGACGGAAGCCAGGTCGACGTCGTCCGCCAGCGGCATTTTCGAGGTGTGGATCTGCAGGATGTGTTCGCGGCCTGCCTTGTCGGGTGTCCCGACATAGACCAGCTCGTCGATCCGGCCCGGCCGTAGCAGTGCCGGATCGACGAGGTTGGGCCGGTTTGTCGCGCCGACCACCACCACCGATTGCAGCTCTTCAAGCCCGTCCATCTCGGCAAGGATCGTGTTGACCACCCGGCCGGTCACCTGCGGTTCGCCCTGCCCGCTGCCGCGCGCGGGGACAAGGCTGTCGATCTCGTCGATGAACAACACGCATGGCGCCACCGCGCGGGCGCGTGCGAACAGGCGCGCGATCTGCTGCTCGCTCTCGCCATACCATTTCGACAACAGGTCCGAGCTCTTCATCGAGATGAAGTTGGCTTCGGCTTCGCGGGCCGTGGCCTTGGCCAGCAGCGTCTTGCCGGTTCCGGGCGGTCCGTAGAGCAGGAAGCCCTTGGCCGGGCGGATACCCAGGCGGCGGAACGCGTCGGGATTCTTGAGCGGCAATTCGATGCCTTCCTTGAGCCGGTCGATGGCATCGCCGACGCCGCCGATATCGTCCCAGCCGACATCGGGCACCTGCACCATCACTTCGCGCATGGCCGAAGGCTGGATGCGCTTGAGTGCGGAAAGGAAATCGTCACGCGTGACGCAGAGTTCTTCGAGTACTTCGGGCGGTATCGTGCGCTCGTCGAGATCGAGCTTCGGCATGATGCGGCGGACCGCGTCGATCGCCGCCTCACGGGCGAGCGCGGCGATGTCGGCGCCCACGAAACCGTGGGTCACCTTCGCCAGTTCATCGAGATTCACCGCTTCTTCAAGCGGCATGCCGCGAGTGTGGATCGCGAGGATTTCGCGTCGGCCATGCTGGTCGGGCACGCCGATCACGATTTCACGGTCGAACCGGCCCGGGCGGCGCAGCGCTTCGTCGATCGCGTCGGGGCGGTTGGTCGCGGCGATGACCACGAGATTTGTGCGCGCTTCCAGCCCGTCCATCAGAGTGAGCAATTGCGCGACCAGCCGCTTTTCGGCCTCGCCCGGCACCTGCGTGCGTTTGGGCGCAATCGAGTCGATCTCGTCGATGAAAACGATGGCCGGTGCGACGCGGCTTGCCTCTTCGAAGACCTCGCGAAGGCGCTTTTCGCTTTCGCCGTACCCCGAACCCATGATCTCCGGACCATTGATGGTGAAGAATTCGGCGTCGGATTCGTTGGCGACCGCTTGGGCCAGGCGGGTCTTGCCGGTCCCCGGCGGGCCGTGAAGCAGGACACCTTTAGGCGGATCGACGCCCAGCCGGGTGAACAATTCGGGATAGCGCAGCGGCAGCTCGACCATCTCGCGCAGCTGCTGGATGGTGTCCTCCATCCCGCCGACGTCGTCGTAATTGACCACCGCACGGGCATCGCGCGGTTCCTCGAATTCGGTGCGAAGCTCGACCTCGGTGTTCTCGTCGATATGGACGATGCCCTTGGGAGCGGTCGAATGGACCGACAGGCGAATCTGCGTGAGAGCGTAGGCAGGAGCGCGCAACAGCTGGCGCACATCTGGTGGCATGTTCTGGACCGGCTGCTGGCCCGTGGTCGCAACCAGATCGCCTGCGACCAGCGGCTTGCGGAAGAAATTGCGCTTCAGCGCCTGGGTCGGGCCCTGCAATCGCATTTCGCGCTGCGCCGGGGCAAAGACGACGCGGGTGGCGGGGCGCGACTCGGCCACTGCGACCTCGACATGCTCGCCCGATCCCGCTTCGGCATTGCCACGCTGTAGCCCGTCCAGCCGAACGACTTCGAGCGTCTCGTCTTCGGGGTAGGCAGCCATCGCGATCGCCGCGGTCGTGCGCTTGCCGCGAATTTCGACCACGTCGCCTTCGGTGATCCCGAGTGTCTGGAATGCCGTGCGCGGCATGCGCGCGATGCCTTGCCCCGATTCCTCCTGCCGTGCGGGCGCAACCTGAAGGCGTGCGGTGCGGGCGGGAGCTTCGGTTTCGGCATCGGCCATGGGCGGGGTCCTCTCGGCTGATCGATTCGTTGATCGGGTCCGATTCAAGCTAGGGAGCAGGGCCTGCCAATGCAATCGACCGGGACGCCGCGGGAGACCAATCGCAAAGGGGATACCAGGCAAGAAAAAAGCCCGGCACGAAGGCCGGGCTTGAAAAGTCTGGGAGAGGATGCCTGAAAGGCACGATCATGTATGCGCAGGGCCATCCCATTTCGCAAGTGCGAAAGGCGCATTCTTTGTTGCATATAGCGCAATCTGAAAGCGCCATACCGTCATAATCATGTCACTTATTGCAATTCGGCTGCCTGAAATTTAGGCATTTGTATGTCCATTAGGCAAATATCAGCCGCCTTCATTGTGCATTGCACCAATTCTGTCGCTGGCGTCCGGCCAGCTTTCTGCAGGTGGTGACAGCGGCTGTCCTAGCCACTAATCAGTCGCCAGCGATCGGGTTCCCGACAGGCCCGACAAACTTGGCCCGAACATGCAGGTGGACTCATGAGCAAGCTTTTTCCCGATGCCGCCAGCGCGCTGGAAGGCGTGCTTCGAAACGACATGCTGATCGCGGCGGGCGGGTTTGGCCTGTGCGGCATTCCCGAACGGCTGCTCGACGCGATCCGCGACAGCGGAGTGACCGGCCTGACCTTTGCCAGCAATAATGCCGGAATCGACAACGAAGGGATCGGCAAGCTGCTGCGCACCAAGCAGGTGAAGAAGATGATCTCTTCCTATGTCGGCGAGAACAAGGAGTTCGAACGGCAATTCCTCTCCGGCGAGCTGGAGGTCGAGTTCTGTCCCCAGGGCACGCTGGCCGAGCGCATGCGCGCAGGGGGAGCCGGCATTCCGGGCTTCTACACCAAGACCGGGGTCGGCACGCAGGTGGCCGAGGGCAAGGAGCACAAGGAGTTTCCCGATCCCGATGGCGTGATATCGACCTACATCCTCGAACGCGGCATCTTCGCCGACCTGTCGATCGTTAAGGCATGGAAGGCTGATGAGACCGGCAATCTCGTGTTCCGAAAGACCGCGCGCAACTTCAACCTGCCCGCTGCAACTTGCGGCAAGGTTTGCGTGGTCGAAGTCGAAGAGATCGTCCCCGCAGGCGCGCTCGATCCCGATCAGATCCACTTGCCCGGCGTGTTCGTCAATCGCATGATCCTCGGCGCACCCTACGACAAGAAGATCGAATTCCGCACCACGAGGGAACGCGAGGCCGCGTGACGCCCTGCCGCGCCCTGACCCTGGTATTGCTGCCGCTTGCAGGCGCGGCGCTGCAAGGCTGCGTTGCGGCGGCAATCCCGCTGGTTGCGGGAGGAGCGATCGCGCGCACGGCCACGGATGACAAGCCGGGGCCGCGCGTCGAGGTTGCGACTACCGTGAATGCTGCGCCGGAAGCCCTATCCGAACCCGCCGCGCTCGCTTCCACAGACCTTGCCGAAACTGCGGGTGCTCCAGCCGCTGCCGAAACCGCATTCCCGGCGATGCAATCCCCGCGAGTTGCCGAATTCATCCGTTACTCCACCCAACGGGCCTTCCAGTTTTCGGAAGGTGCGCAGCCTCTCGAAACCGCGGTCCTGCGCGATCCCTCGGCGCTCGATGGCAAGCGCCTCTCGTGCGAGCCCGGCGACGAGCGCGATCCGGCGATCCTGATCGATCTCGACCCGGGACAGACAGTTTTTGCGGAAGGCTCGCCGCTTCCGGCCTCGGGTGCGGCGGCCTTGAGCCTCGAAGTCCTGCGTGCGGAAGGCGTCACCATCGCGTGGATTTCGGAAAACTCCGCAGCCGATGCCTACATCGTCCGCGACGCGCTCAAGCAATCGGGTCTCGACCCCGATGCCGAAGACACACTGCTGCTCATGCGCTACCCCGGGGATCGCAAGCAGACCCGACGCGAGGAATTCGCCGCCGAGACCTGCCTGATCGCGATCGCCGGCGATGAGCATCGGGATTTCGACGAGCTCTACGAATACCTGACGAACCGCGATGCGGCGCTCGAACTCGAACCACTTATGAACAACGGCTGGTTCCTGATCGGGGATGCACCGGTCGCCCAGCCAACTCCCGTACCCGAAGCAGAAACGGCGGCGACCGATGTGGCTGCTGCCGAACCATCACCGCCGGAGGTTCAAGGCCCTCCCGACATTCTAGAAGAGCAGGATCAATGACCGACCAAACACATGGATGGACCCGCGACCAGATGGCCGCCCGCGCCGCGCAGGAGCTCGAGGACGGATATTACGTCAATCTCGGCATCGGCATCCCGACGCTGGTCGCCAACCACATCCCCGAAGGCATGCTGGTGACGCTGCAGAGCGAGAACGGGATGCTTGGCATCGGCCCCTTCCCCTATGACGACGAGGTCGATCCCGATCTCATCAACGCGGGCAAGCAGACCATCAGCGAGCTGCCGCACAGCGCCTATTTCGACAGCGCAACCAGCTTCGCGATGATCCGCGGCGGACACATCGACCTGACCGTGTTGGGCGCGATGGAAGTCGCCGAGAACGGCGACATCGCCAACTGGATGATCCCGGGCAAGATGATCAAGGGCATGGGCGGCGCGATGGACCTTGTCGCCGGCGTGAAGAAGATCATCGTGGTCATGGACCACAACGCCAAGGACGGCTCGCCAAAGTTCATCCCCGAATGCACCCTCCCGCTTACCGGTGCGAACGTGGTCGATATGATCATCACCAACCTCGGCGTGTTCCATCGCAAGGACCATGACAGCCCGTTCCGCCTGATCGAACTGGCTCCCGGGGTGACCGAGGACGAAATCGCCGAAAAAACTACCGCCAAGTATGAAGTGGCGCTCGAGAACGCGTGACCCCATGTGGCTCGATCGCCCCCGTAACGAAAACGCCCCGCTTGCTGGATTGAAAGTCGTCGAGCTCGCGCGCGTGCTGGCCGGGCCGTGGGCGGGGCAGATCCTCGCCGATCTCGGCGCGGATGTGATCAAGGTCGAGAGCCCCGAAGGCGATGGAACAAGGGCCTGGGGACCGCCGTGGGTCGAGCGGACCGCGGCGGACGGGACAGTCCATCGCGAAGCCGCCTATTACCACGCGTGCAATCGCGGCAAGCACTCGATCGTCGCGGACTTCAACGATCCCGAAGACCTCGCCCGGGTGCGCGAACTGTGTACCGGGGCCGACGTCCTCATCGAGAACTTCAAGACGGGCGGGCTTGCAAAGTTCGGCCTCGATTACGCCGCAGTCTCGGCAGCCAATCCCCGGCTCGTCTATTGCTCGATCACTGGATTCGGCCAGACCGGCCCGCGTGCGCACGAGGCCGGATATGACTTCGTTGTGCAGGGCATGAGCGGGTTCATGTCGCTGACCGGTGAACCGGACGGCGTGCCGGTCAAGATGGGCATATCGATTTCCGACCTGTCGACCGGCGTCTATGCCGCTAATGGCATTCAGGCCGCGCTGCTCCAGCGCGAGCGCACCGGCAAGGGCCAGCAGGTCGACATCGGCCTGATGGACTGCTCGGTCGCGCTGCTGGCCAACCAGGCGACCTATTTCCTCACGACCGGCGAGAACCCGCCACGCATGGGCAATGCCCACGCCCAGGTCGCACCGTATGGCGTGTTCCCAGTGAGCGACGGACATGTCATCCTCGCCCCGGCGAACGACCGGCTGTTCGTCAAGCTTGCGAACCTGCTCGGACGCGAGGACCTGACCGAAGACGCGCGGTTCACGAGCAATGGCGGGCGCACCGAACACGCCGCCGTACTCGATGCCGAAATCGCCGAGGCGACGAAGGTCTGGACAAAGGCCGGCCTGCTTGCCGCCTGTCACGAGGCCGGGGTGCCATGCGGGCCGATCAACACGCTGGACGAGGTCTTTGCCGATCCGCAGGTCATCGCGCGAGGACTTCGAGTGGATCTGGGCGGGATGCCGGGCGTGCGCTCGCCCTTTACCTTCTCCGATGCCGAACTGGCGCTCGATCGCGCATCACCGATGCTGGGCGAGGACGGCTAGGACAACAACCGCGTCGCGCTGCGCCACATCCGCTCGAGAGGTCCCTGCCCGAACTTCGCAAGCCACGCCGGGGACCACGTCAGCATCGCAAGGATCGGCACGAACGAGAGCGCGAATGCGTGCGCGCGGCCGACTTCGCCGAACAGGCCAAAGCCCCAGCTGGCGAAGAGTGCGGCGAGGATAAAGCTCGTCATCAGGTAGTTGGTGAGCGCCAGCCGCCCCACGGCCGCGAGCAGTCGGGTGATCGCCCCACTTCCGCTGAAGAAGGCCATGGCCAGCGCGGCGTAGGCCAGCGCGAGCAGCAGGTCGAAGGGTGCGGACAGGATCAGCGAAACTGCACCGACCAAGGCCCCCGGAAAGCCGGCGCTCGATACCCACAGCGCGAGGCCGAACAGCGCCGGCAAGGCGATAATGGCGCATATCGCCGCCAGTCGCTGCATCCGGAAGGTTCGCCACTCGCGTGCCAGCAGTCGATCTTTCCATAGCGCCATGCCCAGCGCCATCGCCGCGAGGTTGATCGGGATCGACCCGGCGATGATGCGGAGCTGAGCCGGGATATCGCCTGCGCGGCGGATTGCCCGTTCGGCAAATCCCTCGCGCCCCAGTTCGAGCGCATATCGCACCGCAGGGCCGTCACTGCCGAAATTGCGCTCGGCAAACAGCGAGGCGTCGCTGCCCATGCGTCCAGCGTAGAAATCGACCACGGCTGCGCCCAGTGCGACCATTCCGCCGCCGACATGCACCGCGACAAATCCGATGGCCACGGCATAGAGAGCGCGATGCGAAAGCGGTGCAAGCAGCGGAAGAGCCAGTCCGGCAAGCGCATAAGCGCGGAGGATATCGTTGCTCGCCAGCAGGATCGAATGGGCCAGCCCGATCGCGAAAAGCACCGCCATACGCGCATAGTGCGCTCGCAATGGGCGTTCCGCTTCTTTCTCGAGCAGGATCAGGCAGCCCGCGCCGAACAGCATCGCGAACAGCGCGCGGAACTTGTCTTCAAAAAAGACAAAGCTCGCCGCCCATACCAGCCGGTCGGCCTCGGTCCCGCCGCCCCAGACGACCGGATTGTAATAGGCCTGCGACGGAAGCGCGAAGACGTAGACGTTCATCCACACGATACCGATCACCGCCAGCCCGCGCAGCGCGTCGAGCTGGATGATGCGGTTCGTTGTGGGCGAAGCGGGCGCTATCATCGACAGCGCCCTTAGCAGGTCAGGCCAGAGCTGCCTTCAGGTCTTCGACCAAATCCGTTTTCTCCCAGGGGAAGAAGTCGCCTTCGGCGGTGCGACCGAAATGGCCATAGGCCGCGCTCTTGCGGTAGATCGGCTTGTTAAGCCCGAGGTGCATGCGGATCGCACGCGGGGTGAGGCCGCCGAGCTTGTCGATCGAATTGATCGCCTTCTCGATCTCCGCATCATCGACCGTGCCGGTGCCGTGGGTATCGACATAGAGCGAAAGCGGTTCGGACACGCCGATGGCATAGGCAATCTGGATCGTGCAGCGCTTGGCGAGGCCCGCTGCCACGACGTTCTTGGCGAGATAACGGGTGATATAGGCTGCGCTGCGATCGACCTTCGTCGGGTCTTTGCCGCTGAATGCGCCGCCACCATGCGGAGCCGCGCCGCCATAGGTGTCGACGATGATCTTACGCCCGGTCAGGCCCGCGTCGCCATCGGGGCCTCCGATCACGAAACTGCCGGTGGGGTTGATGTGCCACTGGGTCTCGTCCGACAGGAACCCTTCGGGCAGGATGTCGGCGACGACACCCTTAACATACGCCTTCAGCTCGGCTTCCTTGTTACCCTTGTCGTAACCTTCGGCGTGCTGCGTACTGACCACCACTGCGGTGCATGCGACCGGCTTGCCGTCCTTGTAACGCAGCGTGACCTGGCTCTTGGCGTCGGGTTCGAGGAACGGGGCCTTGCCCGAGTGGCGATCTTCCGAAAGCTTTTCGAGGATCTTGTGGCTGTAATCGAGCGTGGCGGGCATCAGATCGGGAGTTTCGTCGCAGGCGAAGCCGAACATGATGCCCTGGTCGCCCGCACCTTCATCCTTGTTCGAACCGTCCGCACCCGCATCGACACCCTGTGCAATATGCGCCGACTGACCGTGAAGGTGGTTTTCGAACTGCAACGTCTTCCAATGGAAACCGTCCTGTTCGTAGCCGATGTCGCGCACTGTCGAGCGGACCGCCTGCTCGATCTCCTCCTTGGCGCCGGGCGCCCAGCCGCCATTGACCGCCCATTCCTCGTTGTTCTCGTCGTACATCGGAGCGCAGCGGATTTCACCCGACAGGATCACGCGCTGGGTCGTCGTCATGGTTTCGCAGGCGACGCGCGCTTCCGCATCCTTCGCCAGCATCAGGTCGACGATGGCGTCCGATATCTGGTCGGAAACCTTGTCCGGATGGCCTTCGGAAACGCTTTCGGAAGTGAAGAGATAATCGCTGCGCATGGGGGTTCCTTGGAGGATCGAATTGCGGACTACGGGTGCCTTATGCAGATATAAGGAAACCTTTATGTGTTGCGCGATGCCCTAGCCGCGCGGCTCTCGCAGTGCAAGCAATCTCGGGACGGCAACCCCGAGAAGAAGCAACACAGCAGCCCAGCCGAGCGGGAGCGCGTTGCCGAGCCGCGCGAACAGGGTGGGCGGCTTTGCTGCCGGGATGGTACCGCTGATCGCATCTGCCTTTCCCGAGGCGATGCTGGCACGCACGACCCCGTTGGCATCGATCACTGCGCTGATCCCGGTCGTCGTCGAGCGCAGCACCGGCAGGCCTTCTTCGATAGCGCGCATGCGCGCCTGGGCGAGATGCTGCGGCGGCCCCCACGTGCCAAACCAACCATCGTTGGAAGGATTGAAGATATAGTCGGGGCGATTGGCGGGATCCACGACCTGCCCGGAAAACACGATTTCGTAGCAGATCTGGATGCCCGCCCTGCCGTGCCTTCCGAGATCGAGTGTCTGCGGCCCCGGTCCGGAAACGTAGTCGATCGAACCGGCAACCAGCCGCGACAGGCCGAGCGGTTCGAGGATCGGGCGCATCGGCAGATATTCTCCATACGGCACGAGATGCGCCTTGGCGTAGTGCCCGGTGATATCGCCCGTCCCGTCGATGGCGAGCACCGAGTTGCGCGCGCTGACCACGCTTCTGATCCCGGCCTTCTCCTGGAAATCGAGATTGACGACCCCGGTCAGCAGAGTGGCATCCACGCCGATCACCGCCGCGATCCGGCGCCGGGCGAATTCCGGATCGCCGCCCGAGGTCATGCGGGTGTAGTACCGCTGCGGATATCCATCCTCGAGATAGTCGGGAACCGCGCTTTCGGGCCACAAGACAAGCCGCGAGCGTTCGCGCCCGGGAAGAGTCAGGTCCGCGATGCGCTCGAACTGTTCTTCGAATCTGGTCGGATCGTTGATCTCTTCCTGCGTGAGCAAAGGTTGGACGAGGGTGTAGTCGATGGTGGTTTGCCGATCGGGCTGAAAGTCCTCCCAAGGCACCACCATGCCCAGACCGAGCAGGGCGAAGGCACCGATCTGTAGGCCGCGATGCAATGCGCCCGCTCTCAACAGCAGCAGGGAGGAAAGGAGGACGACGAGACCGGAGAGTGCGTAAGTGCCCATCCACGGTAGCAGGACTGCAAGCCCCGGATGGTCCCAACCGCCGAGCACCATCAGCCCGAGCGGGGGCCAAGGGTATCCGGTGAACACCCACCCGCGCAGCCACTCGGCCACGATCCAGGCCCCCGCGAGGACAAATGCGAACCCGACCGCTCCCGATCTTCGCGAGAGGACATGCGCTGCGAGCGCCGCGAGCGCGGGATAGATCGCGAGATAGACGCACAGCAGCGGCACCGCGAGCCAGCCGAGGAATTCGGGCATCTTCGACTGGTAGGTAAAAGCGGTGGCGATCCAGTTGTTGGCGACGGTCAGGTGCGCCCAGCCGAACAGCCAGCCCTGCCACGCGGCGCTCCGCCAGCTCTTCGCCTCGCGCAGCAGCGCGATGAACGCCGCGAGTGCGGGGATCGCGATCCACCACACATGCAGGGGCGGATAACCGAACGCCGCGATCGCTCCGAGGAAAAGCGC
Organism: Erythrobacter sp. GH1-10; assembly: GCF_045363165.1. Lineage (NCBI taxonomy): Bacteria > Pseudomonadati > Pseudomonadota > Alphaproteobacteria > Sphingomonadales > Erythrobacteraceae > Erythrobacter > Erythrobacter sp. GH1-10. The sequence goes on along the minus strand of NZ_JBJFLP010000001.1, from coordinate 593,653 downwards.
GCTCAGGCCGGGCCGTGAGCGCGCTGTTTGAATCAGGTTTTCAATCCGGGCGCGCATTCGAGGCTGGTCGATACCGCTCAGATGCCGCCCGCCGGGAACCGATCAGCCGACCGCTTCCAGGCTGTCATCGCTATCCCGGTCCGTGCCGGCACTGATCGCCGGCGGAAGAACCGAAGAATCGATTTCCCCCGGACCGGTATCGTCGGCCTTCCCGTTGCGGGGCTTGCGACGCTTGGGCTTTTCTTCCGCTCCGTCGCTCGCTTCGTTCTTGGGCTTGCGACCACGCCGCTTGGGCTGCTTCGTGTCGTCCGAAGCGTCATCGGAAGCCCCCTTCGCGCCCTCGTGGTCCGAACCGCCGTCGTTCTGATTGTCGTCGCGACGCGCACGCGGCTTGCGAGCGCCGCCACGCTTGCTGTCGCCGCGCTTGTTGTCGCTGCGACGATCGTCATCGTTATCGTCGCTATCGTCACCGGATTGACCGCGATCGTCGCCGCGCTTGGCCCGCGCCTCTTCCTGGCGCGCCTTGTTGTCGGCGATCACACGGAAGTAATGATCGGCGAACTGCAGGTAGTATTCGGCCTGCACACGGTCGCCATTGTGCTGCGCGTCCTGGGCGAGCTTCTTGTACTTGTCGAGTAGCTGGGGCGCATTGCCGCGCGCCCGGCTGTCGATCCGGTTCAGCTGATTGCCGCCACCGCCCTGGTTGCGATTACCGCGTCCGCGGCGACGATTACTGCGATTGTTATTCAAGGAAATTCTTCCCTTTAACGACCCTGCGCAGCCGTTCCGGTTGCGCTTGTGGTCTGTAGACTACCGTCCTCGCGCCGCATATGCGGCACGCGCCCCGCACTGCCTGGCCGAGGAGGTGCCCTTACGGCCTTCTGACATCGAATTTGGAGCTCGGCCCAGCGATTTGCATCTGTGCGCAAATCAATGACCTGATTCGGAGGTAGCGAGCCGAATCGCATTTGCCAAGCCCTGCACGCGTTTTCATGCGCGGAAGATCACCGCGCGTGGCCGATTTGCAAGATCATGTCGCATTTCGACAGCAAATCCGGCCATTTCGGCGATTTCGCTCACAGATTCAGCCTGCGTCGCGCCGATTTCGATGATTGCGACCGGATTTTCGGTCATGAGCTTGCGTAATTGCGGGATCAGCACGCGATAGTCGTCAAGTCCCTCCGGGCCGGAAAAGAGCGCACCTGCGGGCTCGAATTCGCGCACATCGGGATCGAGCGGCGCATCGTCCTCCACATAGGGCGGATTGCACAGGATCAGGTCGAACCGGCCGAGATCGTCCGCCCAGCCCGGCTCGCTCCAATCGCGCTGGAGAAAACGCACGCGGTCCTCGCCGAGGCCGAGCGCTCGCGCATTCGATCCGGATACCCGGACCGCCGTTTCCGAGACATCGATCCCGACACCGCTTGCGTCATCCAGTTCGAGCAGCGCAGTGATCAACAAAGCGCCCGAACCGGTGCCGAGGTCGAGCACGCTCCGGGCGTGCGGTGCAATCTCGATCGCGGCCTCGATCAGAGTCTCGCTGTCGCCACGCGGAATAAGGATTCCCGGTCCGACTGCAAAGTCCCGTCCGTAAAACTCCTGCCGGCCGGTGATGTAAGCGATCGGTTCGTGCCGCTGCCTGCGGACCACGAGTGTATCGAATGTCTCGGGCACGGGGTCGCGCATCGCCCGCACCAGCATGTCCGAGCGACTCACGCCCAGCGCATGCGCCATCAGCAATTCGGCGTCGAGCCGGGCGGTGTCGCTGGTGGCGGAGAGGCGCTCCGCAGCGGCGCGGATCGCTTCGGCGACGGTCACCGCTTGAGACCCCGCTCGTGCCGAGTGTGTCGAAACATTGCCCTTTTCTTCGATAAGGAAGGGCAACCCTTGGACAGGCTCAGGACGAGCGGTGAAAAAGCTGAAACACTCACTCCGCCCCACTCACTCGCTCATCGCCACCAGGCGCTTGGCCTCGTCCTCGGAAGTCAGCGCATCGACCAGTTCGCCCAGTCCCGGCCCGGCGAGCACTTCTTCGAGCTTGTGCAGGGTCAGTCCAATGCGGTGATCGGTCACGCGGCCCTGCGGGAAATTGTAGGTGCGGATGCGCTCGCTGCGATCGCCGCTGCCGACCATCGCCTTGCGTGCGGCGGCCTCTTCACCTTCGGCCTCTTCGCGCATTGATTCGTAGAGCCGCGCGCGCAGCACCTGCATCGCCTTCACACGGTTCTTCTGCTGGCTGCGCTCGTCCTGGCACGTGACCACCAGCCCGCTCGGCAGGTGCGTGATCCGCACCGCGCTGTCGGTGGTGTTGACGTGCTGGCCGCCCGCCCCGCTCGCGCGATAGGTATCGATCTTGAGATCGTTCTGGTCGATCTGGACATCGACCTCGTCGGGCTCCGGCAACACCGCCACAGTTGCCGCCGATGTGTGGATGCGCCCCCCGCTCTCGGTTTCGGGAACGCGCTGGACGCGGTGGACTCCGCTTTCGAATTTGAGCTTGGCGAACACGCCGGAGCCGGTCACGTTGGCGATGATTTCCTTGAATCCGCCGACTTCGCTGGCGTTCATGCTGACCGGTTCGACTTTCCAGCCCTGCTCGGCGGCAAAACGCTCGTACATGCGGTAGAGATCGCCTGCGAACAGCGCCGCTTCGTCGCCGCCTGTCCCGGCGCGGATTTCGAGCATGGCGGGCTTGCTGTCGGCAGCATCGCGCGGGAGGAGAGCAACCGCGAGCGCGCGCTCCTTTTCGGGCAGCGCCCCGCGCAGCTGCTCCAGCTCCTCCTCCGCCATCGCCTTCATCTCGGGATCGGCGAGCATCTCCTCGAGCCCTTCGATTTCCTCGCGCATGGCCTTCACTTCTGAGGCGATCTTCGCGACCGGCTCAAGCTCGGCATAGTCGCGCGAGGCCTGAACGAATTCCTCGCCCTCGAGCGTGCCCGAAGCCATCCGCGCTTCGAGCTCTGCGAAGCGGTTGGTGATCTGGTCAAGGCGCTGGGCGGGGATTTGCACGTACGGTGTTCTCGATTGGGAAGTTGACGAAGTTGACAGTGTGTCAGGCGGGAATTTGCGGATTATCCGTTTGAATTATTTACGATTTCAGGTCCAAAAGCGAAGTTGACACTTTGCAAATTCGTTTTCGAATTACGGTTCGTTTTCATATCCGCGGCATAGCGAAAATTGCGCGGTGTAGGAAAGGTTCTCGCCCAACGTCATGCCGGATCTACATATGTCATCCCGGACTTGTTCCGGGATAGGGCTTCGTTTGACAATCGCAGCACCCGAAGAAAAGCACCACCCCGGAACAAGTCCGGGGTGACTCGGTAGTCCTCGAACGATGAGGGGGCTAGGTATGACCGCCGAATTGATCGATCATCTTGCGTAGCCGCCCTTGCCATTCTTCGGAGCCGCGAATTCTGGAGGAAAGACTTCCGTCAGCGTCTGAATCAACGGCCAGGATCGTTTCCGCTCCCGCCTTTACAGCTTTGTCGTAGCGCTTTCTCGGTGAGCCCGTTGCGGAAAGCTCAGCAGAATAGCCAGACATTCTGAGGAGGCCAGCGAACCCGATTGCATAAGCAAGCTGCCGGTCATCCTCTACCACGACAATTACGTCCGCTCTTGGCTCATCCTTCTCCCCCACTAACATCGCCAACCGCTCGATCCCTGCGGCCCAGCCCACGGCAGGCGTCGGCGCGCCGCCCAAGCTTTCCATCAGCCCGTCGTAACGCCCGCCGCCGAGAATCGTGCTTTGGCTGCCGAGTTTTCCTGCGGCCTCGCTGCCTTCATCGGGAATGAATTCGAACGCGGTGTGGCGGTAATAGTCGAGCCCGCGCACGAGGCTTTCGGCGCGCGTCCACTTTACACCCGCTGCATCGAGGCCGCTGGTGACACTCTCGAAAAACGCCCTGGCCTCCTCGGTCAGGAAATCGTCGATCCTGGGCGCATCGGCCACAAATTGCCGGTCACGGCGATCCTTGGAATCGAGGATCCGCAGCGGGTTCTTCTCCAGCCGCTCCTGCGAATCTTCGGACAATTCGCCCTGCACCGCGCGGAAATACTCGACCAGCGCCGCGCGCCATTGCTCGCGGCTATCGGCATCGCCGAGCGTGTTGAGGTGCAGCGTCACACCCTCGATCCCGAGTTCGCGGATCACCTGGTCCGCCATCGCGAGCAATTCGACATCGGCCTGCGGCTCGGCCGCGCCGATGATCTCGGCGTCGATCTGGTGGAACTGGCGGTAGCGACCCTTTTGCGGGCGCTCGTAGCGGAACAAGGGGCCGTGGGTCGCGACCTTCAGCGGCGCGTGCTGCTGCCAGCCATTGGTGAGGTAGGCACGCGCGATCCCGGCGGTGAACTCCGGGCGCAGCGTCAGCGAATCCCCGCCGCGATCCTCGAACGTGTACATTTCCTTCGAAACGACATCGGTGGTCTCGCCGATCGCGCGGCTGAACACTTCGGTTTTCTCGAACACCGGCATCTCGACCCGGCGGAAGCGATACAGCTTGCGGACGCGCTCGAAGGTTTCGACCACGAAGGCGAAAGCCTCGGCATCGGCGCCGAAAATGTCCTGCGTGCCGCGAATGGCTTGCGGTGTGTTCTTGCTCATGTCGGTCCTGTCCTTTGGGCGCCCCTAAGCCACACTCGAACTTGCCGCAATATGGAGAGCAGGCTATCGGCGCGCACGAAGTCCTTGGGAGAGGGGCGACCACAGACAAGAGAAAGCCCAGTCATGCGCATCGACAAGATCCCTACCGGCACCAATCCGCCCGAAGACCTCAACGTCATCATCGAAGTGCCGACCGGCGGCGAACCGGTAAAGTACGAATTCGACAAGGAAAGCGGCGCGCTGTTCGTCGACCGCATCCTGCACACACCGATGCGCTATCCGGCGAATTACGGCTTCATCCCGCACACGCTCTCTCCCGATGGCGACCCGCTCGACGCACTGGTGATCGCGCGCTCGCCCTTCATCGCCGGTTGCGTGGTGCGCTCGCGCCCGATCGGCGTGCTCAACCTCGAGGACGAGCACGGCGGCGATGAAAAGCTGATCTGCGTGCCGGTCGACACGACCTTCCCGTATTATTCGGATGTCGGAGAAACCAAGGATCTGCCTTCGATCATCTTCCAGCAGATCGAGCACTTCTTCACGCACTATAAGGATCTCGAAGCCGAGAAATGGGTGCGGATCGGCAGCTGGGGAGATGCGGCTGAAGCGCGGCAGATTGTCGTCGAGGCAATCGAGCGGGCCAAGGAGTCTTAAGTCCCGCACCCCATCCGGGGTGCGATCTCCTCGCTCACGCGGCCTGAAGACCGCGTCGCTGCGGGCGCGCAGTCGCGCTTGCGGTCACCGCGGGTGACCGATGATCGACGCATCGGAGCTTACTCCACCGGCCGGGAAGGATCGAGCAGGTCCTTTGCTTGTTCGCCATCGGTGCGGCGTTCCTGCTCCACCATCTCGCTGATCTCGCTTTCGGGCTTCACGTCTGCGTGGGATTCGTCCGGGGCGGGTCTGGAGCTTGGCTTGGTGTCGGGAGCGGACTCCGTAATACTCGCAGAGCGCCCGATCGGCAGCGGATCGGTGCGTCCGTCGAAACGCAGGCGATAGATCGGCTCGGGCAGCGCAAAGCCCGCCTCTTCGAGCGCGTCCTTCACCGCCGCGATGGCGAGGCTGCGCGACTTGTACCAATCGGCTTCGCGCTGATCGACCCATCCCAGGAACAGGATGACGATGTTCGAATCGCCCACGTCCTGGATACGCGCCGCCGGTTCGGGATCGTCGAGGACGAATGGGAGGCTGGCGATCGTATCGCGTCCGAGCGCCATCGCCGCGCGCGGATCGTCGTCCGCATCGACCCCGAGCTCGAATTCGAACCGCCGCTGCGGATTGCGGGTGTAGTTGAGGATAACGGCCTTGAAGACCTGGGCGTTCGGGACCCGCAAATGGTTGCCTTCGAGCGTCATGAGGATCGTCGCGCGGCTTGTCAGGCGGATCACCCGGCCCTCGAGATCGTTGATGAGCACGTGATCGTTGGGGCGGAACGGCTGGCGCAGGCTCAGCATGATCGAAGCGACGTAATTCTCGATCGTATCTCGCATCGCGAAACCGAGTGCGATGCCGATCACGCCGGCGCCGCCGAGCACCGCACCAAGCAACGCCCCCGCACCCAGCATGTCGAGCGCGACAACGAGTCCGCCGACCACGAAGGCGAAACGGATCGCGCTGCGGATAAGCTCGCCCAGAAACGCGTTGGGGGCGACCCGGTCCCAGATGAACCGAAGGCCAGCCAACGCATAGCCCGCCGTCCCGATGAGAATGGCGACGAGTGCCGATACTGCGAGCAGCGGCAGGGCTTTGACGAAGCTGTCGAGCAGGCCCGAAACTTCGCCGAGGATCGAAAGATTGCTGTCGACCGTCAGGTCGCGTTCGATATTGTTCTCGACGGTGACGACACCGGTCACCCGGTCGGCGATCGCAGCAGCGCGATCGATCGCTTCGGGATCCTTCACTGTGCCTTCCAGCGTCACGACGCCTTCGTTTACGGTGACGTCTACATTCGCGAATGCAGGCAGTTCACCGAAGATTCCCGAAAGCCGATCCGCTATCTGCGCGTCGTCTTCAGCATCCTGTTCGGGGTCGATTTGCTGTACGGCAGCTTCGGGCGGTTCGCTCGGGGCGTCGGCGGGCGGCAGGATCGCGAATGCCGGCACTGCGATCCACAGCGCCGCGAGCGCGAGTATCATCCGCAGGAATTGCAAGCCGAGCTCTCCATCCATCCGACGCGGGAACCGCCGCGCCCTGGATGGAAGCGATTGAAACGGACCGCAGGTTCCCTGCCGGACCGTCTTCACGGGATTGCGATCAGGAAAAGAGAAGCTTGAAAATGCCGGTCAGCGCCAGGGGAAGACCGAGCGCGAGCGCCCAGAGCATGACCAGATCCCGGCGAAATGCCCCGGCCAATCCAGGATCGGCAGCCTCCTCGTCGGACAGGTCTTTCCAGCGTTTCTCGAACCAGCGGCAGGCGGGGATGATTCCGGCGACCAGCACAACCAGCGCGACATAGGGCAGGATCGAGGAGAACCCCTCGGCCAACGCCTTCACGGTCAGGAAAATCTGAAGGCCGGTGTAAACCAGCAATGCGTAGGCGACATGGTCACTGATCGCCTTGCGGTAATCGGTGCCGTGTGCGCCGAACTTGTGCGCGGTGCTCCGCGTCTCATTGTGCGAAATATCGTTCATTGAACCGCTCCCCAACGGACTCTCACTCTTTCCCCGATTATCACAAAGTGAGCACCAAGTTGCAAGCAGAGTAACCAAACCGACATATTGCGACGCGGCGCGCCCGGCAGACATCGCAGGGCCTTCAAATCATGCGCGATTTCGCCGGCAGGGTCCGCACAACCCGCGTTTTCGGGCCGGAAAGCAAAAATCCTGCCAAAACGGCTTGCCCCCCCTTTTCTGTTAAACTGAGGGTGCTAAGGCTGGACGCCATGGACGAGTCATCCACTCTGAAACAGCTGGCGGAAACCGCAGAAACCCACGCCGACGCGAGGGCGCCCATGCCCCACGGCGGGCTTGAGGTCGTTTCAATTGCCAAGAGTTACGACAAGCGCGCGGTGCTGACCGACATTTCGCTTACCGTCGACAAAGGCGAAGTTCTCGGACTGCTCGGCCCGAACGGCGCGGGCAAGACCACGTGCTTCTATTCGATCATGGGCCTGGTGAAGCCGGATTCGGGCCGCATCCTCATGGATGGTGAGGACGTGACCAACCTGCCGATGTATCGCCGCGCGATCCTCGGCCTCGGCTATCTTCCGCAGGAAACCAGCATCTTCCGCGGCATGACGGTCGAGCAGAACATCAACTGCGTTCTCGAACTGGTCGAGCCCGATGCCGACACGCGCGCTGCCGAGCTCGAACGCCTGCTGGGCGAATTCGGCCTGACGCGGCTGCGCGAAAGCCCGGCCATGGCGCTTTCGGGCGGTGAACGCCGCCGCTGCGAGATTGCCCGCGCGCTTGCCGCAAAGCCTTCGATCATGCTGCTGGATGAGCCCTTCGCCGGGATCGACCCGCTGTCGATCAGCGACATCCGCGACCTTGTGAAAGACCTGAAGAGTCGCGGGATCGGCGTGCTCATCACCGATCACAATGTCCGCGAAACGCTCGATATCGTCGACCGCGCCTGCATCATCTATGGCGGGCAGGTACTATTCGCCGGAACACCGCAGGAGCTGGTGGCAGACGAGAACGTGCGGCGGCTTTACCTGGGCGAGAGTTTTACGCTGTGAAGTGGCCTTCCTTTCCCTCCGCTCGTCCTGAGCTTGTCGAAGGGCTGCTTTTTCTTCGAGCGCAATGCCAGAAGGAAGGACAACCCTTCGACAAGCTCGGGGTGAGCGGGAAGAGGTAATCGCATATGGCGCTAGGCCCGCGCCTCGACCTCCGCCAATCGCAACAATTGGTGATGACGCCGCAATTGCAGCAGGCGATCAAGCTGCTGGCGGCGTCCAACCTCGAAATCGAAACCTTCATCGGCGATGCGCTCGAAAGCAATCCGCTGCTCGAAGCCGGATCGGTATCGAGCGAAGAGAGCGGCGGCGGCGAGCCGGACGACATCCCGCGCGAGGAGTTCACTTCCGACCAGCTGATGGCCCAGGGCCAGGGCGAAAGCGAAGCCCCGCTCGATATCGATCGGAGCGCGCTCGACCGCGACCGTGACACAGGCGACGGCGAATGGGGTTCCGCTGCCTCCAGCGGTTCTTCGTTCGAGGATTTCCCCGACATCGCTTCGAACAGCGCAGCCGAGACGACCCTGGCCGAACACTTGCTTGAGCAGGTCGGATCGGTCGCCGCCAATCCGCAGGAAGCCTTCATCGCGCGGCACATCATCGGCCTGCTCGACGATGCGGGATATTTGGCCACCGACCTGCGCGAAATCGCCCGCGATCTTTCGGTCACACTCGAGGATGTCGAAGATGCGCTCTATGTCGTGCAACTGCTCGATCCGAGCGGCGTGGGTGCGCGCAGCCTTGCCGAATGCCTTGCGATCCAGGCGCGTGAGGCCGACCGCTACGATCCGTGCATGCGGGCCATGCTCGACAATCTCGATCTGGTGGCACGCGGCGAAGTCGATCGCCTCAAACGATTGTGCCGGGTGGACGACGAGGATTTCGCCGACATGCTGCACGAATTGCGCAGCTACGATCCCAAGCCCGGCCTCGCTTTCGCACCGAGTGCCGACAGCGCGGTGGTGCCCGACATCCTGCTCACCGCCAACGAGGCCGGCGGTTGGGACATCAACCTCAACGAAGAAACGCTGCCGCGACTTGTGGTCAACCGCGACTATTATGTCGAACTGAGCGCCGGCTCGCCCGCTCCCGAAACCCGGAGCTGGCTGAAAGAGAAGCTCGCCGATGCCCACTGGCTGATCCGCGCGCTCGATCAACGGCAAAAGACGATCCTCAAGACCTCCGCCGAGATCGTGAAGCAGCAGGAAGGGTTCTTCCGCAAAGGTGTGTCGGAACTGCGTCCGCTGACCCTGCGCGAAGTCGCCGAGCAGATCGACATGCATGAAAGCACGGTCAGCCGGGTGACCAGCAACAAGTATCTGCATTGCGACCGCGGCACGTTCGAACTGAAGTATTTCTTCAGCAGCGGCGTCGCTTCGAGCGATGGCGAAGGCGCCTCTTCCGAAGCGATCAAGGCGCGGATCAAGGCGCTGACCGATGCCGAGGATCCGAAGAAGGTGCTGTCCGACCAGAAGCTCGCAGACCTCCTGAAAGAGGAGGGGTTCGACCTCGCTCGCCGCACAGTGGCGAAATATCGCGAAGCCATCGGGATCGGCTCGAGCGCGCAGCGGCGCAGGGCGAAGAAACTGGAAAACCTCTAGGGTTCCTTGCAGCGCAACCGCGTGCGAGCGCCCCTGCCCCTGTTGCATAAAAGACTCGCAAACTTTCCAAGCAATCCATTTACGGCACGTTAACCTTTTCCGTTCAGAAGTTGCGTGGTTAATACATGGCAACGTGTCTTATCGAGGCGTTACCACCTCACCTTGCTGAAAGGTTAGTGGCAGGGTTCTGGGGCAAATAGGGGACCGGATATGCGAGTGCTTTTGATTGAGGACGAGCCGACAACGGCGAAAGCCATCGAGCTCATGCTCACCACTGAAGGCTTCAATGTCTATTCTACCGATCTGGGCGAAGAAGGCCTCGATCTGGGCAAGCTGTATGATTACGACATCATCCTGCTCGACCTGAACCTGCCGGATATGCACGGCTACGACGTGCTCAAGAAACTGCGCGTTGCCAAGGTGCAGACGCCGGTCTTGATCCTTTCGGGCATTGCCGAAATGGACAGCAAGATCCGCTCGTTCGGCTTCGGGGCAGACGATTACGTGACGAAGCCGTTCCACCGCGAAGAGCTGGTTGCCCGCATCCATGCCGTGGTGCGCCGTTCGAAGGGCCACAGCCAGTCGATCATCCGCACCGGCAAGCTGGCGGTGAACCTCGATGCGAAAACCGTCGAAGTCGATGGCGCCCGCGTCCACCTCACCGGCAAGGAATATGCGATGCTCGAGCTGCTTTCGCTGCGCAAGGGCACCACGCTGACCAAGGAAATGTTCCTCAACCACCTGTATGGCGGGATGGACGAGCCCGAACTCAAGATTATCGACGTCTTCATCTGCAAGCTGCGCAAGAAGCTCAGCCATGCATGCGGCGGCGAGAACTACATCGAAACGGTCTGGGGCCGCGGCTATGTGCTGCGCGATCCCGATGCGGAACAGGAAGCCGCCTGATCCAAATCTCCTAGGATTTCGGAAAGCCCCGGAGCGCCACGCGGTTCTCCGGGGTTTTCTTTTGCGACGAAGCGGCTGGACGCGAAGCGCGCGGAGTGGAATCATCCCCGCGGGAGGACACCACGATGCCGCTCGTTCCCGATTTCCTCGCCGGACGGTCCCCGCCCGATCTCTACCATGCCTATCTCGAACCCGCCTTCGAACCGTGGGCGCGCGCGATGATAGAACAGATGGATCCGGGCGGGCAGGTGATCGACATCGCCTGCGGCACCGGTCTCGTCAGCCGACTTGCCGCGGCACGGCCTGCAATCGAGCATATCGAGGCGATCGACGTCGCCCCTCCGATGATCGCCAAGGCGCGAAGCCTCGGAGCTGAAGCAGCAAACAAGGTCACATACTCCGAAGCCAGCGCGCTGGACCTGCCGTTCGAGAATGACAGGTTCGACTGCGCGCTATGCCAGCAGGGGCTGCAGTTCTTTCCCGACAAGGTTGCGGGGCTGCGCGAAGCGCGACGGGTTCTCAAGCCCGGTGCGAAGGGGGCGTTTTCAACGTGGTGTTTTGCGAAGGACGGCCTTCCGGTGTTCGACGCCTTTGAGGACATTGTCGCTCAAGAGCTTGGCAGCGACCTCGTTCCATTCGGCCCATTTGCATTCGGAGACCGCCAGACGATCGCGCGCCTTGCCGGCGAGGCGGGTTTCAGGACAGTTTCGCTCGAAGCCGAAACGCGCCTTTCGCCGCTTCCCGACCCCCGAACCATTGTGCTGTTCGACCTTTGCTTCGTGGGGCGTCCCGCATCGGATGGTACGCTCCAGCCGATCCTCGATTTCACCGATCCGGCGAGCGACGAAGTGATCGAACGCCTGGTCGAACATATGGAGCGGGCGACTGCCGAATATCGCCAGCCGAACGGATCGCTGCTCGCGCCCATGCGAGCGCACACACTCGTGGTCGAAGCCTGAATCAGCCCGCCCTGGAAAGGCCCGCAATATCCGCGCCGGTCGGCTCCTGGAACACGCGCAGATCGAATTCGGGCATGATCGCGAGGAGATGGTCGAAGATGTCGGCCTGTATGCCCTCATAGGTCTCCCACGCGGTGATGTTGGTGAAACAGTACACCTCCAACGGCACACCCTGCGGTCCCGGTGGTAACTGACGCACCATCAGCAGGAAGTCTTCGCTGATATCGGGATGCCAGCGGATATAGGCCGCCATGTAGGCACGCATCGTCCCGATATTGGTGAGCCTGCGCGCGTTGACGGGCGCGGCGTCGCCCGCAAGCTCGGCTTCGTTCCACTTCGCGATCTCTGCCTTCTTGGCCTCAAGATACGGCTTGAGGATCGTGAATTTCTTCAGATCGGCCACCTCGTCGTCGCTCAGGAAGCGGACCGAGTTCTGGTCGATGGCCAGCGAACGCTTGATCCGCCGCCCGCCGCTTTCGCTCATGCCGCGCCAGTTCTGGTAGGCATCCGAAACCAGCCGGTGGGTCGGGATGGTCACGATAGTCTTGTCGAAATTCTGGACCTTCACCGTGTGCAGCGAGATGTCGATCACGTCGCCATCGGCCTCCATGCTCGGCATGGTGATCCAGTCGCCCACCCGCAGCATGTCCTGCGTCGTCAGCTGCACGCTCGCGACAAGGCTGAGGATGGTGTCCTTGAAGACCAGCAGCAGCACCGCGGTGATCGCGCCCAGACCGGAAAGCAACAGCAGCGGCGACTCGTCGATCAGCACCGAGATGAGAATGATCGCCGCGCCGCACAGGACGAGGATCTTCACGACCTGCACGAACCCCTTGATCGGGCGGTTCTTCGAGCGCGGCAGGCGTTCGTAGAGTTCGTTCGCGTAGGACAACCCCTTCACGATCGCCATCGCGACCGACACCACGATGAGCGCCTGTGCGACGTTGCGAACCACGACATAGACTTCGTCGGGCAGGTTCGGGACGAGGCCGATCCCGCGCGATATCACCAGCAGCGGCGCTGCGGTCGCGAGCCATGCCGCCGCCTTGTCGATCGTGGTCGTTCTGGCATCGAGATATGGCGCGGCGATCCGCAGGATCACATGCTTGAGCACATAATTGAGCGCCAGTGCGGCGAGGCCGAGCAAGACGAGCCCGATCAGGGACTGCGCCCAGAGCGGCTGGGCGTAAAAAAGTTCGGAGAGGTTTTGCATTGCCGGGCGCGTTATAGGGGATGAGAGCGTGGCTCAACCCCACCCCCTTGCGGGCAAGGGGTCTGGACAGCGTCGCCCCGCCCCACTACCCGCGCGGCCCATGACAGCGTTTAAGGAAGGCGATCCCACAACTCTCAGCCGGCTGTACGGCCGCAGCGTCGGCAAGCCGCTGCGCGCGCGCCAGCAGGGGCTGGTCGACAACCTGCTGCCGCAGATCTCCGTGCCCGAGGAGGGCCCGGTGACCGCCGAAACGCTGTTCGGGGAGGATTGCCCGCTGCACTTCGAGATCGGCTTCGGCGGCGGCGAGCACCTCGCCTATCGCGCCGACCTCTTGCCCAATCACGGCTTCATCGGGGCCGAGCCGTTCCTCAACGGGGTCGCGCAGGCGCTGACCCATATCGAGGAGCAGCGTCTCGCCAACGTCCGCCTGCACCATGGCGATGCGATCGAGATCCTGAAACGTGTGCCCGATGGCGCGCTGACCATGCTTTACCTGCTCCATCCGGATCCCTGGCCCAAGAACAAGCACGCCAAGCGGCGGATGATGAATGACGGGCCGGTCCAGCTGTTCGCCGACAAGATCAAGCCGGGCGGTGAGTTCCGCTTCGGTACCGACCACCCGGTCTACCTGCGCCACGCGCTGATGGTGATGCAGCGCTTCACCGACAGCTTCGAATGGGTCGTCGAGGGCCCGGCCAGCTGGCAGAACCGCCCGTCAGGCTGGTGCGAAACCCGCTACGAACAGAAGGCGCGCGAAAAATTCGGCCACGAAGTGTGGTACTTCCGGTTCCGGCGTATCTAGGCGTCCGTCCTGGGCTTTCCACCTGTCTGCGGATCAGGCCCATATCCAGAGAAAGATCGGATTGCATGTCACTGGGCGCGGCTTGGCCGCATGAACTTCAGTCCATCGCAGCTGAGCCATAGTCCAGCCTTTAACTTACGGAAAAAGCGATATTTTTCGGAACGGTCTCGTGGTGCGCCCGTTGATAGGGTGAATGCAAACGAACGAATCAAGGGAGACACGCAATATGACCATCCGCACCCTCACCGACCTGTACATCGACCAACTTCAGGACATCTACAGTGCCAACCGCCAGTCGCTCGAAGTGAGCAAGAAGCTGCGCGAAACGGCCTCGTCCGGCGACCTGAAACGAGCCCTCGATAATGGCGTCAGCGGCATCGAAGAAGGCATGACCAAGGTGAAAAGCCTGATCGAAGGCCATAAGGCCGATCCGACCGGTGAATTCTGCAAGGGTATGGAAGGTCTCGTGAAGGAAGTGAAGGCACATGCCATCAACGCCGACATTACCGATGGTGATGTGCGCGACGCCTCGATCATCGCCCAGTATCAGCGCATGGCGCACTACGCGATGGCCGGATACGGTACGGCAGCAGCCTTCGCCGAACGTCTCGGACTGACGAACGACGCTGCGACGCTGCGCAAATGTCTCGACGACACGCAGAGTGGCGACCGCCGGATGACCGGTATCGCAGTCGGCACCGTCAACGCGGAAGCGATGGCCGCCTAAGGAACGCGTAACCCAACACAAAGAGGCTCGGCACCCCGCCGGGCCTTTTTTGCGTCTCAGCGCAGCGCGGCGAGCAGCGCCTCGCGATCCGCCCCGTTGTTGTAGAGGTGCGGGGTCACCCGCAGGGAGGTGCCGCGCAACGAAACATGCACCCTGTTCTCGGCGAGCCGTTCGGTCAGGCCGCCGGGCACGTCGCCCGGAAATCCGAGCGAGAGGAAATGCGGCGCGCGTGTGCCGATGGGCGCAGACGTAAGGCCCATCTTCGCCGCCGCATCGGCAATCGCCTGGGTCTGGTCGGCAAGCGTCTCGGCAATCGCATCGACTCCGAATTCGAGCAGGAAGTCGAGCGCGGCACTCGCGCCCATGAGCAGCGGCGGGTTCGATTTCTCACCCATGTCGAACCGCCTCGCACCGGGCTGGAAATCGTCGCGATAATCGACCAGCCGGGCGAAATCCTCCGACCCTCCGCGATTGATCCAGTTGTATTCGATCGGCTCGCCGTCGTGATGCTTCGGATCGACATAGAGCATGCCAATGCCATACGGCCCCATCAACCATTTGTAGCACGCGGCGACCGCGAAATCCGGCTGCACCTTGGCGAAATCGATCGGCATCGCGCCAAGCGATTGCGTGAGATCGAGCACGAGCGCGGCACCCGCTTCGCGGCAGGCGACACCGACCCGTTCGAGGTCGACAATGCGTCCATCGGCCCAATGACAGTTGGGCACGGCGACGATGGCAGTATCGGGCCCAATCGCGTCGAGCACAGCGGCGGTCCAGCAATCCTGGGATGATCGCTCGACGGTCGAAACCTTACCGCCGGTGCGCGCTGCCAGCTCACGCCAGACATAGATGTTGGAAGGGAACTGGTCGGCCAGAGTGACGATGTTCTGGCCTGCCGAAACGGGCAGGTTTCTCGCCGCGACCGCCAGCGCGTAGCTGACCGAAGGAACGATCGCGAGGCTGTCGACAGCCACATCGGCGACACGTGCCGCGCGCTCGCGAAAATGCTCGCAAACGGTGAAGAAATCCACGGGCGCGAATTCCCACGGTGTCGCCTTGAGCCGCGCAGCTTCTTCCATGGCCTGCACGACACCGTGCGACAGCGGCGCCATATAGGCGCAATTGAGGTAATGCACCTCTTCAGGGATCGAGAAACGCTCGCGCTGGCAGTCGATCATGCGATCAGCCCACGGCTAGCCAACGACCCCGGCGCTCGCCAGCACCGCCAGTGTCAGCACGTCTGGCGCGATCGCGGTCATCGGCGCGATCTGGACCGGCTTTTCCATGCCGATCAGCATCGGCCCGACCGTCGCATTGCCGCCAAGCTCGCGCAGGATCTTCGCCGACAGGTTGGCCGATTGCAGTCCCGGCATGATCAGCACGTTGGCAGGCGCGGACAGGCGGCTGAAGGGATAGAGCTTCATGACCCCCGGATTGAGCGCGGCATCGGGTGCCATTTCGCCTTCGTATTCGAAACCCGGTTCCTCGCGATCGAGGATCGCCACCGCCTCGCGGATGTTGGTGAGCCACTGGCCCGAAGGGTTGCCGAAGGTCGAATAGCTGAGAAAAGCAACGCGCGGCTCGTGGCCCATGCGCCGCGCGACCGCCGCCGTCTCCTTGGCGACATGCGCCAGCTGTTCGGCGCTCGGGCGCTCGTTGATCGTGGTGTCGGCCAGGAAGGTCGTGTGGTTCTTGCCGATCATCATGTGAATGCCGAACGGCACCGCATCGGGCTTGGGATCGAGAACCCGGTTCACTTCCTTGGCGGTCTGCGCGAAGGTGCGGGTGAGGCCGGAGATCATCCCGTCGCCATGGCCCAGCGCGACCAGAAGCGCGGCGAAAACGTTGCGTTCCTGGTTGACCATGCGGCGCACGTCGCGCTCGGTGTAGCCACGTCGCTGGAGCCGTTTGTAAAGATAATCGACCATAGCGGGCACATGCTCGCTGTCGGCCGAGTTCTGGATTTCGAAACTGCCGGGGTCGGAGACCGAAAGCTGGTGCAGCTTGTCGAGCACCGCCTTGGTGCGTCCGACCAGGATCGGCGTGCCGTAGCCGAAATCGCGATACTGGATCGCGGCGCGCAGCATGACTTCCTCTTCCGCCTCGGCGAAGACCATCCGCTTGGGATTGTTCTTGGCTTCCTCGTAGACGCCGGTGAGCACCGAGGTGGTGGGGTTGAGGCGCGAGCGCAATTTCACGCGATATTCCTCGAAATCCTCGATCCGCGCTTGCGCCACGCCCGAATCCATCGCCGCCTTGGCCACCGCGGAGGAGACGACTTCGATCAGGCGCGGGTCGAACGGGGCGGGAATGATGTAATCGGTCCCGAACTTGTGGTTCCGGCCGTAGGCGGCGGCGACTTCCTCGGGCACCCGCTCGCGCGCGAGTTGGGCGATGGCATGCGCGGCGGCGACCTTCATTTCCTCGTTGATCGTCGTCGCCTGCACGTCGAGCGCGCCGCGGAAGATGAACGGAAAGCCGAGCACGTTGTTGACCTGGTTGGGAAAGTCGCTGCGCCCTGTCGCGATGATCGCATCGGGCCGCACGCGCTTGGCATCCTCTGGCATTATCTCGGGCACGGGGTTCGCCATCGCAAAGATGATCGGCTTGTCGGCCATCTTCGAAACCCATTCGGGCTTGAGCGCGCCTGCCGCCGACAGGCCGAGGAAGATGTCTGCGCCTTCGAGCGCTTCCTCGAGGCTGCGCGCCTCGGTCGGCACGGCATGCGCGCTCTTCCACTGGTCGACATCCTCGCGTCCCGGATAGATCGGACCCGACCGGTCGCAGACGATCACGTTCTCGTGCGGCACGCCGACCGACTTGATGAGTGCGGTGCAGGCGAGCGCCGATGCGCCCGCGCCGTTCACCACCATCTTTACGTCCTTGAAATCGCGCCCGGTGAGGTGACAGGCGTTGATCAGGCCCGCCGCTGCGATGATCGCGGTGCCGTGCTGGTCGTCGTGCATCACCGGGATGTTCATGCGCTCGCGCAGGGCCTGCTCGATGATGAAGCATTCGGGTGCCTTGATGTCCTCGAGATTGATCCCGCCGAAGCTCGGCTCCATCAGAGCGACCGCTTCGATGAAAGCGTCCGGATCTTCGGTCGCGAGTTCGATATCGATCGAATCCACATCGGCGAAGCGCTTGAACAGCACTGCCTTGCCTTCCATCACCGGCTTCGAGGCCAGCGCGCCGAGATTGCCGAGGCCGAGGATCGCGGTTCCGTTCGAAATCACCGCGACGAGGTTCCCGCGCGCGGT
Source organism: Erythrobacter sp. GH1-10 (assembly GCF_045363165.1). NCBI lineage: Bacteria > Pseudomonadati > Pseudomonadota > Alphaproteobacteria > Sphingomonadales > Erythrobacteraceae > Erythrobacter > Erythrobacter sp. GH1-10. Next base: position 575,902 of record NZ_JBJFLP010000001.1, on the reverse strand, counting down.
ATAGCGCGCGGCCAGCGACGGATCTTCTGCGATGGCCTCCACAGGGGCGGCAACACCGGGGGAATAGGCCAGCGACAGATCGCGCTGCGAGGTCATCGGCTTGGTCGCGACGATCTCGAGCTTACCGGGCCGGATCGTCTCATGGTAGAACAGCGCCTCGCGCGTCGTGAACCCGCTCTTGCGTTCACCCCGGTTTGCGCCCTCGGTATCGTTCGACATGAATCCCTTTTCCGTAACGGCAATATGGTTTGAACCAACGCGCTTAGCGGGGCTTGCCCGCAAACGATAGGGGAAACCCGCTGCCGAGACGTATCGAATCGGCGGCGCTCTGGTTAGTCCCGAGAGATGGCCGGTGAACCCACTCCGATGATGCAGCAATACCTCGCGCTGAAAGCCGAGGCGGAGGGCTCGCTGCTGTTCTACCGGATGGGCGATTTCTTCGAGCTGTTCTTCGACGATGCGCGCGAAGCGGCGGGCATCCTCGACATCGCGCTGACGACACGCGGCGAGCACGGCGGCGAGCCGGTGCCGATGTGCGGAGTTCCGGTGCATTCGGCGGAAGGCTATCTCGCGCGGCTGATCAAGGCCGGGCAGCGGGTTGCAATCGCCGAGCAGGTCGAAACCCCCGACGAGGCCAAGGCGCGGGCCAAACGCGAAGGCAAACCGTCTTCCAAGGCGCTGGTGAAGCGCGACATCGTGCGCTTCGTAACCGCAGGCACGCTGACCGAGGAAGCGCTGCTCAATCCGCGCTCGGCCAACATGCTGGCCGCTCTGGCCGAGGTGCGCGGGACGATCGGCATCGCGAGCTGCGATATCTCGACCGGCGCCATGGTGCTCGAAGAATGCGAACCCGAGATGCTCGGTGCGGAGCTGGCGCGGATCGGGGCGAGCGAAGTGGTGGTTCCCGAAGACTGGGAACACGCTCCCGAAGATGCTGTGTCCCATGCACGCAGCACTTTTTCTTCCGATGGCGGTGCCGAACGGCTGAAGGCGATCCACGGGGTCTCGACGCTCGACGGTTTCGGCGACTTCTCTCGCGCCATGCTGGCGGCAGCGGGCGGGCTGGTCGCCTACCTCGATCACGTCGGACGCGGCAGCCTGCCGCTGCTGCTGCCACCGATGGCCCGGGCGCAGGCTTCGGGCATGGCTATGGACGAGGCGACGCGGGCGAGCCTCGAAATCCTCGAGAGTTCTGCAGGTGGCAGGAATGGCAGTCTGATCGCCACGGTGGACCGCTGCTCGACCGGCGCAGGGTCGCGGTTGTTGGCCGAAGACCTTTCGGCACCGCTGCTCGACCGCGCTGCGATCGAGGACAGGCTGGCGCTGGTCCAGTTCTGGCGCGACCGTCCGATCGAGCGCGCGACCCTCCGCGATGCATTGCGCGCGCTGCCCGACATCGGGCGCGCACTCGGGCGGATCGTTGCCGGACGTGGAAGTCCGCGCGATCTCGGGCAGGTGCGCGACGGGCTGGCCGAAGCGATCCGCCTGCATGACTGGCTCGAACAGGAGCAGGACCGCCCTGCCCTGCTCGACGGGCTGCTGCCACGCCTTGTCGGGCATGGCGCGCTGGTCGACCATCTCGCCCGCGCGCTGATCGCCTCCCCGCCCACCGAGCGATCGAATGGCGGCTTCATCGCCGAGGGATACGACGCCAGCCTCGACGAGTTGCGCGAAGTCTCCGGCAATGCCCGCCGGGCGATTGCCGCGATGGAGGCGCGTTATCGCGACGAAACCGGCATCGCTTCGCTCAAGATCAAGCACAACGGCGTGCTGGGCTATTTCATCGAGGTGCCCAGCCGCCACGCCGATGCGCTGATGGCGGCGGACAGCGGCTTCACCCACCGCCAGACCATGAAGGGCGCGGTGCGATTCAACTCGCTTTCGCTGCACGAGGAAGCCTCGCGCATTTCCGAAGCGGGTGGGCACGCACTCGCTGCCGAGGAGGCGCATTTCGAGGAGCTTGTGGCGGAGGTCTCCGCAGCGCGAGAAGGCATCGCCGCGACCGCCGCCGCGCTCGCGCGGATCGATGTCGCTGCGGGCAATGCCGAACGCGCGGCGGAAGGCGACTGGGCCCGGCCCGAGATTTCCGACGATACCGGTCTCGCGATCACCGGCGGGCGTCACCCTGTGGTCGAAGCTGCGCTTGCGAAGGCCGGAGAGCGCTTTGTCGCCAACAACTGCACATTGGGGCAGGACGATCGGCTGTGGCTGATCGGCGGCCCCAACATGGGCGGCAAATCGACCTTCCTGCGCCAGAACGCGCTCATCGTCCTCATGGCGCAGGCGGGGTCTTTCGTCCCTGCCGAAAGCGCGCGGATCGGACTGGTCGACCGCCTGTTCAGCCGTGTCGGCGCATCGGACAATCTCGCTCGCGGGCGCTCGACCTTCATGGTCGAAATGGTCGAAACCGCCGCCATCCTTTCGCAGGCGACCGAACGCAGCTTCGTCATCCTCGATGAAGTCGGACGCGGCACTTCCACCTATGACGGGCTGGCGCTTGCCTGGGCGGTGGCAGAAGCGGTGCACTCGCGCATCGAATGCCGCTGCCTGTTCGCAACCCATTATCACGAACTCGCCCGGCTGGCCGAAACCTGCCCTGCCCTGTCACTGCATCACGTTCGCGCCCGCGAATGGAAGGGTGACCTCGTGCTGCTTCACGAATTGACCGAAGGCCCTGCAGACCGGTCTTACGGCCTCGCAGTGGCGAAGCTTGCCGGGGTGCCCGAAGCGGTGGTGAAACGCGCGTCGCAGGTGCTGGAGAAGCTCGAAAGGGCGCGGAGCGAAACCGGGGGCATTGCCGCCGGACTTGGTGAGCTGCCGCTGTTCGCCGCCGCTGTCCAGGACCGCCAGCCGGAGAGCACGCCCGAGCAGAAACTGGCTGCGCGGCTCAACGACACCGATCTCGATGCGCTGTCGCCGCGCGAAGCACTGGACCTGCTTTACGAGCTCAAACACGACCTTTGAGGCGCCCTCTTTCTACCATATTTTAACCAACGTGATGCTATGCCGCGCGCATGTCCAAGTCGTTTTTCGAACAGAGCAAAGGTGCGCTGATCTTCGCCGGTGTGACGGTGTTTGGCGCGGCGGTTTTTGCCGCGTCGATGGGCGATCGCGGCCCGATGGCGTACATACCCGGCGCACCGGAGGCGGAGCCCGATCGCGGCGTGGTCGAGGAAAAGCCGGCGAAACAGGCCGAGCCGCAGCCTTCGGTGTTCAGTGACTACGTTTCGGACGAGGAGCTCAGCTTCTCGTCTTTCGCCGAGGAGGAGGAGCTGGTCGACAACACGGATGGTGCGAGCACCGCCGGTTTCAGCACATCGCCCGGGCAGGAAATGGGCGAGATCATCTCTTCCGGGGGAAGCGAACCCGCCAACCCAGGCCCTGCAAGTCCCAAAGCGAGCGGACGTCGCCCGCCCCCGGGCCCGATAAAGCGCGCAGACGCGCCGTCGAAGGATGCAAATACGGTGCAGCCCAAGAAGCCGGTCGATACCGAAGTCTTCTAGGACACCGTTGGCGCGGGCCGATCAGCCCTTGCCGCCGTATTTCTTCGTATTGTCGTCGTGGTTGGGTTCGCCCGCATAGGCATCGGTATCGATTTCGCCGGAGTCTTCCATGTCGCGCATCTGATCGATCATGTCGGTTTCGCTTCCGGCAACCCCATCGACTGCGGGTGATGCGGGCTTGCGGCTTTCGGTACCGCCAGGCTTGTTCGAGGCATCGTCCTGCGCCTGTCCGGCGACTTCCTGCGCCTGCGAACGGTGATCGTCCTGCTCGTCATTATGGGTTTCGGGGGCGAGACCCGATTGGCGTTCTTCCTGGCTTTTCGCCTGTGTCTGGGTGTCGGTCATGCAAAATCTCCTTTTGCATAATCAACGGGTTACCCCTCCACCCGGTTCCGAATTAGCGCGTCGGCACGGGGGCCTCTCCGGAATAGTCGTAAAACCCGCGCCCGGTCTTGCGGCCCAGCCAACCGGCTTCGACATATTTTACCAGCAGCGGCGCAGGGCGGTACTTGGCATCGCGCGTGGTCTTGTAAAGCACCATGATGATATCGAGACAGGTGTCGAGCCCGACGAAATCGGCGAGCTGCAGCGGACCCATCGGGTGGTTGAGGCCCAGGCGGCAGCCCTTGTCGATATCCTCGATCCCCGCGGTCGACTGGCCGAGCACGAAAATCGCTTCGTTGATCATCGGCAGCAGGATGCGGTTGACTACGAAGCCGGGTTCATCCTGCGAGAGGACCACTTCCTTGCCGAGGCCGCGAGCGAATTCGGTCACCCGGTCGGTGGTGTTCTTGGCAGTGGCGAGGCCCGGGATGACCTCGATCAGCCCCATCACCGGAACCGGATTGAAGAAGTGCAGCCCGATGAAGCGCTGCGGATCGGGCGAGTGGTTCGCCATGCGAGTGATCGGGATCGAGCTGGTGTTCGAGGCCATGATCGCATCGGCAGCGAGGACCTTGCCCGCCGCATCGAAGATCGTGTTCTTGATCTCTTCCTTCTCCGTCGCGGCCTCGATGATGAGGTCGGCCTCGGCCATGGGCGAGTAATCGGCCACCGGAGTGATCTTCGCCAGCACCGCCTCGGCGGCATCGGCTTCGATCTTGCCGCGCCCGACCAACTTGACCAGCGCCTTTTCGACATTCGCCTTGCCCGCCTCGGCGCGCGCGAGATCGACGTCGGACAGCATCACCGTCATCCCGTTCTGGGCGACGGTCTGGGCGATGCCGGTCCCCATCTGGCCGGCTCCGATAACAGCGATGTTGCGCATTGAATGTTCCTTCGCACGTGCAGCAATCTCGCGCCGCACTAGCGAGGATCCAGGCTGCTGGCTAGCGGTTAGCGCCGGGAATCCACTTAACGTCGGCCCTGCCGTCGTGATTGCAGACCCGGGCGAGGACGAACAGTAGATCGGAAAGACGGTTGATATAGGCCGCCGCCGCCGGATTGACCGGAGTTTCCGCCGCCATCGCGGTCACAGCCCGCTCGGCCGAGCGCGTCGTCGCCCGCGCGACATGGACCCGCGCAGCTGCTTCGCTACCGCCCGGCAGCACGAAACTGGTGAGCGGTTCGAGCCGCTCGTTGAGCGCATCGATCCGCTGCTCGACCCATTCGGCCTGCGAGGGGACCATGCGCAGCACCATCTCCGACGGCGAAAAGTCGCCGTCTTCGGCAGGCGTCGCAAGGTCTGCGCCGAGGTCGAACAAATCGTTCTGCACACGGGTCAGGATCTCGCGCTGCGCCTTGTCCTCGATCGCGCAAATGGCGAGGCCGATGGCGCTGTTGGCTTCGTCCACCGCGCCGATCGCAGCGATGCGTGCGGAATGCTTGGGGCAGCGCGAGCCGTCGACGAGCCCGGTCGTGCCGTCATCGCCGGTGCGGGTGTAGATCTTGTTGAGTTTGACCATGTCTCGCGGCCTAGCGCGGCTGTGCGATGCGCGCCAGTTATTGCGCGAGCAGCAGGATCACCACGACCACGCCGATCGCCGCAGCCTGATACTTGATGCGGGCGAACATCGCCTTGTTCTGCATCAACTGCATATCGGTCACGGTTTCGCCCTCTCCGCTTTCGAGATCGATCTTGGTCGTCTTCAGGAAGGCGACGACGCCGCGGACGAGCGACACCACGACCATGATGCACAGAATGATGAGGGCGGGGATCAGGATGTAGTTCATGTGTATTAAATGGGCATTTCCGGCTCAGGTTCCAGACTGCATGTGCTGCAACCTGAGTTGCTCGGCAAGCGCCAGTCCGTCTTCGCCGCTTTCCCGGCGCTCGGCGAGCGAGGGCGATCCGCGCCGTTTCGCAAGTTTTTGGCCGTCTTCGTCGAGCAATAGCTTGTGATGGTGCCAGTGCGGCACCGGCAGCTCGAGCAATTGCTGAAGAATGCGGTGGATGTGGGTCGCCGCGAACAGGTCCATGCCGCGCGTCACCATTGTGACCCCGTCGGCGGCATCGTCCAGCGTTGCGGCCAGGTGATAGCTCGCGGGCAGGTCCTTGCGCACGATCACGACGTCGCCGAATTCGCGCGGATCGGCGACGACGCTGCCGGCCTTTTCGTCGGTCCAGACGAGTTCGCCCAGTTCGGCCATGGCCTTGTCGACATCCAGCCGCAGCGCAGCGGGCTCGTCCGGCTTGAGCGACCGGCCCTTGCAAGCGCCGGGATAGACCAGCCCGTCCGCACCGCGGCGCGCAGGGATCGCTTCGATTTCCTTGCGGGTGCAGGTGCAGGGATACAGCATGCCCCGCTCGACGAGCCGATCCGCCGCCGCGCGATAGCTGTCAATCCGCGTCGACTGCGGCGGCACCTCTTCCCATTCGAGCCCGAGCCATTCGAGATCACGGCGAAACTCGTCGACGAATTCGGTGCGAGAGCGCGGGCCGTCGATGTCCTCGATCCGCAGTAGAAACCGCCCGCCTGCCTGCTTGGCGATGTCGTGAGCGAAAATCGCGGAGAACGCATGCCCCAGATGGAGGCTGCCATTGGGGCTGGGTGCAAAGCGGGTAACTGTCTGAAGCGGCTCGCGCATACGGCGCCCATGCCACAGCCCGGCCACACAGGCTATCCACAAGCTGTCAACACGCTGTGTCTGTGGATATACACGCTGTAACGGCTTTGACTCATCGCCCTGTCAAGCCATGTTCCGATCAATCAGGGAGGAACGCGCAGAGTGTTCAAGAGCGAACTGATCGAGACGGCGGCGAAGTTCCGCAGCGTAGAGGGAGACCCGAGCCGCAACCTTTCGGGGTGCCCGGCGCTGGTCCTCAATGCCGACTACACGCCGCTCTCCTATTACCCGCTCAGCCTGTGGCCGTGGCAGACCGCGATCAAGGCGGTGTTTCTCGACCGGGTCGATATCGTCGCCAGCTACGACCGCGAGGTGCACTCGCCATCGCTCGACATGAAGATCCCGAGCGTCATCGCGCTGCGGCAATATGTGAAGCAGAGCGAGTTTCCCGCTTTCACCCGCTTCAACGTGTTCCTGCGCGACAAGTTCGAATGCCAGTATTGCGGCAGGGACGAAAATCTCACCTTCGACCACGTGATCCCGCGCCGGTTGGGCGGCAAGACGACGTGGGAGAACATCATCACCGCCTGCGCGCCGTGCAACATGAAGAAGGGCGGCCGCACGCCGAAGCAGGCGCACATGCCGGTGCAGATGAAGCCGATCCGGCCCACAAGCTGGCAGCTGCAGCAGCACGGCAAGCAGTTCCCGCCGAACTACCTCCACGAAACGTGGCGCGACTGGCTCTACTGGGACATCGAGCTGGAGGCTTAGGGGTTCAGATATGAATCGGGATTTAATTGAACTGTAGGACAATTTGTCCTATATGGACCTCGCAGTTGGAGATCTCAGGATCACCTCAAGGCCGCATCGTTGCCGCGATGCGGCCTTTCTGTATTGGGGGCAGGCGTTGCCGCGCCCACCCCCGCACCCGTCATTCTGAACGGGAAACCTCAATGATTTTCACCACCAAGGTCGCGAAAGCGATACAGAGCATCGCGATCGCTATTGCAGTTGAAGTTTCTATAGGAATCACCTCCTTTGCTGCGGCAGTATTTGGCCAAAGCCATGCCGCACCGACTTTTTAGACATGAAAAGCCGAAACTGCTCAGAAAAATGGGCGCACCGCCCTGCACCACAGCAGAAATCCTAGGTCACCGCCGCTCGCCGGCCGAATTCCTCGCGCTGCCATTCGCCGCTTTCCAGCACCTCCGCCAGATGCCGCGCAGCTTCGGCGATATCCGTGAACCGGAGGTAGGCAGGCGCGAAGCCGAGGCGGAAGATGTCGGGATCGCGGAAGTCGCCGATCACCCCGCGCGCGATCAGGGCCTGACAGATGGCGTAGGCGTCGGGGTGGCGAAAGGAGAGCTGGCTGCCCCGCTCGCCGCTGTCGGGCGGGCTGACGAGCTCAAGATCGAGGCCGTGGTCCGCGACGCATTCCAGGAAGAAATCGGACAGCGCGCGCGATTTCTGGTGGAGGCGCCCGACCCCGATCTCGGCGATAAGGTCGACGCCGACTTCGAGCGCCGACAATCCCAGAACCGGAGAGGTGCCGCAGAGCAATTGCTCGATCCCTGATGCGGCGTCGTAGTCGTCGGAAAAGGCGAAGGGCGCGGAATGCCCGAACCAGCCGGTGAGCGGCTGCGCGAGCCTGCCGAGGTGGCGCTCGGCGACGAAGGCGAATGCGGGCGCGCCGGGGCCGCCGCACAGATATTTGTAGCCGCAGCCGACCGCGAAATCGGCGTTCGCGGCGTTGAGATCGACCGGCAGCGCACCGGTCGAATGCGAAAGGTCCCACAGCACCAGCGCGCCCGCCGCTTGCGCGGCCTCGGTCAGCGCCGCGATGTCGAACAGCTCGCCGGTCTTGTAATGCGCATGGGTGAGCATCAGCAGCGCGACGTCCTCGTCGAGCGCACCGATCAGTTCACCGCGTTCGGCCAGCCGCCGCTCGGCAAGTCCCTGCCGCTCCAATCCGGCGATCATGTACAGGTCGGTCGGGAAATTGCCCGGTTCGGAAAGAACCACCTTGCGGCCGGGGCGCATGTCGAGTGCGGCTGCCAGCAATTTGAAGATGTTCACGCTGGTGGAATCGCAGGCGATCACCTCGTGCGGCTGCGCACCGATCAACGGCGCGATCTTGCCGCCGATCCGTTTTGCCATGTCGAACCAACCGGCATCGTTCCAAGAGCGGATCAGACCTTCGCCCCACTCCCTGTCGATCACCTCCTGCATGCGCCCGCGCGTTGCCTTGGGCAGGCAGCCAAGCGAGTTTCCGTCGAGATAGATCACGCCTTTGGGCACATGGAATCGCTCGCGAAAGTGCGACAACGGATCCGCTGCATCGAGTTCGCGAGACTTTTCTATCATGCCAGTTCCCTGAGAATTGCGCGCACCGGCGAGGCGTCCCCACCGACGATCGGCAGCGGCAGCGCGATCAGTTCGTAACGGCCTTCGGGAACGTCATCGAGAACCAGTCCTTCAAGCACGCGGATATCGTGCCGCAGCACCGCCTTGTGGGCGTCCATTGTTTTCGAATCCTGCGGGTCGATCGAAGGGCCGTCGATGCCGACCAGCTTCACCCCCTGCACCGCGAGCCAGTCGATCGTCTCGGGCGCGATCGCGGTCGTGTCTACGACCCATTCCTTATGCGGGAAGGCATCGAAAGTGCGGAACAGCACCCGGTCGGCGGAATGCAGGTGCGGCAGATCGCCGACCTCGATCGCATGCCCCACTCCGCGCGCGTCGACCACGAGGCACTCGCCAAGATAGGGCGCAAGATCGACCGAGGCGATGTCGGGCGCGGTCTCGCTGTAATGCAGCGGCGCATCGGCATGCGCGCCGGTGTGTGTGGAGAGCGTGAGCGCCGAGACGTTGACCGGCGAGCCTTCCTCCATCTGCCACGTCTTCGCCTGCGCGAAAGCGGTGTCGCCCGGCCAGACTGGCACGCCCGGATGGAGCCTTTGCGAGATGTCCCAAATCTTGCGCGCCATCAGATCGCTGTCCTGACGCTCAGCAGTTCGGGGAAGAAGGCCTGCTTCAGCACGCCTTCGAGATAGGGCACGCCCGGTGTCCCGCCGGTGCCGCGCTTGAAGCCGATGATCCGCTCGACTGTCTTGAGATGACCGAAACGCCAGCGCTGGAAATGGTATTCGAGGTCGACCAGCTTTTCGGCGAGTTCGTAAAGGTCCCAGTGATCCTGCGGGTTGCGGTATATCTCCGCCCACGCCGCTTCGACGCTGGCATTGTGTTCGTAAGGTGCGTCGAGATCGCGCTCGAGCACCTCGGCATCGATCGCAAAACCGCGCCGAGCGAGCAAGCGGATCGCCGCATCGTAAAGACTGTCGCGCGCCGTCTCCGCCTCCAGCCGCTGCGACCAGTCAGCAGTCTTTTCGTGCAGGCGGATGTGTTTCTTGTCGCGCCCGCCGAGCATGAATTCCATCATCCGGTATTGCGGCGACTGGAACCCGCTCGACGAACCGAGATGCGGGCGGATGCGCGAATAATCGTGCGGGGTCATGGTGCTCAGCACGTCCCAGCTCTGGATCAGCTGCTGCTGCGCGCGGGCGACGCGGGCGAGCATCTTGAAGGCGGGGCGCAGGTCGTCCGCCTCGATGCAGGTGCGCGCGGCGGTGAGCTCATGGAGACACAGCTTGAGCCACAGCTCGCTTGCCTGGTGGACGACGATGAACAGCATCTCGTCATGCGCTCCCGACGAAGGGTGTTGCGCCGCGAGGATGCGGTCGAGGTCGAGATAGCTAGTGTAGGTGACGTTTCCGGCCATGGCCCGTGCCCTAGCGCGGGAGGCGGGGAAAGGGAATTACCCCTCGATCACTCGCGTTTCGGGATGATGCTTGTCGAGATGCTTCTTGATGATCCGAAGGTTGCGCGAGTTCGAACGGAACAGGAAGTCCGCCGCGTCGCCCACGACCGGGATCAGGCCGATCGCGGTATCGAAGGCGACATTGGCCCCCATCCGGGTGAGATGCCATTTCGACAGGCCGAGATTGCGCGCTTCCCACACGATATAGGCGCCCAACGCGGTTGTGATGATATCGCCGACGATGGGAATCAGGCCGACGATTGCGTCGAGACCGATCGGCATGTTGACGCCGGGCACACGCATGCTGCGTTCGAGCAACATCTCGACCGTCTCGACCCGTGCGCGCACCGAGGCGGGATCGGTGCCGGTCGGCAGTTGAAAATTCAATTTTTGCGGACGGTTAGGGGTGTCCATGGCGTCTCCTTGTCCGGCTTATGTGGTGGGTTGCGAAAGCGGGAACAAGGGGTGCAGACCCCACTGGTTGGCCTGATAGGCATCGAGCGCCCCGCGCACGAGCGACCAGCGCACCGGCGCGCCAAGCGGGATGAACACCTCGCCCGCAACCAGCGCCGCATGCGCTTCGGCCAGCACCCGCTCCTTGGCGACCGGATCGTCGGTGGTCAGCGACTGGCGCACCAGTTCGTCGGCTTCGGGCGAGCACAATCCCACTTCGAGCTCGCAATTGAACTGGTTGAGGAACCAGCGCGGCGAGGAATAGCGCGCCAGCCGGTCCCGCAGCTCGATATCCGCTCCCGCTCCGGGCTCAACCCTGACGACGGATACGCCGATCGGTGCCCACGCCTCGCGCAGCTCCTCGATCAGCAAGTCGCTGCCGGGTCCGCGAGGCAATCCCACGCGCACGATGGCTTCGCCCCCGGTTTGCGCCTTCCAGGCGTTGACCCGCCGCGCCCCCATCGCGCGGCGCTCCTCTATCGAAAGCCCGCTCCAGCGCGATTCGGAGTAGGGCGCCGTACTGAAGAATTGCGGCGGGACGATCCACGTCGTGGGCTGCCACCCGCCGAGACCGAATGGCTGGATAAGCGCATCGCGATCGATGGCCATCGACAAGGCTTCGCGCCGCGCCGGATCGCCCAACAGCCCGGTCCCGTTGCGGATTACCAGTCCGAACAGGCCGATCGTCGGATCGACCTGCACCGCGCCGCGGGAGAGCGGGCCAAGCTGCGCGAGCGGAAAGCTCGAAAGCCGACCGTTGAGAAGCAGGTCGAGATCCCCGTCGGTGAAAGCTTCGACGGCCTCCTCGGCGGCCATCGCACGAACGGTTATCGGGCGGGCAAGCTCTTCCCAATCCTCGCGTGCGGGCAGACCTCGCTGCTCCGGCGGTAGTGCGCTGAGCCGCGCCACGGGAGCATCCTCGTCGCGCGACGCGACCATCGGGCCGGCACCGCTGCCATTCTTCACGAAGCCGAGTTCGGGCTGCGCGAGCAGTCGCAGGAATTCGGGCATCGGGCTCGACAGGCGCAATTCGACCACGCGCCCGGTCATCGCGCGAACCTCGGTTATCTTGGCGAGATCGAGACCCAGCGAAGTTCCCTCGAGCCGCGTGAGCGTGTCGCGCAGCATCGTCCTGACATCCTGCGCCGTGATCGGTTCGCCATCGGGCCAGGTCGTGTTGCGCAGGCGGAAGATATAGCTCTGCCCGTCGTCGGTGACGATCCAGCGCTCGGCGATCGCGGGTATGATCTGTCCCGCCGGGTCGAGCGCGACAAGACCCTCGAACGACGCGGCACGCAGGTGCTGGGCGCCCGGCGACAGCCGTACGCCCTGCTGGAACAGGCTTTCCGGCTCACCGATGATGGCAATATCGACCGGCCCCGAATCTGCCGAGGGACCGCAGGAACCGAGCGCCAGGGCGAGCGCAGCAAGGACGCAGAATCGCTTCACGCCGCCGGACTTAGCATCTTGCAGCGCGACAGCCAGCGATAACGCCGGTCAGATTGGCAGGTTTTGGAGTATCAGACCTTGCGCAGGTTGGCCGGATCGGGCGGCGACGGCGCACGGTGGCGCCACGAACGATCCAGCGTCATGCCTTCGGGCAGGTCCGCTTTCGGAGCAGGGCTGCGAGCGTATTGGGAATCGATCTCTTCGTCGAACGCGATTCCGAAGCGATCATCCTGAACCCATGCGACGCTGCCGGCGATCTTGCCGATATTGCGCATCTCGATCTCGAGCCGATTGCCGCGCTGCACGCGAATATTGCCCTCGCCCATCATGCCGCCATCCGAGAGGTTGCGCACGCGCACCTTGTGGATCTCGGCATCCTGCTCGACGCGTATGCTGGCGAGCAGAAACAGGCTGTCGCGCGACACCGTCCGCGTTTCCAATCCTGACATCGTCGTTTCGCCTCCTTGGCCTGTTCTTGTGCGACTGCCGTTGCCGACGGGTTGGTCTCGCCATGAGTAGGTGAGAACCCGTGCACGCACATCCGCGCTAGGTTTTCGAGGTAAACGCATCGTTAAATGTGTCGGCCAAGACCAGCGGCATTGCGACCGCGTCCCAAACTGAAACGAGGAAGGGGCAAGCCCTGAATGCGCCGGCGCGATGCGCGGGCGTCCGACGATCAATCGTCGCGCGAGACTTTCTCGCGTCGTTCGTGGGCTTCCTGCGCCTCGACCGTCATCGTCGCGACCGGGCGTGCGATCAGTCGACGCAGGCCGATCGGATCGCCGGTGACTTCGCAATAGCCGTATTCGCCCTCGTCGATCCGGCGCAGCGCGGAGTCGATCTTCGAGACTAGCTTGCGCTGGCGATCACGGGTGCGAAGTTCGATGCCCCAATCGGTCTCGCTCGATGCGCGATCGTTGAGATCGGCTTCGCGGATCGGTCCGTCCGCGAGCGATTGCAGCGTGTGTTCGGCGGCATCGCGGATCGAGCGTTTCCATTCGATCAGCAGCATCCGGAAGTAGGCCTGATGCCGCTCGTTCATATACTCTTCGTCCTCGCTCGGAACGTAGTCCGGCGGAAGAAGATTTTTCGCGTTTTCGAGAATTTCAGATTCTTTAGACGCCGCCGTGGCCATGTGGTCCTCTTGTCCCAATCCCTTCGCGCGAGACCGTCCCGTCCGAGTGCCGGAAAGGTCTTCGCGGCGCTCTCCACCCCGGCAAGTCACTGCCTTGGCGCGCCTATAGGCAAGGCGCGTGTGGCACACAAGGCGTTTGCGGCATGCTTTTTCGCAATCGGCGAAATTGTCTCTTTCCCGGGCAGATTTGCCACAGCGCGCCAAGGGCGCGGGAAGAAATCTTCAGCGGCGTTAACCAATTGTTGACCATGATCCGCAAGTTCTGTGGGGGCACGATCCGCAACAGGGGGTTGGATCGGCAGAAAACGGGGAATGCACAATGAAACTCACGCCGCTTAACGGGGGGGAATTCGAACCGGCAGCGAATGCCGAAGTCGATCTTGCAGTGGCTCAGTGCCTGGCGGCCGCTTCGGGAGGAGACATCGCCGCGCTGTTCGATCTGGGATGCGTGTTTTCGACCGGGAGCAACGGGGTCACCTGCGACCTGATCGAAGCGCACAAGTGGTTCAACATCGCCGCCTCGCGCGGTCATGAGGAAGCCGCCTGGTGCCGCGCCGACATTTCCGATGAAATGACCGCGCGCGAAATCGCCGAAGCCCAGCGCCGCGCGCGCGAATGGCTCTCGGACAATCGCCGGAAAGCCGCCTAACCTTTCTTGAAGGGCGTGCGCTGATCCAGGAAAACCTGGTCGGTATCGACGCCTCCGCGCTCGCGCTCGAGGAAGTCCGCGACCGCAGCGCGAAAGCCGGGATCGGCGATCCAATGCGCCGATTGGGTCTGCACCGGCTCATAGCCACGGGCAAGCTTGTGGCCGCCCTGCGCACCCGCCTCGACCCGCGAAAGGCCCATCTCGATGGCGATATCCATCGCCTGATAATAGCACAGCTCGAAATGCAGGAAGCGTACATCGCGCGTGCAGCCCCAATAGCGCCCGTATAGCGCTTCCGACCCGATGAAATTGAGCGCACCCGCGATCGGCGTGTCACCATCGAAAGCGAGGATCAACACGATCCGGTCGCCCATCCGCTCGCCCAGAAGCGTAAAGGCCTCGCGCGTCAGATAGGGCGTGCCCCATTTTCGTGCGCCGGTGTCCTGATAGAAAACCCAGAACGCGTCCCAGTGTTTGGGCTTGATATCGGCGCCCGATAGCCGCTCGATCCTCAGCCCGTCCTGAGCCGCAGCGCGCTCTTTCTTCATGTTCTTGCGCTTGCGCGAGGCGAGCGCTGCGAGGAAGCCGTCAAAGCTGCCGTAATCGCGGTTGAACCAGTGGAACTGGATATCGCTGCGGATCAGCCAGTCGCCCGCTTCGAACAGCGGGACCTGCGCGGACTCGATAAAGGTCGCATGGGCGGAAGACAGCCCGTTCTTCAGGCACACTGCTTCCGCCCCTTTGAGCAGGTGCGGGGCGAGCGCATCGTCGGAGAGCAGCAGGCGAGGACCGCTGGCGGGAGTGAACGGTGCGGCGATCTGGAGCTTCGGATAATAGCGTCCGCCGGCGCGCTGGTAGGCATCGGCCCACGAATGGTCGAACACATATTCGCCCTGGCTATGGCCCTTGGCGTAGCTCGGCATGGCGGCGAGCAGATTCTCATCAGCATCGGTGATGACGATCGGCACCGGGTCCCAGCCGGTACCCGCGCCGACGCTGCCGGAGTCCTCCAGCGCGGTCAGGAATTCGTGACTCACGAAAGGATTGCGATCTCCGCCGAGCGCATTCCACGCATCCCTGTCGAATTGCCCGACCGAAGGGGCCATCCTGACTATGAGCTCGCTGCCGTTGGGGTCGCCTTCGCTCACGGAAGCCCCTCGCCTTCGCTGATCAGCGCATCGACGAGTTCGAGCGCCTTGGCGCGCTTTTCGGGCGAATTGATCGTCCAGCTCAGAAGCGGACGACCGGCATCATGCCATTCACCGGCAATGTCATTGGGAATGTCGCGGATATCGATGGCGAGGAAATCGGGATCGGCCTGCTTGATCGCGCCCTCTGCGCGCCATGCGCCGAGCCAGCCGTGATCGAGCGTATCGGTGCAGACGAGGCCGCGCACCCGCTCGGGGTCGTGTTCGGCAAACCAGGCTCCGGCGCGCGGATCGAAACTCATCACCGCGTGCGGCCCGGCGTAGTCGCCCAGCCCCGCGGTCACGGCGGCGCAGGCCTGCTCGATGGTGAAATCGGGCAGCGACTTGATTTCGATCAGCAGCGGCACCCGTCCGTCGATCTGCCTCGTCAGGTCGGCGAGGCTCTCGATGCGGTCTCCCGTTTCGGTCAGGTGCATCCGCCGCAGGTCGGCAGAATCATGCGTTGCGACGAAACCGCTGCCGTCGGTCAGCCGTTCGAGCACCCAGTCGTGGAACACCATCGCGCATCTGTCGGCACTCAGCTGGATATCGCACTCGATCCCCATGCCTGCCGCAATGGCATCATCGAAGGCGGTGCGCGAATTCTCGATCCGCCGGCCTGCGGGCGAAGTGCCGTGCAAACCGCGATGGGCATACTCCCATGTAGTCAACCATTCGGGAACCGCGCGGTGGCTCATTCGGCGATGGCGATGATCGCGTCCACCTCTACCGCCGCGCCGAGCGGGAGGGCCGGGACGCCGACCGCCGCGCGGGCGTGCTTGCCCTTCTCGCCGAACACTTCGAACATCAGGTCCGATGCGCCGTTGGCGACCTTTGGCTGGTCGGTGAAATCGCCGGTCGAATTGACGAACGCTCCAAGCTTCACGACCCGCTCGACCTTGTCCAGCGGGATAAGCGCGGCCTTCAATTGCGCGAGGATCATCAGCCCGCAAGCGCGCGCAGCGGCCATTCCGTCCTCCAGGCTCACATCCTCGCCCAGCCTGCCCGTCACCAGCTTGCCGTCGACAAACGGCAACTGGCCCGAGACGTGGGCAAATCCGCCCTGCACAACGACCGGCACATAGCTCGCGACCGGGGCAGCGGCTTCGGGCAGGACGATGCCCAGTTGTTCGAGACGCGCTTCGATACTCATGCGGGGATTCCCTCCAGTCTATCCATCAACCATGGCAACGCTTCGGCCCAGCGGTCGATCCGCGCATCGGCGTGGCCTGCCTTGTGCGCGCAGTCGATCGACCCGGCGATCATCGGTTCGCCGCAGAAATGCAGCCGCACCGCATCGGGCACGGTCTCGCTCACCGAATGGTGGTGCTGCGGCAGATCGTCGATGAACAGCGCGCGGCTCGGCGCAAATTCGGCGACGATCTTCTCCAGGGCGGGACCCTTCGGCCCCTGATTGGTGAACACCGGTGCCTTTATGCCGACCGCTTCGAGCTGCTCGGCGCGCATGTCGCGGCGTTTGTCGACGAGGTTGGTCAGGATCACCACGTCGGCATGCTCGCTGAGCGTATTGATTGCCTCGACCGCGCCTTCGATCGGCTTCTGCCGGTCCATTTCGGTGTCGAAAAACCCGCCGAGCATCTTCCACACGTCCGAAGCCTCGAGCAGCTCGCCGTTGTTCTGCCAGCGCAGCGCCTCACCGAAATTCGCTCCGTCGAGGTTGAAATCGACGCCTTGGGATTCCTCCAGCCATTCCTTGAAATGGGCGACCATGTGCAGCAGCACTTCGTCGCAATCGCTGATAATCAGGGGGCGGCTCATCGGGACAGTTCCTTGTAGGCGGCGATCAGTTCTTCAGGCGTAACGGCCAGGGCTTCGGCGGCGCGGATCAGGTCGGGCTCATGATTGGCGAGAAATTCGAGCGGGGAGGCAAGCACGACCGGATCGCCGAGCCCGGCCCGCAAGGCATCGGGATCGAGCCCGGTCAGGCTCAGGAAACGCTCCGCACGGTCGCCGTCCTCCAGCACCCAGCCGAGCGCGGCAAGCGCCAGCGTGGAAGCGGTAAGTGCCGCCGGTCCGGAAGTATCGTCTGCCGCGTGTGGGATTGTGGAGGCCTCTCGGTCGGGGTAGTGAGCGCGCATCGAAATGATCGGGGCATGCAGTGACAAAACGTGTAATGGTTGTCGAGGATAACGACCTCAACCGGAAATTGTTCTGCGATGTGCTCAAAGCCAATGGATTCGAGGTCGAACCGGTCGCCGACGGAGATAGCGTGCTCGAAACCGCGCGGGCCTGCTCGCCGGACCTTATCATCATGGATATCCAGCTGCCCGGAGTGTCCGGAGTGGACCTCATCGAGGCGGCCAAGCAGGACATGCTGCTCGCCCAGATCCCGGTCCTCGCGGTGACCGCGTTTGCGGCCAAGGGGGACGAGGAACGCATCCGCGCAGCGGGCGCATCGGGTTATCTCTCCAAGCCGGTTTCGATCATGCCGTTCATGAATGCGGTGAAGGAACTCATCCCCGAGTGAGCCGGTTTCGTAGCTTCGCGCGAGTTGGGAAAACTTGACAATCCCCCCAACGAGCCGCTTTGCAGCCGCAATTGCTTGGCACAGGCTGCGTGCCGGAACTGAAAAGGTAATCGTGAGACTATGACCGAAGCCGAAGTCGATACGCGCATCCGCGCCCTGATCGAGCCGTTCAACAAGAAGGGCGTCGACATCACCGATGCGACGACCTTCCAGAACGATCTCGAATTCGACAGCCTGACGGTGATGGATTTCGTGGCCGAGATCGAAGACGAGTTCGACGTCATCATCAGCATGAACCAGCAGGCTGAAATCGAGAATTACGGCCAGCTCGTCGCCGCCGTCCACAAGCTGCAGGATAGCTGATAAGGGCGCTTTCATGACCGATACCGCGACCACGCAAACCGCCCCCCGGGGCGACCTGTTCTCGAAATTCGATCCGATCATCCAGACCCGCGAGACGCTGCTCGCGAGCGGGGTCGAGGATCCGTATAATCTCGTGATGGAAAAGGTGCTTTCGCCAACCCGTGCAATCTGCAACGGGCGCGACACGATCCTGCTCGGCACCTACAATTACATGGGCATGACCTTCGATCCCGACGTGATCGAGGCGGGCGAGCAGGCGCTGCGCGATTTCGGTTCGGGCACGACCGGCAGCCGCGTTCTCAACGGGACTTACCAGGGCCACAAGGAGTGCGAGGACGCGCTCAAGGAATTTTACGGAATGGACCATGCGATGGTCTTTTCGACCGGGTACCAGGCCAATCTCGGCATCATCTCGACCATCGCCGGCAAGGGCGATTACATCGTCCTCGACATCGACAGCCACGCCTCGATCTACGATGGCTGCAAGATGGGCGATGCCGAAATCGTCCCGTTCCGTCATAACGACATCGAGGCGATGGAAAAGCGCCTCCGCCGTATTCCCGAGGGCGCGGGCATCCTGGTGGTGCTCGAAGGGGTCTATTCGATGCTCGGCGATGTCGCGCCGCTCAAGGAGATGGTCGCGATCGCCAAGAAATACGGCGCAATGGTGCTGGTCGACGAAGCGCATTCGATGGGCTTTATCGGCGAGAACGGCCGCGGCGTGTGCGAAGAGCAGGGCGTGATCGATGATTGCGACTTCATCATCGGCACCTTTTCCAAAAGCGTCGGCACGGTCGGCGGCTTCTGCGTTTCGAACCATCCCAAGTTCGACATCATGCGGCTGGTCTGCCGCCCCTACGTATTCACCGCCTCGCTCCCGCCGAGCGTGGTCGCCACCGCGGCGACCTCGATCCGCAAGCTGATGCACGGCGCGAACAAGCGCGCGCATCTGTGGGAGAATTCCAAGGTCCTGCACAAGGGGCTCAAGGAGCTCGGCTTCGAGCTCGGTACGCAGGAACCGCAAAGCGCGATCGTCGCGGTAATCATGCCCGATCTGCAGCGCGGCGCGATGATGTGGGAAGCGCTCCTCAAGGAAGGCCTCTACGTCAACCTCGCGAGGCCACCGGCCACACCTGCCGGCATGACGCTGCTACGCTGCTCGCTGTGCGCCGAACACTCATCCGAGGAAGTGCAGACGATCCTCTCGATGTTCGAGCGCGCCGGCAAAAGGACGGGGATTATTTCCTGACTCCAACTAGACAGCACGCACATCCCACCGCGAGCAGTGCTCCGATAAACTGCGAAACCACGAACAGGGGCACGTCAGCCGGAGCGATCCCGGCAAAGGTGTCGCTCAGCGAGCGCACCACCGTTATCGCGGGATTGGCGAAGCTGGTCGAGGAAGTGAACCAGTAGGCACTGGTGATAAAGAGCGCGACTCCCGCCGGGATCGCGCTCGGGCGATGCTTCAACAGCAGCAGGATCGTAAGGACCAGCCCGAAAGTCGCGACAAGTTCGCCGGTCCACTGCCCGATCCCCGCGCGCGCTCTCGTCGAGAACTGGAGGATTTCAAGATCGAACATCAGGTGGGCGGCGAAAGCCCCCAGCGCGCCGCCGGCCAGCTGCATAGCGACGAACGCCGCTGCCAACCCGGCCCCGATCTCCTTGCGAGCGAGGAAGGCGAATGTGACTGCCGGATTGAAATGCGCGCCGCTGATTGGGCCGAGCATCGCGATCAGGACATAAAGAATCGCCCCGGTCGCAATCGTGTTGGCGAGGAGCGCAACCGCCACGTTACCGCCGGCGAGATTCTCCGCCATGACCCCCGATCCGATCACCGCCGCGAACAGGAAGAAGCTGCCGATCGCCTCGGCACCAAGCTTACGCCCGATCGACGGGCTGCCCTCAGACCCCGCGAACCTGTTCGATCGAAGTGATGTTGTCGCACGGTCCCGGCTCGTCGCTCTCGCCGCCGCCGACCTGGGTGATGACCACGATCCCGCCGACCACGAGCAGCACGAAGGCGGTGGTGACGAGGCCAAGGTATTTCTCGATGAAGTTCTTGATCGGCGCGCCGAAGATCCGGAACAGCAGGCCGACGGTGAAGAAGATCATGCCGCGTCCGACGAGGCTGGCGAGCACGAAAGTCACGAGGTTCATGCCGACAAAGCCCGCGGTGATCGTCAGCAGTTTGAACGGGATCGGGGTCGACCCGGCGAGGATGATCGCTTCCCAATCGTATTCGTTGAGATAGCACGCCGCAGTGGGGAAGCTGTCGGCCAGCCCGATCGCTCCGAGCAGCCACTGGCCGATGCTGTCGTACAGCCCCCAGCCGATCAGATAGCCGAACAGCCCGCCCGCGACCGAAGCGAGCGTGGCGATGATCCCGAAGCGCAGCGCCTTTTTCGGCTCGGCGAGGCACATCAGCCCGAGCAGCGGATGCGGCGGGATCGGGAAGAAACTGGCTTCGATGAAACAGAAGAAGGCGAGCCAGCCCTGCGCATGCGGATGCGCAGCCTTCTCCATTGTCCAATTGTACAGCGAGCGTAGCCAAGCCAAGGAATAAGGCCCCTATCCGGTGTTGGCGCGAAGGCTTAGGCGAGCACCACAGACGGTGCAACCGCCACAAAAGCGTGTGCTGATTGCAGCCGACGGCCAATTGATCCGAGCGCTTCGAAAGATGGGATCTTCCAAGAAACTAGGCATTGCGAATCAACCCCCGTAGCATTCACTCTCGCGCCTTGATTGCGGGTGCCTGTCCGAATTTTTTGCCGTGTGATGCGAGATAGCGGCATTCTTGCAACAGTTTGAGCGGATTGATCGCTTGCGACTTTTCCGCCGAGAAGTTAGAACCTGCCGGTGCCTCAATCCTATAAAAAGGGGAAAACTAGAATGCGCAATCTCGTCATTGGAATGGCGATGGCTTCGACAGCGCTCACCGCACCCGCCATGGCCCGTGAGGGTCAGTGGTATATCGAGGGTCAAGGTGGGGCAATGCTCGTCGAGGACATCGACTACGACGTCAACGGCAATCCGGACGACTACCAGTCGGAATTCGTGGAAGGTTACGACTTCGGCGGTCTCGTCGGGTATGATTTCGGTGCCTTCCGTATGGAAGCCGAAGCCAGCTACCGTGCTGCCGACCTCGATACGTTCACCGTGCTTCCCGGCGTCCGGAACCAGGTCCCTCCGGGAACCACGGCGGTTGCCGACGGCGAGTTCAACGCGCTGAGCTTCATGCTCAATGGCTTGTTCGACATCGGTGCCGATGACGGCCTTCAGGCATTCTTCGGCGGTGGTGTTGGTGTCGCCCGCGTCGATGTCGACGCGACGTACTTCTCCAACCTGTCTCCGTTCCTCGACGATTCGGACACCGGTCTCGCATGGCAGCTGCTTGCGGGTATCCGTGCTCCGCTCAGCGACAGCTGGGACGTCGGCCTGCGGTATCGTTACTTCAATGCGGTCAATGTCGAGCTGATCGACGCCTTCGGGAACGATCTCGAAACCGACATCAGCACGCATTCGCTCCTCGGTACGATTACCTACAACTTCGGTGGTGAAGCACCGCCTCCGCCGCCTCCGCCACCGCCGCCGCCGCCGCCGCCTCCTCCTCCTCCTCCGCCACCGCCGCCGCCGCCGCCGCCTCCGCCGCCGCCGCCGTGCAACACTGGTCCGTACATCGTCTTCTTCGATTTCGATCAGTCGGACATCACTGCGGAAGCTGCGACGATCCTCAACAACGCGGTTACGGCTTACGCCAACTGCGGCACTGCGAACGTCATGCTTGCCGGTCACACCGACCGTGCGGGTAGCGTGACCTACAACATGGGTCTGGCAGAACGTCGTAACGCGTCGGTGCGTGATTACCTGACCGGCCGCGGCATTCCGGACGGTCGCATCAGCAGCGAGGCATTCGGCGAATCTCAGCCGCGCGTCCCGACCGCTGACGGTGTCCGCGAACTGCAGAACCGCCGCGTCGAAGTCACCTACGGTCCGGGTTCGGGCATGTAAGGGAGAGCTTCACGCTCAAAAAGTTGAAGGGGCCGGAGCAATCCGGCCCCTTTTTCGTTATCCCTTCAAAGAACTCGATGAAGGGGAAATCCTATGCAAACCATCCAATCTCTCGGCGCCGCGGCCATCATGCTTGCACTTGCCAACTGCGCTCCGGCTTCAGAGCAGGCTCCGGAAGCAGGGAACCCTTCCAAACCGGAAGCGACGACGTTGGGCGAAGCCACTCTCGTCAATGCTGACGGTACGGAGGTCGGCACAGCCGTTCTCAGTCAGAATAATGATGAAGTGAGCGTCGCCCTCGTTGTCGACGGGGTCGAACCGGGCGAGCACGCCTTTCACCTGCACACCACCGGCGCGTGCGAGGCACCCGACTTCACGTCGGCGGGCGGACACCTCAATCCGTTCGACAAGTCGCACGGAAGCATGAGCGAAAACGGGAAGCATCTTGGTGACCTGCCCAACATCACGGTCACCGAAGGCGAACCGCTCACCCAGACGTTCGCGCTGGAAGGCGACGCCGAAGTCGTCAAAGCCGCGATCTTCGATGAAGACGGTACGGCGGTTATGATCCATGCGGGACCCGACGATTACGTTTCCGATCCGGCGGGAGCAGCCGGCCCCCGTGTCGCATGCGGGGTCGTGAACCCGAGCTCCTAAGCGGGACTATCGCCTGTAGAGACCTCTTCGCCGGCGGCCCTCGCGCGTTCCACGAGGGTCCGCTCGGCTTCCGGCACAGAGCGATAAGCGACAAACAAGAGCACGAGACCGATCGGAACGGCCACGAGCAGGCTCAGGCCGCCGGTCGAGAGGCTTTCGGTCATCGTCGAGACCTGGCCTGCCATATAGGGGCCCAGC
This sequence comes from Erythrobacter sp. GH1-10, assembly GCF_045363165.1. Classification (NCBI taxonomy): domain Bacteria; kingdom Pseudomonadati; phylum Pseudomonadota; class Alphaproteobacteria; order Sphingomonadales; family Erythrobacteraceae; genus Erythrobacter; species Erythrobacter sp. GH1-10. The sequence goes on along the minus strand of NZ_JBJFLP010000001.1, from coordinate 552,986 downwards.
GCCAGGCCGACGAGCGTCGTCGCCAGGAAGAAGGTCGCCGTGGCGGTCCCCCGCATTCGCGGCAGGACCAGATCCTGAGTCGTGGCCGCTGCCCCGCCCAGCGCCGAACTGCCAAACAGCGACTGCAGGAACGCCGCGATGTAGAAGGTGGTGGGGTCGTTCGTCGTGAACATGACGAACAGCGGCGGTGCGGCCGCCGTGAGGCCGAAGGCGACCATGATCAGCCGTCCCGCCGGATTGCGCTCGCGCAACCAGTCGGCCATGCGTCCGCCAAGGATAACCCCGAGGAAGCCGGCCACGGCTCCCGGCCCGCCGATCCACCAGCCCGCAGTAGACGGCGCTTCCTCGAGAATCCGGATAGCGTAGGGTGCCGCCCAGAAGGTTGCGGCGTAGGACATGAAGGCCACCATCCCGTAGCCTAGGATCGTGGTGAGGAACGCAGGCGTCCCCCAGATCAGCTTGAAGGTTGCTTCATCACGACGCTTCAAAGTCGAAGCCCACGAGAAGATCGCGTAATAGCCGATACCGATCGCGCCCCATTGCTGCGCGTTCCCGGTCACCACCGCCATGGCATAGGCTATTCCGAAGATAACCGCCGCACCGACGAGGTTGAGCGCGATCCCGCGCCCGCCGGCCTGGGCCGCGCCGATCAGGGTGAAGGGCGGGATCACCGCGACAAGCTCACGCAAGAAACCGCGGAAGGGATCCTTGGGCGGAGGCGTGACGATGCCTTCGCTCTCGCCCCGCAGCGGTTCGCGCAGCGTGAACACAAGAAATGCCAGCAGGATACCTGGCAGACCCACGATGATGAAGGCAGCCTGCCAACCGGCAAGCCCCATCGGTGCATCGGTAGGATAGGCCGCATTCCAGCGTTCGACGATCGCGCCGCCGATCAGCAGCGATACACCGCCGCCGATGTACAGGCCCGAGGAATAGATCGCGAGGGCAGTGGCGCGCATCTTCTTTGGAAACCAGTCGGAGATCAGCGAATAGGCGCTGGGGCTGGCAGTCGCCTCGCCCACACCGACGCCGATCCGCGCCACGCTGAGCATCGCGAAGTTCTTCGCAAATCCCGAAAGCGCGGTGAATGCCGACCAGACGGTGAGCCCGACCGTCATCAGGCGGACCCGATGCCAGCTGTCGGCTAGCTTCCCGAGCGGGATGCCGAACAGCGCATAAAAGACGCCGAATGCGGTGCCGTAGAGAAAGCCGATCTGGTCGTCGCGCAGGCCGAGGTCGGCCTTGATGTCTTCAGCAAGGATCGAGATGATGTTCCGGTCCACGAAGTTCAGGACGTAGATCACGACCAGAATACTCAAGGCATACCAGCTGTACGCCGGAACCTTCTGATCAACTTGAACCGGCGTCGCAGTTTTCACTTCGTCCAAGGATCGATCCCCTATCCCGTTTTCTCGAGTTCCAGACCGGCAAGGATGTGCGGTCAGTTCGCGTAGGCCGTGCTATCGGTTATTCCCGCCTCGGCAAAACCCTTTTTGCGCAAACGACAGGAGTCGCATAGTCCGCAGGCGATTCCGTCCTCTGTCGGGTCATAGCACGACCAGCTCCATCCAGGGTCGAGCCCCAGCCGGTCGCATTCCTTCGCGATGTCGGCCTTGGTCATCTGCTGGAGCGGGGCGTGGATCGTGAACGGCCGCCCCTCTATCCCCTGCTTGGTCCCGAGCCGCGCGGTCTCGGTGAAGCTGGCGATGAATTCCGGTCGGCAATCGGGATAGCCCGAATAGTCGAGCGCGTTGACCCCGATGAACACATCGCTCGAGCCCGCCGCTTCGGCGCAGGCAGTTGTGAGAGCGAGAAAGACGAGGTTGCGTGCCGGCACATACGTCACCGGAATGTCGTCGCCGACACCCGACTTGGGCACCTCGATCGCATCGGTCAGCGCCGAACCGCCGAAGGCACGCAGGTCGAGCGAAATTTCGGTTTGCGCGGCAAGGCCGAGCTCCTGCGCAATGCGCCGTGCCGATTTCAACTCCAGCCTGTGCCGCTGACCGTAATCGACCGTCAGCGCGCGGACTTCGAAGCCACGCTCCTTCGCAATGGCGGCCGTGACCATGGAATCGAGACCGCCCGACAACAGGACGACGGCCGTGGGCTTAGAGCTTGTAGGGTCTGAAGCACTCATCCCGCACGGGATAGCGGGATTGTCGCCTTACGCAATGACTGGCTGCTCCGGGAGCGTCGTTCAGCACCCGCCCGTTCGGCGCGCTTCTGCGGTGAACTGGAATGGGGTGCCGGACTCGATGCCCTGGCTCTCGATCTGGACGAGCGAGCCGGACTCCTTGCGGATATGGGTTCGGCCATAGCCGTTTCCGGGGCAGGTATACTGCACGGTGACACGAGCCGCACCGTCTTCGACCACGAAACGGCTGCATCCCGATTCGGTGTGCTTGAGCTGGATGAGTTCTCGCCCGCTGCGGACGCAGATCTTGCGCTCGGGCGTCCCGTCGCGGTGTTTGATCGTCCACTCGCCCTTCGCGAGGTCATTCAGCATGGCAAGCCCATCCGATTGGGCGAGCGCCGGCACCCCCAGTCCTATGGAAAGGGCTGCGGCTGCTAGAGCGACACGCTTGGGCAATCGGAAGATCGGTTTGGTCATCAGGATAACATCGTCTTTCTGGTCGGTTTCGCTTGCACAAAATGCCATATGAACGATGAAACGTTCCTGAACGACGATGAATCGTTAGATTTCGAGTTCGAACGCTTTCGAGCAGAACGCGCAATCGACCACGACCTTGCCTTCCTCATTGCGCATCTCGGCCTGTTCATCGGGCGGGAAGCGGGCAATAACCCCTTCATAATACTCGGCGCTGCAACGGCATCCGCGCGACAGGTCCGCGCCCGGCATGATGCGCACTTCGTCCTCTTCATGGAACAGGCGCCAGGCAATCGCCTCGAGTGACAGCTTGTCATCCACCAGTTCCTCGTGGCTGATGGTCGATGCGAGCGTCGAGACGTGTTCCCAATCGGGATGATCCATGCGGACATGCAGGCGCTCGCGACCCTCCTCGCCATCGGCGAGGTGCTGGATCAGGAGCCCCGCGGCGACACGGCCATCGCCGCCCGAGCGGCTGGCAACGCGGATCAGCGTCGGCACCTGTTCGGATTGCGTGAAATAGTTTTCGCAAGCCTCGGCCAGCGTCTCGCCCTCGAGCGGGACGATGCCCTGATAGCGTCTGCCCGCGCCGGTTTCGAAAGTGATGGCAAGATAGCCTTCCCCGAACAGCGCGGACAGCGAGGGATTGGCCCCCAACTTGCCGAACTTCTCCGAATCGAAATCTGCATAGCCGCGCATGGAACCGGCGCGATAATCGCAGACCAGCAATGAGACGACGCCCGCCTGCGTCTGCGCCTGCATGGTCAGCTGCGCTTCTTCGCCTTTAAGCAAGCCCCCCATCAGCGCACCGAGCACCAGCGCTTCGCTCAAGAGATGGGTGATCGGCGCAGGGTAATCATGTGCCGACAGCACCTCGTCGACCACCCGGTCGAGCCGGACGGCGCGCGCTCTCGCATTGCGGGCGGGCAGCGTAAAGCCGAGCAGCTTGTCGGAATATGTTTCGGTCTGGTTTTCCATGCGCCATCATATGGTGGTTGGCATGGCCCGGTTTAAGCCCCCGGAGGCCAGCGCGTGCGAGAGGTCACCCAAGCAGTCCGAAGCACCACAAAAGAACCGATTTCTGCGCGTGGATGCGGTTCTCCGCTTCGTCGAAGACAACCGATTGCGGTCCCTCGAAAACGTCTTCGCTCACCTCTTCATCGACGTGGGCCGGAAGACAGTGAAGGAAGATGGCATCGGGTTTGGCGTGCTTCATCAGATCGGCGTTGACCTGAAAGGGAGCCATGGCGGCGAGCTTGTTGTGGACATGCTCCTGCCCCATCGAGACCCACGTATCGGTGACCACGACATCCGCATCGCGCGCGGCGGCGACGGCATCCTGCGTGAGCGTGACGGTCGCCCCGCCCTCGCGCGCCATCTCGACAAACTCCGGTTCCGGCTCATAGCCTGCGGGAGTCGCGATACGGACATTGAACTTGAACAGTGCCGCCGCCTCGAGAATCGAGTGCAGCACGTTGTTGCCATCGCCGAACCACGCGACTTCGAGACCGGGCAGAGCCTTGCCATGTTCGATCATGGTCAGCAGGTCGGCTACGATCTGGCACGGATGCGAGCGATCGGTCAGCCCGTTGATAACCGGCACGCTGGCGTGCTTGGCCATTTCTTCGATCTTGGCGTGATCGTCGGTTCTCAGCATGATGCAATCGACCATGCGGCTGAGCACCCGCGCGGTATCTGCGATTGTTTCGCCGCGACCGAGCTGGCTCGATCCCGCCTCGAGGATCAGCACCGTCCCGCCCAGCTGGCGCATCGCGATGTCGAAGCTGACGCGTGTGCGGGTCGAATTCTTTTCGAACACCAGCGCGAGCACCCTGCCTTCGAGCGGAGCGTCGGTGTCGGCCTTGCCCCTGGGCCAGTCCTCGCGCGCCGCCTTGCGGTCGATCGCATCGTTGATCATCGCTGCGATTGCGTCCGCGCCCGCGTCGCCCAGATCGAGGAAGTGGCGCACCGCCATCAGGCAGGCTCGGGAACTTTATAGCTGGCAGCACCGGCGGAGAGCTTTTCGAAGAACTCGTCCATCTCTTCATCGCCGATCACCAGCGGCGGAAGCACGCGCAGGGTGTTGTCCCCGGCAGCAACCGTAAGCAGCTGGTGGTTGTCACGCAGGTGCACGAAGAATGGCCGGCTTTCGACCTTCATCTTGATCCCCAGCATCAGGCCCTTGCCGCGCACGAGTTCGAACAGTTCGGGATAATTGCCGATGAACTGCTCGAGCCGCGACCGGAGGCGTTCGCCCTTTTCGCGAACCGAGGCGAGAAATTCCTCATTGGCGACCGCTTCCATGACCGCGCTGCCCGCCGCCATCGCCAGCGGGTTGCCGCCGTAGGTCGAGCCGTGCGTGCCGAACACCATGCCGCGCGCCGCTTTTTCGGTGGCGAGGCAGGCGCCGATCGGGAAGCCGCCGCCAAGGCCTTTTGCCGTAGCGAGGATGTCGGGCTCGATCCCGTATTGCTCATAGGCATAGAAGGTGCCGGTGCGCGCCACGCCGCATTGCACCTCGTCGAGCACCAGCATCAGGTCGTGCTCGTCGGCGAGCGCGCGCAGGCCCTGCATGAACTCGACCGAAGCAGGGCGAATGCCGCCCTCGCCCTGGATCGGTTCGACGAGAAAACCCGCCGTGTTGGGCCCGATATGCGCCTTGGCCGCTTCGAGATCGTCGAATTCGGCATATTTGAATCCGGCGAGCAGCGGCGAGAAGCCGTGGTGCATCTTCTCCTGATTCGACGCGCTGATGGTCGCCATGGTTCGGCCATGGAACGCGTTCTTGAAGGTGATCAGCTCGAACCGGTTGGCGTCGCCGTCGTCTCCGGCGTTCTGGTGATAGGCGCGCGCGGTCTTGATCGCGGTCTCGACCGCCTCTGCGCCCGAGTTGGTGAAGAACACCGTATCGGCAAAGGTGTGGTCGACCAGCTGCTGCGCCAGCTTCTCGCCCTGCGGGCTGCCGTAGAGATTCGAGACGTGCATCAACGTTTCGGCCTGCTTCTGGATCGCGCCGATCAGGCCCGGGTGCGAATGGCCGAGCAGGTTGACCGCAATCCCGCTCGCGAAATCGAGATAGCGCGTGCCGTCTTCGTCGATCAGGTGGCAGTGCTCGCCGCGAACCGGGCGCACTCCGCAGCGCGGATAGACGGGCATCAGCGGGGTAATCGACATAGTCAAAATCCTGGTCTTGCAAACGGGTCCAAAAGCAAATGGCGACCCGATAATGAGCCGCCATCTGGTTCGAGATAGGGCCGCTCGATCACTAGGTCAAACGGCCGAAATGTGCGGGGCGGTTAGCCCTGAACCGGCACGAGATTGACCGCGGAATATTTCCCGCGTCGGTCTACCTCGAGATCGAATTCGTAGCGTTCGCCTTCGTTGATCGCGCTGAGACCCGAGCGCTCGACCGCGCTGATATGCACGAATGCATCCGGCTGGCCATCGTCGCGGGTCAGGAAGCCGAAGCCCTTCATCGAATTGAAGAACTTGACCGTCCCGGTCGCCTTCTCGCCAGTAAGCTCGCGCTTGGGCGGGCCGCCCGCAGCCGGTGCGGCGATCACTTCGCCGACGATCTGGAGGTCCTGAGCGGAAATCTTTCCGCCACGATCGACCAGGTTGAATTCGAGTTCCTGGCCCTCGGCCAGCCCTTCGAGCCCGGCGCGCTCGACCGCGCTGATGTGCACGAACACATCTTCGCCGCCGCCTTCCTGGGCGATGAAGCCGAAGCCTTTCTGGCCGTTGAAGAACTTCACGGTGCCTTTGCCGGTGCCGACGACCTGCGCGGGCATGCGGTTGAAACCGCCGCCACCGCCACGATCGCCACCGCCGCCGCGCGGACCGCCACCACCACGGGGGCCTCCGCCACCGAACCGATCGCCGCCGCGATCGCCGCCGCCGCCGAAGCGGTCACCACCGCCTCCGCCGCCGCCATAGCGATCGCCACCGCCGTAGCGGTCGCCACCACGATCATTTCCAAAATCGCTCGGCGGAGGAAATCCATCCATGCCGCCGCCAAAAGGATCGAAACCGTCCTCGCCGAATCCGTCGCGCTTGTCCCGACCGCGCCGACGTCCCCTATCGTAACCCATAATCCAGTACGTACCTTGTCACACTGTCCAACGTCCAAAGCGCCGGTAGCGGGGACAGTGATCCGTACCAGACGCGGTCGATAAATCGCTCGTTCGATTATCGTCCACCAACGCAGGTCATAGCGCACAAAGCACTGTTATGCGAATGATTTAACCTGCAGCCCCTGTTTGACGCCAAAATATTACATTTTCGAAGAGGTTCCGCCTCGTCCGGGTTCGCGATTTGAGTATTTGGCACACAGCGCGTAGCGCGTCCGAAACAGCAGGGATGAGACCATGGAACCATTTCGCAAGTTGACCGAATCGATGTTCGCCAGCCCGCAGATCTCGGTCGGCGACATAGAGAGCGCGAAAGAGCACGGCATTACGCTGGTCATCAACAATCGCCCCGATGGCGAGGACCCCTCGGCACCGCATAGCCCCGAGATCGAAGCTGCGGCCAAGGCTGCAGGCATCGAATTCCTCGCCATTCCGGTCTCGCACGCAGGCTTCAGCATGCCGCAAGTCGATGCGATGGCGCAGGCCCTGCAAAACAACGAAGGCAAAACCCTCGCCTATTGCCGTTCGGGAACGCGCTCGACCCTGCTGTGGGCGCTGGCCCGCGCAAAAATGGGCGACGATCCCGAGAGTATCGCACAGGCAGCCGAATCGGCCGGCTACGATGTGAGCGCCGTCCGCCCGACGATCGACATGCTGGCGGCCGGCTGACCGCCTACTTGCGGTAATCGAGCGGCGGCGCACGGTCGCCGAGAAGCGAACGGTATTCGTAGTTCTCGCCGCGGGCCGAATCGAACTCGGCACGGGCTTGAGAGCGCAGGTCCGGATTGGTGAACAGCTCGACCGCCATCAAGGTCATGGCTTTGGCTGCAAGCTGCGCGCCCTTGTAGCCGATCGAGTGGCCGCTCGCTGCGACCGCCTGCCAGCTGTGCGCGCTCGTACCCGGAACCCAGGTCGCGGTGCGAACACCCACGGTCGGGGTCGCCCACGAAACATCACCGACATCGGTCGAGCCATAGCCGAGATTCTTCTCGTAGGGCTGGATCTGCGTCGCGCTTGCCAGCGGCTTGGCCGCATCACCCAGCGATTCCTGCAGCTGCTCGGCCCATGCGCGTTCGTCGGCGGTGTATTCGAGCCCGCCGACACTGCGAAGCTTGGCATCCATCACCCGCGCGAGGGTTTCGTTGACCAGCAGCGGGTTGTTGCCGTGGATCACTTCCCACTCGACATCGGTGCCGGTGCCCATGGCGGCACCGCGCGCTGTCGCTTCGAGCCGCTGCCAGATTTCCTCGACACCGTCGGGATCGGGATGGCGGACGTAATAAAACACCTCGGCAAAGTCGGGCACGACGTTGGGTGCGTTGCCGCCGCTCGTGATCACATAGTGCATGCGCGCATCCTGCGGCATGTGCTCGTGCATCATGTTCGCCATCATGTTCATGGCTTCAACCCCGTCGAGCGCCGAGCGTCCGCGCTCGGGTGCGCCTGCCGCGTGGGCCGACACTCCGCTGAAACGGAATTTGGCCGAACGGTTGGCGAGGCTGGTGCGCGCCGCTGCGCTGTTTTCGTCATCGGCGTGCCAGTGAATCGCGATGTCGACATCGTCGAACAGCCCGGCGCGGGTCATGTAGACCTTGCCCGAGCCGCCTTCTTCGGCGGGCGTGCCGTACAGCCGGATGCGGCCCGGCGTGCCGGTTTCCTCGAGCCATTGCTTGACTGCGATCGCCGCCGTGAGCGAGCCCGCGCCGAACAGATTGTGCCCGCAGGCATGGCCCGCATGCTTGCCGTCGATCGGGTCGCGGGTCGCGCTGCCCGACTGGTTGATGCCTGGCAGCGCGTCCATTTCGGCAAGGATCGCGATCACCGGCCCGCCCGAGCCCCATTCGGCGACGAAGGCGGTGGGAATGTCGGCGATGCCTTCTCTGACCGCGAAGCCTTCCGCGGCGAGTTCGCTCTGCAGCAGCTCGGTCGAACGGGTTTCGAGATAGCCGACTTCGGCATACTCCCACAGGCTCTTGGCGACCCGGACCGTGCGGTCGGCGTTGGCGTCGACAAACCCGACCGGATCGACCCCCGCGACGGAATGGTTGTCCGCCGTCAGCGGGGCACTGCCGAGCGCGAGGGTGGCGAAAGCGGCAAGGGCAAGCGGGGTGGTGCGCAATTTCATCTGAATCTCCTTGGCCCCTGCTTGCCGTAAAGCGAGCCGCATGCCAATCCCCGCATCGCCATGAACATCGACCCGCAAGTGCTGATTTTCGGCGGATCGCTCGTCGCCATATTCGCGCTCGCGGGCCTTGCAGCGCTGATGAAGCTGGGCGGCAATCCCGTGCTTTCGAGCGATGCGGACGCCGCGCGGGCTGCCAGCGAGGTGCACGACGGGTTCATACCTGAAAGGATTGCGCTGGATACCGGCGGCAAGGGCGCGCTGCTGCGCGATGCCGACGGGCGGATCATGGTCATCAAGCGCCACGGCAACCGGTTCGCCGGGCGCATCCTCACCGGTTCTGCGAGCGCATCGGCGAACGGCGAACGCATCGAGATCGCCTCGGGCGAGACCCGGTTTGGCTCGGTCGGGCTTTCCCATCCTGACGCTGCATCTTGGGCAGACGCGATCAATGCACTAGATAAGGAGCACCATGCCTGATTTTTCGCCCACCGAGATAGCCGTGCCGCTGTTCGTCCTCGCCGTGCTGGCGGAGATGGTCTGGGCGCGCTTCAAGCGGCCCGAGGCCTATGAGCCGAAGGATACACTGGTGAGCCTCGCCTTCGGGCTGGGCTCGACTATCGCGGGCGCGCTGTTCGGCGGGTTCGCGCTCTACATCTTCATCGCCGCCTATGAATACCGCATCTTCGAAATGGGGCCGGACTGGTGGACGGTGTGGTGGGCCTGGCCGCTGTGCTTCGTGCTCGACGACCTCAAATATTACTGGGTGCACCGCGCCGGGCACCGCATCCGCTGGATGTGGGCGAGCCATGTGAACCACCATTCGAGCCAGCATTACAACCTCTCGACCGCGCTGCGCCAAAGCTGGACCGGCGCCTTCACCTTCGGATTCCTGTTCGCGCTGCCGCTGGTGCTGCTCGGCTTCCATCCGGGAATGATCGCGATCTGCGCGGGCTTCAACCTGATCTACCAGTTCTGGATTCACACAGAAGCGATCGGCCGGATGCCGCGCTGGTTCGAGGTGGTGATGAACACGCCGAGCCATCACCGCGTGCACCACGCGACCAACCCGCGCTATCTCGACCGCAATTACGCGGGGGTGTTCATCGTGTGGGACAAGATGTTCGGCACGTTCGAGCCCGAGACCGACGAAGAACCGATCCGCTACGGCATCATCAAGCAGCTCGGCAGTTTCAACCTGCTGTGGGCGGTGTTCCATGAATGGATCGGGATGGTTTCCGACATCTGGCGCGCGCCGTGGAAGCACAAGCTGTCCTATCTCCTGCGCGAGCCCGGCTGGACCCATGATGGCTCGCGTGACACCTCGGACACGATTCGCGAGCGCTGGAAAGCCCGACAGCAAGCGGGTGCGGCAGCTCCGGAATCGGTGGCAACTCGAAACCCGATTGAATCCACTCCGGAAGCCGCTTAGGTCTTTCTCCAAGAGGAGAGAGCATGGAGAGTTTCGATTACGTAGTTATCGGTGGCGGCAGCGGCGGCAGCGCGGTGGCCGGCAGGCTCGCGGTCGAGGGCACGCGGCGGGTGTGCCTGATCGAGGCGGGCGGGCGCAACGACAACGTCCTGATCAAGACGCCGGGCTTCATGCCCTTCATCCGCAACTCGTCGAACTACAAATACGATACGGTCCCGCAAAAGGGGCTGAACGGTCGTATCGGTTACCAGCCGCGCGGCAAGGGGCTTGGCGGATCCTCCGCGATCAACGCGATGGTCTATATCCGCGGCAACAAGTGGGATTACGACAACTGGGCCGCGCAGGGCTGCACCGGCTGGGCCTATGACGACGTGCTGCCCTATTTCAAGAAAGCCGAAGCGAACGAGCGCGGGGCAGACGAGTATCACGGCGACGGCGGACCCTTGTTCGTTTCCGACCAGAAATCGCCCAACCCGACCAGCCACGCGTTCGTAGACAGTGCGGCGGCGCTGCAGCTGCGCACCACGAACGATTTCAACGCCGAGAACCAGCAGGGTTTCGGCATGTACCAGGTCACACAGCGCAATGGCGAGCGCTGGTCGGCCTCGCGCGCTTACGTCGAGCCGATCCGCGAACAGGGCAATTTCGCGATCCGCACCAACACTCTGGTCGAGAAACTGGTGATCGAGGGTGGCCGCGTTACCGGCGTGCGCGTCCGGCGCGGCAGGCGCAGCGAAATGATCTACGCAAGGAAAGGCGTGGTCCTGTCGGCGGGTGCTTTCAATTCCCCGCAGATGCTGATGCTGTCCGGCATCGGCCCCGCAGAGCACCTCAAGCAGCTCGGCATCGAGGTCGTGCTGGACAAGCCTGCAGTCGGATCGGACCTGCAGGACCACATCGATTATGTCTCGGGCTGGGAAACCGAATCCGACGTGCCGATCGGCGGAACGCTCAAAGGCACGTTCAAGATGGCAGGCGCGATCCTCGAACACCGCCGCAAGCGCACCGGCGCGATGACGACCTGCTATGCCGAGGCGGGCGGGTTCTGGACCGTGATGGACGATGCCCCCGCACCCGACGTGCAGTGGCACTTCGTCCCCGCCGTGCTCGAAGATCACGGCCGCGAAAACGTGAAAGGCCACGGCTTTTCGCTCCACGCCTGCGTGCTGCGCCCGGAGAGCCGCGGAACCGTGCGGCTGGGATCGAACGATGCAGCCGCTGCGCCGGTCATCGATCCCAATTTCCTCGACGACGAACGCGATATCGAGGTTTTGCGCAGGGGCGTGCGCCTGTCGCACCGGATCGCCGAGGCTCCGCCGCTTCAGGCCTACGGTCCGACCGACCGTCACCCGATCGACCTCAACGACGATGCGGCTCTCGACGAATTGATCCGCAACCGCGCGGACACGGTCTATCACCCGGTCGGCACGTGCCGGATGGGTGCGGACGAGAATGCGGTGGTCGATCCTACGCTCAAGGCGCGCGGGGTCGACGGGCTCTGGATCGCCGACGCCTCGATCATGCCCAAGATCGTAAGCGGCAACACCAACGCCCCGAGCATCATGATCGGCGAGCGTTGTGCCGATTTCATCAAGGCGGCCGAATAGCGGCCTTCAGGCCGTGTCACCGAGAAGACCCCGCGCCGGATGGCGTGCAACAAGAGGAAAGGCCGGGGCGCAAACCCCGGCCTTTCCCGTTTCAGGTCCGGCCCGTTGGGCTCAGAATTCCTTGCGCACCGTCGCTCCGATCGTGCGCGGACTGCCGACCCGGTAGCCGAGCCGTGCTCGCCCGCCGCGTTCGCGGTCGAACGAGAGCAGCGGGTTCTCGTCGAGCACGTTGTTGGCATAAATCGTCAGGCTCAGCCCATTTTCGAAGTCGACCCCGGCGCTGATATTGAGCAGCTGGTAGTCGGGCAGCAGCAGGTCGACCACGACCGGATCTGTGCCCGGCGCCCCGCCGAATGGCAGGCCGGACACGAAGGTCCGCGGGTTGTCCTCCTGGTCGGCCGGCTGGGTGTAGCGCGAGCCGACATGGGTGAACGACGCGGCGAAGAACGCGTCGGCACCATCCGAGATCGGGAATTCGTAGCTGCCGCTCGCCGACAGCTGGAATTCCGGCACCGACGGCAGGCGATTGCCTTCGCGGATTCCCGTCGCCCCGGCCAGCGCTCCCGGCAACGTGGTGTCGAATTCGGCTTCGATATAGCTTCCCGAAAGATTGAAGTTCAGTCCGGGGAACGGGTTGATGCCGAGCTCCGCTTCGATCCCCGCAGAGTGGGCATCGGGCACGTTGAAGACGATGCGCGACGAGCAGCTGCCGGCATCGAGCGTGACCTGTAGATTGCTGATGTCGTTGTAGAAGCCTGCGGCGTTGAAGGTGAAGCCATTGCCCTGGGTCTTGATCCCCAGTTCGTAGTTCCACAGCGTCTCGTCGTCGTAATCCTGGAAGCCTCCGAACAGCGCGAGGTCCTGCGCGTTGCAGAGCGGGACGTTGAGCGGATCGTTGACCCCGCCGAGACGGAAGCCCTGAGATGCCTGTGCGTTCACGGTGATGTCGGGCGTGATGTCGTAGCTGAGCAGGAAGCGCGGCGTGAATCCGTCCGATGCGGTCGTATCGACCACGCCGCTATCGCCATTGGCGAACAGGCCGCCGGTGGTGATGGTGCGGGTTTCCTCGAAATCGTAATACCGCCCACCTGCGGTGAAGGTCAGCGCATCGGTTATGTCGAAGCTCGCCTCGCCGAACACTGCGAACTGCGTGATGTCGTAAGGCAGGTCCGAGTTGAACGGGGAATCGAGGTTCGGGAAGCCGTTGGCCACCGCGGCGGAAGTGCCCGCGCCGAGTGTCGCATCGGTCGCTGCTGCATAGCCCGGAGTGGGCAAGCGCTGTGCGTAGACACGATCGACCTGCGAATAGAAAACGCCGACCAGCCATTGTAGCGGGCCGTCGGTGTCGGAGGCGAGCCGAAGCTCCTGCGTGAAGGTTTCGAGTTCGGTCGTATCGCGCAGATTCGACGGCAGCGTCACCGCCGCGTCGGGATAGCCGAGATCGACCGAAACCGAGCCGGTCAGCGCGCTGGCATCGCGGCTGACGAGGATGTCGCGGTTGATATAGGAGCTGACGCCGGTCAGCGTGACCCCGCCGAAATCGGCTTCGACCACGACGTCGGCGATAAAGGTTTCGTCTTCGAACGCCTCCTGCAGCAACAGATATTGCTCGCGTTCGCCCAGCTGGATCGGCGGGCGCGTGGTTGTGAACGGGTTGGCGAACAGGTTGAAAATTTCCTGCCGGTTGAACCCGTTTGCCGTGGTTTTTTGGTAGATCACACGCGGAGTGATGCTGAAGCCCTCACCCGTATCGAGCGTCAGCGCGAGCCGTCCGCCATAGCGCTCCCCGCTGTTGATGTTCTCGCCGCCGCCTGGGCCGAGCGCGTCGATGAAGCCGGCATATTCGGTGTAATATCCCACCGCCCGCATCGCCATGTTGTCGCCCAGCGGGAGATTGATCGCGCCTTTGGTATGCCAGCCGATATCGCCGCCTTCGAGGACGTTGACGTTGGCTTCTACCGCGCCTTCCGTCACGCCGACGGTCGGCTGGTTGGTGATGTAGCGGATCGTACCGCCGACGCTGCCCGATCCGAACAGGGTGCCCTGCGGTCCGCGCAGGGTTTCGACGCGGTTGAGATCGAACAGGTCGAGATCGGGGGTGAACAGCGAAAGCGAAATAACGGACTCATCGAGATAGACGCCGACCTGCTCCTTGACGCCCGGCTGATCGCGCACGACCTGACCCGCGGAGACGCCGCGAACCGAAACCTGGCTCTGGCCCGGGCCGAGGTTCTGCACCGAAAGACCCGCGACGTTGCGCGAGATATCTTCAAGATTGGTCGCGCCGGATTTCTGGATGTCTTCGGCAGTCAGCGCGCTGATCGAGAACGGAATATCCTGGATGGTGGAGTCGCGCTTCGTCGCGGTTACGACGATGACGTTGCCGCTTACGCGTTCGTCACTCTCTTGTTCATCCTGATCCTGCGCCATGGCCGGGCCGGCCCCGAGCGCGAGCGCGCAGCCCGTCAGCAGTACGTGACGCAAGCGAAACCGGAAATTCGGATTTTTCGGCGTGGTGGCCATGTGCTCTCTCCTTTGAATGGCGGGTCTTTTCGCCCGATGACCGCAAGTTGGCTCCCGAAATTGCGAAAACTCAAGAGTCTGGCCTCGAATGCCGCGATTTTTTACAGTTCTGTGTAACGCGCCCGCCACACAGCAAAATCGCAAAAAAAGGGCCGAAGCACGAATGCTCCGGCCCGTATCAGTCTGTTCGTTCGCAGGAGGAACGAGTGGAGGCGGGGGAGAAGGGAGAGGAGAGAGTTCCTCCCCCGCCAAACTGGTTACGCTCAGGTGGTCCGAGCGAATTCCGGATAGGCTTCCACCCCGATTTCGGCGTGGTCGAGCCCGGCGGTCTCGTCTTCTTCCGAAGGCCGGACACCGATGGTGTATTTGAGGGCCAGCCAGACGATTGCCGAGGCTGCGCAGACCCAAACGGCTGTCGCTACGACGCCGTAAGCCTGCACACCGAGCTGCTGCATGACGGTCAGCTGGACGCCATCCACTTCCGACTGGGTGCTGTAGGCGACCACGAGGGTGCCCCAGATTCCTGCGAACAGGTGGACCGGGATAGCACCGACAACGTCGTCGATCTTGAGCTTGTCGAGCAGTGGTACGGTGAAGACCACGATCGCTCCGCCGATGGCGCCGATCACGATCGATGCGCCGACCGACGGTGCCAGTGGCTCTGCGGTGATCGACACAAGGCCGGCCAGCGCGCCATTGAGCGCCATGGTGACGTCAGCCTTCTTGTAGCGAAGCTGGGTGAGGACGATCGCCGTAACCACACCGCCGGCTGCGGCCATGTTGGTGTTGACGAAGATCTTCGAGACGTCGGAAACATCGCCAACGGTGCCCATCGCCAGCTGCGATGCGCCGTTGAACCCGAACCAGCCGAGCCACAGGATGAAGGTGCCGAGCGTCGCCAGCGGGATGTTCGAACCCGGGAAGACGTTGACCTTGCCGTCGGCGCCATACCGTCCGAGACGCGAGCCGATGATGAGAGCACCGACCAGGGCAGCCCAGCCGCCGGTCGAGTGCACCAGCGTCGAGCCTGCGAAATCGCTGAAGCCCATGCCATCGAGGAAGCCTGCGCCCCATTCCCAGCTGACGACAACCGGATAGATGATGCCGGTCAGCACGGTGACGAAGATGAAGAACGGAACGATCTTCACCCGCTCGGCCACGGTGCCCGACACGATCGAAGCGGTGGTGGCGCAGAAGACCATCTGGAAGAACCAGTCGGACGCGACCGAGTAGCCCGTTTCGAGATCGGCTTCGCCGACCGGCTGCATTCCGTAGATACCGGAAAATCCGCCGATATAGCCGTTGAAATCGCCCGGATAGGCGATGTTGTAGCCGATCACCCAGAACATCAGGCCGGCGATCGAATAGAGGCCGATATTCTTGAGGCACTGTGTGGACGTGTTCTTTGAACGGACCAGCCCGGCCTCGAGCATGGCGAAACCGGCCGCCATCCACATCACCAGGAATCCGCCGATCAGGAACAGCAGGGTATTGAAGATATAGGCGGTGCCGCCGCTGACGGCGTCGGCCGCAGGTGCTGCAGTTTCCGCAACGGCTTCGACCACTTCGGCTGCCTCGGCCACCGGAGCTGCCATGGCGGGCCCTGCGATCAGCGCAGCGCCAGCCGTCAGGGCAGCACATGTCAGGAAAGTACGTTTCATGATGTCTGTCCCCTATTAGAGTGCGGTTTCGCCGCTTTCGCCGGTGCGAATGCGGGTTGCCGATGCGAGGTCGAGCACGAAGATCTTGCCGTCGCCGATCGCTTCGGTGTTGGCGGTCTGCTGGATCGTTTCGACGACCTGCGCGGCGATATCGTCGCTCGCGGCGATCTCGAGCTTCACTTTCGGCAGCATGTTGGTGGAGTATTCCGCGCCGCGATAGATTTCGGTCTGGCCCTTTTGGCGCCCGAAACCCTTGACCTCGGAAACGGTCATTCCGGCGACCCCGATGGCGCCCAGCGCTTCGCGGACCTCATCGAGCTTGAACGGTTTTATGATGGCGATGATGAACTTCATCCGTGCCCCCTTTGGCTCACCGGGCACATCCCGGTAAGCACAGAGCAGCAAGAGCCGTGCCAGAATCGACGGAAAGACTTGACGCAACGGAATCAACCGATTCCTTCGCACCTGCACAAAACTGGATGCCTAGTTTTTAACCTTCTGGTTACTTTTTAGGCAATGACTGCTGAATTAGTGCCCTTGAGGCGCCCCGCTTGCACATTTCGTGCGTCAATCGGCGCCGGCAATATAACGATCGGTCGCGCGGGTCGGCAGGCCGTCGATGCTCTGCGTCCGACCGGCCACCTTGGTGGTCCACGCGTCGGGCTCCATCTGGCGATGTGCCTTCTTCAATGTCTCGCGCTCCGCCTCGAAACTCATGAAGGGCACACCCCAGCCGCAAGAGGTCTGTACGCTTTCGACCGTAATGTCGAAGATTTGCCGCGTGCCGGGGAGCATGGTGAAGTGGTCGGCCAGCCGTTCCCAAGCTTCATCTTGAGGAAGCACTGGCGTGGCCTTGCCATAGATCCGCAAAATGAGCGCAGGCCGATCGAAATTGCAGAACATCAGCGTGATCCGGCCCTTGTCCGCCTGATCCGCGGTCACATGCGCGTGGGTCTCGTTGCCCGATCCGGCGAGATCGAGATAGGCAACCCGCGTGGGAGAGATCACGCGGAATGCGTCGTAGCCCTTGGGGCTGAGATTGATGCGGCCATCGGCGGCGGCGGTGGCGACGAAGAACACCGGCTGCTTCTCGATCATCGCCACATGCTTGGGCTCGAGCACGTCGAAGAAATCAGCCATGTCGTGTCTCCGTATAACTAGAGGAAGTCGCGGAGGACTCCGATGAACCTGTCGAACTGGTCATGGTGGAGCCAGTGCCCGGCCTTGTCGAACTCGATCACCTTGGCGGTCTTGAAGTGTTCGATCCGCCCGTCCTTTTCCGGGTTCGAGGCCCAGCTGTCGGCGCCGTAGAGCAGCAGCGTGGGGCACTCGATCGCGGCCCAGGTCGCCTCCATAAATTCGTCGGCAACGTCTTCGACGCCCCAGACGTTGAGGTGCGGGTCGAACTTCCAGCTGTAGGTTCCATCCTCGTTGCGGTTGACGCCGTGGACCGTGAGATGCCGCGCCTGTTCCTCGGTGAGGTAGGAGTTTTCCTCGATCATCCGCGCGAACGCAGCCTCGATGCTGTCGTATTTGCGCGGGGACCGGCCAGCCGCGGCGCGCTTCTTCTCGATCCATTCGCGCATCCGCTCGGGATAGGGCGTGGCGCGTTGCTTTTCCTTCCATTCGGGCGACGGGCCGAGTCCCTCGATCGCCACCAGCTTGGTGACCATCTCGGGGAACATGCCGGCGTAGCGCAGTGCGACATTCCCGCCCATCGAATGCGCCACCATTCGCACCGGTCCGACGCCCAACTGGTGGATCAGCTGCGCGAGATCGTAAACCATGTCTCCGGCGGAATAATTGCCGTCGGAGACCCAGTCGCTGTCGCCATGCCCGCGGTGATCCATCGCGATGACATGATACTCGTCGCGCAAGGCCTCGGCGGTCCAGTCCCAGCTGCGTGCGTGGTCGCGTCCGCCATGGACAAGCACCAGCGGGGGCTTGCTGTCTTTGTCTCCGGGCCCGCCCCAATCTTCGTAATTGAGCTTGAGGCGCTGCGAGATGAATGACTGCGAGGTAGGGCCTGTACCGTTCATGCCGCTCCCATGCCGTGCGATTTCTGCGGCGACAAGGATAATACTCAATCCCGCTCGCCCTGAGCTTGTCGAAGGGCTGTCCTTCTTCTTGGGGAAGGTGGGATTGAAGAAGTGCAGTGCTTCGACAAGCTCAGCACGAGCGGATTCAGAACCTCAGCGCTCCTTGGTCGCCGAAAAGGTCAGCTCGGGGTTCTTTTCGACCTGGTAGTTCACGTCCCATGGGCTCTTGGCCATGAAGACGAGGTCGCCGTCGCGGTCGCGCGCGAGATTGGCGCGGTTGAAGCTCTCGAACTCGTCCAAAGCTTTCGCCTCGCCCTTGAGCCAGCGCGCGGTGGCGAAAGGCGAGGCTTCGAGCGCCGCCTCGACCTTGTACTCGGCCTCGAGCCGGGCGATCAGCACGTCGAGCTGGAGCTGGCCGACGACCCCGACGATGTGCTGCGCGCCGATCTCGGGATAGAACACCTGGATCACGCCCTCTTCGGAAAGATCGTCGAGCGCTTTCCTCAACTGTTTGGTCTTGGTCGGGTCCTTGAGCTGGACGCGGCGCAGGATCTCGGGCGCGAAATTCGGCAGGCCGGAGAAGCGCACCTTGTCCTTCTCGCTCAGCGTATCCCCGACCCGCAAGGTGCCGTGATTGGGAATGCCGATGATGTCGCCCGCTTGCGCCGTGTCGGCGATTTCGCGGTCCTGCGCGAAGAACAGGATCGGGGAATGGATCGCGATCGGCTTGCCGAGGCCCGAGGGCGTCAGCTTCATCCCGCGTTTGAAGGTGCCCGAAACCTGCCGCATGAAGGCGATCCGGTCGCGGTGGTTGGGGTCCATATTGGCCTGCACCTTGAAGATGAAGCCGGTGACCTCGTCGCGCTCGGGGCTGATCTGCTCTTCGCCCGCCGGCTGCGGGCGCGGCGGCGGCGCGAACTTGGCGATCGCGTCGATCAGTTCCTCGACCCCGAAATTCTTGAGCGCCGATCCGAAATAGACCGGCGTCATGTCGCCATTGCGGTACGCTTCGAGGTCGAATTCCGGATAGCCGATCTGCGAGAGCTCGACGTTCTCAGCGATTTCGTCGGGCAGGTCGAAATCGCTCAGCCTCGTGCCGAGGAATTCCTTGCTGCCGCCTTCGGGCACGGCGACCTCGCCGCTGGCGAAATCGAGGATGCCCTGGAACTGCCCGCCCATGCCGACGGGGTACATCTGCGGCGATACGTCGAGCGCGAGCATGTCGGCGATCTCGTCGAGCAGTTCGAACACCGGGCGGCCTTCGCGGTCGACCTTGTTGACGAAAGTGATGATCGGCACGCTGCGCAACCGGCAGACCTCGAACAGCTTGCGGGTTTGCGGCTCGATGCCCTTCGCGGCGTCGATCACCATGATCGCCGAATCGACCGCGGTCAGCGTCCGGTAGGTGTCTTCGGAAAAGTCCTCGTGCCCAGGCGTGTCGAGCAGGTTGAAGGTGATGGGCTCACCGTCATACTCCTTCTCGAAGGTCATCACCGAGGAGGTGACCGAAATGCCGCGCTGCTGCTCGATCTTCATCCAGTCCGAGCGCGCGCGCCGCGCCTGCCCGCGCGCCTTGACCTCGCCGGCAAGGTGGATCGCGCCGCCTTGGAGCAGCAGCTTTTCGGTAAGCGTGGTCTTGCCCGCGTCGGGGTGCGAAATGATCGCGAAGGTGCGGCGATTGGATGTCATGGTCGTATGGGTTCCTGTCGCCGGTCGGCGACGGCGCAATGGTGGGAGACTTCCTGCAGGATATGGTCCCAGGTTGCGCGATTGAAATACATGTGCCCCGCTTGCGGCAGGATGCGGAATTGCCCGGCAAGCGATAGCCCCGCCGATTTGCGACCGTGGTCTGGCGGGACAAGAGGGTCGTACTCGCCGGTCAGGAACAGCAGGGGCACGTCGCATTCGGTAAGCTCGTGTGCGAGGCTGTCTGGAACCGTAGAAACCGCATGGATGTGGTTGTCCGCGACCTGATGGTTGGACGCAGGCCCATCATAAAGCGCACGCGTGTACCCAACCGCCAGGTTCTCTTCGATTTCGATCGCGCCGTTTAGCAGGTTCCAGCTTGTCAGCCAGCCAGCGAGATCGCTTTCGAAATCGCCTTTCGGCTGGTTGGCGAGCAGCTTGGGCCACAGACTTGCATCGGGGGAAGACAATTCCAATCGCTGCTTCCCGTCTTCCGAATGCACCGGACCTGTGGCCATCGCTACACTACCCAGCATTCGGTGCGGATACCGGCATGCCATCATCTGGACGATGTACCCGCCCATCGAATGGCCGACCAGGTGGGCCTTCCCGGCACCGAGCTCCGCTTGCAGCGCAAGCACATCGCCGATCAGAGCGTCAATGGAATAGGGTGCGTCGAAATGCGTCGAAATCCCGGTGTCCCGGTGCCAAAAGCGAACCACGCGGAAGCCCTTGCCGGCCAGCCCGTCGCAGAAATCGCGCGGCCAGAATTCGGCAGGTGCGCCTGCGCCCGAAATCAGAATGATCAGGGGGCGCAGCGGCTCGCCGAACTCTTCAAGGTGGAGCTCGACTCCGTCGTTCCGGCAAACCTGAATCAACCGCGCAGCTCCGCTCCCTGCTTGGCGGCGCTTGCGACGATCGCTTCCGAAATCGCCTTGAGATCGGCGTCCTTGTAGCTCTTGTCCTGCGGCTGGAGCGTCACTTCGACCGCGACCGATTTCTTGCCCTCGGGCACGCCCTGTCCGGCGAAGACGTCGAACACGCGCGCGTCGACGATGTTCGCCCAAGAGAGATCACGCGCCGCACCCTTGACCGCGCGCACGAGGTCTGCAGCGGCGAGGTCGGCGGGGACGAGGAAGGCGAAATCGCGCGTCACCGATTGCAGCGCGGGCGGCGAATATGTCGGGCGGGCGAAGCTCGGCGGGCCGCTTGCCGCCTTCTTCTTCGGCAGCGCGTCGAGGAAGATCTCTACCGCCACGACCGGGCCATCGATATCGAACGCCTTGAGCGTTGCCGGATGCAGCATGCCGAAGCGCGCCAGCACGTTCTTCGGCCCGAGCCGCAGCGTCGCCGACTGGCCAGGGTGGAACTGTGCCCCTGCCTCGCCCATCACCACGAGGTTAGCGACAGGTGCTCCGGCGGCTTCGAGCAGCTCGATTGCAGCCGCCTTGGCATCGTAGGCATCGAACATCTGCGCCTTGCCGGTAGCCCAGCCGCGCTCGACCTTCTCACCGGCGAGCAGCACGCCGAGCGTCGGTCGCTCGTCGCTCAGCCCGTCTGGACCGCGGAAGTAGCGACGCCCGATTTCGAATAGCCGCGAAGAGGCGCTGCCGCGTTTGGCCGCCTCGCGCGCCGCCATCAGCAGACCCGGGATCAGCGAGGGGCGCATGACCTTCATGTCCTCGCTGATCGGGTTGGCGAGCTTCCACAGATCGTCCGTGGCAGTGAAATGAGAGGCTTCACTCTCGGGGAGGAATGACCACGTGATCGCCTCGTTGAGGCCGCTTGCCGCTGCCGCGCGGCGCAGCTTGCGTTCCACCACCTGCTCGGGCGTCGCAGTGGGTTTGGCGACGCCCTCGGCGCGCGGAAGCGCGGTGCTGGCAACTGTGTCGAGACCATGGATGCGCACGACTTCCTCGACGAGGTCCGCCGGCCCTTCGATATCGTGGCGGCGCAGCGGGCAGGTGACCTGCCAAGCCTGCCCCGGACTTGATCCGGGGTCGGCTACTTCGAAGCCGAGGCTTTCGAGGATGCGGCGCTGTTCGTCTTCCGGCACATCGACACCGCCCAGCTTCGCGGTGCGGGCCGGATCGAATTGCACGACCTTGGGCTCGCTCGGCGGCGAACCGGCCTGCACCGCTTCGCTCGCCTGTCCGCCCGCCAGTTCGACGATCAGCCCGGTGAGAAGATCGAGCCCTTCCTGCAGCCACGCCGGATCGACCCCGCGCTCGAACCGCGTGCGCGCATCCGAAGCAAGGCCGAGCTTGCGCCCGGTCACGCCTATGCGCGCCGGATTGAAATAGGCGATTTCGAGCAGCACATCGGTCGTATCCTCCTGCACGCCCGAATTCTCGCCGCCCATGATCCCGGCGATGTCGTGGACTTCCTTCTCGTCCGCGATCACCGTCATGGTCTCGTCGAGCGTGTAGGTCTTCTCGTTGAGCGCCAGCACCTGCTCGCCATCCTCGGCGCGCCGCGCGACCACGGCGCCGTGCAGCTTCGCCATGTCATAGGCGTGCGCCGGACGGCCATAGGCCAGCATCAAATAGTTGGTGAGGTCGACCAGCAGCGAGATCGGGCGCTGGCCCGCGCTCTTCAGCCGCTGTTGCAGCCAGTCGGGCGACGGGCCGTTTGTCACACCCTTCACCACGCGGCCATAGAACGCCGGGCAGCCTTCGGGATCGTCGGTGCGGATTTCGACCGGGCATGCGCCCTCTGCGGTGAACTCGGGGAAGGCGATCGGCTTCAGCGTACCGAGACCTTTCGCCGCAAGGTCGCGCGCGATCCCGTACACGCCCATGCAATCGGGGCGGTTGGGCGTGATCGCAACGTCGATGACCGGCGAAGAACCGTGATAATCGGCGAACGAGTGGCCGACCGGCGCATCCTCGGGCAATTCGATGATGCCGTCGTGTTCTTCGCCCAGTTCGAGCTCGCGCACCGAGCACATCATACCGTTCGATTCGACCCCGCGGATCGCGCTCTTGCGCAATTCCATGCCGTTCGACGGGACGACCGCGCCGGGCTGTCCGAGCACGCCCTTCATCCCCGCACGCGCATTGGGCGCGCCGCACACGACCTGCAGCGGATCGCCCTCGCCGGTGTCGACCGTGAGCACCTGCAACTTGTCGGCATCGGGATGCTTTTCGGCGGTCAGCACCTTGGCGACGGTGAAGCCTGCGAGCTTTTCCGCCGGGTCTTCGACGCCTTCGACTTCGAGCCCGATCGCAGTCAGCGCTTCGAGGATCTCCGCGAGCGACGCATCGGTTTCGAGATGGTCCTTGAGCCAGGTGATCGAAAACTTCATGCGCCCGCTCCCACACCGGCGGAAAGCGTTGGCTGGTCGACCGCCGCGAATCCGTAATGCGAAAGCCAGCGCGGATCGCCGTCGAAGAAGGCGCGCAGATCGTTCATGCCGTATTTGAGCATGGCGAGCCGGTCTACGCCGAGACCCCAGGCAAAGCCCTGCCACTGATCGGGATCGAACCCGCCCATTTCGAGCACGCGGCGGTTCACCATCCCGCTGCCCAGCAGCTCCATCCATTCATAGCCCGGATCGTCGCCGTTCCCGCCGACCACGCGCCGCCCGTTCTCGTTGGAGTAGCCGACATCGGCCTCCACGCTCGGTTCGGTGAACGGGAAGTAGGACGGGCGCAGGCGCAGGACGATGTCGTCGCGCTCGAAGAACGCCTTGAGGAAGGTCTCGAGCGTCCACTTGAGGTGGCCGAGATGGATATCGCGATCGATCACGAGGCCTTCGACCTGGTGGAACATCGGCGTGTGGGTCGCGTCGCTGTCCGAACGGTAAACGCGGCCTGGCGCGATCAGCCGCATCGGGGCGCCGCCGGGATTGGCCTTGGCGATCGCCTGCATCGAGCGGATCTGCACCGGCGAGGTGTGCGTGCGCAGCAGCATCTGACCGCCATCGGGGGCGGCGTCCGGGAAATAGAAGGTATCATGCATCGCACGCGCGGGATGGCTTTCGTCCATGTTGAGCGCAGTGAAGTTGTGCCAGTCGTCTTCGATCTCGGGACCGGTGGCGACGGTGAAGCCGAGGTCGGCGAAGATCTCCGCCAGTTCGTCCATCACCTGGCTCACCGGATGGACCGAGCCTTTCGGCGCGGCGGGCGCGGGCAACGTCAGGTCGATCGTCTCGCTCGCCAGCTGCGCTTCGAGAGCGGCCGCTTCCAGCGCCGCCTTCTTCGCCTCGATCGCATCGGCGATTTCGGCGCGCACGGCCTGGATGGCCGGCGCGGCCTCTTGCCGTTCTTCGGGGCTCATTCCCCCGAGCGTCTTCAGCGCAAGGCTCACCCAGCCTTTCTTGCCGAGCGCCGCGACCCGCTGTTCCTCGAGCGCGTCGAGCGTGGCGGCATCGGCAATGGCGGCCAGCGCCGCCTGTTTCTGTGATGTCAATTCGGTCATTGTCAGCTCAATCGATTGAGCGGGTCCGCTAGCGTCAAATGGCTGGCAAGGCAAAGTGCCAATGCCTTGTTGGCGGGATTTTCTCGCGCCCCGCGGCTAATTGGCAGCGCTCGGGCGATGGAGCCCTTGCACCGCCTCACCCGCGATCTCCATCCGGGCGCGTGCCGCAGCGATCAGGATCGGCTTGTCCAGCCTGGCGTATTCGCTCGGGCTCATACCCATAAAGCGTTGGAAGTCGCGCACGAAGTGGGCCTGATCATGATACTGGTAATCGAGCGTTTTCAGCCACTTCATGGAAGGGTCGAGCATGAATTGCGCAAGGCTGCGCAGGAAGCGCTGGCGCCTGAGCAAGATTTTTGGCGGAAAGCCGAATGCCCTCAGCGAAAGGCGTTCCAGCGAACGCACGTTCATTCCGACGCGGTCGGCCAGCCCGGCTACGCTACCAATCTCGGGATCGACCAGCGCGGCATTCACTTCGGCAATAGCTTCATGCGTCTCGATACCGGATTCGAGAACTTCACCCATATGCGCTTCGATAAGGGCGAGCTCTTCGTCGAAATCGCCGCTCGATACAGACAGCGTCTGAGCCAGCGACCGGAATCCGGCGAAGGCAGAATCTTCGAAGCCGTCGACGAAGCGATCCGCATAATCGCAGGCCTGCGCACCGATCAGTGCCGCCCATCCAAGCGGCAGCAGGCCGATGCCCCAACTGCGCCCGGAACCGATGCGAAAGCGGGTCGAGCGGCTGGTCGGGCCAGTCACGGCGAAGTCCGGGCTCCGGCGGAGCGGATCGGAGCCGATTGCCGCTTCACCAAGGCTGTCGGACAGGATCCTGAGATTGGACCACTCGGGATGCAGGTAGTCTTCGATGTAGGGTTCGGAGGGCGAGCAAACCGCATCGGTCCTGTAGTACGTCGTCACATAAGGACGCAGTTCCGGTGCGGGCAGCGCGAAACGGATAGTAATGGCATTCCCGGTTTCGGCGTGCATTCAGTCTCCCGATTGCTGGTGATTGCGGCCCGTTATCACACGGGGCTACACTAATCGGGGGGACCGGGTCTAGTCGCGCGACGGACTGTCCAGCGCCTGAGCGGCGCTGCCCCACACCCGCGCACGCGCTTCGATGAAAGATGCGAGGATCGGATGGTCGAGGTGCGCGTATTCGCTCGGGTTCATGGTCATGAACTCGTGAAACTCGCGGGTGAATTGCGCCTGGTCGTGATAATCGCCATCCATCACTTCGGTCCAGCGGCTGCCCCGATGCAGCATGTAACTCGCCAGGCTGCGGGTAAAGCGCTGGCGTCGCATCAGCTTCTTGGGCGTGAACCCGAAGTAACGGCGACACAGTCGCTCGAGCGAGCGGATGCTCATCGCGCAGGCATCGGCGAGGTCTCCGACGGCGAGGAAGTTCCCCTCGACCAGAGCCCTGTGCACGCGCACGATCTTGAGCTCGTCGCGGTTCGGACGCATCAGGCTCTCCATCTCCTGGATGATGGTTGCCAACTGGTCCTCGCGCGCCGCTTCGGGGTCGCACAAGACCCGCGATAGGCGGTCGAACTTGGCGAATGCGGGGTGCTGCGACCCGTCCCAAAGGCCGTTTGCCAGATCGAACGCATCGGCTTCGATAAACCGCGCCCAGCCAAGCGGAAGGAAGCCTATGCCCCACATCTCCGATGCGCCGAGCTCGAATTTGCAGGGCAGTGAACTCGGGCCGGTCGCAGTGAAGCCGGCCCCCGCAACGCGGTGCGATCCGATCTCGGCCTCGGGGCAGGCTCCTGCGAAAAACCGGATGTTGGCCCATTCGGGTTGCAGGTAATCCTGCACGAATCCGTCCCCGTCGACCTGCAGCGACATGTGATAGAATGTCGTGAAACAGCCGTCGAACTGCTCGGGCGGTGTGTAGAAGTGGCTGCGAACCCGGTAGTCCTCGCCCGAACTCTTTCCGATGTTTATCCCCGACGCCATGCAGGGCGTTTGCCTGAATTGGCGCGTTCATACAAGAACTGTGGCGGGTTCATACAAGCGGCGCGCAGCCGCGGATGCACTTAAAAAGGGGCTCCAGCGTATGCCGAAGCCCCCTTTTTCAGTATTTTGATGGCGCTCGCCGATGCCGCGGCACGGCGATGCGAACTTATGCGGGAAGCGCGTCTTTCGCCTGGGCGATGATCGACTTGAATGCCGCTTCCTCGTTCATGGCGAGATCGGCCATGACCTTGCGGTCGAGCTCGATACCAGCAAGCTTCACGCCGTGCATAAACTGCGAATAGGTCAGGCCTTCGGCGCGGACGGCCGCGTTGATGCGCTGGATCCACAGCGCGCGGAAATTGCGCTTTTTGACCTTGCGATCGCGGTAAGCGTACTGGCCGGCCTTTTCGACGGCCTGGCGCGCGATGCGGATGGTGTTCTTGCGGCGACCGCGATAGCCCTTGGCTTGGTCGAGGATCCGCTTGTGCTTGGCGCGAGTGGTCACGCCGCGTTTGATGCGAGGCATTTCGTATATCCTTTCAGAATTCTGCTCCGGCCCGCTCCCCCGCCCTTCCACCCGGATGATCCCCCGGTAGGTTCCGGGCGGAAGGGCGGGGGAGCGGGCTGGCTAGGCCGCGTGATCAATCAAGCCCGTACGGGGCCCATTTCTTCACCGTCTTTGTGTCCGCGTCGGACAGGACGGTGGTGCCGCGGTTCTGGCGGATATACTTCGCATTGTGGCTGATCAGGCGGTGACGCTTGCCAGCGACGCCGTGCTTGACCTTGCCGTTTGCGGTGATCTTGAAGCGCTTCTTCACACCGCTCTTGGTCTTAAGCTTGGGCATTTTCATCTCCTTTGTTCAGAGACACATTGGACCAGCCCTGGCAGCCCTTGTCGCCAGGCCGGACTCGGAAACTGTGTCGTGAAGGCAGCGCACATAGCGATTTTGCGCTTCAATGCAAGCGATTCGGATGGCTCATCCGCCCGCATACGGCTTGCGCCCGGTCTCCTCGAGCCATCGCACGAAATCGCCGTGAGCGATCGGCTCGGCCCCCTCGGGCAGCTCGGCGGTCCAGAGATAGGCATCGGCTCGATGCGCTAATCCGCCAACGTCGACGGCAATGGGCCGCCGCTCGTAATCCGCCCCTTCGAAAGCATCCATCGCAGCCAGATCCGCCCCGCCCGCTTCGTGGCAACTCCCGTAAATCAGCCCATCGCCGGGCAGCAGCGCCGGATACCAGCCCTGCGGCGTCCCGATCGCATGCAGCCTCCCGGAAGCGGTCGCCGACTGCCCCGGGCCGATCCCCGCAAGGAATGGCCAGTCGCCCAGCCCTTCGCGCAGGACGCCATAGAAGAACAGCGACCCGGTCAGAGTTTCAATTCCTCTCCCACCATTTCTTCGCTCATTTCGAATAGCCGCTTGGCCACGTCCTCGTCGAGCGCACGCGCCTCGACGTCGCTATCGCCCACCGGTCCGCGCGCGTCGAAGAAACCGGTCGGACCATAATAGCCGCCGCTGTCCGCACGTTCGTCGGCCGCGGCGAGCGCGGTCGGCCACGCGCCGCGCTCGGCCGGCTGCGCGAATACGGCGTTCGAAACCTTGTAGACCATCTTGAACAGCGGATTGCCGACCTTGCTCTGCAACGCTGTGTCCGAATATCCGGGATGACACGCGATCGACTTGATCTTCGAATCCGCCGCTTCCAGCCGGCGATGCAATTCCAGCGCAAACAGCAGGTTTGCGAGCTTGGAGCGGTTGTAGGAGCGGTTGGGGTCGTATCCTTGCTCCATCATCAGGTCATCGAAATCGATCCGGCCGAACTTGTGCATGATGCTGGACACGGTGACGACGCGTCCACCGCGCCCGTCGACCTGGCCCATCATCAGCGCGGTCCATAGGAAGTGCCCGAGGTGGTTGGTGCCGAGCTGCATCTCGAAGCCGTCCGCGGTCTTCTGCTTGGGCGTTTGCATCACGCCGGCATTGTTTATGAGGCCGTAAATGGCGCCGAAGCGCTCGCCCGTTTCCTTCGCAGCCGCACGGATAGAGGCCATGTCGGCCAGATCGAGGCCGAGCATTTCGCAGCGCCCTTCACCCTGATTGACGAGTTTGGCGAGCGCCTGCTTGCCCTTTTCGGCATTGCGAACCGCAATTACGACATCGGCGTTTTTCCTCGCGAGGATCTTGGCCGCTTCGAAGCCGATACCGGAATTTCCGCCGGTGATGACGAAGAGCTTACCCGCCAGATCGGGTAATTCGCCGGGCGTCCAGTCGGTGATCCCGCTGGTATTCAAATGAGGCATAGAATTGTCCTTTCTTTACTCGGACAACGGGCTGCGGAACGGCAGGGTTCCCCGCGCGACCGGCAAAGAAAAAGGGCGGCGAAGCGCTTTGCCCCGCCGCCCTTCGGTTCAATCGGAGAGGGTCCGATCAGAAGCGACCGCCCAGCGCGACGCCGAAATGGCGGCGCTGCCAGTTGAGGCCGTAGACTTCACCGACATCGGCGTAGCCGCCTTCGATGCGGGCATAGAGATTCTCGCCGAGGCCCAGCTCGTAGCCCAGCGCGAAGCCGATGCCGGAGCCTTCCTCGGTCGTGTCGAGGCCGAGCCCTTCGGTTTCGAAACCGAGCTGCGCGTAACCGACCTTGCCGTAGATCTGGCCGTTGCCGCCGGTGGCGACGCCGACATGCAGACCCGCTTCGATGTAGTCGGTGGTGCGGACGGTGAAGCCGTCTTCGGTGCTCTCAACTGTCGACTTCTCGTACTGCCCATAGGGTCCGACGACGACGCTGTCGCTGACTGCGAGGTCGAAGCCGATTTCACCGCCGAAGGCGAAGGCGCTGCCGAGCTTGTAGACATCGTCTTCCTCGATCACGCTCGAGATCGTCGGAGTTTCGTAGGTTGCGCGCGCTTCGATACGGAACCCGTCGCGGGCGGTGCTGGTGCCCTCATCGCCATCCTGGGCGAGTGCAGGCGCAGAAACGACCGCGCCAAGCGCGACCGCAAGCATAAGTTTCTTCATGAAGATTTAGACCCTAAAACAATGATCCCGCCGCCGGAATTGGCGACCGCGGCGCATTAGGCGATTGAATGTTGGGCTTAATTGTATGCCAGCGACATCGAAGGAAAATTGTCCGGCCTGTGTCACTTTTTGCTCGATAAGGCTGACTTCCGCGATCTCGAACGGTGCGGGCAGCGCTCCCGACGCGAGCTGAATCGCGAGCGGCAAGCCTCCGAAGTTATCCCATCGCCTCTAGCACGTCCTCGAGCCGCGCAGGGTCGCCGAGCGCGATCACGCGGCCGTCCGAACCGGCGTCGAGCGGGTTGCCCTGCCAATCGCTCATCATCCCGCCCGCGCCTTCGACCACGGGGACGAGCGCGGCATAATCGTGGAGCTTGAGATTGGCTTCGATCACGAGATCGACATGGCCGGAGGCGACGAGCGCATAATTGTAGCAATCGCCGCCGTAGATGATCTTGCGCTCGGCCACGGCCTTGGCGACGCCCATGAAGGCATCGACATCATCGCCCGCAAACTGGTGCGGGGTGGTGGTGCCCAGCACGGCATCCGAAAGGTCTTTCAGCGGTCGCACGCTGGCAGGTTTGCCGTTGAAGGTCGTCCCTTCCCCGATCCTGCCGACCCAGCGCTCGCGCGCGATCGGCTGGTCGATCACACCCAGCACCGGCCAGCCATCCTGCAGCAGCGCGATCAGCGTACCGAAAATCGGGCGACCGGCAATGAAACTGGTGGTGCCGTCGATCGGATCGAGCACCCATTGCCGCCCTGCACTTTCATTGCGGGTGCCGTATTCCTCGCCGATAATCCCGTCGTCGGGTAAGCGCTGCTCGATCAGCGCGCGCATCGCCGCCTCTGCCGCGCGGTCGGCTTCGGTCACATATGAGCGATCGTCCTTGCGCTCTTCTGTCCATTCGCCGCGAAACAGCGGACGGATGGCTTCACCGGCGGCATCGGCGAGGGCGTTGGCCAGAGCAAGGTCTTTGGAGGTCATGGACACCCGTTCGACCAGAGCGCGGGCAAGAGCAACCCCTTATCGACAGAGCTTGGCAGTTGAGTCGCGACTTTCGTAGATTTACGCTAGTAACGGGTTTCAGGTCGCCGGGCCCGCGGGGTTTGGCGATCCAAGAATAGACAAGATCGAGGGCGCAATCGAGCATGGGGGCAGAGACGGGAAATCGCGAGTTCGCCGCGAAGACCAGCCCTGAGCTGCGCTCGGCGCTCGGCCATACCCGCAACGGCGAACCGCTTTCGAACAACCGCGCCCCGGCAGACGATCTCGCGCCGTGGGTCGCGCGCGTCTATGCGACCCAGGTCGATATGGACCCGGACGCAACGATGCGCTGCGGGCTGATCTCCGACACGCCGGTCATGCGGGCCTTGTTCTCGGGCGAGTGGACCGCAGAGACCCGCGACGGGATCGGTCGATATGGTCCATCCGCGCTGCTGTTCGGCCCGCAAACAAAGCGCATGGCGGTGAGCGTGAAGGGCAGCTTCGCGACGGTCGGCGTGGCGCTGAAACCCGGGGCCATGACTGCGCTCAAGGGCCCGGCGGTGGCCGACATGCTCGACCGGATCATCCTCTACGACCACATCTACGGCAACGAGGAATGGGGCACGAGCGAGAAGATGATCGAATGGTTCGACCCCGCCGGACCGCCCGAACGCTGGCTCAAGGTTGCCGAGAAGCTCGTGCGCCAGCTGGTCGAGCGGACCGGGGCCAAGGAGCCTGATCCGGTGATCGAAGCCTTCGACAAGGCGGTGTTCGAAAATCCCAATCTCAACATCGGCGATTTTGCCGCCGAGCATGCGATCGAGCGGCGACGGCTCGAACGGCAGATCAAGCGCGCCTACGGCCAAACGGCGACGCAGGTGCTGCGGCGCGCGCGCGCGCTCGACATCGCCTCGCACCTTCTGGGCGTGGCCGACGACAGCGAAGCAGAGGAAGCCGCGTTGCGGTTCTTCGACCAGAGCCACATGATCCGCGAGTTCCGCGCGTTCTTCGGGATGACACCGCGCCAGTTTGCTTCGACCCCGCAACCGTTCATGACGCTCACGCTCGAAGCGCGGCAGTCGCGGCGGCTCGAAGTGCTGGGCCGGGCGATGCCCGACGGGCTTTACCCCTGGCGGGCCTGACGCCCGCTCCAGTATTCGAACGCCTCACGCTGTTTCGCCTCGATGTAGCGCCGGGCCTCCGCCCCCTCCCACTCGAGCGGCAGATCGGGATGCGTCGCGCTGCGCGAGGCGAACCAGCCTTGCCCTGGCAGTCCGTCCGATTGCCTCACGACCAGCACGGCAAGTCCGGGCTCACCCGCGACACGGCCATCCTCGTCGATCGCGTCAAGCACCGTGCAGAGCTGACGCATTAGCGGACGGGTGAAGCGATGGCCGAGCAGGCCGAGCATCTGGCTGTAGGTGAGCGCGTTGCCGGCGCGGGCGGCACCGACGAGTATCTCCCGAACCTCGTCGGGCTCGAACATCAATCGAACAGCGAGCTGACGCTGCTTTCGTCCGCAATCCGCCGGATTGCCTCGCCCACCAGCGGGGCGATGGTGAGCGTGCGGATGCGTTCGGACTGCTCCGCCGCCTCGGTCGGGCGGATCGAGTCGGTGATCACCAGCTCTTTCAGCTTCGATCCATCGACCCGCGCCACCGCGCCGCCCGAGAGCACGCCGTGGGTGATATAGGCAGCGACCGATTTCGCGCCCTGCTCGAGCAGCGCATCGGCCGCGTTGCACAGCGTGCCGCCCGAATCGACGATGTCGTCGATCAGGATGCAGTGGCGGCCGGAAACGTCGCCGATGATGTTCATCACTTCGCTTTCGCCCGGACGGTCGCGGCGCTTGTCGACGATCGCCAGCGGAGCGTTGTCGAGCCGTTTAGCGAGTGCGCGGGCGCGGACCACGCCGCCGACATCGGGCGAGATCACCATCAGGTCCTGGTCGCCGTATCGCGCCTGAATATCCGCCGCCATCACCGGGGCGGCGTAGAGATTGTCGGTCGGTATATCGAAGAAGCCCTGAATCTGGCCTGCGTGAAGGTCGACCGCGAGCACGCGGTCGGCACCCGCCTCGGTGATGAGATTGGCAACCAGCTTGGCCGAGATCGGCGTGCGCGGGCCGGGTTTCCGGTCCTGCCGGGCATAGCCATAGTACGGCACCACCGCCGTGATCCGCTTGGCCGAGGCGCGGCGCAGCGCATCGATCCCGATCAGCAGCTCCATCAGGTTGTCGTTGGCCGGGAAACTGGTCGACTGGACGAGGAAGACGTCCTCACCGCGCACGTTCTCGTGGATCTCGATGAAGACTTCCTCGTCGGCAAAGCGCCGGACGCTGGCGTCGGTCAATGGCAGTTCGAGATAGGCCGCGATGGCGCGCGCGAGCGGCAAGTTCGAATTGCCGGACATGATCTTCATGATGTGCGAATCCCCGAGTGACCTTGGTGGGACTCGCCTAGCCGAGAGTCATGGAAACGCAACAGAGCCCGTGCCGCTTTGTCCTCAGCTAGTCAGCGATGGCGGGCGATAACTGCCGCAAGATCATCGAGCACCGGCATCGGCTTGATCGGGCTGACGTTGGCACCGCCGGTGTTGCCGGCGGGGATCCAGCCGATCGCGGTCTTGGTCGCCGCACCGATAATGCGGATGACCTGACCCACCGCCTCGCGCGCATCGCGTTGGCGCCAGGCCCAGCGCAGCATCGCGCCATGCACGCGGACATGATCGCGGGTCGAATACTAGCTGAGAACACGCGCGCGTTCCAGGTGCCGGAACTGAGCCTGCGGATCGGACTGGCCGAGAGCCTCGACAAGCTCGGCTGCTACGAAATCGGACAACGTTGTCATGGCAACTCCTCTTCTGGAGGAGTCCTCTATATACCTATAGGGGGTATATGTCACCGCCGGAAAACGGGCAAGGAAATCACTTTCCTACTCTTGTCCTGCCGATCATGGTCGTATCGTGATCGAGCCCGCCCCGATTTTTTCATTGCGCAAAGTGTCAACTTCGATCGGGCACTGCAAGTGCCTGATATCTAGAGGTAAATTGCGAGATTCCGCGGTTGACAGGGTGTCAACTTCGTCAGTTTTGCCTAGGCGTTCAGTCCCGGTGCGGCGAAATCCGGTGCTCGCCCCTGACCCATCTCACCGTGCCGCTCGAGGCGCGCATCACCACG
Source organism: Erythrobacter sp. GH1-10 (assembly GCF_045363165.1). Taxonomy (NCBI): domain Bacteria; kingdom Pseudomonadati; phylum Pseudomonadota; class Alphaproteobacteria; order Sphingomonadales; family Erythrobacteraceae; genus Erythrobacter; species Erythrobacter sp. GH1-10. Next base: position 519,602 of record NZ_JBJFLP010000001.1, on the reverse strand, counting down.
CTGTCGGTGGTCATAATCGTCGCACCGGTCGACTTCTTGCGCTTCTTCACGCCTTCGAGCAGCGAGCCCGAGGTCACGCCGGTCGCGGCGAAGATGCAGTCGCCTTTGGCGAGGTCCTCGAGTTTGTAGATGCGGTCGAGATCCTCGATCCCCCACTTGCGCGCGCGGGCCTTTTCGTCCTCGTTGCGGAACACCAGCCGGCCGTTGAATTGCCCGCCGACGCAGCGCAGCGCCGCTGCTGCGAGCACGCCCTCGGGCGCACCGCCCTGGCCCATATACATGTCGATCGTGGTGTCCTGATCGGTCACCGCGATCACCCCCGCGACGTCGCCGTCACCGATCAGCACCACGCCGCAGCCAAGTGCGCGCAGCTCCGCGATGAGGTCGGCATGGCGCGGCCGGTCGAGTACGCAGACGATGATATCGGACGGATCGACGCCCTTGGCTTCCGCCACCGCTTTGACGTTTTCGGTCGGGCTCTTGGCGAGATCGATAACGCCCTCTGGATATCCGGGGCCGACCGCCAGCTTGTCCATGTAGACGTCGGGCGCGTTGAGGAGGTTGCCCTCTTCCGCCGCCGCAAGCACGGCCAGCGCGTTCGGTCCGGCCTTGGCGGTGATGGTGGTGCCTTCGAGCGGGTCGAGCGCGATGTCGATCTTCGGCCCTTTGCCCGGCGCACCGCCGACCTTTTCGCCGATATAGAGCATCGGCGCCTCGTCGCGCTCGCCCTCGCCGATCACCACCGTGCCGTCCATGTAGAGATCGTCGAAGGCGCGTCGCATCGCTTCGACCGCGGCGGCATCGGCCGCTTTTTCGTCACCGCGGCCGATCAGTTGCGCCGCGGCGACCGCAGCCGCTTCGGTCACGCGGACCATTTCGAGGACAAGCACGCGATCGAGCGCGCTTTCCATCGCCCGCTCCTTCGACGCCAGCACATCGGTATCAGCCGGAATATTCATGTGAAATTCAGTCCCTGTCCTCTTTCAATCCCTAACCCCTTGTGCATCGGGGGTTCGCAATCGTATGCGTGATCGCCGACCGCTTAAGCCGAAGGAGACGGGCTTGTCGAGCAATGCTGTGCCCGTTCTGCGCTTTTCCCCGCTGCCCGTCCTGCTCGCCGCGCTCATCGCCGCTCCCGCGCCAGTGGCGGCGCAGAGTGACGAAGATGTGACGCAGGAGACAGTGGAAGACGAGGCGGCTGAAGCCAAGGCCTCGGCCACGCAGCGCCGCCAGTTCGACGGAATCGACCTTTCGGTCACCGTACCCAAGGACCCCTCGGACCAGCTGATCCAGGAGGACTGCGAGGAAGAGGCCGATGCCGGAAAGATCGCCGGAGAGATCGTCGTCTGCCGCCGGGTGGGCGAAGCGACCGACGGATCGTGGGACAAGGAGGCATGGGAAAGGGACTATGCCGAGCGCACCGCGTTCAAGGGCGATCCCGGCACACCCAACACTTTCGGCATCGCCGATCATGGCAACGGGATCGGCTTCGGCAAGGTGCCGCCGCCGGCGATCTTCATCGATGTCGAGGCACTGCCCGAGGCGCCCGCCGGATCCGATGCGGATCGTATCGCGCGCGGTCTGCCGCCGCTGGGCAAGGATGCAGAACCGACGCCCGAGGAAATCGCCGAACGCCGACGCAAGCTGGGGCTCGAGGCTCCGCCGGTGCCCGAAGAGGGCGATTAAGTGCCAGCCGTTCGCCGTGTTGCTCCCGCGATAGCGGCAATCACGATGTCGTCCGCCGCAGTGCAGGCTCAGCAAGAAGAGGCCGGACCAGAGCGGGTCGTGATCGATATCCTCGTCGAGCAACCGAGCGATCCGGTGATCATCGAACGCTGCGAGCGCGAAGCCGATGAGGCGAGGATTGCCGGCGAAATCGTGGTGTGCCGCGAGCGCCGCGAACAAGGCGCGCGGATGTTCGACAAGCCCGACTGGGAACGCCGCTATGCCGAAGCGACCCAAGGGATGAAGACACCCGATGTCGATGGATCCGGCCTGCGCGCGCCGGGTGGTGGCCTGATGGTCCCGATCGTGACGATCTCGCTGTTCGCACCCGAAGAGCCGCCCCTGCTGATCGACGTGGAAGCGCTTCCCGAAGCGCCGCAGGGGTCCGATGCCGACCTGATCGCCCGCGGGCTCGACCCGGTCGGCGACCCGGACGGGGAGGACACAATCAGCGAAGCGGAGCTGGGCCTTCCCCCGCGTCCTTCAGCGGAGCCGGAGCAACCCTAGTTCGGTAGGATCGGCAGCACCAGCGGATCGCCGGTCAGGCTGTCGGAGCCATCGAGCAGGTCGATCGCGCGGCGGACATTCGCCTCGGGTCCTTCGTGGGTGACCATTGCCACCAGCACCTCTCCGCCTTCGTGCGCGCGGCCTTTCTGGATCAGGCTTTCGATCGAGACATCGGCATCGCGCATCGCGGCCGTGATCTCGGCGAGGACGCCGGGGCGGTCGTTGACGGTGAAACGGATATAGGTGCGCTCCATCCGGTGGCCCGGTTCGGCCGGCGGGAGCGCCTGCAATTGCGCGACCGGCATCGAGAACGGCGCGCTGACTTCGCTGCGGGCGATGTCGATCAGATCGGCCACCACGGCGCTGGCGGTGGGTCCGTCGCCCGCGCCCGCGCCCTGGAACAGCAGGCGGCCCGAGAAATTGCCTTCGGCGACCACGGCATTGGTCGGCCCGTCGACGGGCGCGAGCGGGTGATCCTTGGCGACGAGGCATGGGCGCACGCGCTGGAGCAGCTTCCCTTCGTGGGCGTCGGCCTCGGCAATCAGCCGGATGACGAAGCCGAGCGCATCGGCCTGCGCGATGTCGGCGGCGCGCACCTGGGTGATGCCGCTGACCCGCACGGCGGCAAAATCGACCTTCGCGCCGAACCCGATCGCAGCGAGGATCGCAAGCTTGTGCGCCGCGTCGATCCCTTCGATGTCGAAGGTCGGATCGGCCTCGGCGTACCCAAGCTTTTGCGCCTCGGCGAGCGTTTCGGAGAAGTCGGCCCCGGTCTCCTCCATCTCGGAGAGGATGTAATTGCAGGTGCCGTTGAGGATGCCATAGACTTTGGTCAGCGCATTGGCAGAGGTTCCCTCGCGCAGGCCCTTGACCACAGGTATGCCGCCGGCGACCGCGGCTTCGAATTTCAGCGGAACGCCGGCCGCTTCCGCCAGCTCGGCCAGCGCGAGGCCATGGTGCGCGATCATCGCCTTGTTTGCGGTGACCAGCCCCTTGCCCGCTTTGAGAGCGGCTCGCGATGCGGCCAATGCCGGGCCATCGGATCCGCCGACCAGCTCGACCATGACATCGACATCCTCGCGCCCGGCGAGCTCGGTCATGTCGTCTTCCCAGGCATAGCCGGAAAGATCGACGCCGCGATCGAGCGAGCGGTCGCGCGCGCTGACTGCGACCACTTCGATCGCTCGACCGGCGCGCGCGGCAATCAGATCGCGATTGGTGTTGAGCAACCGGATCACACCCGCGCCGACGGTGCCAAGCCCGGCGATGGCTATGCGAAGAGGCGCGTTGGTTTCAGACACAAAGTCGCTCCGATGCTGCAATGCAATATCCGCGGCTTAGAGATTGCAGGCACACCGTCAAGCATGCAGCGGCGGCACATCGGCGAATGGCTATTCGGTGATCGCGCGCTCGCACGGGCCCAGCTGGTCGATCACGAAGGCGTAGTCGGCAGCAGCAAGGCGCCGGGCGGCAGGATCGCGGGCGAGGTTGGCGCTGCTCGGCAGCTCGCCTGGAAGAGAGCAGGCGAGGCGATACCACCGCAGCGTTTCGCGTTGCGGTGGGCGTGCGGACGAATCGATGATCTCGCCCCACGAGACGCCCCAGGTCGGCCGCAGGCCCGGACGGCGCAACACTGTGATCGAGACCGGCGAACCATCCTGCGTTTCTAGAAAGATCTGGCTTTCCGATTCGCCCGCCAGCGTACCCTGCACCGCCAGCGCATCGGCGATACCTTCAATTTGCGGCGGCACGTCGGACGCGGCAAGCGAAGTCAGGATCGGGCGCAGGCGCGCTTCGAACTCGGGGCTGTAATCGAGCTGCGCGTTCGGTCCGGAGAGCTGGATCTCGCGCCCGCGCTCGGTCGCCGGACGTCCTGGCACCGTGTTGGCAAAAAGGATAAATTGACGCTTCTTGAGTTTGGGCAGCTTGCCCTTTTCGTCAAGCGGGACGTCGACGAGATACGCGAGCGACTCCCCGATGCGGGTCGAGCCTGCAATGAGCGCGAGCGTGTCGGCCTCGATATACAGGCGCGCTAATCCCGGTCTCAGACCGGGTGCACGTTCGGGGCCGACCTGCGTCTGGCGGCGAATCTCGGCGCGGATCACCAGCTCGCTGCGCTCGCCGAGAGTAACAAGGTCGACATAGGTCGCGCGCGAAGCATCGGTTTGAGAATCGTCTGGCATCGGCTGGGCCGTTCCGGGCACCGCACCTCCCACTGCCAGCGCAAACGCCATGGCAGGAGCAGCTAGCAAACTGAATTTGTTTGTTAAATTTCGGTTAATCATTGGAAGTTTCCGGAATTAAGGTGGGATCGCCGCGGCATTGTTCGCACACTTCCGCATTCCAATGCCAGCGCAGTGAATCGCGGCTGAACCGATAAAGCGTTTGATTGCCTAGGGGTTGGCCGTTATGGGCTTAAAGGCTTGTGCGGCTATCGGGGACATTCAGCCGGACGAGCGCAAGCGCCGTTTCCACGTCGTGGCTACGGTGTCTCGCGGAGATGTGGTCGACTTTTCAAGTCGAAGGAACGATCCTACTGCGAGAGCCTTTAATTTATGGGATTCGCGTCCGTGCGGTCCGATTCGGGGAACGCTGATTCGGGCATGGCGTGAGAATATTGCCGGTATGTCCACCGGCGACTGTAATGGAGAGAAGCGACTGGATGTCCTACGCTGAGCAACAACAAGGATTGACCGGTGCCAAGCTCGTCTCCCTCATCATCGCACTTGCGATTGTCGGCGGGATCGGACTTGCAATGGTCATCGGTCTCGCTGTCAATGCGGTGAAGGAACAGATCGAGCGCGTTACCACGGTCGATATCGAGGAGCCCCCGCCGCCTGAAGAGCCGGACGAGCCGCCGCCCGAGCAGCCGCAGGAAACTGCGCCGCCGCCGCCCGTGGCGCCCCCTCCGCCGATCAGTATCGCGCCGGCTCCGCCGCCGATCCAGACGCAGCCGACGATTCCGCCGCCCGCTCCGCCGGCGCTTACGATTCCGCCGCCTGCTCCGGTCGCACCGCCGGCCCCGCCGCCCGCACCGTCGCTGGCTCGGGGCGCAAGCACTCGCGGCGAAGGGCGCTGGGCTGCCCGCATCCAGGAAAACTATCCCTCGCGCGCGTTGCGCGAAGAGATCGAAGGCACGGTCGGCGTTCGCGTCACCGTGACCCCTGATGGCCGCGCGGCAAACTGTTCGGTGACTGCATCGAGCGGATCGAGCATCCTCGACGATGCAGCTTGCCGCGGGATGGAGCGCTATGCCCGCTTCAACCCGGCGCTCGACAATGCCGGCAACCCGACGACGGGCAGCTACGCAACGCGGATCACCTACCGACTTAACTAAGGATTACGGGCGCGGTCTTGTGGTGAGGCCGCTCTCGCAGGGATAATTTTTCAAGAGGACTACTCGCAATGAACCTTTATACTCTCTCGGCTGCCGCCACTGACGCGCCGGTCAACGAATTCGGCTTTATGAAAGCCATGGAAGAAGGCGGCCCCGTCGCCTGGTCGATCCTTGCGGTCATGGTCATCATGTCGGTCGGCTCATTCTACATCCTCTTCACCAAGGTGTTCGAGCAGAACAAGGTGATGAAGCAGTACAAGAACGTGAAGGGTGCCTACTGGCGTGCCCCGACCCTCAAGGAAGGCGCCACCAAGCTCGAGAAGAACAGCGCTTGGCGCCAGCTCGCCGACGACGCCGTAACCGCCCAGGAGCACCACTCCAAGATGGAAGGCGCCGGTAATGAGATCCACTTCATCGAGGAAGAACTCGCTCACTCGCAGGAAACGATCAACGCTTCGCTTTCGGGCGGCCTTTCGTTTCTTGCATCGGTCGGTGCGACCGCACCGTTCATCGGTCTGCTCGGTACTGTGATCGGTATCTACCGCGCACTGATCAACATCGGTATCGAAGGGTCGGCATCGATCGACAAGGTTGCCGGTCCGGTTGGCGAGGCCCTGATCATGACCGCTATCGGTCTGCTCGTTGCTGTGCCTGCAGTGCTTGCGTTCAACTGGCTGCAGTCGCGCAATCGCCGCATCGCTGCGCTGATGGTCGAATTCTCGAACGACATCGTGGCCTACATCGGCTCGAACGGCGCCATCAAGCCGGCGCTGACCGCAGCTGCACCCAAGGGTGCCGCGAAGCCGGCCGCTGCCAAGCCGGCGACGACCGCCGGTGGTGCCGCACCGAAGAGCTGATGGTCTCTTGATTGCGAGTGGCGGGATGCATCGCGTCATCCCGCCCTCGAACCACCCGGGGCCGCGCCCAAGCTGACCACAGCCCCGCCTCACAGGCACCGGCAAGGGTCGACGAAGGCGCAATCCCGGCTCGGCAGACGGGCCACTCGGGTCGAACAGAATTTTTGCAGGGATAGGAATTTTCAATGGCGATTTCGACAGGAGGCGGTGGAGACACCCCGATGTCAGACATCAACACCACCCCACTGGTGGATGTGATGCTCGTGCTGCTGATCATCTTCCTGATCGCGGTCCCGGTTGCGATCCAGACGATCGAGAAGCTCGAAATCCCGGTGTTTGAATCGGTCGAATCGAAGAACAAGGTCGAGAACCTGTTGCTTACGGTCAGCACCACCGACGCTGCCGGTCGCAGCGCAGGCGAGCCCGGTTTCGAAGGGGCCTCGCGCGTCGGCGAATGCCGTGTCTACTTCAACAACATCACTCCGGTGACGTCCGAACAGCTGTACGACCAGGCCTTTACCCGCCTCGACAACATCGTCACGGCGGCTGGTGGTCCCGAAGCGATCATGGAAGACCCCGAGCGCATCCCGCAGGTCCACATCCGCGGCGATGTCAACGCACCGTGGCGCTGTGTCGCAGGGGCGATCTACAACGTGCAGGCAGCCGGTTATCCGACCGTCGGGTTCATCTCGAACCCGGTCGAACCCGGCATCTGAGCCGACAGAGATTTAAGGAGTAACAACCCATGGGTATGGCTGGAGGCAAGCTCGACGGCGAACCGATGATGGATATGAACATGACGCCGCTGATCGACGTCCTGCTCGTTCTGCTTATCATGTTCATCATCACCATCCCGGTGGCCACGCACTCGGTCGATATCGATCTTCCGCAGGGCGATCCGCCGCCGCAGGATATCATTATCGACCCGGTCAAGAACAAGCTGGTGCTCACCGCTGCGGACCAGATCCTCTGGAACGCGGACACGATCACTCCGGGCCAGCTGCGGACGCTGCTTGCGGAGACCACGCAGATGCAGACCGAGCCGGAACTTCAGTTCGAACCCGAGGCTCAGGCCAGCTATGACCTGTCGGCCAAGGTTCTGCAGATCATCAAGGCGTCCGGCGTGACCAAGTTCGGTTTCGTAGGCAACGAGAAGTATCGCCAGTTCGGCACCGGTGGCCCCGGCGCGGGTAGTCTAGGTGGTCAACAGTAACCGCTGAAACCGGTTAACGAGTACAGGAGGGGCGGCCCGGCAGGGACCGCCCCTTTCTTATTGGCTTGGCGCGAGAAGATTGGCGCGCCGGGTGGACCGGTTGCAAACCTCATACCGGTACGCATTAGGCAACTTCACTGTAATGATATACAGTCCCAAATGTGATGTGGTCATCGACTCCCCGCATCGCAAGAGAGGAGACATGTCATGACGACCGCCACGATGCCCCGCCGCAGCCGATTCTCCGACGAATACGATCCGCGCGGACGAAAGCGTCTCAGTCCCAAAGCCGACATGAACGTCACGCCCTTCATTGACGTGCTGTTGGTGCTGCTCATCATGCTGATCATGGCAGTGCCGATCAAAGTGCACGAGACGACGATCGACCTGCCAACCGAACCGTGCAGGACCTGCCCGATGAATGAGGACACCAACACCGTTTTCATCACCGCGCAGGACGAGTTGCTGTGGAACGGCGTAGAGGTGACGCCCGACCAGCTACGGCGGCAGGTCGCCGCCGCCAGCGCGATGGAGGAGCAACCCGAACTGCGCTTCGAGCCCGATGCGCTCGCCAGTTACGACAGCTCGGCCCGCACGATCGCGCTGATCAAGGAAGCGGGCGCCAAGCGTTTCGTCTTCGTTGGCAATGCGCGCCACAAACAATTCGGTTCTGGAGCCTGAAGACATCCCCGCAAGGGTCGCAGGGTGATCGATGCCGCGAGCCGATCAGCCGGATCCATACGAGGCCGATTGCGTGCGTGGCGCTGTCTGTAGTGGTTGTATAGGCGGGTTGGCTTACGTGTTGGAAGCGGCGGGCTATGAGGAACTCCGCTTCAAGGCTACGCCAATCGCCTAATCTCCCTCCATCGGAGGATCGATCCGCATCGCCTCTCCCACCAAGGTCTCCGCCTCGATGAGCAGTTCATCATCCACCGCGCCCTGCGGCACCGCCTCGCGGCCGATCATCGTCATCACCGGCACGGCGAGCGGCGACACGCGCTCGAGCTCGAGATGCACCAGTTCGTGCTGCGAGCGTTCGAGCAGATCGGCGAGCCGCCCCACGTCCGTCATCCGAGCGCGGGCATCGGCCCAGGCAGCTTCGAGCAGCACATGGTCAGGTTCGTACTTCTTGAGCACGTCGTAGATGAGGTCGGTAGAGAAGGTGACCTGCTTGCCAGTCTTGCGCTTGCCCGGATGCTGGCGCTCTACCAGCCCGCTGATCACCGCGACCTCGCGGAAAGCGCGCCGCAACAGGTGACTTTCGGTCACCCAATCGGTGAATTCGTGAGTCAGGATGTCGGGCGAGAGCAGCGGTTTGGGATCAACGACCGGCTTCAGCCCCCACACCGCCAGCGTGTAGTCGTTCGCCACAAATCCGCCCGGCATCAGCCGTCGATCGTCCATCCGCCGGGTGATCAGCATGCCCAGCGACTGGTTCGCGTTCCACCCTTCGAAGGTATAGTACGTGGTGTAGTGCTTGCCGCCGTGAGGGAAGCTTTCGACCAGCAGTTCGCCCGGTGCGGGCAGGCGGCTGCGATAGTCCTGCACCTCCAGCCATTCGCGCACATCGTCCGGAAATCGCCCCCAGCCCACGCGATCGTCGAGCATCTCCTGCACGCGGCTGGCAAGGTGCGTCGTGAGCGGCAGGCGCAGGCCGCCATAGGAAGGGATCGATGCGCTGGTCTTCGCGCCGCGGACGATCACATCCATGTCCTTCACGCTTTCTACTTCGAGGCTCATCCCCGCGAAAAAGAACGTGTCGCCCGCCGATAACTGGGCGGCGAAACGCTCCTCGACCTTGCCCAGCTGCCGCCCGTTCTTGAAGCGCACCATCAGCATTTCGCTGTTGACGATGATCCCGGCATTCATGCGGTGACGCTGCGCCTGGTTGGGATGCGCGAGGCGCCACACGCCGCCTTTTCCGCGGACGATCCGCCTGAATTTGTCGTAGGCGCGGAGCGCATAGCCCCCGTTCTCGACGAAAGAGAGCACGCGCTGCAATGCCGCTTCGTCGACCCAGGCATAGGCAACGCTGGAGCGAATTTCGGCCAGCAATTCAGATTCGTCGAAGGGTGCTGCGCAGGCGCAGGCCATCACGTGTTGCGCGAGGACATCGAGGCCACCGAGGCGGAAATCCTCGCCGTCGCGCTGGCCTTCGTCGACTGCGTCCTTCGCCGCCATTGCCTCAAGAAACTCAAAGCGGTTTCCGGGAACGAGCATCGCCCGGCTCGGAGTGTCGAGCCGGTGCCCGGCACGCCCGATCCGCTGGAGCAAGCGCGACGAGCCCTTGGGCGCACCCATCTGCACGACGAGGTCGATGTCGCCCCAATCGACCCCGAGATCGAGGCTCGCTGTACAGACCAAGGCGCGTAACTCACCGGCGGCCATGGCATCCTCGACCTTGCGCCGCGCTTCTTTGGAGAGGCTACCGTGGTGAATGCCGATCGGGAGATTGTCCTCGTTCACATCCCACAGGCACTGGAAAATGAACTCCGCAAGGAAGCGGGTGTTGGTGAAGACCAGCGTGGTGCGGTTGGCTTTGATCGCCTCGTAGATCTGCGGAATTGCCCAGCGTCCGGCATGGCCGCCCCACGGCACGCGCTCCTCGATCGGCAGCAGGATCTCGACCTCAGGCTCGGCCCCCTTCTCACCCAGCACAAGGTCAGCCGCGTGGATTTCGCCGGTGCCGTCCACGGGCTGCGGCGCGAGCCATTCCTGAAAGCTGAGGGGGTTGGCGAGCGTCGCCGACAGTGCCACCCGCTGCAAGTCGGGGGCGATCCGCTGCAACCGCGCGAGGCCGAGCGCGAGCAGGTCGCCGCGCTTGCCTGTGGCGAAGGCGTGAACCTCGTCGATCACCACCCGCTTCAGCGTACGGAACAGGTGGAGGCTCTCGGGATAGGAGAGCAACAGCGAAAGGCTCTCCGGCGTCGTCAGCATGACATTGGGCGGCTTTTCGCGCTGGCGTTTCTTCTTGTCCGACGACGTGTCGCCGCTTCGGGTCTCGACCGATATCGGCAGACCGATTTCTTCGATCGGCGTCAGCAGGTTGCGCTGCACGTCATGTGCCAGCGCCTTTAACGGCGAGACGTAGAGCGTGTGCAGACCCTCCGGCGGCGCCTCGCCACGCGACGGGGCGAAATCGCACAGCGTCGGCAGAAACCCTGCCAGCGTCTTGCCCGCGCCGGTATCCGCGACCAGCAGTGCGTGCCGCCCCTCGCCCGCCTTGGCCAGCATATCGAGCTGATGCCGCCGCACGCGCCAGCCGCGCGCGTCGAACCATTGCTGGATTTCGGGAGGAAGGGTCGGCGGGATCACATCGCTAGATGTGGCGCGTCCAACCGCGCCCCGCAAGCAGCGATCAGTTGGCGGCTTCCTCAGCGGCTTCGGCCGCTTCATCGACAGTTTCGTCTTCCCAGTCCATCTCTCCGATCGCGATGTTCTCCTCGATCTGCTCGACCGTTAGACCGGCCATTTGCGCGATCTTCTGCTGTTCCTCCGGATCAAGTTCGGAGAAGGCGCGCGGAGGCGGCAGGTCGGCGGTGCTCTCCTCGACCCGCGCTTCAAGATCGCCCAGCATACCCATCATCGCCGGCATCGCCTCCATGCTCGCGCTCATCATGCGCGGGTCGCTCGCCATGGCGAAGGACTTGCGGGCGTATTTCGCCCCGGTCTCGGTGGCGAAGAAGGCCTCGACCTCGGCAAGCTCCTCGGTCGAAAAATTGATCGCATAGAGCTCGGACATGGCCTTGCGCATACCCGGTTCCATCAGCGTCATGATCTCCCTCATCATCTGAGGCACCATCGCCATCTCGCGCTCGTTGCGTTCCTTCCAGGCCGGATCGAACAGCGCGGCGAGCTCGGCAGCCTGCTCGTCGGTCAGGTCGAGTTCGAATGCGGTGACGCCGATATTCTTTGCCACGGTCGACTTCGACTGGGGCGGCCCCATCTCCATCAACGGTCCGAGCATGTCGTCAAGCATCGTGCCCATGATCTCACCCATTGTGCCTTCGGGAATCATGGTCGCGACCAGCTTCTGCGCGAGCGGCAGACGCGCCTCCTGCTCGGCGGTCAGCGGCTCTGTAGGGAACATCGCCCCGAGCGTCTTCATGGCCTCCTGCAGCGCTGCATCGTCCGCATCGGTGGAGGCATCGCTTTCCTCGATCTGTTCAGCCTCACCCTGCGCCAGCACGGGAAGGGGCGAACCAAGCGCGAGCGCGGCAGCGAGGACAGGAAGTGCGGTTTTCATGGGTGTTCTCCTGAATAATCGGCGATGATTGCCCGACCCTGGGGCCCGGGTCCAGCGGGTATCGTTCAGATCGCCGCCAGCATGGTGTTCGTCACTTCATCGCGGCGCTCAAGCAGCGCCTCCAGCAAGGATATTTCGGTTTCGCAGCGTGCCGGGTGACTGTAGCTGCCGAGCGCTGCGCGCAACGTGGACACATCAAGCCCGCTGTTCGTCGTTGCGGCCTCGAATGCCCATGCCGGGATATCGGCCGCAGTGAAGCCCTGCGCCGAGCGACGCAGCCCGCCCGATGTCAGCAATTGCGCGGCAATGCTGCGTTCGAATGTGATCCAGTCGTCGCGCATTTGCGGGATTCCTCGACTGAACAGCTCGCTCGTCACCGCGCGGCACGTGCTCTGGCCCTCAGCCTGCGCGGTGGTGAGCCAGGCGAGATGCAATTCCGCAATCGCCAACGCTTGTTCGCGTGTGGCGCTGGCGCGCGAGGCAAGGGTCCGTGTGCGCAGCAAGGCGCGGGCCTCGGTGAAATCCTCTCGGTCTTCTTCGAGCCTCTGCAGCAACTCGGCTGCGAGCACACGGTCGACCTCTACCAGTTCGCCATATCCGACCTCGGCACCGAACAGTGAAAACACCATCGCTTCGGCCCCCTCAGGCGGACTCCACGGCACAGCTGGCTGGTTCGTATCCGACGTCGCCGCCGGACCGGGGTTGTCGGGCGCTCCGATCCTGGTGGTTTCGCGATCGGGGTAGGTATCCTCGTCCCATGAGCTGCAGAAGCCGACCGCCAGAAACACCGCCGCGATCCAGAAACAGCCGAACTTGTTGAGCGAATATCGCTTGACGACCTCGCCCACGCCATCGCCTTGCGCGCCGTAATCGGGCGTGCGGCTTTCGGTCGAGGGGATGTAGCGGCTCTCATTGTCCGGGTTATCGGAGTAGCTGCGCCACAAATCAGGGTCGTAGTCCTGCCGTTTGTCTTGTTCGGATTCTTCCAGATTGAAGCTCGCAACGATCTCGTCTGCGGTCGCCGCATAACGTCCGCCCGGCTGCCAGTCGGAATTCGCCTCCGCTTCCTCTTCCGCCTCTGGCTCTGGCTCTGGCTCTGGCTCTGGCTCTGGCTCTGGCTCTGGCTCTGGCTCTGGCTCTGGCTCTGGCTCTGGCTCTGGCTCTGGCTCTGGCTCTGGCTCTGGCTCTGGCTCTGGCTCTGCGGGAAGATTTTCCGGCGCGGGAGCGGTGTCAAACGCCGAGGCGGGAATCTCAGGGTCGGGCGAGGCGGGGCACCCGAGCGAATCGCGTTCCTCCTCCGCCTTGCGGGCGGCTTCGCGTTCCTGTTCGCGCTGCAATTCGGAAGCGAGGAAAAGCGCCTTCTCGCGCGCTTCGGTCAGCTCGGCAAAGGCGGAAATCCGCATCGCCTCCGCATCGAGTTCGGCGCGTTTCGCATCATAGGCAGTATGGATCGCCGCCTTGTCAGTCGTCTCGGAAACGCCGAGCGCGGACCACGGCCAATTGTCCGACCCGCGCGCCGTCACGTCAGTGTCCCACGCTCTCCCCGCGTTCGAGGCCCGACAGCGCAAGCTGCTCGTCGATTTGCGCGATCAGCCTTTCGAGCCCCTTGTCGGTGTCGCTTTCGGCGCGCGCGACCAGCACGTCCTGGGTGTTGGAGGCGCGCAACAACCACCAGCCATCGGCGGTGTTTACCCGCACTCCGTCGGTCGCGTTGACCTCTTCGACCTCGGGACCGGGATTGGTCGTCAGCCGCTCGCTGATCTCGGCGATCGCCGGGAACTTGCGTGCCTCGTCGACCTGAAACCGCATCTCCGGCGTATTGAGCATATGCGGCATCGCCGATTTCAGTTCGGTCACCGATTTGCCCAGCCGTGCCGAGGCCGCCAGCAGCCGGATTCCGGCATAGAGTGCATCGTCGAACCCGTAATATTCGTCCGCAAAGAACACGTGTCCGCTCATTTCGCCCGCGAGCGGCGAACCCGTTTCCTTCATTTTGGACTTAATCAGCGAGTGGCCGGTCTTCCACATCAGCGGTTTGCCGCCATGCTTCGCGACGTGGTCGAACAGTGCGCGGCTGGCTTTCACATCGGCGATCACCGTCGCACCCGGGTGCGATTTGAGCACGTCCTCGGCGTAGATCATGAGCAACTGATCGCCCCAGATCACGCGGCCCTTGCTGTCGATCGCGCCGATCCGGTCGCCGTCGCCGTCGAAAGCGACTCCGAAATCGAGGTTCTTCTCCGCGACGAGCGCGCGCAAATCCGCCAAATTCTCTTCGACAGTCGGATCAGGATGGTGGTTGGGGAAATGCCCGTCGACATCGGTATACAGCAGGTGGTGTTCCCCGGGGAGCCGCGCGGCGAGAGCCTCGAGCGCCGGTCCCGCGGCGCCGTTTCCGGCATCCCAGCCGACCCGGATGCCGTCGAGAGCGGCGCGGTCGATCCCGGCGAGACCTTCGAGCAACCGCTCGACATACTCGGTTAAGATGTCGCGCTTGGTGATTTCCCCGGCCCCGTCGGTCCAGTCGCCGGACGCAGCGATCTTTCCAAGAGCCTGGATGTCGGCGCCGAAGAACGGACGCCCCATAAATACCATCTTGAAGCCGTTGTAATTGGGGGGATTGTGGCTGCCAGTTATCTGAATGCCGCCCTGCACCTCTTCGGTTGAGGCTTCCGCATAATACAGCATCGGGGTGGCGCCCATACCGATCCGCACGACATTGCAGCCGCTGGAGGTGAGCCCTTCCACCAAAGCGTGTTCGAGCATCGGCGAACTCATCCGCCCGTCATAGCCGACCGCAACCGTCTCCCCGCCTTTGCGCTTCAACAGGGTGCCGAAGCTGCGCCCGATCGCGCGCGCATCGTCGGGCCCCAGCGTTTCGCCGATGATGCCGCGGATATCGTATTCACGCAGGACAGTGGGATCGAATGTATGGCTCATGGCAAAGCGGGTTCCTGATTGTTAAACCGGACGATGCGGCCTGCGATGGACCGAAAATGTGACAAGAGAACGGTCAGTCATGTTTGCCAATGTCGGCGCCTTTGGTCGGCAGTTCTTCAAGGAGAAGGTCGCGCGCATCGTTGGCTTCGTGAACTGCGGCATTGCTGCCGCCCTTGTCGGGATGGACCATGGCAATCAGCCGCTTGTGCGCGGCGATAATCTGCTCGCGGTCGGCTCCCTCATCCACGCGCAACAGCTTACGCGCGCGAAAGATCGCCTGTGCCCGCGTCGGCCTGCCGCCAAGGCCCTGCCACGGCCATTTGCCGAACGCCCAGCGGAAGAGCACGCAGAGGATAACAAGGATGATGGCGATACGAAGCATGGCCTTATGCTAGCTCCAGACTTGCCTGCGGGCGAGCAAATTCGGGCAGGTTCAAGGACTTGAGCAATGCGCGCAGCTCCTGCCGAGCGATCAGGTGGCTCGTGCCGAGCTCGCCGAGGTGGCCTTTGTCGAGCAGCGTAAGTCCTGAGGGAAACAGCTCGCGATAGATCACGCGTTCCGAAAGCCCCTGTGTTACGCGGAAACCCACACGCTTGGACATTTCGGTTAATGCCTGTTCGATACGCGCCATGTTGCGCGCCTCGACATGGCCGGTGCGGTTGCGCACCACCACCCAGTCCATTTCAGGCCGGTTGCCGTCGATCGTCGCGCGGCTGCGCTTCATTCGCGCTTCCCAGATCAGTTCGGCGAAAAACGAGAGTTTCTTGACCTTGAAGGTCTCCGAATCGACCTGGCCGATGAGGTCGAAATCGACGAAACTGTCATTCATCGGCGTCACCAGCGTATCGGCGCTTTCGGCCGCTGCGCGGGCAATCGGATCGTCGCGCCCGGGATTGTCGATGATCAGGAAATCGCAGGTTTGCTCGAGCCGCCCGATCGTGCCCAGCAGCTCTTCGGGGGTGTCACCGCGGAACACCTCGCAGCCGGGCGTCGGCAGCGTGATCCTGCGGCGTTCGAGCGTCGCCAGCCGGTTCTCGATATAGCGGTGGGTGGTACGCTGGCGTGGATCGAGATCGAGAGCCGTTACCCGCGCTCCGAGATAGGCCAGCGCAACCGCGACATGCACCGCGGTGGTCGATTTGCCGGTACCCCCCTTTTCATTCGCAAAGACAATCCGGTGCGCGGGGCGAGGGGCGGTTTGGGGGGTGACCATGTCCGAATTCCTGTGATCGCGACGCAAGCCGCCTGTCGGGGTGCTTGTGAGCAGAGGCGGCGAGCGTCTATGTCCGCGCAAACAGTATCCGCGGAGACCAACTGGTGCAAACGGCAACCACGCTCGAAATGTTGAGAACGCATGTGGGGAAGCTGCGCGCGGGCGGCGAGACGATCGGACTGGTCCCGACGATGGGCGCGCTGCACGAGGGCCATCTGACACTGGTGCGCCGTGCGCGGGAAGCGTGCGACCACGTTGTCGCCTCGATCTTCGTCAATCCGACGCAATTCGGCCCGAACGAGGATCTCGATGCCTACCCCCGCCAGCTGGAGCAAGACGCCGCGATGCTTGAGGCCGAAGGCTGCGCGCTGCTGTGGGCTCCTCCGGTCGAGGAAATGTATCCCGGCGGCCCGCAGAACTTCGTCACCAGCATCAGGGTGAGCGGCGTAAGCGAAGGGCTGTGCGGAGCCTCGCGCCCCGGCCATTTCGACGGCGTGGCAACCGTGGTGTGCAAGCTCTTCAACCAGGTCCTGCCCGACACGGCGTTCTTCGGCGAGAAGGACTTCCAGCAGTTGGCGGTGATCCGGGCGATGGCGCGCGACCTCGATCTTGCGCGCCCGCATGTTCGCTCGATTATCGGCGTGCCGACAGTGCGCGAGCCGGACGGCCTCGCGATGTCGAGCCGCAATCGCTACCTTTCGGATAAGGATCGTGCCGCCGCGGCCACGCTGCCGACTGCGATGAAGGAGGCGATCGCCCGGATCGAGGATGGTCAAGAGGTCGCTCCGACGCTCGCTGCGCTCGAGGACGCGCTGCTGGGAGCCGGATTTTCGAGCGTGGACTATGCCGTGCTCGCCGACGCCGCTTCGCTCGCGCCTCTGGATGCCTTGGGCGAACGCCCCGCTCGCCTGCTGGTAGCCGCGCGGATCGGCGGCACACGGTTGATCGACAATATGGCGGTAAATTGATCTCTGCACGCCATCCGGAGTGCGGTGCCTCGCGCCGAGAAGCGTTCATTTCACATTGACGCCTGGCCGCCTATAATGGCAAAGGCGCTGCGCTCGGCACGCGGGTATAGCATAGTGGTAATGCTCCAGCCTTCCAAGCTGGCTAGAGGGGTTCGATTCCCCTTACCCGCTCCAAGCCTCCCGGCCCTTTTCTCGCGCGAATGCTCCGCTGCCTGAGCGCGGTGTTTCCCCAGCTTGCACGTCTCCAAGCTTTTCTAGGCTTGCCATGTGACGCACAGCCTTTAGCTGGTTTGCCATGCGAACGCTGACCCATCTCGAACGGCTCGAAGCCGAGAGCATCCATATCTTTCGCGAAGTCGTGGCCGAGGCCGAAAACCCGGTCATGCTCTATTCGGTGGGCAAGGACTCATCGGTGATGCTGCACCTTGCACGCAAGGCATTCTATCCCTCGCCGCCACCCTTCCCGATGCTGCACGTCGCAAGCGGCTGGGACTTCCAGGACCTGCTCGCCCACCGCGACCGCACGGTGAAGGAATACGGCCTCGAACTGCTCGTCGCGCAAAACGAGGAAGCCGAGGCACAGGGCATCAACCCGTTCGACACCGGCAGCGCGCTGTATTCGCAGGCGCAGCTGACCGATCCGTTGAAGCGCGCGCTGACCGAACACGGTTTCGATGCAGCGTTCGGTGGCGGACGGCGCGATGAGGAAAAGGCGCGGGCTAAGGAACGCGTGTTCAGTTTCCGCACCGCCTCGCACCGCTGGGACCCGAAGAACCAGCGCCCCGAGCTGTGGAATCTCTACAACGCCAAGAAGAACAAGGGCGAAAGCATCCGCGTCTTCCCCATCTCGAACTGGACCGAGCTCGACATCTGGCAATATATCGCGCTCGAAAAGATCGACATCGTCCCGCTCTATTTCTCCGCCCCGCGGCCGACGGTCACGCGCGACGGCTTGGTCCTGGTGGTGGATGACGACCGCTTCCGCTTCGAGGACGGAGAGAAAGTGGTCGAACGCTCGGTGCGTTTCCGTACGCTCGGCTGCTACCCGCTCACCGGCGCGACCGAAAGCACCGCAACCGACATGAACGACATCATCCAGGAAATGCTGCTCGCGACCGGCTCCGAACGGCAGGGCCGCGCCATCGACAAGGGCCAGTCCGCTTCGATGGAAGACAAGAAGCAGGAGGGGTATTTCTGATGGCCGACCAGCCCGCCCCCGAACCAGGTTTCAGAGTCGATGCGCTGATCGCCGAAGACATCGAGGCTTATCTCGAACAACACCAGCACAAGAGCCTGCTGCGCTTCATCACCTGCGGCAGCGTCGATGATGGCAAGTCTACCCTGATCGGGCGGCTGCTGTACGATTCGAAGATGATCTTCGAAGACCAGCTCTCCGCGCTCGAAAGCGACAGCGCCAAACACGGCACGCAGGGCGAGGAGATCGATTTCGCGCTGCTGGTCGACGGGCTTGCTGCCGAACGCGAACAGGGCATCACGATCGACGTCGCCTACCGCTTCTTCACCACAGAGAAGCGCAAGTTCATTGTCGCCGACACGCCGGGCCACGAACAGTACACGCGCAACATGGTCACCGGCGCATCGACCGCCGATCTCGCGGTGATCCTTGTCGATGCGCGCAAGGGCGTGCTCAAGCAAACCCGGCGGCACAGCTATCTTGTCCACCTGCTCGGCATCAAGCACCTCGTGCTCGCGGTGAACAAGATGGATCTGGTCGACTACGACCAAGAGGTGTTCGACAAGATTGTCGCAGACTATGGCGAGTTCGCCGAAGAAGTCGGGATCGAGGACTTCGTCGCCATTCCGATCTCGGGATTCAAAGGCGACAACATCACGGCATCACCCGCTGAAACCACACCCTGGTACGACGGCCCCTCGCTGATCGACCACCTCGAGACGGTCGAGCTCGCCAACGCCGCCGCGCAGGAGCGCCCCTTTCGCATGGCGGTGCAGTGGGTGAACCGACCCAATCTCGATTTCCGCGGATTCGCGGGGCTGATCGCATGCGGAACGATCAAGCCGGGCGATCCTGTGCGGATCGTCCCCGCCGGCAAGACCAGCACGGTCAAGAGCGTCACGACCTTCGACGGCGACCTCGACGAAGCGGTGGCGGGCCAGTCGGTAACGCTGACGCTCGAGGACGAGGTCGATTGCAGTCGCGGGGACGTTATCGCCGCGGCGGGCGATCCGCCCGAGGCCTCGGATCAGTTCGAAGCGACGATCGTGTGGATGAGCGAGGAGGCGCTGAAGCCTGGCCGCGGATACTGGCTCAAACTCGGCACGCAGATGGTCACCGCAACGGTGCAGCCCCCGAAATACGAGGTCGACGTCAATTCGTTCGAGCATCTCGCCGCCAAGACGCTGGATCTCAACGCGATCGGCGTGGCCGAGATTGCGACCGACCGGCCGATCACCTTCGAACCCTACGACCAGAGCCGCCAGCTCGGCGGATTCATCCTGATCGACAAGTTCACCAATGCGACCGTTGGTGCCGGCATGCTGCACTTCAGCCTGCGCCGCGCGCAGAACGTCCATTGGCAGCCGACCACGATCACCCGCGACGACCATGCGACGCTCAAGAACCAGAGGCCGCGCGTGTTGTGGTTCACGGGGCTTTCCGGATCGGGCAAGAGCACCATCGCGAACGAAGTCGAGAAACAGCTGGCGCTAATGAACCGCCACACCTTCCTGCTCGATGGCGACAATGTCCGGCACGGGCTCAACAAGGACCTGGGCTTCACCGAGACCGACCGGATCGAGAATATCCGCCGGATCGGCGAGGTCGCCAAGCTGATGGCCGATGCCGGCCTTATCGTGCTGACCGCCTTTATCTCACCCTTCCGTGCGGAACGGCAGATGGTGCGGAAGATGCTGCCCGAAGGCGAATTCATCGAGATCTTCGTCGACACCCCGCTCGAAGTGGCCGAGCAGCGCGACGTGAAGGGACTCTACAAAAAGGCACGTTCCGGCGAGCTGAAGAACTTCACCGGGATCGACAGTCCCTATGAAATGCCCGAGAACGCCGAGATCGTCGTCAACACGGTCGATATGACACCGGTCGAAGCCGCCGAATACATCGTCAAGCAGATCCTGCCGCTCAAGTAAGGTGTCGCGAATGATCGATCCGAACAGCGCGACCGACGCCGAACTTGCCGCCCATCTGGCCGAAGTGGCGGGGCGCATCCTGCTCGATGTCCGCGCGAGCGGCATGTTCGAAGGCAAGGCGCTGGGCAAAGCAGGCGATGCCACCGCCAACGAATTCCTGTGCCACGCGCTGCGGGCTGCACGGCCCGACGACGGATTGCTCTCGGAGGAAGAGAAGGACGACACCGCGCGGTGTTCCATGAGCCGGGTGTGGATCGTCGACCCTGTCGACGGGACCCGCGAATATGGCGAGCAGCGCAGCGACTGGGCGGTGCATGTAGGGCTAGCGATAGACGGGGTGGCCACCACCGGGGCGGTTGCGCTCCCGGGCCTGGACGGCGGAATGGTGCTCCGCACGGACCGGGCCGACACGCTTCCGGTGCCGGCACCGGTCCCGCGCTTCCTCGTCAGCCGGACCCGTCCTGCCGAGGAGGCCGAGGCGGTGTGCAAAGCGATGGGCGGCGAGCTTGTGCCGATGGGAAGCGCCGGAGCCAAGGCGATGGCAGTGGTGCGCGGCGAGGCCGAAATCTATCTCCATTCAGGCGGGCAATACGAATGGGACAGCTGTGCGCCCGTGGCGGTCGCGGCCGCGCACGGGCTGCATTGTTCGCGGATCGATGGATCGCCGATCCGCTACAATATGGCCGATCCCTATCTCCCCGACCTGCTCATTTGCCGCCCGGAATATGCCGCGCGGGTGCTGGAGCTGGTCGCAAGCCTCGATTAGTCGGCGGGCTCGCTCTCGTCCGGAAGCACCGGGGTTTCGATCTCTGTTACCGCAACTTCGATCTCGACCCTGCGATTGGCGGCGCGCCCCGCTTCGTTGGGTGATCCATCTGGCAGTGCATTGGGTTGCACCGGGTTCTGCTCGCCGAATGCGATCACCTCGATCCGCTCTTCGTCGATCCCATTTTTCACCAGCCAGTCGCGGACCCGCTCGCCCCGTGCCCGCGATGCGCGCAGGTTCGCCGCATCGCTGCCACCCGCATCGCTGTGCGCTCGCACCGTGATCGGAAGGCCGAGCGCGGCTTCGTCTGACGAGAGCACAAGCTGAAGCGCGGCTGTCGCCGCCGCATCGAGTTCGCTGCCACCTTCGGGAAAGCCGATCGTGACCTCCAGCGGTTCGAGCGGAATCTCGGGCAATTCGGGCTGCTCGATGTCGGGCCGGATGATCGACACCGGCGCGTCCGGATCTGGCGTCGCGCTCGCAGTGCCGGTCGGTGTGGGTTCGCCTGCGTCCGGCTCTTCGGCGGGCTGCGTGTTGCACGCGGCGAGCGCCGCAACCGACGCCAGGACCAGAAGGGTGGGAGTTTTTCGCATTATTGCCTCGTTCTCGAAGTCTTTTCTTATCTTCATAATCATCAGGTGGCCTGCGGTTTCGCCGGATTGTCACGGTCCGTATCGCGACCCACTTCCTTAGCCGCACGCTTGGCCTGCATCTTTTCGGGTTTCTTGATCTGTGGCGGAGTGAAAGAAATTATCGTGTCGCCCGGACGCGGCTCGGGTACGGCCGCGTGAGTAAAGAAACGCAGGGTTCCCGATGCGCGCACCAGCAGCAGCATATTGGCGCTATCCGGCAGCTTTTCCTGCGCCTGCGCGAAATCGAATTCGTCGGAAAGCCGCGTCTTTCGGAACACCCAACCCTGTTGCTGGCGCTCGTTGACATCCGTCACACCGAAGCCGCTCTTGAAAAGCGCGCGTCCCCGGATTGATTCGGGCAGTGCGTGCTTGTCGTCGTCTTCCACGTTCTCACCAAGCTGATAGACGCTGTCGCGCCCGACTTCGTGCGCGAATTCGTTGCAGACGAGAGCGTTGTACGCCTCGTTATCGGTTGCCGCGACAAGCACCTGAAACGGTGCGAGGTCGAGATTGTGCTCGGTTGCCTCGTTCAGGATCTCTCCGTGATAGAACGGTAAACCCTCGCGCCGGGCCGCGCCGAGCCGCTGCCAGCTGGGATCGACAATCATCACGGGTGTCTTGAGCGCTTGCATCTCCTTGGCGAGCGCGATGGTCCAGGGGGTCGAGCCCACGATAAGCAGGCCAGGGCGCGAAGTACCCTTCACACCAAGCCATTTGGCAACCAGATTGATCGTAAAGCCGTGGGCGATAACGGTCGTAACCACCACAGCGAAGCTGAGCGCGGTGAGGACTTGCCCGTCGCTGTAGCCGAGATCCGCCAGCCGCAGCGCGAACAGCCCCGAGATCGCGACCAGCACGATACCGCGAGGAGCAATCCACGCGACGAACAAACGCTCGTTCCACGGCACCGGAGACCCGAGCAGGCTGATCAGCACGGTCAGCGGGCGGACCACGAACAGTAGCGCGAGCAGGAACAGCACGAACCGCAAACCGACTTCGGTCGTCGGGTCGAGATATACCAGGTCGTTCCAGTCGAGGCTCGACGCCAAGAGGATGAATATACCGGAGACCAGCAGGACCGCGACATTCTCCTTGAACGGATGGATCGAGCGGATGCTGGAAAAACCGGTGTTGGCGAGCGTAACGCCCATGACCGTAACTGCCACAAGCCCGGCTTCGTGCTCGATCTTGTTGGTCAATACGAAGACCAGGATGACGGTGATGAACAGAACCGGGACCTTAAGATATTCCGGAATTGCACCCCTTGGGAAAAGATAGGCGATCAGCCTCGCCGCTGCGTACCCGACGAGGCCGGCGAGGATCGCAGCAATGATCAGCGGCGGGACGACTTCGATGATCGAGGCGTTGGGGCTTTCCGAGACGCGACGGAAATATTCGTAGGCGATGACCGCACAGAGCGCACCGGTCGGGTCGTTGACGATGCCCTCCCACTTGAGGATCGAATTGGGCCGCGTCTGGACATTGGCCTGTCGCAGCAACGGGATCACGACCGTGGGTCCGGTCACGATCAGGATGCCGCCGAACAGGATCGCCACCGGCCATGCGAGCCCGCCGATCTGGCTGGCTGCCACTGCGCCGAGTGCCCAGCCGACCGCCACACCGATAGTGGCAAGCCGCCACACTGCGCTTCCCGAATGTCGAAGTTCTCGCAGGTCGAGGCTCAGTCCACCCTCGAACAGGATCAACGCGACGCCGATCCCGATGGCGGGATCGAGCAGGTCGCCAAAGGCAGCTTCGGGATCGAGCAGGCGAAAGCCCAGCTCGCCCGCAACCGGGCCTGCGAGGAATCCAGCCGCCAGCATAAGGACGATCGCGGGCCATCCCGTGCGCCAGGCAAGCCACTGCGCCCCGACACCAAGGAGGCCGATTGTGGCAATTACAAGCGCTTGCGATTCCATGAAAATTCCCGGTTGAACCTATCCACTCAATGGATCGCTGCCGTACTCGTTCCGAACACGAGTCGGTGGAGGGGTTGTAACGCTCGTTTTACTCGCCGTCGAACTGCATGAGCGCACGCACCTCGACGCCCGCCTCGCGGAGCTTTTGGGCTCCTCCCAGGTCGGGAAGGTCGATCACGAACAACGCCTGGTCGACAATAGCTCCCGCCTGGCGGAGCAGATGAACGGTGGCGAGCGCGGTGCCACCGGTTGCGATCAAGTCATCGACGATCACGACGTCTTCGAGTTCATCGATCGCGCCTGGATCGACTTCCAGGCGGTCGGTGCCGTATTCGAGATCGTAATCAATGCCCATCGCCTCGATTGGCAGTTTGCCGGGCTTGCGCACCGGAAGGAATCCGATGCCGAGTTGCACCGCCACTGCGGCACCGAATATGAAACCGCGCGCTTCCATCCCGGCGATCTTCTGCGCACCACCGGCTCGCGCAAGATCGGCCAGATGGGCGACACTCGAAGCCAGACCCGAAGAATGGCCGATCAGCGTTGTGATATCGCGAAACTGGATGCCCGGTTGAGGAAAATCCGGAACGGTGCGCACCAGCGCCTTCAGCTCATCGGATGAAAGTCGTGCGCCGTCCATTCAGGATCCCCAAACCATCTTGTCGCCCACAAAGCAAAACGCCCCATCCTCCGCAAGGGAAGATGGGGCGCATGACGCGCTTATTTCATTTGGCCGAGGCGATTATTTCTTCGCCTTCTTGCCTGCCCAGACCTGCTTGTACGAGAGGTAGGCAAGCGCAGTTGCGAACAGCAGGAAGGCAATCACGAACCAGCCCATCTGCTTGCGCTGCTCGAGCTTGGGTTCGGCGGTCCAGGTCAGGAAGGCCGCGATATCCTGCGCCATCTGGTCGACCGTCGCTTCGGTTCCGTCGTCATAAGTGACGAGGTCCGGGTAAAGCTGCGGCGGCATGGCGAGGTTCACGTTCTCGAACCAAGGGTTGAAATAGAGGCCCGGAGGCGTTTCGAAGCCTGCTTCCTGCGCCTTGGCCAGTTTCTCGGGATCGGGTTCGACGTAGCCCGAGAGCAGCGAGTAAAGGTAGTTCGAACCATCCGGGCGCGCCTTGGTGATCAGCGAAAGATCCGGCGGGATCGCATTGTTGTTGGCGGCCGCTGCCGCAACGTTGTTGGGATAGGGGTTCGGGAAGTAATCGGTCGGCTCGGCCGGGCGAGTGGTCTCTTCACCGGTGTTGGGATCGATCCCCGGAACGTTCCACGTCGCCGCTTCGGCCTGGACCTGCGCTTCGCTGTAGCCGAGCTCCTCGAGATTGCGGAAGGCGACATATTTCAGACCGTGGCACGCCGAGCAAACCTGCTTGTAGACGGCATAGCCGCGCTGAAGCTGGGCTTCGTCGAAAGTGCCGAGCGGCCCGTCGAAAGAGAACCCGGCTTCGGGAGAGCGCGGCTCTTCCTTGAAGACGTAATAGGCCGGTTTCTCCGGCGTGGCGTAGGTGATCACGCCGGGGATCAGGGACCACAGCAGCAGCACGGCGGTAATGCCGAGACCGATCAGGATGCCTGCGAGACGGATTGTCATGACCTAACTCTTTCTCGTTATCGGGTCAGAAAAATGCGGGTTGGCGTCGCGATTACTCGGCCGGTTGCGGGGCGGCGTCAGGACCGGAGCCCGGCAGATTCTTTACCGCGGCTTTCGGGTTGTCCCCACCACCATCGGTCCCGCCCGGCTTGTCGTCCGAACCCAGCACCGCTTCGGTGATCGAGAACGGCAACGGCTTTGGCACCTCGATCTGGCTCACGATCGGCAGGATCACCAGAAAGTGCAGGAAGTAATACGCCGTCGCGACCTGGCTCAGCAGCACCCACGGCTGCTCCGCCGGCATACCGCCGCAGATCGTCAGGACGATCATCGTGAGCACCAGCACCCAGAAGAACTTCTTGAACGTCGGGCGGTAATGGCCCGAACGCACGGGGCTCTTGTCGAGCCACGGCAGGAAGAACCATACCAGGATTGATCCGAACATGGCGATGACGCCCAGAAGCTTGGCTTGCACCAATACAATACCGGTGAACGGGATCGTCAGGTCGCCGGTAAAGGCGCGCAGGATCGCGTAAAACGGCAGGAAGTACCATTCGGGCACGATGTGGGCAGGCGTCGAGAGCGGGTTTGCCTCGATGTAGTTGTCCGGGTGGCCGAGTGCGTTCGGCAGGAAGAACACGAACAGCGTGAAGGCGATCAGGAAGATGCCAAGGCCGAAGCCATCCTTCGCCGTGTAGTACGGGTGGAACGGAACGGTATCGCTTTCCTTCTTCACTTCGACGCCGGTCGGGTTCGACGAACCCGGGATGTGCAGCGCCCAGATGTGCAGGATAACCACACCCGCGATCACGAACGGCAGCAGGAAGTGCAGCGAGAAGAAGCGGTTCAGCGTCGCATCGTTCGGTGCATAGCCGCCGACCAGCCACACCTGCAGCGGTTCGCCGATGAACGGGATCGCGCCGAACAGGCCGGTGATCACCTTCGCACCCCAGAAGCTCATCTGGCCCCAGGGAAGCACGTAGCCCATGAAGGCGGTGGCCATCATCAGCAGGAAGATCACCACGCCGAGCAGCCAGATCATCTCGCGCGGAGCCTTGTAGGACGAGTAGAACAAGCCGCGGAAAATGTGCAGGTATACGACGATGAAGAAGAAGCTAGCGCCGTTGGCGTGCGCATAGCGCATCAGCCAGCCGTAGTTCACGTTGCGCATGATGTGCTCGACCGAACCGAACGCGACCCCGGCATCCGATGCGTAGTGCATCGCAAGGACCACACCGGTCACGATCTGCAGCATCAGGCAGAAGCCGGCGAGCACGCCGAAATTCCACATGTAGTTGAGATTGCGCGGAACCGGATATCCCGCACCCACCGCGTTGTAGACCAGACGCGGCAAGGGCAGTTTTTCGTCAACCCATTTCGTGAAAGTGGTCTTCGGTTCGTACTGCTTGGCCCAGGCAAAACTCATAGTGTTCTCTCGGTTCTCAGCGTGAATTCGGTCAAATCAAATGTGCGGCGCGATCACCCGACGCGGATGACATCGCCGTTGAAAGCATATTCAGGCACTTCGAGGTTGGTCGGTGCCGGGCCTTTGCGGATGCGCCCTGCCGTATCGTAGTGCGATCCGTGACAGGGGCAGTAATAGCCGCCGAAGTCGCCCTTGTTCTCACCCTCGGCAGCACCCAGCGGCACACAGCCGAGGTGGGTGCAGACGCCCATCGTGACAAGCACGTCCTCGCGACCTTCCTTGGTGCGATCGGCGAGCGACTGCGGGTCGCGGAGGCTGGAGACGTCAACACCTTCTGCCTCGGCAATTTCTTCGGCCGTCAGGCGTTTGATGAAAAGCGGCTGTTCACGAAACACTGCCTTGATCGACTGGCCCGGCTGGATAGCCGAAACATCCACATCGGTGGTGCTCGCAGCAAGCACATCGGCCGAAGGCGCCATCTGGGTAATCAGCGGATACAGGACCGAAGCGCCGCCCACGCCAGCAGTGCTGATCGCGGCGATATGGATCCAGTCGCGACGGCGTACGCCTTCTTCTTCAACAGTCCCGGTTGCAGCACCAGTCTCGGCCATCGTGTCTTACCTTGCTCGTATCACCGCGAAGGCAGAAAAGCCCGCGCGGGGTCGTGTTAAACAGTCCCATTCGAAGAGTGATTGCGAAGCTGTCACTCCTGAAGAGCCGTCAGTGAAGCGCTCGAAGCGCAATTTGGTTTCCGGCTCGCGGCGCCAATAGCCACAAAGACCGGCAAATCCAACCTCGTTTTGAGCACACCCTGTTCGCATTGGCGCAAGCCATACGGCCCCGGCGGATCAGCGGATTGCAATCATGCTGATCTGCCTGCCGTAATTCGGCTCGCCGCTATGGGTGGCTCGGCGATATGAATGGTAACGCTCGACTTGCGAAAATGTATCCCGCCCGAGGTCCTGTATTGTTTGCAATCCCGCTTGCGCCAGGCGCGCAGCGATGTAGCCGGGCAGGTCGAAGTGCCATCGGGGCTTGCCTTCTCGCACGGGCGCAGGGCGGAAATGGACGAAATCCGCTTCGGTGAAATGGTCGCGAAACGGGGCATCGACTTCGTAACTCCGCACCGCGATCGTCGGACCGATTGCGGCGACGATGCTGGCGCGCGAGGCGCCAAGAGCCTCCATCGCGTCCAGCGTGTTCTCGAGCACGCCGCCATGTGCGCCGCGCCAGCCCGCATGGGCAGCGCCGATCACTCCGTGCTTTTCATCCGCGAACAACACCGGAGCGCAGTCGGCGGTGACGATGCCGAGCGCGATGCCTGAATTCACCGTCACCAGCCCGTCGGCCACCGGCCTTCCCTCGGCAGCGTCATCCCACGGCTCGCCGACTGCCACGACATCGGGAGAATGGACCTGGTGCGGTGCGGCTAGAGGGGCTCCCTCCACGATCGCGGATGCTGCCGCCGCGCGCAGGTTGCGGACTTGGGAGACTTCGCCCGGACCGCCATAGCCGAACTGGTGCGCGCCGCCGCTGCTTCCGAAGAAGCCATGCGGAATATCACCGAGCGCTTCGGCGCGGAGGATATCGAAGGCGCTGACCTCAGCCATCGAGGCTGCGGCTGACCTGTTCGAATGTATCGCGCGAAAGACCATCCGTCTTCGAAATGCGCTCGAGCTCGGCTTTCATCAGTGCAGCCCGGCCCGGTTCGATCCGGCGCCAGCGCCCGAGCGCCGGCACGAAGCGAGCCGCAGTCTGCGGATTGATCGGATCAAGTTCAAGGATCAGGTCCGCGATCATCCGGTACCCGGCTCCGTCGGAGGAATGGAAGCCCTGCGGATTCCCCGCGAACGCCATGTAGAGCGAACGCACGCGGTTGGGATTCTTGATCGTAAAGTCAGGGTGTTTTGCCAGCTGTCCGACCTGGGCGAGAATATCGGGATGCAGCGACAGCGCCTGCATCGTGAACCACTTGTCGATCACAAGCGCATTGCCCGTATACCGCTCGTAGAACGCCTTCAGCCGTTCCTCGCGCTCGGGAGCTTCAAGACCGCACAGCACCATCAACGCACCCTGCCGGTCGGTCATGTTGTCGGCGCGGTCGTATTGGTGTGCGGCCAATTCCGCCGCCTTGGTGGGATCGGAAGCGGCAGCGAGAACCAGCACCTGCGTCTTCACCTTCCGCGCGCCGCGCCCGGCGGGATCATCGAAGGCGACATTCTCGGTGCGATCATACAGCGCGTGGAGCTCGCTCGCGAGACTGCCGCCAAGCGCGGCCTTGAGCGCCTCGCGCTGCTCGTGGATCGCGCCCGGATCAGCCTTGCGCGTCCCCTTCGCCATCGCTTCGAACAGATAGGTCTCGCTCGGCAGCATCATCAGTTCGCCGCGCATGCTGTCGTCGAGCGCCTGGTCGGTCAGGATCGCACGCAAAGCGCCGACGATGGCCTCCTGCCCGGCGACCTGATCGGGCTCGGACAGCTCACCCGAGGCCGCATCAACGAGGTGCCGAACCGCGAGCTCCTGAAGTGCTTCGTAGCGAGCGAAAGGATCGTCATCGTGCGCGGCGAGGAAAACGAGATCTTGTCTCGCCAGCGCGCGGTCGATGATGACCGGCGCGCTGAAACCGCGGTTGATCGAGACCACCGGATCGGGGCCGGTGAGCGGCAGATCGAAGGTTTGCTTGGTATCTTCCAGGATTACAAGTTGCTCCGAACCGGCGGCTTCCTTGCGGCGCGAATGCACCGCGACACGCAGCGGGATGGGCATCGGCTGCTTTTCAGGCTGGCCCGGCGTCGCCGGCACGGCCTGTTCGAGCGTCAGCTTGAGCGTTTCGCCTTCGACCCTGTGCGAGACCGAAACCGTCGGCGTGCCCGCCTGCCGGTACCAGCGGCGGAACCGGGTCAGGTCGAGCTCCGCCCCCTCTTCGATCGAGCGCACGAAATCCTCGCAGGTCGCCGCTTCGCCGTCGTGGCGGTCGAAATAGAGATCGGTACCTTTGCGGAATCGCTCCTCGCCAGCCATCGAGCGCATCATGCGGATCACTTCGGCGCCCTTGTTGTAGACCGTGGCGGTGTAGAAGTTGCTGATCTCGCGGTAGCTGTCAGGCCGGATTGGGTGTGCGAGCGGTCCCGCATCCTCGGGGAACTGCGCAGCGCGCAAGATGCGCACATCCTCGATCCGTTTGACCGCTTCGCCCTGCATATCCTGCGAAAACAGCTGGTCGCGCAGGACGGTGAAGCCTTCCTTCAAGGAGAGCTGGAACCAGTCGCGGCAGGTGATGCGGTTGCCCGACCAGTTGTGGAAGTACTCGTGCGCGATCACGCCTTCAACCGCGTCGAAATCGCCGTCGGTTGCGGTGTCGGGGTCGGCCAGCACATATTTGGTGTTGAAGACGTTGAGCCCCTTGTTCTCCATCGCCCCCATGTTGAAATCGGAAACGGCGACGATATTGAACAGGTCGAGATCGTATTCGCGCCCGAACACCTCCTCGTCCCACTTCATCGACTTCTTGAGCGATTCCATCGCGTGGTCGGTACGCGGCAGGTCTTCCTCGCGCACCCAGACGTTAAGCTCCACCTCGCGGCCATTCATGGTCGTGAAGGTGGAGGAATTGGCGACGAGATCGCCCGCGACAAGCGCGAACAAATAAGACGGCTTGGGCCACGGATCGTGCCATTCGGCGAAGTGCGCGCCCCCTTGGAGATCGCCTTCGGCCTCGCGGTTACCGTTGCACAGCAGGATCGGAAATTGCGCTTTCGATCCTTCCATCCGCACGCTGTACGTCGAAAGCACATCGGGCCGGTCGGGGAAGAAGGTAATGCGGCGGAACCCCTCGGCCTCGCACTGGGTGCAGAGCATCCCGTTGGAAGCATAGAGGCCCATAAGCTGGGTGTTGGCGGAAGGATCAAGGGTGGTGACGATCTCGACCGTGTGGCTTTCGCCCGGCAGTGTGACGAGCAGGTCGGGACCGTCCATCGTCCATTCTCGCTCGACACCGTCAACGGTCACGCTGTCGGCGGTCAATCCGTCGCCATCGAGCCGCAGCTCCGAGGTGGGCTCGGCATCGGGATTGCGCGCGATCTCGAGCGTCGATTTCACGGCCGTCTTTTCGATCCCGAGGTCGAAGGCCAGCCGCACGTTGGGCACGAGCCAGGGGTAGGGCTTGTAATCCTCTCGCCGGATAACCGGCGGATCGTGCGGATTGGGCGCCGCGTCGGCGAGATCGGGGTTGCCTTCGGGGTTCGTCGGGGTCGTTGCGATATCCATGCTCACCGATTTAGGTTGATTTGCGCGCCAGTCCAGCGGCAGGAGGGCCCGCATGGCGCGATTGTTCATATTTGGCCTCGGATACACGGCGGGCCGCATCGCCGATGCGGTGCGGGAACGCGGGTGGCAGGTCGATGCGACCGGAAGCGCGGGCAATATCGACTTCGACGATGCGGATTCGGTGCGCGAGGCTTTGGCGGGATGCATTCATGTGCTGTCCTCTGTCCCGCCCGACCGCGAGGCCGGGACCGATCCGGTTCTCGAGCGCTATCGCGAAGAGATCGCGGGAAAACGCCTTTCTTACCTCTCCTCTACGGGGGTCTACGGGGACCAGAAGGGCGCCTGGGTGGATGAGAGCTCACCCACAGGAATCGGCAGGCGCGATGCAAGAAGCGATTCCGATGCGCAGTGGATGGCGATGGAAGCACGGGTCTTTCGACTGCCGGGAATCTACGGTCCGGGTCGCAGCGCGCTTGACCGCGTGCGCGAAGGCAAGGCCCGTCGGATCGATCGGCCGAAGCAGGTTTTCAGCCGGGTGCATGTCGACGACATCGTCAGCGGCGTGGTCGTGGGGCTGGTGCAGGATGCCCCGCCCGGAGCCTACAATCTCGGTGACGATCTGCCCGCGAGCGGCAATACGGTGACCGAATATGCGTGTCGGCTGCTCGGGATCGACCCGCCGCCGATGCAAACGCTGGAAGAGGCGAACCTCTCGAAAATGGCGCTGGGCTTCTATTCGGAGAATCGCCGCGTCGCGAACGGCAAGGCCAAGCGGGTGCTCGGGTGGCGACCGAAATACCCGACCTATGTCGAGGGCTTGCAGAGCCTGCTCTAGTCTACCGGATGCTGCAATCGACCCGATTGCTGGACCTGAACGCCTTTCTGCCGCCGCGCCCTCAACGCCAGCACCATTCCGATGATCGCGAGCGCCATGCCGCCAGCGGTCAGCGCGGTCCAGCGATAGTCCTCGAACAGGGTCGAAAGCAGCATCGCCACAGAGATGGTCAGAATGCTGTTGTAAGCGGTCCGCCCCGCTCCGATCTCGCGCACGAGGTTGTAGTGCAGCGGGAAGGTGATGACCGATCCGATCAGTGCAAGATAGACGATACCCGCCCAGTATTCGGGGCGCGATGGGAACGGCGGCGGCCCTGCCGTAAGCGCCGCGAAACCGAGATCGAACAGCGTGCCATAGAGCATCGCCCAGGCCAGCAGGCTCACCATCGGCACACCGCGACCGGTCGGATTGGCCTGCACGACATTGGCGACCGAGGCGGCGAGAATGCCGAGAAGAGCGAGGAAGATCCCGAAACCGACCCCGTCGCCAAGCGGCGCGGTGCGCCATTCGTGCAGCAGCAGCATCGACACGCCCACGATCGCAACCACGCTGCCAAGGACGAAGCCGCCCTGTACCTTCTCGCCGATGAATGCGCGCGCGAAGAGGGCGTTGGGCACCATCAGCAGCCCGAACATCATCGCGACGATGCCCGAAGTGACGTAAAGCTCCGAGTGGTAGACGAACAGGAAATTGCCGCTGAACTGGAAGATGCCGACCAGGATGGCGAGTCGATGCTCGGCCCCGGTCAGCTTCAACCGCCGCTTCATCACCATGGCGACGAGAAACAGTGCCGGGGTGGCCAGCGCGAAACGATAGAACACCGACCAGGCGGCGGGCACCCCATCGATCTGCCCGGTGATCACGTACCAGGTAGACCCCCAGATCGTGCCCGTCAGCAGGAACGGGACAATTACCCGCCAGCTAAGCATGGATGTCGGTTCGCTCACTGCGCTCGTCTCACAGGGCCGCGATGGCCTTGCCCAGCGCGGTCGCATCCTCGTCGCGGGTGTTCCAGGCAGTAACGAAGCGCGCGGCATCGGCGCCCCAGTCGTAGAATTCGAACCCCTGCGCTCGCAAAGCTTCGCGCTCGGCTGGTGTAAGTCGCACGAACAATTCGTTCGCCTCGACCGGATGCATCAACCGGTCGCCGCAGCCGGTGGCGATATCCTGCGCGGCGTTATTGGCGTGGCGCGCATTGGCAAGCCACAGATCGCCTTCGAGCATCGCGAGGATCTGCGCAGCGAGATAGCGCCCCTTGCACTGAAGGTGCCCGGCGCGCTTACGACGATACCTCACAAGGTCGGCCTGTTCCGGGTCGAACAGAACCACCGCCTCGGCGTTCATCCCGCCGTTCTTGATGAAGCCGAAAGCGAGGCTGTCGACCGCGCCCGCCGCGTCGCGGGCCGATCCGCCAAGAAACGCCGCCGCATTGGCGAACCGCGCGCCGTCCATGTGGACGCCAAGACCCCGCTCCCTTGCGAAGTCTGTCAGCGCGGCAAGCTCGCCGGTGGCGTAGCTGCGGCCATATTCGGTCGCCTGCGTGATCGCGATGGCGTGCGGCTGGACCTGGTGGACGTCGTCGCGGATCGGATCGATCAGCGCAGCGATGCCCTCGGGAGTCAGTTTCGCACCCTCACCCGGGCACAGCATCAGCTTCGCGCCGTGCAGGTAGAAACCGGGCGCGCCGCCCTCGTCCACTTCGATATGCGCCTCTTCATGGCAGACGACCCCACCATGCGGCTGGCACATTGTGGCAAGCGCGAGGCAATTGGCTGCAGTGCCGGTCGCCACCCACAGCGCCGCGCAGTCGCGCCCGAACAGGTCGGAGAAGCGCTCGTCGAGCTCGGCCGAAAGCCGGTCGCCGTCGTAAGGATTGTCGGCATGATCGGCGGCGCGCATCGCTTCCCACAGCGCGGGATGAATCGGGGCGGCATTGTCGGAAAGGAACTTGCTCATGGTGGAACGCCTCTAAACGTCCATGCGTTTCTGACAAGAAGGAGGGTAACGATGGGCGAACGGGCCGAAACGACGATCACGCACCACGTCCAGGGACAGGGCGGCAAATACACTGCCGAAGTTGCAGGCGAATCCCATACCGGCTTTCTCGAATGGGAACCCGGAACAAGCGCAAACGGCGCGGAGGTGCGGATCGCAACGCATACGGTGGTCCCCAAGCCTATCGAAGGCCGCGGTATCGCGGCGCAGCTGGTCGAACGATTGGTCGAGGACGCGCGCCGGATCGGCTTCAAAATCGAACCGCAATGCTCTTACGTCGCCGCGAAATTCAAAAGAAACCCGGATTGGGCCGACCTCAGGGCCTAACGCGCCGCCTGGCTTTCCAATTCAGAGAAATCGGTCGCTGCGATCGTGTCGAGTACCTCGCGGCGCACCTCGCGCGCGCGCGCGAGCGGCACCCCCGGAATCGAAAACTCGCCGCCCGCGAGCCCGAGATGCAGCGTCGCATAGCCGCGCCAGCGCGAGATCGGGCCTTGCGCGATTTCGACCGAATGCAGCTTGAGCCGCGTCGCAATCTGGCTGGTCGGTGAAAGCACGCCCTTCGTCGCCATGATCTGCGTCGCGTCCAGCGCATGGCGGTGAAAGCGCCAGGCAAGCAGGTTGGCGATTGCCGCAATTGCCGCGAACCCGAGAGCAGTTGCCACGGCTAGCGTTGTCCACTCGGGGGAGAAATTGCGCGTCGCTACCCAGGCTGCGATTGCTGCCAGCAGGAAGAACAGGGCATCGCCCACCGCACTGTCTATCCGATAGCGGGTACTCGCGCGGTGCCAGTCGGCACCCTCGTCGGGAAGGTGGAAGCCCGCCGCTTGGGCAATCGGCGCGATCTCGCCCATTCTTGCAAACGGCGCGACGTCGTGGCTGGCCGAGCCCATGTCCTGCGCGAGGCTCACAAAGCGCAACCTGTGCCATCCGAAGCGGTATCGGATCATCCGCGTGCCGATGACGATCCCCTGCACGCGGTGGATCGGCATCACGACGTCGGTCCTGGTGAAGAGGCCGCGGCGACGGCGGAAACCACGCGCGGTGCGTTCGAGCAGGAAGCCCCATTCGCGGGTGAAGACCCGCACCATGCCGGTAAGCGAGCCGATCACGAACAGGCCGAGCAGGCCCAATACTCCGCCGACGAACTGTACATTGGGTCCAAGCGCGGCAAGCGTGCTGCTCTGTTCCTCCAGCACGGACTGCCACAGGTCGGGGTCCCAGATCTCGAAATCGACGAAACTGTCGGCGTATTGCAGCACGCCGCCAAGCACCGCGAAAACCGCGAGCGAGAACTCGAACAAGCCGAACGTGAACAAACGGCGCGGCCCCATGGTGAAGAGCGGCTCGGCTTCCGGCTCGGAATCGAGGGCCTTGGGAGGCGTATCGCCTTCGGCAGAGACCCGATCACCTTCCTGCGCATCGCGGCGCTCGCGCACCAGTTGGCGCAGTTCTTCGCCCGCATCCTCGGCGAGATAGGACAGGCTGAGGTCCTCGCCCCCACCGGCACCGGTCTCGAACTTGACCGCGACCAGTCCGAGCAGGCGCGGGAGGAATTTCTGCTCGAGGCTGACATCCTGGATGCGCTCGTAGGGCACCGAGCGTGCCGACCGGCTCAGCACCCCGCTCTCGACGCGAATGTCCTGTGCGCCGATGGTATAGGTCAGCCGCTTCCAGCGAAGATAGCTGAATGCCGTCCCGATCGCGATGATCGCGATGCCGACGGGAAGCGCGATGAGCAGGCCCGCACCGGCGCTGCCGAAGCTGATCAGCAAGAGCGGGATGATGGCGTTCTGGATGCTTTGCAGCAGGCCGACCAGCACGCTCATTTGAGACGTGTGGTGCGCCTGCGGGCCTGCAGGCGCCGCTTGCGGCACGACCTTTGGCACAGAAACTTCGGCTGGTCCGGCGGGGTCGCTCACATCGTTTCCCGCTTGATATGCGCGCGGATTTCCTCGCGCATGTCGTTCGCAAGCCGGAGCTGTAGTCCGGGAAGATGGACCGAGGCGTTGTGACTGCCTGCGGTGTGCAGCGTCAGCGTCGCGATGTCGAAAAAGCGGTCGAGCGGACCCTGGTCGACATCGATGTGCTGGACCCGGCCAAACGGAACGACCGTGTCGTGGTGCCACAAGATCCCGCGCACGACCCGTAGACGGTCGTCGGAAATCTGGTACCCCCGCGCGCTCCAGCGGCGCGATGGGACGCGGATGATCAGGACGAGCGCGATGAAGACCACGGTACCGATGATCACGCCATAGGGCAGCGGATTGGCATCGTTCGACGCCAGAGCGCCCTCGAGGATCAGTGCACCGATCACGAACGGGATCGAGGTCAGCGCCGCCCGGACCCGCAAGGCGGTCTTGTAGTTCGGGTGGAGCCTGGTGAGCTCGGTATCGTCATCGACCGACGCGCCCAAGGCAGCTGGGGGCGAATTTTCCTGAAGCGGGGCAGTGGTTTCCATAGTGTTCTAATTGGACAACACAGCGCGTGTCCGCAAGCCGAAACCTACTTGCGCTGGTCGAAACGCCGCCCGATCATCGCCGCGGCAATATTGGTCTTCTGCACGTCGATCGCGCCGCCCGCGATGCCCCAGGCGTACGCGTCGCGCAGGCGCTGCTCCATGCCGTAATCCTTATGGTATCCGTACCCGCCCATGACCTGCATGCCGAGCGCGGTCACCTCGCGCACGATCTCGTTGGCGTAGCATTTGGCGAGGCTGCTTTCGTAGACCGTGGGCAGCCCGTCCGCCTGCACGGCGGAGTTGGCGGCAGCGCGGTGGATCAGCAGCCGCGCGGCATCGACCTTCATAGCCATTTCGGCCAGCTTCAATTGCACAGCCTGGAAATCGACGATCGGCTTGCCGAACGCCTCGCGCTCCTGCGTGTATTCGAGCGCCTGTTCGAGGGCGGCCGCCGCCAGCCCCAGCGCTTGCGTGGCATTGCCGCAGCGTTCGAGGCCGAAGGCGCTCATCAGTTTGCCGAACCCGCCCGCACCGACGATCACGTTTTCTCCCGGTGCCTTTACATCCTCGATCGAGATGTCGGCGGTGGGAATGCCGCGAAAGCCCATCAGCTCCTCGCGCTTGCCGAAACTCATCCCCTCCATGTCCTTTTCGAGCAGGATTGCGCCGATGCCTTTCGCGCCGGGATCGTCGCTGAAGCGGCAATAGGTGACGTAATAGTCCGAGTGCCCGCCGCCCGAGGTCCAGCGCTTGTAGCCGTTGACGACATAACCGTTGCCGTCGGAACGGGCAGCGGTCTTGAGGTCGGTCAGCGCGGTTCCCGCATCGGGCTCCGACATCGAGACCGCGACAACCTTTTCGCCCTTGATGACCTCGGGGAGCACCCGAGCCTTCATTTCTTCCGAACCGAACCGCTCGATCGTGCGCACGGGCCCGACCAGCGCCTCGAACACCGGGAAGGCGACCGCATTGGAGATCTGCGCGAACTCCTCGAGCACCAGCAGCGCCTCGACATGGCCGAGGCCCAGACCGCCAAATTGCTCCGGCAGGTTGACCCCAAGGAAACCCATCTCGCCATAGGCGCGGAGCATGTCGTGCGGGACGGGATAGTCCTTCTCCTCCATGTCGCGGGCCAGCGTCGGCAGCTCGGCGCGGGCGAATTTGCGCGCGGTTTCCTGCAGCTCGCGCTGCTCGTCGGTCAGGTTGAAATCCATGGCCGCTCTCAATCCCTTTCTGTAACGTTCACGTCCCCTAGCGCATTTGTGAGGGCGACGCGCAAGCCTCCAACGCATAGGGTCGTGGCATATCCAGATACGGGAGAGCTACGATGACCAAACTCCACTCCAGCCTCGGCCCCAATCCGCGCCTCGTACGCATGTTCATGGTCGAGAAGGGCCTTGAGGAAGGCAAGGATTTCGAGCGGGTGCACTATGACATCATCGCGGGTGAGAACCGCCAAAGCGATAGCCTGACCGGGAAGAACGAGCTCCAGACGCTGCCGGTGCTCGAACTCGACGATGGCACGTGTCTCACCGAAAGCTGGCCGATCTGCGAATTCATCGAGGAAGAGCACCCCTCGCCCAACCTGTTCGGCGAGACCGCGAAAGAACGCGCCGAAGTGCGCAAGTGGACGCGGCTGTTCGATCAGGAATGCGTTGTGCCGATGACCATGGGCTTCCGCGCTACCAGCGGCCGTCCGATGTTCGAACCGCGCATGCCGGTCGTCAGCGAGAGCGCGGGCGCGGAATTGACAGCGATGTCGGATGCGAAATGGCGCTGGTTCGACGAGAAGCTGGGCGGCAGCAACCACTTCGC
Organism: Erythrobacter sp. GH1-10; assembly: GCF_045363165.1. Taxonomy (NCBI): domain Bacteria; kingdom Pseudomonadati; phylum Pseudomonadota; class Alphaproteobacteria; order Sphingomonadales; family Erythrobacteraceae; genus Erythrobacter; species Erythrobacter sp. GH1-10. The sequence continues at coordinate 481,763 of NZ_JBJFLP010000001.1, read as the reverse complement.
GCTCGGGCGCTTCACCTTTGCGGACCTGATCGTATTCGCCTTCGCGAATTTCGGTTTCACCATCGGCTGGAAGCTTCCCGACGGCACCGACAACCTCGCTCGCTTCGTCGACACGCATAACCAGCGCGACTGCGCGGCGATCTGGCAACAGGCGGAATAGTGCCGGACCTTTCCGGCAAGACTGCAATCGTCACCGGTTGCGCCAGCGGCATCGGCGCGGCGACGGTGCGGCGGCTGCGGGCGGACGGAGCCGAGGTGCTTGGGACCGATATCGATCCTTCGGGGGAGACGGTTTGCACCGAAGCCGGCGCGCGGTTCGCGGTGCAGGACGTCGCCGACATCGCGCTGTGGCCCGAAATCGTCGCACAAGCGGGTGAGGCTTTCGGTCGGCTCGACATCCTGGTCAACAACGCTGGGATCGTTGTGTCGCTGTCGATAGAGGATGTCACCGACGAGGCGTGGGACCGGGTTTACGGGGTCAACATCAAGGGCACGATGGCCGGGTGCCGCGCCGCGATTGCCGCGATGAAAGAGAACCCCGGCGGCTCGTCGGGTTCGATTATCAACATTGCCTCGACCTCGGCGATGGCTGCGCTGCCGAACGATGTCGCCTATTGCTCGAGCAAGGGCGCGGTGCGGGTTCTGTCGAAATCGGTCGCGACGCATTGCGCGAAGCAGGGCTACAAGATCCGCTGCAACACCGTGATCCCCGGCGCGACCGAGACCGGAATCCTGCACAAGGCAGAAGAAGAAATCCCCGGCCTGATGGCGGCGGTCGCCGCGACCTCGCCTATGAACCGCCTCGCCGATCCGGCGGAGACAGCGGCGGCGATCGCCTTCCTCGCCAGCGACGAGTGCCCGTTCATGACCGGCGCCGAATTGCTGGTCGATGGCGGAGCCTTGTCGATCCATCCGGGCTTCTAGTCGGCGGCCATCGCCTCAAGGTAGCCGGTGCGCTTCATCTGCACGGCGGTCCACAGGAAGATCGCCAGCGCCACCACCCCCGCGCCCAGCGACACCATCATCACCGCTTCGCCCAGCGCGCTTTTCCCGCTCGTCGGCTGAAGCATGTCGCTGAGCCAACCGATCAGGCCGAGCCCGACCGCCTGCCCCAGCAGGTTGTTGAAGAACAGCGCGAAGGCGACCGCAAAGCCCCGTTGCGCCGGCTCGACCGCCGACTGGATTCCCGACATGATCGGTGCCTGGCTAGCGACGTAGATTCCGTAGCTGAACGCGAACAGGCCGAGGAACAGAGGGAACGAGCCCGACTGGAACGCGAACCACAGCGGAAGCAGGCTGCCCAGGCTCACCAGCCCCGGGAACCACGCCCGCCAGCGCTCGTCGAAGCGCACCAGCCAATCGGTGATGACACCGCCAAGGATCGGGCCGGGCACACCGCCGATCAGGAACGCCAGGCCCAGATACAGCGCAACATCGCCGACCGAGACCTCGAACATTCTGATCATCGCCGGGGCGAGCCAGAATGCCATCGCATAGCCGATCATGATCTGGACCGCCCAACCGAAGGCGAGGCCGAGGAACACGCGATTGGCGAGCAGGGTCTGCACCGTCTCGCCCAGGGGCAATTGCTCGGTGCGCGCGCCGACCGGAGCGAAACGGCCACGGCGCGGCTCGATCACAGTGAAATAGAGCGCGCCGCCGATCACGAAACCGGGCAGCGCCATCAGCACGAAGGCCATCCGCCAGCCGAACGCTTCGGCGAGCAAGCCGCCTGCCATCAGGCCGGTTACGGTGCCGAGGGTCGATCCGAGCGTCAGGAAGCCCATCGCCCGCGCAAGCTCGCGGCGCGGGAAGTAATCCGCCAGCATCGATTGCGAAGCGGGCCCCGAGCATCCCTCGCCCACCCCCACCCCGGTGCGCGCGAAGAACAGGGTCCAGAAACCCACTGCCGCACCGCAAAGCGCCGTCATCCCACTCCAAAAAGAAATGGCTCCGGCGACGATGTTCTTGCGCACCGACCGGTCGGCGAGCCGCGCAGCGGGGAACCCTGCGACGATATAGGTCGCGGTGAAGGCGAACCCGCCCAGCAGGCCGAGTTGCAGATCGCTGAAATCGAATTCGGCCTTGATGTCTTCGAGAAGGATCGAGAACACCAGCCGGTCGGCGACGCTGAATAGCAGCGTGACGATCAGCAGCCCGAGCACGTACCAGCGGTAGCCGGGCCGCCCCGTCCGCGCGTCGAGCGCCTGCTCGGGCGTTTGCGCCTCAGTGGTGAGGTCGGGCGTCGAGGCCATTGTCCACCGGCAGGGTCACGCCATTGATGAAACGCGCTTCGTCGGAGGCGAGAAACAATACGCAGGCGGCGATGTCCCGCGGCGCGCCCAGCGCATCCGCGGGCAGCGGACCATCGGGAATGGCCTGCAAGTCCTCGCCCACGCGCCCCGAGATATCGCGGACCATCGGCGTTTCGATTCCGCCCGGCGCGATCGCGTTGCAGCGGATGCCGTAGCCTTCATCCTGGCAATGCGTCGCGATCGAGCGGGTCATCGCGCTGATCCCGCCTTTGGCGGCGGTGTAGGCAGGGATCATCGGGTATCCCATCAGCGCGGCGGTCGAAGCCATATTGATGATCGAAGAGCCGTTGCCGCCATTGGTCTTGTGGCGGTGCTTCATCAGCGGCAGCGCATATTTGCACCCGAGGAAGGTGCCGACCACATGGATGTCGAGATGCAGCTTGAAATGGTCGAGCGGGCATTCCTCGATATTCTCGAAGATCACGTTGCCGGCGTTGTTAACAAGGATGTCGAGCCCGCCGTGGCGCTCCTCGAGAGCGTGCATTACATCCTTCCACTGCTGCTCGTCGGTTACGTCGAGCGCCATCGCGTCGCCGCCGATACTGGCTGCAACCTCGTGCGCTTGCTCGACCTCGCGATCGGTCACGATCACCTTGGCACCCTCGCTCGCCAGGCGTTCGCAGTCGGCCTTGCCAAGGCCCATTGCACCACCTGTAACCAACGCCACCCGTCCCTCTACGCGTCCCGCCATTCTTCTCTCCCCGGCAGATGTTTTGTGCGCGCAAACCTATCGGCGGGGCGGGCGTACACCACTGGCTAAACAGTTGGGTTTTGCATCAAAGTGCGAGGTGCGCCGCCCGCGAGGAGAGCTACTCTTTGCGGCGGGAGACACGCCATGATGAGCCAAGAGGAAATCGCCGGGCTGCGCGCGCTGATGGAGTGGGAAGCGACCCGCAAAGCTCCGCCCGAAGGCTTTCCCGAGCTCCCCGATATGCCTGCGGCGCGCTACACCAGCGAGGAATACTACGCGCTCGAACGCGAGCACATCTTTCGCAAGAGCTGGCTGTTCGCAGGCCATATCGACGAGATCCCCGAACCCGGCTGCTACATGCGGTGGCACAATGCGGGCGAGCCGATCGTGATCGTCCACGGCATGGATGGAAAGGTGCGCGCCTTCTACAACACCTGTCGCCATCGCGGTGCACCGGTCGTGACAGAGGATCGCGGCAAATCCTCGCGGCTGATGTGCGGCTATCACAACTGGACCTACAAGACCGACGGGACGCTGGTGGGCGTGCCCGAGCGACAGGACTTCCCGCCCGATTTCGACATGAGCTGCCGCGGTTTGATCCCGGTGCGCTGCGAAATGCTGGGCAATGTCATCTTCGTCAATTTCGATCCCGATGCGATGACGCTGAAGGAGTGGATGGGGCCGCTGTGGGACGAGTGGGAGGAATTCGCCTTCGACCGCATCCGCCTCGCCGCGCGTCACACGTTCGAGCTCAACTGCAACTGGAAGGTCGCGATGGAGGCCAACATGGAAGTCTACCATGTCCCCTTCATCCACCCGACGACGGTCGCCCCGCTGGTCGACAGCAAGCGCAACCTCAATACGATGTACCCGAACGGCCACGCGCGGATGCTCGCTCCTCCGCCCGAGCAGACCGACCGCGAGCATGTCCGCGCGATCGACAGTCCACCCGAATGGCGGCAAATCGAAACCGTGGGCGAAATCGGCCGCACCTGCACCCAGAGCTACACACTGTTCCCGAACTGGGTTTCGCCGCTGTCGAACTACTTCATCCCGCCGCTGATCTTCTGGCCGACCTCGCTCACCACCACGCGGCTCGAGCTGGTGACAATGGCGCTCGACTGGGGCAACGGCCCGGCCCCCGATCTCTGGACCGTGGCCGACGAAACCAAGCCGAACGGGCGCGACATGTCGCCGATCATTCTCGAAGACACACAATTCGGCGAGGCGATCCAGCGATCGATGCAGAGCGCAGCCTTCAAGAGCGTGCCGCTGTCCTATCAGGAGGCGCGGATCTACAGCTTCCACCAGAGCTGCGACCGGATGATCGGCATCGAGAACGTGCCACCCGAGCTGCGCGTCGAGCAGGTGATCGGAGAGGACTGGATCTGGCCCAACGACCCGCGCGTCGAACAGATGAAAATGGACAACGAAAGGGCCCGCGAAGCCGCCGAATAGGCTTTCCGCTTACGTAAGCTGACGCTACGGCATAGCCGAATTGCGGTGCGTTGTGACCAAAAAGGCGCACTTTGCGACGCTTACTAGCGCTTTTGCTAGATGAGCACCGGATGCCCCCTCCATACAGTCTGGTCCAAATCGGAAGGCGCGTAAAAAATCGCCTCCGGGTTGGGGACTGGGACGCAGGTGCAAAGCACCGCTTCTCGCAAGGGAGAGAGCATGATGACCACACTTCACAGCCGTATTGCCTCCACAACAGCTTCGGCATCGCTCCGTCGCACGCTTCTGGGAGGCGCCGCCATCGCGGCGTTCGCCGCAATGCCGCAGGCGGCACTCGCACAGGACGCGGACGGCGACGCGATGGAAGAAGCGATCGACGGAGACGACCAGTTTGGGGAACGAGTGATCCTGGTCCAGGCCCGTCGCCAGACCGAAACGCTGCAGGAAGTGCCCGTTACGGTGACCGCGATCGGCGGCGACACGCTCGAGAAATTCAGCGTCGACAATGTCGCCGACGTGACCAGCCGCGTGCCCACGCTGAACGTGCAGGTCGGCGGCTCGGGGTCGGGTGGGCAGCTTTCGCTCCGCGGTGTCGGCTCCTCGAACATTTCGGCAGCTTTCGATTCGGCGGTCGCCTTCGACTTCGACGGGGTCCAGGTATCGACCATGCGTCTGGTGCAGCCGGGCTTCTTCGATGTCGCTCAGATCGATGTGCTCAAGGGCCCGCAATCGCTGTTCTTCGGCAAATCGGCCACGGCAGGCGTGTTCTCACTTCGCTCCGCCGATCCCACACCAAACTGGGAAATCGGCGGGCGCGCCTCCTATGAGCTGGAAGAGAAAGGCTACCTCGTCGGTGGCTACATTTCGGGCCCGATCACCGACACTCTCGGCATCCGGCTCGCAGCGCAGTGGAACGATATCGAAGAATTCGCGGTCCTTCAGGACGGCACCCCTGCGGTCAATCAGGAACGCGGCCTGTCCGACCTGATCGCGCGTCTCACGCTCGATTTCGACGATGGCGATCGCTTCCGGGCCAACCTCAAGGTCCAGTACTCCAAGAACGAAAACGACGGTGCGATCGGCACGGCCGAAATCGGCTGCGGCCCCAATGGCCTCGCTGATCCCGTCTTCCTCCTTGGCGGCGGACTGGTGATCCCCGGCGGCCACGACTGCAACGTGACCGACCAGCGCTACTTCCTGCCCGACGCCGCGCCGCAGCTCGCGCCCGGCGTCCCGACCCCGTCGGAAGCCGCAGGACGCAACGGCGTGCCCTTCGGTGAAACCGAAATCTGGTTCGGGCGGCTCTTGTGGGAGCTCGACCTGTCGGATTCGCTCACCTTGACCTCGACCACCGGCCTGCTCGACATGGAAGCGGTCGACTTCGACTGCTATTCCTACGTCGGCGTCTTCCCCGGCGGTATTCCCGGCGGGGCCGGCTGTTCCGATCCGATCAACGCGCTCGAACAGTTCACCCAGGAAGTCCGCCTGACTTCGGACCTCGACGGCGCGTTCAACTTCATGCTCGGCGCGTTTTACGAAGACCGCACGATCATCTTCGACACCGCGCAGCAGGGCGTGAACATCTCGTTCCTCGGGGCAGACCCGATCACCGGCTTCACCTATGACTGGGACAAGATCCAGACGACCAAGACCGAAGCGGTTTCGTTCTTCGGCAGCGTCATCATCGACGTGACCGAAGATCTCGAGCTTTCGGGCGGTGTGCGCTGGACCGACGAGAATAAAGTCTCCTTCATCGAAGTCCCCTACCTGCACCTGTTCCTGCAGGGTCCCGGCTTCGTGTCGCCCGGCTTCTTCTCCGGTCCGATCAATTTCAGCGACAGCAACTGGTCGCCCGAGGCAACCCTGAAATACCGGGTCGCGGACGACATCAACGTCTACGCCTCGTTCAAGACCGGGTTCAAATCGGGCGGTATCGACAACTCGGCACTGCCTTCGAACAGCCTGAGCGTCGCCGCGCTTTCGGGCGACTTCGGTTCGCTGATCTTCGATTCCGAAGAAGCGATCGGCGGTGAAATCGGCTTCAAGTCGCAGTTTGCGGACCGGACCTTCACCTTCAACGCGACGGCCTACTACTATGTCTTCACCGATCTGCAGGTGCAGAACTTCAACGCCACCACGATCCAGTTCGTGACCAGCAACGCCGGCGAACTGACCACCAAGGGTGTCGACGTCGAATGGAACTGGCGCACCCCGCTCGAGGGCCTGACGCTTTCGGGCGCTGTCTCCTACCTCGATGCGCAGTATACCGACACGTTCCTGCAACCGGGCGGTGCCGGTGGCACGATCGACCTCGACGGGCGCCGGGCAAGCCAGTCACCCGAATGGTCAGGCAATTTCGCTGCGGACTGGACCATCCCGCTCAATGACAATTTCGAGTTCCTGCTGTCGGGCAACGCCGCCTACAACGATGGCTACATCACCGACGAAGCCACGCTGAACGACTTTGTCCAGCCCAGCTTCTGGACGCTCGACGGCTCGATCGCGATCGGCGATCCCGACGGGGCCTGGCGGCTGTCGCTGATCGGGGTGAACCTGACCGACGAGATCTGGGTGATTACCTCAGGAGGCCGTCCGTTCCTAGCGCCTCCGGGGAATCTCAACGGGCTTCCCGCGGGCGACGACCTGGTGCTGACCCAGAACCGCGGCCGGCAGGTTTTCGTGGAAGCAAGTTTCCGCTTCTGATCGCACCCTGACGCGATCATCACGAGAGGGCGGGCCTTCGGGGGAGGGCCCGCCCTTTTTGATGCGCCCCACCAAAAACGCGCATTGCCGGTGCGGTGGCACAGCGCGCATTCTCGGGCCGGACAGCGAATTGGGAGTTGAGAATGTCGCGCGAAGAACTGGTTTCCATGACCCGCAGCCTTGTCGAACACGGCGCGGCCGACACGATGAATTATGCCGATGAGATCGTGCGCATTCCGGCCGCGTCCTACACCGATCCCGAGCTGTTCGAGCGCGAGAAGCGCAATATTTTCCGCCGTCTGCCGCTGATGGTCGCGCCGTCATGCGAATTGCCCGAGCCGGGCGACTACAAGGCGATGGACATTTGCGGCGTGCCGCTGCTGCTGACCCGCCAGCGCGACGGGACGGTGGGCGCGTTCCTCAACATGTGCACCCATCGCGGCAATCCGGTCGTCCCGACCGGCACGGGCAACGGCACGCGCTTTGCCTGCGGCTATCACGGCTGGACCTTCAAGAACGATGGCGACCTGGTGGGCGTCGCCTCGCCCAAGGATTTCGGCGCAGTCGACAAGGCGGCGTTGTGCCTGAAGAAATTCCCGAGCTACGAAAGCGCAGGGCTGATTTGGGCGACGCTCGACCCGGATTCAAAGCTGTCGATCACCGATTACCTGTGCGGCTACGACGACCTGCTCGCCGCTTTCGGGTTCGACGGCTGGACGCTGTTCAGCCAGCGCACACTGCCGGGGCCGAACTGGAAGACGGCCTATGACGGCTATCTCGATTTCTACCACCTGCCGGTGCTGCACAAAGACACGTTCGGCGCCGATTTCTACAACCGCGCCAACTATTTTTTCTGGGGCCCGCACCAGCGGCTATCCACCCCTTCGAAGATGGCGACCCGAGTCGGATCGGATATCGAGGAAGACCTGTCGCAGATGAGCGACGAAGACCTACCCGAGGATGCGCTTCTGGCAGGCGTGTGGACGATCTTCCCGCATATTTCGATTGCGAGCTTTTACGGTGGCGGACAGCGCGGCGCGATGATCAGCCAGCTGTTCCCTGGCGAGAATGTCGGCGAGAGCTTCACGACCCAGTATTATGTGATGGAGAATCAGCCCGAGACCGAAGAGCAGGTCAAATCGGCGCACGAGCAGTTCGATTTCCTCGAAATCGTAGTGCGCGACGAGGACTACAAGACCGGCAAACGCCAGCACGAGGCGCTGCAATCGGGAATGCTAGACCATGTCCTGTTCGGAAAGAACGAGCGCGGGGGACAGGTCTTCCACCAATGGGCAGAAAAGCTGACCAACGCGAGCGACGAGGACTTGCTTCGGATCTTCGCCCCCGAGCACCGAGAAGCGGCGGAGTAGGAGGGCCTACCCGAAAGCCGGGCGAAAGTTGCTTTCGCCCCAGTCCTGCCGCTTGGTCCATTCGCCCATCGTCTCGAGCTCGCCATCGAGTTCGGGGAAGCGTTCGTAGACATGGTCCATGTCGACCTCGAACGGCCTGGTCGGCGCTTGGTTGTTGTACTCGTAGAACGCCTGAATGCCCTTGGCGAAGTCCTCGCGCATTTCCTCCGGCATGGAATCGCCCGCGGCTTCGACGAGATAGCGACCGAATTCCTCGGGCGTGCAGGGATCGTATTTGATCTGCTTGTCGAGCGCTTCGGAAAGGTACTGCGTCACCTGCTTGCCGACCAGCCGCTCTGGGCCGCCGATGTTGAGCCATGCGCCCTCCATATCGGGGCGTTCGAGGCTGGCGAGCATGAACTTGGCCACATCGTCCAGGCTGATCCAGTTCGCCTGTAAATTCGGGTTGTGCGGATAGACGTAGCGGTCTTCGTTGACGATGAAGGGCCGCGCCCAATTGGTCAGCAAATTGTCCATGAACAGCACGCTACCGAACACCGTACCCGGCGCTCCCGAGCGCCACAGCGCGTTGATGCCCTTGGTGTTCTCGCCATAGGTGAAGGGATCGCCCGGCTTGTCCGGGATCCAGCTCGACGTGTTCCAGACAACGCGCTTCACCCCAAGCTCGGCGGCAACCTTGCCCAATTCGCCGATCAGAACCGCCCGGTCGGCGCGCGCCTGCAACGGATGCGTGTAGAAGATGTAGTCGGAGCCTTCGAGCGCGGGCGCAAAGCTCGACGTGTCGTACAGATCCATCGGGCGCACTTCGACCTTGTCGATACCCTCGATCTTGGCGGCGGCGAACGGGTCCGTCTGCCGCGAGATCGCGCGCACGTCGTAACCGGCCTTCAGGGCCTGCCGTACCTGCGCCATCCCCTGCCTGCCGCTCGCGCCGATCACCGTGATGAGTGCCATGCTGTCTCTCCCTTGTTCCTTTGCCCGAAGACTAGATTTCACGCTGGTCGCGCGCACCGCGCCAAAGTGATAGCGACCTAGCAAAAGCGCACCTTGCCGTAGCGTCGACGGGTCCGGACAAGTGGCAGCATGACAAACCGCTTCTGGCGTATCGAACGCCGCCCGGAAGGCACCGACTTCGCCAGCGCGCTTGCGCTGGTGGAAGAGCCGTTGCCGGAGCTCGGCAATGGCGAAATCCGCATCCGAAACGCGATGCTTTCGATGGATGCCGGCACCCGGCTGTGGCTGACCGACCGCGAGGATGGATACCAGCCGCCGCTGCCCGTCGGCGCGCCAATGACCGGTTTGGTGGTTGGCGAAATAACGGCCTCGCGCGCCGAGGGATTTGCCCAGGGCGACCTCGTGCGCGCTTTCGGGGTGTGGGGCGAAACGAGCCAGGTCGATGCAGCGATGAGCGGCGCGGTGAAGCTCGACCCTTCGATCAATGACAAGCGGGCATGGTTCGGGCCGCTCGGCATGAATGGCTGGACCGCACTCTGGGGGATCGAGGAAACCGGAGCCGCAAAACCGGGCGAGCGCGTGCTCGTCTCTGCCGCCGCCGGAGCGACCGGCATCCTCGCGGTTCAGATCGCCAAGCTGCTCGGCTGCGAGGCATGGGGAATAGCTGGCGGCCCGGAAAAGTGCCGTTTCCTCACCGACGAAATCGGCATTTCGGGGGCGGTGGACTACAAATCCGGCGATGTCGGCACGCAACTGGACGCCGCAAGCGGCTTCGACCTTTATTTCGACAATGTCGGCGGGCCGCTGCTCGACGAAGTGCTCAAACGCATGAACCACTATGGCCGGATCGCCGTATGCGGCCTGCTCGCCGACTACGGCTCGGGCAACCGCACCGCTCCGAAGGAATTCGACCAAGTCCTCATGCGCCGCCTGCGGGTAGAGGGATTTTTCTCGCCCGATTTCATGGATCAGGGCGAACGCCTTACCGCCCGGCTCATGGACTGGCACAAGGAAGGGAAGCTCGTCATGCCCTATGACGTGACACAAGGCCTCGAGAACACCCTGACCGCTTACGAGAAGCTGTTCACCGGCGGCAACATCGGCAAAGTCATCGTGGAGTTGGAACAATGAACATGCGCCTCGAAGACCGTGAAGCGATCCGAGATGTCATCAACGCCTATGCCCATGCGATCGACCGGCGGCGGTGGGACATGATGGCAAAGCTGTTCCACCCGCGAGCGACCTTTGGCTTCGGCACGGTCGGTGGATCGTGGGAAGAATTCGTGGCCAGTGCGCGCGCGATCATCGATCCGTGCCTCGCCACCCAGCACCAGCTCGGGCAGGTGCAATTCGGATTTGCGGGCGAGGACCTGTGCCACACCGAAACCTATATGACCGCGATGCACACCGTCCCCGCCGGATACCCGGTGACCGACGTCTTTCCGGACAAGGGCAAGACATATTCCGCCGTGATCGCCGGGCGGTATGTCGACCGGTTCGAACGGATCAATGGCGAGTGGCGGATCATGCATCGCGAAGGCTTTTACGACTGGCGCGAATTCCGCGAGGTCGAAGGCGTGGACCTGTCGGAATTACCCGAAGGCTCGTGCGGCTATCACGATGATCGCGACCCGTCGACACCGGTGGTCGCCCGCTGGCGGAGCTAGCCTCTCCGGATCGCGAACACCCCGGTCATCGTCGCAATCGCCTCACCATCTCGCAAGATTTCGCCCGAAGTGTAGGCGGTCCGCCCACCCATCCGGTCTATGCGAACATGCGCCTCGAGCCAGTCGCCCAGCTTTGCACCCGCGAGGTAGTTGACGCTGAGCGTGATCGTCGACGGCAAAAGCCGGGGCCGCTCGGCATCGTAGACCGCATGGCTCAGCGCGACATCGGCAAAGGTCGAGATCACCCCGCCATGCGCGGCGTCCCGGTAATTGATATGATGCGGCATGATGCGCAGGCCGACCACTTGCGGTCCACCCTCCCGCGGCTGGAGGAAATAGGGCCCTCCATGGTCGAGAAAGCCGGGCGTAAAGTCCGCTCGGGAGAAGCCTGCGGGAGGATCGGTGTCTGCCATCGCATCACCCTAACCCTCTGGCGCCAGGGTGCCGCTATGAAATATGCCAATGGTTCGCACTGCCATCCGGCGTAGCGTCACCATCATGGGACAGGACACAATGACCGAAGCGGCAACCTTTTGCGATCTCGTGCGCGAACACGCGCGGCTCCAGGGCGACACACCTGCCTTCACCTATGGCGAGGAAGTCATCACCTTTGCCGAGCTCAACGAAGGCAGCAACCGGGTCGCCCATGCCCTGACCGCGCTCGGGATCGCCAAGGGCGACCGGGTTGCCTTTCTCGGCAAGAACCATCCGCTCTATTTCGAAGCACTGCTTGGCGCGGCCAAGATCGGCGCGGTTATGACCCCGGTGAACTGGCGGCTTGCAGCGCCGGAAATCGCCTATGTGCTCGACAATTGCGCTGCGCGGATCGTCTTCATCGGCGAGGGATTCGCCGACATGATCGAAAAGGTCCGCGGGCAGATCCCGAAGGTCGAGCATGTGATCGGCATCGACGCACCCGACTATGCGGGCACCGACTATCGCATCTGGCGCGACGGGTTTGCGGCAAATCCCGTGCTTGTCGATGTCGGGCTCGATGACGACGCCCTGCAACTCTACACGTCGGGCACCACCGGCAAGCCGAAGGGTGCCGTGACGACCCATCGCTCGATCCTGTCCAGCCGCGATCCCGCGCACGAGGCGGAGATGCGCGAATGGCAAAGGCCGGTGCCGGGCGATGTGACGCTGCTCGCCATGCCGTGCTTTCACATCAGCGGCACCGGGACGGGTATCGGAACCATGGTCGCCGGAACCAATTCCATCGTCCTGCCCGAATATGATCCGACCAAGGCGCTGGACCTAATCGAGAATTACAACATCTCGAAGATTTTCCTTGTACCGGCGGCGCTCCAGATCCTGCTCAACCATCCGCGGGCAAAGGAGGTCGATTTCAGCCGCCTGAAATATGTCACCTATGGTGCCTCGCCGATCCCGCTCGAGCTGATGAAACAGGCCATGGAGGTGCTGGGCTGCGGCTTCGTGCAGATGTACGGCATGACCGAGACGAGCGGCACCATCGTCGCGCTCGATCCCGAGGACCACGTGCCCGAAGGCTCGCCGAGGATGCGCAGCGTCGGCAAGCCGATGGCGGGGGTCGAGATCAAGATCATCGACGAAGCCGGCGAGGAAGTGCCGGTCGGCACGGTGGGAGAGATCGCAACCCGGTCATCCAAGAACATGCGGGGCTATTTCAACAATCCGGACGCCACCGCCGAGACTATCGACACCGAAGGATGGTTGCGCACCGGAGATGCCGGGTATCTCGACGAGGACGGCTATCTCTACATCCACGACCGGGTGAAGGACATGATCATCTCCGGCGGCGAAAACGTCTATCCGGCCGAAGTCGAGAACGCGATCTACGCCCACCCCAAGGTCGCCGATGTCGCGGTGATCGGCATCCCCTCCGAGAAATGGGGCGAAGAGGTGAAGGCCTGCGTCGTCGTGAAGGCGGGTGAGGAACTGAGCGAGGCCGACGTCATCGCCCATGCGCGCGAGCACATCGCCGGATACAAATGCCCCAAGTCGGTCGACTTCATCGAGGCATTGCCTCGCAACCCTTCGGGCAAGATCCTGCGCCGCGAACTGCGCGCGCCCTTTTGGGAAGGCAAGGACCGAGCCGTCAATTGAGGAGAGAGCCATGTCCGGCGAAGCACAACGCGTGATCGAGCAATTCTGGCGGGTCCAGGACGAAGGCGACTACACCAAACTCGCCCCGCTATTCGCCGAAGACGCGGTGGTCGAGGACCCGGTGTGGGGCACCTATACGGGCCGCGAGGCGATCCTCGGTTTCATGACCACGATGGTCAAGGAAATGAGCGAGCGGAAAATCCACTTCACCGTCGACGAGATCTGCGGCGACGACCACGCCTGCTGGGCGCGCTGGACGATGCACTCGCCCGAAGGCTCGCGCGGCGGATGCGGCATCTACAAGGTCGCGAACGGCCAGCTGGCCTATTACCGCGATTATATGGATCCGCTTGTCGAAGGCTGAAAGCGCGTCAGGCGTTCGCTCGCGCTGCGCTGCGCCCCGCTATGTATCCGAACGTCAGCGCCGGACCGAGCGTCCCGCCCGCGCCGGCGTAAATGCCGCCCGTCGGGCAGGCGATGGCGTTACCCGCTCCATAGAGCCCGGGAATCGGCTCGCCATCGTGGCCGAGTATGCGCGCCTGCCCGTCGGTGCGCGCGCCGCCATTTGTGCCGAGCAGGCCCATGCGAATCTCGACCGCGTAAAACGGTCCTCGCTCGACCTTGCCGAGCGTTACTGCCGTGCCCTCGCGAGAGCGGTCGCCGTAGAAATGGTCATAGGACGACGTGCCGCGCTCGAAATCGGGATCGTGCCCCGCATCGGCATGCGCGTTGAAGCGCTCGATTGTTGCTACGAGCGCTTCGCCAGGAACGCCGATTCTTCCGGCCAGCTCGTCGAGCGTATCGGCCCGCGCAACCCACTCGGGCACCGGCTGCCCCGGCAAGCGCGATCCGATCGGATAGCGTTCGACGTAGTTTGCATCGAACACCAGCCACGCGGGCAGGTTGGGATAATCGTAGGTCTGCGGATCGAACTGGTGGAACGCGCCAGCAAGCGCGGAATAATTCGCCGCTTCGTTGCAGAAGCGCTTGCCCGCACGGTTGACCATCAGCGAATGCGGCACGGTGCGCTCGATCAGCACAGGCAGCGCCTTGTCCTCTCCGGTCGGCCATGGCGCATCGGGCACGACCAGAGTCGGCGCCCACCAGCCCTGCGTCATGTTGCCGAGCTTGGCACCGCTTTCCATCGCAAGGCTGAGGCCCTCGCCGCGCGCGGTCGGCGGGCTTGCCGGTGCATCCATCGGTCCGCGCAGGAAGGTCTGGCGCTTGTCCTCGTCCCATTCGAAACCGCCGGTCGAGATTATCACCCCGCTGCGCGCGGAGAGACTGAATGGTTTGCCATCGCGGGTCCCTTCGATCCCCGTGACACGCCCGTCTTCGCGCAACAGCCGCTTTGTCTCGACATTGCATACCGGTTCGATCCCGCGATCGAGGCACGCCTTGAGCAGCCGCCCGACCATTGCCTGACCGAACCCGCGTTCGGCGTTTGCCATGCGGCGTTGCAGTTCCTCGGGCGGCACCACGCCGCTGCCCCCGCCCAAGGGCGTTTCGCGCAGCATCATCGGCTTGGGCTCTTCGATCGCGGTGATGCGCCCCGCCCAATCGCCCAGCTCGTTCAGCGAGAACAGGTCATGGTCGAGCGCGCGGCCACCCTCCGGCTTCGCGCCCGGCCTGTCGAGGTAATAGTCGGGATACCCCTCGAGCAACGCGACCTTGAGCGCGCCTGCATCTTCGAGAAACCCCAGCGCTTCCGGCCCATTGTCGACAAAGGCCTCCAAGGTTTCATCGACGAGATCGCCGTGGTCGAGCGCGCGGAAATAGGCGAGTGCCTCTTCGCGGCTGTCGCTCATCCCGGCGGCGCGCTGGCGTGGGTTATCCGCGACCCAGATCACCCCGCCCGATACCGCACCGGTCCCGCCGATCCGGTCGAACCGCTCGATCAGCGCAACCTTTGCGCCCGCTTCGTGCGCGGAAAGTGCTGCCGTCATGCCCGCCGGGCCGCAACCCAAGATAACCACGTCTACATCGCTCATGCTGCCGACAAGACCCGCAGCGGACGCCTGCTGCAATTCGTCATTTTAGCAAGGTGTGCGCGTGCGGTTCGGGCGCTAGGCAAGTGGCCAAGGGAGAAGAGCCATGAAACTGGAAGGCAAGATCGCGGCAATCACCGGGGGAACGGCAGGACTGGGACGCGGAATCGCGGAAGCGTTTCTCGCCGAAGGGGCCAAGGTCGCGCTGTTCGCGCGCAACCCTGAAAAGGGTGCGAAAGTGCTGGACGAACTCGCAGTGGGCGACCGCGCGATGTTCGTGGCGGGCGATGTGATGAACCAGGACGACGTGGAGGGCTTCGTCGACAAGGTCGTGGAAAATTTCGGCACGCTCGACATCCTTGTCAACAATGCAGGCGGGGCGGGCGATCTCCAACCGCTGGTGCAGCTGTCCGACGAAGCATTCGACGAGGCGATGAAGTGGAATGTCTATTCGACCTTCTGGGCGACTCGCCGCGCGCTGCCGCCGATGCTGGAGAAAGGCAACGGGCGGATCATCAACATGAGCTCGATGGAGGGCAAGCACGGCAAGCCGGTGTTCACTGCCTACACCGCCGCCAAGCATGCAGTGAACGGCATCACCAAATCGCTCGCGCGCGAAGTCGGCGAAGCAGGGGTCACCGTCAATTCGATCTGCCCGGGCCTTGTCGTCACCGACATCATCAAGAACAACGGCCCCGCCACCGCGAAGGCGATGGGGATGGAGTTCGACGAGATGATCACGATGTTCGCGCAGGAATCGGCGATCAAGCGGCCCAATACGGTCGAGGAAATCGCTGCGGTTGCGCTGTTGCTTGCGAGCAAGGAGGGCGCGGGGATCACCGGCGCGATGATCAGCGTCGATGGCGGGACCGCGCAGTTTTAGCGCGGGTTAATTCTCTGCCTGCTTTGCCATGGCAGCTCCCACCGCCGCCTCGATATCCCTCGCCTGAGGGTTCCCCCGCAGTGTCAGCCCGCCATTGGGCTGGAGATGCTGGCCGGTGACGAAAGCGTTGTCGGTGCACAGCCACAGGCAGGCCTGCGCGACATCCTCGGACGTGTTGAGCCGCCCGAGCGGATAGCGCGGCAGGAACGCATCGACGAGGCCCGGCGTGGCGAATGCGCCTTCGGTCATAGGGCTCTCGGTAAAGGCAGGCGACACGGTATTCGCCTTGATCCCCAGATGCCCGAAATCATTGGCGACGCATTCGATCATCGCCTCGTTCGCGCGTTTCGAGCCGATATAGGCGGCGTGATTGTTTATCAGCGCACGCGTGGTGGCCGATGACAGCGAGATGATCGAACCTCCGGTCGGGTCCTGCTCGCTCATCGCTTTGACGAAAGCCTGCAGGAAGTGGTGCACCCCCTTGAACTGCAGGTCGCACATCTGGTCGAGCTGCTCTTCGGTGGTCTCGAGCAGGTTCGAAAGCAGCCCCCATCCTGTGCAGTTGATGGCAGCATCGACCCGGCCCATTTCCTTTGTCGCTGTGTCGGCAAGCGCATGGACTTGCGCATGACTGGTAATGTCACACAGCGCGTGATGTCCTCCGATTTCCTTCGCGAGATCGGCCAGCACATCCTCGTGCCGCCCCGCGACCATCACGGTCGCGCCTTCCTTGGCAAAAAGCCGTGCGATCGTTTGCCCGATATTGTCTTTCGACGCCGCGCCGAGAACGACTGCGGTCTTGCCTTCCAACTGGCCCATTGGTTCTCTCCTGATCTGCTTTTGGACACCCTAGCCACCCGCCGGTCGGTTCGCCCTTCACAAAAGTGTCCATTGTTCCACCGCCCCTGCTCTTGGATAGGCGTAGGCACAGCAAGGGAGAGGCAAGACATGTTCAGAGGACCCGCCGAAGATCGTCAGGCGATCGCCGAGCTCAGTGGCACCTATGCCGATGGCGTCGTGCGCAAGAATTCTGCGACATGGGGGAGCGTGTGGGCAGAAGACGCGACCTGGGACTTCTTCGGCCAGACGTTCGAAGGCAGGGACGCGATCGTCGGTTTCTGGGAGCAGGCGATGAGCGGGATCGAAGCGGTCAGTTTCCACGGCGTACCGTGCATGATCGAAGTCACCGGAGACACCGCCACGTCCCGCGTCCAGACGCAGGAAATCCTGCACATGAAGGATGGTACCACCCGCGTCGTGGGCGGCCTCTACGAAGACGAGCTGGCGAAGATCGACGGCGAGTGGGTGTTCACCCACCGAAAGTTCGGGATCGTCGCCGAATACAATCCGCAGGAGGGATAATCCGATGGCCAAGATCGTTATCGCCGCGCAGATCGACCTCGATCCCGCCCAGCGCGAAGAGGCGCTGACGAGCGCCAAGCCGCATATCGACGCTGCGCTCGCCCAGGATGGCTGCATCGCCTACGACTGGAGCGCCGACGGCAACAATCCCGCGCGCGTCAACGTGTTTGAGGAATGGGAGAGCGAAGAGGCGCTCGCGCACCACTTCGCCAACGATGCCTATGCCGGGATGCGCGACCACATCGGCCAATTCGGCCTCACTGCAGCGGCCAGCAAGAAATACCGCGTCGATGCCGAAGGGCCGGTCTACAACGCCGAAGGACAGGCCACCGAGGCCTTCGACTGAATATCCTCGGCGCCATTCTGGCCGGAGGGCAATCGCGCCGCTTCGGCAGCGACAAGGCGCATGCGCGCTACAACGGTTTCCGGCTGATCGACCTCGTCTACGACCATCTCAGCGTGCAGTGCGATGCCATCGTAGTGTGCGGGCGCGAGGAGGAAGGTTTCGAGTGCGTCTCCGACCTTCCGGAGGCGGGACTGGGGCCGCTCGGCGGATTGAACGCCGCGCTGAGCCATGCAGCCGCGAACGGGTTCACCCATGTTCTGAGCGCCGGCTGCGATGTCCCCAACTTGCCGCCGGACCTCGCCGATACGCTGTCGGGAGAGAGTGCAGCGATCGTCCAGAGCCAGCCGGTTATCGGTCTCTGGCCCGTTGCTGTTGGGGGAAGTCTCGCCGAATTCCTGGAGGATGGGGGCCGGTCGCTTTACGGATTCGCCGAACGCATCGAGGCGCGTCAGATCGCATTCGACCCGCCGTTGCTCAACGTAAATTCGCCCGACGACCTGCCGGACTGAAAAGCGAAAGGCCACAATGCTGGCCGCAAGAGCGCCCCCCCGCCCCGCAGGGGCACCTTAGCGAAGCGAAGGAGCTGCCCCGAGGACGCATCTGCAGATGCGGATGCGAAGGACAGTCACAACTTCAGCATCTGCTTTCCGCGGTTCTTGCCGGTGAAGAGCCGCTGCAAGGTCTCGGGCGCGTTCTCGAATCCCTCCTGGATATCCTCCTGATATTTCAGGCGGCCATCCTGAACGAATGCTTCCAGCCGCTTGCGGATGCCGGGAAACTCGCCGGCCCAGTCGAGAACGATGAATCCCGCCATCGTCCCGCGCCGGAAGACGAGGTTGAAGTAGTTCTCGGGTCCTGCGGGCAGGCTGCCGGTCTCGTATCGGCTGATCCCGCCGCAGATTACGACCCGCGCCCCGGTGGCGATATTGGCGAGCATGTCGTTGAGGATCGACCCGCCGACATTGTCGTAAATTACGTCGACCCCGCGCGGGCAATGCTCCCTGATCTGGCCTTTCACGTTGTCCGCCTTGTAATCGATCGCGGCGTCGTAACCGGCTTCTTCGACCAACCACTTGCACTTCTCAGGTCCGCCCGCGATGCCCACGGCGCGGCAGCCGGCGATCTTGGCAAGCTGACCCACGACCGATCCGGTCGCGCCCGCAGCGCCCGAAACCAGCACGGTATCGCCTGCAACCGGCTTGCCGACCTTGAACAACCCGCAATAGGCGGTGAGTCCGGTTGTGCCGAGCACCGAAAGCACGGCGGTGGGCGACAGCTCGGTATCGACCTTGGTCAGCCCCTCGCCGTCGTGCACGAGGAATTCGGTCCAGCCGGTCGTCCCGAACACGAGATCGCCGACTGCGAATTTGCCGCCCTTGCTTTCGACCACTTCGCAGATCCCGCTGCCGCGCATCACATCGCCGATGTTCATCGGTGCGACGTAATCGGCGATGTTCTCCATCCAGCCCTTCTGCGCCGGGTCGAAGCCGAGATAGTGCGTCTTGAGCAGCATCTCGCCCTCGCCGGGAGCGGGCAGGTCGGTCTCGACCAGTTTGAAATCGCCGTCCTCGATCCCGCGTCCGCGCGGATGCCCGTTCAATAGCCATTGGCGAGTGGTCGTCATGTCAGCCTCCTGATCCTTCGCTTCCCTAATGCGAGCCGCGCCGCAGCACCTCCACGGACAAAAGTGTCAGTCGAAGGCTTCGGGCGCTGTGGTAGTCTGGCAGCAAGGAGACATTCGATGGGTGTAGAGACACACAAGACGTTCTGCCGCTTCTGCCATGCGAACTGCGCGATGGAGGTCGATGTCGAAGTGAGCGAAGCGGGCCGCAAGGTCCTCGAAGTCCGCGGCGATCCCGAAGACCCGGCGTTCGGGGGCTATACCTGCCTCAAGGGTCGCGAACTGCCGGATTCGCACAACGCCGAACACCGGCTGCACCACAGCCTCGTGCGCGACGCGAACGGCGAGTTCCGGGAAACGCCAATGCCCGAGGCGCTGGCGCATGTGGCCAAGGAAATCCGCCGCGTGATCGACGAGCACGGCCCGCATTCGGTCGCGGTATTCATGGGATCGGGCGGATTCCAGAACAGCGCCGCAATGGCCGCCTCGCTCAGCTTCGCCCAGGCGATCGGATCGCGCAATTTCTACACCTCGGTCACGCTCGACCAGCCGGCCAAGGTCTTCACCACCATGCGGTATGGCAAGTGGATGGGCGGGACCAACACCTTCTCCGAAAGCGATGTCGCGCTGCTGGTCGGCAACAACCCGATCGTGTCGCACTATTCGCCGCCGGGCGGGGTCCCGCCGTTCAGCCCGTCGCGCCGCATCCGCGATGCCAAGGAGCGCGGGATGAAGGTGATCGTCGCCGATCCGCGCGAAAGCGATGTCGCTCGGCTCGCCGATATCTACCTGCCGGTAAAACCAGGCGAGGACCCCGCGCTGCTTGCGGGCATGCTCAACGTCATCATCAACGAAGAGCTCTACGACCGCAATTTCGTCGCCGCGCATGTCGACGGGTTCGACGAGCTGGTCGAGGCGATTCAGCCCTTCACTCCCGCTGTCGCAGCCGAGCGTGCTGGCGTCGAGACAGACCAGCTGGTCGCCGCCGCACGGATGTTCGCAGGCGGATCGAAGGGTTGCGCGGTCACCGGAACCGGCCCTGAAATGGCGGGCAACGGCACTCTGACCGAATATCTGGTCACCTGCCTCAACACCGTATGCGCACGCTTCAAGCAGGAAGGCGAGAAAGCCGCGATCCCCGGCGTCTTCACCAACACTAACGGCCCGCGCCGCGCGCAAGTCGCCCCGCCGATGCCGATGTTCGGCGCCGAAGGCATGGCGAAATCGCGCTTTCGCGGGCTCGGCCAATTGGGCTTCGAGATGCCGTGCAACGTGCTCGCCGACGAAATCCTCACACCGGGCGAGGGCCAGGTGCGGGTGCTGATCTCGGTCGGCGGCAATCCGGTGGTGGGCTTCCCCAACCAGGAGAAGATGGTCCGCGCGCTCGACGATCTCGACATGTATGTGCAGATCGACCCGTGGATGAGCGCCAGTGCCAAGCGCGCCGATGTCGTGCTCGCGCCATCGCAATGCCTCGAACGCGAAGACATCACCAACCTGTCCGAATGGTGGCACGAAACGCCCTACGCCCGGTACGTCGAGGCGCTCGCGACTCCTCCGGGCGATGTGATCGACGAATACGAGATGTTCTGGACGCTTGCGAAGCACCTCGGCGTGACGATGCAACTCGCGGGCGGCCCGCTGCCGATGGATCGAAAGCCCTCGAAGGAGGAATTCCTCGACCTGATGACGGCGGGCTGTCTCGTCGCGCCGAGCCAGGTGCGCAAGGATGCGCAGGCGGCGGGCGGTGCCGCAGTGGTTTACGAAGACAAGCACCCCACGGTCGAGGCTGCCGAAGAGAGCGAGTTCCATCGGTTCGATCTCAACGCGGGAGCGATGCCCGCCGAATTGCTGCGCTATGCCGACAATCCGGCGAAGCGCGCGGGGTACGAGTTCAAGCTGATCAGCCGCCGGTCCAAGACGCGGTTCAACTCGATCGGCCACCCACTCGAGAAGCTGCAGGAAAAGACCACCACCAACCCGGCCTATATCCATCCCGACGACATCGCGGAAATGGGCCTCGAGGAAGGCGGGATCGTCGAGATCACCTCGCCGCACGCGACGATCCACGGTGTGGTGAAGGCGAGCGACCGGGTGCGGCGCGGTCTCGTCTCGATGGCGCATGCCTATGGCGATGCCGATGCCTCGAAAGAGGATGTGCGCGAGCGCGGCTCTTCGACCAACCGGCTGACCAGCGACGAGATCGATTACGATCCGATAACGGGGCAGGCGCTGCAAAGCGCGATCCCGGTGAAACTCGTCGCGGCCTGACACCTAGATAAAGGAATTCCCATGCCCGATAACCGGCGCTTCCTCCTCCAGCGTCGCCCCGATGGCGAGCCGGTGCGCGAGGATTTCGAGCTTGTCACCGAACCGGCCCCCGAGCTTGCAGAGGGGCAGTTCCTAATCCGCAACCACTACGCCTCGCTCGATCCGGCGATGCGCGGATGGATGGATGCGGAGGGCAATTACATGCCGCCGATCCCGCTCGGCGATCCGGTGCGCGCCTCGACGATCGGCGTCGTCGAGGAAAGCCGCGCGGAGGACTTCGAGAAAGGCCAATGGGTGATGGGGCTCAACGCGCTGGAGGACTATTCGCTCGGAGTCTCGGGCGGGTTCACCCAGCCGATCGACCCGGCGATGGTGCCGAGCGTCACCAACTATCTTTCGATCTTCGGAGCCGTGGGCATGACCGCCTATTTCGGCTTCCTCGAAGTGTGCGAGCCCAAGGAAGGCGACACCGTGCTTATCAGCGGCGCAGCGGGAGCGGTCGGATCGCTGGTCGGCCAGCTTGCGAAGATCCACGGCTGCCGCGCAGTCGGAATCGCCGGCGGGCCCGAGAAATGCGCGCGGCTGACCGGCAA
Organism: Erythrobacter sp. GH1-10; assembly: GCF_045363165.1. Lineage (NCBI taxonomy): Bacteria > Pseudomonadati > Pseudomonadota > Alphaproteobacteria > Sphingomonadales > Erythrobacteraceae > Erythrobacter > Erythrobacter sp. GH1-10. The sequence goes on along the minus strand of NZ_JBJFLP010000001.1, from coordinate 459,453 downwards.
ATACGGCTTCGACGCGAGCATCGACTACAAGGGGAAGGACGAAGCCGCGCTCACCGAAGCGATCGCCGAAGCTGCACCGGACGGGGTCGATGTGATCTTCGAAAATGTCGGCGGGATCATCCTCGATGCCGGGCTCATGAACCTCAATCTCCATGCCCGCGTCGGACTGTGCGGCCTGATCAGCGAATACAACACCGAACCGCGCGGCGCGCGTAATCTGTGGCAGCTGATCGTCAAGCGCGCCTCGATACGCGGCCTGCTGGTCGCCGATTACGTCGAGCGCTTCGGCGAAGGCGCGGCCAAGATGGGCGAATGGGCCGCCGCCGGAAAGCTCACCATCGACGAGCATGTCGACGAGGGCCTGGAAAACGCCTTCGACAGTTTCATGCGGCTGTTCGCCGGGACGAATGACGGCAAGATGATTCTCAAGATCGCATGACGCGAAGCCTGCTCGTCCTTTCGGGTGGCCACCCCTACGAGGCCGAACCGTTCGACGAGTTGATCCACGCACTGGGCGATTTGGCCCGGGAAAAATGGGACGTCACCCATCTCGTCCACCCCGAGGCCGAACAAGAGGTGGTGGGAGGTGCAGCGGACCAAGCCGATGCGCTGCTGTTCTACGATATGGCGGGATACACCTTCGGCGAAGGCAAGGTGACTTCGCGCCCGCCATCGGACGGATACAGGCAAGCGCTCCGCCGACGGTTCGCCTCGGGCAAGGGCGCGGTGACGATGCACCATGCTATCGCGGGCTGGGCCGAGTGGCCGCAATGGCACGAGTGGCTTGGCGGGCAGTTCCACTATCAGCCCGGCGCGCATGGGCCCGACTCCGGATACCGCCACGACGTCGAATACACCGCACGGGTCGTCTCCGATCATCCGGTGATTCGCGGCGTTCCCGAGAGTTTCGAAGTCACGGACGAGCTGTATCTCTACCCGATCGACGAACACGCGATCACCCCGCTGATCCGCGCCGAAGGGTTCGCTTTCGAACGCGACAATTTCTACTCGGCGGCCAATGCCGTCGCCGGCGAGATGTTCAGCCGCGAGGGCTGGGACCACCCGCACGGATCGGACTTCATCGCATGGGAAACCCGCGCCGAAAACGCGCCGCTGGTTTACCTCCAATTCGGCGACGGCCCCGATACCTATGCCAACCGCCATGTGCGGACACTCATCGCCAACGCGCTGCGCTACACCTCAGGAGAGCAACCATGACCCCGACCGAAACCGTCGAAACCTTCATCGGCCACTGGAACAGCGGCGATATGGAAGCGATGTATGCGATGTGTGCCGAAGAGGTGGTGTGGCACAACATTCCGATGGACCCGATCGAAGGTAAAGCCGCCATGCGCGAGGCGGTGGCGGGCTTCATGGTCGGCGTCGCGACATGCGACTGGGATATCCACGCCATCGCTGCGAACGGCAACACCGTCCTCACCGAGCGAACCGATGGCTTCGCAATGAAGGACGGGCGCAGCGCCGCTCTGCGGGTGATGGGAACTTTCGAGATCGGCGCCGATGGCCTGATCACGGCCTGGCGCGACTATTTCGACATGGGGGAATTCCAGCGCGAGTTCGCGGGCGCCTGAGCCATCCGGGGTCTCGGCCCTAACACATTCGCGCATCGCATCGGCGCGCTGCCTGGGGCTAGTCTCATCGCGAGATTGAGAGGGATCGGAGCCGCACGTCATGAACAAGCCCGAGGGTAACGTATTCGCCCCCGAAACGCTGGTCGACCCGTTCGATTACTATCGGGCGGTCCACGATGCCGGGATTGCAATCGAGCACCTGCCCGAGATGAACACCTATGTCGTCTACAGCTACGACCTGTGCAGCGAGGCGACCACCAAACCTGAAATCTTCTCCAACGATTTCAGTTCGTTGATGGGGCGAGAGGAAGACGAGGAAATCCAGGCGATCCTGGCCGAAGGCTGGCCCGACGAACAGACGTTGCTGACAGCCGACCATCCGGTCCACACCCGCAACCGCAAGCTGGTGAACCTCGCTTTTTCCGCACCTCGAGTGAACGCCATCGAAGCCGACATGCGCGCCAAGTCGATCGAGCTGATCGAAGCGATGGCGGAAAAGGGCGAGGCCGAGTTCGTCGAGGAATTCGCGATCCCCTTGCCTGTCGCGATGATCGCCCAGCAGATCGGGCTCGATAACGATCCGAAACAGGTCAAATACTGGTCCGATGCAGCCGTCGACCGGTTCAGCCAGATGGTCGACCGCGAGCGCAAGCTCGAATGTGCGCGGTCCTTCGTCGAATACCAGAAATACATGAAGTCGAAGATCGACGATCGCCGTGCCAATGGCGGCGACGACCTGCTCACCGACCTTGTCGAAGCGCGGGTCGAGGGCGAGACACCCCTTACCGACCCCGAGATCATGTCGATCATGCAGCAGTTCATGGTCGCGGGGAACGAGACCACGACCTCGACCATCGCCGGGTGCCTGCTTCAGCTGATCCGCAATCCCGATCAGATGGAGAAGGCCAAGGCTGCGGCAGGCGGGCGCGATCCCAAGCTGATCATGAACATGATCGAGGAGGCGCTGCGCTACGAAACGCCGACCGCAGGCATGTGGCGGATCGTAAAGCAGGACACCGAACTAGGCGGCGTTTCCATGCCCGCCGGAACCGTGGTGCAGCTGCGCTATGCCGCCGCCAACCGCGACCCGAAGAAGTTCGAAAACCCCGACACGTTCGATATCGAGCGCAGCAATGCGCGGGCACACCTGGCCTTCGGCAAGGGGCCGCATATGTGCGTGGGCAACATGCTGTCGCGCAAGGAGATGCTGGTCGCGTTCGACGAATTGCTCGAGCGGCTCGACAACTTCGCAATCGCCGACGAAGACGGGATTCGGATTCTCCCCAATATCCTGCTGCGCGGGGTCACCCGCCTGCCGATCACCTTCACGCGCAAGGCATGAGGCGCAGGGCATGAATTTCGATCTTTCCGAAGAACAGGAAATGTTCCGGTCGAGCGTCGAGCGTTTCGCCGCGCCGGTCGACGTCGAGGCACGGCGAAAATTGCGGCTTTCGCCTGCCGGTTACCACCGCGAACGCTGGTCGCAACTGGCCGAGCTCGGCCTGATCGCGCTGGCGGCGAGCGAGGATGCGGGTGGCATAGGCGGCTCGCCAGTCGACCTGGCTTTGATCTCCGAGGCCATCGGAACGGCGAACGCGCCCGATCCGCTGCTCGAGAACGGAATATTGCCCGCGCTCCTGCTCGATCGCGGTGGCGCGACCGACGCACTCGAGAGCGTGCTTTCGGGCGAGCAGATTGCGACGCTGGCCTGGGCCGAGCGGGCGCAGCGATACAGCATCGAAGCCAAAGGGGTGAAAGCCGAGGCGAGCGGCGACAGCTTCCGGCTCACCGGCGAAAAGACCTTCGTGATGGGCGCGCTGCTCGCCGACCTGCTGATCGTCACTGCCGAATCCGATGGCGAAACCGCCTGTTTCCTCCTCCCGAAAGATTCCGATGGTGTCGAAGTGCGAGCCTATCGCCTGACCGACGGCAGCATTGCGGGCGAGGTCAAGCTGACCCGAGCCGCCGCGAGCATAAAGCTCGACCTCTCGCCGAAGCAGCTGGCGGAAATCGTAAGCGAGGCGCGTCTTTACGCCGCCGCCGAGATGGTGGGGCTGGGCCAGCGGCTCCTCGACGACACGCTCGCCTATGTGAAAGAGCGCGAGCAGTTCGGCGTTGCGATCGGCAGCTTTCAGGCGCTCCAGCACCGCCTCGTCGAAGCCTATGCCAAGATCGAGCAATGCCGCTCGATGCTTTATCGCGCCGCACTGGCCGACCGGGCCGACAGTGCGGAATGGCAGCGCGCCATAGCGGGGGCGAAGGCCTTCATCGGCGAGAACGTCGACGCGATCGCGCGCGAGGCCGTCCAGATGCATGGCGGGATGGGGATCACCGACGAGCTGGCGATCGGCCATGCGATGAAGCGCGTGATGGTTCTCGCACGGCTGTTCGGCGACACCGACACCGCGCTGGCCGAATATTCACGGGCGGCTTGAGAGGACCAAAGGGAAGAAACGCGATGGGCCAGAAGATCGACCCGAACCTGTGGAGCGACGATCCCGAACCGCATCTGATGGGCGGCAAGCTGCCGTCGGGCGAGATCGTATTTCCGATGCCGGTCGGGGACGCCGCCGAAGGGGTTGAGCCGTACAAGCTTTCGCGCCACGGCAGGCTGTGGTCATGGACAACGCAGGGCTTCCTGCCCAAGGAGCCCTATGAAGGCCCTGGCTCCGGCCCCGAGCAAGGCCCGCCCGATTTCGTGCCGTTCCTGCTAGGCTATGTCGAGCTGCCCGGCGAAGTCATCGTCGAGAGCCGGATCGTCGGCGCTGATCTCGAAGATCTCGAACTGAACATGCCGATGAAATTCTGCATCGTGCCGTTCAACGACACTTACGACACTTTCGCCTTTCGTCCGCTGCGCGCGGCACAGGAGCAAGCCGCATGACCGAGCCCGTCTACATCATCGGCGCGGGGATCCACCCGTTCGGTAGGACCGAAGGACGCTCGGGCCGCGAGCAAGGCGTTTTCGCGGTGCGCGAAGCGCTGAAGGACGCAGGCCTCGAATGGCCCGACATCGAATGCGCCTATGGCGGATCGGCCGCGGCGGGCAATGCCGACATCATGGTCAACGAGCTCGGCCTCACCAGCCTGCCCTTCACCAATGTCGCCAATGGCTGCGCCACCGGCGGCAGCTCGCTGGTCGCAGCGCAGCAGGCGATTGCCAGCGGAATGTACGACCTCGCTCTCGCGGTCGGTTTCGACAAGCACCCGCGCGGCGCGTTCAACGCCAAGCCTTCGGACTATGGCCTGCCCGACTGGTACGGCCAGACCGGAATGATGCTGACCACGCAGTTCTTCGCGCTCAAGATCCAGCGCTACATGCAGCTCCACGGCATCAGCCGCGAAACGCTCGGGCGGGTGGCGGAGAAGGCATTCCGCAACGGCGCGGTGACCCCCCATGCCTGGCGGCGGTCCGAGATCGATCTCGAGACAATCATGAACGCGCCGATGATCAACGATCCGCTCACAAAGTTCATGTTCTGCGCTCCGGCGGAAGGCGGCGTGGCGCTGATCCTCGCGAGCGAGAAGAAGATGAAGGAGTTGGGCGCGGACGGGGTCAAGATCGCGCACATCGCGGTGAAAACCCGCCCGCCCGACAGCTTCGAGGTGTTTCAGCCGGGAGTGAGCGTGAAGGAAGGCGGCAAGCCCACGGTGCTCGCTTCGAAAGCCGCGTTCGAAGGCGCCGGGATCGGCCCCGAGGATATCGATGTCGCGCAGCTGCAGGACACCGAAAGCGGGGCGGAAATCATGCACATGGCCGAGAACGGCTTCTGCAAGGATGGCGAGCAGGAAGAATGGCTCGCCAACGGCTGGTCCGAGCGCGGCGGCAAGCTGCCGATCAACACCGATGGCGGCTGCCTCGCCTGCGGGGAGCCGATCGGCGCCTCGGGGCTACGGCAAGTCTACGAGAACGTCGAACAACTGCGCGGACGCGCCGGCGAGCGGCAAGTGCCGGGTGCGGACGGCAACGGCCCGAAAACGGGATACTCGCATGTCTATGGTGCGCCGGGCCTTTCGGCAGTCGCAATTCTGGAGCGCTAGAGGGGGAAGATGGCCAAGAAGATGGAGGGCAAGGTCGCGCTGGTCACCGGCGGCGCCGAAGGGATCGGGGCCACGGTCGGGCGGATGATCGTCGAAGAGGGCGGCAAGGTCCTGCTGTGCGACGTCCAGATCGACAAGGCCAAAGCGCTCGCGGAGGAACTGGGCGATAACGCCGAAGCCTTCGAACTCGACGTGCGGAATCTCGACCGGTGGCATGAGGCGGTGAAGGCGGCGCAGGACCGGTTCGGCAAGCTCACCGTGCTGTGCAACATCGCCGGAATCTCCGAACCCGGCAATGTGGTCGACGGCACGCTCGACACCTGGGAGCGCACGATCGACATCAACCTCAACGGGCCGATGTACGGTATGCGCGCGGCGATCCCGGCGATGGAAGAGAGCGGAGAGAACTGCGCCATCGTCAATATCGGTTCGATGATTGCGATCCGCGCGGCGTCCTTCGTCGCCGCCTATAGCGCCTCGAAGGCCGGGCTGCTCGGCCTTACCCGCTCGGTCGCGCTCGACTGCGCCGAACGCGGGCTGCCGATCCGGGCAAACATGGTCCACCCCGGCGCGATCCGCACGCCGATGTACGAGCGCTACAAGTATTCCGGCGCAGACGAGCCGGAGAATATCGAACGCGATTTCGCCGCCACCCACCCGATGAACCGCATCGGCGAGCCAGAAGAGGTCGCCAAGGCAGTGGTGTTTTTCGCCAGCGACGATGCGAGTTTCACCACCGGGTGCGATTTTACCGTCGACGGCGGCGGGTCGATAAGGAGCTAGCATGGGCCAGAAGACAACAACGCAGCCGGCGACCCGGATCGACGCGCACTTCGTCGCCGCGGGGAAGTATCACGATATCGACTATCCGCGGCTTGAGGTGCTCAAGCTGCTTGCCGAGCATCCGCATATCCGCACGACGGTTGCCTGCGACTACTCGGGGCTCGAACGGCTCGACCAATGCCGCTTCCTTGTCACCTACACCTGCGACCTGATGCCGACCGAGGAACAAGCGAAGCAGCTTCGCGCCTGGCTCGAAGCAGGCGGGAAATGGATCGCGCTGCACGGCACCAACTCCATCCTCGTCTTCACCGAAGACGGGCTCGTCGATGCACCGAACGATCGGCCCGATGTGATGGAAATGCTCGGCACCCAGTTCAAGGCGCACCCGCCGATCGGCCCCTTCCCTGTCGAAGTGGTCAACAAGACTCACGAACTCACAAAGGGGATCGACGATTTCGAAGTGGTCGACGAGCTTTACCTGTCGAACACCACCGCCGCAATCGACACGCTGATGCAGACCACCTTCGAAGGCGAGGCAACCGGTTTCGTCGCCGAACAGTGGGACAAGACGACCGTGCCGATCCTTTACACCCGCGACATCGGCAAGGGACGCATCGTCTACAATACGCTCGGCCATTGCCGTGGGCATTACGACCTGCCCGGAATGCAGGATTTCTACCCGCACAAGGAAATGTGCGCTTGGAACTACGATGTTTACTACGACCTGCTGCGCCGCTCTATTGGCTGGGCGATGCGCGATGATGGCTAGAGGGACGCAGCCATGGATATGAACTTTTCACCCGAGGACCTCGCTTTCCGCGAAGAGGTGCGCACTTTCCTGGCGGAGAAGCTGCCGCAGCATCTGCGCGACGGAGCGCGCCGCACGCCCGGCGTGTTTGTCGAGCCCGATATCGGGATGGAGTGGCACCGCATCCTCTATGAAAAAGGCTGGGTCGCCCCGCACTGGCCCAAGGAAGATGGCGGCACGGGCTGGACCCCGACGCAGAAATTCATCTTCGAAAAGGAATGCGCTCTGGCAGGAGCGCCCGCGCTGGCGATCCTCGGCCTGCGCCTGGTCGGCCCGGTGATCTGCGAATTCGGTACGCCCGAACAAAAGGCCCGCTTCCTGCCGCGCATCCTCTCGGGCGAGGATTACTGGTGCCAGGGCTATTCTGAACCGGGTTCGGGTAGCGACCTCGCCTCGCTCAAGACCTCAGCGACAATCGAAGGCGACGAATATGTCGTCAACGGGTCGAAGATCTGGACCACCCACGCGCACCACGCCAACTGGATCTTCGCGCTGGTGCGCACCGATCCGACGGTCAAGAAGCAAGCCGGTATCAGCTTCCTGCTGCTGCCGATGGACCAGGAGGGGATCGAGGTTACTCCGATCCATTCGATGTCGGGCGATCACGAGGTGAACGCGGTGTTCTTGAGCGATGCCCGCACCCCGGTCGAAAACCGCATCGGCGAGGAGGGCGCAGGCTGGACGATCGCCAAGTTTCTGCTCGAGAACGAGCGCGGCGGATCGTGCTTCGCCCCGCGCCTGATCCAGAGCATCGACAAATTGCAGGAACTCGCCGAGACGCAACCATCGGGGGTCAACGGCGCGATGGCGCACGATCCGCGGTTCCGCGACCGGCTGGCCCGCGCACGGCTCGAAGCCGAAGCGCTCGAGGTCACCGAATTGCGCATCCTCGCCGAGCTCGCCAAGGGGCGCGCGCCCGGACCGCAGACCTCGCTGGTCAAACTGCTCGGCGCCAATATCGGGCAGGAGGTCGACACGCTGCGGCTCGAACTGCTCGGCCCCGACGCGCTGCAACTGCCGCTCGAACGCCCACTTTACGGCAACGAGGCACCCGAACCCGTCGGTAGCGAGCTCGCGCAGACCGCGATGGGCCGCTACCTCAACAACCGCGCCGCGACGATCTTCGGCGGGTCGGACGAAGTGCAGAAGAACATCATCGCGAAGACCGTCCTCGGTCTCTGAACACACTTAGGAGACTGAGATCATGGATGTATCGAAACTGATGTTCCGCGACGGGCTGATGGAGGGCGAACGCATCCTCGTAACCGGCGGCGGCACAGGGCTCGGCAAGGAGATGACCCAGGGTTTCCTCAAGCTGGGAGCCACGGTTTACATCTGCGGCCGGCGGCAGAACAAGCTCGACGAGACCGCGGCTGAGCTAATGGAAAAGCACGGCGGCAAGGTCGTAGGGGTCGCCTGCGACATCCGCGATGCCGAAGCGATCCATGAAATGCTCGACACGATATGGGCCGATGGCGGCGCGCTGACAGGCGTCGTCAACAACGCGGCGGGCAACTTCATCAGCCGTACCGAGGACCTCTCGATCAACGGTTTCAACGCCATCGCCGATATCGTGATGCGCGGCACGTTTTACGTCACGCTCGATGTCGGCAAGCGCATCAAGGCCGAGGGCGGGCGCTGCAACTTCGTCTCGATCCTGACCACCTGGGTGTGGAACGGATCGGCCTTCGTGGTGCCCAGCGCCATGTCGAAAAGCGCGATCAACACCATGACCCAGAGCCTCGCGGTCGAATGGGGCCGCTACAACATGCGTTTCAACGCGATCGCGCCGGGGCTGTTTCCGACCAAAGGGATGAGCGCGCGGCTCAATCCCGGCGGGTCGGGCGGCAACTCGCAGGGCGGCGGCAATCCGATGGGCCGCGCAGGCGAGATGCACGAGCTGGTCAACCTCGCAACCTTCCTGATGGGGCCGGGCGCGGAATATGTGAACGGCCAGACAATCGCGATCGACGGCGCAGGCTACCAGGCCAATGGCGGGACCTTCTGGGCGACGCTGCAAGGCCTCGGCGATGCCGAGTGGGAGCAAATGCGCGCGATGATCAAGGGCACGAACGAGAAAGACAAGGCGGATCGGGCTGTTTGACTATCCGCCCGATCTCACGGCGCTCCGCTTGGTTCTGTAATCTGAGCCGGTGATCAGCTCGCCTGTAGGCGCTGAATTCGACTAAAACCTCGATAAATGAACGCCCTCCCCTTTCGGTCGCCAAGCCATGTGTGATAGGCTTGGATGAGAATAAGTGCCAAAAGCAGGGGGAATTCATGGCAACAGTTCAAGGACGAGTGACGCTTGGCCGTAGTACACCGAACGCACTCAGGCTGAAATTCACTGTGGAGTTCACGGATTTTGAAGTAGAGCACAACTTACTCGTTTACGTGAAGGCGGCGCTTTATGAGCGCGATCGCGTAATGGACAAGGTGTTCTTCTGGACCAACGGCAACAGCGCAGAGGTCCATAGCGTCAAGAACGATAATGATCGCGATGAATTCATCGCCTTTTTCCCGTCCAAGCGCGTGCGCCCGGAAGGTCGGTCGACCATGGAGTATGAAGAAACGATCGACCTCGACGATCCGAGTCTGGCCGACGATTTCAGGCGCGCCGACGACCCTCTGCCTGACAGGCGCCCACTCCTCGGGACCGACTTTGACGAGGAATTGCGCGCTGTTGTCCACGTGTACAACGAACTTAGTCCAACCACGGTCAGGTCCAACGAGCATACGACCACGGACGTCAAACCATAAAACCGCGCAGAGTGGACAAAGCCCGATCGATCGCTGACAGAAAAGTGCCCAGGCCGGGATCGGGCTAATCGGCTGCCGCATCCGCAAGCCGCTGCGCGGTCTTGTAGTCAGGCTTCCCGTTGTTGAGCCGCAGCGACTCGTCGGTGAAGACGTAGAGGCGCGGGATCTTGTAGCCCGCCAGCTCCTCGCGCGCCCTGCCGTCGAGCGCGGATTCGAGCGCATCGGGCGCGCAGCCTTCGGTCTGGACCACCGCGACGACCTTCCTCCCGAAGCGTTCGTCGGGCAGGCTGACGACGCGGACGTCGTGGACGCCCGGATGCCCCTGCAACACCGCTTCGACTTCCTCCGGGAAGACCTTCTCGCCCCCGGTGTTGATGCACATGTTGTCGCGGCCGATGAATTCGAGCGTGCCGTCAGGTGACCAGCGCGCACGGTCGCCGGTCATCAGCCAGCGCTTGCCGTCGATTTCCGGGAAGGTCTGCGCGTTCTTTTCGTCCTCGCCGAGATAGCCGAGCGGCAGCGGCCCTGTCCGCGCGACAATGCCGACACCGTCGCTCCCGGGTTTCACCTCGTTCAGGTGCTCGTCGAACAGTTTTGTCTCGCGCCCCGGAAGCGCCTGGAATTTTCCGCCTCCGGTCGATCCGGCAGCGGTGGTGATGACGATCCCGGTACCCGAACTCTCGCTCGATCCGAGCGCATCGATGACGACCAGCGACGGGTGGTGACCGATCAGGCGGTTCTTGTTGCTTTCCGAAAAGACCGCACCCGAACTGGTGATCGTCCGCAGGCTGGCGAGCGCTTCGGCGCTGTCGCCGCGCGCATCGAGGCGCTCCGCGAGCGGCAAGGCGAAGGCGTCTCCAACGATGAACAGGCCTCGCGCGCCGATTCGCTTGACCTCGTCGAGCGCGATATCGGCATCGAACTTCTCGTGCGGCAACAGCGCGAGCGTCCCGCCCTTGAGCAGGTGGATCACGGCGGTGAACTGCCCCGCCCCGTGCATTAGCGGGCTGAGCAGCAGCAGCGGCGATATCGACAAGGGATGGTCGGGGCCGATCTCCGCCGCCCGCGCGACCTGGTCCTCGAGCGACTCCGCCACGAAAGGCGGCTCACCGATACCCCGCTGCCAAATGGATATGCTGAACGCCTGCCACGCCTGGCCCATCGGCCACATCACCGCCTTGGGCATGCCGGTGGTGCCGCCGGTCGCCGTCAGGAACAGGGCCTCGCGGTCGCCGTGCACTGCAAACCCCTCTGGCAGTGCTGTGCGACACATCTCGGCCCAACTGTCCCCGCCCATGTCGATCGTCAGCGCGCGCTCGGGCATCGCATCTCGCGCGACATCGATGAAATCGCTTTCGGTGAAGAGCGCTTTCAAGCCGAACCGCTCGACGATGTCGGCAAGCTCGCGCTGCTTGTAGTGGTAGTTTACGTTGACCGGGACGACCCCGGCCTTGATGCACCCGAAATAGGCGAGAATGTAGTCGGGAGTGTTGCGCAGCATCTGTCCGGCAATGTCGCCTGGTTCGAGACCCCGCTTCCGCAGCGCAGCGGCAATGCTGTCGGTCTGCGCATCAAGATCGGACCAACTGACGATACGCGTCCCGTGGACCAGCGCGGGCCGATCCGGCTCGATGGCTGCAGCAAGCGCCTTTAGCGCCACGCCAAAATTCTCGCCCTGCCATACCATCGCCGGATTCTCCTTTCAGACAGTTGTGGCGTAGCCAGCCAAAGCCGACGATTCCCCTACGTAAAGTGTGAGGCGAATCGATAAGAATGCTATAGCGTGCGCACGGGCGGGAGACCCTTGGAGGAGAGGAACAGACATGAGCGCTAACGTCGTCGAATTGCGCACCCCGCAGGGGCGCGAAGATCTCGATCAACTGCTTGAATCCGTAACCATTACCTGCCCCGAGGACATACACGATGCAGCGGTCGAGCTGGCCCGGATCGCGCAGGAACGCGGAATGCAGATTGCAGTCTGCGACGACATTTCCTCGAAAGAACCGATGGTGGATGCCGACGGTACAATCCTCAACGCCGACATTTTTCGGTGGCTCGACGATGGCGCACGCTGGTGGGAAGATCATCGCCTTGCTCTCCACTCGCCGCTGCCGCGCGCCTGCCGCTATGAAAGCGAGCCGTTCTGGGTCAACCAGCACGGCTTCAACACACGCTGGCGCAATTCCTATCTCGAGGAAATCGACCTATCCGACTTCGAGAAGCGCTCGCTGTGCAAAGCCGCGATCGTCATCCCGGTACACCTGCCGTTCGGCCAGATTTCCGCGAACAGCTTCATCAGCATGGACCGCGAGAAGGAGGACCTGTCCGAAGAGTTCGCGATGTATGGCTCGCTGTTCTCGCATATCACCCGCCGCTTCGTCGCGGGCTATGTGCAGGCGCACCGCACAAAGCGCCGGATCCCGTCGGACTGCGTGCTTTCAAAGCGCGAGGTCGAGTGCCTGCGCTGGGCGGCGATCGGCAAGACCGACAAGGAAATCAGCATGATCCTCGAACGGTCGCACGCCACGATCCGGTATCACATCCACCGCGCGGGCGAGAAGCTCGACAGCGTCAATCGCGCGCAGACGATCTTCAAGGCCGGTCAGCTGGGGTATCTCGGAGCGAACAGCTAGTCGAACGTCCTGATCGGATCGCTTCCGTCCCAGTTCTCCCCCGCCTGTTTGATCAGGCCGAACAGGTCGGGGCCGTCGGGGTCCTGCTGCAAAATCTCGACGAGGTGCCCGGTGCCCTGGCCGGGATCGACATAGATCACTTCGCTCGACCCGAATTTGCCTTCGATCACGACCTCGGCGCCCTGGTCGGCGCACACCCGGCGCGCTTTCGCAATGTCATCGACCAAGATGCAGACGTGGTGCACACCTTCGGTCGCGGCGTATTCTCCCGAATAGATCGACGGCGCGTCGTTCTCGGGACGTATCAGTTCGATCTGGATGTCGCCCCAATAGGCCAGCGCCAGAGTGAACACCGCATCGGTCGGCGCGCCCTTGTATTTCATCCCGTCGAGATGGATGTTCTCGATCAGGAAGAAGGGGCCGGCCCCCATGGTTTCGGTCCAGTGCTTTACCGCAGCATCGAAATCGTCGGGAACGAAGGCCAGCTGCATCACCTCTCCGAGCGCTGCGATTCCCGTTGTCGTGCCCATGATCCTCTCCAATCCGCCTCTTCAATCCGATAGTGTGACCGAGGGGCGAACCTGTGTGATATTCTGCCCCGCGAACACTGCACAAAGTGCGAGGAAAGGGATCGAGGAAGGTTTCCCATGAACGAGATCAAGGACATCGCCCGCGAAGACCGGTGCCCCGGAATCAGCTACACCGACATGCTGAACGGAGACACGCGTACGCCCCCGGATTACCTGTTCGAGGAAACCGTCGCCGAAATGCCCGACGATCCGTTGCCGGTCGAACCCTATATCTCTGAGGAGTTCGCCCGGCTCGAACGCGAGAAAATGTGGCCCAATGTCTGGCTGTTCGCAGCGCGCGAGGACGAGATGCCCGATCCGGGCGACACCGTCGTTTTCGAAATCGTGGGCAAAAGCTTCCTGCTGATCCGGCAAAAGGACGGTTCGGTCCGCGCCTTCTACAATGCCTGCCTCCACCGCGGTCGCAAGCTGCGCACCGAAAGCGGCAATTCGATCCAGCTGCGCTGCCCGTTTCATGGTTTCACCTGGCGCAATGACGGGACGCTCAAGGAAATCCCTTCGGAGTGGGATTTCAAGCATCTCAAAGGCAAGGACATGTGCCTGCCCGAAGCGCGCGTCGAGTTGTGGCAGGGCTTCGTGATGATCACCGAGAATCACGATCTGCCCGATTTCAAGACCTGGCTCGGCCCGGCGGCGTCGCATTACGAACGCTACGATTTCGAGAACCGCTACACCGGCATGTGGGTGCAGAAGAAGATTCCGGCGAACTGGAAAGCGACCGCCGAGGCCTTCATGGAGGCTTGGCACTCGATCACCACGCACCCGCAGCTGCTGCCGTTCCTCGGCGATGCCAACACGCGCTACGATCACATCGGCGATCACTTCAATCGCGCGATCACTCCCTCTGGAGTGCTGAGCCCGCACATGAAAGGCAAGAATTCGGACTACGTGCTCGAGAAGATGAACGAGTTTTCGGGCGGCGCGGATGCCGACACCAACCGCCGTTTTGCCGCGGGCGAACAGCCGGTGGAAGGCTACGATGCGGACGATCCGCTTGGAGCGCGCAAGGTGCTGGCAGAAGCCGGGCGGCAGGGCTTTGCCGAGCAATACGGTTATGACTATTCCGAGGCTTCCGACACCGAGATCCTCGACAACTTCACCTACAATATCTTCCCCAACTTCGCGCCGTGGATCGGATACCTGCCGACGCTGACCTATCGCTGGCTGCCCGGCGACACGCCCGACTGGTGCGTCATGGAGATCCGCCTGCTGTTCCCGACGCCCAAGGGCGAGGAGCGCCCACGCGCGGTCGAGATGACCTACATTCCGGACGACGAGCCGTTCTCGTGGGCCAACGACATCATGGGCCCGCAACTCGCCAACGTGTTCGACCAGGACATGGCAAATCTGCCGCATGTCCAGACCGGGATGAAGTCGATGAAGGACGGGATGATGGAGCTCGGCCATTACCAGGACAGCCGGGTGCGCCATTTCCAGACCACCTTGCGGAAATATATCGACGGCGAGCTGCCCAAGACGGCATAGGGCCTCGATATGTCACTGACTGTCGATCTTTCGGGGCGCACCGCGCTCGTTACCGGCGCGTCCTCGGGTCTGGGTTCGCGCTTCGGACGCATCCTTGCCGCAAACGGAGCAAATGTCGCGCTCGGCGCGCGGCGCAAGGACCGGCTCGAATCGCTGGCGGCAGAAATCGGACCTCAAGCGGCAGCGATCGAAATGGACGTGATGCGCGAGGCCGACATCGTCGCCGGTTTCGACGCCGCCGAGGAAGCCTTCGGGACGGTCGATACGGTAATCGCCAATGCCGGGATCGACGGCGCCGGAATGGCAGTGGACATGCCGGAAGAGGAAATCGAGCGAACGCTCGCTGTCAATCTCAAGGGCGCGATCCTGACTGCTCGTGAAGGCGCAAAGCGCATGATAACGGCAGGTGTGGCCAGGGGGCGGATCGTGATGATCGCCTCGATCACCGCGTTCGAGCCCTCGCCCGGTCTCGTCGCCTATTCGGCAAGCAAGGCGGGCGTGGTGCAGGCCGCGCGCAGCATGGCCCGCGAGTGGGCGCGCGCGGGGATCTGCGTGAACACGATCTCACCCGGCTATATCCGCACCGCGATCAATGACGCATGGTTCGACACCGAACCGGGCAAGAAGCAGATCGCGCGCTTTCCGAAGCGCCGCCTGATGGGCGAAGAGGGGCTCGACGGGGTGGTTTTGTTCCTGTGTTCGGACGCAGCCGAATTCGTCACCGGCAGCGACTTCGTGCTGGACGACGGACAAACGCTTTAGTCTTCAGGCTCTTCCGGGGCCATCGGTTGCCACAACTGGATTGCATTGCCTTCAGGGTCAATCACCGTGGCAAAGCGACCGTTGGGATAGGTCTCCGGATCGAGCTCGACCGCGATCCCGTCTGCCTCAAGCTGCGCAACGAACGCGTCTATATCGGCAACACGGAAGTTCCACATCCAGGTCTTGCCTGCCGGAATCATGGCAACGTCGTTGGGCATTGGCGCGAAAATGGTGGGCCCCTCTTCCTGCACCCATGGCTCTTCATCGTAGCTGGTCGGAGTGCGGTTGATTCCGAAATGCTTTTCGTACCATGCGGTTAGTGCCGCAGGATCTTCCGAACGGACAAACAGCCCGCCAATACCCAGTACAACCTGCCGCTCCATCTCGTTGCTTCCCTCCGTTCCCGGCCCGCACTCTCTTGCAAGAGCCGGATCATAGCTGCCAACGACCAATAGAGCCGCACCAATCACTCCCGTCAAACGGCGCATTCCGGCTCTCCCTTCGGCAAGAATATGCAGCTTGCATCATGGCTTGGATAGGCAATTCGCACAATCGGGCATCTCAATCCCAAAATCCGGCAAGACTTCTCACTCGGGACAAAGGACGCTCAAGGTAAGCCAGCCATCCAGTTCTTCGACTTCGCCCATTCGAGATGCGATGTGGGCTCCATTCCAAGCAGGTCGCGCGCATGCTGGGGATCGACCAGCAACGGCGAGACAGGCTGCGAATTGTAGAAGGTGTAGAACTTCGCCATCCCGTCATAGATGCTGTGGGGCGGCACTTCGCGCGATCCGGTGACGAGCTCGCTCATTCGCGCGGCGAATTCCTCGGGCTTGAGGCTCTGAAACCGCACCTCCCTGCCGATGGCTTCCGACAGATTGGCCGCGACCTGATCGCCGACCAGCGCCTCCGGCCCGCCCAGCGGCACGTGCTGGCCGTCCGCCGCATCGGTCTGGAGCGCGCGGCGCATGGCCTGCGCGACGTCTTCGAGGCACACCCAGTTGATCTTGAGGTCGGGCTTCGCAGGATAGGCGAAGATGCCGTCGCGCATGATCGCGGGCCGGGTCCAGATGCGATACTGGTTGTCCATGAACACGGTCGGCTCGATGAACACGCACGGAATGCCGGTCTCTTCGAGCGAGCGCTCGATATCGCGGCGGCCGTCATGTGCCGACAGGTCGAGATCGTGATCCGCCACGTAACAGGACGTGTTGAAGACAAGCTTCTTGAGGCCCGCGCGCTTCGCCCCTTCGGCGATGCAGCGCCCGAAATGCGCGGCCTTCTCGCGGTCGAATTCGAACGGCAGGTGGAAGGCGGCGGCACCCTGACCTGCGAACGCCGAGGCCATCGCGTCGGCATCGCTGATGTCGGCATGCACGGTCGGCAGGTCGGGCCATGGCGTGTCTGCCATCGCATCGTCGCGGCGAACCCCGGCGGTTACCTCGAAGCCGTTGGCGAGCAGTTCCGCGACGAGCGGCTGCCCCTGGTCTGCGGGCGCGCCGAGGACGCAGACCTTTTCGATCGCCATCAGCTCGCGGCCTTCTCGGCAACCTGCGCTGCGTCGAAATAGTGGATGCGCAGGCTCTTCATCAGCCCGTCCTCGAATTCGCCCATCTCGCACACCGTCTGGCTGAAGCTCTCGCCGCCGCCTTTTGGCGTCATGGTCAGCGTCAGCACGGTAACGGCGTGGGTGTCGCCGCCGGTGATGTCGTGAATATCGACCTTCGCCTCGGCCCACGTGCCGTACATCGCCGCCGCACAGCGTTGCAGCGCATCCTTGCCGCGCCATTCACCCGCGAAAGGCAGGCAATCGGCTTCGTACAGCACGAAATCCTCGTGCAGCAGGCTTTCGACCGTGTCCCAATCGCGCGCGCCAGCAGCGGCATAGACGGCGGCCTGTATCTCTCTCGGGGTTTTCACTCGATCGTGCCGATCACGTCGCCGACCTTGTACTTGACGCCTTCTTCGCCGGTCGGACGGATCGTCCCGCTGGCCTGCGCCTCGATCTCGACTGTCGTCTTGTCGGTTTCGGCGGTGTAGATGATGTCGCCCTTGGCAACCTGCTCGCCGTCGCCGAACATCCATTCGGACAAGGTCACCGTGGTCGCGCTCATGCCCAGTTTGGGAATGCGGATTTCCTCTGCCATTTACGCCTTCCCTACGCTGGCCTTGATCTGGCCGACGATCTCTTCCTTGGTCGGAATCCACGCCTGTTCGAGATGCGACGCGAAGGGCACGGCAGAGAAGGTCCCGCCGATGCGGCGCACCGGACCCTTGAGATGGTCCCAGCATTTCTCCTGGATGTTGGCGGCGATCTCCGCCCCGGTGCCGAACGGACGCACCGCTTCGTGCAGGGTCAGCGCGCGGCCGGTCTTGTTGACGCTCGCGAGCACCGTCTCCTCGTCGTAAGGCGCTATCGTGCGAAGGTCGATCACTTCAACGCTGATACCTTCCTTGTCGAGTTCGCCCGCAACTTCGAGAGCGTCGAGCACGGTGCGGCCATAGGTGATCAGGCTGATGTCGCTGCCTTCCTTTGCGACCGCCGCCTTGCCGAGTGGCACGCGGTAGCCCGGGCCCGGATCCTCGCTGGTGAGCCCGTAGCACAGGATGTTCTCGATGAAGATGACGGGATCGTTCGCATCGATCGCCGATCGCATCAGCCCGCGCGCATCGGCGGCGTTGCTCGGCGTGACGGTGTGAATGCCAGCGACGTGCGCGAACCACGCCTCGAGCATGTCGGAGTGCTGGCCGCCGAAGCCGACCCCCACCCCGGTGGTGGTGCGGATCACGATCGGGCACGGCGTCTGCCCGCCCGACATGAAGCGCAGCTTCGCCGCGTGGTTGACGATCTGGTCCATGCACACGCCGACGAAGTTCATCAGCATGATTTCGGCAATCGGGCGCTGCCCGGCGAGCGCCGCGCCCACGGCGGCACCGATGATCGCGGTTTCGGAGATCGGCGTCGCGCGGATGCGGTGCTCGCCGTACTTCTCGGTGAGCCCCGCAGTGACTTTGAACACGCCGCCGCCCTGCTTGGCGGAAACGTCCTCGCCGAGGCAGAACACGCCGTCGTCTTCCGCCATGGCTTCGTCGATGGCCTTATTGAGGGCCTCGGTCATGGTGATCTCGGCCATTACGCGGTCTCCTCGAGCACGTCTTTGTAGATTTCGTCTGTGTCGGGCAGCGGCGCATCGAGCGCATGCTGAACCGCCGCATCGATCTCGGCGTCGATATCGGCGACGATCTTGTCCAGTTCCTCTTCGGTGAACTGGTGCTCGAGCATCACCTTGCGCAGCTTGGGCAGCGGGTCTTCACGCTGCATCTCCTCGATGTGCTCCTTAGGCATGTAGGAGAAATCCGAGCCGAAGAAGTGGCCCATCATGCGGTAACACATCGCTTCGACCAGCGTCGGCCCTTCGCCCGCACGGGCGCGGTCGACCGCTTCCTTCACCGCCGGATAGATCTGGTTCACATCGTTGCCGTCGACCGTCACGCCCTTCATCCCGTAGCCTTCGGCGCGGCTCGCGATATTCTTGCTGTGGGTGTGGTCGGCATAGGCGGTGTGTTCGCCATAGCGGTTGTTCTGGCACAGGAAGACCACGGGCAGCTTGTAGAGCTGGGCCATGTTCATCGCTTCGTGAAAGCCGCCGATATTGGCCGCCCCGTCGCCGAAGCTGACCAGCGTCACCCGCCCGTCGCCATTGTTCTGGCTCGCCATCGCGAGCCCGTTGGCGATCGGGATGCCGCTGCCGACGACGCCGGTGGTCACCATGATCCCGGTTTCGGGATCGGTGATGTGCATCGTCCCGCCCTTGCCCTTGCAGGTGCCGGTCGCCTTGCCGAGGCATTCGCCCCACCATTTCTCGATCGGGATTCCCTTGGCGGTCTGTTCGCCCTGCCCGCGATAGGTACAGACGACGTAATCGTCCGGCTCCAGCGCAGCCATCGCGGCGGCGGAGACGAGCTCCTGCCCGCGCACGCAGTAATACATCACCGCGACCTTGCCCTGCATCAGCAGCTCGCGGAATTTCTCGTCGGTGCGGTTCACCTTCATCGTGCGGGTGTAGATATCGAGCAGCTTGTCGCGATCTATTTCAGCCATTGGATCGGGCCTTTCCTCTCGGGGATATGCTTAGAACTGGACGCGCTGCGTAAAGCCGCCGTCTACGACGATGTTGGCGCCGGTCATGTAGGGCACCGCCGGGCTGGCGGTGAAGACGATCGCGTTGGCGACCTCCTGATCGTTGCCGAAGCGGCCCATCGGCATCTTTGCGAGCGTGGCCTGGAACAGCTCGGGCATCGCGCCCTCGATCACCTCCCAGTTGCCGCCGGGGTAGTAGATCGCACCGGGCGAGACGCAGTTGACGCGGATGCCCTGCGGCGCGAGCGCTTGGCTGAGCTGCGAACCGTAGGTGATCAGCGCCGCCTTGAGCGCGTTGAAAGCCTGCGGGGCAATGAAGGTTTCGAGCGCGGCGGTCGAGCTCATGAATACGATCGATCCGCTGTCCGACTTCTCGAGATGCGGGGTCAGCGCCTCGACGCCGTTGACCGCGCCCATGATGTCCATGTCGAGGCCGTTCTGCCAGTCGCCTGTCCCTCCGGTTCCCGAAGAGGACGCGGTGTGGATGAAGATATCGCACCCGCCGAGTTCGCCCGCAGCCTTTTCGAGCCACGCTTTGTAGGCATCGCCGCCCGAAGCCATGTCGAACACTTCGGCGAAGACCTTCCCCGGTCCCGCCTCGTCGATCGCGGCCTTGGCGGCCTCGATCTTATCTTCCTTGCGGCTGAAGAAAGCGACATCCGCACCTTCGGCGGCAAACAGCTTGAGCGAGGCAAGCCCCAGCCCGTGCGCCCCGCCGTTCATGATGACTTTCTTGCCCTTGAGTCCGAGATCCATTGCCGCTCTCCATCCGCAATTGAGTGATGGCCAAGGGATAGGGCGCGCCGGGACTGCGCGCACTCGTCAAAAGTGTGGGGTAGGAATGTTTGTTTTGGCCCTCAGACGCCGGGCGGCGGACATCCGTCCGCCTTGGCTTCGCCGCATAAGCGGCGGCGCGCGGTCGCGCGCTGGCTCACCTTCCGTGCGCAACCATTCCTGGCCAAAACTTGGTTCCGCAACTCGGTCGCACAGCGACCGCAAGGCCGACTGGCCGCCCGCAGGGGCCCGCAACGAAGCGCAGCGAAGTGGAGGAACAGCCCCGAGGACGCTGGCTCGGATGAGCGAGCGAATAGCAAGGATGGTGCTGCTGGAGAGAATTGAACTCTCGGCCTCACCCTTACCAAGGGTGCGCTCTACCACTGAGCTACAGCAGCCTGCCGGAACAGGCGCGCGCTATTGTCGCACCGCCTGCGAATGTCAAGCCAAGCTTGCAGTGCGGGCGCTCTAGCGGCAAGGCGTTTCGCATGAGTGAAGAGGCGAGCAAGAATATGTCGCGCGAAGAGCGTCTCGCGGCCAAACTGCGCGAAAACCTTCGGCGGCGCAAAGTGCAAAGCCGCGCGCAGCATAGCGAATCGCGCGAGAACGGGCTTTCCAAGCAAAAGCCCGAAAGCTAGGGCAGAGCCGGAAAACCGGAGGGCAAATGCCAAAGCTCATTCTCGTTCGCCACGGCCAGAGCCAGTGGAACCTCGAAAACCGCTTCACCGGCTGGTGGGATGTCGACCTGACCGACAAGGGTGTCGAAGAGGCGATGGCCGCCGGTGCGCTGATGCAGGAAAAGGGCGTGCTGCCGACGGTCGCCTTCACCTCGGTCCAGACCCGTGCGATCAAGACGCTGCACCTCGCGCTCGGCGTGTGCGACCGGCTGTGGATCCCCGAGACGAAGGACTGGCGGCTCAACGAGCGCCACTATGGCGGGCTCACCGGCCTCAACAAGCAGGAAACCCGCGACAAGCACGGCGACGAACAGGTGCACATCTGGCGCCGCAGCTTCGACGTGCCGCCGCCCGAAATGGAGCCGGGCAGCGAATACGATCTCTCGTCCGACCCGCGCTATGCCGGGATCACGGTGCCGCGCACCGAAAGCCTGAAGCTCACGATCGAGCGCGTGCTGCCCTATTGGGAAAGCACGATCCTTCCCGTCCTCGCCAGCGGCGAGACGGTGATCATTTCGGCGCACGGCAATTCGCTTCGCGCGTTGGTCAAGCATCTCTCGCAAATTTCGGATGACGACATCACCGGGCTGGAGATTCCCACCGGCCAGCCGATCGTCTATGACTTCGACGACGAGATGGTGCCGGGCGAACGGTACTATCTGAAAGACAGCTGAGGGCACGCGCGCAATGGGAGGAAAAGTCGCCATCGTGATGGGGAGCCAGTCCGACTGGCCGACCATGAAAGGCGCCGCCGAGGTGCTCGACGAGCTCGAGGTCGAGCACGAAGCGCGGATCGTCTCCGCGCACCGAACGCCCGACCGGATGAGCGCCTTTGCAAAAGGTGCCGAGGGTGACGGTTTCGATGTCATCATTGCGGGCGCAGGAGGCGCGGCGCACCTGCCGGGGATGATCGCCAGCATGACCCACCTGCCGGTGCTCGGCGTGCCGGTGCAGTCGAAAGCGCTGTCGGGCATGGATAGCCTGCTTTCGATCGCGCAGATGCCCGCCGGGGTCCCGGTCGGCACGCTCGCGATCGGCGAAGCGGGTGCGAAGAATGCAGGGCTTATGGCAGCCGCGATCCTCGCGCTGTCCGACGAAGACCTGTCCGAGCGCTTGCAGGACTGGCGCGCCGCCCAAAGCGCCGCCGTCGGTGAAGCTCCGGTCGACTGATGAGCCCGCAGCCCCTTCCTCCCGGTTCGACCATCGGCATTCTTGGCGGCGGCCAGCTTGGCCGGATGATGGCGATGGCCGCGCTCCAGCTCGGTTACCGCGTGATCGGCTACGCCCCGCCGGGGGACAATGTCTCGACCTCGGCCAGCGACGATTTCTTCGAGAACGGTTGGGGCGAGAAGGATGCTCTCGCGGCCTTCGCCTCGAAATGCGACGTCGTGACCTGGGAATTCGAGAACGTCCCGCTGAGCGCGGTCGAAGCGATCCCCGAGGCCATGCTCGCGCCGCATCCCAAGGCGCTCGGCGTTGCGCAGGACCGGCTGAACGAAAAGCGCTTCGTCGAGGAGCTCGGTGCCACCTGCGCGCCCTATGCGCGGGTCGAAAGCGATGACGATTTCGCGCGGGCGATCGAACGAATCGGCACGCCGGGCATCCTCAAGACCGTCCGCGACGGCTATGACGGCAAGGGCCAGTGGCGCATCGCCAACGCGCACGAAGCGCAGGGCGTGCGTTTCCCGGGCAAAGCTTGCATTTACGAAGGCATGGTCGATTTCGAGACCGAGTTCTCGGTGATCCTCGTGCGCAATCGCGAAGGCGATGTGCGGTACTGGGATTCGACCGCCAACACCCACAGCGGCGGGATGCTGGATTCCTCGGTGCTACCCGCCGGCGCGCTGGTCGCGGCGCAGGTCGAGGAAGCGCGGGCGATTGCCGCGAAGACCGCCGACGCGCTCGGCTATGTCGGTGTCCTCACGCTCGAATTCTTCGCCACCAGGGCAGGTCCGGTGTTCAACGAAATGGCTCCGCGGGTGCACAATTCGGGGCACTGGACGATCGAGGGCGCGGCAACGAGCCAGTTCGAAAACCACATCCGCGCAATCGCAAACCTGCCGCTGGGCGGGACCGAGACCCGTTTCGCCCGGATCGACATGCGCAACATCGTCGGCAAGGACGCGCTCACGGCGCATCGGATTCTCGCTGAAGAAGGCGAGCCGCACCTTCACCTTTATGGCAAGGCGGAGGTCCGCGAGGGGCGGAAGATGGGGCATGTGACGCGGGTGGGCAACCACCTGCCATGAACCACGAGATCGTCCTGATCTATGCCCGCGCGAGCAACGGGGCGATCGGCTTCGAGGGTCGCCTGCCGTGGCACCTGCCCGCCGACCTCAAGCGCTTCAAAGCGCTGACCATGGGCAAGCCGATGATCATGGGGCGCAAGACCTTCGAGAGCCTGCCCGGCCTCCTGCCCGGACGCCGTCACATCGTGCTCACCCGCCGCGAGCGCTGGGATAGCGAGGGTGCAGAACAAGCCCGCGCGGTCGAAGAGGCGCTGGCGATGGCCGAGGAGAACAATTCGACCGGCGAAATCTGCGTGGTCGGCGGTTCGGCAATCTACGATGTCTTCCGCCCGCTCGCCCACCGGATCGAAGTCACCGAGATTCATGCCGAATTCAAAGGCGATACCTTCATGAAACCGCTCGGCGCGGATTGGGAAGTCACGGCGCGCGAAGACCACCCGGCAAAGGGCGACAATCCGGCCTATTCCTTCGTCACCTATCACCGGCACGACGACAACACCGCCGAAGAGCAGGTCTGATGCGCTGGCTCGATCATCGCGAGGACATCGGCCCCGCGCTGCGCGGCGCGGTGATCGCGCTCGGCAATTTCGACGGCTTCCACAAGGGCCACCAGGCGGTCGCGGGCGAGGCGATCGACTGGGCGCACGACGAAGGGCGACCTTCGATCATCGCGACCTTCGATCCTCACCCGGTGCGGTTTTTCCGTCCCGATGTCCCGCCGTTCCGCCTGACCACGCTCGAACAGCGGCAGGAGCTCTACCTCGCCGCCGGCGCGACCGCGATGCTGGTGTTCCACTTCGACAAGGACCTCGCCGGGACCAGTGCAGAGGATTTCATCACGAAAATCCTGATCGAGCGCTTCGGGGCCTATGGCGTCGTCACCGGCGGCGATTTCACCTTCGGTCAGGGCGCGAAGGGCAATGTCGAATTGCTGCAGGGCTTCGGCGCCCAGCACGGCCTGAAGAGCCGTGTGGTCGAGGCGGTCGAGCAGGAGGGCGTAGTGTCATCCAGTCGCATCCGCGAGGCGCTGCGCGAGGGCGACCCGCAACTCGCCGCCGAACTGCTCACCCGCCCCTTTGCGATCCGCGGGATCGTCGAGCATGGCGACAAGCGCGGGCGCGAGCTCGGCTATCCCACGGCGAACCTCACGATCGAAAACTACCTTCGCCCCAAATACGGCATCTACGCAGTGACCGGGCGCATTCTTGCGACGGGGCAGGTGCTGAAAGGCGCCGCGAGCGTCGGCATCCGCCCACAATTCGAACCGCCCAAGGAGCTGCTCGAACCCCATTTCTTCGATTTCTCGGGCGATCTTTACGGGCAGGAAATCGAAGTCGCGTTCCACCACTTCCTGCGCGGCGAGGCGAAGTTCGACAGCCTCGAGGCGCTGATGGAGCAGATGGAGAAGGATTGCGACGAAGCGCGAAGGCTTCTAAGCGCCCTTCCCGATGACTGACTCGAGCACCAACGCCGAAAAAGGGCGCGACTACAAGGACACCGTTTTCCTTCCGAAAACGGATTTCCCGATGAAAGCCGGCCTTCCGCAGAAGGAACCGGGCATCGAGGCGCGCTGGCGCGAGATCGGGCTGTACGAGAAACTGCGCGAGGCACGGCGCGGGCGCGAGAAGTTCATCCTCCACGATGGCCCGCCCTACGCCAATGGCGACATGCATATCGGCCATGCGCTCAACCATATCCTCAAGGACATGGTCTGCCGCACGCAGAACCTGCTCGGCAAGGACGCGCCCTACGTGCCGGGCTGGGACTGCCACGGCCTGCCGATCGAATGGAAGGTCGAAGAACAGTACCGCAAGAAGAAGAAAAACAAGGACGAGGTTCCGGCCAAGGAATTCCGCGCCGAATGCCGCGCCTATGCGCAGCACTGGGTCGATACGCAGCGCGAGCAGCTGAAGCGGCTCGGCATCATGGGCGACTGGGACAATCCCTACCTCACGATGGATTTCCAGGCCGAGGGCACGATTGTCGCCGAGCTGATGAAGTTCGTCGAGGAAGGCAACATCTATCGCGGCGCCAAGCCGGTGATGTGGTCGCCGGTAGAGAAGACCGCGCTGGCCGAGGCGGAGGTCGAGTATGAGGACCTGACGGACTCGCCGCAGATCGATGTGGCGTTCGAGATCATCGAAAGCCCGATCGAAGAACTGGTCGGTGCCCATGCGGTAATCTGGACGACGACCCCGTGGACGATCCCGGTAAATCAGGCTTTGGCCTATGGGGCGGACGTCGAGTATCGAATTCTAGAAATTGACGACAAACGGCTGCTGATCGCCGATGAGTTGCTCGAAGCGTTCACCTATCGATTCGCATCGCAATTCGACCGGCCAAGAAATTCTGATGATCCAATTCGCGGTCGTTGGAAAGGCTCCGACCTGGCCGGAACCAAGGTCCGCCACCCGATGCACCATCTCGGCGGGTTCTACGCCACGCCGCGCCCGATGCTCGAAGGCGATTTCGTCACCACCGATTCAGGCACGGGCCTCGTCCATATGTCGCCCGACCATGGCGAGGACGATTTCGACCTGTGCAAGGCGCACGGCATCAATCCCGTCTTCGCGGTGATGGATGACGGGCGCTATCGCGACGACTGGCTTTGGCTCGGCGGGGACGACGAGCGCCGCCGCTCGGTCATCAACAAGCCCTTCAACGCGCCCGACGGGCCGATCTGTTCGGACCTCCGCGAGGCGGGTGCGCTGCTGAGCGCGTCGGCCGACTACGAGCATTCCTATCCGCACTCATGGCGCTCGAAGGCCAAGGTGATCTATCGCTGCACGCCGCAATGGTTCGTGCCGATGGACAAGCACCTCGCGCACCTCCCTGCGATCTCTGCCGAGGAACAGCGCTGGGAAGGCGAAGGCGGGAACGACACGATCGACGAAGAAGCGACCGCCGGATCGCCGACTTTGCGAGAACTCGCGCTCGACGCGATCGCGCAGACGCGCTTCGTCCCCGAAAAAGGCCGCCGCCGGATCGGCTCGATGGTCGAAGGCCGCCCGGACTGGGTGCTCTCGCGCCAGCGCGCCTGGGGCGTGCCGATCACGATCTTCGTCCGCCCCGACGGCACCTACCTGCAAGACCCCGAAGTGAACGCGCGCGTGGTCGCGGCGATCACCGAGGAAGGCGTCGATGCGTGGGAGGAAAGCCGCAAGGCCGAATTTCTCGGACCGGATCACGACCCCAACGATTACGAGATGGTCACCGACATTCTCGACGTCTGGTTCGACAGCGGCTGCACCCACGCCTTCGTGCTCGAAAGCGGACGCTGGCCGGACCTGCAATGGCCCGCCGATCTCTATCTCGAAGGCAGCGACCAGCATCGCGGCTGGTTCCAGTCCTCGCTGCTGCAAAGCTGCGCCACACGCGGCCGCGCGCCTTACGATCAGGTTCTCACCCACGGCTTCACCATGGATGCCAAGGGCAAGAAAATGTCGAAATCGCTCGGCAACACCATCGATCCGCTCAAGATCATGGAGACGACCGGCGCGGACATCATCCGCCTCTGGGCGCTCTCGGTCGATTTCACCGAAGACCACCGGATCGGCGACGAAATCCTCAAGGGCGTTTCCGACCAGTACCGCCGCCTGCGCAACACCTTCCGCTACCTGCTCGGCGCGCTCGACGGGTTTGTCGGCGACATGTCCGATGCAGGCGCAATTCCCGAGCTGGAGCTCTATGTCCTCTCGCTGCTGAGCGAGCTGGACGGCAAGCTCAGGCAGGCGGTGGAGGATTACGACTTCAACACCTACACTCGGCTGCTGGTCGATTTCTGCAACGAGGACCTTTCCGCGTTCTTCTTCGATATCCGCAAGGACACGCTCTATTGCGACGGGCCGGATTCGACGACGCGCAACGCTTATCGCACGGTGCTCGACCTGCTGTTCCACGCGCTCGTTCGCTACGCCGCGCCGGTGCTGGTGTTCACCGCGGAAGAGGTCTGGAAGACGCGCTATCCTCAGGACGATGAGCAGGGCGGCAGCGTCCACCTGCTCGAATGGCCGAGCGTGCCCACCGTGCCCGCCGACCGCGACAAGTGGACCAGGCTTCGCGCCCTTCGCGAGCGCGTCACCGAGGCGATCGAGCCATTGCGCCGCGACAAGGTGATCCGTTCGAGCAACGAAGCGGTGGTTACCGTGCCAGCCGATGCGGTGCCGGACGGCGTGACCGACGAACAACTCGCCGAATTGTTCATCACCGGGACAGTGACGCGCGGCCAAGGCGACGACGTGACCGTCGCCAAATCCACCGACCACAAATGCGGGCGTTGCTGGCGCCTGCTTCCCGACGTGCCGGAAGACGGCGCGCTGTGCGGGCGCTGCGACAGCGTGGTTGCCGAAATGGACCCCGCCTGATGGGCCGGATATTCACCCGTAACCGGCTGATCGGGCTGGCCTTCGCTGCGATGATCGCGGTGATCGACCAGATCGTGAAGTGGTATGTGATCGGCCCGCTGCAATTGCGCCAGGTGCTCAATATCGAGCTGCTGCCGTTCTTCGATCTCACCTATGTCGAGAACCGCGGCATGTCGCTCGGCATGTTCCAGGCCACCAGCATGGAAGCGCGCTGGATTCTGGTGCTTCTCACCGCGGCTATCGCAGCGATCGTGTTCGTTTGGATGATGCGCGAAAAGCTGATGGGCGACATCCTAAGCCTCGCAATGATCCTCGGCGGGGCGATCGGCAATATCCGCGACCGCTACGATCTCGGCTATGTCATCGACTATGCCGATTTCCACATCGGCTCGTTCCGCCCTTTCCTCGTTTTCAACGTCGCCGATGCGGCTATCACCATCGGCGTAGTCATCATCCTTGCGCGGAGCCTTTTCATGCGCGAAAAGGAGGATGACGAACCGGACGCCGAGACCGCTTCGGACAGCGTCCCATCGGAGAATTAATATGCGTACTGCCAAGACCGTCATCCTTCTCGCCGCCGGCAGCACCCTGCTCGCCGCATGCGGAGGCGGCGGAATCTTCAATCGCGACCGGCCCGACGAATTCGCCGTGCAGCGCCAGGCACCGCTCGTCGTTCCGCCCGATTTCAGCCTCCAGCCGCCAGCCCCCGGCGCCCCGCGTCCGGCGGAGGGCACCGCGCAGGAGCAGGCGCTCGACGCGCTGTTCGGCGGCCCGGCCCCGCGCAGCGCCACGGAGGCAAGCGTGCTCGACCGCGCCGGTGCAGCCGCCCCGGGCATTCGCTCGCAGATCGGCGATCCGGGAACGAACACCGTCGCCAAGGGCAGCGTTACGCGCGACATCATCGCTGCCCCCGAAGGTGACGGACAGGCGGCACAGGCGGTAATCCCTGGCTAGGCCGGGAATTACCCGTTTTCTAGAACACCTTTAGACGCCGGGCGCGGGCCAACCGGCCCGCTTGGCTTCGCCGCATAAGCGGCGACGCGCAGTCGCGCTTGCGACGCCTCCGGCGTCGAACAATTCCAAGCTCTCGGCTTGGTCGCGGAGCTCGGCTGCGCAGCAGCCGCAAGGGCGACCGCCCGCCCGCAGCGCCGAAGGCGTGAGGAAATCGCGCGCCGGATGGCGTGCTGAAAACAAGGACTCTGCAAACAAGCCCCTAGCTTTCGCCTTCTTCGGTCTGCTTCGAGACCAAAATCTGGTCGATACGGCGATTGTCCATGTCGACGATCTCGAATTCCCAGCCCTGGTCGGTGAAAGTCTCGCCCACCACTGGCAGGCGCTTGAGCACCGACAGCGCATAGCCCGCCGCCGTACCGAATTCGCGGTCGTCGCCATAATTGAGACCGAGCCGGTCCGCGAGCGCATCGGCGGACAGCGCGCCGGACACCAGCAGCGAACCGTCCTTGCGCTCGACAATCTGCGGCTGATCGCCCTGGTCGAGATCGCTTGCGAAATTGCCCGCGATCGCGGTGAGCAAATCGACCGGAGTGACGATCCCTTCGAAGTGGCCGTATTCGTCATGCACCACGGCCATGGCGATGTCCGCCGATTGCAGCACCCGCAGCGCATCCATCGCATCGAGCTGGTCGGGCACGACTTCGGCTTTCTTCATCATCTCCCGGATCGACACCGATTGGCCAGCCACCAGCGCGGCCAGCACTTCGCGCACCTTGACGATGCCGAGGATCGCATCGGGCGCCCCTTCCGCCACTGGCAGCAGCGAGTGCGGGCTATCCTCGATCGCCTTCCTGATCTGCTCGGCGTCGGCGTCGGCCTCGATCCAGTCGATCTCGGTGCGCGGGGTCATCATTTCACGCACAGGGCGTTCGGCCAGCCGCACCACACCGGTGAGGATCTGCTTCTGCTCCGCTTCGATCACACCTGAGCGGGTCGCCTCGGCAAAGATCATCTGCAGCTCTTCGGCGGTGACCGAATGCTGTCCCTTCTGGCGGATGCCGAAGAGCGCGATGATCCCCGCCGAAGACTTGTCGAGCACCCACACCAGCGGTGCGGCGACGCGGGCGAGGAAATCCATCGGCGGCGCCATGATCAGCGAAATCGGCACAGCAGAACGCAGCGCGACCTGCTTGGGCACGAGCTCGCCGATGACGAGGCTGAAATAGGTCGTCAGCGCGATAACCAGCGCGAACCCCGCCTGGTCGGCGAATTCCGGCGGCACGCCGAGGGCCGCCAGCCGCTCTCCCACCGGCATGCCGAGACTCGCGCCCGAATACGCACCGGCGATGATCCCGATCAGCGTGATCCCGATCTGCACGGTCGAGAGGAACTTGCCCGGCTCCTCGGCCAATCGCAGCGCAATCTTGGCGCTCGCCGATCCTTCGTCGCGGCGGCTTGTCAGGGTGGATGTCTTTGCCGAAACGATGGCGAGCTCGGACATGGCGAACACGCCGTTGAGCACGATCAACGCGGCGATGATGAACAGGTCTGTCCAGGGAAAGGGTGTCACCGGCACAGCGCTAGCACAATTGTGGCGGCTTGCCAGCCAGTCGCTCGCCCGAGCCCTGTGGAAGGCAAATCACGCTGCCGTTCAGGCGCGGGCAAACGATCGGCGATCAAACGCATCTCTTCGGAACATATGCGTGCGTTTCCTTTTGGTTAGGTATACGTTCGTTCGCACTCACGAGGAGGAGAAGAATAATGAAAACATCACGTATCCTGCTTTCCGGCACAGCCGCGCTTGCCCTGCTGGGCACCAGCGCCTGCGTCACCGATCCCAACACCGGCGAACAGAAAGCTTCGCGCACCGCCATCGGGGCGGGTGCCGGCGGCTTCCTCGGTTATTTGCTCGGCGGCGCAATCGGCGGCGATACCGGCCGTATCCTCGGCGCAGCGATCGGCGGTACAGCCGGCGCGGTCGCCGGCAAGCAATTCGACGACCAGATTCGCGAACTCGACGAGCAGACCGCGGGCAGCGGTGTCGATGTCGAAGAAGTCGGCGACGGCGAAGCGATTCTCGTCCGCCTGCCCGATGGCGTGACCTTCGCCAGCGGTTCGGCGCAGATCAATCCCGGCTTCTACGACACGCTCAACACGGTCGCCGACAGCCTGATCCAGTATCCGAACAGCCTGATCGACGTGTACGGCTTCACCGATACGACGGGGTCGAACGCGCTCAACCAGCGCCTTTCAGAACAGCGCGCGCAGGCCGTGGCCGATTATCTGGCCGCGCGCGGCGTTGCTCGCTCGCGCATGGCGACCCAGGGCTTTGGCGAGCAATACGACTATCTCCGCGTGAAGACCGCGGACGGAGTCGCAGAACCGCTGAACCGCCGCGTCGAGATCAAGATTATCCCGATCACCCAGGAAGATGTCGAGGCCGCGCGCCAGGGGAATTGATCCCTGTCTGCGAGCACGGGCGCAGCCGCGCCCGTGCCTCCTCGCTCATGCAACCTGAAGGTTGCGTCGCTGCGGGCGGGCAGTCGCCCTTGCGGGCCGCCATTGGCGGCCCGTTTCGATTGGCATGCGCGATATCGTGCTATTTGAGCTGCGCCGCCCTGTCCGCAAGCCGCGCGACGGCCTCTGCATGGATGCCGGGCGCGCAAACCAGCACACCGAAGTCTCGCGGGTCGTGCTTGTTGTAATCGAGCGGCTTGCCGAACGCGTCGGAAACGACCGCCCCTGCTTCGCGCGCGATCAGCGTGGCGGCGGCGATATCCCATTCGAACCCCCAGCGCAGCGTCGCGACGAGATCGGCGCGATCATCCGCCACCATCGCAATCCGGAGCGCGATCGAATTGGGCTTTTCGACCGCGACGAGGTCCGAATCGACGCTGGGAAGCTCGTCGACGGGGACCCGCGAACCGGCGAACTGCGATCGTATGCTCGCCTTGAGCGGCCTGCCGTTGAGCGTCGCGCCTTGTCCTGCCACGGCGCACCATTCCTCGTCTCTCGCGGGCGCCAGCAGCATGCCGATCAGCGGCCGTCCGGCACTGACCAGCGCGACCGAGATCGCCCATCCGGCGCGCCCGCGCACGAAATCGCGCGTGCCGTCGATCGGATCGACCAGCCACAACAGGTCGCTGCCCGTCCGCGCCTTGTCGTCGATGGTTTCTTCCGACAGCCAGCCCGCCGCAGGCAGCAGGTGCCCGAGCTCTCGGCGGAGGAAGCGGTCCACTTCGAGATCGGCTTCGCTCACCGGGTTGCCGGGGGTCTTGTCCCAGCTTTCGAGCACGTGCCCCTTCCCGGGCCAGCGCGCATAGGCGATCCGCCCCGCCTCGCGAACGATTTCCTCAAGGCGATCCCTGTCAATCATGCGAGTTCCCTCGTGGATGCACTCTGACCACTTTTCAAGTCGCTCCAACCTCCGTAGGGCGTGCTGCAAACGAGTCTCTCGCACGAGGGGCCAGTCACGCGAACAGACCAAGGGATCACGCCGACATGAACGTCCACGAATATCAGGCCAAGGAACTGCTCAAGGAACACGGAATCGCCGTGCCGGACGGCCACGCCGCGCTTTCGGTCGAGGAAGCCGTCGAAGCCGCGAAGAAGCTGCCCGGGCCGCTATATGTCGTAAAGGCGCAGATCCACGCCGGTGGCCGCGGCAAAGGCAAGTTCAAGGAGCTCCCCGAAGACGCCAAGGGCGGCGTGAGGCTCGCCAAGTCGGTTTCGGAAGTCGAGACCAATGCGCGCGAAATGCTCGGCAACACGCTGGTGACGGTGCAGACCGGTGAGGAAGGCAAGCAGGTCAATCGCCTCTACGTCACCGATGGTGTCGACATCGCCAAGGAATATTACTTCTCGCTGCTGGTGGACCGCGCCACCGGCCGCGTGGCCATGGTCGTCTCGACCGAAGGCGGGATGGACATCGAGGCGGTCGCGCACGACACGCCCGAAAAGATCACCACCATCACCATCGACCCGGCGCAGGGCTTCATGCCGCATCACGGCCGTGCGGTGGCATTCGGCCTCAAGCTTTCGGGCGATCTCAACAAGCAGGCTCAGAAGCTTGCCAAGCAGCTCTACGAAGCCTTCGTCGCGACCGACAGCTCGATGCTGGAAATCAACCCGCTGGTCGAAACCGAGGACGGCAAGCTGCTGGTGCTCGACGCCAAGATGAGCTTCGATTCGAACGCACTCTATCGGCACCCGGCAATCGAAGAAATGCGCGACGAGACCGAGGAGGATCCGGCCGAAGTCGAGGCGAGCGAATACGACCTCGCCTATATCAAGCTCGACGGCAATATCGGCTGCATGGTCAACGGCGCGGGCCTTGCGATGGCGACGATGGACATCATCAAGCTGAACGGCGCGTTCCCGGCCAACTTCCTCGATGTCGGGGGCGGCGCAACCACCGAGAAGGTGACTGCAGCGTTCAAGATCATCCTCAAGGACCCGGCGGTCGAGGGCATTCTTGTCAATATCTTCGGCGGGATCATGAAGTGTGACGTGATTGCCGACGGGATCGTTCAGGCGGCGAAGGAAGTGAACCTATCTGTGCCGCTGGTGGTCCGTCTCGAGGGTACCAACGTCGCCAAGGGCAAGGAAATTCTCGACAATTCGGGCCTGCCGATCGTTAGTGCAGACGACCTGGGAGACGCGGCGCGAAAGATCGTGGCCGAGGTGAAACAAGCGGCCTGAGATGGCAATGCACTCGGGAGAATGTCGCTGTGGTGCTGTAGCATTCGAAATTGCGGGCTCTCCGATCCTGACGATGGCATGCCACTGCAAGGGCTGCCAGCGGATGACCTCGGGGGCGTTTTCGCTGAGTGCGCTTTATCAGGACTACCGATTTTCGAAAATCTCGGGTGAGACGGTGCTGGGTGGCCTCAAAGGCCCTACTCGACATTATTTTTGTAGTAAGTGCCTTAGCTGGATTTATACCATTCCCGAGAGTCTCGAGGGAATGGTCAACATCCGAACCCCAATGCTAGAAGATGCAGCGAAGTTTCCTCCCTTCGTCGACGTTTTCCTCGCCGAGAAGCTGCCCGGCGCCATTTCGGGAGCGCCGCATGGGTTCGATCAGTCGCCGGACGCCGAGAAGTTCAGGGAACTGGCGGGCAGCTACGCAGAATGGGACAGGCGGCCTGACTGATCAATTGCTGGCCGCGGGTTCGAAGCGGAACAACAGTTCGCCGCCGCTTGTCATCCGCACCGCTGCCACCAGCCCCTCGCCCGGCTTGTCCGGGTCCGCACAGCGCAGGGTGAGCGCGTTGAAATAGGCGGCGCATGGTTCGATCGCGACGAGGCGGAAGGTCAGCATCTTGTCCTTCTCCTCCCAGCCGGTGAGGTCGGCGTTGAAGTGCTTCAGGCGCAACACGAGCGTGCCCTCCTCCTCCATCAGGTAGAGATGCTCGGTGAACTGGATCGCGCCGTCTGCCGTCCGTTGGACGAATGTACCGACCATCGTGTTGCCGGTGGGCGGGAGCCAGCTTTCCATCGCTGGCGCGCCACCGATGCCGTCACCCGACCATTGCCCGACCAGCCATTGCATTTGCGCGATCGTGGCCGAAGGCGACTCGAAACCCTCTTCCCCGATCCGCGTTTCCTGCGCGGACACCGGCATGGACTGCATCGATATGGCAGCAAGCGTGGCGACGAGAAATAGGCGCATGGCATCCTCCCTTGGCTGTGAAATGTAGCGCGCGAAGGCAAATTCACCTAGCGCGATCGGAACAGGCACGGCATGGCAATCGTTGATCGTACGAGAGACCGGTCAACTTGACGTTTACGTAAACGCAAGCTAGGCCGCGGTGCAAGAGATTCGTCGTTCCCTGCGCCCGATGCGGGGGACGCCAAAGGGAAAGGAAAATCGCATGAAGATCCTCGTGCCCGTCAAACGGGTGATCGATTACAACGTGAAGCCGCGCGTCAAGGCGGATGGCTCGGGCGTGGACCTTGCCAACGTCAAGATGAGCATGAACCCGTTCGACGAGATCGCGGTCGAAGAAGCGATCCGGATCAAGGAAGCGGGCAAGGCCGAAGAAATCGTCGCCGTGTCGATCGGCCCGGCCAAGGCGCAGGAAACGCTGCGCACCGCGCTCGCCATGGGCGCCGACCGCGCGATCCTCGTCGAAGTCGAAGACGGCGTCGATGTCGAACCGCTTGCGGTCGCCAAGATCCTCAAGGCGATCGCCGACGAAGAGGGGCCCGGCATCGTGATGCTCGGCAAGCAGTCCATCAGCGACGACAGCAACCAGACCGGCCAGATGCTCGCCGCCCTCATGGGTCGTCCCCAGGGCACCTTCGCAAACACCGTCGAGGTCGATGGCGACAGCGTCTCCGTCAAGCGTGAGATCGACGGCGGACTGGAAACCGTCAAGCTGACGATGCCCGCCATCGTCACCACCGACCTGCGCCTCAACGAGCCGCGCTACGCTTCGCTGCCCAACATCATGAAGGCCAAGAAGAAGCCGCTCGATACCAAAACGCCCGCCGATTACGGCGTCGACATCGCGCCGCGCCTCACAACCACCAACGTTTCCGAACCGCCCGTCCGCCAGGCCGGTGAAAAGGTCGAAGACGTCGCCGCTCTGGTCGAAAAGATCAAAGCGCTCGGCATCGCGTAAGCCACGGATCAGGAAAGGACAGAAAAGACATGAACACTCTGGTTCTCGTCGAACACGACAATTCGAGCGTCAACGACGCAACCCTCGCCGTGGTCACCGCCGCCTCCAAGATCGGCGAAGTGACAGCCTTGGTCGCCGGCCACGATTGCGGCTCGGCCGCCGATGCCGCTGCCAAGATCGCGGGCGTTTCCAAGGTGCTGAAGGCTGATGACGCCGCCTATGGCGAATTCCTCGCCGAAAACGTCGCGCCGCTCGTGGCGGGCATCATGGACGGCTACGACGCCTTCCTTGCCCCGGCCACCACCACCGGCAAGAACATCGCGCCGCGCGTCGCCGCGCTTCTCGACGTGATGCAGATCTCGGACATCCTTTCGGTCGAAGGCGACAAGACCTTCACCCGTCCGATCTATGCCGGCAACGCGATCGCGACCGTCCAGTCGAGCGACCCCAAGCTGGTCATCACCGTGCGCGGCACCGCGTTCGAAAAGGCCGCTCCCGAAGGCGGCTCGGCTTCGGTGGAAGATGTTTCCGGACCGGGCGATGCGGGAATTTCGAGCTTCGTCAGCCGCGACGTCGCCGATGGCGGCGACCGTCCGGAACTGACCAGCGCGAAGGTCATCGTTTCGGGTGGCCGTGCGCTCAAGGATGCGGAAACCTTCGAACAGGTCATCAATCCGCTCGCCGACAAGCTCGGCGCGGCCATCGGTGCCTCGCGCGCGGCGGTCGATGCCGGCTATGTGCCGAACGACTATCAAGTCGGACAGACCGGCAAGATCGTCGCTCCGGAAGTCTATATCGCGATCGGCATCTCGGGCGCGATCCAGCACCTTGCCGGGATGAAGGATTCCAAGGTCATCATCGCGATCAACAAGGACGAAGACGCACCGATCTTCCAGGTCGCCGATATCGGCCTCGTCGCAGACCTCTACAATGCGGTTCCGGAATTGACGAACGCATTGTAATCCCGACTGAAACGGGTTGAACTCAGCCTCCGCCGCGCTACCGTGCCCGGCGGAGGTCTTGTTTATGGGTCGCGCACTGGTTCTTCTTTGTCTTTCCGGCGTTGCCATGATGGCTGCGCCTGTAAGCGCAGCAACGCTCGAGCTCGAGCCCGCCTCGGAATGGCGGTTGCGCGACTATGACGACAAATCCCGGATGATCCGCACATTCGGCGATGGCGAGGATGCCGTTACGCTGTGGATCGAGAAGGCCGGAGCGGGACGCTTCATCAACATGACCGTCATCGGTCGCCCGTTCCGCAGTCCATACGGTACGCGCGTCTCGCTGGCGTTCCGTCCGGGCGACCCGATCTCCCGAGGCTTCGTCCGCAGCACATCGAGCAAGGGCCGCCCAGTTCTGACCCTGTTCGGCGTATCGGCTATTTCGCACGATCCGGAGCCCATTGCCGAAGGCCAGGAGGAAACCGTCGATCTTACGGCGACCGATGCCGACGGCCTCGCACCCGAAATCCTGTCACGCAGATATGATGAAGTGGAGGCGATCGAGCTTTCCGGTGCCTTGGTCCAGAAAGTGTCGCTGAAATCCGGCGGTCTCGGCTCCATGATGGCGCAGCTCGAACAGTGCGCGGAAACGCTTCCTGGAAAGCGGCCCAACGTCTCTTCGGGGGAAGGCGACAAGGCTCAAGGGGCGAGCGCGCGCGACGCTGCCGCTTGGGCACCCCAGATCCAGGCCAATTACCCGGCCTATCTGCTAAGGGAGATGGCGCAAGGAACGGTCGGGGTGCGCGTTCAGATCAACCCTGAAGGGCGCGCAACCTTTTGCGAGGTGAGAGAATACACCGGTCCCGCGGGATTCAATGACGCAGCCTGCCTCGCAATGATGCGATATTCACGGTTCAATCCTGCAAGGGATGGTGACGGAAATCCGGTGTGGGGAACCTACTCAACCCGGGTCACGTATCGCATCAACTGAGAGCCACCTTGCACCCAGCATACTCTTAAGGGGAAACTCCGATCATGGGTCGCACCAGAATCGCAAATGTCGCAATCGCCCTGGCCGTATCCGGCACCCTCAGCCCGCCCACTGGGCTGGCTGCACAAGAGCCTGCGGGGATCGCCCCCAGCAGCAACTGGAACGTCGATTTCGCTCCGAACAAGTGCCGGCTGGCGCGGGTTTTCGGGGAAGGTGAAGATCGTCATCTGCTGTTCTTCGAGCAATACTGGCCGAGCTCCCGTCTCGGCCTCACCGTATCGGGGCCCAGCTTCAAGCGCTGGCGTAGCCGGATGGATACGAGACTCAAGTTCTATTCCGGGCAGGAAGCCTTCAGGACCGAACCCTTCAAGGGCGACACGGAGACATTCGGCGCCGCAATGATCTACTCTTCGGTCAGCCTGTCCTCCGGCACCGACTATAGCGACGAGGAGGATGCTTCACTGCCGCGCCTCGATACCAGTCTCGCGGACGAGGTTGAATTCGTCTGGCTGCGCCAGCGGGGGAAAGAGGTGCGGCTGGATACGGGGCCACTCGGCGAGGCCTTCGCGGTTCTGAACCAGTGCACAAAAGACCTGCTGCAGGAGTGGGGCCTCGATGCGGAGAAACACGAGACAGCAACGCGACTGCCCAAGTGGAAGAATGAGAAAAGCATCGCCGCGCGCATTGGGCGAGCCTATCCCACTTCTGCACTCAATCGCGGCGAGCAAGGAATATTCCGAATGCGCGTGATGATCGACGAGAACGGACGCGTAACCGACTGCGTGATCGACGAAGCGACCATCGCCGAGCGGCTTGAGTCACCTGCCTGCCGCGTAATGATGGATGCCGACTTCGAACCTGCACTCGATGCGCAAGGAACTGCTTTTCCATCCTACTACGCGACGTCGATCACCTACCGGATCGGCTGACGGCGGCCATCACAAGAACGTCGTGATGAAATGCAGCGTCATGCCGACGAGCCCGCCCACCAGCGTGCCGTTGATGCGGATGAACTGCAGGTCGCGGCCGACCGCGCTTTCGATCCGGCCGGTGATCGTGGTCGCATCCCAGCGCTTTACCGTTTCCGATACCAGCGTGACGATCTCCGACCCGTAACGGGTGGCGACGCCCACGGCGGTGCGGCGGGCAAAGCGGTTGATCTGGGTCTGGAGCCGCTCGTCCTGTTTGAGAGCCTCGCCAAGGTCGGCCAATCCTTTGCGCATTTCCATTCCCAGCCCGGTATCGGCTTCGCGCGCGCGGCGGATCAGCGATAGGCGAATGCGTTCCCACACCGCCATCCACCATTCGGCCACCGCCGGGTTTTCGAGCAGGTCGCGCTTCATTTCTTCCACCCGCTCGCGCGTCGCCGCGTCGTGCTGGAGATCGTGCGCCAGCTTCTGGAGCCCTTCCTCGATCTTGGAGCGCAGCGGATGGTCGGGGTCGACCAGCACTTCGGCGAGCAACTTGTAGAGCCCGTCGAGCACGCTGGCGGAAATCCGCTCGTCGAGCCCGGTCCAGCGCAGCACGGCATTGGCGCGGCGATGGATGATGTCCTTCACCATCTCCTCGTTGTCCTCGAGCGTGAGC
The DNA here is from genome assembly GCF_045363165.1 of Erythrobacter sp. GH1-10. Classification (NCBI taxonomy): domain Bacteria; kingdom Pseudomonadati; phylum Pseudomonadota; class Alphaproteobacteria; order Sphingomonadales; family Erythrobacteraceae; genus Erythrobacter; species Erythrobacter sp. GH1-10. Next base: position 420,692 of record NZ_JBJFLP010000001.1, on the reverse strand, counting down.
CCGGACCAGCGGATGATGCCGTCGATCAGCGGCAGGTGGCGGCGATCGGCCATCGCGTTTTCGAGCATCCGCCCTGCGAGCGGGGAGATATCGAGTTTGGAGAGTTGCCCGGCAAGCCCCGAGCGCACCTGGTTGCCGAGCCGGTCGGGATCGAGCGATTCGAGCACTTCGGCCATCAGCTCCGCCGCGCCAGCGGTGATCCGCGAGCGGGTGTCTTCTTCGCCCTTGTCCGGGCTGGCGACGAGGAAATCTCCCACCGCCCGCGCGACATTCATGCCCGACATGCGGCGCGCGACCACCGCGGGCGTAAGGAAGTTCTCGCGCAGGAACTGCGCCATGGTGTCGGCAATGCGATCCTTGTTCTCGGGGATGATCGCGGTGTGCGGGATCGGCAATCCGAGCGGGTGGCGGAACAGCGCCGTCACCGCGAACCAGTCCGCAAGGCCGCCGACCATCGCCGCCTCGGCGAAGGCGTTGACATAGCCCCATGCGGGGTGTGCGCCGAGAAGGCCATGAGTGGTGATGAACAGCACCGCCATCACGGCCAGCAGTCCGGTGGCGGTCCAGCGCATCCGCCGCGCGCGATCGGCGGACAGCGGCTCACCGCCAAACGTCAATGGAACAGGACGCGCCGAAGCCATACGCGCCCTATCTGCCCGAAAAAAAGTGCGACGTCACCCTAACAGGTTCACTCCGCAGGTTCGGCGCCGGGAGGAAGCCGCGTTGCCGGAACCGCAGCACCGGAAGGACCTCCGGGAAACGGCACGTCGGGAGAGGGATCGCGTTCGGGCGGCGAATGCGGCTTGCTGTCGTCGCCCGGCTTGTAGGTGAGCATCCGCTCGCGCAGCCACGGGCCGATGCGCCGTTCGAACCCGTCGGCAAGGCTGAAGCCCGCCGGCACGATGATGAGCGTCAGCAGCGTGGACATGATCAGCCCGCCGATCACGACGATGCCCATCGGCTGGCGCCACGCGCCGTCGCCGGAAAGCGAGATCGCGGTCGGGACCATGCCCGCCGTCATCGCCACCGTCGTCATCACGATCGGCTGCGCACGCTTGTGCCCGGCCTCCATGATGGCATCCAGCTTGCGCGTTCCTCTGGCCATTTCCTCGATCGCGAAGTCGATCAGCAGGATCGAGTTCTTCGAGACGATCCCGAGCAGCAGCAGGATACCGATGTAAACCGGCATCGATTGCGCCATGCCTACCAGCCAGATCAAAAGGATTCCGCCCAGCGGTGCGAGCGCGAGCGAGGTCATGTTGACCAGCGGGCTCATCAATCGCTTGTAGAGCAGCACCAGGCAGGCAAAAACCAGCAGCACGCCAGCGATGATGGCGATGATCAGGTTCTGGATCAGCTCCTGCTGCCACTGGTCCTCGCCCACCACGTCGCGGATCACGCCGGTGGGCAGGTTCTGGAGGATCGGAAGCTGGTCGATCTCGGCCTGCGCCTCGCCTTTGATCACGCCCGAGGCGAGGTCCGCCCCCACAAGCACGCGGCGATTCTGGTTGTAGCGCTGGATCGCGGTCGGGCCCGAGCCGAAGCTGATTTCGGCCACGCGGCTGAGAGGCACGGTGCCGCCGCTCGAAGTCTGCACCGGCAGGTTCTCGATCGTGGTCATGTCGCTGCGCGCATCCTCGGACAGCTTCACCCTGATCGGGATCTGCCGGTCCGAAAGCGAGAAGCGCGCCGCGTTCTGTTCGATCTCGCCAAGCGTCGCGATGCGGATCGTCTGGCTCAGCGAGGCCGTGGTAACGCCTAGCTCGGCAGCGATCTCCTCGCGCGGGGTGATGATGATCTCGGGGCGGTTGAGGTCGGCGCTGATGCGCGGGGCGACGATCTTGTCGATGCCCTTCATCTGCTCGACCAGCGTAGCTGCCGTCTCGTCCAGCAGTTGCGGATTGGAGCCGGCCAGCATGATGGTGAGGTCGCGACCCGAGCCGAAGCCGCCGCTCTGCGAACGGAAGCGCACTCGGGCGTCGGGAATGTTCGCGAGCACAGGAGCGAGCTCGCGCTCGAACTCGATCGATGTGCGTTCGCGATCGTCCTTGAGCTTGACGAAGATCGTCGAGTTGCCGACCCGGATGCGCTGCATCATGCGCTCGACTTCGGGCTCGCCCTCAAGAATTGCGTAAACCCGGTCCGAAACCACCTTGGTCGTCTCGAGCGTGGTGCCAGGCACCATCTCGATCTCGACTGCCGAATTTTCGTCGTCGATCGTGGGCTGGAACGCGGGCGGGATCTGCCCGAACAGCAGGATCGTGACCAGCAGCGAGAACCAGCCGACACCGAGCATCCAGACACGGTGATCGTAAAAGCGCGCGGTCAGATACTTTGCCGATTGACCGAAACGACCGCCGATTTTCGTGAGCAGCTCTATGATCTTGAAGAGTGCCCAGCCTGCGACAAAGGCGATGATCGAAACGAACAGCAGAATGACAATGTCGAAAATCTTCGACATCAGGAAGAACGACGTGCTGTTGGAATCGCTCGAAATCGCTTCGCCGGCCCGCTGGGGTATATCGAACTGCCCGATGACACCGGAAGCGCCAAACATGGCGAAACCCGTCGCGCCCAGAAGCGCAAAAACGACGAGCAGCATCGAAATCACATAGAGGAAACGCGAGCGTGGACCGGGCAATCCCTCACGCCGGGCATTCAGCTTGCCGCGGTTGAGCGTCCATCCGAGCACCGCCATGTAACGGTCCATCATCGGACCTTCGCCGTGCTTGGCGTGGCCTTTCGCGGACAGGAAATAGGCCGCCATCAACGGCGTTATCATGCGCGCCACGGCGAGCGACATCAGCACCGCGACCACCACGGTGAGGCCGAAGTTCTGGAAGAACTGGCCGGAAATGCCCGGCATCAGGCCGACCGGCAGGAACACCGCGACGATACAGAAGCTGGTCGCGACGACCGGCAAGCCGATCTCGTCGGCGGCATCGATACTCGCCTGATAGGCTGTCTTGCCCATGCGCATGTGTCTGACGATGTTCTCGATCTCCACGATCGCGTCATCGACCAGAACCCCGGCAACGAGACCGAGCGCGAGCAGCGAGAGGAAGTTGAGGTTGAACCCGAGCAGATCCATGAACCAGAAGGTCGGGATAGCCGAGAGCGGGATCGCAACCGCGCTGATGAAGGTGGCGCGCCAGTCGCGCAGGAACAGAAACACGATCACCACTGCAAGCAGCGCACCCTCGACCAGCGCCTCGATCGAGCTCTTGTACTGGCTGTCGGTGTAGGTCGTGCTGGTGAACATCTTCACGAAGCGGATCCCGTCGGTTTCCTCCTCGATCTTGTCCATCTCTGCGAGTGCGGCCTCGTACACTGCGAGGTCCGAAGCGCCGCGCGCTCGATTCATGTAGAAATTGACGACTTCGCGGTCGCCGATCTCGCTGATCGAGGTTCGCTCGGCAAATCCATCGCGGACGGTTGCGACATCGGCGAGACGGATCGTGCGCCCGCCGCCCAGCTGGATCTGGCGCTGCGAGAGCTCGTAAGCACTGTCATCGTTACCGAGCACGCGAAGCGACTGGCGAGTGCCCCCGACTTCGGCGAGGCCACCGGCGGCGTTGATGTTCGACACCCGCAGGACCTGGTTGATCTGCGACGCGGTAACGCCAAGCGCCTGCATCTTGGCCGGGTCGAGGATCACCTCGATCTCGCGGTCGACGCCGCCGAACCGCCCGACTTCGGCCATCCCTTCGATTTTCAGGAGCCGCTTGGAAACGGTGTCGTCAATGAACCAGCTGAGCTGTTCGATCGTCATGTCGTCGGCCTCGACCGCGATATAGCCGATCGCGTCCCCGGCCACGTTGACCTTTTGCACGCGCGGTTCGAGGATTCCGTCGGGCAGGCTTCCTCGCACGCTGGCGATTGCGGTTTCAACTTCGTTGACCGCTTCGATGATGTCGGTGCCGACTTCGAATTCGACGAAGGTCTGCGAGTTGCCTTCGCTCGCGGTCGACTGGATCGAGTTCACACCATTGATCGAGCGAAGCGCGCTTTCGACCCGTTGGGTGATCTGGTTCTCGATTTCGGTCGGAGCCGCGCCCGGCTGCGAAATGTTGACGATGACCGCAGGGAATTCGACGTCGGGATTATTGGTGACGTCCATGCGCATGAAGCTGACGATCCCGGCGAATAGCAGCGCGGTGAAGAACACCAGCGGAATCACCGGATTGCGGATCGACCAGGCCGAAATATTTCTGAAATTCATGGAATTCTGCCTGTTGTATGCGTCGGGCGCCTGTCTGCGCGGTTACTCTCAGTTACGGGCGGATGCGGTTTCGGATGCTTCGGCTTGCGGTTCTGCGCCTTCGCGGCGTGGCTTCACCGTCTCGCCGGGGTTGAGGAAGCCGCCCGCGCGCAGCACGATCTGTTCATTGCCCGACAGGCCATCGGTGATTGCGATGCCCTGCGGCGTCACCATGCCGGTGGTCACGGCGCGGCGGGTCGCCTTGTTGTCCTCGCTCACGACGTAAACGAAACTGCCGTCTTCGTCGGCCAGAACCGCGCTTTCGGGCAGCACTGTCGCGGTCAGCGTGCCGCTGTTGATCCTGGCGGTAGCGAAACCGCCGGGGCGTAGTTCGGGAGCGTAGGACAAGGCGATACGCGCGGTGCCCTGGCGGCTCTGCGGATCGATCACCGGTGAAAGCTGCCATACCTGACCTTCGAAGCTCTTATCCGTACCGGTCGGTATGACAGTCGCGCGGACACCCTGCGATAGCCTCGCGAGCTGGGTCTCGCCCACCTGTGCGAGCATTTCCATCTCGCCGCCGCGAGCGATCAGGAACAGCGCGGACGTGCCGCCGCTGACGGTCTGACCGGGCTCGACGTTACGCTCGAGGACGTAGCCGGAGGCGGGGGCGACGACACTGAGCCGTGCGTTGCGGGCACGAAGTTCCGCGAGCTGCGCTTCGGCAACCCTTACACGGGCGACAGCGGAATCGCGCGTCGCGGTCAGGCGGTCGACATCGGCCTTCGATACGAAGCCGCGCTCCACGAGCTGCAGCGCGCGATCGAGATTGGCCTGGGCAAGCTGCGCGTCGGCCTTTGCGACTTCGATCTGCGCTGCCTGCGCCGCCGCCTGTTGGTTCTGGACCGACCGATCGATCACGGCGAGGACCTGGCCTTGCCCGACCCAGTCGCCGGCATCGACGGTTACGGCGACCACACGGCCACCCTCGCCGACCACGCCGACCGGCATTTCGCGCCGCGCGGCAAGTGTGCCAGGCACCTCGATCACCCCGTTGATGGTGGTCGTACCGGGAGCGATCACGGTCACCACCGGCGCCTGCTCATTGTCATCGCCCGGACCTGCCGGGGACCCTCCGGCGAAGGCGAAATAGGCAGCGATGGCAAGCAGCAGAGCGAACAGGATTATCCCGCCAATCAGGATCGTTCGGGTCCTGCCCGACATCGGCTCGCGACCCGAAGTCGCGATATCGGCGGGCACGCTGTCGGCTGCCTCTGCCTGGATTGTAGTCTCGTAATTCATTGCCGTTCGCCTCTTGCAGGGCAGTCTGAAGCGCCGGATTGGCTTACCCCCTGCGCACGGTGAAGTGTATTACCGATATAAGTCACCAAGTGCAATAGGTCTTAGGCGCGCTCTTTTGCGGGCGCAATCCGGGCTTCGACTGACGACTTTGAGCCTAGACGAAGGGCGAGCGCGAAATGTTTGCTCCCGGATTTGAAAGGGGCGGCGCGGGATCGCACCCGCACCGCCCCATGACGTTTTCAAGATCCCGGGAGCTTGGTTCGGCCGATCAGCGAACCTTGCCGCGCTGGATGAGATTCAGCACGCCCAGCAGCACCACGGCGCCGATCAACGCGGAAATGATGCCCATGATATCGGGCGGCCAGCCGCCGATCGTTCCGCTACCGAGAACGAACGAGAACACCGAATTGCCGATGAACGATCCGACGATCCCGACCACGACGTTCCAGAACTTGCCCATCTGAGCATCGCGATTCATCACGAGGCTGGCGAGCCATCCGATGATCCCGCCCATGATGATGAACCAGATAAATCCGAGGATTGCAGACATTTGGTTTTCTCCCCTTGGCCCGCGCGCTGCGCATTCTCTTGCGCAGATCCCAACGCGAACAGGCGGATAGGGCTAAAGCAAAAGCGCCGCAGTTTGAAGCTGCGGTGCCCGATTTATTCGATTTTGTGAAAGCGCCCGGGCGCGTCAGTATTTGAGCTGGCGCTCGTAAAGGTCGCGATAGTGCTGGATGCGGGTGACGCGCAGGCCCTGCATGCCCGACCGGTCGACCGCACGTTGCCAGGAGGCGAATTCCTCGAGCGTCAGGCTGTAACGCTCGAGCACCTCGTCGATAGTCAGCAAACCGCCATTCACCGCAGCGACCACTTCGGCCTTGCGGCGGACGACCCAGCGCTTCGTGTTGGGCGAAGGAAGGTCATCAAGCGTCAGCGGCTCGCCGAGCGGGCCGATCACTTGTGCCGGGCGGATGTCCTGGTTTTCAATCATCAATCGTCTCTCGCATCGCTTTGTGCGGCGTCGCCAGTCGCCTGACTGGCTATGCCACTCGAAGCTTTGCCCTGCTCTAAAGCATCAAGGTTAACGGGTCGTTCCTCTGTTTCGAGCGCCCGGAAATAGGTTGCTGCGGCATCGCCGAAGCTGGCCGCACCGCCATCGATGTTCAGGCGTGAATCGCGCCGCATAAGCAGCCGCAGGTCGCGCGCAGCGTTGAGGCGCGCGGTCACCTCGTTCCACTCGAGCGCGCGCAACGCACCACCACCCTGCGCGGGCGCAGCTTCGGCATTGCCGATCAGCAACTCGCCGTCGCCGAGATCGGCAAATCCTTCAGCGCCGAACTCGCGAATTGTGGGTATGGCCTTCTCGAACATGCACTCGGCTATAGGGCGAGGTCGTCAAGAACCGGTAAAACGGTCATTTACCCGATGTTAGGGATAGCCCGGCCCGGAAATGCAGGGTTCGCGAAACCTTTCGGGGGCGCAGAAGCGCCGTTTCGCAGGGTACTGGCGAAACCGCCGGCATCGGACTATATGGCCCCGCATCCCATGGACACGCTGACATCTTCCACGGCCAGCCCTACCTTCGGGCTCGATACCGCCGCTTTGTTCGACCTTCCGCGCCCGGCGAAGGATTGCCGCATCGTGGTCGCGATGAGTGGCGGGGTCGATTCGTCAGTCGTGGCCGCGCTGGCGCACGACACCGGCGCGGAAGTAATCGGCATCACCCTCCAGCTCTACGACTACGGCGCCGCAACCGGACGCAAGGGCGCGTGCTGCGCGGGCGACGACATCGCCGATGCGCGCGCGGTCGCCGACCGACTCGGAATCGCGCATTACGTGTTCGACCACGAAAGCGCATTTCGCGAAGATGTGGTCGAGCAGTTCGCCGACGAATATCTCGCCGGCCGCACGCCGGTCCCCTGCATCCGCTGCAATATGGGGCCGAAGTTCACCGACCTGTTCCGCATGGCGCGCGAGCTCGGCGCAGATTGCCTTGCGACCGGGCATTATGTCCGCCGGGTCGAAACCCGGGACGGCGCGCATTTGTACCGCGCGCTCGATCCGACCCGCGACCAGTCCTACTTCCTTTATGCGACCACGCAGGAACAGCTGGATTACATTCGCTTCCCGCTCGGCGGCCTGCCCAAGACCAAGGTACGCGAGCTTGCCGAGGTGGCGAGCCTGCGCAACGCGATGAAGCCCGACAGTCAGGACATCTGCTTCGTCCCTGACGGCAATTACGCCAAGATCGTCACCAAGATGCGCCCCGAAGGCGGGGTGCCTGGCGCGATCGTCCATGCCGAAACCGGCGATGTGCTCGGCGAGCACAAGGGCATCGTCCACTACACGGTCGGGCAGCGAAAGGGCCTCGAGATCGGCGGCCAGCCCGAACCGCTCTACGTCATCGGCCTCGACGCAGCGGCGCGCGAAGTCCGCGTCGGCCCCAGGCGGCTGCTGGCGGTCGAAAGCGCTGAGGTGATCGAGACCAACCGCATCGGCGAACTGGGCGACGAACCGCTCACCGCCAAGGTCCGCAGCCTGGCGAAGCCGGTGCCGGTCACTCTCGAAGGTCCGCTGGGTGACGGTGCGACCACCCGCATCCGCTTCACGACGCCCGAATACGGGGTCGCGCCCGGACAGGCGGCAGTGATCTATGCCGGGGAGCGCGTCGTAGGCGGCGGTTGGATCGATAGCACTCACTCTGTTGCGCAGAGCGAAGGCGCGGCCTAGGGCGCAGCCGATGTACGACCTTTCGGGCAAGCGGGTATATGTCGCCGGGCATCGCGGCATGGTGGGCGGCGCGATCGTCCGTCAGCTCGAATCGCGCGGAATCGAAGTGCTCACCGCCCCGCGCGAAGTCGATCTGCGCGAACAGGCGGCGGTGCGCGAATGGTTCGGGGCCAACCGCCCCGATGTCGTGATCGTTGCGGCGGCCAAAGTTGGCGGGATCCTTGCCAATGACAGTTATCCTGCCGAGTTTCTCTACGACAATCTGATGATCGAGGCGAACCTGATCGAAGCCTCGCACCGCACCGATGTCGGCAAGCTGCTGTTCCTGGGTTCCTCCTGCATCTATCCCAAACTGGCACCCCAGCCGATCCCCGAGGACGCGCTGCTGACCGGCCCGCTCGAGCCTACCAATGAATGGTATGCGATCGCCAAGATCGCGGGGATCAAGCTGTGCCAGGCCTATCGCCGCCAGTATGGCCGCGACTTCATCAGCGCGATGCCGACCAATCTCTATGGTCCCGGCGACAATTTCGACCTGCAATCCTCGCACGTCCTCCCCGCCCTGATCCGCAAGGCGCACGAGGCCAAGCTTGAGGGCGCCGACAGCATCACGATCTGGGGAAGCGGGACACCGCGCCGCGAATTCCTGCATGTCGACGACCTTGCCGCCGGGTGCCTGTTCCTGCTCGAGAACTATTCGGGCGAGGAGCACGTCAATCTCGGCTCGGGGACCGATCTCACGATCAACGAACTGGTCGAGACGGTGTGCAAGGTGGTGGGATTCGAAGGCGCGATCGAGCGCGACACGTCGAAGCCCGATGGTACGCCGCGCAAGCTGATGGACGGGTCGAAAATCGCGGCGATGGGCTGGAAACCGACCATCGGCCTCGAGGAAGGCATCGCCGATGCCTATCGCTGGTTTCTCGACAACGTGTCGGCCTGATCAGCCCTCCCACTTCTCCAGCACGCAGCCATAGCCCTCGCGATAAGTCGCGGTGGTGCTGGTGACGAGCGGGAAACGGGCGGTCACGCTCCTGGCCTCGACATCGTCGACCAAAGTGACAAGCTCCATCCCGTCGAGCTTGTCCTTCTCGCAATCTTCCATGCTGCGCCCCGCGACGAAGCGGCACGAGCAAGTCACCCGCGCGCCATAGGCGGTGCCGACTTCGGCATAGCCGGTGATCGGCTCCCGGTAGGAATAGAGCGCCGCCCCTGCGCCGATTACGACGAGAAGCAGGAGCCACAGACCGATACGGGATGAAGTGCGACGAGCGGATGATTTTGCCATTGCGCTTGGCCTATCCTCGCGCAATTGAGAGCGCAATCATGGATCGCATCCCGTATCTCCGTTTCGCCGCGCCCGCTGCTCTTGCCGTTGCCCTCGGCGGCTGTGGAGGCGCACTGCCCAATGTCCCGGCCCCGCTGACAGACGAGGCACTCGCCGCCGTGACCGACAGGGCTGGCGCGCCGAAGGACCAGCTTGCGCGCGCCGTGGACGAGTTGTTCACCAAGGAGGGTCTCGGCGAAACCCGCGCTTTGGTGCTGATGGCCGATGGCGAACTGGCCGCCGAACGCTACGGGACAGGCTACGATAAGGACACGCGCTTCCTGAGTTGGTCGGTGGCCAAGACCGTGACAGCCGTGATGATCGGCATGCTCGTCGCCGACGGAAAACTCGCGCTGGACGACCCTGCGCCGATTGCGATGTGGCAACGTCCCGGCGATCCGCGCGCCGAGATCACCCTCCGGCACCTGCTCCAGATGCGCAGCGGATTGCGTCACTCGGAAGATGGCGATCCACCCTACGACACATTGAGGACTCGCATGCTGTTTCTCGACGGGCGCGACGACATGGCGCGCTGGGCAAAGGAGCAGCCGCTGGAAGCAGAGCCGGGAGCGGAATTCGAGTACTCGTCCAACACCACAGTCATCCTCGCCGATCTGGCAGCGCGCGCGCTGACTTCGAGTGAAGATCCCGATGCGCGCCGCGCGGCGGTCGATAGCTTTCTGCACGAACGGCTGTTCGACCCTCTCGGCATGGATTCGATGGTGCTCGAATACGACGCCTCGGGAACGCTGATCGGCGGAAGCTTCATGCACGCAACCGCGCGCGACTGGGCGAAATTCGGCGAGTTCATGCGGCGCGGCGGGCGCTCCCCGGCGGGCGAGCAGCTGGTGCCGAGCCGCTGGATCGAGGCGATGACCACGCCGAGCCCCACGGCAGAGCAATACGGGTTCCAGACATGGCTCAACCGTCCGTTCGGATCGAAGGGCGCGGAGGAACGGCACCCGCTATTCCCCGACCGCGCGCCGCACAGCCTGTTTTCGCTGATCGGACACATGGGCCAGTATGTGCTGGTCTCACCCGAGCAGCGCCTGACGCTGGTACGGCTCGGCCAATCCGCCTCGGCAGAGCGCCCGCCGATGTTGCAGGAAGCCGCCGACGTGCTGGCGCTTTATCCGGTCAGGTAGAACGAACCCTCGACCACCGTCACGCACGGCCCGCCGAGCCATGCGCGGTCGCCTTCGAGCCGCATCGTCAGGTCGCCGCCCCTTGCACTCGCCTGGTGCGCCGTCATCTCTGACTTGCCCAGACGCTCCGACCAGAACGGAGCGAGAGCAGCGTGCGCCGAACCGGTGACGCTGTCTTCGGGGACGCCCCAGGCGGGGACGAACACCCGGCTTACGGCATCGTGATCGTCGCCCGGTGCAGTGCAGATCGCCATCAGGTCGATCTTTCCCAGTGCCGTCATGTCCGGCGCAAGCGCGCGTATCTCGTCCTCGTCCTTCATCAGCACGATCGCAGTCTGCTCGGCGCCTTCATAGGAAAGGAAAGTCTCCCCCCGGAATCCGAGTGCGGCGAGCAGGTCCGGCTGCGACGATGGTTCGACTCTCGTGATCGGCAGCGCCAGTTCATAGGCGTCACCCTTGCGCACCACTTCGAGCACGCCCGCTTTGCGGGTGCGGAAAGTAACCCGCTCCCCGCCGTCGCGCGTCAGCAACACATGCCCGCTCGCGAGCGTCGCATGGCCGCACAGGGCGACCTCGTCGGTCGGGGTGAACCACCGCAATTCCCAGTCCGCCCCACCGCTTTCATCGCGCACGACGAAGGCGGTTTCGGCGAAGTTGTTCTCCTCGCCGATGGCCTGCAGCACATCGTCGGGCAGCCACTCGTCGAGCACCAGGACCGCCGCCTGGTTGCCGCCGAAAGGTGCGCTCGCGAAGGCATCGACATGCCAATAGGGAATGGTTTTCGTCATGGGTTCGGCCTCAAGGATATAGCAGCGTATCGGTCCACCCCAGCGCGTCGCCGGCACCCTCCAGGGTGAACAGACGCCGGTCGTGTAGCCGGTTGTCGCGATCCATCCAGAATTCGATTCTTTCGGGCCGCAAAGTGAAACCTGTCCAATGCGGCGGGCGGGGCACTTCGCCCGCCTCTTCGTGCTCTTCCCACAGCGCCTTCACCCGGTCGATATAGTCCTGCCGCCGCTCGAGCGGGCGCGACTGGTCGCTTGCCGCGCTGCCGACCTGGCTCTTGTAGGGGCGCGAATGGAAATAGGCATCGGCGCGCTGGGGCGAGACTTCGACCAGCGGACCCTCGATGCGGATCTGGCGGCGCAGGCTCTTCCAGTGGAACAGCAGCGCAGCCTGCATGTTGGCGCGGATTTCCCCGCCCTTGCGGCTGCCGGCATTGGTGAAGAACGTGAAACCGCCTTCCTCCGCCCCATGGCCCTTGAGCAGCACCATCCGGACCGACGGAGCTCCGCCGGGCGTGGCGGTCGCCAGCGCCATGGCATTGGGATCGTTCGGCTCGCTTGCTTTGGCGGCTTCGAACCATTCGTCGAACAGCGCGAAAGGGTCCGCTCCCTCGGGGATGGTGCTGTCGGCGAGTTGCGCGGCGTCGAGATCGGTAGGTCGGGTCATCGGCTCTGGTTAGACGTCTGGCGGCGCTGAGGAAAGCGGCGTCTTGGTTAACTGCAGATGCACCCAAAAAGCGCATGCCCGCTTGCGCGCGCGCACTGTCTCACCTAGCTAACACGCGATGGGCGATCCTTACAAAACCCTGGGTGTTGCGCGCAATGCGTCCGAAAAGGACATCAAGAGCGCTTATCGTAAGCTCGCCAAGGAGCTGCACCCGGACCGCAACAAGGACAATCCGCAGGCGGCCGAGAAGTTCTCGGACGCCACCAAGGCCTATGATCTCTTGTCGGACAAGGACAAACGCGCGCAGTTCGATCGCGGCGAGATCGATGCCGAGGGTAATCCGCTCAATCCGTTCGCAGGGATGGGCGGCGGGTTCGGCCGCGGCGGACATCCCGGCGGAAGGCCGGGCGGCGGTTTCCGCGATCCCGAGTTCGGCGGCTTTTCGGCGGAGGAAATGGATCTCGGCGACCTGTTCGAAGGGCTGTTCGGTGGCGGTCGCACGCGCGCTTCGGGCAATGGCGGCAGGCGCGGCTTTGGTCAGCGTCCACCCCCGCCGCCCAAGAAGCGCGGCGCCGACATCCAGTACCGGCTGGCCGTGCCCTTCGTCGATGCCGCCTCGGGCCGCGATCAGCGCATCACGCTGGCCGACGGCAAGGCAATCAACCTGAAGCTTCCCGGCGGGGTCGAAGACGGCACGCAGATGCGGCTCAAGGACAAGGGCCATCCCGGACCGGGCGGCCACGGCGACGGGATCGTCGTCGTCGAAGTTGGCACCCACCCCTTCTTCAGGCGTGATGGCGATAACATCCGCATGGATCTGCCGATCACGCTCGACGAGGCTGTGCGCGGCGCAAAGGTCAAATGCCCCACCGTCGATGGTCCGGTGATGCTGACGATCAAGCCGGGCACCAATGGCGGCACGGTGATGCGGCTCGCGGGCAAGGGCTGGACGAAAAAGGGCGGCAAGACGAAGGACGGCAAGCCCGAACGCGGCGACCAGCTCGTCACTCTTGAGATCCAGCTCCCCGACGATCTCGAAGCGCTCGACGAACGGCTCGGCGACTGGGTCGACACCGCAAGGCCGCGCGAGAAGTTCGGCCTATAGTGGCCGGACCGTACCGCTGAATGGTCGTTCCGACGAACCTTCCCCCACCGAACGAGCGCGAAGTGCGCTCGCTCTCCCCCGAAGCGCGCAGGCACCGTCACGAGAGCGACGAAGCGGCGCGATTTGGGCTGGTCTCGGACCCTGCCGCACCGCGCAAGCTTCCGCGCTGGCGCGCGTTGCTGGCGGTAATTGCCGGTCCGGTCGGGCCCGGCACGCGCACGTTCGAAGTGCTCAAGCGGACCGCCTACGGCACATACAACGATGGTTTCATCCATGCCGGCAACCTGGCCTATCTTTCCATGCTGGCGATCTTCCCGTTCTTCATCCTCGGGGCCGCAGCGTTCGAACTGGTCGGCGGCCGCGAGCGCGCGACCGAGATCGTCGGCGCAGTGTTGCTCACGATGCCGCCCACCGTTTCGCGCGTGATCGAACCGGTAGCCGAGGACGTGATGCTCGCCCGCGAAGGCTGGCTGCTCTGGCTCGGGGCGGCGGTCGGGCTGTGGACCGTATCGAGCCTGATCGAGACAATCCGCGATATCCTACGCCGCGCCTATGGCACCAAGGCGGCGCATGCATTCTGGAAATACCGGCTGCTTTCGGCGGGGCTGATCCTCGCGGCGGTCGTCTTGCTGATGGCATCGCTCCTGGCGCAGGTCGTCATCGGGACCGCGCAGCAGGTTATCGACGCTCAGCTTCCACAACTATCGGCAGCGATCAACACCCTGCGGCTGTCGCGGATCGTACCGGTGTTCGGTGTCACGCTTTCGCTCTACCTGCTATTCTACACCCTGACTCCCGGCGAATACCGCGCCAAAGCCTATCCCAAGTGGCCCGGCGCGCTGTTCACCGCGCTGTGGTGGCTCGGCGTCACCGGCGCGTTGCCGATGGTGCTGCGCCAGTTCTTCACCTACAACCTGACCTATGGCAGCCTTGCCGGGATCATGATCGCCCTGTTCTTTTTCTGGCTCGTCGGGCTCGGGCTGGTTGTCGGGGCGGAATTGAACGCTGCGTTGGCGGAGCCGGAAGCCGACGAGAACCCCGAGGAAGCGCGGGATGATCTGGACTTCAGCGGCGAGACAAATGAGGAGAATGGCGTATGAGCGCTCTGATGAAAGGCAAACGCGGGCTGATCATGGGGCTTGCGAATGACAAGTCGCTGGCTTGGGGCATTGCCAAACAGCTGGCCGAACACGGAGCGGATCTGGCGTTTTCCTATCAGGGCGAGGCGCTCGCGAAGCGCGTGAAACCGCTGGCCGAACAGCTGGGCAGCGATTTTACCTTCGAATGCGACGTATCCGACATGGCCTCGCTCGATACCGCCTTTGCCACGCTCAAGGAGCGCTGGGACACGATCGACTTCGTCGTCCACGCGATCGGCTTTTCCGACAAGAACGAGCTGCGCGGGAAATATGTCGACACCAGTCTCGACAACTTCCTGATGACGATGAACATCTCGGCCTATTCGTTCGTCGCCGTGACCAAGCGCGCGGCGGAGATGATGCCGAATGGCGGTTCGATCCTCACGCTTACTTATTACGGTGCCGAAAAGGTGATGCCGCATTACAATGTGATGGGCGTTGCCAAGGCGGCGCTGGAAACCAGCGTGAAATATCTCGCCAATGATCTCGGGCCGCAGGGCATCCGCGTCAACGCGATCAGCGCCGGACCGGTCAAGACCCTGGCGGCGAGCGGGATCGGCGATTTCCGCTATATCCTCAAATGGAACGAGCTGAACGCACCACTGCGTCGGACGATCACGATCGACGATGTCGGCGGATCGGGGCTCTATTTCCTGTCCGATTTGTCATCCGGCGTTACCGGCGAAACCCATCACGTCGATGCGGGCTATCACACGGTCGGGATGAAGCAGCCCGACGCACCGGATATTGCACTGTCGTAGCACAACTGATCACACCCGGCCGATGCTAGAATATTCGAAGCCCTGCGCGCGAACGTCTTCGGGCAGGTAGATGTTGCGCAGGTCGACCAGCACCGGAGCCTTCGCCGTCGTCTTGACCTTGGCAAGGTCGAGCGCGCGGAAGGCGTCCCACTCGGTCACGATCACGGTTGCATCGGCACCTTCGATCGCTTCGTAGGGATCGCCGCACATGGTCACGAATGGCATCAGCGGCTTTGCGAGTTCCATGCCTTCGGGATCGTAGGCGGCAACCTCGACTCCGGCATCGTGCAATGTTTGTGCGACCGCGATCGCCGGGCTGTCGCGCATATCGTCGGTGTTGGGCTTGAAGGTCAGGCCCAGCAGCGCGACCTTCTTGCCGCGCGCGGCTTCCATGCCGCCGAGTGCGTCGACAACCTTGCGACCCATCGCGCGCTTGCGGCTTTCGTTGACCTTGACCACCGCTTCGACGATTCGCGTCGGGCTGTCGTAATCCTCGGCGGTCTTGAGCAGCGCGAGCGTATCCTTGGGGAAGCACGAGCCGCCATAGCCGGGCCCGGCGTGGAGGAATTTCGCGCCGATGCGTCCGTCCATCCCGATCCCGCGCGACACGTCCTGCACGTCCGCGCCGACCTTTTCGCACAGGTCGGCCATCTCGTTGATGAAAGTGATCTTGGTCGCGAGGAACGCGTTGGCGGCGTATTTGATCAGCTCGCTGGTGCGACGTGAAGTGAACAGGATCGGCGATTCGTTGAGGAACAGCGGGCGATAGACTTCGCGCATGATCTCGCGGCCAAAATCGTCCTCGGCCCCGATCACGATGCGGTCGGGGCGCTTGAAATCGGCGATCGCCGCACCTTCACGCAGGAATTCGGGGTTGGAGACCACCGAGACCTTATGGCTCGTTCCGGTGTCGGCGATGATCCGCTCGACTTCGTCGCCGGTGCCGACAGGGACGGTCGATTTGGTGACAACCACAGCGTCATTGGCGAGATTTTCGCCCACTTCCTTCGCCACGGCATAGACGAACGACAAATCCGCGTGTCCATCGCCCCGGCGGCTCGGCGTGCCGACAGCGATGAAGATCGCATTGGCGTCCTTGATTCCTTCGGCAAGCGACGTCGTGAAGCTGAGGCGTCCGGCCTTCACATTGCTTTCGACCAGCGCATCGAGCCCCGGTTCGTAGATCGGCATGATTCCGTCGTGCAGGCGGTCGATCTTGCTCTGATCCTTGTCGATGCAGACCACGTCGTGGCCGAAATCGGCGAAGCAAGCGCCCGAGACGAGGCCGACATAGCCCGAGCCAACCATTGCGATTTTCATGTCTCAAATCCCATTACGATCTCGAAAAAACTGGCGCGGCGGCGGTGGCTTTCTCAATACCCCGGCAGGAAGATCCAACCGGTCGAAAGATCAGGAGTCCTTGGCAATCGGTGCCTCCTTCATGACCTCGAGGTCGGCCTCGGCCATGGTTCGCGCGAGCTCGCGCGGGCCCATTTTATAGCTCCAGCCAAGTTTTTCCTTCGCCTTGGTCGGATCCCCGATCAGCAAGTCGACTTCGGTCGGGCGGAAATAGCGGGGATCGACCTCGACGAGGACCTTGCCGGTTTTCGCGCACAGGCCTGTTTCCTCGACGCCCTCGCCTTGGAATTCGAGCGGCAGACCGACATCCTCGAACACCCAGCTGACGAAATCACGCACCTGCGTGGTGATGCCGGTCGCGAGAACGTAATCGTCGGGCTCGTCCTGTTGGGTCATCAGCCACATACCCTCGACATATTCCGCGGCATGCCCCCAGTCGCGCTTGGCATCGAGGTTGCCGAGATAAAGCTTGTCCTGCCGGCCGAGCGAAATCGCCGCCGCGCCGCGGGTGATCTTGCGCGTGACGAAGGTCTCGCCGCGCAGCGGGCTTTCATGGTTGAAGAGGATGCCGTTGGAAGCGTGCATCCCATAGGCCTCGCGGTAGTTCACCGTGATCCAGTAGGCATAGAGTTTCGCCGCGGCGTAGGGGCTGCGCGGATAGAACGGTGTCGTCTCGGACTGCGGTACCTCCTGGGCGAGGCCATAGAGCTCCGAAGTCGATGCCTGGTAGAACCGGGTCGTCTTTTCCATGCCGAGGATACGAATCGCCTCGAGCAGTCTCAGCGCACCGACAGCGTCGGCATTGGCGGTGTATTCGGGCGTCTCGAAACTGACGGCAACGTGGCTTTGCGCAGCGAGGTTGTAGATTTCGTGCGGCTGCACTTCCTGGACGATCCTGATCAAGTTCGTCGCATCGGTCATGTCGCCGTAATGCAGGATCAGCCGCGGATCGGGCTCGTGCGGGTCTTCGTAAAGATGTTCGATGCGACCGGTGTTGAAGGACGACGAGCGCCGTTTGACGCCATGAACTTCGTATCCCTTATCGAGCAGAAGCGATGCCAGATAGGCACCGTCCTGACCCGTAACACCTGTGATGAGCGCCCGTTTCATTGTATCCCTCTTGAAAGCTTGGTCGTTTGCTTGGGCGCAATAAACATGGGTTGGGAAACAGCAAGGCCCGATTACGAATGAGGTCCACAAGAGATAGCGATCCGGGCCAGCGCTAGCCCTAAGGATTGTTGAGAAGAAACCCAGCTAACCCCACCGGCGATTTCAGCAATTGCTCAATCTGCCCGAATTCCTTGCTTGAAATCAAAACCCTGTCCGCTCGGCAGACAAGTCGCACGCACGGCCTAGGGCCGCGTCGATAACTCGATCGATCTCGTTTTTTGCATTGTTGACTGTAGTCGATCGGACTGGCTACGAGGCGCGACAATTGAAAGATGAGATCTTGCGTATCCAAACATCAGATTTTCGACGCTTGGTGGAGCCGCTCGAGCAGCGTTCCATCAAATTCTGGTTGCTTGCCGGCTTCCTCACCCTGGTCTTCCTGACCGGTGGCGGCTCGCGCATGGACATACAATCGCTGTTGATCTTGCGCCCGGTAGCGATCGTTTTCTGCGTGATCGCAGCCTATGGTCTTTTGCGCGAGGACATTGCCGGACACAAGGGGCTGATCACGCTTTTCGCGGCCACATTCGGGCTGGTCGCGCTGCACCTCGTCCCGCTACCCCCAGCGGTCTGGCAGAACCTCCCCGGGCGCGAGATCGTGGCCGAGATCGACCAGACGGCCGGCCTCGGGCAGGTCTGGCGGCCGCTCAGCCTCGCCCCGAGCCACACGTGGAACGCGCTCTATTCGCTGTTTGTCCCGCTCGCCGTGCTCCTTCTCGCAGTCCAGCTGAAGCGTGACGACAAGCAGGCTTTGGTCCCGCTATTGCTCCTGTTCGGCCTGCTGACGACGCTGCTCAGCGTCGTGCAGCTGGCAGGCGATCCGAGAGGCGCTGCGTATCTCTACGACATCACCAATCCCGGAATGGCCGTGGGCTTTTTTGCCAATCGCAACCACCAGGCGGTGTTCCTTGCGACGCTGATGCCGATGATGGCCGCGCTTGTCGCGGGCCAGCAACAATGGATCAGGCGCTGGGTTCCGCTGCTCGCATGCGGTGCTTTCGTGCTACCTGCGATCCTGGTGACGGGCTCTCGCGCAGGATTGATCGTGGCCGCCATCGGAGCGGTGGCGGCGGTCGCGGTCCAGCGGCGGTCGAGCTGGCGCGAGGAACTCGGCCTATCGAGCGGCCGCCGGGCTATCCCGCTCGCCATCGGCGCAGTCGGCATCGCTTCCCTGATGGCCGTGACGATCATTCTTTCGCGCGCGGAAGCGCTGCGGCGTCTGCTCGACGATGATTTGACGACCGACCTGAGAGCCCGGACCTTCGGCTTGCTCGTTGACGAGACCTGGCGGTATTTCCCGTTCGGCACGGGCGCGGGAACATTCGATCCGGTCTATCGCGTTGTCGAGCCGCAGGAGTTGCTCAGCCCCTATTACTTCAACCACGCCCACAATGACTTTCTCGAAACCCTGTTAACGTTCGGTTTGCCGGGCGCGCTCCTTTTACTCGGGGCCGCGATATGGGCAGCCCAGCTTGCCCTCAGGGCGAGAGCAGACAAGCAACTGGAAATGTCGCACAAGTCCTATGCATTGGCGGGCGGTGTTACATTATTGCTTCTTGCGCTGGGGAGTCTTGCAGACTACCCGCTGCGGGTGCCCTTCCTGATGTGCGTCCTTATTGTCGCATTCGTGATGCTAGAAGAGCACGCGCGAGGAGGAGGTCACAACTGATTTTCTCACGCAATTTCTTTGGTTATTCGCCCAGTACAGCAGGTTTTTGATGTCCTTCCGTGTATTCGCCATTGCGCTGTTACTCTTGTCGGGTTGCGCCACCGGATCCCCGCGGGTTGGCGGCGATCCTTCGATCACTCTCATCCAGGAAGGCGCTCTGCCGACCCCTGTGAGCAAGCTGGGCGATCAGGGCGAACCCACATATGTTCTTGGCGCACGCGACATCCTGATCGTCGATGTCTTCGGAATAGAATTCCTTACCGAGCGCGAGTTCGCAATCGATGACGGCGGACGGCTATCCATACCGCTTGCCGGACCGGTAATTGCTGCCGGGCTTTCCCCGACCGAGCTCGAGAGTCTCGTGCGCGCGCGCCTGATGGAGAACAACGTTCGCGACCCCAGGGTCACGATCAACGTCAAGGAAGCCGTCAGCCAGATCTTCACCGTCGAAGGGGAGGTCGAGGAGCCGGGCATGTATTCGGTTGCGGGACAGATGACCCTGCTGCGGGCCATCGCCAAAGCGAACGGAACGGGGGAATTCGCCAAGCTCCAGGAGGTCGTTGTGTTCCGCGAGATCGATGGCCAGCGATACGCCGCTCTGTATGATCTCAAGGCGATCAGAGCCGGAAACTATGCAGACCCCAATATCTATGCCAATGACGTCGTCGTCGTAGGGGACTCGAACGCGCGCCGGCTGTTTAAGGACTTCCTGCAAATCCTGCCGCTCGTGACGACCCCGATCGTCATTGCATTCCAGCGCTAAGCACGGCCCAAACTGGTCTGATAGGTCGCAAATGTTCGAAGACAAGATTGAATATGTCCCCCAGGCTCCGACTGACGGTTCGGCTGCCGATCAGAACGCCACGTTCCTGCATTACTGGCAGCTTGCCAAACAGAGGCGCCTGCTGATCGTCGTGGTGGTCGGCACGGCATTGATCGCCGGCATTCTGATCACCTTGCTGTCGACACCGCAATATACGGCGACATCCCGGATCGAAATCAGCCGCGAGGAAAAGCGCGTCACAAACGTGCAATCCGTCGATGGCGTCGATGGCGGCCAGAACAACGAATTCTACCAGACGCAATATGCCTTGCTGAATGCCCGGTCGCTAGCCGAACGGGTCTCACAAGAGCTCCAGCTTCCGACCAGCGATGCCTTTTTCGAAGCGCATGGCGAGGTTCCGGATGACCGGCGCTTTTCGTTCTTCGAGGAAGGCAGGCCGCTGACGGCCGTACAGCGGCAAATGCGCCAGCGCCAGGTGCTCGAACTACTCGAGGATCATATCGACATCGCGCCGGTGCGCGGATCGGCTCTGGTCGATGTCAGCTATTCGAGCGCGGATCCGGTTCTTTCCGAGCAGGTCGCCAACACCTGGGCCTCTCAATTCATCGCTGCAAAAATGGATCGCCGCTTCGACTCGTCCGTGGACGCCCGCAGATTCTTGGAGGAACGTCTGGTCGAGCTGAAATCGCGGCTCAACGAATCCGAGCGCGAATTGGTCAATTACGCGCGCCAAAAGGGAATCGTGATTCTTACACAATCGGCACGCGCGCGCGGCCAAGTACAGGGTGAGCGTACACTTGTTGAAGCAGATCTGGAGTCACTAAATACAGAGCTTGCAGAGGCAACCGCGGCCCGGATCGAAGCGGAAAGCCGCGCGGGCAATGTCAATGCGGGCAACGCATCTCGCGAAGCGCTGGAAAGTTCGGTCCTTGCAAGGCTGCGCGAGAAACGCGCCGAAGTGGCTGGCGAGTTGCGACGTCTCCTGGTCCAGTTCGACGAAGGCTATCCGCCCGCTCAGGCGTTGGAGGCCGAGCTCCGTGTGCTTGATGCCGATATCGCCCGCGAGGAAGCCCGGATCGTACAGAGCCGCCAGAACGCCCTGCGCGAGGCCACCCGCCGCGAAGGGCGGCTCAAGCAGCAGGTTAACGAGCTGAAAGCGGATCTCGGTGTACAGCAATCCGACAGCATTCGCTACAATATCCTGCTGCGCGAGGTCGACACAAACCGACAGCTTTACGACGCACTGCTGCAGCGCTTCAAGGAAATCGGCGTGGCCGGCGTCGGCGCCAACAATATCGCGGTCGTGGACACCGCTCAAGTCCCGGTTGAACCATCCTCGCCGAGCCTCCCGCTCAATCTCGCCATCGCATTTGTGCTGGGTCTCGGCCTGTCGGCTGGCCTAGTGCTGGTTTTTGACCAGCTCGACCAGAGCCTGCACGAGCCGGATGAAGTGGCCCGCCTGCTTCAACTTCCACTGCTTGGCAGCATCCCGATTGAAAAGGCCGAGGACGTCGTCGAGGAGTTGGGCGACCCCAAGACCTCGTTGTCCGAAGCTTATATCAGCGTCTACACCAATCTTGCGCTCGCAAGCGAAAAGGGTGTGCCCGATGCCTTCATGACTACCAGCACGAGGGCGGCCGAAGGCAAGAGTACCTCAAGCTTCGCGTTGGCGATAATGTTGAGCCGGACGGGCAAGAAGGTAGCCCTGGTCGATGCCGACATGCGCTCGGCATCGTTGCATGAGTTCCTGGGCCTGTCGAACGACATGGGCCTAAGTACATTTCTGTCGGGCAACGACACGTGCGAAAACCTGCTGCGCAAAACTCATATCGAAGGGATAACCTTGCTGCCCGCAGGGCCGCAACCTCCAAACCCGGCCGAACTGCTGAGCGGATCGCGGCTCGCTGACATGGTCAAGACGCTTCTTGGCAGCTACGACCATGTCCTAATTGATGCACCGCCGGTGCTCGGCCTGGCCGATGCCCCGCTGATCAGCAAATCGGTTGGCGGCGTTATCTACGTGGCCGAAGCGAACGGCGCCTCAGTGAAGGGTATTCGCGCGGCGGTACAGCGTCTTAAGGACGTACGGGCACCTCTGCTCGGGGTCATCCTTTCGAAGGTCGCTCCCACCGGATCGGAGACCTACGGTTATGGATATGGCTTCGCTTACGGCAGGACAGACGAAACTCAGTCGAAGTCATAGGATCGGATGGGCTGAATCATGAGGCACATTCGTCTTGGCCTGCTCGCCGTAAGCGGCGCAGCTATCGTAGCGGGCTCTTTCTCGTTTACGGCATCAATCCTCATCCCCGGCGTGATCGATGCGCCGGCGGGCTTCGCCAATGCGTCAGAGGCGATGAAACCGGTTGATGCGGCACTGAAAGCGAATGCGGAAGCATTCCAGCCAGTTGCGTTCACGCCAACTGCGCTGAAATCGCTCGCATCCGATCCTTTCAACCCGGCCGCCCTCCGGCTCCTCGCACTTCAGGCGCGGGGATCGGGCGACACCGAGAAATCGCTCGCGCTGCTCAGGATGTCCGACCGGGTTTCGCGCCGAGACAGTCTGACCCAGGCTTTCCTGATCGAGGGCCTGAGCGAGGCAAGCGGGGCGAATGTGCGAGAAGTGCTCGCCAGCTACAACAAGTTGCTGCTTGTGAACCCTTCGCTTCAGGACAGTCTCTTGCCCGCGCTGGCCCAGATTGTGCTGCTGTCCGATGGCCGCAAGGCGCTAACCCCGTATATTCGCGAGAATGCACCTTGGGTCGACCGTACCCTGCGTCTTGCGATGCCGGTCGAAGACGGTCCGCAAGCGGTCGTCGATGCGCTCGATCTCGCCTTCCCGGAGGGTTCGATCTTAGTCTCTCCGGCGCTTTCGCTCGCACTGATCGATCATTACGACAATGTTGGCGATAATGACGAAATGCGGCGCCTGTTCGAACGGTTCAGCAATGGCGCCGAATACCTGCTCGATCCGGGCACATACAAGCACTCCGATCAAAGCAATCGCTATGGCGCGCTTGTCTGGCGCCTTCCCCGCGAGGCGCAGGCGGGCTTCGAGCTTCTCGGAAGCGATGGGGACGAGCCATACCTGCGCGCCTTTTCGATCCGCGGATCGATCCCGCAGCCGGCCCGCAAGGTGGCATTCCTCACGCCCGGAACTTACGAGATCGAGACGACTGCGGAGGAAGGCTCCTACGGCTCGTTGCCGAGTCTTGAGGTGTCGCTGCGCTGCCTCGGCGAGGGGGAGGCACGACCGATCACGTCCTTCCGCATTTCGCCCGAAGATGGGGCGACGGTGACGGCAAGCCAGTCGTTCGAGCTCGAATGCGACGCGCAGGAAATCGTCCTGACCGCAGCCCCAATGCCTGATCGAGAAACCGGCGAGCTGATCATCCAGCCGCTGGCGATCTCGAGGATCTCTTCGTAGCGGCCTGTAGCGTGCGGCGCTCTTCTTCGCAGGATCGACTCGCCGACTTCAAGCGCTTCCCCGTCCTGACCAGGGGGTTCGTCTGGCTGGGCGCAGCCAAGGCTCTTTCGGCTGCATGCATACTGCTGCAGGCCACGGTATTTTCGCTGTTCCTGCCGGAGCCGGAAACCCAGTCCGCCTTCTTTTTCCTCGCGGTGGTTTCGTTGCTCGGGCAGGCTGCGATCGCGCTGCCAGTCATTCTCATCAGTCAGTATGCGTGGCTGGCAGACGGGGTTCGCGCGCGCAAATATCTCGGCGCTTTCATCTTGTTTGCCGGGACGCTGATGGTGCTTGCCGCGATCTGGCTCCTGCTCCCGATCACCGATGTCGCCGGAACCACCGCGGCGCTTGTGATCGCAACCGCGTGCGTCGCGGCGATACCGAACCTGTGCAGCATTGAACGGTTCGCGGTAGGAGATTTCAAAGGGGGCGCGCTCTTCAGCGTTTTCAATGTGCTGATCCCGCAAGTGTTGGCATCGGCTGCAGCGATCTGGCAAGGCACCGCAATCGCATGGTTGACGGGTTTGGCGACAGGACACGGCGTAGCCTTGCTTCTCATAGTGCTGGTTACCGCGAGCAGGCGCTCGCAAGCCCGGCCTTCGGGAAAACGCCCCCCGATCAAACTCGACCTTGCGTTGCTGGGCAGTACCTTTGCGTGGCTGTTCTTCGTCTGGAGCCTACCCAACCTGCCCCGCGTGGCGCTCGCCGATGCGCAGGCGAGCGCCTATGCAGCGCAGTTGCTCGTGCTCGCCAGCATTTCCTTTGCGGTCAGCAATGCATTCGAAACGCTCGTCGCGCAGCTGCGACGCGGCAATTGGCTTGGCTGGTTCGAAGGGGATTATTCGGGCGAGCACCGAGCTACTATGGTCTCCACGGAATTGCGCGGGGTCGGCCTCATCGCCGCCCTGTTGTTGGGCCCAATAGCCGTTACGGTCTTCGCTGCCGGACACTTCCTCCTGTTTCGAGGCGAACTGGTCGTTTCTTTCGCGCTGGTCGCACTGGTCGTCACCTGCGACCTCCTGCGAAGCCTCTGCTCGATTTCCTACCTCGTCAGCGAAGCCGGTCGAACGCAGGCACGGCTCTCTCCTTGGATCGCAGTGACTACGCTGGCTGCCGGAACTCTTCTGGCGCAGCTCGATGTACTCTACCTTGAAAGGACTTTCGTGTTCGTGGCCATCATTCTGTTGCTGTGCTGTGTGATTCTTGCCATTAGCTGCGTCCGGCTGGCCGGATGGCAAACCGAAAGCCCCGACTAGTCTTGCAGCACTTCCGACGACTTGACCCCGTGCGAAACCTAGCGCTCATTCGGAACAAATGGAATATCGATGCCCGCCAACCTTACCACCAGCCGTGAACCGGGCGCCGCATCAGGGATCCGATTGGCGGCAGCGCAGGTAAAGCAGCGGCGCGAAGGGTCGCGGGTCGCCAGGTGGGCGGCAGTGATAGCCTGCATCCCGCTCTATTTCCTGTTCCTCGAAGTCAGGGTTACTATCCCGGATTCCGATCTTACGCGCGTGGTCGAGGAATTCGTTTCCATCGGGATGTCGTCCTACAACCTGCGCGAGCCGCTTTATTGGGCACCAGGCAAGCTTCTTACGGCTATCTTCGATGACGGCTGGATTGCGATCTTTCTACTGGACATTGCTGTTTTCGCCTGCCTGCTGTTCGCTTTCAGGTCGCGACCACTGCCCGCCGTCTTCATTATCGCGCTGTTCCTGAGCCCGCTATTCGTTCTCGGCATCAACAACATTCACCGGCAGCTGGTCGGATTCGCAGTCTGGCTCGTAGTCGAAAGAACAACGCTCGAACGTGGCCCCTACAAGACTTTTGCGTGGCACCTCATCCCCTTCCTAATCCACACTTCGATGGGGATTTTGTCGCTGATCTACTACATTTGCTACGCGCTCATTAAGCGGGATATCATTATTCTGTCGGCGATCGGGGCCTCGATCCTCATCGTGGTGGGGCTTTTCCCCGATGCAGTAGCGGGGTTCTTTCGCGAGGGCACCGAGACGACGACCTCGCTGGTGGTCTATTCCGCTTGGGCGTTTGCCGTCGCGTTTCCCGTGATCGCGGCGGCGCGGAAGACTCCCTTCATTATTCTGTTCTATCTGCTCGGTGCGGCAGCTTCCGCCGTGCTCTTCACCTTCTCCGGCGGATCCAGCGGATCGCGATTCTTCATCATGTTTATCACGATTGTGTCGATCTGGGTGGTCGGCAGGGTTCTGCCAGAAAGCGACGACGGGCCAATTTTGCGCCTCGGCTTTCTCCTAGCGATCTGCGCGCTTCTCGCTGGACCGACTTTTGCCACGGATTTCTCCATGGAGATTCTACGTTCTGCGGTATTGCGCGTCCCGTTCGGCGGAACATACTAGGGCTCTTCGATGTCAGGCTCGTCAAATCCCCGCGCCGTGGCGGTCATCATGTCGGTCTATGCCGGCGACGCACCAGACCATTTATCGCAGGCGCTTTCATCGGTACTCGCTCAGGATATCTCCGAAAAGAGGCGGGTCCATGTGTACCTGGGCGTTGATGGCCCCATCGGCGCCGAATTGCGGGCAGTTCTGGAGCTCTGGGAGGACCGCATTCACAGCTATCAACCGTTCGAGCGAAACCGCGGCCTCGCCCATGTCCTCAACGATCTGATCCGGTCGTTGCAGTCGGAGGAATACGTGTTCCGGATGGATGCCGACGACGTGTCGCTACCGGGTCGGTTCTCTGCGCAAGTGCAATTCATGGAGCAAAAGCCCGAGATCGGCATCTGCGGTACCGCTATCAACGAAATGGGCGAAGGGGGTCAGAGACGCCTCGTCACCTATCCTGCGACACATGAAGAGGCGATGGATGCGCTCAAATGGCGGAGCCCCTTCGCGCATCCGACCGTTTGCTTCAGGCGATCGGCGCTCGACCGGCTCGGCAGTTACCCAACGGCCGCCGCTAATGAGGACATAGCGATGTGGTTCCGC
Source organism: Erythrobacter sp. GH1-10 (assembly GCF_045363165.1). NCBI lineage: Bacteria > Pseudomonadati > Pseudomonadota > Alphaproteobacteria > Sphingomonadales > Erythrobacteraceae > Erythrobacter > Erythrobacter sp. GH1-10. Next base: position 394,113 of record NZ_JBJFLP010000001.1, on the reverse strand, counting down.
GCTGCGGCTTCGGGGATCCGATTTGGAAATCTTAAAGCAGCCCATCTCGATTTCCGTATTGCTGACGGATTTTGGAAAAGGCGCGGCCTCGCCAAGGCAGCCGGAGAATTTCGGTGCTATTGGCAAGGATTAAAGTCGCTCGGCGCGCCTCCTTTCCATTTCATGTATCCGCCTCTGCGTTTTGTCTTTAGGCTCACGCCTGCGACACTCAGAAAATACCTTTACGCGTCCAAGATCAGATCCTGATCATTGCGTTTTGCGAAAATCCCTCCCGAACATCAGATGAGAATATATGTTCTTAGCTTCCCGAATAAGGGCTCTCGCCTCACATTTGCCCAAGCCTATCTACGCTATTGCTCAGAATTTCTGGCGATTTCTCCGTAAGGTCATCACATACTGTTACTTCGGGCTACGATATCCCAAGACGCGGGTCGTATTCGATGAGTCCGCCGAATCGGGCCAGTTTGGGCAGCCGGAGCTGGTCGATCAGCTCTTGAGCGAAAAGACCGGGGGGGTGTTCCTCGACATTGGCGCCAACCACCCTTGCTTCAACAACAATACCGCCTTCTTCGAGAAAGAGCGCGACTACAGCGGCTGGGCGTTCGACCCCTTGAACAAATACATTGGATTGTGGGCAGAGGCTCGGCCTCGCACCACTTTCGTACAATGCGCGTTGGGAGAAGCGCCTGGCAGGATTGCATTTCACGAGACATCGGGGGAAGAGGGTTGGGAGGATCAGCTGTCCTATGTCGAAGTCATAGACGAGGCTGACATGGAGGCCGCAGCGCGTGCCAAATCGACAGATGTCTCGATTGTCGAGGTGAAACCCCTTCGCGAATTCGAAGTCGGGGAAATCGATTTCGCTTCGATCGATGTCGAAGGCTTCGAGGAAATGGTGCTCAAGGGCATGTTTCCGGAAATTCGCCCCAAGGTGATCCTGGTCGAGAATTGCAGCTTTCCGGTCGGTTCGGAGAGGCTGCGCAAGATGATTCTCTCAGAGGGCTACCGGTTCCATTCGAGGGTCAGATACATCGATGATCTCTACGTGAGAGAGAATTAGTCAAGTGCGAATTCACCTCAAGGGCGGCCGGTTCGGCAGCAAAACGCTCGATCAGATGCTCGCCGAAGATCACCTGCGAGCGCTGATAAACCCGCTGCGCGAGCTCGGTGCGTCGGTCAGCGCCGGCGACACACCCGAAAGGCCGGATGTTGAGGTCCACATCGAAGCCCAGGAGGCCTCCCGCGGCAGCGATGCCCCGACGGTCTGCGTGCAACTCGAGAATCGCTTTATCTGGCCTGCCAATACCAAAGAACGGCTCGACGGTTACGAGCACCTCGTCACATGGGACCGATCGCGTGAGGGCGCAGATGTCACGCACATCTTTCCACCGGTCGCCATGCGGGAGCCGCGGCGCAATGCGTTTGCCAACCGGCCCGCCCTCGCCGCGATCGTCGCGACGAACCGGGCCGAAAATACCTCCTCGCCAAACGAGCTCTATTCCGAAAGGGTGCGCATCATTCGCGCTTTCGAAAAGCGGCCCGATTTGACGTTCGAACTGTGGGGAAGGGGCTGGAACCTACCGCCGCAACCGCCTGGCCTTGCGTTCAGTGCTGCCTACAAGTTCCTCCGAGGAGTCCCGATGGATATAGCCCGCCTTCGGAACAACAAAGGCCCCTGTGGCGACAAGGACGACGCGCTCGAGCGAGCGGTGTTCAATTTCTGCTTCGAGAATGTCAGCGGCCTCTCGGGCTATGTTACCGAGAAGATTTTCGACAGTCTTATAGCCGGCGCCGTTCCTATCTACCTAGGATGCGACGACATTGGCGAGTATGTCCCAGAAGATTGCTTTATCGCCTACGAACGAGTCCGCGACATCGATCAGTTCATCGACAGACTGTGCTTATTCGGTCCCGAAGACTACGAGAGTTTCGATCGCGCCCGGCTCAAGTTTCTCGCCAGCCCAAGGTTCAGCGAACACTCTGTCGCGAATTTCGGTGACACTACCGCAAAGGCAATCGTCAGGTTTCTTGATACCCGCAAAGCGGGGCATCGCAGGTGATTGCGGTCATCCTGGAGCGGGACCGACCGGCCCCGAGTGATCGTCTTAAGTTTGGGCCCGCATGCGTCGATCAACGCGTGAACCACTGTAGACAACCACGGCGCAACGCGAAGATTCCTTCGACTTTTGGTACACTTGCACGGCGACTTGTGAACCTGTAGTGAAGACCGAAGTGAGCTCAGCGTTTAAAGGTAGCGCGGAAGTTTGGCCATGCATATTAACGCAGTTCCGAAGCCGCGTCAGAAGGCTGGTAATCTACTATTCAGCGGGAACCTCCAGCTTCCGGCCTATCTCATGGCTGCGTTGACTCCTCCTATTGTTTGGTGGGTCGGTCAAGGACAGGATCTGCGCCACCCAATTCTCATTGCGACCCTGATACCGCTCGCGGTCGCCGTATTGGTGACTTGGTATATTCTTTCGCGGCTCAGAGAGTACGCTCGAACTAGGCACCTTTCCTATGTCTTTCCGGTGAATTTTCTTGCCTTTGCCGGAGTTCTTTCCGGCATTGCGATTTTGCGGGTGGCCTATTCGATCCCTATGTTTGGAATGGGTGCGTTTGGAACAGTTCTATTCAGCTACATCAGCACTGCCCATAATCGCGGCCTTCGCCGCCCGCACTTCATCGTCGGCGGCGGGCGATCTTCGGAGGTGCGGATAGAGGGTCAATACCTTCCGGCTCCAAGCCTCATCGAACTCGAAACTTTAGTCCAGGCCAGGCAATTAAATGGCGCATTGGTCGCCGACCTGCATTACGACCACCCCGACGAATGGGAGCGGCTGTTCGCCAAGGCCGCGCTGGCGGGAATTCCGGTCTATCACTACCGGCAGGTGGCCGAGATGCAGACCGGTCAGGTCAAGATCACCCACCTTTCCGAGAACGAGCTCGGATCGCTCATCCCCAACGTTCCCTACGTGGCGACCAAGCGGTTGATCGACATCGTCGGCTCGGTGCTGCTGCTGCCGCTTCTTGCCGTGCCGCTCCTTGTCATCGCGCTGCTGATCAAGCTCGATTCGAAAGGGCCTGTCCTGTTCGTGCAGGAGCGGGTCGGGTTTCGCGGGCGTACATTCCGCATGGTCAAGTTCCGCACCATGCGTGAACGGGCCGCGATCACCGAGGAAGAGGCATTGCGCAACGATGCCATGACCAGAGACGGGGATGACCGCATCACAAGGGTCGGACAATTCCTGCGCAAAACAAGGATCGACGAGCTGCCGCAGGTGCTCAACATCCTGCGCGGGGAAATGAGCTGGATCGGCCCCCGGCCCGAGGCGGAATCGCTTGCCAAATGGTATGAAAGCGAGCTGCCGTTCTATTCCTATCGGCACATCGTGCGTCCGGGCATCACCGGCTGGGCGCAGGTCAATCAGGGTCACGTCACAGACGTATCGGACGTCAATGCGAAACTCCGGTTCGATTTCTATTACGTCAAGAATATCTCGCTCTGGCTCGATTTCCTGATCGTGCTGAAGACGTTCCGCGTTATCTTGACAGGCAACGGGGCAAAGTGACAGGCGGGCACAGGCCTGACGGCTGACTGGCCCCCGGGAAAGCGAGCAGAGGCGAAACACTCCTTGCGTACAGTTCTAATCACAGGGTCGGCCGGCTTCATCGGCTTTCATCTTGCACAGTTGCTGCTGGCCGAGGGTTTCCGCGTCGTCGGCTATGACGGCCTGACCGATTATTACGACGTCCGCCTGAAGGAACGGCGGCACCAGATGCTGCTCCAGAACCAGCACTTCACCTGCACAGTCGGCATGCTCGAGGATTTCGAGGCTTTGCGCGAGTTCGCCATGGCCGAGCAGCCCGACATCATCGTCCATCTCGCCGCGCAGGCGGGGGTGCGATACAGCCTCGAAAACCCGCGCGCCTATATCGATGCCAATGTCGTGGGCACCTTCAATGTGATGGAATGCGCCCGCGAGCTCGGCGTCGATCACCTGCTGATGGCCTCGACCAGCTCGGTCTACGGCGCGAACGAGGACATGCCGTTCGACGAACGGCAAAAGTGCGACACCCAGCTGACGCTCTACGCCGCGACCAAGAAGGCGAACGAAGCGATGGGCCATTCCTATGCCCATTTGTGGGATCTGCCGACGACGATGTTCCGCTTTTTCACGGTCTACGGACCATGGGGGCGGCCCGACATGGCGCTGTTCAAGTTCACCAAGGGTATCCTCGAAGGCACCCCGATCGATATCTACAACCGCGGCGAGATGTTCCGCGACTTTACCTTTGTCACCGATCTGGTGCGCGGGATCCGCCTGTTGATCGATGCCGTGCCGCAGCGGCCGGAGAGCGCGGAGGCCATTCCCGAATGGGACAGCCTGTCACCCGTCGCGCCGTTTCGCGTGGTCAATATCGGCAATAACGAGCAAGTCCGGCTGACTGACTATATCGCCGCGATCGAAGAGGCTTGCGGCCGCGAGGCGATCCGCAACCTCATGCCGATGCAGAAAGGCGACGTACCCGCGACCTGGGCCGATGCGACGCTGCTCATGGAGCTTACCGGCTACGCGCCCCAAACCGACGTGCGCGATGGCATCCGCCAGTTCGTGGCGTGGTATCGCGACTATTACGAAATCTGAGCGGGCTTAGCCCTCGGGCTCGGGCTCGTCATCGGTCGGGCCGATGGCGGGTGCTGCTGGGGTCTGTTCGATCTCGCCCGGCAGCGGCGCGTCGCGCTCGCGCTCGAGCCGCTCGAGGTACTCGCGCTCGATCTGCTCGACCCGCTCCTGCTCGGCAGCGGCATCGGTATCGATCGTCGAAAGCCGCTCCTGCCGCGCCTGCTCGATCAACTGGCCGAAGCGTACATTCTCGCTTTCGGCACGGTCGGCATAGGCCGCGTCGATCATCTTCTGGGTGCAGCCGGTAAAGCCGCCCGCGCCGGCCGGGCTGCACGACATTGCGCCGAATTCCCCGATGTAGCGGATGGTCTCGACCCGCTCGGTCCACGCGGTGTTCTGGGGCGAGTCGCTCTGTCGAAGATTGCGCGGGATGCGATAACGCTCCGCCTCGACCAGGATTTCGCAGATCACGATTTCGTTCTCTGCGGCGGTTTCGGGGCATTCGCTCTCGTCATAGGCGATGACCATGTTGACCTTGTCGCCCGCCTTGTCCTGCGCTGCAGCGGGGGCGGCGACACACAGCACGGCCCCGCAGGCGATCAGGCCCGATGTAAGGGAAAAAGAATGGTTCGGCTTGATCATCGATCGAATTCCTCGTTCCGGCGAGACGTTGCGCGCCCTCGCCCCTATCATGGCAGCAGCGATAGGGGCGCGCCACTGAATTCAGCGTGAATTGCGCGCTTCGCACCGGGTTTTTGCGCAACGTGGTTAGCGGTTTGTTGAGCATATCGGGTGCATGGGAGCCCGCATGAACGCGCCGTTCCAGCCATCCGAATCAGCGAGCCGATCGCCCGCTGTTGCCGCCCGCGAGCGCATTGCCGTAGTCGGGCTCGGTTATGTCGGCCTCCCGGTCGCCGTGGCGCTTGCAGAGAGACTCCGCCCGATCGGAGTGGATGTGCTCGGCTTCGATATCTCGGCCCGGCGGGTCGAGACATTGCGCGCCGGGTCCGACTACACCCGCGAAATCGACGACGTGCGGCTCGCCGCGTCCGGGCTTGAAGTCTCGGACGATCCCGCCAGCCTCGCCGGCGCGACGAGCTTCATCGTCACCGTCCCGACGCCGATCACCGACGAACGCCGCCCCGACCTTTCGCCGCTGCGCGCCGCCTGCGAGACGATCGGCCCGCATTTGCAAAAGGGCGCGCTGGTGGTGTTCGAATCGACCGTATTCCCCGGCGCGACCGAGGATTTCTGCGGCCCGCTGCTGGCACGGCATTCGGGGCTCGCACAGGGCGAGGACTTCGCGCTCGGCTACAGCCCCGAACGCATCAATCCCGGCGATACGGTGCACCGGCTCGAAACGATCACGAAGATCATCGCGGCGGAAAACCCCGGAGCGCTCGACCGGATGCGCGCGATATACGGCGCGATCGTGGATGCGGGACTTCACGAAGCCCCGTCGATCAAGGTCGCCGAGGCGGCCAAGGTGATCGAAAACACCCAGCGCGATCTCAACATCGCGCTGATGAACGAAATCGCGCTGATCTTCGACCGGATGGGGATTGCGACGCGTGACGTCTTGGCGGCGGCGGGCACCAAGTGGAACTTCCTGCCGTTCACGCCCGGCCTCGTCGGCGGGCACTGCATCGGTGTCGATCCCTATTACCTCACCGCAGCGGCCGAGCGTCTCGATTACCGCCCGGAAGTGATCCTCGCCGGGCGCCGGATCAACGATACGATGGGGGCGGCGGTGGCACAGAAGGCAATCAAGCTGATCGGCGGGCAAGTGGCGCTTACCGAAGCGCGTGTCGGCGTGCTCGGCCTGACCTTCAAGCAGGACGTGCCCGATATTCGCAATTCGAAAGTCCCCGACATCGTTTCGGAGCTGCGCGAGTTCGGAGTCGAGCCGCTGGTCGGCGACCCGCTCGCCTCATCCGAGGTTGCGATGCACGAATATGGAATCGCGCTTTGCAGTGACGGCGATCTGCGCGATCTCGACGCGCTGATCCTTGCGGTCAATCACGCCGAATATACCGCCGAAGGCAGCAAACTTGCCGATCGGATCAAGCCGGGCGGCATTTTGATCGATGTGAAATCGGTGCTCGATCCGGGCGAATTGCCGGAGAATTTGTCCTATTGGTCGCTCTAGACTCTCTCTGAGATCTTGATCGCGAGCTTGCACCCCAGCCGGATGGCGCCCGAGAGCAGCGGATAGGCGGGGGCCTTCTCCGCACCGGCAGCAAGCGCCGCATCGCGGTGCTCGCGTTCGTCTTCGCGAAACTCCTCGATCATGGAGGCCAGTTCCGGGTCCGAATCGGTTTCGGCGAGCCGCTCGAGCTGTTCGGAATAATGCTTGTCGATCTCTTCCTCGACTGCCGCGGTGCAGGCCATGGCCGCTTCGGGGCCGAGCAGAGCCGTGCCCGCGCCGAGCGCATAGCCGGCCGCCGACCAGAACGGGTACAGCGCCGTCGGCCGCACGCCGCGCTTGGCGAGCATTTCATCGAAGCGCGCGCGGTGGCCTTCCTCCTGTTCGGCCATATGCCGGATTTCCGCCGAGTGCGGGCCGCGATCGCCCATCACGGCGAGCTGGCCTTCGTAGATACGTGTCGCGCCGAATTCGCCGGCCTGGTCGACCCGGATCATGCGGTGGAGTTCTTCGCGTTTCATAATTGTGCCTCTTGTCCTGCTCCCTTAACGCTCAAGGCCAGCACTGCGATCCCGCCGATCACCGAGATCAGGAAATTCCAGCCCGCGAGCGAGATACCGAACAGGTCCCACGGAGCGATATCGCAGCGGATCACCGGAGCTGCGGCCGGGTCCATCACGTCGATGCCGCCGCCAACGGTGGCGCAGCCGGTGATGCCCTGCCACCAGCCGTACTCCACCCCGGCATGAAAGCCGCCGATCAGCCCCGAGGTGATGACAGCGAGGCCCGCCAGCGCGATCCACACGCGTGCGGGCTTCATCACAAAGGACAGTATCGCAAATCCGAGCGCTGCAAAGTGCGGATAGCGCTGCCACCAGCACATCTCGCAAGGGTACAGGCCAAAGCCGTATTGCGAGATATAGGCCCCGCCGAGCAAACCCGCAGGAAGGGCCACGGCAAGCAGCCGGGCTTTCGTCACAGTGTTCATGCGGCGCTATCTAGTGGGCTTACTTGCGCAGCGCCACCGAACTCTTGGTCGTGCGGCGCAGGGTTTCGAGCGCGTAGTGCAGCTGGAAATCCTCGATGCCCTGCTCTTCGAGCTGTTCGGCGGTCAGCTTGAATCGCGGATCGTCGACTGCATCGACTTCCATCTCTTCGTCCTTGATGCCGAGCTCGTTGATCAGGTGGCCGCGCAGGTCGCTCTCGCGCGTCTGGTACTTCTGCCGGAGCGCGAAATCGGGGTCGCTGATCTGCGGCACGGTGATGTCGGGTTTGATCCCGCCTTCCTGCACCGACTTGCCCTTGGGCGTGTAATACCGAGCGGTTGTGAGCTTGAGCGCCGCGTCCCGGCCGAGCGGCAGCAGCGACTGCACCGAACCCTTGCCGAAGCTGCGTTCGCCCATGACGAGCGCGCGGCGGTGATCCTGCAGGGCACCGGCAACGATCTCGGACGCCGAGGCCGAACCGGCATCGATCAGCACGATCACGGGAACACCCGCGGCCATATCGCCGCGGAACACGGTTTCGGCATCGTAGAGCAGCGTTTCGCCGCGCGCACGACCGCGCTGCGATACGATCCGGCCCTCGTCGAGGAACAGGTCGGACAGCGCCACCGCTTCGTCGAGCGAACCGCCCGGATTCGAACGCAGGTCGAGCACCAGTCCGCTCATCCGGCCGGTCGCTTGATCCTGCAGCTCGCTCCAGGCGCGGAACACGTCGGCTCCGACGTCCGCCGAGAATTCGTTGACGGTGATGACGCCGACATTGCCCGACTGGAGTTCGAACGTCACCGGCTCGAGTTCGATCACGCCGCGGGTCACGCTGACGTCGAACGGTTCGTCACGCCCGGGGCGGAAGATCGTCAGCTGGATCGACGTCCCGGCCTTGCCGCGCATCCGCGCCACCGCATCGTCGAGATCGCCGCCGTAAATCAGCTCGCCATCGAGATGGGTGATGAAGTCGCCCGCCTTGATGCCCATCTTGTCCGCCGGGCTGCCCTTGAACGGAGAGATCACCTTGACCGCGCCGTCTTCCATCTGGACCGACAGGCCGAGGCCCGAATAATTGCCGTCGATCATCGTGTTCAGGCGCTGCAAATCGCTGCCGTCGAGATAGCCCGAATGCGGATCGAGCGCGGTCAGCATCCCGTCGATCATGCCGCGCATCAGGACATCGTCCTCGACCGGCTCGACATAGCTCGTCTTGATCCGCTGGTAGACCGCGAAAACCTTGGAGAACTCGGGATCGCCGCGGGCATCGCCCTGGGCCATGACGGTGGTGGTGGTCGCCAGCACGGCCCCGGTTGCGATCAGCGCAGTGTTCTTCAGAAGAGCGGGAATTTTCATGGACTCACAAGGCTCCTTTTGAAGTTCAACGTATAGAACGGTGCGCCTGAACGCCAGATAACTTCGACGAGTGGCATCGGGCGTCCCGCGACGGGGCAATTCGCGCGGTGGCTGCTAACAGATACGGATGCGGGCCCGAAACGGCTTCAGGCGATCAACCGAGGAATTGCAGCGGGTTCACGGCTTCGCCCTCGCGCCGCAATTCGAGCGTGATCGCCGGGTCTTCTCCCCCCGCCACGCCGAGCGGGCTGCCGCCGATCACCTCGCCGCCGACCGCAACATCGACCCGCGCCATCCCGGTGACAAGGCTCGTCCACCCACCCGGATGCTCGATGATCACGATCCGGCCATAACCGCGATACGGCCCGGCAAAGGCCACCCGGCCCGCCGCCGGGGCGACAACCTGGGCACCCGGCGCCGGTGCCAGTTGGATTCCGGTGTTGCGCAGCCCGCTTCCGCGTTGTTCGCCGAAACCTGCGAGCGTGCGGCCCTGCACGGGAAGCTGGAAATCGGACGGCGGTGCGGCGGCGGTGGTCGGTGATGCCGAAGGAGTGGGCTCGGGCTGCGATGTCGCGGCCGAGGCAGACCCGTTCTCGCCAAGGTTTGCAGGGCGCAGGACGGGCCCAGGCAGGACCGCGAGCTCGCGGCGCAGCCTCGCAGCCGCATCGAATTGCCCCATCAGCCCGTCGATATCCCGCGCTTCTTCGGCGAGTGCCAGCGCCCGTTCGTTCTCTCGCGAGGCCGAGCTACGGGCTTCGCGCGAGGCAAGCCGCTGGCGCGTTTCGAGTTGCGCCAGCTCTTCGCGGCGGGCCTGCAGGTCCAGTTCGTTGGCGCGCAAGGTTTCGAGCGCCTGCACGGCCTGACGTTCCAGCCTGCGCCCTTCTTCCAGTTCGCCGCGCAAAGCCGCGGTGCGGTCGCGGATTTGCGGCACCGCGCTGTCGAGCACCGCGCGGACATAGACGAGGTCCTTGAGCGATCCCGGCTGGAGCGCGGAGAGCGCAAGCGGGCGGCGCGATGTCGTTTGCAAGGCCCCGGTAAGCCGCACGAGAGGCTGCTGGCGTTCTGCGAGGCGGTCCGAAAGCGCGGCGCGATCGGCACGGACAAGCGAATAGCGCGCACGCGCCGCTTCGATATCGGCCTCCGCGCGCTGGATCTGTGCAGCGATGGCAGCCGCTTCGCGCGCCGCCTTGTCCGCCGCTTCGATCGCCTGTTCGGATTCGCGCTGGAATCGCTGGGCACGAGCTTCGGCGCGCTGGCTTTCGCGGGTGGCGCGTTCGAGCTGTGCCTGCGCCTCGACCGGGTCGAGCAAGCCGACATCGCGCTGCGCGCTGCCCGTCGGCACGAATAGGGCCAGCGCGGCAAGAGCGACACCGGTGGCAAGCGTAAGCGAGAGAGTGGTTCTGTTCACCCGCTCAACCTGCCCGATGATAGGGGTGCCCGGCAAGAATGCTCGTGGCGCGGTACAGCTGTTCCATCAGCATCGCGCGGGCGAGCAGGTGCGGCCATGTGGCGGGCCCGAATGCGAGCAGCAGGTCCGCGTCGGCGCGCTCGGTATCCGAATGCCCATCCGCCGCACCGAGCATGAACCGGGTTTCGCGCGTACCGGTGTCGCGCCAATTTTCGAGCGTTTTGGCGAGCTTGTCCGACGATAGCGCCGTACCCCGTTCGTCGAGCAGCACGGTCTTGCACGGTGCCTGCGGGTCAGGGATTTTACCCCCGGTTTCGGGCAGTTCGGTGAGTTTGATCGGCCACGTCATGCGCTTCTCGTACCGCGCAACCAGCTCCGCCTCGGGCGAACGGGCGATCTTTCCGCGAGCGATGACGTGAAGAAGCATTTCTTTTTCTCTCACGGCAATTGGCTTTCGCCAATGCCTCCGAGGGGCGGTCGCCTTTGCGGCCTTTTAAAGGCCGAACAGCGGTCAAGTAGCGAAGCGATAGCGCGACAACAACGCCGCCCGCAGCGATGCGGCCTTCAGGCCGCGTGAGCGAGAGTATCGCACCCCCGATGGGGTGCGGAAAGACTACGCGCTTCCCGCGGCGCGCTCGCCCCCCTCGAACGACCACATCCGTTCGAGGTTGTAGAAGCTGCGCACTTCGGGGCGGAACAGATGCACGACGACGTCGCCGGCATCGATCAGCACCCAGTCGGCCTGCGGCAGGCCTTCGACCCGCACCGGGCCGAAGCCTTCCTGCTTCACCTTCTCGGCCAGCTTTTGCGCCATCGACGCAACCTGCCGGGTCGACCGGCCGCTGGCGATCACCATGTGATCGGCGATCGAACTCTTGCCCTCGAGCGGGATCGAGACGACGTCCTGCGCCTGATCGTCGTCGAGCTGCTTGAGCACGAGATCGTGAAGCTCGCCGCTGGTCATCTTAGCGGCGGCCACGGAATGTGCGGCTTTCGTTGCCCCGGCATTCGCCGAAGCGGTTTGTGCCTGTGTCATAGGCAAGCATGGTTCTCCAGATTGCAGGGCAGTTGAACAGGCGGGCAGACACGCTTGAATGGCGTCTCATGCATCCTCCCGATCTTGGATGAGGCTGAACGTCAGCCGATCGCGCACCGCAGCGCCTCGATAGTCAGAGGCCCAATCCGCATTGGCACGGCGAATGGCCGTGGCCGAGCGTGGGTCCGGATCGAAACGCAATAACACCAGTGCCGGTGCGCTCCATTGCCCCCGTTTCCGAAAACTGGCGGCAGACACGGTATAGCGCCTGAGCCAGGCCATGGCGGGGCTCGCCATGGCAGCACCGTTATAACCCGGGCGGGCGATGACCGCAATCGGCATTGTCCGGGCGATGTCGCGCCAGCGTTTCCAGCGATGGAACTGGGCGAGATTGTCGGACCCCATGAGCCACACGAATTCGCGCTTGGGATAGCGTCGCTTGAGCGCGCGGATCGTGTCGACCGTGTAGCGCGTGCCGAGCTCGCGCTCGATCGCGGTCGGGACGATGGGAGCGCGCCGCGCCTGCTTTTCGGCCGATTTGAGCCGCGCGACCAGCGGGGCCATGCCTTTCCTGGGCTTGAGCGGGTTGCCGGGCGATACCAGCCACCACGCCTCGTCGAGTCCAAGCGCGTCGATGGTGAAACGTGTGATCCGGCGGTGCCCGCCATGCGCAGGATTGAAGCTCCCGCCTAACAGCCCCGTCCGTAGCAGCACCTATCCCCTTGTTAAGTTACGGTCGTGCCTGGCCAGTGCCGCGCACCAGCCATTTGTAGGTCGTGAGCCCTTCGAGCGCGACAGGACCGCGCGCATGTAGGCGTCCGGTCGCGATGCCGATTTCGGCGCCGAGGCCGAACTCGCCGCCATCGGCGAATTGCGAGGAGGCGTTGTGCATCACGATCGCGCTGTCGACTTTGGTGAGGAATTCTTCGGCGACCGCATCATCCGAGGTGACGATGGCATCGGTGTGCGAGGATGAATGCCGCGCGATGTGCGCAAGCGCATCCTCCATCCCGTCGACCATCGCGACCGAGAGAACAGCGTCGAGATATTCGGTGTCCCAATCGTTCGCGCTCGCGTGGACGATCCGGTCGTCGAGAGCCTTGATGCGCTCATCGCCGCGGATTTCGACTCCTCCATCGAGCAACGACTTAACCAGATCGGCGGCTTCACTATATTCGGAATCAACCAAAAGGGTTTCCATCGCACCGCAAATACCCGTGCGGCGCATTTTCGCGTTGAGCGCGATTTCCTTGGCCATTGCGGGGTCAGCGGCGGAGTGGACATAGGTGTGATTGATCCCGTCGAGGTGGGCCAGAACCGGCACACGCGCATCAGACTGGACGCGGGCGACAAGGCCTTTCCCGCCGCGCGGGACGATCATGTCGATCAGGCCAGAAGCCGTCAGCATCGCGCCAACGGCGGCGCGGTCCTGCGTCGGGATCAGCTGGACGGCCGCGGCGGGAACACCGCCTTCTTCGAGCCCTGCGGTCAAAGCCGCTAGGATCGCCCGGTTCGAGTGCACTGCTTCGCTGCCTCCGCGCAGCAACGCAGCATTGCCGGCCCGCACGCACAGCGCGGCGGCATCGGCGGTCACATTCGGGCGGCTTTCGTAGATGATCCCGATGGTACCGATCGGCACGCGGATGCGCGAAAGTTTCAACCCGTTGGGGCGCTCTGCCGTGTCGATCACCTCGCCCACCGGATCGGGCAGGCTGGCCACCGCTTCCACTCCGGCAGCGATGCCTTCTAGCCGCTCATCGTCGAGCGCCAGCCGGTCGAGCATGGCCTTCGAGAGGCCGCTTTCACGGCCAGCTTCGAGATCCTTGGAATTGGCTTCGAGGATCTCGGCGCGGTCGTCGCGCAGGTGCCTGGCGGCGAGCTTGAGAGCGGCAGCACGCGCCTCGCTCGTCATTCCGGCGAGTTCGCGCTGGGCCGCGCGGCCGGCCTTCGCCAGTTCGGAAATCAGTGTTTCGGGGTCGAGTGCCTGGGGAGCGGATTGCGTAGTCATGGTCTGCGTCATGTGGGGCCTTTGTTGGTTGCGTCAATTCATTTCCGCCGGCGCAGCGCGCGCGGAAGCGAGTGAATGGGTGTACCGAATCAATGCAGAACCCTCCCTTCCTTTCCCGAAAAGTGGGGCTGGGCTGCTTTCTGCGACACGGCGTTTGACGACTTCTCGGCGGAGATTTCTCCCACATGAACGCTTCATCGCGATTCGGTTTCGACTCGCCGGAAGCGTTAACACTTCCGTTCGACCGCGCGGCATAGGGTTGTTAGCGACCGCAAGGGATCGCCAGAGATAAAAATCAATCGGGGCCGCTTTGTCAGATACAAAATCCGCACGACCGTGGGGTGAACGACTACGTGAGTGGTTCCCCGATCGCGAATTCTTCATGCGCTCGCAGGGTCATGTCCGCTTCATCAAGATATCGTCGCGCGTCCAGATGGCAGGCGCCGGTGCTGCTGCGGCGCTTGCCCTGGTCTGGGCCGGCTCGATGGGCGTCATGGCCTGGAACAAGTATCAGGCCGAGGCCGATCTTGCTTCCTTCCAGGATGAAAAAGCGCGTGTCGCCACCGCGCAGGAGCGGCTCGAAGCATATGGCAGCGATCTCGACCGCGTGGTCGAGGATCTGAACGCACGGCAGGATGCGCTCGACGCGATGAGCGAAATGCTCCCCGAGGATGTGCGCAATTTCGACAGCAACGTGACCGATTCATCAGATGCTGCCACCGAAACGGTCGAGAAAGTCGGCGCGATGTTCCCGCAGGCACGCGGTCTTGCAGAGATCGAGGCGCGCCAGCTCGCGCTGGTCGAACGCCTCACCCGCTTCGCCGACTGGCGGGCCAAGCGCGCCGAAGCGGCGCTGCGCAAGCTCAACCTCGATCCTGCCGCCATGGCCCGCAACATCGAGCGCCAGAGCGGCGTCGGTGGACCGCTGGAAATCCTCGCAACCTCGGCCGACGGCTCGATCGATCCGCGCTTCGAACGGCTCGGCCTCAGCCTCTCCCGCATGAATGCCCTCGAGCGCGCGCTAGAAGGCGTACCGCAGGTCGTTCCCGCTAGCGTTCAGACAATCACTTCGGGCTTCGGCTATCGCCGCGATCCGTTCACCCGCCGCGGCGCGATGCACAACGGCATCGATTTCAAGGGAGCGCGCGGTTCGCCGATCTTTGCCGCTGCCAAAGGCGAGATTCAGTTCGCCGGATGGAAGGCCGGATACGGCAAGTCTGTCGAAATCCGCCACGAAAACGGTTTGATGACGCGATATGCCCACATGTCACGCATCGATGTGAAGCCGGGTCAGGCTGTCGAAGCCGGCGACACGCTTGGGGGCCTCGGCAGCACCGGTCGTTCGACCGGACCGCACCTTCATTTCGAAGTCCGTATCAACAACCGCGCGATCAATCCGCGCCCGTTCCTGGAGACCGCCCCCGATGTTCTCAAAGAAGTCCGCGGAGCCAGTTCGGTCCGCACCACCCGCGCCAAGACCGGTGAGTAAACCCATGGCAAGCAACAATTCCACGTTTTCGGTGATCGGATCGGACATCAAGATTCACGGTGACATCACCGCGTCCGCCGACCTTCATGTCGACGGCACGATCGAAGGCGACATCAAGTGCGCCTCGCTGGTCCAGGGCGAATCGAGCCAGGTCAAGGGCGGCATCATGGCCGACACCGCCCGGCTTGCCGGCAAAGTGGTCGGATCGATCAACGCGAAGGAGCTGGTGATCCTCAAGACCGCCAAGATCGAAGGCGACGTGCATTACGATGCGCTGACGATCGAGCAGGGCGCTCAGGTCGATGGCCGGTTCGCGCCGAATGCGCGCCGCGATGCGGCGAAAGCCGCGGCTCCGGCAACGGCGTCGGCGAAGCCCGCCAACAACCCGACCGCTCCCGACCAATCGGAACTGCAAATCGCCAAGTAAGCGGTATCGCTCAGGTCATTTGAAAGCGCCGCGGCCAGCGATGGTCCGCGGCGCTTTCGCATCTGGCTAGAGGACTTCGGCGCGCAGGGCCTTGCGATCGAGCTTGCCGATAATGGTCTTCGGCAGCTCCTCACGGATCACCACCTTGTCGACCCGTTCGTGCTTTCCGACATGGTCGTTGAGCCAGCCTTTGAGCGCGTCGGCGCCGATGTCGGTGTCCGGCTCGAGCACAACATAGATGCGCGGGACCTCGCCAAGATAGTCGTCGGGCACGCCGATCACGAGCGCTTCCTTGACGGCTTCGTGCTTGAGCATCGCGTCTTCGACCACGCTCGGGAACACTTTGAAGCCGCCGACCGCGATCATGTCCTTGATCCGGTCGACGATTGCGATGAACGCATCCTCGTCGATCACCGCGACGTCGCCGGTCCTCAGGTAACGCTTGCCGTCGCGCTGGACGAAGACGTCCGCATCGGTTTCGGGGCGGTTCCAGTATCCGCGCATCACCTGCGGTCCATGGATCGCCAGTTCGCCCGGCTCTCCTTCGGGTGCGAGCTTCGAGGGGTCTTCCTTGTCGAGCAGGATCACTTCGGTCCCCGGAACGACCTGGCCGATCGTGCCCTTCTTGCGCATCCCTTCGTACGGGTTGGCCGAGACCACGCCCGAGCTCTCGGTAAGGCCGTAGCCCTCGACCACGCGGACGCCTGTGGCTTCCTCGAACCGGTCGTGAACCTGCGCCGGCATCGGTGCGCCGCCGGATATGCAAACCTTGAGCGAGGACATGTCGGTCTTCGCAAGGTCGGGATGATCGAGCATCGCCTGGAACATCGTCGGCACGCCGGGAAACCCGGTTGCACGATCCCTGGCAATGGTCTGGAGGACCTGCTTCGTTTCGAAGCGCGGCACCATCGCTATCGAAGCCCCGGTCGCCATCGCGTGGTTGAGCAGCGCCGTGTTCGCGAAAACATGGAAGAACGGCAGCGCCCCCATGAATACTTCGCCGCGCGGATCGCCGAACGGATTGATGGACGCGACCTGCTGGGCGTTCATGGCAAGCTGGCTATGTCCGAGCATCGCCCCTTTGGGCCGCCCGGTGGTGCCGCCCGTATATTGCAGCAGGGCAAGGTCCTCGGCCGGATCGATCGTGATGTCGGGCGCGGGCGAGGCGGGGGTGCAATCTTTCCAGCCGCGCACGGCAGCACCGTATTCGACTTCGGCGATCTGGCTGCGTTTCAGCAGCTTGAACGCCGCACCCTTGAGCCAAGGCAGCATGTCGGAAAGGCGCCCGACCACCAGCGTTTCGAGGTCGGAGCTCGCCAGCACCTTCGATGCGGTGTCGTAGAGCTCCGGAACATCGAGCGTAACGAGCACGCGCGTGCCGCTGTCGCCGACCTGCCAGGCGAGCTCTTCGACCGTATAAAGCGGCGAAAAGTTCACCACGACTGCACCGGCCATCATCGCCCCGTAATAGGCCGAGGCGTAGATCGGGACATTGGGGAGGAACAGCCCCACCCGATCGCCCTTTGCAATCCCCATCGCCGCCATCCCGGCGGCAAAGCGTTGCGCCTCTTCGAAAATTTCGCCGTAGCTGTAGGTGCGACCGAGAAAGCGCAGGAACGGCGCGGCAGGGTTTTCGCGTGTCGTCCGCCCGAACATTTCGGGCAGGCTCATCAACTCGAACTGCGTGTCCCACGGTTTCGGATGATGGTAGGGGGCTTTACTGACATCCATGTCAATAAACATGCCGTATGGGCCGGTTTCGCACAAGCAAAACCGCGCCGCACTTCGCGGAATTCGTACATCGGTCAGACTGTGAAGCCGACGCGCCGATCACGACGCGCCGGAGTGCTCGATCGGGACCTCAGGCCTTGTCTGCCTCGGCCTCTTCATCTTCCGATTCGGATTCGGATTCGGCAGCGGGGGTCGAAAAACCGCTTTCGGGATCGATCGTGTCGGCACCGCTGGCCTCGGCCTCGCGCTTGGCGGCAAGCCAGGCTTCGGCCTCGGCTTCCTGAGCCGCTTCTGCCGCAGCCTTGACGTTCGCTTCGCGCTCGGCGCGCAGCTCTTCGATCAGCTTGTCCTTGTCGCTGCGGGTATCGCCATCCGTCGGAGCCTCGACTTCTTCGGTGATACCTGCGCGCTTTGCCGCCTTGGCAACGACCGCATCGAGTTCGCGCTGCGAGCACAGGCCGAGCGTCACCGGATCCTTCGGCTGGATGTTCTGGATGTTCCAGTGGGTGCGCTCGCGGATCGCGCCGATCGTGTTGCGGGTCGTGCCGATAAGCTTGGAGATCTGCGCGTCCGACACTTCGGGGTGGTTGCGCAGGATCCAGGCGATGCCATCGGGCTTGTCCTGACGTTTCGACACAGGCGTGTAGCGCGGGCCCTTGGTGCGGGTCACCTCGACCGGCGCCTTGTGCATCTTGAGCGAGTATTCGGAGTCGGCCTGCCCCTTCTCGATTTCTTCGAGGGTCAGCTCGCCCGCGTGGACCGGATCGCGGCCGGTATACTTGCTGCCGGCAAGATCGTCCGCCATCGCCTGCACTTCGAGGATGTGCAGCCCGCAAAATTCGGCAATCTGTTCGAACGACAGGCCGGTGTGATCGACCAGCCAGGTGGCGGTCGCGTGCGGCATCAGCGGCTTGGGCTGGGTGTTGGCCTGGGCCATGGAAATCTCCGTAAAAATGTAAAGGGCCGCCCCTTTCGGAGCGGCCATTGCAACGCCCTAGATAGGCGATGTCATCGTAAACGGCAAGCGAAAGGAAATACGCCTCAGGCTCGCTGGATCGCAGCATCGGCCTGCAGCCAGGCGCACTCGTCCTCGCGCAGGGCAACGAGCGCGGTGAGGAATTGCCGCGTCGCCGCCTCCCAGCTGAAATGCCGACCGCGCTCGAGGCACTCCCCCGGGTCGCAATAGCGCGCTGCGTCGATCGCCCGCGCGAGGTCATTGGACATCGCGCCGACCTTTTCATTCAGGATATCGAGCGGTCCGGGCACCGGAAAGGCGGCCACCGGCGTGCCGCAGGCGAGCGCTTCGATCATGACCAGGCCGAAGGTGTCGGTCTTGCTCGGGAAGACGAACACATCCGCCCCGGCGTAACACCCGGCGAGGTCCTGCCCGGTGCGCTTGCCAAGAAACAGCGCGTCGGGAAACTTCGCTTCGAGCGCGGCGCGCGCCGGTCCATCGCCGACCACGACCTTGCTGCCGGGATAGTCGCAGGCGAGGAAGGCCTCGATGTTCTTCTCCACCGCAACCCGTCCGACATAGAGCAGGATCGGGCCCTCGAGTCCGGCATACTCGGGCGGAGGCGGCGCAGCGGGCGAGAAGCTGGCGAGATCGACCCCGCGGCTCCAGTGGCTCAGGTGGGTCAGGCCCTGCTCGCGCAGTTGCGCGCGGATCGTCTCGGTCGCGACCATGATCCGCTGCGCCGGGCGATGGAACCAGCGGATGTAGGGCCAGAAGAAGCGCGCGTGCAAGCCGGTGCGCCGCGCGAGATAATCGGGAAACTGCGTGTGATAGGCGGTGGTGAACGGCACTTTCCGCCGGATGCAGTATCGCCGCGCGGCAAGGCCCAGCGGACCTTCGGTGGCGATGTGGATCGCGTCGGGTTTGATCCGGCGCAGCTTGCGGCCGACTGCACCCGGCATCGTCACCGCCAGCCGGATCTCGGGATAGGTCGGCGCGGGAAAGGAGCGATACTGGTCGGGCGAGATGACGGTGACCTCATGACCCCAATCGCGCAGCATGTCGCAGGTAGTCGACAGCGTGCGCACCACGCCGTTGGTCTGCGGATACCACGCGTCGGTCACGATCGCTATCGAATGGGGCATCGGGCGCTCCTCGTTTGCATTGGGGGTATTCGCGCCGCCGCGCGTCACGCAGCTTCCAGCTCGCGTTCGGCGTCGTGAGCAGACAAGGCCTCTTCGCGGCGCTCGCGCTCGTGCATTATGTCCGCCCAGTGGAGGATTTCCATCCGTCCGTCGTGGTGCTCGACCAGCGCATTGCAGCCTTCGACCCAGTCGCCATCGTTCCAGTATTCGATCGTGCGGCCATCGTGCTCGAACGAGCGGAATTCGGCGGTGTGGATGTGCCCGCACACCACCCCGTCGACCCCGCGCTCGCCGGCCGCCCGGGCGACGACCTCTTCATACTTGCCGATGAACTCGACCGCGTTCTTGACCTTGTGCTTGGCCGCTTTCGACAGCGACCAGTAGGGCATTGCGAACGCCCTGCGAATGGAATTCACCACCAGGTTCAGGCTCATCGCGGCGTGATATGCCCAATCGCCGACGAAGGCGAGCCAGCGCTGCGAGAGCATCACCGCGTCGAATTCGTCACCGTGCAGCACCATCAGCCGCCGTCCGTCGGCGGTATCATGGAAAGCCGCGCGGCGGATTTCGACCCCGCCGAAATTGAGCCCGGTGAACTGGCGGAACATCTCGTCGTGATTGCCGGGGATGTAGACGATCTTCGTGCCGCGCTTGGCGCGCTTCATCACGCGCCAGACGATGTCGTTGTGTTCGGACGGCCAGTAGAATTTCTTCTTCAGCCGCCAGCCGTCGATTATGTCGCCGACGAGATACATCGTCTCGCTGTCGGTGCGATCGAGAAAGTCGATCAGCATCTGCGCGTTGCAGCCCTTGGTGCCCAGATGGACGTCGCTGATCCAGATCGTGCGGTATCTGGTCCGTTCGGGTCCGCCCTTTTCGGGTGCTGTAGGTTCCGGAATCGATGGCTCGACCGGGTCGAGACTGGCGACATTGTCGAATGCGGCAAAGACAGAATCGGTCATCGAATGCTCCCGAGTTGCGAAATTCATCCGCAACTTCGGTGGCATGGAATTGTGACACGCGATTCACAGACGCGTGACGGTTATGCGAAAGTGCGACAGCTTGGCGTCAGTCCATCGCGACGAAACCGGGCGCGTCCTGCACCCGCCCAATCCAGCGCAGGATGGCGGGATAATCGTCCAGCCCGAAACCGCCTTCCTCGGCGACGTGGGTGTAGGCAAACAGCGCGATATCGGCGAGCGTCAGCCTGTCTCCGCCCATGAAGGCGCGCGAGTGGAGATGCTTTTCCATCACCTCGAGCGCGGCACAGCCCGCCATCCGCTTGGCCATGATCTGGGCGCGCTGCTCGTCCGAGAGGTTGGCCTGCCCCACGAACCGCAGCCAGAACCGCAGCGTCGCGACATTGGGTTCGTGATTGTACTGCTCGAAGAACATCCAGCGCAGCATGTCGGCCTGGGCGAACCGATCCTCGGGGATCAGGTGCGACCCGCTGGCGAGATACCAGCAGGCTGCATTGCTTTCGGGCAGGAAGCGCGCGCCTTCGCCCCCGGATCCGACCTGGCCGATCTGCAGCACCGGGATGCGCCCGTTCGAATTGACCTGTTCAAGGAACTCGGGCGTGCGGGTCTCGCCCTTCATGATGTCGTATTGCCGGGTTTCGAGCGGAAGGCCGAGCAGCGCGGCGGTCAGCTTGATCTTGTAGCAGTTCCCGCTGCGGGGATCTTCGTGGAGGATGTAGTGCTCAGTCATCGGCTACTTGTAGCACGATCTTGCCAATATGTTCGCCTGCTTCCATGCGCGCATGCGCGGCGGCGGCCTCGGCGAGCGGGAAAGTCTCGTCCATCACCGGAGCGAGCTCGCCCGAGGTGAAAAGCGGCCAGGCGTGCTCGGCGATCTCGTCCGCCAATGCCGCCTTGAACGCATCGGAACGCGGGCGCAGCGTCGATCCGGTCAGCGTCAACCGCCGCATCATCACCATCGGCATGAAGATTTCGGCCTTGGCCCCGCCGAGCACCGCGATCGTTACGTGGCGACCGTCCTCGGCAAGGCATTGCAGGTTGCGCGGCACGTAGTCGCCCGAAACCATGTCGAGCACGATGTTCACGCCCTTGCCGCCGGTGTGAGCCTTCACGACCTCGACGAAATCGTCTTCCTTGTAATTGATCGCGAGGTCCGCGCCGACCTGCCGCGCGGCCTCGCACTTGGCTTCGTCGCCGCAGGTCACGATCACTTCGAGATCGAACGCCTTGGCCAGCATGATCGCCATCGTCCCGATCCCGCTCGTGCCGCCGTGGACGAGCAGCCGCTCGCCGTCTCTCGCCATGCCGCGCTCGAACACGTTGTGCCACACGGTGAACAGGGTCTCGGGCAGCGCGGCGGCGGATTTTAGGTCCATGCCCTCGGGAACCGGCAGGCAATGGTTCCACGGCGCGGTGCAATATTCGGCATAGCCCCCGCCGGGGGTCAGCGCGGCGACCGTCTGCCCAAGCAGTTCACCGGGCACTTCACCGCCGACCGCAACCACTTCGCCCGACACTTCGAGTCCCAGGATCGGCGAGGCACCCGGCGGCGGCGGATAGTGGCCGGCACGCTGGATGCAATCGGGCCGGTTCACGCCTGCATAGGCAACGCGAATGAGCACATCCTCCGGGCCCACTTCGGGCAGGGCGACGTCTTCGAGCGCCAGCACATCAGGACCGCCCGGGGCTTCGAAACCAATCGCGCGCATCGTATCCGGAAGGTTCGCGGCTTGCGCTTCAACCATGATTCTGTGCCCCATCTGCCCCAATCCTCTGCAATTCGCGCGCGATAACCGCCTCGCGGATTGACAGCAAGCCGATTGGCTTGCGATGTTCGGACAACACATGGACGAAGGCGATCTTCCGCGCCCCAAGGGCGATGCCGCGAGCAAGCTCGCGACCGAGGACCTCGCACCCTATTCGCAGGATGAACTCGACGAGCGCGTCGTGCTGCTCGAAGCCGAGATCGAACGCGTCAAGGCGCATCGCGACAAAGCCGCGGCCCATCGCGCTGCGGCAGACGCCCTGTTCGGCGGCAAATCGACGTGAGCCTTGCCGTTCCTTCGCAAACGGATTCGCAATCGTGCGACCGCTTACCATATATGGTGAAATCGCCCTTCACCCTGTCACTTAGCGTACCTTCCTCTCCCTCCTGCTAGAGACTCCCGAATGCCAAGTTTTGCCCAGAACCTCGAACGGACCCTCCACAACGCGCTCGGCAATGCGTCCGAGCGGCGGCACGAATATGCGACACTCGAGCACTTGCTGCTCGCGCTGATCGATGACGAGGATGCCGCACAGGTGATGGCGGCTTGCGGCGTCGACCTTGCCGAGCTAGGCGAGGTCGTGAAGCAATATCTCGATCAGGAGTACCAGTCGCTCAAGACCGAGGAAGATGCCGATCCGCAGCCCACCGCCGGTTTCCAGCGGGTGATCCAGCGCGCGATCCTGCACGTCCAGTCGAGCGGCAAGGACACCGTGACCGGCGCCAACGTGCTGGTGGCGCTGTTCTCCGAACGCGATTCCTATGCGGTCTATTTCCTGCAGCAGCAGGACATGAGCCGCCTCGACGCCGTAAGCTATATCAGCCACGGCATAGGCAAAGGCGGCCGCCAGATCGAAAGCAAGCAGCCGACCGGTTCCGAAGAGGGTGCGGGCGAAACGGCCGAAGCGTCGAAAGAGGGCGGCAACAAGAAAGAAACCGCGCTCGACCAGTTCACCGTCAACCTCAATGCCAAGGCCGAGGCCGGCAAGGTCGATCCGCTCATCGGTCGCGGGCCCGAAGTCGATCGCACCGTGCAGATCCTGTGCCGCCGCAGCAAGAACAACCCGCTCTATGTCGGTGATCCCGGCGTCGGGAAGACAGCCATTGCAGAGGGCCTCGCCCGCAAGATCGTCGAAGGCGACGTTCCGGACGTGCTGTCCGAAGCGGTGATCTATTCGCTCGACATGGGCGCCCTGCTCGCAGGCACGCGCTATCGCGGCGATTTCGAAGAGCGGCTGAAGCAGGTCGTCAACGAGCTCGAAGGGATGCCGCACGCGGTCCTCTTCATCGACGAGATTCACACGGTCATCGGTGCCGGTGCGACCAGCGGCGGGGCGATGGATGCCTCGAACCTGCTGAAGCCCGCGCTTTCGAGCGGGGCGATCCGCTGCATCGGCTCGACGACCTATAAGGAATTCCGCAACCACTTCGAAAAAGACCGCGCGTTGCTGCGCCGGTTCCAGAAGATCGACGTCAACGAACCGACGATCGAGGATACGGTGAAGATCCTCAAGGGGCTGCGCAGCGCCTTCGAGGAGCATCACAACGTCAAGTATACGCCCGATGCTCTCAAGACCGCTGTCGAGCTGTCGGCGCGCTACATCAACGACCGTAAATTGCCCGACAAGGCGATCGACGTGATCGACGAAGTCGGCGCGATGCAGATGCTGGTGCCGCCGAGCCGCCGCAAGAAGAAGATCACGGCCAAGGAAATCGAGGCCGTAATCGCGACGATGGCGCGCATTCCGCCGAAATCGGTCAGCAAGGACGACAAGAAAGCGCTCGAGAATCTCGAACGCGACCTCAAACACGTCGTGTTCGGTCAGGACGAGGCGATCCATCGCCTGTCCACCGCGATGAAGCTGAGCCGTGCAGGCCTGCGCGATCCGGACAAGCCGATCGGCTCGTTCCTGTTCTCCGGTCCGACCGGCGTCGGCAAGACCGAGGTCGCGCGCCAGCTCGCCTCGATCATGGGGATCGAGCTCAAGCGCTTCGACATGTCCGAATATATGGAGCGCCACAGCGTTTCGCGCCTGATCGGTGCCCCTCCGGGCTATGTCGGTTACGACCAGGGCGGCCTGCTCACCGATGCGGTCGACCAGAACCCGCACTGCGTGCTGCTGCTCGACGAGATCGAAAAGGCGCACCCGGACCTGTTCAACATCCTGCTGCAGGTAATGGATAACGGTCGCCTGACCGACCATCACGGCAAGACGGTCGATTTCCGCAACGTCGTACTCATCATGACGACCAATGCCGGCGCATCCGATATGGCGCGCAGCGGCATCGGCTTTGGCGATGTTTCGAAGGAGGACGCCGGGACCGAGGCGGTGAACAAGATGTTCACGCCGGAATTCCGCAACCGCCTCGATGCGATCGTGCCCTTCGCCTATCTCGGCAAGAGCACTGTTGCCCGCGTGGTCGACAAGTTCATCCTCGAGCTCGAACTCCAGCTCGCCGAACAGAACGTCCACATCCAGTTCGACAGCGATGCGCGTGCATGGCTGGCGGACAAGGGTTACGACAAGCTCTATGGCGCGCGTCCGATGGGCCGCCTGATTCAGGACAAGATCAAGCAGCCGCTCGCCGAAGAACTGCTGTTCGGCAAACTTGCCGATGGCGGCGAGGTTTCGGTGACGATGAAGGACGGCAAGCCCTCCTTCGAGCTGACGCCCGCACCGCCAAAGACGAAGCCGAAGCGCAAGCCGCGCAAGAAACCGGCCGCGAAGAAGGCGCCTCCGGCCAAGGGCACCGATCCGAAGCCGGAAGCCTCGGACAACGACAAGGACGCCTGATCCCGACGGCTGATCGTCCGACAAGGCTGGACAGCTACCACCAAAACATGATTGATCGGCCCTCGAAGCAATTCGGGGGCCGATTATGTTTGCACGCACCATCCTTACCGCCGCAGCCGCGCTGGCGATTTCGAGTCCGCTTGCGGCCGACGATCACGCCGCGCCGGACAGCGGCGACGCACCCAGCACGGAATTCACCGGCAAGGACCTATTCGACCTCTCTGTGGCGAGCGATCCGCAGATCAGCCCGGACGGCTCCTCCATCGCCTACGTCCGCCGCACCAACGATGTGATGACCGATTCCCCCGTAACCTCGATCTGGATGATCGATGTTGCGAGCGGTGCGGAAACGCCGCTGGTGACCGGCGAGGGGTATCACGGCTCGCCGCGCTGGTCTCCCGATGGCACCCGCCTCGCCTATGTTTCGACCGAAAGCGGCGGAGGGCCCGAACTGCACGTGATGTGGCTCGGTTCGCGCGCAAGCGCCAACATCACCGCGCTGCCCGAGGGGCCGGGCGGGATCAGCTGGTCACCCGATGGAGGCCGGATCGCCTACACGGCGCGGGTGCCGGGAGAGACGCTCGCGCTAGGCAAGCCGCTTTCGCCGCCCGAGGGAGCCGAGTGGAAGAAGGGCCCGACGATCATCGACAAGGTGACCTATCGTTTCGACGGCGCGGGCTATCTCAAATCGGGCTACACCCAGATCTTCGTCGTTTCGGCGACCGGCGGCGCGCCGCGCCAGCTGACTTTCGGTGACCGCCACCACGACGGCGCGCTCGAGTGGACACCCGACGGCGAGGCGATCCTGATCAGCGGCAATCGCGATGAAGACTGGGAGCTCGCAGGCGTCGATACCGAGATCTATTCGATCGACGTCGCCTCGGGCGAGATCAGCGCGCTGACCGACCGCAACGGTCCCGACGGCCATCCCGAGATATCACCGGACGGTCGGACCATCGCCTATGTCGGCTACGACGACCGCGAAATGGCCTACGAACAGAGCGGCCTGTATTTCATGGACCGCGACGGATCGAACAAGCGCCGCATCGCAGCGGACTTCGATCGCGACATCACCAGCATGGACTGGACCGATGCGGGGCTGTTTATCGGTTACGAAGAGGAAGGCGGTTACCGCATCGCGCGCGTGTCGACTTCGGGACGGGTGAGTCCGCTCGGGGCCGAACTGGTCGATACCTATTACTCGCGGCCCTATGCCGGCGGCCAGTGGAGCGTCGCGGATGACGGAACCGTCGCCTTCACCAGCGGCGACGCGATGCGCCCGGCTGATATCTCGGTGCTGCGCGGCGGACGCAACCGGCAGCTGACCTCGCTGAATGACATGAAACTGGGCGGCAAGACGCTGGGCAAAACGATCGAACTCGACGTGACCGCTGCCGATGGCACGAGGATTCCGAGCTGGATCGTGCTGCCGCCGGATTACGAAGCGGGCACGCGGGTGCCGCTGATCCTCGAGATCCATGGCGGGCCCTACGCTGCCTACGGCCCCAGCTTCTCCTCCGATTACCAGCTTTATGCCAGCGCGGGATACGCCACGCTCTATACCAATCCGGGCGGATCGACCGGCTACGGCCAGGCCTTTGCCGACCGGATCGAGGGGAACTATCCGATTTCCAACCATCCCGAACTGATGGCGGCGGTCGAGGCGGCGATCGCGGCGGGCTATGCCGACCCCGAAAACCTGTTCGTCACCGGCGGATCGGGCGGCGGCATCCTCACAGCGTGGATCGTCGGCCAGACCGACCGCTTTGCAGCCGCGGCATCGTACAAACCGGTGATCAACTGGACGAGCATGGCGCTGATGAGCGACGGCTACGCGTTCTTCGGCAAGTACTGGATGAAGGGCCAGCCGTGGGAGAAGCAGGACGACTACTGGCGGCGTTCTCCGCTGGCTGCGGCGGGCAATATCACAACGCCGACTCTCGTGCTGGTCGGTGACGAGGACTACCGCACCCCGCGCAGCGAGGCCGAACAGTTCTACGGTGCGCTCAAGGTGCAGGGGATCGACACTGCCCTGGTCGTTACGCCGGGGGCGAGCCATTCGGACCTGTCGATGTCGCCAAGCCAGCAGGCGGCCAAGACCGCTGCCGTGATCGCATGGTTCGACAAATACCGGAGCGACAAGCCCGAAGAATGACGGGATAGGAAGTGCCGCGCGCTCGTTCATAGGTGTATGAGCGCGCCCTTTTCCTGGATCCGCCCCGAACCGTGGGGTGTGCAGGTCGTCCCCGCCGACGTGTGGATCGATCCGGGCCGCGCGGTCGACCGGGCGCTCGTTACCCACGGCCATGCCGATCATGCGCGCGGCGGGCACGGCAAGACCTTTGCCACGCCCGAGACGCTGGCGATCATGGAACTGCGCTACAACACGCGCGAGGGTGCCGTCCCGGTCGAATATGGCGAAACGATCCGGCTCGGCGGCGGGGTCGACGCGACCTACATCCCGGCAGGGCATGTGCTCGGCAGCGCGCAGATCCTGCTCGAGCATGCGGGCGAGCGGGTCGTCATCACCGGCGATTACAAGCGCCGCGCCGATCCGACCTGCATGCCGTTCGAAGTCACCCCGTGCGACATCTTCATCACCGAAGCGACCTTCGGCCTGCCGGTCTTCACCCATCCGCCGATTGCCGAGGAAATGGCGAAGCTCCTGAAGGCGCTCGCCGACAATCCCGACAAGTGCGTTCTGGTCGGCGCCTATGCGCTGGGTAAGGCGCAGCGGGTGATCGCCGAACTGCGCGCCGCGGGGCATGCCCATCCGATCTACCTTCACGGCGCGATGGAGAAGATGTGCCGGCTCTACGAGGAGCACGGGGTCGATCTGGGTGAATTGCGGCTCGTTGCCGACCACGAGAAGGACGACATGCGCGGCAGCATCGTGGTCTGCCCGCCGAGCGCGCTCAACGATCGCTGGAGCCGCCGCCTGCCCGACCCGATCACCGCCATGGCAAGCGGATGGATGCGGGTGCGCCAACGCGCGCGGCAACGCAATGTCGAACTGCCGCTGGTGATCTCCGACCATGCCGACTGGAACGAGCTGACGCGCACCATCGACGAGGTCGATCCCGCAGAAGTGTGGGTCACGCATGGCCGCGAGGAGGCGCTGCTCAGATGGTGCGAGCTCGGCCAGCGCCGCGCCCGCGCTCTGGCGCTGGTCGGGCGCGAGGACGAAGATGAATAGCGGAGACGGGTGATGGAGGAATTCGCCAAACTCCTCGACACGCTGGTCTACACCACCAGCCGCAATCGCAAGCTGGCGCTGATCGCCGAGTATCTGCGCGAGACGCCCGATCCCGACCGCGGCTGGGCGCTCGCTGCGCTGACCGGCGAACTCGATTTCCCGGCAGTCAAAGCCTCGACTATCCGCAACCTGATGAAGGAGCGGGTCGATCCGGTGCTGTGGTCTTTGAGCCGCGATTTCGTCGGCGATACAGCCGAGACCGCAAGCCTGCTTTGGCCCGAGCCGGACACCGTCGAGGGAGACGTGCCGAGCGTTTCGAAGGTGGTCGAGTTCCTTTCCGGGCTCAACCGCACCACCGCTCCGAAAGAGCTGCCGAAACTGCTCGACCGGCTCGACGCCAATGGCCGCTTCGCGCTGATCAAGCTGGCGACGGGCGGAATGCGGATCGGTGTCTCTGCCCGGCTCGCCAAGACCGCTTTTGCGCAGGCGTTCGATGTCGCGGTCGAAGAGGTCGAGGAATACTGGCATGCGCTGGAAGCGCCCTACCCGGAGCTGTTCGCATGGGCTGCCGATGGGGCGGACCCACCCGATGTTTCCAACACGCCGCGTTTCCGTCCGTTCATGCTGGCGCATCCGCTGGAAGACACGGTGGTCGATCTCGACGACTACGCGGCCGAATGGAAATGGGACGGGATCCGAGTGCAATTGGTGCGCGTGGCGGGGGAAACCCGGCTCTACTCACGCTCGGGCGACGATATTTCTGCGACGTTCCCCGAATTGCTCGATGTCCTGCCGCTCGACGCGGTGCTGGACGGTGAATTGCTGGTGCGCGGAAATGCGCAAGGTGGCGAGGAAGGGGGCGCTGCGAGCTTCAACGCGCTCCAGCAACGGCTCGGTCGCAAGACCGTGAGCAAGAAGATGCTGACTGAGTCGCCCGCCTTCGTGCGCCTATATGATGCGCTGATCGTCGAAGGCGAGGACCTGCGCGAGCGAGCCTGGCACCGTCGCCGCGCACGGCTCGAAAAGCTGATGGCGAAACTGCCCGACAGCCATTTCGACATCTCCTCAATCGTCGAAGCGCGCGATTTCGATCACCTCGCGACAATCCGCGAAGGCGCGCGCGACGATGCGATCGAAGGGTTGATGCTCAAGCGCCGCGACAGCGCCTATATCGCCGGGCGCAAGGTCGGCTTGTGGTACAAATGGAAGCGCGATCCGCTGCTGATCGATGCGGTGCTCATGTACGCGCAACGCGGCTCGGGCAAGCGCTCGAGCTTCTATTCGGACTACACTTTCGGCTGCTGGGACGGCGACCCGGATGAAGGCGCCGACCTGCTGCCGGTCGGCAAGGCCTATTCGGGCTTCACCGATGCCGAGCTGAAAAAGCTCGACCGGCTGGTGCGGCAAACCACGCGCGACCGCTTCGGCCCGGTGCGCGAAGTCGAGCGCACGCTGGTGTTCGAAGTCGCCTTCGACAGCGTGCACACGTCGAAGCGCCACAAGAGCGGCCTAGCCATGCGCTTCCCGCGCATCCACCGCATCCGCTGGGACAAACCGGTGCACGAAGCGGACCGGATCGAGAGTCTTCGCGCGCTGGTGCGGGATTGAAGCGCTTTCCTACTCGCCCGAGCCGCGTCAATATCGTCGCGGCTCTTTGAAAACCGCATCCTGACACAAAATCAATTCTGCAAAGTGTCAACTTTGTTATTTCAGGATAAAATCTTGATTTAGCGAACAAA
The DNA here is from genome assembly GCF_045363165.1 of Erythrobacter sp. GH1-10. NCBI lineage: Bacteria > Pseudomonadati > Pseudomonadota > Alphaproteobacteria > Sphingomonadales > Erythrobacteraceae > Erythrobacter > Erythrobacter sp. GH1-10. The sequence goes on along the minus strand of NZ_JBJFLP010000001.1, from coordinate 364,323 downwards.
ATTTAAGATTCCGGCGGGTGACACGGTGTCAACTTCGTCACCTTCGCAAGCGGCTCACTTCAACCCGCATTCGAACACCGCGACCGCGTGATGCTTGGCGTTTTCGGTGTAGTGCGCGACACCCGTCCGCATTCCGGCGATCGCCGCGTCGGATAGTTCTTTCATCGGCTTTGCCGGGCGACCGGCCCACAGCATGCGGTCGTCCATCACCTTGCCTTCGGTCAGCATCGCGCCAGCCGCCAGCATGGCGTCGTGACCGATCACCGCCTTGTTCATCGCGATCGCGCCGAGGCCGACAAAGCCGCGATCCTTGATCGTGCAGCCGTGCAGCATCGCCATGTGACCGACCAGCACGTCGTCGCCGATGATGAGTGGAGAGCCCTCCTCGTCACCCGGACGCGGCGGGTCGCAGTGGCACACGGTGCCGTCCTGGATATTGGTGCGTTCGCCGATCACGATCCGGCTGACATCCGCGCGCAGCACGCAATTGTACCACACCGAGCTTTCCGCCCCGATTTCGACATCTCCGATGAGGGTGCAGCCGGGGGCGACGAAAGCGGTCTCGTGAATATGCGGCGTCTTGCCGTGGATCGGGATGATGTTCACTCCGGGGCGGTACATTTGCGTGTCTCCCATTGCTCCTTGGTGAGCGAGTACTGGATCGTCGGATTCTGTTCTTCGGGAAATCCGGGATCGATGAAATCGAGGTCGGTGCGGCGTTCCATGCCGAGCTTTTCCATAAGCTTCCAGCTGCCGACATTCGCCTCGCAGGTGAGCGCGACGACATGGGGCGCGCCGATCGGACCGAACGCCCAGTCGATCACGCCGACCATCGCCTCGTGCGCATAGCCGCGCCGCCAGCGGTCTTCGCGAACCAGCCAGCCGATCTCGTGATCGCCGATATTGGGCGCAAGCGGGTTTTCGACGCGCTTCATGCCGCAATGGCCGACGAGATCGCCGCTCGCTTTCTCGATCATCATCATGAAGCCGAAGCCTTCCTTGGCAAAGCTCGCCATCGCCTTGGCGTGCTTGGCTTCGATTTCGTGCAGCTCCTTCACGCCGCCGAGATGCGCCATGACGGTCGGGGTGTTGAGGATATTGTCCTGCAGCGCAGCGTCGGTCTCGTCGATTTTGCGCAGCACCAGCCGTTCGGTTTCGAGTACGAGGTCAGCCATTGAGCAGAGCCCAGTCGCCGCGGTCTATCGAATAGACGATGATCGTGCCGCTCTCCGGATCGAAATCGTCGTTAGGGAAGTCGAGGTCTTCGCGCCGCTCCATTCCAAGCCGTATCATCAATCCCCAGCTCGGCGTGTTGCCCTCGACAGTCAACGCGATGACTTCATCCGCGCCGAAGCGATCGAACGCCAGATCGAGCGAGGCGATTGCGGCCTCCTTGGCGTAGCCTTTGCCCCAGGCATCCTCGCGGAGCCGCCAGCCGACTTCCATCATGCCGATCGGGCCGCCTTTCTGGTTGCAGCGCTTCAGTCCGCAAAATCCCAGGATCGCACCATCCTCTTTGCGTTCGACGCACCAGAAGGTGTGGCCATGTTCTCGCTCGTAGGAAAGCAGGCGGTCCTGCGCGGCCTGGCGTTTGTCCCCGTCGCACACCCCGCCGAGCCAGCGCATCACCGCGGGCGTGTTGGTGCCGTCCCAAAACCTCGTCCAATCCTCGTCTTGCCAGTCGCGCAGGATCAGGCGTTCGGTCTCGTGCCGGAAGCGGGTGTCCGCCTCAGCCATTGAGCAAGCGCGCGGCGACCGGCGCGTGATAGGTCAGAACTCCCGAACATCCGGCGCGTTTGAAGGCGATCAGCTTTTCCATCAGCAGCGCGTCGCGATCGCCGATCCCGGCGGCCTGTGCGGCTTCGATCATCGCGTATTCGCCGCTCACCTGATAGGCGAAGACCGGCACGCTGAAACGCTCTTTCACCCGATAGATGATGTCGAGATAGGCGAGCCCCGGCTTTACCATCACGCTGTCCGCGCCTTCGGCGATGTCGAATTCCACTTCGCGAAGGGCCTCGTCTCCATTGGCCGGGTCCATCTGGTAGGTCTTCTTGTCGCCCTTGAGCAACCCGCCCGAACCGACCGCGTCGCGGAACGGGCCGTAGAACGCGCTCGCATACTTCGCAGCGTAACTCATGATCTGGACGTTGTGATGATTGCCCATTTCGAGCGCCATGCGGATCGCCTGGATGCGGCCGTCCATCATGTCCGAAGGGGCGATGATGTTCGCGCCGGCCTCGGCCTGGTTGATCGCCTGGTCGACCAACGCCGCGACGGTCTCGTCATTGGTCACATAGCCGTTCGCGTCGAGCAGGCCGTCCTGCCCGTGGCTGGTATAGGGATCGAGCGCGACGTCGGTCAGCACGCCGATATCCTCTCCGCAGGCATTCTTGATCGCCTTGATCGCGCGGCACATCAGGTTGTCGGGATTGTGCGCTTCGCCCCCGTCGTCGCTGCGCTTGTCGCTGGGCGTGTTCGGGAACAGCGCAATCACCGGGATGCCGAGATCGACGGCCTCTTTGGCGCGCTTCGCGATCCCGTCGACCGACCAGCGCGAGACGCCGGGCAGTGTTGCCACCGGCTCCTCGACCCCTTGGCCTTCGGTCACGAACAGAGGCCAGATCAGGTCTGTCGGTGCAAGGCGGTTCTCGCGGTGAAGCGCCCGGCTCCACCCGCTGGCGCGCGTGCGGCGCAGGCGCGTATTTGGATAATGTCCCGTCATGGTCGCAGGTTTAGCCGCAAATCGCGCACGGCTGCAATCGCAAGCGTTACGGTCCGTTGCGGCCGGGCTTGAGACGGCGGGCCAGATCGATCTTTTCGATTTCACGCACCGGTTCCTCGCTTTCGCTTGGCAGCTTTTCGAGGTCTTCGAGCGCGGCGCCGACTTCGATATCCTTCAGCCTGATCAGTTGCCGCTTGAAGTCGATCAGCTCGGTTCCCGACAACTGCGCCCGGGTCACGAACCTGACAGTGGCCGGATTGATCGCTCGTCCGTTGCGGTACATTTCGTAGTGAAGATGAGGCCCGGTCGACAGTCCGGTGGAGCCAACATAGCCGATCACCTGCCCGCGCCGCACCTGCTGGCCGCGGCTGACCGCCATCCGGCTCATATGGCAGTATCGGGTCGAAAGACCGTTTCCGTGATTGAGGCGCACGGCAATACCGCAGCCTCCCATCCGGCCCGCCCCGGCCACGGTACCGTCGGTTACCGCGACGATGGGCGTCCCGCGCCGGGCGCTGAAATCCATGCCCGAATGCATTCTCCGGTATCCGAGGATCGGGTGGCGACGCATTCCGAAGTTCGACGAGATCCGGCCCGGTACTGGAGCGACAAGGCCGTTGCGCTGCTCTCCGACACCCGAGGCTTCATAGAAAGTGCCATCCTCGCCCCAGCGCATAAGCTGGGTCTTGGGCTGACCACCACGATCGATCCCGGCATAAAGCAATTGCCCCGCCTGGCGCTCTCCGGTGGCTGCGCGTCGGTAGGCGATGATGATGTCGAATTCGTCGGACGAGCGGACCTGGCGATCCATGTCGATCTGGTTGTCGAGCGCCTTGATGTAGTCCTGCACGGCGCTGACCGGGACGCCTGCCGCGCGCATCGAACGGTACAGGCTGCCCCCTACCTGCCCGCGCACGCGCAGCGGAGTGTCATCGACCCGGATCACATTGCGCTGCAGCGCAAGCATTCCGCCTTGCCCTGCTGCCGGATCGCCGCCTTGACGCGCGATCTCGAGCTCGAGGTCGAAACGCGCGCGAAACTTCAGGGCATCGAGCGGCCGCGGCGCACCTTCTGCCGGCCGGCGGCCCAGCACGATGTCTATCTGCGTGCCCGGTTCGATCTCGGCGAGCGGCATGGCCTGGCCGATCAGCGCGCTGACCTGCCCGATATCTCCGGAGGAAACGCCGGCGCGGCGGAGCATGCTGGCGAAACTGTCACCGGGAGCGAGGGTCGCCAGAAATTCGATCTGCGGGCGCTCGGGCGCACTGGCGAGCGGGATTACCTCGGCGGTCGGTCCCATGCGGCGCCCGCTGTCCGCGCCGTAAGCCAGCGGCATGATCATCTGGCTGCGGAACTCGTCGCGGATTTCTTGGCCTTGCGGCATCGAGACCCGCGCTTCGAGCGGGGCCAGGTCGGGCCAGAAGGCGAGCGCCACGGCCCCCAGCGCCACCATTGTGCCGAGTCCGCGAAACCAGCGACGACTGCCGATGTTGTCGGCAAGGTCTGGTGCAAGGTCCAGTCCGTTGAACCAGTTCCCGGCGGCAAGCTTCCATTCGTCGTAACGCTCGCCAATGCCGCTCACGCGGGAAATCACCGTGGCCCGGCTGCCTGTATCGACGGGCTCACGGCTATCTCTGTCATGGGGCGATGGCGCAGGGGCATCGTAGGGCGAGGAGTAGTCCTCGACCGTGATTCCATCCGGACCGGTGCGCGCGTGATCCAACATTGCGTCCTAGCGAGGCCCTCGGCGGGCCACTCCCAAGCGGTTATTGGCCGAAATTGATGGACGAACAAAGTAAATACGCACTTAAGCAGCGACCAAACGAGTCTGCGCTGCGATGAGTGGTTGTGCGCAAATAGGCGGGCGTTTCCAAACGTCCCATTGCTCCCTTCGGCCAAGACTGACACAAGCCGGAACGTGAACCGATCTTCGAGCAATTCGACTGTGCGGGCGGTGCTCGGCCCGACCAATACCGGCAAGACGCATCTCGCGATCGAACGGATGTGCGGCCATTCGAGCGGGATGATGGGCTTCCCGCTGCGCTTGCTGGCGCGCGAGGTCTACGACCGGGTGCGTGCGATCAAGGGCGACAAGGCGGTTGCGCTGATCACCGGCGAGGAGCGGATCGAGCCGAAAGACGCGCGCTATTTCTGCTGCACCGCCGAGGCGATGGACCGGCTGGGCGGCGGGCACGCCTTTGTCGCCGTCGACGAAGCCCAGATCGGTGCCGACCCGGAGCGCGGCCATATCTTCACCGATCGGCTACTCAATGCCCGCGGCCGCGAAGAGACGATGATCCTCGGCTCGGCGACGCTGGAGCCGATCGTGAAGAAGCTGATTCCCGGGGCAGAAATGGTCGAGCGCCCGCGCTTCTCGACGCTGAGCCATGCCGGATCATGCAAGCTTTCCCGCCTGCCGCCGCGTAGCGCGGTCGTCGCCTTTTCGGTCGAGCAAGTCTACGCAATGGCCGAGGCACTGCGGCGCTTTCGCGGCGGAGCGGCAGTGGTGATGGGCGCGCTTTCACCGGAAACGCGCAATAAGCAGGTGGAATTGTTCCAGAACGGTGAAGTCGATTACATCGTCGCCACCGATGCTATCGGCATGGGTCTCAACCTCGATCTCAATCACGTCGCCTTCGCCGCGCTGTCGAAGTTCGACGGAAGCCGCAAGCGGCGGCTCACTCCGGCGGAAATGGCCCAGATTGCCGGGCGCGCCGGGCGGCACCAGCGCGACGGGACATTCGGGACGCTGACCGGCGGTGGAAGCAGGACGGGTGCCCCGCTCGAGTTTACCGACGAAGAAATCTACGCGATCGAGGAACACCGTTTCGCGCCCCTCACCCATCTCTACTGGCGCGAGGCCGAACCGCGTTTCGCGAGCCTTGGCGCGCTTATCGCAGATCTAGAGAGTGCACCCGACCACGAGATGTTGCGCCGCGCGCCCGAAGCGATCGATCTCGCAGTGCTCAAGCGCCTTGCCGATGATCCCATCGCCCAAACGGTCCGCGGCGCCGGGCTTGTCCGCCGTTTCTGGGAAGCGTGCTCGCTTCCCGACTTTCGGCAAGTGGGCGTCGATCCGCATGCCCGCTTCGTCGCAAGGCTGTGGCAGGACCTGAGCGAAGGCTATCTCGGGGCGGATTTCGTCGCCGCGCGGATCGCCGAACTCGATCGCACGGGGGGCGACATCGACACGCTTCAGGGAAGGATAGCCGCGATCCGTTCCTGGGCCTATATCTGCCAGCGGCCCGACTGGGTGCTGGCGCGCGACGAAATGGCCGCGCGGGCGCGCGCGGTCGAAGCGAAGCTTTCCGATGCGCTGCACGCTCGGCTCACCGAACGCTTCGTCAACCGAAGGACGACTATCTTGATGAAATCGCTTGGACAGGATGCCAGCGCACTACCCGTAAATCTGGAACCCGACGGACGCCTCACCGTCGAAGACGAACCGATAGGCCGTCTCGACGGCTTCCTGTTCGTGGTCGACCCCGATGCCACCGCCGCCGATCGCAAGATGCTGCTGGCGGCTGGTGAGAAGGCGCTGCCCGGCCTGCTCGCCCAGCGCGCGGACTGGTTGCTCACCGAAGGGCTGGGCGAACTTGAAATCGCGGGCGGGTCGATACGCTGGAATGATCGCCCGCTGGCGGCGATCGACATGCCCGACGACTTCGCGGCACCGCGCCTGACGCTGGCGCGGGAAATCACGATGATGCCCGATCAGGCACGTGCGAAACTCGAATCCGGGCTGCTCGAATGGCTGCAAGCCAAGCTTGAACCGCTTGCCCCATTGCGCAAGCTCGCGGAAGCCGCGCGTGATCCCGAGGCGGGTTCGGAGGCGCGCGCGCTGTTGATCACGCTGATCGAAGCGCGCGGCGTCGTCGCCCGCGAGAATGCCGGGCTCCAGCACCTGCCCAAGGAAATGCGCCCATTCCTGCGCAAGCTCGGTGTGACATTCGGCGCGCTCGACGTTTTCGCGCGCGACCTGCTGAAGCCCGCCGCGCGGCAGTTGCTGCATGCCCTCGGTCTCGACCGGAGGCCGCTGCAGGAAGCGATGCTGCCCGTTATCGCCGAGGCCAAGGCGATCCCCGCGGGCTACCGGCCCGCAGGAACGCAGCTGATCCGGGTCGATCTCGCCGAGAAGATCCTGCGCGCTGCATTCGAGGCACGGGCGAAAGCGACCGGCACAACCTCGCAGCAGAAGCATCCGCGCTTCCGGCTCGATCTTGCGCTTCCGGTGTCGATCGGTCTGGAAGAGGACAATGCACGCCGCCTGCTCGGCAGTGCGGGGTTCAAGGTCCAGCGAGGGCGGACGCTGGAAGAAGGTGCGCATGGACCGCCTGCACCCGACAGCTGGACCTGGCGCCCGCGCCGCCCCGGAAACCCCGAACGCCAGGCGCGAAAGCCGGATGCGCGGCGCGGAAAGGGTCCCAAGGGCAAGCGCGATTCCAAGCGAAAGGGTGGGCCACGGAAGTCACGGCTCCGAGGCGATACGGAGCCGGCGCGTTCGGGAGGAGCGTTCGACGGGCTGGCAGACCTGCTTGGCGGATGACCGATATCGGGCAAGCCGCCGGCACGGAGACAATCCGGATCGATCGGCTGCTCGTTTACCTGCGCTTTGCTCGCACCCGCTCGGCTGCCCGGACGATGATCGAAAGCGGCACGCTGCGCCGCAACCGGCAGCATGTCCAGCGAGTGAGCGAGAGCGTCGCCATCGGCGATGTGCTCACCTTGGTTCACGCAGGAGAGGTCAAGATAATCGAAGTGATGGGCCTGCCCGAACGACGCGCCTCTCCGGCCCTCGCGACGACGTTCTACCGGGAGCTGACGCGTTTCTGATGAACCCTTTGTTCGCAGGGCGCTGTCACAAATGTGGGCCTTGACCCTCGCGGTGAAATCGCCATAGCACCACCCGCCATCCATTGCCGCAATCCGAAAGCAAGCTGTACATGACTTACGTCGTCACCGATGACTGCATCAAATGCAAATACACCGACTGCGTCGAAGTGTGTCCGGTCGATTGCTTCTACGAAGGCGAGAACATGCTGGTGATCAACCCCAGCGAGTGCATCGATTGCGGGGTGTGCGAGCCCGAATGTCCGGCGGAGGCGATCCTGCCCGACACCGAAGACGGGCTCGAGAAATGGCTCGAACTCAACACCAAGTTCTCAGCCGAATGGCCGAATATCACGAGCCAGAAAGAGCCGCTGCCCGACGCCGACGATCACAAGGGCGAAGAAGGCAAGTTCGAGAAGTATTTCAGCGCCGAACCCGGCGAGGGCGACTAACCGCCGGTGGTTCCCTCGGCTGCATCGATCAGTCGGATTAGCAGTTTTTCAAGTTCAACGGCTTGCTCCTGCCGCTCGGAGCCATTCGCTTCAGCAGATAGAGCAATTCGGCTCCACTCGAGAGCATCGCCGAGCAGCTCGGGTTTGACGGTCGCGCTCCCATCGTCATTCTCGATGTATCCGCGGCGCAGGAAGCTCCTGGCCGCTTCCAGTGCTGCATCCGAGCGACCCCATTCATAGGCTTGCACAAACCAGTCGGCGGCAAGCCGGTGGTCGGTCGGCGTTCCGTCGCCTTTCGTGTGGATCTGGCCGAGCAGAAATGCTGCGTTGCGCTGTTGCTGCGCGGCGGCCTGCTCGAGCATGAAACGCGCCGCCACCGGATCGCGTTCGACCCCGTTCCCGGTCAGCAAATAGGTGCCGTAATCGGTCTGGGCATCGGCATCGCCCAGCACCGCCGTCATCCGGCACAGGTGGATGCCTTCCTCCGCATCAACGGGGCCACCCTCCCCGCGTACGAGCATGTTGCCATAGGCACAGAAAGACATGCGCCAGCCGGCCTCGGCTGCCTGGACGTAGAACTCGCGGGCCTTGGCGAGATCCTGCCGACGGCCGTTTCCGCTGTAGTAACAGGTTGCGAGATTGTGCAGCGCATCCGCGCGGCGCGCGCCGACCAGCTCAAAATAGTCGCAACCGCGCACGGGATCGCGTTTCACTCCGAAGGCTCCCCCGCTGTAGATTTCGCCCAATGCCTCGTAGGCACTCGCATCCCCTTGCTCACCAAGCCGTTCGAGGGCCACGGTCAGGGCCTTCGCATCTTCGTTGGCGTGATCGGAGATGGCGGCCTGCGTATCTCCGGAATACTCCTGCTCGTAGAATTCTGCAGGAACAGTCGATAGCTGCATAAGTGCTGGAAAAAGAAACAGATCGAGCATGGAATCCTTCCAAGGGTCCGCCTTACCTTTGTGCGAATGGCAACCGGAATAGGCAAGAATCAATCAGACTCGCAATATTGTTGCGATTATGTTATATAATGAACCAACCGCGTCGGCTGGTCCCGGCGCCGGAAGGTAGAACCAGAAAGGCCACATACCAGCAAACAGAGGTTCGGACGGTATTTTAACGGCGTTTGCCTGTCTCTCTCGAGCGGCAACGTCGCCAGCCCAGTCGTCTTCTGTCGCCCTTGCTGGTAGGCCCCAAGAAAGGAATACGCATGGCAAGCAATGCGCCCGCCTTTACTGTCGGAGATTATGTTGTTTACCCGAAGCACGGCGTGGGCCGTGTGATCGAACTCCAGAACGAAGAGATCGCTGGCATGCAGCTGGAGCTCTACGTCCTGCGGTTCGAGAAAGAGCGCATGACGCTGCGCGTGCCCGTCAACAAGGTCGAATCGATCGGCATGCGCAAGCTGTCCTCGGACAAGACGCTGAAAGAGGCGATGGACACGCTCAAGGGCAAGCCCAAGGTCAAGCGCACCATGTGGTCGCGCCGCGCGCAGGAATACGAAGCGAAGATCAATTCGGGTGAGATCGTCCTCATCGCCGAAGTGACCCGCGACCTGTTCCGTCCGGACGACCAGCCCGAACAGAGCTATTCCGAACGGCAGATCTTCGAAGCGGCCTCCAGCCGTCTCGCCCGCGAACTCGCGGCAATGGAAGAGACCGACGAGGCAACGGCGCTCGAGAAGATTCTCGAAGTCCTGCGCGAGCACGCTCCGCAATACTACGACAATGACGACGACGACAAATAAGTCTCGCGCCGGCTGACAATCATCGAGGGCTGCCCTTCCGGGCGGCCCTTTTTGATTCGCGACACTGCTTGCGCATGGCGAATTGGTGTATTATATCGCCAATACGCTTAGCGGGACTGCAATCACACAAGGTGGAGAGATACAGATGATTCAGCGGCTCTTGAAAGGTTTGGCGCCCCTCGCCGCGCTTGCGATGGGTGCCGGGCTATCCGGTTGCGGTAATGTCGACCTGACGATCAACGGCGAGAAGGGTGTCCCGCTCAGCGAGCTCGATACGAGCGGTGCCGCACCTACCGAGCTGGTTGTCGCGGCCAGTGCCTCGGTGATCCTGACCGAAGGCGATACGCTCGATATCGAGGTCGAAGGCGATGACGAGGATGCGCTGCGTTTCGTGCTCGATAACGACACTTTCGGCGTGACGCGCGATCCCGATATCGACTTCAGGGACGACAAACCCGTCGTGCGCGTAACCATGCCTGCCCCCAAAAGCATTACGATCGCGGGTTCCGGAACGGTTGAAGCGGCAACCGTCGCGTCGAATTCCGAACTCGCCATTGGCGGCTCGGGTTCGATCTCTATCGAAGAGATTGCCGGGGAATCGCTTGAAATCGCAATCGGTGGCTCGGGCTCCGTAAAAGGCGCAGGTACAGTCGAGCGCCTGGAAATCTCTATTGGCGGCGCTGGCGATGTCGAAATGGCGGGCCTCAAGGCCGATAAGGCCGAAATCTCGATCGGCGGAGCAGGCAATGTCGAATTCGCTTCGGATGGCGAAGTCGAAGCGACCATCGCCGGCGCAGGCGACGTGGTTGTCAACGGCAATGCGAAATGCAGCGTGAGCGCTTTCGGATCGGGCACGCTCACCTGCAATCCGACATCCTCAGATGGGGATGAGCCCGCAGACGAGGAAGCCGAGGCTGTGCTGACCGACGAGACCTGACCCCGCCGGTCCGACAGGTGGTCGTTTCCGGCCTTGCATTCCATTGAGGAGCGCGCATGGTGCCAGCCATGCGCGCTCTTTCCATTTTGGCGCTCGCTTCGGCGGGCGTTTCGCTTTCCGGATGCATCGTCGGCACGGCGGCCGACGTCGTGACGGCGCCCGTCCGCGCGGGCAGCAAAGCGGTCGATCTTGCGACGACCAGCCAGTCCGAAGCCGACGAAAAGCGCGGGCGCGAAATTCGCAAGCGCGAAGAAGAACTTGGCAAGCTGGAACGCCGCTACGCCAGGGAGCTGCGCGAATGCCAGGATGGTATCCGCAAGTCCTGCAACGACGCGCAGCTGACCTACCGCGATATCCAGGCGATCCTACCGACGATTCCAGCCGAACCTGAAGGCAACTAGCCAGCCCCAGCCGAGGCGCGCCGCAACCTGTCGTTGATCGCCCGGCCGACCTCGCCATAGGGGATCGGCGCAACCGCTATACGCGGCTTGTCCGACGCGGCACCGCGATGCAGGCAATCATAGAGCCGCGCCGCAGCCTCGTTAAGATCGCCTGCTTCTGACAGATTGCAGTCACCGGTGACGTCACCGAAACCGATGAAAAACTCGTCTGGCGCAACTTCCGTGGCGCTCAGCCTCAAGGGCTTGCCGGGGGAATAGTGCCGGGTCAGCTGGCCCGGCGCTTCGATACCGGCATCGGCGACCTGCCGTTCGCCGCCGAGCAAACGCTCGAGTGTTTCCTTGGTCACTGGGCCGGGACGCAGCAGCGACCAGCTGCCGTCTTCGCGCAAGGCGACGATGGTGGACTCCAACCCCTTTTGGCTTTGCCCCCCGTCCAGCACTGGCGGAGCGGCGTCACCGAAGGAGGCGAGCACATGCTCGGGCCGGGTCGGGCTGATGTCCTCGCTGACGTTCGCCGATGGTGCCGCCAGCGGAACGCCGGTCTGTTCGAGCACTGCCCGCATCACCCGGTGTGAAGGCTGGCGCAGAGCAATAGTCGGCAAGCCTGCCGTCACGGCGCCAGCCACCTTCGCACCATCGAGCAACGGCAGCACCAGTGTCAGCGGACCGGGCCAGAACCGCTCGGCCAGGTCGGTCGCGCGATCGTCGAATCGCGCGATCTGTTTCGCCTGGTCGAGATCTCGCACATGCACGATCAGCGGGTTGAAGTCGGGGCGACCTTTTGCGGCATAGATTTTCGCCACCGCCTCGGCGCTGTCCGCCCGCGCAGCGAGGCCGTAGACCGTCTCGGTGGGAATCGCGACGAGCCCGCCGGCCCCGAGGATTCGCGCGGCTTGCGCAATGCCTTCGGCATCAGGCGGCAGCACTTCCGTAACGTCCTTGTCGCTCATTGGATGGTCGCTATATTCTCTCACAGGCGCTGCCAAGCAAAACGCGCCTTTCCGCCCCGCTCGCGCCCACACCAACAGGACGATCAACGCCCGTGACACCCTATACCCCGCCGACTCAGGACCAACTTCTTGCCATCCGCGTGAACGCCGGGATCGAGGAGCTCGCGCACACCGAAAAGTTCGCTCATGCGGAGGCCGATCTGGTGGAAGCTATCGTCGAAGGCGTCGGGCAATTCGCGGCTGGCGAGTTCGCACCCCTGAACCGCATCGGAGATCTCGAAGGAGCAAAGCTGGAAAACGGCGTGGTGCGCCTGCCCGAGGGATTCAAGGAAGCCTACGACGCCTATGTGGAGCAGGGCTGGAACGCGATAGCTTCGCCGGAAGAGTTCGGCGGACAAGGCCTGCCCTTTACGCTCGCCTGCAACGTGCTCGAGAACCTCGGCGCGGCGAACATGGCCTTCAACCTCTTGCCGATGCTCTCGGTCGGCGCGATCGAAGCGCTCGAACACCACGGCAGCAAGGATCAGCAGGCCCGATATCTTCCCGATCTCGTCAGCGGCAAATGGTCGGGAACGATGAACCTGACCGAGCCGGCCGCAGGGTCCGACGTAGGCGCGCTGCGCTCGACGGCGGTTCCGATCGAGGATGGCCCTCACGCTGGCAAATACCGGATCACCGGCCAGAAGATCTACATCACCTGGGGTGAGCACGAGCTTTCGGAGAACATAATCCACCTCGTTCTCGCGCGGCTGCCCGACGCGCCGGAAGGTTCGCGAGGAATTTCGCTGTTCGTGGTGCCCAAGTACCACGTGAACGACGACGGTTCGCTCGGGCCGAAGAACGATCTTCGCTGCGTCAGTCTCGAGCACAAGTTGGGGATCAACGCGTCGCCGACCTGCGTCATGAGCTATGGCGATAACGGCGAATGCATTGGCGAGATCGTCGGTGAGCCCAACCGCGGGCTGATGGCGATGTTCACGATGATGAACAATGCGCGCATCAATGTCGGCAACCAGGGCGTGCAGATCGGCGAACGTGCGACACAGCAGGCGCTGCACTATGCGATCGACCGGGTGCAGTCCGCCCGCGCCGGGTCGCCTGACAAGACCCCGGTGGCGATTATCGAGCACCCGGACGTACGCCGCATGGTCCTGCGGATGAAGGCATTGACCGAAGGCTGCCGCGCGCTGCTCTATTACTGCGCCGGACGGGTCGATCGCGGCACGGTGGGCGACACCGAAGCGAAGATCCGTGCCGAGATCTTGGTACCCATGGTGAAAGCCTGGGGCACGGATATCGGCGTCGAGGTCGCAGGGATCGGGATCCAGGTACATGGCGGGATGGGGTTCGTCGAAGAGACCGGCGCGGCGCAGCACTGGCGCGATTCGAAGATCGCTCCGATCTACGAAGGCACCAACGGAATCCAGGCCGCCGATCTCGTCACCCGCAAGCTCGGGCTGGAAGGCGGCGAGGCGATGATCGGCCTGTTCGAGGAAATTGCACGCGACGCCTCGGGCGAAACGCAACTTGCCGAGCTTTCGCGGACTTGCGCGGAAATCGCGCGGTGGATGCGTGATGAAGCAAGTCTCGACGACCGGCTCGCCGGCAGCGTGCCGTTCTGCACCATGGCTGCGGTTGCTGTCGCCGGGTGGCAACTGAAGAAGCAGGCCGAGGCTGTGGCGACCGGCGCTGCACCGGCGCTGGCGGAGACCAAGCCCGTTACCGTTCGGTTCTTCCTCGACAGGATCGTGCCAGAGGCGCTTGGTCTCAAGGCGAGCGCAACCGCCGGAGCCGATTTGCTTTACACGCTCCCGAATGAAAAGCTCGCGGGCTAGAAGCGCCGATAATGGGCGAGGCGGACGACACTCTCAGGCGCATCGCCGAAGCGCTTGAGCGGATTTCTCCGCCTGCGGTTTCTTCGGTCGACTGGTCGTCCGCTCCGGGTTTCGTCTGGAACGGCGGCAGCGCGCGACCGTTGGATCGCATCGACGCCCTCCCTCTCGGGACTCTTCGCGGAATCCACGCGCAGAAAGCGGCAGTGTTGGAGAACATCCGTCGCTTGGCACACGGCCATGCGGCTCACGACATGCTGCTTTGGGGTGCGCGCGGAATGGGCAAGTCGGCTTTGGTCCGTTCGGTTGTGTCCGAGGTCCAACAGGACAAATCGGGCAGCCTTACCCTGATCCAGATCACAGCCGACGCTTTGTCGGGGATGCCCGCCTTGCTGGAAGCTCTTGCAGAACAAGAGAGCGCGTGCCTGCTCTTCGTTGACGATCTCGGCTTCGGCGCGGGTGAAGCGCAGGCGGTGCTAGGATTGCGGAGCCTCCTCGATGGAGGGCTCGTCGCCCGGCCACCGCATGTCCGGCTTGCGGTCACTTCCAATCGGCGCGCCATCGTCGCGCGCAACGAGCACGAAAGCGAAGCGCTGCACGAGCGCGACGAACGGGACAATGCGCTCGCGCTGGCCGATCGCTTCGGACTGGCGCTCGGCTTCCATCCTTGCGATCGGAATACCTATCTCGAGATTGTGCGCGCCTACACCGATCCCGCCGGACTTGAGTTCGACGAGGATGAGGCACTTGCATGGGCTATCGAGCGCGGAAACCGCTCAGGACGCAGCGCACACCAGTTCGCAGTGGAACTCGCGGGGCGAGCAGAAAAACCCCTTTAAGTCGGCAATTTATTGGCTCTGCCCGGCCTGACGGCGGAGGTAATCCTCTTCGAATATCGCTCGCGGATCGCGCAGCTCGCGTTGCGGTGGAAGCGAATTGCCGCTTATCCGTTCGATCCCGGCTCCCGGTTCCGCATCGGGGGCGACCGCGCGCCAGATGATGCCGGCCGTGTCGTCCGAGACCAGCAGGGAACCATCACCTGCCCATTCGACCCAGGTCGGACGCCCCTTGGTCGTACCGTCCGCATTGAGGAAGCCGGTGAGCAACGGAACAGGCTTGCCGATCGGGTTGCCGCGTTCGTCGAAACCGACATAGACCACATCATAGCCCGAAGGGGGCTTGCGGTTCCACGAACCGTGGCGCGCGATGAAAGCCCCGCTGCCGAATTCGGGGCCCATGCGGTGGCCTTCCTTGGTGAACACAAGGCCGAGTGCGGCCACATGCGGACCCAGCGCGTAGACCGGATTACGGGTGTATTCCATCAGATAGGCCGGCATCGGTGCCTCTACCCGGCGATCGATGTTGTTCTTATAGTAGACCCAAGGCCAGCCATATTGAGCGCCGACCGGGACATTGGTGAGATAGTCCGGCACCAGGTCCGACCCGAGCATGTCGCGTTCGTTCACGGTGGCCCATAGTTCTCCCGACCAGGGGCTGAAATCGAAACCGTTCGGATTGCGCAGGCCTGCGGCAAACTGGCGTTGGCGATCTGTGGTGAGATCGTATTCCCAGATCATCGCGCGGCCCTCCTCGACGTCCATCCCCTGCTCGCCGATATTGCTTACAGAGCCGACAGCGACGAACAGGCGGTCACCATCAGGATGGATTTCCATATTGCGCATCCAGTGGCCGCCACCGGGCGGTAAATCCATGAGTTTGCGCGGTTCGCCGGTCACATCGTCGCTGCCGAGCTCGTAATCGAAGGCCAGCACCGCATCGTGGTTTGCCACATAGAGTGTGCCATCGTTCCAGCTCAGGCCAGAAGGCGAATCGAGACCCTCCTCGCGGATGACCTTCCGCGTTTCGGCAACGCCATCGCCGTCGGAATCGCGCAGCAGCACGATCTGGTTGGGTGACTCGCCCGCGGCGCCGGCTTCGGAGAACAGATAGGACGCCACCCATCCACGGATCGTGTCCAGGATTCCGCCTTCTCCGCTGTCCTCGGTCTTCGGGGCGCGGGTGAGGGTTACCAGAACATCACCGTTCGGCAGGGCATAAAGCACGCGAGGGTGCTCGAGACCTTCGGCGAACCGGTTGACGGCCAAGCCCTCGGCAGCTTCGGGCTGTTCGCCCTCATTCCAGCCGACCGGCTTGGCGATCTGCACGGTGGGGAAGCTCTCCGCCTCGGGTTCCTGCAGCGTGGGATCGGTCCCGGCGACTTCTTCGACAGTCAAATCGGCCGTATCGCCGCGCGACAGGAAATAGAATGCGATGCCGAGCACCGCGATCAGGACGACAAGGGTGATTGCGAGTTTGCGAAGAATAGCCATGTAGGCGGGATTACTGCCGCATTCGGCTTGCGGCAACAGGCGAACGCCGCGATACGCCGGTCAAAGAGGACAAGAATGTACGATTTCAAGCCCGATCCCGGTCTCGACACGGCAGAACGCTATCGTCAGCTGAGCGATGCGGCGGATGCGCTGACGGCGGGGGAACCCGACCCGGTGGCGAACATGGCGAATGTCGCCGCTCTCATTTGGGAGTTCCTTCCCGGGCTCAATTGGGCCGGATTCTACCGCATGGGGAAGTCTGCTTCAGGTGCTGACGAGCTGGTGCTGGGTCCGTTCGTTGGCCGTCCGGCCTGCATCCGCATCCCCCTGGGCCAGGGAGTCTGCGGTGTGGCGGCTTCGACACGGGAAACCCAGCTGGTGGAAGACGTCCATGCCTTTCCCGGACACATAGCGTGCGATGCGGCCAGCCGTTCGGAGCTTGTTGTGCCTGTGGTTCGCGATGGGGAAACCATTGCGGTGATTGATCTCGATAGTCCAGAGCCAGCGCGGTTCACGAATAAGGACGCTTCGGGACTGGAAAAACTCGCCCGATTGCTCTCGGCTCGGATCTAACCGGGCCAAAGGCGCCGATGCGAGACAATCGCCCCGAAACGAGACAGCAGTAGCGGCCTGCTTGGGCGCGAGCAGTGCCGAGTGGTAAACATTTGGCTAACTGCAACTGTCGGCAGGCGCGATTCGCGTGCCCCGGCGTATCGCATTGGGGGTTTACATGCCGTTCAACCGCTCTCGTTTCCGTGCTGCGACCAGCTTGGGTCTGGTCGCCGGGGTCGTTTCGCTGGCCCATCCCGCCTACGCTCAGCAATATGTCATTGATCCGATGGGCACTGAAGACGTCCGCGAGCTCCCTGCGGACATGCAATCAGCCCCGGTGCAGGTGACCGAGTCGACCGAGACGACGAAGGGCGCTGACGGTGTCGAGACTATCGTCCGTACGCGGCGGATCGAAACCTCGGGTCCAGCCACCTCCACCTACGAGACTCCGGCAAGCTATGCTCCCGTTCCCTATGCCTCCGGGGCCGCCGTGCTCGAACGAGAGCAGTGGATCGACGAATGCAACCGCCGCACCAGTGGCCGTAGCGAAAAGGAGAAGGGCGGGATCATCGGCAGCCTGCTTGGCGCTGTCGCCGGCGGCATAATCGGCAACCGTGTCGCCGGTGACGGTGATCGTCTGGCCGGCACGTTGATCGGCGCAGGAACAGGCGGTCTCGGGGGATTGCTGCTCGGCGGGCTCATTGGCGGCGGCAAAAAGGACGACCGGTATGATTGCGAAGCCGCGCTCGACGGCTACCTGGCCCAATATGGTCGGGGCCCGGTTCGCCTCGCGAGCAGGACAATCGCTGCGCCACATTATTCCGCATATGGATACCCGGCCTACGCGCACCAGGGCTACTATGGCTATGCACCAGCCTACGGCTGCGCCTGCGCACAACCGCCGCAAGTCGTCTATGTGCCCGTTCGTTACGAACAGCAGCAGCGAGTGGTGGTTCGGGAGACCGTGCGCGAAGAAACGTATGAGGTACCAGGGGCCGCGCGTATGATCGAGGAGCGCGTACCCGCTCCGTCACCGAAGATGATAAAGCAGGCACCCCCTAGCCCTCGCCCGGTGAAATCGATCAAGCAGCAATAGCGCATTTACCCCCTAAGAGGAAAGTTGCGCCGCGCAACTTGTGTGACCACAAATAACTCTAAATCAGTGTTTTAGAAGTCACCGCCGGTTAGGCGTTGGCATACCAGGTCGAGCTGATCGAGCGATTTGTATCGGATCGAGATCGAGCCGGTTCGCGGATCGGCATCGGCCTTGATCCGGACGGGCAACCCCAGGAATTCCTCGAGATGGCGCTGGACTGCGGCGATGTCGGCATCGGCGGCCGTATCGCCGCGCGATTTGACCGACCTGCCCTGCGGATTGACCGACCGAGCCATCTGGCGGACGAGCTTCTCGATTTCGCGAACCGAAAGGTTGTCGTTGACCGCGCGCTCGGCGAGGTCGGCGGCATCGTCCTGTCCGATCAGCGCACGGGCGTGGCCCATCGAGAGCTTCCCGGATTCGACCAGATCGAGCACGGCTTCGGGAAGGTTCAGAAGGCGCTGGAAGTTCGCGACATGGCTGCGTGACTTTTCGACCATGCGGGCGATTTCCGCCTGGGTCATGCCCTCATCGTCGGCGAGCCTCTGATATGCCCGCGCCTCCTCGACCGGATTGAGGTCTTCGCGCTGGAGGTTCTCGATCAGCGCAAGCGCCATGACCTCGCGGTCCTCGAGCTCGCGCACCAAAGCAGGGATATCGTGCAGGCGCGCCTTCTGTGCGGCCCGCCAGCGACGCTCACCCGCGACAAGCTGATATTGCCCGTTCCCGCGCGGACGGACGATAATCGGCTGGATCACTCCACGCTTCGCAATCGAGGCGGCAAGCTCTTCGAGCGCCTCCTCGTCGAAATGCTTGCGCGGATTGCCGGGAAGCGGAGAAATCGAAGCGACCGCGATCGTTTTGAGTGGTGAATCGCTTTCAGGCGCTGCGGCGTCCGCGTCACCCGAAACAGCATCCCTCACGAGCGGTTCTTCTCGCCGTGTCTCCCCAAGAAGAGCGCCAAGCCCTTTGCCCAAGCGCTTCTTCTTGTCATCCGGCCCGCGCTGGGGGACGGAAAAGCGGATTGGATCGCTATTGTTGGTCATGCGGCCTGCCTCTCAGGCGGGAAACGCCCGATCAGCTCGCGCGCAAGGGCGATATAGGCGCGGCTTCCGGTGCAGGAATGATCATATACCAACGCCGGAAGGCCGTGGCTCGGCGCTTCCGAAAGCCGGACATTGCGGGGAATGACGGTTTCGAACACCAGATTCCCCAAGCAATCGCGGACATCGTCCGACACCTGATCGGTCAGGCGGTTCCGGCGATCGTACATCGTCAGCGCGACTCCGATGATGCCGAGCGACGGGTTGAAGCGCTGCTGGACCCGTTCGACCGTCTGCAAGAGCTGACTAAGCCCTTCGAGCGCGAAAAATTCGCACTGCAGTGGCACCAGCAACGTATCCGCCGCACACAGGGCATTGAGCGTGAGCAGGCCAAGCGAGGGCGGGCAGTCGATAAAGCACACATCGTGACCGCTGTGATTGTCGAGAGCCTGACGGAGCCGTGCAGTGCGTTCCTCGACCGAGACGAGTTCGACTTCCGCACCGCTAAGGTCCTGGGTCGCCGGAACGATGTCCAGCCCGGGAATGCTTGTGCTGACGACTGTCTCCGAAAGCGGGATCTCATCCACCAGAAGATCGTAGCTGGAGAGGCCCCGCGCCGCCGCGTTCACTCCCATACCTGTGGAGGCATTGCCCTGCGGATCGAGGTCGATAAGCAAGGTCCGCCACCCCGTCGCCGCCATCGCGGTGGCCATGTTGATCGCGGTCGTGGTTTTCCCCACCCCACCCTTCTGGTTCGCTATGGCTATCGTCAGCATGGGTTTCTCACCTCTGAGGGTCCTTCCTGCACCGATTTCGGTGCATCTCGCGATGGATCAGACACTCACGATGATGCCCGCATCGCGATCGGTCAATGATTGTTCCACGTGGAACATCTTCCGAATCGACGGTTTTTGCTTCTCCAATTCGTGCGCTGCCGAGCGCCCTTTGGGCAAGACGTAGCGCGTGCGCTCTGTGGAGAAGGGTGCGGATAAGCGGAGGAGTTTGTCCAGTGGAGCGAAGGCGCGTGCCGAAATGACACTGACCGGGAACGGCTCGATCCGTTCGATGCGATCATGCAGCACCTCGCAACGCGATAATTCGAGCTTTTCGCAGCAATCGCGCAGGAATTCGACACGAAGAGCGCGCGATTCGACCAGCCGAACCGGAAAATCGGGAAGAAGCGCCGCGACGACCAGGCCGGGTAGGCCCGCTCCCGTGCCCAGATCCAGCCATGGCTCGCCGCGAGTGTGATCGAGTGTTTCACGTGAAACATGCTGCAGCAGTTGCGCGCTGTCGGCGATATGCCTCTGCCACACCTGCGCTTCGGACGCCTTGCTGATGAGATTTTGCCGCTGGTTCCCCTCGATCAGGAGCTCGGCAAAGCGTTCAAGCCTCTCGATAGCAACCCGATCTGCCATTCCACCCACATACTCACGGGCCTGCTCTTCGGTATCGATCACGCAGCGAAACTACCCGATTGCTGATAGCGGCGCGCCTGGACAAGCAGGGCGGAGAGCGCGGCAGGTGTCACTCCGGGCACCCGCCCTGCAGCAGCCAGGGTGCTCGGTGCAGCCCTGCTGAGCCGCTCGACCATCTCATTCGAAAGGCCGGGAACCTCGGAATAGGGAAAGTCCGACGGCAATGGCAGCTCTTCGCTCGCCCGCAAATCGCGCAATTCCGCATCCTGCCGAGCAAGATACGGCGCATAGGCCGCATCCTCGGCCATTTCCTGCGCAAGGATCGGATCGAGCAGACTGATATCTTTGAGCCAAGGGGAAAGTGTTCCGAGATCGATCCCGTCGTGCCGCAGCCATTCGGCAACGTTCTTCTCACCGCCATCCCGGCGTACGTTGAGCCCCGCATCGGCGAGTTCGCGCGCATGCACATCCCGCGCAAAGGCTTCACCGATCGTCTCGCGGTGCCGCTCCCGCTGCTCGAACCATGTGCGACGCTCATCGCCTACACAACCAGCCTCCATACCCAGGGCGGTCAAACGCGTCCCGGCATTGTTCGCCCGCAGGCGCAGGCGATACTCGGCCCGCGCGGTAAGCATGCGATAAGGCTCGCTGACACCCTGGAGCGTGAGATCATCGATCATCACCGCGATGTAAGAGTTCGCACGGTCGAGTTTCGGCCCCTTCTTGCCCAGTTCGGCAGTCGCGGCTTCGAGCCCGGCCACAAGACCTTGAGCTGCAGCTTCCTCATAACCCGTAGTCCCGTTGATCTGGCCGGCGCAGTAAAGGCCGGGGATCGCCTTCAACTGAAGGTCCGGAGTCAGCGCACGTGGATCGATGTGATCGTATTCGACCGCGTAGCCCGGCACGACCATCTCGACCCGCTCGAGACCCGGCATCGCACGAAGCATATCGAGCTGGACATCGACAGGCAGCGAAGTGCTGATTCCGTTGGGATAGACCAGATGCGTGCGCAAGCCTTCCGGTTCAAGGAAGACCTGGTGCCCGTCGCGATCGCCGAAGCGGTGAATCTTGTCCTCGATCGAAGGGCAATAGCGCGGTCCAGCCGCATCGATCGCGCCCGAAAACAGCGGCGAACGATGGAGGTTGGCACGGATCGCATCGTGCGAAGCCTGTGTCGTGCGCGTGATTGCGCAGAAAATCTGCGGATTGGCGCGCCTGTTGGTAAGTGGCGACATGGTCCAGCCGTCTGCGTCGGACGGCTGCTCCTCGAGGCTCGCCCAGTCGATAGTCCCTCCGTCGAGACGTGGAGGTGTACCGGTCTTGAGCCGCGCCATCGGCAGGTTGGCATGCCGTAGCTGCTCGGCCAACCTTTTTGCGGCATTCTCTCCGATCCGCCCGCCTTCGAACCGCTCCTCACCCCGAAAGAGTACGCCGCCGAGGAATGTGCCCGTACAAAGGATGACCCGAGGGGCGCGCAACTGCGTCCCGTCGGCCAGTTCAAGCCCCGCAACCACCCCGCCCTCTAGCATGAGCGCAGCGGCCTCACCCTCGATCAGCGACAGGTTCGCCTGGTTTCGAACCACCTGTTGGACCGCCGCCTTGAACAGCACACGGTCGGCCTGCACACGCGGCCCCCAGACCGCGCTGCCCTTGGAGCGGTTGAGCATACGGTAGTGGATCGCACCGGCGTCTGCCGCTCGGCCGATAACCCCATCAAGCGCATCGACCTCGCGCACGAGGTGCCCCTTGCCCAACCCCCCAATGGCCGGGTTGCAGCTCATGGCTCCGATTGCGTCGAGATCAAAACTCACCAAGCCCGTGCGCGCACCCATGCGCGCAGCGGCGCAGGCCGCTTCGACACCGGCGTGACCGCCGCCGACAACCAGAACCTCGAAAGTGTGCATGGCGAGGCAAATAGTGTGCCGAGGGACCCGCGTCAAAAGCTGATTGTATGCGCGACAGATCGCTATGTTTCACGTGAAACAACAGATGCGGCGACACCGCTCACTTTCCGATGCAGAAACGCCCGAAAAGCGCATCGAGCATATCCTCGGTGGTGGCCCGTCCGATCAGGCGATCAAACGCCAATCGGGCCAGCCGGAGGTCCTCTGCAACCAGCAGAGGATCCGAGTGGTTTCGAGAAGAACTCAGCGATACCGCTGCTTCGGACAGGAGCGCGTGTTGCCGAGCGTTGAGCGTCGCCTCCCCGGCCTTCGGCAGGACTGCGAGCGCATGTTCGACCAAGTCGAGCTTAAGGCCGGAAAGACCCTCCCCCGTCTTTGCAGAGACAATGTGCCTCGCCTTGCTCTTGGACAGGTAATCATCGGCATCGGACCGGGCTGCGATCTCCCACGCACCATCCGGGCCTCCGCCCTCCTCCCCAAGCCACAGGATCACGTCTGCGCGCGCCAATTCCCCGCGCGCGCGATCGATGCCGATGACCTCGATCTCATCCCCGCCGCCCTCGCGCAGTCCGGCGGTATCGACGAAGGCGAAGGGGACACCGGAAATCGCAACCGATCGCTCGATCACATCACGGGTGGTCCCTGCGATCGGGGAAGTTATGGCCGCCTCGCTCTCCACCAACGCATTGAAAAGTGTCGATTTCCCAGTGTTCGGTGGGCCGGCGAGCACGATCCGAAAGCCCTCCCCAAGCTTTTCCGACCTTGGCCTGTCCAGCCATTCATCGATTTCCCGACTGAGACTTTCGACATTCCGCGCAAATTCATCGGGCAAGGCTTCGACGTCGTCCTCGTCCGAGAAATCGAGAGCTGCCTCGACCTGCGCGGACAACTCGAGCAGTCGGGTGCGCCATCCTTCAACCTGGCCGGACAACATCCCGCTGGCATTGGCGATCGCCGCAGCGCGCTGAAGCTCGGTTTCCGCGGCTAGCAGATCGGCGAGCCCTTCGGATTCAGCCAAATCGATCCTGCCATTGGCGAAAGCGCGCCGGGTGAACTCACCCGCTTCGGCGGGGCGCAAGCCATCAATCGAGCCCAGCGCCCGCTGCACTGCGGTGAGCACTGCGCGGCCGCCATGGCAATGGAACTCGGCGAAATCCTCTCCGGTGACCGTCTGCGGCCCCGGAAACCAGAGCACCAGCGCCTCATCGAGCAAACGTCCCTTGCTGTCGCGCAACTTGGCGAGACTTGCCTTCCGCGGCTCGAACTCGCGCCCGGCAAGGGCATTCACCGCCGAACCGGCCTTGGGGCCGCTCACACGAACGATACCGATCGCAGCAGGCGGAAGCCCGCTCGACAAGGCAAAAATCGTGTCCGACATTGACGGGTCTTCCTGGACCGAGGATCAGTCGGCGTCGCTCTTACCCGACTTCCCGGTAGATCCGGCCCGCATCCCGCCTTCGACGAAATTCTGGAACATTTTCAGTCCCATCTGCCCCATCGGAGCCAAAGCTTGTGCGAATTCCTGCATCTGGGCCGGGTTGCTCACACCCTTCATCGCCTTCGCGATATTGTCGACATAAATGCTGTTGGCCTCGCTTACGTCAGGGAGACCCATGAAGTTGCGCGCCTCCTCCGGCGTGCAATCGATTTCGATATTGATTTTCATCGGGCCACTCCCCTCGCATGGGACACTCTGAATGTGTCAATCTGACTGTTTGTGACATTTGGGTTTGGCAAAGCCAACCTGCAATCGATAGACCGCGATTCGACATCCAGGTAAAACCACGAGAGGACCCCCATGAGCGAGACCGTATCGATCCCCACCCTGTCCGGCGATTCGACTTTCAACGCCTATGTCGCGCGCCCTGCGGACAACCCCCGCGCCGCGATCGTCGTCATCCAGGAAATCTTCGGTGTGAATGCCGGCATCCGCCGCAAATGCGACAGGCTGGCCGAAGATGGATATCTCGCAGTCGCGCCCGACCTTTTCTGGCGGCTCGAACCCGGCGTCGAGCTCGATCCCGACATCGAGCCCGAGTTCCAGCGGGCGCTCGATCTGATGGGCAAGTTCGACCAGGATCAGGGCATCCGCGATATCGAAGCCACAATCCACCGCAGCCGCGGGGAAATGGGCGTCGCGAAGGTGGGCTGCGTCGGTTACTGCCTTGGCGGTCGCCTCGCGTATATGACTGCAGCTCGCACCGACGTGGATGCGTCAGTCGGATACTACGGGGTCGGTATCGATGGCTTGCTGCGCGAGAAACATGCGATCTCAAATCCGCTGTTGCTCCACATCCCCACCGAGGACGGGTTCGTCGATAAGGATACACAAAAGGCGATGCATGAAGGGCTCGACGATCATCCGCGTGTCACCCTCTACGACTACGAAGGCCTGGATCACGGCTTTGCGACGGAATTCGGCAAACGCCGTGACGAGGAGGCTGCAACGCTTGCCGATAAGCGCACCGCAGCCTTTTTCTCCGAGCATCTGAGCTGATCCGAGCCATGGATGCTCACACCGCCCTCGCCCGTTGGCATAAGATGGCAGAAGGTGGCAGCAAACCCGATGCGCTTGCCGCCATCATCCGTGAAGACGCCGTGTTCCATTCCCCGGTGGTCCATACACCGCAGGAGGGTCGCGAAATTGTCGTCGCCTACCTCAGTGCGGCAGGGCAAACGCTCGGCAATGACAGCTTCCGCTACCTCCGCGAAATGGTCGACGGCACTACCGCAGTGCTCGAATTCACCACCGAGATGGACGACATCCACGTCAACGGGATCGACATGATCACCTTCGACGATGACGGATTGATCAAGGATTTCAAGGTTATGGTCAGGCCACTCAAGGCCGTCAACAAGGTCTGGGAAATGATGGCCGCGCAGCTGGAGCGGCAAAAAACCTAGTTCAGGACCGCAAAGTTCATGATGATCTTGCGGATCTGATCATCGAGGCCCTTGGGGAGTTCGGCTTCGAGAATCTCGCGGCGTTTTTCGACGCTCTCGGCAATCAGGACACGCTTCATCGCCCAATCCGGACAGGAGCGTTCATTCACCTTGCGCTGCTCGAGCATCGAAATGCCGGTGTGGCGCGGATCGTGGGTGATGCGCACCATCAGGCCGACGAGATCGGCTTCCTCGCCTTCGAGAAGCTGGAGGAAGTTCCGGCCGTTGTAGAGCAAGAGTCCGGTGATCCCGTTCGCCGGATTGTTGCGCGCGCTGCTCGCGAGGATCGAATCGACCTCCTCGCGGGACAGGCTGGGAGCGGTGCTGATGTAGAGATACTGGCTTAGCATTGGTGAGGAGCCTTAGACCCGACGGGCGCGCTTGCCAATCGGTCAGCGTATGGGGTTCCGGCCCCGCAAAGCGACGACCGGAATCCACCGCCTTTTCCTTACTGGTTCATGGTCTCGAAGAAGTCCTCGTTGGTCTTCGAATCCTTCATCTTGTCGAGCAGGAACTCCATCGCATCGATGGTACCCATTTGCATGAGGATGCGGCGCAGGACCCACATCTTCGAAAGGATATCCTTCTCGACCAGCAATTCTTCCTTGCGGGTGCCGGACTTGCCGACATCGAGCGCCGGGAAGATGCGTTTGTCGGCGACCTTGCGATCGAGCACGATTTCGCTGTTGCCCGTGCCCTTGAATTCCTCGAAGATTACCTCGTCCATACGGCTGCCGGTATCGATCAGCGCGGTGGCGATGATCGAGAGCGAGCCGCCTTCCTCGATATTGCGTGCCGCACCGAAGAAACGCTTCGGACGCTGGAGCGCGTTGGCATCGACACCGCCGGTCAGCACCTTGCCCGAGCTCGGGACCACGGTGTTGTAGGCACGGCCCAGACGCGTGATCGAATCGAGCAGGATCACGACATCGTTTTTGTGTTCAACCAGGCGCTTTGCCTTCTCGATCACCATTTCGGCGACCTGGACATGGCGATTGGCGGGCTCGTCAAAAGTCGAAGAAATCACCTCGCCCTTCACGCTGCGCTGCATGTCGGTGACTTCCTCGGGACGCTCGTCGACGAGCAGCACGAGCAAGAACACCTCGGGATGGTTGTCTGTGATCGCCTTGGCGATGTTCTGCAACAGCACCGTCTTACCGGTGCGCGGCGGCGCGACGATCAACGCACGCTGGCCCTTACCCTGCGGCGCGATGATATCGATCACCCGCGCGGACTTGTCCTTCACGGTCGGATCGAGCGTGTCGAGATTCAGCTTCTGATCGGGATACAGCGGCGTAAGGTTGTCGAAATTGGTCCGCATCCGAACCTGTGCCGGATCCTCGAAGTTGACCGATGCAAGGCTTGTCAGCGCGAAGTAGCGCTCGCCTTCCTTCGGCGCGCGAATTTCGCCTTCGACCGTATCGCCGGTGCGCAATCCCCATTTCCGGATCTGGTTGGGTGAAACATAGATATCGTCCGGCCCGGCAAGGTAGTTCGCTTCGGGCGAGCGCAGGAAGCCGAAGCCATCCTGCAGCACCTCAATGGTGCCGATTCCCATGATCTTCTCTTCGTATTCCTCGTCTTCGGCGAGTTCGCGCAGGATGCTGAACAGCAGGTCCTGGCGGCGCATGGTTGATGCACCCTCGACGCCGAGTTCTTCCGCCATCTGGACGAGTTCGGCCGGGGTCTTCTGCTTTAAGTCTTTGAGATGCATTGGTTTTATTCCAGAGTAAAAATGATTGGCCGGTTCGTCAGTACCTCTGTGGACGAGGCGCCTCGCAGGATCCGAGGCTGGGCTTGGAGAAAGCAGACGGGGCTGTGCGGGGTCGCTCAGCCCTTACCGGGTGATGGAGATGAAATAGAATTCGGTTGGGTGCCGGTCAATCGGCAAATGTCAGAATGGCTTCAGATACACCAGCGCGACGATGAGCACGAGCAGCAAACCCGGCACCTCGCCGATCATCCGCAGGGTCTTTTCGCTCAGCGGCCGCTCGCCGCGCGCCATCTTCTTGGACTGCGCCACCAGCCATCCATGATAACCGCTGAGGACCAGAACCAGCGTCAACTTGGCGTGCAGCCAGCCCGAACTGAAGAATCCCATCGTGTAGGCCATGGCCAGGCCAAGCACCCATACCACCAACAGGCTCGGCGTCAGGATGATTGTCCGCAGCTTGCCCATCCGCTCGGCCCACTTGGCCTCGCCTTCGGAACCGGGTGCATGATCGAGAATGTAGATGCACTGGCGCGGAAGCATGAACAGCCCCGCAAGCCAGAAGACCATGAAGATGACATGGCCGATCTTCAGCCAGAGATAGATCGATACGAAGAAGTCCTGCATGGCCGCGCCTTACCCGCCCCGCACGGCCGCAAGCAACTCTTCGACGTGCTGGATCGGCGTAAATTGACCGATTCCGTGGCCAAGATTGAACACGTGCGGCCGGTCTCCGAAGGCATCGAGGATGGTGCGCACCCGATCGGGCAAAGCCGGCCCGCCCGCTTCGACCAGCAGAGGATCGAGATTGCCTTGCACCGGCATTCCCTCTGGAAGGCTCGCATGGGCCCACGCGGGATCGAGCGTTTCGTCAAGACCGACCGCATCCACCCCGGTCTCGCGCGCATAGGCAGGAAGCTTCGCGCCCGCACCCTTGGGGAAACCGATCACCGGCGTATCGGGATGCGATTCCTTGATCGCCGCGGTGATCGTAGCATTCGGCGCTATCACCCAGCGTTCGAATTCGTCAGGGGCGAGACTGCCGGCCCAGCTGTCGAACAGCTGCACCGCTTCGGCCCCCGCATCGATCTGGCCACGAAGATATTCGATCGAGGTTTCGATGATCGCATCGCAAATCGCCTGCATGCGCGCCGGATCGCGATAGGCGAGAAGCCTCGCCGGCTCCTGGTTCTTGGACCCTTCGCCGGCAATCATGTAGGTCGCGACGGTCCAGGGTGACCCTGCAAAGCCAAGCATCGTCACATCGTCTGCGATCTGCTCGCGGGTCAGCCGTACGGTTTCGTAGACTGCGTCGAAGCGCTCCTTCGCTTTGGTGAAGTCCGAGAGTTCGGCTTCGAGCAGTGTCGGGCTGAGCTTCGGCCCTTCCCCTTTTTGGAATTCGAGCCCCTGCCCCATCGCATGCGGCACGATCAGGATATCCGAAAAGAGGATCGCTCCATCGAACCCAAAACGACGGATCGGCTGGACAGTGACTTCCGCCGCCGCTTCGCTGTCATAGACCAGTTCGAGAAAACCGCCCTTCTCGGCGCGCAGTTCGCGATATTCGGGAAGGTAACGGCCCGCCTGGCGCATGAGCCAGACCGGAGCGACATCTTGTTTCGTACCTTTGAGAGTTTCGAGCAACGGGCCCGGCATACGTGTTCCTCTAATCAATAATAATTATATTTATAAAAGAGATGATGGAGTCTGTTGGCCCTGTGGAAAGCGGGAATTACCGACAACTGCCCGATTTCTCCCGTGCTGAACAGCCCCTTGACGCTTTGCGACTCTGCACACGCAGGCGGTCAAGCGCAATCTTTCCTCGTTGTCCCCAGCCTGTCGATATGCGCTGTCCCGTGTAGAGAAACCGGCCCGCTGCGACCCGGTCAGCGGGCATGAAAATCGCTCCCATGCTTGTGAACGGTCCTCTCCCGTGGTTTATGCCCGCGAGTATCCACAAGCGTAGAAAAGCAATCGCGACCACCCGATGAACCGCCTGAATCTCCACCTTGTCTCTGATTCCACCGGGGAAACGCTGGAGATGATCGCCAAGGCGGCGCTGGCTCAGTTCGACGATCCCGAGGTCGCACGCCATTTCTGGCCGATGGTGCGATCGAAGCAGCATCTCGACCGGATCGTTCCCGATCTCGCCGACAATCCGGGCCTGGTGCTGTTCACTCTTGTGAACGCCGACACGCGCGCGAGGCTAGAGGAACATTGCCGCCATCTCGGACTGCCCGCGGTACCTGTGCTCGATGGAGTAACCGCAGCGCTGGAATCCCAACTCGGCCAGGAGGCCCATGGACGACCCGGTCGCCAGCATCTGATGGACGAGGAATATTTCAAACGCGTCGAAGCGATCCAGTACACCATCGCGCATGACGATGGTGTCGGGCATGAGGACTGGGAAGAAGCCGATATCGTGCTCGCAGGCGTTTCCCGCAGTTCGAAGACGCCAACCAGCATCTATCTGGCCAATCGCGGATACAAGGTCGCGAACATCCCGCTTGTGGTCGAAAGTCCTCCGCCTGGCAGCCTTTTCAGGCTGCGCCACCCTCTCGTGGTCGGACTGACAACCGCACCTGAGCGGCTGGTCCAGATCCGCCGCAACCGCCTGCTGTCGCTGAACGAGGGTACCGAGACCTCTTATGTCGACAGCGAGAAGGTGAAGTCCGAAACGCAATTCGCGCGGCGGATGTTCGCCGACAATGGCTGGCCGGTGATCGATGTGACCCGTCGTTCGATCGAGGAAAGCGCGGCGGCCATCATCCGGCTTGTGCAGGAACGCAAGCGTCAGAACGGTCAGCCCGATCTCATGTCAAAACCGATATGACGCAGCCGCCGCTCATTCTCGCTTCGAAATCCGCCTCGCGCAGGGCAATGCTCGATGCCGCGGGTGTGACCTATGAAGCGATCCCCGCCGATATCGACGAACGCGCGATCGAGCAGAACCTCGACGACGCTTCGGCGCCCGAGATCGCCGAGGCTCTGAGCGTGGCCAAGGCAGCCTCCCTCACCGCGGATCATCCCGAAGCATTCGTCCTTGGTAGCGATTCCCTGGTGGTTGTCGATGGGACGAGGTTCGATAAGCCGACTTCTCGCGAGAATGCCGCTGAACACCTGCGGTTCTTCTCGGGCAAGGTGATGGAATTGCACAGCGCGGCGGCCCTTGTCCGCGGGGACACCTGCGAATGGGCACATGCCGACATCGCGCGCCTTGCGGTTCGCGCGCTTTCGGATGACTTCATCGAGCACTACCTCGAGCATGAATGGCCCGCGGTGGGTTTTACCGTCGGCGTGTTCCGGATCGAGGCGATGGGCGTGCAGTTGTTCGACAGCATCGAGGGTGACCAGTTCACTGTGCTCGGGATGCCACTGCTTCCGCTGCTTGGCGCGCTTCGCGAACACGGTGTGCTGCTTGCATGAACGCTCCCTACGCCCATGTCATCGGCGATCCTATCGCGCAGTCGAAATCGCCACTGATTCATGGCTTCTGGCTAGAAAGGCTCGGTATCCCGGGAAGCTACAAGGCGCGCCTTGTGGAGAGCGCAGGCTTGCGCGATTACCTGGCCGAACGGCGTAGCGACGGTAGCTGGATTGGGTGCAACGTCACCATGCCGCACAAACAGGCGATCCTGGGCGAACTCGACGCGCTCGACCCCGTAGCTCGCAAGCTCGGCGCTGTGAACACAGTCGTTCGCGGCGAGGATGGCTCGCTGAAGGGTTTCAACACTGATGCGCCCGGCTTTCTGGAGCCGCTCATGCCGATGCTCGAATCGCAGCACTTGTTCCGCATGGCCCGCATCATTGGCACAGGCGGCGCGGCCCGGGCGATCATTGCCGCGCTCGCCGACAACGGTTTCACCCTCGTCGTGGCCGGGCGGGATCCTGCCAAAGCGCGCGCTCTGCTCGACGAGCTTGCGCCGGACGGTGAACACCACGCTATCCAGCTCTCGCACTTCGCCCAGCCGACCGATTTCGCCTTCGACGATCGCGAGGGTTGCCTCGACCTCGTCATCAACGCGTCTCCGCTCGGAATGCGCGGCAATCCGCCGCTCGCCTTCGACTGGAGTCATGCGCCGCCGGGCAGCATTGCCTACGATATCGTCACCGATCCGGTGGACACCCCGTTTCTCAAGGCGGCACGCGCGTCCGGGCACGCCACGATCGACGGCCTGGCCATGCTGATCGGCCAGGCAGCGGTGGCGTTCGAGAAGTTCTATGGCGCAATCCCACCCCGCGAAGATGATGCGCAATTGACTGAGCTGCTGACCAAATGACCCGGCCACTCATCATCGGCCTGACAGGCTCCATCGGAATGGGGAAATCGACCGTGGCCGACATGTTCGAGCGCGCGGGCGTTCCGGTGTTCGATGCCGACGCAGAGGTGCGAGCGATGCAGGGCCCCGATGGAGAGCTGATCGCAGCGATCGAAAAGGCGTTCCCTGGATCGACAGGAGCGGAAGGGGTTAACCGCGACGCGCTCGGGAAGCTTGTGTTCGGCGACCGCGAGGCGCTGACCCGGCTCGAGGCGATCGTCCATCCCGCCGTCGCCCGCAAACGCGCGCAATTCCTCACCGACAATGCCGATGCGCCAATCCTCGTCTTCGATATTCCGCTGCTGTTCGAGCGCGGTGGGCACGAGGCGGTGGATACCATCGTCGTCGTCTCGGCTCCTCCAGAAGAGCAGCGCAAGCGGGTCCTCGCGCGCCAGGGAATGACCGAAGAGAAATTCGAGCACATTCTCTCGCTGCAGGTCCCCGACGCGGAAAAGCGCAAGCGCGCCGATCATGTGATCGATACCGGCACCAGCCTCGAAGAAACCGAGGCGCAGGTCGTAGCGCTGATCGAGCAACTGTCCGCAAGCCGCGAATAGCGCCTCTTGCGCTCCGCCGAACTTGGGTGAATAACCGACTCGATGCGCGAGATCGTTTTCGACACCGAAACCACTGGCCTAGATCCCAAGACCGGGGACCGGATGGTGGAGATCGGCTGCGTGGAGATGGTCGGGCGGGTGGAAACGGGCCGCACCTATCACGCCTATTACAATCCCGAACGCGACATGCCCTCCGCTGCCGAAGCGGTGCACGGACTCTCGATCTCCTTCCTCGAAACCAAGCCGAAATTCTCCGAATCCGCTGATGAATTGCTCGAATTCCTGGGCGATGCGCCGCTCGTGGCGCACAACGCCGGTTTTGACTTCGGATTCCTCAATGCCGAACTCGAGAGGATCGGTCGCGAACCTATCTCGATGGACCGCATGGTCGATACCGTCGCGATCGCGCGCAAACGGCATCCCGGAGCGAAGCTTTCGCTCGATGCGCTGTGCACCCGCTACGGGATCGATCGCAGCCACCGGGTGAAGCACGGCGCCTTGCTCGATGCCGAGCTGCTTGCGCAGGTCTATGTCGAACTCACCGGCGGGCGGCAGATCGGGCTCGAACTTGCCGCGGAAACGATCGAAGTCGAGATAACGAGCCAGACCGTGTCGTTTGAGCGCGGGATGTCCGACGGGAAACCTGCCCGGCCCCATCGCGAACCTCGTCCGCACAGCGCTTCGCCGGAAGAAATCGCGCGCCATAAGGAATTTATCGCCGGGATCGAGAACGCGATCTGGGCTCGCTGAGCGCTAAGCTCGTCTGAGTACACAACGAAAGGAGACCGAGCGACGATGGATATCCGGATTTCGGGCCACCAGGTGGAAACGGGTGCCGCCTTGCAGGAACACGCTGCCGATCGCCTTGGCGGAATTGTCGATAAGTATTTCGACCGCGCTCTGTCTTCGCATGTGACATTCGGAAAAGCTCCGGCAGGCGCTTTCACTTGCGATATCGTCACCCACGTCAACCACGGCACGATCCTGAAGGCGCAAGGTAATGCGCACGATGCCCATGTCGCGCTCGATGATGCGGCGGCCAAGATCGAAAAGCAGCTGCGCCGCTACAAACGCCGCCTCACCGATCGTCATGAGCGCGCCAACCATGCGCGAGCCGAAGAAGAGGCCGCCTACACGATTTTCGCTGCTGACGAAGGAGAAGAGGAAATCACGGCGGACGCACCGCCCGTGATTGCCGAAACCAGCGTCGACATTCCGACCGGGACCGTCGCCGATGCGGTGATGATGCTCGACCTCCGCAACACACCGGCACTGTTTTTCAAAAACGCTGGCACTGGTCGGCATAATATGGTTTATCGCCGCGCCGATGGCTCGATCGGTTGGGTTGAGCCGCGCTAGGGCCACATTCCTGTTGTTTGGGAGAACGGCGGGATACTCAAGTGGTTCTCCACGAACCGTAGGATAGGCGCCGCGCCACCCCGTCAGCGGCGATAACCTGCGTGTGCGAGGGTTTGAGTGCCCCATGCGGGCGAAACTGATTCGGGATCTTGAATTCGTAATGGACGTCAACATCACCATGATGCCGGAGGCCGTCGCGATCGACCGGCTTGAAACCAAAAGCCAGGTTCTTGCGCATATTTCGCAAGCGTTCGCCGAGGTTTACGGGCTCGACCAGACCGAGGTGCTGGAGGGACTCGAGCAGCGCGAAGCGTTGGGCAGCACCGGTTTCGGACGCGGCGTCGCCATCCCGCATTGTCGCAGCGCCGCAGTGAAGCGCCCCACCCTCGTGCTCCTGAAGCTGGAGCAGCCGGTCGATTTCGGGGCGGCCGATGCTGTGCCGGTCTCGTTGATCTTCGGGCTGGTCTCCCCCGACAATGCCGGAGCGACCCATTTGCACGCGCTCGCCGCGATCTCGCGGCTGATGCGCGACGAGACCATGATCCAGGCGCTGATCGACGCGCCCGACCGTGAAGCGATGTTCGCTTTGATGACAAATCAATTCCTGCGCGATGCCGCCTGACGATCCGGTCGATAGTTCCTCGGCCTCGCAGCCGACCGGGGCGGAGCTTCATTATCGTGCGCTCGAACGCCTTTATGTCTCCGCTCCGATCAATCGAAAATTCGATTCAAAGCTGGAGATCACCGGCGAGGGTCGCTCGCGGCTGACATTCATGGTCGATGAGGCGTCCTACCATGCAGCAGGCGCGGCGCATGGTACGATCTACTTCAAGATGCTCGACGATGCGGCCTTCTATGCTGCCAACACGCTCGCGACCGACCGTTTTCTTCTGACCACCAGCTTCAACCTCCACTTTACCAAGCCAGTCCGCACCGGTGAGGTGATCGCCGAAGGGCGCTGGGTCAGCGGTCGCCGTCGGGTGTTCGTGGCAGAGGCACGCCTTATCGATGCCGAAGGCGACGAGATCGGACGCGGCACAGGGACCTTCATGCGTTCGCGCATCGCGCTTTCGAGCCTTCCCGGCTACACACCTCAGCGATGATCGGTCGCCGATGAGCGAATCTGTCCGCCTCCCTGCACATCTCGAGGTTTCCAGCCTCATCCGCCTCGCCGAATCACACGGCGGGATGGCTACCGTCCTGTACAAGGGCGAACGCGATGCCGGTACCTTGCTCGTGGTAACCATGTATCGTGGTGAAAACGCAAAGCTTTACGAACGAATGCCACAGCTCGACGGGACTCGTGCATTCGTGCTTACGAAAGAGCAAGATTCTGAAAACCCTATGGAATTTACGGGATATCTCGATCGGAGAGCCAGTCAGGACCCCGATATCTGGGTTGTCGAGGTGGATGTCGCCGATGCAGAACGCTTCATCGCACTTCTGCCGTGTTAACTTGACATAGTTTCAAATGTGACTAGTTCGCCCGCAGCTTCCAGGTGCGCAGGCTGGCGAAGTGGCAATTCGGCCGCGGGACCAGCACGCAGACGGGGGGCGGCCGGCAGGCCTTAGGACGAACCACCAAACAACCAGCGTATAATCGCAACAGGTTCCCACCTGCGTCGGAGCTCGCTCACCGCACAAAAAGAAGATCCGATGAGTCGCAAGACTTATTCATTGAGTGCTGTCGCCATCGCAGCGACAGCAGGCTTGAGTTTCTCCAGCGCCGACGGTGCCGGAGCATTTGCCCAGGACGCAGCCGCCCTCCAGGCCGCGCCCGAAACCGAATCGACCGCGCAAGAGATGGTCGAGGTCATGCCCGATGCGACGGTTTTCGTGTCCGAAGAAGTGGTCCAGCCGATCGGCAAGGACGACGACTTCGATAATGCGGAACTGACCTTTGATGCAGCGTCGCTGGCCGAGCTCGTGCACGAGGTCGATGCACCAGAACAGCTGAGCGAGCAAATGCGGTGCCTGGCCGGCGCGGTCTACTTCGAATCGCGCGGCGAGCCGCTGGCCGGACAGTTGGCCGTGGCGCAGGTCGTCATCAATCGCTCGGAAGACAGCCGCTGGCCCGCATCCTATTGCGGCGTGGTGTACCAGCGCGCGCAGTTCTCGTTCGTGAAGAACGGGCGGATGCCGCGGATCAGGACGGGCTCTGCCGCTTGGGAACGTGCCAAGGCGATCGCAAAGATCGCGCACGATGGCATGTGGGAATCGGAAGCCGGCGATGCCGTCTATTTTCACGCCAATTATGTCCGACCGACGTGGAGCCGACGCAAGGTCCGCACTGCGCAGATCGATACGCATATTTTCTACAGGTAAACCTGCCATACGCGACCAGATGTCGTGTCCATGCGGGCAGGTGCTTGCACTTGCGGGCTCCCACTCGGGAGCCCGTTTCTTTTCTAGCCCCTCAAGACAGCCCAGACCGGTGCGTGGTCGCTCGCCTTCTCGCGTCCGCGATGTTCCTTGTCGACGCCGACCGCGTGCAACCGATCCGCGAGTTCGGGGGACAACAGGATGTGGTCGATGCGAAAGCCGTGGTCGCGCTGCCAGGCCCCGGCCTGATAGTCCCAATAGGTCCACACTCCGCCGCGCGGATTGAGCGTGCGCACCGCGTCGGTCCAGCCGTCGGCCAGCAGCCGGGCATAGGCCGCGCGGCTTTCAGGTTGCATAAGCGCATCCGATGCCATTGCCTTGATCGACCAGACGTCGTTGTCCTCGGGGATCACGTTGAAATCGCCAAGGACCGCGGCGGGAACCTCTTCGGCCCAGATCTCTTCCATCCGGGCGCGCAGTTTCTCCATCCACGCCAGCTTGTAATCGAACTTCGGGCCGGGGTGCGGGTTGCCGTTGGGCAGGTAGATGCACACGATCCGCGTCGTTTGTCCGTCGCGTACCACATCCACTTCGAGATAGCGCGCCTGCTCGCCTTCACCGTCCTTCGGTCCGTCGATCCCGAGCCCGCGCTGGACCTCCTTCGGCGGTTCATATCCCGCCTCGCCATCGGTGAGGATTGCTACCCCGTTGAACGCCTTCTGGCCGTGCGTCAGCACATGGTAGCCGATCTCTTCCAGCTCCTCGGCGGGGAAGTTCTCATCGATCGATTTGATTTCCTGCAGGCATGCCACGGCAGGCCGCGTTTCGGTGAGCCATTCCTTGAGCCGCGGAAGCCGGGCCTTGATACCATTGATGTTGAAAGTCGCGATTTTCATGGCCGCTTAGTGCCGCAGAATTCGTGCCGGGTCTAACTCAAATCCCGAAACTGGATCCGCAGCCGCAGCCCGCAGCGGCGTTTGGATTCTCGACCCGGAATGCCGCTCCGCCGAGCGACTCGACGAAATCCACGACGCTTCCACCGACGAGGTCGAGGCTGACTGGATCCACGACCAGCTTCACCCCATCGGTTTCGCTGACGGAATCGTCGCTATCCGGCGCGTCGGTGAGATCGAACTTGTACTGGAAGCCCGAGCACCCCCCGCCCTCGACCGAAAGCCTGAGGATCGCAGGTTTGGTCTGCTTCTGGGCTATCCAGGCCACGCGCTTTGCGGCGGCGGGCGTAAGGGTGAGAGTTTCGGCCATACGGTGGATTTAGGAGGCGTGCCCTTGGCGCACAAGTGCGCGCTCAGGTCGAGATGTAAGTCCGCAGCGCCTGCGCCTCCTGTTCGATCTCGTCCATCTTGAGCTTCACCATGTCGCCGATCGACACGAAATCCACGAGGGCTCCGTTCTCCACGACGGGGAAGTGGCGAAACCGGCGCTTCGTCATCAATGCGAGCGCATCGTCGATCTTGGTGCTTGGCTCCACGGTAACGGCAGGCGAGGTCATCACCTCGCCGACTGTCTTGTCGAGGCAGGCAGAGCCTTCATCCGCCAGCCGGT
Source organism: Erythrobacter sp. GH1-10 (assembly GCF_045363165.1). Taxonomy (NCBI): domain Bacteria; kingdom Pseudomonadati; phylum Pseudomonadota; class Alphaproteobacteria; order Sphingomonadales; family Erythrobacteraceae; genus Erythrobacter; species Erythrobacter sp. GH1-10. Next base: position 327,332 of record NZ_JBJFLP010000001.1, on the reverse strand, counting down.
AGATCACGTCGCGCTCGGAGAAGATCCCGGCAACTGTTCCGTTGTCGAGCACCGGCAGGGCACCGATCCGTTTGCCTGCGAGCATCGCCACTGCATCGCGCACCGGTGTTGTCACCTCGCAGGAAATGACGTCGGTAGACGAACGGTTGGCAGTGATTCTCGCGATGGTCATCAGGCACTCTCCCTTGCTGAGAAAGAAAAATGCCACTTTCCGAGCGAAAAGGCGAATCCGAAGAGCTTGTCGCCCATCCTGCCGCTAAACCATTGCATTACGGGTCGCGGCCTCACATGTGGTGGGCATGGCCAACAAATCGCCCCTCGACGATCCGGAAACCGCGGCGCACGCCTGGGCGCGCTACCGCCAGATCATGCGACTGCTGCTCACAGTAACTGTGGCGACGGTCGCTATTGCTGTAGGGCTGCTGTTTGCCTTCAATGGTGCGATATCGGTGCATTTCTATATCGCGGTGGCACTCGGCATCGCCTTCACCATGCTGCTCGGCGGCGGATTGATGGGGCTGGTGTTTCTTTCCAACGGCACCGGCCATGACGAATCGGTGGACAATCGCCTGCCCAGCGCCGACGAGCTTTTCGGAGACAAGGACCGCGACTAGGCGGCCGGCGGTGTAAGCCGGAATTCCTCGACCGGCTGGCCGCCCACAAGATGCTCCTCGATGATCCGGTCGAGCACCTCCGGCACGCACGAATGGTACCAGACGCCATCGGGCCAGACGACCGCGATCGGACCCGAAGCGCAGATCTGAAGGCAATCCGCCTTGGTCCTCTGGATACCGCCGCCGGGGCCCTTCGGGTGCTCTTCGGTCCGCTTGGGGCCTGCCAGGCCCCGCTCTTTCAACCTGTCTTTCAGGAATTGCCACGAAATCGCGCCGACTTCGCGCGAGCAGCACTTCTGCTTCTCCGAGAGCGCGCACAGGAAGATGTGCCTCTCGATCCCATCGCTATTTGCGGCGTTTCCGTATTTCTTCGCCAGCGCGGTCTGCGCGGCGAGCAACCCGGTATCACTCATTCCTCGCCGACCTCCTCGGGTGCTTCTTTGAGCCACCGATCGAGCCAAGCGAACACGGTGTCGTGCCATTGCAGCGAGTTCTTCGCGCCAAGCACCCAGTGGTTTTCATCGGGGAAGACAAGCAATTGCGATGGGATCCCGCGTTCCTGTAGCGCGGTGAAGCTCTGCAAGCCTTGCGTGTAGGGGACGCGGAAATCCTTCTCGCCTGTTATCACGAGCATCGGGGTCTGCCAGTTGTCGACATGGTTGACGGGGTTCCAGCGCTCGTAGGTTTCGCGGGCATCGCTGTAGGATCCGCCGAAATCCCACTTCGGAAACCACAATTCTTCGGTCGAATAGTAGAAGCTGCGCATGTCGAACAGGCCATCGTGCTGGACAAGGCAATCGAACCGATCGGCCCACTGGCCGGCGATCCAGTTGACCATGTAGCCGCCATAGCTTGCGCCCATCGCGCAGGCGCGGGTGCCGTCGATCTGCGGATCGAGTTCGAGCGCGGCGGCGAGACCTTTCTGCAGGTCCTCGAGCGGCTTCCCGCCCCAGTCGCGGTTGATCGAATCCATGAAGTCCTGTCCGTATCCGGCGCTGCCGTGGAAATCGACCGAGATGACGGCATATCCCTGGCTTGCGACGACACGGGGGTTCCAGCGGCTCGACCAGCCGTCGCGGAAGGTCCCTTGCGGACCTCCGTGAATATAGAGGATTGCCGGTACCGGCCCGGTCTGGTTTTCGAGCCGTGTGATCTGGCCCCACACCGTATCGCCATTTGCTCCCGGAAAGCTGAACCGCGTCGTCACCGTCGATGCCAATGCGCCAACCCGGCTGGTCACCATGTCGGTAAGCGGACGCGCCTGCGCCAGACCATCGGACAGGTAGAGTTCGTTCGGCACGCCAATCGAATCGCGCGTGAACAGCAGCCGGTCGCCTGCAAGCGGGAGGAGGTTGGCGATGTGGGCTTCATTCCCGGCCATCAGGTCCAGCTTGGTCGCTTTTCCGGTTTCCGGATCGATCCGGAACGCGGGATTATCGAGCACATCGGCAGCCGTTGCGAGCAGGTAAGATCCGTCGGCGCTCCAGGCCAGGTCGCCGAACGAGAGATCGATCTCCTGTGTGAGGGCCCGGGTTTCACCTGTTTCCAGATTGCGCAAGTGGACGACAAGCCGGTCCGATTCATATCCGGGCCGGGCCATCGCAAGATAGGCAAGGTACCTTCCGTCCGGTGAAGGGGCAGGGCCAGTATCCGTCGCTCTGTTCTCTTCGGTGAGCGCCGTTACGGCGCCCGAGAGTGCCTCGGCAAAGTAGATGTCGAGATCGGTCGAAGTGGGTTCTTCTGCGTTCGCCTCGCGCAACACGAAATAGACGCCACTGCCGTCAGGTGCCCATGCGATGTCTTCGCCGCCGCCGAACGGCATGGTCGGCGTATGGCCGATCAGGGTGCGATTCTCGCCGCCGTCGATCGCCTGACCATCGCCGACGGCCTTTCCTTCTTCGAGTCCAAAGATGAAGACCCGGTTGTAAACGCCCGGTTCGACCCAGCGGTCCCAGTGGCGATAAAAGCCGCCATCGCCCTCGTAGAGACGACCCGAGCCGATCGGATCGGTACCGGCATTGCAGCCGAAACGCGGGCAGTCGCGCGGGATTTCCGCCCACAGCGCAACCGCGTTTCCGGTCGGCGCAAGCTTGAAGCCAGCGATCTCGGTGCCGGGAATGTCGGCGACCAGCATCGGGCCGGAAACACTCCCGTTTCCTTCGATCGCCGCCCGCCAAAGGCGCGACCGTGGCTCGGCATCTTTATCGGGGTGCTCGGAGCTCAGAAAATAGAGCAGGTGGTCCGGACCGAACGCGAGCGAGTTGGCTCTGATCCCGAGATCGAATTCGACCGGATTGGCATTCTTTGCGGCAAGATCGATCACGTAGTGCTTCGGTGTACGCTTGTAGGTTACCGGATCGGTCTCGGTCACCGAAAACACAGCGTAGCGATCCATCGCCACCGTCGCCCCGCCTAGGCGAGGCATGGTGACAAGGTCTTCCGCCGACATCGGCGGCACGGATACGCCGGGGACCGAGAGTTCACCGGGATCACTCGTCTCGGAATTGTGGCCATCTGCAACCGCAGGAGCCGCTGCTAACACGGTCGCTATCAGCGTAGCGCCGATCTTGTGCATCGATTTCATGGGGCACGGTTAACGTGCTATCCGGCCCCGCGCCAGTGAAACCGGATGATAGCGTTTGCGCGCAGTCAGCTCTTCTTGCCGGCAATCCGGGCAATCTCGGCGCGGACGAGCTTTTCCACCATTCCCGGCAGGTTCTTGTCGAGCCAGTCGGCGAGCATCGGACGGAGCAATTCGCGGGTCAGCCCCTCGAGCGAGGTTTCGCCCGAGCGCACGATCTGCGGACGTGCGCCCGGCTCGGCGAGCATGGCCAGCGCGGCGAGGTTTTCCTGCATCGCGCCGCGAACCGCTTCCGCGACCAAGGGGGTGTCGCCATCGCTGTCCGGTTCGCTCTCGGACCAGCCCGAGCCTTCCAGCGTTTCGTCGAGTTCCATTTCCGAGAGATCGAGGACTTCTTCCGACCCGCCCTCAGTCGCTTCCGGTTCGGAGGCAGGTTCTTCCGGGAGATCGGATTGCTCTTCGCGGCGACGGCGGGCCATCATGGCACCTTCGCGATTGTCGCGAGCGATCACTTTCTTGATCGACTCAAGAATCTCTTCGACCGATGCCTCGTTACTTTGGCCCACGTTTCGCCCCGATATTCGTTAACCATTCCGAATCGGAACGCAGGCGTTACTCGCCGGGTTCCAATTGGGGGCCGATTGTCGCGTCGGCGGCCGGAATGTCAACGGTCCTGGTCGACTGCGCGGCCGGCTCGGGATCGCGATCCCAGTCCCAAGCCTTGCCGCTCACCCGGTCGTAATTGACCTGCGGATCGTAGAGCGGGCCGCCGGTATCGAGGTTGAGGTCGCGGGCCTCGGCGCGGCCCATCAGGGCCAGCAGGTTGAAGCCGGCGACATAGGCGTTGCGCCGTGCCGTCACGAGCTGCGCACGGGCGGAAAGCAGTTCCTGCTCGGCGTTGAGCACGTCGAGGATCTGGCGATTGCCGATCGAGTTTTCCGCGCGGACGCCTTCGAGGCTGAGTTCAGCAGCCTCGACGGCAGCTTTCGAGCTTTCGATGACCGCATTGGCGGCTTGCCAGTTGGCATAAGTGCCACGGGTCTCGCGAATGACGCTGCGTTCGGCCTCGATCACCTGGTCGAGCGCTGCGCTTTCGCGAGCGCCCGCCTGCCGCTGGCGCGCAGCTGGAAGGCCGCCCTGAAACAAGGGAATGGTCAGGCGAACACCGACGTTTGCGGTGGTTTCGCGTTGTTGGAAGTCGGACGAGATAGGACCGCCCAGCGTTCCGAAGAAGTCGCTGTAATCGCCGTTGGCAAAGACACCGACGGTCGGAAGCCTTCCGGCGCCGGCCACCTTGGTGTCATAGCCCGCCGCCTGCGCGCGCTCCTTGGCGGCGATCAGGTTGGGGTTGTTCTCGAGAGCGGTGACGATCGCTTCGCCGACCGTGTCCGGTAGGCCAGGAAGCGGCGGAGGCGCCTCAAGGTTGGTGGGTGCGTTGCCCACCAGTTGCAGATAGGTTTCGCGCGCGGCGATGAGGTTCGCTTGGGCGAGTTGCAGGTCGCCCTGCGCCACGGCAAGCCGCGATTGCGACTGGGCCACGTCGGTGCGGGTGAGATCGCCGATCTCGAACCGGTCGCTCGTCGCCTGCAGGTTCACGCTCAGGACCTCGACCTGGTTGGCTGCGAGCCCGGCAAGCGCTTCGGTGCGGAGCACGTCCATATAGGCTGCGACGACCTGGCTGAAGACGGTGCTTTCGGTATTGCGAAGCGCGGCCTGACCGGCGGCGACGCGCTCCTTGGCGGCCTTGATGTTGTTCGCAACCGCGCCGCCCGAATAGACCGGCACCAGCAGCTGGCCATTGACGCCGAGGTTGCGTTCGGGGGCGGTGAAGCTGTTCGCCGAACGACGGACGAACTCGATATGCGTAGCCGTTACCGTTGCTGAGGGAAGGCCCGGCGCCCGGGCAATCGGCACGCCTTCATCGGTCGCGCGCTGGTCGGAACGCGCGGCCTGGAGCGTCGGATTTGTGTTGTAGGTATCGACGAGGGCATCGCGGAGCGTGTCCGCATGGGCGGGCGCGGCGATTGCCGCTGCGCCGGCCCCGGCAGCAACCAGCAAACCGGCGCGGAAGCTGGTCTTGCGCGGCATCAGAACGACCAGCCCTTCGGCTTGTCGAATGCATGGATCACCGGAATGCCGAGGTCTTCGACCGGCTGCAACGTTACCGTTCCAGCGATTTTGCGGCCTGCGGCAAGGCGGGTGACCTGCCGCAGCAAAAAGCCGGACACCAGACGTCCGCCGTCCTCGACCGTGTCGGCGAGATTGTCTGGCAGATGTTCGATTGCGCCATCGATCAGGACGAGGGAATACATCTTGCCTTTGAGCGCCGATCCTTCGGCCGCATCCGCAACGCTCACAGTGTCGACCTCTGCAACCAGAGGTCTCACAAGCTCGGTGAGATATCCGGATCCCCCGTCGATGACCAGCACGCGGTCTTCGGCGGCAGGCTCGGCTTCGACAAGCAGCTTGCCGTAGAACAGAGGCGAGGCGAGATGCGCGCCATCGCCGAAGGTCACAGACCGGTCGATATAGGCCAGCGGGGCTTTGTCTTCGGGCAGAAAGTCCTCGCGCGGCACCGCGATCATTCGCGCGAGCACGAATTCCTCGTTGACGCCGCTGGTGCGCAGCTGGCTGTCGATCATTGCCCGGCGCGCGCCAGCGCTTCCGGCGTTTTCGCCCGTCTTTTCCATGGTTTCGGCCTGAATGGTCATGGTGGTCATCCTAATTCCGTCCGACTGTATTAGTCACACAATACAGCACGTCAACCCTTCCTAGCCATGGTGCGACAATTGTCCAAGCGGTTTGGCGGCATTTACGGCGCCGCTTTCCCCTTTGACCTCTAGCCGTGTCGATGCTTAGGGGACGCTCGCAATCGAGCGGGATTGCATATCGACCGAGATAGGGAACACTTCGATGAGTGACATGCAGAACCAGCAGCACAACGACGGATCAATCTTCGGCGCGACGGGCAGCGTGCGGATCGAGACGGATTCGCTCGGCGAGGTTGCGGTTCCGGTCGATGCGCATTGGGGTGCGCAAACCCAGCGCAGTCTCGCAAACTTCGCGATCGGCACCGAGACGATGCCCGCACCGCTGGTCAGGGCGCTTGGAATCCAGAAGCAGGCGGCTGCCCGCGCGAACATGGCGCTGGGGGTGCTCGACGAGAAGATCGGCAACGCCATCATCAAGGCGTCGAGCGAGGTGATCGACGGAACGCTGGCAAGCCAGTTTCCACTGAGCGTGTGGCAGACCGGCTCGGGCACGCAGTCGAACATGAACGCCAACGAGGTGATCGCAAGCCGCGCCAACGAGGTGCTGACGGGGAATCTCGGAGGGAAGGATCCGGTCCACCCCAACGATCACTGCAATATGGGCCAAAGCTCCAACGACACTTTCCCCACTGCGATGCATATCGCCGCGGCGAGCGAGACGATCGAGCAGCTGCTTCCGGCGCTCGAGCATCTGCATGCCGCGCTCGATGCGAAGGCCAGGGCGTTCGCCGACATCGTCAAGATCGGACGCACCCACTTGCAAGACGCGACGCCGTTGACACTCGGCCAGGAGTTCTCCGGCTACGCCAAGCAGGTCGAATACGGCGTCGCGAGGATAGAGAACGCCCTGCCCCGTGTACTCGAGCTTGCACAGGGCGGAACTGCCGTCGGCACCGGGATCAATTCGAAGGTCGGATTTGCCGAGAAATTTGCGGAACAGGTCGCCGCGATGACCGGACATCCCTTCGTTACCGCTCCGAACAAGTTCGAGGCGCTGGCTGCGCACGATGCGCTGGTCGAACTGTCCGGTGCGCTGAATTCGATTGCCGTCAGCTGCATGAAGATCGCCAACGATATCCGTCTGCTCGGTTCGGGTCCGCGTTGCGGACTTGGCGAGATCGCGCTGCCCGCAAACGAGCCGGGCTCGTCGATCATGCCGGGCAAGGTCAATCCGACCCAGTGCGAGGCGCTGACGATGGTGTGCGCCCAGGTGATGGGCAACGCCGTGAGTGTCAGTGTCGCGGGATCGAACGGCCATATGGAACTGAACGTGTTCAAGCCTGTGATGATCTACAATGTCCTGCAATCGATCCGGCTTCTGTCCGATGCGACCCGCAGCTTCACCGACAATTGCGTGGCCGGTATCGAGGCGAATCGCGAGCGGATCGACAAGCTGCTTAACGAGAGCCTTATGCTGGTTACGGCGCTCAATCCCCATATCGGTTACGACAACGCAGCCAAAATCGCCAAAAAGGCGCACGCGGACGGGACGACGCTGAAGGAAGCGGGGCTCGAGCTGGGCCTGCTGACCGCGGAGCAATTCGACCAGTGGATCGTCCCGGCGGACATGATCAAGCCGCGCAGCTGAGGCGATGGGCCGAAGCAGGCATTTTAATGAAACTGGCCTGAACCGCACGGTGAATCGCCCCGAAAACCGGCCAGATGCCGTTCGTCCTTTCGACCAAGGCATGACTCTGTCCGACCATCCGTCCGCCCTTCGCTGGCGCGTTGCCGCGCCAATCGCTATCTCGCAGGCATAGATGTTGATGAGCCGATCTCTCGATGTGCCCTCGCGCGAGGCGGATGTGGGCGTCCCGTTCCGCACGGTCGTTTTTTCGATCGTCGCGCTGTGGGCAGTCTATTTCGTGCTGATCTCCGCGCGCAGTCTCATGTTAGGCCTCGACTGGGATCTCCAGTCCGAAATGCTGTGGCGTCGCACGCTTGTGACGGCCTTCGCCGCTCTGATTACCGTGGTGCTGTATTTCATCGTGCGCCTTTTCGAGGAGCGCAAACGCTGGGTCTTGTTCCTGGTGGCCACCTTGGCTGCGCTGCCCGGCGCGCTCGCGATCGCGAAGGTAAATCAGGAAATGTTTGCGCCCATTAACGAGAAGATGGAGCAGGCCTTTGCCGAAGAGCGCGGCTTCAGCCTGCGCCGCGACGAATCGGGCAATCTGCTCGCAGAGGTCCCTGCGCCGCAAGAGTGGCAGGTCAAGAACCCGGATGCTTACGATCCCGACAACCCGCCGACCGTCACTTTTGTCCTGCAGGATGCGAAGGATCAGGGCAGCCAGTGGTATCCCCTGATCGATGCGGGATTGACCCGCTACTATATCCTGCTGACCTGGGCGGCGATCTACATCGCCCTGTTGGCCATTGCACAGGCGAGGGAGGCCGAGCGGCGCGAGCAGCAGTTCCGGTCTGCCGCCAAAGCAGCCGAGCTGCGCAGCTTGCGGTACCAGGTAAACCCGCACTTCCTGTTCAACACGCTGAATTCGCTCTCGGCGCTGGTAATGACCGGCAAGGCCGATCGCGCCGAGCGGATGATCCAGACGATCAGTCGTTTCTATCGCCACAGCCTCGCCGACGAACCGACCAGCGACGTCCCGCTCAAGGACGAGTTCGACCTGCAGAAACTCTATCTCGACATCGAAGCCGTTCGCTTTCCCGATCGCCTCACATGCGAATTCGACTTGCCTGACGATCTCGCCGATGCGCGTGTCCCGGGCATGATCCTGCAGCCACTGGTCGAAAACTCTGTCAAATACGCCGTCTCTCCAGTGTCGCGAAAAGTGACGATCATCGTGAAAGCGCGCGAGGAATTCGACCGCCTCGTCATAACCGTTAGCGACAACGGCCCCGGAGTTCCTGAGGGCTCCAATCACGGCTTCGGAATCGGCCTTGCCAACGTCCGCGACCGGCTCGAGGCGCGCTTCGGCCCCGACATAGGCTTTACATCCGCACCGATTCCCGGAGGATACAAGACCGAAATCAGGATACCGCTAACCCGCCATGGCTGAGAAAAGTGATCAAGAAAGCGCGCTGCGCACTCTGATCGTCGACGACGAACCGCTCGCGGTGGAGCGCATCCAGGTAATCTGTTCCGAGATACCGTCCATCAATGTCGTAGGGACCGCCAGCGACGGTGCGGCGGCCCTCCGGCTTGCCGAAAAGCTCGATCCAGATCTCGTGCTGCTCGATATGACCATGCCAGAGCTCGACGGCCTTGGAGTGGCAAAGAAATTCGCCGAGGACGCCAATCCCCCGGCCGTTATCTTCGTGACAGCGCACGATCACTTCGCAGTGGAGGCCTTCGACCTCGAAGCGATCGACTATGTCCTCAAACCGGTCGCCGCCGACCGGCTGGAGCGCGCGATCGAGCGAGCTGTTGCCCGGCGCGGCGAGCGCAAGGAGGGCGGCGGTAAATGGCTCGAGGAACTGTGGGTGCCGCACCGCTCGGAATTGCTCCGGATTGCGGTGAGCGAGGTCCATCAGATCGATGCCGAGCGTGATTATGTGCGCCTGCATGTCGGCACCCCAGAGACGCCGCGAAGCTATCTGCTGTTGCAGACGATTGCCGGCCTTGAAGCGCGCCTCGATCCGGACGAATTCATCCGGATCCATCGTTCGACCATCCTGCGGCGCGATAATATTCGCGGGCTGCGGCACGATGGCCTGGGCGTCTGGTCGGCGGAGCTACAAAGCGGCGAAGCGCTGCGGATCGGCCGCACCTATCTTTCGAAGGTAAAGGCGATGGCCGGTCGCTGAGCCTAACCAGCTGCACGCAAGACTTTGGGATATTCTCGAACCTCATAAAGAAGCGGCCCGAACCCCGGGACTGAAAAGGGTTCGAGCCGCTGGTCTCTGCGCTGCTACGCACAACGGGGGCGCGCAACACAGGATCGGTTGTGGCGATCAGCCGCCGAGCCGCTGGTCGTCCATCATTGCAGCGACTTGGCGCTTCGCGCTGGCCTTAGCCTTGGCATAGCAATCGCGGGCTTCGGGCGACTTTAAGCGGGTGCCAGTGCGAATTTCGTCTACGCGGCACACCGTTTTTGCGGCGCGATCGATGCGTTGGTCGAGCATCTTCTGGCCTTCGGCCGATTCGAGATCGAGACCGGCCACGCTGACGTCGGTCGTCGAAAGCTCGGCTGTGCCTGCGAAGGCGGGGGTAGCGACCAGGCCGATAGCGGCTGCGGCAAGTGCAATAGTCTTCATGTGATTTCTCCTCCAACAGTCCAGCGGCGTTCGAGCGGGGGTTCGAACCGGGGAAACCGGCTGGCCTGTTGATCGAAGGAATACGGCAGCGCGCTGCCGTGATCACGCGGCAGTCGACCAACCTGCGTAAACCGCTCGATTGGCGGGGCAGGACAATGACCAACGGCGCGATCCGCCCGACCAAAGGTTGTATCTGACCGACGGAGGATTACGTCACAATGCAACATGTGGCTCGCCGTAATTGTCATATTCCTGCTCGGTATCGGAAATTTCGCGCTCAACCGCGCGGTGCTCGAAAGCGGGCACCCGATTCTCGACCAGATGCCATCCTTCGTCAGCATGCTCGGAGGTCGGCTTTCGCTGGTGGCGGAATTTCTGGTTCTCTTGCTGGCGCTCCTGCTGGTTGCGAATGGCTGGCTAGGCGTGACGTGGGCCTATGTCGCCTATAGCGCTCTGAACGCTCTGGCTGCCTGGATCATCCTGACCGGGCGGGCCTGATTCTGCCGATTGACGATTGCATCTGCTGCGGTTTCGCGCTTTGGAGCGCGCGATGACGACGCGCCTTTTCCATATCAGCGATGTCCATTTCGGCGTCGAAGATCGCGCGGCGATGGCCGTGGTCGAGCGCGCGGTCGAGGACGAGCGACCTGACGCCGTGATCTGCACCGGGGATCTCACCCAGCGCGCGAAGCACCGGGAATATCGCGAGGCGGCAGAGTGGTTTGCGGCCCTCGGCGTGCCAGTGCTGCTCGAACCCGGCAATCACGATATGCCCTATTACAACCCGTGGGAACGGTTCTCCGATCCGTTTCGCCGTTTTCGCCGACTGCAAGAGCGCGTCGGCGGAACATTGCACTCGGACGATGTCGTGTTCGTATCGCTACTCACGACAGTCAGCGCGCAGCTGCGCTTCCCGTGGTCCGATGGCGTGATCAAGAGCGCTGCCTTGGAGCAAACGGTGGAGCAACTGTCCCGGCTCAAGAACGAGCCGCGCACCGTTATCGTGACCGCACATCACCCGCTCCTTGGCCCAGAAACCGGCGAGAAAAACCCCACCATAGGCGGGGACGAGGCGTTTATCGCCATCGCCTCAGCCGGTGCCGATGCGGTGATCTCGGGTCACGTTCACATCCCCTTCGACGAGGTTCGCGAATCCGGTGGCCAATCGATGCGGCTCATCGGCACCGGAACGCTGTCCACCCGGCTGCGCAACGGGGCGCCGCCCTCCTACCGCGTGATCACCTGCGAACGCGGAGGCAGAATTTCGACCGAGCTACGGGAAATTGCAGAGGTGGCACGTTAGATCGGGCCGGCACCGAAGGGCGACCGGTAAAAATCCGACCGGCTCGTTTAACCTTTTTTAGCGGACCCTTGTTAAGACTCCATTGGTCATAACCGAGCGGCTTCCCGGGAAGGTCCTGTGGAAGCCAAAAGCGTACACTCAGAAGAGGTCTGCAAGAGGAACAGGCAATGGATATGCTGAAAGCTTTTGTGTTCGGCGGTATTTTGACCGCGCTGGTCGCCGGCCTTGTGGGGTCGCAGGGATCCAGTGGCGGTGCGCTGGCCGTGCATCTGATGGCGCTGGGCGATTACGACGTCTTCTGGTCGTGGCCGCTGTTCCTATCAGGCAGCGGGCTTTCCTGGGCGCTGATGCTTCTGCAGCGGTGAACGAACGGTCGGAATAAAGAAAAAGGGCGGCATCCCCAGCGGGAGCCGCCCTTTTCGTTTGGTTGGTGCGTCCGTAAGCGGATTAACGCTTCGAGAACTGGAAGCTGCGGCGTGCCTTGGCGCGGCCGTACTTCTTGCGCTCGACCACGCGGCTGTCGCGGGTGAGGAAGCCGGCGGCCTTCACGGTGGAACGCAGCTCGGGTTCATACTTGGTCAGCGCCTGGCTGATGCCGTGCTTCACAGCGCCCGCCTGGCCCGAAAGGCCGCCGCCCTTGACGGTGGCGACGACATCGTACTGGCCTTGACGATCGGTGATCGTGAAGGGCTGGTCGATGATCAGGCGCAGCGTTGGACGCGCGAAGTAAACTTCCTGGTCCTTGCCGTTGACGGTGACCTTGCCGGTGCCGGGCTTGAGCCACACGCGTGCGGTCGCATCCTTGCGGCGACCGGTAGCGTAGGCGCGGCCCTGTGCGTCCAGCTCCTGTTCGCGCAGCGGTGCAGCGGGGTTCTGGGCGATCTCGGCAGCGTCCGCTGCCGGAGCGTCGCCAGCGATATCCTTGAGTTCCGAAAGGTCGGAGACGGATTCGTTCTTCTTCTCGTCAGCCATTACGCGGTGACCTTGTTCTTGCGGTTCATGGAAGCAACGTCGAGGACCTGAGGGTTCTGGCCGTCATGCGGGTGCTCGGTGCCATTGTAGAGATGCAGCGCCTTCATCTGCTGACGGCCCAGCGGACCGCGGGGAATCATGCGCTCCACAGCTTTTTCAAGCACGCGCTCGGGAAAACGGCCTTCCAGGATCTTCGCCGGAGTCGTTTCCTTGATGCCGCCCGGGTGACCGGTGTGCTTGTAATAGACCTTCTTGTCGGCCTTGTTGCTGGTGAACTTCACCTTGTCGGCGTTGATGACGATCACGTGATCGCCGCAATCGACATGCGGAGTGTAACTCGGCTTGTGCTTGCCGCGCAGGTGGTTGGCGATGATCGCAGCGAGACGGCCGACAACGAGGCCATCGGCATCGATCAGGTGCCATTTCTTTTCGACTTCTGCCGGCTTCACCGACTGCGTCTGTTTGCTGAGAGCCTTCATGGCTGTTTGTCCTTGAACCGAATTGGTTGGGTTGTGCCGTCAGGACCCGAGAGTCCGAACGGCGAATCGCGTCCCGCCGGTTGACGGGATCGCCGAAGTGGCGCGCATTTGTGCGGGATAGGTGCTGAAGTCAAGCGAATCCGGGCGTTACGGGGGAGGTAAAATAATACCGCGGCAGGAAATCAGCCGGATTCTCCCGCCAGGAGCCAATCTTCTTGCGATCGCCTCGTTTCGTCGCCGATCCGTGTAATCACGCGCCTTCGGGCATGCGCAAGCCAACCTCGACCGGCTGCGGTTTCAGCTGAGTAGGAGATGAAGAACTCGCCCTTCAATCCTTCCGCCAGGCTTATCTCCCGAACGGTTTCATGGTTTCCGCCCCTGGGAAAGAACAGGTCCGGAGGCAGCTGGTCGAAGAGCGACGAGCCCGCCTGCTGCATCCTTGCGAGGTACTCGCGGTGCTGCGCCTTTTTCTCCGGCGGCTCCTTGCGCTGGGCGATGAGCTTCTCAGCCATGCGAATTGCCTCGGCGAGATCTTCATCCCGGGTGTACTCGCCAGCGGCCAGGATCTGTCCGTCTTCCGACAGGAGGATTGGCCACATATCTGCGGTGGAGCGCGACTCTTCTATCTTCGCCAGCGGGGCAAGCTTCTCGGGAGCGTCGACGCGGACGGAGATCTGCGTTCCGTCTATCGCAATGCCGCGACCCTGGCGGGAAAAATCCACGCGCCAGTCGCGCTCGACAACAATGCTCGCCCCGTCATGGAGGCCGCGCTCAAGTCTGCGCGTAAGGCGCATAGAGCCGGCTGGAATCGAAATGCCGGAAGCTGCGAGAATCGGCATACCCTGAAGCATCAGCCCGCCGGCAAAGGCCGCGCGGGCGGAACTGCCGAGTATCGTGCGGCGAGCGAAGCCCTGCATATTGTTGCCTGTAACCTTCATTCACTCCCGTGGAATGTCTTCACCGCTCAGGATCGCCCCGTACTTCCTCTTTGAGCCAAGCCAAAGTATCCGGGTAAGTCTTGTCGGCAGTCCAGCCTAGTATCGCCGGTGTATCATAGGGATGCACTTCGCCCAAACGACTGATCAGTATTTCCGATCGCGCAGATGTAGTTTTGAACAGCACCGCTACTTCGATCTCTTGGCCGACCTCCCCCTTCCACTCGAACAGGGACTCGATTTCGCCGATGATGTTGGCGCAGGCGATCAGACGTTCATCGAGCAGCAGTGTCACGACGTCGCGTGCGCTCTGCTTGTCGGGGAAAGGGCACCATACCAGAACGGCGGAAGGGTCGCTCATGCGAGAGCCGTACCCGAAACAGCCCGGCTGCGGCTTGCCACCCCGTCGCTGTGCATGGCCCAGGCGGTACTGGCGACCGTCAGCGCTCCGACGAGCTGGTGCGCCGCTGCGATCCATAGCTCGACCCCGGTCATCACGGTGGCGACGCCGAGGAGGAACATCGTGCCGAATGCGCTGTGCAGCGCGATCGAGGCAGCCCTGTCCGCCTTGCGCACCCGGCGCGCCAGATAGACCAGGGCGCCTACCGCGACCCACGCCCACCAGCGATGAAGGAAATGGAGCAGGAACGGATCGTGGGTAAGGGTCCACAAGAACCCGCTAGACCAATCGATTTCCGGGATGAGCCGCCCGTTCATCAATGGCCAGTCCCGCGCGGCATGACCCGCATTGAGCCCGGCCACCCACGCGCCAAGCAGCAATTGGACAAACAGGATTCCTGCCACGGTGATCGATGCCGCTGTCAGTGGCGAAGGCCGGAACGTCGTGTCTGCCGCGACCTTGCGCATGTCACGCGCTGTCCAGACAAGACCTCCGAGAAGCAGAAGCGCGGTCAGCAGGTGGAGCGAAAGGCGGAAATGGCTGACGTCGGTCATGTCACCGACAAGGCCGGATTGCACCATCAGCCAGCCGAAAAGGCCCTGCAGGCCGCCAAGCGCGAGCAATCCGACCAACCGACCCTTGTAGCCGTTCGGGATCGAGCCCCTGATCCAGAACCAAGCCAAGGGCAGCGCATAAACAAGGCCGACCAAGCGGGCGAGCAGGCGATGAAACCATTCCCAGAAGAAGATGAACTTGAAGTCCTCAAGCGACATGCCCCCCACGCTCGCTTCGAGCCTGTATTCGGGCGTCGCCTGATACTTCGCAAACTCCTCCTGCCACGCTTGTTCATCGAGAGGCGGCAGGATTCCTGTCGCCAGGTTCCACTCGGTAATCGACAGGCCGCTTTCGGTCAGCCGAGTGATCCCGCCGACCAGCACGATCAGCACGACGAAGGCGGCCACCACTTCGAGCCAGCGTGCGATGGCCAGCGGTCGCGAGCGCCGCAGAGGCTCTGTGCCGGTCGTGCCGGACGAGAAAGCTGAAGTTGCCATAGCCGAGGTGTAAATGTCCGCGCGCGCCCTCGGGCGCAAGCCCGTTTGCGGCAAAGGCCGATGCAATCCGCGCAAGTCCGGGATGAATCGGATCTTCAATGAACTCAAAGCTTGCGAAATGTGATAATGTTACATATCTGCATAGGCGAGACATGTCGAAATCCCTCATCTCGATTCGCCGCCGGTTCGACCGCGCGGGCATCGCCCTCGCTGGCCTGTGCGCATTGCATTGCATCGCCACCGTCATCGTTGTGTCGAGCCTGGGGCTGGGGGGGCATTTCCTGCTCGAGCCGGCGATCCACCGTGTCGGTCTCGCGCTTGCGCTCATCATCGCTGCCATCGCGATCGGCTGGTCGCCCATCCAGCATCGCCGCCCCGGACCGTTCGTGATTGCCTTGATCGGCCTCGTCTCGATGGGTGCCGCCTTAGGGGTTCCGCATGGCGTTGGCGAAACCGTTCTGACGATTTTCGGTGTCTCGCTCGTCTCGGTGGGCCACCTTCTCAACCTGCGTGCGCCCACGAAGCAGAGCTAAGCGGTTGCGCTCGCCGCGCCGAGGTCTATTTGACCCCGCATGAGCGATATCAAGAGCATCACCCTCAACGGCGAAACCCGCCAGACCTCCGCAGCCACGATCGCCGCACTTGTCCGCGAGCTCGAGCTTGCGCCGGAAAAGGTTGCGGTCGAGCGGAACGGGGAAATCGTGCCGCGCTCGACCCTCGATAATGCGGCGCTCGCCACTGGCGATACGCTGGAGATCGTCCATTTCGTCGGCGGCGGAGATCATGACGACAGCTGGAGTGTCGCGGGGCGCACGTTCCAATCCCGCCTGATCGTCGGCACCGGCAAGTACAAGGATTTCGAGCAGAACGCCGCTGCGGTCGAGGCGAGCGGGGCGGACATCGTCACCGTCGCTGTGCGGCGCGTGAACGTGAGCGATCCCAAAGCGCCGATGCTGACCGATTACATCGATCCCAAAAAGATCACCTACCTGCCCAACACCGCCGGCTGCTTCACCGCCGACGAAGCGATCCGCACCCTGCGACTGGCGCGCGAGGCGGGGGGATGGGACCTCGTAAAGCTCGAAGTGCTGGGCGAAGCGCGGACGCTCTATCCCGATATGCGCGAAACGCTGAAGGCGACCGAGACGCTCGCGAATGAGGGCTTCCACCCGATGGTCTACTGTGTCGACGATCCGATTGCGGCGAAGCAGCTCGAGGATGCGGGCGCAGTCGCGATCATGCCGTTGGGCGCGCCGATCGGATCGGGTCTCGGCATTCAGAACCAGGTGACGATCCGGCTGATCGTCGAAGGTGCAAGCGTGCCGGTGCTGGTCGATGCGGGCGTCGGCACTGCCTCCGACGCTGCGGTCGGCATGGAACTCGGTTGCGACGGGATCCTGATGAACACCGCCATCGCAGAAGCGAAGGACCCGATCCGAATGGCCCGCGCAATGAAGCTGGCGGTCGAAGCCGGGCGCGAGGCGTACCTCGCCGGGCGAATGGGTCGCCGCAAGTACGCCGATCCTTCCTCACCCCTGGCCGGGCTCATCTAGCCCGAAGAATTGTCTGCCGTGGTTACCAGACGTTAACCACGTTGCGCGACACTCCTCTTCGTAACAGGGGAGTTAGGGCAAGTGACCACAGCAACCACCGCCAGTCTGGCGATTGCCGAAATGCGCGAATTCGCGAGCTTCGCGCCGTGCGAGCAGCGCTATATCAAGCGCAGTCTCGATATCGGGCTTGCCCGCTGCGACGCGTTCAAGCTGTGGGGGCGCAGCGAGGCGGAGAATACCGCAATCCGCCGGCAGTATGTCGCCTATCAGGACCTGAAGGCGCTGCGAGAGCTTGTTCCCGCCGACGGTACCATTGGCGAAACCGAACGCTTTATCGGCAAGGCCGTGCGCATGGCGGTGTTCGATCTCGAACAGGAGCGGATCGAGTGCTTCTCGGCCTTCCGTTTCCTCTACGAACGCCTGCTCGGCCCGCAATCGCGCGCCTTTCTCCCGGGCATCTTCTGTGCCGCCGCCGCGCTGCCGCACATTAAACCGGAACGCCGCAAGATCCTGCTACAATCGCTAAGCGAAGCTGCTGCGACGGCTCCCGCATGGTCCGATGCGAAGCCGAATTTCTATCCCGAGTTTATCGAGGATGTGGAGGCGGCTTAGCGCCTATCCGCGATACATCCCGTCGATCCGTTCCTGGTAGCGGTCGCGAATCTTGTGACGGCGGATCTTCATGCTCGGCGTCATTTCCTCGTTCTCGATCGAGAAGGCTTCGTCGGCGAACTCGAACTTGCGAACCTTCTCCACCACCGACAGATCGACATTGGTGCGATCGACCGCTTTGGCGACCGCTTTCTTGAACGCCGGCAGGTCTTGAAGCGCCTTCATGTCGAATTTCTCGTCATTGGCGCGCGCCCATTCGAGCGCCCATTCGGCATCGGGCACGATCAGGCCGACCACATAGGGCCGCTTGTCGCCGCTCACCATCGCCTGCGCGATCTCGGGCTGCAGCGTCAGCATCCCCTCGATCTTTTGCGGCGCGACATTGTCGCCCTTGTCGTTGACGATCATGTCCTTCTTGCGATCGGTGATGACGATCCGGTTCTTCGCGTCGAGATGGCCAATGTCGCCGGTGTGGAGCCAGCCATCGACGATCGTGCGCGCGGTCTCGGCATCGTTCTGCCAGTATCCGTGCATCACCAGCTCGCCGCGAACGAGAATTTCGCCATCCTCGGCAATTTTTACCTCGACCCCGCGCATCGGCGGGCCGACCGTGTCCATCTTCAACCCGACGCTCGGACGGTTACAGCTGATCACCGGTCCGGCCTCGGTCTGCCCGTAGCCCTGCAGCATGGTGAGCCCCATTGCCTCGAAGAAATTTCCGACTTCGGGGTTGAGCGGCGCGCCGCCCGAGACCATCGCCTTGATCCGCCCGCCGAATTTCTGGCGGATTTTCGGGCGGAGCGCCTTTTCGACGATCAGATCGAGCGGCTTGTCGCGTTTGCGCTTCTTGCCGTCGTGCGATTTCTCGCTGATGCGCAGCGCGCTATCCATCATGAAATTGGCGAGTTTGCCCTGCTTCTCGACCTGTTTCATGATCCGCGTGCGCAGCACTTCGAACAGGCGTGGGACAACGACCATGATGGTCGGGCGGGTTTCCTCGATATTGCTCGCTAACTTCTCGAGCCCTTCCGAGTAGTAGATTTCCGCGCCGACCGAGATCGGAAGGTACTGCCCACCGGTGTGCTCGTAGGCGTGAGAAAGCGGCAGGAACGACAGGAAACGCTCGTCGGTGATGCCGAAATCGTTGATGAGGATTTCGGCAGCGCCTGCGATGTTGCACAGGATTGCTCCGTGGTGTTGCTTAACACCACGCGGCGCGCCGCCGGTTCCGCTGGTGTAGATGAGGCAGGCGGTGTCCTCGCGAGAGATCGTCGCAATCCGTGCATCGACCGCGTCGCGCGCCGCCTTGGCATCGCCGGCGAGAAGATCGTCCCAGTTGTGGTACTCGAAGCTGCCCGCCTGTTTGCGATGCAGGTCCTCGATCCCGATTACGTGATCGGCGATGCCGGTACGCGAAATCGCGCCGACTAGCGGGCCGAGCAGCTTTTCGGTCGAGACGATGACCGCGCGGGCGCCCGAGTTGTCGAGGATATGCGCATGATCGCGTTCGGTGTTGGTGATGTAGGTCGGAACCGAAACGCAGCCCGCGGCCATGATCGCCAGGTCGGCAATGCACCATTCCGGGCGGTTTTCGGAAACCAGCGCGACCCGGTCGCCGTCGGAAAGCCCGAGATGCCGCAGACTTTCGGCGAGCAGGCAGACCTGATTGGCCGTTTCCTTCCAGCTCTGCGTCACCCACTGGCCTTCGAGCTTTCGCCCGAGGAAGGGGGCATCGCCCTTGGCGTCGGCGCGCTTGAAGAACAACTCGACAAGGTTGTTGGCGCTGTCGATGTCCTGAAGCGCCTGGTCATCGCTCGGATTCACGACCGGCCGTGCGCCGGAAGCGGAGGTCGGGGCGTGCACTGCTGTCTCTCCTGCGCCCATATTCGGGCTCCCTTCGCCGCTCAATTGAAAACCGCCTGCGGCTGAAATTGGCGTTTGGATATAGTCCGAATTAAGCGCTCAATGCCCTACCGGCAAGCGCTCTCGTCGAACGTCAAGGGACGTCAGCCGCACGAACCCTCTCGTTTTCGGTTGCTTGATCGTATCGTAGCAAGTCTGCGACCCTCGGATCTCCAGCTGCTTCCCAGCCGTCCGGAGTGCGCCGCAAGGCGTTGGCCTTGCCTCGCGGTGAAAGGAGGCGGATTTGGTTGTGACCGAGCCGCTCCAGTTCGCCTGTCATGCCGGCGACAACGCTGCCTTCCTCGGAAATCACCGTCGATCCGAACGCCATCAATAGTGGCATGCCCAGCGCGTCTTCGGCCGTCATTCCGAAGTCGAGGACCCCGATGATCGAACGCGCTACCTGAACCGGAATGGTCGGCCCGCCAGCCGCACCGATAACGAGCACGACCTCACCGTCCGCGTCGAACACGATAGTCGGGGCCATTGAAGACCGTGGACGTTTTCCGCCCTCCACCTTGTTGGCGACCGGTCTGCCATCGACTTCCGGCTTCGAGCTGAAATCGGTCAGTTCGTTGTTGAGATAAAATCCGCCGAAATGCAGACCCGATCCGAACGCGCCTTCGACGGTGGAGGTGTAGCTGACTGCATTACCCTCGCCATCGACGATCGAGAAATGCGTCGTTCCATTTTCGGGCGGTTCGTCACCGTCGGCGCGCGCCAGAGGAGCGCCCGGTGGCGTTCCCGCCTCGACCGTTTCCAAGGCCTTCGCCGGATCGATCAGGGCGCTGCGACTGGCCATGTAATCGGAATCGACCAGACCCTCTACCGGTACTTCGACAAAGTCTGTATCGCCAATGTACAGTTCGCGATCTGCGTAGGCGATGCGCTGGGATTCGAGGAACAGGTGCCAGAAGGTGGGGCTGTCGTGACCAAGGCTGGCGAGATCGAAGCGTTCAAGCTGGCCCAGCATCTGCGCCACCGCAACCCCTCCGGATGAAGGCGGGCCCATGCCGCACACCCTGTAGACGCGATAACGGATGCAGACCGGGTCGCGAAGTTTTGCTTCGTATCCGGACACGTCGCTTGCGGCCATTTTGCCGTCCTGCGGGGTTTCGCCCGCCACATAGGAGGCGAGCGGCACGGCTAGGCCTTTGTAGAACGCGTCGGGTCCAGCGTTCGCAATCTTCTCGAACGTGTCTGCAAGATCGGGAACCTTGACCGTGGAGCCGACCGGAAGTGGTTTCCCGTCATCGCCGTAAAAGATCGCCCGTGCGGCGGCCGTCTTGTTGGCGCGACCATCGTTGTCGGAAAGCGAGCCATGAAGGCGGCGATTCATGGTGAATCCCTCGCGCGCGAGCCTGATCGCGGGCTTGAACAGCTCGGCCCATTCGAGCCTGCCGTATTGCGCATGGGCTTTTGCCGCGAGCGCGATGTTGCCCGGTACGCCCACGCTGAGGCCTGAAATCACTCGTCTCTCCCGCGGAAGTGTCTCGCCGTTGTCGTCGAGAAACCGCTCGGGTGTGGCGGAAGCGGGCGCCGTTTCGCGTCCGTCGAAAGTCACGACGCCATCTTCGCCGCCATGCACGAGAAACCCTCCACCGCCGATGCCCGAACTCTGGGGCTCGACCACGGTGAGCGCGAGCATGACCGCGATCGCGGCGTCGGTTGCCGAGCCGCCCTTGGCGAGGATCTCCTCCCCGGCGGCGGTCGCGCGCGGATCGGCCGAACTGACCGCTCCCGTGCTCGCAGCTTCGGATTCATAAGGTATCGACGTGAGCGGGGCGTCGTAGGGCGAGCAGCCTGCGATGGCGGCGGCTGCGCCAAGCCCGATAAGAGTGTGTTTTAGCATGCGCCCCTCGCTATTCGGTTCCGACCGCCTCTGCAATGCTGGCAAAGCCATCGCGCTTCATCAGCTTTTCGAGCCTCTTCACGATCCGCGCCCCGAGACCTGGCCCCTCGAAGACCATGGCAGAATACAGCTGCACCAGACTGGCACCGGCACGGATCCGCTCCCACGCATGTTCGGCGCTCGCAATCCCGCCGACACCCACAATCGGTATCGCGCCACCGGTTGCCGCACGGAAATCCCGCACCCGCTGCAAGGCAAGAGCACGCAAGGGTGCGCCCGAAAGCCCCCCCGGCTCGCCTGCATGGTGGGATTTGAGTGACGGGCGCGAGATCGTGGTGTTCGAGACGATAAGCGCGCCGAGCGTCTTGTCGATCGCGATGCGGGAAATCGCGTCTATGTCGGCGGGTTCGAGATCGGGGGCAACTTTGAGGAAGATCGGTGGGGGATTGTCCGGACTTGCACCATCGCGCGCTTCGATCACCGCATCGAGAAGTGCAGTCAGCGCTCCTTCGTCCTGCAGTGCCCTGAGGCCTGGCGTGTTGGGGCTTGAGACATTGACGGCGAGATAGCTGCCATATGGCGCCATCAGCCTTGCCATCTCGGCATAATCGGCGGTCCGGTCCGCCGAATCCTTGTTCGCTCCGATATTGATCCCGACGATCCCGGGACGTCCTGCACGCGCTTTCAATCGCGCAATTGCAGCCTGCGCCCCTGCATTGTTGAAGCCCATGCGGTTTATGACCGCGTCATCTTCCACCAGCCGGAACAGCCGCGGCTTGGGATTACCCGCCTGCGGTCGCGGCGTGATGGAACCCACTTCGGTAAATCCGAATCCCAGAGCCAGCAGGGCATCGGGGACCTCGGCGTTTTTGTCGAAGCCAGCCGCTACGCCGACGGGATTTGGAAAGCGCAGTCCGGCGACATTGATGGCAAGCGGGCCGGCCGGCTCCCGGTTCTCCAGCGGAGTGCGAAGCGGCAGCTTCTTGAGACCCGCTATGGCCAGTCGGTGGCCGGTTTCCGAATCGAGCGCGAATATTGCGGGCTTGAGGAGGCGGAACAGCATGAAGAGCGCCTATCGCAGGTTTTTTGTAAGTGTCGATAGGCCGCCGTCTGGATTGTGAACGATAGCAATCGCTGACGTTGTCGTTTGCATACAATTATTGCCCGGGCGTTTGTCCTAATAACTCTCTTGCGACCCGAAGGGCTCGGAGCAGCAATGCGAAGAGTTCCTCAACTCAAATGGGCGGTCCTGACAATCGGGGCCGCCCTTTTTTTGTGTCGAATCAAGCCGAAAACCATTAGACGACCCGCATCGGGACGCTTCAGATGAGTTCATTCCAGGATACCGCATTGCTGGTGCGCCGTAACGAATCGGTGGGAAAGGGCTTCGATCTTCCTAGCGAGGTGATTGCGGTTGCGCTCAACTGCCTATCGATGGGGATTCCCAGTGGCGTTATCGGCTCGCGGCTCGACCAATCGTGCAATGGGGCGATCAGGCCTTCGGCGCGGCACAAATTGGGGCCTCAATCGTTTTGCATCCCGAACGCTATCAAACGGGGATAACAATATGCGTCGCATCTCGATCATTCTGGCTTCCACCGCTGCTCTTGCACTGGCAAGCGCAGCCACAGCTTCGCAGGGCTCGGATTCGGCAGCGGTGTCGGAGACCACCGCAGAAACCGGACAATCGGAAGACAGCCTTCCCGCCCTGTTCGACCAATTCGATGCTGCCCAGCTCGAAATGTCGCCGGAGTCGAAAGCTTATCGCGGCGTTCGCGACGAGGATTACGGCACCTGGAACGACCCTTCCGACGCAGCGGAGCTCGCCGAATACCTCTTGCTGCAGGGCACGGCAGCAATGATGCGCGAACGATATCGGTTGAACGCGCTATCCGAGCAGGATGCGCTCTCCTACCGCCTCTTCAACGCGGTGGCCGCGCGTAGCGAGCTGAATTGGCCCTATCGGGATCATGGCTACATTTTCGATCATCGTCGCGGGCCCCACACGAGCATCCCGGCCTTCCTCATCAACATCCATCGCATTTTCTCTCAGGACGATGCGCGGGCTTACATTTCCCGCATCGAAGGGATCGCGACTCAAATGGCGGTGCTGACAAAGGAAAGCGCCGAGCGGGCCGAGCGCCGCATCATGCCGCCAGACTGGGTTTATCCCTATGTCATCAGCGATATCGAGGAGCTCTTGGCTGCGGGCGAGAAAAACGCCGTCCTTGCCGATTTCACCCAGAAGATCGACAGGCTCGAACTGGAACAAAGCGATCGAGACTCCCTCTTGGCCGAGGCGACAGAAGCGTGGAACGATTCCGCGCGACCGGCCTATGCGGGACTGCTCGCCGAAATGAAGCGCCAGCAGGCGTTCGCTCCGACCGATGACGGGGTGTGGCGCCTGCCCGATGGCGAAGGCTATTATGCGGCGCGGCTGCAAAGCTACACCACCACCGACCTCACGGCTGACCAAATCCACGATATCGGTCTGCGTGAGGTCGAGCGCATCCATGGCGAAATGCGCGCGATCATGAAGAGCGTCGGCTTCGAAGGCACCCTGCAGGACTTCTTCGAGTTCACCCGCACCGACGATCGCTTCTTCTATACGACCCGCGAGGCGTATCTCGCGGACGCGCAGGCAAAGCTCGATGCGATGGAAGAGAAGTTGCCCGCATATTTCGGCACGCTCCCCGAATCGCCGATGATCATCAAGCCGGTCGAGGAATTCCGCGAAAAGAGCGCGGGCAAGGCATTCTATCAGAGCCCGGCTGCAGACGGATCGCGTCCGGGCACCTATTACGTCAATCTCTATAACCTGCGCGACATGTCCCGGAACGAACTCGAAGCCCTGGCCTATCACGAGGGGTTTCCGGGCCACCACCTCCAGCGTGCGCTGCAGACCGAGACCGACGATTTGCCGCCGTTTCGGCGGTTCGGCGGATTCACCGCCTACACCGAAGGTTGGGGCCTCTACACCGAAGAACTGGGCAAGGACATGGGCTTCTATACCGATCCCTTTTCCGATTTCGGGCGGCTTGGCATGGAGCTGTGGCGCGCCTGCCGGTTGGTGGTCGATACCGGTATCCATTCCAAGCGCTGGAGCCGCGAGGAAGCGATCCAGTATCTCAAGGACAACACGCCCAATCCCGAAGGCGATATCGTCAAGGCGATCGAGCGCTACATCACCACTCCCGGGCAAGCGACCGCTTACATGATCGGAAAGCTCAAGATCATGGAGCTGCGGTCAAAGGCGCAGCAGGAGCTTGGCGAAGACTTCGATTATCGCGGTTTCCACGACGCGGTCCTTTTGAGCGGTCCGGTGCCGCTCGATATTCTCGAGGAGAATGTCGACCAGTGGATCGAATCCCGACGCGGCGGGTGAAAATCGTGGCAGACGGCCCCATTCACATATCCTCGGCCATCCCGTTCGAATTCGAACTGGTTGCCGTGCCCGGTGACCTTACCGATCTGGTCAACACGTTCTTCGTCGCCCGGGCCGATGACGGTGACATCGACGAGATGCTGCCGGCCTATTCCGCGCAGCTGATGGTCTATGTCGAGGGACGTTCGGATCTCCGGCCCGAAGGGGGTGAGGTCTTCCAATCCGACAGGGTGACCTGCACCGCACCGCTGCTCAGCGCCGCGCCGTTCACCTTGAAGGGTCCGGCAACGATCGTCGGGGCTTCGTTGACCCCACTCGGCTGGCATTGTCTCGCCCAGCTTCCGGCTGACAAGGTCAACAACTGCGTGGTGCCTGCAGCGCGCGTCCTCGCAGAGGACGAAATCGTCTTGCTCGAGCAACTCGCCGATGCGTGCCGGTCGGGATCCTCCGAGCCTCAAGCAATCGTCGATGCAATCTCGGAGGCGTTGCGTTCGCGCGCCGCACGGCTTGATCCGGGCCATGTGCGGTTCGTGAAGCAAGTGATTGGCTGGCTCTCCAGCGCGCTCAACCCCTCTCTCGAAACGCTTTACTCCGATCTTTCCGTCTCGAAGCGCACCGCACAGCGGTTGTGCCGCAGGTACTTCGGCGTTTCGCCATCGCATCTTGTCAAACGGTATCGCGCCATTCGCGCGGCCATGCTGCTGGCCAATCGCGACTTGCCGGATGCGATGCGGGACGAAATTGTCAGCGCGTATTTCGACCAAGCGCATCTCATCCGAGACATCCGAAGATATACCGGGAGGACACCCGGCGCACTGCGGGGCGACTCGCTCGTACAGGACACTCTTGATCCCGACGCGCATGGAGCGGCAGCAAGAATTCTGCGCTGAGCCGATTTGAGCACAAAAGCGCACGCAGTCTTGGCGTTGCCCTTTTCTTGAATTGGATCGCAGAACGGCTATCCATGTCGCTGCCATACAATGATACAAGATGACACTAACTTATTGATGCCGATGAGCCGATCCAAGCGGGTCTTCCAGTTCCCGCTGTACCGGCATTTGGGACGGCACGGCGGCGGGTCGCAGTAAGTCGCCGTGCCGTCCCAATTCCATCTCGAATACTTTGATCCGCCTGCCGAGCTTTCGGAGTATGTCCTCGCATTGTACCACTTCGTGTGGGACGACAGGGTAATTGCTGACAGGCATCCGGGTGCCCTTGGCCAGCTGGCGCTGTTCCCGATTGGATCCGGCGAGATGTATGTCGACGGAAGAACCATCCCCGTAGAGGGTGACGGGCACTTGTTCGCTGGGTTCGAAATCCCGCATCAGTTCAGAATGGAGGGCCCCTGGCACGCCATGGGCGCTTCGCTTTCGGCATTGGGCTGGGCCGCATTGACGGGCGTTCCTGCCAACCGGTACTTTAACCGGTTCATCCAGCCCAGCGAACTTCTCGGACCGGAAGTGGACGAATTCATTCGCGAGCTCAGCGATCAATATCGGTCTCAGGAAGTGTCCGGTAAGGGAGTGTGCGATGCCTTGGCCGGGTGGATCGCTCCGCGACTGGGGCCCGTGCCGGAGAGTCATCGTCAGCTCATCGGAGCGGCCTATTCGTGGCTCAGCACCTCGCTCAATCCCGATGTCGAGGAATTGTTCGAAGTATTGCCCTATTCGCGCAGGCAGGCAGAGCGTCTGGTCGCCCGGTATTTCGGGATGGCGCCGCGAGCGCTTGCGCGCAGGTATCGCGCAGTCCGGGCGGCGGGCCTGCTCTCGCTGCCCGAATTGACCGATGAGGGCGAGGCCGAAATCGCGTCGGCTTTCTACGATCAGCCGCACATGATCCGCGAAATTAGGCACTATTGCGGTTTCACGCCAACCCGCCTCGGCGGCGAGGAGGCCCCGCTGTTTCAGACGATGGTTCAACTGAAGAATCTGGACCGTTTGAAGGAGTTTCGCAGGATCGGTTGAGGCGACTGGCTCGCATGTGAGCGCCGTCTCGCACTGCGGCAAACTGGTTGCGAACGACTCTCAACAGGCGGATTCCGCTTGAAATTGGACTGAAATAGTCCGATTTGCACATCATGCGCCTTTCCAATCTCGCAGACTATGCCGTCATCACGATGAGCGCAGCCGCAAATCATTGCGGCGGTGAGCGGACCAGTGCGAGCGAATTGTCCGAGGAAACGGGCCTTCCGAAGCCGACCGTGCAGAAGCTGGTTAGCAAGCTGACCGCCGCCGGCCTGCTGCGCTCGGTGCGCGGCGCCAATGGCGGCCTGCAGCTTGCGAGGCCCGCGGCGGCAATCACCGTGGCCGACATCGTCGAGGCAGTGGAGGGGCCGATCGCGCTGACCGCTTGCATAGACATGGCTGGAGAGTGCGATCATGAGGCGCGCTGCACGATGAAGCCGCATTGGCCCGTCATCAACACAGCGCTGCGCAACGCACTTGCCGATATCACGCTGACACAGCTGCGCGCGCAGCCGCTTTCAATCGAAAAAGAAGTTGCATGACCGATAATTTCGAAACCACCGAAATCGACCGCCAGGAGATGGACCGGGAGGCCAAGGATGCGGCGGCGAAAGCTGCCGAGTACGAGCACGGCTGGTCTTCGGACATCGAGACCGAGTTCGCCGAAAAGGGCCTTTCGGAAGACACCGTCCGTTTCATCTCGGCCAAGAAGGGCGAGCCCGAGTGGATGCTCGACTGGCGGCTGAAGGCTTTCCGGCTGTGGCAGGAAATGGAAGAGCCCGACTGGGCCAAGGTCGGCTATCCGAAAATCGATTATCAGGACGCGTACTATTACGCCGCGCCCAAGAAGAAGCCGCAGCTCGAATCGCTCGACGAACTCGATCCCGAGATCAAGTCGGTCTACGACAAACTCGGCATTCCCGTTGCCGAACAGGAGGTGCTTGCCGGGGTGAAGGGCGCACGCAAGGTCGCGGTCGATGCGGTGTTCGACAGCGTCTCGGTTGCCACCACCTTCCGCGAGGAACTGAAGAAGGCAGGCGTGATCTTCCTCTCGATCAGCGAGGCGCTCAAGGAGCATCCCGAGCTGGTGAAGAAGTGGCTCGGCAAGGTCGTGCCGCAGCGCGATAATTTCTTCGCCTGCCTCAACGCCGCAGTCTTTTCCGATGGCACCTTCGTCTACGTGCCCGAAGGCGTGCGCTGCCCGATGGAGCTTTCGACCTATTTCCGCATCAACGCCGAGAACACCGGCCAGTTCGAACGGACGCTGATCGTTGCCGAGAAGGGTAGCTATGTCAGCTATCTCGAAGGCTGCACCGCGCCGATGCGCGACGAAAACCAGCTCCACGCCGCCGTGGTCGAACTGGTCGCGATGGAAGATGCCGAGATCAAGTATTCGACCGTGCAAAACTGGTACCCGGGCAATGCCGAGGGCAAGGGCGGCATCTACAATTTCGTCACCAAGCGCGGGCTTTGCCAGGGCGACCGTTCGAAGATCAGCTGGACCCAAGTGGAAACCGGTAGCGCGGTGACGTGGAAGTATCCCTCCTGCGTGCTCAACGGCGAAAACAGCGTCGGCGAGTTTTACTCGGTTGCGGTGACCAACAATTACCAGCAGGCCGACACCGGCACCAAGATGATCCACAACGGCAAGGGATCGCGCTCGACGATCATCTCCAAGGGCATCAGCGCGGGCAAATCGAATAATACCTATCGCGGGCTCGTCCGCGTCGGCCCCAAGGCGGAAGGCGTGCGCAATTTCACCCAGTGCGACAGCCTGCTGCTCGGCGACGAATGCGGAGCGCACACCGTGCCCTATATCGAGGTCAAGAATCCCGGCGCGCAGATCGAGCACGAGGCAACCACCTCGAAGATCAGCGACGAACAGCTGTTCTACGCGATGCAGCGCGGGCTGGACGAGGAAGAGGCCGTGGCGCTGATTGTCAACGGCTTTGCCAAGGATGTGCTCAAAGAGCTGCCGATGGAATTTGCCGTGGAAGCGCAGAAGCTACTGGCGATTTCGCTGGAAGGAAGCGTTGGGTGATCAGGACGAATTCTCTCTTCATTAGTTCCACTTTGCTTTGCGCATGCTCTGCGGAGTCATCGTCGGACCAGGTTGTCATACCTCGCGATGCTTTCCCGAGCACAGCGTTCAGCCTCGTCTGTGACGATGGCACCGATACGAACTCATTGTTGCAATATCCGCCAGAAAAAATCGTCGTCGACCCTCAGGAAGGGACCTACACAATTGCTGGGCGCGACCCGGAAAATTATTCGAGGATTTCCGCGCAAACACTTTTTTTCGTTGATGAGGGCGACACCCCGAATTTCAATGTCGTCTATGACCTCGAAAGACAGGAGTTAGTGAGCCGTTCCTATTCAACTTTCGTTCCAATGAATGAGCACTATAGAATCAGATGCGAGGTAGAGGCAGCGTGACTGACCGCAAAACCCTCAACCTCAGGCCTGCATCCGACGAAGCTCCCGCCATCGAAAAGAAGGGCCGCGGGTGGAAGATTTCGGACTCGCGTCTCGACGAGCTTCACGCTCAGGCGCGCGAGCGCCGGCGCTTCTCGTCCGAGGCGCACAAGGCGCTCGCCAAGCGGTTCGCTTCGGCCAATCTCGGTCGCCACACCTTCAAGCGCCATGCCGTCGTCGGCAGCGCGATCGTCGATTTCAACTGCCACTCGCTCGGCATGGCGATCGACATCTTCGAAGAGGGCGACAACGAGCAGCTTGCTGCGCGCCGCGACAAGAGCCTCGAAAGCGTCGGCATCAAGGTGATGCGGATCAAGGCTTCCGAGATCCTCGAGAACATGGACGGCGTCCTCGCGCGGATCACCGCCGGCATGCGCCAGCGCATCGCAGACAAACAGGAACGGCGGGCCGAACACCGCCGCAATTCCACTCCAACCAGACATCAATCACCGGACTGATTCGACGATGACTCTCCTATCCCTCACCATCGTGCCCTTGATCGCGTTGTACGGCGCGAGCGATGACGGCGTGCTTGCAGGATCGGAATACACCAAGGCACCCGACCAGTGGGAGGTCGCGTATGACGTCGCGATCCAGCCCTACCTCGACGACTATCGCCGCTGCCTTGGCTACGCCAATCGCATCTTCAACGGCGTTCCCAACGTCGAGGAACAGCACCGCGCCGACCTTCCCCGCTGCGCAGGCGAACGCCAAGAGGCAATCGCGCAATCGAATGCTGCGCTGGCGCGCTGGGGCCGAGCGGGGGAGATGCCGCCCAGCGAGGTCGAACGCACATTCGACGCGATCGGCCAGATCCACATCAGCCGCGGGCGCAATCTCGACCAACAATTCCAACTGCAATTGCGCGCGGCCGAAGAGCGGCAGCGGCAATATGAAGCCCAGATTGCCGCACGCGATGCGGCGCTGGCGACAGAAGAGAGCGAGTGATGCTGAAGATTGAAAATCTCCACGCCGAAGTAGACGGCAAGGAAATCCTGAAGGGCCTGACCCTCGAAGTCCCCGCCGGAGAAGTCCATGCGATCATGGGTCCCAACGGCGCGGGCAAGTCGACGCTCGCCCACGTGCTCGGCGGCAAGCCTGGCTACGAAGTGACGCAAGGCTCGGTCGAGTTCCGCGGGCAAGATCTGTTCGATTTCGAACCGCATGAGCGCGCAAGCGTCGGCCTGTTCCTCGGCTTCCAGTACCCCGTCGAGATTCCCGGCGTTTCCAACGTGCAGTTTCTGCGCGAGGCGCTCAACTCGCAGCGCAAGTATCGCGGCGAGGAACCGCTTTCCGGCGGCGAGTTCCTGAAGCTCGCCAAGGACAAGGCCGCGCTGCTGAAGATGGACATGGAAATGCTCAAGCGGCAAGTGAATGTCGGCTTTTCGGGTGGTGAGAAGAAGCGCGCCGAGATGGTCCAGATGGGTATTCTCGATCCCGCCTTCGCGGTGCTCGACGAAACCGATAGCGGCCTCGATATCGATGCGCTGCGCACGGTGGGCGAGGGCATCAATTCGATCATGCGCGCGCCCGACAAGGCCGTGCTGTTGATTACCCACTACCAGCGCCTGCTCGACGTGGTGAAGCCCGACAAGGTGTCGGTGCTTGCCGATGGACGGATTGTCCAGACCGGCGGCCCGGAACTGGCGCAGCGCCTCGAAGCCGAAGGCTACGACGCGGTGATGGCCGATGCCTGAAGCGGTGACCCTTCCAACTCGCCGCGATGAGGCCTGGCGCTATGCCGATATCGGCGCGCTCGAGCGGATCGGTGCGGACGCCATCAACGAATGGGAAGACATCACGCTTGCAAAAGGCGAGACCCTGTCGCGGTGCATGCTTGTCGGCAGCGATGCCCCCGAGCTACACCGAATCCGCTTGACGCTGGGCGAAGGCGCTCGAGCCGAGTTCTTTGTCACCAACGCCGGAAACGATTACACGCGCGTCGAGGTCGAAGTGACCCTGGGCAAAGGCGCGCATTTCGAGTTCGGCGGCGTCACGATCGGCGGCGGCGACGCAACCCGCGAATTCGTGACCAAGACCGTACACGCGGAACCCGATGGCACGAGCAACCAGACCGTTCGCAGCGTCCATTGGGACACCGGCACCGGGAATTTCCTTGGCGAGATCAAGGTTGCACGCCACGCGCAGAAGACTGATGCCGCGCAGGACTTCAAGGGTCTGCTGCTTGAGGCGGGCGCGAGCGCCAATGCCGTGCCGCAGCTCGAGATCTTCGCCGACGATGTGAAATGCGCGCACGGCGCCACCGTCGGGCAACTCGATGAGAGCGCGCGCTATTACATGGCCGCTCGCGGGCTCTCCCCGGAACAGGCGCGGCGGCTGCTGGTGCAGGCCTTCCTCGGGGATGCCTTCGTGTCTCTCGGGGACGAGGCCGAGCGCGCGAGGCTGCTCGACGCTGCGTTGGAGAAACTGGAAGGGAGAGAGTGATGACGAAGCAAGCTTGGCTGTTGACTCTATCGGCGGTTGGATCGCTGGCGGGTGGCGCGACGGCGTTATCTGCCGAGGCGCCCGAGGCAGACGCGATTCCGCCAGCAAGCGCGTTCACCACAATCGAGCGGTTCGCGATTACATTCGATACGCCGCGAGACCTTGCCGCATTCTATCTCAAGGACTTCGGCATCGATCCTTACGATGCGAAAATCCGCGATATTGGCAATATGGAGGACCGCTCGGTCCGAACGATGCTGGTGACGGTTGCGGATGGGCTGCAAGATCCTTCGGTTCGCGGCATCCAGCTGCGCTTTGATTTGCGTAACAGCCCCGATGGCTGGGAAGCGGTCGAAGTCGGCCTGCGCCGCAAGTGCCAGCGCGGCCCCAATATGGAAAACTGGACGAGGGACGTGTGCCCTCAATCCTGACCTTATCCCCACCGACCGGAACTGGCAGTTCCGGACCGAACTGGCCGGCGAAGCTGGCCGCGTGTGCGTATTTCGCAGTATGCGCCGTAGCGGCGACGGCGCAGGAACCAGTTCCGGACATTCCCGATTATGTTGCGCCTGACAATTTCATCTCCTGGGTTGGGACTTGGGATTTGAACGAGGAAACGTGCGCCGATCCCGACAGCATTTACCGGCTGCGACTTACGCGGGACGATGCTGCGTTTGGAACCGGGGAGGGGACGCGGATATCGGCCATCCAGCAGAGGTTTCAGGAATGGCACACAGATTATCGGATCAAACTCGCCGATATGTATGATCGCGGCGAGGATCAATCGGTCTATCGGATTGTTTTCCCGGACTCCCGACCCATGATGTATGTCGAAAAACTGCCCGGGATCGATCAGACCCAGAACTTCTTCAGGCGCATCTACATTCGCTGCCCCCAGCCCGAGGGAACGGAATGAACGCGCCCGCCACCCTCAACGTATTGGCCGATCTGCGCGGCGACTTTCCGGGGATGAGCACTTCGGATGGTGCGCCGTGGCATTATCTCGATACTGCCGCGACCGCGCAGAAGCCGCGCGCGGTGATCGATGCGATGGCGCGCGCGCTGGGCGAAGACTATGCCACCGTCCATCGCGGCGTCTATGCACGCTCGGCGGAAATGACCCGCGCTTACGAAGCCGCGCGGCGGCGGATTGCCGCCTTCCTTGGCGGGCAGGAGGAAGAAATCGTCTTCACCCGCGGCGCGACCGAGGCGATCAACCTCGTCGCGAACAGCTGGGGCAGGGCTAACCTGAAGCCGGGCGACCGCATCCTGCTTTCGCAGCTCGAGCACCATTCGAATATCGTGCCGTGGCAGATGGTGGCCGAGGCGACGGGCGCCGAGATCGACGTCTGCCCGCTGACCGAAGACCACAGGATCGACCTCGACGCTGCCGAGGCCATGCTGACCGAGCGCCACAAGCTGGTTGCGCTGTGCCATGTGTCGAACGTGCTCGGCAGCGTACTCGATGCCCCTCGGGCGGCTGAACTTGCAAACGAGGTTGGCGCAAAGTTGCTGCTCGACGGTTGCCAGTCGGCGCCGCACATGGCGGTCGACGTGTCGACGCTCGGCTGCGATTTCTACGTCTTTAGCGCGCACAAGCTTTACGGTCCGACCGGGATCGGCGCGCTGTGGGCGAAGAGCGAAATCCTCGATGCGATGCCCCCATGGGAGGGCGGCGGCGCAATGATCGACCGCGTAACCTTCGAAAAGACCACCTACGCTCCGCCGCCGCAGCGGTTCGAAGCGGGCACTCCCGCAATCGCCGAGGCGATCGCTTTTGCCGCTGCTGCGGATTACGTCGGCGAGATCGGCATCGACCGGATTCATGAGCACGAAGCCCGGCTGGTCGCGCGTCTGCGCCGCGAACTCGGCGCGATGAACGACGTGACGCTGTTCGGCCCCGCCGACGGCGCAGGCATCGTCAGCTTTGCGATCGACGGCATCCACCCGCACGATCTCGGCACGATCCTCGACGAAGTGGATGTCGCGATCCGGGCCGGCCACCATTGTGCTCAGCCGCTGATGGACTATCTCGGGGTCCCGGCGACCGCGCGGGCCAGTTTCGGCCTCTATTCGAACGACGACGATATCGATGCGCTGCTGGAAGGGATCGCCCGCACGCGCCGGATTTTTGGAAGGGAGTAGGCTTTATGAACAAGCCTCAGGACGAGAAAGAATTCGTGGCGGCGCCATCGCCGACCGAGCAGGTCGTCGAAAAGCCGCCGCGCGCACGCGTCGACGATGCGGTCGATCCCGACGAGCCCGCTGCAAAGCGGGAGCGGGATTACCTCGAAGGATTCCTTGCCGCGAAGCCCGCCGATGCGCCTGCTGGCGGTGCGGGCGGCGAATTGCAGACCGCCGTCGTCGACGCGCTCAAGGAAATCTACGATCCCGAAATCCCGGTCAACATCTATGATCTCGGCCTGATCTACGGTGTCGAAGTCGATGACGAGGGCGATGCGACCGTCACCATGACGCTCACCACGCCGCACTGCCCGGTTGCCGAAACCATGCCGGGCGAAGTGGAGCTACGCGCTGCATCGGTGCCCGGTATCCGCGACGCCGAGGTCGTGCTGGTGTGGGATCCGCCGTGGTCGCCGGAGAAGATGTCCGACGAAGCGCGGCTCGAACTGGGGATGCTGTGATGGCCGATACCAAGACCAGAGAACGCCCCGCCGCCGTCATCCTGACCAAGGGCGCGGAGGAGCGGATAGCCCACCTGATGAGCCAGGCGCCAGAGGATGCGATCGGCGTCAAGCTTTCGACCCCGCGCAGGGGCTGTTCGGGACTCGCCTATTCGGTCGATTACGTCACCGAAGAGGAGAAATTCGACGAGAAGATCGAGACCCCCGGCGGCACATTCTACATCGACGGGGCGAGCGTCCTCTATCTGGTCGGATCGACCATGGACTGGCGCGAGGACGACTTCACCGCCGGCTTCGTATTCGACAACCCCAACGCCAAGGGCGCTTGCGGCTGCGGCGAGAGCTTTATGGTCTGATGGCCGCAACTGTCGAGCTGACGACAACACTGGACTGTTCGCTCGACGAGGCATGGCATTGGGTGCAGCGCCCGGCGCTGCTCGACCACATTGCAAGCCCGTTGCTCCGGTTCGGATATCCGCCTTCGTTCGACCGCGATGCACCGTGGACCGTCGGGGAACATCGCGTTCAGCTTTATGCTTTCGGCGTCGTTCCGCTAGGATGGCAGATCATTGGCATCGAATTGCCTGAAACGGACGAGGAGCGTCGTATCTTGCGCGACAATGGCCGGTCGCCCCTCATCAGCCGCTGGGACCATTGGATCGTCATGGCGCCTTCAGCCGATGGCGAGCAAACCACCTACACGGACCGGGTGCATATCGAAGCCGGTCTGCTGACACCGGCGATCGCGGCGTATGCGCGCAGGTTCTACGCGCATCGCCAGAAACGCTGGCGCGCGCTCGCAGCAAGCGATTTTGCGGCTTTGCAGCGCTGAGCTTCAGTCCGCGTCGACGATGCGGGCGACTACGCGACGTTCCAGTTCGTCGATCTGACCGTTCTTTGCCATCTGTTCCTCCAGCCATGACTGCTCGAATTCGGTTACTTCGTGTCCGGCTGCGGCATCGGCGAAATAGTCGTTCTGCGGTCCATCCTGGCCATTCAGATGGCTGATCGCCCAACCGACGTTGCGGCCGACATGCTTGGATTGCTTGAGCACGCTGGCGAGGAACGCAGCGTGTCCTTTGCTTTCGGCCTCGACGAATTTCACCAGCTCGAGCTTGCGCTCGTGGCTCAGCTGGGCGTTGTCGAGCACGAAGCCGCGCAGGAAATTGGCGACGCCATCGACGAACAGGTCGCCCCATTCGTCGGCGTTCTCGTCCTCGAGCGTGGCGTCCTTGATCCGGAACAGCAGTTCGGCGTCGAAGCGGCTGACCGCAGCGGGGCCGTAGCCGCCACTGGCGAAGATCACACGGCGGAGAATACGGCATTCGGCCGCCGAGATATGCGTCGCCGACAGCTCACCGCCGCAGCGGGTGGGGCCGACCCCGGTGAGAACTTCACGTTCGATCTGTTCGAGCACGTAATTCTTGAGTTTCTCGGGGACATTCTCCGCCCGCTCGATGACGCGAACAAGCGTTTCGAGCTCGACAACGCTCTCTACCACGCCGTCATGGTCGACCTGGGCGATGAGCCATTCGGCTTCCTCGCGCGAACACTGAAGGCGCGGCTGAGTGCCGTTGAGAACGAATTCGCCGATTGCCTCGACGAAGAAGTCGCACCACTCGTCGTCGCGCTCGGTGAGAGCATTGTTCACCGCGAACAGCGCTTCGGCTTCCTCGCGGGTGATGATGCCGTCGCCCCAACCCTGTCGCCGAAGCGACAGGAGTTCCTGCGGCGAGATTTCGCCATCGGCGGCGGCGCGCTGCGCCAGCTCGGTAAAATGCGTAGTCATGACCCGGTCAAATCCCTTCGAAAACTCGTAGAGGGCTATGGCACGAATGTGCTTAAGACCGGGTTACCGGCGGCTTATCTCCGCGAGGCAGCGGGCTTTGTCGACCCCGGCTCCGCCTTTGCGCAGACGGGCTTCGACATGGGTTGCGACCGGCTCTCCGCCCGCCTGCAGAGGGTAGAGGTAGATATCGAGCACGCAGCTCGCGCCGCCATACTGGAGCTTGCGCGCGTCGCCTTCGACGAGGTCGATACGGGGCTTGCCGAAGCGCGCGAGGAGCGCCGATGCGCGCTGGCCGACAATGCTCTCGGTGCCCCTTTCGCGGGATAGCTCCGGGGTTCGGACGGCCTCTCGCACCGGGGTGACGGGCGCGGGCGCTGTCCTTGCGCTGGGCGTGGTCGGTACGAGGATCAGCTTCGAGCCTCCGGCGCAGGCGGATAGCGCCGCGCAGGCGAGAATGACCGAAACCCTACGCATCAATCCGCCCTTTGCGGTGCATTGCGTCATGCGTCAGGTGTGTGCCGGCGGCTGCGCCCAAAATCGGGGCGACGAGATTGGCGAACGGGACCAGCATCAACGCCGCGATCGCTCCGCCCAGCATCAGCCGCTCGCTCCCGAGCACCGGATTCTGCCCGGGTGGATTGCCCGAATGCCGCAGCCACGCCATGTCGGTCAGCTCGCGCCCGAGCAGCACCGCGTTGACCAGCAGGAACACGATCGCCGGGCCGAAGGCGGTGAAGATCAGGATTGCGGCCACCGGCAGCGCCAGCAGGTTGAACGCCAGCGCGCGGCCCAGACCCCTCAGCGAATTGGCGAGATCGCGGCGGAAGGGCAGCGCCACTGCGCGCTCGGCGAGATCGGGATAATGCGCCTTCTCGACCGCTATCACGATCTCGTCGGCAAAGAATTGCAGCACCGCGAGCGCGACCACGCGGAACAGGAACCAAAAAGCGATCACCGCGATCACGATTGCTGCGGCCGCGCGAACAAATCCGTCGGCCTCCCATTCCAGCCATGCGAACAGCCCATCGAGCCCGAAGTAGAGCCCCACGCCGGCCAGCACGAAGATCAGCGCGGTGATCCCGATGCTCTTCGCCGCCACCCGCAGGATCGCGGGATCTCCCAATTGTCCGAAGGCCTTGGCCAGGGATGCGATTACAGCGCCCATCGGGCCAAGCGATGCTGCGGCGCGGCCCCGAAGTCAAACGCCATCTCCCGCTCATCCACCCTTGGCCAATCGTCTCGATCCCGCTAGGCGCTCTCTCCATTATTCCGACGAGCCAATTGAGGACACAATCCTTTGACCGAACCCCGTTACGACGTGATCGCCATCGGCAATGCCGTGGTCGACGTTATCGCCTCTTGCCAAGAAGAGCTGATCGACGAGCTCCAGCTTAACCGCGGGGGCATGACCCTGATCGACGAGGCGCGCGCGGACGAGCTTTATGCCGCTATGCCGCCTGCGCGCGAAGTTTCGGGCGGCTCGGCGGCGAACACGCTCGCCGGCCTTTCGACGCTCGGCCTGCAATGCGCCTTTATCGGGCAGGTCGCCGACGACCAGCTCGGCAAGGTCTTCCGCCACGACATGCGCGCCACCGGCATCGATTTCGACACGCCAGCGCGCGATGGCGAACCGGCGACGGGCCGGGTGCTGATCTTCGTCACCCCCGATGGCGAGCGGACGATGAACACCTTCCTCGGCGCGGGCCAGTACCTGCCCGCCAGCGCGCTCGACGAAGACCTCATCGCGAGCGGCGCGATCCTCTATCTCGAAGGCTACCTGTGGGATCCGGAAGAACCCCGCAACGCCATGCGCCGCGCGATCGAAGTGGCTCGCAAGGCCGGTCGCAAGATCGCCTTCACCGCCTCCGAAAGCTTCGTGATCGACCGTCACGGCGACGATTTCCGCGCGATGATCGAGGACGGCGTGATCGACATCCTGTTCGTCAACGAACACGAGCTGGCGACGCTGACCGGCGAAGACGATTTCGAAGCCGGTATCGCCGCTGTCAAAGACAAGGTCCCGGTGCTGGTCGCGACCCGCAGCGAGAAAGGCGCGATTGCCATCGCCCATGGAAAACGCGCCGAGGTGAAGGCCGAACCGATCGACAAGGTCGTCGACACCACGGGCGCAGGCGACCAGTTCGCGGCCGGCTTCCTTTCGGGCTTTGCCAAGGAAGAGGATCTGCAGGCGTGCCTCCGGCGCGGTGCGATCGCCGCCGCCGAGGTGATCTCGCATTACGGCCCGCGCCCCGAGGTCGATCTCAAGGCGCTGATGGTCGAGAAACTCTGAAGCCGACGAAGTTGACACTGTGTCAAGCAGGCTTTCGGGCAATTAATTCAAATATTCAGGGCACTTACGACGGATTGGCGAAGTTGACACTTTGCCAAATCGAAATCAGCATTCGACAGGGTGCGGACGATGCGAAAGAGCCGCGCGCATCCTACCGCGCGCGGCCCGTGTAGGAAAATCGCTCAGGCGGGAGCCGGTGGAGCCTTTGCGGGCGCCTTGCCGGCCTCCCAGCCGAACCATGCCGCAGCAACCCCGAGCGCAATCCCCGTCGCCAGCGTCAAGGCTTCGGGTATCGTTGCATAGGCTGTGAACAGGGTTCCGAAGACTGGCATCGACGGTGCGAACCACATCATCACCGATTGCAACGCCATGAAGAATATCGCCGTCAACCACGGCGCGCCGTGCTTGCGATCGCGCAGATAGAGCGCCAGCGCCAGGCCGATCATGAGCGCATTGCTGATGGCGATCGTGTCGAACACCGCCTGCGGCCCTTCGCTGCCGATCACGTTCATCCAAGGGAACATCTGCTCCATCATCCGGCTGAACGGGGATTCGAACAGGATCATCGGCGTCGCCAGCATGTATCCGGCGTGCAGCTTCACGTTTCGCCGGTGTTTCAGCGCCTGGTAGAACAGCGTGAGGTAGGCGGCGATGGCGATCGTCATTCCGATCCCGAACGATGGCCCTGCGTACACAATAAACGGGCTTTCCTGCGCAGCAAAGCGCGCGGCCGAAACGTTTATGATCATCACGAAGCCGAGGATCAGAAAAGGAAACAGCACAAAGCTGGCCTTGCCCATCTGCTTGTGGAGCGCGTTGCCGCGGCGCTGGATCGTGACGTGCTGCGCGATCAGCAGCGCCAGCCAGGTCATCGACGAGATCGCATGGACATGAAAGGCCAGCGGCATGGCTCCGCCGACCTGCGAAAAATAGCTCGCCCAGAAGCCGCCGACGATGACGAGCAGAACGACGCCGACGAAATAGTGTGCGTGGCGATACGGCATTGAGACCCCCCTTCCCAATGCGACCCGGGCGGAGTGGTATCACGGCCCGGCGATAAAGACCAAATCGCCGTTGGCACTCGAACCGGCGGTGCCCGCCGCCGCCCACCCTTGGGTACTGGCGACGACGGGCCTTGTCGCGCTCCACCCGACTGGAGAGAATGACGCCGGGCGGAGCTTCGGGGATCAGCGTTGCGAGTGCGCGAGGCCCTGCTTCGAGCGTTTCGCATGCGCGCGGGCGATCACTGCGCTGCGCACCTCTTCCACTTCGGCGCGCTTTTCGGCGATGCACTGGCGCGTTTCGGTTGCAACTCTCACCGAGCGCGTCTGGCCCGCATCGCAGACCCGCCGGACTGCCTGCTTAAGCCGGCGGTCGAGCGTCGCCCGACCGGCCTCCTCGGTGAGGTCGAGATCGGAATAGTCGACCGCGACACGGCTTTCGTTCGGTGCGGCCCTTGCGGGCCCGGGAATCGCGCCGAGGGCGAGGATCAGGGGCAATGTAAGGGCGATAAGGCGCGAAATTGCGAGCGTGTGTACTGGATTGGTCATATCGGTCTCCCTTGTGTTGGCCTCCTGGAAATGGCCTGAGAAGAGCTGAAATACCAATCAAACGCTGGCCATAAGCATAAGCCTGACTTATGAATGCGAAATGCCGTCGCTCCCGCCTCTCTCCGCCATCCGTGCTTTCGAAGCGGCTGCGCGGCACAAGAACTTCACCCGTGCGGGGGAGGAGCTGGGCCTGACCCAGGCGGGTGTCAGCTACCAGATCAAGAGCCTGGAAGAGCGGGTCGGCATGGTCCTGTTCGTGCGCGAAGGGCGTTCGATGGAGCTGACCCCGGCGGGCGAAGCGCTCGCGCCGCGCATCAGCCAGGCTTTCGCGACCATGCAGAGCGCCTTTTCCGCACTCAGCGATACCGACGATTCGGTCCTGACCATCGCCTGTTTCGAAACCTTCGCCGCGAAACTGCTCGCCTCGCGCCTCGGCGGGTTCCAGCTCGCCCATCCCGAAATCGCGGTCCGGCTCGATGTCGGCAATCACTTCGTCGATCTCGAGGCGGGGGATGCCGACCTCGCGATCAGGCTTTCGCGCGACGTGCCGTCATCGCTCGAGGCACACGACCTTATGCCGCTCGAAATCGCCCCTTTCGCTCATCCCGATTTCATCGCGCAGCACCCCGAGCTTCTCGATGACGACCCCGCGATTCCCGCGTCCCTGCGGCTCTCGCCCAGAACGGCGTGGTGGCAGGCATGGGACGAGGCACGGTGCGCGTCCGGCGACGACAAGGGACAGAGCGGAAAGCCGCGCGGGTTGCAGTTCGAATCGCAAGTGCTCGATTCTGCGGCGGCGATGAGCGGCAATGGGGTGGCGATCCTCGCCCCGGCGCTGTTCCATGCCGAGATGGAGAACGGGCAATTGGCGCAGATCGGCACGCAGGTTGCGCGAACGGGTCCGATCTTCCGCCTGATCTATCCAGAAGTCCGCCGACACTCGACCAAGGTCAGAGCGTTTCGCGCCTGGCTGATGGAGGAATTCGGTCCGATCTTCGCGGCTCACTCGGCCGGCACGTAATCCTCGCGCCGCAGCGTCACCATGTAATCGGCGATCTGCTCGACATGCCCGGGCTCGAGATCGAAATCCATCACCTCGGGGTAATTGTGCGCATCGGCGAGCCATGTGCCGAGCGTGTCCTCGGTGAGCCCTTCGCGGTTGGCGATCGCCTCGAAACTGGGCGCGGCCGGATTGGGCGAGAGGAACGGCGGCTGGACCGCATGACACCCTCCGCAGGCGGCCTCGACGAAAGCGGGCGGCTGCGGGTCGGAAGCGGCGGCTTCGGGCGCGGAGCGATAGGTTTGGCAAGCCGACAGCGAAGCGGCGAGGGCGACGGCGGCAAGCGCGCTGAGCGGGGCTTTGATCATGCTCGCAGAAAAGCACGTTTCGGCGGGATTGTCATTGATGGGGATCAATTGTCCCGTTCCCGCTCGACCTCGCGCCAGCCGATGTCGCGGCGGCAGAATCCGCTCTCGAAGCCAATCGCGTCAACCGCCGCATAGGCTGCCTTTTGCGCCTCGGTGACGTTTGCGCCCGTCGCGGTCACATTGAGCACGCGGCCGCCGCTGGCGACCAGCTGGCCGTCCTTCATCGCGGTTCCGGCGTGGAAGACCTTTGCGCCGCCCGCTTCCGCATCGCCGAGGTCGATCGCGCCGCCCTTCTCGGGCGTGCCGGGATAGCCTTCCGCCGCCATCACCACCGTCAGCGCGGTATCGTCGGTGAATTCGCCTTTCACACCCGCCAGCTCGCCCTTGGCGCAGGCCATCATCACTGCCGCCAGGTCGCCTGCGAAGCGCATCATCAGCACCTGGCATTCGGGATCGCCGAAGCGGCAGTTGTATTCGATCAGCTTCGGCCCGTCGGCGGTCAGCATCAGGCCGGCATAGAGCACGCCCGAATAGGGCATGCCCTCGGCGCGCATGGCCTCGACCGTGGGCTTGATGATTTCTTCGAGGGTGCGTTGCTGCAGTTCGGGCGTCAGCACCGGAGCGGGGGAATAAGCCCCCATTCCCCCCGTATTGGGGCCTTCGTCACCGTCGCCGACCCGCTTGTGATCCTGCGCCGTGCCAAAGGGCAGGATCGTCTCTCCATCCGTGAGGACGAAGAAGCTTGCCTCCTCGCCTTCGAGGAATTCCTCGACCACCGCCTTTGCGCCCGTCGTGTTCGTTTCGCCGTCGCCGCCGAACAGGTCGATAAAGGTGTGACGCGCCTCATCGTTGTACCCGGCAATGACGACGCCCTTACCTGCGGCTAGGCCGTCGGCCTTGATGACATAGGGCGCG
This sequence comes from Erythrobacter sp. GH1-10, assembly GCF_045363165.1. NCBI lineage: Bacteria > Pseudomonadati > Pseudomonadota > Alphaproteobacteria > Sphingomonadales > Erythrobacteraceae > Erythrobacter > Erythrobacter sp. GH1-10. Next base: position 285,265 of record NZ_JBJFLP010000001.1, on the reverse strand, counting down.
CCTGTGCCAAGGGCGGTCATCGCCTTCCCGCCCTCATTGTAATTGTGCACCTCGAAATAGCGCGCGGTGGGGATGCCGGCGCGGTCGCAAAGACGTTTGGTGAAGGATTTCGAGCCTTCGAGCTGCGCTGCCAGTTGCGAAGGGCCAAAAACGGCAAAGCCCTTGGCGCGCAGGGAATCTGCCAACCCGTCGACCAAGGGTGCTTCGGGGCCGATCACGACCAGGTCGACACCGTTGGTGGCGCAGAAATGCGTGACCGCACCGTGGTCGCTTGCATCGAGGGTCACCAGCTCGGCGTCCTCCGCGATCCCCGGATTCCCGGGGGCGGCATAGAGTTTGGTGCAGCTCGGGGATTGCGCGAGCTTCCACGCTAACGCATGTTCGCGTCCACCCGACCCCAGAAGCAGGATATTCATGGCCCCTCCGCCAACCGATTCAGAAACTAACGGGCTGGTAGCGCGCAGCCGCGCAGGCGACAACGCCGAGCCGCTCTCGATCACCGAGATTTCGAATGCCTTGAAGCGCACGGTGGAGGACCGCTTCGGCCATGTCCGGCTGCGCGGCGAGCTTTCGGGGGTGAAGCGCGCGGCTTCGGGCCACCTCTATTGCGCGCTCAAGGACGACAAGGCGGTGCTCGACGGGGTGATGTGGCGCGGGAACACCAATCGCCTCGCCTTCGTGCCCGAGGACGGGCTGGAGGTGATCGCGACCGGCAAGCTGACGACCTATGCCGGGCGTTCGAAATACCAGATCGTGATGGAGAGCCTCGAACTGGCGGGTGAGGGCGCATTGTTGGCGTTGCTCGAAAAGACTCGCGCAAGGCTGGAGGCGGAAGGGTTGTTCGCGCGCGAGCGGAAGCGACCGCTGCCGTTCCTCCCGAAGACCATCGGCGTGGTCACCTCGCCAACCGGATCGGTTATCCGTGACATTCTCCACCGGCTTGCCGATCGCTTCCCCAGCCATGTTGTCGTGTGGCCGGTTCTGGTGCAAGGGCAGGGCGCGGCCGATCAGGTCGCCAATGCCGTGCGCCGTTTTTCCTCGATGGAGTCCGGCGGCCCGGTTGCCCGACCCGATGTGGTGATCGTCGCGCGCGGGGGCGGATCGATCGAGGATCTGTGGAGCTTCAACGAGGAGATCGTGGTCCGCGCTATCGCTGAATGTACCATTCCGGTGATTTCGGCAGTGGGGCACGAAACCGATACGACCCTCGCCGACTACGCCGCCGACCGGCGCGCGCCGACGCCGACCGCCGCAGCGGAGATCGCGGTGCCGGTGCGGGCCGATCTCGAAGCGAGCCTTGCCGATTTCGCCGCGCGCCAGCGCCGCGCGGTGTATCGCCCGGTCGAACTGGGGCGCGAACGGCTGGAGGCACGCACGCGGCGGATGCCCAAGCCCGAAAGCCTGCTGCAACCGCAGGCGCAGCGCCTCGACGAGGCCGCGGAACGGCTGCGGCGCGGGCTGACCGATCGCGCGGCACAGGGGCGCGAACGGCTGGCGGGTGTAGCCTCGCGGCTCTCTCCCAATGCCCTCAAGCGCGCGCATGCCGATGCGACGCGCAGACTGGCCAATGCGCGGCTTGCCCCCGCGCTTGTGACTCGTCCGCTCGCCTCCAAGCGCGACCAGCTCGCATCGCTCGCCCGCCTCGCAAGCCAGCTCCATCCCGAAAGGCCGCTCGAGCGCGGCTATGCCATCGTCCGCGACGCGGCTGGCAAGGCGCTCACCAGCAAGGCGCAGGCCGAGCGCGAGGCCGCGCTTAAGCTCCAATTCAAGGACGATGTGCTTGATGTCGTGCCCAATGCTGCGGCGAGCCCCGCAGCTCCCCGCCGCGCAGCGAAACCGAAGCCCAAGCCCGGAACCGCTGCCAAACAGGAAGATTTGTTTGACTGACCCCCGAATGGTAAGAGCCCACTCATGTTGATGTCATCCGGCGACAAGGCCGCGAAACTCTATTACGGCCCCTCGACCTTCCGCGTGTTGCGGCCGGGGCAGCATGTCTATTGTGCGGTGACCGGCGAGGTCATCCCGCTCGAAGAGCTGCGCTACTGGAGCGCCGAGCATCAGGAGGCCTACGCCACCCCAGAAATCGCGACCAAGCGCCTGCTCGGCGAGGGGTGAGCGCGATGCCGCTGAGCTGGATCACGCTCGCACTGGCCTGCGCGACCACGGGCTGTTCGCCCGCAGATGCGGTGCCACCGGTCGAGGATGCCGATCGGGCAAAGCCGCAAATGGTCGAAGCCACCGATAACGACGGACAGACCGTCGCGACGATGGTCGATCCGTTGCCTGCGGCGACTGCGCTCGAGTATGCGGGTGAGCTCACGCAAGGCGGCTGGATCAGAGGCCGCGTGCCGCAAGGGACAGTGCGCGCGACATTGGGCGATCAGCAACTCCGGCTGGCCGAGGACGGGAGCTTTTTCGCCGCCTTCGATCGCGACAGCCCGGACAATTTGACGCTCTCCGCCGTGCCGCAATCGGGCGAAACGATACGCGTCGACCTCTCGATCTCGCGGCGCGCCTGGGACATCGAGCGCGTCAACGTCGCCAAGGGCACGGGCGGCGGAAGCGAGGCATGGTGGAAGAAGCGCGAGCCCGAATGGCTGGCGATCAAGGGCGCGCGCGAGAAAGAGACCGGCGCCGACGGATGGAAGCAGGATTTCATCTGGCCGGTCGAAGGCCGCATATCAGGTCGTTTCGGGCGCCAGCGGATCTACCGGGGCGAACCGGGAAGCTATCACTCTGGCATCGATATCGCGCCCGGCAACGGTGTGCCGTTTGTCGCGCCTGCCGACGGTGTGGTGGTGCTCGCACGGACCGGCTTCAGCCTGGAAGGTACGATCCTCATCATCGACCATGGAGCGGGCCTCAACAGCGCCTTCATCCACCTTTCCAGATTGGCAGTGAAGGAAGGCGATACGGTCGAGCAGGGGCAGCATATCGGCAATGTCGGCTCCTCCGGTCGCGCGACCGGACCGCACCTGCACTGGAGCCTCAAGTGGAACGAGGCGCGGCTCGATCCGCTACTGTTCACCGGCCCGATGGACTGAGATGGCACGCCGCCGCCGCGCGATCGCGGCGATAATCCTCGCGGTCCTGTGTGCACCGGGGACTTTCCTTAGAACCGATATCAGCCGGGATCCGCCCGAAACGGTTGCGGTCGAGCAGGTCGCGAGCGCGAGCGATACGGCAACCCCCGTCTGGAGCGTTGCCGGCGTATGGCACTATTCGGCGGACAGCCTGCTGTTCGGCGGCTTTTCGACCCTGATGACGCTGCCCGATGGGCGCTTGCAGGCCTTTTCCGATCGCGGCGCGCGCTTCACTTTCGCGGAGCCGGACGGTCCGGCGAGCGACTTCAGCATCGCTCGCCAGCCGGTCCTGCCCGAGCGCTTCGACGACATTCGCGACATGGAGGCCTCGACCCGCGATCCGGCGAGCGGGACCTATTGGATCGCATTCGAAAACGATCACGCCGTGCATCGTTTCTCCGCAGGTAACGAGCCGAACGCGATGCGCGACCTCGTGGCCATCGCCGAGGCCAATCGCTGGAACGACAACTCCGGCGCCGAGGCCATGGTGCGGTTTGCGGACGGGCGCTTCGTCATCCTTCCCGAAACCCGCCGCACCGGGCTGATCTTCCCGCGCGATCCGGTCGCCGGAGACGAACCGCAAACCTTCGAATACGAACCCCCTGTTGCAGGCAACTCCGCGACCGATATGGCGCAACTGCCCGATGGCCGGTTGCTGTTGCTGCTGCGCGATGTCGATGCGGGCGGAGGGCTTCCGCCGTTCGCGAGCCTTATCGCGATCGGCCCGGAGCCGCGCGCCGACGAGGTGTGGGCACCCGAAATCGCGCTCGACCTGGCGGGCGTGATCCCGCGCGAGAATTACGAGGGCATCGCGGTGCGCGCCTTGGATAACGGCCGCGTCGCGGTGTGGCTGATTGCGGACGACAATCTCTCGCTGATCCAGCGCACGCTGGTCGCAAAGCTCATTTTCGATCCTGCCGGGACCGAATAATCGTCCGGAAACGCAAAAGGCGCGCGGGGCAGTCGCCTCGCACGCCTTTGCAGCGTCATTCGAACGCGGGTCGCCCTGGGCGGCCCGAATGCCCTTAGGCGGCGCTGTCGAGCTTCTTGAGCTCGCGCTTCACCTTGAGCGCGCGCGAGGACAGCTTTTCGTCCTTCGTCTTGAGCAGCCAGTTGTCGAGGCCGCCATTGTGTTCGACCGAACGCAGGCCCTGCGTCGAAACGCGGAACTTGAAGCTGCGATCGAGCTTTTCGCTCAGCAGCGTGACGTTCTGCAGGTTCGGCAGGAAGACGCGCTTGGTCTTGTTGTTGGCGTGGCTCACATTGTGGCCAACCTGGCGACCCTTGCCGGTCAGTTCGCAAATCCGCGACATGATATCTCTCGTTTCGTTCACAGTTACGGGCCGCGCGGCTGATTCGGCGGTCCCAATGCTCGGGTTATCCCGGAAAGCGGCGCGCATAGCGGGGGAGGCGCGAATCGTCAAGCAAGTTGCACCTGCAAGAGCGCACCGCTAGCGGGGCAATATGACGAGGTGGCCCATCCCGCAAGCCATGGAAACGGCGCTGCAAGCCGCGCGCAGAGCGGCGGACGGGGGCGAGGTGCCGATTGGGGCGGTGGTGGTGAAGGATGGCGAGGTGATCGCCATCGCCGCCAACCGCACGCGCTCGCCGCCCGATCCGACCGGCCATGCGGAGATTCGCGCGATGCGGCTGGCGGCGGAAAGGCTGGACGACGAGCGTCTCACGGGCTGCGATCTTTACGTGACGCTCGAGCCCTGCGCGATGTGCGCGGGCGCGATCAGCCATGCGCGCATCGCACGGCTCTACTATGCCGCGAGCGATCCCAAGGGCGGCGCGGTCGAACGCGGCGCGCGCGTGTTCGAACAGGAACAATGCCTGCACAAGCCCGAAGTCTATTCGGGGATGGGCGAAGGCGAGGCTGCAGAACTGCTGCGCGGCTTCTTCAGGGAGCGGCGATAAGCTGCATTTGCAGCTGCGCGATCCCCTACGCGTTCATCGCTATCGCCGGGACCTCCTCAAGCCATGCAATCGCCTCGTCGCGCTCGTCGAGGTCGAACGCCTTGATCTCGGCCTTCACGAAATTGCCGGTAAACTCGGCGTAGCCGCGCACCCATGCGGGGCCGCCGACGATCGCGTAGCGTTCGAGCTTGTTGGCGATCTCGAGCTTGGCCGAAAGGACCTTGCGGCTCAGCAGCCGGTCGAGATCGAAGCCGTGCCAGTTCTTGATTACCAGCAGCAGCCTGGTGCAGTCGGGGTCTTCGAGCCGCTTCTGCACCATCGCCACGCCGCGTTCGGATTCGTCGCGGTCAAGCCGGCCTGACAACTCGTAGGCCGCGATGCCCGGCTTGCCGATGTCGAGTTCGTGCACCGCGCCCGTGTGCGGGCCTTCGCTCTCGCCCATCACCCATGCCCGCGCGGCGTCGGCCTCGTCCTCGTCGTAGACTTCGTAGACGACCCGGGGCAGCAGCGCGCTTTCGAGCCGCGCGCCGGTCCGCACCCAGTCATTGTCCGAGACGATTGCGATCCGGTCGAGCCCGTAGACCCACTTCATCAGGCTCGGCACATGCGCCAGTTCGACCGCGACCGCGGAGAAGGTGAAATCGGTGACCGCGGTCACGTCGATCAGGATGCTTCCGCCCCCGCCTGCCGCATTGCGCTCCTTGGCGAATTCGACGAGCCTTTCGGCGTCGGCCTGTCGAAATTCGGCGATGACCACCATGCGGTGGGCGGTGTCGGACAATTTTTCGATATTGATCATGGGGCGTCTCCTCGGAGCAGTCGATACACCGCGAGTCGCTGTCCGGTCATTGACCGGGATCAAATGCGCACTAAAGCCCCCGCCAGATTTTCGCCTTCATGCCGTCGCTCGCGCCGAAGCGGCTGGCGTCGCAGCGGGTCGGACGGAAGCGCTTGGTATAGCACAGCCGGATCTCCTCCAGCCATCCGCGTGAGTTGAGTTTCACGCCGACAGCGCCTGCGGGGATGCCGCGGTTGGCGCTAGCGAAAGCTTCGCGGATGCGCCCTGCGGTCAGATCGTCCTCGCGGCTGATCCTGTCGTAATCGGGAATGCGGTAGCTCTCCCACAGGATGCGGGCGACCTTGAAGTAGGTATCGGGGCGCTTGACCATGCAGCTGCCGTGCTTTGCCCATTGGCGGGCGATCAGGCTGGCCGAGGGCATCATGCACAGGTTGGCGCGCACCTCCTGCGGGGTGAGCCTTCCGCGCGTGGAGCACCATTGCGGCCAGGTGCCACTGGCGCTTTGCGGCCACAGGCCGTGGACGATCAGGCCGAAGCGGCCATTGTCGCCCGAGCATTGGGTGCGATGCGCGCGGCTGTCCTCGCGCGGTTTGCAGAATTCGGGGCTCCAGCTCAGCGCCATCGTGTAACCCGTTACCGCCAGCTCGCGGCGCGGGCCGTCGGGCGACACCTGCGGCACGGTCGAGACCGAGGGCATCCGGCACTGGTAGGCTTGTGCCTGCGCCATTGCGGGCAGTGCGAGCGCGGCAATGGCAAGCAGGAGACTAGCCGAAGGTCGCAGGGTCGATCTCCTTCTTCGCAAACCATGCCTCGGCCCCGCGCGTGAACAGCAGCGCGACCGCCGCCAGCGCTATCGATTGCCCCAGCAGCAGGCCGGGCAAGGCGTAGAGCAGCAGCAGGTCGCCGAGGATCAGCAGCGCCTTGAGAGCCGCCATCGCGGTGATGAACCAGCGCGCGAAGCGGCTGGCGACCAGCCATACAAGCGCGATCGGGATCAATTCGATGGTGAACCAGGCCGAACTGGTGACGATCGTCCAGTCGCGGTTCCAGTCGAGACCGAGCCCGAGCGAGCGCAGGAATTCCTCCTGCGCGGGAAGATCGAACAGCGCGATGGCAAGGTTCGAAGTGGCGATGGCGAGGAGCACCCCCGCGAAGAGGTTGATCGAGAGCGGTCTTGGCCCCCGCTTCACCTTCATAGCGGCGTGAAATCGAGGCCCACGTCCGCCGCCGGGGCGCTTTGCGTCAGACGTCCGACCGAGCAGTAATCGACCCCGCTCGCCGCCTTCGCTGCAATAGTATCGAGATTGATCCCGCCGCTCGCCTCGGTCGGCACGCGGCCCGCGACCATCTCGACCGCCTGCTTGAGCACTTCGGGCGGCATGTTGTCGAGCAGCAGGTGGTGCGCGCCCGCTTCGAGCGCGGGTTCGATCTGGTCGAGCCGGTCGACCTCGCAGATGATCGGTTTCACTCCGGCATCGCGGGCGCGCTTGACCGCTTCGGCGACGCTGCCTGCGACCGCAACGTGGTTGTCCTTGATCATCGCCGCATCCCACAGCCCCATGCGGTGGTTCTGCGCGCCGCCCATGCGGGTGGCGTATTTTTCGAGCACGCGCAGGCCGGGCAGGGTCTTGCGGGTGTCGAGCAGCGTGCAGGAGGGGTTGCCCCCGGGTCCGCGCATGGCGGTGACGTACTCGTTCGCCATGGTGGCGATGCCCGAGAGATGCTGGACGATATTCAAGGCGCTGCGCTCGGCGGTGAGCATCGCGCGGGCGTTGCCGACGATGCGCATCAGGTCGGTGCCGGGGGTAACCTTGTCGCCATCATGCGCCAGCACTTCGATATCCACCGCGGGATCGAGACGGCGGAAAAAGGCTTCGGCGAGCGGCAGTCCGGCGACGACGATCGCGTCGCGGCTGTCCATCACGCCGGAGAACCGCGCATCGGCGGGGATTACGCTTTCGGAGGTGACGTCCTTCCCGCCGCCTTCGAGGCCGGTGCCGAGATCCTCGGCGAGCGTCTCGCGGACGAAGCGGTCAAGGTCGAAGCCGGGAAGGGTGAAGCTCATGGAGACTGTCTAAACGGTCGCGCAGCGACCGCAAGCCCGACCGGGCGCCCGCAGCGTGCGCAGCTACGCTGCGCGTCTAGCGAGGACGAAAGCGCGGATGCGCTTTCGCAAGCAAATTAATGCACGAACCTCGCCACGACATCCCGATAGGAACGCGAAACCTTCACCTCGGCGCCCGAATCCAGCACCAGGAAGCATTCGCCATTGGTGTGCGGCTTCACCTGCCGCACCTGGTCGAGGTTGACGATGGTCGAGCGGTGGACCCGCTGGAACTTGCGCGGGTCGAGCCGGCGTTCGAGGTCCTTCATCGTCTCTCGCAGGATCAGTGAATTGTCGCCGGTGTAGATGCACATGTAATCGCCGGCAGCCTCGATATGCTCGATCGAGTCGACCTCGACGCGGAAGATCTGCCCGCGATCCTTGACGTTGATGAGCTTTTCGAAACGGTCGGCGCTTTCCGAAATGTCCCCCCCAAAATCGGCCGCGCGGTCCGGAGCGACTTCGGCCAGCACGTCGAGCAGTTGCTCGGCGTCCTCGGCCGATTTCTTTTCGGCGAGCCGCTGGCGGACCCGCTCGATCGTGTCGGCGAGCTTGTCTTCGTCGACCGGCTTCATCAGGTAATTGACCGCATTCGCCTCGAACGCGCGGATTGCATGTTCCTCATAGGCGGTGACGAACACGAACAGCGGCGGTTCGATCTCCATCACGCCCTTGACCACGCTGAAGCCGTCGAAGCCCGGCATCTGGATGTCGAGGAAGACCAGATCGGGCTTTTCCGTCTTGATCTTTCGGATCGCTTCGCGCCCGTTCGAGCAGGTGTCGATCACTTCGACGTCGTCGAACGGTTCGAGCCGGACCTGGAGGCCCTGGATGGCGAGCTTTTCGTCGTCGACGAGAATGGTGCGGATTGTCATGGCTATGATCCAGTAGCGCGTTGGGGGTCGAGTTCTATCACATTATCGGCGGAGGGTTCCGAGGGAGCGCTATCCGGAGCGGAATTCGCGCTTTTGGCGGCCTGTGCCGCCGAACCGGGCTCCTCGGCGCTCTCCGGCTCATATGGGATCTCGATGAAGACTTTAAAGCCGCCGCCCGGTTCGGACTTGGTTTCGAACACGTGGTTCTCGCCATAGGCCTGCATCAGACGGTTGCGGATATTGGCAAGCCCGACCCCGGTCGAAACCGGCTGACCTGTAGGGTTGCCGTCCGGATCGAACAGGCGCTGCTGGATCGGGCCATCGACCCCGGGGCCGCTGTCCTCGACGCTGAGCCGCAGTCGCTCGCCGACGACCCGGGCGGTTACCGAAATGCGCGCGCCTTCTTCCTGCGGGCTCACCGCGTATTTGATCGCGTTTTCGACCAAAGGCTGGAGCAACATGGAGGGCAGCGAGGCCTTGAGCGCAGCATCGTCGATCTCGAAATTGGTGCGCAGCCGGTCCTCGAACCGCATTCGTTCGATATCGAGGTAGAGCTGCAGCGTTTCGATCTCCTGGTCGAGCGTCACCTGGCTGCCGGGCTCGGCAATCAGCGTGTGCCGCAGGAAACCGGACAGGCGGGTGAGCATGGCGTTGGCCTGTTCGGTCTGCTTGAGCAGCACCAGCGTGCTGATCGAATTGAGCGTGTTGAACAGGAAGTGCGGGTTCAGCTGGTACCGCAGCATGGCGAGCTGCGCGGCGGTCGTCTGCGCTTCGAGCCGCTCGAGCCGGTCGGCCTGCCGCTCGACCGTCAGGAAGTAATTGATCGCGTAATACAGCGCGCTCCAGGCGCCGAGCAGCGTCAGCGGGATGAACGAAAGACCGATAAAGCGCTGGGCGAAGGTGGTCTCGCGCGTGCCGCCATAATAGACGCCTTGCACCCAGGCATCGATCGTGGCGTGGAGGATCACCGCCCCCATCAGCACTACGGCGGTCATGCCCCAGGTAACGATCGGCTGGCGGCCGATCAGCTGGCGATAGATCACCGACAGCACCAGCGTGATCGAGAAGCCGGTGACGGTGGTGACCAGGATCACCGCGAGCAGATCGAGCGGCTGGTCGTTGGCAAGCGCGACCACCGCGCGCAGCAGGAAATATCCGCCCCAGCCCGCCAGCTGGAGGTTCCAGAACGCCCGGTTCTTGCTCGCAAAGAATGGTGCCGGCTGGATCTGAAGCACTGACATAATCAGCCCATGTAGCCCATTTTTTCGCGGTTAGCAGCGCTTTTGCCGAATATGGCCGTGCGCGGGTCACGATCCGCCGTGCTAGCGACGCTCTTGAGGGTCGATTTCGCGGCGAAAATGCGCCGACCAGTCGGCTTCGCCATCTGCGGCCATCAATCGCCGGATCACGGGGATTTCGGCCTCGACCGCTTCCATCCGGTCCTGCCATTTCGGATGCGACCCGGGGATGAACAGCACGCTGCCGCTCGACGGCCTGTACTCTGCGAAGAACCGCGCCGCCGCGGCCGGATCGTATCCCGCATTGGCAAGCAGCCATGGCATCAGCCGGTCGGCCTCGCGCTCGGTGGCGCGGATATTCTTGCGCGAGCGTCCGTTGCGGTCGAGCCATTCGCTGTGCTTCAGGAAATTGTGCGCCAGTTCGTGGGCGACAGCTGCGGCAAACAGCTCCTCGTCGAGAGCAAAGCCGGGAAAGGCGGCGCCGATCACCACCCGATTGCCGTCGGCGACCGCGCGGCCGCCATCCCCGGCCAGCTCGAAGCGGGTGGCGCAGGCCTCCACGGGGATGAGCCGCACTGAATCTCCATTCGCAAGGCCGATCTCTATCCCGCCATGTTCGGCCAGCATCGCGTCGATATGATCGTGCGCCCGGGTCAACCGCTGCCAGTAGAGCCTGTCTCCCGCCTCCCAAGCGTTCGGGTCGAAGCGTTCGAGCCGGACGATCTCGACGTTTCGCGCGACCGTGCCGATTGCGCCTGCTGGCGATCCCTCGGCGGCGGTTTGCACTGCGAAATCCCGCTCGAGACCGAGGGCGGCGCGCGCGATGTCTGGGCGGCCATAGCTGGCCATGTCCTGCAATTGCAGGCCGATTGCAGGGAGGGATTCCGGGCAGAATGCGGCATTGCCCGTAACGAGCTTCCAACCGATGTCTTGCAGCCGCTGGTCGAGATCCTGGAATTGCCCGATCGCCGCGCGCTCGGCTGCGAGGTCGACATCGCCGACGTCAGGAGAGGCGGAAAGCGAAGGTGCGCCGATCCCCGCTGCGGCGATCGTCGCAAGGGCGGCGATCATGCGAGGCATCAGCTGCCAACCGGGGGTCCGGCCTCCTCGAGCGTCTCCTTCATCCGGTCGTATCCGACATAGCCGTTGACCAGCGTGTCGCCCGCGACCCAGCCGGGTGTGCCGTTGAAACCGAGAGACTGCGAGAGCGAGAAATTGCGCGCGATTTCCATCGTGACCGCTTCGGAGGCGGCGTCCTCCCGTGCGCGTTCAAGATCGAGGCCGATTTGCTGCGCGACCTGTTCGGCGGTTTCGGCATTGGCGGGGCCGATCCTGAACATCGCATCGTGAAACTCGGCATACTTGCCCTGCATCGCCGCCGCGAGCGCCATCCGCGCCGCCGCTTCGGAGCCGTCGAATTGCGGCAATTCGCGCAGCACCACCTTCAGCTCCGGGTCCTCGGCGATGAGCCGCGTGACATCGGGCAGGCTCGCCTCGCAATAGGAGCAATTGTAGTCGGTGAATTCGACCAGCACGCGTGAGCCTTCGGGATTGCCCATCACCGCGCCGGGGAAGGGAGCGTAAACCTGTGCGCCGACATCGGCGAGCCGTTCGCGTGCCTGCTCGGCCTGGAGCGCCTCGAACAGGTCTTCGAGGATGCTCGGATTGTCGAGCAGGTAGGCGCGGGTGCGGTTGTCGGCGAGGCCCGAATACGACCAGATCGCCGCACCGAGAAAACCGAACGACAAGGCCAGCAGCGCGGTAAGGAGCGTGTTGCGGAGGGTGGAAGTCATCTGAAGAGGCCCGGTGCTGCGAGAGGGAGAGGCTTGCGCGGCGGTATTAGCGTTGGTCGCGCAGCCGTTCCAGTTCCGAGCGCGCCTGAAGCGCGACGTCCTGCGCGCGGATCCAGTCCGGCGAACCGACCGGCAATCCGGCTTCGGCGGCCTGCGCATTCCTGAGCGCCTCGGGGTAGTTGCGGCTCATCACCTGCTGCTCGGCGCTCGCGAGGCGCGCGCGCGGGATGTCGCCGCGCGCGGCATAAACCACGCCGAGCTGGTACCACGCGAAGGGATTGAAGCGATCTTTCGCAACCGCCGCACGCAGCACCCGCTCCGCTTCCGGATAGTTGCTTTCGTCTTCGGTCGCGATCAGCGCATGGCCGAACATTCCCGCGATAAGCGGCTGGTTGAGCGTGATATCTGTTGCCCGGCGCAGCGGCTCGAGCGCGTCTTCGGGGCGACCCGATTCCAGCAGGATCTGGCCCTTCAATTCGAGGAAATAGGGATTTTCCGGATTGATATCGAGCAGTGCGTCGGTCTCGGCGAGCGCCATTTCGACCCGCGCATCCTTGTGGAAGGCATAGGCGCGCGCATACCGCGCGGGGATGCTGGTGTCGCTTACTGGATACTGGTTCAACGTGCGCTCGGGCTCGGCAAGATAACCGTAGAGCTTGGCCCGCACCCGCAGGAACCGATCCTGCAGATCGGGATCGCCGGGGGAGTCCCATGCGGCGTCATCCTGTAGCAGGCCGCGAAGCGTCTGGATGCGGTCGCCCGAGAGCGGGTGGGTTCGGGTGTAGGCAGCCTCGTCGCCCTGGCTGTACCCGCGGCGGATTTCGAGATCGCGCAGCCGGTCGAAGAAGGTCAGCATGCCGCGGCCCGAAATGCCCGCGCCCGAAAGATAGCGGGCACCGGCAAGGTCGGTCGAGGCTTCCTGGTTGCGATTGAAGGCGAGAAAGCTGCCGAGCGCGGCGCGCTGGCCGGCCATGAGCGCGCCGAGCGCCGCATCCCCTGCACCGGCGAGCGCTGCGCCGACGCCGAGCAGGAGCGAAAGGATGGTGATACCATTCGCCGCGCGGGTCCGTTCCTCGAAGCGCACCACGTGCCCTGCGGTGATGTGGCCGAGCTCGTGCGCGATCACGCCCTGGACCTCATTCGCCGTTTCGGCAGCGTTGAGCAGGCCGGTGTGGATGTAGATCACCTGCCCGCCGGCAACGAAGGCGTTGATCGACGGGTCGTTGATCAGCACGATGTCGACATTGCCGGGCTCAAGCTCGCTGGCTTCCACCAGCGGTTCGAGCATGTCCTGCAAGAGCGCTTCGGTCTCGGCGTCGCGCAGGATCGACTGCGCGGCAAGCGGGTTCAATGCAATCACGCTGCTCGCGAGCAGCGCAAGGCAATAGGCGGCAAGCCGGTAGAGCTTGAGGGGGCGTGAAGCGCGCATCGCGGCTGTGCTAACGCGTTTTCGCCTGAACGGGAACTGAAACCGTGCCGGGCGAGGCAACCTCGTGCGCGAATTCGGCGATCAGATCGGCGATGTCGGTGCGCGAACGCCATGGAGCCGCGAGCGCCATCAACGGGTCGCGATGGGTCATATCCGCATAGGTGCGGACGGTAACTCTACCGCCGGCCGCTTCGATCCGGCGCGCGAGTTCGCGGGTGTTCCTGATTTTGACCGTGTCGTCCTTTTCGCCATGAATCAGGAGCTTGGGAGGAGCATCGGCTCTGACATGGGCGATCGGTTGGGTGGCTTCGGGCTCGATCGCATCGCCGAAAGCGGCCTTCGTCGATTCGCTGTCGAAGGGGAAGAAATCATAGGGTCCGGCGAGCCCAACGACGCCTGCGATGTGGGTGGAGGACAGCCCCTCGCGTGCAAGCCAGCGTTCCTCGAGCGCGGCCATCACCACATTGTATGCGCCTGCGGAATGGCCCGCGAGCACGATCCGCTCCGGGTCGCCGCCGAATTGGGCGATTTCGCGGTGGGTCCAGCCGATCGCACCGGCGGTGTCTTCGAGCATGCCGGGATACTCGCCCTCCTTGCCAAGCCGGTACCCGGCGAGGACGACGATGAACCCTTCTGGCACAAAAGTGCGACCGACAAAGTCGTATGACTCGGGACTCCCCGAATTCCAGCTGCCCCCATGGACAAAGATCAGCACCGGCCGTTTCGTCTCGACCGCGCCCCCATCGGCCCGGCCCCAGACGACGAGTTTCTGCTGGGGGTGCTCCCCGGTCGAGATCACTGCCTTGCGCTCGGCCTCGCTCGTGTTGCCGGCGATGCGGTCCACCGCGCTCAGCACTGCGGGCCCGTCGCGTGCGATCGCGAACTGCAGCGCGATCGCGCCGACGCCAGCGATCACGACCAGCGCGGCAACAATCCCGATTGTCATTCGCATCGCCCTCCTCATCGGCCCTAGCTCACTTCTCCGCTGGCCACACGCACGAGTTCATCGGTGCCTGTATCGAAATCGAGGCCGGCCTCGGCAAGGAAGGCGCGCGCCTCGGCGTAGTCCGATCCCATCCAGAAAGGCACTCCCGCCGCTGCCATCCCGGACTGTGCGCTGACGTCGGCACCGCTGAGCGATCGCCCGGCGCTCTGGCGGATAAACACTCCGGCGATCCTGTCCGGGCGCGCTGCGGCTATCGAACCGAATACCGAAAGGTCTTTCTGCGTATCGTCGCCCACCAGCACGAAACGCATGTGCGGATAGGCCGCGAGAATGCGTTCGACCGAAGCCTGCTTGTGCGAACCGTGGCCCTCGCTCCCGAGCGTCCGGCGGTTGAGGCCCCAATCGCGCAGCATGATCGGCCCGAGCGGCAATTCGCGCTGGTGTTTGAAGGTGACAAGGTAAGAAAACAGGTTCCACGGGCTCGAAGAGACATAGAAGATCGGGCGGGGGACCGGCTGCGGAACCCGGCTGGCGTCGCGCAGCGGGGCGCTTCCGCCGAGCGCGGCGAAGAAATCGGGTGCTCCGGGAACGACGATCCTCTCGCCCGGCATTTGCGCCATCACTCTCCGCCAGTTCCTGGCAATTGCCCGAAAGCTGCCGGTGATTCCGGTCTCGAGGATCGTGTCGTCGATATCCGAGATAACCCCGACGCCCGCGCTGCGCCCGGGGGCGAGAATGAAGGCGGTCTTTTCGAGCGGCGCCTCCGCGTCGTCGGCCTGCCATCGCAGGGTGGCGCGCTCCCATGCCGTGTCGAGCGGCAGGTCGTAGCTTTCGGCGAAGGGTATTTCGAAACGCGCAAATCCCTCGTTCTCCGTCGTGGCGGACTGGCGGATCAGCTCGCCTGCGCCGGTTTCGAATTCCAGATGCACGTCCAGGCCCGGCACTTCGTGCGAGGCATATTGCCGGATCATCGTGCCGAGGCCGCCCCAGAACCCGCGCGTGTCGAACACCGGCTCGCGCCGACGCAGCGCCCTCGCGGACACGACAAGGGTGCGATCGTTGCGGTAGCCGAAGAACGGCTGCACACGCACGGGTGCGTTGCCGGGAAAGAGCGCTCTGAGCATCGCGCCCGCCTAGTCGCGAACGGGACGGAAACCAAGCCTGCCCTTAAGGCATGAGATCGCCGGAGGTCAGCCGACCAGCTTGCGTGCCGCGCGTTCGATCAGCGGGATATCGTCTTCGATCTCGCCGATCATCGAGACATGGCCATCGCCGTCGCGGCGAACCATGACGAGCGAGAATTCCGCGCCTTCAGCCGACAGTGCTTCGAAAGTGAGTTCTTCGAGTTCGCGCAGCTTCTTCGCCAGCGCCTTGCGCACTTCCTCGGCGGGCTCGACCGACTTGCCGGCCTCTTCCTTGCGCAGGCGACGTTCCGCCGCGACGACGCCTTTGAGGCCGCCCTCCGCCTGGCCGAGGAAATCTGCCAGCGTCCCGCGCTCGAGATGAAGCCGGTGGGCATGGCTGAGCACTGCGGCGTATTCGGTTAGGCGCGTTTTGTCGTAATCGCTTCCGAACACGAGCTTGACGACCGGGGTCATCGGCGCGCGTTCCTGGATCGACAGGCCGCTTTCCTCGATCAGCTCGCGATATTCGTCCGGAGCGTCCTTGGCGGCGAGCGAGAAGTCGTATGCGCGCCCAACCGCCGCATAGAGCGCCTGGCGGCTGCGGTCTTCCGATACCTGCGCCGTGCGGGCGAGTTCGCGCGCCGAGGCGAGGGTATCGTAAAGCCCGGCATCGGATTCGAGCGCATTCGCGGCATCGTCGTCATCCGTATTTTCGTCTTCATCGCTGAAATCGGTCTCGTCCGCAGCGACGGATGCGGACACTTCGAATTCGGCGAGATCGATCACCGGTGCGGCTTCCGCTTCGTCCGTTTGGCCGCCCTCATCACTTTCGCCTTCGTTATCGGATGCATCGGCGGCGTTTTCGGTGTCGTAGTCCGCGGGATCGACCTGCATTGCGTCGAGATCGATCGCCTTCTTCGCCGGAGCTTCGATGTAGTCGGCGAGCGAAGCGAACGAGTATCCCGGACCTTCTTGCTCGTCCTCATCCTCGTCGGGATCCTCGAGCGAGTACTGTCCGAAATCGGGCAGCGGCAGGTCGTCTTCGTCGGTCGGGCTCTCGTAGTCGGGCTCGAATGCAGCGACATTGTCGCCGTCTTCTTCGCCTTCATCCATCTCGGGCACGAAGTCCTCGGGCGCGATTTCATTCTCGACGCCCAGCTCGAACACATCGGCGCTCGGGCCATCGACCAGCGGGTCGGCGTGGTGCTTGTGCGGCTCGTCCTCTTCTTCGACCGGACTCTCGCCGATTTCGAGCGCCTGGTCGATTTCGAGCAGCAGCTCGTCCGAGGTCACCTGATCCGCGATCTCTTTCCAGTTGATCACGCCATAGATGAAATCGATCGTCTCGTCGTCGCTCGAAAACGGCAGCAGGATGCCGCGATACATGATCGAAACCCCGCGCTGATTCATGAACTCCGCCTCGAACCCGATCGGGGCCTCGTTGGCGAGAATTTGCATGTAGTGGTCGGTGATCCGGCTCAGCAGCGAGCGCGGTGGAACGTCGGAAAGCTTCGCGATGTGGCCCTCGGTGCCGCATTCCTCTGCGAGACGGTTGCCGAGGAACTGCACGGCTGGGTCCTCGATCCCGGCGGAGAAATCGAGCAGGACGGAATTCGGGCCGAAGTCCTCAAGGTTGTGCGGTTCGAGCTCTTCGATCGATGGGAAGCTCTTGTCGCCCAGCAGGCTGGCCCAGTGATTGTAGGCGCGCACCTGCATGCGGCGCTCGTCCTGGCCGATGGCCTCGGGCGGAAGCTCGCGCACGCTCTCGTCGTCATGGGCGTCCCAGTCTGCGCTGTCATCGGTGACATCGCTGGAATCAAATGTGCCCCGCAGGTTGTCCATGGCCCTGATACGCCCCTTGTTAAACGGTTATGGGGACGGGTTCTGGCAATGCGTGGTAAACATCCCGTTAAGTCAGGCGGCAAAACCGCGCAGAAACACGCGAGCGGCGCAATGACGCCACCAGCGATGCGGGGAGCTGCAGGAACGGAACCGACTGAGTGACGTCAGCGTCGCGAACGCTTGGCGCTACAGGAAATAGCGCATCTTGATCGTCAGCTGCTGGGCGGCATCGCCGTGATCGAAGACTGCATCCTTGAACTTGGGCGGTGCCATGCGGACCGGAGCATCGCGGGAGAAGCCGTAGCCTTCCTTGGGCATCATTCCGAGCGCGCGGTTGGCCTTGCCGTCATTGTTCTCGTCATGCAGCAGCGCGACCGCATACTTGCCGGGTTTCACGCCGGTGAAGGTGATGGTGACCGTTTCGCCCGCAGGCACGACTGTGCGGTGCGACGAGGGATCCTTGATGCACTTCGGGAAGATGTCTTCCTTGGTCGTCATGCAGGCGCGCACCACGCCTTTGGTGTTGCGAAGATCGGTGACGGTGATGGTCACCTCGTTAGCCACCGCCGGCGAGGCCATGGCGGTCAGCGCGGTCGCAGCGCCCAGAGATGCGATGCGGATCAAGCCCGCAACTCCGCCGGATCGCCTGCGGACTCGCCCAACATCCTGCGCGAAAGGCCGCGATCGGTCCCGCAGACTCGATCCCAGAAACGGAAATACAGGCCGAAGTTGCATCGATACTCCTCGTGATGCTTTTCGTGGTGGCTCGCGGTTATCAGCCAGCGACCCAACGGGGAATGAACGATCCGGCGCGGGAAAGCCTCCCACCCCATGTGGTTCGTCACGCCCATGACCGTCGCGACGGCGAGCACCACGCCCAGCATTGCGAGGTGGATCGGAACGACGAACACCATCAGCGGTATCAGCACCGCCCCAGAAAGGCTCTCGATCGGGTGGAAGCTCATCGCGGTCCAGGCGGTCGGCGGGCGGCTGTCGTGGTGAACTTTGTGCATGACCCGGAACAGCCCGGGCGAATGCATCGCCCGGTGGGTCCAATAGAACCACGTGTCCTGTGCCAACAGGTAAACAAGGACCGACACCGGCAGGTACCACAAAGGATAGGCGGTCCAGTCGGTATAAAGCCGGGTCCAGCCCAGGTGGTTCCAGCTCCAGAACACCATTCCGGCGGGCGCGCCGTAGATCGCCGTGGCGATCAGCGACCAGCGGATCTCGGCGCGAATCTGCATACGTCTCCCCGCGTAAAGCCCGGGCCGGACACGGTCGGTGATCCATGCGAACAGGCCGCTTGCGGCGAAATAGCGGATGGCGACGAATGCCGAGGTTACGACGCTGACGATCAGCAGCGCGAGCAGTACGGGCATGTCGGCGGGAAGCATGATCAGCGCTTATGGCGCAGTTCGCCGCGGCGAAACAGCCCTAACCTGCGCTCGCCGGATCGCCACAATGGGGATCGAGCAGCGCGGTGTGCCGGCGCATGGCGATCCGCGCCAGCCGCTCGACCTGCGCCTTGCGCCGCGCGGCGGCGAGCGGATCGAGCGGTGCATGGCGGACGATTTCGGCATCATAGCCGTCACCGACGATGACCCCGCACTTTTCCGGCCAATACGCGTCGCTTTCAAGCGGGCTGCGGTCCAGCGCCGGCGGGACGCCCCAGAAGAAGCGGTCGCAGAAATCCAGGTAGTCCGGCCACTTGGCATCGCCCAGCAGGTCGCCGCGCGCGACTTTGATCTCAACGATGACGATCAGCCCCTTGGCATCCACCCCCATCAGGTCGGCGCGCCGCCCGTTCTTGAGCGGCACCTCGCTCACACACCAGATATCGTTGCGTGCGAACAGACGCATGATCCCGCGTGCGACGCCTTGCGCGCTCGTGATCGCGGGCGAATCGGGATCGGATAGCGAAGCGGTGGACATCGGGCATGATTGGAACATACCGCGAACGCAGTCAAGCGGTCAGGAGTGCGCGGGCGCTTTCGCTTCGAGCATATCGAGCACCGCCTCGCGTGCCGCGTGGAATTCACGCCACAAGGCGAGCGCGGGCGCCCCTGCATCCTGCCCGCGCGCGGTGATGACTTTCAAGGCGGTGATCCCCGGCTGCATCATCGCATCGATATCCTCGATGCCCTGCCACGCGAGTTCGCGCTGCCATTGCTGCGCGGCGGTGAGCCGCTCGGCAAAGTTGGCGGCATCATGGGTTTCGGCCCCGCCCGAAAGCTGGGCCAGCCCGGCGAGTTCGGCAGCCTGGCGATGCAGCTCGTCCCAACGCCGCGCGAGCGCGCCGACCGGTTCCTTGGCCTGCAACGCGCTATCGCGCATAGCGTTGATCTGGTCGGGAGGCAGCGCTGACATGGCCACCGGCTTACGTCGTAAGCTCTTGCCGTTTGGTTAAGCTGCGGGTGACCACGCGGTCGTGCAGTCAATAAATCTGTGGCAGAGCGGCCCAGGTCTTGCTAAGCGGCGCGCCCGGCGCAAAGATCGCGCCGCCGATAGAGCATTCAAGCACCCGTAGCTCAGCTGGATAGAGCGCTGCCCTCCGAAGGCAGAGGCCACAGGTTCGAATCCTGTCGGGTGCGCCAGTTTTTCAGCGCAAGTCTTGGTCGGTTTGCCCAAGTCTTCAGGAAACCGTGCGCAATTCGACTTTCGCTCTTGCATCTTAGGCACTTAGGCTATTGTCTGCGCCCCGTGAGTACTTTCGGCTGGGAGCGCGGAGCGAAGAGAATGCGCATTGGTCGCTTCCCAAATGGCGTGTTTCTCGTGGCGATCGCGGCCCTTGGGGGCTGCGCAACGCTTCCCCAGCCGACTGATACGAACCTCCCCGAGTTCGTCCCGCCATCCTGGGCGATCGTCGAGCCCGCGCCGGTCGAGACCTCGCTCGCGCAATACTGGACGCTGCTCGACGACCCGCTGGTCACCGAATATGTCGAGCGCGCGATCGCCAACAATCGCGACCTTGCCGCAGCTTCCGCCCGCGTTGCTCAGGCACGTGCAGGCGTGCGCTCGGCCCGCGCGAGCTATTTGCCGCAGGTAAACGCCTCGGGCGGGGTGCAGCGGGATCTCGGCGATTTCTCCGAAGATGAACTGCAATTCTCGCTCGGGGCGGATGCACGGTGGGAAATCGACCTGTTCGGGCGGATCGGTTACGACGTCGCCGCAAGCCGCGAACAGCTGCGCGCCGCGGGATTTGCGCTCGCCGACCTGCAGCGACTGATCGTCGGACAGGTTGCGCAGACCACCATATCCGCCCGCGCGCTCGCCACCCAGCTCGACATCGCCCGCACCACGCTCGAGATTCAGGACGAGAACCTCCAGATCGCAAGGTGGCGCTTGCAGGCCGGGCTCGTGTCGAGCCTCGATGTGGAGCAGGCGCGCACGCAGCGGGCACAGACGGCTGCCTCGATCCCCGCGCTCGAACGCGACCTCGCTGCCAGTGCCAACACGATCTCGGTTCTTATTGGCGAGGCTCCCGGTCCGGTTCTCGCCGCGCTCGAGGGCACCGCCAAGATTCCTGCCCCTCCCGCCGATCTCGGCTATGCGATGCCGGCCGAAGTGCTGCGCAAGCGTCCCGATGTGCGTCAGGCCGAAGCGAACCTGCTTGCCGACGGGGCGCGGGTCGGTCTGGCGCGGGCGCAACTGTTCCCGCTGGTGCAGCTCACCGGGAATGTCGGCACCGCATCGGTCGGGATTGACGGATTGTTCGACATCATCACTGGCGGACTGATCGGGAGTATCGGCCAGCTGATCTTCGACGGCGGCCGCACCCGCGCCCGGATCGACGGGGCGCAGGCGCAGGCCGAGGCGTCGCTTGCAAACTGGGAGCAGTCTATCCTGCTCGCGCTCGAGGATGTCGAGACGGCTGCGGTTGGCCTACGTGCCGCCCGCGAAAGGGTCGAATTCTTCCTCGAGGCGCTCGAAGCGGCGGAAAACGCGGCGATTATCGCTCGCAGCCAGTACCAGTCGGGCCTGATCGATTTCCAGGCCCTGCTGGTGGCCGAAAACCAGCTGCTTTCGGCGCGAAACGGCCTTGCGGCCAGCGAAGCCGAACGCGCCACCGCCTTTGTTCGGTTGACCCAGGCACTGGGCGGCGGATGGCAGCCAGACGATGCATCGCAAGACCCCAGCGAGCCCGGTGAAAGGATCGAAGAATGAGCGAGGCAGGCGGCGAAGAGCCCAGCATCGAGGAATTCCTGGGCGCGGAAGCCAAGCCGCGCTGGCGGCGCTGGATGAAGTACTGGCTGCCCGCCCTCGCGATCCTGCTTCTGGTCCTCGCGATTTCGCGCTGCAGCTCGGGTGGCGACGGCCCGCAATACATCACGCAGGATGTGATCGAACGCTCGCTCGACCTGACCGTGACGGCGACCGGCAATTTGCGGCCGACCAACCAGGTGCAGGTCGGCTCCGAGGTATCGGGCCGGATCGACGAGATCTATGTCGATGTGAACGATCGGGTCGAACGCGGGCAGGTGATCGCGCGGATCAATACCGATGTGATCGACGACCAGATTACGCAGGGTCGCGCCAATGTGAATGTCGCCCGCGCGCAGGTCTCGCAGGCGCGTGCCACGCTCAAGGTCGACCAGGCGCAGCTGAAGCGGCTCAAGGAAGTGTTCGATGTTTCGGGCGGCAAGGTGCCAAGCGCGATCGAGATGGAGCAGGCCGAAGCGGCGGTGCAACGCTCCGAAGCCGCGCTCGCCTCGGCGCTCGCCAATGTCCGCGCCGCCGAAGCCCAGCTCGGCACCTCGCAGACCGCTCTCGCGCGCGCGGTCATCACCTCTCCGGTCTCGGGCGTGGTGCTCTCGCGCCTCGTCGAGCCGGGCCAGACGGTGCAGGCGGCGTTCAACGCGCCGACGCTGCTGATCATCGCCGAAGATCTGAGCCAGATGCAGCTGCGGGTCGAGATCGACGAAGCCGACGTGGGCCAAGTCGCCGAGGGGCAGCCAGCTAATTTCACGGTCGATGCCTATCCCGGGCGGAAATTCCCGGCGCGGGTCGAGCGTGTCGACGCTGCTTCGACCAACACCGCGAGCCTCGCCACCTCGCAGGCCGGGAATGCCGCTCCCGCCGGCAACTCGGTGGTGAGTTACGAGGCGCGTCTGTCGGTCGCCAATCCCGACGGGCTCCTGCGCCCGGGCATGACGGCCACCGCCACCATCGAGACTTCCAGCACCGGTAAGCAAACGCTTGTGCCCAACAGCGCGCTGAGATTTCGGCCCGAGGATGCGGCCGAGCAGGACGAGGGCGGCAGTGTCCTCAGTCCCGAATTCGGGCTCGAGCGTAACGAGCAGCAGGCGACGATCGGCGTGGGCAGCCGCCAGAAAGTCTACGTGCTGGGCGATGACAACCAGCTCGAAGCGATCGACGTGATCACCGGGCAGAGCGACGGCCGCGTCACCGTCGTCACTTCGGATGACCTCAAGCCCGGGATGAAAGTCGTCACCGGCGTGGGAGCGGGCGGCAACTGATGGCCGTACCGCTGATCCAGCTGGAAGGGATTACCAAGACCTTCGGCGAGGGCGCAGCGGCGTTCGAGGCGCTCAAAGGGATCGATATGGAGATCGCCGACGGCGATTTTGTCGCGGTCATGGGGCCTTCGGGTTCGGGCAAGTCCACGACGATGAACATCCTCGGCTGCCTCGATGTCCCGACCTCGGGCGTATTCCGGTTCAAGGGTGTCGAAGTCCAGGCGCTCGACCGCGATCAGCGCTCGCTGCTGCGTCGCAAGTATCTCGGCTTCGTTTTCCAGGGCTTCAACCTGCTGGCCCGCACAACCGCGCTCGAGAACGTCGAACTGCCGCTGCTTTATCGCGGAGAGAAGAAGGCGGCGAGACGCGAAGCGGCAATGCGGGCGCTCGACAAGGTGGGCCTTGCGCCGTGGGCCACGCATACACCGGCCGAGCTGTCCGGTGGCCAGCAGCAGCGTGTCGCCATCGCCCGCGCGCTGGTGACCGAGCCCGACGTGCTGCTGGCCGACGAGCCCACCGGCAACCTCGACACCGAGCGCTCGATCGAGATCATGGAATTGCTGACCAAGCTGAACGCGCAGGGCATCACCATCCTGATGGTGACTCACGAGCATGAAATGGCCCGCTTCGCCCGGACAATCGTGCATTTTCGCGACGGGCTGGTCGAACGGGTCGAGCGCCGCAAGACCGAGCCGGAGGACGCGCCATGCTAGGTATCTTCGGGGCGACATTACTGCTCGCCTTCCGCGAGATCCGCCGCCACATCCTGCGCTCGATCCTGACGACGCTGGGGATCATCATCGGCGTTGCGGCGGTGATCACGATGGTTACGCTCGGCAACGGTGTGACTGCATCGGTCAAAGACCAGATCAGCTCGCTCGGCTCGAACGTCTTCATCGTCTTCCCGCTCAGAGGCGATCGCAGCGCGCCGCGGCCGTTCGACGAGGACGATGTCGAAGCGGTGCGCAACCAGATCGCAGGCGCCCAGATCGTCGCCGGAAGCGTGTCGGCCAGCGCAACCGCGTTTCACAACGGCGCCGACTGGTCGACTTCGGTGCAGGGCGCCAACACCGCATTCCTCAATGCCCAGTCGATCGAGTTGAGCGAAGGCCGCCCCTTCAACAGCGAAGAGGAAACCGCCGGGCGCAACGTCTGCCTGATCGGGGTCAAGGTGCGCGATGCGATCTTCGTGCCGGACACCAGCCCGCTCGG
Organism: Erythrobacter sp. GH1-10; assembly: GCF_045363165.1. Classification (NCBI taxonomy): domain Bacteria; kingdom Pseudomonadati; phylum Pseudomonadota; class Alphaproteobacteria; order Sphingomonadales; family Erythrobacteraceae; genus Erythrobacter; species Erythrobacter sp. GH1-10. The sequence goes on along the minus strand of NZ_JBJFLP010000001.1, from coordinate 261,420 downwards.
GCTCGAGATGCGTCTCGACAGCGTATCGTGCACGGTCGTCGGAGTGCTCGTCGAGCGGGGTCAAACCGGCGGGCCGGGAGACGCCGACAACACCGTCATCATGCCATTGAAGACGGTGCAGCGGCGCTTCACCGGCAATGACAATATCCAGTCTTTCGTGGTGAAATACGATGCCGATTACTCGAGCGCGTCGATCCAGGAGGCGCTTGTGGGGCTGCTGCGCGAACGGCGGCTTCTCCAGGAGGGATCGGACAACGATTTCAACATCATCGACACTGCGCAGGTGAACGAGGCGCTCGGCGCGGCGACGGGAGCGCTTACGGCGATGGTGGCAGTGATCGCGGGAATCAGCCTGCTGGTCGGCGGGATCGGCATCATGAACATCATGCTCGTTTCCGTCACCGAACGGACCCGCGAGATCGGCATCCGCCTCGCCATCGGCGCGCTTTCGCGCGAGGTCCGCCTGCAGTTCCTGACCGAAGCGGTGGTGCTGTGCTGCCTCGGCGGTCTCGTCGGGATCGCGCTTGCGTCCGGGCTATCGTGGAGCCTCGCCGCGGTGATCGACGTGCCGTTCGTGTTCAGCCCGTCGATCAATATTCTCAGCTTCCTGTTTTCCGCCGCCATGGGGATCATCTTCGGATACTACCCGGCAGCGCGGGCATCGAAGCTCGATCCGATCGAAGCGCTACGCCACGAGTAGAACGTCTATCCGACGCTGATCTTGCGCTTCGTATCCTTTGCCACCTTGGGCAGTTTCAAGATCAGGATCCCGTTTTCGTAGCTGGCTTTCGCGCCTTCTGCGGAAACCTCCGCGGGGAGCGAAATGCTGCGCTGGACCGCGCCGTAGAACCGCTCCGAATGCAGGATGGTGTCGTTTTCCGTATCCGCGTCATATTGCGAGATCTCGGCGCTGATGGTCAGCACGTTGTTGTCGACCGAGATGTCGATATCGTCCTTGTGAACGCCCGGCACTTCTGCCTCGACGACGAGGAATTCGCCGTTCTCCTTTACGTCGATTGTGATCTTGCCCGGCTTGGGCAAAGGGTCGCCGTGCAAGGGCGCGATGGAATAGCCGAGGGGGAAATCGTGAAACAGCTCGTCGAAAAGGCTGCGGCGGGCGGGGGTGGTGGCCATGTTCCTTCTCCATACGTCAGGGGTTCGACATGCTATGATAATGCCGAGTCGCAGCCCGGACTTCATTGACCTGGGTCAAAGACTCGCCCGGTGCGTCGACTAGCTAGAGACGCGAGTGCAATGCCGATTGTCGATCACGACTTCGGATGGATTGGAGGAAGCGGCGGTGAAGATCGGACATGGAACCCTGGTGTTGGTGGCGGACGGGCAGAAGCTGCTGCTTTTGCGCAACGAGGGGGATCGCAAGTACGCCGTTCTCGAGACTCTCGACCACGAGGAGGATACGAACCCGCCCGCACATGAGCAGGGGACCGATACCCCTGGGCGGACGCATGCAAGCGTCGGCGAAAGGCGCAGCGGCTATGACGAGACCGACTGGCACGAGCGGGCCGAGAAACAATTCGCCAAGAATTCCGCCAACGAGCTCGAACGCGCGGCCGACACTCATCCCGATGCCGGTATCGTCGTCATCGCTGCGCCGCAGACGCTCGGAGTGATGCGCCAGCATTATGGCAATGCAACGAAGGAGCGGCTGGTCGCCGAAATCGACAAGGATCTCGCGCATCATACAACCAAAGAGATTGCGGAGGTTATCGCTGCGTATTCCAACGGGTGAGTGTATGAACAGGCCATGCCCGAGGCCCAATCCACGCATTTCAAGGTAGCAAGCTACAACATCCGCAAGGCGATCGGGACCGATCGTGTGCGCAATCCCGTACGGGTGCTCAATGTGCTGCGCGAGATCGACGCCGATATCGTCGTCCTGCAGGAAGCCGACCGGCGGTTCGGCAGGCGCGAAAGCGTCCTGCCTCCTTTCCTTGTCGAAAGGCACAGCCATTATCGCGCGGTCCCGTTTGACGTACAGCACGATTCTATGGGGTGGCACGGCAACGCCATCCTGGTGCGCAGCGACATCGAAGTTGCGCATCATGATATCGTCCACATCCCCTATCTCGAGCCTCGCGGAGTCGTGACCGCGCGGCTGGGTATTGCGGGACAGGAGATATCGGTCTTCGGCATGCATCTCGACCTGTCGGGCCTGTGGCGAAAGCGACAGGCGCGCGCGATCACCGATCTCGCCGAACAGGCGCAAAGCGAGCGGCCGACGCTGATGATGGGCGATCTCAACGAATGGCGCACCAGTGGCGGCTGCTTCAACGAGTTCGGCAAGCATTTCACCGTGCTCGATTGCGGGCGCAGCTTTCACAGCAGGAGGCCGGTCGCAAAACTCGATCGGATCATGCACTGCCCGCGTCTACGTGCAGTGGATTGCGGGGTGCACGAAAGCTCGCTCGCGGCGCAGGCGTCGGATCACCTGCCGGTGTGGGCCGAATTCCGGCTGTAGCCGGATTTCGCAAAGCAGCGGTCGCGAAACGGGAGATTTGGCTTGGATGATAATCCCGAGTGCTGGGCCATGGTCTGCGATGCTCCGGGAGCAGGTTTGCGCCGCGAGGCCCGGCCTGTGCCCGAACCCGGGCGGGGCCAAATCTTGGTCCGGGTGAAGGCCTGCGGTGTGTGCCGCACCGACCTGCATGTCGTCGATGGCGATATCCCCGCACACTATCCGGTCGTGCCCGGGCATGAGATTGTCGGCGAGGTGCTCGCGCTTGGCTCTGGCGCGAGCGGTTTCGCCATAGGCCAAAGGGTCGGGATCGCATGGCTGGGCAGCACCTGCGGGACCTGTTTCTACTGCCGATCGGGCAGGGAAAACCTGTGCGATCATCCGGTCTTCACCGGCGCGACGCGCGATGGTGGTTATGCGACTCATGCCATGGCCGACGCAGGCTTCTGCTTCCCGATTCCGGACGGACTCGGCGATCTCGATGCCGCACCGCTGCTCTGCGCGGGCCTGATCGGCTGGCGTTCGCTCCGCATGGCCGGAGACGGCGAACGAATAGGCTTCTACGGTTTCGGAGCGGCGGCCCACCTGCTCGCGCAAGTCGCGGTCGCGCAAGGTCGGCAGGTGTTCGCGTTCACGCGTGAGGGCGATACGAATGCGCAGCAGTTTGCATTGTCGCTCGGCTGCGCATGGGCCGGTGCAAGCAGCGACCTACCGCCCGAGGAACTCGATGCGGCGATCATCTTCGCGCCGGTGGGCGGGCTGGTGCCGCTCGCGCTCAAGGCCGTTCGCAAGGGCGGGCGGGTCGTATGCGCGGGCATCCATATGAGCGACATTCCCGGCTTCCCCTATTCCGACCTGTGGGGCGAGCGCTCGATCCTGTCGGTCGCCAACCTCACCCGCGAGGACGGCCGCAGCTTCCTCGCCAGCGACCATGTCCACGCGATCGACAGCCACGTTACGCGCTACGATCTCGCCGATGCCAATCGGGCGCTCGACGATCTGCGCGAAGGCCGACTGACCGGAGCCGCCGTGCTGGTCCCGTGAGGCCGGGTGTCAGGCCTCGGGCAGGCCGTTTGCGAAGAACTCGAGCGCGCAGCCCGCAAGCATCGCCGCGCCATGCGGCAGTGCGCCTTCGTCGACATGCATGCGCGGCGAATGGATCGCGCAGCATTGCGTCCAGTCCTCGCCTTCGGGCGCCACGCCGAGAAAGAACATCGCGCCCGGCACTTTTTCGAGCAGGTAGGAGAAATCCTCGGCACCCATGATCGGATCGGCGAGGTCCCGCCAGCCCTCGGCCCCGCCCAGTTCGCTTGCGACTTTCTTTCCGAGTGCAACCGCGCGAGCGTCGCACAACGTCACCGGGAAACCGAACTCGAGTTCGGCTTCCGCTTCGACGCCGTAAGCCGCGGCGGTCTGCTTTGCAGTCTCCACGATCAACGCGTGGACCTTCTCGCGGTGGTCGGCGCTGAGCGTGCGGATCGTGCCGCCGAGCATGACGTCGTCGGCGATCACGTTATGCGCGGTGCCGGCATGGATCTGCGTAACCGTGACCACGACCGCATTGGTCGCCTTGAACCGGCGCGTGACCATCGCCTGGATCGCTCCGACGATCGCCGCGGCGGCGGGCACCGGATCGTTGCAGTCGTGCGGCATCGAGGCGTGACCGCCCTTGCCCTTGACCGTGATCGTGAACTGGTCGGCTGCGGCCATCAGCGGCCCGGCGCGACCGGCGAGTACGCCGTAAGGCGCATTGGGCATGATGTGGAGCGCGAAGGCGGCATCGGGCAGCGGGTCGATCAGGCCGTCATCGAGCATGAAGCGCGCGCCGTGATAGCCCTCCTCTCCCGGCTGGAACATGAACTGGACACTGCCGGGCAGCTCGTCGCGCCTTTCCGCGAGGAGCCGTGCCGCGCCGACGAGCATCGCCGTATGGGTGTCGTGACCGCAAGCGTGCATCCGGCCCGGGATGGTCGAGGCGAATTCAAGATCGGTCTTCTCGTCCATAGGCAGCGCGTCCATATCGCCGCGCAGCAGCACCGTAGGACTATCCGCCCCCGCCTTGCCGCCCACCAAGGTCGCCACTTCGCCGGTGGTCGAGGAACCGGATTTCCATTCGAGCGGCAGGTTGGCGAGCGCGTCGCGCACCTTGGCCATGGTCATCGGCGTGTGCAGGCCCAGCTCGGGTTCGGCGTGGATAGCGCGCCGCAGCGCCACGATCGTCGGGGCGAGCGCGCGGGCGGAATCGATCAGGTCGGTGGTCAGCATGGCCGCAGATTAGCGCGGACGGGCCTCACCGCCTAGTCGCGATAGCGCACCGTGATGTTGAGCCGGGTGACTCCCGGGCTCGCGGCAAAGGCCGCCTTGCTGACCGAGGGCGGGCGCGGAATACCGAGAAACGACCCGATCTCGGGATTGTTGGACATGCCCGCGCCGTCGGTTGAGAAATCCATCTCGCGGTTGCCGTTCTCGTCGTGCTGGACTGCGATCGCGTATTGCCCGGCGCTCGGCACCGGCACGCACACGGTCATCGTTCCGGCGCGCGGTTTGGCATCGATACGGGTGAGGTAGCGCTTGCTCTTCAGCCAATCGCCGCGCTTCGCGTAATAGGTGCGGACGAACAGGTTGCCGTTGCCCGAACGCAGCCCAGTGATGCGCAATCGCACCGCCGGGCCTCCGCCCGGTGCGCAGCGGCTCATGTCGTTGGAGAGGACCTGTGCATAGCCCGATTGCGCCGCGCTCGAAGGTGCGACGGCAAGCGATGCGCCAAGCGCAAGCGCGCCCAGTCCCAGTGCGGTTGCCTTCATAATGTCGTGCCCAAACCTTGAATTCGTTCCATTGCGATGTGTTGCTTGCCGCCAGAGCGGAGCAGGCGGGATCGCCGATATGGGAGCGCATTTGCCAATTTCGCGCTGAATTGCACCTGAATTGGGTGAAAAACGGCGGCCTGCGCGGTGGAAAAGGGTTAACCGCCCGCTTGTGGGGTGATTCGCCGGTCAGGTAATGGTTTCGCACGCGCGAAACAGGGCCAACCACCCAAAATGCCAGCACCGTTGATCTCCCCCTCGATCCTGTCGGCCGACTTTTCGAAGTTGGGAGAGGAAGTGCGCGCAATCGACGCCGCCGGGGCCGACTGGATTCACGTCGACGTCATGGACGGGCACTATGTGCCCAACATCACCATCGGGCCGGAGGTGGTGAAGGCGCTGAGGCCGCACACCGACAAGACCTTTGACGTCCACCTGATGATTGCGCCGGTCGATCCGTATCTCGAGGCGTTTGCGAAAGCCGGCGCCGATATCATCACCGTCCATCCCGAGGCCGGACCGCATGTCCACCGCACGCTGCAGGCGATCCGTGCGCTCGGCAAGAAAGCGGGCGTGGTGCTCAATCCCGGCACGCCGGTCGAGGTGCTCGACAACCTCATGGACCTCGTCGATCTCGTGCTGGTGATGAGCGTCAATCCCGGCTTCGGCGGGCAGAGCTTCATTCCTTCACAGCTCGACAAGATCCGCCGCATCCGCGCGATGATCGAGGCGGAGGGGCGGCCGATCCACCTCGAGGTCGATGGCGGGGTCAATCCCGATACCGCCAGGCAATGCGTCGAGGCGGGGGCCGACGTGCTCGTAGCCGGGTCGGCCACATTCAAAGGCGGACCGTCGCAATACGCCGCCAATATCGCCGCGCTCAAGGGAGAAGGGTGATGGCGAGCCTGTTCCGCGAACATGACGAGGAGCGGGACGAAGCGCTGGTCGAAAGCGACGGCGAGCAGGCCGCGCTGCCGCTGTCCGATGCCGAAGAGCCACATCGCACAGCCGCCGACGATCCCGAACAGGCAAACGATAACGTCGAGACGTCCCGCGCACTCGCGCTGACCGACGTCATCGCGCCGCGCTCGGGCCCGGGCGAGGCGCTGATCCGGATGGCCTACAGGATGGGCGTGCCGGGCCATGCGCTCGCCGCGCCGTTCCGCCGTCCCGCGGCCTTGCGCGTCCTGGCCACGGTCGAGAGCCCGGTGACGGGCGACCGTGCGGCGGGCACGGCCCTGCGCGCAGGTCACTTCCTCGTCCACGGGGTCAAACAGCCGATCGCGCAGGTCGATTTCGACAGCTCTGCGCGCCTCGCGCCGGGGATCGAGCACACAATTCACAGCTTCTCGTGGCTGCGCGACCTCGCGGCAAGCGCGCCGCGCGAAGATTGCGTTTCGGTCGCCGAGCGGATCACGGCGGGCTGGCTTGCCGCCAATTCCGACCCCGCTAAAGGCCCCGCCTGGGAATTCGAGTACGCCGGATTGCGGCTGCTGGCATGGCTCGTCCACGCACCGCTGGTGCTGAGCGGGCAGGATGCCAATCTCAAGCCCAGGCTGCTTTCTGCCATCGGCGAAACGGCTTCCTGGCTCGACCGCAGGGCTCCGCGCGATGGTGCGGGGCTGGGGCAGGTCGCCGGGCTTGCTGCCGTCACGGCGGCGGGCCTGCTGCTGCCCGAAGGCAAGCCGCGCAGGCTTTACGGCGAGGCGGCGCTGATCAAGGCGCTCGGCGATCTTGTCGGGGAAGATGGCGGCGTGCTGTCGCGGTGTCCCGAAGCGCAGATGCAGGCGGTCGCGCTGCTGACCGATCTGATCGCCTGCTACGAGGCGGTGGAAATCGAGGCTCCGCAGGCATTCACAGTCATGCGGGAGCTGCTCGTGCCTCCGCTGCTTGGCCTGCGGCATGGCGACGGAGGATTGGGCAACTGGCAGGGGCACGGGGCAATCCGCGCCGACCGTGTTGCCGCTCTTGTTGAAGCGACCGGCATCCGCACGCGTCCGCTCAAGGACGTGCAGCACTGGGGCTTCCACCGGCTGCGAGCAGGCGAGACGGTCGTGCAATTCGACGCCGCGCCGCCACCGCGTGCGCGCCATGCGCGGACCGGATGCGCCTCCACGCTGGCTTTCGAGATGTCGGACGGACCGGCGCGCTTGATCGTCAATTGCGGCGGCTCGGCGATGGCTGGCGGACAGGTCCCCGCGAGGATCGGCCAAGGCCTGCGTGCAACGGCTGCGCATTCGACGCTTGTGCTCGACAACGCCAATTCGACCGCGGTGCTGTTGCACGGAAAGCTCGGCAAGGGCGCGGAAACGGTCGAAGTCGAGCGACGGATTGTGAAAGGGCGCGGGGGCGAGGCCACGCGGGTCGAGGCCAGCCACGACGGCTATGGCGCGCGCTTCGGCCTGACGCACAAGCGCGTGCTGACGCTGCGCGGCGATGGCACCGAACTCGCCGGCGAGGACATCCTGCTCCCGGTTTCGCGCAAGGGCAAGCGCGGCAAGATCGGCTTTGCCATCCGCTTCCATCTCGGACGCGGGGTCGAGGCGCACCTGTCCGAAGACAGGCTCGGCGCGAGCCTGCTCACTCCCGATGGCCGCCTATGGCAATTCCGGTTGCGCGGCGACGCGGCGGGAGCCAAGGACGTTCAGCTGAGCTGCGAGGACAGCCTGTGGGTCGATGGCGACGGCCGCCCGCATCCGACCGAGCAGCTGGTAATCGAAGGCATGACATCGCGCGGCGGGGGGCAATTCTCCTGGCTGCTAAAGAAGATGGGGTAGCGCCCCAGGGGACTTAACACGCATGGCGAATACGGTGATCAAACGGGCGCTGCTCTCGGTGTCCGACAAGGACGGTTTGGCGGAATTCGGCAAGGCTTTGGCCGCGCGCGGGGTCGAGCTGGTGAGCACCGGCGGCACGGCCAAGGCGCTGCGCGATGCAGGGCTGGACGTGCGCGATGTCTCCGACCTGACCGGATTTCCGGAGATGATGGATGGGCGAGTCAAGACGCTCCACCCCAAGGTCCATGGCGGGCTGCTCGCGCTGCGCGACAACGCTGAGCACGTGGCGGCGATGGAAGCGCACGAAATCGGCGCGATCGATCTGGTCGTGGTCAATCTCTATCCGTTCGAGGCGACCGTCGCGAAGGGCGCGAGCCGCGAAGAGATCATCGAAAACATCGATATCGGCGGCCCGTCGATGGTGCGCTCGGCGGCGAAGAACCACGGTTTCGTGACGATCCTCACCGACCCCGCCGATTACGGCGCGCTGATCGAGGAGATGGAGGCCAATGACGGCGCGACGTCGCATGCCTTCCGCATCCGCATGGCGGGCAAGGCATACGCCCGCACCGCAGCCTACGATTCCGCGATCGCCAGCTGGTTTGCGTTTGCCGATGCCTTCTCCAACCCGCTCGGAGGCGAAGCGCTTGGCGCGACCCCGTTCCCGGCGACCTTGCCGATTGCACTCAAGCGCGAGGACGTGCTGCGCTATGGCGAGAACCCGCACCAGTCGGCGGCGATCTATGTGCCGCAGGTCACGGGCACTTCGGGCGTACCACAGGCCGAGCAGCTGCAGGGCAAGGCGCTCAGCTACAACAATCTCAACGACGCCGACGCCGCGCTTGAGCTGGCGGCGGAATTCGCGGGGCAGAACCCGGCGGTGGTGATCGTCAAGCACGCCAACCCCTGCGGCGTTGCCCAATCGGGAACCTTGCTCGAGGCTTGGAACGACGCGCTGCAGTGCGACAGCGTTTCGGCCTTCGGCGGGATCGTCGCGGTCAATACCGAGCTGGACGGCGCGACGGCTGAAGCCATTGCGTCGATCTTCACCGAGGTCGTGATCGCGCCCAAGGTGAGCGCGGAGGCACGCGAGGTGTTCGCCAAAAAGAAGAACCTGCGCCTGCTCGAATGCGGCATGCTGCCCGATCCGCGGCGACCGGGCTTTGCGATGAAGACCATCGCCGGTGGGATGCTGATCCAGGGTCGCGATAACGGTGCGGTGAGCCTCGACGATCTCAAAGTCGTGACCAAGCGCGCTCCCACCGAGCAGGAGCTGAAGGACTGCCTGTTCGCCTGGACCGTCGCGCGGCACGTCAAGTCGAACGCCATCGTCTACGCCAAGGACGGCGCGACCGCCGGGATAGGCGCGGGCCAGATGAACCGTCGCGATTCCGCGCGCATCGCGGCGATCAAGGCGAAGGAAGCCGCCGAAACATACGAATGGGCCGAGCCGCGTACTGTGGGCAGCGCGGTCGCCTCGGACGCGTTCTTCCCCTTCGCCGACGGACTGATCTCCGCTGCGGAAGCGGGGGCAACCGCGGTGATCCAGCCCGGCGGTTCGATCCGCGACGAGGAAGTGATCGCCGCTGCGGACGAGGCCGGTCTGGCGATGGTGTTCACCGCGATGCGGCATTTCCGGCATTAATTTTCGTCCTACCGCTTCGCTGCTTGAGGACTAGGATCCCTTGCGCTCGTCCGTCCGCGCGAGCGTCCTCGGCGCTGCTTTCTTCGCTTCGCTACGGAGCGCCTGCGGGCGCGCGTGGGGCCCAGTTCGCGGCCTGTGGCGAAAGCTCCGCTGTAGGGCGGCGAAGAGGTTCTAGTCGGCTCTCATCTTTTCCGCTCGGCTCACGTAACTAAATCGAGCTTCGTAACGAAATGTCTCACGGGCGCTGCATTCATTGGAGCGCAAGTGACCGCTCATTAAGCGAACTCGAAAGTTAGATGAACGAACGCCGAGAAACCCCATGACCCTTTTCGCCCCCGATCTTTACCGCAATATCGCTATCGGCTTTGCCATCGGCACCGCCCTCCTCGGTGTTGCAAGGTTCGAAGAGTGGAGCGACGAGATTGCCCCTCCTGCACAGGCGGCCGAACAACTTGCAGCGCCTGCACCCTCGCCGGATTTCTGGACACTGGATCAATGAAAAAAACCCTGACACTCGCCCTCGTCGCAGCCTCGCTCGGGCTTTCCGCCTGCGCCGGGCCTGCACTCGCGCTCGGAGAACCGGTCAATGCGCCCGCAGCCAAGCGGGTCGCGAACGAAGGCGCCGGCCTGAAGACCGCGATCTTCGCGGGAGGGTGCTTCTGGGGCGTCGAAGGTGTGTTCAGCCATGTGAAGGGTGTGAAATCGGCAGTTGCGGGATTCCACGGCGGAAATGCGGCAACGGCGAAGTACAACACGATCGTCGCTGGCGGCACCAACCACGCGGAAGCGGTCAAGATCACCTACGATCCCTATGTCGTGCGTTATGACGAGCTGCTGCGGATATTCTTCTCCGTCGTCGCCGATCCGACGCTCAAGAACCGTCAGGGTCCCGATGTCGGAACGCACTATCGTTCGGCGCTTGTGCCGCTCACCGCCGAGCAGGAAGCGGTCGCGGAAGCCTATCTCAAGCAGATGGAAGCGTCCGGCGTCTGGAGCCGCCCGATCGCAACGCGGATCGAGAGGCATCGGACATTCTATCCGGCCGAAAAATACCATCAGGATTTCATGGCGAAGAACCCGCGCCACGGATACATCGTGCGCTGGGATGCACCCAAGGTGAAGGCGCTGAAGGCGATGTTCCCGAACGATTATCGCGCGCAGTTCCTGCGCGACGACAGCTGACGGCGCACGCTTGGCGGGAGAGCCCGCAGCGCCTATATCGGGCCACATGGCAGAGAATGACAATCTCGCGCGCGATCACGCGCATCACGAACACTCGGGCAAAACGTTGATCGAGGCCGCTCGCGCAGCGCTCACCGGCTCGGGCGAGCAATGGACCGGAATGCGCGAAACGGTGTTCGCCGAGCTTGCACGTCATGATCGACCGGTGTCGGCATATGACATCGCCGACAATCTTTCGGCGGCTCGCGGCAAACGTGTGGCTCCCAACAGTGTGTACCGGATCCTCGACCTGTTCGTGGCCAACAATCTTGCACTGCGCGTCGAAAGCTCGAATGCCTATCTCGCCAACACCCATCCGGGGTGCGAGCACGATTGCATCTTCCTGGTTTGCGACGAATGCGGTGAGGCCACCCATATCGATGACGAGCAGGTGAGCCGGACCGTACGTGCGCTCGCCAGCGAACGCGGGTTCAAACCCGAACGTCCGGTGTTGGAGATTCGAGGGCTTTGTCGTGCATGCGCATGAACAATGCCGCCCAGCACCTAGTGTAAGGTGCAATTGACGCAACTGATTTCGCCCAGAATTGACACTCTGTGGACGAGGCGTTCTTTTTGAGCGATAACCCGTTCATCGACAGTTGGCTTTGGACGGTGTAAGGCGATTCTGTATGACTTCTAAGCCCCACACGCCGCTGCTTGACACGGTTCCGAACCCGGACGAGCTTCGTAAACTCAAGCCGGAACAGCTTCGCCAATTGTCCGATGAATTGCGCGCCGAGATGATCGACGCGGTCAGTACTTCGGGCGGGCACCTTGGATCGGGTCTCGGCGTCGTCGAGCTGACGGTCGCGATCCACTATGTGTTCAACACACCCGACGATAAGCTGGTGTGGGACGTCGGTCACCAATGTTACCCGCACAAGATCATCACCGGACGGCGTGACCGGATCCGCACCCTGCGCCAGGGTGGCGGCCTCAGTGGCTTCACCAAGCGCGCGGAGAGCGAATACGATCCGTTCGGCGCGGCACACAGCTCGACTTCGATATCGGCCGCGCTGGGCTTTGCGATGGCCAACAAGCTGAATGACAAGCCCGGGCGCGGCATCGCGGTGATCGGCGATGGCGCGATGAGCGCGGGCATGGCCTATGAGGCGATGAACAACGCGGCGCAGGCCGGCAACCGGCTCGTCGTGATCCTCAACGACAACGATATGTCGATCGCACCGCCGGTGGGCGGCCTGTCGGCCTATCTCGCGCGCATGGTCTCCTCGAGCGAATATCTCGGCCTGCGCTCGCTGGCTTCCAAGGCGGTGAAGAAGATGAGCCGCCGGATGCACGAAATGGTCGGCCGCGCAGAGGAATACACCCGCGGCATGGTCACCGGCGGGACGCTGTTCGAGGAGCTCGGCTTCTATTACGTCGGACCGATCGACGGGCACAATCTCGATCACCTGATCCCGGTTCTGGAGAACGTGCGCGACACGTCGGAAGGGCCGGTGCTGATCCACGTCGTCACCACCAAGGGCAAGGGCTATCAGCCCGCCGAAGAAAGCGCCGACAAGTATCACGGCGTGCCGAAATTCAATGTCGTCACCGGCGAGAAGCAAAAGGGTTCGGGCGGCCCGCCGGCCTACCAGAACGTGTTCGGCGATACGCTCGCCGATCTCGCCGATACCGACAAGCGCATCTGCGCGATCACAGCGGCCATGCCCTCGGGCACGGGCGTCGACCGCTTCGCCCAGCGTCATCCGGAGCGCAGCTTCGATGTCGGCATCGCCGAGCAGCACGGCGTGACTTTCGCCGCCGGTCTCGCGGCGCAGGGGATGCGGCCTTTCGCTGCAATCTATTCGACCTTCCTCCAGCGCGCCTACGACCAGGTGGTTCACGACGTAGCAATCCAGAACCTGCCGGTGCGCTTCGCGATTGATCGCGCCGGACTGGTTGGCGCGGACGGCTGCACCCATGCGGGCGCGTTCGACATCACCTATCTTGCCACGCTGCCCAACATGGTGGTGATGGCCGCCGCCGACGAGGCGGAGCTGGTCCACATGACCTACACCGCCGTCGAGCATGACGAGGGGCCGATCGCCTTCCGCTATCCGCGCGGATCGGGTGTCGGAGTGCCGCTTCCGGAAACGCCGCAGAAGCTCGAAATCGGCAAGGGCCGGATCGTACGCGAGGGCTCCAAAGTCGCCATCCTCTCGCTCGGTGCGCGGCTCGAAGAGGCGAAAAAGGCGGCCGACACGCTCGAAGCCAAGGGGCTCTCGACGACCGTCGCCGATATGCGCTTCGCCAAGCCGCTCGACCGCGACCTGATCGCGAAGCTGATGCGCACGCACGAAGTGGTGCTGACCATCGAAGAGGGCGCTGTCGGCGGCCTCGGGGCGCATGTGCTGACCTATGCCTCGGACGAAGGGCTGACCGATAACGGGTTGAAAGTACGCACGATGCGCCTGCCCGATATTTTCCAGGACCAGGATTCGCCCGACAAGCAGTATGAGGAAGCAGGCCTCACCGCGCCGCATATCGTCGATACGGTGCTCAAGGCACTGAAGCACAACAGCGCGAACGTGGAAGAGGCGCGGGCGTAAAAGCCATGGGCCTCCTCAAGGTAGAGCGCGACGGCCCGATCACCACGCTCACCATCGACCGAGCGGACACCATGAACCCGCTCGGCGCGCCGGGCGACGGGGAGGAATTCGCCACCGCCTGCGATGCGATCAATCGCGATCTCGAAACCCGCTGCGTGATCCTCACCGGAGCGGGGCGGGCGTTCTCTGCCGGCGGTGATATCAAGGCGATGCGCGACAGGGCCGGGACATTCGGCGGCACGCCTCCGGCCATTTCCGACGGCTACCGCGATAACATCCACCGCATGCTGCGCGCGCTGCACGGCTTGCGCGTGCCGGTGATCGCTGCGGTCAACGGACCGGCGATCGGGCTTGGCTGCGACGTCGCCTGCCTTGCCGATATCCGCATCGCCTCGGACAAAGCCAAATTCGGCGTCACCTTCCTCAAGCTCGGGATCATTCCGGGCGATGGCGGCACGTGGATCCTGCCGCGCGTCATCGGGATGAGCCGCGCTGCGGAATTGTTCTACACCGGCGACGTGATCGATGCCGCAACCGCGCGAAAATGGGGCCTCGTCAGCCGGGTCGTTCCGCATGACGATCTGCTGGCCGAAGCGCAGGCGCTCGCAGCGAGGATCGCGGCAATGCCCCCGCATTCGCTGCGCCAGACCAAGATGCTGCTGCGACAAGGCCAACAGGTCAATTACGACACCGCGCTCGAACTGGCGGCCAACACGCAGGCGATGATGCACCACACCGACGATCACGCCGAAGGCGTCGCGGCGCTGATCGAAAAGCGTTCACCGGAATTCAAGGGCAACTGACTAGGACGCGGCCGTGACCTGGCTGTTCCGCGCTCTCGTGATGGTCGCGACGACCTATCTCACGCTGCTCGTGATCCTGTGGTCGTTCCAGTCGCACTTCATCTATCCGGCGCCGCAGGATGTGCCGTCGCTTACGCCGGGATACGAAGAAGTCTCGCTGCGAACTTCCGACGGCCTGACCCTGCGGGCCTTCTACCGCGAAGCCGAACCGGGCATGCCGACCACGGTCTATTTCCACGGCAATGGCGGCACGCTCGAGATGGCGAGCACCTCCAATATCGGATTTGTAAATGCCGGCTTCGGGGTGCTGCTCGTCGAGTATCGCGGTTACGGCGGAAATCCCGGTCAACCTTCGGAAGAGGGATTTTATCGCGATGGCGAGGCGGCAATGGACTGGCTGGTCGGCGAGGGATTGCCGCTGGAACAGGTGGTGTTCGTCGGCAATTCGATCGGCTCGGGCGTCGCGACCGAGATGGCGGTGCGGCACCGGCCGGCGGCGCTCGTGCTTATCGCTCCCTTCACTTCGCTGCCCGCGGTTGCCGGGAACAATCTGTGGTGGATGCCGGCGCATTCGCTCGTGAACGATCAGTACCGCAATGCCGAGAAGATCGCAGAACTCCAAATCCCAGTGCTGATCCAGCACGGCGATGCCGATGCACTGATACCGCATGAGCATGGCAAACGATTGTCGCGGATCGCCCCCGACGCCACTTTCCAGAGCTTCGCGGGATCGGGCCACGGGCTCACATTCGAGCCGCGCTCGCAGGAGGCACGGCGCGACTGGATACTCGATCTAGTCGGAGCGGATTAGAACCAGCGCCAGATGCCGGCCGGGACATCGCCGATCGGCATGTGCAGCCAGCTGAAGAATACGAAGAAGATGAGTCCGGCGGCCCATGGGAGCGCCCCTGCGCCGAACAGCGCTCCGAAACGCGGCCAGTAGCTCGTTTTGCTCTCCCACTGCGCCCAGGCCTCGCCCATTAGGACCTCTTTCTTGCGGTCCTGCAGCTTTGCGCCGACGAGTGCGAGAATGCCAATCGCGAGGGCGGTGATGGTGGTCCGCAGGCTGTAGTGGATCACGATGTGCGACAGTGCCCAGAGCGCGAATCCCCACATCATCGGGTGGCGGGTCACTTTGAAAACGCCTTTGGGCTCCTCGCGCGCCTGTTCGGCGGCCTGCGGCGTGGGCATCGCGGGGTTTCCAACCACCGAACCTGCCAACAGCACCATCGCGGGCAGGGTGAGCAATGTGGCGATAGCCCAGCCGATCTCGCCGCTACCTGGAAGGTCGGCGGGAGGGGCAGCCTTGAAGGCGAAATAGATCCACGCCAGCGTCGCCAGGCTCACCAGCGAATAGACCACCTGGAAACCCATCTCGCCGAACGCTTTCACCATCGACGCGCGCAACGGGTGCGACATCACGAAATGCGAGCCGACAAAGGCCGTGTTGGCCGCGACGAGATTCAATAGCGCTTCGTTCAATGCACCCTCCCTGTGGACCCGCAGAGAATCTACACCGAAGCGCTATGGTATTACCAGTCGTAGGCTTTCGGAAGGTCGCTTTCGTCCAGATCGCGATAGCGCTCGCGCAGGCGGCTTTGGTGGTTGCCGAGCGGCTGTTCGACCCCGCCGATGTAGACCTTGGTCGGGACCGAAGTGACCTCGAGCGGATCGCCGTCCCAGATGACCACATCGCCTATCGCACCGGGCCTGAGCACGCCGAGTTGCCCGCCAAGGCCGCTGATGTCGGCCGGAATCGAGGTGATCGCCGCGAACGCTTCGCCCCAGCTCAGCCCGGTCGCCCCGGGAATCTTCGCCAGGCCCACGAGGTTGCCCGCCTGCTGCGCGAGCCGGCGCGGGTTTTCCATCCCGGCGGTGTTGAGCGCAACCTTCACGCCTGCCGCCTTCATCCGCCCGATATTGCTCTGGGTCGAAGCGAGCTCGTCGAAACCATAAGGCAGCGCATCGAGCGGATCGGCGAGAACCGGAACCCCGGCTGCAGCGATCTCCTCGGCGACCAGCCAGCCCTCGCTGGCACCGACCAGCACCATGTCGAGCTTGGGGAACTCGCCCTTGAGCGCCAGCGCGCTGCGGATATCGGCGGCGCGTTCGACCGAGACATAGAGTTTCTGCGTGCCGTTGAGCACCGGGATCAGCGCTTCGGCATCGAACCGGCTCAGGAAGACTTCATCGTCCTTCGCGATCTCGGTGATCTGCGGCGTGCCGGTGCTGCCGCGAAGGCCCTGCGCTTCGTAAAGCGCGTTGCGGAACAGCACATAGGCCGCAGCCCGGCTGCCGCCCGCGCGGCGAGCCCCGCCCTCGCCAAGATCGACCATCTGGAAAGCCTTCGGGCGCGTGATCGGATCGCCATCGGCGTCGAGATCGATGATCGCGCCCTGTCCGGCGAAGATCGAACCCGAGGGCAGGGTTGTCGTCGCTGCGCGGGTGATGCCCGCAGCGCGATGGACGAGGATGTTCTGCGAATTCGGATTGACCACCGGAGCGACATCGAGCGCCGCGCTGAACGGCGATCCGCCCGCGCGGGTGTCGTTGGAGTCGCTCACCGCACTGACATCGACGATGCCGAGAGTGGTAACGGTCGCGAACAGGCCGGGGGTGACCCAAGTGCCGGGCGCGGCCTCGACCAGCGGCATGGCGGTTTCGGGCATGCCCGATGCCGGACCCGCGTAGACCACCTTGCCGTCGCGGACGACCACGGCACCGTCTTCGATCGGCTCCGAACCATCGCCAGTCGCCACGGTGACGCCGGTCATCGCGACATTCTGTGCCACAGCAGGGGCAGCGCAAAGCGCAATCGCGCTGGCGGCTAGTGCGAGAAGCTGCCTCATTTCACGTCTCCTTCACCGGGCTGGCCGAGCTCGAAATCACTCACCGGACGGCGCTTGCGATCCATCGCATCGAACAGCAGCGCACCGTCGATCCAGACCTTCTCGGGCCGCGAATAGACGCTCAGCGGGTCACCGTTCCAAAGCACGACATCGGCCATCTTGCCTTCCTCGAGGCTGCCGGTCATGTCGTCGATCCCCATCGCCTTGGCGGCGTTGAGCGTGATCCAGCCGATCACGGTGGCATCGGAAATGTCGATCCCCATTCGCGCACCGGCGGCCTGCGCCTTCGCGGCTTCCTGGTTCAAACGCTGGATGTCGTTGGCGCTGTCGGAATGGATCACCACGCAGGCGCCGGCGTTCTGCAGCAGCGCGGCGTTTTCCATGATCCCGTCATAGCTTTCCATCTTGAAGCCGTACCAGTCGGCCCAGATCGCGCTGCACACGTCGTTTTCACGCAGAAGGTCGCCGATCTTGTAGCTTTCGACCGCGTGGTGGAAGGCGGTGACCTTGTAGCCAATCTCCTTCGCCATATCCATCACCAGCGCCATCTCGTCGGCGCGGTAGCAGTGGTTGTGGACGAGGATCTCGCCTTCGAGCACACCCTTTAGCGTCTCCTTGCCGAGATCCCGCTTCGGATCGTCCTCGTTGGCGTATTCGATCGCTTCGTACCAGGTCTGGCGGTTGACCGCGAAGTTGCCCATGCGGGTCGAGGGCTTGCGTCCGCGATTGCCATACACCCGCTTGGGGTTTTCGCCGCAGGCCATCTTGAAGCCGTAGGGTGCGCCGGGGAACTTCATGCCTTGCACCGTCCGGCTCGGCACGTTCTTGAGCGTGACCGAGCGGCCGCCCATCAGGTTCGCCGATCCGGGAAGGATTTGCAGCGCGGTGATCCCGCCATTCGCCATGGCGCGGGTGAAGCCCGGGTCCTGCGGCCAGACCGAGTGTTCGGCCCAGACATCGGGCGTGGTCGGAGCGGTCGCCTCGTTGCCGTCGCTATGCGCGTCGACCCCCGGGGTCGGATAATCGCCAAGGTGCGAGTGGATGTCGATGATGCCTGGCGTCACGAACTTCCCGGTGCCGTCGATGACGGTGTAGCCATCGGTCGAGAGGTCGCTGCCGACCGCGACGACCTTGCCATCGCGGAACAGAACGGTGCCGCCATCGATCCGGTTGCCGGCTCCATCGAACACGGTTGCGCCGACCAGTGCCGTGGGAACGCCCGGATAGGGCCGGTAGGTCGAAGGGAAGGGCCCCTCGGCCTCGGTCTTGGCGGCGAAACGCGGAGCCTCGTCCGCATCGCTGTCGTCGCTCGCCGCGTTGGCGGAGCCGGTTGTCGCGCAGGCGCCGAGCGCAATCGCGCTGGCAGCCGCAATCCAGGCTTTCGTTCTCACAGTGGTTCCCCCTGCTGGTTTCGTGGACCCGACGATCCAGACATTGGTTGGTTCCTGCCTTATTCGGCGGGGCGGGTGGCCGGATGGACCCCGGCGGCCTGCGGTTCGCCGACTTCGCTGCCGCCCAATAGATCATCATCGACGGTGTCGTCCTGGAGCGTATCGAGATGCATCCAGCGCTTTACGACGCGAGCGATTAGAATGACCACCACACCCACGGCGATCGCGATCAGTCCGATCTGCCAGTAAATGTCGAGCGTGCCTTGACGGGTCATCTCGCCATCCTCCCCGCCAGTGGCGGCACCGATCATCCCGGCGACATAATTGCCGCCCGCCGTGGCGAAGAACCATGCGCCCATGATCAGGCTGGCAAGGTGTCGCGGGGCAAGGCGGTTCATTGCCGAGAGGCCAACCGGCGAAAGACATAGCTCACCGGTGGTGTGGAAGAGGTAGATGCCGAACAGGAAGATCACCGGAATCTTGGCATCTACGCCGACAGCTTCCGCTCCCCAGACTAGCACGAGAAAGCCGAAGCCGAGCTGCACCAGGCCGAGGCCGAACTTGGCTGGAGTCGAGGGTTCGAGACCCTTGCGCCCGAGCCAAGTCCACAGCGCAGCGAAAAGCGGCGCAAGCAGGATGATGTAGATAGGATTGATCGACTGGAAAATCGGTGCGGGTACGCCACCAAGGTCGATGTAGCGATCGGTGAACAGGTTGAGCGATCCGCCCGCCTGTTCGAACAGACCCCAGAACAGCGGCTGCAACGCGATCAGGAACAGGATCGCGAACATGCGCTCGCGCGGCTCCTTGTCGAGTTTGAATGCTTCGAACAGGACATAGGCGAGCAGGGCAACACCGGAGAGGAGCATCAATCCTCCGACTACCGACTGGTACTGTATCAGCAGCCACATGATTGCGACGCCGACCAGGCCGATGCCGTACATGACCATTTCAGTGTTCTTCGCCAGCGGCTTGGGCGGCTCGCCCCGGCCGAGCAGCAACGGCTTGCCGAGCACGAACACGATCAGGCCAAGCAGCATGCCGAGGCCCGCCGCACCGAAGCCGTAGGCCCAACCGAGAGTGATTCCGAGGTAGCCGGCAATGATCGTGCCGATCGCGGCGCCGACGTTAATTCCCATGTAAAAAATTGTGTAGGCACCGTCGCGTCGCACATCGGTGCGCGGATAGAGCTGCCCCACGATCACCGAGATATTCGCCTTGAGGAAGCCGGAACCGACAATGATGAAGCTCAGGGCAAGCCAGAAGATGTTGATCGTAGGATCATTCTGCCCCCCGGTTCCTTCGAATGCCATGAGGAAGTGGCCGAAGGTGAGCAGCAATGCACCGAACAAAACCGCCTTGCGCTGACCGAGATAGCGGTCTGCCAGCCACCCGCCAAGAACGGGCGTGATGTAGACGAGGCTGACATAGGCGCCGTATACAATGTTCGAAGCACTGTCGTTAAAGAGCCAGTGCTGGGTGAGATAGAAGATCAGCAGTGCGCGCATGCCGTAGTAGGAGAACCGCTCCCACATTTCGGCGAAAAACAGGATGTAGAGGCCCTTTGGGTGCCCCCCGACCTCTTCCGTCTTGCGAGTGACAGCGAATGCACCCGCGACCAGGAATAGAACCAGAACCACGGAGGCGATCGCTGCGATCCAGTCCCCCTCGTTCCAAAGCGCGACGTCTTTCATGAAGCAGATCCCCGATATTTTGTCCGGGCCTTTCCCGGGGGCCCTTGATCGTCGCGCACACTAACGGCTTGTCCGCGAGTGTGAAGCCTTAGTTTCACATGATACCGGCCACCGCCGTGCCGTTCGTCGAAAAGCCGGGAACCTTGACGCGCATCGCTGTATTATGGCACTGATGCACTGAGCGAGGAACCCATGACCCAAAACAGACCCGTCTATCTCAAGCTGCGCGACCAGATCGCGGCCGCAATCATCCAGGGTGAGTATGCCGAGGGAGAGATGCTGCCGTCGGTGCGTGCGCTGGCGGCGGAGCAGGGGGCAAACCCGCTTACCGTGGCGAAAGCCTACCAGCAGTTCCAGAATGACGGTCTCGTCGAGGTGCAGCGCGGCGTCGGCATGTACGTGGTCGAAGGCGCCGCCGAAGCGCTGCGCAAGCGCGAGAAGGAACAATTCCTGCGCGAGGAATGGCCCGAGATCAGGGCGCGGATGGATCGCCTGGGCCTCGATCTCACCGAACTTGCCGAATGCACCTGAGCCGCTCGCGGACGGCCGCCCGCGTGGCTGCCCCCGATTGAAACAGTTTCCGACTTTATTTTTTCCGGTGCCTTGCCCCGCACGCGCCGCTCTGGCACTTTCCGGAAACGAGAGCCTTTCGGGTCAAGGCTGAGTTGGGGACGAGGCCGGCCAAAGCATAAAATTGCAGCCGGTCGTGATCAGTGGGAGGTCACAATGATCAGATCAGAATTGCTGCAGGAACTTCACAAGGACAATCCGGAACTGCGTGCCGAGGAAATCGAGCAGGTGGTCGACATCTTCTTCGATGAAATCGCGCAACGGCTGGCCGAAGGCGGCCGGGTCGAGCTGCGCGGGTTCGGGGCCTTTTCGACGCGTGAGCGCGAAGCACGCACCGGGCGCAACCCCCGCACCGGCGAAGCGGTTGCGGTGCCGGCCAAGCGGGTGCCGTATTTCAAGGCGGGCAAGGAAATCCGCCAGCGCCTCAACGAACGCTGACCGCGAACTCAGGCGTATTCGAGCGCCCGCTCTTCTTCGCTTCGATCGGCGACCGGTAGACGGCGCTCGCGCCCGAGGGCTTCAAAGGCAAGGTCGATGACCCTTTCGGTGCCGCCGGGCGTGGTGATGTCGACCGGCAGTGAGCCCAGTTCGAGGAATTCCTGAACGCCTTCGGGCCCGGGCAGCGCAATCACCCGTGCAACGTCGGGCAGGCGCTCGCGAACCAGCGGGCTCAGTTGGCGCGAAATCTCGAGAGTAACCGAGGCCACCACCACGACGTCGCGGCTCGCCATGCCCATCGCATCCCAACTGCGCGGGTCGGCGGGATTGGCCTGGTGCACGTGATAGCCATCGGCCAACGCGGTCTCGAAGCGCTCGGGATTCGGCTCGACGGCAAGGTAATCGATTTCGTTATAGCTCAGCGCATCGGCAACCGACCGGCCGACAGGACCGAGCCCGATGATCAGCACCGGTGCGTCGTCGCCGTCGAGCTTCTGGTCGGCGGGGCCGCGTCGCAGCTTGCCCGCCAGCTTGCGACCGATATTCGAGATCAGCGGCGTCACCGCCATACTGATTGCGATCGCGGTGACGAGGATCGGCAGGAAGCGTGGCTCGATCGGATCGACAAGCGCCGCCACGGTCGGCAGGGCGAAGATTACCAGCGCAAATTCGCTTCCCTGCCCAAGCAGGAAACCGAGCTGTATAGATCCCGGGACCGACCAGCGATTGGCGAGACCGGCAATGACGTTGAACAGGCACTTCAGCACAATCAGCGCGATGGCGCCGGCAATGACGAGCAGCCAGTTCTGAGCGAGGATCACCGGATTGATCGCGAGCCCGACCGAGATGAAGAAAAAGCTCAGAAACAGCCCTCGAAATGCGTCGATCTCGGTTTGGACAAGAATGCGATAGCGCGAATCCGCGACTGCCATCCCGCCAAGGAAAGCCCCCAGTGTAAGCGAAAGCCCCGCCATGCCGGTGGCCCACCCGGCTGCGAGCGCAATGAACAGCGCGGTGGCGGTGTAGACCTCGCTGCTCCCGACCCGCGCGATCAGTCGGAACAGCGGCCCGGTGAGATAGCGGCCGAACAGCACGGCGACGATAAACGCCGCGAACGCCTTCAGGCCGGCAATCCCGAGCTCAGGAGCGAGCGCACCACCCGATGCAAGCGCTCCGGCGGCGACCAGGAGCATGATGGCCGCGATGTCCTGGAAGATCAGGATCGATTGCGCCGCGCGCCCGACCGGGCAATCCTCCTGGTCGCGTTCGCGGATCAGGCCGATTACCACCGCCGTGGATGAAAGTCCCATCGCAAAGCCGCCGATGATCGCGAATTCGGTCGGCAGTCCGATCGCCCAGAACAGCGCTGCAAACGCGCCGCCCGCGACGAGCATCTGAAGGCTGCCGAAACCGAAGATGTTGGCCGACTCCGCTCGGATCCGCCCGAGGGAGAAATGAAGGCCGAGATTAAAAAGCAGGAACATGACTCCCGCTTCGGCCAGCGTCGCAACGACCGGTCCGCTGAAATCGTCCGCGACACCAAGCGAGGCAAGGCCCAGGCCGAGGCCGAGATAGCCGACGATGGGATTGAGCTTGATCGCTCGTGACAAGGTGGCGGCGCCGATACCAAGCCCCAGGAGCATCACCGCCGGCTGGATCGTCTCAACCACTTCGCTTGCCATAGCCTGCCCCTTAACGAACGGCGATTTTGCCCCGTTGCTGCGGAGATGGCGAGGATATCGCTGCTATGCAAGTGCGCCTGCTTGCGCGGGTCATTGACGCTGGCTATCGCGCGAAGACCGGTGAGCGGGTGTGGCGGAATGGTAGACGCCGGGGACTTAAAATCCCCTGAGCTTTGGCTCGTGCGGGTTCGAGTCCCGCCACCCGCACCAACTCGCTGCCCGCAGCGCTACGGCGCGAATGCGGAGGGCGCGGTTATCGCAATATTTACCCGCGCGACCCTAGCCCTGGGTCCAGGGACCACACATCAATTCAAGCTCTTGGCGCAGGGTCAGCAATATGCGCCGGGGAAGGGCGACCGTCTATGGATTTTGCAGCAAGCCCCGAACGGGCAGACTCGGAAACCGACGATGCGAGCGATGTGCGGGAGTTGCGCTCCGCACCTCGGTTCACGCTTCTGATCCGCGCCGCGCGGATCGTGGCGGATCAGGGCGAGTTCGTGTGCGTCATTCGCGATATCTCCGAAACCGGGGTGAGCATGAGGCTGTTTCATCGGTTGCCTGAGGGTGAGCGTTTAGAGCTGCAAATGCCGGGTGGAGCGGCCTATCAGATCCGCAGGGTATGGGCGCGCGACCACGAGGCCGGGTTTGAATTCGCCGCGCCGGCCGACGTGTCCAGCATAATCAACGAGGCAAGCGATTATCCAAAGCGCGGGCTTCGGCTGGGGATTCAGCTGCCGATCGAGATCACCAGTCGTACCCTGAGCAGCGCGGCGACCGTCGAAAATCTCTCGCAGCAGGGTGCACGGATCCAATGCGATGCAAGGTTCGCGATCGACCAGGCTCTGCGGATTTCAGGTGGCCACGGGCTGGAGGACGTCTGGGCCAAGGTCCGCTGGCGGCGTGATAACCACTACGGTGTCGTGTTCGATGACACTTTCACGCTGGGCGATTTTGCGCGGCTGGCCGCACAGCTCCAGGCTCCGGCTTTGCTCGAAAGTTGACCCTGCCCGGACTGACATGCCGGTCCGCTTAAGGCCGTCCGTTTACCGCTCGCTAACCAATATCCTTCACTCTCGGGGTTGAGCGCGACCCGTTCGTGGGTTGGCGAAGGGTCACGGGAGGCTGAATGAATCTGATCGGCGGCGAAAAACCGGGAGGAGTCGACACCGACGCCATCATCGGCGCCGGGATCGGGTCTCGCTTGGACCAAACGGTGACCGGGGAGGCATGACGCCATGCTGGTCGAACGCCGCCGTAGCGCTCTTCCGGTCGAATTCCTCGCCCGCGTAGGCGTCGTCTGGGCGGTCGTCGGTGCGCTGATGCTGGCGATCCATTGGAGTGCCATTGCGGGCGGTCGCTTCCCCGAACCCGACGACATGCTGCGGCTGGTGCAGGTCCGCGACCTGATCGGCGGCCAGAGCTGGTTCGATACTACCCAATACCGCATCGATGCGGCCAATGGCGGGGTCGCGATGCACTGGTCGCGTATCGTCGATATTCCGCTCGCGCTCGTCATCATGGCGCTGACGCCATTTGTCGGCGCTGCGATTGCCGAGACGGTGGCTCTGGTCATCGTTCCGCTCCTCACGCTCGGCTGCGCCATGCTTTTGGCGGCTCGCATCGCGTGGCGCTTGATGGGCGACGAGGAAGCGACGCTTGCATGCCTCATCCTCGCGCTTTCGATGCCGGTTCTCTCCCAGCTTTCGCCGATGCGGATCGACCATCACGGCTGGCAGATTGTCTGCGCGCTGGCTGCGGTGAACGGGTTGATGGCGCGCTCGTCAAAGGCAGGCGGCAAGGTCGTCGGCGTTTCCCTCGCTGTCTGGTTGGCGATCTCGATCGAAGGACTCCCGCTGTCGGCGGCGATCTTTGCGGTGCTCGCCTGGCGCTGGCTGCGCGACCGCAACCAGCGGGCATGGCTGGTCAACGCGATCCAGTCCTTCGCGATTGCCGGAGTGCTGCTGTTCCTCGCGACGCGCGGGATCGGCGATCTTGTCAGCTATTGCGACGCGGTGAGCCCGGTGCATCTTGCGATGTTCGGTTGGGGGGCGTTGGTGCTGACGGTGTTCGCACGGCTCGAGCCGCTGCCGCGCGGGCTGCTGTTCGGTGGATTCGCATTGGCTGCTGGAGGCGCGCTCGGGCTGGTGCTTTACATGGCTCCGCAGTGTGCGACCGGCGGATCTTCCGGTTTCGCTCCGGTGATTGCCGATTTTGGGAACAACACCGCGATGGAAGGCATGCCGATCTGGCGTCAGACCGTGATGGGTGCGCTGCAATATGCCGTCACTCCGGTGATCGGCATCGTCGCTACGTTCAACCTGGCGAGCCGTTCGCGCGATTGGCTCCGCGGGTTCTGGTTCGATTATGGCCTGATCTTGTGCGCCGCGTTGCTGGTCGCGCTGCTGGTGGCGCGTGCCGGAGCGATTGCCTGCGTTCTCGCCGCTCCGCCGCTTGCCTGGCAGGTGCGCGAGTGGCTGCGTTCGATCCGCACGATGAAACGGCCCGGCCCGCGTGTGGCGGCAACTGCCGCTCTTGCCTGTGCGCTTCTCCCGGCATTGCCAGCGATACTGCTCGCCAACGCGATTCCGGCACAGGCGGCGTTGACAGGGGCATCGACCCCGCCTGTTTCGGCTCAGGATCCTTCCTGCGATGTAAACGAGATCGTATCACAGATAAGCGTGCTCGGAAGGGGCGAATTCTATGCTCCGCTCGATATCGCGCCGGAACTCTTGCTCACCACCGATCACAGCATCATCGCCGCTGGCGACGGCCTTGGCGGACCTTCGACCAAGGTGCTGATCGAAACCGCGCTCGGTTCCCCCGGAGAAGCTCGCGAAACCTTGCGCAAGCGCGGCACAGGGTATGTCATCGCCTGTCCAATGCTCATCGAGATGCGGAACTACGCCCGCGCCGCACCGGCCGGTTTTGCAGCGGATTTGATGAGCGCCAACCCGCCCAACTGGCTCGAGCCGATCGCGCTTCAAAGCGGATCTGCGCTCAGGCTCTGGCGGGTCAGGCCGGCACGAAATCCATCGCCACGCCATTGATGCAGTGACGCTTGCCAGTCGGTTTCGGCCCGTCGCCGAAGATATGCCCCAGATGCCCGCCGCAATCGGCGCAATGGACTTCGGTGCGCGGATAGCCGAGCTTGTAATCGACCGAGGTTTCGACCGCGCCTGCATCGATCGGCTTGTAGAAGGCGGGCCAGCCGGTGCCGCTGTCGTATTTGTGCTTCGAGGAATAGATCGCGTTCCCGCACCCGGCGCATTTGTAGACACCCGCCCGCTTTTCCTTGTGGAGCGGATGGGAGAAGGCGCGTTCGGTGCCTGCTTCCCGCAGGATCCGATATTCCTCGCGTGTCAGCTGCCGGCGCCATTGCGCCTCGGTCTTGCGCACCGGAAAGTCCTTGCGGGCATGCGCCGGTGCTCCGCCGCACGAGGCAAGGATCGGCACGGCTATGGCAGCGGCGGCTCCGGCAAGGAATCGGCGGCGGTTAGGGGCGGGTTTCATCGCAAGTGTCCCATCGAAATTAGAAGTCTTACACCTCTAATTACGCAGGAATTCGCCAAAAAGTTTCAGCCGCGCGAGATAATGCCCGGCGTCAGAACTCGGTGATTTCGACCTCGAGCTTGCGGAAGCCGTGCACGAAATTGGCGCGCACGCGCTCGACATCGCCCGCGACATGCACCCGCATCCGGCGCTTGTGCATCTCTTCGAGCAGCACGCGCAGTTGCAGCTCGGCAAGACGCGCGCCGACGCAGCGGTGGATGCCGTAGCCGAAGGCGATGTGACGGCGGGCATTCTCTCGCGTGAGATCGAGCTTGTGAGGGTCGGGGAAGATTTCCTCTTCGTGGTTAGCTGCCAGATACCACAGCACGACCTTGTCGCCCTTCTTGATGGTCTGCCCGAACACTTCGGTATCCTCGGTGCAGGTCCGGCGCATATGCGCCAGCGGCGTCTGCATGCGCAGCATTTCCTGTACTGCATTCGGAATGACGTCGGGGTTCTCTTCGAACAGCTTGCGCTGGTCGGGAAACTTGTCGAGCGCATGGACGAACCCGCTCATCGAATTGCGGGTCGTATCGTTGCCGCCGACGATCAGCAGCACGAGATTGCCCATGAATTCCTCGGGCCGCATCTGGTTCATCGCCTCGGAATGGATCATCATCGAGATCAGGTCGTTGCCCGGCTCCTTGTCCTGCGTGCGCTCGACCCACAGCGACTGGAAGTAGGACGCCATTTCCTGGAGGATTTCCCAGCGTACGCTGTCGAGATCGCGCACCGTTGCAAGCTCGGTATCGCCCGACCAGTCGGACCAGAAGGTAAGCAGGCGGCGGTCTTCCCACGGAAAGCCGAACAGGATTGCAAGCATACCGGTGGTAAGCTCGATCGAAACCTTGTCGACCCAGTCGAACACTTCGCCGCGCGGTAGCGTATCGAGGAGTTCACCCGTGCGCTGACGGATTTCGCCTTCCATCTCCGCTATCGCGGAAGGAGTGAATTTGGGGGCTACGGTGCGCCGCTGACCGGTGTGCTGCGGGCGGTCCATGGCAATGAACATCGGCAGTTCACGGGTGGGGACGCCGGCGGCTGCCGCTTCTTCCTCGGTCAGGCGTTCGAGGATCGTGATCCCGCCATATTCCCAGCTCGACGAAAAGGTGTCGGGCAGCGCTTCGATATGCTGGATCGCCTTGTGGCCGACCACCGCCCAATACGGGCCGTACGGGCTTTCGGGAATGTAGTGGAGCGGCCCTGCATCCTGCATCTCCTTGAAGATCGGCTGCCAGGTGTCCTCGAAATAGATGTCCGATCGGCTGACGTCCCACTTGTGCGGATGCTGCGGGCGTTCTTCCGGATGCTGCTCGAAATGCGCCTTGAGCGCCTGGTAAGCGGTCGGGGAAGTCCGCACTTTCGGACGTTCGGGTGCTACGGTCGCCATGTCTCTCTCCCATCCGGGCGGTTTTCCCGTTCCGGTGAGTCGCATCCTGCCCTAACTGACAGCAGTGTCAATAGTGGGTTGCGAATTGCGACCTATTCTGCCGGTTCCGCTACGGGCTGCGAGGCCTTGCGCGATCCGAACCAGCCCCCGCGCTTCCTGGCGTGACCGGCATTGCCCGATTTCATCACGCGCTTGCGGAACAGGATCGAGCCGCCCTTGACCAGCACGGCGACGGCGAGCGCCTGCCACGCGATCGCGGCGGCGTGAGTCCATAGCGTGTCCTCGAGAGCGGCGCGCGCCAACATCGCGAAGGGCGATGACAGCGGGAACACGACCGCGAACACCTCCGCCGCCGAGCCGGTGCGGGTGACATTGGCTGCTGCGAGGAAGAACACCATCAGCTGCATCATCGTGACCGGCATGGACAGCGTCTGCACCTCGCGCACGGTGTTCGCCATCGCGCCGATGGTCAGGAACAGCGCGCCGAGCAGCAGGTAGGCCATCGAGAAATAGACCACGCCCAGTACGATAAAGAGCGGCCAGCCCACGGCGGGCGCGGGCAAGTTCGCGAGGTCGGTGCCGGTCGCCGCTATGATCGCGTCGCTACCGACCATCCAGAAGCCGTAGGCGAACACGCCCCAGACGCTTATCCCGACGAACGACACGCCGAGCATAGCGAACAGCTTGCCCATGAACACCGCATCCATCGGGATCGCGGCGGCGAGGATTTCGATGATCTTGTTGGCCTTCTCCTCGACGAGGTTGGACAGCACCATACCCGCGAGCAACATCGTCAGCAGGAACAGCAGCAGCTGCGCGCTGGTCGCGGTCTGGATCCGGGTCGAACGCTCGGACGCTGCGCTGCTCGTGACGAGTGTTTCTTCGACATCGGGAAAGGCGACGCGCTCTGCAGTCATCGCATCGGCGGCGATCAGCTTGACCGGCCCCTCCCAACGCTGGATCTGCGCTTCGGTACCGATCAGTTCGGGGTCGGCGATCGTCCCTGTCAGGATGGCGGCGTAGTTTCCGCGGCGGGCCTCCATATATTCGCGCGCGTCGAAATCGGGATTGCCAACCGCTTCGGGCACGACCTTCAATACCGGTATGGCGCGCCCCAGCTGCGGTCCGAGCCGGTTTGACGAGGCGATCATCGCCGCGTTGTCTTCGGCGCTCATCGCCATGCCGATATCGGTCGTCACCGCGTCCCGCTGCACCTGCCCTCCGATCGCGCCCGCCAGTCCGCCGACGAAGATCGGGAACAGCGGACCGATCAGGAAGAACAGGAAAGCGCGGCTGAACAGCACCGCGACGAAATCGCGCCGGGCGATGACCCAAGCGGCTTCGAGCCGGGACAGGCGCGGATTGGCTGCAGCGTCGCTCATGCGTCCTCTCCTGCCTGATCCGCTTCGAGTTGACGAGCGGCCGCCTCACCGGCGATGGCGACAAAGGCATCGTGCAGCCCGGCGCGTTCGATCGAGAGCGAAAGGATGCCGGCCTCGCCGTCGATCAATTGCTTGAGCAATGGTTCAACCCCGCTTTCGGGAAGCGGGAAGTAGAAGAAATCGCCTTCGTGCCTTGTGTCTTCGGGCAGTGCAGCCATCCATGCGCCTTCGCGGGCGCGGGTTTCGAGCCGGACCTGCGCCGGGATACGATCGCGCGCCGCTTCGACGCTGCCGGCGTATGGCACCTTGCCCCCGGCGATGATCGCGACCCCTTCGCACAGCCGCTCGGCATGGTGGATCACGTGGGTCGAGAAGATCACTGTGACCCCATCTTCGGCGAGCGCGCGGATCATCCGTTCGAGCTTGCCCTGGTTGATCGCGTCGAGGCCCGAAAACGGCTCGTCGAGCACAACGAGGCGCGGGCGGTGCACCAGCGTGCCGAGCAACTGGACTGTCTGGGCCATGCCCTTGGAAAGCTGCCGGATCGTGCGATCGGCGGCGTGGGCGAGATCGTGGCGTTCGAGCAGCTCCATCCCGCGCTTGCGCCCTTCGGCGAGCGGAAGACCGCGCAGCGCGCCCATGAAGGCAATCGCCTCGATCGATTTCATTGCAGGGTAGAGACCGCGCTCCTCAGGGAGATATCCGATCAGGCGCCCGATTTCGTGCGGGCGATCATGACCGAACACGCGGCGTATGCCTTCATCGGGATCGATGATGCCGAGCAGCATGCGCAAGGTTGTGGTCTTGCCCGCGCCGTTCGGCCCCAGCACGCCGTAAATCGCGCCCTCGGGCACTTCGATATCGATGCCCTTGACCGCCTGCGTGCCGTCGAAGCTCTTGACCAGCCCGCGCGCCTCGATCGCGAGCGGACGATGTTCGGAAGAGGGCGCGGGGACATTGCTCGCCGCCATGTGTTCGCCTACCTGCATGTGCATGAGCGCGGGGGTTAACGCGCGAAACTGAACGGGAGCAACCCCAAGCGTGGTTAACGCCGAAGCAACGCTTAACCTCACCCAGCGTCTTCGTGAACAGGCGAAGGCGCTCGGTTTCGTGGCGTTCGGAGTGGCGAGCGCAGGCGAAGACCCGGTGCGCGCCGAGCGGCTCGAACAATGGCTCGGCGAAGGGCATCACGGCACGATGGAATGGATGGAGACCCGTCTCCACCACCGCCGCTCGCCGCAAGGGCTCTGGCCCGAGGCACGCAGCGTGATTGCGCTGGGCATGAGCTACGCGCCTGCGCACGATCCGCTGGCTCTCGAAGGATCGTCCGAGCACGCGCGCATTTCGGTCTATGCGCAGGGCAAGGACTATCACGACGTCGTCAAGAAACGGCTGAAGGCGCTGGCGCGCTGGCTTGTCGCCGAGGAACCCGGGGCAGAGGTGAAGGTCTTTGTCGATACCGCGCCGGTCATGGAAAAGCCGCTGGGCGAGGCGGCGGGGATCGGGTGGCAGGGCAAGCACACCAATCTCGTCAGCCGCGAGCACGGCAGCTGGCTGTTCCTCGGCGCGATCTACACGACGCTGGAATTGGACTTCGGCGAGCCGCACCGCGACCAGTGCGGCTCGTGCCGCGCTTGCCTCGATTCCTGTCCCACCGACGCTTTCCCGAACGCCTACCAGATCGACGCACGGCGCTGCATTTCCTACCTCACGATCGAGCACAAGGGGCCGGTCGCGGAGGAATTTCGCGAAGCGCTCGGCAACCGCATCTATGGCTGTGACGATTGCCTCGCGGTGTGCCCGTGGAACAAGTTTGCCGAGCAATCGCACACGATGCGCGAATTCCTTCCGCGCGCCGAACTGGTGGCGCCGCGCCTCGCCGAGTTGCTGGCGCTCGACGATGCGGGGTTCCGCGCGTTTTTCTCGGGCTCGCCGATCAAGCGGATCGGGCGCGACCGGTTCGTGCGCAATTGTCTCTATGCGGCTGGGAACAGTGGTAATGGCGAATTGCTCGCGCAGTGTCGCACGCTGACCGAAGACCCCGACCCGGTGGTCGCCGATGCGGCGTGCTGGGCGGTCGAGCGGCTTACAGCAGTTCTTTGAGCGGAACCTCGGGATCGGCGAGCAGATCGCGGTCCACCGCCTCGACCCCCGCCTCGAGCATTTTCCGGCCCTGGACGTAGTCTTTCATCGTGCCGACGCAGTCGAACGCTATCGGCTTGCCTTCCTTGAGATACACCACGGTAAACTTGCGGGTGGCAGGGTCGCCGCGCAGCACCGTCTCGTCATAGTCCAGGCTGAGCCCGGCTGTCTGAAGTTTGAGGTCGTACTGGTTGGACCAGAACCACGGCAGCGCATGATAGGGCTGCTTGTCGCCCATGATCGCCTTTGCCACGGTGTTCGCCATGTCGTGCGCGTTCTGGACCGATTCCAGCCGGATAACGGCGTTGTTGGCATACGGGTTGGCATGCGCAGCGCAGTCCCCGATCGCGTAGATATCGTCGAGGGTGGTGCGGCAGCAGAAATCGACATCGACCCCGTTCGATCCCGCAGCACCTGCTGCGATCAGCGGGGCTACAGCAGGCACGATACCGATCCCGACCACCACCATGTCGCAATCGACGGTCTCTCCGCTGTCGAGCTTGACGCCCGTCACCTTGCCGTCTTCGCCGAGGATCTCCTCGACTCCGGTCGAAAGCCGCACGTCCACGCCCTGCCGGCGATGCTCCTCCTCGTAGAAGCGCGACAGGTCTTCGCCCGCAACCCGCGCAAGCACCCGGTCGAGCATCTCGACCAGGGTCACTTCGCAACCGAGCTTGCGCAGCACCGCCGCCGCTTCGAGCCCGATATATCCGCCGCCGATCACCACCGCGCGCCTGGCACCTGCGTCGAGCGCGGCCATCATCGCGTCGGCATCGCGCTTGTCGCGGACGTAGAATACGCCTTTCAGGCTCGCACCGGGACAACCCAGCCGCCGGGGATCGCCGCCGCCCGACCAGATCAGCTTGCGGTATCCGATCTTGCTCCCGTCGGAGAGCGTCACCGTGTGCGCGATCCAGTCGATCGCGGAAACGCCGCTGCCGAGCTTCAGGTCGACATTCTTGTCGGCCCAGAATTTCTCGGGCCGGATCATGATCCGCTCGAAGCCCTTGTCTCCGGCGAGGTATTCCTTCGAGAGCGGGGGGCGCTCGTAAGGCGGCGCATCGTCGCGCCCGATCATAAGGATCGAGCCTTCGTGTCCCTGCTGGCGCAAGGCGATCGCTGCCTGTGCGCCGCCATGACCGGTGCCGACAATCACGATGTCTGCGTGATCGGGCGTGCTTGCATCTCTCTCCATGGCGCGGTTGCTCGCTGCAAATTGCGGGTTCGTCAACCCGCCAGAAAGGTCAGCGCTCGAGCAGGTTGCGCGCCTGGCTGGCGATCTGGGCGAGAACCGCGGGAGCGACCGGAGGCCGCGCCTGCGCCCGTGCGACCATCGAGCGGAATTGCGCAACGGCGCTTTCGTTCTTCTCGGCCCACTCGGCGATGGCGCCCTGCGGATCTTCCTTGCCGCCCTTGCGCCGCATGAGCCGACGCAGGAATTCGAGCCGCATGTGCTGGAAATCGCGCGCCAGCCCATCGACGAGCAACCGCTCCCATATGTCCGACGGCGACATGTGCGCAGCCGTGCCCTGGGCCCAGTCGAGCCCGATCCGTGCGCCGATATCGGTGAAGGCGCGGGTCACGGCCTTCGGGTCGATCTCGGTCTTGAGTGCAAGCTGCGCCAGGCCGACAGAGCCGTCGAAATCGAACATGTTCGCGACCCGTGCCGCCAATGGCTCGGGCGCGCCGCTTTCCACGAAAGCGGCCCGCAGCTGCTCCGACCGTTCGCGCCCTTCGTCCGAGAGGAGTTCTTCGTGCCCGTCGGTGAGCACCGACACGCCGCTCTTCAGCGTTTCGACCAGCTCGCTCGCCTGAACCTGGCCTGCGGCGGTGCGCAGCACGTCGGACATCAGATTGCCGACGGCGGCCGCGAGCCGATCGAACAGGACGAGGCGGGCGGTTTCGCCCATCTTCGCGGTGTCGAGGTCATCCCACAGCGCCTGCAAGTCGAAAAGCCGTTCGACTACGACGAATGCGGCGGCGACATCGGACAGGCCGACACCCTCTTCCTCTGCCAGTTCGAATGCGTGGACCATGCCGAGCCGGTTGACCATGCGGTTGGAGAGATCGGTCGCGATCAATTCACGCCGGAGCCGGTGTTCGCGGATCTGCTTGGCGAAATCCTTCTGCATCGGTTCGGGGAACAGCGCGATCAGCGAATCTTCGAGCATCGGATCGTCTGGCAGCCCGCTGGCCTCGATCGCATCCTGGAGCACCAGCTTGGCCGAGGACAGCAGCACCGCGAGTTCGGGACGGGTCAGGCCCTGGCCATCGGCGGCGCGGCGGCTGAGCGTTTCGCCATCGGCCAGACCCTCGGTGCGCCGGTCGAGATCGCCCATGTCTTCGAGCTGTTCGATCAGCCTTACATAGGACGCGGTGGCATCCGGACCGCCCGCTTCCGCGATCGACAGCGCCAGCGCCTGCAGGCGGTTGTCCTCGAGCACGATCTCGGCAACCTCGTCGGTCATCCGTGCCAGCAGGGTGTTGCGCTTCTTTTCGGTCAGCTTGCCTTCGCGTGTCGCCGCCGCGAGCGCGATCTTGATGTTGACCTCGTTGTCCGAGCAATCGACGCCGGCCGAATTGTCGATGAAATCGGTGTTGATCCGACCGCCAGCATGCGAAAACGCGATGCGTCCCGCCTGCGTGATGCCGAGGTTTGCACCTTCCCCGATCGCCTTGGCGCGTACCTCGTCGGCATCGACCCGCAGCGCATCGTTGCCGGGATCGCCGACCGCGAGATGGTTCTCTTGCGGTGCCTTGATGTAGGTTCCGATTCCGCCGAACCACAGCAGGTCGACTTCCGCCTTGAGGATCGCGGAGATGAGCGCGTCTGGCTCGATTTCCTTGTCTTCGATCCCGAGCATGGTGCGCGCTTTCTTCGAAAGCTTGATGCGTTTGAGATCGCGCGAATAGACCCCGCCGCCTTTGGAGATCAGCTCGGAATTGTAATCCTCCCAGCTCGACCGCGGCAGGTCGAACATGCGTTTGCGTTCTTTCCAGCTCGTCGCCGGATCGGGATCGGGGTCGATGAAAATGTGACGGTGATCGAAGGCAGCAACCAGTTTGATCGCTTTCGACAGCAGCATGCCGTTGCCGAACACGTCGCCTGACATATCGCCGCAGCCGGCGACGCGGATGCTGTCGGTCTGGACGTCGATTCCCATTTCGAGGAAGTGCCGCTGGACACTGACCCATGCGCCGCGGGCGGTTATGCCCATCGCCTTGTGGTCGTAGCCGTTCGAGCCGCCGCTGGCGAAGGCATCGTCGAGCCAGAAGTCTTTCGATTCGGCGATGGCGTTGGCGACATCGGAGAAACGCGCGGTTCCCTTGTCCGCGGCAACTACGAAATAGGGGTCTTCGCCGTCATGGATTTCCACCTTGTCCGGGTGGACGACTGCACCG
The DNA here is from genome assembly GCF_045363165.1 of Erythrobacter sp. GH1-10. Taxonomy (NCBI): domain Bacteria; kingdom Pseudomonadati; phylum Pseudomonadota; class Alphaproteobacteria; order Sphingomonadales; family Erythrobacteraceae; genus Erythrobacter; species Erythrobacter sp. GH1-10. The sequence goes on along the minus strand of NZ_JBJFLP010000001.1, from coordinate 226,653 downwards.
TCGACGATGTTGTCGGTGATCGACAGCAACGTGCGGATAAAGACCTCGTAGCTTGCCTGCCCTTCGGCGGCCCAGCCCTCGCGATCAATCGCGGGCGACGGCAGCTGTTTGGGATAGAAGCCGCCCTTTGCCCCGCCCGGTACGATCACGGCGTTCTTGACCTTTTGCGCCTTCATCAGCCCGAGGATTTCGGTGCGGAAGTCGTCGCGGCGGTCGGACCAGCGCAGGCCACCGCGCGCGATCGGGCCGGAGCGCAGGTGGATGCCCTCTACCCGGCGCGAGTAGACGAAAATCTCGCGCCACGGAACGGGTTTGGGCAGGTTCGGCACCAGCGCGGATTCGATCTTGAACGCGAGCGCTTCATGCGCTGCCGGGGCAAAGGCGTTGGTGCGCAGCACCGCATCCACCACCGCGCGGTAGAGTCGCAGCAGCCTGTCGTCGTTGATCGCCGAAACCTTTGCCAGTCCGCGATTGAATGCGGCGATGGCGGTCGCAATCGCCTCTTCGCGATTGCCGTCGAATGCGGGGTCGTGACGCGCCACGAAAAGATCGATCATTGCCCGGGTAACGGAGGGCGCGCGGCCCAGCGCGTCGACCACGGTGTAGATCGTGAAGCCCATGCCGGTCTGGCGCAGGTAACGATAGATCGCGCGCAGCCAGTTGGCCTCTTGCGCGGCGAGACCGGTGCCGATCACCATCCGGTTGAAGGGATCGTCTTCCGCGCCGCCATTGAGCACTTCGGCAATCGCCGCCTCGATCGCGTCGGCGCGTTCGAACAGGGCGCCCGCGTTCTGACCCTCCAAGAGGTCGAGAGTGAATTCGTGGATCGTGCCGAGCGCGCCTTCCTTGAGCGCTACGGGGATTTCCTTGATCACCCGGAACCCGAAGTTCTCGAGCGCCGGAACCGCATCGGACAGCGGCAGAGCGCCCTGCTTCTGGTAGATCTTGAGCCGCAACCGGAACTCGGGGTCTTTTGCCAGACTGTAAAGCCGTACCCCGCGCCGATGGTCGACATCGCCGGTCAGCCCGCGCAGCTCGATAATGTCGCGCGCGGCCTCGGCGGCATCGTAGCGCCCGCGATATCCCATCGGCATTGCGTCGGCATAGCGCGCCGCGAGCGCCGCGGCGCGCGAGGGCTCGAGGGTCTCGCCGAGATGGGTTTCCACCGCCTCGCCCCATCCGCGCAGCATGTCCTGGAACCACTCCTCGAGCGAGGCTTCGTCGGGGACCGTTTTCGCGTCGCGAATGTCGAGCACGAACTTCAGCATGGCGAGCGTGCCGCCTTCGACCTCTAGGCTCCAGTCGAGCACCGCCACGCCCTCTTCGCGGGTCAGCAGATCCTGCGTCTGAAGACGCACCTGAGTCGAAACCGTGTCGCGCGGGAGCCAGACGAAAGCGTAGATGTGGCGGCCGAGGCGCGAGGTTATCAGCGCCAGACGCGGACGCGGCCGGTCGACGAGACTCATCATCGTCGTTGCCAGGCGGGCGATCGAAGCCTGCTTGAATTCGAGCAGCAGATCGTTCGGCAGCGCAGTGAAAGCATGCGATAACGCCTTGCCTGCATGGCCGCCAGGATCGAAGCCCAGCTTCTCCGCGATCGCTGCAAGGTCGGCCCGCAACAGCGGCACTTCGGTTGGAGGGGCTGCAAGCGCTGCGCTGGTCCAGATGCCCGCATGGATCGAAAGCGTCACGACCTTGCCGCTGTCGGGATCGCGCATGCCGACCATGAACAGGTCGAGCGGGACGCGCCGGTGGACATGCGCAAGCCGGTTGGCCTTGATGATCAGCACATCGCGGTGTTCGCTCACGCGATCGCCTTCGTCGAACCATTCGAACGCGCGCTCGAACGAGTTCTCGGCAAGAACCTCGCGGGTGCTCTTGCGGCAGATCCCGCGCAGCTCCGATTGGCTGCCGTCGCGATTGCGCTTCACATGCCCGAGCTGTGTCAGCATGCCCGAGTTGAGCCATTCAAGCAGGGCCCGCGCCTCGTCGTCCTGCACATTACGGGCATCTTCGGCCATCGCGGCCTGCATCTTTTCCCAGTCGGTCACGGCCGACCGGACATCGCCGAGCGTTACCTTGAGCGCGCGCTCGAGCTCGCGCCGCTGGCGGGCATCGACACGCGGAGTCTCGATGTAGATCAGCGACTCGGGTTCCCCGACATCGCCCTTGTTCGGGCTCAATTCAACAAGTTGTCCGTCGGCATCGCGTTCGACCCGAAGGACCGGGTGGACGAGCCGGTCGATGCTCAGTCCCTGCGAGGCGATCGTCGCCGCGATCGAGTCGACCAGAAAGGGCATGTCGTCGTTGATGATCGCGATCCGCAGACGGCGCTTCTCGCCGGTCGCCGATTCGAGCCGTAGCGAGGAGCGATCGGGCTCGCGCATCAGTGCGGTTTCGAGAACGAAACCTGCGGTATCGTCGAGCAAGTCGCGGTCAAGCGGCGTATCGCCCGGCAGGATCGCCGCTTTCAGGTGCTTTTTCAGCGCCTTGAGCAGCTTGGTATCAAGGGGGGATTGTTCCGCAGTTGTCTGCTCGGGCTTACGCGCCATGATCCTGCTCCGGGTAATATTATTATGCCGGTTTGTTCTTATCGTTCCGCCGATACTCGCTTTTGCATGGGTGGCGCAAGCAGCATCGTCCGGGCTTATGGGTACTTTCGGGTAAACCCGCGACTGCGCAGACCTCCGTTCATGCGCGGAACCGACTGTAACAGATTTGCGCCTATTGCGGGGGTGCTCCCGTGAAGGGGTCGGTCGTTCCGGTACCCCGGCGACACCCCGGATCCGCTTGAAGAGCGCCAGTCAGGCAGCGATTGTCTGGCTGCACGCCTCGACCGTGAGTTCGAGCGAGCGGATCCGGGCCTCGGGATCGTATGTCGATCCGCACAGGATGATCTCGTCGGCACGCGTTCGCTCGATGAACGCTTCGATCTTCGCCCGCACCGTCTCAGGAGAACCGACCGCTGCCGCTTGTCCCAGGTGATCGAGCATTGCGCGCTGCGGTGAGGGTAGGCCGGTCGTGTAGCCTTCGACCGGAGGCTTGAGCTTGCCCGGTGTGCCGGTGCGCAAGGCGACGAAGGCCTGCTGCTGGCTCGATGCGAGGGTCTCGGCTTCATCGTCGGTGCCGGCTGCGAAAACGTTCATCGCGACCATGACATGCGGCCTCGCCAGCGCCTCGGACGGCTGGAAGTCGCGGCGGTACAGCTCAAGCGCAGCATCGAGATGGTCGGGCGCGAAATGCGCGGCAAAGGCATAGGGTAGGCCCAGCCTGGCGGCGAGCTGGGCGCCGAACAGGCTCGATCCCAGCATCCACAATTCCACCTTTGCCCCGAGGCCGGGCGTGGCCTTGATCGGCAATTCGACATCGCCGGTCAGCAGCGCGCGCAGTTCGACCACGTCCTGAGGGAAGTATTCGGCGGCAGCGTGGAGATCCTTGCGCAAGGCGCGCTGGAGTTCCGGCCCGGCACCGGGCGCTCGCCCGAGGCCGAGATCGATCCGGCCCGGGAACAGCGCATCGAGCGTGCCGAATTGCTCGGCGATCTGGAACGGGGTGTGGTTGGGCAGCATGATCCCGCCCGAGCCGATGCGGATCCGGCTGGTGGCGTTGCCGATATGCGCGAGCACGACCGAGGTCGCGCCGCCGGCGATGCCTTCCATCGCGTGATGCTCGGCCACCCAGAAGCGCATGCAGCCGAGCCGGTCGGCGGTCTTGGCCAGCGATACGCTCGCTTCGAACGCCTCCGACAGTGTGCCGCCTTCGCGTACAGGAACGAGGTCGAGAACGGAAAATTGGGTCATGGGTTTGCCTCTTCCTCCGGCGCAGGGCCGAGCTGCGCCAGATAGGTCTTAGCGGTTTGCGCGGCGAGGCTGTCGGGCTGGATCGCGATCACCGATTCCCAGCTTTGCCGCGCCGCATCTTCGCGCCCCGATAGCACGGCAATCACTCCCGCTTCGAGCCCGATATCGGCCTCCATCGGCGCAAGCCGCGAGGCCTGTTCGATTGCTTCTTGCGCATCGTCCAGCCGGCCCAGTCTACGAAACAGCGTCGCGGTGAGAAGCCAGCCTTCCGCCATGTCGGGTTCAAGCCGGGTCGCGGTCGAAAGTGCAAGGATGGCTTCGTGCGGCCGCTCGAGTGCGACCAGCGCTCGCGCGGAGTCGAGCGCGGCCAGCGCTTCGAGCGTCGCAGACGATGCTTCGCGCGCGTCGGCCTGAGCGGTCGCGAGCAGCGACACGGCCGCTTCCGCATCTCCGCCACCGAGCGCTGCATTGCCCGCCATTGTGCCGAAGCGGGCGCGCGTCGCCGATTCATCCTCAGGCGTCTCGTCGCGCGCAGCAAGGAAGGCGCTGCGGGCATCGTCCCAGAGACCAAGCTCGGTCGCAGCCAACCCAAGACAGTGGTTCGCGATCACGCGGTCCGCGCCGCTCGTCTCGTTGCGGCGGATCTGTGCCTGGGTGTGCGCGCGAGACGGATCCTCCGCGAGCTGGTCGAGACACTCCGAAAGCCATTTGCTCGTCGGATTGGTCGGCTCCTGGATCGATGTCGCGCGCGGAGGACGATTGGCGAGTTCCTCGGGCAGGCCGAGCGTGTCGGTTGCCGCCGGATTGGGTCCGACCTGGAGCAGCAAGGGAAGAAGAAACGAAGCGGGGGCCATACAGGTGTTTCCGTCAGTAGAAGCTGGCAACCGTCGCCTTGAGCAGGGCAATGTCCTGCTCGCGCGACAGGCGATGGTCGCCGTCCTTTACCAGCGTGACCTGTACCGCATCCGAACGCAGCGCTTCGGAGAGCCGCATGCAGATTTCCCAAGGGACATCGGCATCGCGCTGGCCGTGCAGCAGGCGCACGGGGCAATCGATTGCGATTTCCTTGTCGAGCCGCAATTGCCGCTCCGCATCGGCGTAGAAGCCGGGATGCGTCGGAGTCGGTTCGGGGCCATAGGGATTGTCTTCGTAGACCGCAGAGCCGTTGGCCAGCGTGGAGCGCTGTTCGTCGGTGTAGCCCCACCGGGTGAAGTCCGGAGCTGCGGCGATACCGACGACACCGGCCAGCCGCTCGCCCAGCTTCTCCGCCACCAGCAGCATCAGCCACCCGCCCATCGAGGAGCCGACCAGCAGGATCGGGCCTTCGGCATTGGCCTCGACCAGCGCCAGCACCTCGTCGCGCCATCGGGAAAGCGTGCCGTCGGCGAAGTCGCCCGAACTCTGCCCGCAGCCGGAATAGTCGAGCAACAGACAGCCGCGCCCCTGCGCTTCAGCCTCGGCGAACAGCGCGGTCGCTTTACCTCCGGCCATGTCGGACATGTAGCCGGGCAGGAACACCAGCGTCGGGCCGTTGCCTTCGAGATGGCGAAAAGCGATGCGCCTGCCATCGGGCATCTCGTGAAATCGGATATCGGTCATCGCGATGGCTAATGCCTGTTTGGGGAGGGGCCATGCAAGCCTTGTCATTGCTTCGTCGCGGGCGCGGCGTATGAAGTGGGGCATGATCACAAACGATCCGGCTGCCATGCCCGCCCGCCCTCTCGCCGACATTTCCCGGCGCGGCCTGTTCACGCTGGCGGGAGCCTCGGCGGCGCTCGCGGCAAGCCCCACCATTGCGCGTAGCTTCGGCAGCGGCTTCACCCACGGGGTTGCGAGCGGAGAGCCGGGATCCGAGAGCGTGATGTTGTGGACCCGCTATGTGGGCGAGCAGGACCTTTATCTGGCCTTCGAGGTTAGCGAGACCCCCGACTTCACCGCCGTCGTCGCCGAAGGAAGCGCTCGCGCCAGCGCCGAAACCGATTGGTGCGGCAAGGCCTGGGCCGACGGGCTTCGGGCGGATCGCTGGTATTTCTACCGCTTCGTCGCGCCCGATGGGACGATGTCGGATACGGGCAGGACGCGCACGCTCCCCGAAGGTCCGACCGACCGCTTCAAATTGGCGGTGTTCTCGTGCTCCAACTTCGGCTTCGGCTGGTTCAACGCCTATGCCCATGCCGCCGAAGCGGGCGATTGCGATCTCGCGCTGCATCTGGGCGATTACATCTACGAATATGGCGCCGAAACCTATCCTTCCAACAGTCAGGCAAATCCGGCGCGCGGTCTCAATCCCGCCAGCGAGATCGTCGCCCTGGCCGATTACCGTCTGCGCTATGCAACCTATCGCACCGATCCCGACCTGAGGCGCCTGCACCAGATCTTGCCGGTGATCAGCGTCTGGGACGATCACGAAAGCGCGAACGACAGCTGGAAGGACGGCGCGCAGAACCACCAGCCCGAAACCGAGGGCGAATGGGCGGTGCGCAAGGCCGCAGCCAAGCGGGTCTATCGCGAGTGGATGCCGGTTTCCGACGAACCGTACGCCGCCTATGACATCGGCGATCTGGCGACCCTGTTCCGGCTCGATACAAGGCTCGAGGGGCGCGAGGAGCAATTCAGCCTCGCAAAGGTGCTCGACGGGGCGACGACGCCCGAAGCGGCGGCAGCCGTGCTCACCGGGTTCCGCGATGGCGCATGGGCCGATCCCGATCGCCAGCTGCTCGGCGCCGCGCAGGAGCAATGGCTTGGCGAGGGGCTTGCGGCGTCGAAATCGCGCGGTGTGACGTGGCAGGTGCTGGTGCAGCAGGTGCTGATGGGCAATCTCAAAACCCCGCCGAGCATCATCGGCGCGATCAGCGACGACATGCCCGAATTCGTGCGGCAGCGCCTGCTCGGTGCCGCGCTCGCCAGTTCGGTCGGTCTGCCCGCCAACATGGACGCGTGGGACGGCTATCCCGCCGCGCGCGAGCGGCTGCTCAAGGCCTCGCTCGATGCCGATGCCAACCTTGTGGTGCTTGCGGGCGACACCCACAATGGTTGGGCGTTCGAGCTTGGCATGGATGGCGCGAAGGCGGGCGTCGAATTCGGCGTGCCGGGTGTCACCTCGCCGGGTCTCGAGAATTCGCTCCCCGCGGTCGCTCCGCAGGATTTCGCGCGCTCGCTGGTGCAGACGAACGAGGGCCTCAAATGGGCCGATACCTCGCAGCGCGGCTACATGGCGGTCGAGCTGACTCCGGCGCGGGCGGTGACCGAATACCGCTTTGTCGAAAGCATCAAAACGCGATCGACCCGCCTCGCGGGGACGAAGCGGGTCGAGAGCGCAGCCGGGTCGCATAGTCTGGAGATTTAGTCCCGGCTGAAAATTTCCTCGATGGCGAGGCCGAACACATCGGCAATTTTGAACGCCAGCGGGAGCGAAGGATCGTAGCGTCCTTTCTCGATGGCGTTCACTGATTGACGTGAAACCTCCAGCCGGTCGGCGAGGTCCTGTTGCGACCAGTCGCGTTCGGCGCGCAGCACTTTGAGGCGGTTGTTCATTCTTCACCGGCCTCACGCCGCAGAGACAATGCGTTCCAGATAGCCCCGAGGGCAAGCCCGACAAACCAGAAAAACGCTGTTCCAAAACCGCCAGTGCCGTCAGGCATCACATCATAATTCTGGAGGAATTCCCAGACTGTCATGACGCACAGGCAAAAAGCGGTGGCGAACAGTACCTGACGCACAAACATCATGCGCATAAACTCGTCACTCTCTTCGATCAGCAGCCGAAAGATGGTCCAGAACACACCGATGATCGGCCAAGCGGGAAGGATTGCCATGCCCCAGGCCAGAATGCCGGCAGGTGGCGAAGCACGGAACAGTGTGCCGACAGCAAGGATCAGCGCAATATAGGCCAGCATGAAGGCAGCCAGCCGCCGTGTGTAACGCTGCATCGCGGGAGACAGGCTCTTCATTACACTGCTCCCCATGTGCCGTGTTCGATCCGGTTCACAACCGCTCCGACGAACAATCCTGCGAAGAAGGCGACCGCCCACCAATAGGCATCGAGATGGGGCACGACATCGGCGGATTCGAGAAAGCCCCACACCGTTGCCAAAGTTAGCGCGATTGCCGACGCGATCAGCGTTTGTCGGATCACCAGCATGCGAATAAACTCGTCGGTCTCTTCAACGATCAACCGCCCGATCGTCCAGAAGACGCCGGTGATCGCGAGGCCGGGCAACAGCGCGAGCGCAAAGCGGACCTCCCGCGTTATCCTGAATTCAAGGTCGGCAAACACGAGCAGGCCGAAGGTCGCGAGATAGAGCGAAGTGAAGATCGCCGTGCGTTTGATGTAGCGCTTCTGCGCTTCGCCCGTTCCGCCGCAAACGCTCTCGGGATCATCTGCGGCCTTGTATCCGGCGCGGAACATGATCATCGCAAGAATGCAAGGCACAAGCGCGAGCAGGAGCAGCGGGGCCTTGCCCTCGATCGATCCGGTAGCCGCCAGTGCCACAACGAGCGCTGTCGTGAGAGCAACCATCGCACCCCAGAACAGCGGTCCGCGCCCAAACACACCTTTTCGAGATTGAATATCGGCGCTCACGACAAGCACCCGCGACCGCAGCCCAAGTCGCTGTGCAGGCTGCCCCATGCTGCTCCGGAAAGGCCCATGACGATTCCGAAGCTGGCTGCGTCGCTGACGCCGCTAGACACACATGCAAGCGCCGCGACGATGATGGCGCTGGCCCAGATCAATGATTGAACTGTCTTGCTCATAAGGAAAGCTCCCTTTCAACTATGGAAAGGACACTTGTCATTGATTCGACTGTTTGTCAAGTGAACTTTCCAAAAAGGAGTCGGTGCTTTCCGTTTGTGATGGACGAATGCGGGTAATGACATTGCAACCTGCACCGACTATATCGCTCACCATGGCCAAACTGCTGACCACAACCACGACCACTACCACCTCGGATTTCCGGGAGCGGGGGCTCGCGATTTAGTCGCAGCCATCGCCGCGCCCCGGACTTTGGGTTTCGGGTGGCGCGGTGTCCTCCCGAAATTGCCTGACAGAGCAACACCGCACTTCCGGTACGCGCCCGCTTGTGGCAGGGCGCGGCCAAACAACGGATTTGTGTGATGACGGAACTTCTGAAAATCAGCCTGCCCGATGGATCGGTGCGCGAAATGGAAGCCGGCTCGACGCCGGCAGACGTCGCCGCCGCGATCGGCCCGGGCCTTGCCAAGGCCGCGCTGGCCGCGCGCGTCGATGGAGAGGTCCGCGACCTCAATCGGCCCTTCGACGGCGACGCCGAGCTCGCGCTGATAACCAGCCGCGACGAGGAAGACGCGCTCGAACTCGCGCGCCACGATTACGCTCATGTTCTCGCCGAAGCGGTGCAGGCGCTGTGGCCGGGCACGCAGATCACCTTCGGTCCCGCAACCGACGACGGCTTTTATTACGACGTGATGGCCCCCGCCTCGCGCGAGCCGTTCAGCATGGACGATCTCCCCGCGATCGAGGAAAAGATGCGCGAAATCATCCGCGCCGACAAGCCGCTGCGCCGCGAAGTCTGGTCGCGCGAGCAGCTGATCGAGAAGTGGGAAAACGAAGGCGAAACCTTCAAAGCCGAATGGGCCAAGGAATTGCCCGAGGACGAGGAATTGACGGTCTACTGGTCGGGCGACGACTGGCTCGACATGTGCCGCGGGCCGCACCTTGCCAGCACTGGCAAGCTCGATCCCGATGCCTTCAAGCTGATGCGCGTTGCCGGAGCTTACTGGCGCGGCGACCAGCGCAATGCGCAGCTGACGCGCATCTATGGCACCGGCTGGCTCAACAAGAAGCAGCTCAACGCCCACCTCCACCGGCTGGAGGAAGCGGGCAAGCGCGATCACCGCAAGCTGGGCCGCGAGATGGACTTGTTCCACCTTCAGGAAGAAGCGCACGGCTCGGTCTTCTGGCACCCCAAGGGCTATCGCATCTGGCGCGAGCTCGAAAGCTACATGCGCCGCAAGATGGACGGCGGCGGATACCGCGAGATCAAGACGCCGCAGGTGATGGATGCGCGACAGTGGGAGCAGTCCGGCCACTGGGGCAAGTATCGCGAGAACATGTTCGTCATCCCCGACGAGGTGCCCAACACCGAGGAAGAAGGAGAGCTGATCTCCAAGGACGCCGACTGGATGGCGCTGAAGCCGATGAACTGCCCCGCGCACGTGCTCGTCTTCAAGCAGGGCATCACTTCCTATCGCGACCTGCCGATCCGGCTCGGCGAGATGGGCTGCTGCCACCGCAACGAACCACACGGGGCGCTCCACGGGCTGATGCGCGTACGGCAGTTCACGCAGGACGACGCGCACATCTTCTGCACCGAAAAGCAGGTGGTCGAAGAGGTCCGCAAGTTTTGCGAGCTGGCCGATGGCGTCTACAAGGACTTCGGCTTCACATACGAGATCAAGCTGGCCCTCCGCCCCGAACAGCGCTTCGGGTCGGACGCGGACTGGGACAAGGCCGAACAGGAACTGCGCGATGCCGTGATCGAAGCCGGAATGGCCAATGACGATTTCGGCTGGGAAGAGCTGCCGGGCGAAGGCGCGTTCTATGCGCCCAAGCTCGAATGGCACCTCACCGATGCAATCGGGCGTACCTGGCAGGTCGGCACGATCCAGTCCGACCGTGTGCTACCCGAGCGGCTCGATGCGACCTATATCGGCGAAGACGGTGAAAAGCACCGCCCGGTGATGCTCCACCGCGCGATCTTCGGGTCTTACGAGCGTTTCATCGGCATCCTGATCGAACACTATGCCGGGCGCCTTCCGTGCTGGCTTTCGCCGGTGCAGTCGGTGGTCGCGCCGATCGTTTCGGACGTCGATGGTTATGCGCAGGAAGTCGAGAGCAAGCTGCGCGCGGCGGGTATCCGCGTCGAAAGCGACCTTCGCAACGAGAAGATCAACTACAAGATCCGCGAGCACTCGCTCGCCAAGGTCCCGCACCTGCTCGTCGTCGGCAAGCGCGAGGAGGAGGACGGCTCCGTCGCAATCCGCACACTCGGCGAAAAGGATCAGCGGGTGATGAGCGTTGACGAGGCCGTCGCGATGCTGACCGCAGAGGCGACCCCGCCGGACCAGCGCGGATAACCACTTGGATTTCCTCGCCGGATTCAGCGCGGTTCAGATCGCGGTCGCGGTGGCTGCGACGCTCGGTGCGGCGTTCATCCGCGGACTGACCGGGTTCGGCTTCGGTATCCTGCTGGTGCCGATCCTCGCGCTGGCCCTGACGCCGGTGGACGCGGTGCTGGCGATCAACATCATGGCGGGGCTGCTTGCGCTGGTCGATATCCGCATGATCCTGCGCGACGCGGAAAAAAGCGCGCTGCTGATCGGCGGGCTGGTGGTTGTCGGAACTCCCTTCGGGCTCGCCTTGCTCGACGCCACACCGACGGGACTGGCGCGTTTCCTGATTGCGATGATCGCGCTGTCCGCCTTCGTCGCGGTGCTGCTGCCTCGGCGCGGAGCGGAGCAACCGGGGACCGCCACCACCGCTGCCGTCGGCCTTTCCGCGGGTGTGCTCACCGGTTTTGCCGCCATGCCGGGGCCACCGGTCGTGCCCTATTATGTCGGTCGCGATATCCCGCGCACCGTCGCCAAGGCCTCGATGATCGGGATATTCGGCGTTGCCGCAGCTGCGGGAGTGGCTTCGGGTACGGCGCTCGGCGTGCTCGAATGGAATGTCGTGCTGCTGGGACTGGCGCTGTTTCCGCTGGTGTTGCTGGGCAACTGGATCGGCAGCCTGGCATTCGGCAAGGTCAGCGATCGGCTGTGGCGCACCTTCGTCGGGGTTGTGCTCGCAGCCGCAGCCATCGCCGCGCTCGTCAAACTGATCTAGGAACGGCGGATGTTCGGTTTCACCCCCGAGGCGATCGTCGTCGCGTTCCTCGCCGCGATTGCGGCAGGCTTTGTGCGAGGGCTCGCCGGGTTCGGACTTTCGGTTGTGCTGGTGCCGGTACTGCAACTGGAGATCGCGCCCGAATCCTCGGTGCTGGTCGGTATCGTTTCGCTGTTCCTGATCGGCCTTACCGATATCGGACGGATCCGGCGTGATGCCGACACGTCCGCCATCCCGCTGACGCTGATCGCGCTCGCCTGCATGCCATTGGGACTCTGGGCGCTGGTTGCGCTGCCGACCGACTGGGCGCGGTTCCTGATCGCGCTGGTGTCGCTCGGGGCATTCGTGCTGGTGGTCGTCCCGCTCGGGAAGGTCGTCATGCCGCGCATGCCAGCCATGGGCCTGTCGGGTTTCTTCACCGGCTTCTTCGGCGGATTTGCGGGTATGCCCGGGCCGGGAATGGCGCCTTTCTACCTGCGCGGGAGGCTTGAGCCGAAAGCCGCGCGGGCTTCGATGATGGCAATTTTCCTGGTCGTGACCCCGCTATCCGCCGCGTTCTTCATCGTGCTCGGTGTCGGCAGCTGGCGCGAAGTCGCGCTTGCGGCGGCGTTGTTCCCCGCGGTGTTGGTGGGCGACTGGTTCGGGCACAGAGCCTTCGGACGCGTCACGGCGACGCAGTGGCAGGTCGCAACCGCACTTGTTCTGGGAGGCGCCGCGATCGGCGCGCTGGCGAAGCTGGTCTAGAGCGCTGCAGTCAAAGCGGGAGCGGCTGTCCGGCGAGGATCAGCGCCGCGCCGCAGCCGAGCACTATCGCCGAACGCAGGATCTCGAGCTGCCACGCGCGGGCGGTTTCGACGGCTGTGCGGGAAAGGGCGATCGCTTTGGTCATCGCAGCGATTGTCGCGCCAAAACCCTAACGGGGTCTTAAAACGCGGCGGGCATCTGCTGGCTGGCGCAATGGAAGCCGCCTCCACCGGCGAGCACGGCGTCTCCGCGCAGCCCCACCGTCTCGCGGTCGGGGAACAGCGCGGCGATGGCGGCGACTCCGTCGCTATCGTGCGGCGTGCCGAAAGTCGGCACCACGACGAGGTTGGTGGTGATCGCGAAATTCACATAGCTCGCGGGCTCGATCGTGCCGTCGCGCTCAATCCGTCCGGGCGAAGGGATGCGGATGACGTCGACCCCGAAATCCCCGGCGCGCCGGGCCGCATCGGCATAGATTTCGGCATTGGGATCATCCGCACCGGCCGCTTCCGGCACGACCAACCGGTTTGGAGCGACGAAGCGCGCGAGGTTGTCGACATGGCCATCGGTGTGGTCGTTGATCAGGCCGTCGCCGAGCCAGAGCACCCTTTCGAAGCCGAGCCGTGCGTGCAGCTCCGCCTCGATTTCTTCACGGGTCATGCCGGGGTTGCGATTGGGGTTGAGCAGGCATTGCTCGGTAGTGGCGACCAGTCCGGTCCCGTCGCCATCGACAGCCCCGCCTTCGAGGATCATGGGCGAAATTTCGACGGGCAATCCGGCGTCGCGCGCCAGTTCAGCGCCCACGGTTTCGTCGCCCGGCATTTCGTATTTGCCGCCCCAGCCGTTGAAGCCGAACCGGCGTGCTTCGCGGCCTTCGGCGCCGCTCACAATCAGCGGTCCGGTGTCGCGCAGCCAGATGTCGCCGTAGAGCCGCCGCTCCAGCACGACCTTCTCGCTGGCGAGGCTGCGGGCCCGTGCCTCGTTCGCTTCGTCGCGGACCAGCAAGCGGACCTCCTGCCCGCTCTCGGCAACCGCATTGGCGAAAGCGGCGATCTGGTCCTGTGCCGCTTCAAGGAAACCCGGCCATTCCTCGGCCAAATGCGGAAAGCCGATCCACAGCCAGTCCTGCGGCGCCCATTCGGGTGGCATCAGGATGGCCATGGATCGGCTTCTGTCGCTTTCAGTACGTCCCAGGCTGCGTTCAGCACCCAGCGTCGGACGTGGCGCAACTTTCGTCGCGAGTGGCTCGGAATTCGTCGCCCTCGTTCCAGTTGGGCCAGCTGGTGCTCATCGCCATCATCCGGCCGATGCGGTAGAACAGCTGGAGATCGGACATCACTCCGGACCAGTCCCAGTCCTCGTTGAACTCGTCTTTCGGGCCGTGATAGCGATTGGCGCGATAGTCGTCGGCAACCGCCTTGCCCGCTTCGGTTCCGCCTTCGACGAGGTCTTGGCCGCCGTTGATATAAAGCATCGGCACTCCCTGCTTGGCGAAGGCGAAGTGGTCCGAACGGTAGTAATAACCGGCTTCGGGGCTTGGATTGGGCGTCGCGGTGCGGCCATCGGCTTCGAGCGCGGCGCTCATAAATGCGTCGAGCTGCGACTTGCCCGGGCCCACGACGGTCACGTCCTTCGCCGGACCTGCCACCTGGAACGCGTCCATGTTGATGCCGCCGACGGTTTGGTCGAGCGGAAATACCGGGTTCGACGCGTAGTAATACGCGCCCAGCAGGCCCGATTCCTCCGCGGTCACGGCGAGAAACACGAGGCTGCGCCGGGGAGCGCCCGCCTTGGCGTGAGCCTCTGCCAGCGCGACGAGTGCTGCGGTGCCGGTCGCGTTGTCGACTGCGCCGTTGCAGATGTCGTCGCCATCGGGCGCGCGGGTGCAGCGACCGAGGTGGTCCCAGTGCGCGGTGTGGATGACATATTCTTCGGGAGCCTCGGATCCCGGCAGGACGCCGATCACGTTTTGCGAGGTGAATGTGCGCATGTCGTTCTCGAAGCTGGTCGAAGCCTTGAGCCCCAGATCGACCGCCTCGAAGCCCTCGGTTTTGGCTGCGGCGCTGAGTTCGTCGAGATCCTGACCGGCGGCGGCGAGGATCTCGCGCGCCACGTCCTTCTGCACCCAGCCATTCATCGTCGTGCGCGGAGGCGGGTTGTCGCCATATTGCGGATAGGCCTGCGGGCCGCTCCACGAGCTTTCGACCACGTTCCAGCCGTAGCTCGCCGGTTCGGTGTCGTGGACGATGATCGCGGCGGCAGCGCCCTGACGTGCGGCTTCCTCATACTTGTAGGTCCAGCGGCCGTAGAACGTCATCGCCCGGCCGTTGAATTTCCCTTCGAGCCCTTCGGTCTCGTAGTCCGGGTCGTTGACGAGGATAACCACCGTCTTGCCCGCGACATCGACGCCCTCGTAATCATTCCAGCCGCGCTCGGGTGCGTTGATGCCGTAACCGACGAAAACCATGTCGCTGTTCGCGAGCTGGGTGCGGGCTTCCTCCTGGTAGGTGACACCGACCCATTCGCTGCCGAAATCGTAGACCAGGTCGGTCTCGCCATCGGTGATGGTGAGCGGGGCGAAATTCTTGCCGGTGATTTCCACCAGCGGCACTTCCTGCACCCAGCTGTCGCCGTTGCCCGGCTGCAGCCCGGCGGCTTCGAAGCGTTCGGTGAGCAGCGCGACCGTCAGCTCTTCGCCCTCGGTGCCCGGCATGCGCCCTTCGAACTCGTCGCTCGAAAGCGTCCGAGTGATGTCCTTCATCGTCTCTTCGGAGATATCGCCCGCCTCGACTTCGGGAATGTCGAGCTCGATGGCACCATCGCCGCCCGTCATTATGGCATCGCAAGATGCCATCGCGAGCGCGCCTGCGAGAAGGCCGGTAAGGCCGATCGCGCGTTTCATCATGGGGGTAGTCCTCTCGTCAAAATCTGATGGCGCTTCTCTTGCAGAGCGAAAGGGGCACTGCAAGAGAGGCAATCATGAGCAGGACGGAGCAAGGCGATTGGCAGGACGCATTGGCGCGGGCCGAAGCGCACGCGCCGTTCCTCGCCCGCTCGCTCGACCGGCAGCCCGAACTGCGTGGTTTGCTCGTCGATGGGGACGGAGAAGCAGCGCTCGCTTGGGCGAGGAAACGGGGCGAGCACGAGGATGCGGGTATTGGCATGCGGCGCGAGCGGCTGGCACTCGCGACAACCGTGGCGATCGCCGATCTCGCTGGCGCCTTTCCTTTGGCACGGGTGGTCGGCGAGCTGAGCGACTTTGCCGACCGCGCGCTCGACCGGGCGATCCGCACCGCGATCCTGGATCGGACCGGAAGCGACGGCCCCGATGGCTTTATCGCCCTCGCGCTCGGCAAGCAGGGAGCGCATGAGCTCAATTATTCCTCCGATATCGACCCGATCCTGCTCTACGATCCGCAGACATTGCGACGTCGGGAGGGCGAGGATCCGGGCGAAGCCGCGCAGCGCTATGCGCGGCAGGTCGTCAAACTGCTGTCCGAAAATACGGTCGAGGGTTACGTCCAGCGGGTCGATCTGCGTTTGCGTCCTGCCAGCGAGATCAGCCCTATGGCGGTGCCCTATAGCACGGCGCTGGCGCATTATCAGGGGCAGGCGCTCGCCTGGGAGCGCGCCGCGTTCACTCGCGCCCGGGCGGCGGCAGGAGATCTTGCCGCCGGGGAGAGATTTCTCGAAGCGATCCGGCCGTTCGTGTGGCGCCGCGACCTCGATTTCGGCGCGGTCGAGGAGATCCGCGAACTGACCCGGCGAATCCGCGAAAGCTATAAGGGGCCGCAGCGGCCCGGGCCCGGGTTCGATGTGAAGCGCGGGCGCGGCGGTATTCGCGAAATCGAATTTTACGCGCAGACGCACCAGCTCATCCATGGCGGTCGCGACCCGTCCTTGCGGGTGCGCGGCACGCGAGAGGCTCTCGATGCTCTCGCACGGGCGGGCTGGATCGACCCGGACCATGCCGTCACGCTCGGCGAAGGCTATGACCGGCTGCGGCAGATCGAGCACCGGCTGCAGATGGTGAATGACCGCCAGACGCACATTCTGCCCGAGAGCGAGGCGCTCGATGGCGTGGCACGGCTCGACGGGCTGGAAAACGGGGCAGCGCTGGTCGAGGAACTGGAAGAGCTCTCCGAGCGGACCGGCCAGATCTACGAAGCCCAGATCGGCGGGAAGCAGCGAAGCAAGGTGGAGACTCCCGCTGCCAGCCAGCTGGCCGAAAGGTTGGGCTCGCAAGGTTTCGCAGAGCCGGAGAAGCTGGCCGAACGGATCGAGGGGTGGCGCGATGGCAGGTTTCAGTCGCTGCGCTCGAAGCAGGCGATCGAGGCGTTCGACCACCTGCTTCCCGCCCTGCTCGACGCGATGGCCGCGAGCGACGACCCCGATCGCGCGATCGTCCGCTGGGAAGGCATCCTCGAACGCGCTTCGTCGGCAATCACCCTGTTCCGCCTGCTCGATGCGCGGCCCGAACTGCTCGACCGTCTGGTCGCGACGCTGACGCTCACCCCGAGCCTGTCCGACGAGCTTGCGCGCAGGCCCGAGCTGCTCGACACCCTGCTCGACCGCGAGGCGCTCGACCTGCCCGGCTCGATCGAGGAGATCGTCGCCCGGATGGAAGGCGCTGCGGTCCGGCGCGACTACGAGGCGGTGCTCGACGCCATCCGGGTGGTGACCGGCGAGATCCGTTTCGCGCTCGGGGTTCAGCTGATCGAAGGGATGTCGGACCCGCTCGATATAGCCGCCGCGCTCTCGCGCACGGCCGAGGCGGCGCTCCAGCTGGCACTGCGCGAGACCGAGCTCGAATTCGCCAGAGTGCATGGCCGGATAGAAGGCGGCGAATTGTTGGTGCTCGGCCTCGGAAGGCTGGGCGGAGGGGCGCTGACCCATGCCTCGGACCTCGACATCGTCTACCTCTTCACCGGGGACTTCGCAGCGCAATCGGACGGGCAGCGACCGCTCGGAGCCACGCATTACTTCAACCGCTTGGCGAGCCGTGTCAGCGCCGCCCTTTCGGTGCCGACCGCTCAGGGCGCGCTCTACGAGGTCGACACGCGATTGCGGCCGCAGGGCGCGCAGGGGCCGCTTGCGGTGAGCTGCGAGGCGTTTGCCAAATACCAGCAGGAGAGCGCGTGGACGTGGGAGCACATGGCGCTCGCGCGCTCGCGCCCGCTTGCCGGGTCGCAGGAGGCACGGGCGGACCTGCAGCGGATCGTCGATGCCGTCATCCGTCAGGATCGCGATCCCGACGAGCTTTGCGAGGCTGTGCTGTCGATGCGCGGCGAGATTGCGAAACACAAGCGGCCGGGCGGTCCGATCGACGTCAAGTTGCTGCGCGGCGGGCTGGTTGACTTCGAATTCCTGATCCATTTCCTGCAGCTGCGAGGCGGGCGCGAACTGGCCGATGCACATCCGGCTGCGTTCGATCCCGATCTCGGCACCGCGATTCCCGGATTGGTCGCCGCAGGACTGTTGCCGGAAGAGATCGTGTCAGCCTACGACCTGATGACGCGCATCCTCGTGGCCGGACGCTTGCTGGCCCCGGGCGGCAAGGAGCCTCCCGAATGCGCGGCCAAGGCGTTGGCCAAAGCGTGCGGCGCAAGCGTTTACGAGGATCTGCTGCATCGCCTCGTCAACGCGCGCCACGCTGTCACGATAGTGTGGAACAACATCTTCGGTCAGCCTATTGACGAGCAGAACCAATCAACGGAGAGCGACAATGAGTGATTTTCCCAGCGTCGGCGATGCCATGCCCGATATCGCGATGGAAACCCCCGATGGCGGCACGGTCAAACCGTCCGACTTCAAGGGCAAAAAGCTGGTGGTGTTCTTCTATCCCAAGGACAACACGCCCGGCTGCACCACCGAGGCCAAGGATTTCACCGCGCTAAAGGGTGAATTCGACAAGGCGGGTGTGGAGCTTCTCGGCGTGAGCAAGGACAGCGCGAAAAAGCACCAGAATTTCATCGCCAAGCACGATCTCAAGACGCCGCTGGCGACCGATGCCGAGGAAGGCGGGCTGTCCGATGCGCTCGGCATCTGGACCGAGAAGAAGATGTACGGGAAGACCTTCATGGGTATGGTACGGACAACCTATTTGGTTGGGCCCGATGGAAAGATCGCTCAGATCTGGAACAAGGTGAAGGTCAAGGGGCACGCCGAAGAAGTGCTTGACGCCGCCAAGGCGCTTTAAGCCCCGATGCAAACCGTCGCATCCGCCATTCGTTCGGCGCTGCTGACAGCCGATCCGCGCGCGAAGTGCTTTGCGACGCGCGATGTTGCGCGCCGATGGCGTCGTGGCCAGCTTGCATGGCAATTCGACGTCGCGATGCCCGACCAGCCGGCCTGGCCCGATGCCCCAGAGCTGCTGCCGCCGAATCGCATGCCCAAACGCGGAAAGTTCGGATCCGAGCGGGCGCGAATCGCGCTCTGGCACAGTCTTGCCCATATCGAATTCGTGGCGATCGACCTCGCGCTCGACATGGCGGGACGATTCGGGGAAACGATGGACGAGGAGTTCGTCGGCGACTTCCTCTCGGTCGCTGCCGACGAAGCGATGCATTTCGCGCTGCTCGCCCGCAAGCTCGAATCGCTTGGCAGCCATTACGGTGCATTGCCCGCGCACGCCGGGCTGTGGGAGGCGGCGCATAACACCCGGCATGACGTCGCCGCCCGGCTGGCGATCGTTCCGATGGTGCTCGAAGCGCGCGGACTTGACGTCACTCCGTCAACGCTCGAGCGGGTCAAATCGGCGGGCGATCACCATGGCGCAAAAATTCTCTCCCGGATCCTTGACGACGAAATCCGGCATGTCGGATTCGGAACCAAGCACTTTTTGCGGTGCGCGCAAATGCGCGGGAATCCAGCAGAATCGATGTGGCAATCGCTCGTTCGGGAGCACTTTCGGGGTGCCATTAAGCCGCCGTTCAACGACTCGGCGCGTCTTGCAGCCGGTTTGTCGCGCGAATTCTACGCGGAAGTTGCGCATTAAGATTTTCGCTCGATAACTCCACCCTCACGCGTTCAGGCAGGCCAATCGGTCCGTTTGAACACCGCCGCACTGCAAATCGCAGCAGTTCAGATTGCGAAGTCGGAGTGGCGCAAGAGTTGAGATGACGCGCTGACGAAGCGCGAAGGCGAAAACGCCGCTAACAAGGACCGGGTCAGTTATGAACACGCTGTTGAAGCGTCATTTTGGGAAGGCGACCGCCGCAATTTGCGCCGCTGCGTCGCTGATTGCCGCAGCGCCGGCCGCTGCAAACACCTCCACCAATTCCGCCGCCGATGTCACCGCGCCCGTCAAGGAAGCGCAGGCCGAGAGCCTGACATCGGGCGATCCGCGCTTCCGCCAGCTGTTCGCAAGCTGGACCGCGCTCGATCAGGCCGGACCGGGTGCGCCCGTCGAACAGCCGATCGTCGCAGTGCCGTCGCGTATGCCGCTTTCGGGTGCGCGGATGACGAGCAGCTACGGCATGCGCAACCATCCGGTCCTGCGCAAGCGCGCCCGCCACAAGGGCGTCGACCTCGCCGCTCCAACCGGCACGCCGGTTTACGCGACGGCTGACGGCATTGTCGGCCGCGCCGACTGGTTTTCGAGCTACGGTCTCTACATCAGCATCGATCACGGCGCCGATCTGGAAACCCGCTACGCGCACATGTCGAAGCTCGCCGTCACCGCCGGTGAAACCGTGCGCAAGGGCGACATTATTGGCTATGTTGGCTCGACCGGGCGTTCGACCGGCCCGCACCTTCACTACGAAGTCCGCGTCGATGGGGTTGCAGTAAACCCGATTCCCTATATGGTGGAAACCGAGGCACAGGTCGCGCTCGCTCAGGATAGCGCGCTGACCGGCATCGGCGGCGAATAAGCCTCCGAACGGTTTACCCGCCTGGAAGCGGGTCGGACATTGGAGAGGGTGTCCGAACATGGGCGGCGGGTTATCCCGCCGCCTTTTTTCTGTCCGGCGTCCGCAAGCGCCTGTTTCGATTTCGCTTGAGTGCGTGCGCCCTCCCGTTAGATTTCTTCCCAAGAGAGACAGGCGCGGCCCGTGCCGCGCGAGGGAGAAATCAATGAGCATGCATCCGATCGCGCACGCCGCGAACCGTCCCGACCATCCCGCCGTGATCATGGCGGGATCGGGCGAGCAAATCACCTATGCCGAGATGGATCAGGCGGCGAACCGGTTTGCGCAATTGCTGCGCGCCCGCGGGCTCGGGCCCGACGATGCCTTTGCGGTGCTTCTCGAAAACCGGATCGACTACTTCACGCTCGTCTGGGGGTCGCAGCGTGCGGGCACCATGCTCGTCCCGATCTCGACCCGGCTGACCGCGCCCGAAATCGCCTATATCCTTGAGGATTCGGGGGCGAAATTCCTGATCACGTCGCATGCCTTCGACGAGGTGCTCACGTCAATCCGGGAGCAATGCCCCGACCTCCCCGTCATGTTGGTGGGCGACGATGGGTCGGAAGGTTTCGAAGCTGCGCTCGCAGCGCAGCCTGCCGAGCCGATCGCCGATCAGCGCGCCGGGGCCACCATGCTGTATTCTTCGGGCACAACCGGGCGACCCAAGGGTATCCGCCCGGCGCCGCCCGCCGATCCCGATCCGCAAGCGGTCGTGCCGTTCCTCGGCCTCGCCACGATGGGTGCGGGGATGCCGACCGATGGCACCATGATCTACCTGTCGCCCGCGCCGCTTTACCACGCCGCACCGCTTGCATGGTGCTCGGCGGTGCATCGGCTTGGCGGAACGCTGGTGGTGATGGAAAAGTTCGAGCCCGAGGCGGCGCTGAAGGCGATCCAGGATTACAGGATCACCGACAGCCAGTGGGTGCCGACCCACTTCGTGCGCTTCCTCAAGCTCGATCCGGAAATCCGGACGAAATACGATCTTTCGAGCCACCGGCGCGCGCTCCATGCTGCTGCGCCATGCCCGGTCCCGATCAAGCGCGAGATGATCGAATGGTGGGGGCCGATCGTGAACGAGTACTACGCCGGTAGCGAAGGCATCGGCATGACCATGGTCAGGTCCGAAGACTGGCTCGCCCACCCGGGCACGGTCGGCAAGGCGATCTACGGCACGTTGCACATTTGCGGGCCCGATGGCGAGGAACTCCCGGCAGGCGAGGACGGCCTCATCTATTTCGAGAACGTGTTGCTGCCGACCTATCACAACGATCCCGAAAAGACGCGCGAGGCGATGCATCCCAAGGGCTGGATGACTTTGGGCGATATCGGGCATGTCGATGGGGATGGGTACCTCTATCTCACCGACCGCAAGAGCCACATGATCATCTCGGGCGGGGTCAACATCTATCCGCAGGAGATCGAGAACCTGCTGGTGACGCATGACAAGGTGATGGACGCAGCGGTGATCGGCGCGCCCGATCCCGACCTGGGCGAGAAGGTCGTGGCGGTGGTGCAGCCGCTCGACATGGCCGATGCCGGCGAGGATTTCGAAGCCGAGCTGCGCGATTTCCTCGCGCCCAACTTGTCCAAGATCAAGATGCCGAAGCTGTTCGATTTCCGGCCCGATTTGCCGCGCGAGGCCAACGGCAAGCTCTATAAGCGCGAGTTGCGCGACGAATACGCAGAGAAGGCTGACGCCTGATGGGCGAACCGGCAATCCTGCCGACCGAGATCGCCAAGCAGGTGATCGACCCGCACGCCTACGCCGAATGGAACAGCCTGCTCGACACGTTTGACCGGCTGCGCGAAGAGAGCCCAGTCGCCAGGATCGTGCCCGAACAGGAAGGGCTGTTCGAACCTTTCTGGCTGGTCACCCGCTACGATGACGTGATGCGGATTTCGAAAGACAACTCAACCTTCCTCAACAATCCGCGCCCGGTCGTGTTCAGCTTCAATCAGGCGATCGAATTCAGCCGCGCGGCGACCGGATCGGACATGCTGGTCGATTCGCTGGTGGTGTTCGACGCGCCGATCCATCCCAAGTACCGCAAGCTGACGCAGGACTGGTTCATGCCGCGCAACCTCGCGCGGATCGAGGACGAGATCCGCGCGCTGGCGCATCGCACTGTCGACCGCATGATCGAGCAGGGCGCGGAAGTCGATTTCGTCAAGGAAGTCGCCGGACCCTATCCGCTTCGGGTGGTGATGCAGATCCTCGGCGTGCCTCCCGAAGACGAGCCGCGGATGCAGATGCTCACCCAGCAGCTGTTCGGCGGGCAGGATGCCGATCTTTCGGGCACCGGCATGGACCAGATGACGCCCGAACAGGTTGTGCAGATCGTCGCCGGGGCGGTGAAGACTTTCGAGGGTTACTTCGCCGCGCTCGCCGAGGATCGCCGTGCGAACCCGACCGAGGACGTCGCGAGCGTGATCGCCAACGCCACAGTCGACGGCAAGCCGCTGCCGCCGCGCGACATGGCAGGCTACTACATCATTGTTGCCACCGCCGGGCATGACACCACCAGTGCGTCGACCGCCGGAGCGATGCAGGCGCTGGCGAACGATCCCGGGCAATGGGCGAAGGTGAAAGCCGACCGGTCGCTGCTTCCGGGTATCGTCGAGGAGGCCATCCGCTGGACCTCGCCGGTGCAGCATTTCATGCGCACTGCCGCCGAAGACGTCGAGATCGGCGGGCAGCAGGTGAAGGCGGGCGACTGGATGATGATCAACTACGTCGCGGCCAATCACGATCCGGCGCAATTCGACAATCCGCGCACATTCGATGCTGCGCGCTCGCCCAACCGACATCTGGCGTTCGGAGCGGGGGCGCACCAGTGCCTCGGCCTGCATCTTGCGCGGCTCGAAATGCGCATCCTGTTCGAAGCGCTCCTCGACCGGATCGAGACGGTCGAACCTGCAGGCGAAGCGAAGCGCGCGACCAGTACATTCGTGGGAGGTTTGAAGACACTGCCGCTCAGGATCACGCCAGTGTAAGCCTTATATATGGGCTGTATCTTGAACAATTCAAGTGCAATCGTGCAAGATTTGTTTGTTTGACGAATTTATCGAACGCAAATTCCGATTTTCCTGTTATTTCCGGGAAACATGTGTTAATCGACCATTCATGGGAAAAACTTGGAGAATGGATGTTGCAGGCTCTGCGGCGCGGAGTCGTTTGGGTGAAATACGATGACTTTGCTTGAACCATACAACCTGCCATTTGCGGTGGCGATCGCCCTGCTGGCGTTCGTGGCGATCGCCCAGATCCTCGGCGCGGGCGACATGTTCGGTGGCGATGCGGAGATCGATATCGACATTGATGCCGACGTCGATGGCGGCGAGGTCGTTTCGGGCGCCGGGTTCCTCGGCGGGCTGCTCAGCCTGATCGGCCTGGGGCGCGTGCCCTTCCTCGTCTGGCTAACGATGTTTCTCGTCCTGTTCGCCGCGATCGGCGTGTCGGGTCAGGCGCTCGCGCTCAGCCTGTTGGGCTCGCCGCTCCACACCGGGCTTGCAGGCGTGCTCGCCGGTATCGGCACCTTGCCGGTCGCCGGACTTGTCGCTCGCCCGATAGGCGCGTTGCTGCCCAAGGATGAAACGTCCGCCGTCGGTCTCGACAGCCTCGTGCGCCGCGATGCCGAGATTTACACAGGCACGGCGCGCAAAGGCTCGCCTGCGCGCTCGAAAGTGCTCGATATCCACGGGCACCCGCATTTCGTCATGGTCGAACCCCATGATCCCGATGTAGAACTCAGGGAGGGAGAAACAGTCCTCCTGGTTCGCCGCGAAGGGGGAATCTTCTTCGCGGTGCAATACGAAAATCGCTTGCTCGGACTGGATTAAGAGGTTGCACTCGCCGGGCACACCACACGCCGATGCGCAGCCCCGAAGCGCATGGCAAACCCGAAACAGGAGGAATGATGGAACTTTTTGATATCCTGATGTGGGCTGGCATCATCTTCACCGCCTTCCTTGTCATCATCATATCGATGACGATGCTCTATCGCCGCGCGTCGAAGGAAACCGCCTTCGTGCGGACCGGCGTCGGCGGCGAAAAGGTCGTGATGAATGGCGGCGCGCTGGTGCTGCCGGTCTTCCACGAGACAATGCCGGTCAACATGAACACGCTGGTGCTCTCGGTTATCCGCCGCGATGCCGAAGCGCTGATCACGCTCGACCGCTTGCGGATCGACGTGAAGGCGGAATTCTATGTCCGCGTTCGCCCCGATGCCGGCGCAATCGCCATGGCGGCGCAGACGCTCGGCCAGCGCACGATGCAGCCGGAAATGCTCAAGGATCTCGTCGAGGGCAAATTCGTCGACGCGCTGCGCTCGGTCGCGGCGGGCATGAGCATGAACGAACTGCACGAACAGCGTGCCGACTTCGTCCAGAAGGTGCAGCAGGTGTCCTCGAACGACCTTGCGATGAACGGTCTGGAGCTTGAATCGGTCTCGCTCACCGGACTCGACCAGACTTCGATCGAGCACTTCAACGCCAACAACGCGTTCGACGCCGAAGGTCTCACCAAGCTCACCGAGCAGATCGAAGCGCGCAAGAAGCTGCGCAACGACATCGAACAGGACACGCGCGTCCAGATGGAGACAAAGAACCTTGAAGCCGACCAGCGCAGCTTCGAAATCGGGCGCGACACCGAATATGCGAGGCTCGAACAGGAACGGGAGGTCGAAATCCGACGCGCCGCTCAGGCCTCGGAAATCGCCCGCGAACAGGCCGAACGCCAGCGTGAAGCCGATGCCGCGCGGATCGAGGCCAAAAAGCAGGTCGACGCGCAGCAGATCGAGGCCGACCGGCTCGTCGAAGAGGCCCGGATCGACCAGGTTCGCGCCCTCGAAATCGCCCGGCAGGAACAGCAGATCGCAGTCCAGAACAAGTCGCGCGAGGAAAGCCAGGCCAAGGCCGAAGCCGACGCCGCGCGCGCCAAGGCGGTCGAAGCCGAAGAGCAGGTCGCGACGGCTCGCGAAAGCGAGATCGCCGAACGTCAGAAGAAGATCGAGCTGATCGAGGCGTCGAAGCAGGCCGAACGCGATGCGATCAGCATCAAAGTCGAAGCCGAGGCCGAACGCGACGCTGCGGGCAATCGCGCCGAAGCGCTCCGCCGCGAGGCCGAGGGTGAAGCCGAAGCCGAAAAGCTTCGCGCCGAAGCCGCCCGTGTGCGCTTCGAGGTCGAAGCTGCCGGTCAGCAGGCGATCAACGAGGCCGCGAACATCCTGTCGATGGACCAGATCAGCCTGCAGACGAAGCTGGCGCTGCTCAAGGTCCTACCCGAGGTAATCCGCGAAAGCGCCAAGCCGATGGAAGCTATCGATTCGATCAAGATCGTCCAGGTCGATGGTCTCACCAATGGTGGCGGAAAAGGCTCCGGCGGCAATGGCTCGGTCGGTGGCGGTTCGGGCAACCTTGCCAGCGATGCGGTCTCAGCCGCGCTCGCCTATCGCGCGCAAGCACCCGTCCTCGACGGGCTGATGAAGGAGCTTGGTCTCGACGGCTCTTCGCTCGGCACGCTGGTGAAGGCCGCGGCGGAAGACCCCAAGTCGGATGCAGCCCGGGCGCTGTCCGAGCTCAGCTTCGACGAGGACATTGTCGCTCCCGAAGGCCTCGGCGTCCAAGGCGAAGAGCCGAAGGAAGAAGCCGCCGAGTAGGCTCGGCGAGCTTGAGATCGAAGCCCCGGGGTGCCTTGCCGCTCCGGGGTTTTCGCTTGCCTAATTGAGCAACCGCTCGGCGATCGCGCGCACATCCGCGCCCATGTCTTCGCGCTGCAGCGCGAGCGCAAGCGTCGCTTCGACAAAGCCGGTCTTGCTGCCGCAGTCATAGCGGTTGCCGTCGAATGTGACCGCGTGGAACGGCTGGTCGCCGATCATCTTCGCCATCGCGTCGGTCAGCTGGATTTCGCCGCCCGCTCCCTTTTCCTGGCTCTCGAGCACCCGCATCACTTCGGGCTGGAGAATGTAGCGTCCCGAGACGATCTTGTTCGAGGGCGCATCGGCAACCGCAGGCTTTTCGACCAGCCCGGTAACCTCCGTCAGCGCCCCGTTCGTCGCGCCGGGCGCAATCACGCCATAGGACGACACCTCGGCCATCGGCACCTCGAGGACGCTGATCAGGTTTCCGCCGACCTCGTTATAGGCATCGACCATCTGCTTCATGCAGCCGGTTCCCCCGCGATTGCCGATCATCAGCTCGTCGGGAAGGAAGATCGCGAAGGGGTCGTCGCCGACGATGGCCCGAGCGCACCAGATCGCGTGGCCGAGGCCCAGCGGGACCTGCTGGCGAACGGTGATGATGTCGCCCGGAGTCGCGCGGGTCGATTCGAGCACCGACAGGTCCTTTCCGCGCTCGCTCATCGTGTCTTCGAGCTCGTAGGCGACGTCGAAATGTTCGACGATCGCGGTCTTGCCGCGCCCAGTGACGAAAATCATCTGTTCGATCCCCGCCTCGCGCGCCTCGTCCACCGCATACTGGATCAGCGGGCGGTCGACGATCGGCAGAAGTTCCTTCGGAATCGCCTTTGTCGCAGGGAGGAAACGCGTGCCCAGCCCCGCAACGGGGAAGACGGCTTTCTTGATCGGTTTGTGGCTGCTCATGTCACCTCGGTTAGGGCCTTGGAGATCGCCGCGTCAACTGGATGCATTGCATTGCCGCTCTGTGACGTTTGCGCGCGCGTGCAAACACGATAAAGGCAGCCGTATGGACAAACTCATCATTCGTGGCGGCAATCGCCTTTCCGGCACCATTCCGATCTCGGGCGCGAAGAACGCCGCGCTCACGCTGATTCCGTGCGCGCTGCTCACCGAAGAACCGGTGACTTTGCGCAACCTGCCGCGGCTCGCGGATATCGACGGGTTCCAGCACCTGATGAACCAGTTCGGCGTCACCACCGCGATCCAGGGCACCCGTCCGGAGGATTTCGGCAGGGTGATGACGCTCGAAGCGACGCGGATCACCTCGACCGTCGCGCCTTACGATCTGGTGCGCAAGATGCGCGCCTCGATCCTCGTCCTCGGACCGATGCTCGCACGCACAGGCGAGGCGACGGTTTCGATGCCGGGCGGCTGCGCGATCGGCAACCGGCCGATCGATCTCCATCTGAAGGCATTGGAAGCCTTCGGCGCCGAGATCGAGCTGACGCAGGGCTACGTCAAGGCGATGGCCCCCGAGGGCGGCCTCCCCGGCGGCGAGTTCGACTTCCCGGTCGTTTCGGTCGGCGCGACCGAGAACGCGGTCATGGCTGCAGTGCTGGCGAACGGCACCTGCCGACTGTTCAACGCCGCGCGCGAGCCCGAAATCGTCGATCTGTGCAACCTGCTCGTGGCGATGGGAGCCGAAATCGAGGGTATTGGCACCTCGGATCTCACCATCCACGGGGTCAAGCGGCTCCACGGCGCGACCTACCGCGTGATGCCCGACCGGATCGAAGCCGGCTCCTATGCCTGCGCGGCGGCGATCACCGGAGGCGAAGTCCGCCTCGAAGGCGCGAATGCGCACGATATGGCCTCCACTACCCACGCGCTGCAAGCGATCGGCGTCGAAGTCGAAGAGGACAAGAAGGGCGTGACGGTGCGCGCGAAGGGCGCGCTGAAGCCGGTCAATCTCACCACCGCGCCTTTCCCGGGGCTCGCCACCGACATGCAGGCGCAGCTGATGAGCCTGCTGACCAAGGCCGAGGGCACGAGCGTGCTCAAGGAAACGATCTTCGAAAACCGCTTCATGCACGTGCCCGAACTCGCGCGGATGGGCGCGGATATCGCGACCGAAGGCCGCACCGCGATCGTCAAGGGACCGAGCGATCTGACCGGCGCCGAAGTGATGGCGACCGACCTGCGCGCCTCGATGAGCCTGATCATCGCCGCGCTCGCGGCCGAGGGCGAAACGCAAGTGCGACGCATCTACCACCTCGACCGTGGATACGAACGGCTGGAAGAGAAGCTCCAGCTGGTCGGCGCGGATATCGAGCGGGTCGGCGACGACTGACCTTCAACCGGGTAACTCGCGCCCCATGCTCATGCGCGGTTCTTCGATGAAACCAAGCGAGGCATAAAAGCTGGCAACTTCGACATTATCGGCGCGAATCTGCAAGTTGACCTTGCCGCATCCGCGCTTGCCAAGTTCGGCTACAGCTCTCTCAACCAGTGCTTTGCCCACGCCCTTGCGCCTGTGATCGGGCGAGGTGGCGATCAGATAAAGCCAGCCGCGATGACCATCCCAGCCAGCCATGGCGGTGCCGATCACCTGACCTTTGCCATCGAGCGCCACCCAGAACAAGCCATCACCTAGCGCCACCTTCGACGGGATGGCGTTTTCGGCGCGGTTGCGCGGTGCGGCACCGGGAAAGACCTCGCGCCAAAGGCGATCTACACCGTCGAAATGCTCGTCGCGATAGTTCAGGACGCGGGTCATGTTCTGATCTCCTGAAACAGCCACACCCGTATCGCGCTCGCCAGCCCCGGCGGTGTGTCCGCCTTGATCCGCTCGGCATCGATCCGTGCGACGAGCGCGTTGATCGGAATGTCCCGCTCTTCCGCAGCTGTACGGAGCATGTCCCAAAACAGGGGCTCGAGGCTGATGGAGGTCTTGTGCCCAGCGATCTCGACCGAGCGTTTGACTGGGGGGTGATAGGGCGTGCTGCTCATCGACATAGCGGGTAGCAAGTGGCTGAATCCCTGTCCGCAGCGAGTCTGCAGGAAATCCGGAAAGTTGACGAAGTTGACACCGTGTCACCCGTATTTGTCACCCGCAACCTCCTGAGTGAAATAACAAAATATCGCGGAAAGCGAAGTTGACACTTCGCGGGATCGGTGCCCGAATTTGCCTGATCAAGCGGTATTGGTGTTGAGGTCGACGACATGTTGGAGCTGTGGTCCTAACCGATTCCGCATAGGTAGGAAAATGCAGCGGGCCCTGCGGCTCCCTTCAGCGCCGCTGCATCACTCGCGTCGATCTTGCTGCGGATCGATCGTTTGCCAGAGGCGCTGCGCCAGATCATCGAGCGGAACCCAGTGGTCGCCGCCCACGATGTTGATACGCGTCACATTTGCGCCGCCAGCCTGTTCCAGTTTCTCGGCCGATTCCGCGTCGATCGTTTCGTCCGCACTGCCGTGCAGCAGGAAGAGCGGTTCGTTGATCAGCGCGACTTTTGCGAGATTATCGTACTTTTCCTTCACGAACGGTCGCGCGATCCACGGCACGGCATCTTTCAAGCGTGTGAACGCGCCAAGCGTCACCACGCCATCGAAATCGTGACGCGTTGCCATCTCGATGGCGACCGCGCCGCCCAGCGAAAACCCGAACACGAAGATGCGGGCATCGGGATAGAGCTCGCGCGTCTTGGCGACCCACGACTCCGCATCGCGGTAAAGGCCCGCTTCCGAAGGTGTCCCGGGATTGTCGCCATAGCCGCGATACGACGCAGCGATCACTCCTGCACCTTGGGCCGCAAGGGGTTCGACGCGGCGCGCCATGACGAGGTGGTTGTAGCTGTTCCCGTGGAAGACGAGCATGACCGGTGCATCCTCGCCCTTCCTCGGGAAGTGCGCGCCTTCGAGGGTCAAACCGTCTTCAGTCGTGACAGAAAGGGCGGCGGGAGCTTCGCCCGACCATTCGACCTCGGTATCGGCCAGCGAAACCGGCTGATACACTCGGCCGGATATGAGCCCGGCGCTGGCTGGAGCGGATGCCAGCAAGATCGCAGCAGCAAGGGCCGAAACCAGACCCGCTTTCAAACGCTTCATCAGAGCCAAATCCCTCCGAACGACCGGCCTTAGACCGGCGCGATTGCCCAGAGATGAACTTTCATCAATACATGTGCTGGCCGCCATTGATGCTCATCGTCGAGCCGGTCACGAAGCCTGCGTCCTCTGCGCACAGGAAGCTTACCCCGCGCGCGATTTCCTCGGCTTGGCCGAGCCGGCCGACCGGGATCTTGGCGATGATCTTCTCGAGCACGCCCTGCGGCACGGCGGCGACCATGTCGGTGTCGATATAGCCCGGCGCGATCGCGTTCACCGTCACGCCGAACTTCGCGCCTTCCTGCGCCAGCGCCTTGGTGAAGCCATGGATGCCCGACTTTGCGGCGGCGTAATTGACCTGGCCGTATTGCCCGGCCTGTCCGTTGATCGAGCCGATATTGACGATCCGGCCCCAGCCGCGCTCGCGCATTCCGGGGAAGCAGGCCTTGGCCATGTTGAAGCACCCGCCGAGGTTGATGCGCATCACCTCGTTCCAGTCCTCGAAGCTCATCTTGTGGAGCGTGCCGTCGCGGGTGATGCCCGCATTGTTCACCACCACCTCGACCGGACCGATCTCGTCATGGATCTGCTGGCACCCGGCAAGCGTCGCCTCGTGATCGCCGACGTCCCATTTGTAGGTCGAAATGCCGAGCTCTTCGCTGCATTTCTTCGCCGCTTCATCGTTGCCGGCATAGTTGGCGACGACGTTGAACCCGTCCGACTTGAGTCGTTCGCAGATCGCGCGCCCGATTCCGCGGGTTCCACCCGTAACAACGGCTACTCGATTCATCGGGTTCATTGTGCAGCATCCTTCCCAGAAATCTTGATTGCTACGAACCTAGCGGTGACGTTACGGAAGGCAAAGAAAAACCCCGCCGAAGCGGGGTCCCTGCATACGAATTTCCGTGTCGGATCAGAAGCGGATCTGGGTCCCGACATAAACCGCCTGGCTGTCCTGCACCGAGTCGGTGAGCGGATCGAGCCGGTCGCGCTCCTGCGAGTAGCGAACGCCGGCGGTGACATCGAGGTTCTTCGACAGGCGGAAGCTGCCGCCGACATCGACCGAGGATTCGGACGCGTCGAGCGTGTTCGGCGAACGGCCCGCAATCGCGCGGTCCTCAAGCTCGATGCGCGGCTGGAGGCGGCTCGGCTTGTCTTCCGCGCGCGGCTTGGCCGGTGCGAATTCCGAAAGATCGGGAACGCTCAGGTTCTTGACGTTGCTCGGCAGTTCGATCGGGCGGGCGAAGCTCTGATATCCGCGCGCGGTGCCGAGGTTGAACTTGCTCGGTTGCAGCGCGGAGAGCGAGGTGCCCACGCCCGGTGCAGCGTCGATCGCGTTGCGGACCGACACCGCCTTGGCGGTTTCGTCGTCGATCCGGACGGCGACGGTCACAGTCCTGTCGCGCAGGACCGGATTGGATCCGGCCGGAGTGAAGCGGATGCCCTTCTCGCCGGCTTTCTTGGCCACGCGGGCCGCAAGCTCGGGATCGACCGAGGCGGGGGTGAATATGTCGAGCGCGGAGCTCGCGCCGGAAGCCGAGTTCTGGCTGAAACCGACCACTGCGAGGCTTGCCGTGGGGAGACCGAGCAGCAGGGCACCGGCCATGGCCAGCACGGGCAGCTTGTGCTGCTTCGTCGCTCGCTTGTTCGGTCCGCCTGACATATTCGCCTGCTATCCCATATCCGCGCAGTTCAGCCTGCGCTTCTTTCAGCCCCACCGGATAAAGCAGATTGCGCCTTAATCCCCGATGAGCGCCATTAGATTCGTACTACAAGACGTTGTTGATAGGATTGCCGTAGCCCGCTGTGCAATCTTTTCCACACCATCCAGCCATGTTCGCTGCCAAACTGTTGCCCAAGGCACACAGCTTGGCGATGCGGAAATCCCCGATTCAGCGGGGCTTAAGGCGCACAATGGCCTAGATTCGCGAGGATTCCGGGCATTGCGTGCGATGGACCGGGTGGCACAACGCTTGCCGCGCGGCGTGCGGGAGTTATAGAGCCATGAAACACAGACAAAGGGATTTCTCGTTGTGACACGCGCCAAACACGCTCTTCTGCAAACGACTCGAGTCGCGCTGGCATGCGGCGCGATCGCCAGCCTTGCCGCTTGCGGCGGGCGCGATCGCCCGACGACCGAGCTGCAGGCCGCGCAGATCAACACGATCGGGGTCAACGCCTTCCTGTGGCGGGCCGCGCTCGAAACCGTCAGCTTCGCGCCGCTGCTTTCCGCCGACAGCTCGGGCGGGGTGATCGCGACCGACTGGTATGCGAACCCTTCCAATCCGGACGAGCGGGTCAAGCTGACCGTCACGATCCTCGATCAGGACCTGCGCGCCGATGCCCTGCGCGTCGCCGCCAGCCGCCAGGTGGCGCAGGATGGTCGCTGGGTGGAAGCACCGGTCCAGGCCGCGACCGTGCAGAAGCTCGAGGACATCATCCTCACCAAGGCGCGCGACCTGCGCCGCAAGGCTCTCGCTTCCTGATCCATTTCGCGTTAGCGGACCTCACATGACCGATACCCGTTTCGATCCGTCCTCCGCTGACGGGCGCTGGCAGCGCGCGTGGGAAGAGGCCGGCACCTTCACCGCCGACAGCTCGAGCCCGAAGCCCAAGAGCTATATCCTCGAGATGTTCCCCTATCCTTCGGGGCGCATCCACATGGGCCACGTGCGCAACTATACGATGGGCGACGTGCTGGCGCGCTACAAGAAGATGCGCGGGTTCGAAGTGCTGCACCCGATGGGCTGGGACGCGTTCGGCATGCCCGCGGAAAACGCAGCGATGGAAAAGAAGGTCCATCCGGGCGGCTGGACCCGTTCGAACATCGACGCGATGAAGGCGCAGCTGAAGCGGATCGGCTTCGCGCTCGACTGGACCCGCGAATTTGCCACCTGCGACCCCGAATATTACGGGCATGAACAGGCGCTGTTCATCGACATGTACGAGGCGGGCCTCGTCTACCGCAAGTCGAGCGAAGTGAACTGGGACCCGGTCGATATGACCGTGCTCGCCAACGAGCAGGTGATCGACGGCAAGGGCTGGCGCTCGGGCGCCGAAGTCGAGAAGCGCAAGCTCGACCAGTGGTTCCTCAAGATCACCGATTTCGCCGAGGAGCTGCTGGCGGGGCTGGGCGAGCTCGATCAGTGGCCCGACAAGGTCCGGCTGATGCAGGAGAACTGGATCGGCAAGTCCTCGGGCCTCGAATTCTCCTTCGACCTGTCGAGCGGCGAAAAGCTGCCGGTCTACACGACGCGCCCGGATACGATTTTCGGGGCGAGCTTCGTCGCGGTCGCCGCCGACCATCCGGTCGCGCAAGGCGTCGCGGCGCAGGACCCGCTGGCGGTCAGGTTCATCGAAGAATGCAAGCGCGGCGGGACGACCGCCGCCGAGCTCGAGACGGCCGAGAAACTCGGCTTCCGCACCGATATCACTGCGACACATCCCTTCACCGGCGAGGCCATGCCGCTGTTCATCGCCAACTTCGTGCTGATGGATTACGGCACCGGCGCGGTCATGGGCGTCCCCGGCCATGACCAGCGCGACTTCGAATTCGCGACCAAGTACGAACTGCCGATCGTGCGGGTGGTCGCCAGCGATGTCAGCCAAGCCGATGCGCCGATGGCGGGTGAGGCCGAGCCCGGCGACGGCGTGATCGTCAACTCGGACTTCCTCGACGGAATGAGCGTCGAGGATGCCAAGGCCGAGGTCATCAAGCGGATCGAAGCAGAGGGCCGGGGCGAGGGCACGACCGTCTGGCGGCTACGCGACTGGGGCGTTTCGCGCCAGCGCTATTGGGGTACGCCGATCCCGTTCATCCACTGCGCCCAAGAAAACGGTGGCTGCGGCGTGGTGCCGGTGCCCAAGGACCAGCTGCCGGTCGTGCTGCCCGAAGACATCGATTTCGAAACGCCCGGCAACCCGCTCGAACGGCACCCGACATGGAAGTACGTCGATTGCCCCGAATGCGGCGGCAAGGCGCGGCGCGAGACCGATACGCTCGATACTTTCGCCGACAGCTCGTGGTATTTCCTGCGCTTCGCGAGCCAGCCCGACAACGCGCCGTTCGACCCCGAGGAGGTCGCCGCGTGGCTCCCGGTCGACCAGTATATCGGCGGGATCGAGCACGCGATCCTGCACCTGCTCTACGCCCGCTTCTGGACCCGCGCGCTGGAGCGGATCGGCAAGCTCGAAGTGAAGGAACCCTTCGCCGCGCTGTTCACGCAGGGCATGGTGACGCACGAGACCTACAGCCTCGGCGACGGCAGCTGGCTTTCGCCCAACGAAGTCCGCAAGGACGGCGAGGACTATGTCCATATCGAGAGCGGTGCGCCGGTGACCGCAGGCCGCGTCGTCAAGATGTCGAAATCGAAGAAGAACGTCGTCGATCCCGACAACATCATCAACACCTATGGCGCCGACGCCGCGCGCTGGTTCATGCTGTCGGACAGCCCGCCAGAACGCGACCTGCCGTGGTCCGAAAGCGGGATCGAGGGCTGCTGGCGCTTTGTCCAGCGGCTGTGGCGCCTGTTCGACCAGGTCGACCCGTCGGCAACCGGCGAGGACAAGGCGCTGGCGCGCAAAGCGCACCAGGCGATCGTCGCGGTGGCCGAGGATATCGAGGCGCTGAGCTTCAACAAGGCGGTGGCGCGCATCTACGAACTCACCAGCGCCGCCGAAAAGGCCGAGCCGGGCGAGAGCCGCAATTTCGCGATCCGCACGGTCCTGCACCTGATCGCGCCGATGATGCCGCACCTTGCCGAAGAAGCCCATGCCAAGCTTGGGCAGGACACACTCATCGCAAACGCGGCATGGCCCGAGCACGATCCGGCGATGCTGGTCGAGGACGAGGTGACCATCGCGGTCCAGCATATGGGCAAGCTGCGCGACACCGTGACTGCGCCCAAGGGTGCTTCGAAAGAGGATCTCGAAGCGCTTGCGCTCGCCAGCGAGAACGTCCAGCGTTCGATCGATGGAGCGGACATTCGCAAGGTGATCGTCGTGCCCGACCGGTTGGTGAACATCGTAACCTGATGCGCGCACTGCTCGCCCTGATCGCGCTCGTCGCGCTGCCATCCTGCGGGTTGCAGCCGATGTATGCCGGTGGCGGGAGCGCGAGCGTCGCGCAGGGCATGGCGGCGATCGATGTCCCGGCGATCCCGGGACGCGAGGGCTGGCTGGTGCGCAATGCGCTCGAGGAGCGCTTCGGCGCGGGCGGCGAGGCGACGCCGCAGTACCGGCTCGACGTGCGGCTCGACGATGCGCTCGAAGCGCTCGGGGTGCTCAACGATGACACGATCACCCGCGAACGCCGCATCCTGCGCGCGCGGTACCAGCTGGTCGACCTCGCGACGGGAGAAATCCTGCTAGACGCCACCGCCGGTGCCGACGCCGGTATCGACGTCGTGTCGAGCGAATATGCGACCATTGCGGCCGAGCAGAGCGCGCTTGAAAACCTCGCCAAGGAAGTGGCCGATCGCATGGTGACGCGGATTGCCTTGACCCTGCGCCAGCGCGCGAGCGAAGACGGCGCGCGGTGATCGCGCAATGAAGGCCACCCAGAAGGATTTCGCCCGGGGGCTGCCGCGCGGGGCGGAGAAAGCGGGCATCTTCTTCTTCTGCGGGCCCGACGAAGCGGGGGCTTCGGCCGCTGCGGCGAAGGTGATCGAAGCGCTGCCCGATGCGGGAGAGCGCGTCGACATGGCGGGGGCCGACCTCAGGCGAGACCCGGCCCTGCTCGGCGACGAAGCGCGCACCGAAAGCCTGTTCGGAGACAAGCGCCACATCCTGGTGCGCGCCAGCGGCGACGAGGCGCACGATGCCCTCAAGGTGCTGATCGAAACCGGCGATGTCGGTGCGGGTGAAGCGGCGCCGGTGCTCGTGGTGGCGACCTCTGCGACCGACAAGTCGCGCACCGCGAAGCTGCTCGAAAAGCGTCCCGATGCGCTGGTGGCGATGTTCTATCCGCCCGACCTGATGACCGTTGCCGCGTCGGTGCGCGCGATGGCCGATACGGCGGGACTGCGGCTCGGCGGCGACCTTGCCGAGCGGATTGCGCGGGCTGCCGGCCTCGACGTGCGGCTGGCGCAATCGGAAGTGACCAAGCTGGCGCTGTATTGCGATGCCGATCCGCAGTCGCCCAAGACCGCCAGCATCGGAGACTATGACGCAATCGGTGCGGCGACCGAGGAGGACGGGTTCCAGCCGGTCGTCAACGCGGTGATGGGTGGAGAACTGAACCGCGTTTCGGGCGAAGTGAAGCGGATGCGCGAGCTCGGCCTCAATCCGGTCGGCCTGCTGCTCGCGCTCGAGCGGCGTGCGGCGCAACTGGCTCAGATCACCGCCAAGCTGGGCCCGCGCGGTTCGTTCGACAATCTCGGTCGGGGCGAGAAGGCGCAGCTCGGGATCTTCTGGAAGGACGAGCGCGACATCCGGCACCAGCTATCCCGTTGGCATCGGCGCAAGCTCGACCGGCTGATCCCGCGCCTTGTCATGGTGCACCGCAACCTGCTGTCGAACAGCCAGGCAGCAGAGCTTTTGCTGGCCCAGGATCTGGCCGAAATCGCCCGTTTCGCGGCCAAGCGTTGATAAATCGCGGCAATCGCGCTCTTCGCAGTCGCAATATACCTCCAAATATGAGATGCAGCCCGAATAAGTAAAAACACGTATCGGACAGTACCGATAAGGGCGTGCGTAATGAACAAGTTCACAGGGCCGCTGCTGAACGAGGTTCAACCCGACCGGGTTGAATCCCGGATCGCGCCCTCGCTCGAGCGGCGCAGGCTGCGTGCCTACGTCCTGATGCTGCTGATCGACGCGGTACTGATCAACCTCAGCTTTGCCGTCGCGGCCTTCGTTTACGAGGGGCGCTGGTGGGAACCGCGCTCGATGCTGGTCGCGCAAACGTTGCTGCCACTCTACATGACCATCGCGCTCTATAACTCAAGCTATGGTGCGCGCGCGCTCGACGATTGGCTCTACGCCACGCGGCAGGCGGTCACTGCGCTGGCGGTATCTGCTGCCCTGCTCAATTTCGTCGCCTTTTACACCAAGTCAAATGCCGAGTTTTCGCGCGTTGCGGTAACGCTCGGATTGATCCTCGCGGCGGCAATGCTGCTGGGATTCCGGCGCCTGATCCCGGTCGTGATCGAACGGTTCTGGGGTGGGCGCACCCGCAACCGGCTGGTGATCGACGACGGGGGCTCGGATTTTCCGTACCCGCAGGCGACTGTCGTGTCCGCTGCCGAACTGGGCCTCGATCCCACCAGCCACGATCCCTACATGCTCGACCGGCTCGGAAAGCTCCTGCGCAACCAGGACAAGGTGGTGGTCAGCTGACCGCGTTCGCGCCGCCAGCAATGGGCGTTTCTGCTCAAGTCGGCGGGCATCTATGGCGAGATCGTCAGCGAACCGGCGCACGATCTCGGGGCCGTCGGGGTGCACCGCTACGAGAAGCTCGACCGCACGACGCTGGTCGTATCGACCGGGCCACTCGGCTTGCGCGGGCGCATCATCAAGCGCGGCTTCGACGTTTGCGCCGCAACCCTTGGCCTCATCGCGCTTTCGCCGCTGCTGCTGTTGGTGGCGCTGCTCATCAAGCTCTAGGATGGCGGGCCGGTGCTGTTCGTCCAGCGCAGGCTGGGGCGCGGCAACCAGTTCTTCGAAATGCTCAAGTTCCGCTCGATGCGGGTCGAAAAGAACGACCAAAACGGCGACCGGTCGACCGCGCGCGATGA
Source organism: Erythrobacter sp. GH1-10 (assembly GCF_045363165.1). Lineage (NCBI taxonomy): Bacteria > Pseudomonadati > Pseudomonadota > Alphaproteobacteria > Sphingomonadales > Erythrobacteraceae > Erythrobacter > Erythrobacter sp. GH1-10. The sequence continues at coordinate 188,856 of NZ_JBJFLP010000001.1, read as the reverse complement.
TGACCGGATCACGAGGATCGGCGCGTTCATCCGCGCCACGAGCATCGACGAGCTGCCGCAGCTGATCAATGTGCTGCGCGGCGACATGTCGGTCGTCGGCCCGCGCCCGCACGCGCTCGGCAGTCGCGCGAAAAACAAGTATTTCTGGGAAGTCGACGGCCAGTACTGGCAGCGTCACAGCCTCAAGCCCGGCCTCACCGGTCTCGCGCAGGTGCGCGGCCATCGCGGTGCGACCGAGCGGGAAAAGGATCTGACCGACCGGCTCCAGTCGGATCTCGAATATATCGCAGGCTGGTCGCTTCGGCGGGATATCCAGATCATCGCCAAGACCCTGTGGGTCCTGCGGCACGAAAACGCTTACTGAGCGCGGTTTAGTCGTCCTCGTCGCCCTGCGGCACGGTGAACGTGCCGGTGACCCGGCCGCTGCCCGATCCGCTCAGATCCGATCCGCCCGATGGATTGCCGTCGACGCTCGAAATCCCGCTCCGCAGATCGATCACCAGCCGGCCGCCGTTGAGCGTGTCATTGCCGCGCTGCAGCCGGACGTTGCCCGCCATGGTGATGATCCGGCGGTCGAGGTCGTAGATCGCGACATCGCCGCGCGCGCTTTCGTTGCCCCTGCTCACCGTCACTCCGCCGCTCGCCGTGATGCGCTGGATATCGAGCGATCCGTCATCGTCGGAATAATTGAGCAGCATGCGGTCCGAACTCACGGTCAGTCCTGCCTGAGTAATTGTAACGCCGCCGGTGAACGAAATCCGGTCCGAGCGTCCCTCGGCCACGGTGCGCCCGGCATTCAGGTTGATCGGTGCGCGCGAATTGTGCGCGGCTATACCTTGCGCGTTGAGATAGGCACCTCCCGCGAGCGCCAGCGTGAGGGCAAAGCCGCCCGCCATCCATGCGAGGGCAATCCGGCCCAGCCGGTTCCGGTTCGGGGGAGACGCCGCGGTGTTCGTATCTGCAATCATGGCATCCTCAACTGGCCGGGAACTATCCTCATGCGTGTATTCCCTTCAAGTGTGACCGTGCGTGCGTCAAGATCGGCCCGCATGCGGTCGGCGGAGAATGTGCCGGCCGGAATCTCGCCCTCGACTCCGCCATCGCCGCTGATGGTGCGCTCGTCGAGATTGATCGACACGCCGCGCGCGACCATCGAATACCCGTCGGCTGCGCTCAGCCGGACCGCGCCATCGATCGTCACGATCTCGCTGTCGATATCGTAAGTGCCTCCGGAAGCGGTCAACCTTGCCGGACCGTCGGACAACAGCAATTGCGCAACCAGCTCATCCATACGCACCAGGCCTTCGGCGCTCGAACGTTGCACTGCCTCGCCGGCCGTGATCGAGAAGGGGCGGCCCGCATTGTCGCGCCCGCGATACATCGCGTTGTCGACACTGAGCCGCTCGTCGATCACCGCGACCTCGTTGCGGTCGAGCAGAAAGCTGACCTCGCCGCGAGGGGAAAGCGGAGTGATGACCATCAAGGCTGCGACGATCCCGACGCCGAGCGGCAGGGCGCGGGCGAGGAAGCCGACCAGACGATCGTGCGAACCGCCCGGAGCGGCAAAGTGCTGCCGCTTGTTGCGCAGCTCCTTCGCTTCGCTGGTCTCGATCCGGCGCTTCATCACCATGGCGGCGTGCTCGGGCTCCCTGCGAATTACGAGTGGTTGAAGATATCGTGCTCTGCCCAGCCGGCGATATCGAGTTCGGCGCGGGTGGGAAGGAAATCGAAGCACGCCTGCGCAATGTGCATGCGACCTTCGCGCTCGAGCCGCACGGTGAGTTCGTCGCGCAGGCGGTGAAGGAAGCGCACATCGGAGGCGGCGTAGTCGCGCTGCGCTTCGCTCAGATCGGGCCCGCCCCAGTCCGAGCTCTGCTGCTGTTTCGAAATGCTCTCGCCGAGCAGCTCGTCGGTCAGGTTCTTGAGCCCGTGACGGTCGGTGTAGGTGCGCACCAGCTTGCTGGCGATCTTGGTGCAGAACACCGGCGTGGCCATCACGCCGAGGTAGTAATGGATCGCGGCGAGATCGAAGCGGGCGTAGTGGAACAGCTTCGTGCGCGAGGGGTCGCCGAGGATGCGGGTGAGGTTGGGTGCCTCATACTCGCTGCCCGGCGAAAAGCGCACCAGATGTTCGTCGCCCGATCCGTCGCTGATCTGCACCACGCACAGCCTGTCGCGGTGCGTGATGAGACCCATGGTCTCGGTATCGACTGCGAGCGCGCCCCCCGAAACGGAAACGTCTTCGAGCACGCCATCGGGCAGGTCTTCTTCGTGAAAATATACGGCCATATCGCCAGTGCCCTACGCCGATTGGGGATAGAGGGAAAGAGGCGAGTGGTGCGCGGCGCGACGCGCGGTGTATCCTGCGGGCACGATGGCAACCGAGGATATTCCCCAAAGCTGGCGGCCTGTGCTCGAACCGGCGCTGCAAACCCCCGAAGCACGGCGGCTCGGCGGCTGGCTGCGTGCCGAAGAGGATGCCGGCAAGACGATCTATCCGCCGCGCGGGCAAAGGCTGGCGGCGCTGGCGCTCACCCCGCTCGAAGACGTGCGCGTCGTGATCCTCGGGCAGGATCCCTACCACGGACCGGAGCAGGCGCATGGCCTCGCCTTTTCGGTGCAGGACGGGGTGAAGATCCCGCCGTCGCTGGTGAATATCTACAAGGAGCTCGAAAGCGATCTCGGGATCGAGCGCCCGTCGCATGGCAATCTTTCCCGCTGGGCCGAGCAGGGCGTGCTGCTGCTCAACAACACGCTGACGGTGCAGGCGTCGCAGGCGGGCAGCCATGCCGGACGCGGGTGGGACGCGATCACCGATGCGGCGGTGCAGGCGGTTGCCGAAAGCGGTAATCCCACCGTCTTCATCCTGTGGGGCAGCCATGCAAAGAAGAAGGCGGGACGGGTGAAAGCACTGGGATCGGGCGACCATCACCTCGTGCTGACCGCGCCGCACCCGAGCCCGCTCTCGGCACATAACGGCTTTTTCGGCTCGCGCCCGTTCAGCCAGGCCAACGCCTTCCTCGAACGCCACGGGCGCGGTGCGATCGACTGGGCGGTCTAGAGCGGAAGGGCTTGGCGGACGCCCTGCTTGGCGGCATAAATCGCATTCTTGAGGGGGAGACACACCATGCACCGTTTCAGATCTATCGCCGTTTCGCTTGCCGTCGGGGCCTCGCTGGTCGCCGTGCCGGTCGCCTTGCAGGCGCAGGAATCGCAGGCGGCGGCGAAGGAGTCCGACGAAGCGGCGGAGATGGCCAAGCAGATGGCCGCCGCGCGCGAGGCGCTTGTGGTTGCGGACATCTGGCTCGACAAGTATCGCAAGCGCAACCGCATCCCGGCGTTCTCGGTCGCGATGGTCAAGGGCGACGACACCCTTTTCTCGAAGGGCTACGGCTTCACCGACCGCGAGATGACGAAGCCCGCCCGGCCCGACACGATCTATTCGATCTGTTCCATTTCCAAGCTGTTCACCGCCGTCGCCTTCATGCAGCAGTGGGAAAAGGGCAGCGTCCGGCTCGACGATACGGTCACCACCCACCTGCCATGGGCGACGCTCGCGCCCGACGATCGCGAAAGCGTTCCGATCACCATGCGCGGGCTCCTGACGCATTCGGCAGGCTTGCCGCGCGAATCCGCGCATCCCTATTGGACCGGGCCCGATTTCCCGTTCCCGACGCAGGCGGAAATCCGGACCACGATGGCGGGGCAATCCCCGCTCTATCCGGCCTCGACCACCTGGCAGTATTCGAACCTCGGCCTCACGCTGGTGGGCGAGACCGTCGAGTCCGTCAGCGGGGAGCCCTATGGCGACTACGTTTCCACCCGCATCCTCGAACCGCTCGGTATGGAGAACACTCGGCCCTACATCCAGTCCGACAAGCATGGCGGACAGATGGCGGTCGGTTGGGGCTCGCTGCACGAGGACGGAACCCGCCCCGACGTCGCGCTGTTCGATGCGAAAGGAATCAACCCTGCCGCCGGGTTCAGTTCGACGGTCGAGGATCTGGCCAGGTTTGCCGCGTGGCAGTTCAGGCTGCTGCGGACCGGCGAGCCCGAAGTTCTGCGCGCCTCGACGCTGCGCGAAATGCAGCGTGTTCACTACATCACCCCCGACAAGGAAACCACCTGGGGGTTGGGTTTCGCGATCTACGATATCGATGGCACCGGCTTCGTCGGCCACGGCGGGAGTTGCCCGGGCTATCGCAGCACGCTGATGATGAACCTCGAAAACGAATTCGCCATTGCGCTGGCGATGAACACGATGGAATCGCCGGGCGCGATCGCATCGCAGCTGGCCGGGCTGCTCGGCAATCGCAAGGACGCCGAGGAGTTCGAAGCGCCCGAGGGTATCGAGGTGGACCTTTCCGATTATGCCGGTTTCTACGATTCGCAGCCTTGGGGCCGTGAATGGGTGATCGTGCCGTGGGCGGGCGGTCTCGCGAGCGTCGAGGTCAGCTATGACGAGCCTAGCGGTGGGATCGGACGATTGAAGCCGCTGGGCGACGATCGATTCCGCGTCATCAATGACGAGGGCGAGGAACGCGATATCGTCACCTTCCACCGTAAGGATGACGGTTCGATCGACTATATCGAGCGTTTCGGAAACCGCGATTATTTCGCGCGACCGCTTGCGGGTGACTGAGGAGGAAGCCCGAGCGGCGCTGCTCGCACGGCAGGCGGAACTGGCCGAAGAAGACCGGATCAGCGCCGAGGGGCGCGCGCCGGTGACGCTGCAGCAGGACAGCGTCGGGCGCCTCTCGCGGATGGACGCGATGCAGCAGCAGGCGATGGCGCAGGCGCAGGAGCGCCGCCGTGCAGCCGAGCGCGCCCGGATCGCCGCGGCGCTCGATCGGATCGACGAAGGCGAATGGGGTTACTGCGTCAAATGCGGCGAGGAGATCGCCGAGAAGCGCCTTGCCCATGATCCGAGCGTCGCGCGGTGTGTGGGGTGCGCGACCGGCAGCTGAAACCGGACTGCGCCTAGCGCGGCAGTTCGGTCACGCCCATCAGCGCTTCGTCGACGCTGCGCGCGCATTGGCGGCCTTCGCGGATCGCCCATACGACGAGACTTTGCCCGCGCCGCATGTCGCCGCAGGTGAACACATTCTCGACGCTGGTTGCGTAGCGATCGGTGTCTGCTGCAACATTGCCGCGATCGGTCAGTTCGACCCCGGCTTGTTCGAGCATTCCAGCCTTCTTGGGTCCGACAAAGCCCATCGCAAGCAGGATCAGATCGGCGGGAATGGTGAACTCGCTGCCGACGATCTCGCGCATTTCCCCGTCGACCCATTCGACGCGCGCGCATTCCAGCCCGGTGACCTTTTCGCCATCGCCGATGACGCGCTTGGTCAGGACCGCCCAGTCGCGCTCGACGCCTTCCTCATGGCTCGACGAGGTGCGCAGCTTCAGCGGCCAATCGGGCCATGTCAGCGCCTTGTCTTCCTTTTCGGGCGGCTTGGGCATGATTTCGAGCTGCGTGACGCTCTTTGCGCCCTGCCGGTTCGAGGTGCCGACGCAATCGCTGCCCGTGTCGCCGCCGCCGATCACGACGACATGCTTGTCGGTCGCGAGCAGACTTCCACGCGGCGCCGCGCGCACCTCGTCATCGCCGGCATTGCGCTTGTTCTGCTGCGTCAGGAACTCCATCGCCAGCCGCACGCCCGGCATTTCCGCGCCGGGGATGGATAACGCGCGCGCATCTTCCGATCCGCCGGCCAGCACAACCGCGTCGAAATTCTCCTCGAGGCTCTTGAACGAGATGTCGACGCCGACTTCCTTCGAGGTTTTGAAGGTTACCCCCTCGGCTTCCATCTGGATGCAGCGCCGACTGATCAGGTGCTTTTCCATCTTGAAGTCGGGGATCCCGTAGCGCAGCAGGCCGCCGACGCGGTCGCTCTTTTCGAACACGGTGACCGAGTGGCCGGCTCGCGCAAGCTGCTGGGCGCAAGCGAGACCAGCCGGTCCGGAGCCGACCACCGCGACCGACTTCCCGGTCTTTTTTTCGGGCACCTGCGGCTCGACCCAGCCTTCCTGCCAGCCGCGATCGATGATCGCGCATTCGATCGATTTGATCGTTACCGGCTGGTCGGTGATGTTGAGCGTGCAGCTGGCCTCGCACGGTGCGGGGCAGATGCGACCGGTAAACTCGGGGAAATTGTTGGTCGAATGCAGCAGGTCGAGCGCGTTCTTCCAGTCGTCCTCGTAGACGAGGTGGTTCCAGTCCGGGATCAGATTGTTCACCGGACAGCCGTTGTGACAATAAGGGATACCGCAGTTCATGCAGCGGCTCGCCTGTCCGGCCAGCGTCGCCTCATCCGGCTGGATCACGAATTCGCGATAGTTGCTCAGGCGTTCCTTGGGATCGAGATAGTCGCGATCGCGCCGATCCAGTTCGAGAAAGCCGGTTTCCTTACCCATTGTGTCTGACCTTTATTCCGCCGCGACCGACGCGGCTTCTTCGCGCTCGGCCTCGAGCGCTTCGAGCGCGCGCTTGTAATCGCGCGGCATGACCTTGACGAATTTGCCCAGCGCGGCGTCCCAGTCAGCCAACAGGTCGCCTGCAACCGCACTGCCCGTGTGGAGCTGATGCCGTTCCACGAGGATGCGCAGACGCTCGGCATCGTGACGCAGCATGTCGCCCATCCCGTAATCGTGGACCGAGCGCGGGCGCTGTGCCGGGCGACCGGTGCCTTCATCGGAGTCGGGCTGCGCCGAGATCTGCTCGAGATCGACCTGCGCGTGGTTGACGAGTTGCGAGAACCTGCCTTCGGGATCGTAGACATAGGCGACCCCGCCGCTCATGCCCGCAGCGAAGTTGCGCCCCGTCTTTCCGAGGACGACCACCACGCCGCCGGTCATGTATTCGCAGCCATGGTCCCCGGTGCCCTCGACGACCGCGATCGCACCCGAATTGCGGACCGCAAACCGCTCGCCTGCGACGCCGTTGAGGAACGCTTCGCCCGCAATCGCGCCATACAACACGGTGTTGCCGACGATGATGTTGTCGCCCGAGGCGCGCGGTACGCCATCGGGCTGGCGCACGATGATGCGACCGCCTGAAAGACCCTTGCCGACATAGTCGTTGGCATCGCCCGAGAGATCGAGCGTGACACCGTGCGCGAGCCAAGCGCCGAAGCTCTGCCCGGCCACGCCGGTGAGGTTGATGCGGACGGTGTCGACCGGCAGACCTTCGTGGCCGTGCGCCTTGGCGATCTCGCCCGAGAGCATGGCGCCGACGGTGCGATTGACGTTGCGTACCTCGTATTCGAGCTGGACCGGCTTGCCCGCTTCGATCGCGTCCTTCGCATCCTCGATGAGAGTGTTGTCGAGCGCCGCGCCGAGACCGTGATCCTGAATCTCGGTGTTGTGCAGAGGCACGCCTTCACCCACCTCCGGTGCGTGCAGCAGGCGGGTGAGATCGATCCCGCGCGCCTTCCAGTGGCGGTGCATGCGGGTCATGTCGAGCCGGTCGACCCGGCCGATCATTTCCTCGACCGTGCGGAAGCCCATATCCGCCATGATCTGGCGCAGCTCCTCCGCGACGAAGAACATGTAGTTGACCACATGCTCGGGCGTTCCGGTGAAGCGCTTGCGCAGCTCCGGATCCTGCGTCGCGACGCCGACCGGGCAGGTGTTGAGGTGGCATTTGCGCATCATGATGCACCCGGCGGCGATCAGTGGCGCGGTGGCGAAGCCGAACTCGTCCGCTCCGAGCAGCGCCCCGATCGCAACGTCGCGCCCGGTGCGCAGCCCGCCATCGACCTGCACCGCGATGCGCGTGCGCAGGTCGTTGAGCAGCAGCGTTTGCTGGGTTTCGGCGAGGCCGATTTCCCACGGGCTGCCCGCATGGGTCAGCGAGGTGAGCGGCGAAGCGCCGGTCCCGCCATCATAGCCCGAGATCGTGACATGGTCGGCACGCGCCTTGGAAACGCCTGCCGCGACCGTGCCGACGCCGACTTCGGAGACGAGTTTCACCGAAATCCGCGCGTCGGTGTTCACGTTCTTGAGATCGTGGATCAGCTGCGCGAGGTCTTCGATCGAATAGATATCGTGGTGCGGTGGCGGCGAAATCAGGCCCACGCCCGGGGTCGAGTGCCGGACCGCGCCGATGCGCTTGTCGACCTTGTGCCCCGGCAATTGCCCGCCTTCGCCCGGCTTTGCGCCCTGCGCCATCTTGATCTGGATATCGTCCGAATTAACGAGGTATTCGGTGGTGACACCGAACCGGCCCGAAGCCACCTGCTTGATCCGGCTGCGCATTGAATCGCCGTTGTCGAGCGGTTTGAAGCGGAACGGTTCCTCGCCGCCCTCGCCGGTGTTCGAGCGCCCGCCGATGCGGTTCATCGCGATCGCGAGGGTCGAATGCGCCTCGTGGCTGATCGATCCGAAGCTCATGGCTCCGGTACTGAAGCGCTTGACGATCTCGCTCGCCGGCTCGACTTCATCGAGCGGCAGCGGCTCGTCCGCTTTCTTCAGCTCCATCAGTCCGCGGATCGTCAGCAGCCGCTCGGACTGCTCGTTGATCGACCTGGCGAATTCCTCGTAGTTCTTCGGGTCGTTGCCGCGCACCGCGTGCTGGAGGTTTGCGACATTCGTCGGCGTCCAGGCATGCTCCTCGCCGCGCAGGCGATACTGGTAGATGCCGCCGACATCGAGCATGCCCTTGTAAAGCGGGTTGTCGCCATAGGCCTGCGCGTGGCGCCGCACGCTTTCCTCGGCGACTTCGTTCAGGCCGACGCCTTCGATCATGGTGGCAGTGCCGGTGAAATACTTCTCGACGAATTTGCTCGAGAGTCCGACCGCGTCGAATATCTGCGCGCCGCAATAGGACTGGTAGGTCGAAATGCCCATCTTGGACATGACCTTGCGGATGCCCTTGCCGATCGCCTTGATGTAATTTTGCTGGACCTGCTCGGCGGTAAGGTCCGAGTGCTTCTTGACCCGGATATCCTCGAGCGTTTCGAACGCGACATAAGGGTTGATCGCTTCCGCGCCATAGCCTGCGAGCACGCAGAAGTGATGCACTTCTCGCGCTTCGCCGGTCTCGATCACGAGGCCGGTCTGCATCCGCAGGCCCTGCCGCACGAGATGGTGGTGCACCGCCGCCGTGGCCAGCAGGGCGGGCATCGGCACGCGGTTCTCGTCCTGCGCGCGGTCCGAAAGCACGAGGATATTCTGGTCCTGCAGCACCGCTTCGGTCGCCGCCCAGCACATTTCCTTGAGCGCGAGTTCGATCCCTTCGACGCCCTGCGAGGCATCCCAGGTGATGTCGATCGTCTCGCAGCGGAAGGCCCCGTCCAGCACCGCCTCGACCGAACGGATCTTGGCGAGATCATCGTTGGTGAGGATCGGCTGGTCGACTTCGAGCCGCTTGTGCGTGCCCGCGTCGTGGCCCAGCAGGTTGGGACGCGGTCCGATCATCGACAGCAGGCTCATCACAAGCTCTTCGCGGATCGGGTCTATCGGCGGATTGGTGACCTGCGCGAAGTTCTGCTTGAAGTAATCGTAGAGCAGCCGCGCGCGGTTCGAAAGCACCGCGATCGGCGTGTCGGTGCCCATCGAGCCGACCGGATCGTCTCCGGCCACGGCCATCGGTTCGAGGAAGCGCGCGATGTCTTCCTGCGTGTAGCCGAAGGCCTGCTGGCGCTGGAGCAGCGTGGTGTGCTCTTCGGGAAGTTCGGACAGATCGGGTTCGATGTGGTCGATATCCTCGAGCTTGAACTGCGCCTGTTCGAGCCACTTGGCGAAAGGCTCGGACTGCGCGAGCTCGGCCTTGAGTTCTTCGTCCTCGATGATGCGGCCCTGTTCGAGATCGATCAGCAACATCTTGCCCGGCTGGAGGCGCCATTTGCGCACGATGTCTTCCTCGGCAAACGGCAGCACGCCGCTTTCCGAAGCAAGGCAGACGATATCGTCCTTGGTCACGCAATAGCGCGCGGGGCGCAGGCCGTTGCGGTCGAGTGTCGCACCGATCTGGCGGCCATCGGTGAAGCACACTGCCGCCGGGCCGTCCCAGGGCTCCATCAACGCGGCATGGTATTCGTAGAACGCGCGGCGATCGGGATCCATGAGGTCGTTGCCGCTCCACGCTTCGGGGATCAGCATCATCATCGCGTGCGCGAGGCTGTATCCGCCCGCGAGCAGCAGTTCGAGCGCATTGTCGAGGCAGGCGGTGTCGGACTGGCCGTGCGGGATGATCGGCCACATCTTGTCGAGATCGGGGCCCAGCAGGTCACTTTCCATCGTGCGGCGGCGGGCATTCATCCAGTTGACGTTGCCGCGCACCGTGTTGATCTCGCCATTGTGCGCGATCAGGCGGAACGGGTGGGCGAGCCGCCAGCTCGGGAAGGTGTTGGTCGAGAAACGCTGGTGCACGAGGCCGAAGGCCGAAACGCATTCGGGGTCGCGCAGGTCGTCGTAGAAACTGCCGACCTGGGTCGCCAGCAGCAGACCCTTGTAGACGATCGTGCGGCTCGAAAAGCTCGGCATGTAGGTCTCGGTGAGACCGGGCAGCCCGTGCTTTTCTGCAAGCGCGCCGAGCGGGTTGAGGACCTGCTTGCGCAGCGCGAGGATCTTGCGTTCGAAGGCGTCTTGGTCCGCGCAGCTCTCGCCACGCGCGACGATGGCTTGCCGGATAACCGGCATCGAGGCGAGCACGGCATCGCCGAGCCCGTCCTTGGTGGTCGGAACGTCGCGCCAGCCAAGGATAGTCTGGCCTTCCTTCGCGGCGAGCTCTTCGAACCGGTCGATCAGGAATTCGCGCGCTTCGTCGTCCTGCGGCATGAAACACATCGCCACCGCGTAATCGCCGACTGCGGGCAGATCGATATCTTCGCTATCCGCCCAGCGCCGGATCAGCGGATCGGGAATCTGCATCAGCAGACCCGCGCCGTCGCCGAGCAACGGGTCGGCGCCGACCGCGCCGCGATGGTCGAGCTTTTCCAGGATCTCGAGCGATTGCTCGATGATCGCATGGCTTTTGTCGCCCTTGATATGGGCGACCATGCCCACTCCGCAGGCGTCATGTTCATTGGCGGGGTCGTAAAGACCCTGGGAAGTGGGCAGTCCCATGGCAAAAGATCCGTTCTGTCAGATGCCGCTGCTTTCGGCCCCTCACGCGGTCAGCGCGCGGTCCGGACAGCGGCAGAATGTCGAGCGTGACTCACCAACGCGTGGGGCCCCGCATCGTTTCGACTATCCTTTGCCGACGGATTTGTGATTTTGCAACCGCGAAAGACGAAGTTTAATTACGCATACCTAAGCATGTGCTTTATGTTTCGTGCGCCAAGCGCATGGGATTGCCGAGCTTCTTGCAAATTTTGCGCGAAAACCGGTCGGATCAGGCCGCGCCGCGCAGATTTTGCAACTTTGCCAGCGCATCGCGCAGTTCGCGGGTGGAGTCGCGGAGGGCTGCGGCCTTGTCGTCGCCCGCAGCGCTTCCGAAATCGGAACGGAAGTCGAGCCCACCCTCGGTCAGGACCGTAAGCGCCCGCAGTGCTTCGGCGAGCGCGGCATCGCGTTTGGGTGTGCCAGCGGCATGACTGCGTTTGCGCTCGGCATCCTGGTGCTCGTGCAGCGCGACGGCGAAGCGCTCCACCATCTGAACAAGGCTGAGTTCGGCTGGCGGGACCTGACGCAGCTTCTCGACCGCCGATACGGCCGGTCGCGGAGCGGGCGGCTGATCGATCTCGTGCACTTCCGGCGCGCGGGACTGAGGTTCGTCTTCTTCTACCCAGACCGCATTGCGACCGGGCAGGTCGGCAAATTCGGCAAGGTCGAGTTCGCGCGGACGGCCGAGTGCCTCTTCCTTCACTATCTCTTCGCTCTCGCCGAAGCTCTCGCAGGTCGCTTCCAGAGCTTCCTGGAAGTCGCGGCGGGTAAAGCGAATTCCCGTGTTGGCCTTGTCGGGAGACTTTTCGGGGAGGACAGGCGGTTCGTCCTCGTAACCGCGCTCGGCAAGCTCTCCGAGCGTCGGCCCGCGCGGCGTCTCTTCCTCTTCCGCGGCCTCGCAGATTTGGGCTTCGTCGAGGACTAGCGGGTCCTCGTCGACATCCTCCGGTTCTTCGGCGGAATCCGGAATTGTCACTTCATCCGCACCGTCTTCTTCGATCGGTGCGTCGAGGCTTTCGCTGCCGAGTTCGGAGGCCGGATCGATCGGCTTGATCAGTTCGGTCACTTTGGAGGCGACGCCGCTTTTCCCTGTCGATCCTCCGCGCGAGCGCCGAATTGCAGCGGCAAGCGCGCCGGCGATTCCCCCGCATAGCAGCGCAGCGATAGCGGCGATCAGATATCCGGCGATCGCTCCGGTTCCGGCGAGCCCTGAAGCGGCTGCAAGGCGCGTGATCGTCGGTTCGGGCAGGACCAGGACAGAACACCCGCCCAGCGCCGCGCCCCATACCGTCACCATCGGCACGAAGGCAGGGTGGCTTGCAATCGACGCCTTCTTGCGTCCGCGACGTTTCGGGGACTTGCGCGGCGGCTCGGCCGCTCCCGCTTCCGCGTCCCGTGCAGCTTCGAATTCGGCAATGCGCTGTCGTAAAGCCCGCATTTCGCCCCTGCTCCTTGGCATGGGAAGCGGGTTTGCTCCCTATGCCCGTAAACCGTGTTGCCGCGCAGAGGGCAAAGACCCGCTGTCGCGATTAACATCGGCTAGCAGGACTTGGTAAACGGATAGATAACGCTGAACGTTCGTCGCCCAATCGTGCCGGGTGCGGACATGGTGCTCGCCGCGATGGCGCACCGCTTCCCATTCTTCGCGCGAAGAGAGGATCTCCGCCAGCGTTTCGGCGCAGGCTTCGGGATCGTCGGGCGCGAACAGATAGCCGGTCTCGTCATGGCTGATCAGCTCGCGGTGCCCGCCGACATTCGATGCGGCGACGATCCGGCGCTGGGCCATGGCTTCGAGCGGCTTGAGCGGTGTCACGAGATCGGTGAGCCGCGAGCGCTTGCGCGGATAGGCAAGCACGTCGATCAGCGAGTAATAGCGCTCGACTTCGGCATACGGCACGCGTCCGGTGAAGATAACGGCTTCCGGCTCGGGCAGTCGCGCGGCTGCGGCGCGCCATTCGGCGTCCATTTCGCCTGCGCCGACCAGCAGCAGACGGGCGCTTGGGCAGGAACGTCGCAGGATCGGCATGGACGCGATCAGATCGTCGACGCCCTCGTAATCGTAGAAGCTGCCGATGTAGCCGATCACCGGCGCGCCGTTTTCGATCCCGAGTTCGGCGGCCAGCGCATCGTCGCGCGGGAGCGGCTCGCCGAACAGCGAGAGATCGACGCCGTTGGGCATCACCCCGATCTTGCCCGGCGCAATTCCGCGAGCGATCAGGTCGTCGCGCAGCCCCTGGCAGATCGTGAAGACCGCGTCCGCGCGTTTCACCACCTGCGTTTCGAGGCTGCGGGTGAGGCGGTATTTGGCAGAGCCTTCGGTGCCGGTGCGGTTGCCCACCGCGGCATCTTCCCAGAAGGCGCGGATTTCATAGACCAGCGGAATGCCGAGCGCCTGCGCGGCGCGATAGGCTCCGCCGCCGCACAGCGCCGGCGAATGGGCGTGGATGACGTCGGGACGCCAGTCCTTCGCGAGCTCCTGGATCGCCGACGAAAGGGCTGCCATCTCGCGCATCTCGCTCACCATCATCGGCCCGTGCGGGACGCCTGCGGTGCGGTGGAAGGTGAGCCCATCGACCTCTTCCACAGCATCTTCGGTGGGCGCTTCGAGCTGGTGGCGCTGCGAAGTGATCCCGCGCACGTCCAGTCCCGCCTGCTCCTGCGCTTTCAAGATCGCGCGCGTGCGGAAGGTATAGCCGCTGTGCAGCGGCAACGAATGGTCGAGAACGTGAAGGACGCGAGTCATGCGCTCCCATTGCCATGATTGTGCTTAACGGAGCGTCAACTGCGTTTCGCTAGGGCGGATCAGTTGGAATGGGCCTAGCGCCCGCCTTGGACCCGCAAACGCATGATCGACTACATCGCCCTCAGCATCGGACACGGCCTGCTCGCGCTTGCGTTCTGGCACCTGTTCATGCGTCGCAGCGTCGATGTCGATCCGCTGATCGAAGAGCTCCGGGAGGCTGAGGCCGCCAACCGCAAGCTGACCAGCACGGCCGGACGCAATGCGGCGCGGCGCGAGGGATCAGACGCCTGATGCTCGACTTGGTCTTCCTCGCCTTCATCTTCTACGTCCTGCTGCTCGGGCTGCGGCGCCCGTTCCTGTGGGTGCTCCTGTATGTCTACATCGACATCATCGCCCCGCAGCGGATCGGGTATGCGCTGATCACCGATCTGTCGGTGTCCTTCATCGCCTTTGCCGCAGCCTTCGGCGGATGGCTGCTGCTCGACAACAAGCACGGACTACGCTTCACGCTGCGACAGGGGCTCATCCTCGCGCTGCTGGTCTATTGCTGGTGGACGACCGGCAATGCCGATTTCCCCGAACAGGCGGCGACCAAGTGGGAGTGGGTGTGGAAGGCGCTGCTGTTCGCGCTGTTCCTGCCCTTCACCATCACCACCCGCGCGCGGCTCGAAGCGCTCGCGCTGGTCCTCGTCCTGTCGGTCGCAACGATCGTCATCGGGACGGGTATGAAGACCGTCCTGGGCGGCGGGGGTTACGAGAACCTCAAATTCTTCGTCAACGACAACAGCGGCATCTACGAAAGCTCGACGCTGGCAACGGTCGCTATCGCGCTGACCCCGATGATCGCGTGGTTCACCCGCTACGGCACGATATTCAAGCCCAGCTGGGCGGTAACGACTTTCGCCGCGCTGCTGATCTTTGCCTGCCTGACGGTCCCGATCGGCACCGAGGCGCGTACCGGGCTCGTCTGTATCGCGGTGCTTGGCGTGCTGCTGTTGCGCTACGTCAAGCGGCGCGTTCTGTTCGTTGCGGCGGGCGCGGCACTGGGGCTCGCGGCGCTGCCGTTCCTTCCGCAAAGCTATTACGAACGGATGAGCACCATCGCCCAGCCGGGTGGCGATGAAAGCGCCTCCACCCGCGTCGCGGTGTGGACCTGGACCCTCGATTATGTCGCGGACAATCCCTTCGGCGGCGGTTTCGACGCCTATCGCGGCAACCGCTTCACCTACGAAATGCCGGTCAGGCAGGAAGACGGCAGCACCACCGCGATCGAATATCGTGAGATCACCGATGAGGGCCGAGCCTATCACTCGGCGATCTTCGAAGTGCTGGGTGAACAGGGCTATCCTGGCCTCGCGATCTGGTTGCTGCTTCAAGCGCTCGGCGTGTGGCAGATGGAGCGGGTGCGCCGACGCTGGAAGGACCGCCGCGACGAGACCGAGGCATGGATCGCTCCGATGGCGGCCTGCCTGCAACTCGCCAGCCTCGTCTACATCACCGGGGCGCTGTTCCAAGGCATCGCCTATCAGCCGGTGATGCTGATGATCATCGGCTTGCAGATCGGGCTCGACAATTACTGCAAGCGGGTCGAATCGGCGCGGCTCGATCTCGCCCGTTCCGAGCGCCGGCTGCCGCCCGATGAACGCGATGCCGGTGCTTCGGAACCGGTCCCCGGCGGCGCTGCGCCTGCGATGCCGTAACGGCACAAAAGCGCGCATTGCGCTCGGCTTTCTCCCCTGCCATGTAACGTGCACGTAAACCGGCCGCGCGGTGGGATTTCGTGCGGCGATAATGGCAGAGGAGCATCCCATGTCCCCACAGGAATTGGCCGAGAAAGTCGGCGAGAACATCGGCACCAGCGAATGGGTCGAAATGAGCCAGGAACGCATCAACCAGTTTGCCGATGCGACCGGCGACCATCAGTTCATCCACGTCAACGAAGAAGCCGCCAAGATGACGCCGTTCGGCGGGACCATCGCGCATGGCTTTCTGACGCTGTCGATGATGCCCTATCTCGGCGCCAACAGCGACACGCCCAAGATCGACGGCGTGAAAATGGGCGTGAACTATGGCGGCAACAAAACCCGCTTTATCGCTCCCGTCCGCGCCGGCAAGCGTATCCGCGGCCACTGGAAGCTGCTCGAAATGGTCGAGAAGCGCCCTGGCCAGTGGCAGCAAACCAGCGAAGTGACCATGGAGATCGAAGGCGAGGACAAGCCTGCCCTGATCTGCGAATGGATCACGATGTATTTCGTCTGAGCCGGGCTCGGACACACAATTTTCGAATACCGCCCCGCCGCGCGGGGCTGGATCCCATACCTTTTGAAAGGACTCCCCCATGTCACGCGATGCAGTCATCGTCTCCACCGCCCGCACGCCGATCGGGCGCGCTTACAAGGGCGGCTTCAACGCCACGCCGGGCGCCACGCTCGGCTCCTTCTCGTTTGCGCCCGCCGTCGAGCGCGCCAAGATCGATCCCGCCGAAATCGACGACGTCGTGTGGGGCGCAGTCCTCACGCAGGGTACGCAGGCCGGCAATATCGGCCGTCAGGTCGCGCTGCGCGGCGGCGCTCCGGTGACGGTTGCAGCCCAGACGATCGACCGCCAGTGCTCCTCCGGCCTGATGGCGATCGCCACCGCTGCCAAGCAGATCATCGTCGACAATATGGATATCGTCGTCGGCGGCGGTCAGGATTCGATCTCGATGGTGCAGACGCCCGAAATGCGCGTCGCCCCCGATCCTTCGCTGATCGCGATGCACAAGGACGTCTACATGCCGATGCTCGGCACCGCAGAGACGGTGGCTGCGCGGTACAACATCAGCCGCGAAGCGCAGGACGAATACGCGCTGCAATCGCAGATGCGCACCGCCGCCGCGCAGGAAGCGGGCAAGTTCGACGACGAAATCGTGCCGGCGACCACCACCATGATGGTCAAGGACAAGGAAACCGGCGAGGTTTCGCAGCAGGAAGTCACGATCACCAAGGACGAGGGCAACCGCCCATCGACCACGCTCGAAGGTCTCCAGGGTCTCAATCCTGTCATGGGACCGGACAAGGTCATCACCGCAGGCAACGCCTCGCAGCTTTCGGACGGTTCCTCGGCAAGCGTGCTGATGGAAGCCAAGGTCGCCGAGCAGAAGGGCCTCGAGCCGCTCGGCCGCTATGTCGGCATGGCGGTCGCGGGCACCGAGCCCGACGAAATGGGTATCGGCCCGGTCTTCGCAATTCCGAAGCTGCTTAAGCAAACCGGCCTCAAGATGGACGACATCGGCCTCTGGGAGCTCAACGAAGCCTTCGCAGTGCAGGTGCTGTACTGCCGCGACAAGCTCGGCATCGATAACGACATCCTCAACGTCAATGGTGGCTCGATCTCGATCGGCCACCCCTACGGCATGACCGGCGCGCGCTGCACCGGCCACGCGCTGATCGAAGGCAAGCGCCGCGGCGCGAAATACGTCGTCGTCACCATGTGCGTAGGCGGCGGCATGGGCGCAGCGGGCCTGTTCGAGGTGTTCTAAGCCCGTGGCGGTCTTCCGCTCACACTGGGTCTGGTTCTTTGCTGTACTGACTGTCGTCAGCGGATTTGATTACTGGGATCATATCTCACGCCCGGGGTCTCCTTTCTCGGAGGCCCCGGGCGCCTGGTTTGCGTTTACTCTCGCATGCCATTCCAGCCTGTGCGCGGTAGCATATGGCCTTGCGGCCGCACTCAAGCGCCTGCCGATCCAGCCGTTGATTGCCGATACCGCAGGGGTCGGCGGCGCCGTGGCTTTCCATTTGCTCCTGACGGGTCCGCTATGGGATGGGATCTTTTGGACCGGTGATCTGCACTTCAATGCGGGGATCGTGCCCATGCTCGCTGCATGCTTTTTGTACCTTCTCTACCGGTTGGCATTCGGTTTCTTCGCTCATCTTCTTGGAAACCATCCCAAAAGCTTGCCGTAAAGACGAAAGCCGCGCATTCTTCCCCGCAATGGGCATCATGGAAATCATCGGGATCGCGGGCAGCGTCAGCCTGCTCTCGGGCTGGCGGCTTTATCTGTGCGTGTTCGCGACCGGTCTTGCGATGCGATTCGATGCGCTGCCTGTGCCCGAGCATCTTGCGAGCTTGGCCGTACTCGAAAACCCGTGGGTGATGGGGATCGCGCTGGTCGGAGCGCTGGCGGAATTCTTTGCCGACAAGGTGATGTGGCTCGACAGCATCTGGGACACCGTCCACACGCTGGTCCGCCCGGTCGGCGGGGCGCTCCTGGCGCTGGCGATCGTCGATCCCTCTGACCCGGCGATGCAGGTGATCGCGTTCCTGCTCGGCGGAGGCGCGAGCTTCCTCGCGCATGGAGGCAAGGCGAGCGCGCGGGCGGTGGTCAACACGAGTCCCGAACCGGTGAGCAATGTCGCGGTTTCGGGACTGGAGGACATCGCCACGGTCGGCCTGCTATGGCTGGCCTACGAATATCCCGTAGTCGCGGCGGGCATTGCGCTCGTGCTGCTCGCCATCGCGATCGCGCTCCTCCTGATAGCGCGGCGGATAATCAGGCGGGTGTTCTTCCGGGTGCGAGAGCCCGATACCTAGGTGTATTCGAAGACGAATTCCTCGACCACCGGCGCGACCTTGTTGCGCCAGCGGCTGCCGTTGAAGATGCCGTAGTGTCCGGCACCTTCGGCCATGTAGTATTTCTTCTTGTCCTGGGAGAGGCCGCTGGCCAGCTTGAGCGCCGCCCTGGTCTGTCCGAGCCCCGAAATGTCGTCGCGTTCGCCTTCGATCGCGAGCAGCGCGGTGTCGGTGATCTGCGTCAGATCGACGATCTCGCCCTTGTGACGGAATTCGCCGTTGGGGATCGAGTGCTTCTGGAACACCTCTTCGACCGTCTGGAGATAGAATTCCGCGGTCATGTCGCACACCGCGCGATACTCGTCGTAGAAATCCTTGGTCGCCTGCGCGCTGTCCTCGTCCCCCGCGGTGAGGTGTTTGAACATCTCGTAATGGCTCATCATGTGGCTTTGCAGGTTCATGCTCATGAACGCCGAAAGCTGCATGAAGCCGGGATAGACCTTGCGCCCCGCGCCGCGATAATTCGTCGGCACGGTCGCGATCACGGACCGCCGGAACCATTCGATCGGGCGGTTCATCGCGTGATCGTTGACGCTGGTCGGGCTTTCGCGCGTGTCGATCGGGCCGCCCATCATCGTCAGCGTCTTCGGGGCCGCGGGCGAATTGTGCTGATTTAGCAGGGCGGTCGCGGCGAATGCCGGGACCGAAGGTTGGCACACCGCCATCATGTGGGGGCGTTCGCCATCGCCCTCGATGCGGATTTGCTCGAGAAATGCGGTCAGGTAGTCGATGTAATCGTCGAGATCGAAATGGCCTTCGTGGAGCGGCACCAGCTTCGCATCGGCCCAATCGGTGATGTAGACGATGCAGCTTTTCAGCATGCGCTCGACCGTGCCGCGCAGCAGCGTGGCGTAGTGCCCGCTCATCGGGGCGACGATCAGCAGCCGCGGCGAAGTTTCGGGCAGGCCGGTATGGCGAAAGCGCTTGAGATCGCCGAACGGCCGGTTGACCACCGTGGCTTCCTCGACAGGGTGGATCTCACCGTCGATTTCGACTTCCGTGATGCAGAAAGCGGGCTTGCCGTAATTCGCCGTGGCGTGCGCGAACACGTCGAGCGCGTTGGCGGCCATCGGCATGAGGCCGACCCGACCGAACGGATTGGCCGGGCTGGAAAGCATTTCGGAACTGATCGAAGCCCAGGAACTGACCGAATTGAGCCAGCTGCGCTGCAGTTCATAGGCGTGGTAAAGCATGGGTGCCCCGTATCTGGCAGGGCGAGCCGTCGCGCGGCTGCCTGCGTGTTATTCGATCCCCTTACACCTAGATAGATGGGCGCTTTCGCGCGATTGTGCAATGCACAAAAGGTTTTCGTACCGGACTTGGCGGGGGGCTGTGTGCTTTTTGCACGTGAAATTTGTGCTGGCCGTGTCTAGATCGGCGGGACGATGGACGCGCCAACTACGCAGGATCCCGAAGTCGAAGAGCTCGACGACGCCGAGAAGCCACGCAAACCGCGTTCGCTCGCGCCGCTGCGCATGGTCTATCGCGAGGCGGCGAGATACCCGAGAGAGATCCGGTTTGCGCTTTTCTCGTTGTTGATCACTGCGGGCGCGACGCTGGCGATTCCGTGGCAGTTCAAGGTCATCATCGACGAGGCATTCGTCGGGAATGCGGGGCCGGAGCAGATCGCTACGGCTTTTCAATACCTGTTGATGATCGTCGTGCTTCTCGGGATTGGAACGGCGCTGCGTTTCTACTTTGTCAGCTGGATCGGGGAGCGGGTCGTAGCCGACATCCGCCTCAAGGTTCAACGCAACCTGATGCGGCTTTCTCCCAGCTTTTACGAGGAAAACAGCCCAAAAGAGATCTCGAGCCGGATGACGTCGGACACCGCGATCATCGAGACCGTCGTTGGAACCACCGTATCGATCGCCCTGCGCAACACGCTGACCGCGATCGGGGGCACCGCGCTGCTGCTGTATCTCGCGCCGACGCTCACAATCGGGTTGTTGATCGGTATCCCTTTGGTGCTCGCGCCGATCGTCTTTTTCGGTCGCAAGATCCGTACGATTTCGCGGTCGAGCCAGGACCGGGTGGCTGATGTCGGCGCCTATGTCTCCGAAGTGCTCGGCGCGATGAAGATCGTCCAGAGCTTCGGCCAGGAGCGCCGCGAGGGCGACCGCTTCGGCGAAGTCGTCGAGCGAACGTTCGAAACCGCACGTAAGCGGATCATCCTACGTGCCGCGATGACCTCGATCGTGATCGTCCTGATTTTCGGCGGGATCACGCTGGTGATGTGGCGCGGCGCGATCGCGGTTTCCGAAGGGGCGATCAGCGGCGGCACTATCGCCGCTTTCGTGATTACCGGCGGGATTGTCGCAGGTGCGTTCGGCGCGCTGACCGAGGTCTATGGCGACCTGTTGCGCGGCGCAGGGGCGGCCTCCCGCCTCGCCGAACTGCTCGAGGCCAGGCCGACCATTGCTGCGCCGGCACGCCCCGAGAAGCTGCCCGAACCGCCGCGCGGAAGTCTCTCGTTCCGCAATGTCACTTTCCGCTATCCGGCCCGGCCAGAAACCCCTGCGCTCAAGGATTTCACGCTCGAGATCGAACCGGGCGAGACGGTTGCGATCGTCGGTCCTTCGGGGGCAGGCAAGTCGACGATCTTCCAGCTGGTCGAGCGGTTTTACGATCCGCAGCTCGGCACCATCCGCCTCGACGGCGTGCCGCTGACCAAGGCCGATCCCGCCGATATCCGCGAGCGGCTCGCACTGGTGCCGCAGGACGGCGTGCTGTTCAGCGCCAATGCGCGCGACAATTTGCGCTATGGCAAATGGGACGCCTCCGACGAGGAAATCTGGGAGGCTGCGCGCGCGGCCAATGCCGAGACGTTCCTGCGCGACCTGCCCGAAGGGCTCGACACCTATCTCGGCGAAGGCGGCACGCAATTGTCCGGCGGCCAGCAGCAACGCGTTGCGATCGCACGCGCGCTCCTGCGCGACGCGCCGGTCCTTCTGCTTGACGAGGCGACCAGCGCGCTCGACGCGGAAAGCGAGCAACTGGTGCAGCAAGCGCTCGACGAGCTGATGAAAAGCCGCACCACGCTGGTGATCGCTCACCGGCTCGCCACCGTGCGCGCGGCCGACCGGATCGTCGTTCTCGAAGGGGGCGAGATCGTCGAACAGGGCAACCATGCCGAACTTTCGGCTGCGGGCGGGCTCTATTCGCGCCTCGCCAAGCTGCAGTTCACCGCCACGCAGGCGGCCTGATTCCCGACCGGAAAATCGACGAATAGCCGGTTCCGTCTGATCAACGCAAACCGCCGTCGTCCCGCGCCGCTAAAGAGGCTGCGAGGAACTTCTTCCAATGACCAATCGGGGACACGCAACAATGATCCGTTCAACCACCCTTCTCGGCGTCAGCGCGATCGCGCTCGCCGTTACCACTCCGGCGCTCGCAAACACGGGCCCCGACGCAATGCCGCTCGACACGCTGGTCGAGGAAAGCGAAGGCGCCGAAACATCGACGCCGACCATGGACTTCGGGTCGTGGGGAGTGGGCACCACCTATATCGATCAGAATGTCGATCCGGGCGACGACTTCAACGCCTATGTCAACGGCAAGTGGATTGCCGCCAATGAAATCCCGGCCGACCGCCAGCGTTTCGGAGCTTTCGACATGCTGCGCGAAGGCGCGACCGAGGATGTTCGCACGCTGGTCGAAGGCCTGGTCGCCTCCGACCCTGAACCGGGCACGCAGGCCCGCCGGATCGTCGATGCCTACAACGCGTACATGGACGTCGAAGCGATCGACGCGTCGGGGCTCGCTCCCGCTCAGCCCTATCTCGCCGAGATCTATGGCGCGCAGGATCTTGAAGCGCTCGCTGCCCTGTTCGGCACGCCGGGCTATCCCTCGCTCGTGAGCGCAGGCGTCAGGATCGATGCCCGCAACCCCACCCAATATGCGGTCGGTATCGGGTTCGACGGCATGGGCCTGCCCGATCGCGATTATTATCTCGTCGACTCGGAGAGCAACCTCGAGATTCGCGCCAAGTACAAGGACTATCTGGCGACGGTCCTCGGAGCCGCAGGTTACACCGACCCGGCTGCCGCAGCCGAAGCGGTCTATGCCTTCGAAGCGCAGGTCGCGAAGATCGAATGGGCGCGCCAGATTTTCCGTAAGCCGACGCTGACCTACAACGAGCTCAGCCTTGCCGACCTCGAAGGGTATGCGGGGGAATTCCCGATCAAGACGCTTCTGGCTTTGGCCAAGCTGGACGGGCAAGAGCGCTTCCTCGCTTCGCAAATCCCGCCCACCGATGAGGAAATCGCGGGTGCGGAACTCACCGAAGAGCAGATCGGCATGATCGGCGGCGGCCTTCCGGCGATGATGGAGCTACTCACCAGAACACCGTTGCCGACGCTCAAGGCGTACATGGCCAAGAGTTTCCTGACGAACAACGCAGCGGTCCTTTCGAGCGAGCTCGATGACGCCGCTTTCGCGTTCTACGGCAAGACGATCAACGGACGGGAAGAGCAGCAAGCCCGCTGGAAGCGCGCGATCAACGAGGTCGAAGGCGGATTGGGCGAACAGCTCGGCGCGCTTTATGTCGCCGAGTATTTCCCGCCCGAAAGCAAGGCGCGGATGGATGAGCTCGTTGCCAACCTCCAGAAGGCCATGAACGAAGCGCTCGACAACAATGAATGGATGACGCCCGCCACCATCGAGCAGGCGCGCGCCAAGCTCGAAGGGTTCGTGCCGATGATCGGCTATCCGGACGAGTTCAAGACCTATGACGGGCTCGAAGTGACCGCCGACGACCCGCTCGCCAACCGCATGTCGGCGGCGCGCTGGAACAGCGAGGACAACCGTTCGCGGCTCGGCACCGAAGTCGATCCGACCGAATGGGGCATGACACCGCAGACGGTGAACGCCTATTATTCGCCGCTTACGAACCGGATCGTGTTCCCGGCGGCGATCCTCCAGCCGCCATTCTTCAACGCCGACGCCGATCCGGCGGTCAACTATGGCGGGATCGGGGCGGTAATCGGCCACGAGATCGGCCACGGCTATGACGACCAAGGCTCGCAATTCGATGCGACCGGCACGCTGCGCAACTGGTGGCAGGACGAAGATCGCGCAGGCTTCGTGCAATTCACCCAGAAGATGGGCGAGCTCATTGAAAGCTATTGCCCGGTCGACAGCCCCGAAGGCCCGGTGTGTCTGCGCGCCGGACAGTCGATGGGCGAGACGCTGGGCGACGTTGTCGGACTGCAGATGGCCTACCGAGCCTATCGCATGAGCCTCAAGGGCGAAGAACCGCCGGTGATCGATGGCCTGACCGGCGATCAGCGATTCCTGCTGGGTTTCGCGCAGATCTGGCGCGGGATGGAGCGCGAGGAAAGCCTTCGCAACCGCGTGATGACGGCCAACCACCCGCCGGGTGAATTCCGCCTCAACAACGCGGTGCGTCATCTGGATGCATGGTACGAGGCGTTCAACGTCACCGAAGACGACGCGCTCTACCTTCCGCCGGAAGAACGCATCCGCATCTGGTGATTTATCGCGACTGGAAATCGCAAACGAATTGACTTGACCCGCGCTTCCGCCATGGAGCGCGGGTCATGACTTTTCTGCAGCTCCTGATCATCGCGGTCGTCCAGGGGATCACCGAGTTCCTCCCGATATCATCCTCGGGACACCTCATTCTCATCCCCTATCTCACCGAGTTTCCCGATCAGGGACCGTTGATCGACGTCGCAGTGCATGTCGGCTCGCTGCTCGCGATCATCGTCTATTTCCTGAAAGACGTGCTGGTGCTCGCGCGCGGCGGCTTTGCCAGCATCGGGATCGGGTCCGGACGGCCCGAGGCCGCGTTCGAGCGGCGACTGTTCTGGTGGATCGTGCTCGGCACCATCCCGGCTGTCGCGTTCGGCCTCGCGATCAAGCTCGGGGCGTTCAACTCGGTTGCGGAAACGATGTTCAACATCACCGTGGTCGACGACGATCTGATGAGCTCGATCCGCTTTACCGACCTGATCGCCTTCAACCTGATCTTCTACGGCATCCTGCTCGGGCTCGCCGACCATTTCGGCAAGTCGGTGAAGACTTTCGAGCAGATGACATGGCGCGACGGCCTCGTGGTCGGCATCGCGCAGGCGCTGGCGATCATTCCGGGCACCAGCCGTTCGGGCGTGACCATGACGGCGGCCCGCGTGCTTGGCTTCCAGCGGGTCGAAGCGGCGCGCTTTTCCTTCCTGCTGTCGATCCCGGCGGTCGCCGGCGCCGGCGTCCTGATCGTGCCCGAAATCTTCGAAGCGGGGGCGACGCTCGCCTGGGACGCGCTGATCGCGGGGGTGCTCACCTTCATCTCGGCCTTCGCGACTATGGCGTTCCTGATGAACTTCCTCAAACGCGCCTCGATGCTGGTGTTCGTCCTTTATCGCATCGCGATGGGGTGTGCGCTGTTCTATTTCTTCTAGGGGTTAAGGCCGGTTAACGATCTCCGGAACCAAGCGGCGGGCACACGCATTATCGAACCGAAACCTTTTGTAACCGGGATTTGACACTCAATGGCGCTGCTGGTGCTGATAGTTCTTGGAGCGACGATAGGCTGGCTGGCCTCGATTCTTGCGCGGACCGAAGCCGCGGGCGAGATCCTGC
Organism: Erythrobacter sp. GH1-10; assembly: GCF_045363165.1. Taxonomy (NCBI): domain Bacteria; kingdom Pseudomonadati; phylum Pseudomonadota; class Alphaproteobacteria; order Sphingomonadales; family Erythrobacteraceae; genus Erythrobacter; species Erythrobacter sp. GH1-10. Next base: position 163,790 of record NZ_JBJFLP010000001.1, on the reverse strand, counting down.
GCCAGATGGGTGCAGGGATCGTCGCGACTCTGATTGTGGGAATCGCTGTCAACGGCGGGACCGTTCTCGGCAGCCTCACGCTGATCGCGCTCGGCAGTGCGCTGGCGGCCGGAGTGGCCGCGCTCGTGCTCTATCACGGGGTTATGGGCCGGCGCGTCGAAACCTAGACCGGCTTCGCGCCCGATCCGCGCCCGCCGCGCAGGTGATATTCCTGTGTTCCGCGATGCAGGACATTGTCGACATCGATGATCGCGCTGTTGGCGTAGGTGAAGCCCGCGCCGAGACTGCGATACAGCCGGTCGAAATCACGCTCGACCGTTTGCCTGTATAAATCCTCGAAGCTCTCGATCACGAAATAGGTCGGTTGCAGGTCGCTGATCACGTAATCGGTGCGCATCACCCGGTCGACATTGAGCATGATCCGGTTGGGGCTTTCGGCCTCGACCGCGAACACCGCCTCGGTCGGGCCTGACAGGATTCCCGCTCCGTAGGCACGCAGGTCCTTGCCGTGTTCGAGGATCAGCCCGAACTCGACCGTGTACCAGTACAGCGAGCCCAGCGCCTTGAGGTGGTTGTAGCGCATCGCCTTCCACCCGGCGCGGCCGTATTCCTGCATGTAATCGGCGAAGACCGGATCGGTCAGCATCGGCACGTGGCCGAACACGTCGTGGAAGACGTCCGGCTCCTGGATGTAGTCGAAGGTCTCGCGCGTGCGGATGAAATTGCCCGCCGGAAAACGGCGATTGGCGAGGTGCCAGAAGAACACGTGATCAGGGATCAGCATCGGCACCGGCACCACGCTCCATCCCGTCAGTGCGCCGAGTTCTTCGGAGAGCTGCCCGAATTCGGGGACGCCGCCGCGCCCCAGATCGAGCTTTTCCAGTCCCGCCATGAACGCACTCGCCGCGCGCCCGGGCAGCACCTCCATCTGGCGCGCAAACAGGTCGTTCCAGATTTCGTGATCTTCGGATGTGTAGTTGGTCTGTTCGGGCTCGAGCCAGTCGTCGCCGACATGCGCGGGCTTTTTCAGGGGCGCGGTGAAGACATCCGCCGGCAAGTCGGGCAGGACGCTAAAATCGTGTTCGGGTTCAGCAAGTGTAGCCATAACGTTACATTTGATACTACCACCGCTCGCGTACAAGGACAAACGGGGAAACTCTATGGCCCTCAAAGGCAAGGAATACCGCAGGCTGCTCGAGCCGCTGACCGAAGAACTGGTCGGCATGGCGCGCTGGGCGCGGACTACGGGCGCACGGATCGTGGTGCTGTTCGAAGGGCGCGACACGGCGGGCAAGGGCGGCGCCATCACTGCGGTGCGCGACAAGCTCAATCCGCGCCAGTGTCGCACGGTGGCATTGGGCAAGCCGACCGACGACGAGCGCGGGCAGTGGTATTTCCAGCGCTATGTCGCGCACCTGCCGACCGCAGGCGAAATCGTGCTGTTCGACCGCAGCTGGTACAACCGTGCGGGCGTCGAAAAGGTCATGGGGTTTGCCGAGGAGGACCAGGTCGAATTGTTCCTGGATCAGGTCCCGGTATTCGAGCGCATGCTGGTCGAAGATGGCATTCTTCTCTTCAAATACTGGCTCACCACCGATCAGGAAAACCAGGAAGAGCGGCTCAAAGAGCGGCTCGACGACCCTTTGAAGCGCTGGAAGCTTTCGCCGATCGACCTCGCCGCACGCGAAAAATACGATGCCTATACCGAAGCTCGCGAAGCGATGCTGGCTGCTACGAACACACCGTCTGCGCCGTGGACACTGGTCGATTTCAACGATCAGAAGCGCGGAAGGCTGACGCTGATCCGCAATTTGCTCGACCGACTGCCGGATACGCATGTCGAACCCGCCGAGATCGACTTTCCGGAGCTTGGACGCGAACCCAAGCCGGAAAGCTACTCGGTGATGAAGCCGATCGGCAATTATCCGATCGAAGATTGACAATCCATCGATCCGATATAAATATGATATCATAATTATATCGGAGAAAGTATCATGCCCGAGTCTCATTCCGCCATGACGCGGAGCCGCGAACGCAGCGGATCCGCCTATAACGGATACGTCATGCTCGCAGTCCTCGCTGCGCTCACCGTTTTCGTCATCTACCTCATCTTCAATGCGATTCCCGCAGACGGGGCGTCCAGGTTCGAGAAGATCATGTTCGTCGGCACACTGGCGCTAGGCGTGCTTTCGGGCGTGCTCGTCAGCATCGGGTTCTTCATGATCCAGCCCAATCAGGCGGCGGTGATCACCCTCTTCGGCGAATATCGCGGCACCGTGCGCAAGGAGGGCCTGCAATGGGTCTGGCCGTGGATGATGAAGCAGAAGATTAGCGCGCGTGCGCACAACATCCACTCCGAAAAGGTCAAGATCAACGACCTGCGCGGCAACCCGATCGAGGTTGCCTGCAACGTCGTGTGGCGGGTCGCCGACACAGCGCAAGCGGTGTTCGACGTGGACGACTACAAGGAGTTCGTGAACATCCAAATCGAAGCCGGTCTGCGCACGGTGGGCGCGCGGCACCCCTATGACGATATGTCCGACGAGGACGAGACGACCCTGCGCGGCAGTGCCGATGTCGTGAACAACGAGCTGCGCGTGGAGCTCAACGAGCGGCTGCAGGTTGCGGGCATCATCGTCGACGAAGCGGGCCTCACCCATCTCGCCTATGCGCCCGAAATCGCCGGGGCGATGCTCCGCCGCCAGCAGGCCGACGCGGTCATCGCGGCGCGCAAGAAAGTCGTGATCGGTGCGGTCGGCATGGTCGAGGACGCGCTCGCCAAGCTCTCCAACGATGGCGTGGTCGATCTCGACGACGAGCGCCGCGCGGCGATGGTTTCGAACCTGATGGTGGTGCTGTGCGGCGACCGCGAGGCACAGCCTGTCGTGAACGCCGGAACGCTCTACCAGTAAGGCAACGTCCGAGGAGGCAGCCATGGCTGCACCCAAGAAGAAAGCATTCGCCTTGCGGCTCGACCCTGCGGTTCACGCGGCGGTCGAGCGGCTTGCTGCAAGCGAATTGCGCTCTGCCAACGCGCAAATCGAAATGCTGCTGCGCGAAGCGCTTACGGAACGCGGGATCGAGGTGGAGCGGACCAAGGCACCGAGGCGGGGCAGGCCGCCGAAAGAAGACTAGATAGCGGCGCTGGCCCGGATCACCTGCCGTCCGTCCGAAGCAAAGGCGCCCATCTCGAAACCGCCCTCGGCCTCGCGCATCACGAGGTACAGCTCCTCATCAGAGATGGCGGGCGATATCGCGCGAAATCCGAAGCTGCGCAGGCGATTGTCGCCGAGTTCGCTCGCGGCCAGCTGCAACAGCAAGCTCGCGGTCAATGGGCCGTGCACGACCAGTCCGCGATAGCGCTCCACGTCGCGTGCATAGGGCGCATCGTAATGGATACGGTGGGTGTTGAAAGTCAGCGCCGAATAGCGGAACAGCAGCCGGGGATCGGGTGTGATCGCGCGGTGCGCGTCCCACTCCGAGGAATCGAAACCCGGCTGGCCTGCATCCGGTGGTGACAGTGGCGCATCGGCAGGCACCGCCTCGCGATAGACGAGCGTTTGGGTCTCGATCACCGATAGCGTGCCATTGGCGTGGGTTTCATGCGCGACGTCGACGAAGGCGAGCTTGCCGCTCCCTCCTTCCTTTTCGCTGATCGACACGATGCGGCTGGTGCGTTCGATCGCCGCGCCGACGGCGATCGGAGCGCGAAACGTGATCTTGCTCGACGCCCACATTCGGCGCGGCAGCGGCACTGGCGGAAAAAAGCTGGCGGGGCTGTCATCGCGCACAGGATGGCCGTCCTCGCCAAGCTGCTCGGTCCGCGCGCTGGGGGTGCAGAGGCAGAAGTGGATGCCCTGGGGCATGATCGGCCTCGCCGGGGCGGGCAGATCCAGCGTCGCCAGCCAGCGTGCGGCCAGCGCTTCATCGAGTCGGTCGGCAGAGCGCTGCTCGCGCCCGATCCAGGCGTCCCACTCGCCCATCAGGCGGCGCGCTCGAAGACGGCGGCGATCCCCTGACCGCCGCCGATGCACATGGTCTCGAGCCCGTACTTGACCTCGCGCCGATGCATTTCGGCAGCCATGTCGGCGAGGATGCGCCCGCCGGTCGCGCCGATCGGGTGGCCGAGGCTGATCCCCGAGCCGTTGACGTTGAGGACCTCGCGGCGGCTGTCGTCCTCCGACCAGCCCCAGCCCTTGAGCACCGCGAGCACTTGCGGCGCGAACGCTTCGTTGAGCTCGACGAGGCCGATATCGTCCCAGCTGTAGCCGCGCCGTTCGAACAGCCGCTCGACAGCCGGGACCGGGCCGATCCCCATGCGCGAGGGATCGCAGCCCGCTGCCGCCCATCCACCGAACCACAGTGACGGGGTCAGGCCCAGTTCTTCAAGCTTGTCCTCGGCCACCACCAGACACGCCGCCGCCGCGTCGTTCTGTTGGCTCGCGTTACCGGCGGTGACGATCGCATCCGGATCGCGCTTGCCGTCGATCGCGCGCAAGCTCCCCAGCATCTCCATCGAGGCATCGGCACGGAAGCCTTCGTCTTGCGCGAAAGTGACCGGATCGCCGCGCCGCTGGGGGACTTCGACTGGCACAAGATGATCGGCGAACTTGCCCGCCTCCCACGCCGCCGCCGCATTCTGGTGCGAGCGCACCGCGTAGGCATCGGCCTGTTCGCGGGTGATGTTGTAATCCTTGGCGAGGTTTTCGGCGGTCTCGATCATGCCGGTGATGATCCCGAAGCGCTCGATCGGCTGGCTCATGAGCCGCCCGCGCGAGAGGCGGTCGTGCAGGGTGATGTCGCCCATTCGCGCGCCGCCGCGACCCTGCAGCGTGTAGTGCTCGACATTGGACATGCTCTCGCAGCCGCCTGCGACCACGACATCGGCCATGCCGGTTTCGACCATCATTGCCGCATTGGCGACCGCCTGGAGACCCGATCCGCAGCGCCGGTCGAGCTGGTAGCCGGGCACTTCGAGCGGCAGTCCCGCCGCGAGCCACGACCAGTGACCGATCGCGGGCGCTTCGGCGTTGCCATAGCCCTGCGAGAACACCACATCGTCGACGCGTTCGGGATCGATGCCCGAGCGTTCGACCAGCGCCTTGAGGATGATCGCGCCGAGCTCCCCTGCATTGAGGCTCGACAGCCCGCCGAGAAATTTGCCTACGGGCGTGCGCAGGGGCGAAACGATGGCGGCTCTTCTCGACATTGGTGTTTCCTAACGGTTGTAAATTGTGCCTTCGTCGCTGAGCGCGACCGTCCCTGCATCGACGAGCTTGCCGATCGCCCCGCTCGAAAGGCCGAGCCGTTCGGCAAGAACCTCTTCCGAATGCTGGCCGAGATACGGTGCCGGTGCGGGATTGCCCGGCTCGCGGCCCGGCAGGTGGGCGAAGCTGCGGGTGGCGGGATATTCGAACCCCGAAGGATTCGCTGGCGAGGGGCCGAACAGCGGATTGTCTGCGACCAGCACCGGATCGTTCGCCGCCTCGTGCGCGGTTCGGTACTTCTCGAACGTGCAGCCGCGCGCGCTCATCATCCCTTCCAGCGCTTTCCAGTCATGGCTGCCTGCTACCCGCTGGAACAGCTCGAACAGGCGGTGGCGGTGCTCGAAGCGCGGGCGGTCGCCATCGGCGAATTTCACGCCCAGTTCGACTTCGAGTTGGCCGATAGGCGTTGAAACGCCGAAGGCTTCGACCAGCCCGTTCCATTGCTTGGGCGTCAGCGCCGCAACCATGAAGCGCACGCCGTCCTTCGAGCGGAAGTCGCGCCCGAATGCGCCCCAGATCGCGTTGCCGAGCCGCTCGCGGTCGCCGCCGCGATAGAGCATTTCGGCCATCATGCCCGAATTGGCGACCGTGCCGATCGCGACGTCCCCGAGCGGCACGCGCACTTCGCTCCCCTCACCGGTCGCGTCGCGGTGCCGCAGTGCGGCGAGCATCGCGAAGGCGCAATAGGCGCCAGTGATGAAATCCCAGGCGGGCAGCACCTGGTTGACCGGCGGCGCGGTTTCCATGTCCCACTCCTCGGGTCCGCACATCAGCGGATAACCCGATGCGGCATTGACGGTGAAGTCCATTGCCTGCCGCCCATCATGCCAGCCCATGATGCGGACCGAAGTCATGTCCGGTGCGCCGTCGGGCCCTGAGGATTCTTGGGCGGCCTTCATCGCCGCGTGGCTGAGAAAGCTCTGCTCGGGCAGGTTGGTGATGCAGTTGCCCGTCTTGGCCGCGAGTTCGACGCACAGCTCGCGCCCCTCGCCCGAGCGCAGGTCGAGCGCGACCGATTTCTTTGCGCGGTTGAGGTTCTCCCAGCTGAGCGAGCGGCCTTCCTTGGTCAGCATGTAGCGGTCGTAATCGAGCCCGCCCGCTTTGTGATCTACCCGGATCACCTCGGCGCCCATCTGCGCGCAATACAGGCCCGCCGTCGGCGAGGCGACGAAGCTCGAGACCTCGACGATCGAGAGGTCGGTGAGGAGTTTGTACATCTGTTTCCCTGTCCGGGTGAAGCGCCCCTACCCGTGCGCAGCTTCCCATTCGCGCAGCATGTGCTTGGCAATCTGGAGCTGCAGGATCTGCGTCGTGCCCTCGTAAATGCGGTAGATGCGCGCATCGCGGAAGAACCGCTCGGCGTCGTATTCGGCGAGGTAGCCCGCGCCGCCATAGATCTGCACTACGCGGTCCACCACCCGCCCGCACATTTCGGAGGCGAAAACCTTGAACGCGGCGGCCTTGCCGATGATGTTCTCGCCGCGGTCGGCGCGGGCGGTGACGTCGCGCATCATGCATTCGGCGGCATAGATTTCGGTTTCGCTGTCGGCCAGCATCGCCTGGATCAGCTGGAAGCGCGCGATCGGTTCGCCGAACGCCTTGCGCTCATTGGCATAGCGCAGCGCGGAGTCGAGCGCGCGGCGTGCATAGCCGGTGGCGGCCGCGCCAACCGAAATGCGCCCGTTGTCGAGGCTCTGCATCGCGAAGCGGAAGCCCTTGCCGGTTTCTCCACCGAGCAGCGCATCGCCGGGAACCCTCACGTCGTCGAGCATGATGTCGGAGATATGCGAGCCTGCCTGACCCATCTTCTTGTCGGGCGATCCGGTCGAAACGCCCGGCGTGTCCATCGGCACGAGGAAAGCGCTGACATGCGCGTTCTTGGGCAGCGCCTCCTTTTCCGTGCGCGCCATGATCAGCGCGACATCGGCATGCGGCGCGTTGGTGATGTAGCGCTTGGTGCCGTTGAGGATCCATCCGTTGCCATCCGGATCGGGCGTGGCGGTAGTCTGCATCGCCGCGCTGTCGCTGCCTGAACCCGGCTCGGTCAGGCCGAAGCAGGCGATCTTGCCCTCGACGAGCTTGGGGTACCATTCGGCACGCTGGTCCTCGGTGCCGCCGTTCTTCAAGGCGCTCGAGAACATCCCGACATTGATCGAAAAAATCGAACGGTAAGCCGGCGCGGCGTAGCTCATTGTGTTCACCACTCGCGCATACTGGGTCATGTTGAGGCCTGCGCCGCCGTATTCCTCGGGTACCGAAATCCCGAACAGGCCCATGTCACGCATTTCGTCGATGATTTCCGATGGGACCGCGTCGTTCGCGATCACCTTCTCTTCAGACGGGATCAGGCGCTCGTTGACGTAGCGCTCAAGCTGCTCGGCGAATTGTTCGAAGACGTCTTCGTCCATGCCGGGGTTCGAGCGGACGGGATTGGTGGGGGCATTCATGGTTCAGACCTTCGTTTCGATTTGGGGGCGGTTGGCGAGGTTAATCCGGTGCGGGCGCGTCATCCGCAGGTTCAACGTCCGGATCGCCGGCTCGATCCTGTGTCGGGGCGGGCTCTAGCACAGGCACCACGCCGTCTGGCAGGCGTTGCTGGTCGAGCATTTCTGCCGCTTCCTCCAGTGCCTGTGCCTCGCCCTCGCTCACTGCGCCGGGTGCGGGGCCGCCCGGATCGCTGCAGCCAGCGAGGCCGACGAGCAACCATGCGGTCGCGCCGAAGCGGGCGACCGGTGCGCGCATCACTCTTCGATGTCGATATTGGCCGCGGCGTCGGCCGCTTCGGCGGCAGCGGCAGCTTCCGCGGCGACGTCTGCGGCGGCGTCGGCCGCTTCATTGGCGGTCTCGGGAGTGACTGCGGCCGGACCTGCGACGTCATCGACATTCGCGTTCTCGTCTTCCACCGGTTCTTCGGTCACCGGTTCGAGCGCCTCGTCGGCGGGCATTTCGACGGTGTCGATCTCGAGATCGCTCGATGCATCATCCGAGCTGCCGCAGGCTGCGAGCGCGAGCGATGCGGTGCCGAGCGCGGCTGCGGTGATGAGTTTCTTCATGGCAATTCCTCCTGAATTCTCGTGCCCGGGCGGCCCGGGTGATCCGATAGCGGGGAGGGTGTAGCCAAGCGAAGGGGGAGTCGCCAAGCGCGAATTCATGGTTCGAAACGGGACAGTGCCGACATTCGTTTCCCGATCGCCGGGTTTGACGGAGTATCGCTGGCGGTATGAAATACCGCCGAATGACCCTTGGCGCGATCACGGTCGCGCTGATCCCCGCCGCCGCGCTGATGGCGCAAGGCTCCCCGCGCGCTGCCTTCATGGTCGAGGAAACCGGGCGCGGCTATTCCACGCTTCAGCAGGCAATCAACGCGATCGGTAGCGGGCGCGGAACGATCACGATTTCTTCGGGCACCTATCGCCAATGCGGGGTGCAGGAGGCCGGGGTGATCACCTATGTCGCGAGCGATTACGGCATGGTCGAATTCGCCGGGACGGCATGCGAAGGCAAGGCCGCACTCGTGCTGCGCGGAGTGGGAGCCGAGGTGCGCGGTCTGACCTTCAGCGGTATCAACGTGCCCGATGGCAATGGCGCCGGCATCAGGCTGGAAAAGGGGGCGCTCAACGTCGCCTACAGCCGTTTCCTCGACAGTCAGCAGGGTATCCTTACCGCGAATGATCCCGACGGCCGGATCTACATCACCCGTTCGACCTTTAGCGGGCTCGGAACCTGCGAGAATTCCGCCGGTTGTGCGCATTCGATCTACACCGGCGACTATGGCCAGCTGACCGTGCGAGAATCCCGTTTCGAGCGCGGGCGCGGCGGGCACTATCTCAAATCGCGCGCGGGCAACGTCACGATCGAAAGCAATTCGTTCGACGACGCCAATGGCAGCGGGACGAATTACATGATCGACCTGCCGGCAGGTGCGGTGGGGAGCATTGCCGACAACTGGTTCGTGCAGGGGCGCGACAAAGAGAACTACTCGGCGTTTATCGCGGTGGGAGCGGAAGAGCGGCTGCACTCATCGGATGGACTTATGGTCAGGGACAACGAGGCGCGTTTCGTGCCCGGCCTCCGGCGCACGAGCACGTTCCTCGCCGACTGGACGGACTCGCGGATCGTGATGTCGGGCAACCGGCTTGCGGAAGGGCTGACGCAATACGAGCGGCGTTAGCCGAAGGCGGGCGCGTAGGCGACCTGGCCGCGCGGCATCGCGCCCTCCAGCACGAGGCATTGGAAGTATTCGGTCGGGGCACCGGGATAGGTCAGCTGCGGATCGTGCGCGAAGCCGAAGCGCGGGTAAAACTCGGTGCTTCCGAGCAGGACGACACCCTTCGCGCCAAGCGTCCGCATATCGGCGATCCCGCGACGGATCAGGCGGCTGCCGATGCCTTGCCCATGAAGTTCCGGCCAGACCGAGACCGGGCCAAGACCGTACCAGCCTTGAGTCCCGTCGCTGATCGTGACCGGGGAGAAGGCGATGTGGCCGACGATCCGCTCCGCATCCTCGGCCACCAGCGACAAGGTCAGGTCCCCGTCTGCGCGCAACTGGTCGACAACATCCTGCTCGTCGCCATCGCTGAAGGGCATGTCGCGAAAGGCCGCCTGCGTCAGCGTGTGGATCCTCTCCGCATCTGCCGGAGTTTCGGGCCGGATCGTAATCGCGCTCATTCGAGCAGGTGACCCGAGCGATCGCGCTTGGTTGCGAGGTAGCGGGCGTTGTGCGGGTTATCGGGCAGCTGGTGCGGGACCCGCTCGGCGACCGAAATCCCGGCCGCTTCGAGCGCTTCGACCTTGGCGGGGTTGTTGGTCATCAGCCGGATTGTGCGCGCGCCGAGGAGATCGAGCATCCGCGCCGCAGTGGGAAAATCGCGCGCTTCGTCAGGCAGGCCGAGCCTGCGGTTGGCATCGACCGTGTCGAAACCCTCGTCCTGCAAGCGATAGGCCCGCAGCTTGTTGACAAGGCCGATCCCGCGCCCTTCCTGCCGGAGGTAGAGCAGCGCGCCCCAGCCGCCGTCCTTCTCGGCGTGTTCGGCCATCGCATGAAGCGCGGCATCCAGTTGCGGCCCGCAATCGCATTTGAGGCTGCCGAGGATATCGCCGGTAAGGCATTCCGAATGCAGCCGCACCAGCGGCGCGTGGTCGCCCGACTGTTTGCCGATAATCAGCGCGACATGCTCGCGCGTATCGGCGGGGGATCGGAAGGCGACGATCTCGGCGGACTCGCTGGCCGTGACGGGCAGGCGCGCCCGGGTGACGATGTTCAGCGCGCCGGTTGCGGAGTAGCTTTCGAGATCGCTGGCGGAGACCGGCTGCGCTTCGCCCGCTTCCTCCGGGTCGACCATGAAGGCGGGCAGGATTCCGGCTATCCGCGCCAGCTCCATCGCCGCCTCGGCCTGTCCCGTCCATTCGAGCGGTTCGGCGCGGAACGGGCCCTTGAGCGGATTGCGCAGGTCGAGCGCGGGATCGGCGATCGGCACCGCGCCGGTCATGTCGAATGGCTCCCCGCTCCGGATCAGCACCGGTGCATGCGGGCTCGCCGCTTCGAGCTGGTTGACCAGTTTGAGCGTCGCTGCACGCGCGAACGAAATCAGCATGCGTTCGCTCGTCGCGCCGCTCGCAATCGCGGTTTCTACCGGGAGCAGAGTCGGTCCACCCTCGAACGCGAGCGCCCAACCATGGCGCAAGGCATCGACCGCCTGCGCGGCACGGCGCGCGGGAGAGGCAGTCTTACTCAGAGATCGAACTCCGTGATCAGCGGGATATGGTCGGATGGCTTTTCCCAATCGCGCGCTTCTTCGAGCACCCGGTGGCCGGTAGCCTGCTTCGCCAGCGGCTCGCTCGCCCACATGTGATCGAGCCGCCGCCCGCGATCGTTCGCTTTCCAGTCCTTCGCGCGATAGCTCCACCAGCTGTAATAGCGCTCGGGATCGCGAATGAACTCGCGCCCGAGATCGGTCCAGCCATGCGCGTCCTTGAAGCGCTGCAGCGTCTCGACCTCGATCGGAGTGTGGCTGACGACCTTCAGCAGCTGCTTGTGGCTCCAGACATCGCTTTCGAGCGGGGCGATATTGAAATCGCCGACGATCAGCGTGGGGATGTCCACCTTGTCCGCCCAGCGCGTCATACGCTCAAGGAAATCGAGTTTCTGACCGAACTTGGGGTTCTTCTGCCGATCCGGCTCGTCGCCGCCCGCGGGCACGTAGACGTTTTCGACCACCATGTCCTTGCCGACAATCTCCACCCCGACATGGCGTGCCTCGCCATTGTCCTGCCAGTCGTGGCGCGAGACCTCGCGGATCGGGAGGCGGCTGACCGTAGCGACGCCGTGGTAGCCCTTCTGCCCGCACACCGCCTGATGCTCGTATCCGAGTTCCGCCAGCGCCTCGGCCGGAAACTGGTGCTCCTGGCACTTGATTTCCTGCAGGCACAGCACGTCGGGCGCTTCCTCGCGAAGGTACTTTTCGACGATCGGCAGCCGCAGGCGAACCGAATTGATGTTCCAGGTGGCAACAGAGATCATGGCCGGGGATTTAGTGTCAGGCGCGCAGAAACTCCACCTTTCACTTTCCCGTCGCATTCACATCCGATAGCGAGGCGGCAACAGTTGAGGAGACTTCACCGATGATCCGTGCCCGCCAACTCGCCTTCGTCCTCGCCAGCGCCGCGTTGCCGCTCGCGGCGTGCTCGCCGGCCGACAAAGGGACCATCCAGAGCGCCAGCGCGGGCGCGCCCGCAGCGCAGGCTCCGGCGAAAGCGAAGAACGTGATCCTGTTTATCGGCGACGGCATGGGCATTTCGACCATCACGGCGGCGCGCATCTACGAAGCGCAGAAACGCGGAGAGACAGGTGAAGAAAACCTGCTCAGCTTCGAGAAATTCCCCAATGTGGCGCTGGTCAAGACCTACAACACCAACGCGCAGGTTCCCGACAGCGCGGGCACCGCAACCGCGATGCATTCGGGGCAAAAGACCAATATCGGACTGCTTGGCGTGGGGCCGGATACCGTGCGCGCCGATTGCCTTTCCGGCCTTGCCAATCCGCTGCCGCTGCTGGGCGAGGAGGTGAAGGAAAAGGGGCTCGCACTGGGCATCGTTTCGACGGCCCGGATAACCCACGCAACCCCTGCGAGCGTCTATGCCCGCAGCGCCGACCGGAACTGGGAGGGCTATATCGATCCCGCTGCAGAGCAGGACGGCCTCGGCTGCAAGGATATCGCCACGCAGCTGATCGAGGCGGAATGGGACGTTGCGCTGGGCGGCGGAACCGCAGCCTTCTATGGTCAGGCTGCCGGCGGCCGCAGGATCGAGGAGAATGCGGATCTTCCCGCAACCTGGCGTGCACGCACCGGCGGGACCTACGTAACCGATGCCGCCGGGCTTTCGGCCGCGCCGATGGACAAGCCGGTGCTCGGGATTTTCTCGTCGAGCCACATGACCTACATGGCCGATCGGGCGAAGGGCGAAGGCAGCAGCGAACCGACGCTGACTGCGATGACCGAGCAGGCGATTGCGCGACTGAGGTCCGATCCTGACGGCTACTATCTCATGGTCGAAGGCGGCCGGATCGATCACGGGCACCATGCCGGTCAGGCCGGATATGCGCTCGAGGAAACGATCGAGTTCGCGCGCGCGGTCCAATACGCGATCGAGAACACCGATCCGGAGGAGACGCTGATCCTCGTTACTGCCGATCACAGCCATGTGTTCACGATTTCTGGCTACCCGCGCCGCGGGAACGACATCCTGGGGCTGGTGGTGCCGCCGGAAGGAGGCGGTGAGGAAGTAGGCGATGTAAGCACCGCGCTCGACGAAAAACCCTACACTACGCTCGGCTATACCAACGGCCCCGGCGCGATCGCCAACATGGCGGAACGACCCCTGCCTGAAACCGGCGTCGATGCGCGCCAGCAGTCCGCAATCCCGCTCTACAGCGAGACCCATGCTGGCGAAGACGTTGCGCTTTATGCGACCGGCCCCGGCTCGGACGCTGCTAGGGGCGTGATCGAACAGAACGTGATTTACGATATCATCCGCTCTGCTTTTGGCTGGAACTGAAGTTCCAGTGCCCTCATACGCCGGGCGCGGGCCATCCGGCCCGCTTGGCTTCGCCGCAAGAGCGGCGACGGCCAGTCGGCCTTGCGACGCCGATGGCGTCGATCCAGCACAACCATGCTTTGGTTTCGCGGTGTTCGGCTGCGCAGCAGCCGCAAGGGCGACCGCCCGCCCGCAGCGCCGAAGGCGTGAGGATATCGCAGCCCGGATGGGCTGCGCAATCAAGGCGCCAACAAAAAACCCCTGTCCCGGGGGCGGTGGGACAGGGGTTCCATGTTAGCGTTCGTCACGCTTGTTCAAGGCGGCTTTCGCCGGGGACAGGGCAACAGGGGGGAAACCCGTCCTCGACCGCCTTGTTGTCCCTAAATACCGCGATCCGGCTTTCACGTATATGAATAACGACCTAGATTTGTCGCATTCTTACAACTTATCGGGGTCGAGCCGTTCACCGTGGTCGACGAGATGATCGGCGAGGATCGTCGAACTTGAAGGTGCTGTCGGAGACCGCAATCCCGTAGCGGTGATTCGTCAGCCGTACCGTCGTGCGATGGTTCTGTGCGTCGAGCGCGACCCAGTGGGTCAGCTGCAATCCGCCCGGTGCACGCGAATTGCGCACGAAGATCAGGTTCATCACGCCGAATTCGGGGCGTTTGGGATCGCGCACCTCGATGCTCAGGACATCGGGGCTGCCGGTCGGAATCAGCTTGCCGTATTTCTTCACGTCGCGGTTCGGATCGAGCAGCGCGCCGAGCGGCGAATTCCTGATCGGCCAGCGTTCGACCTGCCGGACCTCGTAATCGATCATGTAGAGCGAGCTGCCGTTCGAGACGACCAGCAGGTCGGCATCCTTGCCGTAATCGAAGCGGATCTTGCCCGGACGCTTGAGAGTCATGGTGCCGCGGGCGACATTGCCCATGCGGTCGGTCTGCGAGAAATCGGCCTTCATGGTCGAGATCGCGCGCAGCGCGGAAACCGCGCGGTCGAGATCGGCGCTGTCGGTCTGCGCCTGAGCGGCGGGAACGACTTGTGACGGGCCTGCGCCGGGCAAAGCGAGCGCAAGCGCACCGACCGTCGCCGCCAGGGCGAGGCGGAAGGGGCGTTTCGAAAGGGTAAGGTTCAGCATCGGCATGCCTCGATCGCTAGGGACGCGGCATTGAACTGCGGCTGAACTGGACAGAGTTCAAGGGGTACGGGCCGCGCATCCACGATGCTGCGCGCCTCGCCTGCAAAGACCTTACTTGATCTTCGCTTCCTTGAATTCGACGTGCTTCTTCGCGACCGGGTCGTATTTGCGGAACGTCATCTTCTCGGTGATGTTGCGCGGGTTCTTTTTGGTCACGTAGTAAAAGCCCGTGCCCTCGGTCGAGACGAGCTTGATCTTGACGGTTGCGGGCTTCGCCATGGCGGTTTCCTAAATCTGTCTGGTGGGCTCTCGGTGAGCCAAAAATTTAAGGCGGCGCGCAGCACGCACCGCCGTTCCGGCGCGCCCAATTGCCGATTCACGGGGAAAAGTCAAGGCGGGAGAGCGACTTTGGCTCACCAATCGTGGCGACTGACCTTGCCGCGTTTCGCCTTTACCTGGCCGCGTGCCTTCTTGGCCTTGAGGCGCTGGGTCTTGCCGACGCGGTTCACCCGCGTCTTGGCGCGCTTCTTGGGTTGGCGGTGTGCCGCTTCGAGCAGCTCTTCGAGCTTGTCGCGCGCGGCCTGGCGGTTGGCCTCCTGCGTGCGGTGCTGGCGCGCTGTGATCAGCAGGTCGCCGGCATTGGTGATCTTGCTTCCGGCGATATCGCGCAGCCGGGCGAAAACCGGCGGCGGCAGGCGCAGCGCGTAGATGTTGACGCGCAGTTGCACTTCGGTTGCGACCTTGTTGGCGTTTTGCCCGCCCGGGCCCGACCCGGCGAGGAAAGTTTCCTCCGCCAGCGCGTGCGCGCGGTCCAGCAGGCCCTTATCCATCGGTCGCCGTTGGCGCGCGCTCGGGCGGCGCGGGCGGTTCGGGTGCGGCGAGGCCTGCGCGGAGAAAATCTTCGGGGAACGGGGCGAAGGCGCTGATCGGGTCCTTGCCCTCGCGCGTCACGTGGATCGCTTCGGCATGGAGCATGGTGCGTGGTGCGCCCTTGTTCTGCCCGCGCACCGGGCCGTAGACCGGATCGCCGAGCAGCGCCGCGCCGAGCCCCTGCAAGGCATGGACGCGCAGCTGGTGCGTGCGCCCGGTCTCGGGACGGAAGCGGATGAGCGAACGCTTGCGGTCGCCCTCTCCGATGGTCTGGAGCAACTCCCAATGCGAAATCGCCGGCTTGCCCTTCTTCGCCGCGATCATCCGCCAGCCTTTTTCGGCCGAGCTGATTTTCGACAGCGCCAGTTCGATCGTGCCCGATTGCTCGGTCGGTTCGATGTCGACGATCGCAAGATAGGTCTTGCCGACCAGCCGATCCTCGAACGCCTTGTTGAAACGCTTCAGCGCCTTGGGATTGCGCGCCAGCAGCAGGCAGCCGCTGGTGTCGGTGTCAAGCCGGTGGACCGGCACCGGCGGGCGCTGGAAGCCCAATTTCAACTGTTCGATATGGTCGAACAGCGCCGGACCGCCGCGCTTGGGCCGATCGACCGGAAGACCGGCGGGCTTGTCGATGACCAGCGCTTCGCCGTCTTCGAAGAGGATTGGGATGTTCATATCAATTTCGCATAGAATTGGCCGCGCACAGCATTGCCAAGGAAGAAGCCGTCGGCAAGGTCGTCGAGCATGAGTTCGGCTTCGCGCGCCTGTCCCTTTTCGATCAGGAATTCGCGCAAGATGCCGGGGAGGAGGCCGAGCGAGGCCGGCGGCGTAAGGAGAACGCCGTCGCGCTCTACGAAGATGTTGGTGTAGCTGCCCTCGGTTACAAGGCCGTCCTCGCGCACAAGCACGGCTTCGTGCGCACCCATCCCTCTGGCCGCCGCAAGAGCGTCTTCGTAAAAGTTGCGATCGCTGGTCTTGTGGCGCAGCCGCCAGTCGGACGGATCGAGTGGCAGCGGGAGAGCGACGGTCTTCGCCGGCCCCTCGAAGGGCGCGGGCATCGGCCCGGTTTCGAGCGCGGTCGCGCCGCTGCGCGACGCGAGCAGGCGAAGCTTCACGGGTGCATCGAGCTCGAAGCACAGCGCCTGGATCTGGTTGCGCGCCGCGTGGCGATCGAATTCGAAGCCCAGTTCCTGCGCGCTGCGCTTCATGCGGGCAAGATGCAATTCGAGCATTGCGATCCCGATCTCGGGATTGAATTCCATCGTCTCGATGAGGTCGAATTGCGGCGCGGTGTGATCGGGCGAGGAGCGCCGTGCAAAGCCTGCTTTGACTTCGCATTCGCGTCGCTCGGCTTGGCTGTCGCTGTCGGCGACGATCGCCGATCCGACACCCAGCACGGCGCTGCCCTGGTCGTTCTCTACGGGCGTCAGCCGAAGCGTTCGGATCGCGACGTTGAAAGCCGCATTTCCGTCCGCGTCGATCCGCCCGATGGCTCCGCAGTAGGGCCCGCGCGCATCGCGTTCGTGTTCGTCGATCAACTCCATCGCGCGGATCTTGGGCGCGCCGGTGATCGATCCGCACGGAAACAGCGCGCGCACGAGGTCCATCGCGCCTTTGTCGGGCTGGAGCTTGGCGCGCACGCCCGACACCATCTGGTGCACAGTCGGATAGCTCTCGATCGCGAACGGCGCATCGACCCGGACGCTCCCCGGCACCGCGACGCGGCTGAGATCGTTGCGCATCAGGTCTACGATCATCAGGTTTTCGGCCTTGTCCTTGACCGATGTCGCCAGTTCTTCGGCCAGTGCGATATCGCTCGCTTCATCCGAGCCGCGTGGGCGCGTGCCCTTCATCGGCTTGGCCTTGGCGCTATCGCCTTCGAGCGCAACGAACAGTTCGGGCGAGAAGCTCAGCAGCCAATGCGATCCGTCGAACAGCAGCCCGCCATAACCGGCCTGCGCCGCCGGGCGCAGCTGCCGGTAGAGCGCGACCGGATCGCCGCGATAGGAACCGGCGAGCGGATAGGTGAGGTTCGCCTGATAAATGTCGCCCGCATGGATCGCTTCGCGCATCGCGGCGAAGGCGGCTTCGTATCCCCCGGGCGAGAGCTGCGGGTCGAGCGGACCGAGGCTGGCGGTTCGCTCTCCGCGGGCTTCGAGCCAGCCGGGCACTTCGTCCGCCGCCATGCGCACCGGTGCATCGAACAGGCCGAGCCAGACCAACGGGCCGGCCGCGCCGCCGCGCGCTTCGGCCAGTCCTTCCAGTTTCGGTTCGAGCGCGAGACCCGCTTCGTAAGCGATGTAGCCCGCCAGCACGCCGCGGCCCTCGGCCTGCGCTGCGCTTGCCCGCGCCAGCGCGTCTTCGACTTCACCGGGGCGATAGGCGGCGAAGATTTCGCCCGGCGCTTCATACAACAGCGCATCGGCCGCGCCTTCCGCGCGGGCATCGTCCAGCAATACGAATGGCGCTGCCTGACCCATCTTCTCCGCCATAATCGTTGCTTGCGAGAATGTAACCCATCGGATCGCAAGTCGGCGAGATTGGGTTTGGAGCGGATGCTTGACCGCCCGGCAATCGCTCTGCACAGCTTGGCAAGACAACTGCAAAGCAAAAGGGCCTGACTGCACATGAGCGACATCTTCCTGGGACTGGGTGGCAATGGTGAAAACCAGAACCTCGCACTGGGTCTGGCGAACCGGCATGGCCTGATCGCGGGGGCGACCGGGACCGGCAAGACAGTGACGCTTCAGGGCCTCGCCGAAAGCTTTTCCGCCAATGGCGTTCCGGTGTTCGTCGCCGATGTGAAGGGCGACCTTTCGGGGATATCGATGCCCGGATCGCCGACTTTCAAGCACGCCGACAAGCTCGAAGGACGCGCCAAGGAGCTGGGCATGGACGACTATGCCTATTCGGACAATCCGGCGATTTTCTGGGATCTCTACGGCGAGCAGGGCCACCCGATCCGCACCACGATCTCCGAAATGGGGCCGCTGCTTCTTTCGCGACTGCTCGATCTGAACGATACGCAGGAAGGCGTCCTTCAGATCGTCTTTCGGTATGCCGACGAGAACGGGCTGCTGCTGCTCGATTTCGGCGACCTGCAGTCGTTGCTGCAGTGGGCGAACGAGAATGCGAGCGAGCTTTCGGGCAAGTACGGCAACGTCTCTAGGCAGTCGGTCGGCGCGATCCAGCGGCAGCTGCTGTCGTTCGAGGCGCAGGGGGCGGACAATTTCTTCGGCGAACCCGCGCTCGAGATTAGCGACTTTCTCAAGGCCGACGAGCAGGGGCGCGGCCATATCAACGTGCTCGCAGCCGACAAGCTCATGCGCAGCCCGAAGCTCTACGCGACGTTCCTGTTGTGGCTGCTGGCCGAATTGTTCGAGACACTGCCCGAGGTCGGCGACCCGGAAAAACCGACGCTGGTGTTCTTCTTCGACGAGGCGCACCTGCTGTTCGATGACGCGCCCAAGGCGCTTCAGGAGAAGATTGAACAGGTCGTCCGCCTGATCCGGTCGAAAGGCGTGGGGGTCTATTTCTGCACCCAGAACCCGATCGACATTCCCGAGGAAGTCGCGGGCCAGCTCGGGAACCGTGTCCAGCATGCGCTGCGCGCCTTCACCCCGCGCGACCAGCGCGCGATCAAGGCCGCAGCAGAAACCTTCCGTATCAATCCCGATCTCGATGTCGAGGAAGCGATCACGCAGCTCAAAGTGGGTGAGGCGCTGGTGTCGACACTCGACGAGGATGGCGCGCCGACGATCGTCCAGCGCACGCTGATCAAGCCGCCGCGCTCGCGGCTCGGTCCGGTGACTGCGAAGGAGCGCGCGATCATTCAGTCGGTCAGCCCCTTCGAAGGCAAATACGATATGGCGGTCGACCGCGAAAGCGCCGAGGAAGTGCTCGCACAGAAGGCAGCCGATGCCGCCGAGACCGCGAAAGAGGTCGAGGAGAAGGGCCGAGAGGAAGTCGGCAAGCGCGAGCGCAAGTCGACGACTTTGTGGGGCATCGATATCGGCAAGGCCGGGAAGGCAGCAGCCAAGGCGGCCGCCGGTTCGCTCACAACGATCGCGGTCGCGACGGTGCTGGGCAAGAAATCGAGCGCCGACCCGGTCCGCACCGGTGCGAATGCGTTCGTGCGCAATATTATCGGCGGGTTGATGCGATAGCTGTCGGGCTCAGACGGGAATCCTCAGCTCAGCCCGCAACCCGCCTTCGGCCCGGTTCTCCAGTTTCAATGTTCCGCCATGCTGCTCGGCGATTGCCCGCGCTAGCGTCAGGCCAAGCCCCGCCCCGCCGGTCGCGCGGTTGCGCGATCCTTCGCCGCGGGTAAAGGGTTCGAGCATATCGGCGATCCGGTCCGCCGGAATACCGGGGCCCTTGTCCTCGACTCGCAGCACCGCCGTGCCGTCCTCGCTCGCCAGCGAGACCGAGGCACTCCCGCCATAGCGCACGGCATTGCTCACGAGGTTGCGCAGAGCGCGCTTGATCCAGGTGACGTGTACTTTGGCCACGATCCGGGGAGGATCGGCGATGCCGACCGGCTGCTCGAGATCCTCGAATTCCCCGACCACCCCGAGCGCAAGCGCCCCAAGATCCACGGCTTCCCCGCCCGTGTGCAGGCGGCCAACCCGGGACAGGGTCAGGATATCGTCTAGCGTGGCGGTGATATCCTCGATACTTTCGGCCATGCGCTGGCGCTGCATTTCGTCGGGCACGCTTTCGATCCGTACGCGCAGCGCGGCCAGCGGAGTCTTGAGATCGTGCCCGATCGCGCCGAGCATCACGTCCTTCTCGTCGAGCAGAGCGGCGATCCGTGCTTCCATCGCGTTGTGCGCTGCGATCAGGCGGCGCGTGTCGGCCGGGCCGCTTTCCTCGAGCATTACCGCCTGTCCGGGACGGCGGGAGAAGTCTGCCAGCCGTTCGGTCATCTGCGCGAGAGGCCGGGTGATGCGGCGCAGAACGAGGTAGAGGAGCAGCACAAGCACTGCGAAGATCAGCAGCGTTTGCAGCAGGATCGTGGCGATGCCTCCGGCGGGGCGTTCGGGCTCCGGCAGGCGCGCGGTCACCCACCCCGTGCCGTCGCTGCGTTGCACCGAAGCGAGCAGGATCGCGCGCTGCTCCCATCCCGGGGTGCGCATGCGCGGTCGCTGCGAGATCACGTCGCGAACATAGGGATCGTCCCCCGCCAGACGGCGCGTGACGGCGACCTCGCCGATCACTAGATCCTGCGCTTCGAGAACGTCGCGAAGGGCATCCTGATACTTCGTCAGCCGCGCCTCATCCGGGGAGACCGACGAAGTCTCGCTGCGCTCGACGCCGAGACGCAAGCGCCGCCCGAATGCCGGACCCGACCCGGCGCGCGGCGCGCCCTCCCGCCGGAAACGCTCGCGCATCAGCGCTTCGAACCGCGCGCGCCGTTCGGAGCCGCGACGCTCCCGCGCATCATCGGCGATCAGGCGAAAGGCGAGCGAGCTGACGACCGCGGTTTGGCGGCGTTCTTCGGCAGCGCGATAGAGCAGCACGGCGGAGATCACCTGCGCGACCAGCAGGCCGATCGCGAGGACCAGCATGACCTGTCCGAGCAGGCTCGAAGGGAGCAGCCGCTTCATTCCGGCGCTGATGGCGCGATGCGGGCGACCTTGGCGGCAAACCGGTACCCGCCGCCGCGCACGGTCTGGATGAATTGCGGATTGCGGGTATCGGTCTCGACCTTGCGGCGCAGGCGGCTCACCTGGTTGTCGACCGCGCGGTCGAACAGATGCGCGGTCCGACCCTGCACCATGTCGAGCAGCCTGTCGCGATCGAGCACGGACCCGGGGTGGTCGAGGAAAGCGCGCAGCAGGCGAAATTCGGCGGTCGAAAGCGGTATGGTGACGTCTTCCGGATCGGTCAGCTTGCGTTTCAGTGGGTCGAGCCTCCAGCCCTCGAACGCATAGAGCCTGTCCTCGGAGGCGGTTGCGGGAGTAGCGCCGCGCCCCACCCGGCGAAGGACGGTGCGGATGCGCGCGACCAGCTCGCGCGGCTCGAAGGGTTTCACGATGTAGTCGTCCGCGCCGAGCTCGAGCCCGACGATCCGATCGGTCGGCTCTCCGCGGGCGGTCAGGAAGATGACAGGGAGCTTGCGGGTCTCGACCAGGTGGCGGCAGAACGAAAGCCCGTCCTCGCCCGGCATCATGATATCCAGCAGGACGATGTCGGGGATCGCCTCGGTGAGAACGCTCCGCGCGGCAGCAGCGCTTGCCGCCTCGGTTACGCCGAATCCCTGTCCGGACAGATATTCCGCCAGCGGCTCGCGCAGCGTCGGCTCGTCATCGACCAGCAGGATCGAAACCGGTGTATCGTCGCTCATTGCTCGCCTCGGGTCATCAGCGTGTCATGATGAGAACCGGCCCGGCGTGCAACCGGTGAGTGGATGCAGCGCCGCGCCGGATCGGGTCGCCGGGATGCGCCGGATCAGGATTCCGGCTGCCCGCGGCGCTCGCGCCACTTGCCGCGGCGTTCCTGCATGCGCTCTTTCATGGTCGCCATGGCCGCTTTGCGTTCCTCGGCGGTGATCGTGCCCGAACCGTCGCTATCGACCTTGGCAAAGCGCGCTTCGATCGCAGCGTCGAATTCAGCGCGGGTCACCGTCTTGTCGCCATCGGCATCGGCCTGGCGGAGCATGCGCATCGCGTGATGACGCGGTCCGCCGCGACCCCCGCGGCGCATTTCGCCGCGCTTTCCGCGATGTCCTGCCCGGGCCTCGCCGCGCGCCTGTTTGGCGGCGTCGAGCTCGGCTTCGCTGAGCCCTCCGCTGTTATCGGCGTCGAGCCGTTCGAACCGGCGGGCCTGTCGCTCAGCGCGGCGCTCGGCACGCTCGGCCCTGCGCGCTTCGTGCGCGACATTCATTTCCTCGGCGGTCAGTTCGCCATTTCCATCGGTGTCGGCGGCGGCAAAGCGTGCGGCGCGGCGAGCCTCGCGGTCTTCGCGGTTGATCGCACCGTCTCCGTTGACGTCCATCCTTGCGAAACGCTCGGCGCCCTGCGCCTTGGCTTCGGCGAGGGTGATGATGCCGTCGCCGTCGGTGTCGGCGGCCATCGGACCGCGGCTTTCGATGCCTTTGCCGCGATGATGATCGGCGAGGGCGACGCCGGTTCCGCCCAGGGCGAGGGTGGCGCCGGTGAGAGTAAGGATGGTCTTGCGCATTGCTGTGTCTCCGGAATGGAATTCATCGGGAGAGCTGCGACGAAGCGCCGGTGCAATGGCCGGGCTGCGCCAAGGGGGAAGCGGAGCCTTTCGCCAGGTTCAGGGAGGAATACTGCTACCGGCATCCCCGCCGCAACTCGTGAGACCCGTTCTAGAGCCTTTGTGTCGCAGTATTATCCCTGAAACCTGCGAAAATGTCGCAGAATGTATCAGGCGGGCACGGCCATTCACCCGCGCGCAATTTCGGCCAGCATTTCATTCATTTGCACGAAAGAAACGGCATCAGGTGTTGCTAGCGGGGGCGGTGCTCGGTGCCCTCGCCTGCAGTGATGAAAATCGCGGTCGCGGTCTCCTCGACATCGGCGGTGTGCCACACGCCGGGCGGGTTGATCGCGTACTCGCCCTCCGAGAGAGCCACCTGTTCGCGCGAACCATCGGGGAATTCCTGCGTCAGCACCATCGTTCCGTGAGTGCATATCACGACCTCGGCACCCTTAAGATGAATCTCCCACGAATCCCAATCCTCAGTGAAGGTGTATTGCGAGACGAGGCGGCCTTCCGGCCCATCGTCACCGTGCCGCGCGCCATAGCCTTCGTACCATTGCATCCCATCGAAGGGCGGCTGGGGCACTGCGGTCGCACCTAGCCCCAGATGCAGGAAGTTCTCGCCGAGCTTGCGCGCGCTCATGGGGAGGGCGCGGTCATGCAGAAGACGTTGAGCTTGTTGCCGTCCGGATCGCGGAAATAGCCGGCATAGAAGCCGTCGTCGCCGCGCGGGCCGGGCTCGCCCTCGTCGCTGCCGCCATTGGCAAGCGCCGTGTCGTAGACCGCCTGAACCTTTTCGGGAGTGTCGACCTGCAGCGCCACCATCGTGCCGTTGCCGACCGTCGCCTCCTTACCATCGAACGGCTTGGTCGCGGCGATGCCGGGAGCGCCGCCCATATCGCCCCAGGCGATGAATGTATCGAAGTCCATCATCCGCCCCACGCCGAAATGCTCGGCGATTGCGTCGTAGAAAGCCGCCGCGCGGGGCAGGTCGTTGGTGCCGAGGGTCACATAGCCGATCATCGCAATTCTCCCGTGGCGGGCCGCCCGATTGCGACTCGCCAATGCCGGAACATTACAGGAACACGCGATCTCCTACAAGCGCGATCAGAGTCGTTGCGTGTGGCGCTCCAGCCAGGCGAGGTCATCGCCTTCGAGCTGCGGTGCGACGATCTCACGGACCTTGGCATGGTAGGCATCGACCCATGCGATCTCTTCCGCCGCCAGCAGGCTCTTTTCGATCAGCGTGCGGTCGAGTGGCACGAAGGTGAGGCAGTCGAAACCGAGGAAGCGCCCTTCTGCGCCCTCGATATCCTTCGCGACGGTCAACACGAGGTTCTCGATCCGGATGCCGAATTCGCCCGCTTTGTAATAGCCGGGCTCGTTCGAGAGGATCATGCCTTCGAACAGCTCTTGCGAAGTACCGGCCTGCCCGCCGCTCGGCTTGGCGATCCGCTGCGGGCCTTCGTGCACACCGAGGAAGCTGCCGACGCCGTGGCCGGTGCCGTGGGCGTAATCGACGCCCGCTTCCCACAGATATTGCCGTGCGAGGCAATCGATCTGACCGCCATTGGTGCCTTGCGGGAAGGTTGCCTGGTCGATCTGGATGTGGCCCTTGAGAACCCGGGTGAAACGGTCCTTCATCTCTGCAGTGGGCTTGGCCGAACCATCGGCGGAGTTGATCCAGACGGTGCGGGTGATGTCGGTCGTTCCTGCCGGATACTGCCCGCCGCTATCGACGAGGTAGATCGATCCGGGCGGGATCGGGATATTGGTGTCTTCGTCGACCTTGTAGTGCGGCAAGGCGGCATGGCCTGCGGCGGCGCTTATCGTGTCGAACGACGTGTCGCGCAGGTCGCCATGCGCGCGGCGGAAATCCTCGAGCTTGGCGGCTGCAGTGAGCTCGTCGATCTCGCCCGAGGGCGCGGTAACTTCGATCCAACGCAGGAAGCGGCTCACGGCGGCCCCGTCACGCGCCTGCGCGTCGCGGTGCCCTTGCACCTCGGCGGGGTTCTTGATCGCCTTGGCAAGGATCGTCGGGTCTTCCTTGAACACGAACTTCGCGCCGCCATCGCGGAGACCCTGTGCGATACCGACCACACCGAAAGTCGGATCGACGCTGACGCGCTTGCCCGAATATTCGCCGAGCGCGGCCTGGAATTCGCTGCGGTCGCGCACCGTCACCGCATTGCCGAGATGGCGGGTAAGCTCGGGCGTCACTTTTTCGGGGGCGATGAACAGTTCGGCGCTGCCGTCCTGCTTGGCGATGACATAGGAAAGCGCGACGGGCGTATGCGAGACATCGCCGCCACGAATGTTGAGCAGCCACGCGACCGAATCGAGCGCCGGGATCACGACTGCGTCGAGATCGTGTTCGGCGAGCCAGTCGGCGACTTCGGCGCGCTTTTCGGCCGAGGGGCGGCCCGATAGCGTGTCTTCATGGACGATCGCCTGCGCGCCCGAGGGAACGGGCTGATCGGCCCAGACCGCGTCGATCGGGTTGCTTGTCGCGGGCACCATTTCGATGCCCTTGGGTTCGACGACTTTCTCCAGCGCTTCGACCCAGGCCCAGGTGTGCAGCCATGGATCGTAAGCGATTTTCGCACCGTCTCCGGCTTTCGCGGCAAGCCATTCGCCGAGGCTGTCATTGGGGATGTTGCGATATTCGAACAGGTTCTCGTCCACCTGGTCCTTCACCTGCACGGTGTAGCGCCCGTCGACGAAAATCGCGGCTTGATCGCGAGTCACGGCGGCAAAGCCTGCCGACCCGCCGAATCCGGTCAGCCAGTTCAGGCGCTGCGCATAGTCGCCGACATATTCGCTCATGTGCTCGTCGGAAATCGGGACGATAAACCCGTCGAGATCGCGGCGCTTGAGTTCTTCGCGAAGGGCCTTCAGACGGGCCTCATGGGTTTGCATCAGCATTCGGTCGATTCCCTGTGTTCGCGCGGTCACTTGCCGCGCAGTTCCGTTCGTCTATGAGGCAACAACATAGTGAGGTTGCGGCGCGCTTTCCAGCGAAGTGGTAACCTGCGCAAAGGAGCATCTCCCCGATGAAATCGATCCTGACCGCGTCAGCGACCATCGCCGCCCTGATCGTCGCAACTCCGGCAATTGCAAACGAGGACTCAACCGAAGTGACCAGCGAGGCATCCACCTCTACGCCCACAAGCCCGCCACGCGCCGAGAAGCGCGAGCACAGCTACACCTATCACGGGATCACGATTTCCGATCCGTATGACTGGCTCTACGACAAGTCCTATCCGACCGTCGACGACGAGGACGTGCTCGATTATCTCAAGGCCGAGAACGCCTGGTTCGAGGCCAACATGGCTTCGCAAAAGGAGCTGACCGAGGCGCTGTTCACCGAGATGCGCGCGCGGATCAAGGAAGACGATTCGACCGTGCCGCAGCGCCGGGGCGAGTATCTCTACTGGTCCGAATTCGAAGAAGGCGCGCAGTATCGCAAGCACTACCGCAAGCCTGTCGCCGGGGGTGATCCGCAACTGATCCTCGACGAAACCGCGCTGGCCGAGGGACTCGAATATTTCCGCCTCGGCGCGCTCTCGGTGAGCAAGAACGGGCGTTATCTCGCCTATTCGACCGACACCAACGGCTCCGAGCGCTTCACCGCGCGGATCAAGGACCTGCAAACCGGCGAACTGTTGCCCGATGAAATTCCCGAGACACTCTCGGGCCTCACCTGGCTCAAGGGCGACACGGTGCTGGCCTATGGCAAGGTCGACGACAATTGGCGGGTCAACAACGTCCGCCTGCACACGATCGGCACGCCGGTCGAAGACGATGTCGAGATCTTTACCGAGGACGATATCTCGTTCCGCGTCGGCGCGGGGCTTTCGGCGCAGGAAGACTACCTGATCATCTCGACCGGCGACAACGAGACGAGCGAGATCCGCTTCGTTCCGGCGGACAACCCCACCGCCGAGCAGGTTCTGGTCAAGCCGCGCACAAAGGGCGTCGAATACAGCGTCGACATCCGTGAAGGCGAGTTGTGGGTCTGGACCAATGACGAACACATCAACTTCCGTCTCGCCAGGGCCTCGCTCGACAATCCCGGCGCATGGGAGACGGTGATCGCGGGATCGGACGAGTTCTACCTCACCGATTTCGAGCTGTTCAAAGGCTTCTTTGTGACCGAAGGGCGCCTGAATGGTCTCGACCAGGTGCAGTTGCGCACCTACGACGCGCCGACCGAAGCGCAGCCGATCGCGCTTCCCGAAGCGAGCTACACCGCGGGCCTCTCGAACAATCCCGAATACGACCAGACGAAGCTGCGGCTCGCCTACGAAAGCATGATCACGCCGGATTCGGTTTATGATTACGACGTGGCGAGCGCCTCGCTCGAACTGCTCAAGCAGCAGGAAATCCCGAGCGGCTACGACGCCTCATTGTATGTGACCGAGCGGACGGAGATCCAGGCGCGCGACGGGACGATGGTCCCGGTCAGCATCCTGATGCGCAAGGATCGCGAGCCGGGCGGGCCGCTGCATCTCTATGCCTATGGCGCCTATGGCTATGCCGTTCCACCGGGCTTTTCGACCACGCGGCTCAGCCTTGTCGATCGCGGCTTCGCCTATGCCATCGCGCACATCCGCGGCGGCGACGATCTCGGGCGGCGCTGGTATCTGCAGGGCAAGCTCTACGAACGCACCAACACCTTCAACGATTTCGTCGATGTCGGGCGCGGGCTGATCGAGCGCGGCTACACCGCCGAAGGCAAGGTGACCGCGAGCGGTGGTTCGGCCGGCGGCGAGCTGATGGGCGCGATCGTCAATCAGGACCCCGCGCAATATGGCGCAGTCGTGGCGCACGTGCCCTTCGTCGACGTGCTGAACACGATGCTCAACACCGAGCTGCCGCTGACGCCCGGCGAATGGCAGGAATGGGGCAATCCGATCGAAAGCAAGCAGGCGTTCGCCTACATCCTCTCCTACTCGCCCTACGATCAGGTCTCCGCGCAGGATTATCCGCCGATGCTGGTCACCGCCGGTCTCAACGATCCGCGCGTCACCTATTGGGAACCCGCCAAATGGGTCGCCAAGCTGCGTGAATACAAAACCGACGACAACGTCCTGCTGATGAAGACCAATATGGGCGCAGGCCACGGCGGCAAGTCTGGGCGGTGGAACTCGCTGTACGAAACGGCGGAGGAGTTTGCGTTCATCCTGTGGCAGATGGGGATGGCGGAGAAAGCAGAGGGCGAGTGACCCGTCGCTTCACCAAGACCTTTACCGCTGCGCCCGAGCACATCGACGAGCTTGGCCACGTCAACAATTCGGTCTGGGTGCAGTGGATCCAGAACCTCGCGACCGCGCATTGGGAGGCGGTCGCGGCCGCTGAGCATCGCGAGCAGTTCTTCTGGGTCGTGACCCGCCACGAGATCGACTATCGCGGCAATATTGCCGAGGGCGAAATCGCGACCGGCGAGACTTGGATTCCGGGAGAGCCGCGCGGGGCGCAATCGGTGCGGCATGTCGAATTCACCGATGCCGATGGCAAGACGCTGGTGTCGGCGCAGACCACCTGGGCGATGCTCGACAAGCAATCTCAGAGGCTTGCGCGGGTCCGGCGCGAGGTGATCGCGCCCTTTCTCGAAAGCTAGTGAATCGGGCGCGGGTGGTGTGGATAAATAGCCGTCGGTTTTGTCACATACGTTTCACATGCCGGTCATAGGGGCGTCGCAACTCAGTCACAATCGAGTGTGCAATGACCATCAGAACTTCGTATTTCGCGCTTGCTAGCGCGCTAGCCGTTGCCGCCAGCCCGGTTGCAGCGCAGGATGCCGACACCCTGCGTGAAGAACTCGCGCAGATGCGCGCGGACATGGCCGCCATGGCCCAGCGCATGGACGCGCTAGAGGCAGAACTCGCTGAAGCCGAAGCCGAAGCGACCGCCGCCACCGCGCAGGCAAGCGCAGCAGTGGCTGTTGCCGAAGCCGCCAAGGCCGAGGCTGTCGCGGCCAAGGCGGAAGCGAGCGAGGGCGCGTCGATCGCCTTCAAGGGCATGCCCGAAATCAAGGACAAGGGCGGCTGGAGCTTCAAGCCGCGCGGGCGCCTGCAATTCGATGCCGGGATCGTATCTGCCCCCGACTCGACCGGACGCGAAGACGGGTTCGGCAGCGAAGCGCGTCGCGCGCGCCTGGGCGCGTCGGGCGACATGCCGGGCGGCTTCGGCTACAAGTTCGAGTTCGATTTTGCGGGCGGCGACCTCACCGTTACCGATGCGATCATTTCCTACGAGGCGGGCGATGCCGAGATCATGGTCGGCCAGCTAAACACCTTCCAGGGTCTCGAGGAACTCACCAGCAGCCTCCACACCAGCTTCATCGAGCGGTCGGCCTTCACCGACGCATTCGTGTTCGAGCGCCGCGTCGGTGTCGCGGTCGAATACGGCAGCGGCGACGTGCTGCTTCAGGGCGGCGTGTTCACCGACAACATGGCCAACCTCTCGAACAAGAACTGGAGCGCGGACGGGCGGGCCGTCTTCATGCCCAAGCTCGGCGACACGCAAATCCACCTCGGCGGATCGGTGCACTACAGCGATCTCGAATCAGGTTCTACGGTGCGCTATCGCCAGCGCCCGCTGGTGCATTTCAGCTCCGAACGTTTCGTCAACACCGGCAATCTCGACGCGACGAGCGAATTCGGCATCGGCACCGAGGCGGCATTCATTTCCGGCCCGTTCCACGCTGCTGCCGAAGCGTACTGGCAGAATGTCCGCATACCGGGCGCGATGGACAACCCCACCTTCTTCGGCGGCTCGATCGAGGCCGGGTATTTCCTGACCAAGGGTGACACGCGTGGCTACAAGGGCGGGAAATTCGACCGCACCAAACCGGCCAACCCGGTCGGCGAGGGCGGCATGGGCTCGCTCCAGTTCAACCTGCGCTACGACCGGCTCGACCTGAGCGATGCGGGGATCGTTGGCGGAACGCAGGACGGGTACATGGCCTCGCTGGTGTGGAAGCCGACCGATTACACCATGCTGCTCGCCAATTACGGGCGGCTCGAATATTCCGATGCCGTATTCGCAGCCGCCTCCGGGCTGCGCGACTATGGCGTCGATACCTTCGCGATGCGCGCGCAGATCGATTTTTGATCGGCCACGCGTCGGATTTGTCACATGCCTGTTACATCTTGCCGATAACGACCCGGCAACCCTGATCAAAGGATGACTTCCATGAAATCGCCAAGCACAATTACCCTTGCTCTCGCCGCCACTCTCTCGCTCGTTGCCTGCGACAGCACCGGCGGCGGCAGCAGCACGCGCGAATCGATCCGCGCGGTCGGTTCGTCGACCGTTTATCCCTTCGCCAAGCAGGTCGCGGAGAGCTTCGCGCGCTCGAACACGGGCTTCGCATCGCCGCTGATCGAATCGACCGGCACCGGCGGCGGTATCCAGCTGTTCTGCTCGGGTCTCGGCCCGGACACCCCCGATATGGCGAATGCCTCGCGCCGCATGAAGGTTTCCGAATTCGAACGTTGCCAGGCCAACGGCGTCGAAGAGGTCATCGAGCTTCAGGTCGGTCTGGACGGGATCGCGTTCGCTTCGGCGAAGGGGGGCATCATGCTCAACCTCTCGCCCAAGATCGTCTACGAAGCGCTGGCTGCCAATCCGTATGGCGGTGAACAGACCGCCAAGACCTGGGCCGACGTCGATCCTTCGCTGCCGGCCGAGCCGATCCTCGTTTACGGTCCGCCGAGCACGTCGGGCACGCGCGACGCGCTCAAGGAGCTGGTGCTCGAGGCCGGGTGCGACAGCAATCCCGAGATGAAGGCGCTCAAGGAAGAAGACGAAGACCGCCACCAGACGATCTGCACCGAAGTGCGTTCGGACGGCGCCTATGTCGACCAGGGCGAGCAGGACAACCTCATCGTCCAGAAGATTGAGGGCAACCCGCGGTCGGTCGGCATCTTCGGTTATTCCTATCTCGAAGAGAACCTCGACAAGGTGCAGGGCCTGCCGATGAACGGGGTCGATCCGACTTACGAAAACATCGCGAGCTTCCAGTACCCGGGCGCGCGCCCGCTCTATGTCTACGTCAAGAAGGCTCACATTCGCGCCATCCCCGGCCTCGAAGCGTTCCTGCAGGAATGGGTCAAGAGCTGGAAGGCGGACGGCCCGCTTGCCGAAATCGGCCTCGTCGCTTCGCCCGATGACGTGATGGCGGACAACGAGCGCCGCGTGAACGAACAGGTCGCGATCACCAAGGAAGAACTCGGCGGCTGATTCCGGCAATCGGCGGGCTTGGGCTGCGGCGCCTAGCTGAAGTCCTCGCCCGCCATCGCCAACCGGGCCTTGAGCCCCTCCTGGTTGATGTTCTGGATTTCGATCCCGGGGTGGGCGTTTACCTCGGGCTAGCGGGACTTTCTTAACAATAATAGACCCGCAGAATAATGCGAACCGTTTCATCTCCTATTTTTGCAGATCGGCGCAGAAACGGGAAAATCGCGTTCCTAGTGGTAGACCTTTGGGAAGGGATGGATGCTCCAAGTTGAATGCAATTCGTGTGCCTTACCGATATTCCAGATACTCTCTAGCGTACCAATAAGAAAACGGTGGAAGATTTCTGTGTCTGGCGACTGTCGATGCAGCTTAAGTTTATTTAAAAGTAACAAGGTTTGCACTATTCATTGCCCAAATCGTCTTTGGAAAATCCGAGTGTCTAATGGGTCGCAAGCAAACCGAATCTGTGGGAAAGCTAGAGCAAGTTGGTCAGGGTAGAGTCCTTTGGTCTCAATTTGGCGAACAGCGGGAAACCCCACGAGTCTCGCTTTTGATCCGCGCTGCTAAGCTGATCACGAGCGGTGAGGAGTTCTTGTGCGTGGTGCGCAATATATCAGCCATGGGGGTTAAGATCAGGACGTTGCTACCGATTCCCGATGAAGATAACCTGGTCCTGGAAACCGAAACCGGCGAGCGGCACGATGTTGATCTGGTGTGAGCAGAGGACGGTGAAGCGGGCCTGCGTTTCAGAAGTCCCGTCGACGTCGATTAACTCATCAGCGAAGTCAACAAGCCGTATTCGAAACGACCGATAAGACTAACCATTTCCTGCCCGATCGCAATCACTGCAGGGGCTAGGACAGAGACTTCAAGGCTAGTGAACATTTCCCGTTCCGGCGCGCAAATAGATTGCCCGGGTCGGTTCTCATTAAGGGAACGGATCCGCCTCACCATTAAGGGGCTACTGGTGATTACAGCCAGGATCCAGTGGCGCCGCGAGCCGTTTTATGGGCTCGTTTTTGAGGAAACCTTTCGGCTGGATGAGCTTGGCCGTTTTTTCAGCGAAGTAAGCTGAACGAGTTACAAGGGGACCGAGCCGGATCAAACGGATGAGTGCATTTCGTTTCTTCGCCGAAAGGCCCTGGCGATGTTCTCCTCTCGACAAACTATAGTGTTGTTGGCAGTATTTGATTGGCCAACATCAACGCAAGGTTCGAAATTGAGAAGCAAATCCGACCAAAGTGGCTTAGCACTCTTGGCGGTATCTTTACTGCTAGTTTGTGCTTTTTTGTTTCCTGTATCCGTTCGCGCAGCCCCACCGGAAGTGCGGATTGTTCCGGATAGAGAGCTGAGCTTCGGCAGTTTCATGGTTTTTGGCTCCGGATCCCGGACCATCAGCGCCAATGGCGGCGTGATCGATGTGTCGATCGTTCCGCTGGAAGGAAATACGCCGGTGCCGGCGCATTTCACGGTCCTCTATGATCGGGGAAACAACAGCCGTCACGTCATTGATGTAGAGTTGGAATTGGTGATGTCGTCGCCGGTCCCGGTCAGGGTCGGCGGGGTCGAAGGCAAGTTGTCCGCATTCGAGACCGATCTTCCGCAGGCATTGCGGATCAGGCCGGGGCAGGCGATACGCATATCGCTACCTAACTGCAGGACGCGGGTGTGCTCGCAAAGCTTCCAGTTGGGTGCGAGACTGGATGTCACCCGCGACTTCGGAGGAGCAAGCATCGTCATCCCCATCCCGTTCGACGTCGCAGTAATATCGGTCGATCGCGACAACCCCGGCCGTAGGTAGGGCGAGGGGTTGTCCCGGTGAACCACGTGCGCCTGATCCTGTCCGCCACAGCACTGGTCATCGCGATTGTTCCGGTCTCTTCCAGCGCCCAAGATACCGATCAGGCCAGCGGTCAGGCCAGCGCGAGAGTCGTTCGGAATATCAGTGCACAGCCACAGGCTGCTTTGGCGTTCGGCGCAATTGCGGTCGACCGGCAGAACGGGGGCGGCGTGGTGGTTTCCGCCCGCGGCGGCGCCACGAATTATACCGGATCCGTGCGCCCGACCTGCGGCGCAACAGCTGGCTGCTCGTCGCATCCTGCCCGGTTTTCCGTGACCGGAGAGCCGCGCCACGGGTACACCATCAAGCTACCAGCAAATGTCTTTGCCACCGGCAGCCGTTTCGGGGAGGCGCTTGAGGTGACCAGCCTTGAAGCCATCAGCATCGGCAGACCCGAAGCCGGAGGGGCCGGCCATCTCGATGACGCAGGCCGAGACGAATTCCTGGTCGGGGGCATGCTGATCGTTCCTCCCGGGGCGACTGCCGATTTCTACTCGGCTGATCTGCCGGTGCTGCTCGCCTACGAATAGGTCCTGCGGGCTTACCATTCTTGCCGGGAATCCTCGTTCACCTGATTGGCGGAATAGTTAGCACTGCGTGAAGCATGTATCAGCTTTTCCTTAAGACATAGGGGTTAACACGTAAGCCAGACGCGAGGAGGCGAAAGGCTTCGTCCTTCGGTCGCGCTCGCATTCTAAGCGAGCAGAGTTAACGAAGAGACTAGGGGAAGTAACTTGAAGAAGCTTGCAATTCTTGCGGTCGCTGGTGCCGCGATTTCGACTCCCGCGCTTGCCGCGCCGGGCAACACCGACACCGCGACCGGTGCAGCCACCGCTGAAGTTGTTGCTCCGATCACGATCACGCACACTGTGGGCGCCGTTCTGGACTTCGGTACATTTACCGCTGGCACCGCTGCGGGCACCGTCACCGTTGACCAGGCTGGCGTGGGCTCGACCACCGGTGATGCGGTGCATGTGGCGACCTCGGTTGAATCGGCCGACGCGTTCACCGTTTCGGGCGACGCCAACCGCGGCTTCGACATCGTCGCTGCTGGCGGTACGGTTGCGGAATTGGGTGGTGCGACCATGGCGTTCACCACCGATGCTCCCGCGACCGGTACGCTCGATGGCACGGGAGCAGCCAGCTTCACCGTCGGCGGCACCCTGAGTGTTGCAGCCAACCAGACCCCGGGTGTCTACTCCGGGTCCTACGTGGTGACCGCAACCTACAACTGATCGAGGAAAAGGGCGCAGACGGCCGACCGGCTGTTTGCGCCCTTTCTCCATCGGGTTCGATTAATCATGCGGCTTCACACTTCGCTAACCCTCGCAGGGTTGATCGCCTCTGCGGCGATCCCCGGTGCGGCACTGGCTGCTCCCGGCGACAGTTCGAGCACATCGGGGGCTGCAGCAGCTGAAATCATCGAACCCTCGCGGCTCATGAAGCTGCGGGAACTGCGTTTCGGGGCGTTTGCCCAGCCCACCGCGGTATCGACGCTTACCGTGGCGCCCGATGGCACTGCCACCGGCACCGGCGAAGTTGCGACTACCACGAATATGACCCAGCCGCCTTCCGGTCGGGGTCAGGCCATTTTCCGGATCGATGGCACCGCCAACCGGGCCGTCGTGGTGCTGCTGCCGAACACCATCACGATCTCGAACGGAACGGCCACGATGAAGGTCGATACAATTACCGACAACCTCCCGAACAACGGCAGGCCGCGGCTCGACGCAAATGGCGTGTACTATCTCCATATCGGCGGCACACTGAATGTCGACGCATGGCAAGCGCCTGGCAGTTATACCGGCGATTTCACCGTCTCTGTGATTTTCCAATAGCGGACTCTTGCCAGCGACTCAGTGATTCTACATAGATTCGGGAGAATCGAGCGGAATTCGGAGTTTTTCATGCAAGGGGTCGCGTGCAGATTTAGAGGCCCTGCGGGGGCCGCGTTGCGGCTTTCTGTCGCTCTCGCAGCCCTTTTTTTTGTATCCGGTCCCTCGATTTCGGTGCAGGCACAGGATCAAAGCGCAACCGCCAGCAATGCTCCCGAAGGTTCGGTTGGTGGGATGGGTGACATCAATCTCTATCCTCGCCGGGTGGTAATCGACGGTCGACAACGCATCGCCTCCGTGGGCATCTACAACAAGACCGCCAATGAAGGGGACTACGAGATCACCATTTCGAATATGGTGATGTCCCCCACAGGCCAGATCTTCGCAGTCGATTCTCTGCCCGCGGGCGTCACTGCGGAAGGGTTGCAAGCTGCAGACGGGATGTTGCGTTGGTCGCCCCGCCGAGTCACGCTGCTTGGAAACGAAGCGCAGACCGTGCGGATCATGGCCCGGCCACCGGCAGACCTGCCGCCGGGCGAATACCGTTCGCACTTTTCGGTCGTTTCCATCCCGCGCGATGTCGAAGGCGGTTTCTCTATCGACGAAGCCGTAAACGGCGAGGAAGGCAGCGAAACCGGGATCGGAGTTCTTATCCGCCCGCGTTTCGGAATTTCCATCCCGGTGATCGTACGGATCGGCGAGACCACGCTGGACGTCAGTCTCAGCAAGATCGCCATGTTCGGGACCGAGCAAGGTCCGATGATCGGCGTCACGATCGAGCGCAGCGGAACCCGCTCCGCCTACGGCGACCTTGTCGTGACGATGCCCGGCCAAAGCGAGCCGGTTGCGATTGCGCGCGGTATCGGGGTCTATCCCGAAGTGGACTCGCGTCCCTATGTGCTTGCCCTGAACCCGGAATTCGATCCTGCCCTGCTGGCTTCGGGCACAAGGCTGAAAATCGAATATCTCGACGATGACGTTTCGCCCGGCTCCACTCTGGCAAGTCAAGAATTCACCGTGCCGTGACCAAACGCCGCGCAATCCGCCTGATTGCGCCGATCACGGTCGGACCCGCCCTCGTCGGCATCGCGTTGCTCCACCGTTCCAGT
Source organism: Erythrobacter sp. GH1-10 (assembly GCF_045363165.1). Taxonomy (NCBI): domain Bacteria; kingdom Pseudomonadati; phylum Pseudomonadota; class Alphaproteobacteria; order Sphingomonadales; family Erythrobacteraceae; genus Erythrobacter; species Erythrobacter sp. GH1-10. The sequence continues at coordinate 128,217 of NZ_JBJFLP010000001.1, read as the reverse complement.
GCGGACGTAGACCGGATGCGCTGGGATGAGGATGACCGTTCCTCCCTCGTGAAGGCTGCCCGTCGTCCGCCTGAGGATTCCCCGGAACTGAGGTTCACGCTCCCCGCAGCGGACCGAGCAGGTCAATCGGTTTCAATGCGGACCAAGGTGCAGGCGCAGAGCAGTACCAGCGACCGTGCGCTGGTCGGCAAGATGGTTCCCCCGCCGCTCGTTCCAGACCCCGTCATCGAATTGCCCGAGCCGGCCTTCGGCTTCGATGCGCCGGATCAGACCATGCATGTCGACCAGCACGACCGATCGGGCGCACCAGCCGACCTCGCCATATTCTCGCGCAACGGGCCTTTGTTCCTGCCGGGCGCCGACATCGGTCCCATGGTTGGCGACGAGCCGCTTGACCGGTCCGGATTGGAGGTGCGGTCAGCCGATTTCGTCGATGCGACCGACGAACCTCGCGGCAATGCTCCCGGAATTGGCGAGATCGCCGTGCTGGCAGAGGATTCCGGCCCCATCGTCATCGCGCTGGAGATCGAATCATTGGCGCTGGCCGGCATCGATCGGGCTGTTCCCGGACCTGCCGATGCGATCGAAGAGGTCAGCGATTCTGCTCCGGCATTCATCGTAGCACTGCCCGAAGCCGAATTGCCTGCAGCTTCCATGGCCGACCAGGAGGACACCAGGATCGAAGTCGCCGGGCCGGCTGACGATCCGCTTGCGGAAGAACGTCCGGTTATCGCATTTGAAGCGGCGGAATACCCTGCCGAACTCGCCGATCGGCCGGTTTCGCGATCGGCTGCGCCAGAGCCCTCCGAAGCGCCGGCCGATCCGGTTCCGAAAGCGGGTCCCGGGCCATCGGCCACCCGGCTTGCGGAGGTTGCTCCCCCGCCGGTCGCCGAACCTTCCTCATCGCTGAGGTTGCCGACCAACACGGAGGCGCAGGAACTCTACGGTTCGATCCTTCCTTTCGAGCCGCGGCCCAAGCCGGCGGCGCGCGTCGCCGATGCCGGAAATCTTTCTGTCGGTGATGCGCCGGGTCAATCGACAGCTCCGGCAAAGGCCCAGGAACGGTCGGCTTCGACAACCAGGCCGAAAGTCGCTGTCGCGCTTGATTCTCTCGATTACACGGAGCGCTCCGGGGCCGGAAAGTCGCCGCTGAGCCTCAAGGCGCTGTTACCGAACGAAGTGACGACCGTCCGGAACCGAATTCTGCCTTCCCCCGGCGATACCGGCGGTCCAGTTCTTGCGGATGCGCTGAGCGATGCCGGTTCAAGCCTTGCTTCTGCTGCAGAAGGGGCGGACGGCTCCGCTTCCGGTCCCACCTCAATTTCGGCCCGTTCAAGCACTCCCACTTTCACCTATGAAGACGAACTGATCCTGCAGATCCAGGTATCGGGCGTGCCGGTCAACGATACTATCATCGCCTACGGCAATCGCGATGGCGTGTATCTGCCGCTTGGCGAATTGGGGCGCATCCTTGATCTCGCCATTCGTGTCAGCGACGATGGGAATTACGCCAGCGGCTGGTTCCTCTCCGAAGACCGCACGCTAACCATCGACCTGCGAAGCGGCACGCTCATCACAGTCTCCGGCAGTCGCCCGATGCCTCGGGGATATGCGGTGGCCTTCGATGGCGAGCTTTTCCTGCGCGCTGATGCATTTGCCGAGCTCCTCCCGCTTGAGGTGAAAGCAGACCTTCGCGCACAACGCGTACTCCTCACCACGCTCGAACCCTTCCCGTTCGAGGAACGCATGCGTCGCGACAATGCCAGGGCGCTTCTGAACGCTCGCAATGCGGTGCCTGAACAGCGCCGCTGGCCCAGGGAAGAGACCCCCTATCTTCCGATTTCGGTTCCCATGGCGGATATCGAGCTGCGCGGCGTTTCGGACACCGCCCGTGGGGACAGGGGGGAGATGGATCTGAGGCTGGCTGCCGATCTCGCATGGATGACCGCCCAGTCTTATCTTGGCGTGACGACCCGTGATGGCCTCGTTGCAGCTTTGATTGAGCTGGGCCGCAGGGATCCCGACGCCGAATTGCTGGGGCCCATGCGAGCGACCGAATTCCAGCTGGGCGATGTGTCCACGACATCTATGGCGCTTGGCTTGCGCGGGGCCACGGGTCGCGGAGCCTACATCACCAACCAGCCTTTCGACAGCGTTTCGCTGTTCGACCGGATCGATCTGCGGGGTGTGCTAATCGACGGATACGAGGTCGAGCTGTACCGCAACAATATCCTGTTGGGCTCCACTCGCGATGCGGTGAACGGGCAATACGAATTCCTGCAAGTCCCGGTCGACTACGGTCTCAACGTTTTCCGGCTGGTCTTTTACGGGCCGCAGGGCCAGCGGCGCGAGGAACTGCGACGCATAACTGTGGGCGACGGAAGACTGGCCGAAGGCGAATTGACCTATACGCTCGGTGCGATCCAGCGGAACGTCAACTTGCTGGGCGTGACCGGGCCGGACTTCCGCCCGAGCGACCGTTATGGCGATTGGCAGGGAGTGGTCGAGGTCTCCTACGGCCTGACACCCGGCCTGACCATGGTCGCCAACGGCGCCCTGTTCGAAGATGATGGCGAGGATCGCTGGATTGCAGGAATGGGGTTGCGTAGTGGCATTGGCGGCTTCGCACTGCGCGCCGATGCCGGCATTTCGGACGGGGGTGGCCATGCAATGGGGCTTGGGATCGGTGGGCGTGTGCTCGGGGGAGCCTTTACGCTCTCCCATTTCGAGTATGGCGGCGGGTTCATCGACGAAACGCGAGCGTTCAGCAGCCAGCCACTGCGCCGCGCAACCGAGCTCGATTTCAACACCTCGCTCAATATCGGCGGGCTGGTTTCGGGCACCTACCTGCCCATCACGGTCCGCAGCCGCCACCTCGAATTTGCGAGCGGCCAGAAACAGACCAATGCCACGCTGCGCAGTTCGTTGCGGATCCCCGGAATGCTGGCATCAAGCACCTTCGAATTCTCGCGCAACGAATCGCCGTTTGGATCGACTGTCACCCAGCTCTTCGGCAACTTCGATCTCGCCAGCTTCAACCAATCCGATACGCAGTTTCGCGGCTCGCTGGGATACCGCATCAGTCCTGATCCCGAAATTACAACCGTGAGTGGAGAGGTGAATTATGCCTTCGACGACCGGACGGTAGTGCGCGGCTCGACCGCGTACAATTTTCTTGGCGATGACTTCACTTTCGGCCTGTCGGCGATCCGAGAGTTCGAACGTTTCACCCTGGCACTGGACGGGCGCTACAGGGTCCGGGAAGATGACTATGCCGTCGTGCTCAGGCTCGGATTTAGCCTCGGTCATGATCCGAAGCGAAAACAGGTATTCATGTATCGGCCCGGCCTTGCCTCTTCCGGTGCGGTCTCGGCGCGGGTTTTCCACGATACCGATGGGGACGGCCTATTCGGGGCTGGGGATAGGAAGCTGCCCGGCGTCGGCCTTGCGGTCTACAACAACGCCTCGACAACCGACGCGGACGGATTGGCGATGCTCGGAGAGCTCGGCGACGGAAACCGCGTTAGCGTGCGGATCGATCGATCGACGCTCCCCGATATCCTGATGGCACCCGTGAGCGGAGGAATCGAAATCGTGCCGCGCCCGGGACGGATCCACACAACCGAGATTCCCATCGTGGAATTGAGCGAGATCGAAGGCTTTGTCGCATTCGTCGATGGCAAGGGGGGGCGTGGCGTATCCGGCCTGCGCCTGCAGCTTGTCGACGAGGCACGAGAAGCAAAACATTTCGTCCGCACCGAGCGCGGGGGGTACTACTTCTTCGAGGAGGTAAAGCCCGGGATCTACGACGTCATTATCGAACCCGAACAGGCGGCACGGCTGAATATCTGCCTGAGTGGTGCCGAACGGATCGAGGTCGCGCCGACCGGCGATGTCATTTCGCGCGACCTCAAGGTCGGCCCTTGTACTACGCCGGAAAGCCCGGCCCGCGATTAAGGTTGGCCGAACGCGTGGAGCAGTCTAGCGTCCGGATATGAGCACGCGCAAAATCGAGGCTTGGCATGCCGCGGGGGTGATCGATGCGGACACCCGCTCGCGGCTGCTCGCCTACGAGCAGGACCATGCCCGCCCGCTGGCGCTGTGGGCGGTCTATGGCATAGGTGCGCTGGCAATCGGGCTCGGACTGATCTCGGTCGTGGCCGCGAACTGGGAGGACATCCCGGGGCAGATCCGTCTTGCGGTGCACCTTCTGCTGATCGTGGCGTCGCTCGGCGCGCTGGTCTGGCGCAGGGACGAACTGGCCGCGGCTTCGCCTTGGGCCGTCGAGGCGCTGTTGTTCGTAGCAGCGCTGCTCGGGCTCACTTTTTTGGCCATATAGGTCAGGTATACCAGACAGATTCACCGTTATGGCAACCAATCGGGGCTTGGCTGTTGTTGTTCGGCCCGATCCTGCTGCTGATGGGCAGCAGCTGGCTGGTTGCGGCGCTCGTCATCGGTGGGGCGATCTATTGCGCCTGGAATTACACCTACACGCTCGACACATTCGGCTGGCTGCGCGAGCAAGAAAAAGAGCCGCCTTTCGTCTGGATGGCGTTCGTGACCGGGCTACCTGTCCTGTTCGCGCCGTTCGCTGCACTCATGCGCGGGCGCGACACCCGTGCGGATTTCTGGCGCAGAGTGGAGCAACTGGCGCTCACCTACGCGGTGGTCGGGGCGTCGTTGGCTTCCTCATTTGCATCGATGGGAGGATATTCCGGCGACGATGGCTTGATGGCAGCCGGACCAATGCTGGTCCGCGCCGTGGTCGCTCTGCTTGCGGGTGCGCTGGTTGTCGCCGCGCGGCCGGGCCTCTCGGGGATGATGTCGGGCGCGATTATCGCGGGCGCAGGGCTTGTCATGGCGCTTGCCTACTGGACCAACGATGTCGACCTGCTGGCAGCGCTGCTGTTCATGGCGCTGTGGCTCGGGATTGCCGCCGCAGCGCTCGTCGCGGGCTGGCGCGGTGTATTCCAGCTCGCCGTAGCGGCAATCGCCCTCCGTCTCATCGTCCTCAGTTTCGAGCTCGCCAGCGACCTGCTGCTGAGCGGCTTCGGCCTGATCGTATCGGGCCTGCTGATCATCGGCATCGCTTACGCCGCACTGCGGGTGAGCCGCGAATTCGCGCCGCGTTCGGAGCATGAGGACGAAGAGCCGCCCGAAGGAGGCGAGGCGTGAACCGCGCGGTTCTCTGGGCGGCCATCGCGCTTCCCGCGCTCGGTCTCGGCGGGCTTTGGGCGCTTACCGACTACCAGAGCCGGCAGGGCACCGAATGGGACGTGCCGATCCAGGGGTACGACCCGCGCGACCTTCTGCGCGGGCATTATGTCGAGTTCACCTACGATTGGCCGCTGGTTCGCGAGGAAAGCGACGAACGTGACCTGGCGCCATGGGAGCGCGTTCCGATCGAGCGGCTGTGTCTCTCGGGCGAGGCTCCGGTGATCGAGACGGCGGTGCGGATCGAAAACGATGCCGAAGCCGCGCAATGTACCGATCTTGCAGTTGCCAATCCTTACGGCGTCTACAGCTATGACGGACTGAACCGCGGACGGCTCTATGCCGGTCAGGACCGCGCGCTCGAAATCCAGGAGGAGATGCGCGATCCGGATAAGCGCGGCATCGTGCGCATAAGGGTGCGCGAGGACGGGACCGTCACGCCGCTCGCCATCCGTTTTCGTCCCTTAAGCGCCGAAGAAATCGCCGAGCGGGATACGCCGGAGATCGAGGACGAAACGGCGTCCGAGGAATAACGTCAGATCGGGTTGCCGTCCTGGTCGCGGAAGATCTCGCGGCGACCGACGTGGTTGGCAGGGCCGACCAGACCTTCGCTCTCCATCCGTTCGATCCACTTGGCGGCGGTGTTGTAGCCCACGCTCATCTGGCGCTGGAGCCACGAACCCGATGCCTTCTGGTTTTCGATCACGATCTGGCACGCCTGGCGATACTTGCGCTCTTCGGGATTGTCCGAGGCGGTGAATTCGTCCTCGAAGCTGAAGCCGCCCTCTTCCGGTTCTTCGGTGACCGCGTCGACATATTCGGGAGCGCCCTGCGCGCGCCAGAAATCGGCCACCGCCTCGACTTCCTCGTCGCTGACGAAGGGGCCGTGGACGCGCACCATCGCGCCGGTGTTGGGCTTGTAGAGCATGTCGCCGCGTCCGAGCAGCTGTTCGGCGCCCTGCTCGCCGAGGATCGTGCGGCTGTCGATCCGGCTGGTGACCTTGAAGCTGATGCGTGTCGGCAAGTTGGCCTTGATGACACCGGTGATGACATCGACCGACGGGCGCTGGGTCGCCATGATCAGGTGAATGCCCGCTGCGCGCGATTTCTGCGACAGGCGCTGGATCAGGACCTCGATCTCCTTGCCCACCGTCACCATCAGGTCGGCGAGCTCGTCGACGATCAGCACGATCTGCGGCAGCGGTTCGTAATCGAGCTGTTCTTCCTCATAAAGCTGCTCGCCCGTGTCGGGATCGAACCCGGTCTGCACGCGGCGGCCAAGCGGTTTGCCCTTTGCGGCGGCGGCGCGGACCTTCTCGTTGAAGCTGTTGATGTTGCGCGAATTGATCGAGCTCATCATCCGGTACCGCCGTTCCATCTCCTCGACCGCCCATTTGAGCGCGCGCACGCTCTTGTGCGGCTCGGTGACGACCGGCGAGAGCAGGTGCGGGATGTCGTCGTAGCTCTTGAGCTCGAGCACCTTGGGATCGATCAGGATCAGGCGGCATTCGCCCGGCGTAAACCGATAGAGCAGCGACAACAGGATGCAGTTGAGCCCGACCGACTTGCCCGAACCGGTGGTCCCTGCCACGAGCAGGTGCGGCATCGCAGCAAGATCGGCGACGATCGGCTCACCCGCGATATCCTTGCCGAGGATGATCGGCAGGTTGCCCTTGGCATTGGCGAAGGCCTCGCAGGCGGCGAGCTCCTTCAGCATCACCATCTGCCGGTCGGTATTGGGCAGCTCGATCCCCATCACGGTCCGCCCCGGGATCGGCGAGACGCGCGCCGAAATCGCGCTCATGTTGCGCGCGATATCCTCGGCCAGTCCGATCACGCGGCTGGCCTTGATGCCCGGCGCAGGTTCGAGCTCGTACATGGTTACGACCGGGCCGGTGCGCACCGCGGTGATCTCGCCCTTGACGTTGAAATCGTCGAGCACGTTTTCGAGCAGGCGGGCGTTACGCTCGAGCGCGAGCTTGTCGAGCTTGGGTGCGGAATCTTCGGACGGTTCGGCCAGCAGGTCGAGGCTCGGCAGGTCGAAAGTCGCGAACATGTCGCGCTGGCTGGTCTTCGCGGGCGCGGCCTTTTTCGGGGGGGCCGAAGGGTCGGTGATTTCGGGTGCGCGGCGCGGAGCGGGTTCGGGGGCTGCGACCTCCGGCTTCGTCTTGCGCCGCGCCTTGGGTGCGGGCGTGTCGTTCTCGTCATCGATGAATGCGAGCCGCGATGTCTTGCGGCCGCGGAAGAAAGGAATGCGGCCGAGGGCCTCGCCAAGGAATTCGGGCAGGGTCAGCAGCGCGCGCCAATCTATCGCGAAGACGCGCGTCACCAGCGCGACACCGGCGGCCAGGCAGGCGGTCGCCGCGCCGAGGATGATCCAGCCCGAAGCGCCCTCGCCGAACCGTTCCGCGATCGCTTCGATCGCGCTTGCGCCGAGCAGCCCCGACACCCCGCCGAGCTGCGCGGGAAGCGTCCCGGTGCGGGTGTCGAACGCGAGCGCGAGGACGGTGCCGAGCAGCACCATGGCGATCAGCAGCAACCCGGCTGGCAGCCACCACCGGGTGGTTTCGGGTGCCTCCTCGTTCTCGACATCGCGCCACAATTTGCGGGCGGAAATGTAAAGCAAGGGCAGAAGCAGCACCGCAGGCAGGCCGAAGATGAACAGCGCGCGGTCGGCGGTCCAGGCACCGGCGAGCCCCATCCAGTTGCTCACCTGGTCGGGCGCCGCTGCGGTCGAGGGGCTCGGATCGGTCTGGGTGTAGCTCGCGAGTGAGAGCGCGAGGAAGATCATCGCGCCGAGCAACACGCCCGCGCCGGTCATCTGCGCAATCCGGCGCACCGAACGGCGAAAGCCGGCGCGCCAGTCGGCGTTGGATTTACGGGTGTTGATAGCGCGGCTCGCCATGGTCAGCTCCCCAAGGGGCGGGATCGATAGAACACACCATGAATCCAAGCGGACTCGCGGTCAAGGAAAGAGCGACTAGCTGAGCCCGTCGATTGCCGCCCAGCGGGGCCATCGGAGCGTGTAGGCGCGTTGCGAATCCATGCCACCCAGCGCTATGACAGGCGCCTTGGCATGGCTCGCAAGCAGCCGGAACCGCACGCGCCCCAGCGTATTCCCGCCAGGATGCGAGCGTGTACCAAAAACGGGCGATAAAAGAACGGCATTCGAACCAAATCGGCTCGCCAAGCCGACGTCATGCAGGTCATGCGCCGTTGCCAGATGCAACATCCCTTCTCGGCGCGGGTAAAGCGCGCGTGGGGGACCATAGATACCGTCTGCGCCCCACTCGGTCGCGGTAAGCGCACTGTCGGCGAGGATGACGATGTGATCGCAGGCGCGTGCAACCCGTTTCAAATGAAGAAACCGCTCGAAGCGCTCCGGACCATCGAGATGGTAGTGGCGATAGATAAACCCGCTTCCGCGCGGCAATCGCCTGAGCGATCGCTCAAGCACGGTATCGTTCCGGGCGTCGGAGATCAGCCAGATGTCGGGCAGGGATTGGTCTTGCGGCACTTGGCCCCTATAGCGCCGCGTCATGGAAAGTGCAGCATCTCGCCTCGCCGCCGTTCGCGCCAATATCGAGCGCATGTGCAAGCCCTCGCGCCGCAAGCCAGAGGACATCACGCTGATCGCGGTGAGCAAGACCCATCCGGTCGAGACGATCGAGCCGCTGCTCGAGGCAGGCCAACGGGTTTTCGGCGAAAACCGCGTGCAGGAGGCACAGGAGAAATGGCCCGCGCTGAGCGAAGCCTATCCGGATGTTGAACTGCACCTGATCGGCCAGCTGCAATCGAACAAGGCCGAAGATGCGGTGGAGCTGTTCGACTATATCCACTCGCTCGACCGTCCGAGTCTGCTCAAGGCGCTTGCCAAGGCGATGGACAAGAGCGGCAAGAGCGTGCCCTGCTTCGTGCAGGTCAATATCGGCGACGAAGACCAGAAGGGCGGCTGTGCCATCGCGGAATTGCCCGACTTCCTCGCCAAGGTCCGCGCCGCCGATATTCCGATCGCCGGCCTGATGTGCATTCCGCCCGCCGACATCGAACCTGCGCCGTTCTTCGCGCTGCTCTACAAGCTGGCCGAGGATAACGGCATCGAGGGACTGAGCATGGGCATGAGCGGCGATTACGAAACCGCCGTGCAACTCGGCGCGACGCACATCCGTGTGGGCACCGCGCTGTTCGGACCGCGCCAGAAAACGGCGCCATGAGCGAAGGGCTGGAGCAATTCCGGCAGCGCTGGCAGGGGCGCCTCAACGAAGGCGCCCGCACGACGTTCCAATTCACAGAGCGATTCGGCGCGATCGGTTTGCACTCGACGATCGCGGACGAATTCGTGGTGAGCCTCGGCCTGTCGGGTATCGGGTTCAATTGGGAACTGCTCGACGCATCACCCGAGGCCTCGGGCGAGCGCGCTGCCCTGACCCAGCTCAGCGAAGCGCTGGCAAAGGATATTTCGAATCCGAGCCGCGCATGGCTCGGCGATAAGGAAGCGCGGGCCTGCGCTTCCGAACTCCTGGCCTGTTTCGATCCGGCCACGCGCACCGTCGTTTCGAACCGCTATGACGGCCTGTGGAATCCGATCTCAGGCGCACCGGTCGAGTGGGGCTTCGTGTGCTTCGACGATCACCGCATCGCGCTGCTGCTCATCACCGAAGCATAGAAAAAGGGCGCCCCGAAGAGCGCCCTTCTCCCTTTTCAAGCTGACCGTTTCGATCAGAATTCGAAGGTCAGTTCCGCACCGATATTGCGGCCCTTCGCGAGCGGCGAGAGCGTGCCGCCGGCCGGATAGGCATCGAACGGGCGGTTCACGCCGTTCGAAAGCGGACCGCCGAACGGCAGCTGGGTATCGCCACCGGCCTGCACCTGATCGAGCAGGTTGCGACCGTAGATCGAGATCGCGAGGCCATCCATCGGCGTTTCCCAGGTGATGTTGGCATCGAGGATCGATGCGTCCTGGATCCAGCCGAAGTTGTTGTCGGTGTAGGCGAACTCGTCACGATACTGGTAGTTCACCCGGCTGAGGATCGCACCGCGATCGAGCAGCAGCTCGTGGATGAAGCCCACGCCCCAGGTCACCTCCGGCACACGCGGCAGGCGCAGATCAAGATCGGCATCGTCGATCACGCCGTCGCCCGAAATGTCGAACCGGACCTCGTTGTAACTGTCGTCGATAATGCCGATGTTCGCGGTGAAAATCAGCGAATCCGACAACTGAACACGGCCTTCCGCTTCGATCCCGAAGATCTCCGCATCGGCGGTGTTCAGGATGAACTGCGAAACACCTGCGGTCGGCGAACTCTGGTTCACTTCACGCTGCATGTTGTCGATCTTGGTCAGGTAGACCGCAGTGTTGAGGGTGAAGGTCCCGTCCGCAGTCTGGAATTTGCCGCCGATCTCGTAGTTGTCGACGCGCTCTTCGTCGAACCCGAAATTGCCGTTGGTCGCGGGGACCACGACGTTCTCGAACACGGTCGCGTTGGTGATGCGGAAGTTGTAGCCGCCCGAACGGTAACCGCGGGTCCAGTGGCCGTAGATCTGGCCATTGTCGAATTCATACTGCACGCCGAGCTTTGGCGACCAGTTTTCCCACGAGTTGTCGTCGGTAAAGCCGTTGTTCTCGGTGGGAATGAACGGGTTGGTGCCGCTCGTCGGGCAGGTGCCTTCGACCACCGAGCACATCGGACGCGGACGGACATAGGTAACGCCTGCATCCTTTTCTTCGCGGCTCCAGCGGATCCCCGCGATGACCGAGAAGCGGTCGGTCAGATAGATTTGGCCCGCAGCGAACACGCCGAGCACCTGGTGGTCCTGCGAACCGCCGCCATAGAAGGTAAGCGGCGAAAGCGGAGGCAGGTCTCGGATTTCGGTGTAGTCGATCGACTGGTCGAAATAGAACCCGCCGACTGTCAGGTCGAAGCTGTCGGTCGAAACCGCATAGCGGATTTCGTTCGAGATCTGCTCCTGCTCGGTTTCGGTGCTCGAATGGAACCCGAAGAAAGGCAGGCTGTCGATATCGCCCAGCGTCGTCGCCGAATATTTGCGATAGCCGAAGATGTTGGTCAGCGTACCCGGGCCGATGTCGAGCTCTGCGGTTAGCGAGCCGGTCCAGATTTCGTTGTCGTAATTGCCCGGCTCGTCGATCGAGATATCGAACGTGTCACGCTCGAACAGGCCGCGGTTCTGGCCGGAGGGGCCGTCGCCTTCGCTGGTGAAATAGTCGAGCTTGCCGGTTACGGTCAGATCGCCGAGCCGCGCTTCGAGAGCGCCGCGCAGGATCTTGGTCTCCGCCGCACCATGGTTCGAACCGTCGAACAGGTTGCGGAAGTAGCCTTCGTCGTTGTTGTAGTAGGCGCCGATCTTGAACAGCAGCACGTCTTCGACGATCGGACCCGAGATGACGCCGCTTGCGGTGTAGTTCGCACCGCCGCGACCGCTATCGATGGGACCGTCGACCGCGGCGCGGAACTTGCCGCGGAAGTCCTCGGTCGGGTTGCCGGTGTTGATCAGCACCGCGCCGCCCGTGGTGTTGCGACCGAACAGGATGCCCTGCGGACCGCGCAGGATTTCGACGCTTTCTAGGTCGAAAAGGTCGAACACGACGCCGCCGTTGAAACCGAGATAGACGCCGTCGACGAAGACGCCGACCGTCGGGTCGATCGAGGGGATCGACGAGTTGATGCCGAGGCCGCGGATCGAGAAGTTCGCGGTGCCGCGACTGGTGCCGATCTGGTCGAGCGACACGTTCGGAGCGGAATAGGTGAGGCCCTGAACGTCGCGCACCTTCAGCGCTTCGAGCGAATCCGCATTGAACGCGGTCACGGCCAGCGGCACGTCCTGCACGTCTTCGGGGTTCTGCGTCTTGGTGCCGGTCACGACGATGGTGTTGATGCTGCCCAGCGATCCGGTGCGCTGCGCGGGTGCAGCCTCCTCAGCCATGTCTTCGTCTTCATCGCCCGTGTCCTGGGCGTGAGCTGCGAAGGGGAAGGCAGCGGTGGTGCAAAGAAGCAGCGCAAGTTTGGCAAACTTGGGGGTGCGCCGCGTGGGGGTACGAAAATTCATTGAAAACTCTCCCTGACGTAAGGGCAACGGCCAATAACAATAGGTCCGCAAAATGCAACCTATTCCTCGCTGATATTCTGCGAGCGGTTGATTCAGAACGACATCATGCGCGCTCGAGCTGTTCCTGCTTGCGGTCGCTCGCGGCCTCCAGCAGCGCAGCTTCGATCTCGGCGAGCCGTTCGGGTGCCTTGATCTTGCTGCCAGTCAGATCGGTCACATAAAACGTGTCGGCGGCGGCTTCGCCATAGGCGGTGATATGCGCCGACTGGACGATCAGGTTGGCCTTGTAGAGCGCGTGGGCGAGGCGGTTGAGCAGCGCCGGGCGATCGCGCGCAGTGACTTCGATCACCGTGAAATGGTTCGAGGCCGAGTTGTCGAAATTGACCGCCGGGGCGACGGTGAAGGTCTTGGCCCGCGAATGCGCGAGCGGGCGGGCGGCGAGCTTCGGCACCATTTCACCCTGCCCCAGCAGGGCATCGCGAATGCCCTTCTTCAGGCGGTCGATCTGCGCCGCTTCGCGAAACGGCTTGGCGTGGAGGTCCTGCACCAGGAAGTTATCGACCGCGTAGCCGTTCATTGCGGTGTGGATGCGCGCGTCGATGATGTTCGCGCCCGCGAGGTGGATGCCGCCTGCCATGCGATAGAACAGGCCGGGATGGTCGGGTGCGATCACGCTGACGAGCGTTGCCCCGCGCTCCTCGTCGACTTCGCAATGGATCGAAAGGTGGTCTTCGATCCGCCGCGCTTCCTCGTACTGGATCAGGTTCTTGGCGATGATGTCCTGCGGTTCGGCAATCCAGTAGGCATCGCTCATCAGCGCGCCGACCTGTTCGACGAGATAGGCCTTTTCGCCCAGCACTTCGGCTGCGGCCTCCTTCTTCGCAGCCACGCGTTCGGCCCGGCCGTGGCGCATATGGCCAAGTCGCAACCGCTCTTGCGCGGCATCGTAAAGCTCGCCGATCAGCTGGGCCTTCCAGCTGTTCCAGGTGCCCGGTCCGACCGCGCGGATATCGACAGCCGTGAGGATCGCGAGATTGCGCAGCCGTTCGAGGCTTTGCACCTGCGCCACGAAGTCCTCGATCGTCTTGGGGTCGGTCAGGTCGCGCTTTTGAGCGGTCGAGCTCATCAGCAGGTGCTGCAAAACCAGCCAAGCGACAAGCTCGGTTTCCTTCTCGTCGAGCCCGAAGCGCGGGCACAGCTCGTGCGCGACTTCGGCGCCAAGCACCGAGTGGTCGCCGCCGCGACCCTTGGCGATATCGTGGAGCAGCACGGCGACGAACAGCGCGCGGCGCGAGGCAACCTTGTGGATCTCTCGGGTGGCGCGCGGATGGTCCTTTTCGAGCAGCCCGCGCTCGATCTCGCTCAGCAGCCCGATCGCGCGGATCGTGTGCTCGTCGACCGTGTAGTGGTGGTACATGTCGAACTGCATCTGCGCATTGACCCGACCGAAATCGGGCACGAAGCGACCGAAGACGCCCGCCTCGTTCATCCAGCGCAGCGCGGTTTCGGGGTCTTTGCGTCCGCCCAGCAGGTCGAGGAACAAGGCGTTGGCGCGCGGGTCCTCGCGCACCTCCCGCGTAATGAGCTTCGAATCGCGATTGGCCTGCCGCATCGTCTCGGGATGCACTTCGAGGCCCTCGGACTCGGCCAGCTGGAACAGTTCGATCAGGCGCACCGGATCGCTTTTGAACCAGTCGTCGCCCGGCGCGCGGATGCGCCCGCCCTCGACGACATAACCCTTGAGATCGCGCTTCTTCTGGCTCCAGCCGGCGAAAAAGCCGCTGCGCACCTTGGTCTTCGCCGATTCCTCTTCGAGGTGCGCGAGAAACACGCCGGTGAGGCTGCCGACCCGCTTGGCCTGAAGGAAATAGAATTGCATGAAGCGTTCGACCGCGCTCTTGCCGGGACGGTCGGCGAAATTCATGCGCTCGGCGACCTGCCGCTGAAGGTCAAAGGTCAGCCGGTCTTCGGCACGGTCGGTGATGACATGCATGTGGCAGCGCACCGCGAGCAGCCAACCTTCGGCGCGGCGGAAGCTGCGATATTCCGACTGGGTGAGCAGGCCGACATCGACCAGCTGCGCGGCGCTGTCGACGCGGTGGGTGTATTTGCCGATCCAGTACAGCGTCTGGAGGTCGCGTAGACCCCCTTTGCCGTCCTTCACATTGGGTTCGACGACATAGCGGCTGTCACCCATGCGTTTGTGCCGAGCGTCGCGTTCTTCGAGCTTCTGAGCGAGAAATTGCCGCTCGCTGCCCTTGACCACGTCCTGCCAGAACCGCTGGCGGAGCTCCTCGTACATTGGCTGGTCGCCCCAGACGAGCCGCCCTTCGAGCAGCGCGGTGCGGATTGTGAGGTCTTCCTTCGCCATCCGCATCGTATCCGCGACGGTGCGGCTCGAATGCCCGACTTTGAGGCCGAGATCCCACAGCATGTAAAGCATCGCCTCGATCACCTGCTCGCACCACGGCGCGCGTTTCATCGGGGTGATGAAGGCGATGTCGACGTCCGAATGCGGGCACATTTCGGCCCGGCCGTATCCACCGACGCCGAGGATGGCGAGCCGTTCGGCGGCGGTGCGATTGGGGACCGGGTAGACGTGGCTGGTCACGTAATCGTGGATTACTCGCACGATCTGGTCGATCAGGAAGGCATAGCCTGCGGTGCAATCGTGCCCGGCAGACGGCCGCTCCAGCAAGCGCTCGGCCAGCTCGGTACGTCCGGAATCGAGCGCCGCGCGCAGCGCCGCGATGATCGGCTGCCGTGCCTTGCTGCCGTGCTCATCGACCAGCGCGGCGACCTGCGAGGTCAGCTCGCGCCGGTTGATAATGTCACGCTGGCGCGGGACGCGGCGGCTGGGCAGGGTCCAGTCAGTCATCGCGTCGCCGAGCTATTCCATCGCGGGCGGTCAAGCCGCCGCCAGTTTTTCGGTATACTCCGCGCGCAGCGTCTTCTTGTCGATCTTCTGCGTGCC
Source organism: Erythrobacter sp. GH1-10 (assembly GCF_045363165.1). Classification (NCBI taxonomy): domain Bacteria; kingdom Pseudomonadati; phylum Pseudomonadota; class Alphaproteobacteria; order Sphingomonadales; family Erythrobacteraceae; genus Erythrobacter; species Erythrobacter sp. GH1-10. Next base: position 112,964 of record NZ_JBJFLP010000001.1, on the reverse strand, counting down.
GAGCCGCGGGAGCGCGTCGTCGACCGGGAAGATGTGCTCCTCCAGCGGGACCTTGAACGGTGCGATGTGATCGAGCAGGTACGCGCGCATCTGTGCCGGGGTGATCGGGTCGCGACCCGACTTGGTGCGGATGACGGCCGCCGGCACCTCGCCCATCCGTTCGTCGGGCAGGCCGAAGACCGAGCATTCGGCGATGTCGTCATGCGCGTAGATCGCGTCCTCGACCTCGATACAGGTGATGTTCTCCCCGCCGCGGATGATGATGTCCTTCTTGCGGTCGACGATGTAGAGATAATCGTCCTCGTCGAGATATCCGAGATCGCCGGTGCGGAAGAATTCGGTGTCGGTGAATGCGGCCTTGGTCGCCTCGTCATTGTCCCAGTAGCCGCGGAAATTTGCGACCGAACGGATGCAGACTTCGCCGATCTTGCCCTGCGGCAATTCGTTGCCGTCATCGTCGAGGATCCGCAGATCCACGATCGGCTTCGAGGCGCGACCGGTCGAGCCGGGTTTCGCCAGATAGTTCTCGTTGAAGTTGCCGCAACCCACCGCGTTGGTTTCGGTAAGGCCGTAGCCGAGCAGCGGGAAACCGCCCGGGAAGGCCTCCTTGATCTTGTTGACGTGTTCAACCGGACGCGGCGCGCCGCCTGCGGCGAAGCTCTTGCACGCCGAAAGATCGTATTTCTCGCGGTTCGGATGGGTTGCGATTTCATAGCTCATCAGCGGAACGCCGACGAAGTATGTGACCTTTTCCGCTTCCATCAGCCGCAGCGCTTCCTCTGCGTCCCATTTGGGCATCAGCACCAGCTTGCGCGCGATGGCGTAGCTTTGCAGGAACAGCGGCACTTCGCCGGTGACATGGAAGAGCGGCACCGCGATCAGAGCGCATGGCTGCGCGCTTACGTCCTCGCCCCGGCTTTCGAGCAGCAGTTTCGCCATCGCGCTCTGCGCGACATAGCTCATCACCCCGCTGACCACGCCGCGATGATCGGACCACGCGCCCTTAGAATTGCCGGTCGAGCCGGAGGTGTAGAGGATGGTCGCGATATCGTCCGGACCAAGCTCGCCCAGCATGGACATGGCGACCGACTGCGCACCTTCGGCGGGTGCGGCCCAGACGCTCGAAAGACCTTCCGAAGGCGCGCCGCCGTGATCGAACAGAACGATCTTGGACGAATGATCCATGCCCTCGAGCCGCTTCGCCCGGCCCGTATCGGCGAGCACGATCTTGCAGTCCGCAAGCCGCACGCCGTAGGCCAGTTCCTCGCCCGACCAGAAACCGTTGAGCAAGGTAGCGCAGCCGCCTGCCATGATGATGCCCATATAGGCGATCATCCAGTTGGCGGAATTGCGGGCGGCGATCCCGACGCGGTCGCCCTTTTCGATCCCGTGATGCTTCACCAGCCCTTCGGCGACACACACCGCCGCGGCATAGCTTTCCCCGAAGGTCAGCCGCGTCTCGCCATCGACGAGGAAGGGGATGTCCTTATGCTCGTTGCAGAAATGCGCGAAATAGTGCGCCAAAGTCGGCGGAGCGCCAACGAAAGCAGGCATTTCCACCCCGTTGCGTTCGAACGGCACTGTCGCAAAGGGTTGCCCCTCCTTGGTCAGTTCGGTGATGATCGCTTCGAGCGCATTGTCCAGCTGGGTGGGCATGCGAATGTCTCTCCTTCAGGTCTCTCGTCTTGTATTCGAGCAGCGTACGATAGCGCTGCCCGATTGTTCGGGCGGTAGCAAGGGCGCGCTTTGCAGGCTCTTCCAAAGCCCTTCCCCCGAACGCGTCGCTGTGCCACAAGCCGCCCCGAGCTTAGTCGCAGACGCGGCTTTGGCACGGTTATTAAGAGGTTCCATTGGTGCTGTCACTACTTGCCGCAAGCGGAGCGGCTGCCGATCCGGTCTACTGGTCCGATCTCGGCATGCGGCCCTATCTCTTCGAGATCGGCGGTTTCCAGCTGCGCTTCTATTCGCTCGCCTACCTGATCGGAATCATCTTCGCCTATTGGCACCTGTCGAAGATGCTGAAGGCACCCGGCGCGCCGATGGCGCAGCGCCATGCCGACGACCTGTTCTTCTACTGCACGCTGGGCGTGATCCTCGGTGGGCGGCTCGGCTATTCGATCTTCTACAATCCCGACATGTGGAGCAATCCGATCGATGTGCTCAAGCTGTGGGAAGGCGGGATGAGCTTCCACGGCGGGCTGGTCGGAGTGCTGCTCGCGATCGCGTGGGTTTCGCGGCGCGGCAATCTGTCTTTCCTGCGGGTGTGCGATTACATCGCGGTAAATGTGCCGATGGGGATGATGCTCGGGCGGCTCGCGAACTTCAACAATGGCGAGCTGTGGGGCCGCGCGAGCGACGTGCCATGGGCGATGATCTTCCCCGATCCGCGCGCGGGCGAGATCGCGCGCCACCCCAGCCAGCTCTATCAGGCGGGGCTCGAGGGCCTGCTGTTGCTGATCGTCCTGTTGCTCTTGTTCTGGAAGACCAAGGCGCGCTATCGCCCTGGCCTGTTGGTGGGCGTTTTCACCCTGGGCATAGGAATCGCGCGCTTCGTTAACGAATTTTTCCGCGAACCCGATCCACAACTGGCGGACTTCGCGGCTCGAACCGGACTATCGATGGGGCAATGGCTGACAATTCCGCTAATCCTGACTGGGTTGATTGTAACGCTCTACGCGGCGACGCGGAAACCGGTGGGGACGGGCAGCGGCCAGGCCGCGGCAGCGTAAACGACAACGAATGGCGGCCGCGCGGACTGCGGCTGATCGATCCCGACGGAACCGAGACCGAGGTTCCGCCGCTGGCTGCTGCTGTTCCCGAAACGGCAGCCGATCCAGCCGGCGACGAAGGCCGAAAGGTGGACGAAGCCAAGGCCGCAGCCAAAGCCGAAGCTGAGGCCGCTGCCAAGCGCGAAGCCGAAGAAAAGGCGGAGGCTGAGCGCAAGGCGCGCGACGAAGCCGAGGCCAAGGCCAAGGCCAAGGCGGAAGCGGAAGAGAAGGCTCGGCGCGAAGCGGAAGCAAAGGCAAAAGCGGAAGTCGAAGCGAAGGAAAAGGCGCGGAAAGAGGCCGAAGCCAAGGCCAAGGCCGAAGCCGAGCGCAAGGCTAAAGAGGAAGCCGAAAGAAAGGCCAAGAAGGCGGCTGAAGAGAAAGCTCGCAAGGAGGCCGAGGCAAAGGCCAAGCGCGACGCCGAAGAAAAAGCGCGGAAAGCGGCGGAGGCAAAAGCCAAGGCCAAGGCCGAAGCCGAACGCAAGGCAAAGGAAGAAGCCGAAAAGAAAGCGCGCAAAGAAGCGGAATTGAAGGCCAAGCGCGAGGCCGAGGAAAAAGCCCGCAAGGAAGCCGAAGCCAAGGCCAAGAAGGAAGCCGAGGAAAAAGCGAAACGCGAGGCCGAAGAGAAGGCCCGCAAGGAAGCGGAAGCCAAGGCCGAAGCGGAGAAAAAGGCGAAGGAAGCCGCCGCCGCCAAGGCGAAGGCCGAAGCGGAAAAGAAGGCCAAGGCGGAAGCCGAAGAAAAGGCCCGGCTCGAAGCCGAAGAGAAGGCGCGCAAAGAGGCCGAGGCCAAGATCGAAGCCGAGCGCAAGGCCAAGGAGGAGGCCGAAGCCAAGGCAGAAGAGGAGCGCAAGGCGAAGGAAAAAGCCGCTGCCGAAGAGGCCGAGGCGCTCGCCAAGCTCGATCTCAACGAGAGTTTCCGCCGGATCATTCGCGAGCACGGCCCGATCAGCCTCGCCCAGTTCATGGGTGAGAGCAACGCGCGCTATTACGCCACGCGCGATCCGTTGGGCGAAGAGGGCGATTTCATCACCGCGCCGGAAATCAGCCAGATGTTCGGAGAGCTCGTGGGGCTGTGGTTCGCCGATCTATGGGTCAAGATGGGCTCGTCGGACAACATCCACCTTGTCGAACTCGGTCCGGGGCGCGGGACGCTTTCGAAGGATATTCTCAAGTCTGCCGGCAAGTACGGGTTCAACCCGAAGCTGCACTTCGTCGAGACCTCGATCGAATTGCGCAAGATCCAGCGGCAGGACTTCCCGACGGTGCAGTTCCACCACGATCTGTCGACCCTGCCGACCGATCGCCCGCTGTTGATCGTTGCCAACGAATTCTTCGATGCTCTGCCGGTCCACCAGCTTCTGAGATCGGCGACCGGCTGGCACGAACGCATGATCGGGCTCGAAGGGGACAAGTTCGCTTTCGTGGCCGGGCAGGAACCGATGGACGATATCGTCCCGACCAGCTGGCAGAGCGCCGCGCAGGGCTCGATGATCGAGACGAGCACGGCGGCGGCGACCCTTATGGCCGAGATCGCGCAACGGCTTGCCGACCAGGGCGGGGCTGCGCTGATCATCGATTACGGTTCGTTTGAACTGCGCGGGGGGTCGACTCTCCAGGCGCTCAAGGAGCATAAGAAAGTCGATCCGCTCTCGCATCCCGGCGAAGCCGACATCACCGCGCATGTCGATTTCGAAATGCTGGTGGAAGTGGCGAAAAAGAACGGCGCCGATGTCATGGGGCTGCAGATGCAGGGCGAATGGCTGCGCCAGCTCCATATCGACACGCGAATGGAGGCGTTGCAACGCATGAACCCGGCAAAGGGCAAGGAAATCCAGCGCCAGAGAGACCGGCTGGTCAACGACGACCAAATGGGCGCGCTGTTCAAGGTTCTGGGAATTTGCGGCCGGCGCTGGCCCATGGGTGAAGGGTTCGATTGACGGGCACTACAGCCCGATGGTCTCCGCCAGCTGTGCGGCGGCGTCGGACGGGCTGAGTTTGCCTTCGCCCTCGCGGTCCACCGCGAAATTGGCCTCGCGCATCTCCTCGACGCTAATCGCACCGATCAGGGGTTCGAGCGCTTCAGCGATCGCAGGGTCGTTGGCGATGCGCGGCGACATCATCAGCATCGCATCGTAGCTCGGGAGCGCTTCAAGCGGATCCTCCAGCACCACCAGCCGGTCCGCCGCGATCCGCCCGTCCGAGGTGTAGGCGCTGATCACGTCGGCCTCGCCGGATCGTAACGCGTTGTACATGAAGGTCGGCGAGAAATTGCGGGTCTGGTCGAACCGCAATCCATAGGCATCGCGCACCGCGATCCATTCGGGCCGCTCGAAGAATTCGGGATCGCCGCCCACGGTCAGTTGAGGCGCCACGGGCACAAGGTCGTGGAGCGAGACGATGCCCAGTTCGCTGGCGCGGTCCTGGCGCATGGCGAAGGCATAGGCGTTTTCGAAGCCGAGCCGACCGAGCACGCGCACGCCGTTCTCTTCGGCCTCCCACTGCTTGATCGTTTCATACATGGCTTCGCGCCCGGGATTGTCGGTGCGCTTCAGGTTGTTGGTCCAGATCGTACCAGTGTAATCGACCGAGATGTCGACCGAGGAATTGGCCACCGCGTTGTGAACCACCGCCGAGCCGAGCCCGTCGCGATATTCGACCGAATAGCCTGCATCTTCGAGCTGCGAGCCGATCAAGCGAGAAAGGATATACTGCTCGGAAAACTGCTTGGCGGCGATCACGATGGTGTCCTCGTCGTCGCCGCCCGACTGGTAGGCAAGCGCCGCGAGCACGCCCGCTGCGACCGCAAGTATTCCAGCGCCCCATTGCCAGCGTTCGCGCGCCGCCAGTCCGCGCTCGATCAGGCCGAGCAGCAGGTCGGTGACGAGCGCCAGCCCCGCGCTTGCGATACAGCCAGCGAGCACCAGCGCCCAGTTCTGGGTCTGCAATCCGGCGAAGATCGGATCGCCGAGGCTCGGCTGGCCGATGGTCGTGGCGAGCGTCGCCGCGCCGATGGTCCACACGCTCGCGGTGCGGATGCCCGCCATGATAAAAGGCGCCGAGAGCGGCGCTTCGACCAGCCGCAATTTCTGCCAGCCCGTCATCCCGACCCCGTCGGCTGCTTCGAGCACCCCGGGATCGAGATTGGCCTGCGCGGTGACGGCATTCCGCAGGATCGGCAGCAAGGCATAGAGCGCCAGTGCGAGCAGGGCCGGGAGAAAGCCCAGCGTCGGCAGGTCCTCGCCGAACACCGCGCGCAGGGACAGCAGGATCGGGAAGAACAGCGCGAGCAGCGCCAGTGCGGGAATGGTCTGGACGAGGCTCGCGAACCCCAGCGCGATCCGGTTCACCGTCTGCGAGCGGCTGGCCCAAACCGCGAGCGGCAGCGCGACAAGGATGCCGAGACCGATGGCGCTGGCGGAAAGGACGACATGCGCCGCGAGCTTGTCGCCGAGGCCGAGCAGGATTTCGGGCAAGCCTTCCATCAGGCGAGCCTTCCTTCCATCGCAGCGAGCTTTTCCGCCTGCTCGCGCGGAACCGCCACGAGCCCCTGCGCGACGTCACCGCCGTTTCCGGCCAGCAGAGCCGCGGGCGTCTCGTCGGCGACGATCTCCCCGCGATCCATCACCAGCACCCGGTCGGCGAGCAACAGCGCTTCGGCCATATCGTGCGTCACCATCACCGTGGTGAGGCCGAGGCGCTCGTGAAGTTCACGGACCTTGTTCCCCAGCGCGTCGCGGGTGATCGGATCGAGCGCGCCGAACGGTTCGTCCATCAGCAGCAGTTCCGGATCGCCCGCAAGCGCCCGCGCGACCCCTACCCGCTGGCGTTGACCGCCCGAAAGCTCGTCGGGCATGCGGCTTGCCATCTCGGGTTCGAGTTCGACCAGCGTGAGCAATTCGGCGATGCGCTCACGACTCAGCTTCTCGCCTGCAAGTCGCGGGCCGATGGCAATGTTCTCGGAGACGGTGAAATGGGGGAATAGGCCGATCCCCTGAAACACGTAGCCGACCCGCCGCCGCAGCTTCGCGGGACGGAGCGTGGTCACATCCTCGTCGACGAACATCACCCGTCCGCCGCTTGGCTCGACCAGCGTGTTGACCATCTTGAGCAGCGTCGACTTGCCCGATCCCGAGGCACCGACCAGCGCGACGAAGCTGCCCTTGGCGATAGCGCAATCGACCCCGCCGACCGCGATCGTCTCGCCGTCCGCGCCATACCGCTTCTCGACATTTTCGAAACACAGGACGCTCGGCGCTGGATCGGTCGGAGGCATGGTGTCAGGCGATAGCGCGCGCGGCTCTATCGCGCCAACCGTTCCGGCGGGATGGCGATGACTGCGCGCAGCCCCTCGCTGTGCCATTCGAGGTCGATCGTCCCGCCCAGCTGGCGCTTGATCGCCATCGTCAGCAGGCGCGAGCCGAAACCCGTATCATCGGGCGCCACGATTGCGGGCCCCCCGGTCTCCTGCCATCGAACCGTGACGGTGTCGGTTGCCTTGGCAATGTCGATCTCGACGGCCCCTTCCGCAACGCTCAAGGCGCCGTATTTGGCGGAATTGGTCGCGAGCTCGTGGAAGGCGAGCGCCAGCGGTGTGATCGCGCGGCGGCCCACGGGCACGTCGTCGCCGGTGATCGTCACCGCACTCCGGCCCGGCACGCCATAGGGTGCCATCAGCACGGCGAAGAGCCGGTCCAGTCGATCCTCGCTGGGCTTGTCCAGTTGCAGCGCGAACTCCTGCGCCCGGGCGAGCGCGCGGATGTTTTCTGCGAGCATGTCGCCGAAGGTCTTCGTGGTTTCGTCGCCGCGCGCATGCAGCGAGATCAGACCGATGATGACCGAGAATATGTTCTTGATCCGGTGCGCAAGCTCGCCTGCGAGCAGTTCGCGCTCCTGCGAGATGCGATAGGCGTCGTCGATATCGGTCAGCGTGCCGTACCAGCGTGCGGTCTCGGGATCGTGCGTCGAAGGGACGGCGCGCGACAGGACCCAGCGATAGCTGCCGTCCTTCTGTCGCAGGCGCCATTCGTCCTCGAACAGTTCGGCTTTCTTTACGGCCGAGGTGAACTTTTCGCGAGAGGCTTCGTAGTCATCCGGGTGGACCACCTGCCGCCAATCCTCGACGTCCTTGGGAGGTGGGAGGCCCGTTACCCTTTCCCATCGCGCGTTGAAGTAATCGAACTTCCCGCCGGGCGCCGCCGACCACGCGATGTCCGGAACGCTGTCGAGCACGAACTGCACCCGCTGCGACCCGAGCGCAATCTCTTCGAACGCGCGGTTCTCCTGACGATGCGATTCGAGACGGCGGCGGGCGGCGAGGGCAAGCACTTCAAGCCCATCGAGCTGAAGCTCGTTCAGTCCTTCGGGATGCGGCTCTGTATCGATTACACAGAGCGTGCCCAGCGGCGCCCCTTCATTGCTGATCAGCGGAATGCCGGCGTAGAACCGGATGAAGGGAGCCCCGGTGACGAGCGGATTGTCGGCGAACAGCGGGTTCTCGCGCGCGTCACGGATGATCGTCGCCTTGCCTCCGATCATGGCGTGCGCACAAAAGCTCCATTCGCGCGGCGTCTCGGACGCATTGAGCCCCCTATGCACGAGGAAACGCTGGCGCGTCTCCTCGACGATGCTCACCAGCGCGATCGGTGAGTCGCACAGCTTTGCCGCAAAGCCGGCGATCTGCGAAAGCTCCTCGTCGCCCTCCAGCGCATCGAGCCCGTAGCTGGCAAGCACGATTAGTCGCTCGTCCTCCGCGCAGAATTCGCGCGCAGGGGCGGAGCCGATCGGCCAGGGTGAAGACTCGGTCAGGTTCAGGTCGCCCTCCTTGGGGGAGCATTCCGCGCTGGCCATACAAGAAAGTCCGGTGTGGTCAAATGCGCGCCACGCTTGCCGTTGGCGTTTGCGAGGCGCGTTGCTAAGGCCCGCAGCAGCACATTCAATTCGCGCGCGAAGATCCCAATTGCGCGCGCACCGAAAGACCATGGATACCTGACCGATGCGAGCCACTCCCGAATTTGATTTCCAGCTTGGCGAAGCCGCCGAAATGATCCGCGATAGCGTCTCGCGCTTCGCCGACGAGCAGATCGCGCCGCTGGCGGAGAAGATCGACCGCGAGGACTATTTCCCGCGCGACGAATTGTGGGCGCAGATGGGCGAGCTCGGCCTTCATGGCATCACCGTCGAAGAGGAGCATGGCGGCCTCGGCCTCGGCTATCTCGAGCATGTGATCGCGGTCGAGGAAGTCAGCCGCGCCTCGGCTTCGCTCGGCCTGTCCTATGGCGCGCATTCGAACCTGTGCCTCAACCAGATCCGCCGCTGGGGCAATGACGAGCAGAAGGCGAAGTACCTGCCCGGCCTGATATCGGGCGAGCATGTCGGCAGCCTCGCCATGTCGGAGGCCAGCGCCGGGTCGGACGTGGTTTCGATGAAATTGAAGGCCGAAGCGGTGCAGGGCGGCTACGTCCTCAACGGCACCAAGTTCTGGATCACCAACGCGCCTTACGCCGACACGCTGGTCGTCTATGCCAAGTCCGACGGCAGCGCCGGGTCGCGCGGGATCACGGCGTTCCTGATCGAGAAGGAGGATGAGGGCTTCTCGATCGGCCAGAAGATCGAGAAGGTCGGGATGCGCGGCTCGCCTACGGCGGAGCTGGTGTTCGACGATTGCCACATTCCCGAAGACCGCGTGATGGGGCCGGTCAATGGCGGGGTCGGCGTGCTGATGAGCGGGCTCGATTACGAGCGCGTGGTACTCGCGGGTTTGCAGCTCGGGATCATGCAGGCGTGTCTCGACACTGTCATCCCGTACCTGCGCGAACGCAAGCAATTCGGCAAACCCATCGGCAGCTTCCAGCTGATGCAGGCCAAGGTCGCCGACATGTATGTCGCGCTGCAATCGGCACGCGCCTACACCTATGCGGTGGCGAAAGCCTGCGATGCGGGCCACACGACGCGCTTCGATGCCGCCGGCGTCATCCTGCTGTCGTCCGAGAACGCGTTCCGCGTCGCCGCCGAAAGCGTGCAGGCGCTCGGCGGCGCGGGATACACGCTCGATTGGCCGGTGGAGCGCTACATGCGCGATGCCAAGCTGCTCGACATCGGCGCGGGCACTAACGAGATCCGCCGCATGCTGATCGGGCGCGAGCTGATCGGGGCTGCTGGCTAGTACGCGGGGCGGGGAGAGCGGCGATGGTCGGACAAATCGGCGGCATACCCGATCCGCGCAGCGGCGTGCCCGACCTTTCGACGATTGACATCGAAGCCTTGCCCGATTGGGAGGGCGATCCGCTCGCGTTCTACTATCGACCGATCGAAAAGGGCGACTGGGCATTGACCGCGCTGCCCTTCGGTGTGGCGATGGGTTACTGGTCCGGACTGCATCGGGTTTACGGCATGCCGATCCTGACGCGTGGCTCTGATGTCTGGATGTCGATCTGCCCGATGGAAGTCGAAAGCCAGTGGATCGGGATCGACAATGCCGGAGGGCATACGGTCATCTGTGGACTGGGTTTAGGCTGGGCTGCGGCCATGGCCAGTTTTCATCCCGAAGTGGAGCGGATCACGGTTCTGGAACGAGACGAGGATGTCATCGAGATGAACCGCGAGATCGGATTGTTCGATCGCTTGCCCGATGGGCTCGGTGACAAGATCGAGGTGGTTCGCACCGATGCCTTCGATTGGAAGCCCGACAGCCCGGTGGACCTGCTGATGCCCGATATCTGGCTCGACATGGTGAGCGATGGTCGGGCGGAGGAAACGCGCCGGATGCAGGGCAATATTGGCGCACAAGGCGTCTATTTCTGGGGCCAGGAGCTGGAGATCGCGCGGCATATCGTGCGCGATCGAGAGCAGATCACAGATGCGACAATCGCCGACACCGCGCGAGAATTCGACTTGCCGCTGGTTGGGCTGGACACCGAGGACTACGCCGAGAACATAAAGACTGCCGCGCGCCAATGGATGAAGGGGCGTTGGCTCGAGGGCACCGACGTGCCCGACGAGTTGCGCAGCGAAGCCGATAGACTACAGGGATCAGAATGACCGCACCCGTTCTTACCTCGATGCTCGACCGCGAAGCGCCGGATGCGAAAGCGCGGTTCGATCACAACAAGGCGCTTGCGGACGATCTTCGTGCGACCGTCGCCGAGGCTGCACTTGGCGGGCCGGAGCGGTCGCGCGAACGGCATGTTTCGCGCGGCAAGCTGCTACCCCGCGAGCGGGTCGAACGGTTGCTCGATCCGGGTTCGCCCTTCCTCGAAGTCGGTCAGCTTGCTGCTAACGGCATGTACGAAGGCGACATCAATGGCGCCTCGCTCATTTGCGGGATCGGGCGAGTGTCGGGCCGTCAGGTGATGATCGTGTGCAACGACGCGACCGTGAAAGGCGGCACCTATTACCCGATGACGGTCAAGAAGCACCTGCGCGCGCAGGAAATCGCGCAGGAGAACCGGCTGCCGTGCATCTATCTCGTCGATAGCGGCGGGGCGAACCTGCCGCACCAGGCCGAGGTCTTTCCCGACCGCGATCATTTTGGCCGCATCTTCTTTAATCAGGCGAACATGAGCGCGCTGGGCATTCCGCAGATCGCCTGCGTCATGGGCAGCTGCACCGCGGGCGGGGCATACGTGCCCGCCATGTCCGACGAGACCGTGATCGTGCGCAACCAGGGCACGATTTTCCTTGCCGGTCCTCCTCTGGTGAAGGCCGCGACGGGCGAGGAAATCAGCGCCGAGGACCTGGGCGGCGGCGATCTGCATGCCAAGAAATCGGGCGTGGTCGATCACCTCGCGGAGAATGACGAGCACGCGCTCACCATCGTGCGCGATATCGTCTCGCAGCTCGGCGCAAACGCGGCGGCGGCGAAGGATATCGCGCTCAAGGACCCGCGCCCGCCCAAGTTCGACGCCGACGACCTCTACGCCATCGTCCCCGAGGACGTGCGCGCACCTTATGACGTGCACGAAGTCATCGCGCGGCTGGTCGATGGCAGCGAGTTCCACGAATTCAAGCAGCACTATGGCTCGACGCTCGTCTGCGGTTTCGCCCACATCTGGGGGATGCCGGTCGCGATCCTCGCCAATAACGGCGTGCTGTTTTCCGAAAGCGCGCAAAAGGGCGCGCACTTTATCGAGCTCGCCTGCCAGCGCCGCATCCCGCTGCTGTTCCTGCAGAATATTTCCGGCTTCATGGTCGGCGGGAAATACGAGGCGGAAGGCATCGCCAAGCATGGCGCGAAGCTCGTCACCGCCGTCGCCACCGCCACCGTGCCCAAGATCACCGTGGTAATCGGCGGCAGCTTCGGCGCGGGCAATTACGGCATGGCGGGCCGCGCCTATTCGCCGCGCTTCCTGTTCACTTGGCCCAATGCGCGGATCAGCGTGATGGGCGGCGAACAGGCGGCATCGGTGCTCGCTACCGTCCACCGCGACGCCGACAGCTGGACCGAGGAAGAGGCCGAGGCCTTCAAAGCCCCGATCCGCCAGAAGTACGAAGACGAAGGCAACCCCTACTACGCCACCGCAAGGCTTTGGGATGACGGGGTGATAGACCCTGCGCAGACCCGCGACGTGCTGGGGCTGGCCTTCGCTGCGACGCTGGAAGCGCCGATTGCCGAGCGGCCCGCGTTTGGCGTGTTCAGGATGTGATCCTCTGAAACCCTCGCCCTTTCCCTTGCGTAACTCCCATGTTTGCGGGCAGAGACTCACACGGAGAGGGATCAGCATTTGCCAAACGAACCAACCCGCCACGATCGGCGCAAGCCCACGCTGCTTTCGCGCATCGTCCGGCGGATCATCATCTGGATCTACGCCTGGAAGGGCTGGACCATCGAAGGGCACTTGCCCAAGCATCTCAAGAAATATGTGATCGCGGGCGCGCCGCACACTTCGAACTGGGATTTCGTGTTCTTCGCAGGCGCGACGCACAAGGAGCAGGTCCAGCCCAATTTCATGGGCAAGCACACGCTGTTCACCGGCTGGATGCGCAATTTCATGTTCGACATGGGCGGCATCCCGATCGACAGGACCAAGCGCGCCAACGCGGTCGAGCAGGTCGCCGAGGTCTTCGCCAAGCGTGACGAACTCGCGCTGGTGGTTGCGGTCGAGGGCACGCGAAGCACCGACGGCAAGTGGAAATCGGGCTTTTACAATATCGCGCAGAAAGCGGGCGTCCCGATCGTCCCCGCCTATGCCGATAACGAGAAGATGATCATCGGTTTCGGGGAGCCGCTCACGCCGAGCGGGGACTATGGCGAAGACCTGCTGAAACTCGCACAATGGTTCCGTTCCAAGCTGCCCGATTACGAGCGCTTCAAGGTGCTCGAACAGCAGGCGCGCGATATCATCGCGGGCAAGAACGATGTTTGAACTGCTGGCGATCAACGCCGCGATCCTGATTGCCATCGTGCTGGTCCTGTGGGCGATCAGCGTGAAGATCGGCGACGTGTCGTTTATCGACGCCTTCTGGGGCGCAGGCATGGGCATTCTCGCGATTGCGAGCTGGCTGCATGTATATGGCGGACCCGGCGCGCTCGCGACGCTGATAATGCTGATGACGGCGGCATGGGGCTTTCGCCTCGGCATCCACCTGTTTCGCCGCTGGCGCCGCGAGGGCGAAGACAAGCGCTATAAAATGATCCTCAAGAAGGATCGCGAAAAGGGAAATTTCGCCATCGCCGCGCTGGTCAAGGTGTGGCTGATGCAGGCGGTGCTGCTGTTCATCGTGTCGAGCCCGGCGCAGGTCGGCATTCTTGCGAGCCCCGAGCCCGCGCCTCTCGTGCCACTCGCCTGGGTCGGTCTTGCGATCTATCTTATCGGGATATTCTTCGAATGGGTCGGCGACTGGCAACTCGCGCGGTTCAAGGCCGATCCGGCGAACGAGGGCAAGGTGCTCGACACTGGCCTGTGGCGCTACACCCGTCACCCCAATTACTTCGGCGACTTCTGCGCCTGGTGGGGCATCTGGCTGTGCTGCGCCGCTGCCGGGTGGGAATACGCGCTCTACACCGTGATTGGGCCGATTTTCCTGAGCTTCACGCTCACCAAATGGTCGGGCGTGACGCTGCTGGAGAAAGGCATGGATAAGTCGAAGGGCGACAAATACGCCGATTACAAGCGGCGCACTTCGGCTTTCTTCCCGATGCCGCCCGAGGACTAAGCTGCAACACTCAATTGGTATTTTGCCGCCCCGCCTTTAAGCGGCGGGCACCCGCGCCTATGTAGCCCTTCGTTCAGGAGGTCACCGCAGCATGCCACTTACACCGGAACTCAGGGAAAGCGAGCGCGAGCGCATCGCGCAACTGGTGCTCGATCTCGTCAAGCAGCGCGGCGCCGAGATTCCCTATTCGATCGCTGTCAGCGAAAGCGGCCTGGCGCGTGCGCGGTTCGAGCAGATCTTCGAGGATTACGACGACCTGTTCGATGCCATCGCGCAGCTCTGGCTGAAGCCCAATATCGAGGCGATGGAAGACGTCGTCGCGACGGACCTGCCCCCGACGCGCAAGATGTACGAATTTTTCCGCCGCCGGTTCGTGATCTCGCGCGACCGGTTTCGCGACGATCCCGAATTCTTCACCCACATCTGCGAAATGGGCGCGGCCAATTTCGAGCGGGTGCGCAGCTTCGTGGATCTCGCCGACCATTACCAGTGCGAGATTATCGCCGAAGCGCAGGCGGAAGGGTATTTCGGCGGGCTCGAGATCGACGAGGCGCTGTCGCTGATCAACCAGATGGTGTCGAACTACACGATCCCGGATTCGCTGATCTATCTCGGCGACAAGCTGACCGAGCAAAAGCTCGCGCGGATCATCGACACGATTTTCATCGGTCTGTCGGGTGAGGCGGGCCCCGAGGCGGCGGGTGTCAACACGCTGCGCCTTGCCAACTGAGGCTCAGCGTTTCGGGCGCTTGAACTGCAACACGTTGGCGGGCGGCTTCACCGGACGCCCGCGCAGACGATTCTCGTTGAGCGCGTACTTAAGGCTACCGCCGATCGAGACCGCGGAAACCAGCAACAGCGCCGTCGCCCAGACCCAGTGCGGCAGCAGCAGCGCGGCCTCGATCTGGCCGGTGTCCGACAGCATGCGCGAACCGTCGATCACCGCCACTTCGGTGAAGAGATAACGCCAATCGGAGAGCATGCTCATCGCCGCGATCACACCGAGGAATTGCAGCGTGAAGCGCGTTAGGCCTTCGTTGGCGCGCCACGCGATCAGCGCGAGCGCCGCCCCGACCAGCGGCAGCACGGCATAGCCGACGGGCGAGCGGACGTAGATGATGGTCGAGGCCAAGATCGCGCCGGCGACACCCCACAGCACCGGACGCCATAGCCGCTTGTGCGCGCTCGCCATGATCAGTCCGGCGCCGGCAATGCTCGGCGCGAGCGGTCCGCCCGCGGCGATCGCGGCCAGCGTGAAGACCGATGCATCCTCCGAAACCATGCTTTCGGCCACGCCCGATCCGTTGGCGAAGATCATCAGGCGCTGGAAGTCCTGCCCCATCAGCATCGCCGTGAGGCCATGCCCCATTTCGTGGAACCACGTGGTGAGGATCACAAAGGGATAGATCAGGTAGCCGCCGAACGGGAGTGCGGGGAGAAAGATCACGATCACTCCGGCGAGCAGCAGGCGACCGACCTGTTCGGCCTGGCTTCCCGGTTCGGCGATCGAATACACGGCCTAGGCGTCCTGTTGCTGCGCGACCGTTGCGGTCTCTTCCTGATCGTCGTTTTCCGGTCGCGCCTTGCCATCGACACCCACCCGGGTGCGGTATTTCGCAGCGGCCTCTTCGTCCTCGGCGCGCTGCTCCTGCAGGATTGACCAGCTCGCCAGGAACAGTCCGGCGGCAAGCGGCCCGAGTACGATGCCCGAGAAACCCGCGATCGACAGACCGCCAAGCGTGGTGACGAGGATAATCCAGTCGGGAATGCCGGTATCGCGTCCGACCAGTATCGGGCGCAGCACATTGTCTGCCGAACTGATGATGATGAAACCCGATCCGAGCACGAAAACGCCCTGCCATACCTGTCCGGTCACCAGCAGCCACACGCCGACCGGACCCCAGACCAGCGCCGTCCCGATCGCCGGGATCAGCGCGAGGATCGCCATCAGCACTCCCATCAGCAGTGCCGAGGGGACACCGGCGATCGCCATGGTGATTCCGCCGAGCGTGCCTTGTACCAGCCCGACAACGCCCGATCCCTTGATCACCGCGCGGACGATGCCGAGGAACCGCTCGGCCAACCGGTCGGCAATCTCGCGCTCGAGCGGAACCGAATGGAGGATCGTCTCGCCGATCCGCGAACCATCGCGCAGCAGGAAATAGAGCACGTAAAGACCGAGACCGAAGCTGAGAATGAAGCTCAGCGCGCCGCTGCCGATCGAAAACGCCTGGCTGGCAATCATGCCCGAGCTTTCGCCGAGCAAATCCTGGAGCCGATCCTGCGCCTCGCTCATGTCCGCCCAGCCGCTCTGGTCGATCATTTCCTGCGCTGTCTTGGGCAGCATTTCGTAGATCGAATTGGCCCAGGCGGCGAGATCGATCGGGTCCTCCTGCAGCGCCGATATCAGCGCGAGCGCCTCCTGCACCACGAGCGTGCCGATCCACAGCGCGGGCAGTATCACCGCGAGGGTAATGATGGTGAGCGTAAGGATCGCCGCCGGATTGCGCTTGCCCCGGCATTTCTTCAGGCACCACTTGTAGAGCGGCTGAAACATGATCGCGGCGAGCGCGGACCACAGCAGCGGCGTCGCAAACGGCCAAGCGATCCAGACCAGCAGGAAAGTGACCACGACGATGATCAGCAGGAAGCTGATCTGCTGAAGTTCGATCGTGTGATGGTTTTCGCCGCTCATGGCGCCAGATGTCGGTCCTTATTTCAAAAACATCAAGCCATTCGGTCGAGCACGCCGCATTTCCGCGTCAAAGCGTTGCATATGCGAGCATACCCGCAAACGCGACCGTCGGCGGAGCGGCGATGCGATAGAACCACAGGGGAATGCGCTCGGCCCACCATTCGGCATAGGCATGGTGCCAGCGGCGCGGGGCCAGCATGATGGCGATTGAGGTGGCGAGGAGGAACCAGCCACCGACAGCGAACACAGCTGGCGCTTTGCTTTCCGCCGCCCGCACGATGAGCGCAATGCCGACCACGGCGCGCGGAATGTGCTCGCCGAACTGCATCGCGGCGGTGCTGCCGAAGCGGGCGAGCGCATTGCGGGCCACCTGCGGTGCGACCAGGCAGACGATTGAAACCCAGGCAAGCCATCCGGCTGCAATGAGGATGCAGCCCTGGGCGAGCAGCTGGATCACACGTCGAGATTGGCGACGTTGAGAGCGTTATCCTGAATGAATTCGCGGCGCGGCTCGACCACGTCGCCCATCAGCCGGGTGAAGATTTCGTCGGTCACGTCGGCGTCTTCGACCTTCACTTGCAGCAGGATACGCGCCTCGGGATCGAGCGTCGTCTCCCACAGCTGTTCGGCGTTCATCTCGCCGAGACCCTTGTAGCGGGCGATCGAGAGGCCTTTGCGACCGGCTGCGAGTACGTTGTCGAGCAGCTCGGTCGGGCGGAAGATCGCATCGTCGGCGCTGGCGTCGATCACTTCGTCTTCATCGTCTGGCACGGCGGGTTCTTCCGCTTCGGCGTCCTTCGCTTTCACCAGCTTGGCCGCCTGTGCATAGACCTCTGCATGTTGAGCGGCGAGCGAGTGCAGCTTGCGCGCTTCGGCGCTGTCGAGGAATTTCGCCTCGATCTCGTGTGCATCGGTCACCCCGCGCCACACGCGCGCGAACATCACCGAACCGTTGGGGGCGATCTCTGCCGACCATTTCGAGTCTTCATCCGCCAGCTCGAGCCGATTGGCCGCTAGCTCCATCGCCTGTTTGCGGGTCGCGGCGTCGAGCGACGGATCGAGCGCACCCGACAGGGCCATCTGCTCGATGATCGAAGGATCGTATTTGCGCGGCACGAAGGCGATCAGGTTGCGGATGCGCAGCGCGTGCTCGACCAGCGCGTGCAGGTCTTCGCCCGAACGCGCGCCGGTGGTGGTTTCGAGTACCCGGCCCGCAAGGCCCGCATCGACGAGATAGCGATCGAGCGCGGCCTGATCCTTGAGGTAAACCTCGCTCCGGCCCTTCGCCACTTTGAACAGCGGCGGCTGGGCGATGAACAGGTGCCCTGCCTTGACGATCTCGGGCATCTGGCGGTGGAAGAAGGTGAGCAGCAGCGTGCGGATATGCGCGCCATCGAC
Organism: Erythrobacter sp. GH1-10; assembly: GCF_045363165.1. Lineage (NCBI taxonomy): Bacteria > Pseudomonadati > Pseudomonadota > Alphaproteobacteria > Sphingomonadales > Erythrobacteraceae > Erythrobacter > Erythrobacter sp. GH1-10. Next base: position 94,955 of record NZ_JBJFLP010000001.1, on the reverse strand, counting down.
GTCGGCGTCTGTCATGATCACGATCTTGTGATAGCGCAGCTTCTCGAGGTCGAATTCGTCGCGGATTCCGGTGCCCATCGCCTGGATCAGGGTTCCGACTTCCTTCGACGAGATAATCCGGTCGAACCGCGCGCGCTCGACATTGAGGATTTTGCCCTTCAGCGGCAGGATCGCCTGCGTCTTGCGGTCGCGCCCCTGTTTCGCAGAGCCACCTGCCGAGTCGCCCTCGACCAGGAAAAGCTCAGCCTTGGTCGCGTCGCGCTCTTGGCAGTCGGCGAGCTTGCCCGGCAGCGAAGCGACGCTCATCGCGCCTTTGCGGCTCATCTCGCGCGCCCGGCGGGCAGCCTCGCGCGCGGCGGCGGCATCGACGATCTTCTGGATGATCGCCTTCGCGTCGGCGGGGTTTTCCTCGAGCCAGTCGTTCATCTTCTCGCCCATCAGCGACTGGAGCGGCTGGCGGACCTCGGAAGAGACCAGCTTGTCCTTGGTTTGCGAGCCGAATTTGGGATCGGGCAGCTTGACGCTGACAATTGCGGTCAGCCCCTCGCGCATATCCTCACCAGACAGCGAGACCTTTTCCTTCTTCAGCAGTCCCGAACGCTCGGCATAGTTGTTGAGCGTACTCGTCAGCGCCGCGCGGAACGCGGCGAGGTGCGTGCCGCCATCGCGCTGCGGGATGTTGTTGGTGAAGCACAGGACGTTCTCGTAATAGGAATCGTTCCATTCCAGCGCGACGTCGATCCCGATGCCGTCCTTCTCTGCCGAGACCGAAATCGGCTCTTCGATCAGCGCTTCCTTGTTGCGGTCGAGGTATTTGACGAAGGCCGCAATGCCGCCCTCATAGTAGAGATCATGTTCGAGCACCTCTTCGTGGCGCTTGTCGCGCAGCAGCACGCGCACGCCCGAGTTGAGGAAGGCGAGCTCGCGGTAACGGTGCTCGAGCCGGTCGAAATCGAACTCGATGACGTTCTTGAACGTCTCTTCGGATGCCTTGAAGGTGACGCGCGTGCCTTTCTTGAGGCCGTTCTTGTCCCCGTTCGATTCCACCGCTGGCGCGTCGCCTTTGACTTCGAGACTGTTCACGGCATTGCCGTGCTCGAAGCGCATCCAGTGCTCCTTGCCGTCGCGCCAGATTGTCAGCTCAAGCCATTCGCTGAGCGCGTTGACGACCGAGACGCCCACGCCATGGAGGCCGCCCGAAACCTTGTACGCGTTGTCGTCCGAGGTGTTTTCGAACTTACCGCCCGCATGCAGCTGGGTCATTATGACCTCGGCAGCCGAGACGCCTTCTTCCTTGTGCATGTCGACCGGGATGCCGCGGCCGTTGTCCTCGACCGAAACCGAGCCATCGGGGTTCAGTTCGATCAGCACGAGGTCGCAATGCCCCGCCAGCGCCTCGTCGATGGCGTTGTCCGACACCTCGAACACCATGTGGTGCAGGCCCGATCCGTCATCGGTGTCGCCGATATACATGCCGGGGCGCTTGCGTACCGCGTCGAGGCCCTTGAGGACCTTGATCGAGTCCGCTCCGTATTCGCCCATCTGGGCTTGTTTTTCTGGGGTATTCTCGGTGTTTTCTGCCATGCCCATTATATAGGCGCTGGAGGGGGGAAACCCAAACTTTGCAGCGATATTGGGAGAGCTTTTTCCACCGCCCCGAAAGCGGCTTTACGAAGGCTCGACGGTGTGTGGAAATGCCAGCCGGAAGAACACCGCGCCTCGCCATACGGATTCGTGCAGCATCGGGATCAGGCTGGCCCGGATTTCATCGGAAAACTGGCTTTCGTAGCAGTCTAGTGCGCTGCTCGCGTTCTGCAGGTCGAGCGGCGTGTATCGCAGGCGATCGGTCACCAGCGAAGGATGGATCGTCGCCCAGCCTTCGAAGCCGCCCAGTTCGGAGCCGCTGCCGTCGGGGATCGCGGTGTAAAGCAATTCGGGGCGATCATGACCCATTTGCTGGACGACCTGCGTTACCGCCGCACTCACCATGCGGTGATCGGCGTGGCCGTAGCCGCCGTCGGGTCCCCAGGTCATGATCACTTCGGGCCGGGTGATGGCGATGATATCGGTGATCCGGCCAGCGAGCTGGCGCGCCGGGCTGTCGGGCGCGCGCGCCATGGTCGAAAGGGTGCCGTCGCCAAGCTTCCAGAACAGCGGATCGTCGAGGCCGAGTGCGAGCGCGGCGCACAGCGCCTCGCGTTCGCGCAGGTTGGCCAGCGCCTGCCCGGGTTCGAACCCGCTCGAGCCCGGTCCGGCATCGCCGCTTGTGGCGAAAACGATGGTGACCGTCCCGCCCTCACGCGCGATGCGCGACAGGACCGGCGACACCGTGATCTCGTCGTCGGGATGGGCGAAGATCGCCAGCACCGAAGGCGGAGTCGTGTTGTCCCTCGGTGCGGCATAATCGTCTACATTGTCGGGAAGGTCGTCGACCAGCGGCGGGCGTGGCTGCTTCTGCGAGGGTGTCGCCGACGGATCGGCGTCGGGCGCGTCCTGCGCACTGGCCCCGTGTCCGGTGGCCAGCAGCAGCGCAGCACCTGCCGCAATCGTCATCTTTAGCATCGTTCTCTCCCGCGCCATTGCTTCGCGCCCTTATCGCACCGACACCTTAACGGAAATTCCTTTTGCCGTGTGCGGCAGCTTGGCTACACCCTCCCCATGGATGCCGATACAATTCAAGCCCGCCTCGCCGAACCCTTCGGCTCGTTTCACGAAATCCTGAGCGATTGGGCCAAGGCCCATCCCGACAAGCCCGCGCTCTGCGACGACGAACAGGAGATCACGTGGGCGCAGCTGCGTGATCGGGTCGATCGCCTCGCGGCCCGATTGATCGAAACCGGTCTGAAGCGCGGGCAGTCGGTCGCGATCCTCGGCTATTCGAGCGTCAATTACGCTCTGGTGTTCCTCGCTGCAGTCCGTGCCGGGGGCGTCGCCGCACCGCTCACCACAAGTGCCTCGCGCGAACAGCTGGAGGGGATGGCGAAAGATTCGGGCGCGCGGCACCTGTTCATCGACGCATCCAAGGTAGCGGAACTGGGACGGGCCTTCATGGCCGACATGGACCGTATCCCGCTCGAGGATATCGGCGACTGGATGGCTCCTGCCGGAACCCACGCCCCGGATTTTACTCCCGAGTCAGGCGATCCGTTCAACATCATCTATTCCTCGGGCACGACCGGCATTCCCAAGGGTATCGTCCATTCGCACCAGATGCGCTGGCGGCAGTTCGGGTCTACCGCGCTGTCCTATCTGGCCGGGGAATTGCCGGTCCGCTCGCTTGCCTCAACGCCGCTCTATTCGAACACCACGATGGTCGCGTTCCTCGCGCCGCTGTTCGCGGGCGGGACGGTGCGGATCATGCCCAAATTCGACTGCGCCAAATGGCTCGCGCATGCGCAAACCGACAAGACGACAGTGACCATGCTCGTGCCGGTGCAATATCAGCGACTGATGGATTTCGAGGGCTTCGACGGTTTCGACCTCTCGAGCCTCGCGATGAAATATTGCACATCGGCGCCGTTTTCCGCCGAGCTGAAGGCCGAGGTGCTGCGCCGGATGCCGGGCGGGCTGGTCGAGATCTATTCGATGACCGAGGGCGGGGTGGTGTGCCTGCTCGCGTGCCACGAGTTCCCCGACAAGCTCCACACTGTTGGTCGCCCGGCTCCGGGGAGCGAATTGAAGGTGCTCGACGACGAGGACAACCCGGTGCCGCCGGGCACTCCGGGGAATCTGGTCGGGCGCTCGCTCACGATGATGAGCGGATACAAGAACCAGCCCGACAAGACCGCTGAAGCGCAGTGGACCGATCCTGCAACCGGCGAGGTATGGATGCGGATGGGCGATATCGGGCGGGTCGATCAGGACGGCTTCGTCGAGCTTGTCGGGCGCGCAAAGGACATGATCATATCGGGCGGGTTCAACATCTATCCGAGCGATCTCGAAGCCGAATTGCTCAAGGAACCCGACGTGGTCGAGGCTGCGGTGGTCGGCATTTCTTCGCGCCAATGGGGCGAGACGCCGGTCGGGTTCGTGGTGCTGGGCAAAGACGCGCGCGGCTGCGAGGAGATCTGCGGCGCGGTCAATGCGCGGCTGGGCAAGACCCAGCGGCTTTTCGCGCTGCACGCTATTGCAGAGATGCCGCGCAGCCATATCGGCAAGCTGCTCAAGACCGAATTGCGCGAGCGGGCCGAGGGCCTGTCCGCAGGGTAAGCGCAAGCGCGGGTGGAGACGCGACCACCTGTTGGGGGGGGAGATGGTGGCCGCGTCTCGCGCGCTGCTGCACCGCCGTTGCGGCGGCTGGCGCGAGTGGAGGACCCTTGATCGCGCACGCTCATCCAGGCGTACTCAGGGCCTCCGGCGCCAGCGCCTTCTTGCAGCCACAGCGTCGGGGAACGCTGTCTGTAGCGAGACTTGAGCGGCCACAGGGTCCTGGAAGATACCCGTGGGCGCATCTCGCGCGGCTGCCTGTCAGCGGCAAGCAGACTGGCAGGGCGGCTCGTATTCGAACTCGCGTCTGCCGATGCGGGGCGCGGGGTGGAGAGAGGTCCCGTGCGCCGTCCGTGAGAGGGCATATGCTGTTCGATTGCGTGGAACTCAAATGCGAAAACCCGCAATTTAGTTGCGCAAAGCGCAACACAATCGCTGACGTTGCGGCATGGACCTGGCGCGCATGCAGAACGGCCGCCGGATCGCTCCGGCGGCCGTCATTTTGCGTAGTCTGAAGGCTTGGGCGATCAGTTCGCGGCGACTTCGCGGCCGCTGCGCGCCTCGGCGGCAGCCACGCGCTCGACCTGCGCAAAGGCTGTGGCGCGCGCTTCCTTGACGCATTTCTCGTCGACGATCGTGCGACCCATGACCAGACGCGAATTGGTTTCGAGGGTGCAGGCGCTTTCGATTTGGGCGTCGATCCGCTTTTCCAGCTTCGCGCGATCGGCTGCATCGGAGAGGTCGATGTCGGCAAAGGCGATGCGGACGGTGACGGTGTCTTCACCGACCTGCGGGGCGGCCGAAAGCGGGGCCGCGATGGTTGCGAGGGTGAGAAGGGCGAGAGAGAAACGCATTATGATACTCCGGATTGAAGAGGTGTGTGGTGCCGCTGACCGGCACTCGGTTGCTCTTTGAAACTCTGGTGCAACGCACAAGATGATTGTGCAAATGCGAAATGCGCGCTCCCGGTTCCCAAGTTTGCAACAAAAAATCGCGGATTTCCGGGAACCGCGCGATGCTGCGCTGCAATATCTGTCGAAACATGCGCCGCTGACGTTACGGCATGCTGGACAGGCGCGGGTGCGCTGCTTAACCCCCCGCCCATGGACGCAGAGCACCTCCCCGATTCCATCCTTATCGTCGATTTCGGCAGTCAGGTGACCCAGCTGATCGCTCGCCGCGTGCGCGAAGCCGGGGTCTATTCCGAAATCGCCCCCTTCTCCATGGCCGAAGAGGCGTTTCGGAGGCTGAATCCGAAGGGCATTATCCTGTCGGGATCGCCCGCCAGCGTGCCGGACGAGGATAGCCCTCGCGCCCCGCAAGCCTTTTTCGATGCGGGCATTCCGATCCTCGGCATCTGTTACGGCCAGCAGGTGATGACCAAGCAGCTGGGTGGCGAGGTCCGCCCGGGCCACGAGACCGGTGAAGGCGGCGAATTCGGCCGCGCCTACCTCACCGTCACCAAATCCTGCGCGCTGTTCGACGGGCTCTGGAAAGAGGGTGGGCGCCACCAGGTCTGGATGAGCCACGGCGACAAGGTCACCCAGTTCGCGCCCGGCTTCGAAATCGTCGCCACCAGCGACGGCGCGCCATTCGCGGTGATCGCCGATGAGGAGCGCAAGTTCTACGGCACCCAGTTCCACCCCGAAGTCGTCCACACGCCCGACGGCGGCAGGCTGATCGCCAATTTCGTGCGCCACGTCTGCGGGCTCGCGGGCGACTGGACCATGGCCGAATTCCGCAAGACCAAGATCGCCGAAATCCGCGAGCAGGTCGGCGACGGCAAGGTCATCTGCGGACTGTCCGGCGGGGTCGACAGCGCGGTGGCCGCGGTGCTGATCCACGAAGCGATCGGCGACCAGCTGACCTGCGTGTTCGTCGACCACGGGCTGATGCGGATGAACGAGGCCGAGCAGGTCGTGACCCTGTTCCGCGACCACTACAATATCCCGCTGGTCCATGTGGACGCCGAAGAACAGTTCCTCGGCGGGCTCGCGGGCGTCACCGATCCCGAAAAGAAACGCAAGTTCATCGGCGCGGCCTTCATCGACCTGTTCGAGAAGGAAGCGAACGCTGTGGGCGGCGCCGATTTCCTCGCGCAAGGGACGCTGTATCCCGACGTGATCGAAAGCGTCAGCTTCACCGGCGGGCCGAGCGTCACGATCAAGAGCCATCACAATGTCGGCGGCCTGCCCGAGCGGATGAACATGGAGCTGGTCGAGCCGCTGCGCGAGCTGTTCAAGGACGAAGTGCGCGAGCTGGGCCGCGAGCTGGGCCTGCCCGAAGCCTTCGTCGGTCGCCACCCCTTCCCCGGGCCGGGTCTCGCCATCCGCATTCCCGGCGAAGTAACCAAGGAACGCTGCGACATCCTGCGCAAAGCCGACGCGATCTATCTCGACGAGATCCGCAAGGCCGGTCTGTATGACGCAATCTGGCAGGCCTTTGCTGTGCTCTTGCCGGTGAAGACCGTCGGCGTGATGGGCGACGGCCGCACTTACGACAGCGTCTGCGGCCTGCGCGCGGTGACCTCGACCGACGGGATGACGGCGGATGTCTATCCGTTCGATGCGGCCTTCCTGACTGGATGTGCAACCCGCATCGTCAACGAGGTGCAAGGGATCAACCGCGTGGTCTACGACTACACGTCGAAGCCGCCAGGGACGATCGAGTGGGAGTGATTTGCGACACGGATTGATCACGGGAATCAATCCGGCCAAATCGCTCGGCGACGCACGGAGCCGTAAAGCCATGCCCACCATCATGACCCACGCCCTTGTTCCGCTGGCCTTCGCGGTCGCGGCCGGGGCGGGGCGTATTTCGCCCAAGCTGGCGCTGGCTGGGGCGATTCTCACCGTGCTGCCCGACGCGGACGTGGTCGGGTTCCGGTTCGGGGTCGAATATGCCGATGCGTGGGGCCATCGCGGGGCGACGCATTCGCTGGTGTTCGCCGCGCTGTTTGCAGGCGCGGTGTCGCTGGTCTGGCGCGAGGCGCGCAGCCTGTTCGCGTGGGCGTTCCTTGCGATTTCGATGGCGAGCCACGGGCTGCTCGATACACTGACAGATGGCGGGCTGGCCGCGGCGCTATGGTGGCCGTTCAGCGAAGCGCGGATCTTCGCGCCCGAGACGCCGATTCGCGTCTCGCCGATCGGCGCGGGGTTCTTTTCGGCGCGCGGGCTCGAGACACTGCTTTCGGAGATTCGCTGGATTTGGCTCCCCTGCGGCGTTCTGGCGATGGCGGGGATCGGCTTGCGTCGCCTGCGACGGGCCTAGTCGCCCTCTCGCTCACGCACAAAGGTCGTCCCGGCGAAAGTCACGCTCATGCGCCCGGTGTCGTCGATAACGAAGGTGCCTTCTTGGCCGTCTTCGGGATCGATGAACGTCGCTTCCCCGGTCTTGACGAGGCGGAAGGTGTATCCGGAGGGAGCCGATCCGAGGAGCTCGGGCGCGTCGGCAACGAGGGTAAAGACGGCGGGCCCGCTTTCGGCGACATAATCGCCCACATAGGCCGAAAGTTCTTTTTCGGACGCGTCCATGCGCTGGCGAACCAGCAGCGAGGACATCGGCCAGCCATAGGTGACATTGGCGGTGCGGCCGATATCGCCGACCAAGGGCCACCCCTTTTCGGAATTGACCACGGTGACGATGGCGTCGCCGGTCGCGGGGTAGGCCATGAAGTTCGATTTGTAGCCCAGATTCGAGCCCGAGTGGGTGAGCCGTATCGCTCCGTCGATATCGGCGATGCCGAGGCCGAGGCCGTAGGTCTCGGAAACAGGCGTGGCCATGGCCTTGGCGACTTCGGGCGTTATCCCGCCGCTCGCTTCGCCATCCAGCGCAGCCATCAGCGCGGAAAGAAAACGGGAGAATTCGCGCGGCGTGCTCCACAGGCTGGCCGCCGCCTGCTCGGGGTGTATCCGCCACTGACCTCGCAGCATCTCGCCGTCATTGCCCCATCCCGAAGCGACATTCTCGCGCGTGAACCCGGCAGGCGGAGCCGAGGCAAACGTGCTGCGCTCCATCCCTAGCGGATCGAGGATCAGCCTGCGCATCACGCTCTCGAAGCTCTCGCCGCTGACTTGTTCGGCCCAATATTGCGCGATCGTGTAGCCTCCGCCTGAATACCGCCGCTCGCCATCCGGATTGGGCTCGATCACCACCGGCGGCGTGTTGGTAGGTCCTCCGACACCGATGACCTCTGCCGTCGTTGGGACGGGGTCGGTGGAGATGTAGCCGGGAAAGCCTCCCACTGTCGCGCCGCTGGTCTGGGACAGGATGCCGCGAAGCGTGATCGGGATGCCATCGGGATTGAGGCGCTCAAGATCGAGACCGGTCAGTTGTGGCGAAATATCATGGTCGAGACCCACGCCGCGTTCGAAAGCCAGCGCAATGATCCCCGCCGCCGCAACCGGCTTCGAGAGCGAGGCGAACTGGAAAAGCGTGTCTTCGTCGGCGCCCTCGCCATAGGCCCGCGCCCAGGAAAGTTCGCCGTTGCGGAGCACCGCCGTACTCACCGCCGGGACGCCAAGCTCTGTGCGGCGTTGTTCCAGCGTTTTGCGATTGCCCTCTTCGCCTTCGAAGGTCACGATCGGAACGATCGCCGTTTCGATCTGCGCTTGTTCAGACCCTCCATCGGGGCTTTGAGCGAATGCCGCCGATGGAAGCGACGCCGCCGGCAGGAAAGCGATGGCAAAGGCGATGAGCGTGCGTTTCATGGAAACCTCGGTGGATTGTGAGTCTAGTCGGATCGAGAGCTTGCCGATGAAGGATACGCAGGCCACGATGAACGTGATGCAACTCGATCTCGGCTCCGATCCGCGCACCGACATCCTCCGTCGCAGCCAAACCGCGCTCATCGAGCGGTTCGGGAGGATCGTCCGGCCACCCGAGAAACGCCGCTCGCCCGAATGGGTTCTGGTCCATGGCGTGATCGGGGCGCAGACCAAGACTGCGGCATCGAACGCGTCGACCGACGGGCTGCTCGCCGAATACGGATCGTGGGAAGCGGTTGCGGAGGCTCCGGTCGAGGAGCTTGAAGCACGGCTGCAGCGTCAGACCTTTCCGAGCGTTGCTGGCAAACGGTTGAAGGATTGCCTCGGCGCGATCATCGCAGCGCGCGGGAGCGTCGACCTGCGTCACCTCTCCAATCTCGAAACCGCCGAAGCGATGGCGTGGCTCGAAACGCTCCCCGGCGTCGCGCGCAAGAACAGCGCAGGCGTGATGAATGCGAGCGCCTACAACCGCAAGGCGATGGTGATCGACGGGCATCATCGCCGGATCATGCAGCGCATGGGGATCGTCCCGGACAAAGCCGATACCGCGAAGACCTACGACGCGCTGATGCCGATACTGCCGGAAGAGTGGACCGCCGAAGACATGGACGAGCACCACCTGCTGCTGAAGAAGCTCGGCCAGACTTACTGCCGACCGCGCCGGGCCGAGTGCGACGAATGCCCCGTTCGCAGCGATTGCAAGACGGGTTCATCGTCCAGCAACATCGGGTGATGTTAACACCCGCCACGTATTTTCGGGTGGGAGATCAATACATTGACGTTCAATCGCGTTTTGGCTGCCGTTTCGGCGGTGCTTCTCGCTGTGCCTCCAGCACCGGCGCTCGCCGAGCAAACGGTATCTCCCAGCGCGCAATTCGATGAAGCGAGCGATACCGCGGCGCGCCTTGCCCGGCTTGTCGAAGTCTGGGGGTTCGTCAAATATCACCATACCGATTCCCGCGAGGGACGGTTGGCGATGGACCAGGCGTTTTTCGAGCTTTATCCGCAGATTGCAGGCGCAGGCTCGATGGCAGCCGCCGACCGTGTATTGATCGATTGGCTCGACCGGATCGGTATCGGCGCACCGTGCGAACCGTGTGGGGGTGACATGCTCCCGGAAGCCGACGACATTGCACTGATCCAGCCCACGAACGGTTGGACACTGACCCTGCCTGAGCCGCTGGCATTGCGGATCAAGGCGATCTACGAGAACCGCAGCGCTGCCACCGCGAATTTCCAGATCGAAGGCGCTTGGTCGGTTGGCAATGCGGTGTTCGTCAACGAGGCCGACTACAAGGCGACTGCGCGCGACGATCCGGCGCTGCGGATGCTGGCGCTGGCCCGGATCTGGAACAGCTTGCGATACTGGTTCCCCTATCGCGACGTCATGGACGAGGATGTCGGTAGCATTCTGGCGCCTGCCATCGCCGATGTCTTGACTGCCGAAACCCGCGAAGCTCATCAACGCGCACTGCTGCGTCTTGTCGCCAAGGCCGACGATGGCCACGCGATCATCCTGGGGTTCGAGGATGCAATGCTGCCGTATGGCGATTGCGTTGTGCCTTTCAGCTGGCGGTTTCTCGAAGGGCGGCTGGTGGTCGACGGCGCGACCTCGCACCAATCCGGTGTCCTCAAGCGCGGCGACATCGTCCTCGCGATCGGCGGCGAAAGCGTGGAAACGCTCGACGATCGCTATTCGCCGATGATCTCCGGGTCGAACGATGCCTACCGGCTGCGCAGGCTTTCGGTCCGGCTCGCGCGTTGGGAATGCGGCGAGCGTTTGGTGACGGTGAAGCGTGATGGCAAGGCGATCGATCTGGCGGTGGACTGGATCCCCGAAACGGAAGCCGGCGTCGACCTCTGGCGCAACCGCGACCGTGACGGCCCGAACATCCAGCAGCTCGACGGAGGCATTACCTATGTTCGGTACGCAGAGCTTACGCGCGATGAGCTTCGCGGACTGCCCGAGATCGCGAACAAGGGCGCTGGTCTCGTGCTCGATATGCGCGGCTATGCGCGCAACTTCCACGCTTACGATATCGGCATGGTGCTGATCGATCAGCCGGTCGAATTCGCAAGGATGACCCAGCCATCGCTGGCGACGCCCGGCCTGTTTACCTGGACCAAGGTGCAGACGCTCAAGCCGGCCGAAGGCGGGCCGCGGATCGAGGTGCCGGTGGTTGCGCTGGTCGATGAAGGAACTGCCAGCTCGCCAGAATTCCAGGCCATGATCCTGCGCGCATCGGGCGTGACGATCATCGGCAGCACCACGGCGGGCGCGGACGGCAATGTTTCGGTTATCCGGCTGCCGCAGGATTCGGCGCAGATGCGTTTCTCTGGGATCGGCGTCTTCTATCCCGATGGCAGCCCGACCCAGCGGATCGGGATCGTACCCGATATCAAAGTCGAGCCAACCATCGCGGGGATTACCGCCGGGCGCGACGAGATACTCGAGCGCGCGCTTGCGGAGTTGCGTTCGCGCGCCGAGTGAAATCGCGCGCGACCATTGCATAACCATGCCGAACCGGGAACAGTGTTGCCAGACCGATTGGAAATTTGTGCGATTTTTCATCCGATTGCATACGGTGCCCGTAGCTGGTGCGGGAGGCGACCGGAGAGACGAGAATGCCGAACCGTATGATTGCTGCCGTGTTGATACCCACAAGCCTGCTCGCCGCACCGGCGCTGCACGCCCAGCCTTTGTCCGAAGTGGAGACTGCGCGGGTCGAGGCGGTGATGCAGGATATCGGCGCGCCCGAAGACCCCGGCGTCGCGGTCGGCATCGTGCGCGATGGCGCGGTGGTGTTCGAACGCTATGTCGGCCTTGCGGACCTCTCGAACGGCATTCCCCTAGGCCCCGACAGCCGCACCAACATCGCATCTAATGCCAAGCAGTATGTCGCGCTGATGGTGCTCGACCTGGCCGATCAGGGCCGCATTTCGATGGACGAGGACTTTCGCACCTACCTGCCCGGCGCGCTTCCGGAAATCGAAGAGGCGATCACCGTCACCAACCTGATCACCCACACCAGCGGCGTGCGCGACATTTACGACCTCTGGTCGCTCACCGGCATCACCTGGTACCTCCAGCGTCAGCGAAATCGCGAGGCGATGGAACTGCTGAACCGCCAGCGCGAACTCAATTTCGCCCCGGGCAGCGACTATCTCTACAGCAACTCGAATTACATCCTGCTCGCCGAGATGATCGCCAAAGTGACCGGCGAGCGGTTCGATACCTATGCACGCTGGTTCTTCGACCGTGTGGGGATGGAAGAAACCGGCTGGAAGCGGGTCTACAGCGAGGTCGTTCCCGATCTTGCCCGCGCCTATGGCAACTGGAATGGCTGGCGCGAGGATCCGGCGATCGCCAATCTGTATGGCGACGGCTTCCTGTTCACGACGCTGTCCGACCAGCTAGCTTGGGAAGCGCAGGTCCAGGGGGCGGATTCGGCATTATCGGCCGATCTGGTGGCGCGCAGTCAGACGCGGCCCGATGCCGAGCTTCCGGGGGAATACGGCTTCGGGCTGGAACTCGGCATCTATCGCGGAGTGCCCGCAATCGAGCATATCGGCAGCACCGGCGGGTACAACGCTTATCTCCAGCGCTTTCCCGGCCAGGACGTCTCTGTCGTCTTGATCGGCAACACCACCGAAATCGGCGTGGTGGCGCTGGGGCGCGCGCTGTCCGATACGCTGCTCGAAGGCTCGTTCGGCGAGAGTCAGAGCTATCCGACAGAGCCCGATAAGCTGCTGGATCGACCCGCAAATTCCGATATCACAGGACGCTTTCTGACCGATACCGGCACGATCATTCGAATCGTCGAGCGGGACGGGGAGCTTTACCGCGAAATCGACGGCTGCGATCCGGCAAAGCTGGTGCATGAGCGCGGTAACCTGTTCGAATACGAGACCGTTCCCGGCCTCAAGATGGCGTTCGACCGCACAGACGATGGCGAGCGACGATTCCGCATCTATTACCCGGGACAGGCGGTTTCGGCCGGGCTTCCCTATCCGGAGCCTAGCGACGATCCTGTCGCCAAGCGTGCGCTCGAAGGGCGCTATGTCAACGCCGAGACCGACACAGAGATCGTCATCGACTGGAAGGACGGCACCGCTTTCACCATGACGAAGAACGGCCGCGCACGCGACGCGGAGCTGGTCACCACCGACGTGCTGGCGTGGAACAATTATCGCTTCCGGTTCCAGCGCGATGCGAGCGGGGCTGTCGACACGCTGCTGGTCGACAACAACCGTATCCGCAACGTGCGGTTCGAGCGTGCGGACTGACGATGCTCGAGAGCGCCGAGGTCGAAGAGGTCTATCGCCGCTTGTCGGAAGCGATGCCGGGGCGGACGAAGAACGCGAAGGGTCCGAAAGGCCAGCCCGACGCCTTCCGCTCGTGCATCTCCTGCATGCTTTCGGCGCAATCGCTCGATCGCAACACGGCGGCGGCGACCAAGGCACTGTTCAGGCTCGCCAAGACGCCCGAGGAGATGCTCGAACTCGACGACGAGACCATTGCCGAGGCGATCAAACCGTGCGGGCTCTACAACAACAAGACGAGGAACATCCGCAAGTTCTGCACCGCGCTGCTGGAAGAGCACGGCGGCGTCGTGCCGGACACACGCGAAGGCCTGATGAGCCTGCCCGGCATCGGGCGCAAATGCGCCGATATCGTGATGAGCTTCACCTTCGGAAAGGACGTGATTGCGGTGGACACCCACGTCCACCGCGTCTGCAACCGTATCGGCCTCACACAGGCAAAGACCGCCGAGAAGACCGCGCAGCAACTGGAGGAACGCAGCCCCGATTGGGCGATGGCGGACGGGCATTTCTGGCTGATCCAGTTCGGCAAGCGCGTGTGCCGCGCGCGGATCCCAAAATGCGATATTTGCACGGTCAGCGACCTGTGCGAGACGGGGCCGATAGAACGCGGCGACTAGCTGACGCTACGGTACGCGGGCCTCGCAAAAGCGCGCTTGCAACCGCGCGCATTCTCGGCTTGTTTCGCGCGCAAACAGATATGCGAGGGGAGACACAGCTATGAAAACCGCCATCACCGAAATGTTCGGGATCGAGCATCCGATTATCCAGGGCGGCATGCATTATGTCGGCTTCGCCGAGATGGCGGCGGCGGTCTCCAATGCGGGCGGCCTCGGTATAATCACCGGTCTCACGCAGGGCACGCCCGAAAAGCTCGCTAACGAAATCGCGCGCTGCAAGGACATGACCGACAAGCCGTTCGGCGTGAACCTCACCTTCCTGCCGACCGTCAACGCGCCCGACTATCCGGGTCTGGTCAAGGCAATCATCGATGGCGGGGTCAAGGTCGTCGAAACCGCAGGCAACAACCCGCAGCAGGTGCTCCCCTATTTCAAGGAAGCGGGTGTCAAGGTCATCCATAAATGCACCAGCGTGCGTCACGCGCTCAAAGCGCAGTCGATCGGCTGCGATGCGGTGAGTGTCGACGGGTTCGAGTGTGGCGGACACCCGGGCGAAGACGACATCCCGAACTTCATCCTCCTGCCGCGCGCCGCCGATGAACTCGAAATCCCGTTCGTTTCCTCGGGCGGGATGGCCGACGGGCGCAGCCTTGTCGCATCGCTTGCGATGGGTGCGGAGGGTATGAACATGGGCACCCGCTTCATCGCCACCAAGGAAGCGCCGGTGCACGAGAACGTGAAGGCCGCGATCGTCGCAGCCTCCGAGCTCGACACCCGCCTTGTCATGCGTCCGCTGCGCAACACCGAGCGGGTGATGACCAACGACGCGGTCGAGGAACTGCTCAAGATCGAGAAGGAAAAGGGCGACGACCTCAAATTCGAGGACATCATCGAACAGGTCGCCGGCGTCTATCCGCGGATCATGATGGAAGGCGATATGGACGCAGGCGCGTGGTCGTGCGGCATGGTCGCCGGGCTCATCAACGACATCCCGACCTGCCAGGAACTGATCGACCGGATCATGAGCGAGGCAGAAGACATCCTCGCGCGCATGAACGCGATGGCGAACGCCTGATCGGTGTTTGGGGCGGGGGCTTAGCTGCCCTCGCCGCCCTGCTCGACCCGCGTGTAGGGGATGAAGTCCTCGAAGAAGACCGCGCCGGTGAACATGCCGAACGCACGATCGGCGGTCGTCACCATATCGAGCTTGCAGATCTGGCTCGGGTTGAAGCGGCGCGAGACGAGGATGTCGTCGCGGTCGATGTCTTCGGGGTTCTTGGTGCGCTGGACATAGATCGTCTTGCCGCTGCCATAGACATAGGCGGTCTCGTCGATCACCCGCAGGCGCTCGTTGAGCCGGGTGCGGATGCACCGCTGCGGCTCTCCGGCAACGCGGCCTTCGAGCATTTCGGCGAGCTGCTTCTCACCCTTGGTCATCTCGGTCTGGTCATCGCCCTTGTGATCGTCTGCGGCGGCCGGCTGGCCGGCGACGAGAGCGAGTGCAGCGGTCGCACCGGCACAGGCAAGCGCAAATCGGGACTTGGACAGAATTGCTGTGGTGGACATGGGGTATTCTCCTCTGGAGTCGGGAGAGATACAGCATATCACGCCTGAACGCGGCCTGACCACACTTGGCCACTCATTGGCGCACGCTCTGCCGAGGTCAGCGATGGCCCGGATCGCCGCCCTCGGAAATGTCGGGCAGGGTCGACTGGTCGACGCCGTCAGCTGGGCCGCCCTTCAACACGAAGCGCCGGTCGCAATAGCCGCAATCGACATAGCCGTGCTCGTCGATCTCGAGATAGATGCGCGGATGGCCGAGCGCGGCAGGACGATAGCTGTCGCCGCCGCGGATGCCGCTGGCGCCATCGCAGCTGACACGTCTCGTCTCGACCAGCAGGACTTCGGGTGGAGGTATGCTCATGCCCGATGCGAATAATCGCAGGGGGCGGCGAATTCAATTGCTGTTTGCGCTGACCGGATCGGCACAATAGGGCGAGCCTCATGGTAACCGAACCGGCAATCCGCATCGACAACCTCGTCAAGCGCTACGAAGCGCCCAAGGGCGCGAAGGGCGAAGGCAAGCTGGCCTTGAAGGGCGTGAGCTTCGACGTGCCGCAGGGATCGATCTTCGGCCTGCTGGGCCCCAACGGCGCGGGTAAATCGACGCTGATCAACATCCTTGCCGGACTGGTGAACAAGACGGGCGGCTCGGCGGAGATCTGGGGCTTCGATATCGACCGGCACCGCCGCAACGCCAGCCGCGCGATCGGGATCGTGCCGCAGGAGATCGTGTTCGACCCGTTCTTCACGCCCTATGAGGTGCTCGAGAACCAAGGCGGGTTCTACGGTATCCCCGCCGCCGAACGGCGCAGCGAGGACCTGCTCGAAGCGGTGCGGCTTTCCGACAAGCGCGATGCCTATGCCCGCACGCTGTCGGGCGGGATGAAGCGGCGGTTGCTGGTGGCCAAGGCGATGGTCCATTCGCCGCCGATCCTGGTGCTCGACGAGCCGACCGCCGGAGTCGATGTCGAATTGCGGCGCCAGCTGTGGGAGCTCGTGACCGAGATGAACCGCGAGGGCGTGACCGTGGTGCTGACCACGCACTACCTCGAAGAGGCCGAGGAACTGTGCGATGAAATCGCGATCATCAATCACGGGAAACTGATCGCGCACAAACCCACGCGCGAACTGATCGAAATGGCGCGCGAGAAGATCGTACGGGTCGAAACCGAGAGCGACATCGCCGAGACACCGGCGCATGAAGCGTTTTCGAAGGTCGAGCTGCTCGATCCGCGCGCACTCGAAGTGACGTATGACAAGGACCGGATGAGCGCAGGGCAGGTGCTCGCGATCCTGCAGGAACAGGGGCTGACGATCGAGGACGTGACTACGCGCGAGGCGGATCTCGAAGATGTGTTCGTCCAGCTGACGGGGACGGGGTGACCGCCGATAGGCGCGGCCTATCCCGCTTTATCGGTGGTCCAGACCTGCTCGAGGCTTCCGATACACTGCTGCATTTCCGCGACTGCCGTGTCTCGCAGGGCTCCTTCGAATGCCACCGTGTATGGTCTTGCCGATCCGCTCTCCGGCACGAGCGTAAGCGCTCTCGCGTCTTCGAGGTCGCTGAAGTCCAGCATCAGACTGTCGAGATAGGCGCTGTAGCGCCACGCAACGCTCCCATCGGTCATCGGCAACTCGTCCTTCGAGAAAGTCGCCGAGAATGCCTCCGCCGCGCTATCGCGTGTCACGGTCAGCGTGAAATCGTCGAAGCCGAGCCGGCCCATGTCGGGACCGATGATTATAAGCTGGTTTGTGAAACGCGAACTTCCGGCCAGCATGGCGAATCCGTCGCCCACACGGTTGTTCCAGTTAAGTATGCAGGCCGCGGGGAGCTTTCGCACCCGCGCATCGGCCTCGCCAACCGCCTGTTGCCAGACCGTGCCTGGAATGTCTTTTCTATCCTGTGCCTGGGCGCTTGGTGCCGCGGCGGCGCTCGAAACGCACAGGGCGAGCGCCAATGTCTTTGCGAGCCTATCGAACATTTTCAAAATCGGTCCTCCTGCTGGTTGCCCACCCTTGGTAGACCCGGAGCAATGCGATTGGCGAGAGAGGCTTTCCACATCGAACCTCTGCGGTGGTCTTGCGAGCTTTGCGCGGAGCAAAGTGGCGCATTGCCGAATGCGAGTCTATGTGCGCAGCGCAGCCTTACCCGGTCAGGAGACCGCCAGCGCGGCTCGCTCTTGCCCTGATGCCGATTGCGCGCCATTGCGCTGGCTATGGGAGAAACGACACAAGATCACGACGTCCTCGTCATCGGCTCGGGAGCGGCCGGGCTGACCGCCGCGCTTGAGCTCGCCGAGCACAAGCGCGTGCTGGTGCTGGCCAAGGGATCGCTCACCGGCGGTTCGACCGCGTGGGCGCAGGGTGGGATCGCTGCGGTGCTCGATGCGGGCGACACGTTCGACAACCATATCCGCGATACCATGGTCGCAGGCGCGGGGCTGAACGACCGCGCGGCGGTCGAATTCGTAATCGAAGGCGCGCCCAAGGCGATCGACCGGCTGTGCGAATTGGGCGTCCCGTTCAACCGCGAAAGCGGCGATCTGCACCTCACCCGCGAAGGCGGTCACTCGCACCGGCGGATCGTGCATGTCGACGATGCGACCGGCTGGGCGGTGCAATCGGCGCTGCTCAAGGCGGCCGAGGCCAATCCCAACATCACCCTGCTGCCGCACCGCACCTGCATCGACTTCATCACCGATCGCCACCGCGAGCAGTTCTCCGCCGCCGGCCGGGTGTGGGGCGCCTATGCGCTCAACGAGGAGACCGGGCGGGTCGAACGCCATGTCGCGCGCGCAACCGTGTTGGCGGCGGGCGGCGCCGGGCGCTGCTACCTGTTTTCGACCGCGCCGCGCGGCGCGACCGGCGATGGGATCGCGATGGCCTGGCGGGCCGGGGCGCGCGTCTCCAACATGGAAATGATGCAGTTCCACCCGACCTGCCTCTACAATCTCGAGGTCAAGAACTTCCTCATCACCGAGGCGGTGCGCGGCGAAGGCGGGCGGCTGTTCAACCCCGCCACCGGCGAGCGCTATATGGAAAAATACGATCCCGAGCGGATGGAGCTCGCCCCCCGCGACATCGTCGCACGCGCAAACGACGACCAGATCAAGCGCCACGGTCTCGATTACGTCCATCTCGATATCAGCCACCAGCCGGCGGAGTTCGTGAAGGAGCACTTTCCGACGATCCACGAGAAGCTGACGAGCCTCGGCATCGACATGACCAAGGAGCCGATCCCGGTGGTGCCCGCGCAGCACTACACTTGCGGCGGGGTTGTGGTGGACCTCAAGGCGCGCACCGACCTGCCCGGCCTGTGGGCCGCGGGCGAGTGCACCGAAAGCGGGCTGCACGGCGCGAACCGGCTTGCGTCGAATTCGCTGCTCGAATGTTTCGTGTTCGGAGAGGCGGCGGCGGACGACATCCTCGCTCGCTGGGACACGCTCGAGGAGCCGCCCGCGATCCTGCCGTGGGACGAAAGCCGCGTGACCGATTCCGACGAAGAGGTCGTCATCAAGCAGAACTGGACCGAAATCCGCCGCTTCATGTGGAACTATGTCGGGATCGTGCGCACGACCAAACGGCTCGAACGCGCCAAGCACCGCATCGAACTGCTCAAGCAGGAGGTCGAGGATTATTACGGCTCGTTCCGCGTCACCACCGACCTGATCGAACTCAGGAACCTTCTCCAGTCCGCCGAACTGATCGTGAAAAGCGCGCTCGCCCGCAAGGAAAGCCGCGGGCTGCACTACACGATGGACTATCCCGAAACCCTCGAGGAAGCGCGCGATACGGTGCTGGTGCCGTGAGTCGCCTGCACACCGAAATCCACGCGATCGAGCGGATCGGCTGGCTGCGCGCGGCGGTGCTTGGCGCGAATGACGGGATCGTCTCGACCGCGAGCCTGATGGTCGGCGTCGCCGGGGCGGCGGCGGACAAGCCCGAAGTGATCATCGCAGGCGTTGCTGGGCTCGCGGCCGGCGCGCTGTCGATGGCGGCGGGCGAATATGTCTCGGTCAGCTCGCAATCGGACACGGAATCCGCCGACCTCGCGCGCGAGCGACACGAGCTCGCGACCCAGCCCGAGGCCGAACTGGCCGAGCTGACGGCGATCTACGAGGACCGCGGCCTGTCGAGCGAGCTCGCGCGGCAGGTGGCGGAAGAACTGACCGCGCACGATGCGCTGGCGACGCATGCCCGCGACGAATTGGCGATTTCCGACCTCACCCGTGCGCGCCCCTTGCAGGCCGCGCTCGCTTCGGCGGGGACTTTTGCGGTCGGCGCGGGCCTGCCCTTGCTGGTCGGCGTGCTCGTCCCGCTGTCGCAGCTGACGCTTGCCGTGGTCGCGACTTCGCTGCTCGCACTCGCCGTGCTTGGAGCACTCGCGGCGCGGGCGGGCGGCGCTCCCATAGCGCGCCCGGTCGCCCGCGTGGTCTTCTGGGGCGCGCTGGCGATGGCAGTGACCTTCGGCGTGGGTAGCCTGTTCGGCACGGTCGCGGCCTAGCCTGCCAGTCATACGCGCTTCAGGATCGGCGTGGGATAGGTCTCGAGACTGTTGGATTGTCCGAAAGGTTCCGAGTGACAAACAAGCCATGGATCGCCGCCAGCGTGCTGGCTCTTTGGGCGGTCGCTCCGCTCGCCGCGCAATCTCCCGAACAGGCCGCACCGACGACCAACCAGATCGTCGTCACCGCACAGCGTTCCGGTGCGCCGATGTGGACCATCGACACCGACACCGGAACCGTGATCCTCGTTGGCGAAATCCGCGCGGTGCCCAAATCGACGCCCTGGCAACCCGACCGCCTGAAGGAGGCGACGGGAGAGGCGAACCGCGTGATCCTGCGAGCCGCGCCGAAATTCTCACCCGGCGACGTCTTGCGGCTGATCTTTCGCGGTGGGCGCTTCACCAGGCTGCCGGACAAGGGTGTCGCTGCCGATTATCTCAGCATCGAGCAGCGCGCCCGCCTCGCCAAGCTCGAGGCGCAATACGATATCGACTACGACCGCCGCAGCTTCCTGATGACCGGCTTCGACCTGCTCGCCCGCAGGCTCGATTTCGATGACGAGACCATCGACGATGCGACCGATGTCGTGCGCAAGGCCGCGAACAGGGCCGATGTGCCGATCACCCGGCCCGAACGGTTTCGCGGCGAGGACCTGCTCGACAATCTCGCCGAAGCGGACCCGCGCGATCACATCCCCTGCCTCGAAGCGGCGATGAGTGCGACCGAGGCCGGGCAGCCGATCATCGAGCGGCGCGGCAACGACTGGCGCAGGTTCGATATCCCTACGGTGATGGAAAATCCGCTCGAGATCGCGCTCGGCACCTGCTGGCCGTGGGCGGACGACGAGCTTGGCGAGGAAATCCGGACGCAATGGACTGCAATGATCGAGGACGCCGCCGGAGCGGAGGGCGTCACGCTTGCCGTCGTGCCCTTGCGAGTGCTGGCGGAAACAGGCGGCGTGCTTGACCAGCTTGATGCACGCGGCTTTGTAATCGGCGGACCCGACTGGCGGGCGAAGGATACCACGGCGCGGCAATGAGCGAACGGCTTGGGCAAAGCGTGCCGACTTGTTGCCGAGTCGGCGCTGTGCGGTGCGATTTTCCTCCGTCGCACAAGGTCTAGTGTCGCGTTCTTACAACTTTTGGAAGGGAGGGCCGACAGGGGCGAATTCGAATTTTCCAGACCTCCCAAACGCTTGCCCTCGGGTTAGCCGGGGTAAGGCAAAATGCCCTCAAATCGCCACGATTCGATGACACTCATATGACGGGCAGAAGAGGCGGTTCCGCAGGCCGTATGCCCGGATCGACCTCAAATTTCCTCGCTTGAGAATACTAGGTCGCGAGAAAAATCTGCGAAGGTCTTTGTGGCCGATCATCCAACCATGAATGGAGAGGATGACGCCATGAATACGAATACGAAAATTCCCGCCCTGTTTGTCCGGCGCGCAATCGGTGCCGCGATCCTGTTGGCCGTTCCGGCAGGAGCGCTGGCCTCGGGTGACGGCGACGATATCATCGTCCGGTCGCAACCGGCCATGGACAAATGGCAGGCCGAAACGACTCAGGACCTGAGCCGCTACCTGCGTGGTGGACCCGTCTCTTCACGAGCGCGTCCCAACAACGCGATCGTCCAGGTCAGCTTTTCGGTGGACGAAGAGGGCAAGCCAGAGAATGTCGCGCTCTTCCAAAGCGGCGGCAACTGGGCTGCCAATCACATGGCGTTGCGCGCCGTGCGGAGACTCAAGAACCTCAGTGAGGTGCCAGTATCCAATCCGCGCGAGGTCGAATTCCTCGCCAACATCATCTTTGCCGACACCGATGATCATTATGAGCGGCTTTCCGCCCGACTGGAACAGTCGGAGAGCGAGCGGATCGCATCGAGCGGCAGGGCGCGGACCTATATCGCCCTGCGCAACTAGGCGGCCGGTGACCGCCGAATGAGTGACCCTGCATCCCGTTTCGTCCGAAATATCGGGCGAGAACTCCAGCGTCGCGATCACTGAGCTGCTGCGGAGACTAAGGTGACGCGGCGCTGGAGGTTGCAGGGTCTCACTCGTCAACGCTGGTCGAGCCGTGTTTGCAGTTTATCGTCTCTCGCAGACCTTGCAGCGAAATATATGACCGCTTGTCGATGCAAGATTGAAACAATCGTGCAAAATGGCAATCTCTCAATCGACGCGGCGGGCAACCCCGAAACGACTGCGACACCCGCTCGCCGCGTCTGATCGACCGACAGAGCCACTGCACGAGTGATAGGGACTGGTGCTCGGCGCGACTGGTCACTTGCGATCGATCGTCTTCAGTTTCTCAGGAGAGGATGATCCGATGACGACACGTACGAAATTCACCAAGACCCCCCTTGCCCTGGGCGCGCTTGCCGCCGCCCTCGCGCTGCCGCTTACCGTCCCGGTATCGGCCGGCGAGAAGACCAGCGCGGAGAATGCGCCGATCGTGGTCCGCTCGCAGGCCGCAATGGAGCAATGGCAGAAGGAAACCACCAAAGATCTGAATCGGGCGCTCGCCCGCGATCCGACAAGCCGCAAGGTGCGGCCCAACAATTCGATCGTGGAGGTCGCTTTCGAGCTTGGTTATGATGGCAAGGCGGAAAATATCCGGATTGTCGACGGCAATGGCAATTGGTCGGCGCGCCGTGCCGCCAAGGCCGCCGTACGCTCGCTCGGCACATTGGACGATGTCCCGGTCCGCAATCCCGAAGGCACGCGCTTCCTTGCCGCAATCGTCTTTGCCGACGACAGGGAGATTCACGAGAAGCTCACAGCGAAGGTCGCACAATCGCGCGAACAGCGCTTCGCTTCGATGGCAGAGGACGATCGCCCGATCCTGCTTGGCGGATAGAACTTAGCCCCTGCCCGCCAGCACCGGCCCCTCATGCGCTTCCCCGAGTCTGCATGAGGGGCTGAGCGCGCCGCTCCCCACCCGCCTCCAGTCCCTTAATAGGCGGTGCGGGTTGCGGCGCGTTTTTCGTTGAGGCATGCAAAGCGCGAGCAATCCAGCCAGGGGACCGCACGAGACATGCCCACCATCACCACGCCCAACACCGGGATCGAGCTGTTTTACGACGAGGCCGGCAACGCCAATGACGAGCCGATCCTGCTCGTGATGGGGCTCGGCGCGCAGATGATCCTGTGGCCCGACGAATTCGTCGAGGCGCTCGTCGGGCACGGTTACCGCGTGATCCGTTACGACAATCGCGACATCGGGCTGTCGCAGAAGATGGAAGGCGCGAAGGCACCGGGCCTCAAGATGCAGGTGCTGCGCAAGCTGATCGGCTTCCCCGCCAAGGTGCCCTACAAACTCGCCGACATGGCCGCCGATGGTATCGGCCTGCTCGATGCGCTGACGATCGACCGTGCGCATGTCGTCGGCGCTTCGATGGGCGGGATGATCGCGCAGCTGATGGCGATCAACCACCGCGAGAAGCTGCATTCGATGACCTCGATCATGTCGACCACCGGCCACCCGAAGCTGCCGCAGGCGGAAAAGCACGCGATGGACGCGCTGATCGCACCGCTGCCTTCGCTGGAGGAGGATGACCTCGTCGCGCACGGCATCAATATCCAGAAGAGCATCGGCAGCCCGGGCTTCCCGCCCGATCCCGAGCGCCAGCGCGAGCGCGTGCGCCAGGCGGTGCGCCGCAGCGTGCATCCGGCGGGATTGCCGCGCCAGCTTGCGGCTATCATCGACGACGGCGACCGGCGCGAACGGCTGAAATCGGTCACAACGCCCACATTGGTGCTGCACGGCGAAGACGATCCGCTGGTGAAGCTCGAAGCCGGCAAGGATACCGCCGCGCATATTCCGGGGGCAAAACTGGTCACGATTCCCGGCTGGGGCCACGACATCCCGGTCGAACTGATCGACCGTGTCGCGAACGAAATTGCCGACCACGCCGCGAGCGTGAAGGCTCGGGCCTAGTCGCTAACCCTCCAGCGCGGTGAGCGAGCGCGCGAGGTTGGCACGCGCCTGTCGCTCGAACCGCTCCTGCCCCCATGGGGTGAAATAGAGCCGCTCGCGCTGGGCGAAGTGGCGCAGCACCTTTGCGCGTCCGGTTCGGAACGCATCGTCTGCAACGTGGGCGTACTCGCGCCGGATCTGCTCCTCGTAGATGTCGAAACGACCGGGCGGCGCGCCGAGGATGCCGAGGTCCATGTCGAGGAAGTGCGCGCAATCCTCCAGCGCAATGCCGGTGAGATCGCCGGGCAGCTGGTGCCCTGCGGTCGCTTCGATCATGCGCCGCGCGAGGGCGAGGCTTTCGGGCGACAGCGGCGGGTCGGTGGCCACCAGCAGAGCGGCGCTGCGGCGCTCGTTATCCTTAGCACGCGGATCGTAGATCGCATCGTGGAACAGGATCGCAAAGAGAACCGCACTCCGATCATGGATTCGATCCCCTGCGGCCTCGCAATGGCCGAGCAGCGCTTCGACATGCGACCAGTCGTGATAGTGGCGCTGCGGTTCGGCATGCCGGCGCCGGAGATCGTCGAGGATCGCCGGAGGGACGGCGTCGAGCATGCGGGCTCGCCAAGCGGAAGACATGGCCGTGCCGGTCGCGGGGTCGGCATTTGGGGGACAGGTCATCGAAGGCTCTCCCTGTGCCGCCCGGTGGTGCACGAACTTGCCTGCCCGGGCAACAAAGATGCGAGCCGAGGGCAGAATGATTCACGCGTTGATTCGGATGATTCAATCACCACATTTTTCTTCACAGATTCATTTTGGGGCTTGCGCGGTGGCCGACTCAAGCTTTCTCCACGCGTCGCTGCACTGCAACATGGATTTTCGCGCGGTCGTCGCAATCGATCATGGTTAATCACCCGTTGACGCGGAATCGCTGCTGATTCATTATCTAGTGGTTCGGTTCGCATCGGACCCCCAAGCTTTGGTGAATCCGTTCGCTCCCTGCGGGGCGCGGCTAGGGAAGGATTCGCTTCGGAGAAGGGGTTTGCGGATCGATTCGAAGCCGTCGGCGGATAAGCCTGTGGGCCACCCTGTGGCCATTATGTGGGCAACCCTGTCGACGGATCGGTAAAGAACAGAATTGGAACATCGCAGGCCAAAAGTGGTATGACGCGGTGCTCCGATTCGGGGGACACGAACGGGGCAGTAATGGAATTCAAATCAAGCGATGGCGTGCCGGTGGAAAATACAGGCGATATGATGACCGATGCCGATACCGGCGCGGCCCCCGGCACTGAGAAGTCCGGCGCAAAAGAAAAGAAGAAAGCCGTGAGCATGGACAAGAGCGACAAGGGCAGCGAAGAGCTGATCGCCGAAAAGGCCGGCGAAGCGCTGGCCAATGCCGCCAAGAGCGCGGCGCAGAAGGACGACAGCAAGAAGGTCAACGACCGCCGGTTCGATATCACGATCGACGAATCGCGCGACGCCAACCTGACCGAATTCGGCAAGGAAACGCTGACCGACCGCTATCTGCTGCCCGGTGAAAAGTACCAGGATCTGTTTGCGCGCGTCGCCGATGCTTATGCCGACGACCAGGAGCACGCGCAGCGGCTCTACGATTACATTTCGAACCTGTGGTTCATGCCCGCGACCCCGGTGCTGTCGAACGGCGGCACCAATCGCGGCCTGCCGATTTCATGCTATCTCAACTCGGTGTCCGACAGCCTCGACGGCATCGTCGGCACCTGGAACGAGAACGTGTGGCTCGCCTCCAAGGGCGGCGGGATCGGTACCTATTGGGGCAATGTCCGCGGTATCGGCGAGCCGGTCGGCCTCAACGGCAAGACCAGCGGCATCATTCCGTTCGTCCGCGTCATGGATTCGCTCACTCTCGCGATTTCGCAAGGGTCGCTGCGGCGCGGCTCGGCAGCATGCTATCTCGACGTCTCGCACCCGGAAATCGAGGAATTCCTCGAAATCCGCAAACCCAGCGGAGACTTCAACCGCAAGGCGCTGAACCTCCACCACGGCGTGCTGCTGACCGACGAGTTCATGGAAGCGGTGCGCGACGGCGCCGAGTTCGAGCTCAAATCACCCAAGACCGGCGAAGTGCGCGCCACCGTCGATGCGCGCTCGCTGTTCCAGAAACTGGTCGAAACCCGCCTCGCCACCGGCGAGCCCTACATCGTGTTCAACGACACGGTGAACCGCATGATGCCCAAGCATCACCGCGAACTCGGCCTCAAGGTCTCGACCTCGAACCTGTGCTCCGAAATCACCCTGCCGACCGGGATCGACCACCTCGGCAACGATCGCACCGCGGTATGCTGCCTTTCCTCGCTCAACCTCGAAAAGTGGGACGAGTGGTCGACCGACAAGCAGTTCATCGAGGACGTCATGCGCTTCCTCGACAACGTCCTGCAGGATTACATCGACCGCGCGCCCGACGAAATGGCCCGCGCCAAATATTCGGCCGAGCGCGAGCGTTCGGTCGGTCTCGGCGTGATGGGCTTCCACTCCTTCCTGCAGTCGAAGGGGCTGGGCTTCGAAAGCGCGATGGCCAAGGCGTTGAACCTGAAAATGTTCAAGCACATCCAGGCCAAGGCCTCCGAAGCCTCGATGCTGCTCGCGCAGGAGCGGGGCCCGTGTCCCGACGCCGCCGAAATGGGCGCGATGGAGCGATTCAGCTGCAAGATGGCGATCGCGCCGACCGCGTCGATTTCGATCATTTGCGGCGGCACCAGCGCCTGCATCGAGCCGATCCCGGCCAACATCTACACGCACAAGACGCTGTCGGGATCGTTCATCGTCAAGAACCCGTATCTCGAAAAACTGCTCGACAAGAAGTCGAAGAATTCGACCAATGTCTGGAACTCGATTCTCGAGCGCGGCGGCTCGGTCCAGCATCTCGACTTCCTCACCGACGAGGAAAAGGCGAGCTTCAAGACCAGCTTCGAAATCGACCAGCGCTGGCTGCTCGAATTCGCAGCCGACCGCGCGCCCTATATCGACCAGGCGCAGTCGCTGAACCTGTTCATCCCGGCCGATGTCGACAAGTGGGACCTGATGATGCTGCACTTCCAGGCGTGGGAGAAGGGCATCAAGTCGCTCTATTACCTCCGCTCGAAATCGGTGCAGCGCGCCGGTTTCGCCGGCGGGGTCGAGGCCGACAACACCACCGACGCAGCGAAATACGAACTCGCCGCGGGCGCGCCCGAGCAGACCGATTACGAGGAATGCCTGAGCTGCCAGTAACCGGAGGATAGGGCGGTGATCGCGACCATACCCACGATTGCCGTCCTGCTCTTCGCGGCTTTCTTCCTCAATTCGCAATCCAAGAAGACCGGCGATCCGCAACGCGCAAAGGCGCTGTTATCGATCTCCGCCGTGTTTGTGGTGATCGCTTTCGTCCTCGCGATCATCGTCGGGGTGGAAGTCGTCCAGGAATATATCCTCGTCTGACGGGCGCTGATCGGGCTTTTACGAGGTTTTAAGCAGACTTGCGTTAGAGCCGCGCACGTTATGCGCACCCGCAAGAATCAACGACGCTCGATCACGCTTCCCGGTCGCTACATGACCAGTCTGGGCACCCCGGAAGACGTCGTGCTGACCGATCTTTCGGTCGGTGGCTGCCGCTTTGCGATGGGCTCGCGCAAGCTCACCCTGGGTACGCCGCTGCAGATCTATGTCGCCGGTTCCGGTCCGCACCGCGCGGTGATCAAATGGGTCGACAAGGGCGAAGTCGGCGTAACCTTCTCAACCCCGCTATCCGAAAGCGAATTCGAGACCTTCCAGGGCAGCCACGTCCCCGATCTCGCGGCGCAGGGCATGCCGGGCGATTTCGAGCCCCTGACCGACACGCGCCCGCAGCGTTTCTGCTGAACCCTCGCGCGGCTCTCGCGCAACGGCAGCGACTGTGCCATACTCCCCGCCGGGAAAGACGGGAGGATTTGACACAATGACATTCGTGCTGTGGATCGGAATCATAGGAACAGTGATCGCGCTGGCTTTCGCCGCCAACGCCATCCGCAACCTGCGCATCAGCCCGTTCGGCCATGTCGCCAACGCCTCGCGCATCCACATCCCGATGGCGATCGCCTTCGTGCCGCTGTTGTGGATGATCGTCGCGATCAAATCGCTGTGAGCACAGCCACCCGCATTGCCACCGCCTGCGCGCTTGCGTTGTTGGTCTCCGCCTGCGCGAGCCAGATCGATGCGGGCGTCTCAACCGGTGAGGACGTGCCCGGCTTCTGGTGGGGCCTGTGGCATGGGTTCATCTTTCCGTGGAGCTGGATCGGATCGCTGTTCAGCCCGGATATCGCAGTCTACGCCGTACCCAACACCGGCGGCTGGTACGATTTCGGTTTCTTTCTCGGGATCACCGTTCTCGGCGGCGGGAGCGTCTTCGGCTCGAAAAGCCGGAAGAAAGGCTGACCCGCCTCGCCATGTAGGAAGGGTGCCGCGCCGCGCTTAGGCCGACCGGCGCTCGACCTTTTCGCACTCGATGATCTCGACCCGGTGCCGCCCGTTGCGCTTGGCGTTGTAGAGCGCGACATCGGCCATCTCGATCAGGTCTTCGCGCAGAGCCGCACCGTCCTCCTCGTCGAGAGCATGCATGATCGGTTCGCTGAGCCCGATCCCGATCGAGGCGGTGACGAGCGGGCGCAGGTCTCCATCGCTCAGCGGGCCGGCCGGAACCAGCAGGCTGGCGATGGCCAGCCGCGTCCGTTCGGCCATCTCGATCGTCTCGCCTGCCTGAACCTCGTGAAATGCAACAACGAACTCCTCTCCACCGAACCGTCCGACGATGCCTTCGGCCTTGGCGAACACGTCCTCGATCGCCTGCGCGACCATCCTCAGGCACGTGTCTCCCGCCTGGTGGCCGTGGGTGTCGTTGAATTGCTTGAAGTGGTCGAGATCGATCATCAGCACCGCCGCGCGGCCGATCGGGACGGTGCCCGAGGGATCGGCCTTCGCCGCGGTGACCTTTGCGATGAGCTTTGCGAACACCCGCTCGAAGCCGCGCCGGTTGAGGCTGCCGGTCAGCGGATCGCGTTCCGAAAGCTGGCGCAGCAGCTGGTTGCTATGCTCTAGCGCCTCGCGCGTCGCCTCCTCGCGCAAATCCTTGAGGAAGCCCTGCGCGTCGATGTTCCAGTAATTCGTCGCCACCGCAACGGACGTGCCGCCGACCAGCAGTGCGAATGCCAGATGCAGCGTGGCGGCCATCGGCTCGAGCGGGTTCGGCCACAGTGCGACGAGGCCGGTGAACAGGGTGTACGCGACCATGAACCTGCGCAGCTCGCGCGGGGTGAAAGGCAGCGCGATGCAGGCAATGCCCAGCAGGAAGGTTGCCGCCATCACATAGCGGGTCATCACCGCCTCGCTGCCGAAGGTCGCGAGATGCATCGCGATCATGCCGAAGCTGACGATCGACGCCCCCATGGCGATCTTCGCCAGTCCCAGCCTTTGCCGCGCCAGCAGGTAGAGGCCGATGACCGTGAGCGGTACGACGGTCACCAGCCGCCAGCCGAGCGCGATTTCGAACAGGTCCGGCAGCACCAGCAGGTCCCACAGCAGGGTGAAGGCGGCCACCACCGCGCCGAGGATCAGCTGGAACCGCACCAGCTGCGCCGTGCGCGGAGCCGTGCGGCGGGTATGTTCCGCCCTGAGCGTTTCGGACCAATGGTCGTACGACAGATCGTCTTCGAGCGCGCGTTCGGCCTCCGCATATTCGCGAGCCGGTTCGAGGGGGAGGGCTTCCTGCATTTCCCGCCCGGGTTAATTTCGAGCCCTTAAGCAACTGCTAATACAGGGAAAAGCCCGTATTTCCGCGGGTTGTAATGGTTAACATTTTGGGGCCGGAAATTGCGGACTCGCGAATCCCTCCGGAATTGTTGCGCGGCGAGCAATCAACCACATTGCACGGTGCGCAAGCGCACTCGGTTCGACTCGGAAAAAGCACAGCTTATCCCCGCCGAATCATCCCCTCTTGCCTTCGAATCTGCCGCATGATTCCCTATATGAGTCGTTCACGCCAAACAAAGGGACCACAACATGTCGTTGCTCGAAGCCAGAAAGACCTACAAGCCCTTCGAATATCCTTGGGCTTACGATTTCTGGAAACGCCAGCAGCAGATCCACTGGATGCCCGAGGAGGTCCCTCTGGGCGAGGATTGCCGCGACTGGGCGCAGAAGATCACCGAGCACGAGCGCAACCTGCTCACCCAGATCTTCCGCTTCTTCACCCAGGCGGATGTCGAGGTGCAGGATTGCTACCACGACAAATACGGCCGCGTGTTCAAGCCGACCGAGATCAAGATGATGCTCACCGCCTTCTCCAACATGGAGACGGTGCACATCGCGGCGTACAGCCACCTGCTCGACACGATCGGCATGCCCGAAAGCGAATATTCCGCCTTCCTCGAATATGAAGAGATGAAGGACAAGCACGATTACATGCAGCAATTCAGCGTCGACACCGACGAGGATATTGCCCGCACGCTCGCCATGTTCGGCGGCTTCACCGAAGGGCTGCAGCTGTTCGCGAGCTTCGCGATGCTGATGAACTTCCCGCGCTTCAACAAGATGAAGGGCATGGGCCAGATCGTCAGCTGGTCGGTGCGCGACGAAAGCCTCCACTGCGAAGGCATCATCAAGATGTTCCACACCTTCTGCGAGGAGCGCGGCTGCCTGACCAAGGCGGTGAAGGAAGACATCATCGATGTCTGCCAGAAGACCGTGCGGCTGGAAGATGCCTTCATCGATCTCGCCTTCGAGATGGGCCCGGTCAACGGGATGAGCCCGAAGGAGATCAAGAAGTACATCCGCTACATCGCCGACTGGCGGCTGGGCCAGCTCGGCCTGCAGCCGATCTATATGATCGACGAGCACCCGCTGCCGTGGCTCGCCCCGCTGCTCAACGGCGTGGAGCACGCCAACTTCTTCGAAACCCGCGCGACCGAATATTCGAAGGGCGCGACCAAGGGCAACTGGAACGAAGTGTGGTCGAGCTTCGACAAGCGCCAGAAGGCGAAAGCCGTCAACGAAGACGGCGAGGGCGAAGACGGTCCGGACATGTTCGGAGCGGTTGAAGCGGCGGAGTAATGCCAGCGGATGCGCCTGTATTAGAACAGAGTGATCTTCCGGGATCGTCATCCGACAGCCAGGGCCGATCCTTGTCCGAGATATTTGCAGACGTGATCGCTTTTGACGAGGCATTTGATTTTTTGGGCCTCGCAGCCTTCGTCATAGCGTTCAGCATAGTTGCCTACTCGGCATACAAATTCTTGTTCGACCAGGTATTCAGGCAAAGAGTCCTATCTGTAATTGGCGGTCTGGCTCTCTCACTTTCATACTTTGCTGAAGCATTTTTCTCTGTCGGTTCAAGATCCATCCGGCCTCCCGGGCGGATGGATTTTGAAGAGTGGTTATCCCAGATTGATGAACGAGAACGGGCGCTTACCGCAAGTCGCAGTCCCCTCAGTGAAGCATCGGAGGCGGAGATTGTTGACCTTTTCAGGCAGTCGTTGGACGATAATTTATCAGATCAAATCCGAGATCAAATTGATCAAGTCATAGAGACTAGGTCCGAGCAAAAGATTGATCGCGAAATCGAAAAGAGTCTGTGGTCAGCTAGAGTAAGAATTGAAAGCTTTTCGTCATCGATCTCCGCGAGGGGTATCGTAAGTCTGCTATTCGGTATTGCAGCTGCCGTTGGCGCGCTTCTGGTTTTGCGTGACCTTACGACGAATTTCGAACCAGCTCTAGTATCGGAATTAAATTACAACACGGTTATCTTTATTTTGATTAGCCGTGTTTCACTTGCTATCTTTATAACCTTCATCTCGTATTTCTTTCTCTCTCTGTATAGGAGGAGTCTCGAAGATGTTCATGTGTATCAAGCTGAACTCACTAACATTGACGCATGGCTAGCGGCCATCGCTATCGCAAAATCCCGGGAGGACGAGGCACTAGGCGCGTTCATCGCCTGCAAACTGATGGAGACTGATAGGCAAATTGAGGTAAACCCAACGAAAGAGACAGGCAGCACGAGAAAGGATGATGTCAAGCTAAGCGCTGAAATTCTAAAGGACATCGTTTCAAAAATTAAGTGAGGGCTCGCGCCAAACTTGCCTCAGACTTGGTTTTCTTGATTAGGCCTGTTCTCGCTTGACTTTCGCCTGAGCAATTCTTGCGGCGCTATCTTTGAGAGCTCTTGACCCCACCCTGCAACCACCGCGAATACCAGACATGCGGTTGCTCCATAAAGCGCCAGCTGGACTCGTTCAGGTTCCCGACCCAACTCCCAAACCGGAGGCTTGTCTCCCCATCCCCTACTGGCTCCACCGCAAACCAGCTCGCGGTGTTCGTCTCCTTCGACAGCAGCAAAGCCTCGTCTCTTGTCTGCGCTCCCGCTTCGCTGCTTGAGCGCGCCTCCCGCCGCTCCACCAGCTTCCACGCGCCGAAGCTCTCGGCCTCGCCCTGCGCCAGCGCGCGGGCGTCGGCGCTTCGGGCCGGTGTGCCCAGCGCCGCCAGCACCACCCGCTCGGGCAGGAACGCCGCGCTGCAATAGAACCGCTCGATGAACTCGGGCAGTGTGACCTCGCCCGGCACTATCCGCTCGAAGCAGTCGCGGTAATCCTTCGGCGTGCCGTATTCGGCGAGCAGGCTGCCCTCGGGCACGGCGCATGCGGTCACTCGGCTGCCGATCATGCGGCCAACCTCACCGCCCGCCGAGCTCGACGATCATCAGCGGCATCAGCCCGAACGCCACCTGCCCGGCAAATCCGAACAGCCCCGGCGGGGTCGCGAGGCTGGCGAGCCACGCCATCGGACTTCCGCCCATCACCGCCGTCAGCGCGATCTCGGCCACCATCAGCAGCGCGAAAGCGAGCGCGCCCATCGTCAGCGCCGCGCCGGTGCTCGCGATCCCGAACCGGCGAACCAGCCAGCGCGCCGCCAGAAAGCTCGCGCCGACCATCACCGGCACTTCGAGCGCGAGGAAGGTCGCCTCGCCCAGCGCCTCCGCACCCCACATCACTCGCAGCGTGCCGAGCACGAAGCCCAATGCGAACACCACCGCCCAATAGGCGGCCCCCGCCGCGATGGCGGAGCCTTGGCCGGATACGATGCGCTTGTCCGTCATGGGTGCGAGCATAGTGCCGCCGACCGCACTTGACCAAGGCACACCCGCACCGTCACGAAAACATCATGAAAAACAAAGGTTTTTCGAAGCCTCGCTAACCAAATCTTCATTGAGTTCGCCTACGGTTGCTTCCGTACCCCAAGCAAGGGAATCGCGCACAATGTTCTTCGCCAAGGCACTCGCAGGCTGTTTAGCGGTCATCTTCGGCGGCTTCTACTTTCTGGGCTTCTTCGACGGCGAGGCCGAGGTCGAACGCGCGGTCGAGAATATGCGGCAAGCCGAAGCCGCCGACAACGCTCGCCCGGATTCGCAATGGGGTCCGCAATGCGCCAGCTTGCGCGACAAGCTGATGGGCGTCGATGAAGGCGGCGCGCCGATGGCCCTCTCGGAGGACAACGCGCTCCAGGGCATTGCCAAGCTCAACGCGATCGAACGCAAGCTGCGCGAGGCCGGCTGCGATATCGACAAGGCCCCAGGCGCGTTCAGTCCCTTCGCTCCAGCCGACAAGCAAGCCCCCTTCCGCGAAGTCAAAAACCGGATGAACGGCGACGAGGTGGACGGCAGCGAATGGGGCGGCGATCCGAACGCCTTCAACGAAGGCGGTTCGGACGATTGGGGACGCTAATCGGCGCAATGCGGCGCGTAACCGCCGGATATTGACCCACATCAAAGACCGCGCCCGCGCCGCGCCCTAATCCTCTCCGCACACACACGAAGGAGAGCCCCTCAATGTCCCAGCACACGCCCAACGAACTGACCGAGATCTTGAAGCGCGACCGCGACTTGCTCACCCGGTTGAAGGCCGAGGACAAGCACTATGCGCGCCTCGCCGACGCGTATCACGAGGTGAACCGCGAGGTGCACCGGATCGAGGCCGAGACCGAGGCGGCGAGCGACGAGCGTACCGAGCAGCTGAAGAAGAAACGCCTCGGCCTGCTCGACGAGATCAGTGCGATCGTGAACAAGGCCCGCGCGGCGGCCTGAGAGGTCGTGCCGCCGGGGGATCGGGCGGCACACATGAGAGCAGCGCCATAGGTGCCATCGCCGCGATGGGGCGCTGCTCTCTCCAGTTTCCCCTTGGCCCGCGCCGGGCCAATGCCATAGGTTCGGCCCGAACAGGGGGAGACACCGACCATGACCATCCGACCGCCGCGCGCCGGAACCGCCATCGCCGCTGCGCTTGTGTTTGCCGCGCTGGGGCCGTCGCCGCTGCTTGCCGGCTCGCAGGAAGCCGAAGAGGCCGCCGCGCAGGAGTCGACGCCCGCCGATCAGGTGCTGTCGATCTATGTCGACGGGATCGAATGCCTGAACGAGTGCCTGCCGCTGGCGAAAAGCCTCGAAAAGGCCTTCGCGGACGAGGAAGCGCGCAAGGAGGAGTATGACGAACCGATCGGGCGGCTCGGCTTTGCGTGGGAGGTGAACGGGCAGGACGCGATCATCACCAATGCGCGGGTGAAGACCTATGAGGTTATCGGCCAGGGCAAGGACGATCCCGAACGGCAGGTGGTGACCGCCTATTTCGACAATTTCGACCAGCCGCAGGTGCTCGACTACTATTTCGTGCGCGAGGACGGGCGCTGGGCGCTCGAGGAAGTGGTCTCGGTGACGCCCGGGCGCGAATGGGTGCTGAGCCTGATGCTGCGCTACGGCTTCTACGGGCACGAAGGCGAGGCGGAGGTCGAAAGCGAGGGGAACTGAGCCGCTCGCGCGTTTCCTACTCGTCCATGTGCCGCTAGGTTTGGCGGATGCGCGCTAACCCGAACGTGCTTAAGCCTGATCGCCGGGCGCTTTTTTGCGCTGGCAACGTGTCAACTTCGCAATTTCGCGACAAGCCATTCAAAAATGGCGGAAAATCGGCAGAAATGCCGGGTGACACGGTGTCAACTTCGTCAATTTTGCCGCCGGTGATCAGCGCGAGCCGATGCCGAAATCCATCGAGTCCACCCGTGCGGCGTCGCTCTTGGCGGTCTCCACCGCATCGCGGGTTTCGCTGGCGGAGCGGGCCATGTCGGCTTCGTCCATCTGGTCCATCAGCGTGGCGGTATCGAGCCACTGGCTGCCCTTGGTGATGCGGCCGTCCTCGCCGAATTCCCACAGGTCGAACAATTCCATCTCGAAGATGTCGCCGCCCTTGAAACGCAGGACGACGCGCCAGTGCACCGCCGCGCGGTTCTCCTCGACGGTGGCGGATTCCATCCGGCGGTCGAGCAGGTCGAGCTGCGCGAACAGGTCCTTGCCGGCTTCCTCCGGATTGGTGGTCTTGCCGCCCGGGAAGGTCATGGTGGTGCTGCCGTCGCCGACGAAGCGGAATTCGGCATGCGGCGCGAGCACTTCGGGAAACTGCGAGAAGTCCCCGGTGGCGCGGCCCTTGTAAAGCGTCTCGATCTTGGCGAGCATGTCGTCACGGTTCATCGCTGTATCCCCCTGTTGCTGCGAGTCGATACGGGGAGGATACCACGAACCCGCGCAGCGCGAGCCGGTATTTGCGGCCACCGTTTGACGCACGTCAAAGACCCTGCTCCCGGCGACGCCTAACCTGCTGTCCATCAATTCAGGAGAAAAGCCTCATGCCCGACAGTCCCATCGCATTTCCCGCCGCAGCCGTGCTCGCGCTGGCAGTCGCGGCCTGCAGTGGCGAAGAAGAGCAGAAGACCTATGAAGTCGGCGCCGAAGATGTTGGCGGCGGCGAACTGATCGCCCGCGAGGCCGATCCGGACGAAGTCGAGGTCGACCTGCCCGAAACGCCGATGACCCCCGTGCCCGAAGGCGACGCCGAAAGCGAGGCGGTAACCAATGGCGAGACGGAGTAGCGGATGTGGTCTGCAGCCTCCTGCCGTTAAGGTCAAAATCGGCTTAACAATCAGGAGCTTTTCTGCCCCGCGATAAGGTTTTGTTTACACCCCGAACAGATAACGCGGGTGGTTAACACAGGGGCAGGGGTTTCTACGTGAGTTTTGTCAAAGGTCTCGGCGGTTGCATGCTCGGTTTCCTGGGCGGGATGATGGTCCTGGTGCTTGTGATGCCGGAAGAAGTCGTCGCCGAAACTGTCGACAGCGCCGCTCCGGTTGAAACAGGCGAGCCCTTCGTGCGTGTGGAGATCCAGCGCTGAGGCGCGCTTGACGCAAATCAATGACCGCGCCGGCGGGCTGCGCCTAGTTTCCCTTCACGCAAACGAAGGGGAGAACCGCCGCCATGCCCGTGCAAACACCGACAGATTTCGATGAAATGCCGCCCGGAAACACCGCCGGGGGGCTTGAAGACCAGTTTCCCTATGACGCGGAGATGCTGCACCGCCTGCGATTGGGCGATGCGTATTTCTGCAATCTCGCGGCTCGATACCACGCGCTGAACCGCGCGATCCATCGCTTCGAAACCGAAGTCGAGCGGTGCAGCGCATTCCATGTCGAGAGACTGAAGACGCAGCGGCTCAAGCTGCTCGACGAAATCACCGCGATCCTGGAGCAGGCCGAACAGCGGCTGGTCGCGCCCTAGTCCCAGCCCCAGGCCGGGGGAGGCGGTTCGACCGGCTGTGACAGATCGAATTCGACGCGGAAGAAACGTTCCTCGGGCGCGCCGCCTTCGACCGTGCGCCTCAACTGATAGGCGAAAACCCCTTCGGTTTTGTCCGCAGGATCGACTTCGATGCTCCACACGTTTGTGACCGATGCGGTCAAGCCTTCGCGTTCGAACAACGCAACGCTATCGGCATCGACGGGAAAGTCCTGCCGACGCGCAGTCCCTTCGGCAGCCAGGGCATCGCCCAGATGCGTGCTTCCACCATACATGGTTACGGCATCGCTGGCTCCGTCCGCGTGCCGGTGGTCATGTTTCAGCTGGATCGAACCGGTAACGCCTTCTGTCCCGGGCATGGCAACGGTGGACCGCGTCAGGACCCACGTGCGCGACCGATCCCATTCGCCGCCGAGCTTTACATGGAACGGAATGGCGATGCGGTCGTCCGAACATTCGCGCACATGCATCACCATGTCGGCATTCTGGAAATCGGCATCGGCGTCGTCGTCGCTGGCGAGCGTGCCCGCATAGGCGTTTCCGCAATGGCTCGACAATGCCGCCCAGAACCGGTCCTGCGGGTCTGGCGAAGGCTCGGGTCCAGCCTGATCGTTGCACGCCGACAGGGCGAGCGATGCAACACATGCGAGCGAAGCGAGAGATCGTATCTGCATGGCTCAGCCCTAACCCAGGCGCAATCATTCTCCAACTCGCTGCGAAGCGCTTGCGGCGAGGCATGCTGATGCTCCCGCGCCGCTTTCCGAAGCCGCGCGATGCGGCTATGCACCGACAAAGGGGCGCGTTGGGGGAGTAATCACGACATGACAGAGGTACTACCGGGGCGCGCTCGCAGCCTCGAGGAATACGGCGCAATGATGGGGCGCGCGCACGAAGGCGAACGTCCCAATCACCGGCCTTACGAACCGCAAGACGGTGACGTCTTCATCACCAGCTGGGCCAAGAGCGGCACCACGCTGATGCAGCAGATGTTCCACCAGCTGCGCACCGGCGGGCACATGGATTTCGACGATATCAGCCGGATGACCCCGTGGGACGATGTCGCCTACATGCTCGATTTCGACATGACAGCGCCGCAGGTCGCCGCCCCGCGCGGGTTCAAGTCGCACCGCGAATACGAGCGGCTTCCGGAAGGCAAGCGCTACGTCGTGACCCTGCGCGACCCCAAGGAGACCTTCATCTCCTTTTACCGCTTCATCAACGGCTGGCATCTCGAACCCGGTTCGGTTGCGCTCGAAGACTTCCTGCCGTTCTGGATGGGCGGCGGGCCGGGCGGGTGCGACTATTACACCCACGTGCTGAGCTGGTATGCGCGGCGGGCCGAGCCCGACAGTCTGGTGATGAACTATCGCTGGGTGGTGAAGAATAAACCCGCTGCGATCGCGCGGCTGGCCGATCTGATCGATGTCGAGCTGACGCCCGAACTCGAGGCGCTGGTGCTGGAGCGCACCACGCGCGAATTCATGCATGCGCACAAGGACAAATTCGACGACGCGATGGTCTGCCGCGTGCTCGAGGAGAAGTGCGGCATCCCCGAAGCGAGCGATTCGACCAAGGTGCAGTCATCGGGGAGTTCGGCAAGCGAAGTGCCGCCATCGATCGCCGCAGAGATCGACGCGATGTGGGCCGAGCGCGTCGCGCCGGTGACCGGCCACGCAGACTTCGCTGCGCTCGCCGCCGAAGTCGATGCGCTGGCGGAGTAGCCCGCCGGTCGCTCCTCAGAACAACAGCGTCTTGGGATCCGGCATCGGCTCGTGCTTCTGCGCCTTGACGAGGCTCATCACGCTGCGCACGCCGACCCAGATCGCGGGCAGGATCAGCAGCGGGATACCGATGATCGTCACGAACAGGACTACCGAGGCGATCAGCCCGATCCAGAACGTCCGGATCAGGTAGGAGAAGTGCGAGGCCGCCCAGTTATCCGCGTTCTCGCCCTGCCAGACATGCGCAAGCACGACCCCGACCAGGCCCGAAATTCCGGTCAGGAAGCTGCCGAGATAAAGCAGGCTGATGATGGTCGGTTGGTTGAAATCGAAACCGTTGCTTGGTGCCGGTTCATTCATGGCTGATCCCCCTTGCCGCTAAAATATGTGCCCGATCAGTGTATTCGAGCTGCGCCAGAGAGCAAGCCCCCGCCTCTCACCCGTGTCTAGCCGCACCAGTCGACGGGCGCGCTGCCCCAGCCGCTGTCCGAGGCAAGGCCGCGTTCGATCATGGTTTCGGCGAGATACTCCCGGCTGCCATCGGCCAATTTTCGGCGAACCTCTCGCAGTTCGCGGCCATATTGATCGCGCGGAGGCTCCGCCGCCCCGTTCCATTCGAACGGACCGCGCCCGAGCCATTCGTGCAGCGCCTGCCGCGCTTCGAGCGCCCGCGTGTTCTCGGCGGGGCATGCTCCCTCCATTTCCGGCGCATCGTATCCGGTCAGGCGGATGCGGCGGCGGGCACTGCCATTGCCGAGCACGAGCGTGTCGCCATCGACCACGCAGCCTTGCGCCCCCGACCACGGCTCACCGCACAGCGCAAAGCTGTCGGTTACAGGCACCCAGCCCTGCTCATGAGCGTAAGGGCGATAAAGGAACCACCACGCCGCGCTGACGATCGCGATGAGCACAGGCACGCGCCACAGCATCCACCAGTTGGCCAGCCTGCCGCGTCGGCGCGGCGCACGTTTGAATCGGGGTGGTCGGGGGGCGGCCATCGGACGACGAGCCTATCAGGCCCGGTCGCGATGCCAAGATGGAACGGGCGATCAGGACCGAGGGGTCTTGCGCCGGTCCTCAGCATCCCGGCGGTCGCCTTTGCGCCGATCCTCTCCTTCGAACGGTTCTTCTGATTTCCGGCGATCGCCTTCGCGTCGGCCACCGCGTGGATCGTCGGAGGAATTATCACTCGTGCGGTCAGTCATCGCGCCCTCCAATACAGGAACCGTAGCGATAGCACGGTGACTGGCGAATTCGGAACGGCTTATCAACATGCGCAAACGGCAAGGGCAGTGCGGATCGAAACCCGCACTGCCCTTTCGCTTCTCGCCTTGTCGGCGACGTAGCGTTGTCAGGCTTCCGATCTGTCGATCGGTTCGAGCGAGCCGGGTCCCTTCGGTGTTTCGATTTCGAGGCAAGTGCCCTTGTCGACATAGGTCCAGGCGTTGCCCTGGTAATCGACGGTGCTGGTGCCGGCGCAGCTGGTGCCGGGCCCGGCGGCGCAATCGTTCTCGCCCGCTTTGGAAACGCCGTAGCATTTCACCTTTTCGCCGCCGCCTGCGTCGGCGAGCGCTTCGGCTTCGGTGGTTGCCGCGCCTTCGCTTGACGGCGCATTGCCTCCGCCCGAACAAGCCGCGGCCAGACCGGCCATGGCTGCAAGGGTAATCGATCCGGTAATACGGGTGCTCTTCATAATGTCCTCCTGTCCAAAATTCTCACGACAGCACTTGCGTGCG
The DNA here is from genome assembly GCF_045363165.1 of Erythrobacter sp. GH1-10. NCBI lineage: Bacteria > Pseudomonadati > Pseudomonadota > Alphaproteobacteria > Sphingomonadales > Erythrobacteraceae > Erythrobacter > Erythrobacter sp. GH1-10. The sequence continues at coordinate 54,949 of NZ_JBJFLP010000001.1, read as the reverse complement.
CCGTCATCGGGCGATTCGCAGTCAACCAGCGTTTGGTTACAGGTCAAAGCGCAGAAAGTTGAAGCGACGCGAAAATCTGCCGGGCGCAAGCCGGGTTTTGCAGTGCGCGCGATAAGCCGCTAAGCGCCGCCGCAAGCCTGCCGACGGCCCGCAATGAAGAATGGGGACATGATGTCTACAGCTGATCAATCCGCAGAAGCATCGGGCCGGTCCAAGGCCGAAGTGCTGATCGAGGCGCTGCCCTATTTCCAGCGGTACGCCGGTCGTACTTTCGTGGTGAAATATGGCGGCCACGCGATGGGCAACCCGGAGGCGGCGCGCGATTTCGCAGAAGATATCGTGCTGCTCAAGGCGGTCGGCATCAATCCGGTCGTGGTTCACGGCGGCGGGCCGCAGATCGGCGAAATGCTCTCTCGGCTCGGTGTCGAAAGCACCTTTGTCGATGGCCTGCGCGTCACAGACGAGCAGACCGCTAAGGTCGCCGAAATGGTGCTGTCTGGCGCGATCAACAAGGAAATCGTCGGCTGGCTCGGTGCGGCGGGCGGCAAGGCGCTCGGCCTGTCGGGCAAGGACGGCAGGCTGGTCACGGCGAGGAAAGTCGAGCGCACGACCCGCGATCCCGACAGCAATATCGAAAAGGCTGTCGATCTCGGTTTCGTTGGTGAACCCGCGCATGTCGACACCAGCGTGATCGACACGGCGGTCGCAGCGGGCATGATCCCGGTTATCGCCCCGATCGCAGGCGGGGATGACGGGGCGACCTACAATATCAACGCCGATACGATGGCGGGCGCGATCGCGGCGGCGCTTGGCGCGGCACGTCTGTTCCTGCTGACCGATGTCGCGGGCGTGCTCGACGGCGAGGGCGAGCTTCTGACCGATCTCAACCCCGCCGACATCGCCAAATTGCGCGAAGACGGGGTGATCAAGGGCGGGATGGTGCCGAAGCTCGAAACCTGCGTTTCCGCAGTGGAATCGGGCTGCGAGGCGGCGGTCGTGCTCGATGGCCGCGTGCCGCACGCCATGCTGCTTGAGTTCTTCACCGCGCGCGGCGCGGGTACGCTGGTGCGTGCCTGAGCGCGCTGCTAGTGGCTTGATACTGGCCATCGGCGTATTACATCGCTAATACGCCTATCAGGGACTGCGGAAACAAGCAGAAAGAATACAGGATAATTCAATGTCAGGTTTGCTAGCGGTACAACAGATTATCGGCATGCTGGTGCAGGTGCTGGTGATGCTGATCATCATCCAGTTCGTGATCGGCCTGCTGTTCGCGTTCAACGTGGTCAACACCTCCAACCAGTTCCTGATGCAGGTCTACCAGTCGATCAACACACTGCTCGATCCGATCCTGCGACCGATCCGCAAGATCATGCCCAATACCGGCGCGATCGATTTCTCTCCGCTGGTGCTCATCCTCGGGCTGAATATCCTGCTCATCATCGTTGATGCGGCCATCTACGGATGACCGCGACGAGGATTGACGGAAAGGCGTTCGCCGCGCGCCTGCGCGAACGGGTGGGCGACCATGCCGCGCGCTTCGCCGAGGTCGCCGGTCGCAAAGCGGGTCTTGCAGTGGTGCTCGTGGGCGAGGACCCTGCGAGCGACGTCTATGTCCGTTCGAAGGGCAAGGCGACCCTCGCGGCCAATATGGAGAGCTTCGAGCACCGCCTGCCTGCCGATACCAGCTCCGCAGCGCTGCTGGCGCTGGTCGAGCGGCTCAACAATGATGACCGGGTCGACGGCATCCTTGTGCAGCTTCCCCTGCCCGAACACCTTGACGAACAGAGCATCATTGCCGCGATCAGTCCCGACAAGGACGTCGATGGCTTCCATGTGATCAATGCCGGGCGGCTGAGCGTCGGCCAGAGCGGTTTCGTACCCTGCACACCGCTCGGCTGCATGATGCTGCTGACCGACCGGCTGGGAGACCTGTCGGGGCTCGAGGCCGTTGTGATCGGCCGTTCGAACATCGTCGGCAAGCCGATGGCGCAACTGCTGCTCGATGCCAACGCCACCGTCACGATCGCGCACAGCCGGACCAAGGATCTTGCCGGTGTGGTCAAGCGCGCCGACATCGTCGTTGCAGCGGCCGGGCGCCCGGAGATGATTCGCAAGGACTGGCTCAAGGACGGGGCGACCGTGATCGACGTCGGCATCAACCGCCTGCCTCCCGAACCGGGCGCGGAGAAGGGCAAGCTGGTCGGCGATGTCGCCTATGACGAAGCAGCCGAAGTCGCGGCTGCGATCACTCCGGTGCCTGGAGGCGTAGGCCCGATGACGATCGCCGTGCTGCTCCGGAATACGCTCGTCGCAGCCTATCGCAATGCCGGGCTCGAGGTTCCGGACGACCTTTGAGCCCGGTCAGGCTGGGTAAATCCGCCGCATTGCACTCGCCGGTCGAACGCATTCAAGGGGCATCATGAACAAACCAGCTCTTATCCTTGCGACGAGTATTGTCGCGCTGGGTCTGGCATCCTGTGCAGGCCAGCAGCGCCGCGGACCGCCACCGCAGGTGATCGATCGCGCGCTCAAGGGGGCTCCGGGTGAAGCCCAGCCGAGCACGATCGTCGCGACCGAGAGCGCCTTCGCCCGCGCCGCACGCGAGCAGGGGCAGTGGACCGCGTTCCGCGAATTCGCCGCGCCCGGTGCGCTGATCCACGGCCGGAATGGAACGATCGTTGCCGAACCGTGGCTGGCGCAGCAGAGCGATCCCGAAAGCCCGGTCCAGTGGGGCCCGCGAACCGTGGTGATGAGCTGCGACGGTGCGACTGCCGTCAGCGTGGGGCGCTTCCAGACGCCCGAAGGCATCGTCGGCAACTTCGTCACCGTGTGGGAGCGTCAGTCCGACCGCGATTACAAGTGGGTCTACGATGTCGGTGGCCCGGACGTGCCGCAGCCACCGCCGCGCAAGCAGTTCGAGGACGGCGATATCGTTGTGACCGCGATCGATGCGGTTCAGGGGCTGGTGGCGACCTGCCCACGTGCCGGTGAAACCGTGCCGCCGCCGCCCGCGCTCTCGCTTGCCAGCGACAATCCGGGTGCTGCCAAGCTTTCGCGTGACGGAACGCTGAGGTGGCGCTGGGAGCACCTGACGGATGGGCGTAAATTTGTATCCGCGGACTATTTCTTCAACGGCCGATGGGTGACTGCGGTCGAAGAAACGCTTGCATCCGGCCCCGAAGAATGATGAGGGGCGGCGCGTCCGCCACCACACTTTTTCGGATTGATCCGGCCTCATGGTCCTGACCGAGCTTTTCATCTCCGCCTTCATCACGCTGTTCGTCGTGATCGACCCGCCGGGCTGCGCGCCGATCTATGCCGGGCTGACCAAATCGGCCACGAGCGCACAGGCGCGCAACATGGCCCTGCGTGCCACGGCAATCGCAGCGGCGATCCTGACGATCTTCGCATTCTTCGGAGAAGACCTGCTGAGGGCGCTCCACATCCAGCTCGACAGCTTCCGCATCGCAGGCGGGCTGATGCTGTTCTTCATCGCCTTCGAAATGGTGTTCGAGAAGCGCACCCAGCGCCGCACCGAACGTGCCGAGAAAATCAGCGCGTCCGAGGTCGAGGACGTTTCGGTGTTCCCGATGGCGATGCCGATGCTCGCCGGGCCGGGCGCGATTGCGGCGATCATGCTGCTGATGAACGAAGCCGATGGCATGGCCGAAACGCTCGAAGTGTTCGCGGCTCTCGCAGCTGTCCTGCTGATCACGGCTGCTGCACTGGTCGCGGCGGGGCCGCTTATCCGGTTGCTCGGCGACAAGGTCGAGGCGGTGATCACCCGCCTTCTCGGTGTCTTGCTGGCTGCCCTCGCGGCGCAATATGTGATTGACGGCCTGCGGGGTTCGTTCCCGATTGCGGGCTGAACAGCCGATCAGGCCAGCGCGACCGCGATTCCCCCCGCCGCCCCAAGCGCCGTTATCAACGTTCCAAAAGCGCCGAGGGCGCGCATGGCAGCAAAGCCCTTGCGCGCCCCCGACAAGTCCTCACCGTGCGACCCTGCGAGCGAAGAGAAGCCTGCTGCATGGAGCAGACGTGCGACTGCGAAGAGCAGACAGAGCGCGGCGAGAAACGGGGTTTGGCCAACGAGCAGTTCGAGCAAGGCGAGCACGGCAAGAAAAAGACCGGAGTTTTCGGCCAGGTTGCCGTGTCGCCTGACGCGACGTTCCATGTTCTTGTCGTCGCCGAGACCGATAAAGGGCCCCTTGAGACGGCGCGCGCCGACCCCGACCATCAAGACGGCCTGCATGACGATCAGGAATGCGCCTAGCGCCGCTGTGTAGATCGGAAGGTTCACGCTGGTGGCTCCTGTTCGGGAAGGCGCTTCTCCGGAAAGCCGATGAGTGCGAGCGATGCATGGCCGGCATCGAGCAGCCGGGCCGGATCGGAAGCGACGCGGGCGGAGGCGAACGCACCGTGGAGGAGTTGCGTCAATGTTCGCCCAAGAGCGTCTGGATCACCCTTCACCGCCCGCGCCGCAATCGCGTCGGACGCGATTTTCGTAAGATATCCCTCGACCTGATCGAAGACCGCCTGGGCCTCGGCCCGGATTTCCGGCATCTCCTGTCCGAGTTCGAGGGCGAGGCCGACGATCGGGCAGCCGAACACGTCGCCATCGGTTTTATATGTGGCAAGATGGACGCCGTACGCATAGCTGTAGATCGAGGCGAGCCGGTCCTGCGGCAGCACATATTCATCGAATGTGGACTCGAAGATGAGCTCGAGAGACAGCGCGCCGTTGTACTTGACCACAGCCAGGGCAAGATCGCGTTTGTCGGCAAAGTAGCGATAGACCGTCGCCTTGTTCACCCCAGCAGCATCGGCGACGAGATCGACCGACACGCCGTGAAAACTGTGCCTCCAGAACTGCTCGGCCGCCGTTGCCACGATGTGGGCACGGGTGCGTTCGCCTTTTGTGGGAAGCGCAGCGATATTCATAAGTAACCGTTTAGTTACTTCCAGCGCTGGCCAAAAGCTCTCTTGTGCGAAATCTTGTCGCAAAATCGGTGGACCGACCGACCAACCGCGCGCGCACTTTCTAGCGACCGCTCACAAACATCCGGCCGCCATGCGGTTATTGCAGGGTCATGATCTCTTCGCCGCCATCGCTGCGACCGAAAAACTGCATCAACTGGACCAGCAACTCGCATCGCACCGAGAGATTTTCGGCCTCTAGCAGCGCCTGTTTCGATGCGGGATCGAAAGGCGCGATCTGCGAGACGCCGTTGATGAGCGACTGGTCGTCAAGCCGCTCGACCGAATCCCAGTCGACAGAATAGCCCTGCCGATCAGCGAACTTGCGCGCCTCGGCCTCGAACCCGCCGCGCTGAGCGTAGCTCAGAGTCTCGTTCTCGTCGTCCTCGATCAGTTCGGCTTCGACCTGGCGGAAGGCGGTCGTCACATCGAGTTCGCGGATTACCCGGAAGCGGCTCTGTCCTTCGAGGATCAGATTGTAGCGACCATCGTCCATCGCCTCGATCTCGCCGATCCGGCCGACACAGCCGACCGTAAACAGCGGTGCGCCGTCAACCGGCTTCTGCGGCTGGATCATCGCGATCCGGCGATCGCGCACCAGCGCGTCACCCACCAGCGCGCGGTAACGCGGTTCGAAGATGTGCAGCGGCAGCTGCAGTCCCGGGAACAGGACCGCGCCGGGGAGGGGGAAGATGGAGAGACGTGTCGCCAAGCTATTTCACCCGAACAGGAGCTTGGACAGGCGACGGCGGGTGGCAACCACCCAATCGTCTTCAAGGCCGATCGCCTCGAAAATCTGTAACAGCTTCGCGCGTGCCGCGCCCTCGTTCCATTCGCGATCTTCCTCGATCATGGCGAGCAGCGTGTCCGCCGCCTCATCGCGCTGGCCAGCGGCAAATGCCGCTTCGGCGTAGGCGAGGCGCGCGTCCATGTCGGCGCCGTCGGCCTCGGCCGCGGCCTTGAGCGAAGCAAGCTCGCCCTCGTCAACCTGCGTATCGGCAAGCTCGAGCGCGCTTTTCGCAGCGGTTACGGTCGGATCGCCGGCAAGCCTCGGATCGGCCTCAAGCGCTGCCATCACCTGCTTTGCTTCGTCGACCTGGCCGAGCTGCACCATGGCGCGCACCAGCCCTGCGTGAGCGGGTGCGTTGTCCGCGGCGAATTCGGTCACCTGAGCGAAAATGCTCGCGGCCCGCTGGGCGTCGCCTTCGGACAAGGCATCCTCGCCCATCTTCACGAATTGCGCGATTTCTTCGGGCGAGGGGCCTTGCTGCGCGCCGTTTTCGCCGCCATCTGCCCCGGCCTGGATCGGCAGCTGCTGGAGCAACTGGTCGAGCACCTGCTTGAGTTGCGATTCGCTGCGCGCGTTCGTCAGGTCGGCCACCGGCTGGCCCTGGAACATCGCGTAAACGGTCGGGATCGACTTCACCTGGAACTGGCCGGCGATGAATTGCTCTTCATCGACATTGATCTTCGCAAGCACCACGCCCTTGTCGGCATATTCGGCGGCGACCTTCTCGAGCGTCGGGGCGAGCGCCTTGCACGGTCCGCACCATTCGGCCCAGAAATCGATGATCACCAGCTTGCTCTTCGAGGGCTCGACCACCTCTTTCTGGAAGCGCTCGACGGCTTTCTGTTCTTCGATGTTGAGACCCATGCTGGCCAAGGGAATGCTCCTGCTGTGTTTCGTGTGAATTTCGTTGCGCTCAATGTGGGGCATTTTTGCCCGATGTGAAGCGCCGAGTGCAGCTTGCCGCTGCGCTGAAGGTTTCGAGGCTGGCGATCAAGGCGAAATTGGGCGATTTTGGGCTTGCAGCGTTCGCGGACCACTGTTAATTGCGCGCCTCCCCAGCAGGTAGGCGGTTTAGTCGCCGAATCTGCTTGGCGCCAGTGAGCGGGCGTAGCTCAGGGGTAGAGCACAACCTTGCCAAGGTTGGGGTCGGGCGTTCGAATCGCCTCGCCCGCTCCATTTTCCGACATCTTAAGGCGGCAATCCATCCGGCCACGGTTGGGCCTTTCGTCGTGCACACTTCGCGTTCCATCGAACCGGCTCCGAAGTCGGTTGATCGGGAACGAAAAGGCGTTATGTGCGTGATACGTTATTACATCCTTCAAGAATACGGAATTCAGATGACCTCTCACGTTTCGCGTATCGCTATCGTCACCGCATTGGCGGCAACGGCGCTCTCGACCCCGGCGTTGGCGCAGGAGCAGGATGCTTCGGCCACCCAGGAACGCCTCGAAGACGACCTCCACAATCGCCAGGTCGATTACAAAGGCAACATCATCGTCAGCGCGGACGGGCTGGAGCAGCTCGATATCCTGGCGGGAACCAGTGTGTTCGAAGCCGAAGAAATCCAGCGCAACCTGTCGGGGCAGATCGGCGATGTCCTCGCCAAGCTTCCCGGCGTCTCGGCCACAAGCTTTGCCCCGGGATCTTCGCGTCCGGTGCTTCGCGGCTTCCAGGGCGAGCGCGTACGGGTGCTGGTCGACGGGATCGGGACGGCCGATGTCTCGAACACCTCGGTTGACCACGCGACGTCGATCGATCCCCTGACTGCCGAGCGGATCGAGGTTCTCCGCGGTCCGGCGGTGCTGCTCTACGGTTCGCAGGCGATCGGCGGTGCGGTCAACGTGATCGACAAACGCATTCCGATCCGCGTTCCCGATGAGGGCTTTCATCTCGATGCGCTGGTTGCCGGCGACACGGCGAGCGACCTGCGCACCGGTGGCGCTTCGCTGGACATTCCGATCGGGCAGAATTTCGTCTTTCACGTGGACGGCAGCTGGCGCGAAACCGACGATCTCGACATCCCCGGCTTTCAGGTTGCGCCGGAATTGCGTGCGGGGCTGCTCGAAGAAGCCGCCGAGGAATTCGAGGAAGGCGAGTTCGAGGAAGCGGAAGAACTGGAGGAGGCCGCCAACCAGCAGGGCTTCATTCCCAACACCGCGAGCGAGACCTGGACCGTGAATGGCGGATTTGGCGTGATCATCGGCGAGAGCACGTTCGGCGCTTCGGTCGGCTACTACAACACCGATTACGGTGTGCCTACGCGACCGGGGGCAGGACATCACCACGGTGAAGAGGGCGAAGAAGAAGAGGAAGAGGAAGAGGAAGGCGAGGAGCTGGTCTCGATCGGCCTCGAACAGCTGCGTGCGGACTTCAAGGCCGATATCGCTCTCGGCGACGGTTTCTTCGAACGCCTCAAGCTGCGCGCGGGCTATTCCGATTACACCCACACCGAATTCGAAGGCGAAGAAGTCGGCACGGTGTTCGAAAGCGATAGCATCGAGGCGCGGCTTGAACTGATCCAGAACGAGAGTGGCCCTTCGCGCGGATCGATCGGTGTGCAATATCGCTATCGCGATTTCTTCGCCGAAGGGGCGGAAGCCTATGTTCCGCCGAACGTGACCGACCAGTTTGCGGTATTCGCGTTGCAGGAATTCGGCACCGGACCGTTCCAGATCGAGCTGGCAGGGCGCTTCGAGACGACCGATGTCGAAGACACCGCAAACCGGATCGCGCGCGATTTCGATACCTTCTCCGGCGCGGTCGGCTTGATCTTCGAAGGCGACGAAGCGCTGCGTGCCGGGGTCAACATCTCGCGCGCCGAGCGCGCTCCGAGCGCCGAAGAGCTGTTCTCGAACGGCCCCCACATCGCCACCCAGGCCTTCGAGATCGGTGATCCCGACCTCGAATCCGAAAGCGCCTGGGGCGTCGAGGGCTTCGTGCGCGGACGGCTTGGTACCGCGCAATTCAATGTCGCGGTCTTCCAGCAGTGGTTCGACAACTACATCTACCTCTCCGAGACGGGTCTCGAGGAGGACGAGCTGCCGGTGTTCGTCTATCTCCAGCAGGATGCCGACTATTTCGGGGTCGAGGGCGATGTGACCTTCCCGGTGTTCGACAATGGCGGCTTCGGACTCGTCGCCGATCTCAGCGGTTCCTACATCCGGGCCGAACTGGGCGATGGAACCGATGTGCCGCGCATCCCTCCGCTGAGCCTGCTCGGCGGGTTGGAGGTGCAGACCGATGCCTTCGATGTGCGCGGCGAGGTGCAGTGGTTCGCCGAGCAAGACAAGGTCGCGGCGTTCGAGACGGCTACCGACTCCTTCACGCTGGTCAATTTCCTCGTCTCGTGGCGCCCGCTGCCGAGCCGCGAGAACATCACGGTCCAGCTATCGGCGGACAACGTTTTCGATGTCACCGGCCGCCGCCATGCGAGCTTCACCAAGGATTTCGTTCCGCTCGCCGGGCGCAACATCAAGGCGAGCGTTCGCCTGAGTTTCTGATTTCCGGGTTCTCTCCGGGAAGGGCGGGACTGGCTGGCGCCGGCCCCGCCCTTCTTTATCGAGTGCGCGTTCAGCTCTCCGCCGCGAAGCTGATCTCCGCGTGTTCCTCGAGACGCTCCACGAGGTCTTCACCGAGGAACGAACCCGGCGTTCCGATCCCGCCTGGCCCGTCGCTGTTCGCCAGCGCGATTCCGGTTTCGGCGAGCATCCGGCTGGTCGATCCGTAACCCGGATCGTACTTGCCCTTCACGCCGTAACGGAACGATTCCCCGTCGCCCATCTCGGCGACGAACAGCACGTCGTAAAACCCGTTCTCGCGCTGCTCCTTGGTCGGGCCTTCGCCGGGCTTAGGGGGCTTCGCGCCGAACGGATTCTTCATCATCTCGGCGGCGGCTTCGGCCATTTTCTTGCCCGCTTCGCCCGGGCTGGTGAGCATCATCTCGTCATAGACGAAGTCCTCGCCATAAGGATGGCCGAGCAGGAAGTTGGTGCGGTGTACGTTCTTGGTGTTGATCGGCGCCATCACGAAAGGCGCGGCCCATTTGTCGACGTCCTTCTCGTATTTCGGGACCATGCCCGAGGGCTGGTCGGGCCCGTCGAAGCCCGGTGCGAGCGCAAAGGGATCACGCAGCACGTTGATGATCTTGGGGTTCTTCGCGGCGGCTTTCATCGTCGCGCCGAGGCTCGCGGCGGTCCCGCCCGAGAAGGTCCCCGCCATCGCGCGCACGCGGCCCCGGATGCGCGGCGCGGGCTTGCCATAGCGCTCCTTCGCCACCTTCTGCGCCATCATCACCCCGAGATCGAAGGGGATCGAATCGAACCCGCTCGAGAAGCAGATCCGCGCGCCCGATGTCTTCGCGTTCTCTTCGTGCTCGGCGATCTTCTCCGCCATCCACGCCGGCTCGCCGCACAGATCGGCATAGTCGGTGCCGGTCTTGACGCAGGCGGCGACGAGATTGTCGCCATAGAGCTGGTACGGGCCGACCGTGCTCAGAACGACCTTGGTGCGGTTGCACATGGCTTCGAGGTCGGCGGGATCGTCGGCATTGGCGACGATAAGCGGCGTATCCTTCGGCGCGCCGATTTCGTCGCGTACCGCCTCGAGCTTGTCCATGCTCCGCCCGGCCATCGCCCACTTGGGGCCGTCCTTGCCATTGCCATAGTGCTGATCGAGATATTCGGCGACCAGACGTCCGGTGTATCCGGTGGCGCCGAAGATGATGATGTCGAATTCGCGGGTGTCAGGCATGGGGTTCTCTCCAGCTCTTCATTCCAGCGGAAGCTGGAATCTCAATAGTTTCAGTTAAGCATTTCGACGGGAGATGCCAGCACAGGCTGATCCGGCGAGACCATGTCGATCGACGCGAAGGTGACGAAGTTGACAGGGTGTCACTCTCGAGAATCCAGAATTTCCCATTTGAGAATAATGGCTTGCACGGGAAAACCGAAGTTGACACTTCGCCGGATCGAAAAAGAAAGTGCGATCAGGGTGAGGTCCGCCATCATCATGCGGGAATAATGGCAGGCTGCGGCGAAGTAGGAAAACAGCTGGTGGCCGAGCGCCGCCGGACAGCGCGCTTCGATCCCGTTCGTGCCCGAGATCCCGGCGACCTGTTCGCCCCAGCGCTGCCGGGTCATCACGTCATGCCGGTTTGTTCGCTACAGCGCGGAAAGCTGCGTTCCAACCGCAATGTCGGTTCCCCACTCGCATGATCTAGGTGAGGCTGACGACCGTGAAGACGATGGCGGCGGTGTAGATCAGAATGCTGATAAGGATGAAGGCAGGGTTGATCCGCTCAGGCAGGCTGGCCTGGGCAAGCTCCTGGAATCGCGCCAGCAGCTCGGGCCAGGTGTAGGATACGAAGTCGCCCTGCGACATCACGGCGATCAGCTTGCCGCCTTCATCGACGATGGGCAGCCGCCGGAAGCGCTCGTTCGACATCAGCCGCAGCCAATCGACCAGTTCATCGTCGGCCCTTGCGGTCCTGACCGACGTTGTCATGATATCCTCGACCTTCGTCTTCTTGGGATCGAGATCCTCCGCGATCAGGCGGCGAAAAATGTCGCGTTCCGTCATCATGCCGATAACTTCATGCTGGTCATTGACGACGATGATCGAACCGTAATTGTTGGCCGCCATCGGTTTGACCGCATCGAAGACGGTCGTCCCGGGCGAACACGTCAAAGGCTTGGGCTTTTGTCCGAATTCCTTGCGATCGCTGATTTTCATTCCAGGATGTCCCCATAGAGTTTGGGGAAGCGGCGCTGACCCGAGGCGATGGTGCGCCTGCGATAGCGCTGGATGCGCTCGCTGCCTGCTTCCCTACGTTTGCGCTGGGTCAACGGCTCAAGCTGTTATTGTTTCCAAAGAGCCGCCGCGTGCCCCGCCGATCCTAAGCCGGAACCGCACGGATCGATGAACGCAGATTGCCTTGCCGAGGTTCGATTGCCGGCTCGCCGGCCGATTTCACATCGAGAGGCTCTACAACCGCGGCAGCGTTACGCCCTTTTGGCCCATATATTTGCCGGCGCGGTCCTTGTAGCTGGTTTCGCACCGTTCGTTGCCTTTGAGGAACAGGAACTGGCATGCGCCTTCGTTGGCGTAGATTTTCGCGGGCAGCGGCGTGGTGTTGGAGAATTCGAGCGTGACGTGGCCTTCCCAGCCCGGCTCCAGCGGCGTCACGTTCACGATGATCCCGCAGCGCGCATAGGTGCTCTTGCCAAGGCAGATCACCAGCACGTCTTCAGGCACGCGGAAATATTCGACCGTGCGGGCGAGCGCGAAGGAATTGGGCGGGATCACGCAGACATCGGTCTCGCGATCGACGAAGCTGTTCGCGGCGAAATCCTTGGGGTCGACAACCGCGCTGTCGACATTCGTGAAGATCTTGAACTCGGGCGCGACCCGCGCGTCATAGCCGTAGGACGAAAGGCCGTAGCTGATTACGCCTTCGCGCCGCTGCGCTTCGACGAACGGCTCGATCATGCCGTGCTGCTGCGCCTGCTCGCGTATCCACTTGTCGGAAAGAATCGCCATCAGCGAGTGATTCCCGATTGTGCGAAGGGCGGCAAGCTGCGGGGCGGATTTATCCGAAGGAGTCTTGCCTCAAAGCCGTGCTTCGATGCCGCCGTCCTCGGGGGACGCCGGCGCATCGCTGCCCCATTTGTCCGCATCGCGCTTCTTCACTGCGTAGGATAACAGCGTCACTTCGCGCTTGGCGACGATGTAGGCATAGACCAGCCCCGCGACGAAAAGCGCGCCGCTGATGCCGGTGGTGAAGGGCACCATGCCGAATGCCGTCGCAAGGACGATCAGCGCGATGGCAATACAAAAAACGGATAAGGTTACCTTGGACAAGCGATCCTCGTGGCCCTGCGGTTGGTGTTTCGCGAGGGGGAATACGCGGTCCGATCTGATCAATTGATTTCGGCTAAGTGTTAATTTCGCCTTGCCGAGCCGTCATTGCGGCGCAGGATCGTCACTTGATTTGCTTCGCGCCCAGCTGCGGGTTGAGCGCGGTGATGTGGTTGAGCCACTTCTTCGGGCGGCGCAGCATGTCGTCGGGATATTCGACTTTCAGCCCGACGATCTGCGCCATCGCGCCGACGAAGTGGATGCAGTTGCGCTCGTCGAGGATGTAATATTTACCCGGCGCGTCGCGCCACTTTTTCATCTCGGCGACGATCTGGCGGTACTGGTCGTCGGTGATCGTCAGCGAAAAATGCCGGTTGGTGCTCTTGAGGTATTTCGGCTTCTCCACGCTGATGTCGTGATAGACCGGGCCGCTGAGGATCGCGGGCGACACCTTTTTCGCGGTGAAACCGTAATTCTCGTTGATGACCTCGCCGGTCTCGTCGAGCGTCCCCTCAAGCACGATGAAGGTGTGCGGGTAGCGCCCGAACAGCACCGAGCCGTTGAAGCTGTGGAAGTGGATCTCGACCGCGGCGAGCGCGGGCCCGCTCCACACGAGCGCGACGAGGACGAACAGCTTGACGATGAATCGGGGCATGGGCCGCTGATTATCGCGCTATTGCATCAGCTTGCAAGCAGGCTTGCATTGCCGCCCGCTGCGGTCGTGTCGATGCAGGTCACCCGCTCGGTCGCGAAGCGCGCGAGGTAGTTGGGTCCGCCCGCCTTGGGGCCGGTACCCGAAAGACCTTCGCCGCCGAACGGCTGGCTTTCGACGATCGCACCGATCTGGTTGCGGTTGACGTAGAAGTTGCCCACCCGTGCGCGCGCCTGAACGAAGCGGCGGGTGGCGGCGATGCGGCTGTGGAGGCCGAGCGTCAGCCCGTATCCGGTGGCGTTGATGTCCTCGACCACCTTGCCGAGATCGTCGGCATCGAAGCGCGCGACATGCAGCACGGGGCCGAAATTCTCGCGGTTGAGATCGAGGATCGAATCCACTTCGATAATGGTCGGCGCGACGAAACAGCCCTTGCGGGTCTCTTCGGGAATGAAGCAGCGGGTGAGCGGGCGGCCCGAAGCGTCGGAGCGCGCGACGTGGCGTTCGAGCGCGGCCTGCGCGTCGGGATCGATCACAGGGCCGACATCGGTCGAGAGGATTGCGGGGTCGCCTACGTGCAGCGCCTCGAACCCCCCGCGGATCATTTCGAGCATTTCGTCGGCGACATCGTCCTGCAGGTAAAGCACGCGCAACGCCGAGCAGCGCTGGCCCGCCGACTGGAATGCGCTGGCCAGCACGTCGCGCACCACCTGTTCGGGCAATGCGCTAGAATCGACGATCATCGCGTTCTGGCCGCCGGTCTCGGCGATCAGCGTGGCGATCGGACCGTCTCGTCCGGCGAGGGTGCGGTTGATGATCTGCGCGGTCTCGGTCGAACCGGTGAAGGCGACGCCTGCAAGCCGCGGATCGGAAGTGATGAGCTGGCCGACCTCGCCCGCGCCGGGCAGCAGTTGCAGCGCCTCGGGCGGGATTCCGGCCTCGTGCATCAGCTTTACCGCGAGTGCCGCGATCAGCGGGGTCTGCTCGGCCGGTTTGGTGACCACCGCATTGCCCGCAGCGAGCGCGGCGGAGGCCATGCCGGTAAAGATCGCAAGCGGGAAGTTCCACGGGGAGATCGTCGCGAAGACGCCGCGACCGTGCATCCGCAAGGTGTTGTCTTCACCGGTCGGTCCGGGAAGCTGGATCGGCCCGCCGAACTGGCGACGGGCTTCCTGCGCGTAATAGCGGAGGAAATCGACCGCTTCGCGTACTTCGGCGACACCATCGAGCAGGGTCTTGCCGGCCTCGCGCTGGCACAGCGATAGGAATTCCTCGGTATGCTCTTCGAACAGGTTGGCGGCTTCTTCGAGCAGCAGAGCGCGTCTTTCGCCGCCGAGCGCGTCCCAGCCGGGCTGGATCATGACCGCGCGGGCAAAGGCGGCGTCGACCTCTTCCGCCGTCGCGTCGCGGCGCGTGCCGACTTTGACCGAAAGGTCGTGCGGCATGGTGATCGGCGCGGTTTCGCCCGCAGTCTCCGCCGGGAAGGTCGGGCCTGCGTGCCAGTCGATCTTGGCGAGCTCGGCCAGCCGCGCCTGCAATCCTGCGAGCATCAGCGGATCGGAGAGATCGACTCCGGCGCTGTTGACCCGCTCACCCAGGATGTCTTTGGGCAGCGGGATCGAGGGGTTACGGCGCGGTTCCAGCGCGGCGAGTTCCTCTACCGGGTCGCCCACAAGGTCTTCGGCCGGAATGTCGGCATCGCCCATGCGGTTGACGAAGCTGGTGTTGGCACCGTTTTCGAGCAGGCGGCGGACCAGATAGGCGAGCAGCTCCTTGTGGCCGCCGACCGGTGCATAGATCCGCACCGGGGTCGGATCGTTGCCCTCGAGCTTGCGCAGCGCATCGAACACTTCTTCGCCCATGCCGTGCAAGCGCTGGAATTCGAACGGTCGCCCTTGCGCCATCTCCTTCACCACCGCGACGGTGTAGGCGTTGTGGGTGGCGAAGGCGGGATGGATTACGTCGTCGTGTTCGAACAGCCGCGCCGCGCAGGCGAGGTAGGACACATCGGTCGCGATCTTGCGGGTGAAGACCGGGTAATCGGTATAGCCGCCGACCTGGCTGATCTTGATCTCGCTGTCCCAGTAAGCGCCTTTGACCAGTCGGACGAAGAGCTTGCGGTTGTGCCGGCGCGCCAGCTTGGCGGCCCAGTCGCACAGCGGCAGGCCGCGTTTCTGGTACGCCTGGATCGCCAGTCCGAACCCGTCCCAGCGCGATCCGTCTTCGCGGGTAAACAGCTCGTCGTCGCCGACCAGCGTCTCGATGATGTCGAGCGAGACCTCGAGCCGTTCGGCTTCCTCCGCGTCGAGCGTAAAGTGGATGTTCGCATCGCGCGCCTTCATCGCCAGCCGCTTGACGATCGGCACGATATCGTGCCGCGCTTCTTCGGCGTGGAGATAGGTGTATTTCGGATGCAGCGCCGAAAGCTTCACAGAAATGCCGGGCGACGGCCCGATCCCGCCCTGCGCTTCATCGGCCAGCCGGTCGATCGCACCTTCGTACGCATCGGCATAACGCTTTGCATCGGCAAAGGTCATCGCCGCTTCGCCCAGCATGTCGAACGAGTGGGTGAGGCCCTTCGCGCGTTCGGGCTTGGCGCGTTTCAACGCCTCGCCGATCGTGCGACCGAACACGAACTGGCCGCCAAGGATGCGCATCGCCTGCAGTGTCGCCTTGCGGATCACCGGCTCGCCCAGCCGGTTCATCGTGCCCTTCAGCGCGCGGCGCATGCCCTTCTGGTGGTCCTCGGGGCGCTCCAGCACCTCGCCCGTGAGCATCAGCGAAAAGGTTGCGGCGTTGACGAAAGTCGATGTGCTTTCGCCGAGGTGCTCGCCCCAGTCGATCTCGCCGATCTTGTCGCGGATCAGCGCGTCTGCGGTGTCTTCGTCGGGCACGCGCAGCAAGGCTTCGGCGAGGCACATCAGCGCGATGCCCTCATCGGTGTCGAGCCCGTATTGCTGCAGAAACGCGTCGATCCCGCTGGCCTTGTGCGAGCGCGCGCCGTTGATGATGTCGATTGCCAGGTCCGCCGCAGCGGTGCTCACCTTACGCGCCGGCGCAGCCTGTTCGAGCCGCTCCGCAATGCACGCCTCCTCTTCCGCGCGATAGGCGCGGCGCAGTTCGGTACGGTCGAGGAAATGGGCGGAGTTCTCTGGCAGGCTCATTGTGGTCACGTGGTGTCTTCGCTTTCCTTTGCTGGCGAGTCGAAATTCCCCATGGACTTGGACCCGCGCGGCTCCGACTTCAAGGAAAGTCGGCGATCCAGAGGGTATTGGGCCAGCGATTGGCTGCTTGATCGCACCCCGGCCGCTGGGTAGTGACCGGTGCATGGCCCTGTTCTGCTTTTACTGCCGCGATGGCGAAAACAGCGAGACGCTGCGAGCGATCCACCTCGAGGCGCAGCGCGAATGGATGGCCGAGCATGACGAGAACTATCTCGCCGCCGGACCGCTCCTGAACGCAAAGGGCGAGCACGTCGGATCGCTGCTGATCATCGAAGCCGACGACGAAGCCGCCGCGCGCGCGACGGTGAACGACGATCCGTATCTGGTGGGCGGCGTGTGGCAATCGATCCGCGTCGACCGGTTCGAGCCGGTCAAGGGGCGGTGGAAAGAGGGGTAGGCCCGACCGCCGATGCCGCTCCGGTGCCACCCGTTCACGTTGGTCGGCGCAGACTTACAATACTCGGGCCCAAGCCTCGCCTATACCCCGTTGCCACGCTCATGATTGAAAGCGGGGGAGAGCGAAATGTTCAAAGGTCATTTGGTTGTCATCGCAGGAGCAACACTGCTTGCTGGCTGCGGAAGTGAAACCACAGAAAACGACGCGGCCGCCGCCGGGGGCGACCAGCCCGTTGCGGCAAGCGACCAGATAGACACGCGCGTCGCCGAGGAATTCTTCGCGGATTTGCCGCGCGCGAGCGAGGTCCCGGAAACGGAGATGGGCGATGTCTATTTCAAGCTGCTTACGCGGCTGACGAGCAAGCTCGATGCGGTCAAAGACGAAGGCGATCTCGAGAACGCACGGGCCTACCTCCATTATGCACGGATGGAAGCCGCCACATTGGCCGACCGTTCCGAAGCCTTGCCGATCGAGCGGCGCAAGGAGCTGTTCCAGGACAGCGTGGCGACCGTGAACTACGCACGCTCCCAATACGCGCGGGCGCTCAAGAAGCTGGAACGCGAGCATCCATCGCTAGCCGAAGGGCTGGGCGAACTGGCGAGTGCCAAGTGGCCGCTACTCTCGACCAACCGCTGACGCCGCGTCTTCGCTTTCGATGGAAATCGGCGCGAGGCCGCTTGCCTGATCAACCGAACAGCCGCCCCGCCACCGCATCGAGCTTTGCCATCACCGCCGGATCGTGTTCGTCGGGCGCAGTGATCACCGCGTCGTCGAGCGCGGTGTCGATCGGGGAGGGCTTGCGCTTCTTGGGCAGGCTCTCGATCAGCTTCACCACCATGTCGCGCGCCAGCGCACCGTTAACCTGCATCTGTTCGATCACCTGCGCGACATCGACCGCCTCGCCTTCGCGCCAGCAATCATAGTCGGTGCTCATTCCGATCAGGGCGTAGGGCAGCTCGGCCTCGCGAGCGAGCTTGGCCTCCGGCATTGCGGTCATGCCGATCACATCGGCGCCCCATTGGCGATACAGGCGGCTTTCGGCGCGAGTCGAGAATTGCGGGCCTTCCATCGCGAGATAGGTCGCGCCGACCGCGACCTTGCCCTTGGCCGCCGAGATCGCCTTGGCTGCAAGATCGGATAGTCGCTCGCACACCGGATCGGCCATCGAGACATGGGTGACAAAGCCGCTGGTGAAAAAGGTCGATTCGCGCCGCTTCGTCATGTCGATGAATTGCTCGATGATCGCAAAGCGCCCCGGCTCGATTTCCTCGCGCAGGGACCCGACCGCCGAGATCGCGAGGATATCGGTGCAGCCTGCGCGTTTGAGCGCATCGATATTGGCGCGGCTGTTGAGTTCGGTCGGGCTGATAGGGTGCCCGCGTCCATGGCGCGGCAGGAACCGCACCTTCACATCGCCGATCCGCCCGCACAGGATCTCGTCCGACGGATCGCCCCACGGGGTTTCGATCGCGATCCACTGCTCGTCCTCGAGGCCCTCGATATTATAGAGCCCCGATCCGCCGATGATCCCGATGCACCATTCGCTGGCCATTCACATGTCCCTGTCTGCCGCCCGCAGTGTTTCGTGGCGTTTAGCGACAGCGCCTTAAGTTAGATTGAAGCGCTCGGGCAAGGCCTTGCGGATAAAGCGGTCCGCCTTGGCGAAGGGCTCGGCGATCGAAGGCCGCTCGCGCATGCGCTCGTAATGGCTGCCCAGCGCCGGATAGGCATTGAGCGGCATCTCCGCGACAAGCGCGATCTGCATCAGCACGCAGGCGACCGTTATGTCGGCGATCGAGAGCGCGCCGCCGGCGTAGAATTCCTCCTCGCCTAGCGCGCTATCGAGATAGGACAGGATCGGCGGCAAGCCTTCGGCCCAGGTTTCGCGCGCCTTGGCGACGTCCGGCTCCTTGCCCTGCGTCACGGAGAAGAAGATCGGACGGAAGATGCCGAGCCCGCCTGTCGCCGCGAGATTGGTGTCGGCAAATTCCTCGATGAACAGCGCCCTGCCATGCGCGAAGGGCTGGTCCGGATAGAGCGCGGGCGAGGGATGCTTCTTCTCGATATAGGCGCAGATGGCCGAGCTGTCGGCAATGGTGCCCGCGATGCCTTCCTCGGCGATCGAGCGATCGCGCAGCACCGGGATGCGCTTGGCGGGCGAGATGTCGCGAAACCATTGCGGCGGATCGAACACGTTGACCGCCTCGATCTCGAACGCGACGTCCTTCTCGATGCAGACGGCGGCTGCCTTGCGGACGAAAGGCGATACGGGGCTGCCGTAGATGACGAGGTCGGGGGTGTCGGTCATTGCGCTTCTCCTCTTTCGCCCTTGCATAGTCTTCCGGTTGCATAGCGCAACTGATAGGCGATAGGATTGCGTTCGAAGCCTAGGACGGCTGGCAGCATTGATGATTGATTTTCGCGCGCGAAGGTCCACCTTCAAGGGCGAGAGAAATCCCCGCACACGCAATTCGAGAGAGGAACAATCATGGTCACCCAGTACAAGAACCTGATCAATGGCGAGATGGTCGACACCGGTGAGTGGCTCGACGTCGTCAACCCCGCGAACGAAAAGGTCATCGGCCAGGTCCCGGCCTGCGGCAAGGACGAGCTCGACAAGGCGGTCGCCGCCGCGCGCGCCGCGTTCAAGACGTGGAAGAAGACGTCTTTCGAAGAACGCCAGGCCGCCTGCATGGCGATTTCGGGCGCGATCAAGGAAAACGCCGAGGAACTTTACCGCCTGCTCACCAGCGAGCAGGGCAAGCCGCACGAACAGGCCAAGGGCGAGATTTACGGTGCGGCCGGCATGTCGGCAGCACAGGCGACGCTGAAGCTGGAGGATGTCATCAACGAAGACAGCGATCAGCGCCTGTCGCGCACCCGCCGCGTTCCGGTCGGCGTGGTCGGCGGGATCGTGCCCTGGAACTTCCCGGTGATGATGGCGGTGCAGAAGATCATTCCCGCGCTGATGAGCGGCTGCACGATCGTGCTAAAGCCTTCGCCCTTCACGCCGCTGACGACGCTGCGTATCGCCGAGCTGATCGCCGACAAGGTTCCGGCCGGGACGGTCAACATCATCACAGGCGAGGACTCGCTCGGCCCGCTGATCACCGAGCATCCCGATATCGACAAGATCACCTTCACCGGCTCGACCGCTACCGGCAAGAAGATCATGGAAGGCGCGAGTGGCGATCTCAAGCGGATCACGCTCGAACTCGGCGGCAACGACGCTTCGATCGTGATGCCCGATGCCGACCCCAAGAAGGTCGCCGAACAGCTGTTCTGGTCGAGCTTTTCCAATGCGGGCCAGATCTGCATCGCCGCCAAGCGCATCTATATCCACGAGGATATCTATGACGAGCTGAGCCAGGCGATCGCAGACTATGCGAAGAACGTCGTCGTCGGCGACGGGGCGGAGCAGGGCACCGGCGTCGGTCCGATCCAGAACAAGAAGCAGTACGACCGTGTGCTCGAGCTGATCCAGGACGCGAAGGACAACGGCTACAAGTTCCTGCTCGGCGGCGACACCGATCCGAGCGGAACCGGCTATTTCGTGCCGCTGACCATCCTCGACAATCCGCCCGAAGACGCGCGGATCGTGGCCGAGGAACAGTTCGGCCCGGTCATGCCGCTGATGAAATTCTCGTCCGAAGAAGAGGCAATCCAGCGCGCCAACAATTCCGAATACGGTCTTGCGGGCGCGGTGTGGACCGCGAACCCGGACAAGGGCGTCGAGATTGCCGAACAGCTCGAAACCGGCACGGTGTGGGTCAACGAATTTCTGCACCTCTCGCCCTTCGCGCCGTTCGGCGGTCACAAGCAGTCTGGCTTCGGCGCCGAGTACGGTCTCGATGGCCTCAAGGAGTTCACCTATCCGCAGGTGATCACCGTCAAGAAGGACAACGTGCCCGCTTAGGCAAGTGGGCGACCTTTCTGCCGATGAACTGATCGAAGGGCTGGCGCGGGTCTGCACCCGAGCCGGCCTTTCGTCACCTTCGGGACTGACGCGCCTCACCGGTGGCGCGACGATGGAAAGCTGGCGGTTTTCGTGTGGCGAGAATGATTTGGTGCTGCGCCGCGCGCCGAGCCTCGAATTCATGCGGGATCGCCCGTTCGGGCACGATGTCGAGGCCGCGGTGATCGAGGCCGCACGGGCGGCAGGCGTGACCGCGCCCGAAGTGGTGGCGGTTCTCGAATCGGAGGAGGGAATCGGTTCGGGCTTCGTCATGCGCGCGCTGCCGGGGACGCCGAACCCCAAGTTGATCCTCGAAATGGAGAACCCCGACGCCATGCTGCGCGAGGCCGCGCGCGACCTGGCGCGGATCCATTCGCTGACCCTGGGCGATGTGCCCGATGCGGTGCCGGTGATGGACTATCGCGCGGCCATCGCCGACCTCAAAGCGCAGTTCGAGGAAGCGGGCGGCGACCGTCCGATCATCGCGCTCGGCCTCAAGTGGATGGAGGACAATTGTCCCGATCCGGTCGATCCGGTGCTGATCCACGGCGATTATCGGATGGGAAACCTCCTCGCCGAGGACTCGCGCCTCACCGGCGTGCTCGACTGGGAACTGGCGCATTTCGGCGACCGGCACGAGGACCTGGCGTTCGGCTGTATGGCGGTGTGGCGCTTCCACCGATATGACAGGCCAGCATTGGGGCTGGGGAGCCTCGAGGACTATTTCGCCGCCTACGAAGCCGAGGCGGGTGTCACGGTCGACCGTGAGCGGTTCCGCTACTGGCTGATCCACCGCACCGTGTGGTGGGCGCTGGGCTGCCTCAAGATGGCGAAGATCTGGCGCAGCGGCGAGGACCGGATGCTCGAACGCGTGGTAATCTCGCGCCGGACGAGCGAGCAGGAGCTGGACTTGCTGATGCTGCTGGAGGAGGATGCGCCGAAGCGTGAGAAGAAACGCGAAGTTTTGAACTATTGGGATTTGAGCGAGGATTGGTCGGGAGAGGCGAACGTGGGCGAAATCGCAATGGCGATCTCAGAATGGCTCGTCACAATCAAAGGCCGCATGGAAGGGCATGACCGCTTTCAATTGGCAGTCGCAAGGAATGCCCTGGGTATCATCGAGAGAGAACACCGCACCATTCGATTTGGTGCCGATCAAGAGGAGCTGGCGAATGAAATACTCGGCGGCTTCCGAACCTTGGCGACCAAGGAATTGCTGGTTCACCTTAGATCCTATGCTTTGCAATTGATTGAGGTGGACTCACCAAAATACCCGGCCCTTGCTGTAGCGCGGGAGCGCTGGCTGTGACCCGGCTTGCTGCGAAGGCAGGAAGCCCGCGCCCGCCCACCCCACGGCGGGCGCGTTCCGCACCCACCCGGGCGGACTCTTCGATACGATTCAAGAAGACCGGAGAACACTGATGGACTTCGCAATTCCCGCCGACCTGCAGGCCTATCTCGACGAACTCGATGCCTTCATCGCCGCCGAGATCAAGCCGCTCGAGCAGCAGGATAACAACATCCGCTTCTTCGACCACCGGCGCGAGCACGCGCGTACCAATTGGGAAGCCGGTGGCCTCCCGCGTGAGGAGTGGGAAGAACTGCTCAAGGAAGCCACAAGCCGCGCCGATGCCGCCGGACACTGGCGCTTCTCCGCGCCGAAGCAATATGGCGGCAAGGACGGCTCCAACCTCTGGATGGCGGTGATCCGCGAGCATTTCGCTCGGCAAGGCCTCGGCCTCCACAACGATCTCCAGAACGAGCACAGCATCGTCGGCAACTTCCCCTTCGTCGCCATGTTCGATCAGTGGGGCACCGAGGAACAGAAGCAGGAATTCATCCTCGGTGGGTTCGAGCGGACGCGCCGCGTCGCCTTCGGCCTGACCGAACCGCATCACGGCTCCGACGCAACGCACATGGAAACCCATGCGGTGCGCGAGACCCGCGACGGCGTCGATGGCTGGCTGATCAATGGCGAGAAGATGTGGATCACCGGCATGCATGTCGCCACGCACTGCGCGATGTTTGCGCGGACTGGCGGCGAGGCAGGCGATGCGAGCGGGATCACCTGCTTCCTCGTCCCGAATCCCACGCCCGGCCTCGAAATCGAGGAGTGGATGTGGACCTTCAATATGCCCACGGATCACCCGCGCCTCTCGGTGAAAGACGTCTGGGTGCCCGACAGCGCGATCCTCGGCGTCGAAGGGCGCGGGCTCGCGCTGGCGCAGAGCTTCGTCCACCAGAACCGCATACGTCAGGCCGCCTCAAGCTGCGGCGCGGCGCTGTTCTGCATCGACGAGAGCGTGAAGTATGCGCGCGAGCGCAAGCCCTTCGGTCAGGAGCTGTCGCGCAACCAGGCGATCCAGTTCCCCCTGGTCGAACTCGCGACGCAGGCCGAAATGCTCCGCCTCCTCATCTTCAAGACCGCGTGGGAGATGGACAACATGCCGCACGAGGAAATCGAGCGGACGATTTCGGACAAAGTCTCGATGTGCAATTACTGGGCGAACCGGCTGGTGTGCGAAGCCGCCGACCGCGCGATGCAGGTCCACGGAGGCATCGGCTATTCGCGGCACAAGCCGTTCGAGCACATCTATCGCCACCACCGCCGCTATCGCATCACCGAAGGCAGCGAGGAAATCCAGATGCGCAAGGTGGCGGCGTATCTGTTCGGCTATCTCGGGCCCAAGAAGGGGAAGTTCGGCTAGGCGCGTCCTTCCGGCAATTCGATCCCGTCCTGCGCGACAGCGGTTCGGCGCGAAGCGAAATAGAGCACGAAGCCAACAGCAACGAACAGCGCGATCACCTTAAGTGACTCCAGCGGTACGAGAGAGAACAGCCACAAAGCCACGCCGATCGCGACCGGAACGATCAACGCCCAGCGGGCATCCATCGAATTCCTTAGCCCGGCATCGTTGCGCCACCACATCACGATGAGGGCGGCGATGCTCAATATGAAAAGGACTTGTTCCACACCGACCATGAGTGTTGCGAGAGATGTGAAGTCTCCCGAAAGCGCCAGCAGCGCGATCACTGCCCCATACGCACCGATGGCCACGATCGGGGTCTCGAAGCGCGGAGACACATAAGCGAGCGGATGCGGCATCAGGCCGCGCCGCGCCATGCCATAGGCGATGCGCGGGATCGCGACGAACACGTTGAGCTGGAACACCGCTACCGAGACGATCGCGGCGAGGCTGATCATCAGCACTCCCGCCGGGCCGAGTACCGCTTCGCCCGCCGCCGCGAGCGGTGCATCGACCTCGCCCGGGTTCGGCGCGATCGCGATATAGGCCCACATGATGACGGCATAGAGGATCGCGATGCCGGCAAGGTTGATGAAGATCGCCCGCATCAAGGTCTTGCGCGGTTCCTTTGTCTCGCCCGCTGCCGCCACCGCTACATCCGCCCCGGAAAATGCAAACGCCAGCAACAGGGCAATCGCTTCGAATTCCGAAAAGACCGGCAATTGCACATCGGTCGGCACGCCGTTTTGCGCGAATCCGAGGATGCACAGCAGGGCGAGCGGGCTCAGCTTCAGCACGGTGCCGAGCTTGATGGCGCTGACGGAACGCGAAGTCCCGCTCATGCTGATCGCGGTGAAGAACACGATCAGCGCGGCGATGGTCGTAAGCCGGATCACCGGATCGTCGAAAAACGGGAAGATCGCGGCGAGATACGATGTCAGCACGTGGAAGTTGGCTGAAGCCCCGATCATGTTGGTTGCGAGCGCCAGCCATCCCGCCTGGAAGCCGACCACCGGGCCAAAGGCATGCTGAGCATAAAGCTGCGCGCCGCCCGACTGCCTGAAGATCGTCGAAAGCTTGGCGATCACCGCCATGATGCTTCCGTAGAGACAGGCATAGATCAGGATCGCGAAAGGCGAGAATGTCCCTGCCGCTGCAAACAGCAAGGCAGGCAGGGCAAATATGCCCGACCCCACAACCGCGTTGAGATTGATGACGATTGCGCCCGCTAGACCCACCACGCGTGGCGGCTTCTTGTCGTATCCGATTGTCCGTCCCCCATCAGGAACGCGCCCCTTCGTCGTTGGATAGCAAAGGGTTCGCCAAGTCAATCAGCCGTATGCCGCCATTCCCCCAAGTCCGGCTTCGACCAGCCGATCAGTCGAATTCCGGCTCGGGCACATGGGTCTCTCCGCGCCGTGCCACGAAATAGAGCCCGGTCCCGACGACGAGCAGCACAGCCAGCAGAGCGAACGCACTCGCCGGTGCCTGGATGATCGTGAAGACGGCGAACCCGGCGCATACGACCATGACCGGCCACCAATAGACGGCAAGGCGCCCGTCGTGGCGGTCGTCAGCGCGGCGCATCAGCACGGCGAAGCTGCCGACGATCAGCAGTGTGACAAGCTGCGCGCCGAGCGAAGTCACCGTGGCGAGGAAGGTGAAAGCTCCGCTCGCCAGCATCAGCGCGACAATGGCCGAGAACAGGATCACCGCTCGGTCGGGGGTCTCCAGCCTCGGGGAGACATGCGCGAAACTCGCCGGCAGAAGCCCGCGATCCGCCATCGCAAAGACGACGCGCGGCCCGGCGATGAAAAACGCGAGCGCGTTGGTCGCGATCGAGAAGATCGCTGCAAGGCTCAGCAACAGCATGCCGGTATTGCCCATGACCGCCTCGGCCGCCGCTGCGAGCGGCGTCGCATCGCCTTCGCTCTGCGGCGCGCCGGCGGCGATATAGGCCCATTGCACCGCCATGTAGAAGACGATGATCAGGCCGAGCGAGCCAAGCATCGTCATCGGCAGGTCGCGCCGGGGGTTCTTGAGTTCGCCCGCCGAATAACTCGAATTATTGGCCCCCGAGAAGGCGAAATAGACCAGCAATGCGACGCTTTCGAACGCACCGAAATTCGGCAGCGTGAACTCGGTGGCGATTCCGCCGCTGGCATAGGCCACACCGCACAGCAGCAGGATCGGGGTGAGCTTCAGCGCAGTGCCGACCGCCAGCGACCCCACGCTGTTCTTCATGCCCGAAATGATGATCCCCGTGATCGCGGCGAGCAGGAATGCCAGCGCCAGCCCGCGTGCCAGCGGCTCTTCGAACACCGGGAAGATGATCGCGAGATACGAGACAAGGACATACAGCGTGGCGGCCCGCCCTGCCGCCATCGCCAGCACCATGACCCAGCCGACGAGGAACCCGACAAGCGGTCCGAAGGCCGCTTGCGACCAGAGCTGCGGACCTCCCGATGACCGGAACATGTTCGACAGCCGTGCCGATATCAGAATGCTGGCGCTGAAGAGCAGTCCGAAGATCAGGAACAGCCACGGCGCAAAGTTGCCGACTTCGGCATGGAGCAGCGCGGGGAGGGCGAAGATGCCGGCCCCGATCATCCCGTTGATGCTCATCAACGTCGCACCCACAGGCCCGACCACGCGCGGTGGCTTCTGTGATTCCTGCAAAGCTTTCCCCCCACGGGAATGCGAAGCGCGTCCCCCCTTGGCGCAGAATGACGGCAGGTTGCGCGAAGTCAAATCGGACGGTGGGAAACGTTCAATTCGACCAACGACGCCCCGCTCCGGGCAAAGCCCCCTAGCAATCTCCATCTACCCCGCTAATTTCCCGCACCAACACAGGGGAGATTCCATATGCACCGTTCCACCATTCGCACCTTCGCCGCCGCTTTGCTCGCCGGGGCCGCGGTCACCGCCGCGCCGCTCGCCGCGCAGGAGGAGCAGAGGGACGAGACGTGGGATATCGCCGCGCCCAAGGGAGCCTCGATCGAGCAGGTCGCGATCCAGACCGACGAGGGCACCTGGATGGATGTCGACGTCGCGCCCGATGGCCGGACCATCGCCTTTTCGATGCTGGGCGATATCTACACCATGCCGATCACCGGCGGCACGCCGACGCGGATTTCCGAAGGGCTCGCATGGGAAGTGCATCCGCGCTTCTCGCCCGATGGCTCGCGGATTGCCTTCACTTCGGATCGCGGGGGCGGCGACAACATCTGGGTGATGAACCGTGACGGGTCGGACAAGCGACAGATCACCAAGGAAGACTTCCGGCTGATGAACCAGCCGACCTGGTCGCCCGACGGCGAATTCATCGCCGCGAAGAAGCACTTCACCACGCAGCGTTCGCTCGGTACCGGCGAAATCTGGATGTACCACGTCTCGGGCGGCGGCGGCGTGCAGATCGTCGAGCGCGCGAGCGAGGCGCTGCAGAAGGAACTCGGCGAGCCGACCTTCGCGCCCGACGGCAAGGCGATCTACTACACCCGCAACACCACCGGCGGGAACACCTTCATCTACGCGCAGGATTCGCAGACCGGCATCTTCGCGATCGAGAAGGTCGAACTCGAAACCGGCGAAGTCACCACCGCAGTCGATGGCTATGGCGGTGCGGTGCGCCCGGCACCTTCGCCAGACGGCAAGGAGATCGCCTTCGTTCGCCGCGACAAGGACCAGAGCCAGCTTTGGGTGAAGGATATCGCGACGGGCAAGGAGCGGATGATCTACGGCGCGCTCGATCTTGACCTGCAGGAAACCTGGGCGGTGACCGGGGTCTATCCCAACATGGACTGGACGCCCGACAGCCGCAGCATCGTGTTCTGGGCGGGCGGGAAATTGAATCGCGTGAATCGCGACGGCAGCGGCCATGCGGTGATCCCGTTCTCGATCAGCGACACACGCGGCGTGGCCGATGCGCCGCATCCGGTGATCGACGTCGCGCCCGATCGCTTCGCCACCAAGATGGCGAAGTTCGGCACGCTTTCGCCCGACGGGACGCGCGTCGTCTTCGAAAGCCTCGGCAAGCTCTACACCAAATCGGCGCGCGGCCGCGATGCACCGCGCCCGCTCACCGGCGACGGCAGCGATGCGGTCGAAGCCTTCCCGGCCTACAGCCGCGACGGATCGCGGATCGCCTTCGTGCGATGGACCGACGAAGGTCTGGGCCGGATCGTGGTGGCGGATGCCGACGGTGAGAATGCCAGCGTGCTTTCGGACGAGCCGGGCCATTACGGCAACCTTGCATGGTCCCCCGACGGGCGGATGATCGCCTATGAAAAGCGCTCGGGCGGTTACCTCACTTCGCCCGAGTATTCAGAGAACACCGGGATCTACATCCAGACCACCTATGGAGGAGATCCGGTGCAGGTCTCGCGCTCGGGCTCGAACCCGCAATTCGGCGCCGAGAACGGACGGATCTTCATGACCGCCAGCGAAGACGGCAAATTCGCACTAATCTCGACCGAGCTCGATGGCGAGGCCAAGCGGGTCCATGCACGCGGCGATCTCGCCAACGATTTCCGCATCGCGCCCGATGGCAAGACCATCGCCTTCCGCCAGAATTACGAAGTCTTTGCCATGCCGGTAATCCCGGGCGGCAAGGTCGTCGATGTCAGCGAGAAGACTGGCGCGTTGCCCGTGACCAAGGTGTCGACCGGCGGAGCCGACTATATCGGCTGGGCGCGCGGAGGCGAGACGCTGTTCTGGTCGATCGGCCCGACGCTGCTTTCCGCGCAGGTCGAGGAATTCTTCCGCAGCGCGCCGAAGGGCGAGGGTGAAGAGGAAGGCTATTCCCCGCCCGAAACCGGCATTTCGATGGCGGTCACCGTCAACGCCGACAAGCCGACCGGCACGGTCGCGATCACCGGCGCGCGTATCCTGACGATGGCGGCAGGCCTCGAGATGGACGACGCGGGCGTGATCGAGAACGGTACGATCGTGATCGAAGGCGACCGGATCGTCGCCGTCGGCCCGTCCAGTGAAGTGAGCGTGCCGAGCGGTGCGGTCACGGTCGATGCCAGCGGCAAGGTGATCATGCCCGGCCTCGTCGACGCGCACGCCCACGGGCCCTATGGCACCGGCGACATCGTGCCGCAGCAGAACTGGACGCTGTTGCAGGACCTCGCGATGGGCGTGACCACGATCCACAACCCGTCGAGCCAAGCGAGCCTCGTCTTCGCCGCTGCCGAGCAGCAGCAGGCGGGCAGGATCCTCGGCCCGCGCATCTTCTCGACCGGGGAGATCATTTACGGCGCGAAAGCGCCGAGCGTCTACGCGCGGATCGACACTTACGAAGACGCGCTCGCGCATGTGCGCCGGATCAAGGCGCAGGGCGGCATTTCGGTGAAGAACTACAACCAGCCGCGCCGCGAACAGCGCCAGATGGTCGCGCGCGCCGCTGCCGAGGAGAACATGCTCAATGTGGCCGAGGGCGGTTCGCTGTTCGGGATGGACATGAACCTCGTCGCCGATGGCAATTCGACGATCGAGCACAACGTTCCCGGCGACGTGTTCTACGAAGACGTGCTGCAGTTCTTCGGACAGTCGAACTCGAACTACACGCCGACGCTGGCGGTTACCTATGGCGGGCTCGCGGGCGATCCCTATTGGCGGCAGGCGACCGATGTGTTCGACAACCCGCTGATGGTCCACACACCGCCCAAACAGCTGCTCGCGGCGACCGCGCGGCGGACCAAGGCGCCCGACTGGGCCTTTGTCGACGACAACGCCGCGCGCGAGGCGAAGAAGCTCGCCGAGCGCGGGGTCAAGGTGTCGATCGGGGCGCACGGCCAGCAGGCCGGTGTCGGGGCGCATTGGGAGCTGTGGAGCTTCGCACGCGGCGGGATGAGCCCGGTCGCGGCGCTCAAGACGGGCACGATCATGCCGGCGCAGTCGCTCGGCATGGCGAACGATATCGGCAGTCTCGAGGTCGGCAAGCTTGCGGACCTCGTGATCCTCAGCGCCGACCCGAGCGTCGATATCCGCAATTCGGACGATATCGAGCAGGTGATGCTCGGCGGGCGGCTCTACGATTCCAAGACGATGAACGAGGTGACGACCGGCGACAGCAAGCGGCTGCCATACTTCTGGGAAGGCAGCGGCGGGGACGGATCGCCCGCTGCCGCGCACGCCGCCGGGGCGCACGCCGACGGGGACTGATCCTCGGCGTCAGCCCGAGGCGAATTCGCGGATGATCCGTGCCGCGTCGGCCGGGTCCTGGAACGGGTGGAAATGCGTCATGTCGGGACGGGGCATGTCCGTGCCCTGCGGCATGGTCGAGGCGAGCGGCGGCCAGGTTGGCGAGCCCTTGAAGTCGCGCTCCTCGGTCTGCCGGGCGCGCACGACCAGCGTGGGGATTTCGACCGACTCGGCCGCATCGAGGATGCCTGCATTGCTGCGGCTCGAGGCGTAGACGCTCGCTTCCATCTCGGGGAGGCAGGCGAGTTCCAGCCAGTCGCCCTGCTTGCTCCGGAGCAGGCCGTAGCGGCAGTAATCCTCGAACACCCGTGGATCGAACAGGTTGTAGGGATCGCGGTCGCGGAAGCGCTCGATCATCTCTTCAACGCTTTTGAAATCGCGCTTGCGGCGGATTGCAGGATGCGGGGTGTCGGAACTGAAGAGCGGGTCCGGGGCCGCGTAGAATTCCGGCGCGAGGATCACCGGATCGAACAGCACGAGCCTGCTGAAGGCTCCGGGCTTGTCGGCGGCGCATTGCAGCAGCGTATGCGCGCCCATCGAATGCCCGACGCCGATGGCGTTACGGATGCGCAGCTGATCGAGGAATGTCTCGACATCCTCGCTGAACACCTTCCAGTGATCGACCGGCTTGCCTTCGGAGCGGCCATGCCCGCGCAGGTCGAGCGAGAGGACGCGGCGCTCCGGAAAATGTTCGATCACTGCGTCCCACACGCGGGCGTGGAAGCCCGTCGCATGCGCGAAGACCAGCGGTGGTTCCTGGCTTCCCGTTTTGCCGCGCCATTCGAAATAGGCGAGGCTGATCCCGTTGACTCTGATGGTGCGCGCGGCTGGCCTCATGCGCCGCCGGTATCCTCCGCTGCAGCCTTAGGCAAGACAGCCTTGAGCAGGAAGAAACCGGCAAAAGCCGCAACCAGCGATCCCGAGAGCACGCCGAGCTTGACCGCATCGACCTGGCTCGCATCGGTGAAGGCGAGATTGCCGATGAACAGGCTCATGGTGAAACCGATCGCGGCGAGCAGCGAGAGGCCGTGGATCTGCTTCCACCCGACATTCTCGGGCAGCTTGGCAAGGCCCATCTTCACCCCGAGCCAGGCGAAGCCGAAGATGCCGATCTGTTTGCCGATCAGCAGGCCGAGCGCGATGCCGAGCGGCAGCGGTGCCAGCAAGTCGCTGGGGGAAATGCCCACGAGCGATACGCCCGCATTGGCGAAGCCGAAGATCGGGATGATCAGGAACGCGACCCAATAGTGCAGCCCGTGCTCCATGTCCTCGAGCAAGCGTTCGCCGTGACGCGTCACCATCGGCACGCAGAAGGCAGCGGCGACCCCGGCCAGCGTTGCGTGAACACCGGACTTCAGCACAAACACCCACATCAGCACGGTCAACAGCACGTAAGGAATGCGTGAGCCGAATTTCGCGCGGCCGATCAAGGCGAGGACCAGCAGGGTGAAGCCCGCGCTGAGCAGCATATCGAGCTTCAACTCGCCCGAGTAGAACAGCGCGATGATCGTGATCGCGCCGATATCGTCGATCACCGCCACCGCAAGCAGAAGCGCCTTCAGGGCCACGGGCACCCTCGGGCCGAGCAGCGAGAGGATGCCCAGAGCAAAAGCGATGTCGGTTGCGGCGGGAATCGCCCAGCCGTCGATCGTCTCGGGCGAATCCCAGTTGAAGCCCACGAAGATCAGCGCCGGGATCGCCATCCCGCCGATGGCGGCGAGGAGCGGCAGCGAGGCCTTGTCCCAGCTCGACAGCTGGCCTTCCAGAATCTCGCGTTTCACCTCGAGACCGATCAGGAAGAAGAAGATCGCCATCAGGCCGTCGTTGATCCAGAGGAGCAGCGGCTTGTCGATCGCGAAGCTGCCGTAGGACAGGTTGAGCTTGGTCTCGAGCGCGCCGAAATAGGCACCGGCTGCGGGCGTGTTGGCGATCACCAGCGCAAGCGCCGCCGCCACGATCAGCACTATGCCGCCCGCACTTTCCTGTTTCAGGAAGTCCTTCATCGCTTCGCCGACGCGATCGATCATCGTTCACCCATCCCTTGCCTGTGATACAATGTAACCTTGCTTCCCCAACGCGCGTCCGGCGCATCGGTGCCCGAAAATCGACCGCTTTTGCTCGATTTCGAAAAGCGTTGCGCAGACCGGCGCCTGTCCCGCATCAATTGACAATTGCCGCGCTGTAAGGGAACGCGCGTTGCAAGAGCCCGTTAGCCCTTCATCCATCCCGCACGGAGAGCATTTGTGTCCGACACCCGCCCGGCAGACCCGGCCACACAGGCCGAGTTCCGCAAGCTGATGAGCTTGTTCGCCACCGGCGTGTGCGTGGTGTCGTTCGACATGCCCGAGGCCGAGCACGGCATATCGGGGATGACGGTCAATTCGCTCGTATCGGTCTCGCTCGATCCGATGCTGGTGTGCTGGAACCTGCAGAATTCCGCGAGCCAGTATGAGGAGTATCTCGAAGCCGAGGATTTCGCGATCAGTATTCTGGCCGGCGACCAGCAGGCGCTCGCCCGGCGCTATGCTGCACGCGGAGACAGCGCGCTGACCCCCGCGGACTTCAGGCGCACTTCAAACGGGATGCCGGTAATCAGGGATGCACTGGCCACCATCGAATGCAGACGCTGGGCCGCCCATCCCGCGGGCGATCACACCCTGATCCTAGGCGAAGTGCAGGCGATGGAGACTTCGGGAAGCGGGGAGCCGCGCGCGCTCGGTTTCTTCAACGGGCACTTCCGCGCCATCGACGGCTAGAGCTTCAAGCGACCGGCATGCCAGGCGATATGCTCGGGCATGAAGGTCGAGATGAAGAAATAGGAGTGGTCGTAGCCTTCCTGCATGCGAATATCGGCGTCTATGTTCGCCGACCGGCAGGCATCGACGAGCCGATGCGTCTGCAACTGCTCCTCGAGGAAATTGTCGGCGGAGCCCTGGTCGACCAGCAGTTCCGGCAAGCTCGCGCCGTCCTCTATTAGCGCGACCGCATCGTATTCGCGCCACGATACTCGATCGTCGCCGAGATAGCGGCCCAGCGCTTTCTCGCCCCAGGGCACCTGCGATGGCGCGACGATCGGGGCAAAGGCGCTGACCGAGCGAAATCGCTCGGGGTTGCGCAAGCCGATGGTTAGTGCGCCGTGGCCTCCCATCGAATGCCCCGTGACCGACTGGCGGTCCATGTCGAAAGCGAAATTCTCGGCGATGACTTCCGGCAATTCGCGCTCGATATACGAGCGCATGCGATAGTGCTTGGACCACGGCTCGCGCGTCGCATCGACATAGAAGCCCGCGCCCTTGCCGAAATCGTACTCGTCCGCGCTATCGGGCACATCGCCGCCGCGCGGGGAGGTGTCGGGCGCGATGAAGACGAGGCCGTGCTCGGCGCAGGCTGCGCGGTATTCGCCTTTCTCCATCACGTTGGCATGGGTGCAGGTGAGGCCGGAGAGATACCACAGCACCGGCAGCTTTGCGCCCGGCTCGTGCGGAGGCACGAAGACCGCAAAGGTCATTTCGGTCCCGGTTTCTTGCGACTGGTGCGAGTAGACGCCCTGCACACCGCCGTGGCTGCACACTTCGGAAACTGACTCGATTGCCACGCTATACCTCCACCGGCTTGAACGCGGTCGCCTCGTCGCCGGTGTTGGGCGTGCCTTCGGCGTCCATCACCAGCAGCTTAACCTCACCCGAGCGCGCGCAGGGACGGTGCTCGACTCCGCGCGGGACGACGATGAGGTCGCCGGTCGACAGATGCTCGGTGCGGTCGCGGAACTCCATGTCGAGCTCGCCCTCGATCACCAGGAAGAGCTCGTCGGTCTCGGGATGGTGGTGCCAGTGGAACTCGCCTTCGACCTTGGCGAGGCGCACTTCGTTGCCGTTATAGCGCGCGGCGAGACGCGGTGCCCAATGCTCCGAGAACAGCGCGAACTTCGCTTCCAGATTGACCTTTTCCACCATCAATACACCACCACCGCGCGGATGCTTTCGCCGGCGTGCATGAGATCGAAGCCCGTATTGATCTCGTCCAGCGTCAGGCGGTGGGTGATCATCGGATCGATCGCGATCTTGCCGTTCATGTACCAGTCGACGATCTTGGGAACGTCGGTGCGGCCCTTTGCCCCGCCGAATGCGGTGCCGCGCCAGTTGCGCCCCGTCACCAACTGGAACGGACGGGTACTGATTTCCTTGCCCGCCTCGGCCACGCCGATGATGATCGAAGTGCCCCAGCCCTTGTGACAGCATTCGAGCGCGTCGCGCATCACATCGGTGTTGCCTGTACAGTCGAACGAGTAGTCCGCGCCTCCATCGAGCATGTCGACGAGCGTCTCGACCACATTGCCGGCCTCTTTCGGATTGACGAAATCGGTCATGCCGAATTTTTCGCCCCATTCCTTCTTGGCCGGATTGATGTCGACGCCGACGATGCGGTCGGCCCCCGCCATCTTGGCGCCCTGGATCACGTTGAGCCCGATCCCGCCGAGGCCGAACACCACGACAGTATCGCCCGGCTGGACCTTGGCGGTATTCGTGACCGCACCGACGCCGGTCGTCACCCCGCAACCGACATAGCAGGTGGTGTCGAATGGCGCGTCATCGCGGATCTTCGCCACCGCGATTTCTGGCAGCACGGTGAAGTTCGAGAAGGTCGAACAGCCCATGTAGTGGTAGATCGTCTCGCCCTTGTAGCTGAAGCGGCTGGTGCCGTCGGGCATCAGGCCCTGCCCCTGCGTCGCGCGGATCGCCGAGCAGAGATTGGTCTTGCCCGAAAGGCACATTTTGCACTGGCGACATTCGGGCGTGTAGAGCGGGATCACGTGGTCGCCCGGCTTCACGCTGGTGACACCCGCGCCGACCTCGCGCACCACCCCGCAGCCTTCGTGGCCGAGGATCGAGGGGAAGATGCCCTCGCTGTCGAGCCCGTCGAGCGTGTAGGCATCGGTGTGGCAGATGCCGGTCGCCATGATCTCCACCAGCACCTCGCCCGCCTTGGGGCCTTCAAGGTCGAGTTCGACGATTTCGAGCGGCTTCTTGGCTTCGAAGGCGACGGCAGCGCGGGTCTTCATGGGGGTATCCTTCTTGAATCTCGGGTTCGCGTTTCTCGCATAGCACGGCCTCGAGCCATGGCGAGGGGCCCTGCCTGCAAATACGACCGGCTGCGCATATCCGTTCCGGTCGCATCCGCGCTTGGTCGGGTGAATCCCGAAAGTCCCTCTCGCGACTTATTCGCTTTCGCTCTAGCCTTCATCGTGTGGCTTGCAGATAAGGCAGGGCCGTGGCGGGAGGCACGGGGTATGGAAGATTCGAAATCGGGCGAGGTTGAAAAAGGACGCGGGGATCGCGATGCGAAAAACGCGGCCGAGGGGGCCTATTGGCGCGAGAATATCCGGCTGCTCGCCACCCTAATGACGATCTGGTTCGCCTGCTCCTTCGGCGCGGGGATCCTGTTTCGCGATTTCCTCGACCAATTCAGCCTCGGGGGATATCCGCTCGGTTTCTGGTTCGCGCAGCAGGGCTCGATCTACATCTTCATCGCGCTGATCTTCGTCTACGTGATCCGCATGCGCCAGATCGAGCGCAAATACGATCTCGACGATTGAGGGCGCGCGAGCGATGGAAACGCAAACCCTGATCTACCTCTTCGTAGGTGCCAGCTTCGCGCTGTACATCGGTATTGCGATTTGGAGCCGGGCGGGTTCGACGCAGGATTTCTATGTCGCAGGCGGCGGGGTGAATCCGGTCGTCAACGGTATGGCGACTGCGGCGGACTGGATGAGCGCCGCGAGCTTCCTGTCGATGGCAGGGCTGATCGCGTTCATGGGCTACGACGCCTCGGTTTACCTGATGGGGTGGACCGGGGGCTTCGTCATGCTCGCGCTGCTGCTCGCGCCGTATCTGCGCAAGTTCGGCCAGTACACCGTGCCCGACTTCATCGGCACGCGATATTATTCCAAGGCGGCACGGGTGGTCGCGGTGATCTGCCTGATTTTCATCAGCTTCACCTACATTGCGGGGCAAATGCGCGGTGTGGGAATCGTGTTCTCGCAATTCCTCCAGGTGGACATCACGATGGGGGTGATCATCGGGATGGGGATCGTCTTCGTCTACGCCGTGATGGGCGGGATGAAAGGCATCACCTACACCCAGGTCGCGCAATATTGCGTGCTGATCTTCGCCTATATGGTCCCGGCCTTCTTCATCAGCATGATGCTGACAGGCAATCCGATCCCCCAGATCGGCCTCGGGTCGGAGCTGAATGACGGATCGGGCATGTATGTGTTGCAGAAGCTCGACAACGTGCTCGTCGAGCTTGGGTTCAACCAGTACACCGCCGGGTCGAAGAGCACGATCGACATGTTCTGCATCACCATGGCGCTGATGGTCGGAACGGCAGGCCTGCCGCATGTGATCGTGCGCTTCTTCACTGTGCCCAAAGCGTCGGATGCGCGCAAATCGGCCGGTTGGGCGCTGATCTTCATCGCCCTCCTCTACACCACCGCTCCGGCGGTCGGCGCGTTCGGCATGTACAATTTCATCAACAAGACCGACGGCACGGAATATGCCGAGGCGGAAAGCTGGTTCACCAATTGGGAGGGCGCGGATCTCATCGCGTGGCAGGACAAGAACGGCGACGGGGTGATGCAGTATCGCTCGGGCGATGCCTTCGAAGGCAAGCCGGCCTTCACCGGCGAGGACGGGCCTTGGGGGGAGCGGCTGATTGCGAATCCGCCAAACCCTGATGCCGCGAACGAGGTCTATGTCGATCGCGACATCATGGTTCTAGCCAATCCCGAAATCGCGGGCCTGCCCGGCTGGGTCGTCGCGCTGATGGCGGCGGGCGGTCTCGCCGCGGCGCTATCGACGGCGGCGGGCCTCTTGCTGGTGATCTCGAGCTCGATCAGCCACGATCTGCTCAAGAGCACCTTCGCGCCCGAAATCTCTCCCAAAACCGAGCTCCTTGCGGCGCGTATCGCGGCGACGGCGGCGATCGTGATCGCGGGCTATCTCGGCATCTATCCGCCGGGCTGGGTGGCGCAGGTCGTCGCGTTCGCGTTCGGACTGGCCGCCTCGAGCCTGTTTCCGGCAATCTTCATGGGTATCTTCTCGAAGTCGATGAACCGCGAAGGCGCGATCGCCGGAATGGTTTCGGGCCTGCTCTTCACCTTCGCCTACATCGCCTATTTCAAGCTGCTGGAGCCAGCGGCCAACATCCCCGAAAACTGGCTGTTCGGGATATCGCCGGAAGGCATCGGCGCGATCGGGATGCTGGTCAATTTCGCTGTCGCCATCGCAGTGGCGAAGATGACGCGACCCGTCCCGCCCGAAATCCGCATGCTGGTGGACCTGATCCGCGTGCCGCGAGGGGCGGGAAGCGCCAAAAACCACTGACCGCGGCGGGCTACTCCGTAGCGGGCGCGGAGTCGACGATCCGGCGATAGAGGTGCCACGTCGAATGCCCCAGCACGGGGAGCACGATCAGTAGTCCGAGAAATGCGGGCAACATCGCTACAAACAGCGCGGCTGCGACGAAGGCGGCCCACACCAGCAGGACCGCGAGATGCGTCCTGAATGCCCGCAGGCTGGTGATGATCGCCGTCAGGAAATCGACCTTGCGATCGACCAGCATCGGCAGGCTGACGACGGTGATCGAATAGAAAGCGAGCGCGATCAGGGCGCCGAACACGCTTCCGACCCCGAGCATCGTCAGGCCCGCGGGTGTCGTCAGAAAGGCCAGCGATTCCGCGCCCGCTCCGGCTTCGGCCATGAACACGGCGAAGACACCATGCGCGACGATGATCCAGAAGCCGAAAGCCACGAACAGGATCACGCCCATGCTCAAGATCTGTTCGTCTCCGCGGCCCTTGAGCGCACCGAGGATGACGGACCAGCTCGTCGGCAGATTGGCTTCGCGGCGGCGGCTGACTTCGTAAAGCCCGACCGCCGTGAACGGAGCAAGCAGCGGAAAGCCCGCCGCTGCCGGGATCAGCCACTCCGGTTCTCCGCGAGCCAGCAACAGGTAGCCGAGCACCAGCCCCGAGACCGCGAAGATCGCGCCGAAGAACAGCCCGTACCCGGGGCGGGCGGCGAAGTCGCGCCAACCCGCACCGAGCGCGGCGCGAAGATCTTTCACAGCGAGATCGTTCGCGATCGCGATCGGTGCGGGGCGCATTGGTTCAATCGTAGTCAAACGGCTTCTGCTCCTCTCCCAATCGACAAATCGCCGCTAGTCGCTCGTACGTGTCAGAAGCGATAGGCGACACCTGCGCTCAAAACCCAGGGATCGAGATTGTGCTCGGTCTCGATCACCAGCGTGTTCCCGGCGAACCATTGCGCGGTCGTGTTGATGAAGTAGCGCTTGGCATCGACCGTAAGCCCGAATCCGCCATCGCCGAGCGGGACGTCGAAGCCGGCCTGGAGCACAAAGCCGAATTCGTCGGACAGGTTGGTTTCCGTGACTCCGAGCGGCACTGTCGCCGCGCCGGGATCGTCCTTCAGCCAGATGAAATAGGCCGCGCCCGCGCCGATGTACGGCTTCACCGGGCCCGCATCGAGATGGGCCTTGGCTGTCACGGTTGCGGGCAGCAGCAGCGCATCCGAGACGAGCTCGGTTCCTGGAGCGAAGCCCGAAACCGCGTCGACATCGTGCTGGGTGGTGCCCGCGATCGTCTCGATCGAGAAGTTCTCGCTCACGAAATACTCTATCGCGATAGTCGGCACATAATTGTCGTTGGCCGCTGTGTCGGTGCCCGCAGGCAGACCGACAAGGTCGACGTTCAACTGGTCGATCTCGCCGTCGGGCAGAACGCCGGTCATGACGAGCTTGAACTGGACGTCGCCTGCCTCGTTTTCGGCCGAGGCGGGGGAAGCTGCCAGTGCAAGCGCTGCGCAGACCGGAGCCAGTAGGTATTTCATGTGTCATCCCTCTTCGGCAGCAGCGGCCGCCCTTCGCGGCCCAGGGTTCTTGCTGCCTGTGGGAGGGTCTTTGGCGCAGGTATCCGCCGGCCTCATTGATGGAAATCAAATCGCCCGGCTTGATCCTGATCAAAGACGGGACCAGCGCGCGGTGCAATTGGCTGCTGCAACATGGCAAGCGTTTCGCCCCCTTCCGAATCCTTCAGCTTCGCGTCGTTTCGCGCCGCGATCCCGTGCGGGCCGGGGGCGCAAGGGGTGGCCGACAAGTTGTGCGCAATCGGACAAGCCATCACGTTGTCGCCGGGGGTGGAACTGCCGTCGGGCGAAAACGAACACCGCCTCGTCTACATCGCAAGCGGCGCCGCCAAGCTGCTGGTGCAGGAAAGCCCCGGCACGCCTCGCGCAGGCCCGGCTGCGACGTCTTCGGGTCCGGCCCGGCATGTGATGGGATTCCATTT
This sequence comes from Erythrobacter sp. GH1-10, assembly GCF_045363165.1. NCBI lineage: Bacteria > Pseudomonadati > Pseudomonadota > Alphaproteobacteria > Sphingomonadales > Erythrobacteraceae > Erythrobacter > Erythrobacter sp. GH1-10. Next base: position 15,778 of record NZ_JBJFLP010000001.1, on the reverse strand, counting down.
CCCCGGCGATATCGTGTCGCTCCAGCGTAGGGGCGAAGGCGGATCGAGTCTCGTTGCGCTGAGCGAGACCGACCTGCTGGTGTTCTCGGCAGACGAGTTTCTCGACGTCGCTCAAGACGATCCTGCCGTCTTGCGTTCGGTCCTGATCAAATCGCTCGAATCGCTCCAGCGCACAAGAACGAGGATGATGCGCCTCGGACACCAGACCGCGCGCCAGCGTGTCGCCGGCTTCCTGATCTCGATGGCAAAACGTCTTTGCGGCTGCACGCACGGTGAGTGCGAATTCGTCCTGCCGATGGGGCGCGGCGATATCGGGGACAGTCTCGGCCTGACCATCGAGACCGTGAGTCGGCAATTCACAGACCTGCGCGAAGAGGGGCTGCTGTCCACTTCGGGTCGCTCGCTAGTCGCGCTGCCCGATATCGACGCGCTGAAAAACGAGGCGGGCGCATGATAGTTCCGGGCGCCCTGCGACGGAATTGATCTGGATCAAATACTCTCGGGCCCGAAGTGGCTTACTCGTTCCTGCGAACAAGGGGATCTAAACCATGGAAGCAGTCTTTGGACGGCTAGGAGCCTGGACGCTTGTCCTGCTCTTGGCGATGGTCGCACTGATCGGAGCGCAGGACACCGGCTTTGCGATTCACATGTTCATCGTCGTTTTGGCGGTGGGGATCGTGATCATTGCAACACTGCGCAATTACGACCCGCTGGCCCGGGCGCAGAGCATTTTCCGTATGCCTCCAGGGCCATCGCAATATGATGATGACGTAATCCGCTGGGGCGTCATCGCGACGATGTTCTGGGGCATTGCCGGGCTGCTCGCGGGGGTCTTCATCGCGCTGCAGATGGCTTTCCCGATCCTCAATATCGAACCCTGGCTCAATTTCGGCCGGGTGCGCCCGCTGCACACGTCCGCCGTAATCTTCGCCTTCGGCGGCAACGCGCTGCTGGCGACCAGTTTCTATGTGGTTCAGCGCACCTGTCGCACCACGCTCGCCCTGCCGAACCTCGCCCGGTTCGTATTCTGGGGCTACCAGCTGTTCATTGTGCTGGCGGCCACCGGCTACCTGCTCGGCGTTACCCAGTCGAAGGAATATGCCGAGCCCGAATGGTATGTCGACCTGTGGCTGACGATCGTGTGGGTCGCCTATCTCGCGGTGTTCGTCGCCACGATCCTGCGCCGCCGCGAGCCGCATATCTACGTCGCCAACTGGTTCTACCTCGCCTTCATCGTGACCGTGGCGATGCTGCATGTCGTCAACAACCTGGCGATGCCGGTCAGCCTGTTGGGTTCGCGCAGCTATAGCGCCTTCGCGGGCGTGCAGGATGCGCTGACCCAGTGGTGGTACGGCCACAACGCGGTCGGCTTCTTCCTCACCGCGGGCTTCCTGGCGATGATGTATTACTTCGTCCCGAAGCAGGCGAACCGGCCGGTCTATTCCTACCGCCTGTCGATCATCCACTTCTGGTCGCTGATCTTCCTCTACATCTGGGCGGGGCCGCACCACCTCCACTACACCGCGCTGCCCGACTGGGCGCAGACGCTCGGAATGGTGTTCTCGGTGATGCTGTGGATGCCGAGCTGGGGCGGCATGATCAACGGGCTGATGACGCTGAACGGCGCGTGGGACAAGATCCGCACCGATCCGATCATCCGCATGATGGTGCTCGCGCTCGCCTTTTACGGGATGAGCACGTTCGAAGGGCCGATGCTTTCGATCAAGGCGGTCAACAGCCTCTCGCACTATACCGACTGGACCATCGGCCATGTCCATTCCGGCGCGCTCGGGTGGAACGGCATGATCACTTTTGCGTGCGTCTATTTCCTCGTACCGCGGTTGTGGCAGCGTGAGCGGCTGTATTCGCTGCGGATGATCAACTGGCACTTCTGGCTCGCGACCGCCGGGATCGTTTTCTACGCCGCGAGCATGTGGGTCGCCGGCATTACCCAGGGCCTGATGTGGCGTGAATACGGTGCCGACGGCTTCCTGGTGAACAGCTTCGTCGACACGGTCGAGGCCTTGCACCCGATGTACCTGATGCGCGCTTTCGGCGGGGCGATGTACCTCGCGGGCGCTCTCATCATGGTCTTCAACATCTGGATGACCATCGCCGGCCACTTGCGCGAAGAGGCACCGCTGCATTCGAACTCGCTCGACGAGGCCGCCGACCGGCCTCTGCCACCCCAAGCCCAACCGGCCGAATAAGGAGCGGAGAAATGACCGAAGAACGACCCGAAGCTCCGCCGCAGAGCGTATTCGATGGCCACAAGAAGCTTGAGAAGAACGTCACCCTGCTTGCCGCCGCAACCTTCGTGACCGTCGCGATCGGAGGGATCGTCGAGATCGCTCCGCTGTTCTGGATCGACAACACGATCGAGGAGGTCGAGGGCATGCGGCCCTACACCCCGCTCGAGCAGGCCGGGCGCGACATCTATATCCGCGAAGGCTGCTATGTCTGCCACAGCCAGATGATCCGGCCGTTCCGCGACGAGGTCGAACGCTACGGGCATTACAGCCTCGCGGCGGAAAGCATGTACGATCACCCGTTCCAGTGGGGCTCGAAGCGGACCGGACCCGATCTCGCGCGGGTGGGCGGACGCTATTCGGACGAATGGCATGTCCAGCATCTCAAGGACCCGCAGAGCGTCGTCCCGCAAAGCATCATGCCGAGCTATTCCTTCCTGGCCGAAACGCCGATCGAGATTGCGGATATCTCGGCCAACCTCGTCGCGCTACGCCGGGTGGGCGTACCCTATAAGGACATCGACATCGAAATGGCGGAGAACGATCTGTTCGCGCAGGCCGATCCCGATCTCGACGAGGGCGATCTCGAAGAACGCTATCCCAAGGCGCAGGTGCGGGACTTCGATGGCGATCCCGACCGCGTGACCGAGATGGATGCGCTGGTCGCCTATCTCCAGATGCTCGGCACGCTGGTCGATGTCGAAAGCGCCGCTGCGCAGGCCGAGCTCGCCGAGGAGAAAGGGCGATGAGCTTCTACGAGATCTTCCGCCATTTCGCCGACAGCTACGGGCTGGTGGTGATTTTCGGCCTCTATCTGCTGCTGTGCGGCTGGCACTTCCTCCCGGGTTCGCGCGAGGGCGCGGACCGGGCCAAGAACTCGATTTTCAAGGAAGACGATCATGTCTGAGAAGACCCGTATCGATGAAGCCACCGGTACCGAATTCGTCGGCCACGAATGGGACGGGATCGAGGAACTCAACACTCCTTTGCCGCGCTGGTGGCTGTGGACCTTCTACGCGACCATCGCCTGGAGCCTCGTCTACGTCATACTCTACCCTGCCTGGCCCTTGTTCCAGCAGGCAACCGAAGGCGTGCTAGGCTGGTCGAGCCGGGGCCAGCTGGCTGAAAAGCTGAGCGAGGTGGAAATGGCCCGGCGCAGCACCTTCGAACAGATCGCTGCGACCGACATCACCAAATTGCCGGCCAATCCCGAACTGATGGGGCAAGCGATTGCAGGCGGTGCCGCCGCCTTCAAACAGCACTGCGTCCAGTGCCACGGCGCGGGGGCGGCGGGCTACGAACGGTATGGCTATCCCAACCTCAACGATGACGACTGGATCTGGGGCGGCGAGCTTGCGGAAATCGAATACACACTCACCCACGGAATCCGCTGGGAGGGCTCGGACCAGACCCGTCTCGCCTATATGCCGCCGTTCGACGGTGTGTTCCAACCGGGCCAGGTCGATGCCCTTGTGAGCCACGTGCTGTCGCTAAGCGGAAAGGCGGATAGCAGCGCCACCGGGGAGCAACTCTACGCGCAAAACTGCGCCGCGTGCCACCAGCCCGGTGGTCAGGGCGACCAGCAGCAAGGCGCTCCTGCGCTCAACGATGCGATCTGGCTCTACGGCGGAAGCCGCGAAGACATCAGGGGCCAGATTCTCAATCCGCGCCATGGGGTGATGCCGGGCTGGAGCGACAAGCTCGACCCGGTGACGATCAGGATGCTGGCCGCCTATGTCCATTCGCGCGGCGGCGGCGAGTTTCCGGAAGAAGCGGTCGAAGAGGTCGCCCCCGAGGCGCCCGATATCGCCGCGGCCGGGGAAGGCGGAGACGATGAACGCCCCTGATCCGCCCCGCGCCGACGATGGCGAGGTAAAGCCCCGCGATTGGGCCGGTGCGCTGCCTTCGGCCAAGGCGGATCCGGTCGCTGCGGCGCGACTTCGCGATCCGCAAACGCCCCCGCCCCAGCTCTACGAGAAGCGCAAGGCGGTGCACAACAAGCGCATCGACGGGGCGTTCCGACGGTTCAAATGGTTCGTCATGTTCGTCACGCTGACGATCTACTATGTCACGCCGTGGATCCGCTGGGATCGCGGGCCCTACGCGCCCGATCAGGCGGTGCTGGTCGATCTCGCCAATCGCCGCTTCTACATGTTCGATATCGAGATCTGGCCGCACGAATTCTATTTCGTCGCCGGAATGCTGATCATGGCGGGGATCGGCCTTTTCCTCGTCACCAGCGCGGTAGGCCGGGCATGGTGCGGATACTCCTGCCCGCAAACCGTCTGGACCGACCTGTTCCAGCACGTCGACCGCTTCATCGATGGCGACCGCAACGCGCGCATCCGGCTCGACAAGGCGCCGTGGGGTCCGGCCAAGATCGCGCGGCGCCTGTCCAAGTGGTCGGTCTATCTCATCATCAGCCTGCTGACCGGCGGCGTATGGATCCTGTATTTCGCCGACGCGCCGACGCTGTTTCGCGATTTCATTGCGCTCGAAGCCTCGCCGGTCGCCTATGCGACGGTCGGCATCCTCACCTTCACCACCTTCTGGCTTGGCGGGTTCATGCGCGAGCAGGTGTGCATCTACATGTGCCCGTGGCCGCGCATCCAGGCGGCGATGCTCGATGAGAAATCGCTGATCGTCACCTACAAGGACTGGCGCGGCGAACCGCGCGGCAGCCTCAAGAAGGCCCAGAAAAATCCCGACAAGTATGGCGACTGTGTCGATTGCCTGCAATGCGTCGCGGTTTGCCCGACCGGCATCGACATCCGCGAGGGCCAGCAGATCGGCTGCATCACCTGTGCGCTGTGCATCGACGCCTGCGACAAGGTGATGAAGGACATCGGGCGTCCGCGCGGACTGATCGATTATGCCACACTCGAACAATGCGAGGCCGAGGCGGCGGGTCAGCCCGCAACCCCTGCATGGAAAGCGCTGCTGCGCCCGCGCACCTTCATCTATTTCGGCATCTGGGGCGCGATAGGCGCGGCGATGCTGTTCGCTCTCGGCACCCGTTCGCACACCGACCTTACCGTTTCGCCCGACCGCAATCCGCCCTACATGCTGATGAAAGACGGCGCGGTGCGCAACGCCTACACGCTGCGGCTGCGCAATATGGAAGCGCGTCCGCGCGACATGGAGATCGGGCTTACCGGCCTGCCCGAAGGCGCGCTGATGTGGACCGACCGCATCGGAAGCGAAGCCGCAGCCGAGCGTCAAGTCGTGACTGTCCCTGCCAACGAAACGCGGATCGTGCGCGCCTACGTCACGGTGCCGCAAGGCGCCCGCGCTGCCAGTTTCGCTTTCAGTCTCACTTCGCTCGACGGGCAGGGTGAACGGGATGTGGCCGAAACGACATTCAGCAGCCCCGGGAGCGAATGATGACAGGTAAATCGAGCGGCGGGCAGTTTACCGGCAAGCACATGGCGATCGTGCTGGTGGTCGGCTTCGGCATAGTCGCCGCAGTGAACCTCTTCATGGCCAGCCTCGCGACGGGGGGATTCCACGGTGTCGTGGTCGAAAATTCCTATGTCGCGAGCCAGAAGTTCAACACCTGGCTCGACGAAGCGGAGAAATCGCGCGCACTCGGTTGGGACGTCGCGGCCAGCCGCGATGCCGATGGCCATGTTCTCCTTGAAACTAGCGCTATCCCCGCAGGCGCGCTGGCAACGGCTGAACTGCGCCGCCCGCTCGGTGCGCACGAATTCGCCAGCCTCACATTTACCTCGCTCGGCGACGGGCGTTATCGCTCGTCCGAAAAGGTAGACGCCGGCCGATGGACCATGCGGCTGCGGATCGAAGCGGGCTCCGATGTCTGGGCCGGGGAACGCGAGTTGCGATGAACGCGCCGCACATCCTCGAACCCGCCATGGAGGGGCACCTCGCGGACACGCGCTTTACCGTGCCTGGAATGCGCTGTGCCGGGTGTATTGCGAAGATCGAGCGAGAATTGCCAAAGGTCGATGGTATCGCTGCAGCGCGGGTCAATTTCTCCGCCAAACGGGTGGCGATCCGGCACGATCCATCGCTCGATGTCGGTGCCTTGGCGGATGCACTGCTCCATCTCGGATTCGAAGCGCAGCCGGTCGCCGACAACCCGCTCGGCAGCGAAGACAAGGACCGCAAGCTGCTGATCCGCGCGCTGGCGGTTGCGGGCTTCGGCATGATGAACATCATGTTGCTGTCGGTCGGGATATGGTCGGGAGCAGATGGCGCGACGCGGGAAATGTTTCACTGGCTCTCCGCGCTGATCGCCGTTCCGGTGATCGCCTATTCGGGCAGGCCGTTCTTCGCTTCGGCGTGGATGGCGCTCAAATACCGTCGGACGAACATGGACGTCCCGATCTCGATCGGGGTGATCCTCGCGACCGCGCTCAGCCTTTACGAAACCGCATTCGGCGGCGGGCATGCCTATTTCGAAAGCGCGGTCATGCTGCTGTTCTTCCTACTCGCGGGGCGCGCGCTCGATGCGGTGATGCGCAATCGCACACGCGCCGGGATCGGTGCGCTGCTCAGCCGGATGGGCAAGAGCGCGAGTGTGATCGGGCCCGACGGCTCGACCACTCGAATTGCCGCCGCCGAACTCGAACCCGGAATGCTGGTGCTGGTTGCGGCGGGTGAAGCGCTCGCTGCCGATGGCGAGATCGAGCAAGGGGCGAGCGCAATCGACAATGCGATGCTGACCGGCGAGAGCGCGCCCGAGCGCGTCGGCATCGGCAGCGAAGTCCATGCCGGCGCGGTCAACCTCTCGGCTCCGATCCGGGTAAGGCTTACCCGGACCGCCGACGACACCGTTCTCGCCGATATCGCGCGGCTGATGGACGAGGCGGGACAATCGCGCAGTGCCTACGTCCGCATCGCCGATCGCGCCTCGCGCGCCTATGCACCCGCCGTGCACACGCTTGCCGCGCTGGCGTTCGCCGGCTGGATGATCGCGGGGGCGGGCTGGCACCAGTCGCTCGTGATCGCGATTGCGGTGCTGATCATTACCTGCCCCTGCGCCATAGGGCTCGCGGTTCCGGCGGCTCAGGTCGTCGCATCGGGCGCGCTGCTGAAACGGGGCCTGCTGGTGAAGGACGGTAGCGCGCTCGAGCGGCTTGCCGAAGTCGATACCGTGCTTTTCGACAAGACCGGCACGCTAACCCTGGGCGAACCGCGCCCGGATATTGCCGGTCTCGATCCCGAAGCCCGCGCCGTTGCACTGGGCCTTGCACAGCACAGCCGCCATCCCCTGAGCCAGGGCCTCACCAAGACCCTGCGGCAGGAGCGGATCGAGCCGGCGCGCATCGAAGGTGTGTCGGAAGAAAGCGGGAAAGGGCTTGCCGGGTTCTGGAATGGAACCCCCGTTGCCCTTGAACGCGCCTCGGTCGAGACCGGAGACCTCGCCACTCAACTGCGTATCGGAAAAGACCTCCGCACGCTCCACTTCCGGGATCCGTTGCGTGCCGATGCGCCGGATACGATCGCGGCCCTGCGGGGCATGGGCGTCGAACCCGCGATCCTTTCGGGTGATCGTGAAGCTCCTGTGCGCGCGGTGGCCGAGCGGCTCGACATCGAAGCGCAGACCGTCGCGAGCCCGAAGGACAAGCTGGCGAGGCTCGAAGCACTCAAGGCTGCGGGCAGCCGTCCACTGATGGTCGGTGACGGGCTGAACGATGGCCCCGCGCTCGCCGCAGCGCACGCGTCGATTGCGCCCGGAACCGCTAGCGACGCCAGCCAGCAGGCCGCCGATGCCGTGTTCGTAGGCGAAAGGCTGATGTCGGTCGCGTTGGCGGTCCGCGTCGCCCGCGCGACCATGCGCATCGTTCGGCAAAACTTCGCTTTCGCTATCGGGTACAACATCCTCGCCGTGCCGCTGGCGCTGTTTGGCTATGTCACCCCACTGATCGCAGCGATCGCGATGTCGATCAGTTCGCTGGTGGTGGTCGCCAATTCGCTCCGTCTTTCGGGCGCCGCCAAATGACGGGTCTGGCGTTCCTCATTCCGATCGCCCTGCTCATGGGCGCGGCCGGACTCGCCGCGTTCTTCTGGGCGATGAAAAGCGGGCAGTACGAGGACCTCGACGGTGCCGCCAACCGCATCCTGATCGACGATGAGGATGAGGGCTAGAAATCGGCCCGACATCGATGGCCGCATTTGATCTCGCGCAAAGACGCAAGCTCGGAGGCCCTGTCTAAGGCTGCATATGTGGCCCTATTATCCAGACCTGCTCGAAACGCCGGTGCCGCGCTACACGAGCTATCCGACCGCCGCCGATTTCGGCAAGCTTCCAGCCGATGCATTTGGGCGGGCGCTGGAGGAGACGAGCGGGGACATCTCGCTCTACCTGCACATTCCGTTCTGCGAGAAGATTTGCTTCTATTGTGGCTGCAACACCGGCGCAGCCGGTCGCAGGCAGCGGGTTGAGAGCTATCTTTCCGCGCTCCACTCCGAAATCGAGATCATTTCCACGCGCCTCCCCAAAGACGCGAGGGTGCGCAGGATCGCCTTTGGCGGCGGAAGCCCCAATGCGATCCTGCCATCGGAATTCATCGATCTGGTCGATGCACTCAACCGCCATTTCTGGCTCGATGACACCGAATGGTCGATCGAGCTCGACCCGCGCACCATGACCAGCGCATGGGGCGAGGCGATTGCGGAAGCGGGTGTCACCCGCGCCAGCATGGGCGTGCAGACTTTCGCCGCGCATTGCCAGGAAGCTATAGGCCGCGTGCAGGATGACGGCCTGATCTGCCGCAGCATCGACTGGCTGCGATCGGCCGGCATCACCTCGCTCAATTTCGACCTGATGTATGGCCTTCCCGAGCAGTCGCTCGAGGATCTCGCGGACTCGCTCGAATACACGCAGCTCCTCGGTGCGGATCGGGTGGCGTTGTTCGGCTATGCCCATGTCCCGCAGATCGTGCCGCGCCAGCGGGTCATCGATGCGAGTGCCTTGCCGGGACGCGAAGAACGTTTCCGCATGGCGGAATTCGGCTTCGATTACCTCACCGGCAACGGCTATGAGCCGGTCGGCTTCGACCATTTCGCGCGGGCATTCGATCCGCTTGCAATCGCGACGCGCGAAGGCAGGTTGCGGCGCAATTTCCAGGGCTTCACCGACGACCGGTCGGACGTGCTGATCGGCATGGGCGCAACCGCGATCAGCGGATTTCCCGGCCTCATCGCGCAGAACGAGAAAAACACCGGGCGCTACCGGATGCTGTCTTCGCAAGGGCGGCTGTCGGCGAGCGAAGGGATCCAGCGCTCCTCCGAAGACCGGATGCGCGGCCACTTCATCGAGAGGCTGCTGTGTCAGGGCGAAGCGCAGCTTTCGCTATGTCTGTTCGCTCGGGTTGAAAGCCGTTTGCAGCCTTTCCTTGCGCGAGGCCTCGCGGTGCTCGACGAACTTACGCTGCGGATCACGCCCGAAGGACTTCCTTACGCGCGCACGATCGCCGCCCTGTTCGATCCCTATCGGGAAGCCTCGGCGCGGAGCTTCAGTTCGGCGATCTGAGGTGATGCCAATCATCCAGCTCGATCTTGCGCAGATGCCATGACTTTGGAGGTCGTTTCAAATAGCGGAATGGATCTTTCGTCATCCGGTTCGACCATGTCGATGCGGTCGGTCGGGCAGGGCGCTTCACACTAGTGTTCCGTAGTCTGGCCTAGGTGCGGAGCGCAGTGATCATTTTCAGAACGGCGGATTTTGCGTCTTCGAGAGCGATCTCGGTTACCGGTGCGGACGCCACAGCGTGCGCGGCTTCGATGATCGACCCAAGGATGATTTGCGACGTGAGGTCGGGGTCCGGCGCATCCATGGCTCCGGCGTCGGCTAACCCGGAGATCGCCGCCTGCATCATCCCGAAAGCGTACTGCACTTCGATTTCTCGCCATTCAGCGGGCCCGATCACGCTCGGCGCTTCCTTGAAGACGATGCGGTTGATGTCCGGCCTGGCGCAAATCTCGAGGGTCGCACCGATGCCTTGTATGAAGGTCTCCCACGGATCTTCGCGGGGCGGCAGCTCCGTCACATGGTCCATGATTTCCTGCTCGAGTGCTTCGGCGACCGCTCGAAACAAGCCCTTCTTGTCCTTGAAATGGTGATAGACCGCGCCGGTCGTAACGTCGGCCTGGCGGACGATTTCCGCCAGGGAAGCCCCTGCATACCCGTCGTTCGCGAAAGCGGTCTTCGCCACCGAGATGATTCGCGCCTGCGTCGCCTCGCTGCGACTGGAGCGTCGATCTGGGGCGGCTGTTGCATTCTCCATGATTGCCACTTGCCGTCATAATTCGATTATGCCAACAACAATAACATAATTATGTTATGTATTGGAAGGGCTTTATGATGGCTGAAGACCTCGATTTTTCCGCGGGAGCGCGGCGCTACGTCGATACGAAGTTCGGGCGCACGGCATTTGTCGATGTCGGTGACGGTTTTCCCGCAGTGTTTCTCCATGGTGTTGGCCAAAGCGCATACTTCTGGCGCGGCCAGCTGAGGGAATTCAAATCCACTCGCCGGTGTATTGCAATCGATCTGATGGCGCATGGATATACGGAAGCCCTCCCGGAGGCCGATGTAAGCTTCCGGGAGCAGGCGAAGATGATCCTGGCCGTGCTTGACCAGATCGGCGTGGACCGGTTCGACCTGGTCATGAACGATAGTGGAGGCGCGATCGGACAGATCATGGCTGTCACCGCTCCGGACAGGGTCCGATCGATGGCCTTCTCGAATTGCGACGTGCACGATAACTGGCCGCCAACCACGCTCAACGAGATCCGCGAAGCGGCGAAAACGGGTGTGTTCGCTGATCAAATGGGCGCCTTCCTCGAGGCTCCGGAGCAATTCGCCGAAACGACCGGAAAGCTGGTCTACGAGGATCCCGCATTTGCGACGCCGGAATTATTGCGCGCCAATATCGCCCCGCTAGTGTCTTCGCAGACGCGCAAGGACGCTTTCAATCGGTATGTGGGATTTCAGGATCACTCTCAATTGGTCGTGATCGAGGAAGATCTCAGAAAGCTCCAAACTCCTGCTTTGATTGTCTGGGGTGCCAAAGACCCCTTCTTTCCGGTTGAATGGGCGCATTGGCTGCATGATGCATTGCCGAATGCGGAGCCCGTGATCGAACTTGAAAGCGCGATGCTTTTCTTTCCCGAAGAGCGTCCGGGCGATTTCAACACGCCCCTCAAAGCCTTCTGGGACGGGCTCTCATAGCGGTGTGGACACCGCTGCTGGTCTCTTAGTTGCTGGCCGCCGGAAATCTGCCGCCCGTTCCCTGCGGAACTGTATAAGAAAAGCCGCAGGGCTGGTCCCACAGACCGGAAAGGGCGTCTATCGGTTCGCCACCACCAATGCGGGCGCAGAGCTCACCGAAACCCTGCAGACCTGCGCGCTCTTTGGCGCGGTCTGCGCCAATCAGGCTTTTTCCATTTGCCTCGGAGACTGTTTGGTGCGCGACGCAGTCTCGAGCGCACCAGTCTCTTGCCTGTTTTCCCTGCTAAACAGGGAATCTACAGCGAATTCCGAATTTGCTGGCCTATTTTGTCGTCGATTGAGACCCCGAAGCTCGCAGAAAACAGCCATTCCTTGAGGCAAATTCCCTAGACGCGGAACAGGGAATCCGTCCGCGCTTAATAGGGAAGTATCAGTGACTGATTAGGGAACGAGATCGCCGATAACAGGGAGCGAGGAAGCGAGTGGCATCATCCTTCGTCGAGCTCGGCCTGTAGCAGCGTCATTGCAAAGCCATTGCTCTGACCGAGGGCTTGTTCGGTGAGCGCCAGAACCCTCTCGGCATCGTGCTCGGATAACCAGATATCGGGCTCGATTTCCTCCGGCTCGGTGAATGTCCCCACCGCCAGATCATCCGTGGCTAAGCAGTCGAACGGCAAGGACTTTCCTTTTGCGACAGGCAGGTATGGGAAGTCTTCGTGTCTGTAGAAACGCTCGACCCGGCCATTGCGCGATACGATCACTGCGCAGGGTTCGCGATGCGAGGCAACGAATGCGCGAGCCATGGCTTCCTTGCTCACTTCAAACTCGCGAGCCATTGCGACAAGGACTTCGAGCGAAACGCCGACATGGCCGACGTATTCCCGGATTCGCCTCGGCGGCATGAGCAGGTCTGCTGCGAAGGTATTGGCTTCGCCTTCTATGCGTATGCGTTTGTCTCGATCGCGCGGGTTCAGCAGATGCAAGTCTTGCAGAGCACATTCGATCGGGTGATCGCCACGAGTACGGTGCGCCTCAATCAGAAAATGCCCAAGCTCATGCGCGATGGAGAACCTGCGCCGATGCCTCGGGCTATTGCGATTGACCAGGATGTGACCCGCGGATTTGACAGCGTCCGTGATCAACGCGGCTTCGAAGGCCGAGGTCTCGACTTCCTTAATTGAGAGAATGCCAAGCGCTTCGCACAGCTCTTCGATTGGTACGGCCAGCGGCAGCGTCTCAATCTCGTGAATGCGCTCGGCAAGCTTTCGGGGCGCGCCCACTCCGTCGAGATCGAGCCGTTCGATCTTCACTGCTTGCCGCTGCGCCTGCTTTTAAGCTGATCCATGAGGCCCTTGATGATCTCGCGGTCGTCATCTTCGAGCTTCTTGAGGTCGCGAAACATCGCGATGATTTCCGGATCCTCGCCTTCGGCATCTGGATTCTCGCCAACGAGGTCGGCAACGCGGACCCGGAAAAGATCCGCAAGCTTCAGGACCAGCTCCATCGACGGGTTGTCGGTCTGCCCTTTCTCAAGGTTCCAGACATGCGCCTTTGAGATGCCGACCTTGTCGGCGACCTGCTGCAGCGACAGCCGGTTTGCGATGCGCAGTTCGTGAAGCTTTGTGGCGAACGACATGAACCCTCTCGTTCAATCAGTTTGTACAGCGACATAGGCGTGAGGTTGACAAAGTCAAGCGTTCAATCCATGTATACGAGATCGGTCAGTGATTCGGTTGCAGCAACGGGGTTTTGGAATGTCGGCACAGCAGATTGTGGAACGAAAGATTGCGGAATTGCGCCCCTACGCGCGCAACTCGAGAACACACTCGAAGAAGCAAATCGCCCAGATCGCTCGCTCCATCGAGCGGTTCGGATTTACCAATCCGGTGCTCGTGTCGGACGAGGGCGAAATCATCGCAGGCCATGGCAGGGTAGAAGCGGCAAGGTCGATCGGCATCAAGTCGGTGCCGACGCTGTCGCTCTCGCACCTCTCCGAAACCGAGCGCAGGGCCTACGTGATCGCCGACAACAAGCTCGCGCTCAATGCGGGATGGGACAAGGAAATCCTCGCGATCGAACTCCAGGCCTTGGTCGATCTCGAGTTCGATACCGAACTTACTGGTTTCAGCCTGGCGGAGGTGGATCTCGTGCTCGACGAGGCCGGCGAAGCCGATCCGGATGGGCCGAATTGCGCCGAGGACCATGTGCCGCAGATCGAGGGGAAGCCCATCTCGCGGCGAGGAGAACTCTGGGTTCTCGGCAACCACCGCCTGCTTTGCGGCGACACGCAGGTGCAGGTCGATATTGCCAGATTGATGGCGGGCAAGAGCGCCGACATCGTGTTCACTGATCCGCCCTACAATGTCGCGATCGATGGGAACGTGTGCGGGCTTGGAGCCGTCAAGCACCGCGAGTTTGCTTTTGCTAGCGGCGAAATGGATCGCAAGCAGTTCGCCGCCTTTCTCAAATCGACGCTTGGCAACATGGCATCGGTCATGCGCGATGGCGCGATCGCCTACGTTTGCATGGACTGGCGCCACATGGGCGAGCTGCTTGAAGCCGGCGAGGAGAGCTTCACCGAGCTCAAGAACCTCATCGTCTGGAACAAGACCAATGGCGGGATGGGAGCATTCTATCGCTCAAAACACGAGCTCATCTTTGTGTTCAAGAAGGGCAGAGCTGCCCATACGAACAGCTTCGGTCTCGGCGAGACGGGCCGCTATCGCACCAATGTCTGGGACTATGCGGGCATCTCGTCGATCAGCAGCTCGCGCAGCGATGAACTATCCATGCATCCCACGGTCAAGCCGGTCGCGCTTATTGCCGATGCGCTGCGTGACTGTTCGCGCCGCGGTGAAATTGTGCTCGACGGATTTGGCGGCTCGGGCAGCACCCTGATCGCGGCCCAGAAGACCGGGCGCAAGGCTAGATTGATCGAGTACGATCCACTCTATTGCGACACGATAATCCGGCGGTGGGAAGCCTACACCGGAAAGCAGGCGATCCTTGAGACCACCCGAGAAACCTATGAAGTCGTGGCTGACGAGCGTCTGGGCGCCGGGTTGGAGGCGGCAGAATGAGTGAGGTGAAGCGCAAAGACGAAAGCAACGCCACTTCTGAAGACAACAACGTGGTCCCCTACACGGTCGGCTACGGTAAGCCGCCCGTCGAGCACCGGTTCAAGAAGGGCCAGTCTGGTAATCCCAAAGGGCGGCCCAAGGGATCGACTAACAAGCCCAAGGTGGACACCGGATATGGCATGCGCGCAGCCGAGGAATACCTGCGTCACGAGGCCTATCGCCCGGTTACACTGCGCGAAGACGGCGAGCTCATCGAGCTACCCGCGATCCAAGCGGTCTTCCGGGCCATGGGGGTCGCGGCGATGAAGGGAAATCGGTTTGCGCAAAAGACCATGGCTGAATTGGTCAGAGACCTGGAGCAACGTGATGCCGACGCCAGGTTCGAACTGTTCGGCAATGCGGTCGAGTACAAGCAGCGCTGGTCGGAAGAGTTCGAACGCTGCCAGAAGCACGGCCTTCCCACCCCCGAACCGCTCCCGCATCCCGATGACATCATCCTCAACCCCTCGACTGGCGAGGTTAAGATCAAAGGGCCGCAGACCAAGGAACAGAAGCAACGTCTTGATGAAGCGCTCGCTCGCCGTGCGGAGGCGCAGGACGAAGTAAACTACTTCGCCGACAAGTACCGCCGCGCAAGGTGCGACAAGCGCAAGGCCCAGTGGCTCGAGGACTGGCACTGGGAGCAGAGGATGTTCGATATCCTCAACGATATCGTTCCCGACCGATACAAGAGGAAGCTTGATAACCGCTCCTATCGCGAAGGCGCCTCGAAGTCTGGATCGGCGCTTCAGGACCTGCGCAACAGCCGCGCCATGCGTGATGAATACGTGGGAGACTGACTGCACTCGTAGGCGAAACGCGAGCTGATCCTTCAACAAGTCGGTATCGCGAGCGTAGCTAGATTCTGAATCGGCACGGCGAGGCGAACATCTAGCAATCTAGAGGGCCAAGTGCAGAAATCCTCAAGTGTTGCAGTGTGTTGCGAATCGCTAGCCTAATGGCCAACGAATGAAGGATATCCTTTGGCTGAAGAACTCCGTCGCGACACGCTGTTTGTAGCGCTGACCCGCCCGCAGATGTTTGCCGGGGTGACGTATACGTTTTTCGTGATCAACGCGATCATCGCAGTCGAGCTGTTCCTAATCTTCAGGGCATGGTGGGTGCTTCTGGTCGCGGTCGGAATCCACGGGCTTGGTATGCTCGCGAGCCTGCGCGATCCGCGGATTTTCGATCTCTGGATCACGCGCGTG